>CAWDEI010000005.1:0-346494 GCA_963801315.1 uncultured Acidimicrobiales bacterium | reverse complement strand
CATTTACACTCTGGATGGAGTACGCCGAGCAGCATGCCGTGGATGCCGATGGGATTGAGCTCCCGGACGACTTGGACGACGACTAGCACCGCCAACAGTGCTCATCTGCGGTCCGGATTGAAAGTGAACCGATCTAGGGCGGGCCCGCGTCTTCGTCGTCTCACCAAAGACGGGTGTCCTGAAACCAAGTCACAGCGTAGCACGCCCCAGAAGCTTGATGTCCTGACGTCTGCGACTTGGAAGGTGCAAGGATCGTCCAAGGGCAGCTCGCATGATCGCCGACCAGGACGTTCGTAATGTAACTGGGCCTCGCGGTCAATCTCCCGACTGCCTGCGCCCCGGTGGTGGCTCCCGATCACGGAAGTAGCGCCACCAGATCATGTCGAAGAGCTCTATTACGCGTTGCTACTCTCCGGTGCCCTTCTCGCATTCGCTCTGACAGGTGGCTCCACGTCGAGGAGTTCTCGAGGCTCGCGTCGATCGCGGTAAATAGCATCGAGCGCCGCCGCCGAGATAACCACCTCGCCCGCGTCCATCGATGGAGTCTGCTCGCGACACTCGCTCCGGCGGCTGCCACTGTGGCCACAGCAGAGCGCCGAAGATGGCACGGTTGTCGAGTACAGGAATCAGTGACGGCCGCTTCTTGTGCAGCAGCTTGGTAGCCACGGAGACCTTGATGTACGGCCACGACCCGACACACGACACGAGTTCGATTACTGCTGATCTCAGCTCGGCGTCACTCTCTTCCAGCGGCGTCGCAGGAAGCGTGGCGAGGCGATCGGCTACCTCGTCGCTGCGACGGACGAGGGTTCTAAATGTTGCTCCGCTCGCATAGGAGTTCATGGTAAGCGTCACCGCTAGGTCCTCTGGCACCAGCCGATTGGGTGGCGAGGTTGGCACATAATCGAGGTAGTCGTTGCCGGTCTCCGAAGGATCAGAGAGGAAGCGATCGAGCAGGTCCTCGACAGCAGTCAATCTTCGATCGTTAGGCCCGAGTATTAGTTCCATGAAGCTCACCCCACTCCGCCAGGACGTGTCCGCTCAGCCCGTCAAATACCCTGCAGATCAGAGGATTGCCCTGCCAAGGCCGGATCACGGTTTGCAAAAGGGACAGCGATCGGGGTGGGCCTCGACAAGCTCATGCCGCATTGATCCAGCAGGGCACGGTCCTCCGAGCACAGCTTCGTGTAGTCGTTCGTATAACTCCTCACATTCGGTAGATTGAGGAACCGACAAGTGCTCCGATGCAGTTTGAAGTACTCGGGCTGGGGACGGTGTTCGCAGTTGACGACGAATCCGTTCGGATGCGAGTCACGCCAAGCCAGAAAGCCCTTGTCATCGTGGAAGAACCGTACAACACCGGGACCTAGCTCCCAGTCGACCATTGATGACCCGTGTGAACCATGCTTCGACGGCTTGTAGGTGTTCGAGTAGGCGGCTGGTCAGCAACTGGCGCAATCGGTGACGGTGGGCTCCCCCAATCGGCGAAACAAAGGCGCAACACGTTGAGCTTCAGGCTTCGCACCTCCGCAGACTGGTGGGCACCGACAGCGACGAGCAGACGCTCGAACGAGTCGAGCGCTCTACAGGTGTCCTCGTTGTCGAAGGCTTCATGATGCGCCCACATGTCGCACACGCGCGCGACAGGCGTGAGCAACGGTCCGGTCTGTTCTTTTCAGACCCTCCGTCCGAATGACGAGTCCCACGCTTGTATCATGACCAGGAGTAGAAACCCTGGGTCTCGCAAGGAAGCCGAAGTTCCTCCACGGGCGGCTGAGTCCCTGAAAGTCTCGATCCAACGGGGGCCGTGGATATCTCCCATTCGCTGGTCGACGGATCGGACCAGACCTTCTGCCAATAGTTCAAGAAGCCGCGACCAACGCGAGCGCTATTGGTGTCCTCCCACTAGAGCCGACCCGTCGCCTGCGCAGAGGAAACCTCAGCGTCGTCGAGTCTCAGGAACGACTCCCGCCGTCGCTTGCATACGCAAGATCTCATAGCCCCCCCGCTAGATCCCTGCCCCGCCTCTCTCTCCTCAGACTATCAAGTCATTGGATACCCTTGCATACACAAAGCATACGGGGAACGAGACTCAACCAACGGATCACGTCACGCGCAGCGAAGTGCCCCCATGGCCCATCCTTCTTGTGGCTCACAACCGGTTGGCGAGCCTTGGGGCAAAGAGCCGATCCTGAGCCCGAGCGCCAGTAGGGCACCGAAGAGCCCTGGGACCCGGTGGAACGCAGAATCGGGCCCGGCCGCTCACATGGTACGCCAACCGAACTGACGAGGTAGGTCGAACCTGGCTTCATTACACCGGTGTCGTAGGGTCTATCGACATGCGATACCCGCCGTATTGACCGTTCACCCCCAGAGCACGATGGCAGCGTGTCCGTGTGGAGTCACGGCCCCGTCGTCGGTGTGCTGCGCATTTTGTCTGAGGGGTGGCTCGTCATGATCGCAGCGGCAGGCCTTTTGGCGCTCTTCGCGGGAAACTTCGCTGCGTTTGGTGCGCTGCTCCTCCCTCTTCGCTATCTGCATGCCGAACTACGCCAAGCGACGTCGGTTAGAAGCAAAGGCCGCGGGCAAGTCTTAGCGACGAGATTGACCGGACACGTAGCAGCGGAAAAGGTGAGTACTGATGAGCATTTCTCGCATGTGACCGCGTCTTGCCAATGGTGTCCAGAATGACAGGGACCGCCAACATAGGACCGCTTGACGAGACCCTGTTTTGGCAGGCGAAAGGATTCACGGGGTCTGCAAAGAGTACCACCACCATGTGCTCCTGAGATTCGAGCCGGACCGCTCGATCTGTGCACGAATGCGAGCAGAGCTTAAAAGAGGCGTTCGAGATCGTTGCTTTCTCGGACATGGATCCCGGCAACTGCGACCAGCAATCTCGGCATCGTCGTCTATCTGCCGGAGAGGCTGTGGCTGCACGCTCGCAGCTTCTCAGGGTTGTCGCCCGAGAGGAGGGACGTCGTCGTTCTGGCCGGGACCATAGGCGATGGACAGCGCCGACGCCGAGGTCGAGCCGTCAGTTCGGCGACTCGAGGGAGCGGCGACCCAGGGCGAGTCCCGAGTACCTGGACCCAATGTCGGTCAGGGGTGCGGACCGATCGCGCACCATCACAGTCTCTGCCTGCGACGGGGGGAGTCCGCGGCTCTTGGCGCCGTCATTAATGCGGCACAGGCCGGAACGGCACCGGATCGCCATCCTCCACACCAGCGCCGAACCGTACGGCCGGTTGGCGCACGAGCAGCTGTCCGCCGGCGGCATAGCTGCTGCGAACGGGGCCACCGTAGTGCCCCTGACGGCCCACGTTGCCGGCCGCACGTCGTTGCATTTGCTTGCCCTCTGTGAAGGCGGCTTCCGCCGCGAGCACGTGTTCGCCTGGCTTGCCGGTGCCCGCCTCCGCGGTCCGGAGCACGTCATCCCCTGTCACGACACGAGGAACGCATCTCACGCGATGCGGGAGTCGTCCCTGGAAGGGGACATTGGGATCCCCTCATTCCACTTGTCCGCTGCGAACAGGTTGGTGTCAGCGAGTTAGCCTACGATTCGGCGAGCGTTGAGTGCTGAATACACTCCAGATTACTGTTGTCCAGATAAATAGAGCCAGAGATAAGGAAGCTACGCTCACAAGAAGCCAACATCGTGGCGTCGGTTGGAAGTCCGCGGCGACTCGTTTCGACAATGCGATGACCGAGGCATTGGACGGCCTTGACAAGTGGGAGCTCATCTACCACAGCCAGGACCATGGACCGGCCTCGACGACGTGGAGTTCGCCACCCTTGGGCTACATCGACTGGTTCAACCACCGCCGTCTGCACGACGAGGTCACGGACGACAACACCTACGTCACGCCAGCAGGCTTCGAAGCCAGCTACTACCGTCAAGAGGGACGACTGCCCGAGATGGTGGTCAGTAAATAAACCGAGCAGTCACGAAACCCCGGGCGGTTCAACCGGCAAGACTTGGTAATGACTGAAAGACCCTGTGTGGGGTGTTTCCGGAAGCGTCGTAAGGTTAGCGATGTGGTGCTATACTGCGACAGTTAGCTTATATCGTGTTGTGAAGCGCCTTTAGGCTTTGTTAGATCAAGGATACGGAGGACTCTTGATGGGGACTCATTCGAGCAGCGGGTTGGCGCGGTCGGAGGTACCCTCGCCGACCAGTGGAAGGACTATTTCTACCGTTCCCCAAGACCTTCCCCCGACAGCAGCGTTCTTCCCGGCCATTGCCCGAGGCACAAACGCCGGACGCGGATCGGACACGAGGGCGTCCCGCGCAATGATTACGAACGGCTCGAAGATCATTGTCCCCGAAGGCTGCGGCTTACTCACTATTCCAAGATGGCGAGCTAACGGGTGTCGCTACAGAGTCGGGTGCCTTTATATGGGACTCTGAAGACCCGAACTCGCAGTCGGTCTTCGCAGGCGATGGATTCGATGCCCGAGATCATTAGGCAATCCTGGGAGAGGTACAAGTTTGGCGGCCGACCCGGTTCTCAGCAACTTGCGATCTTTGTTAACCTTAAGAATTGCCGAATAACAAATTCGGCACTCAGTCTCCGATCTACTGGGACGACGTGTACCTGAATGCCCAGGTTGGCGCAATCACTCGTGGCACGTACACGCTCAAGATCGTTGATCCGATCCTCTTTACGAAGAACTTCCTTCCGGCCCCATATCTACAGAACGGCGAGATCTTTGACTTCACTGACCCGGGCAATGCAGCAGCCAACCAAATTTTTGCTGAGGTCGTTGGGTCACTCGCCGGCGCGTTGAGCCATTTACACGAATGACCGTTCTAAAGAACACCGAATGTCAAAGATCCAGCAGGACTCAGTTGGCTTCGCGGAGTCACTCTCGCAGGTAGTCGACCAGTCCTACCAATGGACAACGGACCGCGGCATTAAAGTCGCGAAAGTCGCGATCCTTGCAGTCGAATATGATGACGCAACCAAGGAGTTGCTCAAGACGGTGCAGCGGGCCGGACGCTCTGTCCGGGACTAGGGGCAACTCCAACCTCCAAGCTTCGGTGGCCGCCGGCATTGAGTCTGCCGGTGAGGTCAGTGGATCCGTCGGCATCCTAGGTCTTGGTGTGGCAGCCGGAGGTATCGGGCTCACTAGTCTCCAGCAACCTGCCAGTGGAGATAGTCTCCCAACATCTACGACCAACAACCAATCACAACTCGGAGACGAGTTGCTTACGCGCCTTTGCCAATTGAAGGGTGCGTTCGACGCTGGCTTAATCACACAGGACGAGTACGATCGGGCACGTGCCCAAGCGCTCGGCATCTAGAACGTGCGGTGGACCGCACCATCGTAAGAGCTCACGCAAGTGCGGTTCAACGTGTCGGACAATTAAGGTTTATGATGAGTAGACGAGGGAACGAGAAATCACTACCGCAAGCTCTGGTCTACAAATCTCGTGCTCACAGATCAAATGACGACCGAATCGCATTGTTAGTAAGTGGTCCCGGTCGATGTCCTGTGCGTGAACACAGGACTTGATTCTCGTTCCCGGCGTGGAAGTGCTAGAAGAACCCGACCTTGGTTTTTTGGGCTTGGGCGTGACATATGAAGGATCGTATTTCTTTATTTCGTAGCCAGCTCTATCAATCCGTGCTTGCATCATTAGCTGGAAGTCAGGTTTCAGGAAAACAACCCTCGATTGCCTCTGGCATCCCTGTACTTAATCCCGGTAATTAGATTCGAGGCTATCGTGATGTTGTTCTCAAGTATGGCTCGGTGGCCACCCCACTGATAAGCAATGTCAAGCACGCTAAAAATTTGACTGCATCTGTTGATGTGCTCTTGCCAAGCTCCGTTCACTCCGGGGAACTTGTTCACATGCTTCCAGGACATGTTGTGAATAGCCACAGAGATGCTCAACATGTCTCCTGCCCACTCGATCTTGAGTTCGTCTCGTTTCTCCTCTGGAGCTTTCTCCAAAGCAGTATTGAATGAACTAAGCATCTCTGCGAGCCGGAGATTGTGAGCGTTGAAGACCATCCAGCGGCTTTCGCCTTATAGGCCCACGCTTGCGAGTTGTCAACGTCGATCTCCAACGCCCGGTTTGCGTAGTCGAATGCTTCGCTCGAGTTTCCGCCCGCTAACGCCGACTCGGCGAGGGTGATCCGATTGGCGGTCTCGTTACCACGATCAACCTGAATAGTTCCGGCCACCTCAACAGTGCCCTCAATCATCATTTTCTTGGCATGCTCTGTGGAATACTTGGTACGGCAAAAATCGCATACAAAATATTCGTCAGTCTTCGTAAATTCGGTCCCGTTGCACAGTTCACACTGAAGCTTGTCCAAGGCTCAATCCATTCTGTGAGTGACGTTGCTAGGTCCCAACACTACATCTGAAGCTGAACGTCACCTCCGAACTCCTAGGTGACGCTCGTCGTCGATCGTTTTCAAGTCCGTCCAAGCTCGATGAGGGGAGGCGGAGGATCCAGAACGAGACGCTAGGCCATCGCCGGCCGCAAGCACGACCCACTGTTCGAGTCGGGAAGCTCCTCCTCAAGGGCGTGCTAAAGAGGCGTCTCCATAGCCATCCTCTCCGCCGCTCGGGTCGGCGCTCGCCGATCACATGCGCACCGAGCTCGTCTCCGATGCGCTCGATGATGGCGCTGCAGAACAGAGGGCCAGCCGAGAGACTGATTTTTCACAGCGACCGCGGGTGTCAACAATATACGAGTGCCGACTACCCGACGGCTCGACGAAACGACGGATCGATGACTGTTGCGACGTATGCCCACCCCTCCCAGGTGGAGATGTACGTGACATCGCCGACGTAACGGCGATCGATCTCGGCGCCCGGACGAAGGCGCGGGATGAGGTCCAATGCTTTCTCTGCTTCTGGATCCGGCACGGTCGTCTTGCGCCAGCGTTCTTGCAGCGGCCTTCTCAGGCCTGCTTGACGCATGAGGCGTCGCACCCGGCGCTTGCCGCAGGCCACACCTTGCTTTCTAAGGGCCTTGTGGACCCGTGGTGACCCATAGGTGCGGCGTGATTCGGTGTGGATGGCGGTGATTCTGTCTGTCAGTTCGGCGTCGGCGAGTTCTTTCTCAGACGGGGTCTCGTCTCGACGCTCGTAGAAGGCGGCACGGGAGACCTCGAGCAGCTCACAGCATCTCTTCACGCTGTGACCTGCCACTTTCTCCGCCTCGACGAAGGGGTGCACCTTCACCGGGTCTCCATGTCATGGCGCCGCTTCCGAGTTGTACCAATGCACCCATGAGAGCGTCGTGAGCTCGACGTCCTCGACCGTTTTCCACGGCCCCTGTCCAGGTCCTCTGATCAACTCGGTCTTGTACAAGCCTTTGGTCTCCTCGGCGAGCGCGTTGTCGAACGCGTCACCCACCGATCCGATTGATGGCGTTGCCCCGAGCTCTGCCAGGCGCTCTCCGTATCAATCGACGTGTATTGACTGCCGGCTCCGAATGCGCGATGAGCCCTTCTAGAACGGTGCCTCTTCTCCAACGGGCCATCTCCAAGGCGTCTAGGATCATGTCTGTTCGCATGTGCGAGGCGACACGCCAGCCCACGATCATCCGGCTGAAGCAGTCGGTGATGAACAGACATACGCGAAGCCCGCCCACGTCGGCACATAGGTGAGGTCCGTCACCCACAAAGCATTTGGGCGGTTTGCCGAGAAGTCCCTGTTCACCGAGATCGGCGGGGCGCTCGGCTTTCGGATCGGGCGGCGTCGTGCGGAACTTCTTTCCTCGGCGCACGCCGAAATCTGACCTGCACGCATGAGACGGGCGACTTGGTCACGTCCGACGTCGTGTCCGGCACGCTTCGCCGCCCTCCAGAGCTTTCGTGTCCCATAGACTGTTCATCTCTCGACGATGAACCAAACGTGACGTCGTGCAGATTTATGGCCTTCGGCCGATTCGCTCGGACAGTCGTCGTACCGCAGACTCGAGCTCGGGAAGGTCGCCTTCGACGGTTGCAGCCACGATGGCGTGCGAAGTGTCGAAGTAGCGATGAGCGAGCCGGTCGCGCATTTGGGCTATTTCGTTCCACGGAATTTCGGGTTCAGTTGCCACCAGATCTGTGGGTAGGGCCTTGACCGCTTCACCGATCTCGATCAGGCGCACACGGACGGCATCGAAAATGAGTCCGTCGCTGAGATCACCGCGCTCCAGGTGCCCTCGGATCGCGTCGATGGCCGCGAGAATGTCCTCGAGGCGTTGGCCATCGAAGCGGCTCAAAGCGGCATCGCCTCCGCAAGTACTGACGCAGCGACACCGGGTTTGAGGTCGCTCGCAGGTACCAGGTCAACTCGTGCTCCGAGCAACTCTTCGAGCTCATGCTGAGCCCGGGCAAGACCGATCAAGCCCACCCCGGGTGTGACGTCGACTAAGAGATCCAAGTCGCTGTCTTCGGTCTCCTCGCCCCGGGCGACGCTGCCGAATACCCGGAGGTTCGAAAGACCGTGGCCGGCGGCCAGTTGTTTCACCTTGTTGCGACGAGCCCAGAGCCTCGCCCCGATGGGGCCCTTGAGTCGCGATGTACGACGGCGTACCTGTAACTCGAGCTCCAGGCCCGTAGCCGAGACGAGTCGATCGAGCATCGGAAGCGAGGGCTGGCGAGCTGCGGACTCGTAGGCGCTCACAACGCTTTGGGTAACCCCCGCGCGAACGCGCGAGTTCGGCCTGGGAGAGTCCCGCCTTTGTCCTCGCCTCGCGCAGCAGTGAACCCGACCTGTTGTCGACCACGACGCCACCATAGCGTATTGTCATTTGATAGCGGATTGTCGGTTGGAATTTGACTGACAAACTGACTGACTACGGGACGGACTTTCGCGGTTATCCACAGATTACAGTGGAGTATTTTCCCAGCTCAGAGACTTGTAGGGACCTCCGTGGACCCCCCTGAGGGGCCTACGGATCAGAAGGTTCGGGATTCGAGTTCCTGCACATCACTCGGTGGTATCCGTCTTCGTCGTCTTTCGTCGCCCGCCAGAGCTTGTGTCTGGCGAACTCGTCAAAGTCCTCGATCCGTGGACTTCGGACTCTTCGAACTGAAGAGTCCGAACAGAACGGTGTGGTCTTTGGTGCAATCGCTGGCTCAGGTCGCCCAGGGCTGCAAAGCCTGTTGCAGCATCGAGAATCGGACCCGTTCCTGCTCGAGCCGGATCGCAGGACCAAACCGGCCCTCGATGAGATCGCCGTAGAGCGCCCCCTCGGCCTCAGTGAGGTTCGAAAGCGAGCGATTGGTCGGGCTGGGCTCGGTGACCCATTGCCCGCGGTGGGCGAGCAGCGTGGCTCGGTCCATAAGTATCGACTGCACCCTCTCGAACCGCGCCCGCAGTCGATTGAGGATGTCGAAGCCATGTGTGTCGATGTCACCCCAGTACACGATCTCTTTGTCCTCGAGCCAGGGAAATGGCCGCAAGGAAGTGATGCCGAATCCCGATCCGAACATCACGATCGCGCCACACACACGAGGAAATGCCAGAAACGTCACCTCGTTCTCGACGATGAACAAGGTCCGGCAAGTCAGCTCGAGCGATGCAAGCTCCTCGGTGCGCACGGTGAGCTCGGTGAGCCCTTCGGGCAATGCCGGTTCAGACTCGAGTACGCGGAAGCGCGTGTACTCGGGCTTTGGTCGAAAGTGATAGCGCCGAGCGAAATCGCCCGACGTGTAGCGCGTGTCGATTCGGCCCTCGGGAAGTACTGTGACGAGGAGCTCGTCGAGGAGCCTCCGATGGCGGTCAACGAACTTCGTGTCGACCCCCACGGCGTCAATCTGACGTAGGTAGAGACCCTCGCCGGGCGTCGCTGTGATCCAGACGACGACGGCCAACAGCTCGCTCCAGATCTCACCGTGCTCAATCGCCTTCAGAGGATGAGCGAGCACCCAGCGAGTGAGTTCGGGCATTGCCTGAGTCGTCTGCTCGAGGATCCGATCGAGGGTCTGTACCTCGTCGGTCGTTCCCAAAAGCGTGCACAGGTGATCGAATCTCTCGATTCGAACCCGTACGGGCACTGAGTTCGATCCGAGACTCCTGCCCTTGATGGTCCGGTACTCCACGGCGAAGCAGGCTCTGCCACCCGCGGTGTGACACTCGCGCTGGAACCGGTCCACCCACTTCACCACGTCGTCGAACCGATCAAGCAGCTCCTTAGCCGACGGCGCCTTGATCGGTAACTCGATCGGCTCCCACTTCAGGTCCTTGCCGTGGTCGCTCAGGTAGCGGCCCGATCTCCATCGCTTCTGCAACGTGGCGACCAGGTCGTCCACGTTCGTCCACGGTGCCATCAGGTTCCGATTGCCACCGACGTGTCGGACCTTTGGATGTCGGCCCGGTCGCTGTGCTCGGTACGGCGCTTACGGAACTCGGAAATGGTGAGGCATTGGAGCCGCGAGTAGTTGCCGGCCGGATTGTCGACGAAGCCGACAGCGGCAACGTGCGGCTCGATCACGTGGATCTTCTGGAGAGGGGTCACGATCAACAATTGGAGCCCTAGTCGGGTGAACAGATTGAGGGCATACCTGGTCGAAACCTCGGAACCCCGGTTGAAGGCCTCGTCGATCACGACGAACCGGAATGCCTTCGATCGCGCTGCGCCCCAGTCGAGCTTGAACTGGTACGCCAGCGAAGCAGCCAGAACCGTGTAGGCCAGCTTCTCCTTCTGCCCTCCGGACTTGCCACCTGAGTCTGTGTAGTTCTCGTATTCGGAATCGTCGGCCCGCCAACGTTCGGACGCAGAAAACACGAACCACTGACGGACGTCAGTCACCCTACGGGTCCACGCCCGGTCCAGATCTGCCGTGCCCTCGCGGCCCTTGAAGCGCTCGATGATCCTCTTCACCTGGAGGAACTTTTCTTCCGAGTACTGGTCGGTGGCCACCGCACCGACCACGTTGTCAGTGCACGCCCGCAATTCGGCCCGAAATTCTCGTACATCAGTGTTGGGTGTCTGGTCGGGCACGAGCCTGATATAGCGTCCGTCGTTGTAATCGATCGACGTCAATGATTCGTTGATGGTCTCGACCCGGTCGCGGATGACCCTCTCGTGTTTGTTGAGCTGGGCGGAGAACCCGGCGATGTCTCGGATCGTGTTCTGATTCAGATAGTTCTTGAACTCACGCTCGAAGCGAGGCAGATCGTCTGTCGCCACTCTCTGGTGGAGTTCACGGTACTCCCGGGCCGAACCCATGGAGTCGTCGAACTCGGCCGTCTCCGTCGGATATTTGGTTCGGAATGCGCTCATCGACCGGACGATGCGTTGGGCAAGAGTCTCGCGCTGCCTACCGATGTCGTTGAGTTGATGGGTGAGGGCTGTACCGACGTCTCGCTGTGCCGAAGTGAGCTTTGCGATATCCGGCGCACCGTCCACGAGGTGGGTGGCCACCAATTGGTCGATCGACTCGAACGACACAGAGGCGGCCTCGAGTGCCTCGCGGTCGGAAAGGATCTGCGCCAAACGGTCTCGCTCACTCGAAACCGTCCGCTGGCGTCCCTCGACCGCACCTCGCTCTCGTTGAAGCCCGCTCCGTTGCTCCTCGTAGGCGTCCACCTGCTTTCGGACCCGGTCGAGTTCGCTGGTCAGATGGGTAAGAGTGTCCGACGATGCCGTTATGCGGTCTCGCTCTGCCTGAAGGGAGGCGATCTCTTTGACCAGCGACTTCCAGTCCAGTTCCTCCCAGCCGACATATTCGGCCAAGCCTGCAAGGGACCGGAGCTGGGAGGAGGTCGCCCGTTCCCGTTCGACGAGACCGGTGATGATGTTCGACGACCGAGAACAGTCGCTGCTGAAGTGAGGCGGCGTGATCCACGAGCGCATCGACCTTTGCCTTGATTGGTCCAGCCGAGCACGTACTCCCGACGATCGTCGATCCGCTTGCGATCGTCCTTCTCGTGCCGCTCCCTGTCCTTGATCTGTCCCGCCCGGGTGACCGCCTTCTGCGCTGAGCGGAAGTCGGCTACGGAATCCACGCACACATGGTTGGCGCGACGCCCGAGCTCGTTCTCCAACCAAAGCTCGAATCCCGAATCGGGTTTGAGCTCGAGCATGTCGACGAGGAGGGGCTGGGTCGATCGTCGCTCGGGAGGGTTTGCCGGCGCCAGGCGGGTCGGTACCCGGTAGTAGACGATCCGAGCACCGAGGTGACGGTCGTTGATCCAGCTGGCAACCGATTCGTAGTGACCGTCTGGGACCAACAAAGACAGAGCGAATGAGTGCAGCACCCGCTCGGCCGCACCCTCCCACTCGCTCGCATCGTCACGGACCTGGATCAACTCACCGGCGAAAGGAAGCGTCGTCGGGATCGATACCGAGGTCTTCGCCCAAACGCTGACGTAACTCGAGGTTCACACGGGGAATGTTGCTCCGACGGGAATGCAGGCTGTGCAGCTCGTCATTTACCTGGATCGACTCCTCTTCGATCGAGCGTTGGCTCGAACCGTCGTTCGCTCAATTCGCCCTGGATGCCGGCGTGCTCCCCCTCCAGCTCGACCCTTCGGCCTTCGGCCCGCTCACGGGTGGAGACGAATTGTTCAACCTCTGAGACGACCGGCATTCCCACCTCTGCCAGCCGCTCGTTGAATCGGTCGAACTTGGCTTGCCGGACGGGCTTGTCGCGCTCGTGACGGCCGATCTCTGACTCGATGGCCGCAAGCCGGTCTCCGCCACTTCCGGCGATCTGAAGACTCAACTGGCTCTCTGTGCTCCGCAAGGCTCTTATGTCTGACTCGACCGAGCCGAGCGCCTGATCTAGACCGAGCAGATTGGCAGCAAGCGCTTCGAGCTCATCCTCGAACACGTGCCGCATCCTGTCGGCGAAGTAGAAAGGCAATGCATCCTGCTGGATCTCGAGGACACTTCGTTGCTCCGATAGCTGGTCGTAGACGCCGATGTCGATCACAAGCGGTTCGAGCAACTCCAGCTGTGCGCGGGCTCGCACGACTGCGTCGTGAGCCCGTGTGAGATTGTCGAAGTGTTCGATCAGCTCGGAGATCTTGGCGTCGGTGTCGAATGGCTCGAGCATGTGGCTGCGGACGAAATCGTTCAGATTGTCGACCGCCTTCATCGACACAGTCTGATGGAACAGCGCCATGGCCTGTTCCGATTCGATACCTAGACGCCGTCGGAAATCCCGCCCGTACTCCGGGAAGGCGTCGTAGAGACGCGCCCCGGCATCGCGCAGCCGTCGCTTCAGGACGGAGAACTCGGAGCCGAATTCGGCGAACTCCTTGAGGATCGACAGCTCGTAGTCGGCGACCACGAAGAACCGCTCGGGCTGGCCGACATCCCTGGTGCGAAACACTTGGGCCAGCGTGACAGTCGTGGCGAAGTCAGTGTTGGCGAAGACCCCAAGGATCACCGAGAACTGCCGGTCGTCGCGCAGTCCGACCGGTCGCGAAGCCCCGGTCGTCTCGTTGCGTTCCGATTTGTAGTGACCCTGCACGTAGGAACGCAGGTCTCGCTCACGAGTCTCTGCGCCGGCTGCTTTGTTGTAGGAGATCCTGTTCGCTGGTAGCAACAGTGTGGTGACGGCATCGACCAGTGTGGACTTACCCGAGCCGATGTCACCGGTGAGCAGCGCATTGCGACCTGCCAGCTCGAATGACCAGATCTTTCCGTCGAAGGTTCCCCAGTTGTAGACCTCGAGGCGCTGCATGCGGCACCCGGGAAGACGATCGGAGCTGCGGATCTTCGAATTCGACTGGACTGAACAACGAAGGCGTCACGCTGATTCCTCCGCCGGATCCAGCTCGGCCAGGTACTCGTCCAGCCGTGCGTCGAACTCCGACAGCCACTGCCCGTCGATATAGGCCTTCAGGATTCGACGGACCTCGAACTTTCCCTGCTCGCCTCGGAGCTGGTGCAGGAAGCCCAGATCGCACACCTTCTTGATCGGTGGCGTCGATGTTGTCCACCAGGAGCGCTTCGTTTGTGGAGTCGGGCATGAACAAGCGGAGCATCTCGACCATCTGGTCGCGGCTGAGCACCAGCCGGACGTCGGAGCTGGTGGCGTCGAACTCGGCCAGCCGCTTGCGTAAGAGGGCCAAGAGCACACTGACCTTGAAGGAGAGGGCGTGTCGGGCCACGAGTCGTGGAAACTCGGGTGCGTCCCGGTCGGTGAACTGACTACGTAGGTAGGCATAACCCTCGGCCTCGTCGACGACCACGTTCAGTCCGAGGACCGATACGAAGTCGCTTACCTGGCTTCGTAAACCCAAGAGGAGAACCCAGAGCTTCTCCTGCCTGTCTCGATAAAGGGGACCCTTCATCAGGTGGATCAGCACCTGTGACAGCTCTGTAGGTTCGTTCGGCGCGCCGCTCGAGACGTCGGTCATCGCGACTCCGAACGGTTTCGGCTGAACGAAACTGCGGGCAGATCTGCTACACGTTCGACTTCCCCGGCGCTCCATCGGATCTGGTCGCGGCGCTCCTCGTCGAAAACAACAGCAAGGCCCGGCTCCTGCAGTGACAGGTACCCGACGAGTTCGGCGAGACCCTGCTCGAGGGGGTCGCCACTTACCACGTCGCTGAGTCCCACCTGGTCGTTTCTTCCGAGCGAACTGAGCACCCGTTTGACGAGGGCATCCCGGTCGACATACAGCTGACTCAGCATGGCCGAGGAATCGAAGTCGTCGTCTCCGTGCTCCATGGATTCGGTCTCGAGTGAGTGGCGGCGCGAAGGGCGATAGAGCGGACGCTCCATAGGGAGATTGACGGAGACGCTCGAGTCGTCGAGCTCCATGGCCACAACCCCGTCGGGCCGGCTACGGACCCGCAGCGCCTTGGCCTCGATCGAACGAAGCAGGTCGAATACACGTCGATTCTCCAGCCACACCTGATCATCGAGAAAGCGCCGGAGTTGATCGGAGAGGAGCCGGACGGTGGCCTGCGTCCGCTCGCTGGCATCGATCCAATCGAAATGGATGCGGCGGAGTCGCCCGTCTTGACCGCCGAGCTCCTCGATGTGCTGGAGCCGCTCGAGCAAGTCAGTGAGCTCCGTCTGCTTGTGATGAGACAGCAAGAAGTCGTAGAAGGACTGGAAACTGCGGCCCTGATCGGATTCGGCGATATTGGTGCGGCTACCGAGCGCCTCGTCGAGCAAGGCGCCCTTCGATCCGGACCAGCCGGCGATCTGCTCTCGTAGCGTGCGGTCGAGTCCGCGGAAGTTCTCCTCTACCTGACGGAAGTCGGCGAGAAGCTCCCGTGCCGTGCGTGCAAACTGCTGATACCGGTCGCGCTGGCTAACTGCGTCCAGCATTGAGAGCTCTCCTCGCTGGACGCGGGCGATCTCCTCGTCGATCTCCGCCCGCCTCCGCTGGAGCTCTGCGACTCGGCGCTCGGGGTCGTCATCGGCGCCGAACACCATCTGTCGGAGCAACTCGAAGATCGTGTTCAGTCGTGATTCCGTACCGATGAACTCGCGACTAGGAAGATCTTGCACCCACAGAAGTGCCTTCTCGACAGCGGGCGACAGGTCGAAATGTGCCTCGTCGGCCCCGGCCGGATAGTACTTTCGCAGCCAGCCGTGTTCGGGGGAGGCCCAGTCGTCGAGATATTCGGCCGCAGGCCTCGGAAAGGCGTCCTCACTCAGGCGCTGGTTGAGTGCGTACAGCTCCTCATCCAATTCGGCAACGAGCGTGGTCGCCGGAATCCCACTGGCGTTGCCGTCGACGAACATCCGGTCGAGGAAGCTGAGCACCAGCGCGACGTTGTTCGACCGAAGAAGTGCCCAGGCCGGGTGTTGACTCTTCAGGAGGACGATCTCGTCGTAGTTCATCTGCGCGGTGCTCTCCCGCCCTCGGATGAGGGAAGTCCCCAAACGTGACACCTGGCAACGAGAAAATCGTATGCGGTGGTTGTGACAGCTCGGGGATCCCCTCGGCTAAGGCAACGGCGGAACGCTCGAGATTGATCTGGAAGACCGGCGCTCGACAATCGTAGCACTACGTAGCAAATTGTGCTACAGTCTGCCGTGGCCAAGACCATCCCTCAGCGGGAACTCCGCAACGACAACGCCCGGGTGATCGATGCCGTGGTATCCGGCGAGACGTTCGTCGTGACCCGCAACGGCGTCCCCGTGGCCGAACTCCGGCCGATCCGCAACCCGCGCCGAAGGTTCGTGCCGAAATCCGAGCTCATGGCTCTTACAACCTCCGGACCCCACATCGACCTCGAGCAGTTCGGATCTGACCTTGACCGCCTCGTCGACCAGAGTCTCTAGGTGTCAACCGGACTGCTCGACACGTCCGTGGTCATCGATTGGGACGACCCCGATGTCGTCGCAGTCCTCCCCGACGAGGCGGCGGTCTGCGCGATCACCCTTGCCGAGCTGACCGCCGGCCCGCACCTGGCCTCTACGGGCGCCGAGAGTGCGCGCCGACAAGCCCGACTACAGCAGATCGAAGGGACCTTCGAACCGATTCCATTCGATGTCACAGCAGCTCGTAGCTACGGCCAGGTCGTCGCCGCAATTGTCGAGACTGGTCGCTCCCATCGGCGCCGCATCGCGGACCTGCTCATCGCCGCCACTGCTCACGCCAACGGGCTGGCGCTCTATACACGCAATCCCCACGACTTCACCGGCCTCGAGACGCTTATCGAGGTCATCCGGGTCTGACACCGAGACGACCGCCACCTTCCTCTCGATTGACGTACGGATCTTAATTAGTCATACTTATGGTCATGGCCGTCGATGAACAGCTCTCACTTGCCGATGCGAAGGCGCATCTGTCCGAAGTCATCGAAGGCGTGGAGACCGAACACCGGCGCGTTGTGATCACCAAACATGGACGACCCAGCGTGGTCGTCCTGGCTGTGGCCGACCTCGAGGCGCTCGAGGAGACCCTGGACATACTCTCCGATCCCGAAGCCATGGCAGACCTACGCGAAGCCGAAGAAGCCCGAAGATCGGGCGACTCCATCGAATTGAGCAAGGACGAGGCACTTGCCCGCTGGTCGCGATGACTATCGGCTCCGCTGGTCCGCTCCGGCCACCCGACAACTCGACCGACTTGCTGCAAACTCCCCTCGTGTCACCGGTGCCATCGTCGAATTCTGTTTCGGCCGGCTCATTGCCAACCCACAACGTGTGGGGCACCCACTAGGACGGGAGTTGGCCGGTCGCTTCAGCGCCCGGGTCGGCCAATACCGAATCATCCATTGGATCGACGAACGCGACCGCATCGTCTATGTCGAGCGGGTCGATCATCGTTCCGATGTCTACCGACCCAGGTATTGACTTGAGGCAACCGGTAGCCGCCCCCGCCCCAGACCCCCGCAGAATCACTCAGAGAGGAGCCGACAGAGTCGAACTTTCCGATCGCGTCTGAACGGGTGAAGACTGGGGCGATGGCACGAAGAACTCCTGATTGGTGGCCAGAGAGCGAGAAGGATTACGAGATTGCCAGTTCGGAGCTGAAGCGCCGGTTCGCGAAATGGCTCGCGGCCGTTGGGGCCGCGTCCGGTGGCGACGCCGGGGAGGCTCCAATGCACTACAAGTGGGCCTATGTCGACGGCCACTTGACCCGCTGGAGGCGCCAAGACCTCGACGAGATTTATCTGGAACTGCATCCGGCCAAGGTGATCGTCGGAGACGACGATCTCGACGAGGTGCTCGATGAAGCCAAGAACTTCATCCGCTTCTTGGACGAGACCGGGCTTCTTGACCCCGACAGCGAACCGGCCGACGTGCTGGTCGACCATCTCGACAAGATCGAGAAGCAGTTCCGCCTCAACATGGCCGACCCCTCGCTCTATAGCTTCGGAAAGCGGATGTGGGCGACGGCACAGGCTGAAGGAGTCCGCCTCGACGACCGGGCTTCGGTGGAGGACTTCATCGCCAGCTTCAACGCCAGGCCGATAGCCGAGCGCGACCACATCTTGGGTCCCCGGCTCCCACCGAGACCTTCCACTACCGGGAGGTTCACCCCACCGGGGACCAGGCCCAAGGCCCTCTCAGCCAAACGCCGCAAGCGCCGGCGCTGAAGAGCGCAGCCTTCGAGGAGGAGTCGGTCAAGGCTTTCCCAAGAGCAAGATCGTTCTCGTCGACGAAGAATCTCGGCCCGACGACCGACTACGCGGCCAGTGAGCGCTGTTGCTCCTCGTACGCCGCCGCCGGCAGCTCAGGGTCGAACTCACGCTCATCCCCATGAACTGGCGCGGCCGGCCGCTCGAGTCGTTCATCACAGTGATCCAGTGCTTTCGGCCACCAAAACACGTTCAGGTCTACGCATCCAGCCCTCCTTGATGCGAGGTCGGTCGAAGCTGGCTCCGTTACACCGGTGTCCTAGGGTCAATCGACATGCGATACCGCCGTGTATACGTCAACCGGGAGAGCGATGGCAGCGTGTCCGTCTGGAGTCACGGCCCGGTCATCGGTGTGCTGCGAATTGTGTCTGGGGTGTGGCTCGTCATGATCGCAGCTGCGGGCCTTTTGGCGCTATTCGCGGGAAACTTCGCGGCCTTCGGGGCGCTGCTCCTGCTCTTCGCTATCTGCATGCCGAACTACGCCAAACGGCGCCGGTTAGAAGCGAAGGCCGCGGGCAAGTCTCAGCCGCCAACCTGACGAGAACGCGCAGCACAAAAAGGTGAGTGCGGATGAGCGATCTTCGCAATGGACCGCGTGTTACCAGTGGTAGCCCGAATGACAGGGATCCCCGTACACCTGACCGCTTGAAGAGACCCTGTCTCCGCAGGCAGAAACGAGTTCAGGGCCTGCGCGAGTCCCGCCGTCTTGTGCTCCTGAGGGCCGAGCAGAAGCGGTCCGTCTGTACGAGAAGGCGGACTGAGCTTTAAAGTGGTGTCCAAGATCGTGGGTTGTTCGGACATGATCGCGGCAACTGGGTCGCCCAGGCAGCCAAGGGAACGCTTCGGCGGCTCGAGGAGCGGCGCAACGGTGGCGTCTGGAACGCAGGGACTTGCTGACCACCGCCTACCATCGGTGTCGTGAGCCTAGAAGTCAAGTGGGTTCCGTACGGTCGGTCGGCCGCAATGGGGCTGCATGCCGCGATCAGCGAGGCGAAAGGCGACGAGCCGCTGACGCCGGTAACAGTCGTCGTTCCCTCGAACTACGTCGGCGTGGCGACTCGCCGGCTGCTGGGGTCGGGCGCACTCGGGCCGGTCTGCAACCGAGGGATCGGAATCGCCGCCGTCTCCTTCGTCACGGTGTACCGCATGGCCGAGCTTCTCGGGTCTTCTAGCCTTGGCCGGCACCGGCCGGCGACCTGTCTCCAATCCCGTCATCGCTGCTGCGTTCCGGGCCGCCTTGGCCGAGCAGCCCGGGATCTTCGCTCCGGTCGCCGACCATGCGGCCACCGAGACCGCGCTGGTAGCGGCTTACCGCGAACTGCGCGACCTTTCACCGGGAGCACTCGACTCGCTGGCAGGAAGAAGCGCTCGTGCCGCCGATGTCGTTCGTCTCCACCGGATGGCCCGGTCGCGTCTCGAGCCGGAATGGTACGACGAAGAGGACCTGATAGACGCCGCGACACAGGTCCTGAGCACCGACGAGTCCGCGACGAGCGGCCTCGGCACAGTCATCGTCTATCTGCCCGAGCGGCTGTCGCTGCACGGCGCTCGGCTCTTGAGGACTGTGGCTGAGAGAGGCGACGTCGTGGTTCTGGCCGGGACCACGGGCGATCCAGCTGCGGACGCCGAGGTCGCCGTGTCGGTTCGGCGTCTCGACGGGGCCGAGGCCGGCGCAGGTCCCGATCAACTGGACCCCTTGTCGGTGGTCGACGCCGACCGGACGCGCATCATCACGGCTTCCGACTGCGACGAGGAAGTCCGAGAAGCTGTCCGAGCCGTCGTCGATGCCACACGTGCCGGCACGCCTCTGGACCGGATCGCCATCTTGCACACGAGCCCAGATCCGTACGCCCGGCTGGCGCAAGAGCAGCTTTCCGCAGCCGGCATACCTTTCAACGGGGCCGCGGTCATGCCGCTCACGGCGCGGGTGGCGGGCCGCACCTTGCTGCAGATGCTGGAGCTTCCCGAAGGCGACTTCCGGCGCGAGGACGTGTTCGCCTGGCTGGCGGGTGCCCCCCTGAGGGCGCAGGGGCACGTCATCCCGGTCACCGCCTGGGAACGCCTGTCACGCGAAGCGGGAGTCGTGTCCGGCCGCGCTCATTGGGATCAGTTCCTGGCGACGCTTGCCGACGACTTGCGACGGCGAGGCAACTAGAGCCGAAGCAGATCCTGATGGACCGCCGTGGCGGGCCGAAAGCTATCGACGCGACGCCGAGCGTGCGCGAGGGCTCCGCGAGTTCGTCCTGAACGTGATCGACGACCTGACAGCAGGCCAAGGATCGACGTGGCACATGGGGAGAGACGGCCGCGTGGGCCCGTCGACCACCTCGACGAGCTGCTGGGCGGTGAGAGGCGCAGGACGAGGTGGCCACTCGCCGAGCAGAAGGCCGCCGAGCGGGTGGAGCGCGCCCTCGACCGGCTCGCCTGCCTCGACAGCGTCGAGCAATCGGTGTCCCTCGACGTCTTCACCCGCACCCTCGAGCTCGAGCTTGAATCCGACCTCGGCCGGGTTGGGCGCATGGGCGAGGGTGTGTTGGTCGGCTCGATCGACATGGGGGTCGGCCTCGACCTCGACCTGGTCGTGGTGCTCGGGCTCGCAGAAGGGCTGTGCCCTTCACCGACGCACGACGACTCGCTTCTGCCCGACCACGAGCGCGAGGCCGCCGCCGGCGAGATTCCGCTTCGCTCCGGGCGCGTCGAACGTCAGCACCGCCAGCTGCTTGCCGCACTTGCCGGCGCTTCACACCAGTTGCTCTGCGTGCCCCGTGGCGATCTGCGTCGCAACATCAAACGAGTGCCCTCCCGCTGGATACGGCAGATAGCGGGAGCCATCGACGGTGAGGAGTGGTCGTCCGAGGAGCTTCTCGGTGCCGAGCGGCCATGGCTGAAGCACGTCGCATCCTTCGACGCCGGCCTGCGACGGATGGACTTCCCCGCAAGCGCTCAGGAGCACCGCCTGCGATCCCTCATGGCGCAGGGCACGGCACGACTGGACAACTCGTCGGTCGACGCCATCGGCGACGCGACGCTGCAGGCCGGAGCCGAGGTGGTGAGGGCACGGCACAGTGATCGCTTCACCCGATTCGACGGGAACCTTGCCGGCCTCGCTGTTCCGTCACCGGCCGAGTTCATCGCCTCGGCCACCAGGCTCGAGGGTTGGGCCATCTGCCCGTACGCCTACCTCCTCCGCAATGTGCTCCGCGTCGACGAGGTCGAGAGCCCTGAGGACCAACTGCAGATATCGCCTCGCGACTGGGGTTCGCTCATCCATCAGGCGCTGGAGGATTTCATCACCGAGGTTCTCGCCCGCCACTCTGTCGATGAGCTGAGGCCGCCCCGACCATGGTCCGAGTCCGATCGGGCCCTGATGGCCGAGATCGGAGAGCGGGTCTGCAACCACTACGAGTCCCACGGCCTTACCGGTCGGCCCGTGTTCTGGCAGCGCGACCGCAAGCGCATCATCGCCGACCTCGAGCGCTTCCTGCAGCTGGACAGCGCCCACCGCATCGAATTCGGCACGTGGCCCGTAGCGGCCGAGCTCGCCTTCGGTTTTCCTGATTCCGAGCTCGGCCCGGTCTCGTTGAAGTCTCCCCGACGGGCGAAGCGTCGACTTCCGTGGACTTTGCCGACCGCGTCGATGTCGGCGCCGACGGAACCATCCATGTCGTCGATTACAAGACGGGACGGCCTGATGATTATTTGAAGCTGAGCGAAGTCAATCCGGATGATCTGGGACGCAGGTTGCAGCTGGCCGTGTACGGGCAGGCCGCACGGATGCTCATGGGCACTCCGGACGCCGATGTCCTAGCTCAGTACTGGTTCGTCTCGGCGAAGGGCGCTTTCAAGCGCGTCGGATACTCGGTCACACCAGACGTGCTCGACCGGGTGGGCAAGACGGTCGGCATGATCGTCGCAGGGATCGAGGCCGGGGTGTTTCCCAACCACCCCACGGCGATCAGTAGCACGACGCGGGTGGAATGCGTCTTCTGCGATCCTGACGCGCTCGGAGTGGCCGACCTACGTCGCCGACTCGATCGCAAGCAGTCAGATCCTGGGTCTGGCACTCTTCCGGAATCTGGTGGACCCTCCGGCGCTTATCGACCTCGATGAGCCAGACCGAAGAGCTCCCAAGTGCCTGACCCGGGAGTTCCCCCCGACCAGGCCGCCCGTGATCGGATCACGGAGGATCTCGATACGACATTGTTCGTCGAGGCGGGCGCCGGCTCGGGAAAGACCTCCGCTCTCGTCGATCGGGTGCTCGCTCTCGTGACGGGTGGCGAAGCCGAGCTGCGGAATATCGCCGCCATCACCTTCACCGAGAAGGCGGGTGCCGAGCTTCGGGACCGCATCCGAAGCGAGCTCGAGAAGCGTGCTGCCGCCGATCCCGAAGGCGAAGACGCCGCACGCTGCCGTCTCGCTCTGGATCAGCTCGACGGGGCCGCGATCGGCACCCTGCACTCTTTCGCCCAAAGGCTGCTCTCCGAACATCCGATCGAGGCCGGCCTGCCCCCGCGTGTCGAAGTGCTCGACGAGGTCAGCTCCAAGGTGGCTTTCGAGCGCCGCTGGAGGATGTTTCGCGACGATCTCTTCGCCGACCCGGCCCTGGAACGCACGATCCTCCTGTTGGTGGCCTCGGGCATCCGGGCCGAATCGCTCCGCTTGCTCGCAGAAGCCTTCGACGACAACTGGGACCTCGTCGAGGAGAGGGTACCTCCAGTTTCGCCTGAGCCGCCTTCTGTCTTCTCGCTGCTTCCCGGCGGCCCTGGCCGCCGTCCGACAGGTCTGTTCGGAGCCTTGCAGGGAAGCAGACGACAAGCTCCGGGTCCGGCTCGACGAGATCGCCGCTCGCATGGACGAGTTGGAGGAGATCACCGACGAGCTCGACCTGCTCGAGGCCCTCGGTAAGTCACCCCCCGAGCCGATGCCGAGCTTCAGCGTCGGCAATTATCGGCAAGACAGGCTTCGTACGACTGCAATCTCAAGGAGCTTCAGGGAGCGCGTGCGCGAGGCCGGCGACGGCTTGAAGGACGTCTGCGCCCAGGTGGCCAACGCGTGTGCAGAGCGGATCGGCATGCGCGTCCGCGTCGTTCACGCTTCGACGCAGCAGAGGATCGCAAGCGCGCCGGACAGCTCGAGTTCCACGACCTTCTCGTGTTGGCCCGTGCCCTGCTCCGCGACCCGAACCATGGGCCGGCCGTCAGGGCGACGCTGCACGAGCGGTACCAGCGCCTGCTCCTCGACGAGTTTCAGGACACGGATCCCATCCAGATCGAGCTGGCGGTTCGCATCGCGGCTGCCGACCCGGCAAGTGAGTCGGCAGGCACGCAACTCTGGGACGAGGTCCCCGTGACGCCGGGTCACCTCTTCGTCGTCGGCGACCCGAAGCAGTCGATCTACCGATTCCGCCGAGCCGACATCTCGACGTTTCTGGCGACCAGGGAACGTTTCGGTACCGAGGGGGCCGGGACCGTCGAGCTGACGGCGAACTTCCGGACCGTCCGTCCGGTCATCGAGTGGGTCAACACGACGTTCGCCGCCCTTGATGGAGATCCCTGACGACATCGAGATGCCGCGTGCCGTCCCAGGCTGACTACCTGCCTCTGCAGCCGACGCGCCCTGCGCCACCGAGTCGGGCCACCTGTCGCGGTGCTCGGGAGACACGAACATCCGAAAGGAACGACGGCGGACGACATGCGAGAAGCCGAGGCCGGCGAAGTGGCAGCGACGGTGGCCCGCGCGATCGACGAGGGATGGGACGTCGACGACGGGGAAGGTGGCTGGCGACCCGCCTGGCTGGGCGACGTGACGGTTCTGGTGCCCGCCCGTACGTCGCTGCCATTTCTCGAGGATGCATTCGACGGAGCCGGCATCCCGTTCAGGGCCGAGTCGAGCTCGCTTGTTTACTCCAGCCGTGCAGTACGGGACCTGCTCATGGTGCTGCGCGCCCTCGACGATCCGACGAACTATCTCCTCACCGTCTCGGCATTGCGGACACCGCTGCTCGCATGCGGCGACGATGATCTCTTCCGGTTCAAGGTCGAGAGGGGGGGCAGGTGGAGTTATCTCGCCGACCAGCCCGAAACGATTCCTCCCGACGATCCGGTGCTGGCCGCCCTCGTCTACCTGCACTCGCTCTATGTCCAGCGTTCCTGGCTCGCTCCCTCCGAGCTGCTCGACCGGATCTCGCGTGACCGGCGGGCGATGGAGCTCGGCTTCGCCGAAGGCAGGCCGCGCGATGTGTGGAGAAGATTGCGCTTCGTCATTGACCAGGCGCGGGAGTGGAGTGACGCGACCGGAGGCAATCTCCGCCAGTACCTGCGCTGGGTCAATCTGCAGACAGAAGAAGGTGTCCGGGTCGCCGAGTCGATCCTGCCCGAGACCGATGACGACGCCGTGCGCATCATGACCATTCACAGCGCCAAGGGGCTCGAGTTCCCGATCACGATCGTGTCGGGAATGTCGACCGCCGCACAGGTCCGTCCTGCTCCGGTTCAAGTCGTGTTCCCCCCGACCGGCAGAGTCGGCTACAAGTTCGGAAGCAAGGTCGAGACCGAGGAGTACGAGGCATGGAAGCCCATCGACGAGCAGATGAACTTCCACGAGCGCATCCGCCTGTTGTATGTCGCGTGCACGCGGGCCCGGGACCATCTGGTGGTTTCGTTGCACAGGAGGGTGCGAGCGACCGAGCCTCCGGACACGAAGCGCACGAACGCCGAGCTCCTCCTTCTCGGCATGGACAGCATCGATCGACGGCCTTCCCGATGGCGCTTTGCCCGTTGACCAGCTTGCGCCCGTGGTCCTCACTCCACCCGCACCTCCAATGTCGCTCGAGGCTGTGGGAATCCGAACTGAGTGAAGCTCTTCAGCGTGCCTCTCGTCCTACGGCCGTGGCCGCCACGGCGCTCACCGAGGACGGAGCGCCGGACAGCGAGGGCGAACCGGATCCCGGGCTGCAAAAGCGACCCCGCGACATCGATCTTCCGCCGTGGCTGAAGGGCCGCTACGGCACGTCCGTCGGTAGGGCCGTCCACGGCGTCCTCCAGACGATCGACCTGGCTACCGGCGCCGGGCTCGACGAGGCGGTCGCCGCCCAGTGCGAGGCGGAGGCCGTCCCCGGTCGTGCGGATGACGTGCGGAGGCTCGTTCTTGCTGCCCTCGATTCTCCGTCAGTTAGAGAAGCTGCCGCTTCTCCGCATTGGCGCGAGGTTTACGCGTGCACGCCGATCGACGGGCGACTCCTCGAGGGTTATGTCGACCTCCTATACCGGGGGCCCGAAGGTCTCGTCGTCGTGGATCACAAGACCGCCGCAACCTCTGATCCCGACGAGCTCGACCGGCGGGTCGAGGGCTACCGGATCCAGGGAGCCTCGTACGCACTGACTGTGTCTGCCACTACGGCTGAGCCGGTCGCGAGGGTCACGTTTCTATTTCTCACACCCGACGGTGCCGTCGAGCGGAACCTCTCAGATCTCGATGCTTCGGTGACCCAGGTCCGCCAACTGGTCAGTGCAGGGCAAGAAGTGGTGGCAACCGGATGATGTGCAGTCGCCACCGTATTGTTGGAACGAGCAAGGTCTTTCCCCGCGAACCCGATCCCATCCCGCGGCGAGCAGCCCACGCGCAACCGCGAAAAGGACCGCGGCACTGCTGACCGTCTTCGACTCACCAGCCGCTCATTTGGCCTCGAAGGCCGTAGATCGCAAAACTCTAGGCCGGATCGTGGCAGATGACCGATCCGTCGGGAGCACCGAGAGCGCGTAACCACGCCTCGACCGGGTCCGCTTTCGGCGGACGGATACCAACAGACTATTGCGAAGGGCAGGTCAGAGACTTGAGGGCACGTCCGTGGACTCCGCTCAGACGCCTACGGAGCTCAACAACCGGGAAGGCCGACTTGAGCGCTCGGCATACCGCCGTTTTTGTTGGGAAAGTAGAGCACGTTCATCCAAGGATTGGGTGAGAACGTCGTCTCTATCCAGATTGTCGAGGTTGCACCCGTGTATGCAGCTACGATTGTTCCTCCGGTAGTCCAACACACGGCCTGGGCTGCATCGCCCCCTTGGTGGAGGGTGCCTCCTTGCACAAATTTCGGTGAGGAAAATGAGTGAGCATTTGGCCCGCAATACTCACCCCCCGCTGGACAAGGGCCGAACCAGGGCTGAGCGTCGACTTTGAGCGGCTCGTATCTGGTCAAGAGAGTAGCTCTCGCAGATCGTTTGTATCCCAGGCGTGTACTCACTGTTCCAACTATTGAGTACGAGCTCTCCCACGAAGGTAGCGTGGCGCTTGCAGTTCCCTTGTTGGAGCCGCACTTAGTCGAGATACTGGTGCCGTTCACGGAGATGCTACAAAACTTCAAATGGTCTGTTTTGGCCAAATGATACTTGAACTCGAATGAAAACAACAGGTCGTGAGTTGTATATCCGGCGTACGTGTGTGTACCCTGAATCCAGGTTGGAGTTATCACCTTCGGGGGAGTCGACCGTGTCAGTCCGACTGCGGGATTATTAACTGCCAGCCAACCGAGTACAATAGTGAGGCATAATGCAATTACAAATTGCAGGCGCGATAACTCGCCATTTCATGGTAGTCTCCTCGTGCCGCCTTCTATATGATTCAGATGGTTTCGAGTTCCGTGCGTCGCTTGCCTTTGAAGCTACATCGTCCGTCAACATAATCGGAACCTGCTCCGTCTGCAAGCGGTTTTGGAAAGGGATACGGCTGGTGTTGCTGCCTTTTGATCGACAGCGACACTTGCTCCGTCGAGTACGTCAAGGGCTTAAGGTGAGGCTTGCTTGGTGGACCGACCCCGTTCGAGTCCGGATAGATGCGCATGTCACGGCTGCATATCTCGGTGTCGGGAAGAGCCAGAGGCGGTTGCCATGCACGCAAGTTGCACTAACGAAGTAATAGGAGCTCTCGCTGGATGGCAGCAACCCGATACAGTGATGGTGAGTTTGACGACCCGTTAGAAGCACGCACGTGGAACATCCTTTTCTGTCGCGTAAGATTTCCAGCAATCCCAATTCCCTCTTCGTTGTGCGAGGATCGTGTCGACATGACTAGGCGTCGCAGCCAGGGCAGCTCCCTCGAGATCGACGGGTACAGCCAATGCGAGATGGTCGGTAGAGGTGCCACGAGCGCCGTTTACAAAGCGTGGGACGATGAGCTGAACAGGTGGGTCGCGATCAAGGTCCTCCTTGAGGACAGTCCCGGCGATCCCGCGCGGAAGCGCTTTCGCCGCGAAAGGACAATCACCGCCAACCTTGGCAAGCACCCGCACATCGTCCAAATCCTCGACACAGGATTTACCGACGACGGATTGCCGTTTGTCGTGATGGAGTTCTACGAGCGCGGATCTGTTGCCGACCAGATCGAGCGCGATGGGCCGCTAAGTGTGTCCCAAACGCTCGATATTGGAGTGAAGGTCGCGGAAGCACTTGGCGCAGCGCACAGCGCAGGTATTCTTCACCGAGACGTCAAGCCACGAAACATTCTTCTTAGCGAGTACGGGCCTGCCTTGGCCGACTTTGGGATCGCTCGCTCCGCAACGAATCTTGAGTGGTCGACGACCCTTGCGCAATTCACTCCCATGCATGCTGCCCCCGAAGTTCTAGATGGTGACTCTCCGACGACGCAATCGGACATCTACAGTCTTGGATCCTCTCTTTACACCATGCTCGCCGGCAAGGCACCCTTCGCGGGTCCCGACGGCGAATCATTGGTTCGGTTCCACCTCCGCGTGGTTGAACAACCAGTGCCCGAACTGCTGCGATCGGATATTCCCACCGAACTGTTTGCCGCACTCCAGAAGAGCCTCGCCAAAGAACCCATAGAGCGCTTCAAGAGTGCCAAGGAGTTTCGCGACACGCTTGCGGCCGTCCCCTCGCTTCCGTCCACTCAGCGTTCGCCGTGGGCTCCTCCCGAACAGGCTCCTCAGTTGGTTGCGCAAGCGGACCTATCGGATTCGTCGGTAGGAGGCGGCAGTCCTGAGACAACGATGGTGCGGACGGGGAGTTCTCCAACTTCACCCGAGCCGAACATGGCGGCGATGCGCTTCGATGAAAGTGCGGGTAACCATAAGCGAGTTAATCAGTGGCCTACCGGCCCAAAAGCCAACTTTGACGATGCAGATCTGCTCGGGACTCAGGGCGAGCAGACCATCGTGCGCGGCGGTCGCCCTACCTCGGCAGAACGCTCCCTCCTACCGTCACCGGAAAACGATCGGCATCTCCCGTTCGCGCTCATAGCGAGTATTGCAGCCGTATGCATAATAGCGATAGCCGCCCTTCTCCTCTTCCGCTTCCCTCCTCGAGCGCCAGCAACTCACCGAAGAAGTCGACGAATACAACGCGTCAAACATCATCTGGGTTCAGCAGTGGAAGCCAGTGTTCTCCAAGCCCGTCGATCAAGGCACGGTGATCATTCTCAACTGGACGGACCGACGGAAACCGGTGAGCCAAGTCATCGAAACCAGCTCGAAGGCCATCAGCTCCCCCCCGCTGACCGCGGATCAGAACAGCGCACTGGTTCACGTTGCGCTAAAGCAAGGGTATTGCTTTGTGCTTACTCAATTCTTCGGTGAGACTCTTAACGGTCAACAGCAGTGGGCATATTGGTACACCTGCGTGAGAGGGGCTGTAATCTCTAACATCCCGGGGGGTTAGAGCGGCTTCGCCCCTACGTCGATCAACCCCTAGGGCTAGATGACCTGACAAGGATCCGTACGTCAAATGCTCGGGCGACTTGTCGCCTCTTGGGCAACGAATGTCTGGCGGTTCTGACGAACTCATCGGATCGTTGCCACGCTCTCGTCACGAATTCCTGTGCCGGCTCATTGGCGGAGAAAACCGCCGCATTCACCATCTGACCAAGTTCGCCAAGTTGTTCGACCCCGATATTCGGGCAGCGATCCCTGCTCTCAGCAACGACCTCTGACGCGGTCAACGCAAAGTCGCTACGAACGCCGACATCAGCCAGAGCATCTCGGGCCTCGAGCCAAGCTCCATGTATGCGGAGTCGATTACTCGACGCTTTAAGGCGACGACGTCGGAGATATCGGCGTCGCATCCCTACGGATGCCAACACAGCGGATAGCAATATGATCAGTCCGCCGACGGCGACGAGCAGGAGGGTAATCCAGCCGGAGGAACGTGGAGAGTGTTTTGACTTGTTTTGACTGCTGCTCGGGTGCTTGCCATGAAGCGACTGTGTCGACGGCTGAGGGATCGTTACCGGAGGCGTTGGCGGTGTCTCCACACGGGGCGGGGGGGTTGGGGCGGTCGTGCCCTTCAATGGTGTCGGGTCGAATGTAACCCACCCTAGACCGCTGAAATCAACCTCCGGCCATGCGAGAGCGTCCCCAGCCCTTATCGTCTCATGCTGGCCCTTTTCAGAAGGCAGGAATCCGACCACGATCCGGGTGTCGAGACCAATTGCTTGACCGAGCAAAGCGAACGCGGACGCGAATTGCTCCGACGTTCCGATACGTCCTCCGGTGGACTTCTTGCCGAATAAGAAATTCATCACCGAAGCCACTGTCGTTCCTGATGGTGCCTGCCGGGAAAAGCGAAAGTGTTGGCGTAGGTAGACGGTCAGCGCCTGTGCCTGGTCACATGCCGTCGGCTCACCTTCCACCACGCTCTGTGCCAGTACCCGGATGGCAAAAGGAACAGTCGAGATCACAGCTGGGTCGGGAGCAGCATCGTAGGGCGCACAGTTCGGTGGGTTTCGTGGCTCCTGTGCCACAACGGTATACTGAATGCCGGCGACGGAGCCCGCTGGGTCAAGAAGCACACCGGTGTCCAAGTTAGCGAGGGCTTGAACCCCGGAAATGGAAACTGGGTTCGCTGCTGCTGGCAGCCATGGCCCAGGCGTATTTCCAACAGCGATTCGCTCGATGATGAGATTGGTGGGTCCAGCAACTCCCTGCGCAGCCGAGAGCCGCGGGCCGAACTGAACGAAGCTCGTCGTCGAGGTCCAGCCCGAACCGGCATCGTACTGGTCAAGGATGGCGAGTACGAGGCGTTCCGGACGAGTGCTCGTAACTCTGAACAGCACCTGGTTTGGATTGATTGCCCAGTTCGACAGCTCCGCGAGGGGGTTGATGGCGACAACCTGGATCGCGGGCGGAACTCTACCGGCCCTAGGGTCGTAGGGGTTCGCCCCGTGCACACCTGGTAAGAGTGGGGCGATTACGAGCGACCCTGCTACCAAACCAACAGCAACAAATGGAGGAATAAACACCTTGCCGATTGAAGTTGGAGTCGTTTGCCCGACGCCGGTGCCTTTGGAATATCGAGGTGATACAACGATTGCAAGAGTCCCGGCTCCGAGCAGGAAGCATGCGGCGGATGGCAACTGGGACGCCTGGGCTCCGATGCCGAACGGGATTGCAATCCCGTAACTAGTCATGAGGGGCATGACTGCCAAGAGGGCCCTGCGAGTCCGAAGCGCTATCTCCGAAGCAATCGCGGATCCAACCCATATCGTGACGACCGGAAGCACTAGCCATGAGCCGGATGACGGTGCGGGTAGCGGCGTCGTCAGCAACTGGTCCCATCTTGTAAGGCCAGACGCCAGCTGAGTGAATACATGTGTCGAGGGAAATATCAGGAGCGTGGCCGGAAGTACTGCAGCGCCCACGAACCACAACATGGCGACGAGCGAAGTGATGACAGATGTTTCGATAGAGCGCCGTGAGCGAATCGTCAGAGCGCAGATCACGAGCGGGATGAGCCCCGCGGATATCAACATTATGAGAGAGGAGACTCCGAGGAACACGCGGTGCCACTCGATGGCGCCACAGATCGCCATGATCCCGATACTGCCGACGCGGATCGACCAACTTGCTGTCGTCGGTGTTTCGGTTGACGGTACCTTAGCGTTTTCCCTCACCGAATCGACCCGTTCCAGATTTCAGCAAAATGTTGGGCCGATCGCGCCTGGAGAATCAGACTTCTTGAGGCACCCCCATGGCTTGGTGCCGATGGCTTGTCGGACAAGATCACCACAGTGCTTCTATGGAAGCCTTGAGTGAGAGAGATGACTGAAGCAAGCTGAGATGGTTGAACGTCACCGGTGACCACCAGGAGCAGATCTCGACTCCTTCCAAGGGCAAGGCGAGCAACGGTTCTCGAAAGTGATCCAACGTCCGACCGTTTTACGGCAGCGAGAAAATCTAGGAGACTCTCGGAGCGTTCTCCAGAGCGGCCCGAGTTGACGCCAGTCCCGTCCGAGGCGATTAGCTGAATTGGGTATCCAGCGACGACGCCCGTTCTTACCAACGACGCAGTGATCTCCACGGCTTCTTCGAACTGTTGTTCATCGGGGTAGGCAGTAATCGAGATGTCGAGAACCAATACGATCTGTGCGACGCTCGTGTCGATGTTCTCTCTGACCATGAGCGATCCGAGCCGGGCCGTCGCCTTCCAGTGAACATGACGAAGGTCATCGCCGCGGACGTAATCTCGAAGAGCGTGGAACGTCACGCTGCCGTGCGGCACATGGGAGCGATCTGGTCCATCGAGACTCCTCGTCAGCCCGAATGGTAGTCCCACTAACCGATGCGTCTTCGGGCAGATACACAAGCGTTGCGACTCGCCAAGTTCACGCGTCCTGCGGAAGAGCCCGAACGGGTCCGACCTAACCACGACCACAGGACCGACATCGAGAACCGCTCTGCGATCGGTAGGAACCCGGTAGGTAATATTGCCCGCTCCATTGCGTCTCAGGCGCGGAAGCCGCACGAAAAGGGATTGCTCACCACATGGCTCGATCGCGTAGGAGCATGAGAATCCGTGCCCTCCCGCGTCGCGGATTGAGAGCCTTGCCAGCGCAAGGTTCCCGCGTTCCACTCGACTCGGCTCAATCTCGCGGCGAAACATGAGATGAGGCCGCCAGATCATCCATAGCGCTCCAAGGGCGAGTCCCAACAGGCCGGCAATTGCAACCATGCCGAGCTCGGGGTAATGCCAGACAGCAGCTCCGACCCAGGCGAGGACGGATAGGAAAAGCACGGCAGCCGCCCGCGTTGTCGGCATCGGTCAGGCGTCGACCGGCTGAGGGGTGGGAACGGCTGCCAATGTGCGCTCGATCACGTCCTGTGGCTTCGTCCCTCTCAATGTGGCTTCCGGATCGAGGATCAAACGGTGAGCGAGTACGCTCACGCCCAACGCTTTTACGTCTTCGGGGATCGCGTACACCCTGCCTTGCGCAGCTGCGAAGGCCCGCACAGAACGGAGGAGGGCGATGCTGCCTCGGGGGCTGGTGCCGAGCCGGACGTCGGCCATTTTTCGCGTCGCCCTCGAGATTTCAACGATGTAGTCGTGTAATGCTTCAGCAACATAGACTCTGGCGCAGCCTGAAATGATATCTGCTATACGTTCCCTGGACAGCACGGGCCGCAAGTCATCGATGGTTGTCCCGCCACTGTGGTTTTGAAGGATCTCACGTTCGGCATGGGAATCGGGATATCCCACGCTGACTCTCATCAGGAATCTGTCAAGCTGAGCTTCTGGGAGCGGATATGTACCGTCCATTTCGATGGGGTTCTGGGTGGCTGCGACAATAAACGGCCGTGGAACGTCATGGCGAACGGAGTCCACCGTGACGCAGGCCTCCTCCATCACCTCCAGAAGCGCTGACTGCGTCTTTGGCGAAGCCCGGTTGATCTCGTCGGCGAGGACGATGTTCGCGAATATCCCTCCCGGGCGAAACTCAAATTCCCCTGTCCGCTGGTTGTAAACGCTAACTCCAGTCACGTCGGTCGGCAGCAGGTCCGGCGTAAACTGTATGCGGCCATACGTACCGCCGATGGACCCAGCGAGAGCGCTCGCGATAGAGGTCTTGCCGACGCCGGGCACGTCTTCAATCAGCAGATGACCTTCTGCCATCAGACAGGTGACAACGAGGCGGACGACGTCATGCTTACCGCGGCACGACGCGCTCAACATTGGCAACTAGCTTGCTCACGTCATCGCAAATCGCGTCGGCCTCGTTCTGGTTGATCATCGTTTCCGGTCTGGTGGGTGCCATGTTTTACTCCTTATCTGCTGAGTGTCGATCTAACCGGCAGTGCATTGCGGCAGCGCCGAATTCGTGTCCAAGGTGCCACCGTCGTTCACGTTCGCGAACCAAAGAATGGCCATCCAGGGCATCGACTGACCGGAAAGCTGCACCCATATGTTCGTGCTCGGATCGCCCCCCGCTTCGCCGTGAACCGTGCCTCCTGTGCCCGTGCTCACCCAGTAACAAAGAGCTGCTACAGCTGTATTAGCGCCTTGGGGTGTGCTGTTACTCGAGTTCAGCCCCCCGCTGGGAAAGATCGGTGTCGGGAACGAATGAGCATTTGCGCCGCAGTACTCGGTGTGCCCGCATGGCGGGAACCATGGTCCCGCGTCGACCGTTAGCGGCTTGCCCAGAACCGTCAATCCTTGGGACGCTTGGGAAGGGGCGGCGTAACGTTTTGCTACTGTAACGGTCGCCGTGATCGTGTAACTGCTGTTCCAGAGAGCAAGGTTGCCACCGGACAGTAGCGAGGAAGAGCCCCCGTTCTCTCCTGAAAAACAGTCGGCATTGACGCCGTTGGGAAAATCGACCGTACAGCCTGTGATCGGTGTCCCGTTTGCCGTTACAGTGACCGTTGCGCTCACGGCGGGCCCGGCGTCCTGGGGTTCGACTGTCGGCTGCGTGTTGGCAAATGGAGGAGCGCTGTCGTTGGTGATATCTGGGGTGATCCCGATCTCGGGCAACTGCGCAGCGTCGATGTACACCGATGTTGCCGGTGGTCCCGAGCCCAGCTTGGTGGATACCTGAATGGCTATTTCCCACGGTCCCAAGTTGGGCAAGTTCGTCACGTCGACGGCGTAGTTGCCTGAGCCCAATGACTCGACAGACGAAGACGGCACATAGATAGGGGGACTTGGCGATTGCTCCGATGCGACGACGGTCCAACCTGTAACGGGCTCTCCGCCCGTGCAACTCAACGGGCACGACCATTTTTCAGTAATCGCGCCGGTCCCTGTCGGCTCCGGGGTAGGCGCGAGGATCGGCGAGCCTGGCAGGCTCGCCAACAGGATCTTTCGCGATCGTTGCGACAACGCGCTCGTTACATCTTGGCTGTCTTCAGCTCGCACTGCGAAGGAGTACTTCGTTCCGAGGATGAGTCCTTGGAGCGTCCCGACAATCGTCTGGGTTCCTACGATCCAGTTCTGGAGGATGATTGCCTGACCGCCGGAGGGTATCGCGTATACCCAATATCTGCTGATCGTGTCGCCAGTATTTGGAGGAGCCTGCCAACTGACCTCCAGTGCACCCTGCTTCGGTTCTGGAGCGACCATGACATTGGACGGGGCGTCTGGTGTGGCCGATGTGGGCTGGGCTCGATTGCTCAGTGCGGCAACGCCGGACTGGTGGGCCTGATCGACGGCGCGCACCTGGAACCGGTAGTAAGTGCCATTCTGAAGCGAAGTAATGGGTGTCGAGTCGATGCCTTCAGCTCGATACCAGGTACTCGATTGAGCATAAGCCCATTCGTAAAAGGCAACAGGGGAGCCGTTTGGCTGGGCGAACCCCCATGTGAGTTCTATTGACGCGTTGGAGGCCGTAGCCAGGACGTTGCTGGGTGCTGATGGCGGCTTTGGGTGAAGCGGCGGCTTAGGCGTCGGCGGGTTGGGGGTTCCCGTCCTACCCGATCCCGGTTTGCTTGTGGCTCCAGGTTTGGTTGTTTGCGTGACTGACGTTTTCGTAACACTCGTAGGATGAGAACTTGTGTGCTTCCCAGGTACAGAAGTCGGGTTCTTATTAATGGCTTTGAGTACTCCGTCATCTGAGACCGAGAACGCTTTCGAGCCATCCGGATTGTTGACCCACAGATAGCCGGACTGGACGTAGGCCTGAACGTCGGTACCGCCAACGGCGATCGCAGGACTGACGGGTTGACCCGATGTTGACAGCACCAGAACTGCTCCTTGCTGGGGGACCGGGAGGTAGATTCGCCCTCCGAAAGTCACAGGAGGTCCGAAGCTCTCAGAATGTGGGAGGGGGAGTGTGACGATTCGGACGGAGTTGCCTTCTACCAGATCAAGTACATCTGACCCACTCATGGCGATCGGAACTTCCGAGCCTTCAGCGGACACGGGCAGTGTTGGAGTTGCGCCAGGTGGAACGTGGAGTTGCACGACCGAGCTTACCGATGTCCCGTTCACGCTCACATACCGAGGAGACGATAGGTCGAGAATGCCCACGCCGTTGTTTTGCGTGCAGAGTTCGACGTCATCACGCGGTGAGACAACCGGGACCTGATCTTCCACCGAGAGTCGTCCTGACTGCAAGTGAAGTTCCGCAAGTGTTCCGGTCGATTGCTGGACAACCCAGAGTCCACTACTTCCTGCGGTGGCGACACCGTCAGATATGACGCCAGCGAATTGGTAATACGAGAGGAGCTGGTTCGTTTGTGGATTTAGAGCGTCGACCAGACCATTCTTCTCGTTGACGACGTAGAGAATGGTGGAAGTTGGCACAAGGTCCAGCCCCTCGCCTATCTTCACGCTGTGACCGGACGTAGCGTTAGAGAGATTCACACTGCTGAGCCGACCTGCTCCAGCGGCATTATCGTAGACCTCTGCCTGCGTTCCGGACACAACGATTTGAAAGTTGTGATGCTGGCCAGGAATCGACACCTCAAGGTCGACGACACCACTCGAACCATTTGCCAATAGAACGTCACCGGAACTGTTGCTCGCAACCCAACCGTGTCCAGAGAGCAGGTTCAGCAGCCGCGAGTGATTGGGCAAGCCGAATGCGGCGGCGAGAGTGCCGGCCAAAACGGTAGACGCGACACTAAGTGTCACGAAGCCTTGAGAACGCCGCGAGCGTGTCTTTCGATTGCCCAGTCGACTTCTCAGTGGTGTTGGTCTCATTTCGGTCCTCGCTCTTCACGCGAACGGCTGTTATGCCTAGTTAAGTAATGAGTTATCCGAGCCGGCGGCATGTACGGCCAGCACCGTTCTGGCGACGGAATACGAACTGCTCGTCTATTCATTACGGAGCTCCCTCAAGGGGTACCTGGACAAGCTCGGTGTCTCCGTCGAGTGCAAGGTAGCCGCGCCCAGGACGAGTGTCGTAAGACCTCAGCATCGGCACCCGAGCGCCAAGCAGGTCGCCGTCCATGGTTTGAGAAACCCTCAGAATCAGGCCCGTCCTACACTTGCGGATCGACTGAGTCCAATGCTGGTACAGCCCTTTGAGGTCATCTCCGCGGCCTGCGACGACGAAGTGCGTGGTTGCGTCACTTTCGCGTATAGCCGAATCCAGCATTCCGCCTGCGTCAGCAACGAGCTGAGAATCATCCACGATGAGGAGGTGGGCGCTACTTGCGGCGGCATTCTTGAGCTCGGAAACAAGATCCTCCTCGGAGTTGACGATTGCATCACAATGACTAGACGCCGCGAGGGGCGAGGTCTCCTTTGGCACTAGCGCCCCGATGAAGATTCCCGGATGGTCTTTACGGACGACCTCAGCCATCGACACGAGAAAAGAGGACTTACCTGCCCGTGGCGGACCGACGACAAGGGCATGATCACCCCGCCTCAGCGACCAACCTACGACGTCGAGCGTCGTGCTTCCCTTTCCAACTGGGATGAACCAACCCGACTGCTCGATGATGACAGTTCTTGCCAAATCGTCGGTAGTGACGACAGTCGGCAGGACCTCGATCCTCTTAGGAAGCGGAGCTCCAGCACGGACCCCGCCATCATGAAGATGGTGCCGTAGCTGACCGATGTCGGCAATGCCTATCTGAACTGACAATCCGGAGCCTGCCATTACCGCACGCCCAGGAGGCAGGTCGGCTGGATCCCGCTTAGCGATACTGAACGCCGTATAGTCTGATTTATCCGCAAGTCGGAGAGCAAGCTTCTGGGGTGCGAGGTCGGCAAGGCGCGTGGAAATCGCGCCAAGACGGTCGGCTGATGCAGCGGTAAGTATTCCGACATCGGGCCCCTCGGTGAAAATCCTTGTCACGCCCTCGATGACCTCGGCTGGCGTCTCACCTGACACGAGGCGACCAAAATTTGTCGATTAGCAAGAAGATGGTTGGAGAATCGGACGAGCCCGGTCTGGCTTTCCGTTCCCGGAGCTCCTCGAGTAGGTGGCGCACCACTCTGAATTGACGTTCCGACTCATTGGCGGTGATCACAGCACCCACGCCGGGAAGGCCCTCCAGGTCTCTCAGCTCACCCGATCCACAGTCGAGCATGTAGATGTGAGCGTCGGTTGGCGCACGCTGGTTCAGGATCGCGGCTACAAGTGTCCGCAAAGCCGTCGTGGTGCCACTTCCAAGAATCCCGAAGATCAGAAGGTTCCCTCCGCCAATGTTCCATCCGACGGGTCTGCGGCACTGCGCCGGCACGTCATCGGCAAGGGCGAAGAAAATCGTCGAATTACTCGGGGAATGGTGGGAGGCAGAGGACTCGATCGCCGCCAGAGCCACTTTGCTCGGAAGCGGGTCAGTCCACGGTCGTCGGGGTGGTTTTGCCCCTGCTGCAGCCATGATCGTGACTTCGACTAGTCGTTCGAGGTCAGTGGCCACTTTGCTATCGTTGCTCGAGGCGGAGGATTCGACGTCCCCTACGTCCGGGGGGTTTGGCCCGAATCCGAAAGGCAGTAAGTCAACAGGGCGGATCTGCTTCTCGCCTGTCCGCCCCGATGACAGTGGGGACTGAAACAGCAGCGGCGGAGGCCCCATGGCCCCGCCTAGCCGAAGGAACGCCCTGCCTTGATATCCTTTGGGTGGGATTCTGGCGGCATCCGAGGTGCCTATTAAGTCGACGGAGTTCCCGGGATCGGTGATTCGTAGGGCAATTGCAAAGTTGCTGTTTTCCTTGAGATCGCCCTTGACGACCTCGGCTGGTCGCTGTGTCGCCGTCACGAGGTGTACCCCGAGCGTTCGTCCGATTCGTCCAATTCGAACCAGTGTGGCCACGAAGTCAGGCAGTGCATCCTTCAGCTCAGCGAGCTCGTCAATCACAACGACGAGCCGGGGGAGGGGATCGTCATTTACCATCCAGTACTGGTGCAGTTCCTCGACTTTGGTGGGTGACTCACGGAACCTCTTCAAGCGAAAGTCCAACTCAGACTGCAGGGCCTCGAGCGCGCGGGCCGTCAGGTCGGGCGAGAGGTTGGTCGCTAAGCCCACCGTGTGAGGTAACCGGGACAGCGCGCCGAAGCCCGCGGCACCCTTGTAGTCAATGAAGAAAAAGTTCAGGTATTCAGGACTCGCTTCGAGTGCCAAGCCGAGTACCAGTCCGCGAAGCAACTCCGTCTTTCCGCGCCGGACGTCCCGCCGATCAAGCCGTGAGGGCCGTCGTTGACAATGTCCAGCGTGACGAGCCCTTCGTCGCTCCGGCCGATGGGGGTCGCTAGCGGCGGTTTCGCGAGAGGATTTGATTCTGCTAGTTCCTTCACCGAGCACCGATGCCGCTCCCATCTTTGCTTCACGATCTCGGGGTCGAAGCTCGAAATTCCTAGGAGTCCCATGATTGGAACACGCCGCGGGACATCAGTGCCGGTGACGTCCATATCCGGATCGTCGTAGCGGGCGAGGCGACGGCTGCATTTTCGTGCCAGTGACTCGCTGATTCCAGACACGACGATATCTTCGATTTCCACTCCCGCTTGCGGCCGAGAAAATCGGCCGCTACCCGGGAAGTCTGCATCCATCAGGACAACTGTCGAACACACGTCAGGGAGCAGATCCACGCTCTCGACGATTACGATCCCGGTCGATCGGATTTTGGTGCCGCGCAGCGCGTCCCGGAACTGCGGGTCCCTCCTTCTGGAAAGAATGGCAGCATCCACAACGAGCAGTAGCGTCGTGTCGGGACCGGCGCCTTTGGAGGATCCTTCCTTGGCAGTGCTTGCCCTCATGAGATCCCGGAGATAGCCGCTGCACGCTTCCACCCCTGCGTACAGCCTTCTCACATCGCCCGCGCTCAAGTTGCGGATGTGAGGTAGCCACTTCGCCCACTCCCAATCGCGAGACTCCAAGGTGTCCGCGAGAACAGCTACCTCAACATCGCTTGGGCCGTGAAGAGCCGCAGCTTGTAGCAGCAGCGACCGCGCTACCGGCAGGGTCTGAGCACGCGGACCAACGAGTCCAATCGGGCCGTCAGAGGCGAGCGAGACGGTCAACGGCGTATCAACAAGAGTCGAATGACGGTCGATGATCTCTGCGACCTCCGGAGATAGGCCTTCGAAATCTCCCCCTGCCAGCCCTGCCGTCCAACGAACGTGTCCGTTGCCGGTCGTGACCGTCAGAAAGTCGGAATGATCTGCACGGCGTTCCCAGAGTCGAGTGCTCGGCAACATGACGCGCCGAACGATCTCGGCTATGTCCGGCGCTTCCGCTTGACGCCGCTGTCGTTCCGTTGCCGCCTGCTCTGCAATCTGCGCGGCGAATGATCCCAGCTCGGTGCGGTACGCCCTGCCGGCCGCGCCCGTGGTCTTGTTCGCCGCGCCGTCGAGAGTCCCACCAGCTGATTACGCCCATGATCGGGCTCATGATCGCCATCAGCGCAAATAGTGGGTTCTTGAAGGCGACCGCCATCACGACCGCCGCAACGGCCGGACTGATCACGGTGATCAGATTGAATGGCGTCTTGTTGGCAACCTTTGGGGATCTCGGAACTTCGACCGCCGTTGGTGCCGGTGGTCCCGCCTGACGAGGAGGGCGGTTGAATGGAACTTCTCCCCCAACTGTCGCAAAGCGCACGGGGTCGACCGAAAGCGACCGGTCGGACGTCTTCGACGGGCGGATCGCAAACTGCACCGTGCCGACGGTCACAACGGTGCCATAGGCGGTGTGTAACTGGCTGCCTCTTGGTAGGAGCGCCCCGTCAACGAGCGTTCCCGCGCTACCCTCCGTGTCGCTCAGTCTCGCGGAAGCTCCGGCAACACTGATTGTGCAGTGCCGTCGGGAAACCGTTGGTACGACGAGGCGAACATCACATTCGGGTGCTCGGCCAACAACTCGTTCTCCATCGGCTAGGAGATGGGAATAACCCGCGTCTGGTCCCCCGATGACGCACAGCTCGAGCTGGCCCTCTAGTGCTCCTTGTTGCTCGGGAGCTGAGCCGGACAAGTCGAGAACCGAGCCGCGGACCAGGCCGCAGTGAGTGGAAATTCAGCGTCCAGAGGGAGCTTTCGACCCTCCGTAGTAACTCTCGAATCGCTCGAGAGACCGAGTGACTCGAGCATCTCACCTACAGAAACGGCGGCAGTGTTAGGACGGACGAAGAGGTCTCGTTCTATGCCGTCCTGAGAGAAGGTCAGCTCCATCCGCTGTCAGTCCCAAGTCTTGAAACGTAAGCGCATTAGGCCTCAGATGGACGACGAAAACTCGATTGAACGTGCGATCGAGTCGAACAAATGCCGATACTTGTCAGCCAAGGCCGCGTTTGGGGTTGCGAACGACACGACCAACAGATCCGCTCGTTCAGGAACTCGTATGAAGTACTGCACGGCGAAGGATACGGCGGCGCTACTCGGCAGCTCGAGCACCGAGCGGCGCAAACACTCGGCTCGGATGCTTTCATTTGTCGCAAGCTGGAATGTGTCGACTCTGAAGGATCCTTCGACGGCATCCGCGGGAGGATTTTCAGATACCAGCGTCTCCAGGTTGCCCGATTCATCAGGCGGCCCGACGACAATCAAAGCGGATACAGTAGCTATCGACTCCCGGCTGCCCCTCTCCAACATAAACGCTCCGTAAAGCACCCCTGACTCCCGGAATACTCGAGCTGTGCGCTGGATGTATCGCGCGGGGGAGGCGAGTTGTTCAGGCAATTTGCTCGACGAGGCATCGAACGCGTCGATCGCGTCGAGATCGAGCACGACCCAATCGCCGGGCGTCGTGATCCGGAAGGTCGGTTGGAGCTTGCGATCCGACATTGTTGATGTCATTTGCGACCTTTCGTCAATTTCTAAGGAGGGCATCCGCGTCGCTGGCGACATTCGACGCGACAGCGAGCTGATTGTCTCCATCTGCTGGCTTACGGCTGAGGTCATAGAGCGATGTTCCGGTACTCATACCCTTGTCCGCGGCATCCACCTCTTTCATTGTTATGTTGATCCCGTGGACATTTAGCAACACGGGGTTGACATCGAGTTCATCAACCCCAGCTTTGATGTTCTCTTGGACCTCAGGCAAGCTCTTGATCGCGCTGTCGGGAAGTTCGATCTGCGTCTTCAAATCGTCGGCTCTGCTCGAAAGGGCGTCGATCTTGGCTTCTACATTCGCATACCCTTCATCGTCGCCCGCCTGCTCGAAGCGCGTTGCCCATCCCCCCTCCGCAGAAATACTCCGCTCGGTTGATTCAAGAGAGTCGGACGCCTCTGAACGGAACAACGAAACGGCGTCATCTTCGATGGAGTCCTCGGCTACATTCGTGGCAACCCGTCCGGCATCGTCAACCCAAACGCTTCCTTCACTGGCCACCAGGTTGACTCCATCCTCGAGCAGCGTTCCCCATCCCGCGCCTGTCGCTGCGGCGTAGACCATTATGTAAGCGGCAGCAACCAAAAGTACGACGTCGCAAATCTCCCCTACTATCGGAATTATTTGCAAAAGAGGTGCGAGCGCACTCAAGATCCCTTGCAGATCCTGCATGACGTGGTCGAGGTCGTTAAAGACGTTGGACCAGTTACCTTCCGAAATATCGTTGATCAAGCTGACAAGAGAGGTGCCAAGATTCTCCACATCGTGGACGAGAGCGCCGACGATATTGGCGACGACATCGAAAGCGTCGTCCAGCGCACCCCCGACGTCTCCGAGAACACGGCCCACGCCGCCAAGGAGGGTATTCATATCGCCTTGGCTACGCGCTGGTGTTTAGGAGACTCACGGTTTGTAGCGCCGCAGCAGCAGCGTCCTGCCAAAGACTCACAAGTGTAGGCAGCGCCCGATCGAACACCTCTTCCGCGAGTAGCCCGAGGCGAGAGTCGAGGGTAGGACGTGTCCTGCCCCGAGGCCTTGGCAGTTTCAATCTGTGAGCTCATCCGCTCGCATTCCTCGAGAACGTTCGCAAGATCCGAGCGAGCAGATGCAAATTGAGCCCTGTAGTCGCTGAGGGTCAAGGCATAGCTGCTCAGCGCTTCGCTAGCAGTTGAATAGGAGTTCGAGACCTGATTCAGCATGCCTGGCAATTCCCCGAGAACGCTGCGGAACTGATCTGCGGCGTTACCCGACCATTGCAGGTCGCCGGACGCTCCGTTGAGTTGGGATGCCGTTGCCCCTGCCTGCGTTGCAATCTGTTGGAAGGTCTTCGCGATTTGGTAGATCTGCTCGACTTCGCCCGGTATCGAGCCTGGGATCTCGAAGGACTCCGGACCAAGTGATAGGTCGGGCAGGTTCGACATCGATCTCAGGATGGCTTTGGCGTCTGGGAAGTGGCGAGCGGTTTTGTCAGATCCTGCTCGGTCTGCTGATAGGACTGCGAGGCCGTGGTCAGAGCGTCCGATATGGTATTCGTGTCGGCAACAATCTTTGCAATGGCATTAGACCAATCGCCGATGTACGAATTGAGAGCGTTCCCAGCGGCGTTGAACGAATCCATGGAAAAGTCTCCGTTGGGGATGGCCATGGGGAGGACGTCGATCCCCCCGATGCCGGACGGATCGATCAGTTGCAGAGCCTCTTTCGCGGCGTTGCGAGTGCTTCCCAAACCGTTCAGACTGTTGGCGACGCCGTTCAATGTGCCAGCGAGCTCGCTCAGCGAGCTTGGATCGACATAGAACCCGTCCCCCGAAGCGGGGCTCATGGCTAGCCGTTTTTTTGCAACGCCTGCTGCAGGCCTTGATCAGTTTGCTGGTAGCTCTGCGCAGCCGTCTGCAGGAATCCAGCGAGCTGTGTGCCGGCTTGCTGAATTCTCGTTGCAGAGGTATTCCAGGAAGCGATGTCTTCAGAGAACTGCGCCTGGGCACCGCTAACCCAAGAGGCACCAGCAACACTGTTGATCGTTCCTTGAATCTCGTTCAGCAGGTTCAGCAGTGTGCTCAACTGCCCTGCGAACTTGGAAGATGCATCGGTTAGGTCCTGATATGTGACCTGGATCGAGCCACCTGGTGTCATATTTCCGCCTCACTTTGTCGACGCCTGCAAGCCTTGCGGCGGGATCGTACTGGGGTGCGGATGACATGGCAAGGGGTGAAGCAGGCTTCTTGCTTGCCCTTCGAATTCGCACTTCCTCGAGGGGTGAGCCATTCGATGGTGCTCATGGGTGACATCGCCAGAACGGCCGAATATGTATCCGCGAATGCTGAAAGGCAGTGACGAACCTTTCCGACGTTCGCCCGCTTGTTAATTGTCGGCTCAAACGGTTGCGATGCGGAAACGTCAGGTCGAATCACGGGGCTCTCGCGATGCGCCAGGAACGTCCGGCGGCTCTATATCGTCGATGCCGCGCGGTTTTATATGCGGCGGACCCATTCTGAGCCACCACCGCAGCGGTAAAAACGAGCTCGTGAACTAGATCTCGATCACGGTCAAGCCCAAACCCGCCGGTTGAGACCGGCCAAGAGGAATGGACAGCGGTCGTTCAAGACAGGTGGGACTCGGAAGACGCCGAAACCGTGTTCACGATCCAAGCGTTGTCGGCGAAGTTGCAACGAAATCGTTAGAACAACGGGCGAGATTCTTTTCACTGACGGAGATATGGATGAATGCCGGCCGCTACTGCCGGACCACATGGTCCCAGCTCCTGTCACTTCCGCCGGCAAATTGATTATCCCGCTCGTTGCCCGAGGGGTAATTCGAGGGTTGATTTTGCTGTGATTGGTCGGCTATCTGTCCGCCAGGCGGCGTCGCAACTCGACGAATACCTTCGTGCCGACGACCGCCTCCAACTCCGCGCCGAGAGACTCGATCACCGGACGATCGCCCACGTAGGCCAACGAACCCTCGGTGCAACACCACGCCATGGTCTCGCCTTCGGCACCCCAGTCGCGGCGCGTCCAGCGGCGCACCGTCGCCACCTCCGTATCGTCTGGCCCTTCCGCCCAGTCCACCTTGATCGGCAGCTGCCAGCACACCGACGGCTTCCAGTCGATCGGTGACTCGTTCGCCGTCGATGGCTGCCAGATGCAGCGCGCAGCCGGCGCCGCCGGCGAACCCCGGACGATTGAGGAAGATGCAGGCGCCGTCGACAACCCGGGTGTGCGTACGGGAGTCGTCGCGGAATATGCCACCCTCTTCGGCTTGTCCGTGGATGCTCGAAGAGGGCCGGGTCAAGCGTTGCCGCCAAGGCGGCGATGTTCCGAGCTTCGTCTTCGTCGCCGAGGTCAGCGCCGATGGAACAGCATCCCAGGCCGAGCTCCTCGGCGGGTTCGGGCCCGATCCCTTTGCAGCCGCGTCCCCATATGCAGGTCCAGTTCGACGACAGGAAGTCCGTGTCGAAGCGCCAGATTGTCTCGCCGTCGCGGATCTCTTCTATTCCCGGGTCCACGATTGGCGATCTCTATTTCTGCACCATCCCATCTTCTCCAACGCCGTCTTCGCCGAGCGCCAGCGCAGCAGCACCCGTCTGTCATCGCCTTGTAGAGCGGACGGAGTGCATCGATGATCGATTCCGCGTTGCCGGCCAGCGGTGCCGGATCGAGTTGGCGGAGAACGAGGTCGGGGGCCACCGCCAGCCGCGGCCGGATCTCGATGGCGGCCAGGTCTTCGTCGCGTCCCCACATCGCTGCGGGGTCCGCCGGAGAGCGGGTCCCGCGAAGATCGGGATCGTCCGCCGGCCATCCGAACGGCCCGGTGTCGGATGCTGATACCGGCTCCGCCAGCTCAGTCGGGGACTCGCTTCGACGGGGGACGGGACCGCGCCTTCGCGCCCGGAGATTGACGAGAAGCTCCGCCTTGCTCCGGCCGCGCCAGGCGAAGATGAGGAACGGATCGTCGTCGAAAGCCTCCGCCAAGCAGGAAATAGACCGCCGCGATGTGCTTGCAGGGGTTCTCCCAGTCGGGACACGAGCACTCGGACGTCGAACTCGCGCAGCAGAAGCCGGAAACAGCGAACCCGCCGACTCGGCGAACGCCTCTTCGATCTCCTCGGGCATGTCACCGGCCAGGAGCTTCGCCATGAAGACGGCACTCGACTCCATCACCGCCTCGGCCGCATCCCACTCGGCAGCCGGTGAGGATCTTCGTCCTGATCGACACGCTGTAAGGCGTCGTCCTCGAGCCCTGGACCGACGCCACCACGTTGCCTGGTGCGATCTCCATGCTGATCACCTGACCGGTGCGGGCGTAATGCTTGCCTCTTTGCAACCGGCCGCCGATGCCCACCGACTCGAGCACCGCGATGAACCGTTGCGACCACCAGGTGTCACCGATCCTGCCGCGTTGGCTCCGCGCCAGCAGGCCGCCTTCGACGGGGATCGGCTTCGAGGGTGGTGGCCACCATCCGCCGCGCGATCTGTGGATGGTCGCGGCTGGCGCCGGCGCGGTGGCATCAGTCGTCTCCCATGGCGTCGGCCGACAAGGCGACGACGTCGCGGATCTGCTCGGTCGACATCTCGGTGATCCAGCCTTCGCCCTTGCCGACGATCCGTTCCGCGAGCGCCCGCTTCGACTCGATCATGGCGTCGATGCGCTCCTCGAGTGTGCCGCTGCAGACGAACTTCCGAACCTGCACGTTGTGCTTCTGGCCGATACGGAACGCCCGGTCGGTCGCCTGGTCCTCCACCGCCGGGTTCCACCACCGGTCGAAGTGCACGACATGGGTGGCGGCCGTCAGGTTCAGGCCGGTGCCACCTGCCTTGAGCGACAGCAGGAACACCGCCGGGCCGTCGGCCGCCTGGAACTTCTCGACCATGCCGTCGCGGTTCTTCTTCGTCACCCCGCCGTGGAGCCACATCACGTCGCAACCGAGATGTCGCCGGAGGTGGCGCTCGAGCAGATTGCCCATCTCGGTGAACTGGGTGAACACGAGGGCGCGGTCGCCTTCGGACACCGCCTCTTCGAGCACCTCGTCGAGCCGGGTCAGCTTGCCCGAGCGACCCGGGAGCGAGGAGCCGTCCGCCAGGAAGTGGGCGGGGTGGTTGCACACCTGCTTCAGCTTCATCATGGTGGCGAGCACCAGGCCGCGGCGCTCGATGCCCTCGGCTTCGTCGATCCTGGCCAGCATGTCGTCGACGACCGCCTGGTAGAGGCTTGCCTGCTCACGGGTGAGGGTGCAGAACTCCTTCATCTCGAGCTTGTCGGGAAGGTCGGCGATGATCGAACGGTCCGTCTTCAGCCGGCGGAGCACGAACGGACCTGTGATGCGGCGGAGCTTCTCTGCGACCTCGTCGTCGCCGTCGCGCTCGATGGGAATGGCGAAGCGCTCGCGGAAGCCCTTCTCCGAACCGAGCAGGCCGGGGTTCAGGAACTGCATGATCGACCACAGCTCGCTCAGACGGTTCTCCACGGGAGTCCCGGTCATGGCGATCCGTCGGTCGGCCGGGATCGCCCGGACGCTCTGGGTCGTCCGGGCCGCGCTGTTCTTTATCTGCTGCGCCTCGTCGAGGACGAGGCGGTTCCAATTGACGGTCGCCAGGAGCTGCTGGTCGCGTGCTGCGAGACCGTAGGTCGACAGCACAAGGTCAACCTTGCGGGCGCTCCGTGTGAAGGCCTTGCCCTCCAGCCGGTCCGGCCCGTGGTGGACGTACACGGAAAGTTCGGGGGCGAAGCGTGCCGCTCCCGCTGCCAGTTGCCGACGAGAGACATCGGGCAGAGGACGAGGGTCGGTCCCGTCGAGCGGGTGCGCTCTTCCAACAACAGAGCGAGAAGCTGGGCCGTCTTCCCGAGACCCATGTCGTCGGCCAGGCAGGCTCCGAGACCGAGTGCGCCCAGGAACGCGAGCCACCCGAGCCCGCGCTCCTGGTAGGGCCTCAGCTCGCCGACGAAGCCGTCGGGGGTAGGTCGGGCCTGCAACCGCCGGTCCTCGGCACCGGCGAGAAGATCCCCGAGCCATCCGTCGGCCTGGACCGCAGCGACGGGCAGGTCGCCCGAGGTCGGCTCTATCCCGAGAGCGGTCCGGACCACCTCGCCGGCGGACATGCGGTCGGTGCCGTCGCGCCTTCTTGTCCGACAGCTGCGATGGCGGCTGCGATGTCGCCTTCGCGCAGCTCCACCCATTGACCCCGGACCCGGACGAGAGGTTGCTTGAGGCGGGCCAGCTGCCGGAGCTCGGCAAGCCCGATCTTGTCGTCACCGAGCACTGCCTCCCACTCGACGTTGCACAAGGCGTCGAGCCCGAGGGTCGCCGTGTTCGAGGTCGGGCTCGCCGACGGGGTGCGAGCCTTGAGACGGAGACTCACTCGCCTTCTCGAGGATCGCCACCACGGTGGGGCGAGCACCCCGAACCCCGCCTGTTCGAGGACAGGCGCGCTGTCGCGGAGGAACTCGAGCGCGCCTGTGGCGTCGGTGGCCTGCGCGACGGGCATGGCGGCGGTCAGAGCCGAGCCGATCGACGGTACGAGCCGGGCTGCACGGCCGAGGCCCCGGAGGAGGTGCTCGTCGGGATGCTCTGCGTGGCGTTCCAACGCGGCGAGCTCGGGCCCGTCTTCCCACACGGTCTCGGCGGAGACGAGCAGGCTCGGATCGTCGACCGCCTGAAGGGCGAACTCGATCCGCCAGTCGTCGGAGATCTTCCGTCGCGCTTTCGGGCGTTTCTGATCGGGCGGCGCGGCGACCGTCGTCGGTGTCGTCGACCGGAGGAACTATCCGGAAGCAGGTTCGTACGGGCTCCGAGTCCGTGTTCACCGTGGAGTGCCACGCGTCGAGCATGTCGGCAGAGGGCCTGCAGCTCGTCGTCGTCGGCGTCGACCGATCCGTCGGCGGACTCGAGCGCCGCAAGCCACGCCTCGACTGGGTCGGGTTTCGGCGGGCGGCGCTTCTTGCGGGCGGGAGGCAGGTCGGAATCGGCTTGCGATCGGCTACGAACCGCCGGGCGAGCGAATCGGTGACGCTCCACATGAAGGAACGCAGAATCTCGTCCGGCGTCGGTTTGTCCGGCTCGGCGCTCGCAGAGTCACGACCGGCATCCGGTGCGGTCGGTCGTGCCGCAGCCATGAACGACAACGGGAAGAGCCCATACGAGCGCCTCGATCCGCCCACGGTCACGCGCGTCGATCAGCGGACGCCAGCGAGCCCGCCAACCGTCCGTCGGTGAACTCGAGAGCGGGTAGCACCCGGCCGCGGGTGATCAACTCCAGGGCCATCTCCGCCGAACGCGCGGCGAACTCGGAGGTCGAGGGCGGCGATGACGCCGGACTGCTCGGACGAGGCCCCGTCGGATCGGTCGTCGTCAATGCGAGCACGAGGTCCGCCGCTTGAGACGGCTCGAGGACGATCCCCGGGGCGGTCCATGCGGAGACCGATTGATCGGAATCCGGGACTCGTTCGTCGCAGTGATCCGCTGACGTCGTCCTCGAGCCAGACAGACGCCGCCGGGCCATCGCCGAAGGCAGGCAACTCGAGCGAGAGCTCGGTGTCGGCGGCCTTGGCGATCGCGTCCTCCGCAGCGAATCCCCCGAGCTCTGCGAGCGCCAGGCGGATCCCATCTGCGTCCAGAGCGAACGGATGAGGTTCCGGTCGCCGGCGACGCGGTTGCCGGCCTCTGCGGGGCGGCTACGGCCCGGGGCCGCGCACCGTCCTCGGCCCACAACGCGAGCCCATTTGCACGAGGCAGCCATGCCGCGTGGAGAACGATCACTCAGGAATGATCGCAGGCGGATCGATAACCTGCGGAACCGATGAGACCGAAAATCGACGGCGGTAACGGTTGCGGCTCTTGTCGTCGCGCTTCTCGGCACGACATCCGAGGCGTCGGGCCAGCCGGGCAGCCGGGAAGCACGTTCCGCAGCGCCAGGCAGTGCCGGTCGGGCACGTGACGGTGGCCAGGAGCACGACTTCCGGCGTTCAACGGCGACGCTCCGGATCCCGACGTGGTCCTGTCCGGGCGGCACCTATTACGCCTTCACCACAGGCACGCCGCTCGGGAACCACATCCAGGCGCTGGTGGACACGACCGGCTCCCCGGCGTCCGGATGGCGGTCCTATACGGGCCTCTCCTACGGATCGTCCGCCCTGCCGGCTCACGCCGGCGTGGGAGACGCCTAACACCCAGACCTCGCCCGGTGTCTTCTACTTCGGTGGTCACTGGGTGATGTTCTACGACGCCTCGATGAGCCCGCATCCGGCCGACTCCGGCTTCAGCTGCCTGTCGGTGGCCACTGCGACGACGATCACCTCGGCACATCCGGTGTTCACCGACACCTCTCGGGGCCGCTTCACTGTGGGCCGGGCGGCGTGCTCGACCCGAGCCCGTTCGTCGACCCGAGAACGGGTGACGCCTACCTGCTATGGAAGTCCAACGACGGCAGCTCTGACGGAGGCATCCCAGGTCTGGTCGGTCCGGCTGTCTCCAACGGGACGTCGTTCGCCGGGGCGCCGACCGTGCTCCTTACAGTCGACACCGCCCAGCTTCCCGTGGGAGACGACCACCGACGATCCGGACCTCGTCTACGACGCGGGGACGTACCGGCTTCTGTTCAGCGTCGGGAATTTCGCAGTCGTCGAGCTATGCCGAGGCGCTCACCGTCTGCTCGGGCCCGTCCGGCCCCTGCAGCCAGCCGTCGAGCGGCCCGTTCCTCGCGTCTTACGGTTCGGTCGCAGGGCCAGGCGGCGGCTCGCTGTTCACCGACGCGAGCGGCACATGGTGGATCGACTACGCCGCATGGACCAGCGGTTGCACCAACTACTCGTGCGGAGGAGAGCGCAGGCTGTTCGTAGCTCCGATCCAATTCGTCCCGAGCATCGAGGTCCCGTGCAGGCCGCCCGCCGGGCACCCGTCGGGCTACCGGCTGGTCGCCACCGACGGAGGCATATTCACCTTCGGGAACCTTCCATTCTGCGGGTCGACGGGTTCGATCGTGCTGAACCGGCCGGTCGTGGGAATCTCGTCCACTCCCGACGGAGGCGGGTACTGGATGGTGGCGAGCGACGGTGGCATCTTCGCCTTCGGCGACGCCGCTTATCACGGCTCGATGGGTGGAAGGCACTTGAACGAGCCGATCGTCGGGATGGCGGCCACCCCCGACGGATGGGCTACTGGCTCGTCGCTTCCGACGGCGGGATCTTCAGCTTCGGCAACGCGAAGTTCCACGGATCCACGGGACACATGCACCTGAACCAGCCCATCGTCGGGATGTCGGCGACTCGCGGACGGCAAGCGGGTACTGGCTCGTCGCTTCCGACGGCGGCATCTTCAGCTTCGGCGACGCCAAGTACCATGGCTCGGCCGGGACGGATGCACCTCAACCGGCCGGTGGTCGGAATGGCGACCGACACCGCAACGGGCGGTTACTGGCTCGTCGCCTCCGACGGCGGCATCTTCGCCTACGACGCACCCTTCCGGGGCTCGATGGGAGGCAAGCCACCTCAACCTACCTATCGTCGGCATCCAGGCGCCGGCCGGAGGTACGGGCTACCGGATGGTCGCCTCCGACGGAGGGATCTTCAGCTTCAAGGCTCCCTACTACGGCTCGATGGGCGGACGACCACTCAACAGGCCGGTCGTGGGGATCAGCGGGTTCTAAGAACAGCTTCGGAGCGACCCGATTCGGCTGCCGTCGATCGTAGCCTTGCGCCCGATCCGGGAGGGTGCACATGCGCGAGAACTCGCTGCTTACCTCTGGTCCGAAGGAGGCGCCGCGCTCGGCGGATGGTTGACGGTGCCGAGCAGCTTCTCGGCCGAGATCATGGCCCACGCCGGCTTCGACTGGGTCTGCGTCGACATGCAGCACGGCATGATCGACGAGCTCCAGATGATCGAGATGCTCCAGGGGATCTCCTCGTCGGAGACGGTTCCCCTGGTGCGCGTCCCGCGTAACGAAGCAGGCATCATCGGCAAGTGCCTCGACGCAGGAGCGTGGGGCGTGATCGTCCCGATGGTCAACTCACCCGAGGAAGCAGCCGCAGCGGCCGAGCTTGTCGCTACGCCCCGGTCGGGATCCGCAGCTACGGCCCCCTGCGGGCGAACTATTACGCCGGCTTCGACTACTACTCACGGGCCGACCGCGAGGTGCTGTGCATCGTGATGGTGGAGACCAAGCAGGCGGTGGAGAGAGTCGACGAGATCGCCTCCGTACCGGGGGTCGACGCCATATACATAGGGCCGGCCGACCTGAGCATCACGCTCGGCCTGCGGCCCGGGCCCGACAACCCGGACAGCGTCTTTACGATCGCCCTCGACAGGGTGCTCGAGGCCTGCGAGCGACACGGTGTCGTGCCCGGCATCGCGGGGAACGCCGACACGGCGGTAAAGCGGCTCGAGCAGGGATTCAAGCTCGTGGAGGTCGCCTCCGACGCGGGGCTGCTCGGCCTCGGGGCCGGGCAGGGCGCTGTCGCAGGTGCGGCCGGCGCCCGACGCCGACGCGCCGAAGTCCGCCTACCTGTGACGCCAGTGACCCCCAGTGACAGTCCCGAGTGACGCAGGATCTCTCGTGATGGCCGGGCCGGAACGCCGCAAGGCGGTCGTGGCGATACCGCTCGCCCAGGAGTTGCTCGACCAGCTGGCGCGAGCACGACCTGACCCACATTCCCGGCGGTCGGCATGACGACGATTCTTTCCATGCAGCCTGGCAGACGCCGAAGGCCTGCTCGTCAGCTCGCACGTGCGAGGTGGACCGCGAGGTGATCGCGTCGGCACCGAAGCTCCGGGTCATCAGCACGATGAGCGTCGGGTTCGACCACATCGACGTCGCCGCCGCACGCGAGCGCGGGATCGTCGTCACGATCACGCCGGTGCTCGACCGACGCGGTGGCCGACCTGACGATGGCGCTCATGACGATGCTCGCCCGGCGTCTCCCCGATGCGATGCGAGCCGGTCGCCACGGATCGCTGGCGGGAGGGTGCGGCCGCTCTCGGAGGGGACCTCGCGCACAAGCTGCTTCTCGTCGTGGGCTTCGGGCGGATCGGGCAACGGTCGCGACCCGGGCGTCGGCGGCGAAGATGCGGGTGGAGTACGTGGACTCTGCGAAGCGACCTGCCGGCCATTGGCGGGGGTGGTGCCTCGCAGCGGGGCTCGCCGAAGGCCTCTACGACGCCGACTTCGTGTCCCTCCACGTGGACCTGAACGAAGCGACGCGCCACCTGATGGGCCCCGCGGAGTTCGCCTTGATGAAGCCCTCGTCGTTCCTCGTGAACACCTCACGCGGCGGGGTGGTGGACCAGGTCGCTCTGGCGCGGGCGTTGACGGAAGGCGAGATCGCAGGCGCGGGTCTCGACGTTCTGGAAGAAGAGCCTCCGCGACCGGACGACCCGATACTGAGCGCCCCGAACTGCATCATCTGTCCGCACATCGGTTCCGCCACGATCGAGACCAGGTACGCGATGGCGGAGTGCGCTGTCGAGAACCTCACTCAGCGGTTCTGGCCGGGGAGGACGGTGCCCTCACGCCCTTGAGCTGACTCGTCGCCCACAGGCGCCGGCGACACGCCTTGCTCAGGCGCCCGCGACGGCCTTGCTCAGGCGCCGGCGACGGCCTTGCTCAGGATCTCCATGCCCTCGTCGAGCAGGTCTTCTGGGATCGTGAGCGGCGGGAGCAGCCGGATCACGTTCCCGTAGGTCCCCGCGGTGAGGACGAGCAAACCTGCACGATGGCAGGCGGACGCGATCGCAGCGGTCGCCTCCTTGTCGGGGGTCATCCCGTCGGGCCCGACGAGCTCCATCGCGACCATCGAACCGCGTCCCCGGACGTCGCCGATGACCGCGTGCGATGCGGCGAGCGAGCGCAGCTGGTCGATCATCACCTTCCCGATCCGAATGGAACGCTCGAGAAGGCCGTCTGACTCGATCGTGTCGATGGCGGCGAGCGCCGCCGCGCAGGAGAGGGGATTGCCGCCGAACGTCCCCCCGAGGCCGCCCGGATGCACCGCGTCCATCACCTCGGCGCGTCCGGTGATTCCGCCGATGGGAAGTCCGCCACCCAGACTCTTGGCGGTGGCGACGAGATCGGGGACGACTCCCTCGTGCTCGCACGCGAACCAGGTGCCCGTGCGCCCGAAGCCGGCCTGCACCTCGTCTGCGATGAAGAGGATGCCGTTCGCGTGGCACCAGTCGGCGAGACCGCTCAGCCAACCCGGTTCGGGGACGATGAAGCCGCCTTCGCCGGCGATCGGCTCGACCACGACGCACGCGATGCTGTCGGCGCCGATCGTCGAGTTGAGAAGCGTGATCGTGTCGGAGAGCTTGCCGGTCCCCCTGAACGGATACGAGTACGGCGCCCTGTAGACCTCCGGCGCGAACGGCCCGAAGCCGAACTTGTAGGGCATCGCCTTACCGGTGAGCGTCATCCCCATCAGGGTGCGACCGTGGAAGCCGTGGTCGAACGACACCACCGCGGAGCGTCCCGTCGCGTACCTGGCAACCTTCACGGTGTTCTCGACCGCCTCGGCGCCCGAGTTCACGAGGAACGACCGCTTGTCGTGGTCACCCGGTGTCAGCTCGTTGAGCCTCTCGCAGACCTCGACGTAGCTCTCGTAGGGGGTCACCTGGAAGCAGGTGTGCGTGAACCGCTCACCTGCTCGGTGACGGCGGCCACGACCCTAGGAGCGCTGTTCCCGACGTTCGTGACCGAGATGCCCGAGCCGAAGTCGATGAGACGGTTGCCGTCGACGTCCTCCATGATCCCGGCGGACGCTTCCGCTGATGAAGATCGGCAGGGTCACCCCGACGCCGGCGGGAAGTGCCGCGGCCCGGCGGGCCGACAGCTCGACCGACCTGGGGCCCGGGATCTCGGTGAGGATTTCCTGCCGCTCGGCGAGCCGTCGCCATCTCGGGAAGTCATCTTTCGATTATGCCGGTTTGTAGGTCTGGTCGCCGACGGGCAGCATGGGAGGTGGCGCGGGGGATAACGGGGATAGCGGTGATGGCGGGGGACAGCGGGGATCGAGGCCTGGACCGATGAGATGAACGTGCTGTTGATCACCTTGGACCAATTCCGTGGTGATTGCCTGTCCGCTGCCGGGCACCCGGTGGTGCGCACGCCGGCGCTCGACCGCCTGGCAGCGGGCGGTGTCCGCCTCGCGCGTCACTACAGCCAGGCGGCTCCGTGCGGTCCCGGCCGGGCGTGCCTCTACACCGGCACGTACCAGTTCAACAACCGGGTGGTCGGGAACGGGACGCCGCTCGACGACCGTTTCGACAACGTGGCACGCGCGGCGCGCCGTGCTGGGTACGTGCCGACCATCTTCGGGTACGCCGACCAGGGTCTCGACCCGAGACTGGCCGACGGGACCGGGAGACTCCCGTCTGTCGAACTATCAGGGCTTCCCGCCGGGGTTCGAGGTGGGGCTCGACCTGCCCGACGAGCAGGACGCTTGGAGAGCGTGGCTCGGACGAGCTCGGCTACGGCCCGTTCAGCGACGGCGGCCATGCGCTCGCGACAGAGCCCGACCGGCCGGCGGAGCACGGGGTGTCCGCGTTCATGACCGACCGGGTCATCGAGTGGCTCGGGCACCAGGACGGCCCTGGTTCGCCCATGCCAGCTACTGGAGGCCGCACCCGCCCTATGCGGCAGCGGGTCACTGGTCGCAGCGCCTACGACCCCGACGACGTCGCGCTGCCGGTTCGGCCGCCCGAGCGCGAGGTCCCGTTCTGCGGCCGGCTGATGGACCCGGCGCCTGCCGGACGAGAGGGAGATGCGCGAGCTCCGGGCGCAGTACTACGGGATGGTCTCGGACGTCGACCACGAGCTCGGCAGGCTCTTCGACGAGCTGGATCTCGCGTGGCATGTGGGACGACACGTTCGTGGTCGTCACCTCCGACCACGGCGAGCAGCTGGGCGACCAGGGGCTGTTCGGCAAGGGCGGCATGTTCGAGTCGAGCTACAACATCGTCGGGATCGTGCGCGACCCGCGGCAGGCGCGAGCCAGCACGGAACGGTCGTGGACCGGTTCACGGAGAATGTGGACCTCTTCCCGACGATCTGCGAAGCGATGGGTCTCGACGTCCCGGCGCAGTGCGACGGGCTGCCGCTCACTTCGTTCCTCCAGGGCGACCGACCCACGTGGTGGCGCGACGAGGCGCACTGGGAATACGACTGGCGCTGGGAGTACATCCCGTTCGGTCCACATCCGTGGCCGTGGGACCGGCGGCTCGAGACCAAGCACCTGACGGTGTCGCGCTCCGATCGATTACGCGTACGTGCAGTTCGACGACGGGGACTGGCGCTGCTTCGACCTGGGCGCGATCCGACCTGGCGCACCGAGGTCTCCGACAGCGACGTGGTGCTCGAACGTGCCCAGGCGCATGCTCACCTGGCGTTCCAGACTCGCCGACAGGACACTCTCCGACATGCTCGCAATAGGAGGCGGGATGGGCAGAATTCCGCAGGTGGTCAGATGACTCTTCCCGAGCTGATCGAGCTTCTGACCGAGATGGAGAGCTCTCCCGGCGAGGTCGACGGGCTGAGCGAGCTCGACCACGGCCTGCAGTGCGCGTACGAGCTGTCGTGCGTGCGGCCCGACGACGCCGAGCTCCAGGTCGCGGGGCTCGTCCACGACATCGGCCACCAGTTCGCTTCAGACGAGAAGCACGGCGCGGCTCGGCGGTGCGCGCGTCCGCGAGATGCTCGGGGACCGGGTGGCCGCGCTGGTGGAGATGCACGTGCCGGCCAAGCGCTACCTGGTCGCTACCGATCCGGCGTACCGGTCCGCCCTGACCGACGTGAGCATCGAGTCGCTCGGGGCTGCAAGGGGGTCCGCTGTCGCCCGACGAAGCGCGAGTCGTTCGCGTCCGTCGCCTACGCCGCCGACGCCGTGGTGCTGCGGCGGGCGGACGACGCCGCCAAGGTGCCGGGGCGGTCCGTGCCCCCGCTCGAGCACTGGCTTCCGTTGCTCGAGGAGGTTGCGCGATGAGCAGCGATCACCACCCGTCGCGTCGTTCGGTGGTGAGCGGCAGAGCGCGTCGCCGAGCTCCAGGCAATGGACGTCGGAGGTCGAGGCGTGGCCGGCGGGAAGCCACATCTGGGGCCACTACGCGGAGCAGACGGCTACGGGCGAGGCGATCTGCAGGACCGAGAACGTGTCCGCGTGCCACGCCGGCTTCCGCGGTCTCGTCGAAGGCCCGCTACTCGAGTTGTCGGCGTCGGTTCTCGGTGCGGCGGTCGTCGACTTCAAGGACAAGGTCAACTACAAGCAACCCGGAGGTGCCGGCTTCAGCCCGCACCAGGACCTGCCGGCGTATCCGGGAGTCGGCGACGGTCATCTCGATCCTCGTCGCGATCGACGAGTGCACGACGGAGTCGGGTTGCCTTTGGATCGCAGACGGCGTGCGACGAGCTGCTGCCGACCGACACGCGTGGGGTGGTGACGACCGAGGCCGCCTCGTCGCTCCACTGGGTCCCTGTCGAGCTCGCTCCCGGCGACGCGCTCTGCATCGCCGGACTCGCACCCCACTACAGCGAGGCGAACAAGAGCGATTTCGCTCGAAGGGTCCTGGTCGCGAGCTACGCGCCGGTGAGCGAGAGCTACAGCAGGGACCGCTACTACTCGGCGAGGAGCGAGGGCATGCAGGAGGCCTCGGCTCGCGACGGGCAGTTCCGCATCAGCACGCTCGCCGACTTCGAGGGCGTCGAGGTCCGCGAAGCTCCGGCCCGGTCGCCGTCGGGAGCTGCACGCACGGCTGAGGTCCTGCGGCGCGTTGGCCGCAGCCGTTGGCCGCAGCCGTTGGCCGGCGGCGTTGGCCGCCGCCGTTGGTTGGCGCCGCGGTGGATGTCAGCCGCGGAGCAAGACTCCGGGATGCGAGTCGAGCCCTTCTTCCTCGGGCTGCCCGTTCGCCCGGATGACCACACCGTTCACCAGGACATGGCTGACACCGACAGGAGCGTCGGCGGTGAGGCGCTCTCCGTTCTGCGGGAAGTCGTACACCCGGCGCAAGGGCCCGGGGGCGACGGTGTCGGGATCGAAGACGCAGATGTCGGCGGCTTTCCCTGGCGCGATGACGCCGCGGTCCGAGAAGCCGTAGACGGAAGCCGGCTCGCCCGTAAGCTTGTGCACCGCACGCTCCATCGGCATGACGGAGCGGTCGCGAACCCAATTGCCGAGCAGGTCCGTCGCAAAGCACGCGTCGCAGAGTTGGGACACGTGAGCTCCGGAGTCGGCCAGGCCCAGAAGGACGTTGTCCCGGGGCAGCAGCCAGGCGATGCCCTCCTCGTCGTCGTTCGCGACGACAGACCAGAACCGGGTCTTCAGATCGTCGTCGAGAGAGATGTCCAGGATAACGTCGAGAGGCGTGCAGCTCCGTTCGGCCGCGAGCTCGAGCACCGGCTTCTCGGCGAGCTCGGGATGGTTCGGCGACTCTGCCACCGACACCTTCTGAAAATTGAAGGGGAGTCCCCCACCGGCGCCCGACAGCTCGCTCCACGCTTCAGCGCGCCATTGCGGGTCGCGGTAGGCAGCCACACGTTGTTCATGGGAGAAGTCCATGATTCTCGAGAAGCTCTTGCGGGCGTTGAGGGTGAACGGCTCCGCGAGGTTCATCTGGAACACGAGAGGCCGGCACGACACCTGCGGCCAGACCTCGACCCCTTGCGCCCACGCTGCGTCGTGCTCCTCGATCATCTTGATGTGGTAAGGGAAATTCTTGACCGTCAGCAATGCGGTCCACGTGACCGGCCGTTTCACGTGGCGCTGCAGCGCGAAGACGTCGTCGTTCTTCAACACGCCCCCGGGTAGCAGCGCCACGACTCCTCGCCCGGAGTCGCGCACCGGGTCGAGGAGAGCCCGCAGCTCGTGCAGGTCCGCCACACGTGACGGCACCGGCCGGCCTCCATCACCGTTGTGGGTCGGCGAGGCGCTCGTCGCGAACCCCGCCGCTCCCGCATTCATGGACTCGGCGACCACCGCCTGCATCCGGCGCAGCTCGTCGTCGGTGGCAGGCCGTTCGTATGCGTCGTCGCCCATGACGTAGATGCGAACGGCGGTGTGCCCGACATAGCAGGCGAAGTTGAGCGCGGCACCATGACGGGCGACCGCGTCGAGGTACTGAGGAAAGGTCTCGAACTCCTCCCAAGGGACTCCCGCCGACAGGGTGTCGAAGCTCATGTCCTCCACGTGCTGCAAGGTCCGGGCGACGAGCCCCATGTCTTGTGGGTGCAGCGGTGCGATGGAGAACCCGCAGTTCCCGGCCACGACCGTCGTCACCCCGTGATGGCAGGAGGGGGTGAGCCACGGGTCCCAGAACACCTGGGCGTCGTAGTGGGTGTGGATGTCGATGAACCCGGGAGCGACGATCTGCCCGGAGGCGTCGAGCTCGCGCTCGCCGTGCAGGTTCGTCCCGATCTCGACGATCTTGCCGTCGCGGACCGCCACGTCCGCGAGCCTGCCGGGCTCGCCTGTCCCGTCCACGAGGGTGCCGCCACGGATCGCTATGTCGTCCATCGCTCGCTCCTGTCTGCACCGGCAAGCTGAACGATAAACGTCGGACGGGTCCTCCGCGGGTGCCCCGAACTGATCCGCCACACCCGGGGCCCCGCAGAGTGTCCGGTGCACATGATCCTGATCGGCCTCCCGGCCAGCAAGTACCAACTGGGTCTGTTTTTGGTCACTAGTGCCCACTAACGTTCCTGACTAGCCGTTGCCTGTATGGGGGGGAGATCGTTTGCCCGGTCGATCCGAACACACCGATCTCTGCACCCCCGCAACCGAGCTTCTGGCGGCCAACGCACTCGAGGCGCTCCGGGGCCCCATGAGCAGGGGAGCTGTCCCCACCGCCGCGCTGGCCGACCTGGTGGGACGTCCGCGGAGCACCGTGGCCCGCCTGATAGAGCGCGAGACGGGCCGATGCGGAGCCACGGGGTTCGACCTCGTTGCTCGGACCTGCTTCGATCCCGACCGCAATGGCACGAGCCCGAGGTGGGAGGGGGCCCTCGCGGCTTACGTCAGCTCGCAGGGGCCACCGGGACTCAGCGCGGACGGCGCTTTCACGGAGCCCGTCCTGAAGAAGATGCTCGCCGAAGGGTTCGCCGCCAGCGGTGAAGGAGAGGCCCGCACGCAGGTTCTCGTCGGTTACCTGCTCCACAGCGCGGCTCTCCTTGTCCCGCCGCGGGATCTCGCGCCGGGGGACGGCCCGCCGGGAGAGGGCGACGAGGAGCCGCACCGCGCGGCCGAGACCATCCTCGAACTGAGGTCGAAGAGCTACTCGCAATCGACCGCCGTCTACGCGAGCGCCTTACGGTTCGTCCTGTCCGCCAGCAGGCGCCGGCCGAAGGGCAATCATTCCGTCGAGGAGATCGTCGTGATGCTCCACAGCCTCTTCGACGGCTACTTCATCCGCCACGCCCTCGATCCCGACGCGTTCCCGCTCCAAGACCTCGTCGACGTTATGTGGGACCTGACGGTGACGATGACAGAGCCCGGGTTCCTCGCTCTGCACGAGGACGATTCACCGGTGCGCGACCTGTTGCTCGAACGCACTCTCGAGCTGGCGAAGAAGAACGGGAGCCTGCCCGATCTCGCTCAGCTGGCGGCTTCGACGGAGCTGGAGCTGCCTGCTGTGTGGAGCGAGTTCTCCGACGAGGAGCAACTCGCCGCAGCATGCCTCGAGAAGCTCTGCCGCCACGCACTCGAGCTGCGATCACTCGCCGGCCAGACATCCGACCTGGCGCGATGGACACTCAAGGGATTCCTCTCGTGGATCGCCTCGGTCGTCGACGACTACGGGCCCCTCGTGCGCGCGAGCACCCGAGGCGAAGGTCTGGGGCGAGTTGGGATCTTCCATCGACATGATGCTCCTGTGCACGTCGGACAAGCTCGAGCCGACGAAGCGCAAGGAGATCGCGAACAAGCTTCTCGACGCCGTCCGCACTGGCTCGTCGTGGGAGCCGGCGCTTTCCGTGCTTCTCGACGTGCTCGAGCCGGAGAATTAACTGGCACTCCCCGAGCATTCTGAATTCCCTGAACATTCTGAATTCCCTGAACATTCTGGGCACCGCACTCGTATACGTCTTCGGCAAGACGAGGACTGCTACGACAAACTTTGGAGGCCCTGATGGTCAGTTTGTGGCGAGATCGATCCTGGATGCGACCCCTGGTGCTGGTCCCCGCAGCCGGAATGCTCAGCCTGGCAGGCTTCACCGCGTCCACGGCTCTCGCAAGTGGCGTCGCGAGTGCTGTCGCCGCCGCACCGTCCAACTCCTTCACCCAGACGAACCTGGTCGCCAACACTTCGTCGGCCGGTGCATCGCTCGTCGATCCCAATCTGAAGAATGCGTGGGGCCTGGCTGCCGGACCGTCCACGCCCATCTGGGTCTCCGACAACAACTCCGGCAAGGCCACCGTCTACAGCGGGGGGATCGGCGGCAGCGCGGTGACGCTCGACCTCACCGTGAAGGTGCCGGGTGGCAACGCGACCGGTCAGGTGTACAACCCGACGACCTCCTTCGACGTGGGCGGTTCCTCCGGGTCGCCGGCCGCCTTCATCGTCTCGTCGGATTCGATCGGTTCGATGCAGTCTCCCGGTGAGATCTCGGCTTGGAACGGCGGTCCGAAGTTCGTGGTCGAGGACAGCCCGACCGGGGGAGCCGGAGGGATGACGCCGGCGGGCGCGGTCTTCAAGGGCCTCGCGATCTCGGCGACGTCCAAGTCCGGTCCGATGCTGTACGCGGCGGACGTTGCCAACGGGACGATCGACATGTTCAACGGCAGCTTCCAGCCCGTAAGCAACGCCGGTAAGTTCGTCGACCCGTCGCTTCCCGCTGGCTATGTCCCGTTCAACATCCAGAACCTCGGCGGCAAGCTCTACGTCACCTACGGCAAGCAGAACAAGGCCAAGACGAACGTGAGGCCGGGTGCGGGATTCGGGGTCGTGGACGAGTACAACGTCAACGGAAAGCTGCTCCACCACCTGGTTTCGAACGGCGCCTCGAGCCCCCTGAACGAGCCTTGGGGCCTTGCGATCGCACCTACCGGATTCGGTCCGTTCGCAGGCGACCTTCTCGTGGGCAACCTGGGCAACGGGTGGATCAACGCGTTCAACCCGACGACGGGCGCATTCATCGGGACGCTCGACGGGCCGGGCGGCTACCCGATCACGATCGACGGCCTCTGGGGCCTGATGGTGGGCAACTCGTCGTTCGGAGGGTCGTCGTCGCTGGTGTTCAGCGCCGGCCCGAGTGGTTATGCCGACGGCCTGCTCGGCGTGCTCAACCCGAGTAGCTAGCTGCGCAACTTTGCGTACTCGATCACACGTGAGACCACCGGATCGCCGGCCTTGGCCAGCGATCCGGTGTCCACGGTCGGCTGCGGGTCGTACTCGATCATGAGCTGAGCGGCCTCGGCTGCCGTGCGATCGACGAGCAACTCGACCACACGGAGCGCCATGTCGATGCCGCTCGACACGCCGGCCGAAGTGATGATCCTTTTGTCCAGGTGCTCGACTACCCGGTCGGTGCTCGGGACCGCGCCGTGTGCCTCGAGCCCGGAATAACAGGACCAGTGCGTCGTGGCGGTGAGGCCTTCGAGCAGCCCGGCGGCGCCCAACACGAGTGACCCTGTGCACACCGAGGTAGTCAGCTTGGTGGTCTCGTGCGCGTGTCGGACCCAGTCGAGCACGCGGTCGTCGTGCTCTAGCGCCCGGGTGCCGACACCGCCGGGGAACACAACCAGATCCGGCTCGGCGAGATCCTCGAAGGTGGAGTCGACGGTGATCCCGAGCATGCCGTTGTCGCTCCTGACCTCACCGACCCGGTGGCCGGTGAAGGTGACGTCGAACCACGGGATGCGTTGGAGCACCTCGTACGGCCCGATGGCGTCGAGCGCCGTGAAACTGGGAAAGAGCGGGATGGCGATTGTCGTGCGATCGTGATCGGTCGTGCTGGCGGTCATTCTGTCGGTCATGCTGGTTCCCCTTCGCGAGCGACGACGCGGAATCGCCGTCTGTATGAATCGGGAGCGACGTTCATGCGCCGCTGGAACACACGCCGAAGGGTCTCGGCGGTGCCGAAGCCGCTGCGGGCGGCGATGACGTCGAGAGTGTCAGCCGACGTCTCGAGGTCGCGCCTCGCGGCTTCGAGGCGGACGCGCTCTACGAACCTGCCGGGGGATTCGCCCACCTCCTCGGTGAACACACGTGTGAAGTGGCGCACGCTCATCGATGCGGCTTTCGCCAGCGTTGGAATGTGGTGGTCCGATCCGGGAGCGAACTCGACCAGGGTTTGCACGGCTCGCATCGCGGAACGCTCGGCTCGTGGCATCCACACCGGTGATGCGAACTGGGTCTGACCGCCTGGGCGGTGAAGGAACATGACAAGCCACCGTGCGACCGTCTGCGCGACCTCGGTGCCGAGGTCAGCCTCGACGAGGGACAGTGCGAGATCGATCCCTGCGGTGACGCCCGCCGAGGTCCAGTACTTGCCGTCGCGTATGTAGATGGGGTCGGGGTCGACGGTGAGCTCGGGGAACTCTTCGGCCAGCCTGTCGGCTCTCGCCCAGTGTGTCGTCACCCGCCGGCCGTTCAACAGGCCCGCCTCGGCCGCAAGGAAGGCGCCCGTGCACACAGTCGCCACTCGGCGGCACCTGGGGGCCGTGGCCGCGATCCACTGGACGAACTCGCTGTCGTTTCGGGCGCTCTCGACTCCATCGCCTCCCGGGAGAACCAGGGTGTCGATCAGGGTGCCGACGGCGCTGGCGGTGGCCGGGTCGGGGAGCGGGACGGTGCAGAGCCCCACACCGCTTTCGGCCCAGACGGGTTGCCCCTCTTTCGACGCGAGAGTCACCCGATATCCCTCCGCTCGCCCGAGCATCTGAGCGACCCTCGTCGCGCCGGCGAATGTCTCGTACGGGCCGACCACGTCGAGCGACTGGACGCCGGGGAACGCCGCGATCACGACGTGGCGTGGCCTCCTGTCCGCCGTCTCCTGCCCGCAGTCCTCTACCTGCCTCATCACTGCAGCGTGAACGATTCGGGCTATGGCGTCAATGACACATATCCCACGATTTCGGCCACAGCCTTTGCGACAGCCGTTGTCATCCGTTTGTCAGCCGTTGTCAGCCGTTGTCGGCCGCGCTCACTCGGACCTCGAGCTGAGTGTCTCTTCCGGCGAGAAATCGAAGATTAATGAACAGCTCCGTTTACTTATCGCCAATTTAAAAAGCCGAGGTTCACCCCGCGCTCCGATAGTGGTAGGCGCACAATTCGCTGAAGCCGGCACGCTCATACAGCCGTAGACCCGGGACGTTGTCTCGCTCCACCTGCAAGTACATGCGGTCGGCTTGGTGTGCGTCGGCCCAGTCCGCTAGCGCTGTGAGCACACTTCGCGCGGCGCCGACTCCACGCGCCTGCGGAACGGTGGCCATGTTGAACACCCCCGCCCAGCCCGTTTCGGTAACCGCGCGGCCCACTGCCACGAGATCGTCTCCGACCATGGCGCTCGCGTAGACGCACGGCAACTCGACGCGTCCGAGCACGTCCCACTCGGCACGTGGGTCGTCGCCGAGACCGTGAACGGAATACCAGATATCGAACCATTTCCGCGTCGGACGGTCGTCCAGCTGAACGCGTAACGGGTCTATGAGCGTGCTCGCCCTAAGACGCGCGGTAAAGGCCGCCTGTAACGACACCAAGGTGTGACGGCGGTAGCCACGTTCCGCCAAAACTGCGTCGAGCTCTTCGGGACAAGCCGGCGGGCTTATCTGGAACCGGGCGGTTGCGCCATGGCGTGCGTAGAAGTCCTCGACCGCCGCCACTCTGCGCACCAGGTCGGCCGTCGCGGCATCGCCGTGTGGCAGCACCGTCCCCACCCACCAGGCACAGCCGGGGGCATGGCGGTGCCACCACCCTTCGACAATTTCGACCTGCTCGGCCGGAGCGGCCCGGGCAGCTCTTTCCTGCAGGCCCCTCAGCATTTCTGGGCTGCTCAACACAGCCGCACAGATACGCACACTCCTCCGAGAACCGCAATTGTAGGACGGCCGGGATGCCGAATCGCTACCCGGGCGGTGCAGCATTCATGCCTTGATGAACCGGTCCCGATCAGGGGCTATTCGTGCGCGAGGGGGGTTACCCCCAGGGAGAAGAGACCAGCTGGTCGCCTTCTCACGAGGGTATGGAATCCTTACCTTTGAGATATGGAGATCGTCATCCCGGAGGACCTCGAGAACCGCGGTCCGCGAAGGTCTTCGCACCTTCGTGCGTACACCGTTCACGAAGCGAGCGTGGAGGGAGCTCGGTTTCCTCATCACGGGATCGGCAGTCGCGGGTTTCGGCTTGGCATTCGTGTTGTTGACTATGGCCGCCGGGATGGTCTTGGTCGTGACCTTCCTGGGCCTCGTCATCATCGCCCTGGGCGTCAGAGGCGCGAGAGGGATCGGTGGGATCCAGCGCGGAATGGCCCGAGGACTCCTGAACGAGCAGATAGGCGAGCCCACTGCTTTCTCTCCGCGCCCGGGCTTCTTCGGCTGGCTCCAGTCGGCGCTGCGAGACGGGACCGGCTGGAAAGCGATCGCATATCTGCTGGTGAAGGTCCCCCTTTCGATATTCGGCATCTTCGTAGCCTTCAGCGTGTGGTACGACGCACTCACCTGCATCACCTTCCCGCTTTCGGGAGCCTCTCAGCCCTCCGAGTTCGGTGTGGTCCGGCTGTTCGTCGAGCCGGGCTACTTCTCGATCGGAAGTCCCGGATGGATTCGTACGGGCGCCATCGTCTTCACGGGAGTGATCCTGTTCTTCATCGCCCCGTGGGCGGTGCGAGCCGTGATCTATTTGGACCGCTCCCTCATGCACGCGTTGCTGGCGCCGGATGCCTTGGCCGTCCGTGTCCGATCGTTGGAATACGCGCGCGCTCAGACGGTCGACGCCTCGGCCGCGACGCTTCGGCGGATCGAGCGGGACCTTCACGACGGCACCCAGGCGCAGCTCGTTGCGCTCGCCATGCAGCTCGGGATGGCGAAAGAGAAGCTTGCGGATGCTGACAACGTCGACATCGAACAGATTCGCGCTCTCGTGGACGACGCTCATCGGGGAACGAAGGAGGCCATCACCGAGCTACGCGACCTCGCCCGTGGCATCCATCCGCCGGCTCTCGACATCGGGCTCGAAGGAGCTCTGTCCACTCTGGCTGCGCGAAGCACCGTTCCGACAGAGCTCGACGTGGCCATCGCCGACCGGCCGACGCCGGCAATCGAGGCGATCGCCTACTTCTGTGTCGCAGAGCTCCTGGCGAACGTCGCGCAGCACGCGGACGCTTCGCGGGCGAAGATCACGTGCGCGCAACATGGGCGGTGGTTGCGTGTCGTCGTCCGCGACGACGGAAAGGGCGGAGCCCGCCCTTCGGGCGTGGGTTCCTCGTCGAGTGGCTTGATCGGACTCGGTGATCAGGGTGAACGCCGTCGACGGTCAATTCGACATCATCAGCCCGCTTCAGGGTCCGACGATCGTCACCATCGATCTACCGCTGAACGTTTGATGGAGCCGGACCGTCCTATACGGGTGACGATTGCAGAGGATTCCGCGGTCTTGCGCGACGGCTTGGCCAAACTTCTCGTCGATCGGGGATTCGTCGTCACAGACGCAGTGAGCGACCCGGAAGAACTGCGACGCTCCGTCGAAAGGGAGCTTCCTGACGTGGCGGTAGTGGACATCAGGATGCCGCCCAGCTTCACCGACGAGGGATTACGGGCTGCCATCGAGCTCAGACGCACCCATCAAGGACTCGGGATATTGCTGTTCTCTCAATACATCGAGACCCGTTACGCAGCCGAGCTCCTCATGGGCGGCGCTGTCGGTATCGGTTACCTGTTGAAGGACCGGGTCGCCGACGTGAGCGATTTCGTCGAAGCTCTCGTCCGGGTGGCCTCAGGGGGTACGGCACTGGATCCCGAGGTCGTCAGCCAGCTTCTCGCCGCGTCTCGCCGAACAGACTCAATCTCGGTGTTGAGCCCGCGCGAGAAGGAGGTCCTCTCGCTAATGGCCGAAGGGCGTTCCAATGGAGCGATCGCGACCCAACTCGTGGTCTCGGAGGGAGCCGTCGAGAAGCACGTCGCCAACATCTTCACGAAGCTCGATCTTCCGGTGTCTCAGTCCGACCACCGGCGGGTGCTGGCCGTGCTCAGATTTCTCGGCGCCTGAGGAGCGCGCCTTCTAGAGTCGGCTGCTGTGGGAAAACGGGGCCGACATCGCCGCGGTGGTCGCGTGACCCCGCGCGGGACCCGGCCGGGTTCGTATAGCGCCGCCCCGCCTCGCCCGGGACGTGGGTCGGACGAACCGGATCTGATCGGCGAAGTCAGGCGTCGCCTTGCGTCCGGAGAGCCTCTCGACCTGCTTGCCGAGGCGAGCAGCCTCGTTGCTGCGGTCGATCCCCGTCGTGAGAGCCCGATGGAGCGGGCGCGAGGTGAAGGGCGCAATGGCCCTTCTCTCGACGAGCTGACACTTTCGTTCGCCGACGTAGATCTGCCTGAGACGTCCGCATTGTTGGCAGCGATGGCCCAGCTCGCGCCCGACGAGCTAGTGCGAGCACGTGCCAAAAGGGCGTTTCGGGCCCGGGCCGACGAGATGCCGGGGTGGTTGGAGCATCTCGGCGAGAGCGAGGTGTACAGGGCCGTCGCGATGGTCCATGTTCTCGGCGATGGCGACAACATCATCCTCGCCCTTCGCCTTCCCGACCGGCAGGAGCTCAGCGTCGTCGTGTACATCGACCACAATCTCGGTACGGTCGTGAAGGACGCGTTCATCGTTCCAGGTCCCATCGCCGAGCTTCTCGAGTTCATGCGCTCGAAGGTCGAGGATCCAGATGTCGAATGGCTGGACGTCGGGCTGGCAGATGCCCGTGCGAGGATCGACGAAGCCATGAGGCTAGGGGACATGATGTTCCCGCCGCTGGAAACCGAGACCTGGCCAGCGTGCCAGCCGATCGTCGAATGGGTCGGTCGCCTACTTCCCGAGGGCGGAACCGGCTATCTCAGACCGGAATGGGGCGACAGAGCCAAAAGGCAGTTGACCGAGCGGTTCTTCTCGTCTTCCGTGGGCGCTCCCCTCGACGATCGCGATCGCCGCGGACTCTTCGAGTCGTTCTTGTGGTTCGGAACCGACTACGGGCCCGGGGACCCGATGCGTTGGAGCCCCGTGGCGGTCGAGATGATTCTCGTCGACTGGATCCCTCGCAAGATCGTTGCAGGCGCCAAGTACCTTTCCCAGGCTCCCGAGCTGTTGCGCTCCTTCATCCGCTTCTGCCATGCCGATCGCGGGATTCGGCGTGAGCTCACAGACGAGACCCTTGCTGCGGTGGACCAGTACGAACCGGAGTACCAACGTTTGATCCGATCGCCGAGGCCGCAAGGCCCCGCAGCGATTCTCGCAGCAATGGGAGTGACCGACTCCGACGAGTCGTGGGAGGACGACGAGTTCGACGTGGACGAATTCGACGAGGACGAGTTCGACTACGAGACCATCATGCGCGAGTTGCTTGAGGACGCCGTCGGCGGAGCCAAAGCCCTCGACTCACTGAATGCAAAGACCTTGCCCGACGAGCAGTTCGCCTGGGACAAGATCGACGATGACATCCGCGGACGCGTCGGAGAGGTCCTTTCCCTCTGCGACAGGTGCTGCGACGAGATGCTCAACGTCGAATACCGGACGGCGTGCCGTCGGTTGCTGGCACGCGTCGCAGTAGGGAACCCCGACTTCTTTCGTCGAAGGGGGCGAACTGACACGGCCGCCGCGGCGGTGTGCTACGTAATCGGTAAGGCGAACTCTGTGTTCTCGGCTTCACGTGGGGGATTGCGGATACAGGATCTGATGGGACACTTCGGTCTGAGTCAAGGAAGTGTGTCCCAACGTGCAGAGACACTGCTGAAGGCGGCCGGAATCCCAATGCCTTCGATCGCTACGCCGACATGACCGTCGCGTCACCCTCATTGCTGGTCTCGTCCAGGCGTCGCAGCATCATGGAGATTCGCGATCGCCTGACGTAAACCCGTACTTCGTTTCCATCAGCTCTTGCGTCCGACGAAGTTGGCAGCAGTTGCTACGAGATCTTGAGCGGCTTCGGGTGGTCGATCACGCAGCGGGTGCCCGTGTAGATGCTGATCATGCACTTGTTGCAGTGGATGCAGTTCCCCTCGGTCGCGGTACCGGCCTGCATCTTGTTGACGAGGTCGGGGTCACGGAGAAGTGCCCGGCCCATGGCGACGAACTCGAAGCCATCGGCCATCGCCTGGTGGATCGACTCGACCGTGTTTATCCCCCCGAGGAGGATGAGCGGGAGGGACAGGTTCTCGCGGAACTGGCGCGCCATCGGCAAGAAGTAGGCCTCCTCGAACGGGTACTCCTTGAACAGGTACCTTCCGAGGAGCTTGAAGCCGATCCGTTGCGGCGTCGGAAGGATCGCCTCCATCTCCTTGCGGGGCGCGTCGCCTCGGAACATGAACATCTGGTTGACCTGAGAACCCCCGCCGGTGAGCTCCAGGGCATCGAGCACGCGTTCACTCTCGAAGAGCTTCGCGAATTCGATGCTCTCTGGGACCTGCAGACCTCCGCGCACTCCGTCCGTCATGTTCATCTTTGCGGTGACCGCCATCTTGTCGCCGACGGCCTCGCGTACCGCTCGGAGGATCCGGACCCCGAGCCGCGCGCGGTTCTCGATCGACCCTCCGTACTCGTCGGTCCTCTTGTTCCACTTCGGGCTCATGAACGACGAGATCAAATAGTGGTGCCCGAAGTGCAATTCCACGGAGTCGAATCCCGCGCCTCGAAGCAGCTTCCCTCCGGCGGCGAATTGCTCGACGACCTCGTCGATCCCCTCCTTCGAGATGGCCTCCACCCTCGTGCCCATCAACGTGCGGGTCCTCGATGGGCCGACGACCTTCTTGCCAGGGAGCACTCCGACCGCGCCGGCATGGCCGAGCTGAGCAGCGATGCGCGCACCTTCGCCGTGCACCACATCTGCGATATGAGCAAGTCCTTCCGCAGCGCCGTCGTGGACGTAGATCTCGGCGGGAGCACCCATGCCGTTTCGCGAGACCGCGATGTAGGACACCGTCGTCATCGCTACACCGCCCGCCGCCATCCGTCTGTGGAATTCGACGAGGCTTTCGGACACGACGTTCTTTCGGCTCATGCCCTCGAAGGTCGCCGCCTTGAGGACATGGTTGCGGAGCTCGACCGGGCCGAGCCGGGCGGGCGAGAAGGGGTCGATGGTGTCCACCGCGGGCGAATGTATCCCGAACCCTGACTTTCCACCCGAAACGAGCATGAGCTCCGACCCGCCTCAGACGGAGAGCTGGCTGGGGACACTGCCATAATTGCCTCCGCACACGTGGGCACACGGGGGCACAGGCAGAGGGGGCGCCAGGCGGACCCAAGGGGAGGACATGGCGCAGTTGGTGGCCGGCCTCGACGGCTGTCGTGCCGGTTGGGTGATGGTCACGACGCCGTTAGCCGGTCCTGGACCGTCCCGTGTCGAGGTGATCAGCCACCTCGGCGGTGTGTTTCGCGACCTCGAGTCCGGGCGATTGCTCGCGGCGGCAATCGACATGCCCATCGGCCTACCTTCGAGGGCGATGTCGGGACAAGGCCTTTCCAAGCAGGTCAGCTTCACCGTCCTGGCCGGTCGACCGATGGCGTGCCACAAGAGCAAGCAGGAAGGGCTCGCCGAACGGCTGGCGTCGTTGCGCGACGTCTTTGTCGACGTCGAGCAGCACGTCGGTGACGGCCGCCAAGCGAATGCCCGAGACGACGACGTTCTCGACGCTTTCGTTGCTGCTTGGACCGCTCGCCGTTTCGCATCGGGCACCCACCTTCAACTCGGCGGGGATACCGACGAGCGCGGCCTCCGAATCGAAATCATCGCGTAGCCCGATACGTGTGAACCGGGAGAGCGGTTATTGCATGTGCTCGCCGGCGTTCACGAGCAGCGACTGCCCGGTGATGCCGTGTGCGCGGTCAGAGGCCAGGAAGATGACCGCTTCGGCGACGTCGCCGTCAGTGGCCATCTCTCCGAGTGGCATGTCCTTGGTCAGGTCCGCCAGGACCTCTTCCTGCGGAATACCCTTGGTCTTGGCGGTCCACTTGACGTACGCCTCGACGGGCGGTCCCCACATCCATCCGGGTGCGACGTTGTTCAACCTGATTCGCTTCCGTCCGAGCTCGATCGTGAGGTGTCGCATCGCCCCGATCACCGCTGCCTTCGACGCCGCGTACCCGGCCTGCGGCATCAGGGCCGGAGGGTCGTACATCGTCTGCGAACCTACGAAGACGATGGCACCTCCCTCGGGCGAGAAGTGGGGCAGGGAAGCCTCGACCATGTAAAGGCTGCCGAAGACGTTCACCTCGAACATCTTGTGCCATTCGTCCCATTTGGCGTCCTGGACCCCGCCGAAGACGGTGTCAAGCGCGGCCAGGTTCACGAGCACGTCGACACGACCGAACTTCCCCGCTGCTGCGGCCGCAAAATCTGAGCACGACTGGCGGTCGGTGACGTCGAGCCCGCGAGCGAGGGCTCTTTCCCCGGATGGATCCAGGTTGTTCGCTTCGTCTTCGATGACTGCGAGGGTCCGTGCGCCGAGCACGACTCGGGCTCCTTCGCGAAATGCTGCTTCCGCGATCTCGCGCCCGAGCCCCTTGCCGACGCCGGCGATCAGGACCGTCTTGCCTTCGAGCATCGGTGCAGGCCCAGTCATCGCTTTCCCTTCTGCCCCTTCTGCCAAATCTGAAGCGCCGCTCGTACAGCTTGAGGCGCCGCATAAGGTCCGTCGTCCCGCCCGCGGACACTAACAGCCTCTCGAGTTGCGTCCGATGGCGTCATATGGGCGTCATACGAGTGAGCGGCGAAGCCGCTTCCGAAGCCCGTTGCTCGGGGCAAGGGGACCCAGGGTTCGCTAATATCAGCGCAAGTACATCCATGTGTCTCTGTGGCCTGCCAGAAGGCGCACCACTCGGGCATGCGTCACCGGTCCAGATTCGTTGGGGGCACGATCAGGAAGTTTCCTGAAAGGAGCGGTCCATTGTCCCGATTCTCAGTACGCTCGCGCGCTGTACGGAGAGCGCTATTCGTCACCACAGCCACGTTCACTCTTGTCGGCGCGTCGGTCGTCGCGGCAACCGCGGCTCAGGCAACTCAGGCAACCCGGCCGGCGAGGGCGGGATCCGTCTCGAACGTCACCAGAGCGTGTGCCCCCTCTAACGACCCGTCGGTCATGTCCTGCCTCGTGCTCGTACGCACTGACATCAAATCGCGGTCGGCGGCATCGTTCGGCTTCCGTGCACCGACCGGCGACGGGTTCGGGCCGTCACAACTTCAAAGCGCCTACAATTTGCCGTCCTCCACAGACGGTGTCGGAGAATCCGTGGCCGTGGTCGACGCATTCGACGACCCCGATGCGGTGTCAGACCTTGCCACCTACCGTTCCGCCTGGGGCTTGCCGGCATGCGTCCCCTCCACAGGTGCGGGTTGCCTGACCAAGGTCAACCAGAACGGCCAGACGAGCCCGCTGCCTAGTCCCTCGGGCTCGACAGGCTGGGCGACCGAGGAGTCCCTCGACGTGGACATGGTTTCCGCGATCTGCCCGAACTGCCACATCTACCTCGTCGAAGCCACGGGGCCCGGACACGTTCGTCTCGGCACGGCGGTCAATTCGGCCGTCAAGGTGCTTCACGTCAAGTACGTCTCGAACTCCTACGGGAGTCCCCAGAAGACCAACGACCTCGGTGACGACACCTCGTACTACGACCACCCCGGCGTGGCGATCGTTGCGTCCGCCGGAGACAGCGGTTACGGGCCGAGCTACCCCGCAGCCTCCAGGTACGTCACGGCCGCCGGCGGCACGAGCCTCGTCAAGGCGACGGGCACCAAGAGGGGGTGGACCGAAACCGTGTGGAACGGGACAGGTTCAGGCTGCACGAAGTACGAAGCAAAGCCGTCATGGCAGACCGATACCGGTTGCTCCATGAGGACCGACAACGACGTCGCCGCGGACGCGAGCCCCGGCACCGGGGTCGCCATCTATGACACATACGACCACAGTGGATGGTTGGAGGTAGGCGGTACGAGCGTGTCTTCGCCGATCATCGCTTCGGTCTACGCCCTCGCCGGCAAGCCCGCCAAGGGGACGTATCCCTCGTCATACCCGTACGCGCACACGAGCGACCTCTACGATGTGACGAGCGGCTCGAACGGTACCTGCACTCCGGCGTACCTGTGCACTGGTGAGGTGGGCTACGACGGACCGACTGGTTGGGGTACGCCCGACGGGATAGGAGCATTTAAAGGATGAGGCGCATCGTTGGTTTCGGGCTCGTCTGCTTGGCGGCCTTGGCTGCGGCAAGCTGCAGCTCCTCGTCGAGCAACGGCATCGCGTCGGAATCGGTGAGCCAGATCCAGACCAGCGTAGAGAAGGCATTGAGTTCCGCAACGTCGGTGCAGATAGACGGGAACACCGATCAGGACGGTAAGCAGGTCACCTTTCAAGTCACGACGTTCTCGAGCGGTGATTTCTCCGGAAAGCTGGACCAGAGCGGAAACTCGGTGATGATCGAGAAGATCGGGAGCACCGATTACCTGAACGGAAGCTCGGGCTACTACGTCGCCTCTGGAGCGTCATCGTCCGTCGCCAGCCTCCTAGGAGGGATCTGGGTATACGCCCCCGACTCACAGTTCAATTTCGGAAACTCCTTCACGATCTCGAGTCTCGTGAGCAGCATCAAGAACCCGGAAGGGACCCTGAGCAAAGGAACCGCATCGACGATCAACGGTCAGGCGGCATTCTCCGTCACGTCGTCCAAGGGCGGTGTCTTGTGGGTGGCTACGACCGGACAACGCTTACCCGATCGAGTTGGTCAACTCCGGGTCGGGCGGCGGAACGATCACCTTCAGCAAGTGGAATCAAGGGACGCCGCCTTCCGCCCCGGCGGGAGCCAAGGCCCTCTCGAGCTTCGGCTGAGCCCCGTCCCTATAGCGACGACGCCGGCGGGAGCACGCACGAAACATGGCGCGTCACGAGGCGGGCGACCCCGGTGCCACGAGCGGCCACGGTTGCACGCGTTCTGCAACGAGCGCCAAATCTAAGAGCAGTGGCTCGCGGTGATGTCCGGCGAGCACTTGTAAGCCGACCGGCAGGCCGTCGACAGTCCCCGCGGGGATGCTGATCGCCGGGCTCCCGTTCATGTTCGACGGAGCCGTGAGTGCGGCGTTGTTCATGATCGCCCTCGAGAAGCCGAGCTCCTTTATGAGGTCCGCGCCCGGGATGGTCGAAGGCGGCGGCCCCTCCGCGACGAAGGCGACGTCGGGATTGGTCGATGCCATCACGAAGTCCGCAGATTCGAAAAGGTCTGCCATCGCCTCGTTCAGCTGCCGGCGCCAGGCCTCTATCGACGCGGCGCGCTCGAGGTTGAACCGGTTCCTCGCGGATTCGAGACCGAAGCGCATCTCCGTCGAGAGGTTCTCGATGCAGTCCGGATAGCTGTCGCCCAGGTCCGCAACGAACGCGACCTGTCCTGCCATCGACCATTGGCCTCGCAGCGCCGGGAGAGCAGGTGTCACTTCGACGACCCGGAGACCTGCCGAGCTCGCCAGGAGCTCGGCCAGGCCTGTCACGACGTCCGCCACCTCCGACCGCACCCTTGCGGTGCCGAGGTCCGGGATGATGGCAACGGTCTTGCCGGCTAGGTCCCAACTTCCGAGTGCCGCCTCCCACCCACCGACCGCAGGCAGGCTCAACGGATCTCGCGCGTCGAATCCGTTACAGCAGTCGAAGTAGCGAGCCGTGTCGCGAACCGATCGGCTGAGGCACCCCTGGACGCTCGTCAGCGGTTCGATGCCGGTCCAGGGTCCCTTCGGGATACGGCCATAGGTCGCTTTGAGCCCGAAGAGTCCGCAGAACCCTGCCGGTATGCGGATCGACCCGCCCCCGTCACTGCCCGTGGCGATCGGCAGCAAGCCACCTGCGACCGAGGCGGCGGTCCCACCCGACGAACCGCCGGGCGTGCGAGCCTGGTTCCAAGGATTCCTGGTCGTCCCGTGAAGCTCCGTGGAAGTGCAGTTGATCCCGCCGAACTCGCTTGCGGTCGTCTGAGCGACGAGGAGTGCTCCCGTGGCCCGAAGCCGGGTGACCGACGTCTGGTCGTGCTCTGCGACCCGGTCGGCGAAGACCATTGAGGCGTCGGTCGCAGGCCAGCCGCCGACATGCTCTAGCTCCTTCACTCCGAAGGGCACGCCGCCGAACGGCAGGGACACGTCAGCTTTCGACGCCTGTGCGCGGGCGGTCTCGAAGTCCGTATGGCTGAATGCGTTGAGCGGCGAACGCCCGATCGCTCCGATGCAGGCGTCGAGTGCCTCGAGCGGCGAGATGCTTCGAGCCCTGAAAGCGTCTACCAGGCTGGTTGCGTCCCCGAGCCACGGTGTCGTCATGTCCCGAGACCGTAGCCTCAGCGTTGACGGTCGATCCTTTCAGTACCGAGGTTCCGTCGGTATCGAGCCACGAGAGAAGATGAGCCATGGTCGACGCGATCTTCGCGGAACCCCGGCTCGCGGAGGTCTACGACTTCGTCGACTCCGACCGGAGTGATCTGGGCGCCTACCTGGCAATGGTCGAAGAGTTCGACGCCCGGTCCGTCATCGACGTCGGGTGTGGGACCGGGACGTTCGCATGTCTTCTCGCGGAGCGCTCCAAGACGGTTACCGGAGTAGACCCGGCGGCCGCATCCATCGAAGTGGCCCGCCGGAAGCCCTACGCCGATTGCGTGCGATGGGTCGTCGGCGATGCAGGGTCGCTTCCAGCGCAACAGGTGGATCTCGTGACCATGACGGGCAATGTCGCCCAGGTCTTCCTGAGCGACGAGGACTGGACCGGCGCCCTTCAAGCCGTGCACTCCGTGATCCGGCCGGGAGGGTTGATGATCTTCGAAGTGAGGGACACCGACAGGCAGGCGTGGCTGGAGTGGACTCGCGAGCGGTCGTACAGGCGAATCGAAATCCCCGGGATCGGACCGGTGCAGAGCTGGGTGGAGCTCACGGAGGTCGACCCACCTTTTGTCACGTTCTGCTGGAACTTCGTCTTCGAGGCCGACGGGGCTGCACTCACCTCGAGCTCGACTCTGCGTTTCCGGACCCGGGAGGAGATCTCTGCGTCGTTGGAAGCCTCAGGCTTTTCGGTGGAGAGCGTACGCGATGCTCCCGATCGACCCGCTCGGGAGCATGTGTTCGTCGCCAGGCGGACCTGACGTGCCGGGGTCCTTCGCCGTGGGCGATGCATCGCGGGAGAGAACTTCGGGTTTTCCCGGCTATGTGTCACATTCGGGACAGCGGCGGTGCTGAGTGGGTGATGGGATTGCACGCTCGGAATGAGGAGCACCGCGAGAACCCGGGCCCGAGCGTGTCCTCGGCCGGGTTCGAAGCGTTCTTCCGGGAGCACTACAGGGCCGTCGTGCGCCTCGCTTACAGCGTCGTCGGCGACTTCCAGACGGCTCAGGACGTCGCTCAGGAGGTGTTCGTCGCTGCCCATCGTCGCTTTCCGAACGGCCAGGATCAGGCCGCGGGTTGGATCAGGATCGCGGCGGTGCACACGTCGCTCAACGTGCTTCGCGGTGAGCGACGCCGCGACAAGCGTCAGCGTCTCGAGGGGCGAGCCGATTCGGTTCCGAGCGCCGAGGACGCGGTCATCGACCGCGAGGCGCGCGACGAGCTACGTCAGGCTCTGGACCGTCTACCTCGCAGGTCGGCAGCCGTGCTCGTCATGCGACACGGCGGCATGAGCTATCTCGAGATGGCAGACGCGCTCGGGATCAAGGTTGGGAACATCGGAACCCTGCTCAGGAGGGCAGAGTTCGCACTTTGCAAGGAGATGGACCGTGCGGCACGCAACTGAAGGGGAGCTCCGGCGACTCTATGACGAACCCTTGGCGATACCGGACCGAACGGCCGGCCACGTCGCCCGCTGCAGGCGCTGCAGTGCCCGACAGGTGGGAATAGCTCAGGTCACCGAACGCTCGGCGCGCCTGCTGTCCAGTCCGCAACTCGTGCCCGACGTCGACGCGGCGTGGACGCGGCTCGAGCGCAAGATGCGGCGGCCCGACGATACGAGTCCCGATCGAGTCGGAGTTTCTGCGTCGGTTCCCAGGCGGCACCTTCGCTTCGTCAAGGTGCCCGTGCGAAGCGGGCTGGTGATCGCCGCTGCCGGGGTCGTGGTCGCCGGCGCGGCCGCGGCTGTCATCGTCACAACGACCTCCGGCCCTACACATCCGGCACCGGTGTCCCTGAGCCAGAGCGATCTCCAGGACGTCGCCGACTTCATGGGATTGGGTGACAGTCACGTGATCGGGGGATTCTCGACCACGAGCGGTTCGCACTCGTTCCCGTTCGGAACCATCAAGTGGTCTTCGTCGGGCCCGGCTCGCCCGGTGGCCTCGCTCGCCCAGGCTTCTGCAGAAGCCGGGTTCCCCGTATCTCTTCCTTCCCGGCTTCCTGCCGGCGTGGCTCGCTCCGCGAGGTTCGTGGTCCAGCCGATGGTTCGTGCCACCGTGATCTTCAGCTCCACCGCCACCGGGGTCGCCGGCAGTTCGGTGACCCTCGGCGCCGGACCCGCAGTCCTGGTGGAGTACGGCTCGGCCAGCGGGATCGACGTCCCCACCCTCGCCGTGCTCACGATGCCGCGTCCGACGGCAGTCTCTTCGGGTGCGACCATGAGCGAGATCGAGGCATTCCTGCTCAGACAGCCCGGTATCCCCCCCGAGCTGGCAGAAGAGGTTCGCCTTCTCGGTGACCTCGGGACGAGCCTTCCGGTGCCCGTCCCCCAGGGGGCATCTGTCCGATCCGTGCAGGTCGGAGGCTCGCCCGGTGTGCTTGTCGCCGATGACTCGGACGCGGCCGCCGGCGTGATCTGGGAGAACGTCGGGGGCACCATTCATGTTGTCGCCGGCATCCTCGATCCACAAGATGTCTTGAATGTCGCCGATCAGATCGGCTGAGCACTCCGCCGCCGGCGGCGCGTCAGTGGTGCGGACATCCGCTGGCACAGTGGGGACCGTGGACGGCACCATCTCGGGCAGCCCGCTACGGCCCACGTCGTCCCCCGCGATCCGTGCAGTGGGTCTGAGCAAGCGATTCGGCAACACGACCGCCGTGAAATCGATCTCGATCACCGTCGAACGCGGAGAGGTGTTCGGTTTCCTCGGCCCGAACGGAGCGGGCAAGACCACGGTCGTGAAGCTCCTGCTCGGGCTCGCACGACCGAGTGGTGGTGAGGCGATGGTCCTCGGGGCTCCACTCGGGGACCGCAAAACGAGAAGGTACATCGGGTATCTCCCTGAGCTGTTCCGGTTCCAGTCACTGCTGAGCGCCAGAGAGGTGCTCCGCCTGCACTGCCGGCTTCTCCAGCTGCCGAAGACCACATGGGAACCAGAGGTGGAAAAGGCCCTCGAGACCGCAGGTCTTCTCGGACGCGGCGACGACAGGGTCGGCACGTTCTCGAAAGGGATGCAGCAGCGGCTCGGTCTCGGCGTCGCCCTTCTCGGCAATCCCGCACTGGTCGTGCTCGACGAACCGACGAGTGCCCTCGATCCCGTCGGGCGCCATGACGTGCGCGAGATCATCCGAAGTCTGCGCGAGCGGGGCTCGACCGTCTTTCTGAACACCCACCTCCTCGAAGAGGCCGAGCACGTGTGTGATCGAGTTGCGGTCATCGACAAGGGGGCGACCATCGCGACAGGGACCCTCGACGAGCTGCTCGGGCACAACGCGAGGGTGCGGCTTAAGGTCACCGGGCTCGGCGACAATTGGTGGGTCGGGCTCGGGCGATTCGGTCGGTGGAACAGGCAGGAGGAGTGGGCCGTCGTCGAGGGCATCGACCCCTCACAAGTCGCCGACCTGGTGTCGCATGTCGTATGTATCGGCGGACGCGTGGAAGCCGTGATCCCGGAGCACAAGAGCCTCGAGGCTCGCTTCCTCGAGCTCTTGGGCGATCGATGAACCCGGTCATCACGATCGCGGCATTGACCTTGAGAGAGGCGGTGAGGCGTCGTCTGCTGCTTGCATTCGTCGCGATCACTGTGGCCATCGTCGGACTGAGTGCTTGGGGATTCGACCGTTTGAGCCACACCAACAGCATCACCTCCGGCGAGAGTCAGATCGCTCTCCCGCAGGCGCTCATCCTGTTCATGTTCATGTTCAGCTTCGTCGTCGCACTCAGCGCGTCGGCGATCGCTTCGCCGTCAATCTCCTCGGAGATCGAGTCGGGCGTGCTCATGACGGTGCTGACCCGACCCGTTCGCAGGGCGGAGGTGCTTCTCGGCAAGTGGCTGGGTCTAGCAGCGTTGCTTGCAGGGTACGCAGGAGTGGTATGCGGATTGGAGTTCGGTGTCGTCGATTGGGTGAGCGGCTTCCTGCCCCCGGACCCGGCTCTCGTGGCGTTCTACCTGTTCGCCGAGGGAGCCTTGCTGCTAACACTCGCTTTGTTCTTGAGCACGCGGATGTCGGTCATCGCTGCAGGTGTCGTGGGCGTCGCTGTCTTCGGCGCAGGGTGGCTCGCGGGTGTGGTTGGGTCGCTCGGAACGACGTTCAACATCGGCGCGCTGAGGGTCATGGGACAGGTAGGCAGGTTCGTTATCCCCACCGACGGGTTGTGGCATGCCGCCATCTACTACCTCGAACCCTCCGGGTTGATCGGCAATCCGCTGGCTGGCGGCCACGGCGACCCTTTCTACGCCGAGGGCCCTCCCTCGTGCTCCTACCTCTTGTGGGTGGCCTTTTGGTTCCTGGTCGTCCTGACAGCGGGAATTGTCAGTTTCGAACGTCGCGAGCTGTGAGGCTCGTCTTGCAGGTCGTGGCACGAGTCGGCGTGAAGCACCTCTTCGGTCTATCTTGAGCCGCGCACCGATCAGGCGAGGCGCGGAGGAGCGGTGGCACGAGTCAACTTCGACGGAGTCACCAAGAAGTTCGAGGACGTCATCGCTGTCGACAACCTCGACCTCGAGATCGCCGACGGTGAGCTTCTGGTCCTCTTGGGGCCGTCAGGCTGCGGGAAGACGACGGCTCTGCGCATGGTCGCCGGTCTCGAAGAGGTAACGGACGGAACCGTCTCGATCGGCGATGTAGTCGTCAATGACGTCGCCCCTAAGGATCGCGACGTCGCCATGGTCTTCCAGAGCTACGCGCTCTACCCGCACATGACCGTGCGGCGCAACATCGAGTTCCCACTCCGTCAACGGCGGGTGCCGAGCGAAGAACGCGAGCGGCGATCACTCGAGACCGCCTCGACGCTCGGGATCGAGGGATTGTTGGATCGCAAACCGGGCCAGCTCTCCGGAGGCCAGCGCCAACGGGTGGCCCTGGCGAGGGCGATCATCCGTGATCCCAAGGTCTTCTTGATGGACGAGCCTCTCTCCAATCTGGACGCGACGCTGCGGGTCCAGACCAGGGCCGACATCGTCTCGATGCAGCGCCGCCTCGGCACCACGACGATCTACGTGACCCATGACCAGGTCGAGGCGATGACAATGGGGCATCGCATCGCGATCATGCGTGACGGACGGCTCCAGCAGGTTGCGGCACCTCAGGACCTCTACGAGAATCCGGCCAACACGTTCGTCGCTTCCTTTCTCGGAAGCCCGGGGATGAATCTCGTGCCTGCGACCGTCGACGGCGACGCGCGTCATCGTCGCCGGGGAGAGGATCGGCCTGCCAGATCATTTGAAGGGCCTACGCGATGGCGCGGTGACGTTGGGGTTCCGTCCCGAGGCGGCGTCGTTCACCCCGACGGGCATCCCTGCGCGGTGGATCTTGTCGAGCTGCTCGGAGCCGAGACTCACACGATCTGCTCGCTCGAAGGCGGGAGCAGGGTGGTGGTTCGGCAAGGGGTGAAAGAAGCCCGTGCGGATCTGGGGAGCGCGTCACGATCAGCGTCGATGCAACGCAACTTCACGCGTTCGACGGGGAGAGCGGCGAGCGTATGGGACCTTCCCGGTGAGCGCGCGAGCAACCCGTCGTCGGCTCGAATGGGGTCTCGGCTACGCCTTGCTACTACCCGCGACTGTTCATCTTCGTCGTGTTCACGTTCTATCCGTTCTTGAAGAACTTCAAGCTCGCGCTCTACGAGAACCCTCCCTACCCGGGCCTTCCCTCGCACTATGTCGGCTTGAGCCAGGTCCGCACGGTGCTCGACTCCACCGCATTCCACCAGAGCCTCGTCTCCACGTTGTTGTTCGTGATCATGGTCGTTCCGACGGGACTGATCGGTGGCCTGCTTCTCGCCGTCGCCGCCCACCGCAAGATGAGGGGGATGGCGATCTACCGGACGATCTTCTCCTCCACGGTCGTGAGCTCTGTGGCCGTGGCCGCCGTGGTTTTCGGAACCCTGATGGATCCTGTCGTCGGACTGCTCCCCTGGCTCGGCGTCAATCCCCGCCCGGCGATCCTGGAGAACCCGACATGGGCGCTGCCGGCGGTCGCGCTGATCGCCTTGTGGCAATTCCTCGGACTGTCTTTCATCATCATGACCGCCGGGCTCCAGTCGCTTCCCGAGGAGGTCCTCGAGGCGGCACAGCTGGACGGCGCGGGCAGCTGGACCACGTTCTGGCGGTTCACAGTGCCCCTTTTGTCTCCGGCGCTTTTCTTCGGCCTGGTGGTCGGCACCATCTTCGCCTTCCAGAGCTTCGGCCAGATCGACATCCTGATCGGGCCGCAGAGCGCTGCATTCACGCACACCAACGTGCTGCTCTATTACATCTACCAGGCACTGTCCGTCCAGGACGACCCCGGACTGGCTGCAGTGCTCTCGATCGTGCTCTTCGTCATCCTGTTCGCGCTCACCCTGCTGCAGCTGCGGTTCCTCGAGCGAAGGGTCCACTATGGCGGTAGCTGACATCTCCATCCCAGGAGGACCGGCCAACCCCGGACGATCGGCCATCGCCGGACGATCGGCCCGCCGGCGGCTCCGGCTCGTCGTCCGTTATGTCCTGATGACCGCCGGCGCAGTCCTGATCCTTTTCCCGCTATACATGGCTATCGTCAATTCGCTGCTCGAGCCGAGCCAGATCGCGCACCAGCCGCCGCCGCTGTTTCCCCTCCACCCTCAGTGGAACAGCTACTCGAAGGCGTGGACCACCGGGAACCTTGCGATCTATCTGCGGAACTCCGGCATCCAGACCGCCATAATCGTCGGCGGGCAGATCATCACATCGATCCTCGCCGCCTTCGCCTTTGCCTTCTTGGAGTTTCCCTTCAAACGCACTCTTTTCTTCGTCTTCCTGATGACACTGATGGTCCCCTTCGAGGTCACCATCACGACCAATCTCGCCACGATCTCGTCGTTGGGGTGGTACAACACCTTCCAAGGGCTCACGGTTCCGTTCCTTGCAACCGGATTCGGGACCTTCCTGCTGCGGCAGTCGTTCCTGCAGATTCCCCGTGATCTTCGTGAAGCCGCGGCGCTCGACGGCTACGGCCACCTCCGGTTCCTGTGGAGCGTTGCGATCCCCCTCGCGCGCCCGGCGATCGCCGCTCTCGGTGTGTTCAGTTTCCTGGCCTCGTGGAACCAGTACCTCTGGCCGCTTCTGGTCACCGGCAACGACAACTCTGTCCGGACGGTGCAGATCGGGCTGAAACAGTTGCTCGACACCCAGATCGACCAGGTGAACGTCTCGCTCGCCGGGACCATCATCGCGATCGTCCCGCTGGTCGTGCTGTTAGTCATCTTCCAGAAACAGCTCGTCAGGAGCCTCACCGCGGGAGCCGTGAAGTAGCCGGCTTGGTTTCTGAGAAGGACCTGATACAAATGGACCGATGCACTCTCGTTCAATAGCCTCGTTCTCCATCGGGCTCTGCCTCAGTGCCGCGGGTCTTTTGCTGGCCGCATGCTCCTCGTCGAGTTCGTCCTCCTCCCCCTCGGTATCGATCTCCAAGACGTGCAATCCGAGCGCGCTCGCAAACGTTTCGTCACCGGTGACGATCAATTTCTGGGAATCCGCTGCCGAAGCGAACGCCCAGGTCCTCACCTCGCTTACCAACAAGTTCAACAGCTCGCAGGACAAGGTCCACGTCGATCTGGTCAGTCAGCCCAGCTACGACGACACATGGCAGAAATATCAGGCCGGCCTTTCCAACGGCGAGCTCCCCGACGTCGTCCAGCTCCAGGACACCGATACCCAGGGAGCCATCGACACCCAGTCGTTCCAACCGGTCGTGAGCTGCATGGCCGGCTTCGGGTACACGACCGGAGACCTTCTCCCGAGCGCGCTCGCGGTACTGGAACGTCAGCGGAACGCAGTGGGCGATGCCGTTCGCGGTCTCCGGTCCGGTCCTGTACTACAACAAGCTTGCCTTCACGAAGGCCGGGCTGAATCCCAACGAGCCGCCGAGCACGCTCGCCGAGCTCGTTGCTGACGCCAAGGCCCTCAAGCAACATGGGCTCGGCGGGGTGGGCCTGAAGATCGATCCTTGGTATTTCGAGACGCTGCTGGCTACCGACAACCAGCTCTTGGTGAACAACAACAACGGCCGCACTTCGCGAGCCACGCAGGTGGCATTCAACGGATCGACCGCTGTGGAGATCTTCACGGAGCTGGATCAAATGGTGTCGAGCGGCGACGCCACCACGAATTCAGCCCTGGGAGCGGACGAGTTCGACGACCTGCTCGGCGTGGGCTCGGGGAAGTACTCCATGGCCATCGACACCTCGGCCGCACTGGGCACGATTCAGCAGCTGCTATCCACGGGTCGTTATCCGAATGTCAAGCTCGGAGTCGGCGCATTTCCCAAGTTCGACGCCAATACCGCCGGCGGCGTGGAACCCGCCGGAAGTGCTCTGTGGATCTCCAAGAGGTCGTCCGCCGCCAAGCAGTCCGCGGCGTGGGAGTACGTCGCATTTCTCGACTCGAGCGCCTCGCAGGCGACCTGGTCGGCCGGGACCGGGTACATACCTCTGAGAACCTCGTCTGCGCAGAGCTCGCTGATCCAGAACTACTGGGCGAAGAATCCCGGGTTCAAGGTCGCGTACACGCAGTTGGTCGGCGGGGTGCGCTCGAATGCGACTGCCGGCGGCGTCCTCGGGCCATTCGACGACGTTCGCACGGCCGTCGCGAATGCAGAAGCCTCCATGTTCGTAAGCGGGGTGTCACCTGCCACTGCTGTCGCGAACGCTGCTAGCGCTGCCAACCAGATCATCCAGAGCTACAACCAGCGCCTCGGCGTGAGTTAGTCCGGCGTGAGTTAGTCCGGCGTGCGGTAGCTCGGCGTCGGTGACTCGGCATCGGGTAGCCCGGCACCGGCCGGCCTATCGGGGCCGCCTGAGATGATCGAGAAGCAGGTCGACCGTTTGTCCCGCTTCGTGTCGAGCGAGGTCCGGATCGGGCGACGTGGCCACGTACTGGGCAGCAGCCATGACTCCCGCAAGAAGCATGCGTGTGAGTGGCTCGACAGGCGTCTCTTCGATCGATCCCGCGGCAACCGCCGCGCTCACTGCACCGCGGACGAGCCCGAGCGCATAACGGTCTGTGATCTGCTGCCTCACCTCCGCAGGTAGCACCGCGGGTCCGTCGATGGCGCATATCCGTTGGATGGCAGGGTCTAAGACGGCGTCCAGGTACGCGTGGCAACCGGCACGGAGCTGTTCGACGGAATCGCCTTGGACTGCCATCGCGGCTGTCGCGATGTTGGCGACGACCTCTTGTTCCACCGCCTCGTACACCGCGAGGAACAGTGCCTGCTTGTCACCGAAGTGGTGTTGAAGGGCGCCGCGGGCGACCCCGGCAGCGGCGACGATCTCCTCGCGGCCCGAGTGGGAGTAGCCCTTGGTCGAGAACAGCTCACGCGCCGCGTCGAGCAGAGCCGCCCTCGTGGCCTGACTCCGCTCGGTCTGCGTCCGTCTGGTTCTCAGATCGCCCTTGACCATCCGCCCGTCCTGTATCAGTATTCATGCAACCCGCATGCATGTTAGTTCTCCGGAAGGGAGAGGCGATGACCCTGAGCCGTCAGATCGTGGTTCCTGGAATGTTGGCGGAGTACCAGTCCTTCGGTGAGCTGATCGGCGGACTGTCCGATAGCGAGTGGGAGTCGTCCAGCCGGTGCGAAGGTTGGCGGGTCGCCGATGTCGCCGCCCACGTAGTCGGCCAATTGACCGACGTCGTCAACTTTCGGCTCGAGGGCCTGGGCACGCCGGAGGTGACGAAACGACAGGTCGACGAGCACCGCGGCCGGGGGCCGCGCGAGCTCGCGGACGAGCTCGAGTCGAGCGCCAAGTTGGGTGACGATCTCTTGTCGGCCTTCGATGACGCCGCCTGGCTGGCCCCAGGTCCCCAGGGCGGCGGTACGACTCTCGGGTTCGGGGTCGAGGCGCTGTGGTTCGACACCTACCTCCACGCGGATGACATTCGATCTGCCATCGGGATCCCGAGCATTCGGACAGAGGCGATCCGGCCCTCGCTGTCGCACATCGCTCAGGTCCTGTCGGATCAGGGTTGGGCTCCAGCCGACCTCGCCTTCGAAGGCTTCGAGGAGTTCCCGGTCTCGGGTGGTGGCGGTCAAACCGTCAACGGCGACGCGTTCGCATTCGTTCTCGCCTCCACGGGACGCGGTGATCCCTCGTCGTTCGGCCTCGACGATTCGGTGAACATCTACCGCTGAGCGCCAGAGCCCGGCGGAGCGCAGCCGGGCTCTGCAATCTAGGTCAGGAGCTTCGCCTTCGCCTGGTCGAATTCGGCGTCGGTGAGAACGCCCTTATCTCTCAGATCAGCCAGCTTGGCCAACTCGTCGGCTGTGCTCCCACTTCCGGCGACCCCATGCATCCAGGACCGGAACATCTGGTCCTGTGCTTGGGCCGACCGCATGTCGCGTTCGTGCATCGAGCCACCGCGAGCGATGAGATAGACGAGCACGCCCACGAGCGGGAGGATGAGGATGAACAGCAACCAAACCGCCTTCGCCACTCCACCGAGATCGTGGCTCCGGAAGATGTCCCAGATGACCCGGAACAGGATCATCAGCCAGACGATGAAGATGAAGAAGTAGAGGATCGTCCAAAAGGCGTTCAACAGCGGATAGCTGGACCCGAACATGCGTCGCCTCCATTGTCAATAGGTTCTCCCTGATCGTGGCACGGCTCGGCTCGGAGCATCAACGCTTTCTTGCCCCGATCTCGAACCCTTGACGTCAACCCGCAGCGAGAGCGGCGACGTTGCTGGCGGTCGAAGAGACCTGCCTCACGTGTATGCCCACGTCGACCGGCTTCGTCTCGAGGCGCACCCCGCTTCCCGTGCCGAGCTGACCGTTGTCGTTGCCACCCCACGCCCAGAGCCGCCCCGAGCTGTCGATCGCGTAGCTGGAGTACCCACCCGAGTTGACCTTGGAGAAGGTCACGCCCGCCGGGACGTCGACACGCACGGGAACATTCGAATTCTTCCTGGTGCCGTTGCCGAGTTGACCTCTGTCGTCGTTGCCCCATGCCCAGACCGAGCCGTTGGCGAGGATGGCGACGGTCTGGCCGTTGTTCGCGCCACTACCGCCCTGGAACACCTGGCGAACGCCGCTCGGAAGCTTCACCTCCACGGGTACGTCGCTTTCCGCATTGCTGCTGTTGCCCAATTGCCCGGCAGCGTTGTAACCCCAGTCGAAGTAGCTGCCGTCGCCGAGAAGCGCACCAGAGCCGCCCCAGGAAGACGTGAGCGCGGTGACGGCTGCCGTTGCAGGCAGCCCGACGACAGGAGTCGGCTTAGAGCTGCTCTTGGTGGAGCCGTTGCCGAGGACCCCGTACTGGCCGTCGCCGCAGCCGTACACCCGGCCCTCTGAGTCGAACAGGGAGTGGGTCCGCGCGCCGGTGGCGAGTGTGACGTCGCTGAGAGGGACCTGTCTCGGACGAGTCACCGTCAGGCCCGTCAGGCAGAGGTCGCCTTCGGCGTTGAGCCCCCATCCCCACGCCCGGCCCTGAGTGTCAATTGCGATCGCGCCGTCGAACGGCATCGGATTGGCAAGCGATGCGATCTCGACGCCTGCCGGGAAGTCGACCTGCACCGCCGCTGTGTCGTACGGCGGTGTCTTTCCGTTGCCGAGCTCGCCGTAGCTGCCGACACCCCAGGCCCATACCGCACCATTCGAGGTGAGCGTGTAGCCATCCGAGTTCGACGTCGCGATCTGATTGACCTGCCCGCTGATGCCGGCGACGGCGGTAGGTGTACCGAGCTCGAGCTGAGCGATCTTGCCCCTGTTCCCGACGACGCCGAATCTGTAGACGGTCGAGTGAACCGTGGTAGTGGCCGGTTTCGTCACCGATGTGGCGCTGCTGCCGCACGCCGCCAGCCCGAGCGCGCCCGCCAGGCAGAAGGTCACGGCCACGATCCGCCGGCGGCGTCGGTCCATGACCGCAATTCGATCACGTCGCCATGATGGCTGTATGGCGAATTTGTGATCGTTATATGAGGGTCAGTTCCCCGACGGCGTAGGCGGCAGTGGATGTCCGAAAGCCGAGATGCTCACCGCCCGCGAGCCCGCGGGCCTGGCATTCATGTCCAGGCTCCGGTTGCGGTACTTGGACATCAGCTCGCTCATCTCCTCGCCCAGCTGTTCGAGCTCGTCGGGTGTCAGGTACGTGAGCGAAGAGGAGAGGAAAGCGGCCTTGCGCCACTTCTGTGGGTACGAGCGGCGCTCGTCGAGAAAGCGCTGCGCCCTTTCGTTGTTGCGCTCGACTACGACGCGGCTGAAGGTCTGGCCTGCGACGCTCAGCTCCGTGTCGTCGGTGTCGTCTGTGAAGGTCGTTCCCAGGTTCACGAGGCGCCAAGGTCGGCTCCGACCACGGCCGCCTTCTGCTTCTTCGACGAACCCGTATTTCGCCAGCACGTTCAGGTGCCACGACATGTTCCCCGGGCTGTCGTCGAGGATCGCAGCAGCGGCCGTCGCGGTGAGAGGCCCCTCCCGCAGCAACGCTTCCAACAGCGCGAGGCGGATCGGATGGGCGAGCGCGCGCATGACGTTTGGATCAGTTAACTGGCGCCTCGCAGGGTCTCGTGCGACGAGATTTGGCTTTGGCGCGGCGGCAGGCTCGGAGGCTGCCGGTTCTGAATCTGGGGGATCGGGGACGCGAGCGGGTTTGTGGCTGGCGGACTTCCGGGTGTGCGCTGAACCCGAGGCGCGTGAAGGCGTCACAGCGAAACCCTCGCTTGACTGGTGGAGAGCGGTGGGAGCTGGTTACCAGATCTGGTCCCGTTCAGGACCAGGCGCAATCCGGTGGTCACCATCCATGCACCGACCCTGGCCTCTGTCCGGCCCAACGGTCCGTGCGAGGAGTTCGAGCGAGCCCGGCCGGGCCCGCGGCGGGGACGGCCACCCGTTACGGGGTGACGGTCCTTGCGCAGGTCGTCCAGCCGTTGCTCTGCAATCGATTCCAGTACCAAGGGATGCATTCTCTTCCAACCTCCTTCTACATCATTATAACAAGAATCCTTGTCACAAGAAGCCCTGTCACAAGAACTCCAATGACAAGAGTACTTGTCACAAGGAGTCTTGTCAAGCCTTGGCGACGAAACCTGCTCGAGCCCGGCCTGCGGCCCCTGCGGTGGCCGTGCGCGCCGGGGGTCCCCTCGTGGCCGTGCGCCTAGGCCCCTACGGGGGCCGTGCGCTGGCCCGAGGCCAATTCAGGGCAACATGGCGGCATGGACGTTCTCGTGGTCGTCGGTTCCGAAGCCCCACCGGAAAGGCTGGCGCTGCGCGCCCACCAGGTTGTGGTCGTCCCCCCCGATGAGGCGCTCGCGAACCTGGTGGCCGATCTGCGGGGAAGGTTCCCTCGACAGGTGGGCGTCGTCGGCCCGGGGGCTCTGGACCTGGCGATCCAGCTGCACAGGGCGGGCATTCCCGTCGAGCTGCACGAAGACGGCGTCGACCCCGCGACCCGTGGCCTCGAGGGCGTGGAGGTGGTCCCGCTCACCGACACTGGCCCGCCGATAGAGGCCGCCGAATCGCTTCTCGACCTGGTCGGCGATACCCCGCTCGTCCGGCTCGACCGGACTGCGAGGGACCTGCCGTGCCAGCTCTTCGCCAAGCTCGAGCTCCTGAACCCAGGCGGGAGCGTCAAGGATCGTCCGGCCATCGCGATGATCGAGGAGGCGGAGCGCCAGGGACTGCTGAAGCCCGGGTCGACGATCGTGGAAGGCACGTCTGGGAACACCGGCATCGGGCTCGCGATCGTGGCCGCACGCCGGCGCTACCGGTGCATATTCGTCATGCCCGACAAGATGGCCCCGGAGAAGATCGCCCTGCTTCGCGCTTACGGCGCCGAGGTGGTGGTGTGCCCTACCGCGGTCGCTCCCGACCACCCGGACTCCTATTACTCGGTGACCGCCCGGCTGGCAGAAGAGATCCCCGGAGCGTTCCACCCAGACCAGTACTCGAATCCCGCCAACCCGAAGTCGCACGAGCTCACGACGGGCCCCGAGATATGGCGCCAGACATCGGGTCGGATAACCCACTTCGTTGCGGGCATCGGCACCGGCGGCACCATCAGCGGGGTGGGCCGCTACCTCAAGTCCAAGAACCCCGAGATCCAGATCGTCGGGGCGGACCCTGAAGGCTCGGTCTACTCGGGGGGCTCGGGACGGCCTTACCTGGTCGAGGGCATCGGCGAGGATTTCTGGCCCACCACCTACGACCCGAGCGTCGTCGACCGCGTCGTGATGGTGAGCGACACCGACTCGTTCCTTACGGCGCGGCACTTCGCAACAGAAGAAGGGATACTCGCAGGCGGCTCGACTGGCACGGCGGTGTTCGCGGCGCTGGCGCTCGGACCGGACCTTCACCGAAGCGACGTCGTCGTCGTGCTGATCCCCGACTCGGGTCGCGGCTATCTGTCTCGCGTCTACTCCGACGAGTGGATGGCCGACCACGGGTTCGTCCGCACGACCGGCCATACGGTCTCCGAGGTCCTCGAGCGCAAGAGCGGGATGCTCCGTGGCCTGATCCACGTCCATCCCGTCCGAGCAGGCCCGCCAGGCGATCGCAGTCATGGCCGAGTTCGGCGTGTCGCAGCTGGCCGTCATACAGGCGGAGCCGCCTCTCGCCGAAGCCGAAGTCGTGGGCGCCGTGTACGAGCGCGACCTGATGCAGCGCGCGGTGGCCGACCCGGGGCTGCTCGACCTGACGGTCGACCAGGTGATGGGCCCGTCGCTACCGACGGTCGGGAGCGGGGAGCCGATGGACGTCGCGGTGCGGCGCCTCGAGGACGCGCCCGCGGTGCTCGTGCTCGACCGCGGTCACCCGGTCGGCGTCCTCACCCGGTCAGACGCCCTCGCGTTCCTGGCGCAATCGGGGCTTACGAGGGACCTTTCCCGATGAGTGATCCATCGGACGGCGCGAAGCGAACGGTCGGCTTCGAGACGCTCGCCATCCACGCGGGCCAGAGCCCCGACCGCGAGACCGGTGCGGTCGTTACGCCGATCCACCTTTCGTCGACGTTCGCGCAGCGGGCGGTGGGGGAGCACAAGGGTTTCGAGTACTCGCGCACGGGCAACCCGACAAGGGCGTCGCTCGAGAAGACGCTCTCCATTCTCGAGGGTGCCGCACACGGGTTCTGCTTCGCGAGTGGCATGGCGGCGGAGGACGCGCTGCTCAGAAGGCTAGGTGCCGGCGACCACCTGATCATCCCGAACGACGCGTACGGGGGGACCTTCCGTCTGGTGGACAAGGTGCTCCGCCCGACGGGGATCTCGTATTCCAGCAGTCGACCTCACCGATACCGGCGGGCTCGAATCGGTTTGGCGTCCCGCCACACGGCTCGTATGGATCGAGACGCCGAGCAACCCGATGCTCAACATCGTCGACATCGAGCGAGTCGCATCCATCGCCCGCGCCCGCGGAGCGATGTGCGTAGTGGACAACACCTTCGCGACTCCCTACCTGCAGCAGCCGCTGTCGCTCGGAGCCGACGCCGTGGTCCACTCGAGCACGAAGTACCTGGGTGGGCACTCGGACGTCGTCGGCGGGTTCGTCGCCACGAACGACGACGAGCTGGCCGCTTACCTCGCCTTCATGCAGAACGCGACGGGAGCGGTGCCGAGCCCGTTCGACTGCTACCTGGTCCAGCGTGGCGTGAAGACCCTTGCGGTGCGTCTCGACCGTCAGTGCGAGAACGCTGCGGGAGTTGCCCGGCACCTCGTTGCTCACGATGCCGTCGCCAAGGTTCTCTACCCGGGCCTCGATTCGCACGATGGCCACGAGGTGGCATCACGACAGATGCGCGCCTACGGGGCGATGGTCTCGTTCACCTTGCGCGGCGGCGAGAAGGCTGCGCTCGAAGCCGCGTCGAACATGGAGGTGTTCACCCTCGCCGAGTCACTCGGCGCGGTGGAATCCCTCGTCGAGCACCCGGCACGGATGACCCACGCGTCCGTCGCGGGTTCGGAGCTCTCCGTCGATCCGGCGCTCTTGAGGTTGTCAGTCGGCCTCGAGTGCCTGGGCGACTTGCTCCGGGACCTCGATCGCGCCCTCGACAGCGCGCGGAGCTACGGGTAACGAGCAAGGGGCCGGAACTCTCGACACTCGAGATTCAAGAGAGAGCGAAGGTAATTCTCCCAGTCGCACCAGAGGTCCTCCCGATCGAGGTGATCGAATGTCCACCTTGCGGCCCGGAGATCGACGGCGGCGGGATGTGACCCTGGCAGCTGAATGTCCCGTTCGAATTTGCGGTGGCGCTGCAGATGACGATCACCGAGGTATACGGACTCTTCAGGTTGGTCCGGTACCTCACGTTCACAAGTTCTCCCGGGGAATAGCCCTCTCCGCTCACGGAGACTAGTTGCCTTGGTGCACCCGAAGCCGGCGACACCGTGATGCTCGGAACGGCGGTGATCCGCCCGATCGAGTTACCGAACATGTTCGTGAACCAGAGTGCGCCGTCCGGACCTGTGGTTATGGGTCCGGGACCGTAGATATCAGTACTTCTGTACGTGGACACGACACCCGTCGTGGTGATCCTCCCGATCAAGTCTCCTCCGGCCGAGAACCAGATCGCGCCGTCGGGTCCCGCAGTCATATCGTTGACCCCGTTGAGATCCTCGCCCGAAAAGGTGGAAACGACTCCCGCGGTCGTGATGCGTCCTATGTAGTGATCACCCGAGGCGGCGACGTTGTTGAACCAAAGTGCACCGTCCGGGCCGGCGGTGATGCTGACGGGCCTGTATATCCCGCTTCCCGTGTAATTGGACACGACACCCGCCGTGGTGATCCTCCCGATCGAATTGTCCCCGAAATTCGTGAACCAAAGTGCGCCGTCAGAACCGACGGTGATGCTCTGTGGCGCTGAAACACCGACTCCCGTGTAGTTCGAGACGGAGCCGCTGGTGGTGATCCGTCCTATCGAGCTGTTGCCCTGGTTGATGAACCACAGTGCGCCATCAGGACCTTCTGTGATGGCTCCCGGATGGTCGATTCCTGTTCCCGTGTAGCTCGTGACGACCCCCGTCGTCGTGATCCGTCCGATCGAGTTGTCACCGTAGTTCGTGAACCAGAGCGCCCCGTCAGGACCTTCTGCGATGCCGACAGGATCGTCTATCCCCGCGACTTGGTAGTACGACTCCACTCCTGACGTCGTGATCCGCCCTATCGAATCGTCGCCGAAGTTCGTGAACCAGAGCGCCTCGTCCGGCCCAGCGGTTATCCCTTCCGGGCTGTTGATCCCCGTTCCGAGGTAGTTGGAGACCACGCCGGACGTCGTGATGCTCCCGATCGAGTCGTTGTAGAAATTGGTGAACCAAAGGGCCCCGTCGGAGCCCTCGGCGATGTCGAAGGGTCCGGAGATGCCGGTCCCTGTGTAGTTGCTGACCTCCGCGCCGGAGGTGCTGATCCGCCCGATCGAGTTGTTCTCGAAGTTGGAGAACCACATGGCGTGGTCAGGGCCTGCGACTATGCCGTCGGGCCCGGCGATGCCGGAACCCTTGAAGTTGGCCACGACGCCGGATGTCGTGATCCTGCCGATCGTGTTGTTGCCTTCGTTGGTGAACCAGATGGCTTTACCCGGTCCCGTGGTGATCCCGGTCGGATAAGCGATCCCGGTGCCTTTGAAATTCGAGATCCTCCCGGAGACGGTGATCCGCCCGATCGAGTCGTTGTGGGAGTTCGTGAACCAGAGGGCCCCATCAGGGCCTGAGGTGATTCCAACGGGCACAGAGATTGTCTTGCTCGTGTAATTTGTCACGGCACCGGAGGTCGTGATCCTCCCGATCGAGTCGTTGATGTTCGTGAACCAGAGCGCGCCATCAGGACCTGCGGTGATGTCCTGGGATTCGTAGATGCCGGGGCCGCTGAAATCGGACACGACTCCAGAGGTCGTGATCCTGCCGATCGTGTTGTTCGCCACATTCGTGAACCAGAGGGCACCATCAGCGCCGGCGGTGATGCTCTCAGGGCCGGAGATCCCAGGTCCCGTGTAGTTGGTCACCACACCAGAGGTGGTGATCCTCCCGATCGAGTTGTTGTCGTTGTTGACGAACCAGAGGGCTCCGTCGGGGCCTGGCGTAATGTCTCGCGGACTCGAGATTCCGAGGCCGAAATCGGTCACGACCCCGCCGTGGTTGCGGGCCGTCATGGCACCGGACGGCAGCGTCGTTCCTTCGAGAACCAGCGGTGTCGCCACGAGTAAGAGCAGGCCCACCCGGGCAAGGAACCCCGTGCTTCGCATCAGCCGCCCCCTTCGAGTGTGCCGATCCGAATCGGCCAACTCTACCAAGCGTCCCGATTTTTGGCTCGGGCGCCTGAGGGCCGCATCCCGCGATTGGCTCCACTAGCACCCCAACCAGGCGCTTCAACCAGGCGGGTCCATGTCCAGGACCTTCTGCGCCAGCTTCTTCGGCGCAACCAGGGTGTACGAAGTGCGCACCCATTCCTCGACCTCGAGCCAGCGTGCTTTGCTCACCCGTTTGCCGATGGAGACGGTGACCCATCCGTGACGGCCGAGACCGTAACCGGTCGGGACCGCATCCGCGTCGGTCGACACGACCGCTTCGGCTTCTTCTTTCGGCAACTTCACCGTCAACGTGTTGGCGTTGGGATCGGTGAATACGAAGTTCTTTCCGTTCACCCGGAACGTCGGCTCGCCGCCCCAGGCTTCGATGTCCACTCGTGAGGCCTCGGGTAGACGCGAGACGATCTGCTCGAGCCGGTCCATGTTCGGCGCCATCTGTCTCGGGCGCTGCTCAGGCGCTTAGAGGGAAGCCGGGTCGAAGACCACGGGAAGGCTCGTCGGGGACCTGAAGGGGATTCCCTCGATCCTGGGGGGCGGAGCGTCGGGATCGAGCCTCAGGTTCGGGAGCCGGTCGAGCACGGCACTCACTCCGACTCTGAGCTCGAGCCGGGCAAGATGCATGCCCAGGCACTGGTGGCGACCCGTCCCGAACGCGATGTGAGGCTTGCGCTCGACGTCGAGGTCGAACTGCTCGGGATCCTCGTAGCGGCGCTCGTCGTGGTTGGCGGATCCGGTGCAGCAGATCAGCGACGCCCCTTGCGGTACTTGGACTCCGGCTATCTCGACGGGTTCGAGGGACTCGCGGTTCACCATGGTGACCGAGGTCTCCCACCTGAGGACCTCTTCGATCGCGCGGTCGATCACGCTCGCGTCGGCGATCGCGCGCTCCTTCACCTCGGGGTGCGTCAGAAGCGCGAACAGCGTGCTCCCCATCACCCTGAAGGTGGTCTCCGCTCCGGCGGGAAGCAGGAGCCTGAGAAAGCCGTAGACATGCTCGTCCGAAAGCCGTTCCCCGTCGATCTCGGCAGTGACGATGTCGGACACGAGGTCGTCCGCGGATTCGGCGCGCCTCTCTGCCACGATCGGCTCGAGGTACTCGCGCATCGCATGCGAGGCCGGCATGCTCACGCCGTAGTCCTGTGGACCTTGCGAGATTGCGAGCGCCCATCTCTGGAACTGCTCGTGGTCCTCGACCGGAACTCCGAGCACGCCGGCGATCACCTGGACCGGGTAACGGCTCGTCACGTCCGCGACCAGATCGGCACGCCCGAGCGGGGCTATCGCGTCGAGGAGGGCATTGATGGTCGGAGCGACGAGCTCCTCGTCCCATCGCGCGAGCGTGGACGGCCTGAAGGCCTGGGCCACGAGGGACCGGTAACGACGGTGCTCGTCTCCGTCCATGCCGAGAATCAAGGTCCCCATCACGGGGCCCATCGTGTCGTTGTTTATGCGCGACGAGAACCTGTCAGGGTCGCGCAGCACCGCCTCGACGTCGTCGTAACGGGTGACCATCCATGTCGGCCTGCCCATCGTCTGGCCGTCCACCTCCACGACCGGCTGGTCGCGGCGGCATTCTGCCCAGAACCCGTAGATGTCCAGGTCCATACCGTCGAGAGCCCCGGGCTCTTCTTCAATTGATCCTTCGTCCACCTGTCGGTCATCCGTCACTGTTCTGTCCGCCCCGCCCTCTTCTTATGTGTTCCACGAGGTTGATCCTCGCCGACGCTCCTAGATCGCACTAGCGGTCGTCTGCGTCCGCATCCTCTTCGAGAACACCGGGAGCTTCGCGCCGTGCGATCACGTGGACGTCGATCCCTGCGTCCGATGCGTTGCGCAGCACCTTCCTGACGATCTCGCCTCTCGTCATCTCCTGCCACCTGCTGCGTCGCGACGATCCGAGGACGATCTGAGTTATCTGGTGGTTGCGGGCGTACTCGACGATCGCCTGGGCCGGGTCGTCGGCGGCGAGCTCGTCCCATTGAGCTCCGAGGTCGTCGGACAGCTTGTGGAGCGTCTGGATCGCGTCGGTGTTCGCCTGCGTGACCGCTGCATCCCCCGTCACGTGCACCACGTGCAGTTCGGTCTTTAGGCGAGCCGCGAGCCGCGCGGCGCGCCTCAACAGCGAGTCGGTACCGGGTGCACCGGTGACGCAGACGAGGATCCGCTCTGTGGTCTCCCAGATCTGGGTGATGTCGTGGCGGCGCAGGTACTCGAGGAGCGCCTCGTCCGTCTCGTCCGCGAGGAAGCGGAGTGCCAGCTCGCGCAACGCCACGAGGTTCTCGGTCTTGAAGAAGTGGGTTAGAGCCTGGGGAACCTTCTCTGCGCGGATAGATGTTCCCGTGCAGCATCCGGCGCCTGAGTTGCTCTGGCGACGAGTCGACGAGCTCGATCTGGTCGGCCGAGCGGACCACCCAGTCCGGGACGCGCTCGCGCACCGCAATCCCCGAGATCCGTTCGACCGCGTCGGCGAGACTCTCGAGATGCTGGATGTTCACCGTGGTTATGACCGAGATCCCGGCCTCAATCAGCTCGAGTACGTCCTGCCAGCGTTTCTCGTGGCGCCCCGAGCCGGGGACGTTGGTGTGCGCGAGCTCGTCCACCAGGGCGACGGTCGGCTTCCGAGCCAGGACGGCGTCGAGGTCCATCTCCTCGAAGGTCGATCCCCGGTACTCGGCGACGCGTCCTCGGGATCGCCTCGAACCCCTGGCACATCTCCACGGTGTGCTCTCTGCCGTGGCACTCCACGAATCCGATCACGATGTCGGTTCCACGCTCGAGCCTTCGCTTGCCTTCGTTCAGCATGGCGTAGGTCTTGCCGACGCCGGCGACTGCGCCAAGGTAGATCCTGAAACGGCCGGCCTCCTGGACGACGCTAACTGTGTCCTCGTCGACCTGGGTTGCAGGGGTGCCGGACACGGTCACAGTTTGGACCCCCCCGTGACGTCTTGCATAACCGGTGCCGGCCCCGGTGGTGGGCTCCGGAGCCGGCACCGCACCTTGCCTGCGGAGAACGTTCACTCACTCACGCGGGAGGCGTCACCTCACGTGGCAGGGGTCTTCTCCAGGCGTTTCAGCGCCTCGTTCAGCTGCAGGACGTCGATGTTGGCGGAGCCGAGAAAGCCCCATTGTCTCCCCGGGTCTGGTGCCGATCAGTGACCTGAGCGCGCTGGCGGAGATGCCGGTCGCTGCAGAGACCATCGGGATCTCGGCGATAGCGTCCTGCCGGCATGATGTCAGGGTCATAGACCACTCCGGAAGTGGTCACGAGGTCCGGCGTCGGGTCGACGCCCCTAGCATGCCAGTACGCCACGAGCTCCTGGGTGTAAGTGACAGCTCCTGTGAGCGCGGCCCGAGGTTGCTCGCCGCCAGACTCCCCGGAGACGCCGTTCGCCTCGAGTGGATCGTCGCCCGGGTGGCCGGCGGGATTGGTCTTGCCGCTCGAGTACGGCCCCAGGTCGTCAGGTCGTCCCTGGAAGACGCAGCTGCCGAGTGGGTGCCCCGGACATTTCGTGTCGGCCCAGTTCTGGCCTATGAGCGTGGACCCGTTGGGCGTGATGGAGCCGTCAGCTTGGCCCCTGAAGAACAGCTGGGATACCCCTGTCCCGACGTAGGCATACGCGAAAGTGAAGATCACGGCGAGTGCGGCGAGGATGACCGACGCGGCGGAGGTGGTTGAGCATGGTCTGATGCCTCTCAGTAGGCGTGAAGAGCGACGAGGATCAGGTCGATCAGCTTTATGAAGATGAACGGGACGATGATCCCGCCCACCCCGTAGATGAAGACGTTGCGCCTAAGGATGGCGGCGGAGCTGGCGGCGCGGAACTTCACTCCCTTGAGTGCAAGAGGGATCAAGGCCACGATCACGAGAGCATTGAAGATCACCGCGGAGAGCACTGCGCTTTCCGGGCTGTGTAGCTTCATGACGTTCAGGGCGTTCAGCGGTCCGGGCACACCCGGGCGCGGCTCGTAGAGAGTCGCGAACAGCGCGGGGATGATGGCGAAGTACTTGGCGACGTCGTTGGCGATCGAGAAGGTCGTGAGCGAGCCCCTCGTGATCAGCAACTGCTTGCCGATCTCGACGATGTCGATCAGCTTCGTCGGGTTGGAGTCGAGGTCGACCATGTTCCCGGCTTCCTTGGCCGCCGTTGTCCCCGTGTTCATCGCCACTCCGACATCGGCCTGAGCCAGCGCAGGGGCGTCGTTCGTCCCGTCGCCGGTCATGGCGACGAGGTTCCCGCCTTCCTGCTCGGACTTGATGAGCTCCATCTTCGTCTCGGGAGTTGCCTCGGCGAGGAAGCTGTCGACGCCCGCTTCCTGGGCGATCGCGGCGGCCGTGAGGGGATTGTCCCCAGTGATCATCACAGTCCGGATGCCCATCTGGCGCATCTCGGCGAACTTCTCCTGGATGCCTTGTTTGACGACGTCCTTGAGCTCGATAACCCCGAGGAGGAGCGGGCCGTCTGCGACAACCAACGGAGTCGAGCCGGCGCGTGCGATGCGGTCGACGATCGGTTCCAGGTCAGCGGGCACGGTGCCGCCTTCGGAGACCGCCCAAGCCTTCACCTGCTCGGCGGCTCCCTTTCGGATGCTCCGCCCACCGAAGTCGAGCCCCGACATCCGGGTGGTGGCGGAGAAGGGCACGAACGTGTGGTCACCCGAGAGCTCGCGCTCGCGCATCCCGAAGCGCTCCTTTGCGAGAACGACGATCGAGCGGCCTTCCGGGGTCTCATCGGCGAGTGACGCGAGCTGGGCGGCATCGGCTACCTCCTGCTCGGTGTGGCCCCCGACCGGGAAGAAGTCCGACGCCATCCGGTTTCCGAGCGTGATCGTGCCCGTCTTGTCCAGCAACAGTGTTTGGACGTCGCCGGCGGCCTCGACGGCCCGGCCGCTCATGGCGAGCACGTTGCGTTGGACGAGGCGGTCCATGCCCGCGATTCCGATCGCAGAGAGCAGCGCGCCGATGGTGGTCGGGATGAGGCATACGAGCAACGAGACCAGGATCACCACGGACACGTTGTTTCCCAGGTAGTGGCCGAACGCCTGAAGAGTCACGACGACCGGGAGGAAGACAATCGTGAGCACAGCGAGCAGGATGGTGAGAGCTATCTCGTTCGGCGTCTTCTGCCGGTTGGCGCCTTCAACCAGATTGATCATCCTGTCCAGGAACGTCTGACCGCGTTCGGCCGTGATCCTGACGACGATCCTGTCGGAGAGCACCTTCGTCCCACCGGTGACGGCGGACCTGTCGCCACCCGACTCGCGGATCACCGGCGCCGATTCACCCGTGATTGCCGACTCGTCGACCGAAGCGACGCCTTCGATGATCTCACCGTCAGACGGGATCGCGTCCCCTGGCTCGCAGACCACGAGGTCGCCCTTTCGTAACTCCGAGGCCGCAACGCGTTCCTCGGAGCCGTCAGGCAGAAGACGTCGAGCCTCGGTCTCCGAGCGCATCTTTCGCAGGGTGTCCGCCTGCGCCTTGCCGCGGCCCTCTGCCATCGCCTCTGCGAAGTTGGCGAACGCGACGGTGAGGAACAGCCAGATGGTGATCGACCAGGTGAATGTGCCCGGATGAGCGATCGCCTCGACGAGCGTCACGAACGACCCGATGAGCACTACGAACATAACCGGGTTCTTGAACTGGACCCTTGGGTCGAACTTCTTGAACGAGTCGACGAGAGCCTGGCGCAGGATCTCCCGGTCGAACAGGCCCGCGAGCCTGTGCCACGCCATGAGCCATCGTCGGGCCGGCTGCGCCCGTTGCGTCCGTCGTGCCGTTCGACTTGCATCGGTTGTGTCTCTCGAGAGGTCATCAGAAGAACCCGTGGGTAAGTTGCTCGACAATCGGGCCGAGGGCGACAGCGGGGAAGAAGGTGAGGCCGCCGATGATGACGATCACGCCAATGGTCAGTCCGACGAACATTGTGTTGTCCGTCTTGAAGGTGCCGAGTCCCGCAGGGACGACGTTCTTGGCGGCAAGTGACCCACCTAGGGCGAGTGCAGGAATCATGATGCCGACCCTGCCGATCAGCATGTCGATACTTCCGATGACGTTGTAGAACGTGGTGTTGCCCGTCAGTCCGTCGAAGGCCGATCCGTTGTTGTTGCCCTGCGAGGTGAGGCCGTAGAGGATCTCGGTGAACCCGTGTGGCCCGGCATTGAGTGGACCGGCTCGCCCGGCGTGCAGCGACACTGCGATCGCCGTGAAGACGAGCACGATGATCGGCATGACGAGAGCGCCGAGACCCGCGAGCTTCACCTCCTTCGCCTGTATTTTTTTGCCCAGATATTCCGGCGTTCGACCGATCATCAGGCCGCCGATGAACACGGCGATGATGGCGTAAATCAGGATCGTGTAGAGACCGCTGCCAGTGCCACCCGGAGTGACCTCACCGAGCATCATGCCGGTGAGCAACCCGAAGCCACCGATCGGGTTGAACTGAGTCGTAGGAGGCGTCGGCCGACCCGGTCGAGGTGCTCGTCGATGCCACACCGAACAATGCGGTCGTTGTATCGCCGAATCGGGACTTCCTTGCCTTCTGTGTTCCCGACGGTCGAATGCACCCCGGCGGCGACGATGGCAGGGTTGTTCTGGTGCTCGGCGTAGCTGGTGAAGCCCACCCACACCCCGAAGATGACCACCATCGCGGCGAGCAGAGCAGCGCCGTGGCGGACGCTTCCCACCATTTTCCCGAACGTGTAGGTGAGGGCGAACGGGATCGCGAGCAGTGAGGTACATCGACAGCCAGTTCGTGAGGGCAGTTGGGTTCTCGAATGTGGTCGCCGAGTTGGCGTTCAGGAACCCACCGCCGTTGTTACCGAGCTGCTTGATGGCTCTCCATGAAGCCGATCGGGCCGCGAGGGATGCACTGGGTTACCCCGTTCAAGGTGTCATGGATGCATATCGGGCCAGCACAGCGTCTGCACCGCTCCCTGGGCGACGAAGACGATTCCGGCGATGAAAGCGATCGGAAGAAGGATGTAGAGCATGCAGCGGGTCATGTCGACCCAGAAGTTCCCGATCGTAGGAGAGTTGCGCCGAGAGAATCCCCGGACCATGGCTATGGCGACTGCGATGCCTATTGCCGGGCTCAGGAACTGCTCGAGGGTCAGAGCTCCGATCTGGGAGAAGTACGACATCGTCGTCTTCGCCGCCGTAGTTCTGCCAGTTGGTGTTCGTCATGAAGGAGACGGCGGTGTTCCAGCTGAGCGCGGGCGACACGGCTCCCAGGTGCTGCGGATTCATCGGCAGAGAACCTTGGATCCGGATGATCAGGTAGGTGACCCCGATCGCGATCGGCGGAGAAGATGACCATCGACCCGGCGTACCGCTTCCAGGTCTGCTCCTGCTCGGGGGAGGTGCCGAGCACTCGGTAGACGGGTCGCTCGGCCCAAGCAAGGAAGTGAACCCGGCCTTCGAAAACGTCCGCCATGTACGAGCCCAGGTACCTCCAGGTGAGGCCCAGGGCGATTACGAGCGTGACGATGGTGAAGAAGAAAGCCCATCTAACTAGAACCACTCGGGCTTGAACATGGCTACGCCCAGGTAGATGAACACGATGATCGATAGGGCGAGGAGGATGCCCTGAACGGCGCTCATACCCGATCGAGCGCCCAGATCAGGCCGAGCATCACGACCGCGAACGCGACGATGCCCAGAACTGCGAGGAAGTCAGCCATGCTTCGACGTTGCCACCCTGTCCGTGAAAAGAGCGTCTACAACATGGGTCCCAGCGTCAAAAAGGTGTGAATCGGCGCCCAGCTACTGTGTTGTGCATCGGATCTCTGGGCGGAGCATCGGAATTGAGCTTGTGGACGGTAGGCCGGCGAGGACCGGAGAGGGGCGGATGATCTCGGTTCGTCGCAGTGTCACGGGGGCTTCGGTAGCGGTGGGGATGATCGCCGTCCTCGCCGTGGTGATGCTCCCGCTGCGTGCCCACCTGGCGGTATCGACCCCTGGTCTCGTCCTCGTCATTCCCGTCGTCTTGGGCACGATTATCGGCGGCCTCACGGCGGGACTCGTTGCCGTCGTCGTGGGATCCGTGGTCTACGACCTGGTGTTCATCCCTCCTTACGGGACGCTCGCCGTCGCCCACGCACAGTACTGGTTCACGGTCGCCGTCTACGCGGTCGTCATGGTGATCGTGGTCCGTCTCGTGAATGCGCTCGACCGGGCCCGGGCTGACGCCCTGATGCACGGGACCGAGGCGACCCGTCTGTTCGAACTGTCGGAGCTCCTGGTCGAGGACCGGTCCGTCGCCGAACTCGTCGAGACGATCGTGGTGACCGTTCGTTCCGTGTTCGGGACGCGAGGGGTCGCTCTCCTCCTCCCTGTGGAGGACCGTCTCGAGGTCGTGGCCGCTTCAGGAGAGCCGTTTCCGGAGAGCGAGCTTCGCGCACTGTCGCCGTCTTCGGCGCTGCCCGTCGGGCTCGGCACGAACATGGAAGGTGGCGACGACGAGCCGCGTGCCGTCGCCCTCATCACTCCCGGAGGTCCCGTCGGCCTCCTCGTTCTTCACAACGCCCCGGGGCGCGTCACGACCGCGAGCTGCTGATGACGTTCGCGAACCACCTTGCGCTAGCGCTCGAACGCGCGCAGCTCCGCCAGACTGCCCGTCAAGTCGGGACCCTCGAGGAGGTCGACAGACTTCGGCAGTCGCTCGTGAGCGCCGTCTCCCACGACCTGCGCACGCCGCTCGCGACGATCAAGATTGCCGTGTCCAGCCTGCGCGACGCCGGCTCGAATTTCTCTGCATCGGACCGCAGCGAGATGCTCGGACTGGTCGAGGGCCAGGCCGACCGTCTCGACAGGCTCGTGACCAATCTGCTCGACATGACCCGCATCCAGGCGGGTGCGCTCGAACCGCGCCATCAGGCCGTGGAAGTGTAGCTACGATCATCGACGACGCGGTCGGTGCGCTCGGTTCAGCGAACGGGCCCGCGATCCTGCACATTGATCTTCCCGACGATCTGCCGCTCGTCGACGTCGACAGGCTGCTCGTCGTCCAGGCACTGGCGAACCTCCTCGAGAACGCCGCCCGTTTCGCACCCGACGGAACCCCTGTCACCGTACGAGCCGCTGCCCACTCCCACCGCGGTCCGCATAAGCGTGGAAGACCAGGGGCCCGGCGTGCCGCTGCCAGACCGCGAGGGCCTCTTCGAGATGTTCAGCCGCCGCGACGCCGGAGGGCGTGCGGGTCTGGGTCTCGCCATCGCCAAGGCGTTCGTGGAGGCACACGGTGAGCGCATCTGGCTCGAAGACTCCCCGTCCGGTGGGGCCTGTTTCGCCTTCGACGTCCCGCGGGCGACCGCACTCGTGGCGGCATCTTGAGGGCGACTGCACTCCGTGGGCGCATCTTGAGGGCTACGGCACTCGTGGAGGATTCTTGAGGGCGAAGCCCCGGGTGCTCGTGGTGGACGACGACAGGGCGCTTCTGCGCGCTCTTAGCGTCGGGCTCAGCTCTCACGGATACGAGGTGCTGACGGCTACCGACGGCAGCGGCGGGATCACCCACACCGCTCTTGACGAGCCGGACGTCGTTCTTCTCGACCTGGGTCTTCCCGACATCGACGGCCTCGACGTCTGCAGCCGCATACGGCAATGGACCGACGTCCCGGTCATCGTGCTCTCGGCGGCCGGGAGCGAGCAGCGGAAGGTCTCCGCTCTCGACGGCGGGGCCGACGACTACGTGACGAAGCCGTTCGGCATGGCAGAGCTCGAAGCGCGCATCCGCGCCGCATTCAGGCACCGCGCGAAGCCGGTTTCCGGGACCGAGAAGACGGAGCTGGACGTCGGGTTGATCCACATCGACCTGGTCCATCACGAGGCTCGAGTGGACGGGAAGCCCGTGGAGCTCACGAGCAAGGAGTTCGACATCCTCGCGTTCCTCGCCCGGCACGCCGGAAGGCTCTGCACCCAAAGGATGATCCTCGAGGAGGTCTGGGGTGCGGGGTATGGAACCGAGTCGCAGTACCTGCGCGTCTACGTCTACAGACTGCGGCGCAAGCTCGGGGAGGAGGGCGGGCGTCTGCTCAAGACATCTGCGGGTGTCGGCTACACCTTGGGCGATCCGGACTGACGCACCGGATGCCCTCAGCCCAGGGCGGGCATCGGGAAGATGTGCGGTTCCCCTGTGGTCTCGGCCATGGCTCGGTCACGTTCGGCATCTTCCATCGGTGATGCGGCGGCCGCCGCGCTCAAGACGGTGGGCAACATATCGAGATCGCCCGGCGTGCAAATTGCATCGACTCCGGGCACCGACAGGACGAACCGGATGTTGCGGGCCAACACCTCTTCGGATACGTACGGCTCGTACCACGTGCTCGAGGTGTGCGTGCGCTCGCCCCATGGCCGCGCGGCGGCAGCCTTGATCGCCATGACGCCGAGGTTCCTGTTCTGTGCCTCTTCGAGCAGAGCTTCTGCGCTACGGCGGTAGGTCGTGTCGGCCCAAAGGCGCGGGTTGACGGGGAACATGACGGTGTCGAGGTCGTAGCGGCGCAACGCCTCGAGATGCGCAGCCGGCGCGGTCAGGTTGTGCCCGGTTATCCCGACGAACCGGCATAGCCCCTCGTTCGCGCGCCTGCATCAGGACTTCGACCGCGCCGGCTGCGCGCGTCGAGCTCGTCCAGATCGGTGACGGCGTGCAGCTGGTACAGATCGAAGCTCTCGCAGTGGAGCAGGCGCAGCGATTCTTCGAGCTGGGCGCGCACTCCTGCGGGATCCTTGCGAATGGTCTTGCATGCGACGAACAGACGGTCTCGCGCGTCTGCGACAAAAGGCCCGAGAAGCTGTTCGGCACGTCCGTAACGTGGCGCCACGTCCAGGTGGTTGACACCTGCGGCGAGGGCGGCGGCGAAGTGCTCAGCAGTCTGCTCAGGTGTGGCTCGGGCGAACGCCGCGCCGCCGAGGATCGCAACCGACGACCGGTGGCCCGTGCGTCCGAGTGTCCGTGTCTCCATTCCTGCTCCTATGTCAACGGGAAGGCGAGCCCACTGCGAAAGCTAGACGTGCAGAGACGCTGGTGGGCTCAGGCGGGTTCGTCGCCGGCTCAGGCGGGTTCGTCGCCGGCACCGGATGCGAACCGCGCGGGGAGAGCGATGCGATCTGCTCGGGGACCGAGCCCGAGGCGATCGAGTCGGCGACGAGCGCAGCGGTGTAAGGCCCGAGCAGCAGGCCTTCGGTCCCGTGTCCGGTGGCCACGTGCACGTTGGACCAGCCAGGCAGCGCGCCGAGCACCGGCCGGTCGTCGGCCGAGCTGGGCCGCAGCCCCACCCGCACCTCCGAGACGGTCGCCTCGGCAAGCCCAGGAGCCGTGCGCAATCCCTCCCGCAGCAGCTCGTGGACGCCGCCCGCGGTGGGTCTCGTGTCGAAGCCGGCGCCAGCTTCGAGGGTCCCACCGCACGCGATCCGACCTCCCGGCCACGGGACCAGGTAGTGGCTGAAGACGGGTTGGACGATCGGCCAGTGCCCCGTCTCGGTTCCGGGGAGCGTCATGTGGATGATCTGGCCCTTCATCGGGCTCACGGGCAGGGCTGCCCCGAGCTGTTCCGCGAATCGCGACGACCATGCGCCGCCTGCGATCGCGATCGTGCCCGCTGCGAGCCTTCCGTCGGTCGTCTCCACGCCGAGAGCCCGGCCGTCCCCGAGCACGAGCGAGATCACCTCGCCGTGGACGCTGTGGAGCCCGCGCTCGCTGCAAGCCTGCGAAATCGCTCCGGTCGCCAGTCTCCCGTCGATGCGGGCAGCCACCGGGTTGAACAAGGCCGACCTCACCGGCCCGAGCGGCGGGAACGCCCGGGCTGCCTCGTCGGGATCGATCCCGGTCACGACCCCGGGTGCGCGCCTGTCGTGCAAGCTCGGCCCCTTGCTCGAGCCATTCGTCTTCACCTTCGGAGGTCGAGATCCGGATGAGGCCGCAGACCTCGATCCCGGTCCCACCGGCGCCGTCCTCGGCCACCCGTTCGGTGAGCCTGCGATGGTGCTCTCCCGCCGAGCGGGCGAGGGCGGCCCAGTCGTCGTCGGGATCGAGGAACGTCTCGGGGGAGAGGATCCCGGCTCCGGCGTCCGTTGCCCTTCCCTCGTGGTGACGGTCGACGAGAACCACGTCGAGGTCCCTGGTCACGAGCTCGTAGCAGAGGGCCATGCCGACGAGGCCCCCGCCCACCACCACGACGTCGCAGGTCTGGTTGCCGGCGCCTGGCATGGTCCTCGACGGTAGCCGTCCCGACGTTTCGGGTCGCAGGCCCGCTACTGAGTTTCGGGTCGCTGAGCAGGGCCTATGCGCATCGAATCGATGTGGCGGAAAGAAATCTCGAGAATCCCGAAATATCTGTTACAGTAAGTGTTGTAATCGTGTAAGTAAGAAATCGATCTACGAATGGAGTTAGACGATGAGACACGGACACGAGGGATTCTCCTCGGAGCGTGGGCGACGCGGTCCGCGGCGCATGAGGGGCCGGTTCGGCCCAGTGCGCGAGCAGCGGACGACAGCGGAGCAGCGCCAGCAGATAAAGGCATGGTTCGCGGGGCGACTGCCCGACGGTTGGTACACAGGAACACCCCAGGTCACAGTTGACGACGACGAAGTCCTCGTCGTGGGAACGCTTCCCGACCTGACGTTGGACAAGGACGTCTCCGAAGAAGACAGGCGCACCGCCGAGCAGGCACGGGTGACGCGATTTCGCGAGGACACTCGCGATGAGCGCATGCGCATAGCCGACGAGGCCCAGAGCGCCTTCGGTCGCCATGTCTCGTGGGGAGCGCGAGTCGGGGACACCGACGAGCAGTTCACGACGGCGAGCGTTCCGGTCATGACGAGGCTGCGCATCGACGAGCGCCAGGTCCTCGACACACTGATCGACGCAGGCGTCGCACGGAGCCGCAGCGAGGCTCTTGCGTGGTGCGTGCGGCTGGTCGGCGAGAACGAGGCGAGCTGGATCGCAGACCTGAGGTCGGCGTTCGAGCAGGTCGAGCGGGTGAGGGCACAAGGCCCGAGCTCAGACCCTTCGCAGGGTGAAAAGGACGGACAGACCTCGTCGTAACCCGACGCGGCGACCGGCGAAGAGTGGGCGGAGGCTTCTTCGTAACCCGACCCGGCGGCCGGCGAAGAGTGGGCGGAGGCTTCTTCGTAACCCGACCGGGATGACCCGGGATGACCCGGGATCGCCCGGGCCCGGGCGCCATCCGATCCCCTGACCGGCTGGCGCTATCCGATCCCCCTGCCAACGTCCGCCACGATCACAGACGGTCCCGGTTCGGAGAAGCTCTTGTCGAGCATCGACGTGAGCTCCTCTGCGCTGGTGGCGCGTCGGGCCGGCACCCCCATTCCACTTGCGAGCGACACGAAGTCGAGCGGCGGGGGCTCGAGCTCGAGCATGGCTCTTGCGACTGGGCCGGGTGCCTCCGCGCCGACCCTCGACAGCTCGAGCTCGAGGATCGCATAAGAGCGGTTCTCGAGGAGCACGGTGGTCACGTCGAGCGATTCGCGCGCCTGGGTCCACCACGACTGGAGCGTGTACATCGCGCTCCCGTCGGCTTCGAGCGACAACACCCGCCGGCCGGGAGCTGCGATCGCAGCTCCCGTTGCTACCGGAAGCCCTTGACCTATGGCTCCACCGGTCAGGCACAGCCATTCGTGAGGTGGGCACCCGGCTGTGGCGGCGGACATGTATATGCCGGCGGTGTTGGACTCGTCGGACACGATCGCCCCCTCGGGGAGGGTTGCTCCGACGGCGTCAGCCACAGACCTCGCGCTGAGCGGTCCTGCAGGAGGCGCCGGTCTCGCCGCCGGCGCGGCGCTGCTCTCAGGTGCGCCGACCAGCTCGGCGAGGGCCTCGAGCGCCGAGGGAGCGTCGTCTGCGCCTGCAGCGAGCACGTACACGGCGCATCCGGGTGGCACGAGGTCGCTCGGCTTGCCCGGGTAGGCGAAGAACGACACCGGCGCCAGGGCGTCGACAAGGACAAGAGTCGTCACCCCCTCGAGCTGTAGGGCGGCGAGCTCGGCAAAGTAGCCGAGGCGCTCGACCTCGGGGATCCCCGCCCCGCGCTCGAGCACGGAGGGAAAGGTCTCGCAGAGCAGCTTCGCCCCTGTCGCCGGACGCCACCCGGCTCGCGGCCTCCAGGCCTCGCTGCCTGCTTGCCGTTCCCCCGACCATGAGGGCCGCCCGTCCGGGTGCGCGCAGCGCTTTCGCGACGGCTTCGACCGTGCTTTCCGATACGGGTGAATAAGCGCCTCGTGCCCGGTGCCTACTTGCAGGGAGCGGCGCCTGGTTCACCTCGAGCCACGACAGATCTGCCGGAACGATGAGGGTCGCGACATGTCTGGGAGGTCCCCAGGCCGCGTCGAGCGCCGACTCCACGTCGGCTCCGAGGTCGTCGAGCTCCGAGCAGCGGCGCACCCATTGCGACATCGGCGAAGCGAGCGACTCGATGTCGGACTCGAGCGGGGGATCGAAGCGCTTGTGATAGGTCGCGTGGTCGCCGACCAAGTTCACGATCGACGTGTTGGCGCGCCTCGCGTTGTGGAGGTTGGCGAGCCCGTTCGCGAGTCCCGGACCGAGATGAAGCAGTGTCGCGGCCGGCTTGCCGGCAACCCTCGCGTAGCCGTCGGCGGCACCGGTCACGACGCCTTCGAACAGGCAGAGGACTCCGCGCATCTCGGGAACGCTGTCGAGTGCTGCGACGAAGTGCATCTCGGACGTGCCCGGGTTGGCGAAGGTCACGTCGACACCGCTCGCGGCGAGGGTGGAGATTATGAGCTCGGCGCCTTTCATCGGTCGGTCCGCGGTGGAGATGACGGAAGGCCGGGCAGGTTCCCCGGCCCGAGGATGCCGTGAGGGTCGAACGCCTGCTTCACCCTCTGCATGAGAGCTATGACGACGGGGTCTGCAAGCTCCATGTAGAACTCGGCCTTCGCCCGTCCGAGGCCGTGCTCACCTGAGATGGCCCCGCCGGCCGCCATGCCCTCCTCGAGCAATTCGCGCACCAACCGGACCCGGACCTCGGGATCGGGTTGGAACACAGTCAGATGCACGTTCCCGTCCCCCGCGTGCCCGCAACCGAACACGAGCGATTCGTTCTTGGCGGCGAGCTCTCCGGCGAGCGCGAGGTAGCCCGGGATCGCGGCGCGGGGCACCACGACGTCCACGATGTCGTTGGATCCGGCCGCCTTGGCGACGAAAAAGGCGCGCTCCCTTGCCTTTATGAGCTGCTCTCCTGCATTCGGCGGCAGGACGAAGACGTCGATCGCACCGAGCGAGTCGAGCAGAGTGGCGACAACTTCTGCGTCCTCGTCGACGCGTTCGGGCCGCGATCCCTCGAGCACGACCACCAGGTACGCGGCTGCTGCACTGCGGACCTCCTCGGAGATGCCGAGGTCGAGCCCGGCCGCCTGCGTTATCCCCGCCATGGTGACCTGGTCGATGTACTCGAGCATGAGCGGTGCCGTACCCAGAGAGACGATGCGGGGAACGGCTCCCGTGACCTGTTCGAGCGTCGTGAACGGAGCGAGCAGCGTTGCACGGTGCGCGAGCAAGGGCGCGAGCTTGAGGGTGATCTCGGTCACGAGGGCGAGCGTCCCCTCGGATCCGATCAGGATCTGGGTGAGGTCGTAGCCGGTCGACGACTTCACGTACTTTCCCCCCGTGCGGATCACGTCGCCGTTCGCGAGCACGGCCTCCAGACCGAGAACGTGGTGGCGCGTCACCCCGTACTTGACCGCTCGCATCCCTCCGGCGTTCGTCCCTACATTTCCGCCCAGGCTGGCGCTCGCCTCACCGGGGAACACCGGGTAGACGAACCCGAGTGGTGCGAGCGCATCGTTGAGCTGAGCGAGCGTCACGCCGGGTTGCACGACGGCCACATGATTCGCGGTGTCGATCTCGACTATGGAGTCCATTCGTTCGAAAGAGACAACGATGCCGTCGGGTGTCGGCGTGCAGCCGCCGGACAACCCCGTGGCGGACCCGCGCGCCGTGACACCCACTTGCTGCTCGTCGCACGCCCGCAGCACGCCGGCCACCTCGGCGGTGGTGGCGGGGCACACGACAGCAAGGGGGACCACTCCTTCGACGGTCAGGCACTCGTCATGGGTGTGATCGTCCGGAATCGCCTCACCGACGCTGACGTGCTGCTCACCGACGATCCCGATCACGATCTCGATGATGTCGCCCATCGCAGCTCCCCAATGCCCTGGCTCTAATTCTCTGGCTCTAATTCTCTGGCGCCGACAACTCACTGGCCCCAACGCTCGGGCTCTCGTGCCGGCCGTGGGACAAACAGTAGGCGCGAGCGCCGAGTCTGCTACTGCGGAACCTGGCGCCTGGGTCCCGTGGTGCTCATCCACCGGTCGGGCGCGGCCGCCTGCCTCGCCATACGGGCGCGCTCGGCCTGCTCGTCGAGCATCGAACGTCCCTCCGACGCGTCGCGGTGCGCGGCGCGCACCCGGACGGGCCCTCGCGTCGAGTCGAGGTGCAACGTCACGAGGCCCCAGAGCTTCTGCCAAGGTCCCGCCCGCAGGTGGACGCTCTGGGTCCTTGCGTTGGGGACGATGTCGATCGTGGGCGCGAACAAGCCGTGACGGCTGACGAACACCTGCGAGTTGCTCCCCGCGGCCATGGCCCGCCACCACATGGGTGAGCACCATGCTGCGCGGCGCGGCGGGCGCGTCACCTGAACCGAGTCGAGCTGCACTCCTCCGAGGACATATTCGGTGAGACCTCTCGCAACGTGAAGAGGGGCGACCGGCAAGAGCACCCGACTCGAAGATTGAGAGCGTCCGACGACTCCGGCGACGTTCATGTGCACCGTCGCCCACCCGAACGGGCGCCAGAACAGTGGCTGGCGGATGCGCAGTGCCTGGATCCGCCCCGGCGGCACCGTCTGGGCCCTGGTCGACAGCAGGCCGGACCGGAGCCGAAGCCCGTCCGGCGAGTCGGCGACGGTGAACTGCCACGATGCGTTGAGGCGGCGCCAGACGTCACCGCCGACCACCAAAAGCAGAGGGATGAACAAGACCAGTCCCACGCCGACCGCGGTCGAGGATTTCGTGCTGCTTCCGGCGCCGAGAGCAGCCGCGACCGGCACGGCGAAAAGCAGCACTCCGCCGCGAAGAGGCGAGATCGAGCAGTGTCGAACCGATGAGCGCGCCGGGAGTCACGACGACGAGCGGGCGTTCGGGTGCCTCTGCGATGCCCGGACCGAGTCCAGCCGCCCGGCCGAGCAGTTCCGCGCGCAGCCGTTGCGCGGTGTCCGACGGCAGGTAGCGAAGCTTCACCGAAGTGTGCTCCGTCCCGCCCGTCGTGAGCCGGAGCTCCGCCAACCCGAACATGCGCGCCACGAGCGGCCGCAGCACGTCGACGCTCTGCAGACGGTCGAGCCGCAGACGCTTCGACTGTCGCCGCAGTAGTCCCGAGTCGACACGCAGCTCGCCCTGTTCGACGCGGTAGCGGGTGACGAGCCAAGAGACGAACCCTCCGAGCATCACGACGAAGGCGATGCCTGCGTAGATGGCGATCGTGATCCCTCCGCCACCGCTCGAGCCGCCGCTCGACGACTTAGAGCTCGACAGATTCGCGATGGCGACGAAAACGAGAACGCCGATCAGTCGAGCGCCCGTGACGAGCGGGGTGAGGGGGTGCAGGCGGTGGAAGCCGCCGTGCATCTCGCTCGACGACGCAGTCGCCGAGTTTCCATGTGGAGCCGCATACCCCGGCGGGGGCGCAGGTGGCGGGGCTGGTTGAGCGAATCCCGGCGGCTGCTCATAGCCCGGAGGTGGCGGAGCCGGAGGGGGCGGCGCACGTCCCGGATCTGGCGGCGATGGCTGCGCGGGGACGCCTCCCCGATCAGAGTCCGGCCGCATGAGCCTCGCCGAGAGCTGCGAGCCGGTCCCGCAATTTGCCTGCGTCGTCAGGCCTCAACCCGCGTATCCGGGCGTCCGTCGACGCTGCCGCCGTGTGCAGCTTGACGTTCACGAGCCCGAACGAGCGCTCGATCGGCCCGGCCACAACGTCGACGAGCTGCATGCGGCCGTAAGGCACGACGACGAGGGTCTTGAACAGCGCGCCGTGCACGACGAGCAGGTCGTCATGACGTTCGGCGTAGCCCCACGACCGCCAATTTCGCCCGATCATCCACCACGCCCATCCGAACACGACGATCGCACCGGCCCCGACTCCGATCGAGGCTGCCGTGCTGACGGTAGCGAGACCCCCCGCGAGCCCACCACCCGCCACGAGCACCACCGCGAAGACGATCGCCCGGCGCATGGACCTGAGGCGCGGAGAAACGGGGGTCCAATCGCTTCCGGGAGGTGCCGCGAACGCGCCCACCTGCGCGACGCCGCCCGTCGTGGTGGAGAACATCTGGCTCAATTGGTCACCGGCCTCCCTGTCTGAGCTGCTCCGCGAGCGCCGCCAGCCTGACGTCCACGACGACCGTTCTGGCCGCCTTGTCATGAAGCGACTGGCGCCTCGGATCCCAAAGGGGCCAGAGCAGATCTATGAAGAAGCTCGACAGTCCTACGAGGACAACGCTCCTCAGCGTCGCGCGGCCCACGCTCACCTGACCTCCGCCGGCGTCGTCGCGCACCGCGATGCCGTAGAGCATCATCCCGAGCGTCTGACCGCGCCGCGTACTTCCGAGAAGTGTGAGGTACCCGATCCATGCGAGCGCCGAAACCCCGAGGAAGGACAACACCTGATTGCTCGGGGCCTTGTTCCCGGACGAAACGACGAGCGGGAAGACCTCGCGACCGAACTCGCTGAGAGCGAACGAAAGCACCAGGAAATCGACGGCGATCGCGAGCGCTCGTTTCAACCACGAAGCGAGCGGACGGCCGAGAACGTCGAGTGGCGCAGAGCCCACGATCCGGGCACCTCGCACCCGACCTCGCCTCTCGGACGGTGGGGGCGGCGGCCACAAGGGGACGGGCGCCCCTGAGGGCGTGGCTGGTGGCGGCGGACCGTACGCGGGCGGAGTTGGAACCGTAGGCGGAAGGGGGGCTTCGGAAGGAGGAGCGAGCACCGGCGGGGGGGCGATCGCCGGCGACGCTGCGGGTTCGGCTGTCGCAGATTCGCCCGGAGCCGTGGCATGCCCGCTTGCGGGCTCAGTGTGCGTGGGCTGATCGTCCAAGTGGGGCACCGCAGCTCTCTCCCCACCGGGCGAACCCCCGGCAGTGGTGCGCGGGAGCACAATCTTCCCACGACCGGCCGACGCCCGTGGATCGGTCGCATGTCCGCGCCCTTGACCATTTGGGCTCGGGCGGGGTGACCATGCCTGATCGGTTCGGGCGCGACGGAGGTGCAAGGATCTCCCGGCGTGAACTGGGTGGACATCGTCGTGTTGGCGATCGTCGCAATCTCGGCCGTGAGCGGTCTGAAGCGCGGTGCCGCGCTCCAGCTCTTCTCGTACGGCGGCTTCTGGGGGGGACTTTTGCTCGGCGCCGTCCTGACGCCATTGGTCGCGACCCACATCCATTCGTCCACGGCCAAGGCCGTGGTCGCCATCCTGATCGTGCTCGGCTTCGCGTTCGTCCTGGGAACCTTGGGCAGCGTCATAGGCCTGCACTCCGGTGCAGCCCTGCGGCGGATCAAGCTCGGACCGGTGGATTCCGGTCTCGGAGTCGGCGTCGCCGTGATCGCCACGCTGCTCGTGGTCTGGCTCGCGGGGAGCCTGATCGGGGCTTCGAGCTTCACGAGCCTCGCGTCTGCGATGCAGAACTCGCGCATCGTTCGTGCTCTCGACAACGTGCTTCCCCAGCCGCCTTCTGTATTCGCGAAGATCGAGACCTTTCTCGGCCAGGAGGGCTTCCCGCTCGTGTTCAGCGGGCTCCCGCCGGCGATAGCGGGCTTCGTTCCCCTGCCCGACGACTCGGCGGTGAACGCCGCGGTCGACGCGGCCGGACCGTCGACCGTGAAGATCGAGGGTCAGGCATGCGGCCTCACCCAGGAGGGATCGGGATTCGTCGTGGCGCCTGGTCTCGTCGTCACCAACGCTCACGTGGTGGCGGGAGTCGCGCTGCCTCGCGTCATCGACTCCAAGGGAAATCACCCCGCCACGGCCGTGGTGTACGACCCCGTGCTCGATATAGCGGTGCTGCGCGTTCCGGGCCTCACCGAACCATCGCTCCACCTCGACGCCAAACTGGTCGGCCGGGGCCAGACCGGAGCGGTTCTCGGGTTTCCCGAAGGCGGCCCTCTCACCTACGGTCCAGCGGGCGTCATGGCCGCGTTCCAGGCCACGGGCTGGGACATCTACGGGAACGTCGAGGCGACCCGCTCGATCTACGAGATAGATGCTTCGGTGCGCCCCGGGAACTCGGGCGGCCCACTCGTCGAGCCGGACGGCCTCGTAATCGGCGTGGTGTTCGCCCGCTCCACCGTCAACCACAGCGTCGGCTACGCGATAGCGACGCCGGCCGTGATCCAACGGGTGGCGACCGCCGAGTCGAGCAGGGGGCCGGTGTCGACCGAGGGATGCACCTCGGGCTAGCTCCCGAGCGACATTAGGTTGTGGAGGTGACTCTGCGCATCGAGGACTACGCGATCATCGGCGACACCCATACTGCGCCCTGGTCGGGCGCAACGGCTCGATCGACTGGCTGTGCCTGCCGCGATTCGACTCCGACGCGTGCTTCGCGAGCCTCCTCGGCACCGACGACAACGGCTACTGGCAACTCGAGCCGGCCGAGCCCGTGATCTCGACTTCGCGCAGGTACAAGGACGAAACGCTCGTCCTCGAGACCGATTTCACCACAGCGGGCGGCACGGTGAGGATCACCGACTGCATGCCCATCCGCGAGAACCATCCCGAGGTGATCCGGCTCGTCGAGGGCGTGAAGGGCACCGTGGCGATGCGCATGTGCCTTGCGATCCGGATGGGCTACGGCTGCACTGTTCCCTGGGTGAGATACCAGGACGGCCTCCTGACCGCGACCGCGGGACCCGACGGGCTGGCGCTGTGGACCCCTGTCAGCGACACGCGGGCGAGCATTTCCAGACCGTCGCCGACTTCACGGTCACCGAGGGCCAGGCGATACCGTTCGTCCTCACCTGGTTCCCGTCGCACGAACAGCCCCCGCGACCCACAGATGCCCGGTTCTCGATCTCCGACACCGTCTCGTGGTGGGAGGACTGGTCGGCGCTGTGCACCGTCCAAGGGGAGTACCGGTCGGCCGTCCTTCGCTCTCTCATCACGCTTGAAGGCGCTCACGTACCAGCCGACCGGAGGCATCGTGGCGGCTGCGACGACCTCGCTGCCCGAGACTCTCGGAGGGGTGCGGAACTGGGACTACCGGTACTGCTGGTTGCGTGACGCCACCTTGACGCTCACTGCGCTCATGCGCGGGGGGTATCACGAAGAGGCCATGGCGTGGCGCGACTGGCTCCTTCGAGCTGTCGCTGGGACCACGTCGGAGATCCAGATCATGTACGGGCCTGCCGGTGAGCGGAGGCTCGACGAATGGGAGGTCGACTGGCTCGCGGGCTACGAGGGATCGAAGCCGGTCCGTATCGGCAACGCTGCCGCGGGCCAGTACCAATTCGACGTCTACGGCGAGGTGATGTCGGCGCTCTACCAGGCCGCGCGTGCGGGCGACGTGACGTCAGAACCGGCCTGGGACCTGCAGGTCGCGCTCATGAATTTCCTGGAGACGGGCTGGAAGGAGCCCGACGACGGCATCTGGGAGGTGCGTGGCCCGCGCCGGCACTTCACCCATTCGAAGGTCATGGCCTGGGTGGCTGTCGACCGGGCGGTCCGCTCGATCGAGGAGTTCGGGTTCGAGGGACCCGTCGACAAGTGGCGACAGATGCGTGATGCGATCCACGCCGAGGTCCTCGAGAAGGGCTACAACCCGAAGGTCGGGTCGTTCACCCAGTACTACGGATCGGACGCTCTCGATGCAAGCTTGCTGATGATCCCTCTTTTCGGCTTCCTTCCGGCCACTGATCCCCGGGTCCGCTCGACGATCGAGAAGATCGAGAAGGAGCTCACAGAAGACGGTTTCGTACTCCGCTACCGCGCGGAGGAAGCGTCGAACGTCGACGGCCTCACCGGACGCGAGGGAGCGTTCCTCGCCTGCTCGTTCTGGATGGCGGACTGCCTCGGAATGATCGGGCGGGCAGACGACGCCCGCGCTCTGTTCGAACGCCTGCTCGGGCTGCGCAACGATCTCGGTTTGCTCGCCGAAGAGTACGACTCCGTCGCGAAGCGCCAAGTGGGTAACTTCCCGCAGGCGTTCTCCCATGTTTCGCTCGTGAACACCGCATGCAACTTGAGCGGTCAATCGCTCGACGACGTTCTGCCGAGCCGAGAGACCATTCGATCGTTGCGACGGGCGGTATTGCGACGCGACTGGGGCCTGCAGCGGAGCCACGGCTTCATCACTGCGGCCAAACGCCAGCGCGCGAAGCGATCGCCGACTCTGCACCCAAAACCGACTCTGCATCCAGGGCCGATTCTGCATCCAAAGGTGCATCAAAGGATCGCTCGACCACGACAAAGGAAAGGTCCGACTGATGAAGGCACTCCGCGTCACACCCATGAAGGCCGGTACCGCGGCGCTCGACGAGATTCCCGAGCCGCCCGAGTCCGACGGCCCGGTCCTTGTCGAGACGATCGCGATCGGGGTCTGCGGCACGGACATCGAGATCATTTCGGGCGAGTACGGATGGCCTCCGCCGGGCTCGGACCGTCTGGTGCTCGGTCACGAGTCGCTCGGACGCGTGCTCGAGGCCCCGGCCGGTGCTTCGGTTGCAGTAGGCGATCTGGTCGTCGGCATCGTTCGACGCCCCGACCCGGTGCCGTGCATCAACTGCGCCGCGGGTGAGTGGGACTTCTGCCGCAACGGCGAGTACACCGAGCGCGGGATCAAGCAGCACGACGGCTACTGCTCCGAGCGATACCGCATCACCGCGGACTTCGCAGTGAAGGTGGACCCGAAGCTCGGGCTGCTCGGGGTCCTCTTGGAACCCACGAGCGTCGTGGCGAAGGCATGGGAGCAGGTGGACCGCATAGGCAATCGCGCAACCTTCGAGCCGAACAGAGTCGTGGTCACGGGTGCCGGGCCGATCGGGCTGCTCGCGGCTCTCATCGGCGTCCAGCGCGGGATGGACGTGACGGTGATCGACCAGGTGACCTCGGGGCCGAAGCCCGATCTCGTCGCCGAGCTAGGTGCTCACTATCACACCGGGACCATCGAGTCGGCGGGTGCGCCGCCAGACGTCGTGATCGAGTGCACCGGTGTCGACTCCTTGGTCTTCGACGCGATGGACCACCTGGGGCCGGTTGGAGTGGTCTGCCTGACAGGCGTGTCGTCGGGCGGAAGGTCGATCGACATCGACGCAGGCCTCCTCAACAGGAACATGGTCCTGGAGAACGAGGCGGTCGTGGGCTCCGTCAACGCAAATCGGCGGCACTACGAGGCCGCAGCGGCTGCGCTCGCCAAGGCGGAACGCGTCCTGGCTCGAACGCGTCGTTAGCCGAAGGGTCCCGTTGGAGCAGTGGTCCCAGGCGCTAGATCGCCAACCCGACGACGTGAAGGTCGTCATACAGGTAGGGCCCGAACCGGACTGACGATGCCCACGACGCTCATCGCACCCGGGATAATCCAGATCGATACGCTGCTCGGCGGTTGGGAACGCATGACGGCGGGGTACCTGGTGGACGGGGACGCCCCGTTGCTCGTAGAGACCGGGAGCCAGAGCTCGGTCCCCGTGCTCCTGGAAGCGCTCGCTGAGCTCGGGGTCTCGCCGGGCGAGCTCGCAGGCGTCGCGGTGACCCATATCCACCTCGATCATGCAGGGGGTGTCGGCGACGTCGCCCGGGCATTTCCCGCGGCAACCGTCTACGTGCACGAGAAAGGTGCGCGTCACCTTGTCGACCCGAGCCGCCTCGTGGAATCGGCGAGCAGGGTCTACGGCCCTCTCCTCGACTCGCTTTACGGGCGACTCGATCCCACGCCCGCCGACCGGATCCATGTGCTCGCGGACGGCGAGGAGATCCGTACCGGTGCCGACCATGTCCTCACCACGGTCGATTCTCCCGGACATGCCAAGCATCATCTGGCGCTGCACGATTCGGCGAGTGGCATCCTCTTCGCAGGCGACGCCGTCGGCGTCCGGCTCCCCGACGCCGGCGTGCTCCGGCCGGCAACGCCTCCTCCGGACTTCGACCTGGAACAGGCGGTCAATTCCCTGCACCGCTTCGCCGAGCGCAATCCGACAGGCCTTGCTCTCGCGCACTACGGACTTCTCGGCGACGCCGGGTCGGTGCTCGAAGAAGCGGAGCAGACCTTGCGCGAATGGGCAGGCGTTGCCGAACGGGCGTGGAGAGAGGGTCGCGATATCGCCTCGGCACTAGAGGAGTCGTTCGCGGCCGACTACTCAGGTCTCGACTCCAGGGAGCGTTCGAAGCTCGAGACGTTGAACGGCGTCCACTCGAACGCGGCCGGATTCCGCAGATGGCTCGAGAAGCGGTCGGCCGGAGAGGCTCAGGACGTCAGCGTGTAAGTGGTCGACGCGACCACCGAGTGCGAGTGGGGGACCTTTGCTGTGACGGTGTGCGAGCCGGTAGCCCCGGCGACGCGGGTGCCGCGAATCTGGCCGGTACAGCTGAAGGTTCCATCCGACTCGACGGTCGCTTTGCAGATCTTGAACTTTGGCTCCGTCGAGACCCCTGTCTTGTAGATGATCTTGACGGTGCTCCCTGGCGTGAATCCCTCCCCGCTCACCGTCACGTGAGTCTTGGGGGGACCGCTCGAAGGCGAGATCGTGAGCTTCAATCCGCCAACGTCGAGGTCCGCAACTCCGAACAACCCCGACGACTGGTCCGTCGCAGTGATCAGGACATCGCCGGTGGACACGCCGGTCGCGAGGCCCTGTGATCCTGCCGCGTTGGAGATCGTGGCTTCGGATGTGTCCGACGACGACCAGGTGACCGAGTCGGTGAGGTCCTTCGTGCTCAGGTCCGAGTACTCGCCCTTGGCGGTGAACTGCTGGGTCCCGTACTGCGAGATCGAAGCGGTCGTCGGCGACACGGTGATCGCGAGCAGAACCGCCGGCAGCACCGTGACGACCGAGATGCCTTCGATGGAGGTCGACGGGTCGGTAGCGGTGATGGTGGCCGCACCGGTAGCGACCGCGGTGACCAGGCCCTCGGAGCCCGAGGTATTCGAGACTGTCGCGGTCGCCGTGCTCGACGAAGCCCACGCGACCGAGTCGGTCATGTCCTGCGTGGTCCCGTCGGAGTAGTGACCTGTCGCGGTGAATTGCTCGGTCTCGCCCGCAGGGATGTTCGCCGCGAGAGGCGACACGGTCACGGCGAGCAGAACAGCAGGAAGGACCGTCACCGCAGAGACGCCTTCGATGGAGGTCGTCGGGTCGGTCGCGGTGATGGTGGCCGCACCGTCTGCTACCGCCGTGACCTCACCTTCGGAGCCTGCGGCGTTGGAGACCGTCGCGGTACTCGAGTCAGAGGACGCCCAGGTGACCGAATCGGTGAGATCCTGCGTGCTCCCGTCGGAGTAGTGACCGGTCGCGGTGAATTGCTCGGTCTCGCCCGCGGGGATGTTCGTCGCGAGAGGAGACACCGTCACTGCGAGAAGCACTGCGGGCAGCACAGTCACCGCCGAGACGCCCTCTATCGAGGTGGTCGGATCGGTCGCAGTGATCGTTGCGGCGCCGGTGGCCACAGCCGTGACCTCACCCTGGGAGCCTGCAGCGTTGGAGACCGTCGCGGTCGCCGTGCTCGACGAGGCCCAGGTGACCGAATCGGTGAGATCCTGCGTGCTCCCGTCGGAGTAGTGGCCTGTCGCGCTGAATTGCTCCGTCTCACCCGCGGGGATGTTGGCCGCGAGAGGAGACACCGTCACTGCGAGCAGCACTGCGGGCAGCACAGTCACCGCCGAGACGCCCTCTATCGAGGTGGTCGGATCGGTCGCGGTGATGGTGGTCGCACCCTCCGCGACCGCTGTCACCTCACCCTGAGAGCCTGAAGTGTTGGAGACCGTCGCGGTGCTCGATCAGAGGACGCCCAGGTGACCGAATCGGTCAGATCCTGCGTGCTGCCGTCGGAGTAGTGACCGGTCGCGGTGAATTGCTCCGTCTCGCCCGCGGGGATGTTGGCCGCGAGAGGAGACACGGTCACGGCGAGCAGAACAGCGGGAAGGACCGTCACCACCGCTGTCCCGTTGACGGACGTCGTCGGGTCCGTGGCGGTGATGGTGGCCGCGCCGTCCGCTACGGCGGTCACATCACCCTGGGAGCCAGAAGTGTTGGAGACGGTCGCCGTGCCCGAGCTCGACGTCGTCCACGAGACGGAGTCGGTGAGATCCTGCGTGCTCCCGTCGGAGTAGTGACCGGTCGCGGTGAACTGCTCGGTCTCGCCCGCCGGGATGTTGGCCGCGAGGGGCGACACGGTCACGGCGACCAGCACAGCGGGAAGGACGGACACCGCCGAGACGCCTTCTATGGAGGTCGTCGGGTCGGTCGCGGTGATGGTGGTCGCGCCCTCCGCCACAGCTGTCACCTCACCCTGAGAGCCCGAGTTATTGGAGACGGTCGCCGTGCTCGAGTCAGAGGACGCCCATGTAACGGAGTCGGTGAGGTCCTGCGTGCTGCCGTCGGAGTAGTGACCGGTCGCGGTGAATTGCTCCGTGTCGCCCGCGGGAATATTGGCGGCGATAGGTGACACCGTCACCGCGAGAAGCACCGCGGGCAGCACGGTCACCGCCGAGATGCCTTCTATGGACGTCGTCGGGTCGGTCGCGGTGATGGTTGCCGCACCGGTGGCCACCGCGGTCACCTCACCCTGAGAGCCCGAAGTGTTGGAGACGGTCGCCGTGCCTGAGCTCGACGTCGTCCACGAGACGGAGTCGGTGAGATCCTGCGTGCTCCCGTCGGAGTAGTGGCCCGTCGCGGTGAACTGCTCGGTCTCGCCGACGGGGATGTTGGCGGCGAGGGGCGACACTGTCACTGCGACCAGCACAGCGGGAAGGACCGTCACCGCCGAGACGCCTTCGATGGATGTCGTCGGGTCGGTCGCGGTTATGGTCGCCGCACCGGTCGCCACCGCGGTCACCTCTCCCTGGGTACCCGGTGTGTTCGAGACGGTCGCGGTGCCCGAGCTCGACGTGCCCCATGTGACCGAGTCGGTGATGTTCTGCGTGCTCGCGTTCGAGTAGTGACCGGTGGCGGTGAACTGCTCGGTGTCGCCGGCAGGGATGTTGGCGGCGAGAGGAGACACGGTCACCGCCAGGAGGGCGGCAGGCAGTACCGTGACGACAGCCGTTCCCTCTATCGACGTCGACGGGTCCGTCGCACCGATGGTGGCCACGCCCGTGCCGGTGGCCGCGACGGCGCCCTGAGATCCCGAAGTGTTGGACACCGTCGCCACCGACGAGCTCGACGACGACCAGGTGACCGAGTCGGTCAGGTTCTGCGTGCTCCCGTCGGAGTAGTGGCCGGTGGCGCTGAAGGGCTCCGACTCGCCGAGCGGGATCGACGCGACGGCCGGTGAGACCGTGACCGTGAGAAGGATCGCCGGAAGGACGGTCATCACGGCTGTGCCGGAAACGGAGCCGTCGACGGCCAGGATCGTCGCAACCCCGGTACCGGCTGCCGTCGCGAGGCCCTGAGATCCGGAAGTGTTGGATACGGTCGCTACCGTGGTTGACGACGACGACCACGTGACGACGTCGGTCAGGGGCGCCGTGGTCAGGTTCGAGTAGTGGCCGGTGGCGGTGAATTGCTGCGTCAAGCCCTTGTCGACGGACGCGACTGTCGGCGACACCGTGATCGTAAGGAGTATCGGGCTTCCGAGAGCAGAGGCAGGCGCCGGTCTCGCCGACATCGTTGCCGTGACCGCTGCGAGCGCAGCAAGAACTACGAGAAGCAGGCGAACGCCCGCTCCTCGTCGACCGACCAGGTGCGTCCCCATTTCCCCCTACCTCCTGTGCTGGTCGCCACCTTTCCCTGCACAGGCTTGAACGAAACTACGTTTTGACAACAAATGGACGCAGTGAACATCGGCGTCCGTCGAGCAACCCTCAGGTGGGGCAGGAATCAACTGCTGGTGAGGATGTGGCGACCGTGGACGATGCCGCCGTAGGCCGATGTCCGATCAGCCTGGCGTGAGATCAGGCTGGCGTGAGATCAGGTGAGCGCGATGGTGAAGTTCCCGAGCCCCGCCCCGCTGTCGTCCTCGATCAGGATGACCCAGGTGCCCGTGGAGTCGAGCGTGTAGCTCAACGTCTCACCGGGCCCTGCAGCGACCGAGGTCCCCGCCGGGTTGAACAGGTCCATCAGAGGTTCGAGGGTCCCGCTGACGCCGGTCAAGGTGGCCGTGATCTTCTCGCCGTCGGTGCCGGCGAACTCGAAACAGCGCACCTGGCCGATCGTCGCGATCGAGCTTGCGTCAGAGGATCCGTGCTTCACCAGGGTGGGGCACTGCACGGGGTCGGTAAGTCGCTGGATCGAGATGTTGTACTTGCCGGTGACCGCTCCTCTGTCGGCGTAGACAAGCAGGCTCTGCGCCCCGGTCTCTGTGAGCGGGCACTCGAGGGTCCCGAGCTCGGCGCTGCCGCAAGGCTCCGAACCGTCCGGTGAGCCGAGCGTGATCTCAGGCGTGCCGAGTGCCCCCTTCACGCCGACTACGTGCACGTAGTCGACGTCGCCCGATTTACCCGAGAACGTGAAGCACGAGATCGCCGCAACGGTCTTCACCTTCCCTTTCACCGTCGTGGGTCCATAGGGCAGGTTCTTGCAGCCGACTGCGACATTTACCCGGTTTATGGCGACGTTCATGGACCCCGTGTGGGTTCCGTCCGAATCGGAAAGCTCGATTGTCCAGGTGCCTGTCTCGTCGAGCGGACACCCCCCCGGACCCTCGTAAGGCCCGCCGCATGCCGAGATCCCGTCGGGTTTGAAGATGTCGATGAAGGGGCTCACGTCGCCCGACGTGACGTCGAGGTTGGTGAACTCGAGATCCCCCGATGTGCCCGAGAAGGTGAAGCAGTCGATCTGGGCCGCCACAGCAATGTCCGCTACCTGTGGAACCTCCCCGTAACTGATCGCTGCGGTGGTCGAGCACGACGGCATCGACTCGGCGCGCGGAGCTGCGGCTCTGGTCACAGAAGCCGAGGCTGACACCGGGGCCATCACGGACACTCCGAGCGCCACGAGCAGGGCCGCAGCGCCTACGAGGACCCGGGCCGGGGCGCCCGCCTCATGCGACCGTCTCACCGGCCGCCGCCACCTGGCCCGGGTGAACCTGAGAGGGTGAACATTGGTTCAGTATGAGCCAACAGTTGTTTTCTTACAAGGGATGCGCCGGGGCGAATTTCGCATGCAAGGCTCGGGTATGCATACCGCTGTGAGCGCGTCCGAGACCCTTCTGTTTCCCGAGTGCATCGAGCTCCTGGCATCTGCTTCCGAGGACGGCTTGATCGGACGTCTCGCCATTTCGACGAACCGCGCTCCCATCGTCGAGCCGGTGACGTTCGACTACGAGGACCGGGCGATCGTGGTGTACCCAGGCTCCGGAGTGATGGCCGAAGTGGCTCCGGGCTCGCTCGTCGCATTCGAGGTCGACGACGTCGACAGGGCGACGATGCGTGCGTGGAGCGTGCTCGTGCGGGGCCTCGCGACTACGCGCGAGGAGACTTACCGGCCGAGAACGCCATTGGACCTGATCTCTCCCGCGGAGCCGACGCCGGGTGCCTTGATCCTCGTCGTGCGTCTCGACGTCGTCACCGGCCGACGCTTCACGCTCGAGAGCCCGAAACCTCGTCCCGGGCGAACGCATGCAGCGGCGGCCGCAGCCGCGGTCAGCGGAGTTGCTCGTAGCGCACGCCCGTGAGCTCTTCGGAGATGTCCCACAGGCGCTCGGCGGCCTCGGGTTTGGTGGCAGCCCTGACGAAGTGCACCCGCTTCGGGTAACCGCGCATCCCGAATAGCTGGTCAGGGCCGAAGTACTGGGCTCCTTGGACATCGGGGGCGGTCGCGCCGTAGAGGGTGGGCAGCGCGCCCATGGCCGCCGTCTGTGCGAACACCGCGTTCTCGAGGTCGGTCACCCTCTCCATGATCTTCGACCCGCTCATTCGCGGTCCGACGCCCTGGAGATTGGTGGCCGCGTACCCGGGGTGCGATGCGACACTCACGATCCCTTTGGACGCCGCCCTTCTGTCGAGCTCCAGTGTGAACAGCTGGTTCGAGAGCTTGGACTGCGCGTAGGCGGTCCACTTCCCGTACCTCCGCGAGCTCTGCAGGTCGTCGAACCTCATTCGGCCGATCTTCGCGACTTCGCTCGAAAGCGTGACGACCCTGGCACCCGGTCGCGCGATCAGCTTGTCGAGAAGCAGCCCGGTGAGCGCGAAGTGGCCCAGGTGGTTCGTGCCGAACTGCATCTCGAATCCGTCGGAGGTCTCGCGACGGGGGATGGCCATCACCCCGGCGTTGTTCACGAGGATGTCGAGGTTCTCGTGCGTAGAGGAGCAGTCGGCAGCGAATTTTCGGACCGATGCCAGATCGGCGAGGTCCAGATGCTCGACATGCACGTCCGATTCCGGCGCGGTCTCGCGGATCCGTTTCGAAGCCGATTCACCCTTGTCCTGGTCGCGGCAAGCGAGCACCACGCTCGCTCCGGCGGATGCGAGAGCGAGCGCCGTTTCGAATCCGAGCCCGCTGTTCGCCCCGGTCACGACCGCCGTGCGGCCCCGTTGATCGGGGATGTCCTTTGTCGTCCACCTGGCCATCAGCTTGCGGGGACCAGTTCCACCACCGGGATGACCCGTGACGTCTTTTCCTGGTACTCGGCGAACCCTGGATAACGTCGAGCCTGCTCGGTGTAGACCTTGTCGCGCTCTGCGCCGGTTACGGGAGCCGCATCCGCCGCATAGGTGTCGTCACCGACCTCGACGGTGACGCGGGGGCTCGCGACCAGGTTGTAGTACCAGTCCGGGTTTGTGTCCGCACCGGCCTTGGATGCGAAGACGTAACGGTGCCCGTCGAGATCGAGGTACATGACCGGGTTGACCCTCTCCTGGCCGCTCCTTGCCCCTTTGGTGTGTATCAGCAGTAGGGGTGCACCCTCGAACTGGCCGCTCATCCGGCCCTTGTTGGCCCGGAACTCCTCGATGACCTTGCGGTTCCAGTCCAGCGTGTCGCTCATTCGCCTCACCTCCGTTTCGTACCGACGCTAATGGGAGGCACTCGAAAGCGCGGCCTCGTCAGCTCGGGGTCGGAGAAACCCGATCCGGCGGTGAACCGACGTCCTCGGGTGGCACGACCTCTTTGCCGTCGGCCGGATCCGAGTCCGACTCGCCGGTGTCGATCTGAAGTCCCTGCTCGAGCGCAAAGAAAGCCACCAGGGCGGCGGCTGCCATAACCGCCGCCATCACGTAGAAGATCGTTCGCGACGCATAGGCGAAATCGAGCTGGATGTAGCGAGGAATCCGAGCGACGGTGCTGCCGCTTGCGCTCTGCCCCTGTGACTGTGAGATTCCTGCAGCTATCTTCGCCGCCAGTTCGCGCGACTTTCCTTGTGCGACGAGCGACGAGGTCACCCTGGAGCGGAACTGCGAGACCGAGATCGTGCCGAGTATGGCAAGTCCCAGGCTTGCTGAGAAGTTCCGGACGGTCTGGGTGATTCCGGTCGCCTCGCCGTAAGAGAGCTTCGAGGCGCGATTGACGGCGTCAGTGCTCGCGGGGCCGAGCATGAAACCCATGCCGGCGCCGGAGAGGACGATGTACCACTCCTGCGAGCCAAGGTCGAGCTGCGTGACCTTCCCTGCCCACAGGTAGAAGCCGACCGCTGCGAGCGCGCAACCGAGGACCACGGGGCGCTTTGCACCCACGCGGTCGAGCATTCGACCACCGATCTGAGCGGTCACCACGAAGCCGACGAAGAAGTACAGAAGGATCACGCCGACCTGCTGGGCTGACTTTCCGAGCGAGATCTGCCCGTACTCGCTCGAGAAGAAGAACACCGGTATGAACACGAGCATCGCGATGCCGAGAACGACGTTCTCGATCAGAAACGCTCTGATCCTGAAGATTCCCACCTGTATCAAGGGGGACTCCGTGCGGAGTTCGACGACGACGAAGGCAATGAGAAGAAGTACGCCGGCGGCTATCGACAGGGCGATCGCGGGATTCGCCCAGCCCCAGAGGAACGACTGCTGGAAGCCGAAGACGCTCAGCCCGACGCCCGAAGCGATCAGGGCAAGGCCCCTGAAGTCCATAGGAGCGGGACGGTGCACAGTAGTGGGCTTCGACACCGCGATGAGAACGAGTGCGATGATCGCGACGGGAATGTTCACCCAGAAGATCGCGCGCCACGTCCACTGGGTCAGGTATCCGCCCAGCACAGGCCCGACCGCGGTGAGCCCTCCGGCGATGCCGAAAAATTTGGCGAGCGCCTTGCCGCGTTCGCGCAATGCGAATGTCTGCACGACGATGGCGAGCGCTGCCGGGAACATGATCGCGCCGCCTGCACCCTGGACGGCTCGGAAGATCACGATCCATGCCTCGGCCAAGCTGCCCTTCGGTGTGAGACCGCACATGGCCGACGATCCGGCGAAGATGATCACGCCCAGAACGACCATCTTTCGGTGCCCGACGGTGTCGGCCAACCTTCCACCGAATGCGAACAGCGCGGCGAGCGAGAGAAGGTAGGCGTTAACTGCCCACTGCACGCCGGTGTTCGAAAGGCCGAGCTCCCTTTGGATCTCGGGTACCGCGATCGAGACGATCGTCTGATCGATGAATGTCATCGCAACGGCGAAGATCATCGCCGCCAGGACGAGGTTCCTCGACTGACCGCCGGATACCGGTGCGGTGCTCATGCCTCCGAACGTTGCCCGGTCCGAAGAGTCCCACTCACGCCGTGCACGGTACACCTTCTCGGATGCAGGATCCTAAGGCGTTCGCGCCTCTCGCGAGTCGGCGAGCTCGAAGCCGCTGAACTCGAAGGCGGGTGACACCGTGCACCCGACCAGGGTGAAGTTCCCTAGCGTGCGAGCTTCCTGCCAAGCGAAGCGCGGCACGACGACCTGGGGTTCCTGGTCATCTTCGATGTCGGGCCCGAGGACGTGAATCCTTTCTGCTGCATCTGAAACACGGACGCGAAGTTCGAGAGGATCACCGCAGTAGTAGTGCCAGATCTCGGTTGCGTCTATCCGGTGTCTCTGTGAGACCTCGTCGTCGGCGAGCAGGTAGTAGATGGCACTTCCACACGGGCGCTCCGCACCGTCGGCCTGCGCTCGCCACGTTTGCCGGTACCAACCCCCTTCTGGGTGAGGCTGGAGAAGAAGGCGGCTGATCAAGTCCTGTGCTGTCACTCGTCCACCCGTCTTCGCCTTCTGGCAAAGCGCGCTAGCTGCTAGCGGGTACCACGTACCATGTCCCGTTCACCTGCTCGAGAGCAGCGGGACTCAGGGGTGCGTCCGCGGCAGTTGCAGCGGCGAACGCCTCGTCGAACGTGACTCCGTTCCCCGGCATCCCCTGCGTGGGATCCGAAAGGGTAGAGCACTCGCCATTGCTGCAGTACTGGCCAGTCACGGAGACAAGCGCCTCGTCGCCCTGAATGACCTGGTTGACGGCCTGCGCGTGGCCCGAGTTTCCCGTTACGCCCGATGGAGTGCATTCAGACTGGAGTGACGGGACGACCAATTGGCACAACGCTGTCCCGTTGTTGTTAACCAGGTCGTTGATGAACGAGTTCACTGTCGCGGTAGGCGAGCTCCCGCCGCCTCCCGCCAGGACGACGATGAGCACGATCACCAAGACCACTACCGCGACCCCGCCCCCGATGATCGCCATCATCCTGTTGTCGAGCCTTGGGCGGCCCTGGGCCGGAGCGGGGAAGCCGAAGGGCGGAACGCCACCTTGTCCCTGTCCCTGGAACGGGGGCGCCTGTCCCGGCGGGGAATACGGAGGCAGCGTGCCGCCAAAGGGGTCGGTGGGCCCACCGTACGGCGGCGGGTTCGATCCGTATGGAGGTGCCGACGGGTCACCACCGTAGGGCGGCACCGAGGGGTTGCCACCATACGGCGGTGGCACAGGATTTTGCTGACCGCCAGGATTCGAGTCCATCGTCTTCTCCCTCGCCATTCCCAAGCCCGCGACCCACGATGGTCGACGAACCCTCGTTGCATACAGTAGGCGAACGCTCGCGGGAGACGCTCGATCGGAGCTATCGCCGGTAGGAGCTCTTGCCTCTTCACGACGACGCGAGATCGGCGAGCTTGGTGTCGAAGGTGGGACGGTGAGCACGACGACCGGAAGCCCGTCTCGTCCCTGGTGATACCTGGTCGGCCGCACAGGTGAACGGCAGTGCCGGGCCGCTCCAGCAAGCGGTTTGGCTTCAGTCGCCCGACTTTCGTTCAAAAGCAACAGAGCCGGGCCCCCCGCCAGAGGGCCCGGCTCTGCAGAGATGATCGACGAGAGAGCTCTTCGTCAGTTCTTCATGGCCTTGAGGAACGCCACACCGTTCGGTGTTCCGACTCCGGTCATGTCGTCGTAACCGGGAAGCGTCCCGATCTGAGTCTGAACACCGACCGTCTGAAGCAGGTAGGTGTAGCCCTCTGAGGTGTTCAGATCATTGGTGTAGTTGGTGCGCACCGTCGCTTCGGGTGACGGGGTGTTCAAGACGTCGGTTATTGCCGACGTACCGGACACCTCGTACAAGAGCGGGTTGATGAACCCGACTGCCGAACCCGTGTTCTGGATGGCGTCAGCCAGGACGCCGGCGAACAGCGGCGAGGACAGGCTGGTGCCGCCCAAACGGTAGGTGGCGTACTTGGTGCCGCCGTGCGGGAACACCTGGGTCTCTCCGATGCGCAGGCCCGTGTTCGGGTCGGCAGGCATCGCGACGTCCGGGACGGCGCGCATCGGGGTGCTCCCGTAGTACTCGCTGATCGAGATCGGCACTTCACCAACCTGGTAGAAGGGCTGCGTGTACAAGATGCTGGTTCCACCTCCGGCGCCGCTGCTGTAGTTCCCGGGGGGTGCCGGGGTCCAGGTGTCGCCCGTAAGGGTGGAGTAGGAGTTGGACCAGCCGTTCTGGAACACGATCTGGCCGTTGGCACCGATCTCGGTGCTGGTGCCGCCTACGCCGGTTGCCCAGGGATCGGACGCCGGGAAGTTCACGGACTTCCCGTACTGAGTGTCTGCCTGGTCCCCGCTGTCACCCGAGGAGAACTGCACGGTGACTCCTGTGTTCGCCGCCTCGAGTAGGAACTCGTTGAAGAACTGAAGCTGAGCGTTCGGAACGAGGTCCTCAGGACCGAACAACCACGAATCGGTCTCGACACTTGCCAGGTGGTCGTCGATGACCGACGCCCACGCCTTGTTGAGCCCGCCGGCGCAGTTCTTGGCCCCGACGAACAGGACATTGGCTCCCGGGGCCATCGCGTGCACGGACTCCACGTCGAGGGTTTCCTCGCCGTACCAGCCCTGGGGACCGCATTCGCCTTCGTCGCTGTAGCCGTCCGGTGCCGGGGTGTCCTGCGTGAACTGGTTGCCCGAGAACGGCGCGATCCCGTTCTGGGTCGACCACTCGTTGGCGTCACTCAGGATCGTTGGAGATGCGTAGGCGTCGACGATGGCTACGGTGACGCCGTTTCCATCGAGTCCATGGGCGATGCTGCTCGACAACCCGAACGCGGACTCGTACTGCTTCGCTCCGTATCCGCAGATCGTGTAGGGCCAGGTCTGGCCGTACGCCTTGGGCTTGTTGGTTGCTTCGATCTGCCCGTAATAGGCGGAGCACGGCTGCACGCCGTAACGGACCCCAGGCGGTGGGCCGGGGAGAGTGTCGGCCGGCTGGGCAAGGGAACCGCTGGTGTCCAGGTCGACGATCCCGGCCACGGTGCTCGCAAGCTTGGCGGGGATGCGGTAGTTGGAGACCGGCTCGTTGACGTTCTTGCCCAGGTATCGGTATACGTCCAGGCGGGTACCGACGAGCTTCTCGGCTTGCTTCATCGTTCCAGTGAGCTCGACGTAGAGCCTGCTCGTCGCGACCGAGGCTACCGAGAGCCCGTCGCTGCGGGCCCAAGACTCCACCGCAGACACAGCAGCCGCCGAAGGCGAGTAACGGGCCCGGAACTGCGCTGTGCTGAGGAAGTGCCTGTACAGGGCGTTTCCAGGCGAGGAGACGGCCTGCGCCTCCGCCTCGACGGCCGCCTCGTCCGGATAGGAGAGCAGAACTTCGAAATCGACGCGCTGCGAGGTGGCTGCCGGCCCAAGATCGGTCGCATGGGCCAAGAATGCGGGCCGGCTGGCGGTAAGCGCCACCGTTCCCGGGTTGGTCGCTGCCGACACTGCGGGTGCGCCTGCGATCAGGAAAGTCGCCCCGATCGATGTCACGGCTACAGCCGCGAATGTGGCCCTCCGACGTACACGGCTCTTCATGCACTGCCCCCTTTGTCGCTCTGTGGCCCCCCTTGAAACCGAGCCAGTAGCAAGCAGCATTGCGGGTCGTGCCACGGCAGTCAACAATGGAAGAATCTGTCCTCAGTGCTCCTGAGATATGACACTGCCCGTGCCGGCGGACCGTCGACCTGTCGGCGCGGCCTGCGGCGAACGCCTTGCGTGTCGCGGGCTTCCGTGGCGTTCTTGTTGTCATGCGTGTTTCTCGTGGTGTTCGGATCTGTCTCTTCGGCTGCCATGGCGGACGTTCACGGGAAGCGGTTGCCGTCCATGGGCCTGACCTCGTTCGCTGCGGGCACGCACAAAAGCGTCTGGGTGGCGACGAACCAGTTCTCGCACGGCGATCTTCAACCGATCGCAGGCTCCGGTTCCACCCTTGACGTCGAGGTGGGGAACACCCTCAACTCCTTTGCCGCCACCACGAAGGGCCCGCTCGGCCTTGCGACGGCGAGCGACATGGAGGGGAGCTCCCAGGCGTTCGTCGTCTCGCCAACCACGAATCAGGTGTTCACGTTGGCAGGCTCGTTCACGAACCTCGACGGTTCAGCGGTGCTTCCCGACGACCAGTGGGGTTACGTTGCAGATCAGGGGTTTTCGGAGGCCGCGGCGCTGGACGTGGTCGATCTCACCAGTCATGACGTTTATCAGATCACGTCGTTGCCAGGGTTCTCGCCTGCATTGAGTGGTGTCGCCGCCTGCACGGGCGGCACGACGGTCGTCGCCACCGACAACGGGGACAACCAGCTCGACATCTTCTCGGGTGTCGACACGAACCCGACCGACCCGGTCGTGAGCGATGTCCCTGTCGGCTCGGACCCTGTCGCAGTCGCCTGCTCCCAAGGCTTTGCATATGTCGCCGACGAGGGAAGCTCGTCGCTCGACGTGGTCGAGCTCGCTACCGCCTCGGTAACGGGCACGATCTCGGTGGGTACCTCTCCCGACGCGGTCGCGGTCGGAGTCGGCTCGGCGAAGATCTATGTGGCGAACGGTGGGTCGGACAGCGTTTCGATCATCCGGGTCGGCTCGACGAAGGTGAAATCGACCGTCGGAGTGGGCGCCGACCCTGACGGTATTGCTGTTGCGGGTGGCGCCGTCTCGGAACACGTATACGTCACCAATTACGGATCGGATACCGTGTCGCTTCTCTCACCGACAGGGGTCCTCCTCCAGACGATCACAGGCGTCCCGTCGCCCGAGGCGGTCTCGGTCGTCAAGCCTTGAGTGTTCTCCGTCTCGTGGTTCACGGTTGAGTTTCGTGCGCCTCCTGCCCTACATCCCGCGGCTCACCGTCGACTGGGCGGGTAGTCCCGGGGTCGCCGAGAGCGACGAACCGCAGTGGCGGACCCTGGACGCCACGATGGTGTTCGGCGACGTGTCGGGCTTCACCAAGATGTCGGAGAGGCTGGCGCGACACGGCAAGGTCGGTGCAGAGGAGATCGCCGACGCGATCAACACCTGCTTCGAGGAGCTGCTCGGAGTTGCGAACCGCGCCGGCGGCAGCTTGCTCAAATTCGGCGGGGACGCCTTGCTGCTGCTGTTCGACGGGGAGGATCACGCCGTCCGGGCCGCTCAGGCGGCGATAGGAATGCGCGCACGTCTTCGAGACGTCGGCCGGTTGTCGACGTCGTCGGGCCGGGTAGTGCTGCGGATCTCGATCGGAGTCCACACAGGATCGTTCAATGTCTTCTTGGTGGGCTCGTCGCACCGAGAGCTCGTCGTGGCCGGACCGGCCGTCACCGCCACGGTGGATGCCGAGGGGACAGCCACTGCCGGGGAGATCGTGATGAGCTCGGCCACTGCATCTGTCCTGCCGGCGGGCTGCCGGGGCCCGGCGCGCGGTAAGGGCTACCTTCTGCGGACTCCGACGGCGCCCTTTACGGAGCTGCCGATCGAGGTCCTCGACATGGACGACGTCGACGTCGCTCGGTACGTGCCTTCGGCCATAAGGGAGCATCTGCTCGGCGGCGGTGCGGATCCTGTCCACCGGACGGCAACCGTTGCATTCCTGCATTTCGACGGCACAGACCGAATCGTGGAGCGCGAGGGCCCTGAGCGCTGTGCCACGCTGCTGGACGCCACCGTGCGAAGGGTGCAGCAGGTCGCCGAGGACAACGAGGTGACATTCCTCGGCACGGACGTCGACCACGACGGGGGCAAGATCATCGTCGTCTCGGGTGCACCGAGGCGAGTCGGCGACGACGAAGAACGTATCCTCACGGCGCTCCGCCAGGTGGTCGATTCCGACCCCCCTTTACCGTTGCGTATAGGCGTCAACAGCGGGCCGGTCTTCGCGGGAGACGTCGGTCCCGCATACCGCCGGACGTTCACGGTCATGGGCGACACGGTCAACCTTGCCGCCGCGTCTCATGGCGAAAGCCCCTCCCGGCGAAGTGTTAGCCACACAAGACGTGCTCGACCGGTCCCAAAGAACATTCGCCACCACGCCGCTCGAGCCTTTCATGGTCAAGGGCAAACGCCGGCCGGTCACGGCCTTTTCGGTCGGCGACGCGGGACGGACCCGTGCCGACCATCGCACTGTTTTGCCACTGGTCGGCGTCGATGACGAGCTAATGGCATTCGACGAAGACCTGTCCACTGCCAAGAGCGGCGGAGGGCGTGTCATCGAGATCATTGGCGACCACGGGAGCGGAAAGAGCCGGCTGGTAGAGGAATTTCGGAGCCGGGCCTCGGCGTTGCCCTGCTTCAGTGTCACGTGCGAGAGCTACGAGGCGACATCTCCGTACGCGCCGTTCTGGATGCTGTTCCGCCAATTGCTCCAGATCGACGCGGAAGCCGATCGCGATCTCGTCGTCCGGCGTCTGCGCGAAACGGTGAGCCGAGACGCGCCGGAGTTGCTTCCGGTGCTCCCGCTGCTCGGAGTACCGCTCGACCTCGATCTTCCCGATACCCCCGAAACGGCGAGGTTGAAGCCGGAATTCCGGCGCCACGCCGTCGAGCAGGCCGTTATCGCGTTCGGCTCCAAGATCCTTCCCGTCCCGGCGCTCGTGGTCATGGAGGACGTCCATCACATGGACGAGGCTTCACAGGGCCTGGTCCGGCGCATCATCGACCTTGCCGGCACGCGGGCACTCCTCATTTGCCTCACCAGGCGCGCCACGAGCAGCGGTCTCGTCACCGAGCCGGCTCCCCACGTTCGCACCATGCAGTTGTCTCCATGGTCGGTGGATACTGCCGTCGATGCCCTCACCCGTGTGACGAGCGAGGTTCCTCTTCTTCCTTACGAGATCCGCGCCATAGCTGAGCGTTCGACCGGTAATCCGCTGTTTCTCGAGGAGTTGTGGCGAGCACGCGTCGCAGGATCGTCGATCGAAGCTCTTCCCGACTCGATCGACACCGCGGTGACCGCGCAGATCGACCGTCTTCCGCCTGTGGCTCGTCAGACGTTGCGATGCGCTGCGGTGCTGGGGACCACCTTCTTGCGACGCGACCTCAGTGACCTGCTGCTACCCGACGCGGAAACCTCGCAGGATCACGCACGGAATGCGGGGAGCCCGGACCTCCTCGGCGGCCTGGACGACTTTCTTGTCGCCGATGGCTCTGGCATCGTCCGGTTCCGGTCGGCAATCGTGCGTGAATGTGCCTACGAAGAGCTGCCTTATCGGCGCAGGCGTCAGCTGCACGGTCGCGCCGGTGAAGCCATAGCCGCGGGTCTAGGGACTGAGGCCGACACGGAGGCGGAGGTTCTGTCTCTGCATTTCTTCCACGCACAGAGCTACCGCCAGGCATGGCATTACGCGCGAATTGCTGGAAAGCGCGCACGGGACAAGTACGCCAACGTCGACGCTGCCGCTCATCTCGAGAGCGCGCTGGCTGCCGCGCGGCGGATCCCGGACTTGCCCGGCGAAGAGGTGGCGTCGGTCTGGGAAGCGCTGGGCGATGCGCGCGACCGGGCGGGTGCATACGACGGAGCTTCATCGGCTTACCGCAAGGCGCGCCGCCTTCTGGCGGACGATCCGGTTGCCGAGGCCAAGTTGTGCCTGAAGAAAGCGTGGATCTCTGAACGCGTCGACCGGCCTTCGGAAGTGGTGCGGTGGGTCCGTCGTGGTCTGCGTGCACTCGGGGACGCTGACGGTGCCGAAGCCGGTGGCGGTCGGGCCCAGTTATCGGTCTGCTACGCCACGGTCCGTCAGGCCCAAGGCCGTCATCGCGAGGCGATTGCATCGTGTGAGAGGGCCATAGCCGAAGCGCGCAGGTCCGGCGACAGAGATGCGGAGGCCCATGCATTGTTCATCCTGGACTGGGCATGGACGTCGCTCGGGCGGCCTGACAAGTGCACCAACTCGCATCGCGCGCTCGAGATCTACACCGAGCTCGGAGACCTCGGAGGACAAGCTGTCGTGCTCAACAACCTCGGCGTATTCGCTTACTTCCGGGGGGACTGGGATGAAGCGATCTCCTATTACGAACGTGGACGCGACGCCCGTCTGGCGACAGGAGACGACATCCAGGCCGCCTTCGGCACGTGCAACATCGGGGAGATACTGGCTAATCAGGGTCACTTCGAGGAATCCGAAAAGCGTTTCCGCGACAGCCTTCGGATGTTCAGAGCCAGCGGGTACCGGTACGGGATCGGATACGCGCTGCTCCTGTCGGGACAACTTTCAGGCCGGAGGGGTTCCTTCGACGAGGCATACGAACTGCTGAGCGAGGCCCGCACGGAGTTCGATGGCCTAATCAGCGAGATCCGACTGGTGGACGTCCGTAGGGCCGAGTGCCTGGTCTTCGAAGGACGTTCGACCGAGGGGCTCGACATTGTCGAGCATTTGCTCGCGACCGGCTCCGCCGACGACCTGAGCGCGGAGATGTCACTGTTGCAACGGGTTCGCGCATACGCATTAATCGATCTCGGCGACCTCGAGGGCTCGGCCGACGCTCTGGAGGTCGGCCTTCGGAGCGCAAAGGATCTGGATGCGTCCTATGAGGAGGCGCTCACCCTGGTCGCCCAGCGACACCTTGCACAACTGACGGAGGATTTTGGGCTCGCGGGCGAGCTGGAAGCTCGTTCCAAGGTCATCCTCGATCGGCTCGGAGTGCTGAGCGTGTTCGACAAAGACGCGGTTGCCCGCAATCGTCAGGAAACTGGACACCGGGTTGCGGCGGAGAGCTCGTGAGCCGTAGCGGTCGGGGCGGTCGGCGTGGCAATCGGCTGGAGAATCGCCGACCCAATTGTCGGACTGCTCATCACGATCGCCATCCTGGTGATTCTGAAAGATGCCGCTGTCACCATTTACACGAGGCTGATGGACAGCGTCGACGCGGAATTGGTTGACAGAAGTGAGTGTCCTGTCACTTGCCGACGCGCACGACATAGCCGAGGAAAGCTCACCACAGACTCTTTCACGAAATACCGAGACTCACCGATGTCGTCATCCGCACCGATCCGTGTGCCCACGACGGACGCCTGCATCACACCCTCATCGAACATGACCTGCCCGGGAGGTAGCAGGACGGGGATCCTTCGCCCGCTCCTTGGATCTCACGCATAGTAGCGACTCCAGCACGCTCCGCTAAACGGGTCGAGAAGCGAAGGCCGGCTCGAGAGAGCGAAATAGTCGGGATGGCTGGATTCGGTATTTGAGACGATTAGCGCAAATGCTTGTTCTCGCCACGCGTGTTAGCTTCGCATGGAGTTCCATTCTGCCGAATTGCGGGGCCGAGGTGGGCGGGGAGGCAAGATGAAGTTTGGGGAGCGGAGTTCGTCGATCCAATTGCGCCAATTCGCGCGCCGCCTTTCGTCGTGGTGCAGTCATCCGGCTAGCCGTTGTAGGTCTTTTCGTCGCCTCGACGGCGATCGCCGTAGCCGCTGTCACTCCCGGCGTGGCGGCGGCGAGTCAGACGGACTGGTCTGCGCCCCAGAATGTCGACGGTACGAACGCATTGATATCGGATTCCTCCGCGAGCAGCCTGTTCTGCGCTGCCGTCGACCTTCAAGGCAACGTCCTGACGTACAACGGCTCCTCATGGTCGGCACCTGATGCGATTTCCGAGGCAGATCTGTTCTCTGTGTCCTGCCCGAGCGCCACGTTCTGCGTCGCTGTAGGTGGCGGCGGCGGGGAGAACACCTGGAACGGCTCGTCGTGGAATGGGCCGGGGCCGGTTGGTTCGGATACGTCCGACTTGCTCTCCGTGTCGTGCACGAGCTCGAATTTCTCGCGTCGCGGTCGACGACAACGGTGGGGCGGACACCTGGGACGGCTCGTCGTGGACAGGGCCAACCGCCATCGACCCGGGCGTCCAGCTGGATTCGGTCTCGTGCGCGAGCCCCGCATTCTGTGTGGCCGTCGACCACGAAGGCAACGCCTTCACGTATGAAGGGACGAATTGGACAGGTCCCGACGATATCGACGGGACTGCTGCCGTCAACCACGTCTCGTGCACGAGCACCATGTTCTGCGCTGCGGTCGATGACGACGGCAACGCGCTCACCTTCGACGGATCCTCATGGTCGACGTCTGCCGTCGACGCCGTGTCGATCTTCTCTGTGTCGTGCGCGACGACATCGTTCTGTGTGGCCGTGGACGCCAACGGATATGCCCTCACGTACAACGGGTCGTCCTGGTCGACGGTTGACATCGACCCGGGATTGACCCTGTACTCCGTTGACTGTCCGACCACCGCGTTCTGTGCCGCCGTGGATCAGGAAGGCAACGCAGTGACGTACGGGTGGGTATCTGCGAGCTACAGCTGCGTTTTCCCGGGGCTTGGTGCAACGACCACGCCCGTGTTGCTGTCAGAGGCGCCGTCGCCACCCGCTTCGATCACAGCGCCCGGGACCTTCCAGACCACGCTTTCGTCCGAGGTGACGATTCCCTCGGCGGCCGTCAACGGCGCCCTCACACTGGGGGCATCGAGCATCACGATCGGATCGCAAACTGTCGAGACGGACGGACTGACGCCGTCTGACACCCCCAGCACGTCTGTCGATCCGAACACGCTTTCGACATCGGCTACGAACCTGCCGATCACCTTCACGCCGGCGACGAACACTCCCTATACGTATCCCACCACCTACGATCCCGAGACCTGGCACACCGTGAACGTCCCGGGGACCGTCAACTTCACCCCCGGTGACATCGATTTCAATCTCACTTACCTGATCGGCGGTGTCCCGATACCCGAGTCCGTCTCCTGCACGCCCCCTTCAGGGGTATCCGCCTTGGATACCACCAACGTCACGTCGCCGGGCGCAACGCCGAGCTTCCAGGTGCCCCCTTCCGTGCCGCCGCTCCAATCCCAGGTTTCTGCCCCCCTCGATGCCGGTTGGGCGATCGGGATCGCCAATACCTCGACGGTCGACGTGACGGGGCTGAGTGCCCAGGTGACGGTCCACGGCGCGGGGACCCTCACCTACGACCTGGTAGGCATGGCGAACACCGGCACGACCTGTACATCTTCTGGTGCGAACATGGCCACTTGCAGCGTGGGAACTCTCGCCGGGGGAGCCGCCGAGACTCTCAATGTCCTTGTTGAGACGACCGGGCTAGCGGAGGGCACCGCGATCACAGGAAGTGTGAAGGTGACGTCCTCGAATGCACCGACCCAGTCGTCTTCTCTGGGTGCGATCAACGTCGTGGTCGTTCAGGACGGTGTGGTGGCTGTAGCAGTGCCGACTGTCGGCATCAAGAGCGCCCTAGGCCCGCTCACCGACAACAAGCCGGCCAAGGTGAGGCTGAATCTTCCGGCGAGCGGCACTGTGATGGGCCCGTTCGGGCAGTCGCCGGACACCAAGGTGAAGGGGCCTCCGGTATCGGTAACCCTCAAGCCACTGGCTGGTTCGCAGGACCCGGAGCTCTGCCCACCGGCTGCGGGCGGTTGTGAGGGCGACATCATGGACGTCGAGGGCAACTTTGCCGGCTACACGAGCACAGCTGACCCCATCTCCGTCGTGATCAAGATCTTTTACGGTTCCTCGGTCCCTTCTGGTTCTATTTACTTCCAGGATTCCGCCAGTGCCACGCCGGTGCTCCTGCCGGCATGCGTTGAGACCGCGGGTGACTACAACACACCGTGTCGGCTCGGCAAGGAGAAAATCCACGGAACGGCAGGGGAATTGGAGACGGCGGACACCGTCCTGTTCACCGGTGACGACCCCTTGGTCGGTCGCCGGTAATGACCGTACGGGTAACTCTTGTGGCGGTGAGAGCATAGATAGATGGGTACCCCCATCGCATGCACGCTGAGCCCCGGGGAAGCCAGCGACCGCGTCGAAGAGTGGCGCCGCTTCTTAGGAAGTTCGGTTGAGGCTTCCGAAAGGACGAGCGCACGGCAGTTGCGTTTGAGACTCAACCCTTCGTCAGATGTCCTGGTCGACGCTGTCGACCTCGCACAGCGCGAGAAGGCCTGTTGCGCCTTCTTCGAGTTCTCGATTCAGATCGAGAGAGATGCCCAATGGCTCGTTGTGGGAGTTCCGACCGAGGCATCCAGCATCCTCAGCGACTTCGCCCGACTTCTTCCGAGCGTCTCTACGAGCGACGCTTCCGCCAAACCAGAGTAGCGGCGTGAACGAGGGCCACCAGTTCTGCGACAGCGCTGAATGGCGAGCCGCGGTCCGCAGCGAGATCATCCCGTGGGCAGTGCGCGACGTCGATCTCGGTGACGACGTTCTCGAGATCGGGCCGGGCTACGGCGCGACTACCGACGTGCTGGCGGAGCTGCTTCCCCGGCTGACGAGCGTCGAGGTCGACCGCGAGCTGGCCGCCAGGCTGCAGACCCGGTACGCCGGTACTCACGTCGACGTCGTGGTAGGGGACGCAACGCAGTTGTCGTTCCCTGACGGGCGGTTCAGCGGGGCCGTCTGCTTCTCGATGCTCCATCACGTCGGGTCGCCCGAGCTGCAGGACCGCCTGTTCACTGAAGCGGCTCGGGTGTTGCGCCCCGGTGCACCGATCGTGGCCCTCGACTCGGTCGAGTCCGACGCCCTTCGCACCTTCCACGAGGACGACACCTACCAGCCAATCGATCCGGCGACACTGCCGGCACGGCTGCAGGACGCCGGATTCACCGACGTCGAGGTGCGCGTCAACGAGTATGGCTGGACGGCGCTGGCGCGACTCGACGCCTGATTGCCGAGTCGAGGAAACATCGCCGTCGGGGATACTTGCGCCGTGCCTCTCGAGAACCGGGTCATCACCGCAGGCGACGGAGACCGCTCCTACCTCGTGGCCGAGCCCCCGCCCGGCGCGCCGGTCTCGGGGGTGATCATGAGCCTCCATGGCACCCGCTCGACTGCGGCTCGCCAGGCACTCCTCTCCGGGTTCGAGCAACTCGCGCGAACCGTAAGCGCCGTCGTGGTATTTCCCCAGGCAATCGAGCCGATCGGGTCTGGCTACGAGTGGGATCCCAGCCGCGACGTCGAGTACATTGCCCGGCTCGCCACCGAGCTCCTCGACCGACAACAACCGCCTCTTGGCCGCGTGCTCCTCACAGGGATGTCGGGCGGTGCTCGGATGTCGAGCTTTTTCGCCAGCGTTCACCCTGATCTCGTCCAGGCGGTAGGCGCGGTGGCGGGGCTGCGCTCGCCACCGCGCGTTCCGGTGCGCCGGGCGGTCCCGATCCTGTCGTTCCACGGCACGAGGGACAGGATCAACCCGTACGGGGGCAGTGGAACGGAACGTTGGAACGAAAGCGTCCCCGACGCGGCCCGGGCGTGGGCGCTGGCCAACGGCATCACGACTCCACCGGCGGAAGTCGCCTTGAGCCCGACGCTCACCCGGACGACCTACGGTGCGGAGGGGCAGCCGGGCGAGGTGACCCTGTGGACGTCACGCGGAGCCGGTCACACGTGGCCCGGTGCGCATCTCGGGCTGATGCTGAGCCTCTTTCTCGGTCGTACCTCCCGAGAGATCGACGCCACGAAGTCGATCTGGGAGTTCGGGCTCCGCCACGCTGCTGATCCGTGACGCCCGCGAGCTTGCGCCTTTGGTCAGGGTCCGATCAGCCGTCACAACTCTGCTGTCTATGGCAAAGGTTGGCAAGCAAGCGGCGGCCAAGGCCGGCGTGCCGCTATCGACGGTCGAGCTGATCGAGACCCGTGCCAGCCAGATAAACAGCTGCGCCGTATGTCTCGACATGCACACCCGCGCAGCCAAGAGGCACGGCATCACCGAACAGCAGCTTCACACCCTGGCCGCTTGGCGCGACTCGCCCTATTTCGACGAGGCCCAACGTGCTGCTCTGGCGCTCGCCGAGGCCGGCACCCGCCTCGCCGACCGACCCGACGCCGTGCCCGACGACGTGTGGGAAATGGCCGCCAAGCACTTCGACGAACCGGCGCTCGTCGCCCTCGTTCTGAACATCGGCCTCATCAACACGTGGAATCGGCTCAACGTCATGACCGGACAGGTCGCCGGAGAATGGACCGCTGATTACGCCGGCTAGTCGCGATCCATCGCCACAGTCGTCGTGCCCTGCGGCGTCGGAACCTTGAGCGTCAGCGACGACGCCGAGCACACATAGCTTCCTGAGATTCCACCTGTCGGGAAGCCGCTGGCCTTGATCGGCGCCGAGTAAGTGGTTTGGCCCCCGATCTTGGCTTCGAAGGTCACGTTGCTCGTCCCTTTGGACGGGATGGAGAAGGTGCCCGACGGCGTGAAGGACACGCCGGCTTGCTCCTGTCCGAGGTAGATCCCCTGACCCGAGACGCTGCCCCCTGAGATGGTGACCGGCTTCATGCCGGCGAAGTTGATCGACATCTCTGTGGAAGTGATGGAGAAATGGATCCCGGACCCGCCCGAGACCTGCTGGCCTTGGACGGCCTGCGTGAGGTTGGTCGAGGTCCAGCTCCCGACGTAGCAGTCACTGCCCGTCAGCGAAGCGGTCGTAGTGGTGCTTTGGGGCGGGGCGGTTGTCGCCGGAGCACCAGTGGTTGACGATCCGGCAGTGGAGTCCGTGCTCGAAGAGGAGGAGCTTGCTGCCGTTGTCCCGCTACTGCGGCTGGCGCTTGCCGATCCGCAAGCCGCCGTGAGCGCACCGGCACCAAGGGCGCCGGCCACCACGGCGACAAGGCTGAAGCGACGAATCGGAGAAGCACTCATGGTTGCCACTGTGAACCAACATGATTACACCGCGATTACACGCGGATCGAAACGGCCGTCGTTCGCCAAAGTGGCCGCTCACAGAGACCTAGATGGGAGCTACGCAGAGTAGTGTACTTCCCACTCTACGGCGTTCTGGACTGGATCGAGCGTCAGCTTGTTCTTGCATTACAGGGAAATTCCAGCGAACGTTGTGATAGTACAAAGATTAAAGTCTGCAATTGATGGATATATTGTCCCCTTGATCGGCTCCAGCTTCGTGTCGGGTGGTTCAAGCGATCTAGGGCGGGCACAGATTCCCTGTAAACCCAGTTCGAATTCGGACGATGAAGTCAGTGAAGAAGGAGGATTCAGTGGGACGGTTGGTGCGCAGATCTTTGATCACCGCAGTCGCAGTTGCGGGGTTATTCGTGGGAGTGGTAGTCGCCGCGGCTGCACTGCCGACCACAGCGGGTAGCCCTTCGAAGTCAGCCTCGGCTGCGACACCCTCCGTCATTCAACGGGCTCCAACTTTGCCGCGGCAGTCAACGACCAACGGTACGTCCACGGTTCGAAATGTCGCCGTCTCCTCATCATTTAGCCCGGCAACTTCAACTGAGAGCAAGGGGTCGGTGAAAGAACGAACGAGAACGGCGATCGTCTCGATTGATCCGCCCGCGGCGCAGAGCTCCTCGACCCCGGTCACTATCGTCGCTTCTGTGACAGGGAAGGGTTCAGGCCCTGCTCCAACGGGATCCGTTACCTTCGCGTACTACACACTGGGCCTGGCGAACGGTGGCCCCAAGAGTGGAGTACTGGGCAACTCACTGCTGAGCGGCGGTGATGCCACGTACACGACGTCGGCAGGCCAGCTACCGCTGGGTGGAGCGCAAAACGGATCGATCACAATTACTGCGTCCTACGGCGGGGATCATTCCAACAGGGCAAGCCGAGCTTCGATCGTCTACTACGAGGCGGCGTCCTGTCCTGCAACGTCGTGGCCTGCCGCGTCAGGTGGTCTCCCGCACGTGACGGTGAAAGGGCCCCAGGGCTATTACATAGGTCAGAGCAATGGCTGGTTCACTCTGTACGTGACGCAGCCTGGGCCGGCGAAAGTCGACTTCACTGGCACCGTCAAGAGCACGGGGCTGATACTGAACCTCAGCTCGACCAAGGATGAGGGGAAGGACTACGTCAAGCTCCAAGGCTCGAACACATTGAAGTTCCGGCTCGTCGACCACAGCGATCTCGATGGCTTCACGTTCTTCACGGGATGTGGGTCGACGATCACGTTCGATCTCTCCATCGGAGGAGTCGCCGCGACCTCGAGTGAGATCTTCCTTGGTGCTACCGGCGGCCATCCTGCTCAAAATCCCGTCCTGCTCACACGTCACTGAGTGCTTGTCAGCTCTGCATCTCCAGCCTGCTGACGTCGACGGGCCTTGAGCGGGGCCTCACCGCTCATCGATCCGGTGGCTCCGACCATTGGGCTGGGTGGTGCACGAAGCGAGAAGCGCGGCGGCGAATGCGCCGCTCCAGCCGTTCGTCATGAGTGGACGTGGGTCGCGGAGTACGGGCGTGGGGTAGCCGGTAGAAGCGGGTCTTCGCTATTTCGACAAGCAGCAGGTAGACGACGACCATGCCGAACAGCAGTAGGAAGAAGGTCGTCGGCAGCGGCGTGAAGCCAAGCAGGTGGGCGAGCCCTGTGAACGGCAGGATCGCACCGACGAGGGCAGCCCCCGTGGGCACCAACAGCATCGGGAGGCTGGGCCGGCTCTTGAAGAACGGAATCCGGCGGGTCCGAATCACGTAGACAACCAGGGTTTGGGTCGCGATCGACTCGACGAACCAACCGGTCCGGAACTCCGTGTGGCCGGCGTGGAGCAGGGAGAGCATCACCCAGAATGTGAGGAAGTCGAAGATCGAGCTGACGGGTCCGAACACGGACATGAAGTGCCGGATGAATTTCATGTCCCACGCCGCCGGCCTGGCCAGCGCTTCGGGGTCTACCCGGTCGGTCGGGATCACCAGCTGACCGGTGTTGTAGAGGAGGTTGTTGAGGAGGATCTGCGACGGCAGCATCGGCAGGAACGACAAGAACACTGAGGCACCGGCCGCACTGAACATGTTGCCGAAATTCGATGACGTTGCCATCAAGACGTACTTCATGGTGTTTGCAAAGATGCGGCGGCCTTCCATGACTCCTTCTGCCAGCACGCCGAGGTCCTTTTCGAGCAGCACAACGTCGGCGGCGTCCTTGGCCACGTCGGTTCCCGAATCCACAGAGATCCCGACATCGGCGTGGTGCAGCGCCACCGCATCGTTCACCCCGTCCCCGAGGAACGCCACGTCCCTGCCGGTGCGTCTTGCCACCTTGATTATGCGCGACTTCTGCTCGGGGCCGATCCGGGCGAATACCGTCGTAGTCGGGATCGCCGCCGCGAGTTGGTCGTCATCGAGCGACTCGACCTCAGTACCACTGAGCACACCCGCGCAGTCGACTCCGATGTCCGAGCACACCTTGGCTGCCACCAAGCCGTTGTCACCGGTGATGATCTTTACTTCCACCCCCAGCCGTTCGAGCTGGGCGATCGACGCGCCGGCATCGGCCTTCGGGCGATCAGCGAAGGTCAGGAATCCCACTAGCTCAAATGCGCGCTCGTCCTCAACGGTGATCGCCTCCATGCCGACGGCGGAGCGAGCGGCGACGGCCACCACCCGTGCACCCTCGGAGAACAGGGCCTCCAATGTCGGCCGAGCTCCGTCGGGGACGTTCACACACCGATCGAGCACCACCTCGGGGGCACCCTTGGTGATCAAGAGCAGCTGGTCGCCGGGGTCCTTTACCAGCACCGAGGCCAGTTGTCGTTCGTGGTCGAAAGGAAGGACGCACAACCTCTCGTACGCGGCAGGTGTATCTGCGACCTCCTTTCCCGCAACGGCTGACCACAGGGCCTGGTCCAACGCGTTCCCTCCGACAGGCCCGTCCTTGGTCACCGTTGCCTCATTGCACACCAGCCCGAACAACAGCGGTCTATCGCTTTCGTGACCGTCAGCGTCGAGCCCCCGCTCGAAGGTGATCGTTCCCTCGGTGATGGTGCCAGTCTTGTCAGTGAAGAGAATTTCGATGTTGCCCAGATCCTCGATGGCGACCAATCGCTTCACGAGCACCTTCTTCGCCGTGAGGGCCTTCGAACCGGCTGAGAGGCTCACCGTCACGATTGCCGGCATCATCTCCGGGGCGATGCCAACGGCGATGGCGAGCGAGAAGAGCAGTGCTTCTATCAGAGGACGTGACAGCGCCACGTTCACGATGAAGATGAAAGCCGTCAAGGCGGCGGCAACTTCGAAAAGGAAGCGCGAGAAACGCGACAGACCCGCCTCGAAGGCCGTCAGACTGTGCTTTTCGGCTATGCCCGCCGCGATCTGCCCGAAGGCGGTGCGCGCTCCGGTCCGAACGACCACGCCGACCCCCGAACCCTGGTGCACGATCGTCCCCATGAAGGCGCACCCAGGTTGGTCTTGGGGCAGGCGGCCAATGATGGGGTCCAACGATTTGGTCACCGGCATCGACTCGCCAGTCAGCACGCCCTCGTCGCACTCGAGTTCATCGACTTTCAGAAAGCGGAGATCTGCCGGTACGAGGTTCCCGATGCGCAGAGACACCACGTCACCTGGTACGAGGCTCGTCACCGGAACCCGGGTAGCCCGTCCGTCTCTACGGACCTCGGCCTCCTGTCGGATCTTGGCGCGGAGGGATGCCATCGCCAACTCCGCCCGGTACTCGTTGAAGAAGCCCAGACCGACGCTGAGGGCGACGATCACCGCGATGATTGCTGCGTTGGTGCCTCCTCCCGTCAGCCCGGACACGAGTGCGGCCCCGAGCAAGAGGACCAGGATCGGGTTCCGGATCTGACGGAAGAGGACCGCGGTGGCGCGTACCCGATGCGTACCGAGCGCGTTGGGCCCGAACCGTTGTAAACGCGTCGCCACATCATCGGAGGAGAGCCCATCCGGGTTACTTGCGAGGCGCGACAACACCTCGTCGGGGGAAAGACCGGCGGCGTCGATCAAGTCCAACTCCGCCAGCGGTGCTCGCTCCTCCGCAGAGGCGGATACGCCTCGTGAGGTAACCGCCACCAGGACCATGCTCTCATAGAGACTTCTAGCGGCGACCGATAGTCCTGCCTCTGTTGAGCGGTCGAAATGAACCAATTACGAGCTTGACCGACTCGACAATTCTCGACACCATGGATTCGCTCGCGAGAGCAAGCGGCAGCGCTAGCCCATAACGCTGTCTCCTTGCTTGTACTGCGACGGCTATCACGAACTCTTCTGTGACGTCGGTTGTCACGCGGCGAAGCCGCATCCGACGACGGACGCGTTTGGCGAACTCCATCGAGGCGGATTCACCCGGAAGCTCAACCGGCGAGTTCTCCTATATGACGGACGCATTGGCCTCGTCTTTCGGACACAGGGCAAGACGACATATTCCACTCACCGCGCGCAGAACATTACCGAGGGTCTCAAATCAGGAGGAATGGCGCTCGAGATTACCTTTCTGTCACCTTTCTGTCACCTGTCGTTCACCTAGGGTGGTAGCTTTGGAAGGCTATTTCTACTAACTAGATAGAGATTCTGGAGAGGATGGGGTGGTCACCGCTCTGACGAACATCGAAGGATGGGGCCAGGTTGCCGATCTTTCAGTAGCACTAGGCCTTTCGGCAGCGATCGGCCTCGAACGCGAGGTTCGCCAGAAGAGCGCTGGGTTGCGTACTCACACCCTCGTGGGTGTCGGTGCGGCACTGTTCATGCTCATCAGCAAGTACGGGTTCTCCGACGTCCTCAAACCTGGTGAGGTCATCCTCGACCCTTCGCGAGTAGCGGCTCAGATCGTCACAGGAGTGGGCTTCTTGGGAGCAGGGCTGATCTTCGTGCGCAGCGACGCTGTCAGGGGTCTGACGACAGCCGCATCAATATGGGTAACGGCGGCCATCGGTGCCGCTGCGGGTGCAGACCTTCCGATCCTTGCTCTTTTGACTACGGCCGTGTTTTTCCTCGTAGTTAGAGGGTTTCCGCCACTCGTTCGTCACCTACCCAAGTCTGCGAGCGCGATCTCCGTAATAAGGGTCCGCTATCTCGACGGTCGCGGCGTGCTTCGAGAGGTCCTTCGTCAAGCAACAGAACGCGGATTCGCAGTCGCCGAGATCGCCACGGACTCTGTCGACGGAAGCACAGAAACCACCGAGATAGACCGCGACGGGCACACGTCGGGAACGCCGCTCAGTGCAGCGATGATCGAGGTTGCGCTGAAGGTCCACGGCTTGGGCTCCGTCAACGAACTTGCTGCTGCGCTATCCGAGGTTGAAGGTGTGAAGGCGGTCCGCGCCGACGATGTGAACAGCTCGGCCGAATGAATAGACAATCGGAATGAATCGAGAATCGGACTCTCAACAAGGGAGCTACTGGGCGTCGAAGCGGGTCGGCCGACTTCACCAGACCCACGAGCGCCTTGGCCACGGCAGAAAGACGACCGGGGGACTGAGACCAGGAGGACCAGCACATACGCCTCGGTCGAAAGCGACAGGTGGTGATGGCCAGCCGACGGACGTCCGATACGGTTTCAAGGCATCTGCGTGGAGGTGAAGGCAATGGGTCTCGAAGATCGAGAGCACGAATCGCGAGCGTGGGAGTTCGTTCGAGCTATCCAACACCCGGAGTACGAAAGAGTGTGCACAAAATGCGGGGTCCGCTGGGAGGTGCCGAGCGGTTACGTTCACGGCGGCGCACACGTCGCTGCCAGGGGGACCGTTCTCGATCCGCACGGAACGGCCGAAAAGTTGGCTTCATTCGACAACGCCGAGCGGCAATATGACACCTGTCCAGGCTGCGGCGCATACAAATCCTTCACCGAGCACCGCTTGTTTCTCGAGAGTCGGGAGCAGGACTTATTGGAGAACGAAGAGTAGCGAGCCACCTCAAATAGACGGCCGACCTGTTCACGACTCCGGTATCAGACCCTCCAGTTGCTGACGGATCACAGCCAGCACTTCGTTGCCGCCCATGGTCGCCACCCTCCGCACCAGCTCTTCACGTTCGGAAGCCGGTTGATCGGGCATCAAGGCGTTGTACTGATCGGACAGCCCTGCAAAGAGTGGGTGGGAAGTGTCCAAATTGGCTTGATTGTTTTCGCTCCATACGCCCAAAAGCAATGCGGCGTCGTGGGCCCCCATGGCCGCTAGCAAGACCGCCAGATGCCCCAAGGCACCGATGGTCCCGAAATAATCGCCCTGACGATTCGAGCGCTCGAGCGCAATCTCCCGACTCCGGCTCAACAACCGCCTGTCGCACCGCCGACGAGTCCTCCGAGCACGCAACCGACATCGATACCTACGAGCACGCCCTACGAAAACTCCAATCCCGAAATGAACGAGCCAACCCTCCAAATTCACGAGCATCGATGATGGTTGGTTCGTGAATGGAAACGGACAGAGCATTGTAAAGACGACAGACGGCGGAGTTACTTGGAAGACGAGTTACGCGATGACTCACAGCAATGTGGCCGATATCGACTTCGCAAACGAGGACGATGGATGGGCCGTCGTCTTCGTGAGTGGCTCCAACTCGGGATACGTGATCAGAACGACCGATGCTGGAAGCACCTGGCAGAACATTGGAACGCCGCCTCAGGGCGTCGTTGCATTCTTGGAATTCGTCTCTCCTTCGGTTGGTTGGGCTATCACCGAAAACGAACAGGTCATAGTGACAACCGATGCTGGACAGAAGTGGGCTTCGGTCTCACACGACATCCAGGCGTCATCTCTGTGTGCCGAAGCCGACGGGACGATCTGGATAGCAGGGTTGAACAAAGACATCTACATGAGCACCAATTCGGGTGACACATGGCAGCTGGTTCTGCCCGTTTCCCATCTACCCCTCATCGGCAGCAGCATCCCGAGGAGCTTGTTTCAGGCCCCAGACGTCGTGTGTTCGGGATCAACTGCCTGGGCGCAGTACTCGGTAGGGCCAGGAGCAGGGAGCGACCCGTACGAGACCGAGATCACTACAGATGGAGGGGTTCAGTGGAGGACCCCGCGATTCAATGGCGCGTGGCCGTCCTACTTCGGATTGACGAGTGAATCCGACGGATGGCTCTTCGACTTCTGCGGATTTTCCTGCACGAGCGAAAGCATCAGCTTCGAATCCACGACTGATGGAGGTGTAACCCTTCAATACGCGGACGTCGACAAAGACCCCAAGCTCTTCGAAGAGCCGCCTCTAGGAGCCTCATTTCTTGACAGGAGTCACGGCTGGATTGTTACAGAGGTCACGAGCAAGTCAGGCAATGGGGGTCACATCGAGTTGCTTGCCACGTCGGACGGGGGAACGACATGGCAAGTCGTCAATCCTTCGATCTGTCGCCGTCGTAGCAGCGGACAGTGAATCTCTTTCAAACCCGCCTCTGACCAGGTGAAACATTGCGTTACAGCCGAGCGGAGGAGGTGGGATTCGAACCCACGGTGGCCTTGCGACCACAACGGTTTTCGAGACCGTCCGATTCGTCCACTCTCGCACTCCTCCAACTGCACCCTTACATTGCTAGCCCGTGCTAGTCCCCGATCGTATCCCAGCCTGTTAGGTTGCGCGGACTGGCATCGGCCTCTCCAATCGGAACACGAATACACGGTCATGTCGTGATTGGGCGCGCTCATGACTCTGAGTCTGGCCGCACGCCGGCCGACGCTCGCCGACGACGCAACGAGTGGACCGTGCGGGACAACCTGCTGACGACACACGAGTTGACAACCTCCTGACGACAAACGACTCGAGTTGTAGGACAACTTCTAGAACGAGGTCGTCATCTGAACCACCGAGACACCTTTTGAACGGAGTCCGGAGCGAGCCAATCAAGACTGGGATGTCCCTCCCAATGGCGCGGGCCAAAGCCTCGGAAGTGCAGCCTCCTTGGTGGCCCACAGTTCGCTCCCAGCACCGTTATCCCTGGTCAGGACACCTTGGGTATTGTTGGTCGGCGCGATAGCGTGGCCTCAATCGAATCAAGGAATGAGAGGTCAATGTGAGACTCCCTGTCGAACGAGCAAAGCGCCTTTCAATGTTGGCAGCTGGTTGTCTGAGCATATTTCTGATCTCGAGCGTCGCGTCAACGGCAGCGGCGAGCAACGTCCCGACGCGCGGGTCGGCTGGGAGCATCGCACATTTCGCTGCAAGAGCGGAGATGTCATCTCCTCTTATACGGGCGGGTGAGGGTCCGACCGTGAAACCGTCCACAACAATCGTTCCCTGTCTTTTCAACGGAAAGTCGGACCAGACTCCAGTTGCGAACGTAATTCCCGGATCTCCGATCTCCATCTCTTGTACGGGCTTCTTACCTTCCGAGACTGTCGCAGCCACTGAAGGGAGTCCCCTGTTTTTCCAAAGCGACTCTGAATCTGATTTCGACCCTAATGCGCAGACCTTTACTACGAGCGCTTCCGGTGCACTGCACGCCAGCTTCATCGTCCCGGATCCGTTTGTCGCGGCGAATTCTCAGGCGGTCTGCCCACCGACGGCGAGTCAGGTACAGGCGGGATACTTGCGCTGTTTCGTCGTGCTTGCCGACCAGAGCGGAAATGGCGACCTCGTCGCTCTGAACTATTCGCGGGGTGGCTACTGGATGGTTGGTTCGGATGGCGGGGTATTCGCATTCGGTAATGCGGGATACCTCGGCTCGCTTCCGGGAATCCACGTCCGTGTCAGCGACATCGTCGCCGTCGTGCCGACTCATGACAGTAAGGGGTACTGGATGATCGGCTCCGACGGCGGAGTGTTCGCCTTCGGCGACGCGGGATACCTCGGTTCGCTTCCGGGAATCCACGTCCGTGTCAGCGACATCGTCGCCGTCGTGCCGACTCATGACAGTAAGGGGTACTGGATGATCGGCTCCGACGGCGGAGTGTTCGCCTTCGGCGACGCGGGATACCTCGGTTCGCTTCCGGGAATCCACGTCCGTGTCAGCGACATCGTCGCCGTCGTGCCGACTCATGACAGTAAGGGGTACTGGATGATCGGCTCCGACGGCGGAGTGTTCGCGTTCGGTGACGCGGGGTACATCGGATCTCTCCCGGGGATCCACGTTCACGTCAGCGACATCGTCGCCGTCGTGCCGACTCATGACAGTAAGGGGTACTGGATGGTCGGCTCCGACGGCGGGGTCTTCGCGTTCGGCGACGCGGGGTACATCGGATCTCTCCCGGGAATCCATGTCCAAGTCAGTGACATCGTCGCCGTCGTGCCGACCGTAGACGGGCGTGGTTACTGGATGGTCGGGTCCGACGGCGGGGTCTTCGCGTTCGGCGACGCCGGCTACCTCGGGTCACTCCCGGGAATCGACGTTCACGTAAGTGACATCGTCGCCGTCGTGCCTACGTAAGGAGCGTTTCGGAACAATTGTTCCGGACGCCAATTGGGACGTCGCCATGTCCCCAATTCAGTCCCCAGTCTGGCGATGTCGCGCGCCTGAGCGCATCCGCGCCGGCGGCGCGGGCAGACTTCGTCAATGACCACCGTCAGGGAGCTCGCCGACGTTTACCAAGAGGAATTGCTCGATGCCTATCCCTTCTACGCCAGCGAGCTGGGAATACGTGGCCGGGACGACCGCGTTCCCGACGAGAGCGAAGAGGCCCACGACCGGCGCCGGTCCCAGGTACAAGCTGTGCTGACCCGGGCGATCGAGCTTCGTGGCGGAACGCTGTCGGCCGACGACGTCGTCACGGTCGATTCGTTGGAGTCGGCCGCCCGGCAGGAGCTCGCGGAGTTGGACATGGCGACCTCCGAGTACACGGTCACTCCCAAGACGTATTTCGGGCCGCCTTTGCTGATGGCGACGGCCGCGCGCACGATCCTCTCCGACGCACGGGCAGCCGAGGACTACATCACCAGGCTTCGTCGAAGCGGACGGTGGATCGACCAACAGGCCGACCGGCTGCGCACAGGCGCCTCCAAAGGCCGATTTCCGATCGGCACGTCGGTTGAAGCGACGATCGCCTGGGCCGAGAAGATCCTCAGCGAACCCGTACCCGAACCGCTCGCCGCGCCGCAGCCGCCGCAGGGTTGGTCCGGCGAGGCGGCATGGAGGTCGGATCTCGAGAAGGTTGCGGGGGAGTCCGTCAAGCCGGCCATCGGCCGTTGGGTGGAGCTGCTCAGAGTTCTGCTGCCCCGGTCGCGCCCGACAGAGCAAGCCGGCCTCGTATACCTGCCCGGCGGCGAAGCCGACTACACGCGGGCGATCGGGATCCACACCACCTTGTCGTTGACCCCGGAGCAGCTCCATCAGACCGGCTTGGACGAGGTCGACCGGCTCGAGGAGCGTTGCCGGCGCCTCGGTAGGGAGCTTGGGTTCGAAGAGCTCTCCTCAGTGCACGCCGCCATGCGGTCGTCTGCAGGGACCAACGATCCGCGACAGTCGATCGCGGATGCATTGGTGGCCGTAAGGCGGGCGGAGAGCTGCGCCGCGGAGGTCTTCCCCGAGCCGCTTCCACCTCCATGTGACGTGAGCGCAATGCCTCGGGTCGTCGCGTCGAGCGGGATGGCACCCCACTACACGCCGCCCCGGTTGGACGGGAGCAGGCCGGGCACGTACTGGTTCAACACCGAACTGCCTACCGCCGGCACCGGCTGGGACCTCGAGAGTGTCGCCTTCCACGAGGCGGTTCCCGGCCACCATCTACAGCTGTCGCGAATCCAACAGCTGACGAACCTCCCAGACTTCCAGCGCCAACAGAGCATCACGGTCTTCTCCGAAGGTTGGGGTCTGTACGCCGAGGAGCTCGCGGAGGAGATGGGTCTTTACTCGGGCACCGAGAGCCTGATCGGCGCCACCGCAGCCTCACTCATGCGCGGGGTCCGGCTCGTCGTGGACACGGGTATCCACGCCTTCGGTTGGAGCCCCGATCGCTCCCTCGAGTACTTCACGTCCCACGTCCCGATGCCAGAAGCGTTCCTCGCAAGCGAGATCGACAGATACGTCGTCCGCCCGGGCCAGGCGCTCGCCTACCTGACGGGAAAGCGCGAGATCGTGGCATTGCGCCGCGAGGCCGAGCGGCATCTCGGAAGCCGTTTCTCGTTGCCCGCCTTCCACGCGGCGGTTCTCGACCATGGCTCCATTCCGATGCCCGTGTTGCGTAAGTGCATCGAGGAATGGATGGGAGGACAGCTGCAGTCCCGGGGTCGATAGGCGCGAATCGGCCGGTGGCGGCACTTATCGATTGGAAGGACTTGCCAGAGTCGTCTGACTAGATTACTCTGGATCGAGTACCCGTTCCGGAGGATCCAAGGACCCCGATGGCTCCACGCAACCGATCCAACCCCCTGGCGCTCGCGGTCCTCATATGCCTCTTCGAGCGTCCGATGCATCCGTATGAAGTAGCTACGACTCTGCGCCAGCGCCACAAGCACGAAAGCGTCCGCCTCAACTACGGATCCCTCTACGCCGTGGTCGAGTCCCTCGAACGAAGAGGCCTGATCGCTCCGCGCGAGACGGCCCGCGAAGGCCGACTACCCGAGCGCACCGTCTACGAGATCACAGACTCCGGCAGCATCGAGGCGCACGACTGGTTGACCGATCTGATCGCCACGCCGGTGAACGATTACACGGCCTTCGAGGCTGCCCTGTCCTTCCTCCCGGCTCTTCCCCCCAGCGACGTGGTCTCCCTGTTGCAAGAGCGCGCACAGCAGCTTCATGTGGAGATCGCTCAGGCGCACGCAATGCGAGAGGTCGCGGAAAAGGCGGGACTCTGGCGTCTGTTCTGGGTCGAGAGCGAGTTCCGCACGATCCAGCGCCAGGCCGAGCTCGACTACGTGAAGCGCCTGATCGCTGACGTCGAGTCCGGATCGTTGGAGGGCTTCGACTGGTGGACGAAGGTCCACGAGGGAGACGGTCAGATCGCCCTGCCGGACTTCTTCGGCCAGATCTGAAATTCGACCAGGTCTGAACTTCGACCAGATCGGAAATTCGAAAGAAAAGGAGATTCGAGTGGACATACGTACCGAACACGCCATCGTCACAGACGGGCTCCGAAAGACGTTCTCCTCCCGTAAGGGACCCGTCGAGGCGGTGCGCGGCGTGAGCATCTCGGTCGGGAAGGGTGAGATCTTCGGCCTTCTCGGCCCCAACGGCGCCGGCAAGACGACGACGTTGCGAATGCTGACCACCCTGTTACCGATTGACGACGGAAGCGCCACGGTCGCGGGCTTCGACGTAGCGCGCCACCCGAAAAGGGTTCGCGAACGCATCGGTTACGTGAGCCAGTTGGGTGGCGCCGACGAGCTCGCAACGGGCCGGGAGAACCTCGTTCTGCAGGGCCGGCTCTACGGAGCGTCGCTCGCCGAGGTGAACCCGCGCGTCGACGAGCTCGCATCCATCCTCGATCTCGCGCAGTTCGCTGACCGGCGAGTGAAGACGTATTCCGGGGGCCAGCGCCGGCGTCTCGACGTTGCGCTCGGGATCGTGCACCAACCGACCGTTCTCTTCCTCGACGAGCCCACCACCGGTCTCGATCCCCAGAACCGGGCAAACCTCTGGGAGCACCTGAGCGCGTTGAGAGACCTCGGCACCACGATCGTCCTTACCACTCACTACCTCGAGGAAGCAGACGTTCTTTGCGACCGGATCGTCATAGTGGACCACGGTCAGATCGTCGCCGAGGGTTCTCCGCGTGAGCTCAAGCGCCGGGTCGCGGGAGACGCCATCGTCATCACCGTGAAGGACCCCGAGGCGGCGAGCGGACGCGGCCTGGCGTTACTCGGCGAAAAGGCTTTCGTACGGGAGATTTCGGCCGAGGGCACCCAGATCCGCCTCTACGTCGAGGACGGTGGAGCGGCGATGCCGGAGCTGCTGCGGACGCTCGACAGCGAGCACATAGGGATCAAGTCCATGAGCCTGTCGGAGCCCACGCTCGACGACGTGTTCCTCAGGCAGACCGGACGGTCGCTTCGCGACACCGGCGCCGGCGACGGCGCCCAAGACGGAACGGAGGTTGCGGCATGAAGATCGCCCATGACACGAGGTTGCTGATGCATCGCCATGTCGTGCAGATGCTGCGGAACCCGGTATGGCTCTTCGTCGGGTTCTCGACCCCTCTGCTTTACCTGGTGCTGTTCACGCCGCTTCTGAAGCACTTCACCGGCGGAGGATCCACCGGTCTCGTTCTCGGCGTGTTCCTCCCCGGGATCCTGGCGCTGCTCGCGTTCGCAAGTGGCATGTCTGCGGGGTTCGGCACCATCTTCGAACTCCAGTCCGGCGTGATCGAGAGGTTCCGGGTCACACCTGCCAGCCGCTTCGCGATCTTGATGGGCCCCCTGTTCTCAGGGATGGTGATGATGTTCGTCTTCGACGCGCTGGTGGTGGGTGTGGCGAGCGCCCTGGGATTCCATATCAATTGGGCAGGGATCACGATTCTCGCTGTCCTTCTTGCGCTTCTCATGATCTCGATGGCGGCCTTCTCGGTATCGACCGCGCTCGTGACGAAGGAGATCAGCGCGTTTGCCGCGGTCATAAACGGCCTGAACCTGCCGCTGCTGCTTCTCGCAGGGGTGCTCCTGCCCATCTCTGTCGGACCGACCTGGATGCAAGTCATCGCCCACTTCAACCCGCTCTACTACGCGGTCGTGGGTGCCCGTGCACTGTGTGCCGGCAGCTTTGGCGCATCGGCGGTCTGGCAGGCGTTCGCGGTGCTCGTCCCGTTGTGTGCCGTCGTGGTGGCCTGGGCGACGACGGTGTTCCGGAAGGCGGTCGCCTGACGCGCGCTCCCGTGAGGATCGCGGCCCGCACCCGGAGCACCCCCCTCACTGGGCACCGGGTCTCCTCATCGAATCGGCTAGCCCACTAGTGAACGTCTGTGTATATAAAACGTCGATTTTAAATCCAGAGGTTGACTCTTGGCCGTCGACCCTCGGCCCTCGACCCTCGGCCCTCGACCCTCGGCCCTCGGCCCTCGACCCTCGACCCCCGACCCTCGACCCCCGACCCCCGACCCCCGACCCCTTGGTAACAGCCGAAGCCGTCAGAACAAGTTCAGAAAGGCCCGGTCAGCTCGCCGAGCGAGTCCGAAAGCCGCAGGTTTTCCGAGTAGTCCACAGGGCAGGTGATGACCGCCACGGTGTCCAAGGCGAGAGCCTCGGTGAGCTGGGGCAGCAGGTCGCTCGCCGAGGTCACGAGGTAGCCCCGGGCCCCGAAGCTCTCCGCGTAGGCCACGAAGTCGGGGTTGGAGAAGCTGACCGACACGTCGTGACCGAGCTCGAGGTCCATTTTCCACTTGATGAGCCCGTATGCGTCGTCCTGCCAGATGAGGACCGTGAGGGGGATCCGCTCGCGTAGGGCGGTCTCGATCTCTTGTGAGTTCATGAGGAACGCACCGTCACCCACCGCGGCGAGCACCCGGCTTTCGGGGGCTGCGAGCTTGGCCCCGATGGCCCCGGGCAGCGCGAACGCCATCGTGGAAAGGCCGTTCGAGACCAGGCACGTGTTCGGTTCGTACGTCGGGTAGAGCCGCGCCATCCACATCTTCACCGCCCCGGTGTCGGCGAGGACGATGTCCGATCGCCCCATGGCGGCGCGCGGTGTCGGACACGACCCGCTGCGGCGTGAGCGGGAAGCTGTCGTCGGCCCGTCCCCGCTCGAGCTCTTCTGCGAGAAGCATGCGGATCCTCTCTCCGCTCGCCGCCGGCTCGAATCGCCGCTCGGTGGCGCCCGCGAGCGCGTCGAGGGTCCGGCCGATGTCGGCCTGGATCCCGACCTCGACGTCGTAGTGGGCGTCCACCTCGGCGGGGAAGCGGTTCAGGTGGATGATCTGCTTGTCGCCGTCGGGATTGATCCGCACCGGATCGAACTCCTGGAGCTCGTATCCCACGCTGACGATGACGTCCGCCTCGTCGAAGCCGAAGTTCACGTAGTCGTGGGCCATGAATCCGACCGCTCCGAGAGCGTTCGGATGGTCGTCGGGGAACACCCCCTTGCCGTGGAAGGTCGTCGCGACGGGAAGGCAGAGCGTCTCGGAGAATCGCATCAGTGCCTCGGCTGCACGCGAGCGAACGGCTCCGTGGCCGGCGAGGACGATCGGCCTTCTCGCCCCTTCGAGCACCATCGCGGCCCGGTCGATCTGCGACGGAGAGGGTTCGGCGGGACGCGGGACGTTAACGTCGAGTGGTGCGAGCCCGCCGGGCGCCCTCTCGGCCTCGATGTCCTCGGGCACGCCCAGGTAGACCGCGCCGGGCCGCTCGGTCTGGGCGAGCTTGAAGGCCTTTCTGACCATCTCGGGCACGGCTCCTGGGCTGAGCACGAGATCCGCCCACTTGGTGACCGGGCCGAACATCGAGACCAGGTCGACGCTCTGATGGGACTCCTTGTATATCCGGTTCAGCCCGACCTGTGCCGAGAAGGCCACGACCGGTGTGCTGTTGGTGGTGGCGTCCGCCGTCCCAAGAAGAAGGTTGATCGCACCCGGTCCGAGCGTGGCGGAGCACACCCCGGCGCGCCCTGTGATGCGGCCGAACATCTCTGCCATGAAGGACGCGGCCTGCTCGTGGCGGACGAGCACGTAACGGATGGAGGACCGGGACAGCGCGTCGGTGAAGTGGATGTTCTCTTCTCCGGGGAGCCCGAACACACAGGTGACGCCCTCGTGCTCGAGGCATCGTACGAGCAGCTCGGACACCCTGGGGCCGTCCGCTGCCACGCGCTGGGATTGTACCTAGGCCGAGGGATCGCTGGGGCACCCTCAGATCGGCGAAGAACTCACTTAGGACCGCTCCGCACTCCGCCTCGCGGACCCCGCCCGTCACCGGCAGCTCGTGGTTGAGACGGGGATCGGAGCAAAGGTTGTACAGCGAGCCGCACGCCCCGGCCTTCAGGTCGACTGCGCCGAACGCGAGCGCCGCCTACCCGGGCGGCGATCAGCGCTCCAGCGCACATCGCGCACGGCTCGAGCGTCACCACGAGTACGGCGGCGTCGAGCCTCCAGGTGCCGAGGTTCCTCGCCGCCTCGCGTATGGCGAGGATCTCTGCGTGCGCCGTGGGGTCCGCCCGCAGCTCGCGTTCGTTGTGAGCCGTTGCGACCACCTGGTTCCCGACGAAGACGACCGCTCCGACCGGCACATCGCCGTGGAGCAGTGCAGCGCGGGCCTCCGTGAGGGCGACAGCCATGGCAGAGTCGTACGACAGCCCTTCAGCGTTGTCGCCCGACACGCCGGATTCCGTCACGAGAAGACAACGTAGGGCAAAGGCACTTTAATTCCCTGTTCTGAAGGGGAACTTCTGCTAAGAACTTGTCGAACGTGGGAGCAGCATCACCCCGGTCTGCTCAGGTTTTCCCGCCCAGGCTATTGAGGAGTGACGAAACGATGCATAACACGGTGAGCCAGGACCGTCTAAGTGGTGTGTCTCCGATGGTTCGCAAGCACTGGTCGGTCGCCAAACTGACGGCTTGCGTCGTCGTGCTCGCCGGAGTGACGGCGCTCGCGTTCTCCGGCGTCGCCGCGGCGAACGCCAGCGGTTCGGGACCGTCCCGCCCCGGGCTGAAGGCTTCGTCGGTTCCAAGGCCGTCGGTCGCCAAGCCGTCGTTGGCGAATGGAATTGTGGCGAGCCCGTCGGTCACCCTGCCACCCTCGACGGTCGGCACCGATTTCTGGACCGCCTTCGGCGCCAACGCTGAGTCCGGGACTAACTACATCTACCTGAGCGGGAAGACCGCCACGACGGCGACCGTCGCAGATCCGGGCGCCAGCCCGCCATTCACCGAGACGGTCCACGTCACACCTGGATCGATCGCTGCGGTAACAGTCACGGGATCGGAGATGTCGACGGGCAACGGGATCCAGGACCTCGGTGTGCACGTCACCGCGGGCGCCCCGGTGTCGGCGTACGGCCTCGAGGACTACGTCTTCAGCACGGACGGCTTTACCGCCCTGCCGAACAACGCCATCGGCACCGACTACTACACACTCGGGTACGACAGCTCGTCTGGACCAGGATTCCTCCCGAGTGATTTCGACGTAGTCGGGACCGTGAACGGCACCAAGGTCACGATCCACACCAAGGTCATCTCTGCGCTCGGGCCTGCTGGCACCTACACCAAGGATCTGAATTCCGGCCAGGTCTACGAGTTGATCGGGAACAGCGGTGTGGACCTCACCGGGACACAGATCACCTCCACGGCACCGGTGGCGGTGCTGGCCGGTGCGCAGTGCGCCGACATCCCGAGCAGCGCCTACTCCTATTGCAACTACATCGCCGAGGAGATGCCGCCCACCAACGAATGGGGAAAGGACTTCGTCACCGAACCCTTGGCGGTACGTACCATGGGCGACACCTTCCGCGTCCTGGCCGACACCAATGGGACGGTCGTGTCGATCAACGGTGCGAACGTGGCAACGATCAACGCGGGCGACTTCTACCAGACCCAGTTGACGGCCGCGTCGGTGATCCACACCTCGAAGCCCGCCCTGGTGGCCCAGTACTCGGACTCGTCGACGTACGACAACACGAATACGGACCCTTCCGAAACCCTGATCCCGCCCTACGAGCAATTCCTGAACTCCTACACGGTGGCCACGGCCCCTGACACAAGGTTCACCAACTACCTGAACCTCGTTGCGCCGAGATCCGAGGTGGGCTCGGTGATCCTGAACGGTGCCGCCATTGCTGCATCCCATTTCCACGCCATCGGCACGACGGGATACTCGGGAGCACAGCTGCCTGTGAATACGGGTACCTACAAGGTCTCGGGACCGGAATCCTTCGGCCTGACCGTATATGGATTCGGCGTAACCGACGCCTACAGCTACCCCGGTGGCTACGGGGCCGGGCAGGTAGCCAACGCGACCTACCTGACGCTCAGCCCGCCGGCCCAGGAGGCCCTTTTGGGGCACCAGGCTTGCGTGACGGCGACCGTCGATGATCAGAGTCATCAGCCGCTCGGCGGGATCGGGGTCAGCTTCGCTGTAACCGGCACCAACCCGACGAACGGGTTCGCGACCACCGGGGCCAACGGTGAGGCGGTGTTCTGCTACACGGGCGCCAACCTCGGCCTGGACCACGTGACCGCCACGGTGTCGGCCCTCTCGGCCGCTGCGACGGTGGACTTCACCAATCAGGCGGGGTACCGCCTGACGGGCTCCGACGGCGGCGTGTTCGCGTTCGGTTCGTCGGGATTCCACGGCAGCGTGCCGCACAGCCCGTCGATCCACCTCGCGGCTCCGATCGTAGGCATCGCTTCGGACACCACCGGGGGCGGATACTGGCTGGTCGGCTCCGACGGCGGCGTGTTCGCCTTCGGTGACGCCAAGTTCCACGGCAGCATCCCTGACAGCCCGGCGATCCACCTGGCGGCGCCGATCGTCGGCATCGCCGCCACCACTGACGGCGGTGGGTACTGGCTGGTCGGCTCCAACGGCGCGGTGTACGGCTTCGGTGACGCCAAGTACCACGGCGGAGCTGCGGGCGGCACGTCGATCGTGGGCATCGCCGCCGACGCCGCCGGCGGTGGGTACTGGCTGGTCGGCTCCGACGGCGGCGTGTTCTCCTTCGGTGCGGCCAAGTACCACGGAAGCATCCCCGGGAGCCCGGCGATCCACCTGGCGGCGCCGATCGTGGGGATCTCGTCTGACGCCACCGGGGGCGGGTACTGGCTGGTCGGCAAAGACGGCGGCGTGTTCGCCTTCGGTGACGCCAAGTTCTACGGCAGCATCCCGCACAGCCCGTCGATCCACCTTGCGGCGCCGGTAGTCGGCATCACTGCCACGCCCGACGGTGCCGGGTACTGGCTCGCCGGATCCGACGGCGGCGTGTTCGCCTTCGGGAGCGCTCTGTTCGACGGAAGCATCCCGCACAGCCCGTCGATCCACCTTGCGGCGCCTGTCGTCGGCCTCGGGGGTGTGCCCCCGGTCTGAGCCCGGTCCTACTTCTCGATGCGGTTCATCGCCGCATCGACCCGCATCGAGAAGTACTCCGACGTCGACCAGCACTCTCGTTGGCGGAGGAGATGGGATTTGAACCCATGGACCCTTGCAGGTCACACGATTTCCAGTCGTGCCGATTCGGCCGCTCTCGCACTCCTCCGTGCTGCCTGCGCAGCATCGGGAGAGTATCGTCTGGCGCGGAGCTCGACGTTCTGTGCGACGGCCGGGTCCTGCGCAACGTGCGCTCGTGAACCGAGTCAGGGCCGGAAGGCAGCAGCTCTCAGCGGGTCCGTGCGTGTGCCGCAGCAAACCTGGCCGCCGCACCGAACGGCGAGCAGATCCGAGCAACTCCAGGTGGCCATCTGACAACCCACCGGTAGCATCGCCTCGATGACCGGGTCCGAGCCGACGCACGCCGCGCCTGATGCCGCGGCGCCGTATCTGTCGCTCTACCGGCGGTTCAGGCCCCAGCGCTTCTCGGAGGTCCTCGGCCAGGAATTCGTCAGCCTCGCCCTCAGAAACGCTGTCCGCGAGGGCCACGTCGGGCATGCTTACCTCTTCAGTGGGCCGCGCGGCACAGGCAAGACGTCGTCCGCGCGCATACTCGCCAAGGCGCTCAATTGCGCGGCGCCCGAAGACGGAGAGCCTTGCGGGATCTGCGGGTCCTGCACCGAGATCGCCGCCGGGTCGTCCTTCGACGTGCACGAGCTCGACGCCGCATCCAACAACGGTGTCGACGCGATGCGAGATCTGGTGGCTCACGCCGCCCTTGGCACTCCGGGCCGCTGGAAGGTCTACATCGTCGACGAGGTGCACATGCTTTCGCAGGCTGCCTCGAACGCCCTTTTGAAGACCCTCGAAGAGCCGCCGGGCCACGTCGTGTTCGTGCTCGCGACGACCGATCCTCAGAAGGTCCTTCCGACGATCAGAAGCAGGACCCAGCACTTCGAGTTCAGGCTCATCGGGCCGGACACGCTTCACGCCCTGCTCGAGAAGGTGCGGACCGAGGCTGGGCTCGACCTACCCGAGCACGCCGTCGAGATGGCGGTGAGCAAAGGCCGCGGCTCTGCTCGGGACGCGCTGTCGGTGCTCGACCAGGTGGTGTCAGCGGGGATCGTCGAGCCCGACACCTCATACCTCCCCAACCTGGCGGAGGCGCTGGCGACGCGTGACTCGACGGGGGCTCTCGTAGCGCTCGCCAGTGCCGTGGCGGCCGGCCGCGATCCGCTGCTCGTGGCGGGCGAGCTCGCCGACCACCTTCGCCAGGGATTCCTCACGGTCGTGGCTCCGGATCTCGTGACGCTCGACGGGGACGAACGCACGAACATGGCCGACCTCGCTGCCAAGATGGGACTTCCTGCACTCGTTCGTGCAGTGGAGGCTCTCGGCGCGGTGCAGGTGGACATGCGCGAGTCACCAGACCCGAGGCTGCACGTGGAGGTTTGTCTCCTCCGGCTCACCAGGGCCGAGGTGGACGATTCGCTGCCGGGGCTCTTGGATCGCGTCGAGCGTCTCGAGCGGGCCCAGCTGCAACCGGTCTCTGCTCCGGCTGCTCCTGTAGCCCAGGCTGCCCCAGCGACTCCGGCCGCCCAGGCTCGCCCCAGCGACTCCGGCCGCCCAGGATGCCCCAGCGACTCCGGCTGCTTCGGAGCACGCACGACGTTCCCTGGGCGCCATCCGCCGTGAGGCGGCTGCCCGTGCCGCTTCGGGCACAGATCGCCCCGAACCGACCCCCGAACCGACCCCCGAACCGACCTCCGAGCCGGCCCTCGAGCCCCGCCCCGCGCCGGTCCCGGACAGCGCCCCGGGAGACAGGCCGGCAGTGGCCGGCAAATTCCCGACCCGCGACGAGCTCGTCCAGGTATGGGGTGACGGGCTCCTTGCTTCCCTTCCGCAGCGTGCACGGGCGCGGTTCCGGGTGGGTCGTTTCTTGGAGGTCGACGACGGTGCCGCCGTCTTCGCCCTCCCGAACGACATGCACAGGAGCTACTGCGAGGAGGTGACGGGACCTGTCGAGGCCGCGCTGTCGGAACGGTTCGGTGTGGCCGTGAAGCTCCGGCTGATCACCGATCCCGACGAGCAGGGCGCAGCACCGCGCTCAGCTCGCGGCGGCGAAGGCCGATCCCAGGCGTCGGCCCAGCGTGAAGCGGCCGAGCCCGAGCCCGAGCCAGATGACGAGCCCGATCTCCTCGACCCTCATGTGCTCGAGGCAGAGACCGAACCTGCGGGCGATGCGCTCTCCCCCGAGGAGCGTCTCAAGCTCACCTTCCCCGGGGCCGAGGAGGTCTGACCGAGGGTGGCTTCAGGTCCGCTTCAACCGCTCATCGACGAGCTCGGCCGCCTCCCGGGAATCGGCCCGAAGACCGCCCAGCGCCTCGCGTTCCATCTCCTGAAGGTCCCGTCAGAGGACGCGATCAGGCTGGCCGACGCCATCGTGGCGGTGAAGGAGAACATCACGCTCTGCGGGCGTTGCTTCAACGTGGCCGAGGGCGGCGAATGCGAGGTGTGCCGGGACGACAGGCGCGATCAGACGTTGCTCTGTGTCGTCGAGGATCCGCGCGACATCATGGCCGTGGAGAAGACTCAACAGTTCCGCGGCAGGTACCACGTGCTGCACGGCGCCCTGAACCCGATCGAAGGAGTGGGCCCGGATCAGCTGAGGGTGAGGGAGCTGCTTGCGCGGCTCGAACCCGAGGACATCAAAGAGGTGATCCTGTGCACCAACCCGAATCTCGAGGGGGAGGCGACCGCCATGTACCTCGCGCGACTGGTGCGGCCCCTCGGGATAAAGGTGACCCGGATCGCTAGCGGCCTTCCGGTCGGCGGTGACCTCGAGTATGCAGACGAGCTCACCCTCGGGCGCGCTCTCGAGGGCCGCCACGAGGTCGGCTAGCGAGTCGGAGATCGACCTGAGACTGCGCCTCTCAGGGAGTGCGCCTCAGAGAGGCCCATCTCAGGGAGTGCGCCTCAGAGAGAGCCCCCTCAGGGAGTGCGCAACACGATGGCGTCCCCCTGGCCACCGCCTCCGCAGAGCGTCGCCACGCCGGTGCCTCCACCGCGCCGGCCCAGCTCACCGAGCAGAGTCAGAGCGAGGCGGGTCCCCGACATTCCGATGGGGTGCCCGAGGGCGACGGCGCCGCCGTTCACGTTCGTCTTGTCCTCTGCGATCCCGAGGTCGTCCATCGATGCGAGACCGACGACCGCGAACGCCTCGTTGATCTCGAACAGGTCCACGTCGGACACGCCGAGGCCGGCCTTCTCGAGGGCCTTCCTGGCGGCGTTCGCGGGCTGCAGCAGCAACGAGGCATCCGGGCCCGAGACCTGGCCGTAGCCGACTACCTCGCCGAGGGGTGCCGCACCGAGCGAGTCGGCCACGGCCCGGGACACGACCACGACGGCGGCCCCGCCGTCTGAGATCTGGCTCGCGTTGCCGGCGGTGACGGTGCCCTGCTTGTCGAACGCCGGTCGAAGCGAGGCGAGCGACTCCTGGGTGGTACCGGGACGCACTCCCTCGTCGGTGTCGAACACGAGAGGGTCGCCCTTGCGCTGCGGGACGTTCACCGGGACGATCTCGTCGACGAAGCGGCCGTCTTTGATCGCGGCGGCCGCTCTTTCGTGCGACAGGGCGGAGAACGCGTCCTGCCTTTCACGCGAGATGCCGGCCTCCTTGTTGTACTGCTCCGTGCTCTGCCCCATCGCGCAGTGGTCGAACTGGCAGTACAGGCCGTCGTACATCATCGAGTCGACGAGGGTCCCGTCGCCGAGCCTGTAGCCGGCGCGGGCACCAGGCAGGAGGTGGGGTGCCTGAGTCATCGACTCCATCCCCCCGGCGACAACGATGTCGGCCTCGCCCGAGGCGATCAGCAGGTCGGCGAGATAGATCGAGTTGAGCCCCGACAGGCAGACCTTGTTCACGGTCGTGGCAGGTACCGACATCGGGATGCCGCCGTTCACCGCGGCCTGGCGGGCGGTTATCTGGCCCTGGCCGGCCTGGAGGACCTGGCCCATGAAGACGTAGTCGACGTCGGACGCCGCGATTCCCGCCCGCTCGAGGGCGGCGGCGATCGCGAACCCGCCGAGGTCCATGGCGCTGAAGCCCGCAAGAGCACCGGAGAGCTTTCCGATCGGAGTGCGGGCCCCCGCGAGAATGACCGAACCTGGCATGGCGAACCTCCTGGGACAGCGAATGGATTCTGGGCAGAGGGGTCTGGACGGGGTGACCGGCCGTCGAGCCGGGCGCGCCGATTCTACCGGGCGCCCGGCGGCCATCCGGGCCCGCCGTTACCGTCGGGTAACGTCAGAGGATGGACGCCATCAGGCAGGCGATTCTGAGCGGGGCGCCGGCGGAGGAGCTCGCGGCGCTGCCTGTGCCCGAGACCTACCGGGCCGCCTACGTGCTGCGCGAGGAGTCCGGGATGTTCGCCGGCCTGGCCTCGGAGGACAAGGACCCCCGGAAATCGCTCCATGTAGGCGGGGTGCCGACGCCCGAGCTCGCCCCCGACGAGGCCTACGTGGCCGTGATGGCGTCTGCCATCAACTTCAACACGGTCTGGACCTCCATATTCGAACCGCTCCCGACGTTCGGGTTCCTGGACAGGCTGGGGCGTGAGTCGTCATGGGGAGCGCGTCATGCTCTGGATCATCATGTGGTGGGATCCGACGGGGCCGGAGTCGTTCTCCGGGTCGGTTCCGCCGTGCGCAACTGGAAGCCAGGCGACCGTGTGACTATCCACTGCAACTACGTGGACGACCAGGACCCGAGCTCGCACGACGACTCGATGCTCGGGGCGAACCAGCGCATCTGGGGCTTCGAGTCCAATTTCGGCGGCCTCGCCGATCTCACCCTCGTGAAGGCCAACCAGCTGATGCCGAAGCCCGCCCACCTGTCGTGGGAGGAAGCTGCGATAAACGCGCTCTGCAACTCGACCGCGTACCGGATGCTCGTGTCGCGAAACGGCGCAGCTATGAAGCAGGGGGACGTGGTGCTCGTATGGGGGGCGTCGGGCGGCCTCGGCAGCTTCGCGGTCCAGCACGTCATGAACGGCGGGGGACAGCCTGTCGGCGTCGTCTCGTCTCCCGAGAAGGTTGATCTCCTCCACGACCTCGGCGTGAAGGCCGTGATCGACCGCAAGGCCGCCAATTACCGTTTCTGGTCCGACGAGCACACCCAGGACGAGTCCGAGTGGCGTCGTTTCGGAAAGGACATCCGCGCTCTCGCCGGCGACGACCCCGACATCGTGTTCGAGCACCCGGGCCGCCAGACGATGGGCGCATCGGTCTTCGTGTGCAAGCGCGCGGGCATGGTGGTCACCTGCGCGGCAACGTCGGGTTACATGATCGAGTACGACAACCGCCATCTGTGGATGAAGCTCAAGACCATCAAGGGATCACACTTCGCCAACTACCGCGAAGCATGGGACGCCAACCGTCTCGTGTGCCTGGGCAAGGTCGTGCCCCCGTTGTCGGCCGTCTACCCGCTCGAAGAGGTGGGTGAGGCCGCATTCCAGGTCCAGCACAACCTCCACGAGGGAAAGATCGGGGTCCTCTGCCTCGCACCCGAAGAAGGGCTCGGCATCGACGATCCGCAGCTCCGCTCCGAGGTGGGCGAGGACCGCATCACCGCGTTCAGGAGGCACGGCGCGTGAACGTGCCCGGAGGAGGGTCAACGCCAGTGGCGCACCTTGCAGGCACGTGAGCACAGGAGGTATGGCGCGAGAACGTGCCGAAGCGGGTGAGCGTCCCGTGGCGGAGCCTGCGGCCCCAGATCGCAAGGGTGCTCAGGCCCGACGCGCCGGGAGCCACCACGGGCGGCCTTCTCACCGAGATCGACCACGTCGCCATCGCCGTGCGTGACCTCGAGGCTGCGATCGACTGGTACCGCGAGGCGTTCGGCGCGGTCGTGGTCCACCGCGAGGTCGTCGAGCACGACGGCGTTGAAGAGGCTCTTATCGCGGTGTCGGACTCTTACATCCAGCTGCTCACCCCGACGAGCGACGAGTCGCCGGTGGCCAGGTTCTTGGACAAGCGAGGCGAGGGGCTGCACCACATCGGCTACCGGGTGAAGGACTGCGCCGCAGCGCTCGAATCGGTGAAGGCGACCGGCGCCCAGTTGATCGACGAGGTCCCGAGGCCGGGGTCACGCGGGACGACAGTTGCGTTCGTGCACCCTAAGGGCGCTTTCGGCACCCTGGTCGAGCTCGTCGAGGAGTAGTCGAGCTCTTCTGCCGCCGGCCGAGGCTGGGGACCCCCCTACCGCCTCAGATAGCCTGACGGGATATGGACCATCCGATGACGCAACGGCTGGCCGAGCTGAAGGCGCGCAAGGAAGAGGCACTCCACGCCGGGCCCCCTCATGCTGTCGAGCGGCAGCACTCCAAGGGAAAGATGACGGCCCGCGAGCGCATCGAGTACCTGCTCGACGAGGGTTCGTTCCAGGAGCTCGACATGCTCGCACGCCACCGTTCCCACGGAATGGGTCTCGAGCGGAATCGTCCCTACACCGACGGCGTCATCACGGGCTTCGGCACCATCGACAAGCGCCGGGTGTGCGTGTTCAGCCAGGACTTCACGGTCTTCGGCGGGGCGCTCGGCGAGGTGTTCGCCGAGAAGATCCACAAGGTGATGGACCTCGCCGAGTCGATCGGCGTCCCGATGATCGGCCTCAACGACGGAGCGGGTGCGCGCATCCAGGAGGGGGTCGTGTCGCTGCACTCCTACGGCGGCATCTTCTTCCGCAACGTCCAGGCCTCGGGTGTCATCCCCCAGGTGAGCGTGATCATGGGGCCGTGCGCCGGGGGAGCGGTGTACTCGCCCGCCATGACGGACTTCATCTTCATGGTGCAGGGCTCGAGTCACATGTTCATCACGGGGCCCGACGTCGTGAAGACGGTGACCGGCGAGGACGTGACCCTCGAGGAGCTCGGCGGAGCGATGTCCCACGCGACCAAGTCCGGCGTCGCGACGTTCGTCGCTGCAGACGAGAAGAGCTGCCTCGACGAGGTGCGTGACCTGCTTTCCTTCCTGCCGTCGAACAACCTCGAGGAGCCGCCGTCGGTGGTCCCCGAGGACGATCCCGACCGCGGCACCCCGGAGCTGGTCGACCTGATGCCCTCTTCGCCGAACCAGCCGTACGACATGAAGAAGGTCGTCGAGTCTGTGGTGGACGACGGCGACTACTTCGAGGTCCACCCGCACTGGGCCATGAACATCACGTGCGGGTTCGCTCGCATCGACGGCAACGTCGTCGGCATCGTCGGAAACCAGCCAGCGGTGCTCGCAGGCGTCCTCGACATCGACTCGTCCGAGAAGGCCGCTCGATTCGTCCGCACCTGCGACGCCTTCAACATCCCCCTCGTCACGTTCGTGGACGTCCCGGGCTTCATGCCGGGGACCGACCAGGAGTACGGCGGGATCATCCGTCACGGTGCGAAGCTGCTCTACGCGTACTGCGAGGCGACCGTCCCGCGCATCCAGGTCGTGGTCAGAAAGGCCTACGGGGGCGCGTACGTGGTCATGAACTCGAAGTCGATCGGTGCCGACCTCGCGTTCGCGTGGCCGTCAGCCGAGCTCGCCGTCATGGGGCCCCAGGGCGCGGTCGAGATCGTCTACCGCCGCGAGCTCAGTGCCGCCGAGGATCCGGTGGCGAGGCGTGCGGAGCTCGTCGAGGAGTACACCGAGAGGTACGCGAACCCCTACGTCGCGGCCGAGCGCGGCTACGTCGACGACGTCATCGACCCGACCGACACGCGCCGGGTCCTGGTGCGAAGTCTGCGCCTGCTCCGTTCCAAGCGCGAGGACCTTCCGAAGCGCAAGCACGGGAACGTCCCGCTTTGAGCCGATCGTGACCTGGGTGTGACCCGCGCCGCCCCCGAAGTCGTATCGGTGCGTCCCGAGCCGGACGCCGCGGTGCTCGGGGCGATCCAGGCCGCATTGGAAGAAGCGTGGCCGGAGCCACCGATGAAGAATCCCGACCAGGTGCCGCCGTGGCGCTTCAGCGGTAGGTGGTGGTCGCAGCCGGCGGCGCTGCGCCGCGACAGGCCGATCGCATCGGCCTGAGCCGTCCGGCTCCTCTGCCTGAGCCGTCGGCAGGGGCGGCTGCCACTTCGGGCAGCTGGGGGTCTAGCTACCGTCGCTCGGGCCCGATCGCGTCATCCGCCTTCTGGCGAGCCCGAACACCGCAAGATTGGCGACCGCCATCGCCATCGCCACCACGCAGAACGCCGCGATGACCGAACGCTGCTTGTCGTGGCCGAGCAGTACCACGATGAGAAGAGCCCCGAAGACGACGAACACGCCGGCGCACAGAGGCAGGACGTTTCGCACGACGAACCTCATCCCGGGCGGCAGCGTCTCTATCTGGGCTCGGAACTCCGATTTGTCCATATACGTGGATCGCCCTGACCCCGGATTCCCTGACCCCGGATTCCCTGACCCGGATTCCCGGCCCGGATCGCTCTAAGCCCGTGCCGTCTCGCGGTGCTTCGCCGCAAGCTCGGCCAGCTCGGCCATCATCTCGGAGAGCCGGAAGTCCTTCGGGGTGTACACGGCAGCGACGCCCTTCCCGCGGAGCACCTCGGCGTCCTCGGGGGGGATGATCCCGCCGACGACGACCGGCGCGTCCACGCCCGCCGCCCGCAGCCGGTCCAACACCTCGGGCACGAGGTCGAGGTGGCTGCCCGACAGGATCGAAAGCCCGACCACGTCGACGTCCTCGTCGCGGGCGGCCGCCGCGATCTGCGCGGGGGTCAACCGGATCCCCTGGTACACGACCTCGAATCCGGCGTCGCGCGCAGCGACGGCGATCTGCTCTGCTCCGTTCGAGTGCCCGTCGAGACCGGGCTTGGCGACAAGAAGCCGCGGCGGGCCGCCATCGTGGCCATCTCGCTGGTCCGCGTCCGGACACGCGGCGAGCGCCGACTCGGGCCGGCGGCCGACCCCGCCCGACATGCCCGTCGGCGCCCGGTACTCCCCGAACACCTCGCGAAGCACGTCGGCCCACTCGCCGGTCGTCCCGCCGGCGTGGGCGAGCGCGATGGTCGCGGGCATGATGTTCTGCGGACTCGTCCTCGCCGCCCGGCGCCAATGCGTCGAGTGCAGCCTTGACGGCGCCGCTGTCGCGGTTCGCGGCGCCACGCGGCGACCTCGGCTTGGCGAGCTCCGCCTCTACTGCAGGGTCCACCTTCAGCACCGTGCGCGATCCCGTCCTGGTCCTTCTGCGAGCGGCGAAGGCTCGGTCTCCGTGAAGCAATTGACGCCGACCACCTTGAGCTCGCCCGACTCGATCCGCCTCGACCCGCTCGGCCTGGCTCGCCACGAGGCGGCGCTTCAGCTCGTCCACCGCTTCGAACGCCCCCCCGAGCCCGAGCACGTCGGCGAGCTCGGCCCACGCAGACTCAGACAGCTCCGTCGGTCACCCGTTCGATCGCCGGGCGACCCGTCGAAGCATGTCGGGGTATTCGAGCAGGTCGGTCTCGAAGGCGAGCACCTGCTGGATCCGCAGCGACCACTGCTGGTCCCAGGGCCGTCGGCAGGCCGAGCGCCTCGTTCCACGCCGGCAGCTGGATGGCGCGCGCCCGGTGCGTCGCGCGAAAGGGTGACCCCGAGCATCTCGAGCACGATGCGCTGGACGTTGTTCTCGGGCTGCGACTCGGTGAGCCCGAGGGAATTCACCTGCACCCCGTAGCGGAACCGCTTGAGCTTCGAGGTCTGTGACGGCGTATCGCTCTTCGCAGATCCGTTCCCACAGGATGCGGAACGCCCGCATCTTGCAGGTCTCTTCGACGAACCGGATCCCTGAGTTGACGAAGAACGAGATCCGCCCGACGACAGAAGGGATCTCGGACGGGTCCACCTTCTTCGGAGTCCCTGCACCGCGTCGAGCACGCCGATTGCGGTGGCGAGCGCGTAGGCGATCTCCTGGGTCGGGGTCGCCCCGGCCTCCTGCAGGTGGTAGCTGCAGACGTTTATGGGGTTCCACTTCGGGACGTGACGCACGGTGTGGGCGATCATGTCCACGATCAGCCGGCTGCTCGGAGCCGGCGGGAAGATGTACGTCCCGCGCGACAGGTACTCCTTCACGATGTCGTTCTGGGTCGTGCCCTGAAGTGCCGAGAGGTCGGTACCGAGTGTTCTCGGCGTGAGCGATGTAGAGGCCGAGCAACCACGGCGGCGGTGGCGTTGATCGTCATCGACGTGTTCATCTCGCCGACGGGTATGCCGTCCATCAGCTCCGCCATGTGGCCGATGTGCGCCACGGGCACCCCCACCTTGCCGACCTCGGCGGCCGCCTCGGGTGCATCGGGGTCGTAGCCGGTCTGGGTGGGCAGGTCGAAGGCGATCGAGAGCCCCGTCTGGCCCTTGGCGAGGTTGCCCCGGAACAGCTCGTTCGAGGCGCGCGCAGACGAGTGGCCCGAATAGGTCCTCATCACCCACGGCGGGATCGGGGTGGTCTCTGAGAGGGGCCGGTTCGTCCTGGTTCGCGCCATCGCGCTCACCCCCTTATCTTTGCCGTCTCCGGTCGGCGTCGGCGGCCGCGGGCCGGCTCGGACCTCAGCTTGTCGAGCGCCGCAGCTCAGCGCCGGTAGTCGTAGAAGCCCTGACCCGACTTCCGGCCGAACTGCTCCGCTGCGACCATGCGCCTGAGAAGCGGCACCGCCGAGTAGTTGGGCTCGCGGAACTCGTCGTAGAGGGCGTCGAGGATGGCCAGGCTCGTGTCGAGGCCGACCAGGTCGAGAAGAGCGAACGGGCCCATCGGGAACCCGCATCCGCCCTTCATCGCTGAGTCGATGTCCTCCTTGGACGCGACCCCGGACTCGAGCAGCCGCACCGCGTTGTTCAGGTAGGGGAAGAGCAGTGCGTTCACGACGAACCCGGCCTGGTCCTTCACCTCGACGGGAGTCTTGCCGCAGCCTCTGGGCGAACTCGACCGCTGCCGCGATCGTCTCGTCGCCGGCCGTGATCGGGCGGACGACCTCGACCAGCGACATCACCGGAGCCGGGTTGAAGAAGTGGATCCCGCAGACCTTCTCCGGGCGGCCGGTCTCCATAGCCAGCTCGACGACGGGCAGGGTCGACGTGTTCGTGGCGAGCACGGTGTGGTCCTTGCACACCCGGTCGAGCTCGTGGAAGAGGTGCTTCTTCACCGCCATGTCCTCCACGACCGACTCGATCACGAGGTCGCACTCGGCGAGCTCCGCCAGGTCCGACGTGGCGGTCACCCTGGCCAGAGCCGCATCGCGGTCAGCCTCTTGCGACGCGGCCCTTGTCGACCTGCCTGGCGAGGGACTTCTCGATGCCTGCGAGGGTGGCGTCGGCAGTCGACTGCGACCTGGAGCGCAGCACCACCTCGAAGCCGTTCATGGCGGCGCACTCGGCGATGCCCGAGCCCATGATCCCCGACCCGACGATGCCAAGGCGTGCGATCGACATGGACGCCTATGTTACCGGTCAGTAGCTCCGGGGCTCCCGGCTCGTACCCGAGCCTCGCGTCGACCCCTCCGCCGCTCGCGTCGACGCCTCCGCGGCGACCGCCAACGTCGTGTGCGGGGACTTCTCCTGAGGCCTTGCCGAATCCGGGGCGAGATTCCTGCCAGGGTCCCTGGGCGCTCATCCTGGTGAACGCCCGGGGCATCAGCCGGTCAACAGCTCCGGGGCGACGCGGTAGGCGAGCCACGCCCGCCTCGCATGGTGGGGCGCCACGATGATCGGGCGGTTCCGGCGATCAGCCGGCGAGCACGTCGCGGGCGAGAAGCTCGGGCGGGTAGGCCTTGCCGATGGGCGCTCGAGCATCTCGCGCCCGGACCCGAGAAGTCGCCGACGGGCGGCAGGTCCGGCGGGTTCGGCTTGTCGAGAAGCGGGGTGTCGATCACCCCGGGGCAGACGACGCTCACCCGGACCCCGTGCTTCTGCGGCCTCGAGCTCGCAGGCTCGATGCTCAGGCCCGACGACCGCGTGCTTGGTCATCGCGTACGGGGCGATCCCGGGCGCCGGGCACGAGACCGGCGAGCGAGGCCGTGTTGACGATGTGGCCGCGGCCCTGGCTGCACATGACCGGGTACGCGGCGAGAACGCCGTGGACCACTCCACGCAAGTTGACGTCGATCGTCGCGGTCGAAGTGGGCGAGGGTCATGTCGCACACCTCGCCACCGATCCCGATCCCGGCGTTGTTGAACATCAGGTCGAGGTGGCCGTGGTCGGTTGGCGGTGCCGCTCCACGAGCTCTTTCAGCGCTTCGGGGTCCCTCACGTCGAGGGATGCCGACGACGCCCGTCCCGGTGGCCCCGCATGCAGCTCCTCGGCGGCTGCTCTGGGCTCCGACCTCCGTCGACGTCGGCGAACACGACCGATGCACCCCGGGCGACGAGCGCCGATGCGATGGCCTGCCCGATACCCGATGCGGCGCCCGTGACGATGGCCACCTTGCCCTCGAAGTGGGTGTCTAGCGGCATCGTCGCAGCCTATGTGAGAAGACCCGATTCGGACCTCGAAGACCTGGGTCACCTCCTGCCATGTTCGCCGTTGACAGGCAGTTAACCGAGCGGTAAGCCGAAGCGAGCTGTTTGGGAGGGTCGTCCGGCTGAATCCGGCGAAAGGGGGGTCTTTGTGAGACTTTCACGTAGCTTTCGGATCGTCTTGTGCTGCGCGATGCTCTGCACCTCGGCCGGCATCATCTTCAATGAAGGAAGTGCCGTGGCTGCCCAGCCTGTCTGGACGGTCGTGTCCAGCCCGAACGCCGGCAGCAAGATCAACGACCTCTACGGCGTCTCGTGCACGAGCCCTACCGACTGCGTGGCTGTTGGGCAGTACAGCGACGGAGGCGAAGACCTGATCGTTCAAACACTGGTGGAGTCGTGGGACGGGTCCGCCTGGTCGGTCGTTCCGAGCCCTAGCGAGCCCGGTTCGAACAACAGCAACCTCTACGCAATCTCGTGTACGAACGCAAACAGCTGCATGGCGGTCGGCAGTTACGTAGACAGCTCTGTCGTCTCCCAGAATTTCGCCGAGACGTGGAACGGCACCGATTGGTCGATCGTGCCGACCCCGGACGTCGGGACCGACGGCAATGCGCTCAACAGCGTCTATTGCACGACGTCGACCAACTGCGTCGCGGTCGGAACCACGAACATCTTCGGAGGGGACACGCTCATCGAGGCGTGGGACGGGAGCAGCTGGTCTGTCGTCCCGAGTCCCTCCGAGGACTCTGACGTCCTGGACGGAGTTTCTTGCGTCGGCGCGTCCTATTGCACGGCCGTCGGCGAATACGTGAACGGTGACGAAACAGTCGTGGGGACCCTGATCGAGTCCTGGGACGGGAGCGAGTGGTCGATCGTGCCGAGTCCGAACCCCGGGGACAATTTCAGCCAGCTCCAGGGCGTGTCGTGTTACTCAGCGACGTCCTGCCTGGCCGTAGGCCAGCAAAAAACCTCGACCTCCCCGATCGTGTTGGCCGAGACCTGGAACGGCACAGAGTGGTCTGTCGGCCGGAGTCCGACGGCCATGGGCGCCTCTGAGGGATTGATCTCCGTCTCGTGCACCACGTCGACCGCCTGCATAGCGGTGGGTTACGAGACCGTGTCCTCGCGGGTTCAGAACACCCTGATCACCTCCTGGAACGGCGCCAAATTGAAGGTCGACACGAGCCCCGATGGCGGCAGCAAGATCAACGTGCTCGGCTCGGTCGCGTGTCCGGGACAGGACGACTGTGTTGCGGTCGGCGACTACCAGGCGAAACATCACGTAGGTGACACCCTGGTCGAGACCTCGAGTCCGCCGGGTTCAACGGATCGGTAGCCCTCGCTCGCCTCGAGGTTCGGCGCGCCCCTCGTGCGAACAGGCGGGCTAGCCCGCTCGCTCGTACACTCGCGGACCGTGAGCGCCGGCCCCGGCCCGATCGCACTGGTCGGCGGAAGCGAATGGACCGACGGGTGCGACTTCGACGCGACTCTGCTCGAATCCTCCTCGTCGGACGAGGTGCTCATCCTCCCGACCGCCGCGGCCTACGAGCACCCCGAGAAGGCCGTCGCCACCGTGGAGGCGTGGTTCTCCGGTCTGGGTGCACGGGCGAAGGGCCTCATGGTGCTCGGCCGGACAGATGCGGAGGATCGGGGCAACGCGGAGGTCGTCCGCCGGGCGTCGTTCGTCTACCTGTCAGGCGGGTCCCCCATGCACCTGCGGTCCGTGCTCAAGGGTTCGGCGACCTGGTCTGCGCTTCTCGATGCCTGGCGCGCCGGTGCCGTCGTCGCCGGCTCGTCGGCGGGAGCGATGGTGTTGACCGACCCCATGGTCGACCCCCGCGGAGGCGCGGCTCACAGTCGGCCTCGGGATGATCGAGCATCTGGCGGTCATCCCCCACTTCGGGAACGAGAACGCCGAGAAGGTCCACCGGTCGGTGGTGCTCGCGGCCCCGGGACTGCCCGTAGTCGGGATCCCCGAGCGCACAGCCCTCGTGCGCGATCCCGACGGGAGCTGGCACCGATCCGGTGTGGGTGAGGTCCAAGTCTTCGTCGACGGGCACCCCGCAGGGATGGCGGCGCTTCCCTGAGGCACGGCCGGAGAGGCGGTCAGGGCCCGGCCACCGTGGCCGCCTTGGCTCGTCGGTAGCGAGCGGTTACTCCGCTTCGGTGATGGTGACTGACTCGATCTGAACCCGCTCTTTCGGCGAGCCGCCGCTCGTCCCTACTGCGTCGAGCGCCGTCACTGTCTCGAGCCCCGAGACGACCTTCCCGAACAGCGAGTAGCTCGGTGGCAGGCGCACGCCGTCAGACCCGCTGATGATGAAGAACTGGCTCCCGTTCGTGTCAGGACCGGAGTTGGCCATCGCCAGCGATCCGACCTCGTAGCGCCCCGGAGAGGGGAGCTCGTCGGCGAACTTGTAGCCGGGCCCGCCGCGTCCGGTCCCGGTGGGGTCGCCGCCCTGGACGACGAACCCGGGGATGATGCGGTGGAACACCACCCCGTCGTAGTAGCCGTTTCGCGCTAGGAAGACAAAGCTGTTCACAGTCCTCGGCGCTGCATTCGGGTCGAGCGCGATGGTCATCTGACCCTTGGAGGTCTCCATCACCGCCGTGTAGCGCTTGGCGGGGTCGATGCCCATAGGGGGCTCGGCGTCGAATTGCTTGTTGGAATTTGCCACTTCGCTCCTTACTCTCGTGAGCTGGACTGTCGTGACCTGGACTGTCGATGAGCTGGGCGATTCTCAGCTCTCGGTGATCGTGACGCTGAGCATGCGGTGGATCACTTTCGGTGTGGAGTCCGTCGTGCTGCCGTCATCGTTGATCTTCAGAACGACATTCATTCCCGATGTCACCTGTCCGAAGAGCACATAGTCGGGCGGGAGAGCTTCGCCCTGCGAGCCGGTCACGATGAAGAACTCGCTCCCGTTGGTGCTGGGGTCGGCGTCGCCCTGGGAGCTCGAATTGGCTAGCGCTACGGCACCGAGCTTGTACTGCGGTGAAGCCGTAGGAGGGCCGTGCTCGGTGAACTGGTAACCGTAGGGTGCACCGTTATTGGTCGGGTCGCCGCCTTGGATCACGAAGCCTTTGTCGGCCCGATGGAAGGTCTCGCAGTTGTAGAACTTCTGGCGGGCCAGGTAGACGAAGCTGTTGACCGCTATCGGGGACTCCTTCGGGTCGAGCGTGATGACGAAGGTCCCGACGTCGGTCTTCACGGTCGCCTCGTAGGTCTTCGAGGCGTCGATCGTGAGCGGCGGCAGGCTCTTGTCCTGAGCTTTCGTGAGCACGGTGGCGGGGTTAGAGGGGCACCCGGCAGCTACCGCGATGGCGTTCGACGCAGTCTGAGCCGTCGAGACGGTCGTGCTGGTCGTGGGTACGGAGCTGGTCGTGGTCGTCGACGACTTGGACGAGGAGCTGAACCCGCCCGTCAATGCGAATATCCCGACGGCGATGATCGCGAGGACGCCGATGAACGAAGCTCGGCGCACATTGGCCTTTCGCTTCTGCTGGCGCTGCAGCTCCGCGAGCCGCGCCGCACGGGCGGCCTTCTGCCGAGCACGTTTTTCCTGCCTGGGCACGGTCCGACACCCTACCGGAGTGGCAAAGGGGGATCAGAACGGGATTGGCCGGCGGTTTCAGGCACCACGGGCGAGCCGGGTAGCGTCAGCGTGAATGGCACTCGTGGTGCAGAAGTTCGGGGGTACTTCCGTCGGGGACACCGACCGCGTGCGGGCCGTCGCGGATCACGTGGCCCGTACCAAGCGCCACGGCGACGACGTCGTGGTCGTCGTGAGCGCGATGGGAAGGACGACCGACGACCTGCTGCGACTCGCCGGCGAGGCGAGCGAGGTGCAGCCGCCCCGGGAGCTCGACATGCTGCTCACCTCCGGCGAGCGCGTCTCGATGGCTCTTCTGTGCATGGCTCTCGCCGCTTGCGGCGTCGAAGGCGTCTCCTTCACGGGCAGCCAGGCGGGGATCGTCACCGACACGGATCACACGAGGGCGAAGATCTTAGAAGTCCGCCCCGAGCGCCTGAGAGAGGCCCTGGCCCTCGGTCAGGTGCCCGTCGTAGCCGGATTCCAGGGCGTGTCGACCGAGAGGGACGTAACGACGCTCGGTCGCGGTGGTTCCGACGTCACTGCGGTCGCGCTCGCGGCCGCCCTCGGAGCAGACGCCTGTGAGATATATACCGACGTCTCGGGGGTGTTCAGCGCCGACCCGCGGATCGTTCCCCAGGCCCGCCGTCTACCCAAGGTGAGCTTCGAGGAGATGCTCGAGATCTCCGCGTGTGGCGGGCGGGTGCTGATGCTGCGTTCGGTCGAGTTCGCCCGCAATCACCACGTCGCGCTGCATGTGCGCTCGAGCTTCACCTGGGAGCCCGGGACGTGGGTCACAGAGGAGGACGCCCAGATGGAACAGGCCGTGGTCACCGCCGTCGCCCATGACGACACCGAGGTGAAGGTCACCCTGACAGGCGTGCCCGACCATCCCGGCGTGGCGGCCCGGATCTTCAGGGCGCTCGCCGACCGTTCCGTGAACGTCGACATGATCGTGCAGAACACCTCGGTCCACGGGACGACCGACATCTCCTTCACGGTCCCGGGTGTCGACCTGCAGGCGAGCCTCCTGGTAGCGAAGGAGCTGGCCCCGGAGATCGGAGCCGGAGAGGTCCTCGCTGACGAGCAGATCGCCAAGATCGCGCTCATAGGCGCGGGCATGCGGAGCCATCCGGGGATCTCGGCCACCATGTTCGAGACGCTTGCCGAAGAGGGCATCAACATCGAGATGATCTCGACGTCTCCGATCCGGATCTCGTGCGTCGTTCGGGCCGACCGCGGCGAGGAGGCAGTGCGCGCCCTGCATGAGGCGTTCCACCTGGAGCGGGGCTGAACGCTCTGACCCCGTAGGCTTGGCGGCCATGAGAGTCGGCGTAGTAGGGGCAACCGGCCAGGTCGGACAGGTGACGCGCTCGGTACTGGTCGGGCGGGGTTTCCCGGTCGACCAGATTCGGTTCTTCGCGTCAGCCCGCTCCGTCGGGGTGCGCCTCGACTGGGATGGGGGACAGGTCGAGGTCGAAGACGCCGCCGTGGCCGACTACAGGGGCCTCGACGTGGTGTTGATGTCGGCGGGAAAATACGTATCGCGCGAGATCGCCCCACGCATCGCAGGTGCGGGCGCCATCGTCGTCGACAACTCGTCTGCGTGGCGGATGGATCCTGACGTCCCTCTTGTCGTGCCGGAGGTGAACGCGAAGGCGCTCGACCGGATCCCGAAAGGGATTGTCGCGAACCCGAACTGCACGACGATGGTCGCGATGCCCGTGCTCTGGCCGATCCATCTCGATGCTGGTCTGCGACGGGTGGTCGTCGCCACGTACCAGGCGGTGTCCGGCGGCGGGCTGCCGGGTGTGCGAGAGCTCGAGGAGCAGATAGCGAAGACCGCCGACCGTGCGTCTTCTCTGACGCTTTCGGGACAGGCCCTGGAGTTTCCCCCGAGTTCGGTGTACCCGGAGCCGATCGCGCACAACGTCCTACCGCTCGCAGGATCCGTGGTGGACGACGGCTCAGGAGAGACCGACGAAGAGCAGAAGTACAGAAACGAGAGCAGGAAGATCCTCGGCATCCCTGATCTGCTGCTCGTCTGCACATGCGTGCGAGTCCCCGTCTTCTGCGGGCACGGGGCTGCGATAACGGTGGAGCTCGAGCGCGAACTGTCGGTCGAGAGGGCTTTGGAGATTCTCGCCGGGGCTCCAGGTGTGGCGCTTGACGACGTGCCCACTCCGCTCAAGGTCACAGGCACAGACGTCTCGCTCGTCGGCAGGATCCGTCGCGACCCCACCGTCGTCCACGGTCTCAGCCTCTTCGTCGCAGGGGACAACCTGAGGAAGGGCGCTGCCCTCAATGCCGTGCAGATAGCAGAAGCGCTTTTGGAACGCGGAATTCTCAGTTCCTGAACGCGGACTCGCGTTTCAGCGTTGCTTCCTGTCGCCCTGCGTACGCGGACTGTGCTCGGACATTGGAGCCGTCGGCGCGACCAACGCAGCGATACGGCGCGTGAGGTTCACCGCATGGTCGCCGAAACGTTCGTAGAACCGGGCAACGAGCGCCGACTCGATCGTCACGGGAAGCGACATTGAGCCGCTTGCGATCTCGGCGGTGAGGATCACGTGGAGGTGGTCGAGATCGTCGTCGAGATCCTCGACCTCGTCAGCGTGCTCCGCCGATCGGTCGGCGTAGGCGTCGGCGGTCAGCCTCCACATCTCCGAGCAGAGCTCACCCATCCGCTCGACCAGGCCTCGGGCCCTGTGCGACATCTCGGTGCCCAACCCGCGAACCGCGCGGCTCGCCACATGTTGGGCGAGATCACCGCTGCGTTCGAGCTCGGGAAGCATGCGGAGCACCGCCACCAGGTACCGCATCTCCTCCAACCCCGATGACCCGTCGACGAGCTGGCTCTGGGTGAGGGTCTCGATCTCGCGGTAGAGCATGTCGATCATCTCGTCGCTGTCGGCGAGGATGCGAGCCGTCTCGCGATCGCCTGAGAGCAAGGAGTCGGTCGCACCTGCGACCCCTTCGCCCACAAGAGCGAAGAGTTGGATCATCTCCCGGTTGATCCGGTCGATGGTGGCCTCGGACTGCGACTGAGGTGCGATGCCCGGAAGGCGCTCGATCGCCGCATGCTCCACCCGTGACGCATCGAACCAGGATGAATCGATCCGTGACGAGTCTTGGCGCGATGCATCCTTCACCGACGATGGGTGCACGGGGTGCGCCAGGTTCGCCTGCTGCTCTGCGGTGGTCTCGACGGCCGCGTCGAATCCCTCTGCCTTGGAGTTGGCGGGTTCCCCGATCATCTCAAGACGGTAGCTCCCTACCGGAGCGATTCATTTCGGGTCGGCATTCAGGGTTCCGATCTACGACTCTTCGATGATGAGCCGAGGTCCCGAGGGCCAGTCGAAGTAGCGCCAGGTCCAGTTCACCAGGACGACAAGCCGGTTCCGGAACCCGATCAGGTACACGAGGTGGAGCCCGAGCCATGCGAGCCATCCGAGCAGCCCGCGTATCACGGGCCCCCGGGTCAACTGGGCGACGGCGGCCCTGCGGCCGATCGTCGCCATCTGGCCCTTGTCCAGATAATGGAAGGGGGTGGTGCCGAGTCCGTCACGTCTGCGCAGGATCTGCTCGGCCGCGTGCCGGCCGGACTGTATGGCGACCTGTGCCAGCTGCGGGCACGTGTCTTCGGCCTTCCTCCGCGCCTTTTGCGGCCCGTCGGAACTGCGGCGGCGTCTCCGACGACACTGACCTCCGGGTGGCCCTCGAGCGCAAGGTCGTCGCGGACTCTGACCCGTCCGCCCTTGGTCCTCTGTACCGGCATCGATGCCGCCAGCGTCCCGTCCACTGTCACACCGCCGGCCCAGATCACGAGATCGGCGCGGACGACCTCTCCTTCGTGATCACCCCCGAGGTGGATGTTGCCGTCCGTCACCTCGACCACGGGGGCAACCAGTCGGACGTCGACTCCACGGTGCCGCAAGGTCCGCAGGGCGTAGGCGCCAGCCCGCTCGTGGAAGCCGGACAGCAGCCTGTCGTTAGAGTCGACCAGGACGACCCGCGTGCGATCCCAGTCGAGCTCGAGCGAGTCGGCCCGGCGTGACGCCGCAAGGAGCTCGACGACCGCACCGGCGGTCTCGACCCCCGTCGCCCCTCCGCCCACCACGACGATGCACGCTGCACCGCCGTCATGAAGCTTCGGGCGAGCCTCCGCATCCTCCAGGCACCTGAGGAGCAGGTTTCGAACTCTTCGGGCGTCCGCGAGCGTGTAGAGAGGATGCGCGTGCTGCGAAGCGCCGGCGATCCCGAAGAATCCTGCCGTGGCTCCGGTCGCGACGATCAGCTCGTCGTAGTGGAAGATCGAGCCGTCACCGAGCACGACACGGCGAGCGTCCACGTCCACCTGCCTCACCTCTCCGTGGCGAAACCAGACGTCGCGGTGTTTCCTGAAGATGGCTCGGACGGGATACGCGACGTCCGACACGTCGAGGCCGGCAGTCGCCACCTGGTACAGAAGAGGTTGGAAGGTGTGGAAATTGTCACGGTCGATGACTGTCACCTGGACACCTTGACCCGCAAGGCGTTTTGCGGCGGAAAGCCCGCCGAAGCCGGCTCCTATGACGAGCACACGCAACTTGGGGGCTGCGGTCGTCAGTTCGGCCTCACTCGGCGACCACCGCACGCGCAGCGACGACGACGTCCTCGACTTGAGGGAGTATCGCTTTTTCCAACCCGGGTTCGTATGCGACCGGCGTGTCGGTCGCACCGACACGCACGACGGGCGCATCGAGCGACCAGAAGCAATGCTCCGCCGCCCACGCTGCCACTTCTGCTCCGAACCCGGCGGTGAGCGTGTCCTCGTGGACAACGAGGAGCCTGCTCGTTCTCTCCGTGGACTCGGCGACGAGATCGTGGTCCCAAGGTGACAGCGAGCGGAGGTCCACGACCTCGGCTTCGACGCCGGCTGCTGCCAGTTCGACCGCTGCCTGCAACGACTTTTGAACCGTGGCTCCCCATGTGACGATCGTCAGATCGCGACCGGGTCTCGCGACGGATCCGCGTCCGAAGGGCACCTTGTAGCCCGGCGGCGGCATCGGGTCCGCTGCGTAGCGCTGCCTGTAGAGGTGCTTGTGCTCCAAGAACAGCACGGGGTCCTCGCAGTCGAACGCGGTTCTGAGCAGGCCCACTGCATCGGCAGCCCTCGAGGGGAAGGCCACGAGCAGTCCGGGGATGTGACAGAAGATGGACTCGCCGCACTGCGAATGCCAGATCGCTCCGCCCGTCAGGTAACCGCCGATTGCCACCCGCACCACGAGAGGGCAGCTGAACGTGCCGTTCGATCGCCACCTGGTCGTAGCCGCCTCGCTGCGCAGCTGTTGCATGGCGGGCCAGATGTAGTCGAAGAACTGGATCTCGGCGCACGGCCGGAGTCCCCTGATCGCCTGGCCGATCCCCCGGCCCACGATGTTGGACTCGGCGAGCGGGGTGTTGAAGCACCTTGCCGAGCCGAACCTCCTCTGCAGACCCCTGGTGACGCCGAATACCCCGCCCTTTCCCTCGACCTGTTCGATCACGTCGTCGTCCGCATCGGCGACGTCTTCGCCGAAGACGCGGATCCGCTCGTCCGCCTCGAGCAATTCATGCAGCGCCGTCCGAATCGCGTCCGCCATGGTTAGAGGGCTCTGCTCGTCCGGACTCTCGCGTGCGGCCACGACTTCCACCATGGGTTCGGCGCCCGAGTACCGCGACGAACCCGAGCTCCGCGACGAACCCGAGCTCCGCGACGAACCCGAGGTCCGTGACGAAATTGTGAGTGGTGAGCGCAAGACGTTGCTCGTCACGGTGGCTGGGTCCGGCCGCGCTGCGGCCAGTGCCTCCTCGGCTGCGATTCTCGCCTCCTCTCGCGTGGCGGCACGGATAGCGGCAGCCTCGTCCGCGTCGAGGACTCCCGCGTCGATCAGGTCACTCTCGAAGACGTCTATCGGATCGTGGACAGCCTCGTCGGCAAGCTCGTCGCGGCCCCGGTACTTCGTCTGCGCGTCGGCCGACGAGTGCGAGTAGGGCCGGGTAACGCGCGCATGGATGAGTCCCGGCCCTTCTCCCGCTCGGACGCGTGCCACAGCCCTCGCACCCTTGTGTCTGCACGACGCGTAGTCCCAACCCTCGACCTGCGTGACGGCCAACCCTCTGAAACCGCGCACGAGCTCGTTTATCGGCGCCGGCGTCTGGTCGGAGGATCTCACCGATATTGCGAAGCCGTTGTCAGCCACCAGGTAGAGCACGGGCAGGTGGAGCTTGCAGGCCGAGTTCAGGCTCTCCCAGAACTCGCCCTCGGATGTGGTCCCCTCTCCGAGCGACACGTAGGTGATCTCGTCGCCGACGGCGCTGCAGCCCTCAAGACCGGGCCGCGGGGCGATGTAACGCGAGGCTTCGGCGCACCCGACGGCGGGCAGGCACTGGCTACCTGTCGGGCTGGACTGGGTGACGATATTCAGGTTTGCGTCTCCCCAGTGACACGGCATCTGCCGACCCCCCGAGGCGGGGTCCTCCGCAGAGCCGACTGCCTGGAGCATCACGGATCTCGGGCTGACACCTAGTGCGAGAACGAGAGCCCGGTCGCGGTAGTAGGGGAAGAACCAGTCCGACGCGGGCCGAAGCGACCTGGCGAGGGCGGTCAGTATGACCTCGTGACCCGCTCCGGAGATCTGGAAGAAGACCCGGCTCTGTTTCTGCAGCAGGATCTCACGGTCGTCGAGAGCACGCGACAGGCATGACAGCCTGAAGTCTTCGATCAGCTCCTCGCGTGACAGATTGCGCAACGAGTGCCCGTGGACTGCACCATCACGGCCGTTCCCTGCCGAAGGCTGGGCCCCTGCGAGCTCCGGGCCCGTGGCTTGAACCACCGCCACTTTGCGCATCGTCAGCCACGCTACCGGCTCGACGGTTGGGTGATCCGCACCGTTGTCACACCCGGGAGCTACCTTGCAAACAGCCGACCCTTCCAGGATCGGTCCACCCGTGGAAGGTCTGTTCACGATGAGATCCCATGCTCCGAGATCCGCCGTTCGAGCTCTTTCACCTGCGGGCCGGCCTTCCTGGCCGCAAGGGGGTGAGACGTCGATGACTGACGTCGAGGCTCTGAAGCCGGGTGAGCGGCTCCAGGTGTCTTCCTGCGTGGTCGGCGGGGCCGGAATCGGCGGGGTCGGAAGGGAACGATGGTGATGGCGGGACTCGCGATCGGATTCGTCGTAGGAGCGCTCGTGGCCGTTGTCGTGACCGTCCTGTTGAGGGAGGTACGCGCAGGCAAGGACGAGACGGCGCACGCTGTCGCCCTGGGCGGAGCTCGGTCGGAGGTCGAGCAGCTGAAGTCCGCGCTCGAAGCGGAGCGCAGGATCGCTGCGGAGAGGCAGGCCTCGTGGGAAGAGGCGCGCAACGCGTTGAAGGGGGAGTTCGCGACTCTTTCGGCGGCCGCCTTGCGCGAGAGCAACGAACAGTTCCTGCAACTCGCGAAGGGAAGGCTGGAGCTTGCCCAACAGGCCGCAAAAGGGGACCTCGATCAACGCGCTCAGTCGATAGAGCAACTCCTTGCACCGTTACGCGAGCAACTCGGTCGGTACGAGCAGGGCATGCGCAACCTCGAATCAGAACGTCAACGGGCCTATGCGGGTCTCGTGCAACAGGTGAGGCAGCTCGGCGACTCCCAGGAACGGCTTCAGCTCGAGACCCGGAACCTCGTCACGGCCCTTCGGGCACCGCAAACGAGGGGGCGCTGGGGCGAGCTTCAATTGCGCCGTGTCATGGAGATGGCGGGGATGATCGAACATTGCGACTTCGACGAGCAGGTCTCCTCGCAATCCGAGAGCGGTCGATTGAGACCTGACGTGGTGGTGCGCCTCTCGGGCGGCAGGAACGTCGTGGTGGACGCGAAGGTCCCCCTGCAGGCCTTCTTGCAGGCTATGGACGCTTCGGACGAAGACGCTCGAAAGTCCAGCATGATCGGTCACGCGCGCCAACTCCGATCTCACGTCGACTCTCTTTCGAAGAAGGCTTACTGGCAGCAGTTCGATGTGACGCCCGAGTATGTGATCGCCTTCATCCCCGGCGACCCGTTGCTCGCCGCCGCCCTGGAGTACGACCCGTCTCTTCTGGACCATGCCGTCGAACACCGCGTGATCCTCGCGACGCCGACGTCTCTCATAGCGCTCCTGCGCACGATCGCCTTCGGTTGGCAACAGGAGTCGCTCGCCGAGAACGCGCTCGAGGTGCAAAAGGCCGGACGCGAGCTCTACAGGCGGCTTTCGACGTTCGGCGATCATCTCGCCAGGGCGGGAAGGAGCCTCGGAGGCGCAGTCGACGCGTACAACAAGGCCGTCGGCTCACTGGAGCGAAACGTGTTGCCGCAGGCGAGGCGGTTCAACGACCTCGGAGTCGGAGTGTCGGACCAGCCGATGCCCGAAGCAGAGCCGATCGATTCCATGCCGAGGCTGCTGCAGGCCCCGGAACTGGTCGCGGGCGACGAGGCGTCTCGAGACGAGGTGTCCGATCGCCCGGACGCCGAGCAGGAGGGGGCGGTCCGGATGCTTCCTTTGGCGGGGATCGAGACGATCAGCTCGCGTCGCCACGGGTGAGGCGCAGGGACTGAGCACCGAAGCGCATCCCACCGCCCACCGTGAGCTCGAGCCGACCCGGGATCCGGCGGGCGCGAGCTGAATGACCTCTGACGGGCTCCATACTGGATTGGTGCCCGAGCTCACGATCGTGATGCCCTATTACAACCCCGGAGACCGCCTCGGGCGCAACGTGAGCGACGTCGTCGACGTCCTCGAGCGTGCGAATCTCGACTTCGAGGTCATCGCGGTTTCGGACGGATCGACCGACGGCAGCGGCGCCAGCCTTGCGTCGCTCGACCACGGGCGCGTCCGGAGGATCGAGCTCGCCCGCCACAAGGGCAAGGGCGAGGCGTTGAGGGTGGGCCTCACCGAGGGACGCGGGCGCTACCTGGGCTTCATCGATGCCGATGGTGACCTCCCCGCCGACCTTCTCGGGCCGTTCGTCTCGGAAATCCGCTCTGACGAGGTCGACATCGTGCTCGGCAGCAAGCGCCACAGCGGCTCCGAAGTCGAGTACCCCATCGTCAGGCGCCTTTACTCCTGGGGCTTTCAGCAGCTGGTCCGGTTGCTGTTCGACCTCGATGTTCGTGACACGCAGACGGGGATCAAGGTTCTCAGGCGTGAGGTGCTCGAGGCCGTGCTCCCTCAGATGGTCGAGCAGAGGTTCGCCTTCGACCTGGAGCTCCTCGTGGTGGCACGCCTGCTCGGCTTCGACCGGTTCGCCGAGCTTCCGGTCCGGATCGAGAGGCGTTTCGGCAGCACGATCTCGGTGAGAGCCGTAGCCGGCATCCTCGCCGACACGTTCTCGATCTGGTGGCGCCTGCGGGTCACGCACCAGTACGGGACGGCTGACAAGCTCACCCGGACCCCGGCCGAAGAGGCGTCTGCGGCTCCACAGAGCACGGGGTTGAGGCCGCTCGATTTGCCTCAGGTCACGGAACCCTCATAACTTCTCAGCGCACTCCTGACTCTTACCCAGAGTCTTCCCAGGTTGGTGGGGCATCTTGAAAGGGCCGTTCACCAGGTCGGATGTCTTCCGGTCCACGTCGGGGAGGACTGCGCACGGTAACGTGAGCGGACCGAGCGGTGGTGGCGCAAGGTTCTGGGCCTGAGCCGTCGGGTAAGGGCTGGCTAGAGGAGTTGCCGGTGCAGTCGGATTCGATTGGCAGATGTCGGCGTGCACCCCAGGAGCAGTTCTAAACAGTGCCGGAGATGGCAGCGTGGGTCAGCAGATCCGCATCCGCCGTCACGGCCCGCATACAGGAGGTAAAGCTTTGAGGATCCTCGTTTTGGGTGCGGATGGTTACCTCGGGTGGCCGACGGCGCTGCACCTATCGAGACAGGGTCACGATGTGGGGGTCGTCGACAACTTCTGCCGCAGGCAGTACGACTACGAGATGGGGGTCGAGAGCCTCGTTCCGATCCGTACCCTTCAACAAAGGGCGCGGACATGGTCCGAGGTATCAGGCAAGGATCTCGACCTTTTCGTCGGCGACCTGACCGATGCAGCATTCGTGGACCGGATCGTCAGGGAGTTCGAGCCGGAGGGCATTGTCCACTTCGCCGAGCAGAGGTCGGCTCCTTATTCGATGATCGACCGCGCTCACTGCGTCTACACGCAGGTGAACAACGTCGTCGGGACCCTCAACCTTCTCTATGCGATCGCCGAGCAGGACCGCTCGATCCATCTCGTCAAGCTCGGCACGATGGGCGAGTACGGAACTCCCAACATCGACATCGAAGAGGGGTTCATCGAGATCAACCACAAGGGAAGGACCGACGTCCTGCCCTACCCGAAGAGGCCGGGATCCTTCTACCACCTGTCGAAGGTGCACGACAGCCACAACATCGAATTCGCGCTGCCGCATATGGGGAATCCGTGCAACGGATCTCAATCAGGGTGTCGTGTACGGCCAGATGACCGACGAGACTTCGCTTAACCCCGACCTCGCGACCAGGTTTGACTACGACGGCGTGTTCGGAACTGTTCTGAACCGCTTCTGCGTGCAGGCCGTCGTTGGCCACCCGCTCACCGTTTACGGCAAGGGCGGTCAGACGCGAGGGCATGATCGACATACGCGACACGCTGGCCTGCGTCGAGCTGGCGTTGCTCAACCCCGCTGACGAAGGGGAATTCCGGGTCTTCAACCAGTTCACCGAGTCCTGGTCGGTTCTCCAGATGGCCGAGCTCGTCGCCGAGGTGCACCCGAAGGCGGTCGTCGAGCACATGGAGGACCCGCGCGTGGAGAAAGAGGAGCACTATTACCGCGCGGCGCACACCAAGCTTCTCGACCTGGGACTCGTTCCTCACCTCCTGTCGGAGCAGACCGTTCAGACCCTGCTGTCGATGGTCGAGCGCCATCGCGACCGGGTCGACCCCGCAGCGATCAACCCGACGGTCAACTGGCGGCGCACAGAGAGTCGCCTGCTCACCGCCGGTTCGACCACGGCGGTCAACTGACCCGCTCGTGAGCTGGGCCGCTTCGCCCGAAAGCCGGGTGGGCGGCGGGGGCCGGCAGCTTTGCGACCGGTATGGTCACGCCGATGCCCAAGAGGAGGCGGCGCTACTCGCGGCGTAAGGGCCTCGCGGCATCGTCCGAAAGCCGCGATGGCTGACCGTGTCGATCGCGGTCGGCATCGCCCTGGTCGGGATCTTCGTGGCTGTCGTCGCCGTGCAGCTAGGACCTGCGGAGCGCATCTACGACAGGAGCCTCGATGCGAGCTTCGCCGCATCGGTCGCGCCCATCGCCGATGAGTCCAACGACACGGGGAGCGAGCTTTCGTCGATGCTCGGCGGAGCAGACGCCCGTCTGAGTTTCGCGTCACTGGTGGCGACCCTGGACTCCATGATCGGCGACGCAAATGCAGCGGTCGGTCAGTTCGAGACCCTGAGCACTCCCGGCGACCTGACAGGCGCCGCCTCGTCTTGCCTCTCTGCGCTCGAGTCCCGTGCCAGCGTGCTCGAAGCCTTTCGCTCGTCGGTCGCGACCCGCTCGCGTCCCACTCGGCGACGGATGCGGCGGGGAGATCAGGGGCTGCGCAGGCGGAGTCGTCGATAGAGCACCTGGGGCTGAGCCTCGCCGGCGCCGACGATTCGTGGTCCGATTGTCGCAGCGCGATGCTCGATTCACCGGGGGAAGGCGGGAAGTCGGTCCCTGCCTCTGTCTGGGTCGGGACCCAGCCCGTCTGGGAGGGGGCTTCGGTCGTCAATTTCATAGATGACCTGACGCAATCCGCTCCGCTGGTCCCGTCGCCGCCCCTCGTGATCGTGGCCGTGTCTGCCGATCCGCCTGCGGTCGTGACCGTTCACGGTCTCGACGAACTGCCCCTCACCAGCACCGTGTCCGTGCACGTCGTCGTCGAAACACGAACAACCTGGACGAGAAGGGTGTAGTGACGACCGTCTCGGTCACCCCTCTCGGCGCACAGGGACAACCGGAATCAGTGAGCGCAGAAGCATCCATTGGTCCCGGCCAGGCCTTCTCGTTCCATCCACCGTCTCTGAAGGTGTCGCCGGGCGCTTCGTACACGCTCGAGGTGACCGTCACCGGACCGGGCCAGAGTGCCCCTGCCATGCGCAGATACAGGATCTCCGTGGACTCGGCGACCGGCGCCGTCCGCGACTGCCCTCGAGGGCCATCTGGTGGCCGCGAGCAGGCGTCGGGAGAGCACAGGTGGTGGTCGGGGGTGTGACCGCGTACCTCGTGTGGACTTAGGATCGTGGGTCGAGAAGAACGAGGAGGCCGGTTCGTGCCAGAGAGCATCACGATCATCGACAACCGGACCGGCAACCAGCTCGAGATCCCGATCGAGCTCGGGGGCGTATCGGCCGCCGAGTGGCAGAAGCTGCTCCCCGGCATCTGGTTCTACGACCCCGGTTTCACGGCCACAGCGGCCTGCGAGAGTGCCATCACCTTCGTCGACGGGGACGTAGGCATCCTCCGCTATCGGGGCTATCCCATCGAGCAGCTTGCCGAGTCCTCGACGCTCCTCGAGGTCGCGTACCTGTTGCTGCACGGCGAGCTTCCGACCGAGGCCCAGTTCGAGCAGTGGCGCCACGAGGTCACGTATCACACCTTCATCCACGAGAACGTGCGGAAGCGGTTCCTGGAGGGCTTCCACTACGACGCCCATCCGATGGGGATGCTCGTATCCGCCGTCGCGGCGCTGTCCACCTTCTACCTGGACGCAAAGGACATCTTCGACCCGGAATCGCGGAGCAAGCAGATCACCCGTCTGATCGCGAAGATGCCGACACTCGCAGCGGCTGCACACCGCTTCAGCGTGGGGATGCCGTTCGTCTACCCGGACAACTCGCTCGATTTCTGCTCCAACTTCCTGTCGATGATGTGGAAGGTGGCCGAGCCCCGCTTCGAGGCCGACCCGGTCCTCGCGCGAGCTCTCGACGTCTTGTTCATCCTCCACGCCGACCACGAGCAGAACTGCTCCACCACAGCGATGCGAGTTGTCGGGTCTTCCCATGCAGACCCCTACTCCGCATGTGCCGCAGCCTGTGCAGCTCTCTACGGCCCACGTCACGGCGGGGCCAACGAGCAGGTCATCAGGATGCTCATGGAGATCGGCTCGATGGACGAGGTCCCGGCGTTCATCGATTCCGTGAAGAGCGGCAGAGGGGGCCGGCTCCAAGGTTTCGGCCACCGCGTCTACAAGAGCTATGACCCGAGGGCGAAGATCATCAAGCAGACCGCCGACGAGGTGTTCGGGGTGACCGGCAAGAACCCCCTGCTCGACATCGCGCTCAAGCTCGAGGAAATAGCGCTGAACGACGAGTACTTCACGTCACGGCGCCTCTATCCGAATGTCGACTTCTACTCTGGGCTCATCTACCAGGCGATGGGATTCCCGCTCGCCATGTTCCCGGTGCTATTCGCGATCCCGCGCACCGCGGGTTGGCTCGCGCACTGGCAGGAACTGCTTGACCAGGACAGCAAGCTGGCCAGGCCCCGGCAGCTCTACATAGGCCCCGAGGCGCGCGACTACGTCCGTGGCGCCCATGGGTCCGCCGCTCAGACGCCGCCGGCTGACTTTACGAGGCGCATCAGGCCCTCTTGAACCATCGACACGACGAGGGTCCCGTCACGCGGTGAACAGAAAGCCGCGGGCCAGGCCCCGTGCGCCGTAAGCGCTCGGGCTGTCCATGTCGTACAGAAGCCACCCGTCGGCCCTGAACGGCCGATGGAACCACATGCAGTGGTCGAGGCTCGCACCCATGAAGGCGGCGTCGTCCCAGACGACCACGTGAGGGGCGAGCATCGTGTCGAAAAGAGACATGTCCGACGCATAGGTCGCGATGCACGAGTGGAGGAGCGGATCGTCCGGCAGCTCCCCGTCGGCGCGGATCCAGAGTCGCTGCACCGGCGGGCCGGGCTCGTGCTGCATCCAGGGCAGCTCGCCTATGTGGCGCTGGTCGATCGGATGAGGCTTCGCGAACCACTCCGAGAGCTCGCTTCGCATGGGCTCGAGACGCTCGAACAGCGTGGGGAGCTCCTCAGGCCCCGGCACGTCGGGCATCGGGACCTGATGAACGAAAGCGCCTTCCTCGTCGACGTGGAACGAGACGGCGACATTGAAGATCGCGCGACCGTGCTGGATCGCGACGACTCGTCGCGTGGAGAACGAGCGGCCGTCGCGGATTCGGTCGACCTCGTAGAGGATCGGGACCGAGGGGTCACCCGGGCGCAAGAAGTAAGAGTGCAACGAGTGGACCCGTCCGCGCTCGACGGTACGCCCGGCTGCCATCAGGGCCTGCGCCGCGACCTGTCCTCCGAACACCCTCTGGCGGTTCTCGTCGGGGCTGACACCCCTGAATATGTTGACCTCGATCGGTTCGAGATCGAGGAGCTTCACTAGAAAGTCGAGCGCTTCGCTCATCTCGCAATCCTAAGTGGCCCCGCGCGCCAAGCGTCCGGTCGCTACCGTGTCGACTCGTGACAACAGAAAATTTTCCTGACGGGTTCTTGTGGGGGACTGCGACCGCGGCGCACCAGATCGAGGGTGGAAACGTCAACAACGACTGGTGGGTCTTCGAGCACACACCGGGCTCCGGTTGCGTCGAGCCGAGTGGAGACGCGTGCGACAGCTGGCATCGCTGGCCGGAGGACCTCGACATGGTCGCTTCCTTGGGACTCGGCTCGTACCGCTTCTCCCTCGAGTGGAGCCGCATCGAACCAGAAGAAGGCGAATGGTCTACCGCGAGCCTCGAGCACTACAAGCGGATCATCGGCGGGTGCCGTGAGCGTGGAATCCTTCCGGTCGTCACCTTCCACCACTTCACGACGCCGAAGTGGCTGTCCTACAGAGGTGGTTGGGAGGCCGACGACGCCCCGGAGCGGTTCGCCCGTTTCTGCGCGCGCAGTGCCGCGGCGGTCGGCGACATGGTCGGGATGGCATGCACCCTGAACGAGCCGAACATCGTCTCGTTGATGGGCTACCTCGCAGCCGTGTTCCCCCCCGGCGTGCGCGACATCGATCGGAGGCGCGCCGTCACGACCAATTTGTGCCGGGCGCACCGCCTCGCCGTGCAAGAGCTGAGGGCGGGCCCCGGCGACTACCCCGTCGGGCTGACACTGTCGATGACCGAGTACCAGGCGACGCCGGGCGGCGAAGAGCGAAGGGACCGGATCCGTCGGTCGATGGAGGACATATTCCTCGAGGCGACCGCAGGCGACGACTTCGTCGGAGTGCAGAACTACAGCAGGATGCGCGTCGGGCCCGAGGGGGCCCTCGATGTCGAGGCCGGGGTCCCGGTCACCACCATGGGATACGAGTTGTGGCCGCAGGGCCTCGAGGCGACGATCCGCCGGGCATGGCAGGTGACGGGCGGAACCCCGATCTACGTAACAGAGAACGGGATCTCGACCGAAGACGACGCCGAACGGGTGAGTTTCGTCACGAGGGCCCTCGAAGGTGTCCTGCGTTGTATCGACGACGGGATCAACGTCCTCGGCTATACGTACTGGAGCCTTCTTGACAACTTCGAGTGGGCACTTGGCTACGGTCCGCGATTTGGGCTCGTGTCGGTGAACCGCGAGACATTCGAACGAGTCGCAAAGCCGAGTGCAGAGTGGTTCGGGATGGTGGCGAAGGCCAACGCCCTGGTGGAGGGGTGAGCGCGGGTCGGATATCTGGCTCGCGAACAGAGGTGTCTGCCGCAGGGTCCCAGGGTAGATTGGTCGGAATGCCCGAACTGATAGAGCGGCTCGTGGAGTTTCTCAAGACTCCGCGAGGCCGCACAATGATCAAGTTCTCGTGTGTCTCGCTTATCTCGACCGTGGTCGCACAGGGAACCTTATGGATCGTGTTCTACAACCTGCGCCTTTGGTCCGCGGTCCCATGCAACATCTTCGCCAACGCGTGTGCGACGTTGCCCTCGTACACACTCAACCGGCGGTGGGCCTGGGGAAAGACGGGCCGCTCACACCTCTGGAAGGAAGTTTTGCCCTTCTGGTCGCTTTCCGCCGCCGGCATGGCGATGTCTATCGGGACGGTCTCGTTCGCTGCTCACGCAGCACACGTCCACCACCTCGGCCACCTGTCGACTGCAATCCTCGTGAACGCCGCCAACTTCACTGCGTTCGGCATCCTCTGGGTCCTCAAGTTCTTTGTGTTCAGCCGCTTGTTCAAGGCCGCGACCGGCGAGGAGCTAGAGCCGATGCTGATCGAGCTCTGACCGGTCGTTGGGCTTCGATCCAGAGGGGGCTTTCGACCAGGCGGTCTCGAAGCTCGTAGCGGCCGACGAGGCATCTGCGGCTGAAGCCCGGGCGCGCCATGACCGGCTCACCAAACCTGCCGGGTCGCTCGGGCGACTCGAAGACGCAGGGGTTCGGCTCGCGGCAATCGCCGGCCGGTGCCCACCTCCGGTCCCCGAGCCGGCGGCGGTGGCGGTGTTCGCCGGCGATCACGGCGTACTGAAACAGGGAGTGTCGCCGTGGCCGGCGGAGGTGACCGGGCAGATGGTCGCCAACTTCCTGGCCGGCGGCGCGGCGGTGAACGTTCTCGCCCGGCATGTCGGAGCCGACGTGGTGGTGGTCGACGTGGGGGTCGCGTCGGAACTCCCGGAGGCTCCGGGACTGATATCTGCGAACGTGAGGCGAGGGACGGCCGACCTCAGCACGGAACCCGCGATGTCGGTGGCCGAAGCTCGCCGTGCGCTCGACGTCGGGGCCGGAGTCGCGACCGACCTTGTGGATCGCGGCGGGCGCGGTGCCTTCTGACGGGCGACATGGGGATCGGGAACACGACTCCGGCGGCCGCGATCGTCGCTGCCTTCACCGGGCGGAGCGCTCGTGAGGTGACGGGGCGCGGAACCGGCATCGACGACGAGCGTCTTGCGCTCAAGACCGCTGTGATCGAGTCAGCGTTGGCCCGCACGACCTCGGACGGCGCCGGCGACCCGCTCTCGGTGCTCGCGTCGGTGGGAGGCTTGGAGATCGCGGCGTTGGCCGGCTTCGTGGTCGGGGCAGCCTCGCGACGGGTTCCGGTGCTGCTCGACGGGGTCATCGCAATGGCAGGGGCGTTGGCAGCAGAGCGACTGGCGCCGCTCAGCGCCGGCTACATGGTGGCAGGGCACCGTTCCACCGAGCCGGGAGCAACCGCAGCGTTGGAGGACCTCGGTCTCGAGCCGCTCGTCGATCTGGAGCTCCGTCTGGGAGAAGGCACCGGGGCGGTGCTCGCGCTGCCGATACTCCAGGCCGCGGCCAAGGTGCTCGCAGAGATGGCGACCTTCGATGATGCGGGAGTGACGCCCGATCACGACTGAGCCTGATCGAAGGTCAGGACCTCGTCAGTCGCGCATGTTCTGGAACTGAAGCGGGATCCCGAGGTCCTGCTCTTTCAGCGCCTTGATCACCGCCTGGAGGTCGTCGCGTTTCTTCCCCGCAACGCGGACCTGGTCGCCCTGTACCGACGAGCTGACACCCTTCATTCCGAGGTCCTTCACGATCTTGTTGATCCGCTTGCCGTGCTCGGCCGATATGCCCGCACGGATCGTCGTCTTCTGGCGGGCCCGGCCCTTCGACGCCTCTTCGACACGGCCCGGGTCGAGCGACTTGAGCGAGACCTGACGGCGCACCAGCTTCTCCTCGAGGACCTGGCTGAGCGCCTTCAACCGGTCTTCTGTGGCCGACTCGAGCACGATCTCGTTTCCCGACAGCTCGATCGAAGAGTCGGTCCCCTTGAAGTCGAACCTGGTCCCCGCTTCACGGCTGGCCTGGTCGACAGCATTTCGAACCTCTTGCATGTCGACCTCTGAAACGACGTCGAACGTAGGCACGATCGTCACCCTACCTGACGTCCGTCGCCCGGCATCGGGCTGCAGTCACCGCGCATCGAGCCGACTCTTGGGCCGGTGTCCGGCGGATGCCCGGAGACAATGAAGCGGGCCGTGCGTACGCGATATCGTCGCCCGCCTGGGGTCGGTGCCCGAGTGGCCAAAGGGAGCAGACTGTAAATCTGCCGGGAGACCTACGAAGGTTCGAATCCTTCCCGGCCCACCAGAATTTCGCCACGGTCGATCTGCCGGCGCCCACTTTCGCCGGCGTCGTGTCTCGACCGAGTGAGACGATGTCGGGAGATGGCGACCCGAGACGAGATACGCGAAACGCTGCTCGCGCGCAGAGCAGAGCTGGATGGCGAGGTGGCCGAGCTCGCCGAGCCGGTGCGAGCCCCAGGGGTGCAGATGCAGTTCGGCAAGCGCGCGGGGGACCACACGAGCGACGCAGTGATGCAGATGCAGCGTACGATCTCCGCCGGCCAGCTTCATCAACTCACGCTGGAGATCGACCGCGCTCTCGCGAAGTTGGACGACGGTGACTACGGCGTGTGCGACGTCTGCGGGGAGGCGATCTCAGACGAGCGCCTCGAGGCCCTGCCCTGGGCGACGTTGTGCGTCACATGCAAGGCGGCGGCCGGCCCTGCTACGGGCCCAGCTACCGGCCCCGCTAACTGAGCCCGCCGACCGTGGCCGACTGACTGGGCCCGCCGACTGGGCCGACTGACTGGGCCCGCCGACTGGGCCGACTGACTGGGCCCGCCGAACAAATGTTGCACAAGCCTGATCGAGCGCACGGGTTGTTGCTTGGGGGCGACGCATCCGATGCCGATCCCCCGTCTGGGCAGCTTCACGCCCTGGACTGTGTCGGGAGATGGTGTTGGCCGAAGACGCGCGCACGGTGGACTACGACGAGGTCGAGCCTCAGGCTGACTTCTGGAAGCGCCATGTGCACATAGGGGTCTCGCTGTATGCCGTCGGAGCACTCGGCGTCGTGGTCTACGCGCTGGCGACCCCGGGGGGCATGCACCGTCCTGCCCTGCTGGCGATCGACGGGTTCAGCCTCGTGCTCTCCCTGACGGTCATCCGATGGGTGGGGTTGCGGCTGGTCACGACCAGGTGGAGAGAGCAATTCTTCTTCGCGTGGTCGCTCACCACGGTGGTGTTCATCGGGAGTGCAGCCGCGATCGACGGCGGGACGCACAGCCCTCTTTCGTACCTGCTCGTCCTACCTCTCATGTTCGCCGCGCTCGCCTACGCGCCGCGATACGTCATCTGGCTCGCTCTGCTGGCAGTCGCGTGTGCGGCAGGCATCGGGTCGGCTACTCCGCACCCTCAGGTGGCAGCGACTCTGATCATGGTCCTGGCGACTGCGATCGCCGGGATACTCACCGTCGGGGGCGCCTCGAATCGCGCCCGGCTCAACCAGCAGCTCGTTGAGATGGCGGCGCTCGACAGCATGACGGGTTGCCTGTCTCGGGGTGCATTCAACAGGCGGCTTGCGGAGGAGGTCGATCGGGCGCGCAGGTACGGCCGCACGTTCGGACTCGTGATGGTGGACGTCGACAACCTGAAGCGGCTCAACGACACCGCGGGTCACAGGGCCGGGGACGAGGCTCTCCGCCGCGGCGGCCTCCGGGCTCAAGGCCGCGGCACGAGCATCGGACGTGGTGGGCCGGCTCGGAGGAGACGAGTTCGCCGTGCTTCTCCCAGAGACCGATGCCCCTCACGTCGAGACCGTGCTCGAGCGACTTCGAACGGTGACCTACGGGGAGGATCAGCCCGCGCCGGTGACGCTCAGCCTGGGCTCGACTGTGTGGTCGGGGCCGTTGGACTCGGCGGAGGCAATGTTCTCGCGCGCAGACGACGCTCTCTACGCCGCCAAGCACGCGGGTCGAGCGCGGTCGGTCGCCTGGGACCCGTCGACCCTGCACCTGCAGAGCACACTGTCCCGCACGGCGTCGGAGGCCAGCTCTCAGCAGAGCGTCGCGCCGCAATGAACCCGTCAAGAGCCGGTACCTGAACCGAGAGGTTCCTGGCCAGCTCCGTTGCCCGGAGGCGGCCGACCGTTACAATGCGGTGACGAACGGGGCCGTCGGTGGTCCGCGGTCCGGCAACGACGCATACGACCTGCGTGTTGATGCGCGAGCTGGTGGGAGGAGGAAGGTGGCCATCGGAGCCAGCCGCCTGCGGCCTGTAGGCGCACGCTTGGGCCTCACCTCGACGCGGGTCTGGGACCGGGTAGACGAATGGGACCGGTCGATCCGCAGACTCCGACCGGTCGATGCGATCGTGCGGTTCGCGCAGGCACCCGTCACGAGGGATGTGAACGACAGCCGCTTCCTCGTCGGTCCGGCCGTGCTCGGGTTCATAGCCACTCTCCTGCTCACGATCGGCGTGAGCCAACCGAGCTCGCCGTTCGTGCTCAAGCAGACGGGCTCATGGTTCTTCGGCGTGACCCAGAACGGGAGCCAATCGTCCAACGGCGTCTTCTTCTCGCTCATCTGCGTCTACGGCGGTCTCGTGCTGTTGGTCAGGGTGTGGCTGGGTCTCGTCCGGTCTCTGTCCCACAGCCAGGGCGTCGCCGTCCGAAAGCTCGTGTGGCTGCTCGTCATCTGGTCGATCCCGGTGCTCCTCGCGCCCCCGCTGTTCAGCCGCGACATCTACAGCTACGCGGCTCAGGGCGAGATGATGAGCCACCACATCAGCCCGTACCAGTACGGGCCTTCGGTGCTCGGGCTCGGGTCGGTGTTCACCAAGCATGTCGACTCCCTGTGGATCAACACACCGTCGCCGTACGGCCCGCTGTTCCTGCAGATCACCGGCGTTCTCACGAGCCTGTCCGGCCACAACCTGCTCGTCGACCTGGTGCTGTTGAAGCTCCTCGCCCTGTCTGGGGTGATCCTGATCGCAGTGGCCCTTCCGAGTCTCGCAAGGAGCATGGGCCGCGACCCCGCCAAGGCGTTCGGACTGGCGGTCCTCAACCCCGCGACCATCCTCCACGGGGTGGGCGGGGCGCACAACGACGTCCTCATGGCGGGCCTGCTCGTAGCCGGCCTCGCGCTGGCCAAACGGCACCGACCAGTGCTCGGGATCGTCATGTGTGCTCTCGCGGCCTCGGTCAAGGTGCCGGCAGCCATCGGGATCATCTACATAGGTTGGGACTGGGTGTCACCGCACGCCTCGATCCGCGAACGTGTGAGACCCGTGGTGACAGCAGCTCTGATCGGCGCGACCGTGATGGGTGCCCTGTCGATCCTGACCGGTCTCGGGTGGGGTTGGCTCGGGGACCTTTCCGACGCCGGCTCCGTGCGTTCGTGGCTCGCACCTGCGACCGGAAGCGGGATCTTCATCACCGACGTGCTGCATGTGGTCAGGCTGTCGGTCAGCGAGCAGAGCGTGCTCTCCTTCACGCGGGCTCTGGGCCTCGTCGCCGCGGGCGTGATCGGGGTCTGGTTGCTCCTCCACGCCGACAAGAGGGGATCGTTGAGGGCGATAGGGCTCACCTGCCTTGCCGTCGTCTTGCTCGCACCCGTCGTCCAGCCCTGGTACATGCTGTGGGGGCTCGTTCTCCTCGCACCCGTCGCGGTCGGGTGGATCAAGAGGCTGCTCATCGTCCTGTCGATCGCAGCGGTGTTCACCGGGCTGCCGGGTGGAGTCGCGCTGCTCCATGACTTCCGGTACTCCAACCGGTTGTACGTCGCGGTCGCGCTCCTAGTGCTTCTCGCAGTGTTCCTTGCTCCGCTGGGCAAGGTCCGCCGCGCGGGGTCTACGGAAATGCCCGCAGACGCGGCCGGTATCGGGCCGCGACCGGCGCCACTCGATCTCCCCGAGCCCGAGGCCTTGGATGCCGGTGAAGGCTCGGACCTGGTACTCGCTGGCCCGACTTCGCCCCAACCGGTCCACTCGCCTTCGCGCGGTCACATGCGTCGACCGAGCCGTTCCGCGCACGGCAACTTGGAGCCCACTGGCGGCCCGCCAGCTTCGCTCGACGGCTGAGGCCGACGTGAGCGATCGCGCCAACATCTCGTCGGGGTCGCCGTTCGAAAAGACGATCGGATTCAGCCGGGCGGTCCGAACGGGGGACCGCGTGCTCGTGTCGGGCACCGCCCCGGTGTATGCCGACGGCTCGTGCCCTGACGACGCCGGTGCCCAGACGATGCGGTGCTTCGAGATCATCGCGTCCGCCCTCGCGGAGGCAGGGTCCGACCTCCGGCATGTCGTGCGGACTCGCATGTTCCTCACGTCTGCAGGGGATGCGACCTCGGTAGGCGACGTCCATGCCGAGGTGTTCGGAGACGTGAGGCCCGCTGCGACGATGGTGGTCGTCGCCGGCCTGCTCGACCCCCGTTGGAAAGTTGAGATAGAGGCGGAAGCGCAATTGGGTACGAATTGGGTACCGGATCGTGAGCCCGGCCGCCGGCCTCAGGGGATCAGAGGAGGCGCTGAACAAGGGTCACGTCGAGCCAGCGGCCGAACTTGCGTCCCACCTCGCGCTCGACCCCGATCACCTCGAAGCCACACCTCTCGTGCAAGAGCACCGAGGCCTCGTTGCCACCGGCTATTCGTCCGATCACAGTGTGGAACCCATGGCGGGTGGCTAGCTGGACCAGCTCTTCGAGCAGCAGGGCGCCCACTCCTGTGCGTCGCTGGTCTGCGGCCACGTACACGGAGTCCTCGACGCTCGTCGAGTATGCGGCCCGGTCCCGGTAAGACGACAGCGAGCCAAAACCGCAGACCCGGCCGCGATCTGTGGCGACCACCGCGGGGTGAGCCCCCGAGTGGCGCTCCAGCCATTCGATCTGCTCGGCCGGGGTACGTTCGACGATGTCGAACGTCGAGGTGGAGCCCGTGACCTCCACGTTGTATATGGCCCGGATGGCCTCGGCGTCTCCACGGTTGGCGAGGCGGACCTCCATCAGCCGATGGTACAGAGCCGTCGAACGTGCCGGCCGGGACCGGAGGCCTCGCGGACCTCCGACTATGCTCTTTTGGCGCGGCTGGCCTGGAGGTCGTGTCGTGTGGGCCCCCTTAGCTCAGTCGGTAGAGCACAGCCATGGTAAGGCTGGTGTCGTCGGTTCGATTCCGACAGGGGGCTCCGTGGCGGCGTAGCTCAGTCGGTTAGAGCACACGGCTCATAATCGTGGGGTCGCGGGTTCGAGTCCCGCCGCCGCTACCACTCGAGAAGTCCAAGGACCACGCAAGATCGATAGGGCAAGATCAACAGAGCACTGGAGCACGGCATGGCAAAGAACGAGAAGCGCGTGCACGTCACCCTCGCTTGCGAGGTCTGCAAGCGCAGGAACTACATCACCACGAAGAACAAGCAGAACGACCGGGAGCGGATCGAGCTGGTCAAGTACTGCCGCTTCGACCGGCGGCACACGCCTCACAAAGAGACCCGCTAGGCCCGCCGCATCCCTCGCGGGAACTTTGGTCAGGCCGCTCCGTTAGCCGTCCCGCCGTGGCATTATGGTCTTTCCTGTCTAACTGGTCTCGCTCCATTTGATCAGGCAGAATTGCGGCACCAGAGCAAGCCGGAAGGGACAAAAGCCCTGATAGGGCAGTAGCTCAACTGGTAGAGCACCGGTCTCCAAAACCGGCGGTTGGGGGTTCGAGTCCCTCCTGCCCTGCGTTCGAGACCACCCGGAGGACTGAGCGAGAAGTGAACCGAGAGACAAAGCGCATGCTCCAACGCCAGGGGCAGATGGAGGCCGACGGCTCGCCGTCGACCCGTCGGACCGCGCCCCAGCCGAGGACCCGGCCTCAACCCCAGCAGCAGACCCGTGCGCCGATCGGTTCGCGGATCATCGAGTTCCTCCGCGAGGTGCGCTCAGAGTGGCGGCAGGTCGCCTGGCCGACTCGCTCGGAGATCATGAACTCCTCGCTCGTGGTCTTCGTGGTCCTGGTGGGCCTGGTCTGCTTCATATTCGGACTCAACTGGCTCTTCTCCCACGGGTTCATCGACCTGTTCACCTCATGAGCGACATCGAAGACGAAGAACTGAGCGCCATGGACGATCTGACCGCAACGTCCGAGCTGGACGACGTTCTCGCGACCGGGGGTGGACCCGCTTCCGGCGACGACGGCGCAGGGGTCCTGGAGGAGATCCAGGCCATCGAGGGCATCGGGGCCGTCGAAGAGGTCGAAGAGGAGCCCGTCGCAGAAGAGGAAGACGAGTACGACGACGAGGAAGATGCGGTCCTGGTCGAGAGCCCTTACGACCGGCCCGGCCGCTGGTACGTCGTCCACACCTACGCCGGGTACGAGAACAAGGTGAAGTCCAACCTCGAGAGCCGGATCGTCTCGATGAACGTCGAGGACCGAATCTTCGAGGTCGTCATCCCGATGGAGGACGTGGTCGAGTTCAAGAACGGCAAGAAGGTCGTCGTCCAGAAGAAGGTCTTCCCGGGCTACCTGCTCTGTCGCTGCGACCTCGACGACGACTCGTGGTCGACCATCCGCAACACCCCCGGAGTCACCGGGTTCGTCGGCCCGGGGACGAAGCCGCTGCCTCTTTCGAGGCGCGAGGTCGAGAGCATCCTCCAGGTCAAGATCGAGGGCGTGGAGCCACAGAAGAAGACCCGCCCACGTCTCGAGTACGAGGCCGGTGAGACGGTGAGGGTCAAAGAAGGGCCGTTCGCGGACTTCTCGGGACAGATCGCAGAGATCAACGAGGACCAGGCGAAGCTCAAGGTGCTCGTGAACATCTTCGGGCGCGAGACCCCGGTCGAGCTCGAGTTCAGCCAAGTCGCCAAGCTCTAGCCAGTCGCCAAAGCTCTAACCAGTCGCCACGCTCTAGCCAGGAGAATCGAAATGCCTCCCAGAAAAAGGGTCCTCGCCATGGTGAAGATCCAGCTGCCGGCGGGCGGGGCCACACCCGCACCCCCGGTCGGCACCGCGCTCGGACCGCACGGCGTGCAGACGATGGAGTTCTGCAAGCAGTACAACGCCGCCACCGAGAACCAGCGCGGCCAGATCATCCCCGTCGAGATCACCATCTACGAAGATCGGTCGTTCACTTTCGTCCTCAAGACCCCGCCCACCCCGGCGCTAGTGCGCGAGGCGGCAGGGCTCGAGAAGGGAGCGGCGCTCACCGGCCGGGAGTCGGTCGGGGTCATCACCGATTCGCAGCTGACGGAGATCGCAAGGATCAAGCTTCCCGACCTCAACACCGACGACATCGAGGCCGCCAAGCGCCAGGTGGCCGGCACTGCGCGCTCGATGGGCGTGACCGTCGCCTGATTGCACGGCTCGTCGTGTGCTCGTCCAGGGCTCGTCCAGGCAGGGCTCGTCCAGCCAGTCCTCGTCGAGTGCGAACACCAAAGGAGTAGGAGTAACTGTGAACAGGGGCAAGAAATACGAGGCAGCAGCAGAGCGCTTCGACCGTCAGCATCTCCACGCAGTAGGTGAGGCCGCGGATCTCGTCAAGGAAATGGCGCACGCCTCGTTCGACGAGACCGTCGAGCTGGCCGTCCGGTTGGGAGTCGACCCACGGAAGGCCGACCAGATCGTGCGCGGGACCCTGTCGTTGCCGCACGGCACGGGGCGCACCGTGCGCGTGGCGGTATTCGCCGCCGGTGACGCCGCGGCGGAAGCGCGCACGGCGGGAGCCGACGAGGTGGGGGCCGACGACCTGGTGACGAAAGTCGAAGGCGGGTTCGTCGACTTCGACGTAGCGATCGCGACCCCCGACCTGATGGGTCAGGTGGGCAAGCTCGGCCGGATCCTCGGCCCCCGCGGGCTCATGCCGAACCCGAAGACCGGCACGGTCACCAACGATGTCGGCCGGACCGTCGCCGAGTTCAAGGCCGGGAGGGTCGAATACCGCACCGACAAGGTGGGGAACGTCCACGTTCCGGTGGGCAAGGTCTCGTTCTCGCACCGCGACCTCGTCGAGAACATCCACGCCGTCATGGACGAGCTGTCGAGGGCGAAGCCCGCCTCGTCGAAGGGTCGTTACCTGAAGGGCGTGACGTTGTCGTCGACGATGGGCCCCGGAGTGAAGATCGACCCGGCGAGGGCCCGGGATCTCGAGGAGGACCTCGCCGCCACGGCGTAGTAAGTTCGCCTGTCGGCCAGATTCGGCCCATCGTGCGATGCGGATCCTTCGGATCTTGGCTTCCCTCGTTCGATGCGGATCGTTCGACACCGACCTTGCCGTAGCGACTTCCGACACCGACCTTGCGATTTAAAATCGAGGATAAGTAAACAGACAGATATACAACAACAGTTCGCCGTAGACCTCCGGTTGCGTTCATCAGGCGCGTAAATGGGCCGACAAGCCCGCCCGACGAGGCGAGACAAGCAGCAATTTCCGCTCTAGGGGCCCGTCGGGGTCCTTGCCCGGCGGCTGCGGCGACGAAGAACCGGCTCTGAAGAAACGCCGCTTGCCAGCACGAGAGCGAGGACCGAGATGGACAATCCGAGGCCCGAGAAGGTCGCCGTTGTAGACGAGGTTCGTTCGCGTCTCGGCGAATCCGCCGGAGCGATCCTCACCGAGTACCGCGGGCTCACGGTCACCGAGATGGCCGAGCTCCGCCAAGCCCTCGAGCGAGCCGGCGGCGACTACAAGGTCTACAAGAACACGCTCGTGAAGCTCGCCACGGTGGGCGGGAGGCACGAAGCGCTCCAGCCGCTTCTCGAGGGGCCGACCGGAATCGCGTTCGTGACGGGCGAGATCTCGGCGGTCGCAAAGACACTGCGCGACTACGCGCGGGCGAACCCGCACCTCGTCGTGAAGGGCGGCATGTTCGGCGAGGATGTGCTCTCCACGTCCGAGCTGACTGCGCTCGCCGACCTGCCGCCACGCGACGTCCTGCTCGCCAGGTTCGCAGGTGCCCTCTCGGCACCGTTGCAGCAGATGGCCGGCCTGCTTCAAGCCCTTCCCCGGAACCTCGCATACGGCCTCTCGGCGCTGATCGGCGATCGCCCGCCCGAGCCGGAAGTCGTGCCGGACGTCCCGCCGGTCGCGACAGCGGCCCCCGAGACCGAAGCCCCCGAGACCGAAGCCCCTAAGGCCGAAGCCCCGGAGAGCGAAGCCCCTGCGGCCGAAGCTTCTGAGACTGAAGCCGCTGCGGCCGAAGCCCCTGCGGCCGCAGCCCCGGCTGACGAGACGGTCGATGCCGTCACAGCGAGCACCACCGACAGTTCTACCGAAAGCACGACCGACAACAAGACGGATGAAACAAAGGAGCAGAACGGCAATGGCTGAGAAGACACTTACGAAGGAGCAGATCCTCGACGGGATCTCCGCCCTCACCGTCTTGGAGCTCTCGGAGCTGCTGAAAGACTTCGAGGAGCGCTTCGGTGTTACGGCGGCAGCCCCGGTGGCGGTCGCAGCTGCACCTGTAGGCGGGGCAGCCGACGCGGCGGGAGGCGGCGAGGAGGAGCAGACCGAGTTCGACGTCATCCTCACGGCTGCGGGCGACAAGAAGATCCAGGTCATCAAGGAGGTCCGTGCGCTCACCAGCCTCGGCCTCAAGGAAGCCAAGGACCTGGTCGACTCGGCGCCGAAGCCGGTACTCGAGCGGGCCACCAAGGACGACGCCGAGAAGGCGAAGGCCAAGCTCGAAGAGGCCGGGGCGACGGTAGAGCTCAAGTAAGGGGCGGGCGAGGGGCCGGCGGCGCGAGCCCCCGGTGCTTGCGGGTGCGGGATCCTTGACGGATCCAGCGCCCGTCCCTACCCTTCAGGTGGGCACAGGGCCCGGACTTCGCCCTCCTCGAGGGTGGGTCTTGCCTTGTGTTGCGCGGGCGCTTATACTGTCCGGTTGCCGTGCCCCGTCTTCGCGCCACCTGTTTTCCGACCCCTGAATGACGCGCGCCCTCGCGTGGTTTCACCCGGCCTTATGGCCGGTATCTGCCCGACCCGATGAACCCGACTGCTGCCGGCGGCGGCGTCCCCCGGCTGGTCTGTCACGTAATACCTGCATCTACTCACCTCCACGTCTGGAAGGACAAGGTCGTTGTCTTCACGCTCCAGAAGCCCTGAACGATTTTCCTTCGCCAACCTCGATGAGGTCCTCGCTCTGCCGGATCTCGTCTCGGTCCAGCGAGACTCTTTTCGCTGGTTCCTAGACCGGGGACTCGCCGAGGCCTTCGCCGACATAAGTCCCATCGAGGACTTCACCGGCCAGCTCAGCCTGGAACTCGAGTTCGACCCAGGCGACGTCGACCTCCGGCCGCAGCCGAAGTTCTCGGTCGACGAGTGCAAGGAAAAGGACATGACGTACGCCGCGCCGGTATTCGTGCGCGCGCGGTTCATGAACGCGAGCACCGGCGAGATCAAAGAGCAGACCGTCTTCATGGGTGACTTCCCGGTGATGACGGACAAGGGCACGTTCATCATCAACGGCACAGAACGTGTCGTGGTCAGCCAGCTCGTCCGGTCGCCGGGCGTCATCTTCCAGCCGGGTCGCGACGCGAAGACGATCGTCACCGGGACGGTTCATCCCTACCGCGGCGAGTGGATCGAGCTCGACGTCGAGGCGAAGCCTTCGAAGGACGTCACCGCCGGCGCCCGCGTCGCACGCAAGCGCAGGCTCTCGCTCTTCGTGCTGCTCCGAGCTCTCGGCTACGAGGACGAAGCCTTCCTGACCAAGTTCGTCAGGCACTTCGACTTCCTCGAAGGTCAGTGGGAGAAAGAGCGCGAGCTGACGCCCACCCGCGAAGAAGCGCTGCTCGAGATCTACAAGAGGGCACGGCCCGGAGAGCCCCTCTCGACCGAAGCCGCGCGGGCTTACTTCGAGAACGCCTTCTTCAACCCGAAGCGCTACGACCTCACGCGTGTCGGCCGGTACAAGCTCAACCGCAAGCTCGGTCCGGAGATCGAGCGCATCGCGGAGATCTTCCAGATCGACCTCGAGCGCCCTGCCCCCGATCAAGGGGTGCTTAGCCCGTCCGAGATCCTCGCGACCGCCACCTACATGCTCCACCTCGCAGACGGCGAAGCGGGCTACAGGATCGACGACCAGGACCACTTCGCCAATCGCCGGATCCGTTCGGTCGGCGAGCTCATCCAGAACCAGGTCCGTGTCGGGCTCTCGCGCATGGAGCGTGTCGTGCGCGAGCGCATGACCACCCAGGACGTGGAGGCGATCACTCCCCAGACGCTCATCAACATCCGGCCCGTCGTCGCCGCCATCAAGGAGTTCTTCGGCACGAGCCAGTTGAGCCAGTTCATGGACCAGAACAACCCGCTGTCGGGCCTTGCGCACAAGCGCAGGCTCTCGGCGCTCGGCCCCGGTGGCCTTTCGCGGGAGCGGGCAGGCTTCGAGGTCCGTGACGTGCACAGCTCCCACTACGGCCGCATGTGCCCGATCGAGACCCCCGAGGGCCCGAACATCGGCCTGATCGGCGCTCTACGCGACCTATGCGAGGGTCAACGAGTACGGCTTCATCGAGACGCCCTACCGGCGCGTCGCCGACGGCCGCGTCACCGGCGACATCGTGTACCTCGCAGCTGACGAAGAAGAGGAGCACGTCATCGCCCAGGCAAACGCGACGATCGACAACGACGGCTCCTTCACAGAAGAGCGCGTCCTCGTCCGTCGTGGGCCGCAGGGCGCCGGTGTCCGAGTCGGTGCCACCACGACCTCATACGGGACGACGAGCGAGATCGACTACGTGCCACCGAGCGAGGTGGACCTGATGGACGTCTCGCCGAAGCAGATCGTGTCGGTGTCGACCGCCCTAATCCCCTTCGTCGAGCACGACGACGCCAACCGTGCGCTCATGGGCGCCAACATGCAGAAGCAGGCCGTGCCTCTCGTGGTCCCCGAGGCTCCTTACATCGGCACCGGCGTCGAGGCGCGCGCCGCGCAGGACGCCGGCGACGTCGTCCTTTCGGAGGGCGACGGCACCGTCACCGAGGTTTCCGGAAGCCACGTCGTGGTCGAGTACAAGCCCGGCCAGAAGGACCGCTTCACCGGGTCCGAGCTCGGCAGGCGAACCTACCGGCTGCAGAAGTTCCGCCGGTCCAACCAGAACACGTCGATCAACCAGAAGGTGCTCGTGGACGAGGGCCAGGCGATCACGTCGAAAGACGTGCTGGCGGACGGCCCCGCGACCCACAACGGCGAGCTTGCGCTCGGCAAGAACCTGCTCGTCGCCTTCATGCCATGGGAGGGGTACAACTTCGAGGACGCCATCATCCTGTCGCAGCGCCTGGTGCGCGACGACGTGCTCACCTCGATACACATCGAGGAGCACGAGGTCGACGCGCGTGACACCAAGCTCGGTGCCGAGGAGATAACCCGCGACATCCCGAACCTGTCCGAGGAGATCCTCGCCGACCTCGACGAGCGCGGGATCATCCGCATAGGGGCCGAGGTCGACGCCGGCGACGTCCTCGTAGGAAAGGTCACCCCGAAGGGAGAGACCGAGCAGACACCAGAAGAGCGGTTGCTCCGGGCGATCTTCGGCGAGAAGGCCCGCGAGGTGAGGGACACGTCGCTCAAGGTCCCCCACGGCGAGTCCGGCAAGGTCATCGACGTCAGGGTGTTCTCACGCGAGGACTCCCACGAGCTGCCACCGGGCGTGAACCAGCTGGTCCGGGTGTACGTGGCCCAGAAGCGCAAGATCTCGGAGGGCGACAAGCTCGCGGGGCGGCACGGGAACAAGGGCGTCATCTCGAAGATCCTTCCCGTCGAGGACATGCCGTTCCTCGCCGACGGCACCCCCGTCGACATCATCTTGAACCCCCTCGGTGTCCCGAGCCGGATGAACGTCGGTCAGGTGCTCGAGTCCCACCTCGGTTACGCCGCGCGCTACGGATGGGGCGATGTCGGGGACCAGGGAGCGGCGATATTCGACTCGGGGACCAAGACGAGGCCGAGGACCGACCCCGCTGTGTGGGTCGCGACGCCCTCGTTCGACGGAGCCCACTGGGACGAGGTGGCCGATGCCGGCAAGCACCCGACGATCCGCCAGGTGTTCGAGCAGCTGCGCCCCGACTCCGCTGACGGCACCCGGCTGATCGGGACCGACGGCAAGGCGACCCTCTACAACGGGCGGACCGGCGAGGTCTACGACAACCAGATCTCCGTCGGCTTCGTCTACATCCTGAAGCTCGCCCACCTCGTCGACGACAAGATCCACGCACGGTCCACGGGCCCGTACTCGATGATCACCCAGCAACCTCTCGGCGGTAAGGCCCAGTTCGGTGGGCAGCGATTCGGCGAGATGGAGGTCTGGGCGCTCGAGGCGTACGGCGCGGCCTACGCCCTCCAGGAGCTGCTCACGATCAAGTCCGACGACGTCCTCGGGCGCGTCAAGGTCTACGAGGCCATCGTGAAGGGCGAGAACATCCCCGAGCCCGGCATCCCGGAGAGCTTCAAGGTGCTCATTAAAGAGATGCAGTCTCTCTGCCTGAACGTCGAGGTCCTCTCGACCACGGGTGAGGAGATCGAGATGCGCGAGCTCGACGAGGACGTGTTCAGAACTGCCGAGGAGCTCGGCATCGACATATCGAGGCCCGAACGAGGGTCAGACGAAGAAGACGAACGGCGCGCGGCTGAGAGGAGCTTCTAGCGATGCTCGATGTCAATGATTTCGATCAGCTTCGTATAGGTCTCGCGACTGCGGACGCTATCCGCTCGTGGTCGAACGGCGAGGTGAAGAAGCCCGAGACGATCAACTACAGGACGCTGCGTCCCGAGAAGGACGGGCTGTTCTGCGAGAAGATCTTCGGGCCCACCAAGGACTGGGAGTGCTACTGCGGCAAGTACAAGCGCGTCCGGTTCCGCGGGATCATCTGCGAGCGCTGCGGAGTCGAGGTCACTCGTTCCAAGGTCCGCCGCGAGCGGATGGGCCACATCGAGCTGGCGGCTCCCGTCGTCCACATCTGGTACCTGCGCGGCACCCGAAGCTGGCTCGCCTACCTCCTCATGGGCACAGAGGCCCGCGAGGAGCTGAAGGCGAAGCAGCTCGAGAAGGTCATCTACTTCGCCGCCAACCTGGTCACCTGGGTCGACGAGGAGAAACGACACGAGGACCTGCCTGCTCTAGAAGGAGAGCTCCAAGAGGAGATCTCCCAGCTCGAGCGCCAGCGCGATCTCGAGATCGACAAGCGCTTCAAGATTCTCGAGGCTGAGCTGAAGGAGCTCGAGTCGGGTGGCGCCAAGGACGCGGAGCTGAAGGCGAAGCAGCGACTCGCCGAGCGCGAGATCGGGTCGGTGCGCGAGCGCGCGGAGGCCGACATCGACCTGGCCAAGCGCGCCTTCGACGAGCTGCGGGACCTGCACCACCGCAAGATCATCGAGGACGAGCTTCTGTGGCGTGAGCTCAAGATCCGCTACGACGACTACTTCGAGGGCGGGATGGGCGCCGAGTCGATCTCGAAGCTCATCGCCCGCATCGACCTCGACGAAGAGGAGATCAAGCTCCGCGACATGATCGACGCGGCGGACGGCCGCCGGCCGCTGTCTGCACAGCGTCGGCAGAAGGCCATCAAACGCCTGAAGATCGTCACCGCCTTCAACCGGCGTGACGAGCACGGCCGGCGCATCAACGACCCGCGCGCCATGATCCTCGGCGTCGTTCCCGTCATCCCGCCTGACCTGCGCCCGATGGTGCAGCTCGACGGCGGCAGGTTCGCGACCTCGGACCTGAACGACCTCTACCGGCGGGTCATCAACCGCAACAACCGTCTGAAGCGGCTTCTCGACCTCGGCGCTCCCGAGATCATCATCAACAACGAGAAGCGGATGCTCCAGGAGGCGGTCGACGCCCTTTTCGACAACGGCCGTCGCGGCCGTCCCGTCACGGGGCCAGGCAACAGGCCGCTCAAGAGCCTTTCGGACATGCTGAAGGGGAAGCAGGGGCGTTTCCGCCAGAACCTGCTCGGCAAGCGCGTCGACTACTCGGGACGTTCGGTGATCGTCATCGGCCCGACCCTCCAGCTCCACCAATGTGGCCTTCCGAAGCTGATGGCACTCGAGCTGTTCAAGCCGTTCGTCATGAAGCGGCTGGTGGACAACGAGCTCGCCCAGAACATCAAGTCAGCCAAGCGCATGGTCGAGAGGCGCCGCCCGCAGGTCTGGGACGTGCTCGAGGGAGTCATAAAAGAGCACCCGGTTCTGTTGAACCGCGCCCCGACGCTCCACCGTCTCGGCATCCAGGCCTTCGAGCCGGTGCTCGTGGAAGGCAAGGCGATCCAGGTCCACCCGCTCGTCTGCACGGCGTTCAACGCCGACTTCGACGGGGACCAGATGGCGGTCCACCTGCCGTTGTCGGCCGAGGCTCAGTCAGAGGCGCGGGTACTCATGCTCTCCGCGAACAACATCCTGTCGCCGGCCACCGGGCGCCCGATCACCGTCCCCACCCAGGACATGGTGTTCGGCGCTTACTACCTGACCTTGTCCGTCGAAGGTGAGCCCGGCGAGGGCCGGTTCTTCCGCCACGCCCACGAGGTCGAGCATGCCTTCGAAGAGGGAAAGGTGGCGCTCCACGCGCGCATCACGGTCAGGCCTTCGCCGGGAACGCCGCTCTACCTGGCAGTCGCCCGCAGCCTGGAGCACGACCCCGAAAGCGAGGAGCAGCTCTCGATCGAGACGACGCCGGGGCGCCTGTTCTTCAACGAGGCCCTTCCCGACGGCTTCCCCTACGTGAACGACGTCGTGGGCCGGCGCAACACCGGCATCGGCGCAATCGTGGAGGAGATCGCGGCCAACGAGCCCAAGAACGTCGTGGCGGAGAGCCTCGACCGCATAAAGGCACTCGGGTTCCGCTATGCAGCTCAGTCCGGGCTGACCATCTCGATCGACGACGTCCGCACGCCGCCCGACAAGGCGAGCATCCTCGACCGCTACGAGCGCGAAGCCGAGAAGGCCGAGACGCAGTTCAAGCGCGGTGTCATCACCGACGACGAGCGGCGCCAGAAGGAGATCGAGATCTGGACGTCTGCTACGTCCGAGGTCGGGCGCGCGATGGAAAAGACGCTGTCCGCGATGGCGTTCAACCCGCTCGACATGATGGTCGACTCCGGAGCACGTGGTAACTCCCAGCAGATCCGCCAGATCGCCGGGATGAAGGGTCTCGTGTCGAACCCCCGGGGCGAGATGATCCCGAGGCCGATCAAGTCCTCGTTCCGTGAGGGCCTGTCGGTGCTCGAGTACTTCATCTCGACCCACGGTGCAAGGAAGGGTCTCGCCGACACAGCGCTGCGCACCGCGGACTCCGGTTACTTGACCCGACGCCTCGTCGACGTCGCCCAGGAGCTGATCATCCGGATCGAGGACTGCGAAACCGCCCGCGGTGTCTGGCTCGAAGACGTCGTACCGGACGAGGCCGGAAAGAGGTCCTACCTCGAAACCCGCGCGTACGGCCGGATCCTCACGGAGCCTGTCCAACTGTCGAACAAGGAGACGATCGAAGCCGGCACGATACTGACCGACGAGATCGTCGAGCAGCTCCGCGACGATCCTGCAGTCGATCGCGTCCGGGTCCGCTCGGTTCTGACCTGCGAGTCAGAGCACGGGGTTTGCGTCGCCTGCTACGGCCAGTCGCTCGCTACGGGCCGGCTGATCGAGCTCGGCGAGGCAGTAGGCGTGATTGCGGCGCAGTCGATCGGTGAGCCCGGAACGCAGCTGACGATGCGTACCTTCCACACGGGAGGAATCGTGGGTGAGGACATCACCCACGGCCTTCCACGTGTCGTCGAGCTCTTCGAGGCCCGCACTCCGAAGGGAGCCGCTGTCCTCGCTCACCACTCGGGCGTCGTCCGGGTGGAGGAAGAGGAGAACGGCCGTCGCATCACGGTGGTGGCTGACGACGGCGGCGAGGAGTCCGTCCTCGTGTCCTCCCGTGCACATCTCGAGGTGGTGGACGGCCAGGAGGTCTCTGCCGGCGAGTCGCTCGTCGAGGGCCCGAAGGACCCGAAGGAGCTTCTCGAGGTGAAGGGGATCCGAGAGACCCAGCAGTACCTCGTGGAGGAGGTCCAGAAGGTCTACCGGGACCAGGGTGTCTCCATCCACGACAAGCACATCGAGCTGATCGTCCGCCAGATGCTTCGCAGGGTTCTCGTCGCCGAGCCGGGGACGCACCGTTCCTCCCGGGCGAGCGGGTAGATGCTCAGGTGTACGCCGAGGTCAACCGGGGTCTCGTCCAGGAGAACAAGCGGCCGGCCGAGGGTCGCCCGGAGCTCATGGGCATCACCAAGGCGTCGTTGGCCACCGAGTCATGGCTGTCCGCGGCGTCGTTCCAGGAGACGACCCGCGTCCTCACCGAGGCTGCAATCGAGGGCAAGTCGGACCAGCTGTTCGGGCTGAAGGAGAACATCATCATCGGCAAGCTCATCCCCGCCGGAAGCGGGATGGAGCGCTACAGGAACATCGTCGTCGACATGCCCGACGCTGCAGGCCTTTCCCTGCGTTCGTACGGGTTCGAAGGCGAGACCGAAGACCTGGCTGCCTGGCTGCGCGATGTCGGCGGCCCGGCCGAAGGGGCAGAACTCGCAGAGATCAGCCTCGGGAACGGTGACGGTCTCGGTTACGCGGAAACTGCCGATTCGTCTCCGTGGGGCAGGTCGCTCACCTCGGACCCGTTCGCAATCGACGGCGAGCTACAGGCCGACCCTGTCGAAGCCATCGTGGAAGCCTCGGTCGAGGGCTCCACGAACGGATCCGAAGCCTCGGGGCACGGGCCCGATGACATGGGCGAAGGTCCCATCGAGGCCGGCGCCTGAGGGTGAAAACCACCTTTCTCGGCGCGCTTGTGTCCGAGTAGATAGCCTGAACTCGAGCAATGGAACAACCCCCGGTCGCAATGCGATCGGGGGTTGTTCTATGTGCCGCCCTATTGGATGCCTCGGTCCGTGGTCAGCACAGGCGGAGATTGTTCACGAGACACGTCGTAAGAAGCAGCCGGTCGTTGCTCTACTGATTGGAGAGCGATCAGGCGAGGAGGCCCGTGGACAGAGTTTCCGGAGAGGCGGCCTTCCGGAGCTTCGTGGCGGAGGTCGAGCCGCGCCTCCGTAGGGCGCTCGTCGCCGCGTACGGGAATGATCGGGGTCGGGACGCCGCCGCAGAAGCCCTCGCATATGCCTGGGAGCACTGGAAAGCCGTGAGCGAGATGGCGAATCCCGCCGGCTATCTCTTCAGAGTGGGGCAGAGCAGGACCCGACGGCCCAGGCACGGCGCTCCGTTGTTCTCTGCGACCTCGCCCGAGCTGCCTTGGGTGGAGCCTGCTCTTCCCGGTCTTCTCGCCCGGCTGCCCGAACGACAGCGCGTCGCGGTATGCCTTGTGCACGGGTACGGCTTTACCTACCACGAGACGGCCGAGCTCATGGGCATCGGTCTCTCGACGGTACAGAAGCACGTCGAGCGCGGTCTCGCCCGGCTGCGTGAACGGTTGGAGGTAACCGACAATGCCTGATCTGGCCGAACAGATTCGCACCGTGATCGATGCTGGCAGCCCTTCGATCTCGGCGGACGAAGTGATGCACCGCGAGTCAGTGACTACGCCCCGCTTGCGTCACAGACCCCTCGCGGGGCTCGGCCGCGGTCCCGCTGTCGCGTGGGCGGCAGTGGTCGCGGTCGCCGTCGCGGCGCTCGTCATCGGGTTGGGATTTGCGACCCTGCCCCACGGGACGCCCGACGGTGGTGCTCCGCCGACCCCCGGTACCTTGACTACCAAGTCCTTCGCGGTCGGAGTCGACCGGGTCACGTTCACATTCCCGTCGGCCTGGGAGGCGCGCCAGTACCTCGAAGATCAGACGAGCTTCTCGTCGTCGGTCGTGTTCGTTGCATCTCAGGCGCTCCACGACCCGTGCTCTACGACGTACTCGACCCCTCCTGCCCCGCTGCGATCGAAGATCTGTACCACCTACGCGGTGAGCCTGCTCGGCCCGGACGGCGTGTATCTCGAATGGTCGTACGGCTACGACGGCGGTCCCCCCAGCCGTTCTGGCACGAGGGTGACGAATCCGGGATCTCCGGTCGCGGTCGGCGGCCAGCCCGGAACGATCGACATCCAACGCCCCGGCTCGTGCGCGTCGATCGGCGGCGACGAGTCAATCGAGGTCGATGTCGGCGAGAGGTCGAGCCAATGGCTCATGCTGGCGTGTCTGCGGGGCCTGGACCTGAACAGGTCCGCGTCTCAGATCATGGCAGTGCTGAAAGCGACCCACTTCAGCCCCCAGAGCGTCTCGCCCTAGACGACCGGCCGGCAGCTCACCTATGCGGGACCCGCCCGGGTATCTCCGCGAGGGAGGTCCGGCAGGTCGGCCATCAGGGACGCGTCGGCGGCCGGCGCCTCGAGGTTCGACTCAGCACCCGGCTCCTGTGATGTTCCGCCGGAGTCGGCCGCGAGCAGTCGATCGGAAGGACGATCTGCGATCGGTGCCTGTCGCTTGGCGTGCCCGAGGACCGGATCGGGGAGCGGCGGCACGGGGTGGCGCCTGAAGCCGTGCGGCAGTCCAGTGCGGCCCTTCACGCTCAGAGCTGCCAGGCCGCCGATCAGAACGATCCCTATCGAGACGGTGGCGGCCAGCACCGCGTAGGGGACGGTGTCCGAGGACGCGAACAGGCCCCATAACGGACCTGCGCCTCCGCCCCAGACCATGGTGATTCCTCCGCCAGCCGAGGAGCCCGCTCGCGGTGACCCCTTGAAGTCTCAGTTATCGGCTCGTCTGTGGCTCGAGAGGAGTGTGAGTTCTCGGGGCCAGATCGTTCCAGCCTGCAAATGCCGCGGGAATTGATCAACCACGCAGCGCGTCGGTCTCGAGCCCGAATTTTCGGGGCTGTTGAACCTGTTGATCGTGATTATCGCCGCCTGCCGCTCAGCCTGTTCCCAGCAAACGCACAGAGTGAGGGGAATCCCACGGAATCAAAAACTATTTTGTTGACATGGCGTAGGGATTTCAGATACAACTCTCCTTGCAGTTGACAAGGGAATGGTAGGGATCCTTAGTCAGCTGGGCAGTTGGCTGCGGGATTGATCGGCCCGAGGGGGGGCGGGCCCGCAGCCGGGGGGGAGTCAGCCGTGGCGTTTGCGCGCCGCTCGATTACTAGTGACCTTTCGCGAAGCGCGGGCGCTTCCTCGTCGAACGAGGGCGCTCCATCGTCGAACGAGCGACTGGCACCAATTCTGTCGGGCCCTTTCGGTAGGTCCCCGCGCAGGTCTTCTTCCACGCCCGTCCCGGCAACGGGGGGCGTTCTCCTTGTTCTCTTCCCGCTCGAAGGCCGCGCTGGTCATCCGCGACCTGGCGGGAGTGGAAGCCCGGGCCTGAGCGCCCGGCGAAATGTGGCGGCTCGTGCGGGCGGGGCTGAGGTACCCGCCCCGCCCGTACCGCACACACAGGGGTCCGGCGGACCTCTGGAAGTTGGGCGACGTGATGATCCCCAGGCCGCAATTGGTCGCCTGGTCTGGGGGGAGCGAGTGGCGAACCCGGCGCCCTTGTCCAACACCAACCAAATACCAAGGAGATATCTGTGAAGAAATTGCGTAGTAGGAAGATCATCACCGTGCTGGTCGCGGGGGGGATAGTCCTTGGTGGCGCTGGCGCCGCTCTGGCCTACTTCACCTCGACCGGTAACGGGACCGGGAATGCGACCGTTGGTGCGTCGACCGACTGGTTGGTGACCACTCAGGCACCGACCGGCGGGCTTCTGTACCCGGGCACCGGCACGGACACGGTGGACTACACGGTTACCAACCAAAGCACTGGCTACCAGGAGCTGAACGGCACGACCGCGGCGCTCACGACTGACGTCGGCGGTGGTGTCTACGACACCACCACCAGCGCGTTCGTCGACGGTTGCCTGGCATCGTGGTTCACGGTGACCAACACGACCGTCTCCGGCGACGTTGCGGCCGCGGGCTCCTTGTCGAGCAACGTGACCATCGCGCTCAACGACTCTGGGACCAACCAGGACACGTGCGAGAACCTGACACCTCAGGTCACCGTCAGCGCCAGCTGAGCAACCAGCTAACGCAATACCTGTCAGTGGAGGGATGAGCCTCGCGCCATCCCTCCACTGACCAAGGTCTTACCGATGGCAGCGGGGAGTGTCCGGATGTTCGGAGGGGCCCGGACACTCCCGGCTGCAAAGACGACTCCTTACCAGTTACCTCTGTACACAAACCACGAGGGGACGAGAAGTGAAGAAGAACTGGCAGCGCATCAGGAGGACAGGGCCACCGGCTCTGTTCGCCGCGCTGCTCGGTCTCTTCGGTGCTTCTGCTGCGGCCGCCTACTTCATGGATATCGCATTCGCCGCCTCCGCTCCTCCCGCGCCTTCGATCACCGCGAATCCTTCGAACCCCACCACTTCGACGGCCGCCAGCTTCAGCTTCAAGGACACTCAGTCCGGGGTGACCTTCAAGTGCGCCCTCGACACCTCGACGTTCACGACATGCTCGAGCCCCATCTCCTACTCGTCGTTGGCCCAGGGCAGCCACACCTTCAAGGTGGAGGCGGTATCCAGCTCGGGCACGAGCTCCGCAACCTCCTACACATGGTCGATCGTGCCGCCCGCGCCGACGATCACATCTGAACCCGCCAGTAGCTCGACGAGCACGACGGCCACGTTCAAGTACTCAGACACGCTTTCGGGCGTGTCGTTCCTGTGCTCGCTCGACTCGAGCGCCTTCAGCTCGTGCTCGTCGAGCGGCATCACGTACACCCTGTCGTCGGGGGGCTCGCACACCTTCGCCGTAGAGGCACAGGTTGGATCCAACACGTCGTCTGCTGCATCCAGCTACACGTTCGCAGTCACCACCCCGGCGCCGGCCATCACTTCGGAGCCCACGAACCCGGTTGCGAATTCTTCTGCAACGTTCAAGTACAGCGATTCGCAGTCCGGCGCAAGCTTCAAGTGCTCCCTGGACTCGGCCAGTTACAGCTCGTGTGCTTCCACCGGCGTCACGTACACCGGACTCGCCGACGGGACCCACACGTTCTCGGTGGAGGCGCAGCTCGGATCGGGGCCGGCGAGCTCAGCCACCTCGTACAGCTGGAGAGTGGACACCACCGCACCGACGATCAACCTGATCTTCCCAAATCTCCTCGGCATATACACGGCCACCAACTGGGGAGCCGGATGCTCGCCGATCGGCATCTGCGGCACGGCCTCCGACCCTTCCGGCGTCACCAACGTGTCGGTCGCCATCCTGCAGTGGGGATCGGATGACTACTGGAACGGCCACGCGTTCGCCTCATCCTCACAGACGTTCAACTCGGCGACGGGGACGACCTCTTGGAATTACCCCTTCGCCCTTCCGGCCGGAGGCATCTACACGGTCTTCGTCGAGGCGACCGACGGTCTAGGCAACAAGACAGCGGCGCCCGGTCTCGTCGAGTCGACCTTCCTAGTCAACTCGGGCAAGGCCGCAGCCATCGCGGTGTCGTCGGGCTCACCGCAGTCGGCGACGGTGCATAGCGCCTTCAGCGCGCCGCTCGTGGCCAAGGTCACGGATTCGGGCGGTAATGCGGTGTCCGGAGTAACCGTCACCTTCACCGCACCGACCTCGGGCCCGTCCGGCAGCTTCGCCACGTGTTCGGGGGGTAACCCTTCCGCGAACGAGTGCGAGGTGGCCACCAACTCGAGCGGCCTCGCGACCTCGTCGGTCTTCACCGCCAACACCGTGGCGGGCGGTCCGTACACCGTGACGGCCGCGACCTCCGGGGTCAGTGGTACGGCCAATTTCAGCCTGACCAACAACCCCTCGACAGCGACCCAATTGGCCTTCTCGACAGGTGCGGTGTCCGGGCCTGCTTCCTCGAGCGCCACGCTCGGTCCAATCACCGTGCAGCTCGAGGACACCTACGGCAACGTCGCCGTCGCGAGCGCCAACACGGTTGTCAACCTCACGTCGAACTCAGCTCGCGGCATCTTCGCATCGATGTCAGGCGGGACCACGACCACCTCGGTGACGATCTTGTCGGGGTCGAGCTCGGCAACCTTCTTCTACGGCGATGCGATCGCCGGTAGCCCCAAGATCAAGGCCGCTTCGGGGACCCTGACGACGGCATCGCAGACCGAGTCGATCGCAAAGGCGAACCCGACGCTGACTGCAACCGGGCCCTCGACCGACAACCTCGGCACACCGATCGCCGCGAGCGCGATCAGCTCGAATCTCGCCGGTTCGTCGGGATCGAACTCCTCAGGAACGATAACGGTCAAGGTCTTCGGGCCTGTCTCCTCGGCGCCGACGACCTGCTCGACGGGCGGGACGACAGTCGGGACGGCCACCGTTTCGGGCAACAACACCTACCACCCCTCATCCGGGTACACGCCCGCCTCTGCAGGGAACTACTGGTGGTATGCGTCGTATGGCGGAGACGGGAACAACAACTCCGCGACGAGCACGTGCGGAACGGGGATGTCAGAGACGGTCGTGAGCGGGTCTGTCGCAACGAAGCTCGTCATCACCACGTCGCCTGTGTCCGGTTCGGCGTCCAACAGCGCAACCCTGGGTCCGATCGTCTGTCAGGTCGAGAACTCCTCGGGTAACCCAGTGAACGTGACGTCGAACACGACCGTCACGTTGTCATCGAGTTCTGCCGGAGGCATCTTCGCTGCAATGTCGGGCGCCACGCCGACCACCACCGTGACCATAAACACAGGATCGTCCTCGACGAGCTTCTTCTACGGGGACACGCAGGCGGGGTCACCGACGATCACCGCGAAGTCCGGCTCGCTCACCAATGCAACTCAGGTCGAGTCGATAAGCGCCGGCACTGCGAACAGCATCGCCATCGTCTCGGGGTCGCCGCAGTCGACGCAGGTGACTTCGGCATTCGGCTCGGCCCTCGTCGTCCAGGTGACCGACACCTGGGGCAACCCGGTACAGAGCGCAAGCATCACATTCACTGCGCCGTCTTCAGGTCCCTCGGGGACATTCAGTAACTCGACAGCCACCATCAGCGGGACGACCGGATCGAACGGGCAGGCCAGTTCCGGGACGTTCACCGCCGACACCGTCGCCGGTGGGCCGTACAACGTCTCCGCTTCGACCTCGGGGCCGGCGCCGGTGAACTTCGTTCTCACGAACACTCCGGGCCCTGCCAGCAAGCTCGTCTACACGATCGAGCCCAGCACGAACCAGAACATCACGGCGGGAGCGTCCTTCCCGGTCAAGGTCGCCGTCGAGGACACCTACGGGAACCCTGAAACGGGCGACACCTCGACCACGGTCACGCTCGCGATCGGCGCGAACCCGGGTAGCGGCACGCTCACCTGCGCCGGAGGGAACACCGCAACGGTCTCTGGCGGTGTCGCCACCTTCTCGTGCTCGATCAACAAGGCGAGCAACGGCTACACCCTGTCGGCCACTTCGAACCCGGCGCATGGGACCGTGATCTCCAACGGCTTCAACATCGTCGCCGGCACGCCTGCGTCTATCACCGTCGTGTCCGGTTCGAGTCAGTCGGCCACACAGGGCTCGGCGTTCTCCAATCCTCTCGTCGCGATGGTCAGCGATGCCGAGGGCAACCCCGTATCCGGAGCGAGCGTGACGTTCACGGCGCCCTCTAGCGGCGCATCGGGGACGTTCTCCAACTCGTCGAACACCATCACCGCGCCTACCGGATCGAACGGCCAGGTGTCCGAGGTACTGACAGCGAACCATACCGGTGCCGTTTACTACTCGGTCACCGCGTCGGTGGTTCCCGTGAGCTCGCCTGCCACCTTCGTCGACCTGTTGAACGGTGGAAACTTCACGGTCAACGGCCCCGCAGGTCTTGCACCGATTGCTGCCCGGCAAGAGCGAAGCGTTGAACGTCGTCATCACCAATCCCAACCCGGAGCAGATCACGATCGGTGCGGACGAGATCACCGGGTCGGTGTCTTCGATCGTCAACGGTGACTCGAACGGGTCGCTGGCCGCGTGCAGCATTTCGTGGTTCTCGATAAGCCCGGGGCCGGGTGGCGCGAGCATCATCATCCCGGCGGGCGCGACGGAGTCGCTGTCACAACTGTCGGTCCCACAGGCGGATTGGCCGGTGCTCTCCATGACTGATGCCGCCGTCAATCAGGACAACTGCTCGGGCGCGACCCTCAACCTCGGCTTCGCCGGGACTGCGAGCGGATCGTGATGCGCCGCTTCCGTCTTCTTGTGGCGCTCGGCGTCGTTGTGCTCCTCGGTTTCGGCGGCGCGGCATTGGCAGTGTTCACTTCAACCGGCCAAGGAAGTGGCGCGGTGGCCGACGGGACGGCCACCACCGTCACCGTCCAGGCCGTTGCGAGCGGCTCACCGACATCTACCCTGGTTCCCGGTGGTCCTGCTGACCTGATCGTCCAAGTCCAGAACCCGGGCAGCCAGACGGTGAGGATCACCGGAATCTCTCAGAACGGCGCGGCCACGCCCGTTGGCGGCGGCGGCTGCACATCCTCGAACGACGGGGTGACCGTGCCGAGTGAGACCGGACTGAGCATCACGGTTGCACCTGGTACTCAGGTCCTGCACGTCGCCGCAGCGGCCTCGATGTCCCTTTCATCGGCGAGTGGTTGCCAGGGACTGTCGTTCGACATCCCTGTGACCCTGACGGTGCAACAGCCATGAGCGCGCACGCCACGCCAAGCAGCGCCGCCTCAGCCGTCGCGCCCGCATAGTGGCGTTCGTCGGTATCTTCGTGGTCGCAGCGGCTGCAGCTCCCGCCTTCGCCTACTGGATCGTCTCTGTCGCCTACGCGGCGGGCAACTTCTCGGTCGCGCAGGCCGACTCCCTTCCGGCGGGAACGACTCCCACCGCCGTCACCACCACGCCTTCTTTGAACAGCAACACCGTCGGGATCACATTCAACACGTCCGCCACGACCTCGAGCGGCCGGCCAGTCACGGCGTACGTGATCAACAGCTACGCGACCGGATCGAGCACCCCGGCCAGCACCTTCACATGCACTCCGCCGGCGGGTACCTTCACCTGCACCGAACCAGGGGTGCCAGACGGGTCGTGGCAATACACGGACTCCCCGGCGCTCGCCGGAACGTCGTGGGTCGGCGCGGAGAGCGCGCATGAGCACCTCGGTGGTCGTCGACACGACCCCACCGACATCGACGGTCAGCTTCCCGGCCTTCGAGCATGTTCTACAGCAACGCCGGTTGGACCGCAGGATGCAACACGGCACCATTCAACGTGACCGACAGCATCTGCGGGACGGCCACCGACCCCGGCGCATACGCGAGCGGCGTTGCGAGTGTCGCCGTCAGCATCCAGTCCACGAGCGGATCCACCGCTGGCGAGTACTGGGGCGGATCGAGCTTCAACCAGTCGTCGGAGGACCAGCTCTCTGCCTCTTACAGCGCCGGGGACTGGACCTTTACGTTCCCGTCCTCGAACTTCCCTGCTGACGGGTCCTACATCGTCCGGGTCTACGGCACGGACAACGCCGGCAACGTCCAGTCGCCGGGCACCGCGGTCGCGTTCCATCATCGACAACACGCCACCGACTGTCTCCGCTCCCACCGCGACAGCGAGCGTCACCTATGGCTCTAACCCGACGTACTTCGACAACGAGCCCGTGACACTTACCGAATCCGCAACGGACTCCGGGTCGGGTGTGGCGTCCGTGTCGTACTACTACTGCGCCGGTTCGAGCGGTAGCTGCAACGCCGGGACACCGTGGACCCTCATCGGCTCCTCTTCGACATCGAGCGGCAACTTCGCAGTCACTTGGAACACACCACTGCCTGCCGACGGCAAGTACCAGATCGTCGCCACCGCAACGGACAACGCAGGTAACACGAGCGGCTCGAGCCCCTCCACTCTGGTGGCCGTCGACACCACACCACCAACTGTTCCTCAGCCAGGAGTGAACGGGTACACAATGATGAGCCTCTCTCGACTTTTTCAGCTTTTGCGGCGTGAGCCGACCGACAACAAGTTCTCGCAGCTTGCCCGGCGTCAGCAGTTGGGAAGGCTCGGGATCGCCGGCGTGCTCGTACTAGGGATCTTGAGCGCCGTCGTACCGATTACTCACTCCGTCGCGAGCACGGCGGCGGCAGCAACGCTCGCTGCACTGCGTGGAACAACGGTTCCCTGACTTGCGGGACGTACAACTATGCGACCGCGCCGCCCGGCACCGTCTCCTACTCGGCCACGATCACGGGTGGCGGTGGCGGCGCCGGCGGGGGCGGCGGCACCGGCGACGATTACAGCGGTACCGGTGGTCCTGGAGCGACTGTCACTGTAGGCGGGTCGATCTCGGCAGGCACCTCTTTGTACGCACTCGTCGGATGCGGTGGCGGTGCGGGCACCAACAGCACCTCACTCGGAGGCGGCGGCACTGGAGGTGGCGGTTACACGACCGGGGGAGCGGGCGGCAACACAGAAGGCTCTGCCACGAACGGAGGCGGTGCCGGCGGTGCCGGCGGTGGGTCGACCGCTCTGTGCCTTGGCACCACGAGCTGCACCACACTCCAGGCGCTTGCTTCGGGAGGCGGCGGCGGGGGTGCTGGGGGTGGCAACAACGGTGATGGTTGTGGAGGCGCAGGTGGCGGAAACGGCGGCGGTGGCGGAGAAACTGCCGGGGCGGCGGGTGGCAACAATGGCGGCAGTGGGACGGCAGGCAGTGCCGGTGCGGCCGGCACAGCCGACTCGAGCGAGGCGAACTCGACGACCGGTACGACCGGCACGGGCGCAGGCGGTGGAGGCGGCGGATCGGGCGTCTCGGGCGGCACGACCAATGCCGGGCCGGGTGGCGGTGGCGGTGGTGGCACCGGCGGAGGCGGAGGCAACAACTCGGGTCACTCAGGCACAGGTGGGCGCGCCAGCAGCGGCGGGGGCGGTATAGCAGGAGGCAACAACGCTTCAGGAACTGGTGGCCTGTCCGGCGACACCAACGAAGTCGACGCCACACCCGCGGCCAACACGGGTACCACCAGTGGGACCAGCGCCGGTCAGAACGGTGGGGCGGGCGGCTACATCAACGCAAGTAACAACCAGGACATGGGAGGTGGCGGCGGAGGAGCTGGGTGGAGTGCCGGCGGTGGCGGTGGCCCGAGCTACTGCACCACCGCAGACCACCAAGAGTCCGCTGGAGGCGGTGGAGGCGGATCCTCCTGGGCCAACTCCGGCACAGCCCCGACCTTCGGGTCGGCGTCCGCGACGACGGTCACCACCTGCGGTCATACAACAGCTGCAAGTACTGGCACGAGCACCGGTCAGGCCGGAACGGGGACAGGAACAGCCGACGGCGCCGGCTATACGGGCTGCCCCGGCAACGTCAGCCTTACTTGGACCGGCAATCCGCCGGCCACCCCGACGCTCACCTCTGGGTCGCTCACCGTCAACTCGGGGGTCGCGATCAGCGCCTCGATAACCTCTTCAACCGCTACCAGCTACACAGAGTCCGGAACGCTTCCCTCGGGCATTACATTCACCAGCTCCACAGGAGCATTCTCGGGGAGTTCGACAGCGGCCGGGTCGTACGGCTTCACCGTCACCGCGACCAACGGTTACGGCACGAGCAGCGCCGGGAGTTTCACCCTAACGGTCGTCGGGCCACCCGCCAAGATCGCATTCACTCCCACGACGCTCGGGCCTGGCACGGCGGGAACCGCCGTTCCCAACGTCGCCGTATCAGTCGAAGACAGTGCTAGGCAACGTCGTCACGTCCCAGAACACCGGGTCGATCGCAATGACGATCGCTTCCGGCCCGTGGGTGGAACCTTCACCGGAGGTAGCACGACTACCGTGAACGTCACGAACGGTGTCGCGACATTCAGCAACCTCGTGCTTGACACGGCCGGCAGCTATACGCTCACGGCCACTCCGAGTGGCATCACAGGGGTGACGCTCTGCCATCACGTCGACCTCCTTTACGGTCGGCCCGGCCGCGGAGAACAAGCTCGCAAATAACGGACCAGCCGGCGAGCTCGATCACTGCCGGTGGCACGTCTCGATGACGCGTAACCATCCAGGATCACCTACGGCAACACGATCACGACAGGCAACACGGGATCGACCGACACGATCAAGGTGGCGCCCTCAAGCCGGCGACCCGCAGAGCTACGTTCACGCTCAGGCACCACTTCGGTGGCTGCGAGTCAACGGCGTGGCCAGCTTCAGCGGTCTGCAGCTGAATACCGCAGGTAACTACAACATCGTCGCCACCGACACGACCCACGCGACTGTCACTTCGGCGACGTCGAACCAGGTGACTGTCAATCCGGGTTCGGCCGTCCACTTCACGATCTCGGCTGCGACCACGACGCCGGCGGCCGGCGCCGGCGACAACCTGACGATCACCGCGCTCGACGCAGATGGCAACACGGACCCGAGCTACACGGGCACTCACAACCTGACCTTCAGCGGCGGCACCACCATCGGCTCCTACGTTCCGACCGTCACCGACACCTCGGGCAACGCCGACGCCTTCGGGACCACCGACGCCGATCACGTTCACGAACGGCGTGGCGACGGTCTCGAGTGGCGACAACGGCGTGATGACTCTTTACAAGGCCGGAGCTCAGACGATCACCGTGACGGACGGAACGGTGACCACCCCGACGGGCCTGGTCGGTGACGCCGAGCCCGGGGACCGCCGTGTCGTTCGCCGTGACGAACCCGGCCGCCGCAGACCGCTGGTACCGCCTTCAACCTGACGGTCACAGCGCTCGACACCTACGGCAACACTGCGACCAGTTACACGGGATCCAAGTCGCTCGTCTTCTCCGGAGCGTCGAACAGCCCTAACAACACAGCGCCAACCGTCGCCGGCACGGCCTTCGGATCGGCGACATCGGTGACCTTCACGAGCGGTGTTGCGACACCGTCGGTCATCGCTCACCAACGCTCAACCGACAGCCATCACCGCCACACAAGAGCTCGATCACCGGGACCTCCACGAGCTTCACGGTCAACCCCGGATCGCCGGCCAGCCTCAACCTTGCGGCATGCGACAACCACTCCGGCGGCGGGAGCCGGCGACAACCTGACGATCACCGCCCTCGACGCCGACGGCAACACCGCCACGAGCTACACGGGATCGCACAGCCTGACCTTCAGCGGCGCCTCGGCCAGCCCCAGCGGCAACAACCCGACAGTCACCAATGCTTCAGGGACCGCCGTCAACTTCGGGACCGCCACGCCCCTGACATTCACGAGCGGCGTCGCCAGCGTTTCGACGACTCCGGGCGAAGCCGTCATGACCCTCTACAACGCGGTGTCTGCGAACATCACCGCTTCGGCCACGTCGCCCACGCTCGCGAGCAACACGCTGAGCGTGACGGTGAGCCCCGGAGCGACTGCCACGGCTCTGAAGCTCTCGTGCCACCACGACCACTCCGGCGGCGGGTGCCAATGACAGCCTGACGATCACGGCGGTCGACCAGTACGGCAACACCGCACCGAGCTACACGGGTTCGCACAGCCTCACCTTCGGCGGCGCGTCCGCCAGCCCGGACGACAACACCCCGACCGTCACCAACTCGTCGGGCACCGCGACGAACTTCGGCACGGCGACTGCCATCACCTTCACGAACGGCGTCGCTACCGTCTCCGGCACGTCCAACGGCGTCATGGTCGCTCTACAAGTCCGGTGCGGCGACGATTACGGTGACCGACGGATCGATCACGAACGGAGCCGGGTACGCCGTCACGGTCAGCCCTGCGACAGCGGCGACGTTCGGTGTCGTCGAATCCGGTACCCAGACGGCCGGTACGTCGTTCACCGTCGCCATCACTGCTTACGACGCCTACGGCAACACCGCGACGGGCTACACGGGTTCGCAGAACCTGGTCTTCTCCGGACCTTCGAACAGCCCCAACAGCACGGCACCGACGGCGAAGAACTCCTCGGGCACGGCCATCAACTTCGGGACGGCGACCGCGACCACGTTCGCGAGCGGAGGCGCCACGGTGACGGTCACGCTCTACGACGCGCAGACGACGTCCATCACGGTCACGCAGAGCGAGCGTCACAGGGACCTCGAACAGCTTCACGGTTAACCCGACGACGCTCGGCTTCGTTCACCTGGTCGTCGCTCTCGACCACGACGCCCGACCGCCGGGTCCCCGTTCACCGCCACGATCTCCGCGCTCGACACCTACGGCAACGCAGCGAGCGGGTACATCTCGGCGAGCGACTGCGTGACCTTCTCCGGGCCGTCCAGCAGCCCCGAACAGCACCGCCCCGCTCTACCCGGCACAGGGAAGCTGCGCGGCCGGGCAGAGCAGCCTGAGCTTCAACTGCCTCGGGTCAGGCCACCGGGGTCAGCTTCACCCTCTACGACGCCCAGACGACGACGATCACGGCGACCTCCGTCTCTCCGTCGGGCAAGACCGGTGTCTCACCGTCTCTAACGGTGGGCCCGGCGACCGCGGCGAGCTTCACCGTGGCCAACCCCGGCATCCCAGACTGCCGGCACGGCGTTCAGCTTTCGATCACGGCCAAGGACGCTTACGGGAACACGGCCACAGGCTTCACGGGCTCGCAGAGCCTCGTCTTCTCCGGGCCGTCCAACAGCCCGAACGCGACAGTGCCGACCGCCAACAGCACGGCCTTTGGCACCGTCGACGGCCGTGACATTCTCGAACGGCGCTTCGAGCGCCCTCTCGATCAAGCTCTACGACGCTCAGACGACGAGCATCACGGCGACGCAGGGTTCCGTGACAGGTAACTCGGGCACCTTCACGGTGGCCCGTCATCGACGGCGGCCACCTTCACGGTTTCCAACCCCGGTGCACCGACCGCCGGCACTCTCGTTCTCCGTCTCCATCGCGGCCTTCGACGCCTACGGGAACCGGCGACCGGTTACACCGGTTCCCAGAACCTCGTCTTCTCCGGCCCGTCGAACAGTCCCAACGGCAACGTGCCGACCGCGAAGAACTCATCGGGTACGGCGATCAACTTCGGTTCCGCCACGGCGACCAACTTCACGAGCGGCGGGGCGACGGTCACGGTCACCCTCTACGACGCCCAGACGACGCACGCTCACCGTGACCCAGGGATCTGTCGTCGGGCACCTCCACGGCTTCACGGTCTGCTCCGACGACCGCCGCAGTCCTCTAGCTCCCGCGGCCACGACCACACGCCCGACCGCCGGAGCCGGTGACAACCTGACCATCACGGCCAAGGACACCTACGGCAACACGGCGACCGGCTACACGGGCTCGAACAGCCTGACCTTCTGCGGTGCCCACGCGCAGGGCTCGAACAACCCGACCGTGAGCAACTCCTCGGGCACGGCGATCGCATTCGGCTCGACCACTGCCATCACGTTCGCGAGTGGAATCTCCACTGTTTCGGGATCCACCAACGGAGTCATGACGCTCTACAAGGCAGAGACGGTCAGCATCACGGTCACCGACGGAACCATCAACAACGGGACCGGCTTCTCGCGTGACGGTCGGCTCGGCCACGGCCAGCCAGCTCGTGTTCGTGCAAGGTCCGTCGGCGGCCTTCACCGGTATCGCGATGTCGCCGGCCGTGACGGTCCAGGTCGAGGACGCCTACGGCAACGCGGTGGCTGACAACAACCTTTCGATCACCCTCACTCCTTCGACGGGATCCATCACTTCGGGCGCCGCGGCGTCCACCAACAGCTCCGGGCTGGCGACGTTCTCCTCGACGATCTGGACCCAGACCTACCTCGGGATCACGCTCACCGCGGCACCGACGTCGAGCGGCACCGGGATCTCCGCCACACCGCCTTCGTCCTCGTTCAACGTGACGGTGCTCGCCAGCAACGGCGCCCCGCTCACCGACCTCGCGACCGACTCGGGCTCAGGAGTGGCGCTCGGTCCGTACTACTACTGCTCGGGTTACGCGACCGCCTGCTCGGCTTCCACGGGCACGCTGATCGGAACGTCCACCGGCTCCTCGCCCTACACGGTCACTTGGAACGGCCAGCCCACCGACGGCTCCTACGACGTGGTCGCCGTGGCCACCGACAACGTGACCAACACCAGCTCGGCCAGTGCTTCCACGCCGGTGACCATCGACAACTCAGGGCCGTCCAACTCGATCACCGCACCGGTCGCCGGCAACGGTCTACGACGGCCCGAACGACACCTGGGCGACGACCTGGAGCGGGACGATCTCAGGCACGGCAGCCCGAGCGGCTCAGTGCCGCTCCAGACCGTCAAGTACTCGATCGAGAACAACGGCAACAACGAGTACTGGAACGGCACGAGCTTCTCGAGCTCGAGCCAGGTCCTGTTGACCGCCACCGGGACGTCGTCTTGGAGCGCCAGCTTCCCGGTCGCAAACTTCGCCACCACCGGCGGCGGCGCCGGCTCTTACACGCTGACGGCCGTCGCAACCGACACATCTGGATCGTCGTCGACTCCGGTGACGTCGACGTTCTTCATCGACGAGAACCCGACCAACACCGTGTTCGTGTCGCCGTCGACCCTCGGGGTAACAACTCCAACAGTGGGCTCACCTCGTCGGCTCCCAAGCTCACCGTCGCCGCCGGGGTCGCCGCAGCCGCGTCGGCGCGGTCGCGCCGTGGTTGCGGTCGCAGCGGCATCCGGCGGGAACACTTACGCCGAGGGCGCACTCAGCCTGACCAGCTGCCGACAACAACATGAGCATCGAAGGCGGCTGGTCGACGACCCCGTCGACGAGCACCGTGGCTCCGCACCGCAACAACGACCAACGTCGCGACCATCACGGGAAACCCGGTCGGCATCACGATCACCGGCGCCAGCAACGTCACGCTGCAGCAGCTGACGGTCAACGGCCTCAACACCGGCGACGCGGCGGGCACGAGTATCTACGGTGTCTTGGTCCAGTCGAGCACCGGGCGTGGCTCTCCAAGGAGTGACCGCTACGGCTGCAGCCGGTGTTGCGGGCACCAATGGGTCCGCCGGGACCGCCGGGACTGCCGGCGCTGCCGGCGCTCACCGGTACCGCCGGCACCAGTCTGCAGGCGGTAACGGCGGCGCGGGCGGAGGTAGCACGGGCGGCTACGGTGGGACCGGCAGCACCGAAACTGGCACTACCACCAGCCCGGGTTCCGGCGGTTTCGGCTCCGGAGGCTCGTCGCCTTCGGGCGGTGGCTCGGGCGGCGGCGGCGGGGCCGGAGGGGCGGGCAGCGACTTCGGTAATGGCACCGTCGGAGGTGTCGGGACCGCCGGTGGGATTGGTCCTGCCGGCACTGCCGGCACGTCGACGTCGTACAGCACCTCGGGCTTCGGAGTCCACCTACGCGGGCGCTGCCGGTACAGTCGGGCGGCGCGGGCGGTCCAGGCGGCGGAGGCGGTGGCGGTGGCGGTGGCGGCGTCGGCGGCTTCCTCGGCTACAACAACTCAGGCGGCGGCGGCGGCGGCGGCGGTCGGGGGCAACGGCGGCAACGGCGGCGGCGCTCGGTACGGCCGCCGGGCGGCTCGTTCGCCCTGTACGCCTACAACTCGACAGTGACGGTCTCCTCGAGCTCCGCTCTCACTGCTGGCAACGGCGGAAACGGCGGGGCCGGTGGTACGGGCGGTGCCGGCGGTACCGCAGGCGCAGGTGGCGCGTGGCGGGGCCGGGTGATCAGGGCACCCTCGACAGTGGCGGCGCGGCGGTGCTGGCGGTGCCGGCGGTGTCGGCGGTGCGGGTGGTACGGGCGGCGGCGGCGCCGGCGGCCCGAGCATCGGCGTGTCATCAAGGGCTCGAGCACCGTCAGCACGGCAGCATCGTCGATCACGTTCGGCACTGGCGGCACCAACGGCTCGCCAGGAACGGGCAGCGGCGGCCGAGTCAGACCCTCACGGTCCCCTGACGCCGCACGAGCTCGCCAGCCGCGTCGAGCCGCAGCCCGAGGCAGGCCCGCATCGACCTCGGCGCGCGAAGAGCGGCGGCCGACCATGCTCCGTATCTCACTTTCAGTGGGCCAAGATGAAGCGTCGTGTTTGCCTCGAGCCTGACGTCGTCACAGCGCAGGTGACCGTCAGACCGTCATCGGGCTCAATGTCGGGCAGGGCGGGTGCCGAACATAAAGAGGCGAACATGCAGAAGACGGTGCCGTCGGCTGAACGCGATTCAAGCGGCGGCTAGTCGGGATCAGGAGCCGTGAGCCAGCACGCCATGCAGCGAAGGGATTTTCTTGCTCTGCTGGGCCTAGGGGCCGCCGGTGCGGGGATCGCCGCCTGCTCCTCTCCCGCGAGCGCGCCTTCGACCACGCGCGCACACACGTCTTCGACCTTCCCTATAGGAGCCGCAGCTCGCGCCTCGAGCAAGCCGGTCCGGGTCACGATGTGGCACTCGATGACGTCCGCCAACCTGAACGAGCTCATTGCGCTGACGAACTATTTCAACGTCACCCAGCACGACGTACGCGTGAGCCTCGTCAACCAGGACACCTACGCGGACACACTCGCCGCGTACTCGAAGGCGCTCTCCGCCGGCACGCCACCGGACATCGTCCAGATGGACAGTTCGTATCTCCAGGTCCTCGTCGACAGCAACGCCATCGTTCCGGTGCAAGAGGCGATCGACGCAGAGGGTTACGGGATTTCGGATTTCATCGCGTCAATGATCGAGTCGTTCCGGATCGACGGTTCTGTATGGGCGATGCCGTTCAACTGCTCGGCACAACTTCTGTACTACGACAGGAAGGCGTTCTCTCGTGCGGGGCTCGATCCGGATTCCCCGCCCAGCAATACGGATGAGCTCCGTGCCGCAGCCGAGGCAATTGTCAAGCATTCGTCGGAGAAATTCGGCCTGAGCTTCAAGCTCACCGGCTCGAGCATCTACGAGTGGATGTCGCTCGGCGGGCAGACCGTGGTCAACCTCGGTAACGGCCACGACGGTCGCGCCACGGCCGTCACGTTCGACGGCGCCGGCGGATCGGCCGTGTTCGACTGGTTGTCCCAGATGTTCGACGACAAGCTGGCCCAAGCCGTCCCCAGTGGATCGTTCGACAACCTTCTCGCGATCGGCAACCAGTCTGCGCCGATGACGCTCGACACCTCAGCGTCTCTCGGAGTCATCAACCAGGTGCTCGCGCAAGGCCACTACGAAGGCGTCGAGTTGGCGGTCGCGCCGACCCCGCAAGCGCTCGACGGTTCGTCTGCCGGCGGTGCGGCTCCGATCGTCGGGGGACTTCATCTCGTGCACCGGTCGACAGCGGCGCACCTCGACGCCGCTTGGCAGTACGTCAAATTCCTGACCGAAGAGGCGACGCAAGCGAACTGGGCGGCAACTACGGGCTCTGTCCCCGTCCGAAACTCGGCGGCCGGTCTGCCCGCGGTGGTTCGAACCTGGGATGCGACGCCCGGTTATCGCGTCGCGTACCAACAGATAGCCTCCAGTCCCGGTACCGTTGCGAGCACGGGTCCCCTGGTCGGTGCAGCCTCCTCGGTGCAGAGCGCGATTCAGGAGGCGCTTGCGGCCCTGGCGTCCGGGAGCCAGCCTGCGACGGAGCTGCTCGCGAGCCGCAGACGCGAGCAACGCGGCCATCGCCGCGTACAACAAACGCCTCTGAGGCCCTCGCAGAGCAGGTCGTTCGCCACCAGGAGCCGGGCCGGCGGGGCCCAGGAGCCTGTTGCCGGGCGTCTGGTGGCCCGTGTACGATTTACTGCTCGCCTGATTAGGGCGGGCCGTGTCGCGGGGCCGTCCACCGGCCGAGGCCCCGGACCGGATCTCGAGCCGCCGACCGCAAGACACATAAAAGAGAGCAGAGCAACGCGTGCCCACAATCGAGCAGCTCGTCCGAAAAGGGCGGGCTACAAAGCCCTCCAAGACCAAGACTCCGGCCCTCAGAGGCGCTCCCCAGCGCCGCGGGGTCTGCACGCGCGTGTTCACCACCACCCCGAAGAAGCCCAACTCGGCCCTCCGCAAGGTGGCGAGAGTCCGTCTCACGAGCGGCACCGAGGTGAGCGCCTACATCCCCGGAGTCGGCCACAACCTCCAGGAGCACTCGATCGTCCTCGTCCGCGGCGGACGTGTGAAGGACCTGCCGGGTGTCCGCTACAAGGTCATCCGCGGCGCCCTCGACGCTGCCGGCGTCCGCGAGCGCAATCAGGCCAGATCGCGCTACGGCGCGAAGAAGGAGTCCTGAGATGCCCCGCAGTGGCCCCGCCGATCGCCGGGATCTGCTTCCCGACCCGGTCTACCGCTCGGTCCTCGTCACCCAGGTCGTGAACAAGGTCCTTTCTCGCGGTAAGCGGACGATCGCCGAGCGCATTGTCTATTCGTCGCTCGACGTGGTAAAGGAAAAGAGCAACTCCGACGCCGTCTCTGTGCTCAAGAAGGCCGTCGAGAACATCCGCCCCGAGCTCGAGGTCAAGTCTCGCCGCGTCGGCGGTGCCACCTACCAGGTGCCGGTCGAGGTGAGGCCTAGAAGGGCCACCACGCTCGCGATCCGCTGGTTGGTCGGCTACGCAGGGCAGCGCCGGGAGAAGACCATGGCCGAGCGTCTGGCGGGCGAGGTGCTCGATGCCGCGAACGGCGCAGGGGCAGCCGTGAAGCGCCGGGAGGACATGCACAAGATGGCAGAGTCCAACAAGGCGTTCGCTCACTACCGCTGGTGAGTCCGGTGAGACCCTGAGCATCGGCACGACCGTCCTGGCCAGGCGGTAAAATACCCACCAGGCAGAGCAGGCTGAGCGACCTACAGCCGGCGACGTTCCCACCCGGTCCCGTGCAAATCGCACCTCGCGTTTCAGGCGATCAGGAATAAACAGACGCAACGCCGCGCGGACCCTGCGACACCGCACGAGCAGCTCACACACTCCATCCCTACGAACAGCACCCGAGAAAAAATGGCAGACCCGAGACCTATCAGAGAGTTCCCCCTGGCCAGGACCCGCAACATCGGGATCATGGCCCACATCGACGCGGGCAAGACCACGACGACCGAGCGGATCCTCTACTACACGGGCAAGAACTACAAGATGGGGGAGGTCCACGAGGGCGCCGCGACCATGGACTGGATGATCCAGGAGCAGGAGCGCGGGATCACCATCACGTCGGCCGCGACCACCTGCAAGTGGCGCGACACCTGGATCAACATCATCGACACCCCGGGCCACGTCGACTTCACGGTCGAGGTGGAGAGGTCGCTACGCGTCCTCGACGGGGCGGTCGCCGTATTCGACGCCGTCGCAGGAGTGGAGCCCCAGACAGAGACGGTCTGGAGGCAGGCGAACAAGTACCACGTCCCCCGTATCTGCTTCGTCAACAAGATGGACCGGATCGGTGCGGACTTCCACCGCACCGTCGAGATGATCAGGGACCGGCTCGACGCCGCCCCCGCCGTCATCCAGCTCCCGATAGGCGTAGAGGGCGGCTTCTGCGGCATCGTCGACGTGCTCGGGATGGAAGCGCTCGTCTGGGACGACGACATGGGCGAGAAGTGGCGGACCGAGCCCATCCCCGCCGAGTTGCAGCACGAGGCGGACGAGGCCAGGCACCTGCTCGTGGACGTGCTCTCCACCCATGACGACACGATCATGGAGAAGTACGTGGCGGAGCAGGACATCACCGAAGGCGATCTCAGAAGGGCGCTTCGCGCCGCGACCATAAAGAACGAGGTCGTTCCGGTCCTGTGTGGCTCGGCGTTCAAGAACAAGGCCGTCCAGCCGATGCTCGACGCGGTCGTGGACCTGCTCCCGAGCCCGCTCGACGTCGCTCCGTCGATGGGCGTCGACCCCAAGGGCAACCCGGTCGAGATCAAGCCTGACGACGCCGAGCCCTTCTCGGCCCTCGCGTTCAAGATCATGACCGACCCCTATGTCGGCAAGCTCACATACCTGCGCGTCTACTCGGGAACCCTGGCGAAGGGCTCGAGCATGCAGAACGTCACCAAGGACCGCAAGGAGCGGGTGGGCCGGATCCTCCAGATGCACGCCAACCACCGCGAGGACAAGGACGCCGTCTTCACCGGCGACATCGTGGCGGTGGTCGGCCTGAAGCACACCACGACCGGTGACACACTCTGCGCGCCCGAGCGCCCCGTCCTGCTCGAGGCCCTCGAGTTCCCCGAGCCCGTGATCCACGTGGCCGTGGAGCCGAAGACGAAGGCCGACCAGGACAAGCTCTCCAAGGCCCTTTTCGCCCTGTCGGAGGAGGACCCGACCTTCCGGGTCAGGTCCGACGACGAGACCGGCCAGACGGTCATCTCGGGTATGGGCGAGCTCCACCTCGAGGTGCTCGTCGACCGGATGCTCCGTGAGTTCTCCGTGGACGCCAACGTGGGCAAGCCTCAGGTCGCGTACCGCGAGACGATCCGCAAGACCGCCGAGAAGGTCGAGGGCCGCTACGTCCGCCAGTCAGGCGGGCGCGGCCAGTACGGGCACGTGGTGATCACCATCGAGCCGACCGGTCCCGGCGGGGGCTACGAGTTCATCGACAAGATCACGGGTGGAGACATTCCGAAGGAGTACATACCTGCGGTCGACGCAGGGATACAGGAGGCCCTCACATCCGGGGTGCTCGCCGGCTATCCCACCGTCGACGTGAGGATCATCCTCACCGACGGCTCCTACCACGACGTCGACTCGTCGGAGCTCGCGTTCCGCATCGCGGGGTCCATGGCCGTGAAGGATGCGGCCAAGAAGGCTGGGCCCGTTCTTCTCGAGCCCGTCATGGCGGTCGAGGTGGTCACGCCCGAGGAGTACATGGGCGACGTCATCGGCGATCTCTCGAGCCGGCGGGGCAAGGTCGAGGGAATGGAGCAGCGTGGTACGAGCCAGGTGGTCAGGGCTCTCGTGCCGCTCGCCGACATGTTCGGCTACGCTACCGACCTGCGTTCGTGGACCCAGGGTCGCGCCACGTACACGATGCAGTTCAGCGCTTACCACCAGGTGCCGGAGTCCATCGCGCGCGAGATCGTCGCCAGGGCCCGGGGCGAGTGACCCCGGCCGCCTGAGGGCGACCAGCAATGCAGCAAGAGCAGTAACAGCACACCTACTAAGGCCGGCCCGAGGGGGCCTGGCCAGCATCAGGAGCCGGAGCGACAGCCATGGCGAAGAAGAAGTTCGAGCGCAACAAGCCACACATCAACATCGGGACGATGGGACACATCGACCACGGTAAGACGACGCTCACGGCCGCGATCACAAAGGTCCTGTCGGAGAGCAACCCGGACGTCGCTTTCGTCGCGTTCGACCAGATCGACAAGGCCCCAGAAGAGAAGGCCCGCGGCATCACGATCCAGATCGCGCACGTCGAGTACGAGACGGCCAACCGGCACTACGCCCACGTCGACATGCCCGGCCACGCCGACTACATCAAGAACATGATCACTGGTGCCGCCCAGGTGGACGGAGCCATCCTGGTCGTGTCGGCGGCCGACGGCCCCATGCCCCAGACCCGTGAGCACGTCCTGCTCGCCCGGCAGGTGGGCGTCCCCCACATCGTGGTGGCCCTCAACAAGGCCGACATGGTCGACGACGAGGAGCTCCTCGACCTGGTCGAGCTCGAGGTCCGCGAGCTGCTCTCGAGCTACGACTTCCCGGGCGACGACGTGCCCGTCATCAGGGTGAGTGCGCTCAAGGCCCTCGAAGGCGACCCAGAGTGGACCCCGAAGATCCTGGAGCTCATGGACGCGGTCGACAGCTACATCCCCGAGCCCGAGCGCCCGATCGACAAGACCTTCCTCATGCCGATCGAGGACGTCATGTCCATCACCGGTCGTGGCACAGTCGTGACCGGCAAGGTGGAGCAGGGTCAGGTGAAGGTCGGGGAGGACGTCGAGATCGTCGGCCTGCGGCCCACCCAGAAGACCGTCGTCACCGGTGTCGAGATGTTCCGCAAGCTTCTCGACCAGGGCCAGGCCGGAGACAACATCGGCGCACTGCTCAGAGGCACGAAGAAAGAGGACGTGGAGCGGGGCCAGGTGCTCGCGAAGCCCGGCTCGATCACGCCGCACACCAACTTCGAGGCCAACGTCTACGTGCTGACCAAGGAGGAGGGCGGCCGGCACAAGCCGTTCTTCAACAACTACCGGCCGCAGTTCTACTTCAGGACAACCGACGTCACCGGCTCGATCACCCTGCCCGAAGGGGTGGAGATGGTCATGCCGGGCGACAACACCGAGATGGTCGTGGAGCTCGGCAAGCCCATCGCCATGGACGAGGGACTGCTGTTCGCCATCCGCGAGGGTGGCCGCACCGTCGGCTCGGGCCGCGTCGTCAAGATCCTCAAGTAGCGGTTCGCAGGCCTAGGGACGGGACGGATTTTCATGGCAGACGGCACGAGGCAGAAGATCCGGATCCGCCTGAAGGCGTACGACCACGAGATTCTCGACCAGTCGACCGAGAAGATCGTCCAGACGGTGCTGCGTACCCAGGCCAAGGTGCAGGGCCCCGTGCCCCTGCCCACCGAGAAGCACAGGTTCACGGTCATCCGCTCTCCTCACAAGTACAAGGACAGCCGCGAGCACTTCGAGATGCGGGTCCACAAGAGGTTGGTTGACATCGTCGAGCACACTCCGAAGACGGTGGACGCCCTCCAGCGTCTCGACCTGCCCGCCGGCGTCGACATCGAGATCAAGATCCAGACCGTTTAGCGCAGAGCGCGGTGGTCCTGGAGAGGATCGCCGAAGCTCGAATGGTCTGGTTGCCGAGTCCGCCCGCACCCCGCGAACCTCCGCGACCATTCCGAACTCACGTCCTCGCGTGGTGTCCGTTAAAACCGCGCTCGAGTGACGCGTGGGGCTCTTGAGGTTGTCGGAGCAAAATGCGCGGCTACCCAGGTCGTGGCCTGCTGTTGACACCCCAAATAGCCGGTGATAACAACGATTTGTTGGCGGACAAGGAGGGTGGGGCGTCATGGCTGGTTCTCTTCAATCGGTGCAGGTCGGCCGCGGACGAATTGCGGCCAAGACCGGAATTGCGGCCAAGAAAGTAGGAAGATTGTCCGGGCTCGCAGGTGCCGGAGCCATTCTGGTTCTCGGCGTGATGGCATCTCCGGCAGGTGCCGTCACCTCTGCTCCTCACGTGAGACCGCTTGTCTGCACGGACAGCTGGAAGGCGGCAACCTCCGGTGCGTGGACCACGGCCGCCAACTGGTCTACCGGCGTCGTACCCACGTCGTCCGACAACGTCTGTATAACAATCGCCGGCAACTATGCGGTGACGATCACCGGGAGTGCATCAGCAGGCACCATCCTCCTTGGCGCATCGTCAGGAAAACAGAAACTGAAGATCGTCGGAAATGCGTCAGCCGACTCGACCCTCACTCTCTCTTCTGCGACGGGCAGTGAAATAAAGGCGAGCGGAGTCCTGAAGCTCGACTCGAAGAACGTGGCAGGTGCGGGCTACGCCATGATCACGGGCGGACCGACGGTAACTCTCGTCAACAAGGGCACCTTCGAAACGGCGGGCGGGCAGCACAACGACAACTACATAAGGGTGAATATCACGAACGACGCCACCGGACATATCAAGATCAAGGGCGCGAACTCGGTGGAGGACGGGGGTGACGGTGCCACGAACATGACCAACAGCGGAACGTTCGCTGTCACGAGCTCGGGCAGCCTCAGCGTGTCATCGAGCTCCTCTTTCACTCAGGCCGGCGGCACCCTTACCAACAGCGGAGCATTTTCCCAGTCGGACGGGACGTTCACCCAGTCGGGTGGCACGGATTCCGGCAACGCGATCTCCATCAGCAACAGCTCGACGTTGGCTGACAGCTCGGGCGCGGGCAGCTTCGACCTGTTAGGTAGCGACACCCTCTCGGGGACGATCCCCGCCGGACAGACCGTCGACGCAATAGGAAACCCGACCAACAACACAGAGGTCACCCTGGGCAGCAACGTGACCAACAGCGGGACGTTCGAGCTCGACTCGGAGACCACCTCAGGCAGTGGTTACGCAATGCTCTACCAGTCTTCGAGCGATTTCACCTTCACCGACTCGGGTACTGGCACCTTCGAGACCCTCGGAGCCACTGTCTCGCCTGACTATCTGAGAGCCGACATCACCAATGACAGCGGTGGGATCTTCACCATCGACGGCGCCGACACGGCCGAAGACGGCGGCAACGGTGCCACGACATTCGCCAACGACGGAACCCTCTCCGTCGGGACAAGTGGCGGTATCACTGTGTCAAGCAGCTCCACGTTCACTCAGGCCGGCGGGACTCTCGCCAACAGCGGGTCGTTCACGGTGTCCAACGGGACGTTCACCCAGTCCGGTGGCACGGATTCGGGGAATGCGATCTCCATCACATCCTCGAAGTTGGTTGACAGCGCGGGTGGCGGCAGCTTCAACCTGTTCGGTAGCGACACCCTCTCGGGCACCCTGCCTTCCGGGCAGACGGTCGACGCAATAGGAAACCCGACCAGCCCAGTGGAGGTCACCTTAGGCACCAACGTGACCAACAACGGGACGTTCGAGCTCGACTCGGAGACCACCACCGGCAGTGGTTACGCGATGCTCTACCAGTCCTCGAGCGATTTCACCTTCACCAACTCGGGCACCGGCACCTTCGAGACCCTCGGGGCCACTCTCTCGCCTGACTATCTGAGAGCCGACCTCACCAACGACACCGGTGGGATCTTCACCATCGACGGCGCCAACACGGCCGAAGACGGCGGCAACGGTGCCACGACGTTCGCCAACGACGGAACCCTTTCCGTCGGGACAGGTGGCGTCCTCACAGTTTCGAGCAGCTCCACGTTCACTCAGAGCGCCGGGACTCTCGCCAACAGCGGGTCGTTCACGGTGTCCAACGGAAAGTTCACCCAGTCCGGTGGCACGGATTCCGGCAACGCGATCTCCATCACCAACAGCTCAACCTTGGCTGACAGCGCGGGCGGGGGGATCTTCGACCTGTTCGGTACCGACACCCTCTCGGGAACCATCCCTGCCGGGCAGACGGTCGTGGCAATAGGAAACCCGAGCAACAACACGGAGGTCACCCTGGGTAGCAACGTGACCAACAATGGCACGTTCGAGCTCGACTCCGGGACCGCCGCCAGCAGTGGCTACGCGATGCTCTACCAGTCGTCGAGCGATTTCACCTTCACCAACGCCAATGTCTTCGAGACCCTTGGCGCCACCGTCGGCGACGACTACCTGAGAGCCGACATCGTCAACGACAGCGGTGCGACGGTCACCATCGACGGCGTCCAGACCAAGGAAGACGGCGGCGGCGGGGCGACCAGCATCACGAACGGAGGAACGCTCTCAATAGGAGACGGCGACAACCTCGCGATCTCGGGGAGTTCGACGTTCAGCCAGAGCTCAGGAGGCACCTTCTCGCCCACCGTGGACGCGACCACGGGAGTGTGGGGCATAACCGGTGGAACCGACTCGGTCGCGGGGACACTCGACGTCAACACCGTCGGCGCCCCGACCGTCGGGAACACCTACAACGTGATCGGGAGTGCCACCCTGGTCAGCGGCACCTTCTCGACGGTAGTGGGTTCGTACAGCGTGACGTACACCACGACCGCCGTGACCGTGAAGGTGACGTAACCCGTCGCCGCAGCGCCGCCAAATGGTCGGTGGCGGGTCCTCCCTCGACGGCCGCGACCTAGGCCGCTCGGGGAGGGGGCCTGCCCGGACCGGTTTCTTCGTCCGCGTCCAGGCGTCGGGTCGGTGCGCAAGTCGGTCCCGAGCAGTAGCGGGAGCGCTCGGGCTGGTGTAGAGTGCTCCGCTGGGTCTGACGAGGGCCCGCCCAATTTTTACGTCCCTCAGCGCCCGCCGGGCCATCCCGACGGGGACCTTGGGGCACAACCTGGTAATCGCTCCGCTCGGGTCTCGGGCGGAGCGTCGACGTGCGAGCGTGTCGTTTTCGCTTCCGCGGGCCTGAGGCCTGCCCTGGCGCGGCGGCCGGAACAACGGAAGGACCACGCAACCGTGGCGACGAAGGCGATCGTCGGCGAGAAAGTCGGCATGACACAGGTCTGGGACGACCAGAACCGTTCCGTGCCCGTCACCGTCGTTCGAGTCGCGCCCGTGCGGGTGGTGCGGGTCAAGACGGCGGACAACGAGGGCTACTCGGCTCTGCAGGTCACCTGGGGAGTGCGAAAGGCGTGGACCTTGTCGAAGCCCGAGCTCGGCCACTTCGAGGCCGCAGGCGTGGAGCCTGGCAAGAAGCTCGTGGAGCTGCGGATCGACGACACGTCCGGCTACGAGGTGGGCCAGGAGCTGCACGCCGGTCTCCTCACCTCCGGCGAGCGTGTCGACGCGATAGCCGTCTCCAAGGGAAAGGGCTTCGCCGGCGCCATGAAGCGGCACAACTTCAAGGGCCAGGGGGGCTCGCACGGCAACCACAAGAAGCACAGGTCCCCTGGATCCATCGGTGCGTGCGCGACCCCGGCGCGGGTGTTCAAGGGAACCCGGATGGCGGGGCGGATGGGCGGTCACCAGGTGACGACGCTCAACCTCGAGGTCGTCCAGGCTGACGAGGAGAGGGGACTCGTCCTCGTAAAGGGAGCGGTTCCCGGCCCGAGGGGCGGGGTCGTAATCCTGCGCGACACGGTCAAGGGCGCGGTTGCGAGGGGTGCGTCGTGAGCATCGCAGAAGCTCCGGTCGCCTCGGCCAGAAAGCGCGTCAGGCCCGAGCCGGTGACGCGCGAGGTGGAGCGGATGACCGCCGGCGGAGCCGTGCTCGGCACCGTCGGGCTGGACCCCGAGTGGTTCGGCCATGAGCCCAACGTCGCGCTGATGCACCAGGTGGTAGTAGCGCAGCTCGCAGCTGCCAGGTCGGGGACGCAGTCGACCAAGACGCGTGCCGAGGTGGCGGGCGGCGGCGCGAAGCCGTTCAGGCAGAAGGGCATGGGCCGTTCCGCGCCAGGGTTCGATCCGCGCACCGCACTGGGTCGGGGGCGGAGTCGCATTCGGCCCGAAGCCCCGCAGCTACCGCCAGCGGACGCCCAAGAAGATGATCCGCCAGGCCCTGCGGTCCGCGCTCTCCGATCGCGCAGCTCTCGAACGCGTCGTGCTCGTGAACGACTGGGGGTTCGAGATACCGAAGACGAAGATGGCCGTCGCGGCACTCGGTGCGCTTGGCCTCGAGGGCCGGGTTCTCGTCGTGCTCGGTTATGACGACGTCGTCGCCGAGCGCTCGTTCGGGAACCTCCAGCGCATCCAGACCGTTCAGGTGGGCGAGCTCAATACCTACGACGTTCTTCGCAACGACTGGATCGTGTTCACCGACGAGTCGCTGCCCGGCGGGGTGGGAGACATCTCGTCGCACAAGCTTCCCGAGGACGTCGAGGTCTCCGAAGACCTCGACGCAGCCACCACCGATGTTCCGGAGCAGGACGCCCCAGATGCCACCGACGCTGACAACACCGACGCTGACAACACAGGCGCTGGCACCACGGACACGGAGCCCACGGACGAAGACACTGAGCCTGCAGACGCCGACGCCGTCGTGTCCGACGAGTCAGTCGACTCTGCCGTGCCCGACCACGAGTCAGCCGACGAGGACGCCGACGAAGAGACCGAGGAGACCGAATCATGAGGCACTCGGAGCACGTTCTCGTCCGCCCCGTCGTCTCCGAGAAGTCCTACGCCCTCATGGACGACGGCATCTACGTCTTCGTCGTCGCGAACGACGCCAGCAAGCTCGAGATCCGCACCGCCGTCGAGGACGTCTTCGGGGTCAAGGTCAAGAAGGTGAACACCTTGAACCGCAAGGGAAAGACGCGGCGCAACCGCCGCACCAACACGATAGGCCATCGTCCCGACACCAAGCGGGCGATCATCACCCTCGCCGGCACCGACCGTATCGACCTGTTCGAGAAGAGCTGAGAGGACCGTCGGATGGCGCTTCGCAAGAGAAAGCCCACGAGCCCTGGGCGCCGCTTCCAGACGGTCGCGGACTTCGCAGAGATCACGCGCTCGCGCCCGGAGAGGTCGCTCACTGCACCTCTGTCCTCGACGGGCGGCCGCAACAGCTACGGGCGCAAGACGGCGCGTCACCGCGGTGGCGGCCACAAGCGCCAGTACCGGATCATCGACTTCCGCCGTGACAAGGACGGCGTCCCCGCGAAGGTCGCTGCGATCGAGTACGACCCGAACCGCAACGCCCGCATCGCGCTGCTCCACTACCACGACGGCGAGAAGCGTTACATCCTTGCTCCGGCCCAGGTGAAGGTCGGCGATGTGCTCCAGAACGGTCAGGGGTCTGAGATCAGGCCCGGCAACGCGCTTCCGCTGCGCTTCATCCCGGTCGGCTCGACGGTGCACAACATCGAATTGCGCCCCGGCGGCGGCGGAAAGATTGCGCGGGGCGCAGGCATGAGCGCGCAGTTGGTCGCGAAGGAAGGTCTCTTCGCCACCTTGCGGCTCCCGTCGACCGAGATGCGCCGTGTGCCCATCGACTGCCGGGCCACGCTCGGCGAGGTGGGCAATGCCCAGGCCGAGCTCATCTCTATCGGAAAAGCCGGCCGGAACCGCTGGAAGGGGATTCGTCCCCAGACGCGGGGCGTGGCCATGAACCCGGTCGACCACCCTCTCGGCGGTGGCGAGGGGAAGTCCTCAGGTGGACGCCACCCGACCTCTCCGTGGGGAAAGCCAGAAGGCCGCACTCGGCCCAGGCACAAGACCTCCGACCAGATGATCGTGCGCCGCCGGCGCACCCGCGGAGCAAGGCGATGAGCACGATGGAGGGATCACAGCAACATGCCGCGTAGCTTGAAGAAGGGCGCCTTCGTCGACGACCACCTGTTGAAGAAGGTGGACGCACTCAACTCCACCAACGAGCGCCGCGTGATCCGCACGTGGTCGAGGCGCTCGACGGTCATCCCCGACATGGTGGGCCACACCATCGCGGTCCACGACGGGCGCAAGCACGTGCCGGTCTACGTGACCGAGTCGATGGTCGGTCACAAGCTCGGCGAGTTCGCCCCCACGCGGACGTTCCGCTACCACGCCGGCCAGGAACGCTCGGGGAGGCGCTGAGGTGCCAGGTACGAAGACCAACGAGCGGCCAGGTACGAGGGCGGTCCTGCGCCATTACCGTATGTCCGCCTACAAGGCGCGCCAGGTCCTCGACCTCGTGAGGGGCGAGGACATCACGACCGCGGACGAGATCCTGCGCTCCACTCCGCGAGGGCGCGTGGGTCGTCGACAAGGTCCTCCACTCCGCTGTCTCCAACGCCGTGGAGACGAGCCGCCAGGCGGGAGCCGCGATCGACCCGGAGGAGCTGTACGTGTCGGCCTGCTTCGCGGACGAAGGCACGACGCTCAAGCGTTGGCGCCCCCGTGCACGGGGCGCGCGCCACCCGGATACGGAAGCGCACGTGCCACATCACGGTCATCGTGAGCCGGCTCGACGACGAGCGCATTGCAAGGCTCCGTGTGAAGCGCACGGAGGCAACGGCTGCGCTGCGCAGCCGCAGGGTCGCGGCATCACGTCTTCGCCGGCGCTCCGAGGCGGGCGAACCGGATGCCGCTTCGGGTGCCCCAGAGGGCGGCAGCAGAAGGTTGCGCCGCTCGAGGGGCGCAGGTACCGAGGCCGGAACGAGGGACACCGACGAGCTCGAGACCGACGAGCTCGAGACCGACGAGGACGTCGAGACCGACGAGGACGTCACCGAAACAGACGAGCTCGAGACCGACGATGACGCCGGCGACACGGACTCGGCGGAAGCCGATGCTTACGACCAGGTCGAGGCGGAAGCCGACGCCGACTCCGACATCGAGGCTGAAGCCGACATCGAGGCTGACGCCGACGCCGACTCCGACATCGAGGCTGAAGCCGACGCCGGGACGGACGACACGACGCATTGTAGACGACGCAGTTGTGGACGACGCAGTTGTGGACGACGCAGGCGACACAGCTGCGGACGACGCCCCCGACGATGGCGGCACCGAGGAGAAGGACTGATGGGCCAAAAGGTAAACCCCTACGGGTTCCGCCTCGGTGTCACGACCGACTGGAAGTCGCGCTGGTTCGAGGACCGCCACTACCAGGACTTCGTCATCGAGGACTGGAAGATCCGGGACTACCTGATGTCGCAGCTCGAAGCGGCTGCGGTGAGCAGGATCGAGATCGAGCGCACGCGTGACAGGTTGAGGGTGGACATCCACACGGCGCGCCCAGGCATCGTGATCGGCAGGCGCGGCTCAGAGGCCGACCGGCTGAAGAAGAAGCTCGAGGACATCACCGGGCTCCGCAACCGCATCCAGCTCAACATCCAGGAGATCAAGCAGCCCGAGCTCGACGCAGCCCTCATCGCTCAGAGCATCGCCGACCAGCTCGCTCGCCGGGTTGCGTTCAGGCGGGCGATGAAGCGCGCCATGCAGACGGTGACGAAGGCCGGCGCCCAGGGTGTCCGGGTCCAGTGCTCGGGACGCCTGGGCGGGTCGGAGATGGCCCGAAAGGAGTCCTACCGCGAGGGCCGCGTACCGCTGCACTCGCTTCGTGCCGACATCGACTACGGGTTGCGCGAGGCGAAGACGACCTTCGGGCGCATCGGCGTGAAGGTCTGGATCTACAAGGGCGACATCCTCCCCTACAAGCTCTCGTCGGAGGACAAGATCTCGCGCGAGGCGGCAATGGCCGCCGGCGAGACGTCGGGCCAGGCCCGTCCCCGCCGCCTCATCACTGCAGGCGGTGGCCGGCGCAGGGCCGACCAGGCCGAGCCGGGCTCCATTCCCGTCGAGATCCCTGTCGACGGCGAGGAAGTCGTCACGCCCCCGGCCCCGCTTCCCGGCGCGGCTCCTGCCGACGGTCAGGTCGACGACCTCGAGCGACTCCTCAGGGAAGAAGAGGAGATCGAGCGCCGGACCCGCACCGAACACCACGAGACGCCGCACTTCCGCAAGGAGAACGACTGACCATGCTCATGCCGCGGAAGGTCAAGCACCGCAAGCAGCAACGGGGCCGTCGCCGTGGTTACGCGAAGGGCGGGACCGCCGTCACGTTCGGGGACTTCGGCATCCAGGCGATGGAGCCTGCATGGCTCACCGCGCGCCAGATAGAGGCCGCCCGTATCGCGATGACCCGCCACGTGAAGCGTGGCGGCAAGGTATGGATCCGCGTCTTCCCGGACAAGCCCGTGACCCAGAAGCCGGCCGAGACCCGGATGGGTTCGGGTAAGGGCAACCCGGAGCACTGGGTCGCCGTCGTGAAGCCGGGAAGGGTCCTGTTCGAGCTCGCCGGCGTCGACCGCGAACTGGCGCGCGAGGCCATGGAGCTCGCCATCCAGAAGCTCCCCTTCAAGGCGAGGTTCGTCGTGCGCCCCGGCACCCACGGTTCTCCGGAGGTCGACGTGGACCCGGTGAAAGCGTCAGCACAGTGACCAAGGCAGCAGAGCTCGCCGAGCTCGACGACGACGAGTTGCAGAACAGGCTCGCTGGCGCGCGCCGCGAGCTGCTCAACCTCCGGTTCCAGGTGGCTACGGGCCAGCTCGACAACACAGAGCGCCTTCGCGAAGTGAAGAAGGACATCGCGCGGTCTCTCACGATCCTTCGTGCCAGGGACCTGTTCGAGCAGGACGTCGAGCTCGAGCCTCTCGTGCTCACGCCGGTTAGGCGCCTGCCGATCGACGACACGGGCGGAGTCGACGAGGCAGCCGAAGTCCCAGAAGACGAAGAACCAGAAGGCGAAGAAGAAGAAGAAGCGGCTGGCGACGACGACGAACAGGAGTCCGGGGACGTCCTCGGTGCTGGAGCTTTCGACGAGGACGAGGAGCCCGGAGATGCCGAGGCGTCCGGGGATCTCGAAGTAGCCGGCGTTGACGAGGAAGCGGCGATCTCGAAGAAGCCGGCGATCTCGAGGCAGCCGGCGAGGAGGAAGGGCAGTGATGGCAGAGCTCGGCGACGCGACTCCCGACGAATCCGTCGAACGCGGCGCGCGCAAGGTCCGTGAGGGCCTGGTCGTGTCCGACAAGATGCAGTCCACGGTCGTGGTCGCCGTCACCGAGCGGGTGAGGCATGCGCGCTACGGCAAGACGGTCCAGCGCACCAAGAGGCTCTATGCCCACGACGACCACTTCGAGGCGCGCATAGGCGACAAGGTCAGGGTCACCGAGACGCGTCCTGTCTCCAAGCTGAAGCGCTGGCGTGTGACCGAGGTCCTGGAGCGGGCCCGATGATCCAGCAGGAGTCACGCCTGAAGGTGGCCGACAACTCGGGCGCTCGCGAGGTCCTCTGCATCAAGGTGCTCGGAGGATCGAGGCGGCGCTACGCGAGCATCGGCGACATCTTCGTGGCGACGGTGAAGGACGCGATACCCGGTGCCCAGGTGAAGAAGGGTGAGGTAGTGAAGTGCGTGGTCGTAAGGACGAAGAAGGAGAAGCGCCGGCCGGACGGCAGCTATATCCGCTTCGACGAGAACGCGGCGGTGCTCATAAACGAGCAGCAGCAGCCGAGGGGCACGCGCATCTTCGGCCCCGTCGGTCGCGAGCTTCGCGACAAGAGGTTCATGAGGATCGTCTCTCTCGCTCCGGAGGTTTTGTGATGCGGTTACGAAGAGGTGACACCGTTCAGGTGCTGTCGGGCAAGAACCGCGGCAAGCGCGGCCAGATCATGCGCGCCTTCCCCCAGAAGGGAACCGTCGTCGTCGACGGGGCGAACATGGCCAAGCGACACACCAAGGCGCGCGGTGCCACCATGCAGGGCGGCATCATCGACAAGGACATGCCACTGCCGGCGTCGTCGGTGGCGATCGTGTGCTCGGCGTGCGCGAAGCCGTCACGGATAGGTATGCGCGAGGACGAGACGGGCCGAAAGCTCCGTTTCTGCAAGCGATGCGGGTCGGACCTGTGAGCACACCTGACACGCCGGTAACCGGTGCCGCCAGCCCGGCCAAGAAACCGGCCAAGAAGGCCGCCCCCGCGAAGCGTGCGGCTCCGGCTGCCGCGCAGGAGGGTTCTGCCGACGCGCCTGTCACGAAGAAGAAGGCCGCCGGCCCCCCTGAACGCCCGCGCCTGAAGCAGCGCTACGACGCCGAGGTGCGGGCCAAGCTCGTCGAGTCGCTCGGGCTCTCCAACGTGATGGAGGCTCCACGCCTCGAGAAGATCGTTGTCAACATGGGTGTCGGCCGTGCCACCCAGCAACCCTCGTTGATCGAGGGAGCGGTGAGGGACCTCGAGGTCATAACCGGCCAGAAGCCCCTCGTCACCCGCGCCCGCCGTTCGATCGCCCAGTTCAAGCTCCGCGAGGGTCAGAACATCGGCGTGAAGGTCACCATGCGCGGCGACCGTGCGTGGGAGTTCCTCGACCGGCTCATCGCGCTCGCTATCCCGAGGATCCGCGACTTCCGCGGTCTGTCACCGAGCTCGTTCGACGGCCGCGGCAACTACACGTTCGGCGTGAACGAGCAACTCATCTTCCCCGAGGTCGACTACGACCGCGTCGACACGACACGGGGAATGGACATAACCATCTGCACCACAGCCCGGACAGACGAGCAGGGCCGCGCCTTCCTCGTCGCATTCGGGTTCCCTTTCCGGCAGGAGGCTGCTTAGCACCATGGCCAAGAAGGCACTCATCGAGAAGCAGCAGCGCAAGCCCAAGTTCAAGGTCCGGGGTTACACCCGGTGCCGGCGATGTGGGCGACCCAAGGCTGTGTTCAAGCGGTTCGGCCTCTGCCGGATCTGCCTGCGCGAGCTGGTGCACGCCGGCGAGATACCCGGCGTGACGAAGGCGAGCTGGTGAGGGGAGGGGAGCGACCGTGACGATGACAGACCCGATTGCGGACATGCTGACCCGACTCCGCAACGCCAACACGGCCATGCACGAGACGGTGAAGATGCCGAGCTCGAAGCTGAAGGAATCGCTGGCCGTGGTCCTGGAGAAGGAGGGGTACATCTCGGGATTCGAGGTGAAGCCGTCCACGAAGGGACCCGGCGACGAGCTCGAGATCACCTTGAAGTACGACACCGACCGCAACAGGACCATCGCCGGCATCCGCCGGGTGTCCAAGCCGGGACTGCGTATATACGCGCGCGCCGACAAGATGCCGCGCGTCCTCGGAGGGCTCGGCGTCGCGGTTCTCTCCACGAGCAACGGCCTCATGAGCGACCGCGAGGCGCGCAAGCGCCACGTGGGCGGGGAGGTGCTCTGTTATGTCTGGTGAGGCAGGCATGTCTGGTGAGGCAGGCATCTGTGGTTCGGTGCGTTTGTCTGGTTCGGTGCGCTGATGTCTCGCGTCGGGCGTTCGCCCATTCCGGTGCCTGCAGGCGTGACTGTGTCGTTCGATTCCGACAGTGTCACCGTCAAGGGGCCCCAAGGTGAGCTGAGCCGGATCCTGCCGACCGGGATCTCGGTCCGCCAGGAGGACTCGACCGTCCTCGTCGAGCGGCCAGACGACCAGCGGCACCATCGCGCGCTGCACGGCCTGACGAGAAGCCTGGTGGCCAACATGGTCACAGGCGTCACCGCCGGCTTCACGAAGGAGCTCGAGATCGTCGGCGTCGGCTACAGGGCGGTGGCCCAGGGATCTGAGCGCCTCGAGCTCGCTCTCGGGTTCTCGCACCCGGTCGTCGTGAACGCCCCCTCGGGCGTTAGCTTCGAGGTGCCCGTCCCCACCCGGATCATCGTGAAAGGCATCGACAAGGAGAAAGTGGGCCAGGTGGCCGCCGACATCCGCAAGATCCGCAAGCCCGAGCCTTACAAGGGCAAGGGGGTCCGGTACGCGGGCGAGCGCGTGCTGCGCAAGGCCGGAAAGGCAGCCAAGTAGTCATGGGTTCAGCAGCAGCCCACAAGCACGAGTTGCGGGTACGCCGCCACGCCAGGGTCCGCAAGCGCATATCGGGAACTCCCGAGCGCCCGCGCCTCAGCGTCTTCCGCTCGGCGCGTCACATCCGCGCCCAGGTGGTTGACGACACCACAGGCCGCACGCTCGCCGCAGCCTCGACCGAGGAGAAGTCCGTCGGAGCGTCGGGCGGCAACGTCGCCGCGGCGACGGCGGTCGGCCGCCTGGTGGCGGAGCGCGCCAAGGCTGCAGGGATCAGCAAGGTCGTGTTCGACCGGGGCGGCTTCCGCTACCACGGTCGGGTGGCTGCGCTCGCCGACGCCGCCCGAAAAGAAGGACTGGAGCTCTGACGATGCTGGACGGTCAATTCGAAGAGAGGACGATCCGGGTCAACCGGGTCGCCAAGGTCGTGAAGGGAGGCCGCCGCTTCTCGTTCACCGCACTGATGGTCGTGGGCGACGGCAACGGCCGGGTCGGTCTTGGCTACGGCAAGGCCAAGGAAGCCGGCCTTGCGGTCCAAAAGGGGATAGAGGAAGCCCGCAAGCACATGTTCGACGTCCCTATCGCAGGCTCGACCATCACCCACCCTGTAACCGGCTCGGCCGGAGCGGGAAAGGTGCTGCTCAAGCCCGCCGCTCCCGGTACCGGCGTGATAGCCGGCGGCGCCGCACGCCAGATCCTCGAGATGGCGGGCATCCAGGACATCTTGTGCAAGTCGCTCGGATCTTCGAACGGCATCAACGTCGCACACGCGACGATCGCCGGCCTCCAGTCGCTCAGGCGACCGGAAGAGGTCGCCCGTCTGCGGGGGAAGACCCCCGACGAGGTGACTCCCGCCGGCGTGCTCCGCGCCTACAGGGAGCGCCAGCGTTCCGCTGACCTGTTCCATGGAGCCGGCACATGACCGAGAGCGCAGAGAGCACCACAGAGAGCGCAACGAGCGCAGCGAGTGCAACGAATGCAGCGAGCACAGCGAGCACAGCGAGCACAGCGAGCGCAGAGACCTACCTGCTCATCACCCAGACGCGTTCTGCGATCGGGACGAAGCCGAAGCACCGCGGTACTCTGCGTGCCCTCGGGTTGCGGGGGGTCGGGCGCAAGCGCGTTCTCCCCGACCGCCCTGAGGTACGAGGCATGATCGCCCGCGTCCCGCATCTGATCGACGTCGCTCCGGCTTCCTCAGAGCAGGCGCAAGAGCAGCGCCAGGGCCAGACACGAGCCCGCCAGGCCAGGCAGGCCAGGGGTGGAGGATCCCTTCGATGAAACTTCACGAACTACACCCTGCCCCGGGAGCACACCGGGCCCGCAGGCGGGTGGCGCGCGGCATCCGAGGCAAGGGCGGCAAGACCGCCGGCCGTGGGATGAAGGGCCAGGGCGCCCGCGACACGATCCCGCCCGGTTTCGAGGGTGGCCAGCTCCCGCTCATGCAGCGCATCCCGAAGTTGAAGGGGTTCACGAACCCCTTCCGCATCGAGTACGCACCGGTCAACCTCCACACGCTGCAGACATTCGCAGGCGATGTGGCCACGCCCGAGACACTTTCCCAGGTAGGGCTCGTCAAGCGGGGCGCCTTCGTGAAGATCCTGGCACGAGGCGAGCTCGACCGGGCGATCCGGGTCGAAGCGCACGCATTCTCCGCCGCTGCCCGACAGGCAATTGAACAAGCGGGAGGGACCGTCGAGGTCCTGCCCGCCCCTTACGGTGGCCGCAGGCCTCCGGCGAAGGGCAACGCTCTCACCAACAGGTAGGCGATCTCGTCTCCGGAACGGAAGTCAACCCCCTGACCAACAAGGAGCCGGCGCCGGATAACCTACGACGCCGGGTTTCACCCGGCTCGGGGGCGTGCGCCGCAGGAGGGTTCCGATGCTGTCGAACCTGAAGAACATCTGGAAGGTTCCCGACCTTCGCAACAAGGTCGCGTTCACGATCCTGGTCATCGCGATCTACGAGCTGGGCGCGAACATCATCACCCCCTACATCTCGCCGACGGCGGTTGCCCAGCTGGAGACCTCGGCGAAGCAGGCCGGGATCCTCGGCTTCCTGAGCCTGTTCTCCGGCAACGGCCTTCTGCGCATGGCCATGTTCGGGCTCGGGATCATGCCCTACATCACGAGCTCGATCATCATCCAGCTGTTGTCGACGGTGATCCCGAAGCTCGAGGAGTGGCGCGACCAGGGTGCTCTCGGCCAGAAGAAGCTGACCCAGACCACCAGGTACCTGACCCTCGGCCTTGCGCTGCTCCAGTCGGCGAGCCTCGTCTACCTGTTCCACCACGGCGCATCGAGCCTCCTCGGCTCCGCGAGCGCCAGCATCAACCTGATCCCCAACTTCACTTACTGGAAGGCCGCGTTCATAGTCCTCACGCTCACGACGGGCACTTGCTTCGTCATGTGGCTCGGCGAGCTCATCACCCAACGCGGGATCGGCAACGGTATGTCGATCCTGATCTTCGCCAACGTGGTGGCGGGCATCCCAGCCGGTGGCGGCGCCGTTCTCGCTCAGGGCGGTGACTTCAAGTTCGGCCTGATCGTGGCTCTCACGCTCGTTCTGCTCGTGACCGTCGTCACGATGGAGCAGGGCCAGCGCCGGATCCCGGTCACCTTCGCGAAGCGCGTAGTCGGACGCCGCGTCTACGGCGGGTCATCCACCTACATACCGTTGAAGGTGAACCAGTCGGGCGTCATCCCGATCATCTTCGCCAACTCTCTGCTCTACATCCCTGTCCTGATAGCGAACTTCTCGCCCTGGGCGGGCTTCAGGACGTGGGTCAACAACGAGATAACGCCGACGAGCCTCTTCTACGTGCTCGGGTACGGGATGCTCATCTTGCTGTTCACCTTCTTCTACGTCTACGTCGCCTTCGACCCCCACCAGCAAGCCGACATAATCCGCAAGCAGGGAGGCTTCATCCCGGGCATCAGACCGGGACTTCCCACCGAGAAGCACCTTGCCGCGCATCTTGAACAGGATCACCGTCCCGGGGGCCACTTACCTGGCGACGGTGGCCGTGCTCCCGTCCTTGCTGATGGCCTTGTGGCACCTGCAGGGCTACCCCTTCTACGGCACGACGCTCCTGATCGCGGTCGGAGTGTCACTCGAGACGATGCGACAGATCGACAGCCAGTTGATGATGCGCAACTACGAAGGCTTCCTCAAGTAGTCGCGAGGTGGTACCCGGCGTCAAGCTTGTGGTACTCGGCAAGCAGGGAGCCGGGAAAGGGACCCAGGCGGTGGCACTGTCCCACCACTACGTGGTCCCCCACATAGCCACTGGAGACATGCTGCGATCAGCCGTGCGCAGCGGGTCCGACCTCGGCCAGAAGGCCAAGGTCATCATGGATCGCGGCGAGCTCCTGTCCGACGAGATGATCATGGCGATGGTCGCCGAACGGCTGAACGAAGCCGACGTGAGAGCGCGTGGCTTCGTTCTCGACGGCTGCCCGCGGACGGTGCACCAGGCGAAGATGCTCGCCGAGCTTCTCGACTCCGACGACCTCGACGTTGCCCTCGACATCGAAGTGCCGACGGCCGAGGTGCTCGAACGCCTCGCACAGCGTCGGGTCTGCTCGGACTGCGGGACCAACTACTCGACGGCGCACCCCCCGAGGATCAACTGGACGTGCGACATCTGCTTCGGCGAGGTCGTACAGCGCGAGGACGACACCGAGGATGCGATACGCAGTGCGGCTGGACCTATACGAACGCGAGACCGAGCCCCTGATCGCCTGGTACCGCGAGCAGGGCCAGCTGGTCTCGGTCGACGGGCTCGGCAGCCCCGATCTGGTGCTGCGTCGCGTCATCGACGCCGTCGAGGACCACCGCGGCGGGAGGACTACACAGTGAGGACCATCGCGGCGGGAGGACTACACAGTGAGGACCATCGCGGCGGGAGGGCCACACAGTGAGGACCATCGCGGCGGTAGGGCCACACAGTGAGGACGATCCAGTGAGGACGATCCAGTGAGGACGATCCAGTGAGGCGTTCGGCCGAAGAGATAGCCAAGATGCGCAAGGCCGGCAAGGTCGTCGCCGAGATGCACGAGGTCACCCGGGCCGGCGCAGTCCCCGGCGTCACCACGCTTCAGCTCGACAAGCTGGCCCGCGAGGTCCTCGACCGCAGGGGAGCCAGGTCGAATTTCCTCAACTACAGGGGCTTTCCCGCCACGATCTGCACGTCCCCCAACGACATGATCGTCCACGGCATCCCAGGCGGGTACGTGCTCGAAGAGGGTGACATCCTGTCGATCGACTGCGGGGCCATCATCGAGGGCTACCACGGCGATGCGGCATTCACGATGGCGATCGGGGATGCAGGTCCTGCCGCCGACCGTCTCCTCGAAGTGACAGAAGCGAGCCTGTGGGCGGGGATCGCCCAGCTCAAGGCCGGCGGACGACTCCATGACGTGGGCAGAGCGGTACAGAAAGTGGCCGAGGCCGCTGGCTTCTCGGTGGTCCGCGAGTACGTGGGCCACGGAATCGGCACCGCCATGCACGAGGACCCGGCTGTTCCCAACTACTGGCCCGGAACGCCAGGGCCCCTGCTCAAGACTGGAATGGTCTTCGCCGTCGAGCCGATGGTCAACATCGGAGGGCCCGAGACGCGCATGCTCGACGACGGCTGGTCGGTCATGACGGCCGACGGCAGCCTGTCGGCGCACTTCGAGCACACGATCGCCGTCACCGACAACGGTCCTGAAGTGCTGACGCTCGCCTGAGCGCCTGAGCGCCTGAGCGCCTGAGCGCCTGAGCGCCTGCGGCGCGCTTCGGCCACCGCCCCGACCGGCATCCGGCGCGTTCGGGCAACAAAAATCGGCGATTAGTATACGCAGTAGTTCCCTAAAACGAAAAAAAATAAGTCAAGGTCGGTCTCCTGTGGATATCGGGGCGAGAGGAGCCGGACCTCGGCGAAAGGGGCCAAGGCGAGGAGCGCCGGAATCAGGGGTGGCCGAAGGGCCGGTCCAGGCGTTATCATGGAAGGTCGGCCTGCATGGCCGGAGGTTTCCGGTTCGCCGACAGGGGATCCGGAACCCGGCCGTAATCATTTGCAAGAACTCCGAACGGGTCGATTGCGCTCGAAGAGCCGCGTCGGCCAGGCCGGGTTCACGCCGGACAGAACGCCAGAAACGTCAGAGACGTCAGAGACGCCAGAAATGGCAGCCAGCCAGCAGGGACGGCCGCCAGGAACGAACGAACAAGGAGAGGGTCACTGCCTAAGCCGAAGGAGGATGCGATTGTCCTGGAGGGGACGGTGATGGAGCCGCTCCCGAATGCGATGTTCAGGGTCGAGCTGGAGAACGGCCACAAGGTGCTGGCGCACAGCTCAGGCAAGATGCGCATGCACCGCATCCGCATCCTTCCCGGAGATCGCGTCCAGGTCGAGATAACCCCCTACGACTTGAGCCGCGGACGGATCACCTACAGGTACAAATGATGAAAGTACGACCGAGCGTCAAGCAGATATGTGAGAAGTGCAAGGTGATCCGCCGTCACGGACGGGTGATGGTCATCTGCGAGAACCCGCGCCACAAGCAGCGTCAGGGCTGAAGGGGCTGAAAGGACTAGGTATGGCTCGTATCTCGGGAGTGGACATCCCCCGCGAGAAGCGGCTCGAGATCTCTCTCACCTACATATACGGCATCGGTCGGACGCTCGCTCAGAAGGTGTGCGACGAGACCGGGACCAATCCCGACACCCGGGTGCGCGACCTCACCGACGAGGAGGTCACCCGCCTCCGGTCGTACATCGACGCCAACCTGAAGGTCGAAGGTGACCTGAGGCGCGACGTCACCCAGGACATCAAGCGCAAGATGGAGATCGGCTGCTACCAGGGGGTCCGGCACCGCCGCGGGCTTCCCGTCCACGGCCAGCGCACCCACACGAACGCACGCACACGCAAGGGCCCGAAGAAGACCGTCGCCGGAAAGAAGAAGGTACGCAAGCACTGATGCCCACCAAGAAGCAAGGCCAGAAGCAAGCGTCTGCCCGCCGCCCGAGAAGGCGCGAGCGCAAGAACATCGCCTACGGAGTGGCTCACATCAAGAGCTCGTTCAACAACACCATCGTCACGATCGCAGACCAAGAGGGCAACGTCCTCGCGTGGGCCTCTGCCGGCAACGTCGGCTTCAAGGGGTCGCGCAAGTCGACTCCCTTCGCCGCACAGCTCGCCGCCGAGCAGGCGGCGCGACAGCAGCGATGGAGCACGGCGTCCGCAAGGTCGACGTGCTCGTGAGGGGCCCCGGCTCGGGGCGCGAGACCGCAGTCAGGTCGCTCGCGGCTGCCGGCATCGAGGTGTCCGGAATCAAAGACGTCACTCCCATCCCCCACAACGGCTGCCGTCCGAAGAAGCGGCGCCGGGTGTAACGAGCAGAAGGCGGACAGACACAGATGGCGCGTTACACAGGGCCCGTATGCCGGTTGTGCCGGCGTGAGCGGACCAAGCTTTTCTTGAAGGGCGAGCGCTGCTACTCGCTCAAATGCCCGGTTTCCGAGGCGGTGACGGACCGTCACAGCCGCGCCTACCCACCGGGCGAGCACGGTCGCGACCGGATGCGCCAGGGCTCCGAGTACCTGTCGCAGCTCCGCGAGAAGCAAAAGGCCCGCCGCATCTACGGGGTCCTCGAGAAGCAGTTCCGCAACATGTACGAGGAGGCCAACCGCCAGCCCGGGATCACGGGAGAGAACCTGCTTCGGATGCTCGAGCTCCGGCTCGACAACGTCGCGTTCCGCGCTGGCGTGGGGTGCGAGCCGAGCTCAGGCCCGCCAGCTCGTCCGTCACGGCCACGTGCTCGTGAACGGCAAGCGCGTGACCATTCCGAGCTACCGGGTACGGGTAGAAGACGTCGTGTCGCTCAAGCCGGGGTCGAGAGAGCTGTATGTCGTGAGAAGGAATCTCGACACGCTCGACCGGCAGCTGCCGTTGTGGCTCGACGCCGGCGACGGCAGGAACCAGGTCAGGGTTGCGTCACTCCCGGAGCGCCAGCAGATCGACGAGTCGGTGCGCGAATCGCTGATCGTCGAGCTCTACTCGAAGTAACCGCAATCACGCTCGGACCCGGCGGAAAGCCGACGGTTCCGGAGCACCGACATTCCAGCCACACAGCTCAGTTACACAGTTCATCCAACCAGACCATCGAGATCCCAGGAGTCCTCGCCCATGCTCATCATCCAGCGCCCCAGTGTCGAGGCTCTCGGCGAGGAAGCCCAGAGCCGTCAGCGTTTCGCGGTGAGCCCGCTCGAGCCAGGCTTCGGCCACACGCTCGGCAACTCGCTCAGGCGGACGCTTCTTTCGTCGATTCCCGGCGCGGCGGTGACCCAGATCCGCTTCGACGACGCGCTGCACGAGTTCACCACCCTGCCGGGTGTGAAAGACGATGTGACCGACATCATCTTGAACCTGAAGGACGTGGTCCTGCGCGTGTACTCCGACGAGCCCGTCACGCTGCGCCTCGACAAGCGCGGTCCCGGCGACGCCACCGCAGGGGATCTTCAGCTCACCTCCGACGTCGAGGTCCTCAACCCCGAACTGCGGATCGCAACACTCAACGCCAAGGGCCGCCTCGCCGTGGACGTCACGGTGGAGCGGGGTCGCGGGTACGTGTCGGCTGAGCGCAACAAGCACTCGACCACCATCGGGGTGATTCCGATCGACTCGATCTTCTCGCCGGTCAGGCGCGTCGCGTTCTCGGTGGAGCCCGTGCGCGTCGAGCAGTCCACGGACTTCGACCGCCTCGTGCTCGACATCGAGACCGACGGCTCGATCACCCCCGCGAAGCGCTCGCATCGGCGGGCGACACGCTGCGCTCGCTCGTCTCTCTCGTCGCGGAGCTCGAAGAAGAGCCCCGCGGTCTCGAGCTCGGCGAGGTCGGCAGCGCGACCAGCGGCTCTCCGGACCTCGACCTGCCGATCGAGGACCTCGACCTGTCCGAGCGTCCCCGCAACTGCCTGAAGCGCGCACAGGTCAACACCATCGGCGAGCTCGTGGAGCGCACCGCACGACGACCTGCTCGCGATCACCAACTTCGGCCAGAAGTCGCTCGACGAAGTGATCCAGAGGCTCGACGAGCGCGGCCTGTCACTGCGAGTCAAGGACTGATCAGATGCTCGGGACCCCGAAGAAAGGGAGGCGCCTCGGCGGCGACGCGGCGCACCAGCGGGCGATGCTCGGAAACCTGGTGGCCTCGCTGATCGCAGCCGAGTCGCTCGTCACGACCGAGACGAAGGCGAAGGCCATGCGACCGGTCGTCGAGAAGTGCGTGACAGCCGCGCGTGAAGAGGCGGCGTCCACCAGCAGCGACGGGTGGTGGCCCTCATCAGGGACCAGCGACATGGCGCACAAACTCTTCTCGGAGATCGGTCCGCGGTACGCGGACAGGCCGGGCGGCTACACCCGCATCTTGAAGCTCGGCCCGCGCCAGGGTGACGCTGCGCCCATGGCGCGCATCGAATTCGTCTGATCCGACGGAACCGCAACCCGCTCCGACCCGACTGCCGCTGCCGGACTGGGAGGACTCACCGGGGCCGGCTCAGCCGGCGGAGCTGGATGGGCCCCCCGAGGCCGCCGTCCGCATGCGCATGGTCGTCGCCTATGACGGTTCGGGGTTCCGCGGCTTCGCACGCCAGCCGGGACAGCGCACGGTGTCCGGGGAGCTCGCCCGCGCCATCTCGAATTTCTGCCGCCACAGCGTGGAACTGGTTTGCGCGGGAAGGACCGATTCGGGGGTTCACGCAGAGGGTCAGGTCGTCCAGGCCGACGTCGATCCGTCCGTGGACCCCGGCGACCTCAAGCGCGCGATCAACCGGCAACTGGCACCCGAGGTAGTCGTCCGCTCGCTCACTGCAGCCGCGCCCGGGTTCGACGCCCGCCGTTCCGCGACGAGCCGCTCCTACCGATATCTCGTCCTCGAGTCCACCGAGCCCGACCCGTTGCTCGCCGGCTTCGTCTGGCACGTCGCAGACGCGCTCGACCTGCGGGCGATGATGGCGGCGGCCGACGCCCTCTTGGGTGAGCACGACTTCAGGGCCTTCTGCCGCAGGCCGCCGGGCCACCCCCAGGATGCACCGATCCCGAGGCGCGTTCTCGGACGACGCGCTGGAGCGTGGGGGAGGCGGAATCCGGGCGCCTCCTTCGCTTCGACGTGTGCGCTACCTCGTTCTGCCACCAGATGGTCAGGTCCATCGTCGGGGTGCTCGTCGAGGTGGGACGAGGGCGCATGAAGCCTTCGGACATTCCGCGTCTTCTCGAGAGCGCCAGCCGTGCCGGGGCGAAGGTTCTCGCACCGCCGCACGGTCTGTGCCTGATGGTTGTCGGCTACCCGGACTGAGCCGGGCGGTTGTCGGCTACCCGGACTGAGCCGGGCGGTTGTCGGCTACCCGGACTGAGCCGGCCGGATCCGGTACGCGCAGCGAGCGCCCCCCGAGAGCAGGTGCTCGGTCCGCTCGACCGACACGTCGTCACCTAGCACTGCCGCGGAACACGCCTAGCTCTGCACGGCAGAACCCGGCGCACGCCTCCGCCGCCTCGCATATAGGACAGTGGTGCTCGATCAGGAGCAGATCGTCTCCCTTTCCCGTCACCTCCGCCATGTAGCCCTCCGCAGTGCGGACGCTCGCGAGCGCCTTGGCCCGGGCGGAGAGCGAGGGGCCTGAGCGGTTGACGGCGTCTTCGTAGTCGTGTTGCTGGGCCCGTGTCCGCGTGGCTATCACCTCGTCGAGAACGTCGGCCCCGGCGACCTGGCGGATGGCGTCGACGAGTTGCGCGGTGAGCTCGCCGTGCCGATCGGGGAAGAGGCCGTGCGCCCTCCTAGTGAGGCTCCATCGCCCTGCCGGCCGTCCCGGGGCGCCCGTGCGCTCGTCGGACACGGAAACGAGGTCCTCTTCTGCGAGCCCGTCGAGATGCTGGCGGACCGCTGCAGGGGTAAGCCCCAGATCCGACGCGAGCTCTGCCGGGGTGGACGGGCCTCGCAGCTTCAGGTGGTCCAGGATGCGGCGGCGCCCGACCGACAGGACGACCTCTTGCGGGTCCGGAGCGTTCTGTGCGCTCTGCGCCTGCCTCCGCTCTGAGCCTCATTCTTCGAGCCCGCTTCCGGTCGGCCCGGTCGCCGTAGCCGCTTCCTCGTAGAGCGGCTCGCCGCGCCTGAGACGGGTGGCGATCTCGACGACGTGGGAGAGCTCTCTCCGCGTGGGCGTGTGCGCGGCGAGGAACCGAGCGGTGCCCGCCATTATCAGGGCACCCTGGTCGCTCCCGGCGGGCCATGCGGCGAACTGCCGGATCGACGCCTCGAGAATCTGGTACCAGTGAAATCCGGCGTCCTCTGTCAGCAGCTGGCGGCCGAGGGCTGAGATGACCGGTCTCGGGTCGACCGGGTGCTGCGGGTCGACCGCGTGCTGTGGGTCGCCGGCGTGCTCCGGAGCGCCGGTGGTGAGCAAGCGGAAGACGATCCCCCCGGCTTCGTCCACTCTCCCCTCCGATATCCCAGCACGACGCGAGAGCCTCCAGGTTGGCCGGGCCCTCGTACTTCGACGGGAGCCTTGCCGCAGGCACGTTCAAGAACCGGTCGAGGTACACGCGGAGTGCGCACTGGTAGACGCCGCGGCATGAGCTCCGGGGAGGGCGCACGCACCATCGACTGGTGCAGCGCGTTGGCCGCGGTGAACGCGTGGTGCACCTCGTTCCAATCGCCGTGGTCGTTCTGGGTGTGGAACCTCACGATCCGCAGTGCGGCCGCGTAGGCGACCGCGCGTGCGAGCTCTTCCGGCGACGCACCAGCGTCGAGGGCACCGTCGAGTGCGCCGACGACATCTTGTGGGGACTCGGCGAGCAACGCCCAGGCGAGCGCGTCGAGGTCGTCGTTGTTGTAAGCCGCCGCCTCTGAGTTCTCAGCGGCTCCAGCGGCCCGCGCCGCCTCGGCAGTGGCGGCCGTCGAAGCGGGAATCCTTGCGGCGAGGCCTGCGGTCGACTTGCGCAATAGAGCGGTGAGGTCGTCGGGATGACGCCATGCGGATTCCTCTTCGTGGCGTTGCGCCCGGGCGGTCTGACCGACGAGCGTAGGAAGGACCTCGCCGGCGTTCTCCCAGCCGAGATCCTCCAGGAATTCGAAGGCCTTGTTGGTGAAGTCGAGCACGTGGCCCTCGTCGATGAACACGTGATCGGTCACCGCCGCGAGCATCATCGTCGCGACGTCCGGCGCTGCGTAGCCGGCTTCGATGGCGGTGGCGAGCGTGCGCTCGGCCGCGTCCGACGACCGTGTGTCTACGAACTGCCTGTACCAACTCGACAGCCGATCGAGCTCGGGAGCCGAGGAAAGAGGCTCGAGCGCGAAGCGCGCGGGGCGCCCGCGGGTGTCGTTGGAGACGGACACGAGCCCGTGAACGAGAGCCAAGGCTCTGTCGGACGGTTCGAGGAACGGGCAGATGTTGGACATCGCCACCAACACCGTGAGGCCTGTGCCCCAGCCCTGGCCCCGGTACCGGACGCCGAACCTGACACCTATCTCGACGATCTCGGCGGGCTCCATGCCGGCGCCGAGCAGACCGGTCACCGCCTTCGCGATCACGAGCGAGATGCCCTGCTCGAGCCCCTCCTCGAGACGTCTGCGGAGGTGCCCGGTCTCGTCACCCTGCGGTTCCACGACCACGAAGACGTCGCCGCCGGCGAGGTCGACCTCGTAGGCGGTCACGTCGTCGGCGAAGGGGTCGAGGGTTCCCCCCGAGACGAGGTCGAACCGGGCGTGGTGCCAGTGGCAGGTGAGGAGTCCCGACTGCACGGTGCCCCTGTGGAGCGGGAAGCCCATGTGCGGGCACCTGTCGTCCACTGCGTACGCACAACCGTCGTCCCAGAAGACGCACACAGGTCTCGAGCCGACCTTTCCGGTCAGGTGTCCCGTCTTTTTCAGGTCCTCGAGTGTTCCTATCTTCACGTGGCTCACATGACTCGCCTTACTCGTATTCACGTGGCTCACATGAAGTTGCGCCTGAAGTTGCGCCGGTTCGCTCATTCCCTCATGGTAAGTCTTCGAGGCGAGTTCAACAAGAGGGGGCTTTCGAAACTCGCGTTTTTGTTCAGCCTCGGAGTTGTTGGCTGGTCAGGTTCACTGTTACAGCATCTGAGTAGCTTTCATGTCATGGCAGATGTGCTCCGGGACCTAACCGTGGTCGGAGACCAGGACGTCACCGCCGGCGACCTTGTCGCGGCGGTCGACGCTATTAAGCGATTCGTCAAGTCGTTCGAACCGGGCCTTTACTCAGGAGAGGACGCGAAGACCCTCGTCGAGTTGTTCTCGGAGGGCAAGCATGCCTGTAGCTCTGGGGTCATGCTCGCAGCCAGACGGGTGCAACAGACCAACCTCCACGAGCAAAAAGGACACAAGCTCGCACCGACGTTCCTCGCTTCGATCACGGGCGAATCGGTGGGGTCAGCAGCTTCGATGCTAGAGACCGCCAAGTCGATAGAGGCGCACCCGGCGATATCCGAGGCCTTTCGGTCCGGATCTCTTTCTGAGGCAAAGGCGAAGCAGATCGCGTCTGCCGCAGACGCCCGTCCCGACCAGGAGACGAACCTCGTAGCTGCGGCATCGCAGATGGAGCTAGCAGGACTGAAGCGCCACTGCGCAGACGTCCGACAGAGCGCTCTTTCAGAGCACGACTCGATAGAGCGCTACGAGCAGATGAGATCCAAGCGGTTCTGTCGGATGTGGACGGATTCTGAGAACTTCGGAAGGCTAGAAGCGAGGCTCACCCCCGACGCTCTAGCAGTCCTCGGATCGTGTCTAGAGCCTTTCGAGCGCCGGGAGTTCAACGAGGCTCGCAAACAAGGTCGCCACTGCTCGCACCAGGTCTATGCCGCAGACGCTCTCGTCGCCATGGCCAAAGCGAGCCGTGGAGGAACTGGAACCACCAAGCGTCGAGACACCCTGTTGCGGATCAGGGTGGATCTCGGAGCTTTGAACAGAGGTCACCCGGTCCCAGGAGAGACCTGCCAGATCCCTGGGATGGCCCCTGTGCCTGTAGCTCTCGCACGACAGATCCTCGGAGACTCGCTTCTCGAGCTCGTCGTCACCGAAGGACGAGACCTGAAGGCGGTCTGCACGAACTCGAGGCACATTCAACGTGCGCTTCGGATCGCGCTAGAAGAACGTGACCAGACATGCTGCGTGCCCGATTGCGACAGGTCAGACCCCTTGGAGATAGATCACCGCACCGATTACGCCAAGGGCGGCGAGACCAAGCTCGAGAACCTCGCACGGCTCTGTGGCTACCACCACGACCTCAAGACCCACAGGGGCTGGCGATTAGAGGGTCAACCGGGCAGCTGGCGCTTCGTTCGCCCGGACCCACCGCCAAAGTCCGATCATCCGCAGCATCTCGACCACCGAGATCACCTGGACCACCGAGATCGCGACCATCACGACCATCGCGACGACAGCGACGACCCGGCCGCGCCCCGACGCCGTGCCGCACGGACCAAGCGGGTGACCGGACCACCGGGGCAGGACACGCTGCTCTGACCCCGCAGCGGGGGCGACTCAGTGGCCGCATCCGGAGCCCCGACCGCCGACCCGTGTGGGTGCCGGAGGCTGAGCCGGTTGCTGAGGGGTTCGAACGTCACGTAAAGTAGCTGGTTGACCATTTGGCCGTAGGGTCGGCTCACGCCCAGGGTTCCCCCGGGCGGGGACCGGTTCGTGAGTGGGCAAGTGGTGACCGGTCCGACTGGGCGAAGCACCTGCCCGCTCTGACCGCTTCGCTTCGACCACGCTCACGACTCCAGAACCGACAACAGATCGCGACCCATCCACCCACGACGACGAGGACACCGAGTGCGCACGTTCTCACCCAGAGAAGACGAGATCACGAAGCAGTGGCACGTGGTCGATGCCGACGGCTTAGTCCTCGGCCGCATGGCGACCGAGGTCGCTTCGCGGCTTCGCGGCAAGCACAAGCCCATCTTCGCCCCGCACGTGGACACCGGCGACTTCGTGATCGTGGTCAACGCCGCCAAGGTCGTGATGACAGCTGATAAGGCGGGAGACAAGTTCGCCTACCGTCACAGCGGTTATCCGGGCGGGATCACGGCGGTCTCGTACGCCGACCTGCTCGCGACCAAGCCCGAGGAGCTGGTGCGGCGGGCCGTTCGGGGCATGCTGCCGAAGACGAGGCTCGGCCGCCAGCAGCTGGCCAAGCTGAAGGTCTACGCAGGTCCCGATCACCCGCACGAGGCCCAGCAACCTCAGAAGCTCGAGCTGCCCGGCGCTCACCGACGGCCGGAACAAGGGAACTAGGAGAACAGATTGACCGACACTGGAACCGAGACCGTCGAGGACCCCACCGAGACGGAGACCGGCACCGAGCCCGTCGGACGTAACGGTGGAGCCCGAGAACCGTGGAGCCCGAGACGGTGGAGCCCGAGACCGTAACCGTGGTGGTGGTGGAGGAGGAGACCCCCGCCGCAGCGGAGACCGAAGACGCGCCCGAAGCCGCGGCGCCCGCCGCAGCCGGAGCCGCGTCGTCGAGAACCGCACCCACGGCCTCGCATTCGACGGGTCACTCAGCAGCCGCCCCTGTGCGACCCGCTAAGCCCGTATGCCAGACCACCGGCAGACGCAAGAGGGCGGTCGCCCGCGTCCGTCTCCGTCCCGGTAACGGCAAGATCACCGTCAACCGCCGCGAGTTCGACAACTACTTCACGTCGGCCACTCACCGCATGATCGTGAGCGAGCCGCTGCGGATCTCCAGCATCGCGGACCGTTACGACATCGACGCAACGATCGACGGCGGCGGCGTCTCGGGTCAGGCCGGTGCCTTGCGGCTCGGGATCACCCGCGCACTCATCGTCATCGACCCCGAGCTTCGCACCAGTCTCAAGAGGGCGGGATTGCTCACGCGGGACGCCCGCGAGAAGGAGAGCAAGAAGTACGGGCTCAAGAAGGCCCGCAAGGCTCCTCAGTACTCGAAGCGCTGATCGAGAAGTGGCCGCCCGGTTCGGCACAGATGGGATCCGCGGCGTCGCCAACGCAGAGCTGAGCCCCGAGGTAGTCCTCGCGCTCGGTCGCGCGGCGGCACGGGTGCTGCCCGCGGAGTGTTTCCTCATAGGCCGGGACACCCGCAGGTCCGGGCCCATGCTCCAGGCGGCACTCGCATCGGGCATGGCGAGCGAGGGTGCGGACGTGGTCGACGTCGGAGTGCTGCCCACGCCGGGCGTTGCCTGGCTCTCCGATCGGCGATCTGTGCCGGCGGCAGTGGTGTCGGCCTCTCACAACCCGTTCTCCGACAACGGCGTGAAGCTCTTCGCGGCAGGCGGGTTGAAGCTTCCCGACTCGGTCGAGGCGGACGTAGAAGAGGAGCTCCTCCGGATCCTCGACGGCCACGGGCGCGGACCTCGTGCTCCGGTCGGCCACGCGGTGGGCCGCTTGTCGATCGATCCCGATGCCGCCGAGCAGTACGCCGGCCACCTGGTCGACACCGTGGCTCAGGGCGCTCTCGCGGGGCTCAAGATCGTGATCGACTGCGCGAACGGTGCGGGCTGCCAGGTCGGGCCCGACGTTCTCGAGCGTCTCGGTGCGACCGTGCGCGTGATATCCGGCGAGCCCGACGGGTCCAACATCAACGACGCTTGCGGCTCGACGCACCCCGAGGCTCTCTCCGAAGCCGTCTTGAAAGACGGTGCGGACCTCGGTCTCGCACTCGACGGCGACGCGGACCGGCTCGTCGCGGTCGACCACGAAGGCCGCGTGCGCACCGGGGACGAGCTGATCGTCATCTTCGCCGCCGACCTGGCCGAGCGAGGTCAGCTCGCCGGGAACACGGTCGCCGTGACCGTGATGTCGAACCTGGGCCTGCACCGCTCCATGGCGCAAAGGGGCATCCTCGTGCGCGAGACGCCCGTCGGCGACCGCTACATCCTCGAAGCGCTCGACTCGGCCGGCCTTTCGCTCGGGGGCGAGCAGTCCGGTCACCTCGTGTTCAGGCGGCTCGCCACGACCGGCGACGGCGCCCTCACCGGCGTCTTGCTCGCCGACCTTTTGAATCGCTCGGGCCGCAAGCTCGCAGAGCTGGCAGCCGAGTCGATGGTCCATGTCCCGCAGCTGCTCGTGAGCGTCACTGCGGCCGACCCCGCCGGGACGGTCGAGCACCCGATCGTGCGCGACGAGCTGACTGCCGTCGTCGTCGAGCTGGGCGAGGAAGGCCGGGTGCTCGTTCGGGCGAGCGGGACCGAGCCTGTGGTGAGGGTCATGGTCGAGGCGACCGATGCGGAGGCTGCGCGAGCTGCTCTGGAACGTCTGTGCGACGCGGTGGCGGCGGCGCAAAAGTCGCTCTGAACAGGCTCGCCCGACACCCCTCTCACCTGCCGTAGCCTTTAGGGCCATGTGCGGCATCGTCGGTGTCACCGGAACCACGAAAGCGCTCGAGATCATCCTCGACGGCATAGAGCGCCTCGAGTACCGGGGTTACGACTCCGCCGGCGTCGCTCTTTCGAGCGCCGACGGCATGTGGCGTGCCCGCGGCGGCGGACGGCACCCGGTCGCTCGAGAAGCTCCGCAAGGTCGTCGCGAACGACGCGCCGCCCGCGATGGCCGGGATCGGCCACACCCGCTGGGCGACGCACGGCCACCCGACCGAGCTGAATGCCCACCCTCACACCGACTGCAGCGGAACGATCGCCGTGGTGCACAACGGCATCGTCGAGAACTGGTGGGAGCTTGCGGCCGAGCTCCGCGAAGCGGGACACGTCCTCGAGTCCGATACCGACACAGAGATCGTCGCCCACCTCGTCGAGTCGGCGCTCGCCGGGGGAGTCGGGCTCGTCGAGGCGGTCCGCATCACCCTCGACACGTTGCGTGGTGCCTTCGCCCTCGCTGTCATGTCATCCTCGGAGCCCGAGACCATCGTCGCCGCCCGGCGGGTGTCGCCGCTCATCGTCGGTCTCGTTGGGGCGGATGGCCAGAACGGCGACGTGTCCCCGAGGTCCGGCTCGCCGTCCACCGCCGCCGGCTCGCCGTCCGCCGCCGCCGGCTCGCCTTCTTCCGCAGGCGGCTCGACTTCTTCCGCCGCCGGCTCGCCTTCTTCCGCAGCCGGCTCGACTTCTTCCGCAGGCGGCTCGGGCATTGGGCTGCTCGCCTCGGACATCCCTGCGCTGTTGGGCATCACCCGCTCGCTGTGGGCCCTGGAGGACGACCAGATTGCCGAGATCGGCCCAGGCACCCTTCGCGTGACGACGCTCGAAGGAGAAGTCGTAGAGCCCATCGCCCTTCACGTCGACTGGGACCTCGAGGCTGCGCAGAAGGCCGGCTACGACGACTTCATGAGCAAGGAGATGCACGAGCAGCCCCACGCGGTCGCCGACACCTTGCTCGGAAGGCTCGATCCGGACGGGGCGATCGTGCTCGACGAGGGCCGGATCGGCCGCAAGGAGCTTCTTCAGGTCGACAAGGTCGTCATCGTCGCGTGCGGATCCAGCTACCACGCTGGCCTCGTAGCGAAGTACGCCATCGAGAGGTGGGCCCGCCTCCCCGCCGAGATCGACATCGCCTCCGAGTTCCGTTACCGAGACCCGGTTCTCGATTCCAGGACGCTCGTGATCGGCGTGAGCCAGTCCGGCGAGACCGTCGACACGCTGCAGGCCATGCGCCAGGCGAAGCGTGAAGGTGCCAGGCTCCTCGTGATCTCGAACATCGTGGACTCCTCGATGGCACGCGAGGCCGACGGCGCCCTCTACACGTGTGCCGGGCCCGAGATCGGTGTAGCGGCGACGAAGACGCTCCTCACGCAGATCGTCTCGCTCGAGATACTCGCCCTCTACCTCGCCGAGATGCGAGGGACCCTCACGCCCTCACAGGTCCGTGAATCACTCGACGAGCTCGGCCGGCTGCCCGAGCTGATCACCACGGTGCTCGGGCGCGAAGCCGACGTCGCAGCCGTGACGAGGCGATTCACGAGCACGAGGGACTTCTTCTACCTGGGACGCCATGTCGGTTACCCCGTCGCGATGGAAGGTGCTCTGAAGCTGAAGGAGCTCGCCTACGTGCGTGCGGAGGCCTACCCGGCGGGCGAGCTCAAGCACGGGCCCATCGCTCTCATCGAGCCGGGCTCTGTCGTCATCGGGGTGGCGACGAGGACGAGTCTGCGAGAGAAGATGCTCGCCAACATCTCGGAGGTGAAGTCGAGAGGGGCGACGGTGGTGCTCGTCGCGAACGACGGGGACGAGGACACGGCGCGCCATGCCGACGAGGTGCTCTGGACCCCCCAGACGAGTGAGCTGCTCGCACCCGTGGTGGACATCGTCCCTCTCCAGCTCTTCGCGTACCACTTGGCGCGGCTGCACGGGCACGACGTCGACCGGCCGCGCAACCTGGCCAAGACGGTGACGGTGGAGTGAAGCGGCCGGGGTGACGCACTCGGCGGTGGTCGGCATCGGCGTCGATGCCGTGGACATAGAACGTTTCAGGAGAGTCTTGTCGAGGCGACCGAACATCTCGTTGCGTCTGTTCACAGATGCCGAGCAGGCTTACGCGCGGCGCTCGAGCGATCCCGCGCCGCGCCTGGCAGTCAGGTTCGCAGCGAAGGAGGCCGCGCTCAAGGCCCTCGGCGAGGGGATCGGCGCCGCACCCTTCGTCGACATCGAAGTGATCCGGAGCACCGAGGGTGCGCCGCAGCTGGCTCTTCACAGGGATGCTGCGCGACTCGCCCGAGAAAAAGGAGTGGAGCGCTGGCATCTGTCGCTCACCCACACCGCCGACTTGGCGGTTGCGAGCGCGGTCGCAGAGGGTGTTCGCTGATGCGGCCCGTCCTCACCGTCGACGAGATGCGCCAGGTCGATGCCGACGCGCTGAAACTGGTGAGCGAGGCGGTTCTCGTGGAGAGGGCGGGCACGGCGGTCGCGACGTGGGCACTACGGCTTCTCGGAGGCTCTTATGGCAGGCGTGTGGTCGTCGTGGCGGGCAAGGGCAACAACGGCGCCGACGGGCGGGTCGCAGCCGAGCGGTTGCGCGCGCCGCGGGGCGCGGGTGGTCGTCGTCGAAGCGGCCGACGTCCCCGAACGGCTCGGAGGCGAACCCCGCTTCGATCTGGTCGTCGACGCCGCGTACGGCACGGGATTCAGGGGTTCGTACAACGCCCCTTCGGTGCCGGCCGGCGTGCAAGTTCTCGCCGTCGACATTCCGTCTGGGATCGACGGCGACACGGGGGCGGTCTCGGGCGAGGCCTTGCGCGCCGACCTCACCGTGACCTTCGCCGCGCTCAAGCCGGGCCTGCTCCAAGGCGACGGCCCTGTTCTCTCCGGACAAGTCGAGGTCGCAGACATCGGCCTCGATCCGAGCCGTGCGCGCATCTGGCTCGTCGACGACGCCGACGTCCGCCGGCTGCTGCCGGCCAGGCCCCGCGAGGCCCATAAATGGCAGTCGGGCGTCGTCGTGGTCGCTGGCTCTCCCGGGATGCTCGGGGCAGCGTCGTTCTGCGCCAGGGCCGCATACCGGGCGGGGGCCGGGATGGTGCGTCTCGCAGTGCCGGGCGAGAGCACTGCGAACATGCCCGCGAGCGAGGCGGTGTCGTTCGAGGTTCCCCGCCACGGATGGGCCGCAGCGGTGCTCGAGGTGGCGGAGCGCTGCAAGGCGGTGGTGATCGGTCCGGGAATCGGCCGCGATCCCGAGACCCGTGCAGATGTCCGCGAGGTGGCCACGCGTCGCGGGTACCTGTCGTGGTCGACGCCGACGCGCTCTTCGCGCTCGGCAAGGCCGAGGAAGTCGCCGCCGTCGCGCGCTCGCGGGATGTCGATGGCGGCCTGCTGGTGCTCACCCCGCACTCGGGCGAGTTCTCGCAGATGTTCGAGAGGCCGGTCGGAGCGAACAAGATCGCGGACACCGTCTCGGCGGCCAGTGCCACCGGGTGCGTTGTGCTCCTGAAAGGGTCGACGACGGTCGTGGCCGACCCGAGCGGAGACGTCAGGGTCGTGATGTCGGGTGGCCCGAACCTCGCCACCGCCGGGACCGGAGACGTCCTGTCGGGCGCCATCGGAGCATTTGCAGCCCGGGGTGTGGGAGGTTCGGCGCCAACCGCGCAGCTCGAAGCGGCTGCGCTCGCCGCGCACGTCCACGGGCGGGCGGCGGGGCTCGGACCGCCCGAGGGCCTGGTCGCTGGTGACATCCCCGACCTGCTCGCACGATGGCTTTCTGGCGACCTGCACGGTGGTTTGCGCCACGAAGGGCCGCGCCACGAAGGGCCTCACCAGGAGCGGCCTCACGAATTGCCGGGACGCCGTGGCTGAGGCCTCGCTCCGCCCGGTGTGGGCCGAGATCGACCTCGACGCGGTGCGCCACAACGCGGCGGTGATGAAGCGCATCGCAGGTTCGGCGGAGTTGTGCGCTGTGGTCAAGGCCGACGCCTACGGTCATGGAGCCGTCGCCGTCGCCCGCGCCGCGATCGAAGGCGGTGCGACCTGGCTCGGCGTCGCCGTCGTGGAAGAAGGCGTCGAGCTCCGGGCAGCAGGCATCACGGCACCGATACTCGTCCTTTCCGAGCCGCCCGCGGAAGCGATGGCGGAGGCCGTCTGCAACGGGCTGGTCCCGACCGTCTACACGAGGGCGGGCATCAGCCGCGGCCGAGTCTGCGGCCAAATCCGCGGCCAGGTCAGCGGTTGCGGCGGCGGGGCACAAGCTGGACGTCCATCTGAAGGTGGACACCGGGATGCACAGGGTGGGCGCCGACCCCGAAGACACGGTCGCCCTAGCGCAGGCGGTGTGCGAATCGCCCAGCTGGGTCTCGGTTCGGTGTGGACTCACCTGGCGGTCGCCGAGGGTCGAGGCGAGGAGGACACGAGCTTCACCTCGGAGCAGACCCGCCGTTACGACGAGGTGCTTTCCCGGCTCGAGGCCGCCGGGATCCCGGTGCCGTTGCGGCACGCCGCGCAACTCGGCCGGTGCGATTCGCCCATCCGGCGACGCGTTACGACATGGTCAGGAGCGGGATCGCGATCTACGGCGAGCTTCCGGCGCCTGAGCTGGCCCCAGCCCTCGAAGCAGCTGGCGAGAGGCTGCTTCCCGTCATGTCGCTCAAGGCCCGTGTCACCCTCGTCCGCCCGCTCCTCGCCGGCGAGCGGCCCTCTTACGGAAGGCGAAGGGCCCTCACAGAGGACTCCGTCGTGGCCGTCATGCCTCTCGGTTACGCCGACGGGGTCCCGCGGGCCTGGTTCGACCGCAACGGCACCGTTCTCGTGGGTGGGCAACACCGCCCGCTTGCCGGTACGGTGACGATGGACCAGATCGTCATCGACTGCGGCGCGCAAAGCGGCGTACAGGTCGGCGACGAGGTCGTGCTGATCGGCCGCCAGGGTGCAGCGAGCCTCAGCGGCCTCGGACTGGGCGGCGGTGCTCGGGACCATCAGCTACGAGGTGTTGTGCGGCATAGGGCCGAGGGTGACGCGTGTAGTTGGTCGCTGAGTCGGGTGGAGACCTTGGCAAGGGCATGGCTCCCGACCTCTAAGGGCCTGGAGAACGTGGGGACGGTGAGCGGACGGTGAGCGGGCGCAATCGCGTGGGGCGCACGGCGGGCTTGGCTGCCCTCGGGGCGGGTGCGGCTCTGGCGGCCGGTTGGGCCGCTCAACGGCGTCTCGTCTCGCGGTCGTCGGCCACGGAAGAAGACATGGCCCTGGCCGGGCTCGTGCTCCCGGGAGACGTCGAGCACCATGACATCGAGGTGGACGACGGGGGGCGGATCCACGTGGTCTCGCGTGGGCGGGGTCAGCCGCTCGTGCTGTTGCACGGCGTATTTCTCAACTCGGGTATCTGGGTGCACCAACTGGCGGATCTGTCCGACGAGCTCCGCGTCATAGCGGTCGACCTCCGCGGGCACGGCCGGTCTGTGTCGGGATCGGACGGCTTCGGCCTTGCTGCGGCCGGAACTCCCGGTACTCCCGGTACTCCCGCTACTTCCGCTACTCCCGCTACTGCAGGCGCCGGTACTGCCCGTGCAGCAGGTGCGACAGGCGCTGCGCGCGCCGCCGGTGTTAGCGGTGCTGGCCGCGCCGCCTGTGCTGGCACTGCGCCCCGGTTTCTCGAGGACCCCGTCGGAGACCTGCTCGATGCACGGTCCAGCATCCGCTCGGAGGGAACCAGCATCCGCTCGGAGGGAACCAGCATCCGCTCGGAGGGACGCAGAGCCACGCGCCTGTTCCGTTCGAGGCGTACGCCGGCACCCGCTCTCGAGAGGTTGGCGCTCGATGTTCGACAGGTGCTCAGCCGCGCTCGACGTCGAGGGAGGCGTGCTCGTAGGCCACTCGATGGGAGGAATGGTCGCGATGCAGGCGGTCGCAGGCCTGTCCGCCGAAGAGCGTCACCGCAGGCTGTCCGGGCTCGTGCTCACGAGCACCACGACGGGACCTTTCGTCGAGCTTCCCGGATGGGACCTGTTCGCCGCTCTCGAGCGCGCCGGCGGCACTGCGTGCGGTCAGGGCGTCGGTGCGTTCCGGTCGGGGAGCCATCCCGAAGGGCGACATCAGATGGTGGGCGAGCCGGCTCGGCTTCGGTGCCGAAGCACCCCCCGCCCAGGTGAGGTTCGTGGAATCCATGCTCGCGGAGGCGGACCCCTTGACCGTGGAGGGGCTCTTCGAGCCGTTGGCACGGGTGAACCTGACGCCGGCGCTCGAGTCGGTCGACCTCCCGTCGCTCGTCATGGTCGGGACGCACGACCGCCTAACCCCGCCGTGGCACGCCAGGCGCCTCGAGAGCCGGTTGCCCGATGCGCGGCTCGTCGAGCTCGCCCGTTGCGGCCACATGCCGATGCTCGAGAGGCGCAGGGAATTCGATCGCCTCCTCGAGGAGCACGCCCGCAAGGTGAGCTGAAGGGCGCGAAGGACGATCCGTGCGGACCCTCGTCGAGGTCCGTGACGTCGCGTTGTCGTGCACGAAATGCTCGCTCGCGGCGGGACGTACGCAGGTGGTGTTCGGCGTCGGCGACCCGAAGGCCTCCTTGATGTTCGTCGGAGAAGGACCAGGCAGGGACGAGGATCTCGCCGGTGAGCCTTTCGTCGGCAGGTCGGGAAAGCTTCTCGACAAGCTCATGTGGCAGGAGATCGGGATCGACCGGTCCAGCTGCTACATCGCGAACGTGGTCAAGTGCCGCCCACCCAACAACCGCGACCCTCTGCCCGACGAGATCGAGGCGTGCCGCCCCTGGCTCGAGTCCCAGTTGGAATTGATCGATCCGACCGTGGTCGTGACGCTCGGGAACTTCGCTTCACGGTTGTTGCTCGGCACCACCGAGGGCATAAGCAAGCTTCGGGGCAGGTCCTACCCGTACCGGGGCGGCTACCTGGTACCGACGTATCACCCCGCGGCGGCGCTTCGCGGCGGAGCGGAGATCGTCGCCGAGATGCGTGCCGATCTCGTTCGTGCGAAGTCTCTGCTTGCCGGGAAGGCGAGCAAATGAGCTCTGATCGTCTCGTGACGCGTTCGGTGTCGGGCCCGAAGGCCACGACGGAGCTCGGTCGGCAACTCGCGCGATGTCTCGTCCCCGGCGACGTCCTGCTCATCGAGGGTGAGCTCGGGGCGGGGAAGACCACCTTCGTGCAGGGACTCGCCGCCGGCCTCGGAGTGACCGGCCCGGTCACGAGCCCTACTTTCACGCTCATGCGCGTCCTCGAGTGTCCGGGCGACCGCCCCGTGCGCAGGCTCCTGCACGCCGACCTCTACAGGCTCGATCACCTGAAGGAGGTGGTCGACCTCGGGCTGCTCGAGCTGGTCGACGACGCGGCGGTCGCCGCGGTCGAGTGGGGAGACGCCGGGGCACCGGTGCTCGGAGACACGGTTCTCGAGGTGCGGATCGAACGCGGTGGAGGCGACGAGGAGCGCGTCGTCACGATTCTCGGCAGCGGTTCGTGGTCGGGCGGGTCGCGGCGAGGCGCGCGATCTCGTCGATGCGATGGCCATTCCGGCGTAGCGACTCGACACTCGAACATCGCCGATCTCGGACATCTCGGAAACCTCGGAAACCTCGGAAACCTCGTGCTCGTCCTCGCCATCGAGTCTGCGACCGACGCCGCCGGCGTCGCGATCGCCGACGGCGAGGGGACGCTCGCACAGACGACGCTCGGGAGGGGTCGGCGTCACGCCGAGACGATCGCACCGTCGATCAGGTCGTGTTGCAAGGCCACCGGTGTCGAGCTCGCGCAAATCGAGGCTGTCGTCGTCGACGTCGGGCCGGGCCTGTTCACGGGCCTGCGGGTGGGCGTCGGAACAGCGAAGGCACTCGCGTACGCGCTCGGGGTCCGGCTTGTCGCGGTCTCGAGCCTCGAGGTACTGGCGCTGGCCGCTTGTAACGGGGTACCGACCTCGACTTTTAGTTTCTCGAATAAAGGAACGGACGCGTATACAAACACTGAAAACAAAAACCCTGAGCGCACTCCTGCGGAGCGCACTCACACGATCACTCCTACAGAGCGCACTCACACGATCGTCGCTGTGCTCGACGCCCGTCGGGGAGAGGTCGTCTCTGCCGAGTTCGCCGTCGAGCCAGAGTTCAGCGTCGAGCCAGAGTTCGGCGTCGAGCCAGAGTTCGGCGTCGAGCCACGCAGCGCGCCGGGCCACCTGGCGCGCATAGGCGAAGAGCGTCTCGAGGCGCCAGAGGCCCTCGCTTCGCGGCTGTCGGACAGGCGAGCCGAGGCCGGCGCAGATTCCCGTGACGAATCCCGTAGAGATTCCCGTGCCGAGGCCGGCGCAGATTTCCGCCCCAGGACGTCGACGCTCGTGGGCGACGGAGCGCTCCGGTATGCGGACATCCTCGGGAGCGTCCCCGGCGTGCGGATCGGCGCGCGATGGCTCGCTTCTCCCCCGGTCGCGGTGGTGGCCGAGATGGGCGTCGAGCTCGCCCGGCTCGGCGAGTTCCGAGACCCGCTCACCCTCGCCCCGCGCTACGTGAGGCAGGCCGACGCGCGCATCAATTGGGTGAGCAGGGCTCCGCGCCGTGGCGCTGACACCTGAGCTCGCGGCGTCCGGCACAATCTGAGTCATGGCTCTGGCCCCGAGAAGCCTGGTAGGCGCAGTACGCATCGTCCCCATGCGACGCAAGCATCTGCGCGATGTGCTGCGGATCGAACAGAGCGAGTACGTCAGGCCCTGGTCCCCGACGCTGTTCACCTCGGAGCTCGCGCAACGAACGACGCGCCGGTACACGGTCGCAACCATCGGACCGGTCGTCACCGGATATACCGGACTGATGCTGGTCGAGGACGAAGGTCACGTGAACACGCTCACGGTCGACCATTCGTGGCAGCGCAGAGGGATCGCGACGATGCTCCTGCTCGACCTTGCGCGCTCCGCCCTCGGTGCGGGCTCACGGCACCTGACTCTCGAGGTCCGCGAGCACAACGAGGCTGCCAAGGCGCTGTACATGAAGTTCGGGTTCGCTCCCGTCGGGATCCGGCGCGGCTACTACGCGGAAACCGGTGAGGACGCCATCGTGATGTGGGCGCGCGACTGCGACAGCGACGAGTACGCCGAGCGGCTCGCCAAGATCGAGTCAGCACTCGGGCCTGAACAGTGACCGGACAGCGGCCAGACAGCGACCGGACAGCTGACCCGACAGCTGACCCGACAGTGACCGCGCCCGGCTCCGATCGCCGGTCCCCGCCACCGTGCTCGGGATCGAGACGTCTTGTGACGAGACCGCCGCAGCGGTCGTGAGAGACGGGAGCGAGATCCTCTCGTCGGTCGTGTCGAGCCAGGTCGATCTGCACGCGGAGTACGGCGGCGTGGTCCCCGAGATCGCCGGGCGCGCGCATCTCGAGCTCCTGACCCCGGTGATCGACACCGCGCTCAAAGAGGCGACCGCAACAACAGCACGAGGAACGGCCGACACGCAGACACCCTCGCCTCCCGTCGACGCCGTCGCCGCGACGATCGGGCCCGGCCTTATCGGCTCGTTGCTCGTCGGCGTCGCAGAGGCGAAAGCGCTGTCGCTCGCGTGGGACGTCCCTTTCGCCGGCGTCAACCATCTCGAAGCGCATCTGTTCGCGGCGTTGCTCGACCATTCCGGTCCCGCAGCGCAGGGGCTCGACTGGCCGATCGTCGTCGAGCTCGTCTCGGGCGGTCACACGATGATCCTCGAGATGGACGGCCCGAGGCGCTACAGGCTCATGGGCGAGACGCTCGACGATGCAGCGGGGGAGGCGTTCGACAAGGTGGCGCGGTTTCTCGGCCTCGGTTACCCGGGGGGGCCTGCGATCCAGAAGGCGGCCGAGTCGGGAGACCCGACGGCGTTCTCGTTCCCGCGGGCGATGCTCGGAGAAGGGCTCGACATGTCGTTCAGCGGGATCAAGACGTCCGTCGTGACAACAGTCAGGCACCATCCCGACGCCGGCAACGAGGACGTGGCGGCCTCGTTCCAGCAGGCGGTGGTCGACGTGCTCGTGGAGAAGGCCCTGAGGGCGGCCGACCAGATCGGGGCGCACGGGATCTGCCTGGCGGGAGGAGTGGCCGCGAACGGTCCGTTACGGCAGGCGCTCTCGGCACGTTGCGAGGAAGCGGGCCTGGTCGCCTACCTTCCGAGCCCGGCCATGTGCACCGACAACGCCGCGATGGTCGCCGCCGCAGGATGGTGGCAGCTGGCGAACCTGGGCCCGACCCCGCTCGACGCAGGGGCCGACCCCTCGCTCCGGCTCGAGTTCACGGGCTGATCCGGAGCACCCAGGCCTGGCAGGCAAAGGCAGGCAAGCAAAGGCAGGCAGGCAAAGCAGCCACCCGGCAAGCAAAAAGCAACCCGCTGCCAGGGAAAAGAGGCCGCTGACCAGGCGCGGTTGCCGCCGCCGCAAGCTCCCGCTACGTTGGCACTCGTCACGTTAGAGTGCTAATCCAAGTCAGCGCCACAGGAGGCTCGCCAGTTATGAAGCTCCAGCCCCTCGAGGACCGGATCGTCGTCCGCCCCGGAGAATCCGAGGAGACCACCGCGTCGGGCCTGGTCATCCCGGACACAGCCAAAGAGAAGCCCCAGCAGGGTGAGGTGCTCGCAGTCGGCCCAGGCCGGCGCACCGAGAGCACCGGCGAGCTCGTCCCCCTCGACGTCACGACGGGCGACACCGTCGTCTACTCGAAGTACGGCGGGACCGAGATCACGGTCGAGGGCGAGGACCTGCTGATCCTGTCCAGCCGCGACGTGCTGGCCAAGGTCAAGAAGTAGCCCTATCCGGCAACACCGCCGCGCCGTGAAGCCATAGCTTCCGGCGCCGGCGGGCCAGCCGGCCGACTCGAGAACACGCGAGAACGATCGAGAACGACCAACCAGGTCCAGAACCGACCAAGCGGAGAAACCCATGCCAAAGATGCTCAAGTTCGACGAGCCCGCGCGCCGCGGCCTCGAAGCAGGTGTCGACAAGCTCGCCGACACCGTCAAGGTCACGCTCGGCCCCAAGGGCCGCAACGTCGTCCTCGACAAGAAGTTCGGAGCCCCCACAATCACGAACGACGGTGTCACGATCGCCCGCGAAGTGGAGCTCGACGACCCGTTCGAGAACATGGGCGCCCAGCTCGTGAAGGAGGTCGCCACCAAGACGAACGACGTCGCGGGTGACGGCACCACGACCGCCACCGTGCTCGCTCAGGCGCTCATCCACGCAGGTCTGCGCAACGTCGCGGCCGGCGCGAGCCCGATGGCGCTGAAGAAGGGCATGGAAAAAGGCGTCAACGCAGCGGTGGAGTCCATCAGGACCCAGTCGCGCGAGATCCAGGGCAAGACCGAGATCGCCCAGGTCGCCTCCATCTCGGCCGCCGACCCGTCGATCGGCGAGGTGCTCGCCGACGCCATCGACAAGGTGGGCAAGGACGGGACTGTCACGGTCGAGGAGTCGAACACCTTCGGGCTCGAGCTCGACTTCACCGAGGGGATGCAGTTCGACAAGGGTTACCTGTCGCCGTACTTCGTCACCGATCCCGAGCGCCAGGAAGCGGTGCTCGACGACGCTTACATCCTCATCTGCAACCAGAAGATCTCCGCTGCGCACGACCTCGTGCCGGCGCTCGAGAAGGTGATGCAGTCGTCACGTCCGCTTCTCGTCATCGCCGAGGACGTGGAGGGTGAGGCGCTCGCGACGCTCGTCGTGAACAAGATCCGCGGCACCTTCAGCTCCGTCGCCGTGAAGGCTCCCGGATTCGGTGACCGCCGCAAGGCGATGCTCCAGGACCTCGCCGTCCTCACCGGTGGCCAGGTCATCTCCGAGGAGATCGGCCTGAAGCTCGAGCACGCGACCATCGACCTGTTCGGCCGGGCTCGCCGCGTCATCGTCACCAAGGACGACACGACCGTCGTCGAGGGTGCGGGCTCGGCGGAGGACGTGAAGGGCCGGATCGCGCAGATCCGCCGCGAGATCGACGACACCGATTCGGACTGGGACCGCGAGAAGCTGCAGGAGCGCCTCGCCAAGCTCGCCGGCGGCGTCGCCGTCGTCCGGGTCGGAGCCGCCACGGAGGTCGAGCTCAAAGAGAAGAAGCACCGCATCGAGGACGCTCTGTCGGCGACCCGTGCCGCCATCGAAGAGGGCATCGTCGCAGGCGGGGGCACTGCTCTGGTACGTGCGCTGGCGGCGGTCGAGACCGTCGCCGAGAAGCTCGAAGGTGACGAGGCGACGGGAGCCCGCATCGTGCTCCACGCCCTCACCGTGCCGCTCGAGTGCATCGCCTCGAACGCCGGGCTCGAAGGCGCGGTCGTCGTGCGCGACGTCGAGAAGGCCAAGGGTGCGAACGGCCTGAACGCCAACACCGGAGTGATCGAGGACCTGTTCAAGGCGGGCATCGTCGACCCGGCCAAGGTCACCCGCTCGGCGCTACAGAACGCCGCATCGGTCGCAGGGCTGCTGCTCACCACCGAGGTCCTCGTCGCCGACAAGCCCGAGAAGAAGTCTGACGCCGCGCCGCCGCGGCCGCCGCAGGTATGGGTGGGATGGGCGGCATGGGCGGTATGGGCATGATGTGACCTGGCTCGGTGGCGAGCAGGTCATTCCGAGGCCTCCCGGGCGCATACCGGGGGCCCGGCGCCATGGGCGGGACTTCCGCCCGAGAAGAGACGGGGGCTCACGCTCGAGCGCGTCCTAGGAGCGCTCGAGCGCGCCCAGCCTGTCGAGATAGCCGATCTTGCCGAGCTCGACGGACTCGCTCCGGCCGGCACCACCCCCACGGCAGGCTCACCCGGCGGAACCGTCGGCGGCCGCCGCCGCCACCACGGGCCGGCGCCACGGTCTCGGTCCTGTCCATGCGTCATCTTCGACGGGGCCAAGATCCCTTCGGCCGTGCTCGTCGCGATGTTCGAGGAGTCCGGCGAGACACGCGTGATCCTCACCCGGCGCTCCAGGAACTCCGCTTCCACCAGGGAGAGGTCAGCTTTCCCGGCGGCCGATGCGACCCCGGCGAGAGCCCGTCGCAGTGCGCGCTCCGCGAGGCGCAAGAAGAGACCGGGCTCGACCCCGGGCTCGTCGAGCCGTCGGCGGCTATCTGAGCCCGATCGCCACCTTCTCGTCTGAGTCGTTCATAACGCCGGTGGTCGGAGTTTCGCCGAGCGACCCCCGATGGAGGCCAACCCCGAGAGGTGGACCGGGTATTCGACGTGGAGCTCGCGGACTTCGTCGCCGACGGCGTCTTCCGCGAGGAGCGCTGGCCGTTCCCGGTCTGGTTCTTCGAGCTTCCGGGCGACACGGTCTGGGGTGCCACGGCCAGGGTGCTCATGGAGCTGCTTGAGCGTGCTCGATGTCTGAGCTCGAAGTCTGACGAACCGATCTCTGAGGGCGCCGATGTCTCCGAGGGCCCGGCGCCTGACGAGCCGATGAGATCCGGGCGCCCCGGCGGCGAGGCCCGTGCCCCGAGGGCGGTAGGGTGAAGGACGCGATCAAGCGTGCGACGAGGAGGCTGCCGCATGGCTGAAATCGAGATCGGCATCTACAAGTCGGGTAGGCGCGCCTACGGCTTCGACGACATCGCGATCGTCCCGAGCCGGCGGACGCGCGATCCGGAGGATGTGGACATCTCGTGGGAGATCGACGCGCACCGTTTCGAGCTGCCGCTCATGGCGGCCGCCATGGACGGTGTGGTGAGCCCTCACACAGCGGTGCTCATCGGCAAGCTCGGCGGGCTCGGCGGTGCTGAATCTCGAGGGCCTCTGGACGCGCTACGAGGACCCGGTCCCGCTGTTCGAGGAGATCGCCGACCTTCCTGACGACAAGGCGACGGCCCGGATGCAGCAGATGTACTCCGAGCCGATCCGCCCCGATCTGGTGACCGCCCGGATCAAGGAGATCAAGGCCGGTGGGGTCGTCGCCGCGGCGTCCGTCACGCCGCAGCGCACGGCCGGGCTGTCCGCCGCGATCCTCGCGGGCGAGCTCGACGTGCTCGTGATCCAGGGCACCGTCGTCTCCGCTGAGCACGTCTCCAAGACTTCGCGAGCCGCTCAACCTGAAGCGCTTCATCCGCTCGTTCGACATCCCTGTGATCGTCGGTGGTTGCGCGTCCTACCAGGCGGCCCTCCACCTGATGCGCACGGGCGCTGTCGGAGTCCTCGTCGGTGTCGGCCCAGGCAACGCCTGCACCTCGCAGGGGTGTGCTCGGTATCGGCGTGCCGCAGGCCACCGCGATCGCTGACGTGGCCGGCGCTCGGATGCGGCATCTCGACGAGACCGGGGTCTACGTCCACGTGATCGCGGACGGCGGGATCAGCCGCGGCGGCGACATAGCGAAGGCGATCACCTGCGGTGCCGACGCCGTCATGCTCGGATCGCCTCTGTCGTCCGCCGAAGAGGCGCCGTGCAGGGGCAACCACTGGGGGATGGCGACGTTCCACCCGACGCTTCCCGCGTGGCACCCGGGTCCGCACGAGCGTGCGCGGGACCCTCGAGCAGATCCTCCTCGGGCCGGCACACGAGAACGACGGCCGCATGAACCTGTTCGGGGCTCTGCGGACGGCGATGGCGACTTGCGGCTACGCGATCGGTGAAGGAATTCCAGAAGGCCGAGGTGATGATCGCCCCCGCGCTCCAGACCGAGGGCAAGGCACTCCAGCGCGCACAAGGCGTGGGGATGGGTCACTGAGCCCGAGACGCTGAGCCGCCAGACACTGGGCACGGACACGATCCTCGTCGTCGACTTCGGCGCCCAGTACTCGAGGCTCATCGCGAGGCGCGTCCGCGAGGCGCGGGTCTTCTCGGAGATCGTGCGCTACGACACCCCGGTCGACGAGCTTCTCGCCAGCAAGCCGCGCGGCATCATCCTGTCGGGTGGCCCGGAATCCGTCTACAGCGACTGGGCGCCTTCGATCGACAAGCGAGTGTTCGAGGCGGGGGTGCCGATCCTCGGCATCTGCTACGGCGCCCAGCTCATGACCCAGGCGCTCGGCGGAAGTGTCGAGCGGACCGGGCGCGGCGAGTACGGCAGGACGACCCTCACGCGGTCCGGCTCGTCGCCGTTGTTCGCGGACTGGCCGCCTGGTCGGACGAGCGACGTGTGGATGAGCCACGGCGACGCGATCACCGAGGCGCCGCCGGGATTCGTCGCCACCGCGAGCACACCCGATGCGCCGGTGGCGGCGATGCACGACCCGGAGAGGCGCATCTACGGGGTGCAGTTCCATCCCGAGGTCGTCCACACAGAGCGGGGCCAGAGCCTTCTCGAGCGGTTCCTGTTCGACGTCTGCGCAGCGCGCCCCACCTGGACGCACACGAACATCATCGAGACGTCGGTCGACGCCGTACGGGCTCAGGTCGGCTCGGGCCACGTCCTCTGCGCACTCTCCGGAGGGGTGGACTCCGCGGTGGCGGCCGCTCTCGTGCACAAGGCGGTCGGCGACCAGCTCACGCTGCGTGTTCGTGGACACCGGGCTGATGCGCGCGGGCGAGGCCGAGCAGGTCGAAGAGACCTTCCGGCGCCAGTTCAACGTGGACCTCGTGCACGTGAAGGCGGCCGACCGCTTCTTCTCGGTGCTCGCCGGCATGACCGATCCGGAGGCGAAGCGCAAGGCGATCGGCGAGACCTTCATCCGGATCTTCGAGGAGGTCGCCCGCGAGCATCGCCCGCGACGCGGACGGCGGGGCTCTTGGTCCAGGGCACGCTCTACCCGGACATCATCGAGTCGGGCACCGAGGACGCGGCGGTCATCAAGTCGCACCACAACGTGGGCGGGCTGCCCGAGGACATGGCCTTCGAGCTCGTCGAGCCTCTGAGGCTGCTGTTCAAGGACGAGGTGAGGGCCGTCGGAGAGGAGCTCGGCCTGCCCGAGGAGATCGTCTGGCGCCAGCCGTTTCCCGGGCCCGGGTCTGGCGGTCCGGATCATCGGTGAGGCCACACGCGAGCGCGCGGAGATCCTGCGGGCGGCGGACGCGATCGTCGTGGAGGAGGTTCGACCGGCCGGGCTCTACAAGGAGCTCTGGCAGAGCTTCGCGGTGCTGCCCGCGGTCCGCACGGTCGGCGTCATGGGCGACGGCCGAACCTACGCGTACCCGGTGGTGATACGAGCGGTCACCTCGGAGGACGCCATGACCGCGGACTGGGCGCGGCTCCCCTACGAGCTGCTCGAGAGGATGTCGACCCGCATCATCAACGAGGTCGAAGGGGTAAACCGGGTGGCTTTCGACGTGACTTCGAAGCCTCCCGGGACCATCGAGTGGGAGTGACCGGCCCGGAGGACGGGGCACAACCCGGCGGTAGGGTTGAAGGGTGGCTCTGAGCCCTGCGAGCAAGAAATTGACTCGGAATTCCGCCGCGAAATCGGAGCAGCTTCTCCGACGAACCCACCGACGCGGAGTCGAATTCGGAGTCGAACTCGGAGGCGGACGAGCCACTCGACGAGCCGGCCCCCCTCGCCCTGCACGGCCGGCGAAGGCGGCCGGGCGCCGGACTCGGGACGACACCGCGAACGGCCCAGGTGGCTGCTCGACGAGGCCGGGCTCGACGGACTGCTCGAGGGACTGAACGAACCACAGCGCCAAGCGGTCTGCCACCCCGACGGCCCGCTTCTCGTCGTCGCGGGGGCGGGGTCGGGAAAGACCAGGGTCCTCACCCGCCGGATCGCGTACCTGGTCGGATCCGGCCGTGTCGCCTCCATGGCAGGTGCTCGCGATCACCTTCACCAACAAGGCCGCCGACGAGATGCGACACCGGCTGAGCGAGCTGCTCGGCGACGTCGGCCGACCGGATGTGGGTGTCCACGTTCCACTCGGCGTGCGTGCGGATCCTGCGCTCCCAGGCCGACCGGCTCGGTTACCGCAAGAGCTTCACGATCTACGACGACGCCGACAGCCGTCGCCTCATCGAGCAGGTAGAGCGGGACCTCGATATCGACACCAGGCGCCTGTCACCGCGATCGGTGCAAGGCGCCATCTCGGCGGCGAAGTCCGAGCTGCTCGACTTCGAGACCTACAGGTCGAACGCCGAGACCTTCCTCGAGCGCCGCGTCGGCGACGTCTACGCCGAGTACCAGCAGCGCCTCCATGCTGCGTCCGCGATGGACTTCGACGACCTTCTCATGGTCACCGTCAACCTCTTCGATTCGTTCGAAGACGTGCTCGCCGCCTACCGGAGCAGGTTCCTGCACGTTCTCGTGGACGAGTTCCAGGACACGAACCGGGCGCAGAACGAGCTCGTGCTGCGCCTCGGCGGCCGAGCACCGCAACATCACCGTCGTGGGAGACGTCGACCAGTCGATCTACAGGTGGCGCGGAGCCGACATCCGCAACCTCCTCGAGTTCGAAGAGGCGTTCCCGGACGCCGCGGTGGTGGCGCTCGAGCAGAACTACAGGTCCACGAAGACGATTCTCGACGTCGCCAACGCGGTCATCGTGAACAACGTCTCGCGCGTGCCGAAGGATCTGTGGACCGACGTCGGTGACGGGTGACCCGGTCTGCCGTTACCGCGCAGAGGACGAGCGCGACGAGGCGCTGTGGGTCGCTTCGGAGATCAGCCGCCTCCACAGGGCCGAGGGCCTTCACTACGGCGACGTGGCGGTGTTCTACCGGACCAACGCACAGAGCCGGGTGCTCGAAGAAGACCTCGTCCGCGCCGGGATCCCGTACAAGGTGGTCGGCGGTACCAGGTTCTACGACCGGCGCGAGGTCCGCGACGTGCTCGCCTACCTGAAGGTGCTGCTCAATCCCGCCGACGAGGTCTCGTGCCGGCGGATCGTGAACGTCCCGAAGCGCGGGGTGGGGGACGCGTCGGTCGACCGGATCGGCGAACTGGGCCCGGCTCGCAGGGCCGTTCGTTCGCCGACGCGCTCTCACAGCCCGAAGCCGCGGGGCTCTCCGGCAAGGCCGCAAAGGGCGTGAAGGCCCTTGCCGCGCTGCTCGACGAGCTCAGAGCGCTCGATGCGTCCGGCACTCCGCCTGCCGCCATCCTCGAGGCGGTCCTTCAGCGCACCGGCTACGGCGCGGAGCTCCGCGAGGAGCACACGGTGGAGTCAGAGGGAAGGCTCGAGAACCTGACCGAGCTCCAGACCGTGGCTTCCGAGTACGACACCCTCAGCTCCTTCCTCGAGTCGGTCGCGCTCGTCTCGGACGCCGACGAGCTCGACGGCGACGGGACGAGGGTCTCGCTGATGACGCTCCACGTGGCAAAGGGCCTCGAGTTCCCTGCCGTGTTCCTCGTGGGGATGGAAGACGGGATATTCCCTCACTCCCGGTCCCTCGACGACCCGGCGAGCATCGAAGAGGAGCGGAGGCTCTTCTACGTGGGCATCACGAGGGCCCGCCGGTTCCTCTACCTGTCCCACGCGTGGAGCCGCACCGTGTTCGGCTCCACGTCGCCCGCGATGGCGAGCCGCTTCCTGTCCGAGATCCCCGACGAGCTCGTGCGAGATTCGGGCCTGTCGTTCCTGCGCCGGCCCGATCCGGCGCGGCATGCCGGGTGAGAGTGGTCGCGGCGGTTCGGGTGCTTGGCGGTCGCGGAGCTCGAGTCGTTCTTCCGACCGCTATGCCGACCGAGACTCGGACCGCTACGCCGAGCTGGCCGATGAGGACTTCAGCCAGGACCCGGACGAGAGCTACTCGCCAGACCGGTCGTGGCAACGCTCGTCAGGTCGCCCTTCGGAACGCTCGTCAGGTCGCCCCTCGGGCCAGAGGCATCCGAGCTCAAGTTCCTCCGAACCCCGCCGTCCTCAGAGCGGATCGGGGCGCAAGGTGAAGAGCAGGTTGCCGAAAATGGCAGAAGAGCGATTCAAGAAGGGCCTCTGAGCCGATGGCCGACGTCTACACGCACGGACATCACGAGTCGGTGCTGCGAAGCCACACCTGGCGCACGGCTGAGAACTCCGCCGGCTACCTGCTCGGCGAGCTGCGTCCCGGGACGGAGCTTCTCGACATCGGATGCGGTCCCGGAACGATCACTCTCGACCTGGCGGCGCGGGTGGCACCCGGACGGGTGGTCGGCGTCGACCGCGAGGCAGAAGATCATCGAAGGCGCCGAGCGGCTGCGCCGAGAGCGCAACGTCGGCAACGCGAGCTTCAGGGTCGGCGACGTCTACGGGCTCGAGTTCACGGAAGGATCGTTCGACGTCGTCCACGCGCACCAGGTCCTGCAGCACCTGACGGAACCGGTCGAAGCGCTCGCCGAGATGCGAAGGGTGCTGCGTCCGGGCGGCCAGGTCGCCGTCCGCGACTCGGACTACGGCGCCAAGATCTGGGCTCCGCAGAGACGACATGCTCGACCGGTGGATGGCGCTCTACCACCAGGTGACGCAGGGCGAACGGGGCGGAGGCGGATGCGGGGCGGTACCTGCCCGGGTGGGTCCGGTCGGCCGGGTTCTGGACGTCCGGGTGTCGAGCAGCACCTGGACGTTCGCCGACCCCGAGACGTGCAGCTGGTGGGGCGAGCTCTGGGCCGATCGGGTCGAGCTGTCCTCGTTCGCCGAGCAGGCGATCGGCTACGGGTTCAGTGACCGGACGGAGCTGGCATCGATCGCCGAGGCGTGGCGCCGGTGGTCGGTCGACCCCGGGGCCATGATCGTGATCATCGGGGTCGAGGTGCTGCCCGCATGTAGCCGGCTGGGCCGGCTCTGGGTGGTGTGCGCGTACACTCGGGCCCGATGAAGCGCCCGTATCGCGTGGTCGTGGCGAAGCCGGGGCTGGACGGCCACGACCGCGGGGCGAAGGTGATCGCCCGGGCGCTTCGCGACGCCGGCTTCGAGGTCATCTACACCGGCCTGCACCAGACACCCGAGCAGGTCGTGCAGGCGGTCGTCCAGGAGGACGCCGACGCCGTGGGCCTGTCGCTCCTGTCCGGGGCGCACCTGACGCTCGTCCCCAAGATCCTCGACGGGCTGCGCTCGGCGGGGCTCGGAGACACCCTGGTCATCGTCGGAGGCATCATCCCCGACGATGACGTCCCGGTGCTGAAGAAGATGGGTGTCGCCGAGATCTTCACCCCGGGTGCCCCGCTCCCGCGGATCGCCGGGTGGCTCGCCGATACCCTCGACGAGCGGGAGGGGGCCGCCTGAGTGATCGAGCCGGTAGGGCGGATCGCCAGTACGCAGCACCGACCAGTAGGCATTATCGACCATGGGCAACACCGGCCAGTGGGCAATACCGAAGCTGATGAATCACCGGCGCCGCCTCACGTGGCGTTCGCGACCGGTACGACCGGCAAGACGGATTTGACCGGCAGACCGATGGCCGGTTAGACCGATGCAGAGACCGATCAGAGAGTGAACCAGCGACAGAAAGACGAGGGAAGAGGAGCAAGTGGATCTACTACGAGTACCAGGGAAAGCGATATTTCGCCAGGTTCGGGATACCGACCTCGCCGGGCGGTATCGCCGACAACGTAGAAGAGGCCCTCGAACAGGCCGAGGCCGCGGGCTACCCGGTCGTGTTGAAGGCCCAGGTGAAGGTGGGCGGCCGCGGCAAGGCCGGCGGGATCCAGATCGCGACCACTCCCGACGAGGTCAACAAGCACGCCAAGTCGATATTCGGCATGCGCATAAAGGACCACGAGGTTCTCCGGCTCTGGGTCGAGCATGCGTCCGACATCGCCGAGGAGTACTACGCGAGCTTCACGCTCGACCGGCCCGGCCAAGCTCCATCTGTGCATGGTCTCCGCCAAGGGCGGGGTCGACATCGAAGAGGTTGCGGAGACCGACCCCGACGCCATCGCCCGGCTGCACGTCGACCCCGTCGACGGTCTCGATCTCGCAAGGCAGCCGAGCTCGTCGCCGAAGCCGGGCTGAACGAGGCAGCGCGCGAGCAGGCGGCCGAGGTCCTCGTGAAGCTCTACGACTGCTACGTGAAAGGCGACTGCGACCTGGCGGAGATCAACCCGCTCGTGCTCACGACCGACGGCCGGGTGCACGCTCTCGATGCAAAGGTCACCCTCGACGACAACGCCGCTTACCGCCACCCCGAGTGGGACGAGTTCGCAGGTACCGAGGTCCTGGACGAGCGCGAGCTGCTCGCCAGGTCGAGAAGGGCCTGAACTACATCGGGCTCGAGGGCAACGTCGGCATCATCGCCAACGGCGCCGGCCTCGCCATGAGCACGCTCGACGTGGTCACCCAGGTCGGCGGGATCGGCAGCCAACTTCCTGGACATCGGCGGTGGGGCGAACGCGGACGTCATGGCAGCCGCCCTCGAGGTGATCAACTCCGACCGCAACGTCAGGGCGATCTTCGTGAACATCTTCGGTGGGATCACGCGCGTGGACGAGGTGGCCAACGGGATATTGGAGGCGCTCGCCGCGTGGACATGAGGCCCCGATCGTGCTGCGCCTCGACGGCACCAACGCCGAGGCGGGTCGCGAGATCCTCGCCCCGCACCTGTCGCCGACGCTCGTCTGCAGAACAGACGATGCTCGACGGTGCCCGCCGCGCGGTCGCCCTCGCAGGGGAGCTGGCATGAGCATCTTCGTCGACGAGACGACCTCGGTCCTGGTCCAGGGCCTGACCGGCAGGTCAGGGCCGGTTCCACGGGCTTCGCAACAAGGAGTACGGCACCAAGGTCGTGGCCGGAGTGACCCCGGGCAAGGGCGGGACCGAGTAGAGGGTATCCCGGTGTTCGACACCGTTCGGAGGCCGTCGAGCCACAGGCGCGTGGCCATCTTTCGTCGTCGTCCCCCCGAAGGCAGCAGGCGCAGCGATCCTGGAGGCCGCGGACGCGGGAATCGAGCTTCATCGTGTGCATCACGGAGGGCATCCCGGCCCACGACGAGGCCCTGTTCTACAACCTGCTCAAGCGCGATCATCCGGGAACCAGGTTGCTCGGACCGAATTGCCCGGGGATCATCTCGCCGGGGAAGTGCAACATCGGGATCACCTCCGGCGACATCGCGCTTCCCGGCGGCCCTGTCGGGATCGTGAGCAGGTCGGGCACGCTCACCTACCAGGCGCTGCACGAGCTGTCGCAGAAGAACGTGGGCCAGACGACCTGCGTGGGGATCGGCGGGGACCCTGTCCCCGGGACGAACTTCATCGACTGCCTCGAGGCATTCGAGCAGGACCCCGACACCAGGGCCGTCATGCTCATCGGAGAGATCGGCGGATCGGAAGAGGAGCGCGCCGCAGAGTTCATCGACGGCCAGTGTCCAAGCCCGTGGTCGCCTACATCGCGGGCGTCACCGCCCCTCCGGGCCGCAAGATGGGCCACGCCGGTGCGATCATCTCGGGATCGAAGGGGACGGCGCAGGCGAAGATGGAGGCGCTCGCCGAAGCGGGCGTGACGGTTGCGCAGAACCCTACCGAGGCCGCAGAGATAATGGTCGACATCGTCGCTCAGCTCGGCTGACCGAAACGTCCGTGACCGTACGAAAGGCCATGTTGCGGGCGCTGGTAGCGTCGCCGTAGTGCGGCTCGGCATTCTCGTCTCCGGTACCGGGAGCATCCTCGAAGCGATCTTGGACTACGGCCTGCCGGTCGTGGTCGTGCTCGCCGACCGGCCGTGCCGGGCGCTCGAGGTCGCCGAGAGCGCGTCGGTGCCGACGGAGCTCGTGGACCGCTCGGAATGGGGAGGATACGGGGCCGATTTCGATCGCGACGGCTACACGAGGGCGGTGACCGACGCCCTGCGAGAGCACAGGGTGGATCTGATCGCGATGGCGGGCTTCGGGACCGTGCTCGATCAACCGATCCATGACGCGTACCCGATGCGGATCCTCAACACGCACCCGGCGCTGCTTCCGAGGTTCCCCGGCTGGCACGCGGTCAGGGACGCGCTCGATGCCGGTGTCACAGAGACCGGGTGCACCGTGCACTACGCGGTTCTCGCGATGGACTCCGGCGCGGTCGTCGCCCAGCAGGCCGTCGCCGTGTCGCCCGGAGATACAGAGGCGACACTGCACGAGCGGATCAAGGACGTCGAACGTCGCCTCTACCCGGCGGCGATACGGACGGTCATGAGCGAACTGGAAAAAGGCCGCGAGGCCGGTGGTCTGAAAGAGGCGGTCCTGTGAGAGCACTTCTGTCGGTGTACGACAAGGCGGGCGTCGTGGAGCTTGCCGCCGGCCTCTCCGAGCTCGGTTGGGAGCTCGTCTCGTCGGGAGGGACCGCGAGAGTCCTCCAAGACGCGGGGCTGCCCGTGGTGAAGGTCGCCGACGTGACGGGCTATCCCGAGATGCTCGGTCACAGGGTGGTGACACTGCATCCGGCGATTCACGGAGGGATCCTCGCCGACCTCGACGTTCCGGAGCACCGACTCGACCTCGAAAACAACAAGATCGAACCAATCGATCTCGTGGTCTCCAACCTCTATCCCTTCGGCGAAGACCCTTCGATAGAGATGATCGACATAGGCGGCCCGGCGATGGTCCGGGCGGCGGCGAAGAACCACGCGCACGTAGGGGTGGTCGTCGACCCAGCTGACTACGGTCCGGTGCTCGAGGAGCTGCGCTCGAACGGACGTCTCGGCCTCGGCACCCGGCGTGCTCTCGCTCGCAAGGCGTTCGCGCACACCGCCTCTTACGACGCGTCGATCGTCGGGTGGCTCGACGGCGACGAGCTGTTGCCACCCACTCTTCACTTCGCTCTCGAGCGCACCGACCAGTCGCTCAGGTACGGGGAGAACCCGCACCAGAGCGCCGCGCTCTACCGTCCGATGGCCGGGTCAGAAGCCGGATCTCGCGGCCTTTCGGGCAAGGCGCCGTGGTGGGACGCGGCGGTGCTGAGAAGCGGGATAGCGCTTTCGTATCTGAACATCTATGACGCCGACGCGGCGATGGATCTCGCCTACGACCTCGGTGACGGTCCCGCCGCAGTGATCGTCAAGCACGCCAACCCGTGCGGGGTCGCGGTCGCGGCCGACCTCGAGACGGCATATCAGCTCGCGCTCGAATGCGACGAGCGCTCGGCGTTCGGCGGGGTAGTGGCGCTCAACCGGCCCCTGGACAAGGCCACGGCTGCGCGCATGGTCGCGGGGCCTCAGGCCGATGTGGTTGTGGCACCGGGTTACGAAGACGACGTCGTCGAGATGCTCGCGAAGCGGCGCAAGAACACCAGAGTCATCGAATCGCCTGCACCGGCACGCGAGGCGCTCGACCTTCGACAGCTGGGCGGCGGGTTCCTCGCCCAGCAGGCCCATCATTTCGCTGCGGGGCGCGACCAGTGGAGGGTGGTCACCAAGGCCGCACCTACCGAGGAGCAGTGGCCCGACGCCGAGCTCGCCTGGCGGGTGTGCGGGCACGTGAAGTCCAACGCCATCGTGCTGGTTCGAAACGGTCAGGCGGTAGGCATAGGCGCCGGACAGCAGAATCGCGTCGAGGCCGGCGAGATAGCGGCGAAGAAGGCTGCGGGACGGGCCAGCGGAGGAGCGTGCGCGAGCGACGCCTTCTATCCCTTTCCCGACGGTGTGGAGGCGGCTGCCGCAGCTGGGGTCGCAGTGGTGGTGCAGCCGGGCGGTGGCATGCACGACGACGAGATAATCGCGACGGCCGACCGGCTCGGGCTGGCCATGGTCTTCACCGGTGAGCGGCATTTCCTTCACTGAGGGTGGTCTCGAGGGCGGTCTCCGTTGCCCTTTCGAGGGCGATTTTCGAGGGTACCGACCTTTGGTTTTTAAATCGCGAATAAGGGAACGGCTGTGTTTACTTGTCGCCAAAACGGCGCACAGATGTCGTCCGCCCGCGACGGCCGACAGGCTGCTCGACGGAGCATGACGGACGTCGATCGCCGGGCGCCGGCAGCGGAGTCGGCGGCAGCGGCAGCGGCAACGGCAGCGGCAACGGAAGCGCCGACAGCGGAGGTGCCGAGATGACTGCTCGAGTGCTCGACGGTGAGGCCGTCGCCGCCCGCGTGCGCGCAGATGTCGCGGATCGTGTGCGCCGCCTTCGCGAGGCCGGGACGGTTCCGGGTCTCGGGACCATCCTTGTGGGAGACGACGGGCCGAGCGCGCGGTACGTGGCGCTGAAGCATGCGGACTGTGCAGAGGTGGGTATCGACTCGTTCCACGAGCACCTTCCCGCAGACATCTCGCAGGCCGATCTGCATCGCGTAATCGTCGGTTTCAACGACGATCCCGCGGTTCACTCGATTCTCCTGCAACTTCCCCTTCCCCCGGGACTCGACGAGGAGCGCGCGCTTCTTCTCATCGACCCGGAAAAGGACGTCGACGGGATCCATCCGGTGAACCTGGGACGGCTCGTCATGGGCCGCCCCGGGCCTCTGTCGTGCACCCCTGCGGGGATCGTGGAGCTGCTGACCGCATACGGCGTCCCCATCGAAGGCCGCCATGTCGTGGTGATCGGTCGCGGCCTCACGATCGGCCGCCCCCTTGCGCTGTTGCTCACCCTCAAGAGACCCGGATGCAACGCCGCGGTGACGGTGGTGCACACGGGAGTGCCCGACATCGCGCCGTACGTTCGGCAGGCCGACATCGTCGTCGCAGCCGCCGGCTCGCCAGGCATCGTCACTCCGGACATGGTGAAGCCGGGAGCCGCGGTCGTCGCTGCGGGAACCACCTTCGAGGGCAAGAAGGTGATATCCGACGTCGACGAGCGCGTGGCCGATGTGGCCGGATGGTTGAGCCCACGACTCGGGGGAGTTGGTCCCATGACGAGGGCGATGCTGCTCCGGAATGCCGTCGCCGCAGCGGAGAAGGCCGCCGGAAAGGTCGAATAGAGCTCAAGCCGGCAGGTCGGCCACGGAATCGCAGAGCGCTATCTTTGGCCACATGCCTGCACCGGAGCCCTATCTGCTCTTACCGGGTACAGCCCGTCAGGCGTTGACCTTCTACCACGAGATCTTCGGCGGCGAGCTCACCTTGAACACCTTCGGAGAGTTCGGACGCGACGACGGCCCGGGGGACGCCGTCGCGCACGGCGTGCTTAGCGGGCCGGTATCCCTGTTCGCTGCTGACGTGGCAGGCGAGGAGCCCTTCGGAAGCTCGGGGCTCATGTTCTCGCTTCTCGGCGCGACGTCGGCGGAGGGGCTCCGCGCCTGGTTCGACGCACTGGCCGAGGGCGGAACGATCATCGACAAACTCCAGGCACGCCCGTGGGGCGCCACCGACGGCCAGGTCGTGGACCGCTATGGGGTGCGCTGGCTTGTCGGCTTCGAGGACGCCGAACCCGGTGACCACGCTATTTGAGCGACGGACCAAGGGGGGCCCGAACACTCACGAAGCCCGAACACTCACGAAGAGAGAGCCCTTCAGCCCTGAGACTAGGCTTGAGCAGCTATGACGCTCATCTCGGACCTGCTGGCCAAGGGCCCGACGTTCTCGTTCGAGTTCTTCCCGCCGAAGAACGACACCGAGCAGGCGACCCTGGTCCGCACCCTTCGTGACCTCGAGGTACTTTCGCCGTCTTTCGTCTCGGTGACGTACAGGGGAGGGCGCGAATCCCGGCAACGGACGTACGACCTCGTGACGGGGATGTTGCGAACCACCACGCTTACTCCGATGGCGCACCTGATCTGCGTTGCGCACACCCGGCTCGAGCTCGCCGAGATCCTCGTCGCGTACAGGAAGGCCGGCGTCCAGAACCTCATGGCGCTCGGCGGCGATCCTCCCGAGGACCCCGCGTACGGTGAGGGCGATCTTGCGCACGCCGTAGAGCTGGTCGAGCTCGCCCGCGCGATAGGCGGGTGGTCGATCGGGGTCGCCGCACACCCTGCCGGGCACCCGACGTGCGTCGACATCCCGACCGATCGCAGGTACCTCGCCGCCAAGCTCCGGCTGGCCGACTTCGCAGTGACCCAGTTCTTCTTCGAGGCCGACGAGTACCTGCGCCTCGTCGACGACCTTTCGGCTCTGCAGATGGACAAGCCGGTCCTTCCCGGCATCATGCCCGTGACGAGCCTGAGCTCCATCCCGCGGATGGCGCAGATGGGGGCGGCGTTGCCCGCATGGGCTGTCGAACGTCTCGAATCGGCGGGCCGCGAGGGGCCTGAGCAGGTCCGCCAGGCCGGGATCGACATGGCGACGGAGCTTTGCTCCCGCCTCCTCGACGCGGGGGCTCCGGGACTCCACTTCTACACTCTCAACCGCTCGAACGCGACCCGCGAGATCTACAACTCGCTGGGCCTGGCGAGCGACTGAGTAACTTGGGCCGCTTGAGCCGTCCTAACTCGCCGAGTCCTAGCCCTCGTCCTAGCCCTAGCCCTAGCCCTAGCCCTAGCCCGAGTCGGAGCCCGAGCGCCAGCGAGAGCGCGAGTCGCAGCCCGAACCGGAGCCCGGCGAACCTGTGACCGTCGCAGCTACTTCGGGGGCCACCCACTCGGACGCGTCTGCGGATCCCGTCATCCGCACCGTGAATCTCACCAAGGTCTACGGGGGGACCGACTTCCGTGCGGTGGACGAGCTGAACCTGTCGGTGGAGTCCGGCGAGATCTTCGGTCTCCTCGGTCCGAACGGGGCAGGCAAGACGACGACGGCGGGAATGCTCACGACCCGGGTCATCCCGACCTCGGGTCATGCGTACGTCGCGGGCATCGACGTGGTCGCGCACCCGGTCCTCGTGAAGCAGCTGATCGGGACCGTCTCGCAGACCAACACCCTCGACAGGCAGCTGAACGTCTGGGAGAACCTCTATTTCCACGGCAGGCTCTTCGGGATAGGTGCGGCAGAGTCACGCAGGACAGCTGACGAGCTTCTCGAGAAGTTCCAGCTCTCCAGTTTCGCCAAGGCCTCCGTGTACGCATTGTCCGGTGGCATGGCGCAACGCCTCATGGTCGCACGTTCGATATTCCACCGCCCCGCGGTGCTGTTCATGGACGAGCCGACGGCGGGGCTCGACCCTCAAGGCAGGCTCGCGCTGTGGGACATCCTGCGCGAGCTCAACGCCGACGGCCAGACGATTCTCCTCACCACTCACTACATGGAGGAAGCCGACAGGCTCTGCCGTCGAGTGGCGATCATGGACCACGGGAAGATCCTCGCTCTCGACACGCCGGCGGGGCTGAAGCAAGGCGTCGGAGCCGACACGATCGTGACGGTGAAGGCGGCAGGCGACCGGAAGCGCCTGGCCGAGATCCTCCAACGCGATCTCGAGGGTGTTACCAGGGTCCGTGAGACCGAGGAGGCCTCGAGCTTCATGTGAGGGGCGGCCAAAGACTGCTTGCAAGAGTGGTCGCCGTCGCAGAGGGCGCCGGATTCGAGGTTGCGGACCTTTCTGTCGCAGAGCCGAGCCTCGAGACGGTCTTCATCTCGCTAACCGGTAGGGAGTTGCGCGACTGATGGTCACGACGAAACCCGACGCAGCTGTCCATGCCCACATAACGGCAAGCCCGACGCGCTCGAGCCTCACCACGAGCTTGACGTCGATGCGGGCGCTCATGCTCCGCGACCTGGTCGTGTTGAGGAAGAACCTCGCCGAGTTCGTCATCCGCACTCTCGTGCAGCCCTTCTTGCTCTGTTTCGTCTTCCTCTTCGTCTTCCCGAAGATCGGTCAGGCCGTCGGGGGAAGCAGCGCCGGAGGGGGGTCCGCCGGAGCGACCGAGACGGCCTTCGCCACGGTTCTCGTCCCGGGGGTCGTCGGGATATCGATCATGTTCCAGGGTGTCCAATCGGTGGCACTGCAGATGGCCCAGGAGTTCGGCTTCACCCGCGAGATCGAGGACCGGGTTCAGGCCCCCTGCCCGATCTGGCTCGTGGCGATATCGAAAGTCCTGTCGGGGGCCATCCAGGGGATCCTCTCTGCGATCATCGTGCTGCCGATAGCGTCGGTCGTCCACGCTGCGCATGTGAATGCGCTGATCAACGAGCACTGGTTGATCGTCTTCACCGTCGTGCCGCTGTCCTGCATAACGATGGCTTCGCTCGGACTGCTTCTCGGCACGAGCTTCGAACCGCGCAACATCGGTTTGATGTTCGGGTTCGTGGTTCTTCCGATCACATTCCTCGGCGGCACCTACTACGAGTGGATCGAGGCTCGCCCCGGTGAAGATCGGTGCATGGCACTGGCTGCAGACCGTCGTGCTCATCAATCCGCTGATCTACGTGAACGAGGGCATGCGTGCCGCATTCACGAACGCCCCGCACATACACCTGTACATCATCTATCCGGTGCTCATCGGGTTCAGCGTGCTGTTCCTCGCGATCGGTCTGCGCAACTTCAGGGGCAAGGTGCTCTCGTGAGTCCCGACGTCGACGTTGTCATAGTCGGCGCCGGCTTCGCAGGCCTTGTCGCTGCCCGCGAGCTCAAGGCCTCAGGTCTCGAGCGTCAAGGTGCTCGAGGCGCGCGACCGGGTCGGTGGTCGGGTCATGAACGCCACCACTTCGGACGGCACTGTCGTCGAGCTCGGTGGTCAGTGGATCGGGCCCACCCAGGACCGGGTGATCGCTCTCGCAGACGAGCTCGGCCTGGAGCGCTATCCCACCTACAACACCGGCGAGAATCTCGTTCACGACCGGAAGAGGCTAGGCGCTACAAGGGCGCGATCCCGAGGCTCAGCCCTGCGGTGCTGGCCGATATCGGTCAAGCCCAACTCCGCCTCGACCAGATGGCGAAGCGAGTGCCGCTCGACGAGCCTTGGACCGCTCGCCGGGCCAAGAGCTGGGACGGCCAGACGGTGGAGAGCTGGGTTCGCCGCAACGTGCGCACGCGCCTCGCACGCGAGATGCTCCGCCTCGGAGTGCGCGCCGTCTTTGCCGCCGAGGCGGCGGACCTGTCGCTGCTCCATTTCCTTTTCTACAGCCACTCGGGCGGATATCTCGACAGTTTGTTCAACGTCAAGAACGGCGCTCAGGAACAACGTGTGGTCGGCGGGACCCAACTGATAGCAGACCGCATGGCGGGCGAGTTCGGCGACGCGGTGGTGCTGTCCGCACCGGTACGAAAGATCTCGGGGCTGGCTGGTGGCACAGATACGGTCGTGGTCGCAGGCTGGTGACCACGCGGTCAGTGCCAGACGGGTGGTCGTGGCGGTCCCGCCCACCATCGCCGGGCGGATCGAATTCGAGCCGGCCATGCCGCCCTGGCGCGATCAGCTGACCCAGCGGATGCCGATGGGCTCGGTGATCAAGTGCATGGCGGTCTACGACGAGCCGTTCTGGCGTTCCGAAGGACTCACCGGGCAGATGACCGACGTCGAAGGACCCGCACAACTGACATTCGACAACTCGCCGCCTTCGGGTCGGCCCGGGATCCTTCTTGCATTTGTCGAAGGCTCACATGCCCGGGAGCTTTCCCAGCGGTCACCGACGAGCGGCGCAAGGCTGTCGTTGCGTGCCTCGCACGGTGCTTCGGACCAAGAGCCGAGAATCCTCGACGAGTTCCTGGAGCTCGACTGGTCGGCCGAACGCTACAGCGGCGGTTGCTATGGCGCCCTGCTCGGTCCGGGAGTGCTCGGCGCGTATGGGCCTGGACTGAGAGAGCCCTGCGGCCCTGTTCATTTCGCGGGGACCGAGACGGCTGCGGTCTGGGCCGGTTACATGGACGGCGCCATCCGGTCCGGGGAGAGGGTCGCTAGGGAGATCACTTCGGCCGATTCAGGGTGATCCGCAAGTCAAGAGAGAGCACCCTCGCATGCGGCGGGGTTGTTCTTCTTCGGGAGCCTGAAGCGGCGTACCAACGTGTCCACTGAACCGCCAACTGAGCGGCCACTAGGCACCGCTGCGAAAAGATGGCGGGTGACACAATGGAAGCAAACGAGCGGACCGACCGATCAGCTCTACACGGGAAGGAGAGTGAAGGATGTCGGCAATTCTCAAGCTGACGCACAAAGCGATCGGAGTGGAGGTCCGTCGTGGCACGTTCGATGTCGTGGTCGACGGTGAGCGTGTCGGTTCGGTCGAAATGAACGACACGATCGAGATGCCGATCCAAGCCGGACATCACACCCTGCAAGTCCGCAATGGCCGAAACCTGAGCAGAACTCTGACCTTCGACGCGTCCGAGGGCCATGTCGTCGCTTTCCGGTGCACTGGAAAGAGGCTTTTGCCGATCTTTCTCGTGTCGTTCGTCGTGCCACGCCTTGCGCTTTCGCTGCGTCCGGAGTAGCTGGGGCTCTCAGAATCGAAAGGTTCACAAGGCACTCGAACCTGGAGAACACCTATGCAAACAACGCTACGCGCACGTGCAAGCTGCTGATGGACCTGCCCGACGTGACCGTGCTCTGCGTCGACGAGAGGATCCGGAAGCGTATGAGACCAGCATCGACCCTCATTACAGGGTCTCACCACCAGAACTGATTCCAGTTGCCGAGATCGTAGAAGTACTCCCAGCCCGAAGAGACTCGATCGTTTACAAGATCGAACATGATGTAGTAGTCGGTCGAGAGCGTCTTCCCGTTGCGTTGTCGGCTGTTGTGGTGCATGGGGCTGCTGCATCTCATTAGTAACATCAGGTGATGTATACTGATGTCGTGCATAGAACCCAGATCTACCTCGACGACGAAGAGGTGTCCGCGCTCGAGGCAGCTGCCGTTCGGACCGGTGCCAGCCGGTCAGAACTCATTCGACGGGCGATCCGGGCCCAGTACGGAGAACAGCCGGTGGCGTCGCGACTCGAAGCGATCCGCTCCTCTGCGGGAACGTGGACGGGCCGGGACTACACAGGCTCGCAGTTCGTGGACTCCCTACGGGGCGACGTCAACGACCGACTTGCGCGGCTTCGCTGCACGTGAAGCTCCTCGACACGACCGTCGCCATCGACCACCTACGCGGTGACGACAGAGCCACGCAACTCCTCGAGCGACTCACCGATGAAGGGGAGCCGCTGCTGGCCAGCGAGCTCAGCCGATTCGAGCTTCTCGCTGGCATGCGGCCTGACGAGCTAGACCCCACCGAGTTGTTCATGGGTGCGCTGACCTGGGTGCCGGTCGACGAAGAGATTGCAAGGCTGGCGGCCTCGATGGCCGCCGAGTACCGATTGGCGCACAGCGGAATCGACGCCATCGACTATCTGATCGCCGCCACTGCTACTGTCGTGGGCGCCGACCTCCTCACGACGAACGTGCGCCACTTCCCGATGATCTCCGGACTTCGGCTGCCGTACGCCACCTGAATTGAGCCTCAGCAAACTCTGCCGAAAGGACCCCGTGGGTGGGAGATCCTCGGCAGTGCTTCGTCCGAGATTGTGGGCGTCTGCCCATACACACTTGGATAGTCGCTCAAGGTACATTCCCGAACGCTCGCATGGCGCGAGATGACCTTCTTCCAATAGCCAAGTCGAGACGTCAGCGTGTCCCAATTACCCGGCGTTTGGAGACACCCTCGGCACGATTGACGAATGCGCCTTATGGGACACTGGGCGCTCGCCAGATCCGTGGACCTTGCGTCGAGAAGAGCCTGACCACGTCTACCCGTTTGGTAAGAGCGGATGTGGTGTTCGGGCGCTGAGGACCGGTCAGCGTTGATCGGGAGGTTACAGGTCTCCTCTCGATCTCAGCGCCTTCCCGCCGCTGGTGGCGGAAGGCTACGGTGGCGGGTGGCCTCGTTCAAGGCCACGGAGCCGAGGGGCGGGAATGTCTGATTCGATGTTTAGCGGAGCGCTGGGCGGGGGACGCCGGTGGGGTTTGCGGTCGTCTGCGCTGGGGATCGCGGCGGTTGGCGCTTTGGTTGCCGGGGTGACTTTGTTGGGCGTGCCCGCAGCGGTGGCGTCGGGTGGGGCAACCCCCTTTACGACGATCGCCATTCCTGTCGGCTCCGGGCCCTTTGGGGTGGCCGTCGACGAGGCAACTGACACCGTCTATGCCACAAACATTGTCTCAGACACGGTCTCGGTGATCGACGAGGACACCAACACCGTAACCGCCACCGTCAACGTCGGCTCCGGCACCGGCCCGGCCCGGGTGGCAGTCGATGAGACCACCGACTCCGTCTACGTCGCCGACGAAGACTCGAGCACGGTGTCGCTGATCGACGGGGCCACATGCAACGGTACCGACACGGCTGGGTGCAGCCTGACGCCTGCCACCGTCGTTGTCGGCACCGACCCCTACGGGGTCGCGGTCGACGAGGACACCGACACTGTCTATGTCACCAACATTTCATCGGGCACGGTGTCGGTGATCGACGGGGCCACCTTCACCGTGACTGGTACCGTCACGGTCGGCGGCGGCCCCTCGGGGGTGGCCGTCGACGACACCACTGACACTGTCTATTCAGCCGACTATTCATCGGGCACGGTTTCGGTGATCGACGGGGCCACATGCAACGGCACCGACCAGACTGGCTGCAGCCAGACGCCTTCCACCGTCACGATTGGCAACTTCCCCGAAGGTGTAGCAGTGGACGACACAACAGACACCATTTACGCCACCAACACGGGTCCGGGCACTGTGTCGGTGATCGACGGATCCACCAACACCGTGACCGCCACCGTCACCATCGGCTCTAATCCCCTCGCGGTGGCCGTCGACGAGGACACCGACACCATCTATGCCACCAACGGAGGATCGAGCACGGTGTCGGTGATCGACGGATCCACCAACACCGTGACTGCCTCCGTCACTGTCGGCGCCAACACCAACGGGGTGGCTGTCGACGAGACCACCGACACGATCTTTGCCAGCAACGAAGGATCGGACACGGTGTCTGTGGTAATCCCAACCTCGATAAACGTGTCACCAACATCGGGCCGCCCCGGAGGGTCCGTGACCGTCTCAGGGAGAGGGTTCAACCCCGGCGAGACCGTAAAGATCACCTACAAGACGGGCCTCGCCTCACCGGCATCGGTCACCATCTGCTCTGCCACGGCAGGCTCGAACACCACGTACACCTGCTCGGGCACGATCCCCCCCAGAGCCACAGCAGGGGCCCACACCGCTCATAAAATCCTGGCCAAAGGACTGACCTCGCTCATCAAGGTCAAGACCACCTTCACCCTCACCTGATCTCCGGCCAGGCAAACGCCCAGGGCTCCAAGAACAAACCTGTCCCCGGGCGCGGGAACCTGTAGTTCACTCCTTCTCGCGTTCGATCGCCCTCTGCTTGGCGGACTTCCGGCCGTCGCCTGACTCGGCGATCTGCGTTCGGATAGGTGACCCATAACGCGCGCTTCATTGCATGCAGAGGGCTGTCCCCCATGGTGCCGTTGAGGGATGCGCCTATCTGGTGACATTAATGAACCCTGCCGTGGGCCAGGCTGTTGCAGCTCGTGGATGCTGTGTTACAGGGTTCGCGTCTTTCGTCGGCGCACTATCTGTGAACTCCGAATAGGATGACCAACATGGCGAACTCCGACAGCGAAACCTCCAGCTGTTTGCGAATCGCGCTGTCGTCAAGAAGAGCACCGAACCAAGGAGAGGAAAGTCCCCCGTCTCCTACGGTGTTGCCGATATAGACGAGGTCGAGACCTTCATCGGACAGTTTGGCCGAGTCTTTATCTCGAAAGGTCATTGTCAAAGGGAGAGCCCCTTCTTGGCCTGATCGGGCCGTTAGAAGGTATTGAACTCCTTTGAAGAACACACATACTTGGGATGTGTTCGTTGCACACGCCTCCGAGGATAAGGCGCGAATAGCGACCCCGCTTGCTACAGAGTTGAGAAAGTTCGGACTGACGGTCTGGTACGACGACTTTGAGTTGAAAGTCGGGGACAGTCTCGTCGCCAAGATCGACGCAGGTCTAGCGGCCTCTTCTTATGGAGTCCTAATACTCAGTCCTAGCTTCTTTAGCAAACGTTGGACTAACCGCGAATATCAGGGTCTCGTTGCCTCCGAGATGGGGGGACGCAACTCGGTTATCCCAGTTTGGCACGACGTGACTCATGCGGACGTCTTGGCCGTCAGTCCGCCCTCGCTCAAATTAAGGCTCTCGAAACGACCCGGTTCTCGATCCCAGCGATAGCGTTCCAGATTGTCGATGCGGTGAGACCCGACATCATCTCCAAGTTGCACGAGACGGGCGATCGGTTTGTCGAGGGACCATCGGAGATGATTGAGACGGAAGACATCAGTACGGAAGGTCCGATCCGGCATCCCAACTTCCCGCTGACTTTGGAGAATCAAATTCTCGTCAGTCGGCACGTGTTTTTCGAAGTGCTTCCCATGTCGATCGAGGAGACGCTTCACAACTTTCGGCGAGATACCCATCCAGAGTCAGAGGTTGAGTTGTGGGAGGGGATGGCGGCGGTATATCTCTCGTTTCTACCTATAGCCTCGTCTCCCAAGGAGAAGGCTTCTCTGTTTGCAGCGTTGCTATGCGCGTCGACGGGCAGGCGAGAAGAAGCGGTAGCAGAGTTAGCTGATTTCTCTGACGACCAGACTCAAGCGATTATGAAGATGGTGGATAGGCATATCGTTGCGAGGCCGCTCTTCTTGTCACCAGACCAGGCTGACGGCCCGCCTCCTTCCGAAGAGTGACTGCTCATCATTCCGCACCGAGCTGAGCCTCCGGCACCTTGGCTGACCGCACTAGCGGATTTCAGGGATCCCTCAGGTCTCGCGGTTTTCACGCTTCCACCGCCGGTCGGACAATGGTGGCGACGCCCCTCCGCTCCCAACCCCCAGTCGTGCTCTAGGTACATTCCCGAACGCTCGCATGGGTCGCACTCCTTCGTCTCTAGCGTCTCGGGTTCGATTGTCCACAAGCCAAGGTCTACGGCCACATTTCAGAGAACCCACTCGTGACCGCCGATCTGCGCCCGACCGACTGGGTCGGCTTTCGATGAGAAAGGCGAACAGAGCACATGCTCGACGCTCACCGCGAGTCGAGCTAAGAAACCTTCCCTGGACGGACCAGTGCCACTATTCCTGTCGTTTCGGGCCTGCGTCTTCGGCCGTCAGGTGGTCATGAAGGCGTGCCGGGGCCGATCAGCTCCGGCACGCCTTCGATCAGGCCCTTCTCTTACAGATAGTCACAACCCGGCGCACTGCCCGATCTTGTTGCCACCCACGATATTGGGCGACCCCCCGGAGTCCCCGACTTGAGCGGCCGGCGAATTACCCGTGCAGATGAGGTTGCCCCCGATCGTGTTCGTTACCACCTCGGTCGAGTCGGGATCCACTTCGCTGACGTTGTTGCTGATGATGACATTGCCGCCAACGTTGTTGCGCAGTACACCCATCCAACCGCCATGCCAGCCTTGGACGATCAGATTCCCGCCGATGGTGTTCTCCTTTGTCGGGAAGGTGATGAACGGCGTGGACGGAGGCCCCCCCAACCCAGGGCCGCCTCCATTCGAAACGACATTCCCGCCGATGGTATCTGCCGTTAGGTACATCGTCAGCGCCTTATCGGCCACGATGTTGCCTCCCACTGTGTCGTTCGTCGTCTTGCGGTAGCAGGGCGGCTGGACCGGGGGGCCGAGCGCTCCAGGGCTGCAACCGAGCGCTAGCGTTGCTCCCTTCTCGACGAAGATGCTGCCACCAACATGGACTTTGGCGAGACTGAACGCGTCCAGGCATGCGCCGGCGGCGATTTTCAAATTGCCCGCGCACCGACAGATAACCGACGACGTAGTCCTTGCCCGTGATCGTCAGTCTTTGGTGGACGCCGGAGACGGGCGTGACGTCACCACCGGGACAGAGCGGCACATGGGTCGCATCGGCCATCGTGGGAACCGCCGAAAGAGCAGATACTGGGACGATGATCGCCAGCGCTGCGACAAATGCGCTCAACGCCAATCGAATTTTCTTCATATTCTCCCCCAATCGCTTAGGTTTCAAGTTATGCCTCGGTGGTGTTACTCAAAGCAACCCTACCGAAACGCAGTGCACGCTACCTGCTTCAAGTACCTCGGTGCCATTGCGACCAGCCATGACGTACGCGGGCCCACTCGGTGGTCATGGGACTGTCGACGAGGCGTGAAAGGTGAGGGCAGCATCAGAAGCAGTGGTCACCTCCACGCAGACAACGACGGGTCCAATGGTATTCGGAGAAGTCTCGTAGTCATGTCCCGAGCGTGATTTGGGCAGGTGTTCCCGGTGCGAGAGGCGAGAGCCAGCGGGATTCGCTCTAGGTAATTCCCGAACGCTCGCATGGGCAACGCTCCTCGTCCGGGTGTTCGGGGCGGACGCAGGAGCGAAGGGCGGTGCCGTCAGGACCGCTGGGCCGACGATTGGGCGTGGACAGTGTCGTGGATGAGCATGAATCGCACCGACCAGTACCCGGGTCGTGGCTTTGGAAGTTCGTGCCGAGACCAGAAGAACCCCGTCAGCGTGATGGCTTCGCAGGCGAGCCAAATGATCAACCCGGCGGCCTGGACCCAGGGCGTGGATCCCAACAACGTCACGATGAGGCCCGCAATGGCGATGGCCAGCCCGACGTATCCCACTCGGAGGGCCCATACAGCCATCCTCCAGTGTCCGTTGAATTGCAGTTCCCGCGGCTCGTGCATGCCAAACATTGTTCCACCGGTTGCGCGACCAGGGTCGTTGGTCCTTCGAGTCGTCCGTCCTCCGGGAGTCATCCGGGTGACCGATTGACGGGGCGGACCATCCGTGAACGCTTATGCGGATTTCTGACCCTCTTCGAGTCCTAGGAACCGGCCGTCAAGGTGGCCCACGGACCCGGTTGCTGGGGCTGCCGGGACGTAGCGGGAACGTCAACTAACGATCGCGGTCGTAAGCGTGACGACGAGCGGCCTGGTGACTACGCCGCCGAAGTCGTTCCGAATAAAGGACTCCATTTCGTCGAGCAGACCTGCTCGATCGGACTCGTCCATCAACTGGGTGCTCGAGTACGAGAGCATCAGGTTCCGGTAGTCAGAGGCACCGTACGTCTGGTTCCAGTCGTACCGTCGTACAGCGACGGAGTCGAACCGACGGTCTGCCTTTAGCACTGAGCGGATCGCAGGATCGACATTTCCACGAGTCGGTGCCGGAGGTCCCGCATGGCTCTGTCCGTATCGCTCGTAAATCGGCTTTGCGGCGGCGAAGAAGCCAGCGTCATCGGGCGAGTCGACTTGGATCAGATCGACGATCGCCACGATGCCGCCGGAACGTAGGATCGCAGCGGGCCGATCGGTCTGCGCCTCTCGAGAGATCCAGTGATAGGCGGTGGCCGAGAACACCGCGTCAGCCGTGCCGGCCAGGATGTCCACCACCTCGAAGTCCCCGACGATGACGCTTAGGCGATCCGAAGGGAGGTTCGAGCGCAACGTGGTAGCCATTGCCGGACCGATTTCTATGGCGAGCACCGATGCTCCTCGGGCAAGGAGATCTTTCGTAGCCTGGCCCGTCCCTGGACCGACCTCGACGACCCTTGGCTCTGACGGCAGCATCTGCAGGACGGCGTCGAAAAGGTCGGCGGGATACGAGGGCCGAACCCTGTCATAGGTTTCCGCTGCTTCGTTGAACGAGAGTCTGATGTCGCCTGGCCGTCCCATCTTCACATCTTGCTCGGTGTCATAGCACACCCCCCGAAATGCCGTTGTGGGGTACCCAAGGTGTTCTTCACCGTGTGCCGACTGGCCCTTCGTCAAGTGACATTCCCTAATGCATGCATGTCGCGGGTTGTTCTTCTTGTAAAGCCTGGCACGGCGCGCCATCGTTTCCACTAGACCGGCAGCAGGGAGCATCCTCTGACTCTTCGGCGTGGATCGTTGAATGGAGTTCGAAGATGGTCGCCACGCAGGCCAGCATTCGGAGACGTCACTTCGTCAGCTTGCTGCTGTTCTTCGTACGCCGATCGGTGTGAGACAGAACTATGAACCACGATGATGAAAGATCCGAGGTTGTCGAGGCAACCACGGGAGGAGCGACCATCCAACTGTGGCGAGCCCCGAATCGAATTTGGCCCGCGTTTCCTACCCTGGCTGTGGTCCGGGCCGCATCCCGGCTCGGCCGGGGCCAACGCCGGAGCCCTGCAATCGGTGAGGGTGGTGTTGTGAGCGTCTTCCTCGACGGCTCGAAGGTGGACGCCATCGTGCCCAAGGAGATCAAGGTGTACCGCGTCTCACCTGGGGAACACTCCTTGAGTCTGCGCTTCCTCGGGGGGTTGCGGAGATCGAGGAAACTCTCTGTTCCTCTAGTCGAGGGCGAGGAGAAGCAGTTCGTCTGTTTGCTGAACGCGTTCGCGTGGCCCTCCATCCGGCCGGCCACTCCCAAGGATGTCGCTGCAATGGAAGGGTGACGGTGGGTGCGAACTCTGCTCCTCGGCAGTTGGAGTCGCTCGACCGGTAAGGCTCCCCTTGGGCGTGACCGCGAAGGGCGCGGGTCGGTGGACAGAGTGTAAGGGTCGGACGAGGCCGACCGAAGCCGCAGGACCACATCCATGTGGACTTCTCCGCAGCGGGGGGCCACTACAGGACAGCATGCGACCCTCTGACTGTGGTAGGCCGGTAATGCAGTCGCCATGAGTCTCGTATTTGGAGGGGCGATGCGAAACCGTTGGTGGTTGGTCAGGGCGGCGTTGCTGAGCGTCCTGCTCACGATATCAAGCCAAGCGCTGGCTTCCCTCTCCGCGAAGGCGGCGGGGAATGGCGGAACGGTGTCGATCGCAGCGTACGGGATCGACGCACCGACGGACGTGGTCACAGGCCCGGACGGTGCGCTGTGGTTCACGAACAGGGACAACACCATCGGGCGGATCACCACCGCCGGAGTGGTGACCATCTACACCGATCCGAGTATCGACTATCCGGGGTCGATCACCGCCGGGCCCGACGGGGCGCTCTGGTTCACCAATTGGTTCGGCAACTCGATCGGGCGGATCACCACGGCCGGAGTGGTGACCAACTACACCGGCCCCGGCATCGACTATCCGCAGTCGATCACGCCCGGGCCGGACGGGGCGCTCTGGTTCGTCAACTCCGGCAACAAGTCGATCGGACGGGTCACCACCGCCGGGGTGGTGACCAACTACACCGGCACCGGCATCGATATTCCCGAGTCGATTGCCGTCGGTCCCGATGGGGCGCTCTGGTTCACCAATGAGGCGAACAACTCGATCGGACGCATCACCACCGCCGGGGTGGTGACCAACTACACCGGCGGCATCGACAATCCGGGTTCGATTACCGCCGGGCCCGACGGGGCGCTCTGGTTCACCAACGAGGAGAACGCCTCGATCGGTCGAATCACCATCACCGGAGTGGTCACCAGCTATACCGGCACCGGCATCGACGCTCCGGAATCGATCACCGTCGGGCCCGACGGGGTGCTGTGGTTCACCAATGAGTTGAACAACACCATCGGCAGCATCACCACCGCCGGAGTGGTGACCAACTACGCCGGCGCCGACATCGACTATCCGCAGTCGATCACGCCGGGGCCCGACGGGGCGCTCTGGTTCGCCAACGAAGACAACAACTCGATCGGCAGGATCACCATCGCCGGGGCGGTGTCTAACCTCACCGGCGGTATCGACGATCCAGGGGGGATCACTTCCGGGCCCGACGGGGCGCTCTGGTTCACCAATGCCGGCAGCAATTCGATCGGGAGGATCACCACCGCCGGGGTCGTGACCGACTACACCGGCACTGGCATCGACGAGCCGGACGGGATCACTACCGGTCCGGACGGCGCGCTCTGGTTCACCAATTTCGGCAACAATTCGATCGGGCAGATAACCACCGCCGGGGAGGTGAGCAACTACACCGGCACCGGCATCGACTCTCCGGAATCGATCACTGCCGGGCCGGACGGGGCGCTCTGGTTCACCAATGTCGGCAACAATTTCGATCGGACAGATCACGACCGAAGGGATCGTGACAAACTACACATCGCCGGGAATCTCGGACCCTACCGACATCACCATCGGACCCGATGGGGCAATGTGGTTCACCAACTACTACGGAACATCGGGTTCCGGTCACGGATCGATCGGGAGGATCACGACCTCGGGAACGGTTTCCATTTTCAGCGGGGCCGGAATCGAGCACCCGGAGGGGATCACCGCTGGGCCCGACGGAGCGTTGTGGTTCACCAGTGAAGGTCATATGGGCTCGATTGAACGAATCACCACGACCGGGACGATCTCTACCATTAGCGCTACCGACGATCCCGGATCGATCACCGCTGGGCCCGACGGAGCCCTGTGGTTCGCCAACCCCGCCGACGTAGGGAGGATCACCACGTCCGGCGCCATCTCCTCCTACGGTCCCGGCGTCGGCTATCCGGCATCGATTACCGCAGGCCCGGATGGCGCACTTTGGTTCATCAATTCCGACAACGCCATCGGAAGGGTGACCGTGCCGGCCCCCGCGCTGGCGAGTTTCCGCCCCACTTCGGGTGCCGTGGGCACAAGAGTCACCATTACCGGGACTGCGTTGGAGGACGCCAGCTCGGTGACGATCGACGGGGTCGGGGCAGCGATCAGCAAGGACAGCGCCACCAAGATCAATTTCACCGTCCCGTCTGGAGCTACCAGCGGCAAGATCAAGGTCTCGACCCCTAGTGGCACCGGCGTCAGCTCCACGAAATTCACGGTCCAGAACTGAAGCTTCGGCGCAGCCCTTGCTAGCCAGTCGATGACCTTGAGCTTGCTGCCATTCTTCTTCGGGCCGCATCCGGTACCGACGTCGAACAGGGCTTGGCAAACGGGCGGCGCTCCTGAGACAGCAGAGGTAAACGTCAGACACGGCTGCCGAATCGACTGAATAACATTCCGCACGATGTCTTCACGGCTCGATAAGTCCTGGTTGGTTCTCGCCAGCCATCAGACGGACGAGGCCAATCGCTGTGTTGACATTTTTGCGCGCCCCGACGGAACCTACGGTTTCGAGGAGTTCCGGCGAGATCCAGAGGACATGGACGTGTGGACACCCGTCATGTACTTCTCAGGTCGTGAGTACCCGACGGAGAGCGACGTACTCGCAGCCGCCAGGAGCGCCGTGTCCTGGCTGGGTCCACTTTTGGATCGCTAAGCGATGACCCCGACCCGATTACGGTTCGGGGCAACCCGGCGGCTCGTCAGCATCATGTCGAGCATGAATACATGACCGAGTGACTGAGTGCGCCGGGCAGCCCGCAGGAGGACGCGGACGCCGTCGAGCAGGCTCGGTCGCTCGATGGGGTTCGGGCGAGGGTCTTTCGTATCAGCGCCGATGGCTCGGACGCGCTCTCTCACCGGCGTTTTGGGGGCAGGGGAACATTAGAACCTCCAGCGCGTTTGACTGAAACTTCCACCTTTGCCAAATCCAAAGGCGGTTTCAGGTGATACGCGATAGACGAGAACCTCTGCTTGCCGGATGGCGTCCCCCAGACCGGACCACGTTCCATCTGGTGCGACGAAATGCGGTCCGTACTTCGACTCGTAGGTGTTGGCGACACGTGCAAGCTCACGGTGGTCGGTAACGCCTTCGGCCGTTCCTTCAATCACGAGATCGAGACCGTCGAGGGTGCTACGCCCCGTCGTGAGGATGCAATGACCGTTTGCTGAGAGGTTCTTCGCTTTGCGTTCGTCTGGTCCAGTACAGAAGTACAGAGCCCCTTCGAGCCAAACTGCCAACAGGGGCGTGACATGCGGGCGGCCTTCAGGTCGAACGGTCGAGAGCCAATACACCTCGGCGCCCGCCAGCTCACTCCGAGCCTGGGACCATTCGGTCGGTGTCGCATTCGGACTGCTGAAGGCGCTCAGCTCGGTAACTGGAACTGGTTCAGCCATGTCATTCTCCCATCGTGGAGGTTACCCATGTGTGGGTCGCGAACAATATCGGTGGCAAGGGGACTGGAGACGAGGACGGTCACGTCCGAGGATCCGTGGGGTCCAGGGCGTTCTTGGGAGGCCGAGATGAGACGACTTATGGGCAAGGCGATGGTCGAAGACGGACGGGACCTGCGGCAAAGCCGAGCAGATCAAGTAGGCCGGAGCGTGATTCAGCCCGGTGTTCTGGCTGAGCCGAAAATGAATCTTCGCGTCGCCTGGATCTCAGCCGTCCAGCCCTCTGCCTCGATGAGCGACTGCAGCTCACCTGGCTCGTACATCACACTCACGACACGGTACAGCGATCTGTCGCGAAGACGGCGCAGGTGAAGGTCGGTGTCGTATTGGACGACGAACGGATCCTTCTCAATCGCCTCTGGCGCTGGATCGCTTCGATTGTCGATGAGGAACACGCGGCCTGAGGGAGTGAGGCATGAGTGAACGAGGGACCAGAACTCGCCAAATCGGGCCCTTGGTACGTGCGAAAGCCAGAAAGAGAAGAACACGGCCTCATACTTGGAGTCTGGCTCCCAGTCGAAGAGATCCTGTACGACGTAGTTGACATCGGCGCGTCCCACCCGTTGTTGGTTGAGGGCGAGAACCTCAGGCGAACTGTCCACGACGGTGAGACGGTCGGCTGTCCGTGCGAGACGCTCAGTCCACCAACCAGTTCCCCCCGCGAGTTCCAAGACCGATCCCTTAGCGCCAAAGGAGGTTAGGGCGTCGTCCACGATCGCTACTTGGCGCTGCCATTCGAGCAGCTGTTCCTCGCCCCGGTCGTACCGACCACGTCGCTGCCACCATTCGTCATACTCGGGCGCTCGCGCCCGGTAGCACGAACGCTGCTCGGCGAGCAGATCATCGTCGTTCACGTCCACAGTTTCGCGCTCGTAGCAAGTACCTCGAAGCTCGGTCAGCTGCACCTCGACCCGGACTCACGCAGGGGCTCGGAAAGTAGCCGGCTGAGTAGGCGAGCCAGACATACGGTCCGGCAGCGGCCTTACTCGGTACTGATCTCCGCGAGCCTGTCCAGGCTGGCCGCCATGGACTCGAGCACCGGATTGGTCCCGTTGATCCACTGCCCGCCCTCGCGTAGAAGGGTTTGGCGGTTCTCCTCCGGGCCGCAGTCGAAAACCTCAGTGACGACGGTGGCTTCGTCACCGTCCGGAGAGAGGCTGTAGCCCCAGCGGTAACCAGCAGGGACGCCGACCTTGGATGGATCACCGCCAGCAGTAGGGAGGTCGCCCGGAGCGGGCTCCCAAAAGATCCGGCGATCTGGCTCGAACTCCACTACATGGTTGACCATGAGGTAGTCGCGACCAAGCCGATGCATCTTCATTGTGAACGTGTCGCCGACCTCGGAGATGGGACTGTTGAAGACAGCTCCCCGGAGCATGTCCGACCCGTCGAAATCCATGTGGCGTTGGGGGTTCGCCAAGATCTCGAAGATGAGGGCTGCCGGTGCTTCTATCCTGCGTGACACTTCGATCGGCTTGCCTTCATCCGTCATGGCTAAGTCCTCTCTGTCGCCCTGGGCCTGCCTACTGAGCGCACATCAGTAGTTCATAGAGCTTGACGTTGCAGGTCCCGCGAATTCATCCATCGGCAAAGATTCCAAATCTGGCACCGATTCGAGCCTTCCGAGTTTGACAGTGCCGCGGTAGGCCCTCTACCCGGCGTCCGATCGTTGGCCTACGGGTGAGTCCTTGCCACCGAAAAGTGGACCACTCCTCGAAAAGGTTCCGATAACGGGAACCACTCGACTTGATGCGGCTCAACCGCCATTCGCCAACCGTTAAGTCTTGTCGACACCGCAACCAAGGCCTCTGCGACCTCGAGTCGAGCTAGGGCGGCACCGAGACAGGTATGGATTCCCTGTCCGAAACTCAGCGCCCTGGGACCTTTGCGACCAGGAATGAACCTATCGGGATCGTCGAAAACTGAAGGGTCCCGGTTGGCAGCGGCGATCATGGGCTCGACCATCGTTCCAGCTCTCAGGCGAATGCCGTTGACCTCGGTGTCGGCGACCGCAAGGCGGATTGTGGAATGTGCAATCGGCTCCATACGTATCGACTCATCCGCGAATGCGCCTCCCGACGTCGGGTCTGCCGCCAAGCCGGCCCACGCTGTCCTCGTCCCGGGCCAAGCACAACAACGCCAAGGAGATCTGACGATATGTCGTGTCGTATCCGGCGAAGAGCATGTTCGACACCGTCGCCAGCAGCTCCTCGGTTGTGAGACGCTCGCCTTCCTCTTCGGCCCGGATGAGGTCGGAGATCAAGTCGTCACCGGGCTGTAAACGGCGATGATCGATCAGGGTCTGGGTGTAAGCCGAGATGCCCTCCAGCGCTGTCTCGACGACCTGCCTGGCTTCTGGTGTCAGGATGCCGAACGCGAGACCCATGTCGCCCGCCCAGTGCTGAAAGTCCGGGATGTCCTCTCGGGGAACACCCAGGAGATCGCACAGCGTGGTGATCGCGAGTGGCTTGCAGATCTCGTCGACGAGCTCCCCACTTCCTCGTTCAATCACCGGATCGAGCAGCTGATCAAGATGGTCTCGAACGGAGATGCGAAGACGATCGACGGCCCGCGGGGAGAATGCGGAGGCGACTAGCCGCCGAAGACGCTGATGTTCGGGGCCTTCCTGTGTGAACAAGATGTGCTCAAAGAAGTTGCGCAATGGGCCGTCGGTGACCCCGACGAAATCAAGTCCCTCCAACGCCATTGGCCGTAGATGCTGGTTGCTGAGAACTGCGAGCGCGTCGTCGTAGTGAAGGAAGCCCAGGAATCCCGTTGGTGAGATGGCAAGACGTGCAGGACGTAGCTCGGCGTATCGCTGGTGTGCCTCATCGCTGACGAGCATGTCGAGTTGGGGAAGACCAGCCAGATCAACCACAAGAGCCTCAGCCATCTCGCCTCCTATGCGAACCGTTGCGGCGGAATTGTGTCGCTGTATCCGCGTCGCGGAGTTCTGGAGACGCCTCCAGATTGGCCCATACCCTGAAGCAAGTGGGCTTCGATGGTTACGGGTTGGTTAGCACGGAACGCACGTCGAGGTTGCGGAACCGAGGCGGCCCGCTCATGATCTTGGCCAAGCCCCCCGAGAACTCCGAGGTCGCAGGATTGGCCTGTTGTTCCATGGCCTTTTCATAGGAGGGAAACTCAACTATCGATATGTAAGTTCCTGGGCGATCGCGGTCTTCAGCGATCGTTGAGGCCGAAGCTGTCAGTGCTCCAGGATGCTCATCACGAAACCGCTCCAGCGCTGCCGCCACTGCATCAATGTCCGTCGCCTCGAACTCCACGAACTGAATAAAGCCTGCCATATTCCGCCTCCGGTTCGAAGTAGCTTCCCACTCGCATGATACGTCCTCCGGTTGTGGCAGGGAACGGACGTTGCTGGAACCCACATGGTCGGCCTCAAGAACACGAACCGGGCCCGCCCAGATCGGCACGCTTCGGCACCCTGCCGGTGCCCTGAAGTTTGTACTGCGATGATTGTCCGGTGGAGCATTCGCGGATTGTTTCAGAATCCCTGCTGAAGTTCTATCGAGTTCCGGGTGCGGTAGCGACCTGTGTCGACGACGATCAAGTCCGAACTGTGTGGTGCGGCACGTCCGACGAGGGTTCGGGTCAGGCCGTGGCGTCCGGGACCCGGTTTCAGGTCGCGTCACTTTCAAAGATCGTCACTTCATGGGCTGCGATGCGGCTGGTGGCCGATGGTTATATCGACCTCGACGGACCGGTGGAGCCGCATCTCCGTCGTTGGAAGTTTCCAAGGTCGCCCTATGTCGCTGGCGAGATCACGCTTCGATCGCTCTTGACCCACACGAGTGGGCTACCGGCGAGTAGCTCCAATGTGTTTCTTGACGGGGATCAAATGCCCACACTGGTCGAGGCGTTGAACGGCGTGGGTGGATCTGTACCAGCGACCCCTCAAGATCCTGTCGGTCATCGGTTCCGTTATTCAAACCTGGGATACGCCGTGATCGAGTTGCTCATTGAGGAGCTGACGGGTGAGACGTTTACCGATTGGACCTCCGAGAACGTTCTCGCACCTCTTGGAATGGTGAACAGCTCCTTCGATCGGAGATGGACCGGCGATCCTGCGACTGCGGCTCCCCACAAGCGTCGAGGACATCCGATGCCGAGGGGTCATTCCAACCAGCACGCTTCTGGAGGTCTCATCACCTCCGGGGATGATTTGGCGCACTTGGCTCAGGCCATGATGACCGACAACTCCGGTCGGCGAGGTGGCGGGGTCATCCCATCCGAACTCGTCGAGGCGATGTGGCAATCGCCGCCGGCGGCCTCTGAGCTATTGGGGCTTCGATACGGCGGATACGGTGCCGGTCAGGTGTGGGGAAAGTTGGGAAACGGCGCTAAATTCGTGGGCAATCAAGGGTCTCGCCCGGGTTGGCGAAGTTTGTTCCTGTGTCTTCCAGACGAACGCAAGGCACTAATCGTGCTGACAAACGCCAACTCAGGAACGGCACTCACGGCGCACGTGGCTCTCCGGTGGCTGCATGGTAATGCGAACGGCCCTCTTCACTTTCATCGCATGATCGACGTCAAGCGCGTAGCAGCGGCCCGGCGATCTTCGAAGACGCGTTGGAAGACCGTGCAAATTCGACGTCGCCGGGTGAGAAACAGCTAGCGGCGACCCCACCACGAGCACACTCCAATCCCCGACGACGACTTCTTTTACGTCGCCGACGAACGTGTTCTTCAGCGCCGACGACTCCGTCATCGGCGCCACGATTGCTGCGACAAGCGCCATGACTTCACCGCAAAACCTTCTTGCTACAGCTGCTGTCAAAGAGGCGCTTGTGGGCGGTTTCGTCACTTTTACCCAGGATCCAGCATCTGAGATCGCAGGAACAGAGCCAGGCTCCGTGTATTACGCATACATGCCTTCGACCGGTACGTATTGGGCATTTGGAAGATTTCTTCCGAGTCCATCAGCCAGCCAAAGGACGTTGGTCAGTCTCCAGGATGGGGGCAATATCGGCATCTTCAAGAAGCAAGGCGGAGGCGACTGGATGATGCTCTCGGTAGGCGGGGAGCCATTTTGCCCGACGAAGTCTGCCATCCCGACGGCCGTTCAAGTCTTGTGGGGATTCAGCGATCCACCTGACTGCAGTTAGCCCGTTCTCCGACAGGTGGACTGGCTAATTGGGCCACGGGTCATCGAGAACGCCTAGCTGAATGAACAGACCGAGCTTGTCGGCTCCTATCCATTCCCTGACGACCTTGTCATCCTCGAAGTGCATGACGGTGACCACCCATTCCTCGACGGCTCGTCCTGTCGGGGCACGCCCCACGTATCCGCCCGTGTCGGTGCCGCGGAATGTAGCCCTGAGAACGACCGTGTCGTCGGCCACGATCAGCTCCTCGACGGCTAGTTGGAGATCCGGAAACGCCTGGTGGTAGAGGCGAATCGGCTCGACCCTGGCCGACGGACCTGCGCCGAACGCGTTGAGATAGTTTTCGCCGTAGAGGTCAGCAGCGGCTTCGTAGTTTCTACCGTTCCAGACGTCGTCGACGAACTTCCGCACTCGCCTCTCGCGTTCGGCAACTTCCATCGCTCACCCCGTTCTCTAGGCGTCGAGATCCCAGAAGGTCACTGGAACTTATGAAACCTCCAGGCCTGCCGGCCGAGAGACTTACTCCCCGGCACTGCCGGGGTCCGATCCATGGTCTCCCATCGGGATGATCGCATCTGGCGACGCACTGCGGCCAGATCGACCAAACTGAGCGAGTGTTGGAATGGGAGCAGGCCACGATCGATGCCCGCGATCCGGTGAGCCTGGGAAACTGGTGGGCGACGGCTCTCGGGTGGGTGGTCGTGAACGACGACGCTGACGAGTTCGAGATACGAGCTGAAGCCGAGCGCCTGCCGGGAATCCTGTTCGAGCCGGTCGCCTCGGAGAAGTCGGGAAAGAATCGGTTGCACTTCGATCTGCGGCCTGACGACCAAGACGCCGAGGTCGAACGCTTAATTTTCGCTCGGCGCGACGCGTGTCGACATCGGTCAGGGCGAGCAATCGTGGACTGTTCTGGCCGACCCCGAGGGCAACGAGTTCTGCGTGCTTCGCTCAAGGGACCGGTGACTGTCTCTCTGAGCCTCGACCTCTCTGAGCCTCGACCCGGGGTGCGCGACCGAAGCGGCGTTCTGAGACGGATCCGCTCGGAGGACAGCCTGCCGCGATTCCCGTAAGTGCCCGGCTCGATGGAGGAGAGGCCCGCTTGGTCGGTCTGGGATCTTCGCAGGAACCGCAGTTCAGCGGGGGATAGTTAGCCGGCCTTGACCCGAGCAAATGACAGTGATGTGCTTTCGAAGGTGGGCAGGTCGCCAGGTGGTGGTGCGGAGAGGACGCGATGAGCGAGACACTGAGCAAGGCCCTGGTTCTCACGATGCTCCAACACGCCGAGGACTTCCCGTGGAGGATGCAGGACATCGGGCTCATGGGCCTCCGCCTTGACGATCGGCGCGAGTACCGACTCCACGTCTGGGATCCCAGCTACTGCGTCGGCGAACCGCCCGTCCATGATCACCCGTATGACTTCACCTCGACGATCATCGCCGGTGAGTTGACCAACACTCGGTACGAAGAGGATTGCGCAGGCGACGAGTACGTACGCTTCCGATACTCTCCGGGCGCCGAGGGCGAGCGGCGCTCGGACACCGTGAGGCTGTCCTCGACGGCGACCACCCTCACTGGGGGCAACGATTATCGTCAGCTCGCCCACGAGCTACACGCGAGCTGGCAACAACCTGGGACCGTGACGGCGATTCGGTGCTCATGGATCGAGGTACCAGAGCTGACCGTCTGCGTTCGAAATGAGGACTCCTGGCGCTCGGCGCAAGGGAGAGACGCCACACGCGAGGAAATCAAGAACTTCACCGCCAAGGCCCTGGAGTGGTTCTGAAGGAGTTGTTGTCGAGCAGGTTGGCGGCGACCCAGCGAGCGCAGGATCGACCTCCTCACCTGAGGGCATAGAATCAGCTTCCTTGGTAATCGCGATCGACTGTCTCCCGGGACTCAGCAGTTGTTCTCAAATCGTCGAGTTGCTCATCTGTGAATCCCCCCTCAATGAGGATCGCTCAAACCTCTCGGCGAAGACACGGACAATCGGCTCATCAGCTGCGTCACTGGCCCGCGCATCCGCGGAGTGCTCCTTTCGTGGAGATAGGCATACGGGACGAGCTCAGCGAGGTGAAGAGGCCGCGGTATGCCTCAGCCGACGAGCACGCGAATGCCGCAGTCAGATATCTGAGGGGCGAGGCGGTCGAGGGATGGGAGCCTCGTGAAGACGTGATTACCCGTGTTGCTCATCTGAAGTTGGACTTCGGATCCTCGGAGAGCCTTGTTCTGGTGAGCCACGGTTTGCTCCTTACCACCTGGCTCGACGACAAGATCGGGCTCGACGATCCGTTTTCGTTTTGGTCGAAGCTGCGGATGCCCGACGCTTGGGAGTTCAGTCTCGAGGAGAAGTCACTCGAGCGGATATAGAGCGCTCATCGAGGCACCCGGAGTTACGCTCGGCGTCCCAGGAAGTAGAGGAACTCAGTCTGGACGTCCGCTTCCGGAGGTGGGTCCAACTTCGGGCCGAACACGTTCGGTTGGCGGATCATGGTGTCCATGGGTTGGAGCGCCTCATAGGCGTTCTGGACAGACTCTTTGTCGAGCCGCTCGTCACCTCCCACCGCCCGGGCGAGATCCCAGGTGTGAACCAGCATGTCCATGCACACGAACTGAGGAAGCATCTGGTCTAGGGGCATCGGCCCCATCGGGCCCTGGACGGAGCTGGCCATAGCCTCGTGGTTCTCCGTGAGCTCGCGCATCGTCGCGTAGGCAGACGTCCAGGCCGCCTTCGGGTCCTCATCTGCCGTCATCGGCTCGGACTCGACCCCGGTTACCTCGCCGATCAACCGCCGGTGGTTGTCGACCACGTGGGCGACGACATCGCGAGCTCTCCATTCGGTGCAGGGTGACTGGCCGTTCCAGCTATCGGGAGGCGCGGCTTGCACCCTGGTGTCGAATGCGCCCGCTATTAGTCGGTACCGTTCCTGGGCTTGGCTCACGGGAGCGAGTGTAGAGCGGGATCGGCGGCCTGCGGGCTGGGACCGACCTCGTAGCCATGCGGACGACGGCTCCAGGTGGCGTTCCTGCACTGGAGCTTCGGGTTGGAGTCGCCGGTAAGTCTTTAGAGCTCTCGCAAGTCTTTAGAGCTCACGCAAGTCGTTAGAGCTCACGCAAGTCGTTAGAGCTCACGCAAGTCGTTAGAGCTCACGCAAGGCCGTGGCCAGCGGCTCGAGCACTCCGGGATCCAAGGGCGGTCGGAGATAGACAATCCCGAGCTCTACGCCGACCTCTGCCAGTGCGGCGGCCTGATCGGCGGTGGCCTTCGCGTCACCGGTGAATATGACGTGACTGGAGAGGAGAATCTCCGTGGGGTCGCGGCCAAGGTCTTCGCAGTGCTGATGCAGGATGTCACGCTTGCGGACGAACTCGTCCGGCGTGCCACCCAGGAAGTTCCAGTGCTGGGCGAACCGGGCTGCGGTGCGGAGCGTCCTCCTCTCGCCACTACCACCGACACAGATGGGCGGGTGTGGGTGTTGAATCGGCTTGGGCTCATTGCGGGCGTCGCTCAGCTGGTAGTACCGGCCCTTGAACGTCGTCGTCTCCTGCGTGAGGAGCCCGACGATCACCTCGCAAGCCTCCTCGAAGCGGTCACTACGTTGCGCCGGCGTGCCCAACTCGATCCCGTATGCCCCCGACTCCTCCTCGTTCCACCCGGCCCCGATGCCGAGCTCCAGCCGGCCCCCGGACACGATGTCGAGGGTGGTCGCCATGTTGGCCAGGATCGCCGGGTGGCGGTAGTGAATGCCCGTCACGAGGGTTCCCATGCGCAGGCGTGCCGTCGCCTGGGCAAGCGCCGTCAGGGTGGTCCAGCCCTCCATGCAAGGGCCGGTGCTGTCGGAAAAGATCGGATAGAAGTGGTCGAAGGTCCAGCCTGACTCGAACAGTTCGATGTCGTCGGCCGCCTTCCATACGGCGAGCGTGTCGGTCCAGGTCGTGTCCTGCGGCGAGGTCTTGAAAGCGAAGCGCATACCACCGCGCTATGTCCGGCCGGCTTGCGATCGTTCAGACTCCTGTTCTCGGTCTCCGAGAGCAGGTGGGTCGGCCGAAGTCCCGTCGAGGGATTCGCCCATCGGGTGACTGACCAACGTGGCGACGGGCCATGAGCGTTCGTCCTGGGTATCGTTGGCCGAAGGTGCAGCGGGTTAACGGCACGTGCTGTTTCCCCTTTTCGATAAGGAAGCCCAATGATCTCTATCGTCGTCAGGTTCAACGTGCGGCCGGAATGCAGTGACGAGTGGATCGATCGCATTGGCGACTTCACTCGGGCCACTCGCCAGGAACCCGGCAATCTATGGTTCGATTGGTCCCGCAGCGTTGAGAGCCCAGATCAGTTCGTTCTCATCGAGGGGTTCCGCGACGCTGATGCCGGCGCCGAGCACGTCAACTCTGAGCACTTCAAGGAAGCCATCCGGCAGGCGCCATCGATGCTGGTCGACACCCCGGAGATTCTGTACGCCGAGATCCCAGGGACGGAGTGGTCACTGTTGGCCGAGATGTCGGTCCCGGACGGCGCTTCGACCTGAGGTTCGCAAGCTGACGGGTAAGAAGGCTTGAGTTCCATGCGAGCGGTCGAGCTTGTCTTCGCGATCGTGTGGGCAGCGTTTTGGCTCTACTGGCTCGTGGCGGCTTTTACCATGAAGAGAGGCCATGTCCCTTGGGCCCACGAGATGCGAATCAGGGCGGTGATCCTCGTCCTTGCAATCGTCTTGATCCGCTTGGGAGCCTTCCGGGACCACGGGCTCAACACGGAACCATGGCGCGCCGGTCTCGGGCTCTTCCTTCTCGCGCTCGGATTGGGGTTCGCGATCTGGGCGCGAGTCCACATCGGACGCAACTGGGGCACACCGATGTCGCTGAAGGACGACCCAGAGCTAGTGACCAGTGGCCCCTACCACCTCGTCCGCCACCCCATCTACTCCGGCATCCTTATTGCGGGTGTCGGCACCGCGGTGGCGCTGAGCTGGCTGTGGTTGATTGCCGTGGGCCTTGCCGGTGCGTACTTCGTCTACAGCGCGACCGTCGAGGAGCGCAACATGGCCAGGGAGTTCCCCGAGGCCTACCCGGCGTATCGGCGTTCGACGAAGATGCTCGTGCCCTTTGTCTTCTAGGCGGAAGCAGTTTGTCGTGAAGGCAGGGTAGCCAGAAGAAGGCCGTTGCGATCGCGTCTCGTCATGGTGCTCCGAACCACGTAGTCAAGGCGTCATGCAATCCGGTATCCGAGCCCTCACCTACCCAGGCGACGTATCCGTCGGGCCGGACCAATACAGCAGTGGGAGCGGTGACCGCGCCGAGTACCGGAAGCTCCCACAGACCTCCATATTCGGCATCGATCAGCTGGACACGGTCGGCCCAACCATGGATGTCGAAGCCGCCGGGCTCACCGAGGTTGAGCAGTACCGACTTGGCGTTGTGCAACAACGTGAAGAACCTTAGAGGGCCATCTGCGGTCACGAGGTCCAGGTCGGGCATGCGGCGACCGAGCAAGGCGTGACCCTCGCCGAGGTCGTATTGAATATCCAGCCCGGAGACGATCCCGGCGAGCCATTTACGTGGCTCGTCCATGGTGGCCAGCTTCGATACCAGATCGATCAGGGGCTTCGTGCGCTCGTCCCGGCGCTGGAGCGCCCCCTGAGCCATCGTGTGCTGAAGCGCGCGGGCAGCGACCGGGTGGCGCTCGGAGTGGTACGTGTCCAAGAGGGTCTCCGGGGAGGTCTCGTTGACAACCTGAGCCAGCTTCCATCCCAGATTCACCGCATCCCCAACACCGAGGCTGAGACCCTGCCCGCCCGCTGGGTAGTGCACGTGCGCCGAGTCGCCTGCAAGCAGGACTCGCCCCGCTCGGTAGGCCGCGGCTTGACGTGTCATGTCCGTGAACCTGGAGATCCACGTGGGATTGTGGATCCCGAAGTCGGTCCCGTAGACGGCGATGAGCGTCTCGCTCAGATCGCCAAGTGTGGGTTCGCTGCTAGGCCCGAGCTGCTGCTCGGTCACGATGACCCGAACGGTCTTCCCGTCCTCCATCTGGTGGAGGCCGTGGACGCCTGTGGCGTCGTGGCGAATGCCCCGCGGCGTTTCCTCGGTTACCTCGACCTCGGCGATCAGGTTGCTCTTGGTTGCATCCCAACCCGGGAACTCGATGGCGGCGGCCTTGCGGATGACACTGCGACCTCCGTCGCACCCGACGAGATACTTCGCCCGCAATGAGCGATCGAATAACTCGACGTCGACGCCCGTGTCGTCCTGCGCGAACCCCGTCACCTCACATCCGTAATAGATCTGCACGGGCATCTGGGAAATCCAGGCGGCCATGATCCGCTCGATCTTGTTTTGCCAGATCCCGAGCGAATACGGATGACGTGTCGGGAAGTCGCTCATGTCCAATACCGTCGTGGCGATCATCGCGGCCTGAGCCACCTGACCCTCGGCGAGGAACCGCTCGGCGACTCCACGCTGATCCAGAAGTTCGATCGTGCGCGAGTGGAAACCGCCGGCCCGTGAGCCGACAAGCACGGCATCGGGACGCTGCTCGACGACCGCAACGTCGACCTTCGCCAATGCCAACTCAGCCGCCAGCATCATTCCCGTCGGACCGCCCCCGGCGATCACCACCGCATGCTCGGCCATATTCCCCCCTTCTTTCCACACTCTTGGTTCTGGCCGAAGATTCTGCACACGAACAGAGCCCAAGAGGCAAGAGCGCGCTACATTGAGAATGGCGAGGGCGGGTTGTCAAGGACTCGCGGTCCGCAAATCACTCCTTGAGCGTCTTTCCGGGCTCTTTCGTCCTTACTTCTGCACTTCTGCTGAATCGCGTTTCCGCTTTCGGCAATCAGCTGCTTTTGCCGAGCCAACGTTGCCGGCGCGCCTTCCACCTTTGGCTTCTGGCTCGCTTTCTAACCTTCCTCTCGTACGGTGTTTCGGACATCATGTCCAGATCCGCCGAAAGCACGGGACCCATGATGCTTGCATCCATGGCGACTTGACTATAAAAACCGGGGTCGGGGATCGGTTGGTTCTCGGCGTCATCGGCCCGTAAGAGACTGCCGCCGCCTGCCGAACTTGCCTGGCCCGGGCGCACGGGCACGAACGGCCGCGTGGGTTGACGATCCGGCGGGTCGTCTTGACCCTCCTTCTTGCCATCGCGTACCAAGCTGGTAGGCACACCCGAAGAAATCCAACGCGCCTCGTGGACGTCGTAGGGGTCCCGGTACCAACCCTCGGCTGTCTCGTCGTGTTCCAAAGCATCATCCCCTAGCTATCGAGTCTCAAACACCACAGCCCGCGAGCTCGCGAGCAGTCCGTCAGTCAGTCAAATTCCGCGTCGGCCTCAGTGTCGTCGGCCTCAGTGTCGTCGACCTCAGTGTCGCCGGCCTCGGGCGCGTCGAGGTCCCAGCCGTCTTGGTCTTTACGCCGAGAGAGCGCGCGCTGTGTCGGCCCTCCAAGGCCGTCGGGGTCGTCCATTCCACCGTCGAGAGTGACCAGATCTTCAGGGTCGTCGAGCTCCGCGCCGATCTCTTCGAGTTCACGTTCGTCCGCTTGGAGCGTCGGATCGAGCGAGGGGTCCTTCTCGACGTCCTCGATAAAACTCGAATCGATCCTGGAGTCCTCGTCGAGCGCTTCGTCGCCCTGCTCGAACGCCTCTGTGCCCAATGGCTCGTCTGGTGACCAGTCGTCGTTGTCACTCATCGCGTCTTCTCCGTCCCTGTCGGCAGCGTCGGCTGTGTCGGCCGCGTCGGATGTCTCGGCTGTGTCGGCCGCGTCGGTCGTGTCGGCTGCTCCGTCTCTGTCGGCCGCGTCGGTCGTGTAAAGCAATCGTATTGTCTTTGCGCGAGAACTCCGCCCGGTCAGGATTTGATCTGGTACAGGGTTCCGCACCCGGTGACCCCACCTGGGCCACCGTCGCTGCAGCTCGACGCCGTCCCGCCCGACCGGGTGGTGCCGAGAAGATCGCCGTTGGCTTCAGGAACCAACGGTGCCCACTCGGGCTCGGCCCCATCTGGTGGGCCCGTGAAGCGGTGGACAACCTTGAAGGAGTAAGTGGAGCCGGACGGGATCAACTCGAACACCGTTCCGCAACCGCCGTTGCAACCCGTTCCGCCCCCTGTGGCAGTGCCGAAGAGATCTCCGTCGGCTTCGACCAGTACTGGCGATTCGGGGAGCGCCCCCTGTTTCGGGGTGAATGCGTGCAGCACGCGCTCGGCGTACCCCGGGCCGCTCGGAGTGAGTTCGAAGACTGTCCCTTCGCCACCCGCGCCCCCGCCATACTCCGTCGTACCGAAGATGTCGCCCGTGGCTCCGTCGACGGTCAGGGCTGCGAACGGGTTGGAACCGTCCGTTCCGCCCTTGAAGTTGTACAGGTCGGTGTAGGCGTATTGCTTACCCTCGGGGCGCAGCCTGAAGACCAAGCCATCGGTATGGACGTTTCCCGCGCCGTAGCCCGTGCCGAACAGCGTGCCGTCCTCAGCCATCGACAGCCCGGCTTGTGGAAGAGCCGCCCCGAACGAGAAGTCGTGCAGCACATGCTCCCGGTATCCGGTCTTGGTCGGGCTGATCTCGAAGGCCACGCCCCCGTCCGTTGTACCCCCGAACTGGGTCACACCGAAGAGATCGCCCGAGGTGTTCAGAACCGGCGTCCCGATTGGTTGGCTCCCGTCGGCACCGCCCGTGAACGTATGGATCACGGTCGCGATGTAGCCGGATCCCGACGGAACCAGCTCGTAGGCGGTCCCTTGCTGGTCGGCTCCCCCGACGGTGGTCACCCCGAAAAGGTCGCCTTGGCTGTTCGCCACGACGTTCCCGTCAGGTTTGGATCCGTCGACGCCTCCGCCGAATGTATGAAGGATGGTCTCGGTGTATCCGGACCCGTCCGGCGTGAGCTCATAGACGTCCCCGTCGCCGTGTTTGCCCCCGAACACGGACGTGCCGACGAGGGTTCCGTCCGCTCCGAGGGACACCCCTGACAGTGGACCCGCCCCGTTGGGCCCGCTGAAGTCGTAGAGGACCTGCTCCTGCGCCGATTGTGACGAAGCCGATGCCGCCGGGGCGCCTGTCAAGGTGGCAACTGTCAGGACACCGGCCAGTGTCCCAGCCCGGACTGCTCGGCTTTGTCGGACTCCACGCGACATGTTCCGTCCTTTTTTTGCCCGGGTCGCTTGGCCGAGCTCAGTCGCTGACCGAGCGTAGCCCGGCAACTTTCGAGCAACACACAGACCTTGAGTGCTGTCCTCGAGTGCGGGCCTCGTCGACTCGTGGTGAGTTCCGGCCTCGATCAGCTTGGTGCAGCTCGGTGAGCTCCCGTCCCGACCAGGTACGCCTCTTGCACCCATTGGGCGAAGGCATTGTCCATCTGCGCGATGCTCGTGATCCGGAACTGATGAACGAACAGCCTCTTCGTGTAGGGCGAAACCCGAAGGAACCTGTCGTCGACTACAGCTCTCTGCAGATCGAGGAACCCGTCGAGAGATGTCTTTTTTGGTTTTGCACCGGCGAATCCCCGGTGGGTCCCCTTGAACGCGATCGCGGTCTTGGTGACCCTGTACGTGAAGGGCCCACAGTCCGATATCAGCTCTACGAAACGGTCATAAAGGTCGACGATGATCTGCGATCTACCCGCAAGGTGTTGCTCGATCGCCCATTCGTCAGCGGGATCCACTGGCTGACCGCTTCTCGGGTTCGAGGATGTTCCGCAGTATCTCTTCGGCGCCGGCCGCCACGTCGCGGACGATATCTGCTGCCGAGCGCGATTCCGTGATGAGATCGATGGCTTCGCCGGCCCATACGGGTACGACGCTCATGTCGCCGGCGGCTGCCGCTTCACGGAAGATCCGCTGAGCTTCCGTGTCGCTCTGCAGTTCCTTCTCTCGACCGCGCCACAGTTCGATGAAGTCGTTTCGGAGCGACCTTCCAGGGTATTGCTCAGGCCAGGACGCACCTCTGGCTATGTCGAGTACACGGCTTCGCTCGGTGTCCTCGCCCCGTCCGTCCAGGATGGCCTTCACGATCTTCGCATCGACGATCGCTTCTGTGCTTGCTTGGAATCTCGTTCCGAGCATCGCACCGGCGGCTCCGAGGCTAAGCGCCGCCGCAAGCCCTCGACCGTCTGCTATCCCGCCGGCTGCGAGAACCGGAATCGGTCGGACCAGATCCACCACCGCCGGCACGAATGGCAAGGTGCCACGCGCTCGCACGCCTCCGTGACCGCCGGCCTCGGCGCCTTGCGCGACGACGACGTCTGCACCGACGTCAACGGCCTGACGTGCTTCGTCGAGGTCGACGACCTGGATGATCAGTTTGGCACCCGACCCCCGTACCAGCTTCGCGAAGGTCCGTGGATCGCCGAACGAAAGCATGACCGTTGACGGTCCGTACTCCAGGGAGCGTGCGACCGCGTCCACGGACGCGGCCCAGGTCAAGAAGCCGACTCCCCACGGCTTGTCCGTGCTCCGTTGCAGGATTGTGATCTCGTGCTCCAGCCAATCGCTGCTCTCGCGTCCGCCGCCGATGAGCCCCAGGCCCCCACCGTTCGAGACCGCCGCGGCGAGATCTCCGCCCGCCGATCCGCCCATGGGCGCGAGAGCGACAGGATGCTCGACGTGCATCAACTCGGTGAATCTGGTTCTGAGTGTCACGTGAGCAGTCTTGTCGACTGAACGCATGACTGAACTTCAGAACGAAGGCATGCCGGAAGTCGAGGGGTCATGGCACAATGCGGGCTCGTGCGCCACAACCCTCTACACGCCACAGAAGATCCCGAAGTCGTCCGTCGGCTCATAAGCGAGAATCCCTGGGGGATCTTGGTCAGCAGCAACAACGGCGGGCTGGTCGCCTCGCACTACCCGATTCTGCTCGACGACGAGTCCGAGGGTTTGACCGTCCTCACGCATGTGGGCCGGCCCGACGAGATGAACCATGGATTCGGAGACCGCGAGATTCTGCTGATCATCCAAGGGCGCAACAACGGGTACATCTCTCCGAGCTGGTACGCGCCGGGAGCGATCCGGGCACCGACATGGAACTTCAGCGCAGTGCACTGCTACGGAGTGCCACAACTGCTTGACGAAGAGGAGAACCTCGCGGTGCTCGGCAGGTTGGTGGCGCATTTCGAGCGCCACGTAGAAGACCCGATGTTCCTCGATCCGGACTGGGGTCGTCCGGTGTCCCAGGGTACGTTGGGCATCAGGTTGCCGATCACCCGTTTCATCTGCAAGATCAAGATGAGCCAGGACAAGGATCCGGTCACCCAGCGTCAGGTGATGGCGGCCTTGCGCGCACCCGGGCCGTTCCACAATCCCGAGCTCGCCGACGATATGCAGAGGGCTCTCTCGGAGGACTGACAGGCGCTCGGGCAGCCTTGAAATGGGCCGACGTGGCAACACACGAGCGGCATCTCGAACCTTCGAGAGAGGCGGGCATGGTGGATTATTCGCCCACCCCGCGGACCGGTAGGCTCCCATCTCGTGCCAGAACGCATAATCATGCAGCCGGGGGGCTCTCTCGTGGTCCCCGTCGAACCGATCATCCCCTTCATCGAGGGGGACGGGATCGGGGTTGACATTTGGCCTGCGGCGAAGCTCGTGCTCGACGCCGCCGCCGCAAAGTACGGCAAGAGGGTCGAGTGGATGGAAGTCCTCGCGGGCGAGAAGGCGTTCAACGAGACTGGGAATTGGCTGCCCGACGAGACGGTGGAAGCGTTCAGGGACCACCTCATCGGGATCAAGGGTCCCCTCACTACGCCGATCGGCGGCGGGATCCGCTCGCTCAACGTCGCGCTGCGCCAGCTGCTCGATCTCTACGTCTGCCTGCGACCGGTCCGGTGGTTCACAGGCGTACCGTCCCCGGTGCGCCACCCCGAGCTGGTCGACATGGTCATCTTCAGGGAGAACACCGAAGACGTCTACGCCGGCATGGAGGTGCAAGCGGGATCTCCCGAAGCCATCGAGCTCGCGGCGTTCCTGCTGGAGAAGTTCGGCTGGAAGCTGCGCGACGAGACGGGGATCGGGATCAAGCCGATCTCCGAGGAGGGCTCGAAGAGGCTCATCCGCGCCGCGATCCGCTACGCGCTCGATCACGGTCGCAAGAGCGTGACGATGGTCCACAAGGGCAACATCCAGAAGTTCACAGAGGGCGCGTTCAGGGCCTGGGGCTACGAGCTCGTGAGGGATGAGTTCTCCGACGTTGCCGTCTCTTGGGACGACAGCGGCGGCAAGCCGGGTGACAAGCTCCTCGTGAAGGACGCGATCGCCGACATCACCTTGCAGCAGGTGCTCACCCGGCCCGACGAGTTCGACGTGATCGCCACCATGAACCTGAACGGCGATTACCTCTCGGACGCTCTCGCGGCTCAGGTAGGCGGCATCGGCATTGCACCGGGCGGCAACATAAATTACGTGACGGGCCACGGTATCTTCGAGGCCACGCACGGGACGGCTCCCAAGTACGCCGGCCAGGACAAGGTGAATCCGGGATCCCTGCTCCTCTCCGGCGTGCTGATGTACGAGCACCTCGGCTGGACGCAGGCGGCCGACGACATCCTCCGCGCGCTCGAGGCGACGATCGCCGAGAAGATCGTCACCTACGACTTCGCTCGGCTGATGGATGGCGCCACCGAGGTGAAGTGCTCCGAGTTCGCGGCCGCCATCGCCGACAGGTTGTAAGAGCTCATGGCTGCAGGAGAAAGGTCTGACCGAGCGTGAAGACTCCCCTCAACGTCACCGTCACAGGCGCAGCCGGACAGATCGGTTACTCACTGTTGTTCAGGATCGGATCCGGCGCCCTTTTCGGGCCCGATCAGCCGGTCGTGCTGAAACTCCTCGAGATAGAGCCCGCCATGTCGGCGCTGGAAGGCGTCGTGATGGAGCTCCAGGACTGCTCGTTCGAGCTTCTCGCAGGCATCGAGGCCACCTCGGACCTCAAGACTGCGTTCGACGGGACCAACTGGGCGCTGCTCGTCGGCTCGATCCCCCGCAAGGAGGGCATGGAGCGAAACGACCTGTTGAACGTGAACGGCGGGATCTTCGGCCCTCAGGGCGAGGCGATCGCAGCGAACGCGGCCTCTGACGTCAGGGTGCTGGTCGTGGGCAACCCTTGCAACACCAACTGCCTCATCGCTCGCTCGCATGCGCCCGACGTGCCCGACGACCGCTGGTTCGCGATGACACGGCTCGACCAGAACCGCGCGCGGAGCCTTCTCGCACGCAAGGCGGGTGTCGGTGTCGCGGATGTCTCGTCGGTCGGTATCTGGGGCAATCACTCCTCGACTCAGTTCCCCGATTTCGAGAATGCGGTCATCGGCGGCACACCGGCCGCTGAGGTCATCGCCGACGACGAGTGGCTGAAGACCGAATTCATAAAGACCGTCCAGCAGCGCGGTGCGGCGGTGATCAAGGCGCGGGGCGCGTCCTCGGCTGCATCTGCAGCAAACGCAGTGGTCGATTCGGTGAGAAGCGTCGCCTTCGATACCGCCGCGGGTGACTGCCAATCCCTCGCCGTCGTTTCCCATGGCGAGTACGGAAGGCCGGAGGGACTGATCTTCGGGTTCCCGGTTCGCGCGAGCCACGGTCGTGTCGAGATCGTCGACGGCCTTTCGCACAGTGAGTTCGCTTCGGCCCTGATCGATCTGACGACCGACGAGCTCATCGCCGAGCGCGACGCGGTGAAGGCTCTCCTCGGCTGACGTTGTCGCGCGCTGCTACGGCGCGTGCAGTGACTGGGCGCTGTTGCCGGCAGGAGACACCCGCCGGCGTCCGCGATCAGACCCCGGCAAGCTCGCCGATGTCGATCCCGACCTTGTTCAAGAACGTGAGCTTGCGTATCAGTGCTTGGCGCCACGCGGCGAAGTCTGATTCGAAGTGGACACGGTCCCCGTCCTCACAAGCGTGCTCCAGCTCGTCGAATGCTGCGTCCTCTGCGTCGAGAAGCTCGCGGTAGCGACGAAGTGACTGGTCGTCGAGCACACCTGGAATGGCCATGGGACCTCCCCTTCCCGACATCCGACCCGGATGCCTGTAACCGAACAAGATACCCCCGTCTCCTGGTGGTTGGCAGCGGCACCCGGGCACATCCAGGTGGTTAACAGAATCGCAACACTGTGAGGGCAATTGCACGGGGACCGGGGTGCCGTTCGCCTGACCCAGTGCGCCTGACCCTGTGCGCCTGACCCTGTGCGCCTGACTCAGTGCGCCTGACTCAGTGCGCCTGACTCAGTGTCGCTGACTGTGCGCCTGACCCTGTGCGCCTGACCCTGTGCGCCTGACCCTGTGCGCCTGACCCTGTGCGCCTGACCCTGTGCGCCTGACCCTGTGCGCCTGACCCTGTGCGCCTGACCCTGTGCGCCTGACCCTGTGCGCCTGACCCTGTGCTCCGGACCGCTTTGCGCAGGCCCGGGATGGTCAGTCAGGCGCTACCCGTCTCCGTGGGGCCCGTCTGCGTGGGACCTGTCTGAGTGGGGCCTGTCTGAGTGGGGCCGGGATCGCCGGCGATCGAAGCTGCGCCGCCGCTCGCAGTATCTGAATCGGCGGCGCTCGAAGCATCTGCGCTGTCGGGAGCGCCGGCGCCGGCGCCGGCGGCAGGCCCCGACGTCGAAGCTGGGGGCGGCCCCCAGTAGCCGTCGGGCGCGGTACCCCCGGGCGGGATCGGCCTTGCCGGCCGCTCCGAGGATGTCGAGCCCCCCACCTGGCTCCATGGCTGGCCCGTTGGCTGGCTCCCGGGCTTGGGCGAGACGTGGATCGGAGACGGTGTCGGCGCGAAGGCAGGCACGGGCGCGACCTTGCGACCGAGGACCTTGCGGCCCAACCACGCCACCGGGTCGTACTTGGCGTCGACCACGCGCTCCTTGAGCGGGATGATCCCGTTGTCGGTGATCTTGATGTGCTCGGGACAGACCTCCGTGCAGCATTTGGTGATGTTGCACATGCCGAGACCCATGCGCTCCTGGATCAGCTGGCGACGGTCGTTCGTGTCGAGAGGGTGCGACTCGAGCTCCATGTAACGGATGAAGAACCTGGGCCCCGCGTACTTGAGCTTGTTCTCTTCGTGGTCGCGGATCACGTGGCAGACGTCCTGGCACATGAAGCACTCGATGCACTTGCGGAATTCCTGCCCGCGCTCGACGTCCACCTGCATCATCCGGTAGGTGCCGTCGGGGCCGGGGGCTTCCGGCTGGAAGGCGGGGACCTGGCGGGCCATCTCGTAGTTGAACGTCACGTCCGTGACCAGGTCGCGGATGATCGGGAACGTCCTCATCGGAGTGAGCGTCACGGGCTCGCCCTCCGGAAGGGTGTCCATGCGCGTCATGCACATGAGCCGAGGGACACCGTTTATCTCGGCCGAGCACGAGCCGCACTTGCCCGCCTTGCAGTTCCAACGGCAGGCGAGATCCGGAGCGGGACCCGCCTGTACGCGGTGCACGACGTCGAGGACGACCTCACCCTCCTGTGCGGGAAGCGAGTACTCGACGAAGCTCCCCCCGTTCGCGTCACCACGCCAGACCCTGAGAGTCACGTCTGCCATCAGTGACCCTCTCCGAGAAGCTCGGCGAGCTCTTCAGGCATCTCCAAGAGCGGCTCTGGCGTGATCGTCAGCGTCCCGTCTTCTGACAGGCGCTGCACGAAGTTGACTTTCCCCATCTCGGGGTCGGGCCCCGGGAAGTCGTCCCGGGTGTGTCCTCCGCGGCTCTCCTTGCGGTTGAGAGCGCCCGTGGCGACGAGACGCGACACCGCGAGCATCGGCGGGATGTCGGTGGCGAGATTCCAGCCCGGGTTGTACGCCCTGCCGCCGCTCACCGACATGGCGGACGCCCGGTCGTCGAACTTGTCGAGCGCCTCGAGCGCCTCTACGAGCTCGGACTCCGTTCTGATGATCCCGACGAGGCTCTGCATGGTCTCCTGCAGCTCGTGATGGATGTCGTAAGGGCTCTCGCCGCCCTCGCGATCGAACGGGGCGAGAGCTTCTTCGATTATGCGATCGACCTCCGACAGATCCGCGGGACGTGGGCTTATTTGCTCGGCGTGGTCGGCGGCGCCCATCCCGGCACGCCTCCCGAACACGAGAAGGTCGGAAAGCGAGTTCCCCCCGAGGCGGTTGGCCCCGTGCATGCCGCCCGCCACCTCGCCGGCAGCGAAGAGGCCGGGCGTCGTCGTGGCCTCGGTGTCGGCGTCCACGCGGACCCCGCCCATGATGTAGTGGCAGGTCGGTCCGACCTCCATGGCCTCCGTGGTTATGTCGACGCCGGCGAGCTCCATGAACTGGTGGTACATGGACGGCAACCGCTTGCGTATGACGTCGGCGGGACGGCGCGTGGCGATGTCGAGGAACACTCCGCCGTGCGGGGTGCCCCGACCGGCTTTCACCTCGGAGTTGATCGACCGTGCGACCTCGTCACGGGGGAGAAGCTCGGGCGGCCGCCTGTTGTTCACGTGGTCCTCGTACCAGCGGTCGGCCTCTTCTTCTGTATCGGCGGTCTCGGCTGCGAACATCGGGGGGATGTAGTCGAACATGAAGCGCCGGCCCTCCGAGTTGCGAAGCACCCCGCCGTCGCCGCGCACCCCCTCGGTCACCAGGATGCCCCGGACCGAAAGCGGCCAGACCATCCCCGTCGGGTGGAACTGCACGGCCTCCATGTCGATCAGGTCGGCACCGGCCCAAAGCGCCATCGCGTGTCCGTCGCCGGTGGACTCCCACGAGTTGGACGTGTACAGCCACGCCTTTCCGACGCTGCCGGTGGCGAGCACCACCGACCGCGCGGTGAAGACGACGAATTCGCCCGTGGGCCTCCAGTAGCCGACGGCTCCGACGACTCCCGTGTCGTCGCGCAGGAGCTTGAGCACCTTGACTTCCATGAACACGTCGATGCCTAGCGCGACGGCGTGCTGCTGGAGAGTCCTTATGAGCTCGAGCCCTGTGCGGTCCCCGACGTGGGCGAGGCGGGCGTAGCGATGACCGCCGAAGTCGCGCTGCAGTATGCGGCCGTCCTTCGTCCGGTCGAACAGCGCTCCCCAACGCTCGAGCTCGTAGATGCGATCGGGCGCCTCGAGAGCGTGCAGCTGCGCCATCCGGTAGTTGTTGAGCATCTTGCCGCCGCGCATCGTGTCGCGGAAGTGGACCTTCCAGTTGTCCTCGGCCCAGACGTTTCCCATCGCGGCGGCAGCACCGCCCTCGGCCATGACGGTGTGTGCCTTGCCGAGGAGGGACTTGCACACGAGAGCGGTGCGAAGCCCGCGCTCCTTCGCCTCGATGGCGGCTCGAAGTCCTGCCCCGCCCGCCCCGATGACGATCACATCGAAGTCGTGCGTCTCGTAGTCGGTCATGTCAGAACAGCTTCGGGTCGGAGAACACGCCGGCGGCGACCAACCGGACGTAGAGGTCGGTGAGCGCCACGAAGATCAGGCTGGCCCAGGCGATCTGCATGTGGCGTGAGTTCAAGGGTGTAAGCGCTTTCCAAATGCGCGCTCGCAGCGGATGGGCCGAGAACCGGTTGACGTTCCCTCCGCACAGATGCCGGCACGCATGACAAGAAAGCGAGTAGCTCCAGAGCAACACGGCATTCACCGTGAGGACTAAGGCCCCGACGCTCACTCCGATTCCCTCGCCCGGCTCGCCGTAAGCGACGACGGCGTCGATGGTCAAGATGACGTTCAGCACCAGGCCCAGGTAGAAGAAGTAGCGGTGAGCGTTCTGCAAGATGAGCGGGAAGCGGCTCTCGCCGGAGTACGTCACGTGCGCATCGGCCACCCCGCATGCGGGAGGTGACTGCCAGAAGCCCCTGTAGTACGCGCGGCGGTAGTAGTAACAGGTGAGCCTGAAGCCGAGTGGGACGATCAGTATCAATATTGCGGGGGAGATGGTCCACTGGGTCAGGGTGAAACCGGGATGGCTCCCCGGTACGCAGCTGCCGGCCAGGCACGGCGAGTAGAACGGTGAGATCAGGTCGCGATGAGCGGCGGCACCTACGAAATAGTTGCGGTTCTGGAAGGCTGCCCAAGTCGAGTAGACGACGAACGAGGTGAGGATCCCCACCGTGATCGCAGGGCTCAGCCACCAGCGGTCGCTACGAAGCGTCCTCGCTGAGTCCGGTCCACCGCGCACGCCACCGAGCGACACCGGCGTCGGTGCGGCGGGCACCGGACGGACATCCTCCACCGTGCTCACCCCGACCTCTCACCTCATTCCGGTTCCGTGGCCGGGCGTCCCCGACCGGCAGTTTAACTGTCGGACCATCAGGGACGGGCAGGTCCTGACGGCGCATCATCATTCCACGGGTGCCGTCGACCGGGCGAGTCCCGCCCGGACGATGTGCCGGCGACCGGCGAGCCACGTCGCGGCCGTGTGCCGGCGCGAAGGCCGAGGAAAGCGTCCGACGCCGGGCGCCTAGGCTCCGTTCCATGAGCCAGGTCGCCGCCAACCCCTCGCAACCGTCCGATCTGCCCACCACTCTCGGGGATCTCGAAGCGTCGGGGTGGAGGTCCGTCCCGGTGCACGAGGAGCTGCGGAGCAACGCCGCGCGACGCATCGCCGGCGGGATGCCGCTCATAGAGGGGGTGCTCGGTTTCGACGAGTCGGTCCTCCCGCAGCTTGAGAACGCCCTTCTTGCGGGCCACGACGTGATCCTGCTCGGCGAGCGGGGGCAGGCGAAGACCCGCATCGCCAGGTCCCTCGTCAACCTGTTGGACGAATGGCTGCCGGTGGTCGCCGGATCTGAGGTGCGAGATGACCCGTTCGCACCGGTGTCGCGTTACGCGATCGACCTCGTGGCCGAAGAGGGGTCCGACACTCCTGTCACTTGGGTGCATCGCAGCCAGCGCCTGTCCGAGAAGCTCGCCACCCCCGACACATCGATCGCCGACCTGATCGGTGAGGTCGACCCGATCCGGGTCGCAGAAGGCAGGTATCTCTCGGACGAGCTGACCCTCCACTACGGGCTCGTTCCGCGCTCGAACCGGGGCATCTTCTCGATGAACGAGCTTCCTGACCTCGCAGAGAGGATCCAGGTCGGCCTGCTGAACGTGCTCGAAGAGCGCGACGTGCAGATCCGCGGGTTCACCGTCAGGCTGCCTCTCGACATCGTGCTCGTCGCGACCGCCAACCCCGAGGACTACACCAATCGCGGCCGGATCATCACGCCATTGAAGGACAGGTTCGGCGCGCAGATCCGCACTCACTATCCGGCGGACACCGAGACCGAGCTCGCGATCGTCTTCCAGGAGGCGCACGTTCCCGAGCTCTCTGAAGGAGATCCGAGGATCGAAGTTCCGGAGTTCATGGGAGAGATCGTGGCCGAGCTGTCTCAGCTCGCGCGCGAGAGCCCGCACCTGAACCAGCACTCGGGGGTCTCGGTCCGCCTCAGCATCACCAACTACGAGACGCTGGTGGCCAACGCCCTCAGGCGGGCGCTGCGTCTCGGAGAGCCTGACGCGGTGCCGAGGGTGAGCGACCTCGGGGCGCTCGTGAGCTCCACTCAGGGGAAGGTCGAGATAGAGGCGCTGGAGGAGGGTCGCGAGGAGCGGATCCTCCAGGCGCTCGTGTCCGCAGCGGTCCTGTCGGTGTTCCGCCGACGTGTCCCGACCGACAACCTGGCGCCGATCGTGGCGGCTTTCGACGACAAGCGCGTCGTGCACGCCGGCGACGATCTGCCCGCATCGGCGTATGCGGAGACGATGACGCAGGTGCCCGAGCTCGCCACGCTCGCAACTGCGCTCGCGGGCTCGAAGACCCCCGGAGCCGTGGCGAGTGCCGCCGAGCTCATCCTGGAGGGCCTGCACCTCACGAAACGCCTGAACAAGGACGCTGCTGGTCCACGGGCTGCCTACAGGGCACGCTCGTGACGAAGGGTGCCGCGAGCTTGGCACGCCCACGTAGGTGTCAGTTCGCACGGCACCGTAGGTTTCAGTTCGCGCGGCACCGTAGGTTTCAGTTCGCGCGGCTCCGTAGGTGTCAGTTCGCGCGACACCGTCGGTGCTCCGTTTGCGCGACACCGTCGGTGCTCCGGAACGGGTGGTGAGGCACATGTTCGAGCGCAGCTGGTCGTACTCGCGATGGGACGGCACTCAACACGGGATCACCGACGAGATCGACAGCCTGTTCGACGAGATCGCAGACGACCTGCTGTACCACGGTGACCCCGACGCGGCGTTGCGTCGCATGCTCAACTCGGGATTTCGCAAGCCCGGCGAACGGGTGCAGGGGCTCCGCGACCTGATGTCGCGCCTGCGCCAGCGGCGGCAGGCGGAGCTCGACCGCTACGACCTAGGGGGCGCGTACCGCGAGATCGCAGAGGAGCTCGAGGAGGTGCTCGCAGAAGAGCGCACGGGGCTGCAGGACCTCGCCGAAGAAGCGCGGGCCTCCGGCGACGAACGCCGGAAGCAGGTGACGGACGAGGTCGTCGCAGAGCGCCAGATGCAGCTGGAGCTGCTTCCCGAGGACCTCGCCGGCAGGGTGAAGGGTCTCCAGGAATACGAATTCGCCTCATCACAGGCCCGGGAGCACTTCGAGGAGCTACTGGAGCGCCTACGCGAGCAGGTTGCGAAGAGCTGGTTCGACCAGATGTCAGAAGCGCTCACCAACCCCGACCCCGAGCACATGGAGAGGGTGCGTCAGGCCCTCGACGGTCTCAACAAGATGATCGAGCAACGCGAGTCCGGCGAACCGCTCGATCCGACGTTCGAGCAGTTCATGGAGCAGTTCGGAGATCTGTTCCCCGGTGATCCGAAGGACCTGGACGAGCTTCTCGCTCAGCTCGCGGCCCAGATGGCGGCGGTCCAGGCGGCACTGGACTCGATGAGCCCCGAACAGCGCGCTCAGCTGCAGGCGCTCGCCGAGTCGCTGTTCGAGGACATGGACCTGCGCTGGCAGGTCGACCGCCTGATGGGAAACCTCCAGAAAGCGGTGCCGGGTGCCGGTTGGGGCCGGCGTTACCGGTACGGGGGCGACCAGCCCGTGGGTCTCGACGAGGCTGCGGCATCAGCACGCCGGCTGGGCGAGATGGACCAGCTCGAGCAATTCCTGCGCTCGGCCGCGTCGCCCGGAGCCCTCGCCGAGGTCGACCTGTCACAGGCGCGCGAGTACCTCGGTGAGGACGGCGCCCGCTCGCTGCAGCGCCTGGCGAACCTTGCCCGCGAGCTCGAGGACGCCGGGCTGATCAACCGGCGCGAGGGCCGCTACGAGCTGACGGCGAAGGCGATACGCAGGATCGGGCAGAAAGCCCTCTCCGAGCTGTTCGCCAAGCTGACCAAGGACAGGCCCGCCGGTCACCGCGCCGCATTCGTCGGCACGGGCCACGAGCGCGAGGGCCAGACCAAGCCTTACGAGTTCGGCGATCCGTTCACGCTTCATATCGAGCGCACGGTTCACAACGCGGTGCGCAGGTCGGGCTCGGGGACGCCGGTGAAGCTCACGCCCGACGACTTCGAGATCGAGCGGACCGAAGCCCTCGTGCGCTCGTCGACGGTTCTCATGGTCGACCTGTCGCTGTCGATGCCGATGCGCGACAATTTCCTCGCCGCGAAGAAGGTGGCGATCGCTCTCCACACTTTGATCTCCACCCAATTTCCCCGTGATTTCCTTGGGCTTGTCGGCTTCTCGGAGATCGCACGCGAGATAAAGCCCGAAGAGTTGCCCGGTGTGTCGTGGGACTACGTCTACGGGACCAACATGCAACACGGGTTGCTGCTCGCCCGGCGGATGCTCGCTCATCGCCACGGGACGAAGCAGATCATCATGATCACCGACGGCGAGCCGACGGCGCACCTGGTGCCCGACGGGGCCGGCGGAAACGAGGTCTTCTTCAGCTACCCGCCCGTCGCAGAGACCGTGAAGCGCACGCTCGCGGAGGTCGTCCGCTGCACCAAGGCCGGGATCACGATCAACACGTTCATGCTCGATCCGGACAGGTCGTTGCAGGGTTTCATCGAGCAGATGTCGCGGCTCAACCGCGGCCGAGCCTTCTTCACCAACCCCGAGAACCTCGGCGACTACGTCCTTGTCGACTTCCTGGAGCACCGGCGCAGCCGTAGCTCGAGGTCCTCAGGCACTTCGGCCCGCGGAGTCGGGTCGGCCGGAAACGCGCAGGGGGGAATGGGCCGTGGCACCTGGCGTTCCGGATCTGCGACCGGGCCCTGGAGATCGCGCCCTGGGCCCGGCTCTTGGAGCCGCTAGATCTCGTTCCGTAGCGCAGTCTGGCTCCGGTCCCGATCCGCTCGGCCTCTCGGTGGATGCGGAGAGTGAGATCGAGCTGGCCACGCGGTGTGGCGAGAAATCGGATAATCCCTGGGCGCCCCCTTGCGCCGTGCGTGGGGATCGGTGATGATGACACGATTGTAATTACACCGATGCCACGGTGTGGCGAGGGGAGGCGTACCGGTGGACTTCGCTTCACTGTGCGACCGACAAGAACGGGAATGGCAGTCGAGGGCCAACTGCATGGGCGTGGACCCCGACCTCTTCTTCCCCGAGCGCGGCGCATCGACGCGCGAGGCGAAGGAGGTGTGCCGGGGTTGCGTGGTGCGCGAGGACTGCCTCGAGTACGCGCTGGCGAACGGCGAGAAGTTCGGGATCTGGGGCGGCCTGTCGGAGCGTGAGCGCCGGCGTCTGCGGCGCCAACGCGCCATGGGTCGTCGCACGGCGGTCTCAGCTTCCTGACGTTCCTAGCGGCCTGACGTTCTCGGCTTCTTGACGTAAGTACCGGCCTGAAAAGGCGCACATCTGCCTGTAGCGCCGGCGTTGCTCTCTGAGCGCGTCGGCGGTTACAGGGTCGATGTCCCTCGGTCCAAAAGCGCTTCGATCGTGTGCTCTTCGTCGAGGCCGAGTTCCGCGAGCCTGTGTCTTGGCGTGCCCGCGAGAACCCGCATAGGCACGAGGCCGACCAGTTCGGCACGATCGATCCATGCACCTGCACCCTCGGCGAGCGCGGCGACGGCGTCGAAGACCTCCACCGGGCCCGTTCGAAAAGGATCGATCAGGTTCATCGAAACCTGGACTCCCGAGCCGACCCGAAGGCCGAGAGCACGCACTTTCGGTCCTCTGACGGCCCGGGCGATCGAGCTCGCCAGGGCGAACAGTCCAACCGGTCCGGCCGCAGCCGCGAGTGCCTCGGCTCCCTCGTCTCGTGGAGGGCCGGAAAGCCAGAGGTTGTAGGCGACGAGCAGAGGGCGGGCCCCGACGGCGCACGACCCAGCGGTCGGGTGAGGCTCTGGCGGTCCGGTGTCAGGCCGCAGGCCGCGGAAAGCCGTGCGGCGAACCTCGGGCAGCGAACGCTCGGGACCGTACGCGAAACAGGGCAGTTCGAGCTCCGCTGCGGCCCATTTCATGAAGTGTGCCCGGGCGACGAGCGCCTCTTCGATTGGCCCGTCGCAGACGCTGCCATCTGAGTCACGCCTGAGCGAGACGAAAGGGACTACGTCGAGAGAACCCAGACGGGGATGAACCCCCTCGTGCTCGCGGAGGTCCACCGTGGCGACGGCGGCACCCGCGACTCGCTGCACACGAGCCAAGATGGCCGAACTGACCGAATGGGCCGCGGCTTCGACCGTTGCGGCCGTCGCCTGAGGTGAGCCCGGTCCCCTCGACGAGCCAGCGCCCCTCGACGATCCAGAACAGAGCGTGAGCACGCAACGGTTGTGATGCGGGTCGACGTGCGCGTCGAGCAACAGGTCGCCTGCGGAATCCTCGACGGCTCGCAGGAAGACAGGATCGCGGCCTTCGCTGATATTGGGGACGCACTCGAGGCCGCGCCACTCCTGCGCGCCTACGAGCCCCCCCGAGGCGTCAGCTGTGCGCGTGCGGTGCCTTGCTCAGACGTCGCTGGCGCAGGATCCGCCGCCGCTCACGTTCGGAGGCTCCACCCCAGACCCCGTGGTCCACCCGATTGGCGAGGGCATATTCGAGGCACGGGCCCTTCACCGGACAGTCAGCGCAGATGCGCTGTGCAACCTGTACTCCGACCCAGTCGTTGGGAAAGAAAATCGTCGGGTCCAGGTCTTTGCACTTCCCTGAGCCCATCCAATCCGCGTCCATCGCACCTCCTGCGACAACCAGATTCTACCAGTCGAGCTGACGGTCCTACTTGTCTCATATGCAGGTCCTTTTCCCGTCTACCCGCATATGCGACGACCACACCCTTCTTGGTATACGACACGAACCTTTGAAACGTTCACAGGAAACTGTTAGGTACGCGGAACCACCCGGTGGCGCACGGTTAGTCTGGCGATCAAGTCCCGTTTCGGGAAGTGCCGCAAGGGACGAGCGCCGCGAGAGCGCAGCGGCCCTGGCCTCGGCCGCGAGAGGAGCTCAAAGGTGTCGGAAGTTCTCGAGGAGCAGGAGCCTCAACCCCCGCGAGGTCACGTCCGGGTGGTCTACCTCGGACCGGTCGCACCGCACTGGGAGGTGCAGTCCGACTACGGAGACCCGACGCTGGTCGAGCAGTTCCGCGATCGAACTATCGCAAGGTTGACCCTTCTACCTCCCCACGACCCTCAGTTCAGGCGCAACCGGGAGCGGGTCGTCCGCGACGCAGAACGGGAGCTTCTGGAGCTCGACTGGGACCTCGGAGTGCCCGAGGAGCCCGAATCCGGAGCGGAGGAAGTCGTCGAGCCCGAGGCCTGAACGGGCCCGGACCGAGGCGCCGCCTTAGTCGGCCGTTTCGTGCTCGAGTTGACGCTGCGTGCTCGAGTTGGCGCTACGTCCGTCCTAGCTTCTACGGCTCCGAATCGTCCTGCAGCTTCAGTCGCTCCAACCAGAGCCCCGGGGCGTCGACCTCGGGAGGCGTCGGAAGAGTGGCGGCGGACTCCCAGAGCCGGCGAAGCCCCTCGGTGCCGCTCCGCTCGACGACGCCCTTCACGAACGCAGATCCTCGGTCGACCTGTGCAGATCCCATATCGAGCCCGAGGAACGATTCTGTGGCGCTCATCGACGCGCGGCCTTCCACCTGGTTCCTCCGCCAAGCCTCGGTGAGCAACGTCCGGTCCCCGAGGAGCCTGCTGCCGGCCTGGTCGAGTACGTACTCGACGTAACCCGCCATCGCCGCGGTGAGGGCCGCCAGGTCTCGAGCGACTCTCGTACGCTCCGGTGACAGCTCGACTCCGAGAAGCGCTTCGGGATCGTCCATCAAGAGGCGTTGGATCGACTCGGGGTCAGAGGGGTCCAGACCCCCGAGAAGCCCGGCAAGCCCACCGGCATCACTCGCGGCTCCCCGCATGAACTCCTCGAGAAGATTCCGCAATCGATCGGCGACGTGAGGGCGGATCACCACGGCATGCATGGTCAGCTCTCTCAGGCAGACCCAGAGGCGAACCTCGTCGGCGGCGAGCCCCCAATCTGCCGCGAAGCTGGCGATGTTCGCCGGCACGAGCAGCAGGCGAGAAGTATCGGTGCGAGGGATGGGGAGTTCGTAAGAGCCCATAGCGGATCGCGCGAGGTGGCCGACGGCCGAGCCGAGCTGCATGGCAGAGAGCATCGGTCCCATCGTCGCCATGACCTTGTTGAGCAGGTCTGCCTCGTCCGGACCGCCGAAGTCCTCGGGATCGAAGCCGGCGCCCTCGTCGAGTGAGTCGAGACCATGCCCCGGTCGGCCGAAGCGGTTGGTGGGCCCCGCGGTGTCCTCCTGGCCCAACGCTCCCGGACCCGTGTCGCTAGAAGGGAGCCCGCCCGGAGGGACGCCGCCCGGAGTGACCCCCCGAGCAGATGCATCGCCCGTCATCGCCGTGAGCAGGAATTGCCAGTCCTCGACCGTGTGCCATGCCCATGAACCGGGTCCTACAGCGAGGATCTCGATCGCCGAGCCGCTTGGTGTGATCGTGAGGCCCGAGACCTCGGATACGTGGAGCTCTGCGACCCGGGCGAGCTCTTCGAGCCGGATGCGCTCGGTTGGGTCCACGTTCGTCTCGGGACCACCCGCGGCGACATTGTGGGCGAACGACCGAGCCATCTCGAGGCGAGGGCCGGCACCTGTCCCGGCCGTGCCCATCATCTGGACGAGGTCGCCGAGAAGTCGTTCGAAGAAATTCCCTTGCCCGGAAGGGCCCATACTGCTCACGCGCGCGCATCGTATTCGGCCCTGCCGCCTCTACCGGCCGGACATCGCTCAGGGGTGAGCGGCCGTGAGCACCGGAGACAAGACGAGCTCCTGGCCGCCCCGTACGACGTCGAGCTCGATGCGCGCTCCGGGCGGCTCGAGGTACAGACGGCCCCGGAGGTCGGCCATCGACTCGATCGGGTCCGTCCCCGCCGGCGTGGATATTCCGACGACAACGTCTCCAGGCTTCAATCCGGCCGAGGCTGCCGGCCCGGCCGTAGGAACGGTGACGACGAAGGCCCCCTTGACGGGACCGTAAGCGGTGGTGCCGTCGACATCGAGCCATCCGTGGACGACGCGGTGGGATTCGGTGAGCTTGGTCGCAACCCCGACTGCGAGCCATGAGGGCACGAATTCGCCCATTTCGTCAGTCTTGCTCGACTGGGTCGCGCCGAGGACGCCGAGCACGTCGCCTGACGAGTCGAGCAGTACTCCACCGGGAGTCGCAACCGGAGTGATGTCGACGTCGATCGCGTCCATGAGTTGCGTGGTGACGTCCGCTTGGTTGACCTCTCCCATCGCGGGGACGACGACGTCGGAGCCTTGGCCAAGGCAGACGAGCATCGACAATTGGCCGGGAGACACGGTTTCCTGCGCGATCGACACGGCGGGCATCGCCCAAGGAATCTTTAGCACGGCGATCCCCGACTGGTCGTCCACTCCTAGGACTTTCAGCGCTTGCGGTTTGCCGGAGGGACCGATTGCCTCGACCGATGCCGAGCTTCCGACGAGAGAGGCTGCAGTTATGGCGACGGTCTTTCCTGCGACTGCCATGACGACTCCGGTGCCGAACGCCTTGTCCGGCCCGTCTCCGACGATCCGAAGCATCGACGGCTGTACGCGTTTCACGGCCTTGCAGGTCGTCGCGGACATCCACGACACGGTGCACCCTTTGGACGCGTTGGGAATATCCGAGACGGTCGAAGCGGAAGCCGCGATCGTCAGGTGCGGGAGGGATGCGGGCGAGTCGACTGCAACAGGGTTGGAGGATGTGGCTGCTAGTGCCACAGCAGCGATTGCAGCAGTCAGTGCCGCAGTTCCCACGACTCCTGCGGCCAACAGATTGCGGCGATCGGACCTCCTGGCACGCCGACGCGCGAGGTCGGCGACCTGGCTGCGCGAGTCGCGGCCTATTTCGGACGGATGGAGCCAGAGGCGGTCGTCGGGAGGGATCCAGCCGCGAAGGATGCCCTCGTCAGCCATCAGGCCTTCGGGTATTCCCCCATCGACGTCGTCGGCAGGGACATGAATTTCGTCCCCCCCGAGCCCGATGGGGTCTTCGAACGGCTCCTCTCCCGAAAAGGAGCTGTCACCGAGGTCCATCGAGCGTCGAGGATACCTTCGGACCTCGCCGAAAGGGCATCGCCTGGCGGTCCCGGTAGCTCATAGCCCTACGATGGAGTGGTGCGAGAGTTGTTGAATGGCTAGGGATCTGGCCATAGATCTCGGGACCGCCAACACACTTGTGTACGCGCGGGGCCGCGGCATCGTGTTGAACGAGCCGACTGTCATCGCGCTGAATTCGCGCAGCCAGGACGTGTTGGCGATAGGTCACGAGGCATGGCAGATGATCGGTCGGACGCCCGGATACATCGTGGCGGTCAGGCCGCTCCGCCAGGGCGCGATCACAGATTTCGATATCACGGAGCGCATGATCCGTCTGCTTCTGCAGCGTTGCGGTGTCTCGCGCTTCAACCGGCCGCGCGTACTCATCTGCGTGCCGTCGGCGATCACGAGCGTAGAGCGTCGCGCCGTGACAGAGGCGGCACGTCGTGCGGGTGCTTCCGAGGCGTTCTTGATGGAGCAGCCGATGGCAGCAGCCATCGGCGCAGGCCTGCAGATACACGAGCCTGTCGGCAACATGGTCGTCGACGTGGGCGGCGGGACGTCCGAGTCCGCCGTGATCTCACTCGGTGGTCTCGTCGCGGTCAGAGCGTTGCGCTGCGGGGGCTTCGATCTCGACTCCGCCATCCAGCTCTACGTGAGGCGCGTTCACGGGATCGCGATCGGCGAGCGCACGGCCGAAGAGGTGAAGCTCGCCATCGGCTCGGCAGCTCCCTACGGCGACGAGATGTACGCCGAGGTCCGCGGCCGCGAGGTCATGAGCGGCATGCCGAGGGTCGTGAAGCTCTCACCCGAAGAGGTTCGCGGAGCGATAGAAGAGCAGATCCGCCAGATCGTGAGCGCCGCCGTGGAGTGCCTCGGGGAGGCCCCGCCCGAGCTCGCGCAGGACATCATCTTCCAGGGGATCCACCTTGTCGGCGGTGGCTCGCTTCTCCGGGGGCTCGCCAAGCGACTGGCCACCGAGACCGCGGTCCCTGTCCACGTGGTTGACACGCCCCTCGAGTGCGTCGCGCTCGGTGCGGGTCGCTGCCTGGAGTCGTTCGACTCCCTCCGCTCCCTCTTCTTGGCGGGGGTCTGACAGCGGGGAGCTTCCTGGCGGGGGTCTGAACGCCGCGGCTTGCCGTGTTCTGAGTGCAGAAAGCGACCCGAGAGCTCAGAGACGACCGAGAATGTCCTCGGCCGCCTGCCGGACCTGCCAGTCGCGATCGGTAAGGCAACGTCGTAGGGCATCTTCGGCTCTCGCGTCGTCGAATGCCGCGAGCGCGACCACGGCGCGCCGCCGTATGGGTGGCTTGTCCTCGAGTGCATCGAGCACGATCGCGATCGACGAAGCGTCGCCGATCGCACCGAGAGCGGCGACGGCGGCCTCGCGGCAGAGGGGGTCGGCGTGCTCCGTCGCAACGGCGCCCAACGAGTCGACTGCGACGCTGCGGATGGCCGGTCCGGCTCCGGGGCCAAGCTCACCGAGCGCCCACGCCGCTGTCTCCGCGACGAGTGGCTCGGCGTCGGCGAGCCGTGCGGCGAGCGATCGGACGATCCTCTCGAGATCGGGACCCTCTAGCGCCGGACGCCGTAGCGCCTGGCGTCCGGCGAGCTCGCATGCACGGCGCCGTACCAACCTGTCGTGATCGTCGAGGGCATCGACGATCAAGTCCGGCGTCAGGTGGCCGGCGGTGTCCAGCGCGCTCATCGCAGCGACGCGCACGGACGGCTCCTCGTGGTGAGACAGCTCGATCGCGGCGTCTGGACGTCGCCGGTGTGCCCCGCGACGACCGCACGGCGTCTGTCCGCCGACGCAGAGCCGGATGCAAGGGTGAGCCCGGAATCAGGGGGATCCGTGGCAGGCTGGGAGCCGCATCGCGCCGACACCATGACCACCTCCGAGCAAACTCTACAGCCGCCTTCCGAAGAGCCGCCTTCCGAAGGGCCGCCCGATCCGGGCCGCGCCCGGGCCGCCGCAAGCGCTGGCCCTATGTGACCGGTGGAATTCTCGCGCTGGTGCTCGTATTCGTGATCGTGAGTTTCCAGATAAACCTGAACTACTTCGCGGTGATTCCCGGCCAGGCGCAAGCGGTCGGACCGCTGCTCTCGATACCGGCGGGACTCGGCCATCCGATAAACGGTCAACTGCTCCTCACCGACGTCGGGGTCGGCGACGTCACCCTCGGAAACTGGCTGTACTACAAGCTCGACTCCGACGCGCAGCTCTACCCGAAGTCGGACTTCATCGCGACGGGGTCCACCGAGCAGGAGTACGACCAGCAGGGCGTTGTGGAGATGGACGAGTCGCAGCTCACCGCCGCTGCCGTGGCTCTGCGCCAGCTCGGCTACAGCGTCCCGTACCACGATGCGGGCGTGCTCGTCTGGCAGACCGCGCAGGGACCGGCGCCTACAACATCCTCAACGTGGGAGATGTGATCACGGCGCTCGACTCGATCCCTACCCCGAATGCGGACGCCTTGTCGGCAGCCATGAAAGGGCGCAAACCCGGTCAAAAGGTCACTTTGAGGGTGGGCACGGTCGACCAACCTCAAAAGGACCACACCGTGACCGTGACCCTGTCGCAGACGAAGGAGAACGGCAAGGTCGTCGCAGTCATCGGGATAGAGGTGTTCACCCAGCCCGGTTGGGACTATCCGTTCAAAGTGAGCGTGAACCTGAACAACATCGGAGGCCCGTCGGCTGGTCTTGCCTTCACACTCGGGATCATCGACTCTCTCACCGGAGGGAACCTCACCGGAGGGCGCACGATCTCGGCGACAGGAACGATCTGCGCGAACGGGAGCGTCGGACAGGTGGGGGGAGTGCCGCAGAAGACCGTGGCGGTGGAGAACGCGGCACGCGTCGGTGTTCCTCGTTCCTCAGGCCGAGGAGTCCCAGGCACAGGGAAAGGCAACCAGCTCTCTTCGTGTCTTCGGGGTCACGACGCTTCAGCAGGCTCTGCAGGACCTGAAGAGCCTCGGCGGAAAGCTCGGTGCCGCGCTCAAGGGCCCGCCTACCGGCGCGGGCGGACACAGCCTTCCTCCGGGAGACTCCTCATTCCCGTGGGAAGGCTGTTGATCCCGGCAAAGCCGACCGTAGGAGTCCCTGGCGTGCCGCGGCAGGGGTCGTAGGCTCGGGGCAATGGCAGAAGACAGGCCGATAGCCATCTCGTCGTCTGGTCGACTTGGGCCCGACGAGGTGGCCAGGCACACCTTCGGCACCGCGCGGCGAGGCTTCGACCCCGCCGAGGTCCGCGCGTTCCTAGAAGACGTGGCACGCGAGCTTTCGGCAGGCCTGGATCGCGAGCAGCTGCTCCGAAAGGACGCGGCCGACGCGGATGAGCGCGCTGCCCATCCGGTCCTCGACGAAGAGACGCTCACGACGGCGCTCGGCCAGGAGACCGCCCGGGTGCTACACGCCGCTCACGAGGCGGCGAGCGACATGCTCAACAGAGCGCGGTCCGAAGCAGCCGATCTGGTGGCGGCCGCCGAGAGTCGCGAATCCCAGGCACGCGCCGATGCCGAGAAGGCATCCGCCGAGCAGGCCGCCGCTCTGCAAACAGAGCGTGAGCTCGCCCACCGCCAGGCAGAGCAAGAGGCCGACGGCGCGCTTCGAGGCTGCCCGTCGCGAGGCCGAGGATCTTCTCGAGCGTGCCCGTGTCGAGTGCCGTTCGATGGTCCAGCAGGCCCAGGACCTCCGCACGAAGGTCCTAACCGACCTGACCAATAGGAGACGCGTTCTCCACTTGCAGATAGAGCAGCTTCGAGCCGGACGGGAACGCTTGTCCGAGACGATCCAAGGGGCGCGCCAGTCGGTGGACGACATCGCCGACGAGCTTCTCCGTGCCGAAGACGAGGCGAGGCTGGCCGCCGAAGCCGCGGGCCGGACCGCCGCCGGCCTGCCGGATCACGAGCCTGACGAGGCGCTCCCTGCTGCGACATCGGACTCCTCTTCCGATGAGGTTCCCGGGGCCCACGAGCCGGCAGTCGAGCAGAGCGCTGGTCCGGGGGCCGACAAGGTCGAGGACGTACCTGGAGTCGTGGAGTCAAGTGCAGACGAGTCGACCTCGACCGACACCGCCTTCACAGATTCGAAGAACGGAGTCGGTCGCGATCGACAGGTGGAGGACCTCTTCGCCAGGTTGCGGGCAAGCAGCGTCGGCGATGGTCCAGGCAAGGCGGAGGCTGGAAATGAGAGTGCGCAGCCTGATGAAGCGACTGCCTCCGGCGTTTCCGAACCGTCTCTTCGAGACTCCGTTTCTCCCGATCCACAATCAGTGGGGTCCGACCTTTCGGAGTCCAGGGATTCGACACAGCGCGTCGGACCCGTTCTCGTCACTGGGGCCGAGCGATCGGCCGAAGGTGGCGGAGCGACTTCGACGACGGGGACGCCGGTAGAGACGCGTGACGAGCCGACCCTCGTTCTCGAGCGCCCACTCCAGCTCGTGCGCCGAGATGAGCTGCTCGGTCCCGTCACCGCGGGACTGGCCCGGCGGGTCAAGCGTGCTCTCCAAGACGACCAGAACGACATCTTGGACCGATTGCGCAGCCAGGGCGGCTGGAAGGAGGGCGTCTTGCCGGAGCTCTCCGAGCACACCGCCCGCTACGTCGAAGCTTCGAAGGAGATGCTCGCGGAGGCGGCGCGTGCCGGGTCCACCTTTGCGGGCGTGTCGATCGAGGTCGCCGCTGACGTCTCCGGCGAGGCCGCCGAGCTGGCAAGCGCGCTGGTCGGGCCCTTGCGGCGCAGGCTCGAAGAGGACTGCCCGACGGTCGACCCCACCGACGATGCCGCTTTGGTCGAGCACGTCGGCGCCGCATTTCGCGAGTGGCGCGGCGATCGGACAGAGAGGCTCGCCGGGGACTACGCGACTTCGGCCTTTTCTGCATCAGCGGTAGCGGGAACGTCGAGCGATGCGACGATTTGTTGGGTCGTCGACGATGAGGGAACGCCTTGCGCCGACTGTGAGGACAACGCGCTAGCTGAGGACGTCAGTCCCGGCGATCCATTCCCGACGGGGCACCCACACCCGCCGGCCCACTCTGGCTGCCGCTGCCTGCTAGTGGTGCGGGCGACCTAGGCTCCCCACCCGTGCGCAGACCGAGCGACATTCCGCCTCCGGCGGCGCGGGCAAATCCTCGCGGGCACCGGCGCCTGCGCATCTGGATCATCGTCGCGATCATCGTCATCATCGTGCTCCTGGCGTCGCTGCGGACGCTTGCAACCTTCTACACGGACTACCTGTGGTTCGGCTCGGTTCACCAACCCGCCGTGTGGCGCGGGACACTCGGCGTGAAGCTCGGTCTGTTCCTCGTCTTCGCCGCGATCTTCTTCGTGGTCCTGTGGGTGAACCTGGCCATAGTCGACCGCATGACACCGAGCATGCTTACGCTCGGTCCGGAAGACGAGCTCGTCCGCCGCTATCAGCACATCGTCACGCCGCGCGCGTTCGTCATCCGCACGATCGTCTCGATCGTGATCGCCCTGATAGCAGCATCCAGTGCTATTGGACAGTGGCAGAACTGGCTGCTGTACGTGCACGCCGTCCCCTTCGGCGTGAAGGACCCGGAATTCCACAGGGACATCAGCTTCTTCGTCTTCAAGCTCCCTTTCATCGAGTTCGTGATCGGCTGGGTGTTCGCATCGCTCGTGGTGATCACGATCATCACCGCTGTCGCGCACTACCTGAACGGAGGAATACGGCCCCAGGGGAGGCCTCCGAAGGTGGCACCGCAGGTGAAGGTCCACCTTTCGGTGCTCGTGGCCGTCATCGCCGTCGCAAAGGCGTTCGGCTATTACTACCAGCGCTTCACACTCGACTTTTCCTCGAACGGGTACGTCCAGGGAGCCGCGTACACCGACGTCCACGCAAGGCTTCCTGCGATAACCCTGCTGTTCTGGATCTCGCTGCTCGCTGCGGTGATCCTCCTCGTGAACATCCGGAGCCGAGGATGGTTGCTGCCTGTTCTCGCCGTAGGGCTCTGGGCTTTTGTCGCAGTTGTCGTCGGCGCCATCTATCCCGCTGTCGTCCAGGCTCTGAAGGTGAGCCCGGCGCAGAGCAAGCTGGAGCTGCCTTATATCCAACGCAACATCGAGCGCGACGCAGACGGCATACAACCTGACACCTTCGAACGTGACTCAGGAGCCATATGCGGCGTCTCAATCTCTGACACCCGCCAAGGAACAGTCGGACGCAGCGACCTTCAACGACATCAGGCTCTGGGACCCGGATCCAACGCTGACAGGCGCCACGTACACGAAGCTCCAACAGGAACGCGCGTTCTTCAGTTTCAATACTCAGGCGCTCGACCGTTATGACGTCAACGGGACACTCACGCCCACGATCGTTGCCGCCCGCCAGGTGAACAGCAGCAACCTGCCGGCTCAGGGATGGGTCAACACACATCTGGAATACACCCATGGCTACGGGATGATCGCTTCGCCCGCCAATGCGACCTCGAGCGGGCTTCCTTCGTTCAATCCCGGGATCGAGAACGTGCCACCCCAGTCGTCGGGGGATTATCCGAACATCATGCAACCCGACGTCTACTTCGGCGTGAACAGCCCGGGGTATGTCATCGCCGACACCAAGCAGCCCGAGATCGACTACCAGCAACCCAACGGTCAGAACCAGACCTCCACGTATGCTGGCACGGGCGGGGTGCAGCTGAACTCGTTCCTGAAGCGCGCAGCGTTCGCGATCCGGTTCGGCGACCTCAACATCTTGATCTCCGACCTCATCACTCCCAATTCGCGGATGATGTTCGTGCGTGACATCCAGGCAGAGGTCAACAAGGTTGCGCCCTTCTTGAGCCTGGACAGCGACCCTTATCCCGTCATCGTCGATGGCGCAATCGACTGGGTGCAAGATGCCTACACGACGACAGGGAACTATCCGTACTCGCAGGACGCTGACACGAGCGTCCTGCCGTCCAACAGCGGTCTGAGCGGACTTGCGTTCAACTACGTGCGGAACTCCGTCAAGGTCGTCGTCAACGCCTACACCGGCAACATGACTTTCTACGTGATGGACCCGAACGACCCCATCATCAAGACATGGGAGGCTGCGTTCCCATCTTTGTTCACCCCGGAGTCGCAGATGCCAACTGAGCTCCAGGCACATCTGCGCTACCCCGAGGACATCTTCTCGATCCAGACGCAGATGTACGGTAAGTACCACATCAACACCGCCGCCGCGTTCTACAACGCCGGCGACGCGTGGAGCCTGTCGGAGAGCGCCGGTGAGGGCTCTCCGACCGCGGCACTGCAGAACACAGTCACGACGAATGCCCAAGGTCAGAGCGTTGTCGGACAGGTCGTGCGGATGTCGCCGATCTACCAGGTGCTGCAGATCCCTGGCCAACCGGACCCGACCTTCAACATCATGGAGGCCTACGTTCCGGTTTCCCAGAACGACAGTGTGCAGACCCTTGCTGGATTTGTATTTGGCGACTGCGACTATGGCAATGGCTATGGAAAATTGACCGTCTTCCAGACACCGGCGGGAGTGAGCATCGACGGTCCGGCTCTTATTGACGCGCGCATCCTCGCGAATACCGCTGTGTCCCAGAAGATCACGCTGCTCAACTCGGGAGGCTCTTCCGTCGTTCTCGGAAACCTCCTTGTCGTACCGGTGGACGGTGCGATCCTCTACTTCCGGCCTCTATATGTCCAGGGCAGGGGCTCCTACCCGGTGCTCCAAGAAGTCATCGGCGTGTACGGCGGTCAGGGCAGCAGCCAGGTGTACATGGAACCGACCCTCGGCGCGACCCTCGACGACATATTCGGGACGTCGTCGTCGACTCCTTCGACTCCTTCCAAGGGCTCGAGCCCCCCGAAGGGTAAACCCGTGACAGGTGAGGAGCAGTTGCTCATCGCACAGGAAAACCAGCTCCGTCAGAAGATCCAGACGGATCTGCACGAAGGCAACCTTGGCCAGTACCAAAAGGATGTCGACACGTTGCTGACGGTGATAGCGAAGCTGAATCAGCTGGCCAACCCGCCGAAGAAGAGCACGTCGACGACACCGACCACGACAAGTCCGACACCGACCACCACTACAACGAGCCCGACTACGTCCACGACAGCGCCAACGACATCGACGAGCACCACCACGGCCACTACGTCCGACGGGACTACGAGCAACTCGTCTGGTGCAGTGTCGCCGTCGAGCACGTCGACGTCTTACGGGGTCGCCTGACCACTTCACCACAGATGTAACGGGCCGGGTCTGGCTATTCGCCAGCGAGCCGTCCTGCGTCACCTTGTGGCGAGGTCGACGTCCGGTGGTATCCTCGTGGTCTTCGCCGCGGGGTGGAGCAGTCTGGTAGCTCGTCGGGCTCATAACCCGAAGGTCGGAGGTTCAAATCCTCCCCCCGCCACCAACCAACCAAGAAGAGAGGCTCTTCGGATCTCAGTGGGGTCGACCCTCATCTGACGACGATCGAGCCCAGCACTCGCCAGTTCGCTTTGCCGGCTCGAGCAGCGCTCTGATCCGGTAGTTCTCAAGGTTGCGGAAGCCGAACCCGACCC
>CAWDEI010000004.1:0-140531 GCA_963801315.1 uncultured Acidimicrobiales bacterium | reverse complement strand
ATGCACTCCCCGCGCTCGACCAGCTCGCGGCATGGTTCGTGCGCGCCCATCGGGCCGGGCGACCGGTGGCGGTGCACTGCGTCACGCGGGCCGCACTCGTCTTGGCCCTTGCGGCCTGGGGGGAGGTGGGAAGTATGGCCGGCGATCGGATAGAGCATGCATCCGTGACGCCATCCGACGTCGTGGCCACCGTGGCGGAGCTGTCACTTTCCGTCGTCACGCAACCAGGGTTCATCGCGGCCAGGGGGGACGCCTACCTTCGTGACGTCGAGGCGGCCGACCACCCCGACCTGTACCGCTGCGCCTCCCTGTTGGACGCGGGTGTTGCCGTCGGTGGGAGCACCGACGCCCCGTTCGGCCCGGACGATCCCTGGCTGGCCATACGAGCGGCCATCGACCGTCGCTCGCCGAGCGGTGCCAGGGTCGGGGCGGACGAGGGCCTCTCTCCCGCAGCGGCGTTGGACCTCTTCCTGGCTCCATTGGAGCGACCGGGGGGCCCGGTGCGCCGTGTCACCCCGGGAGCGGCGGCCGATCTGTGCCTCCTCGATGTCCCGCTCCACACGGCCCTGCTCGATCCGACGAGCCACCACGTGTCGACAACCATCGCGGCCGGGAGGCCCACCTTCGAGGCTTGATCGACGTGGGGGTTGATCGACGTGCCGGTCGAGGGCGGGCTGGACCGGGCGAACGTGCTGGCCTGGGTTTTCGTACGGGAGCCCCCGTCCAGCGGTACATCCGTTGCCGATCGGTCGGCGACCGGACCTCCCGGCAATCGGGTTCGCGGCCAGACCGCAACCGATGGTCGTTCTCGCCCGGCAGGCAGCCGCGCATGCTCTACTGTTGGAACCAATAGGGTCGTCTGCGGCGAACGATGCGGGCCGGGGCGGAATCGACACCGAAAGGCGAGCGGCGATGGCGAGCGAAGGACTACATCGAGCCAGCGTGACCTCCTCGACGAGGCTTCGGTGGACCATCACCGGGCCATGACGTCGCTGTGCGAGGAGCTCGAAGCGATTGATTGGTACGACCAGCGGGTCAAGGCGACGTCCGACGGCAGCCTGGCCACGGTCCTCGCCTACAACCGGGACGACGAGAAGGAACATGCGGCCATGACCCTCGAATGGCTGCGCCGCCGCGATCCAGCGCTCGACGCCAACCTGCGCAAGTTCTTGTTCACCACAGAGCCGATCACCGAAGTCGGGGCGGCGAGCGACGATGGCGACGCCCCCTCCCGTCCGGTTGGGTCCGGGTCGTTGGGTATCGGCAGCCTCAAAGGAGCGGATCGATGAACCACTTGCACCGGGATCTGGCACCGATTTCGGACACGGGATGGGACGCCATCGACAGCGAGGCGAAGACTCGACTGACGACGTATCTGGCCGCTCGGAAGTTGGTGGACTTCGCCGGGCCGCACGGCTGGACGCACTCGTCGACCAACCTGGGCCGGATCAAGGAGATTTCCGGCCCCTCCGAGGGCGTGACGGCCGCGCAGCGGCGCGTCCTTCCCCTGGTCGAGCTCCGGGCTTCGTTCAATGTCTCGCGCGTGCAACTGGACGACGCCGATCGGGGCGCTTCCGACATCGACCTCGCCGAATTGGACGAGGCGATCCGCCAGATCGCCATCGGCGAGAACGTGGCGGTCTTCCACGGGTACGAGGCGGCGGGGATCCAAGGCATCACCGAGAGCACCTCGCATGCACCGGTCGTGCACGGCGAGGACTTGTCGAAGTACCCAACCGCGGTTGCCAGCGCGGTGGACTCGCTCCGTCAGTCCGGCGTGGACGGGCCCTACGGGCTGGCCATCTGCCCGAGTACGTACACGCGGATCGTCGAGACCACCGAGCACGGAGGGCACCTCCTCCTCGATCACCTGCACCAGATCCTGGGCGGCCCCCTGGTCTGGGCACCCGGAATAGACGGTGGGGTGGTGCTGAGCCTCCGGGGCGGTGACTTCATCCTGGACTCGGGTCAGGACCTGTCCATCGGGTATCTCAGCCACGACGCCGATGTCGTGCAGCTCTATCTCGAGGAGAGTTTCAGCTTCCGGGTCCTCGAGCCCGACGCTGCCGTCGCGCTCCGATCGGGGACCTGAGGGCGGGCGCTCCTCGCGACTGCGTTCAGGCGCTCCTCGCGCCGACTGCGTTCAGGCGCTGCAGCGGTCACCCAACCAGGGCCGCTCGCCGTCGAGTGAGTAGAGCGCAACGGCGACGGTGTCCTGATCGGCCTTCGACGCCCTGTTGGGGGGGACGCCCACGAGATCGGGCCGCCCGGCCGCCCGTGCCGCGTAGTTCCATGTCGACTGGCTGAATTGGAATGCACCCATGTAGAGCCCGTTGGGGGACACCACCTGGTAATCGCCACCCGACTCAGCCTGCACGACGCACGTGAGGAAGGGGTTGAGCGCCGGATCGACCGTGTTCGTCGATGGAGCTGAAGCAGGAGGAGCTGAAGTCGATGGTGGGTCTGCGCCAGCTCTCTGCGTGGCGGCCCGTTGTGCCGTCGTGACGGCGGTGAGTGCCGCCCGTCCTTGCGCAGCTTGTTCCTGGGTCACGGCCGCCGCCAGCTCGCCGGTTACCTGAGCCTGGACAGACTCCATTTGACTGACCGTCGCGTTGGCCTGGGAGAGGTCGGTGGCCTGTTGGTTCTGCTCGGCCGTGTCGCGTGCCGTTGCCGGATGAGGACCTGTTGTTGCTCTTACGCGGCGCGCTTGTGCGGCGTGGAGTTGCTCTACGGCCATGTCGACGTTACCGACGGTTATGGTCGTGTACTCGTTCGCGGCCTGCACGGTGCCGACGTTCTCCCCGAAGAGAGCAGCTCCGGAACTCGATGAAACAGATCCGTTCAGGATATAGGACTCGACCGCCAAACTACTGACCAGGTGCATCTTGCGTGCGATCTGTCGATGATCGCTGCTGATCAACAGGCGCGACTGCGCGATGGCCTGTTCATCTTGCACGACCTGCGCCGATGCGACCGAATACTGCTGCTGGTATGCGTCGGCCTGGAGCTGCTCTTCGACGAGTTCTTCCGAGATCGTTTTCGCTCGAGCGTTCAGATTGCTGACCTGATCGGCCGCTCCCGGTGTGGCCAAGGCTATTGCCGCCATTGCTCCAGTCGTCACAAGCGCGGCAATGCTGCGTAGCACGCGCGATCGGTCTGCTCGGCTTGTCCCGCGCCGGCGAGGCGCGTCCGGCTTTTCGCGCCCGCGCACGGCAACGCCCAACCCGACTTGTGTCTCCACCCTGGCGTTGTGCACAACTTGGCGAATTTAGCCGTATTATCGGTGCGCAAGCCAGAGCGCCTGCAGCGAGCACGTTCAGGTTGCGAATCACTTCCTAAACGATCGTCGGGGGCTCAGTCACGATTCGTGCCTACACCGGGACGGCCCGGGCGAGCATCCCCGAGCGGGGAATTACAGCCAGCCGATCCTCGTTGGTGGCATGCCACTGTGGCCCTTCGGGTCGGGTTTGACCGCCAGCACCTGGTGGATGGAGATACCCCCGTCATCGAAACCGTTCGCAGAGGCCGCCATGTACAGGTGCCACACCCAAGCGCGTTGCACGCCGACCTCGCCCACCGCCGCATCCCAGTTGTTCTCGAATTCGCGCACCCATGCCTGCAGGGTCCTCGTGTAGTGCTCCCGGAGAGATTCGACGTCTCGAACCTCGAAGCCGGTGCGCTCCATGGCGCCCACCACCTGACTCACGTCGATCAGCTCGCCGTCGGGAAACACGTAGCGCCCGATGAACGAGTTGCGACTCATCCGGGATCCTCCGACACTCGATATGGCGTGGTTGAGGAGTCGACCGGCGTCGCCCAGAAGCGAATAGAGCGTGGCGAAGTACTCGGCCGTCCTGTTCATGCCGACGTGCTCGAACATGCCGACCGACGAGATGACGTCGAAGCGCTCTCCGTGAAGGTCCCGGTAGTCCTGCACCCGTATCTCGATTTCGTTGTCGAGGCCGGCCTCTTTGACCGCGGAGCCGGGCCAGGTCGGCTTGCGCGCTGCTCAAGGTCACGCCGACGACGGTGGCGCCGTAGCGGGATGCGGCGTGCAGGGCCAGAGAACCCCACCCGCAACCCACATCGAGGAGGCGGAGCCCGCGGCGTTCGTGCAAGCCCAACTTCCGGCAGACCAGGTCGTGCTTCGCCTGCTGAGCGTCTTCCAGCCCGGTGGAGGCCCCGGTGAAGCGGGCGCACGAATAGGTCATGCTGGGCCCGAGCACCAAGCGGTAGAACTCGTTGCTGATGTCGTAGTGGTGACTGATCACCTGAGCGTCCCGGCTCTTGGAATGCAGCCGGCCTCGAGGTGATGCCTCCACGTCGGGGCGGGCCGGGGGCATTCCGAGCACGCCCAGCTGTGTCGCCGCCCGCAGCGCCTGGACCGACATCCCCGCGCCTGCCTTGACGTCGGGCGGTGCCGCATCGGCGAGCCGCGGAGCACGCAGAAGATGTCCCCATCGGTCTGCAGCTCGCCCGTCACGTACGCCCGGGCGATTCCCAACTCGCCGGGCGCCCACAGCATCCGTCGAATGGCGTTGGGCGATCGAACGGCAATGGTCCCGGATCCGTCGGTCGGCCCGATACCACTGCCGTCCCAGAACTGGAATCGGACGGGCAAACCTTCACTGAACAACTCCCGTAGGAGCGGCCCCACGACCGCCGCGGCGCTCGTTCGTAGCGCTTCCGGCGTCCGCTCGGCCGTTGGCTTCAACAGGTCGAGTGTCATGCCGCGAATTGTATTGGCCCACCCCGCCGGCGTGACGGGTCGCTTGCACGTGCTGGGTTGCGCCCTATCCCGTGCCCTCGTAGCGGGGTGCGACCGGTGCGCTCCGGAACGAGGAGACCCCTTCGAGTTCTGGCTGGGAGGAACCTGAGCACCTGGGCCGCATGCTCGGCGTGAGGGGCGTGAGGGGCGTGCCGGGCGTGAGGGGCGTGCCGGGCGTGCAGGGGCGTGCCGGTGTGCGCCGAGGAGTACTCGTCGTGTGCCGTTCCCCGTGCGGTGGGAGCACGGGACGCGTCGATGGAATGTACTCCAGGGGGTATGGACGAAATCAGTGCCGTTGCGTGTGCACTCCCGGTCGGCCCGGGAGGCCCCGAGGCCCGGAGGGCCCGCCGCCCAGAAGGCCCCGCCCTGGGCCTGTTTCGTGCCCGCTCTCGAGATCACAGCGGTTGCTCCGGCGTTCGCAATCACCGGCGCTCGGATTTCAGATGCCCGCGGCTGCACATCGCTCTACACTCTGCAGTCCACCTCTATCGATACGATCACGAGAAGGGGTTTGCTCTTGAGTACGGCACGCAACGGTGATGTTGCTCTTCATTACGAGGCGTTCGGTGACCCAGACAAGCCAACCCTTCTCCTGATCAATGGCCTTGGATCACAATGCATCAACTATGCCGTCCCATGGTGCCAGCTCTTCTGTGACGAAGGCTTCCAGGTAGTCCGATTCGACAACCGCGACGTCGGGCTGTCCACGAAGCTCGACGGTATCGGCTATTCGCTGGCCGACATGGCCGATGACGCCATAGCCGTGCTCGACGCGGTGGGTGTCCAGAGGGCCCACGTCATGGGCTGCTCAATGGGGGGGATGATCGCCCAACGGCTCGCCATCGACCATGGCGACCGCTTGCTCTCCATGACGTCTGTCATGTCTCGCACCGGTGAGCCCGGCTACGGCGACAGCTCCGAGGCGGCTCTGGCCTTTTTGATGGCTCCGCCAGCTCCGTCTCGATCGGCGTACATCGACAGTCAAGTAGCTGCCTTGCAGGTGTACGGGTCGAAGACCGAATGGCTGGACGACAACGAGATACGTGAACGGGCCGCCGCCGCCTATGACCGATGTTTCTGTCCGGCAGGGATCGGCCGACAGATGAGGGCGGTCGCGCACGATGGTTCACGGGCCGATCAACTGGCGAAGATCGATCTCCCCGTCCTCGTGATCCACGGCAGCCGCGACACCTTGATCGACCCCAGCGGAGGGCGTCGCACCGCTGCAGTCATTCCGGCGCCCGTTATTTCGAGATCGAGGGAATGGGCCATGACTATCCGCCACCCGTGTGGAATGAATGGGTCAGCGTCTGGTCGGAGTTCGTCCATGACGGCGTTTCAAGCTGATCATGTGCAGCGACAACGACCCATGGATCCCTTGAAGCCATCCATGCCGTCATGGATCGACGGCACTCTCCTCGCACCCGGAAGCCCTACGGCGTCGGTGTGGGCACGAGGAGCGCTGCGGCCTCTCCCACCGGGTCTCGTCCTCGGTGTCCCGACGCGGCTGTGGCCCCTTGCGAGATCGGGGATCGTGTCGCCGTCTGGACTCGCCAGGCCCGCCCTCGACCTGATCCTGCCGTTCCGGCCCGACCCCTCGGCGCTCGCCGAGGACCGGTCGGTGGGCGATCTGGTCGGCAGCCGGCTCGGGGACGAGGTGCGCGACATCCTCGCGGGGCCGTTGGTTGGCGGCATCCACGCCGGCAAGGCGGACGAACTGAGCGCTCAAGCCGTGTTCCCTGCGCTACTCGAGGCCTCGCGGAAGAGCGGGAGTCTCATCCGCGCTCTCAGGCCGCCGGACGGCCCGAGTCACGAGGCGGCCGGCCCGGTCTTCCTGTCGCCGGTCGGAGGAGTGGCCAGCCTTCCCGAGACGCTGAGCTCGGCATTGCGGTCGAGGGGCGTCGAGTTGCTGACGTCCCAGGCTGTCCGGCACATCGAGACCGGCGCCGGCGGGGGGACGTTGGCCGGCGGGTGGTCGATCTCCAGCACATCCATGGAGCTCCGGGCAGACGCTCTGGTGGTGGCTCTTCCCTCCCGGGCGGCGGCCGGTCTGCTCGCCTCGGTCGACGCCGGTCTCGCTGGGCTCGTCGGTGCGGTGCCGAGTGCTTCGGTGGTGCTGGTGACTCTCCAGCTCGACGCCGGCGCGTCGAACAGACCCTTGTCGGGGACCGGCTTCCTCGTCCCAGCGAAGGCGGGAGGGCTCGTCACGGCGTGCACGTTCCTCTCCACCAAGTGGCCCCACCTTGCGCGTGAAGGTGACGTGCTCATCCGCGCTTCCGCCGGCAGGGCCGGGGACGATCGGGCGTTGCAGATGGGCGACGAGGAGCTGGTGGTTGCGGTGCAAGGAGAGCTCGAGAGGATGATCGGGCAAATCGGCAGGCCTCGGCAGGCGGTCGTGACCCGGTTCGCCGAATCGTTCCCGCAGTACCTCGTCGGACACGTCGGCCGCGTCTCCGCCATCGAGGAGGCGGCAGCCCGGTTGCCGGGGTTCGCCCTCGCGGGTGCCGCGTATCACGGGGTCGGCATCCCGGCCTGTATCGGCAGCGGACGGCGTGCCGCCCGGCTGGTGCTCTCGGCGTTGAGCCGGTCGGCCGGCGTCACGTGACCGGGGGCGACTCGACCGGGGCGGATTCGACCGTGGTCGACTCGGCAGGCGAGCCGGGTTCTCCTGTCTCTTCTGGTCAACCTGATTCTTCTGATCAAGCTTCTTCTGGTCGAGAGTGGCGGATCGCCCGGCGGCTCACATCGCTCGGCCGCACGAGCCTTCCCGCTCTGGTCGCCGGGTTGGGACTCGCGCTGTCGCTCCCTCCATGGGGGTTCTGGGTGCTCGCGTTCCCGTCGGCTGGGCTTCTGTGGTGGCGCCTCGGGGCCGACGGGGGGCCGCGGCTCCGGACCAGGCTCTGGATCGGCTGGGTCGCCGGGATCGGGCTATACGGTCCCGGGCTCTACTGGGCCACGACGTTCAACCTGCCCGGAGGAATCGTTCTCATCGTCCTCGAGTCACTCGCGCTCAGCCTGGCCTGCGGAGCGTGCGGGACCGGCCGGGGGCGGGTCCTCGCCCTGCCGGGCGCCATGGTGCTCGCCGAGTGGGTGCGTGACATATGGCCGTTCGGAGGGCTGCCCCTCGGTGGGATAGCTCTCGGGCAGGCCGACTCGCCCCTCGCCTCGGCGGCCAGGATCGGCGGCCCCCTGCTGTTGACCGGCCTGGTCTGGCTCGGCGGCGCCGCCCTCGGGTCGTTGGTGACCGGTATCTCCAGGGCCGTAGCGGTGCCGGTATCAGGCCGCCGGATCCCGTCGGGTTGGCGCAGGTTGGCCGTGCATCACGGCGTCGAGGCTGATCCCTCGGACTTCGCCCACCTCGACCGGCGGCAGCGGACTCGGTTGCTGAGGCAGCCGAAGCTCGGCCCTCTCATTGCGGGAGCAGCCGGCATCGCGGTGGTGATCTCCTTCGGGGCGATCGGCGCCGCAGCACCTGACGGAGGGGCTCCACTTCGCGTCATTCGGGTGGCCGCGGTACAAGGTGGCGGACTACGCGGATTCCGGAAAGCACAGGTGAATCCGGAGACCGTCTACAGTGCACAGCTGCAAGCGGACGTCGATATCCCGCGTGGGAACCAATCCGGCTCTAGTGGTGTGGCCAGAGGACGTGGTCTCACTGCCCGGGCCTCTTGCCGGCACGACTGCCGAGCAGACCCTCGCCCGAGAGGCGCGAAGACTCCGGACCACACTTCTCGTCGGCGTCACCGAGACGGTGACATCCGAGACGTTCCGAAACGAGGTTGTCGCGTTCGGACCCTCGGGCTCGATCGTCGGCACGTACGAGAAGGTTCACCGCGTCCCGTTCGGCGAATACGTCCCGTTCCGGGGTTTCTTCAGCCACCTCGCGAACCTCTCGGCCGTCCCGCAGGACGCGATCCCGGGGCGCGGCACCGGGTACCTGAGCACACCCGGAGCACGCGTGGGCCTGATGGTGTCGTACGAGGTTTTCTTCGCCGTATCGGGGAGGTCTGCGACCCGGGCCGGCGCACAGCTTCTTGTCGTTCCCACCAACACGTCGTCGTATGCGACGAGCCAGGTACCCACCCAGGAGGTGGCGGCGGCACAGCTCCAGGCGATCGAAGAGGGGCGCGACCTGATCCAAGCGGCACCCACCGGCTACAGCGCCATCATCGACAACAGCGGTCGTGTCCTCGAGAGATCGGTGCTCGGTGCAAGGCAGGTGCTCGTGGCCGTCGTCGCGCTTCGCGATGGCGCGACGATCTACGAGAGGTTCGGCGATACACCGGTCCTGGTGATTGCCGCCTTGGCGCTGCTGCTCGGGTGGCTGCTCGACGTGACCGAGCCTTCGGCGGCGGACCGATCGCCGGGTGCTGCCGCGGCGATCGCGAACTGGCGGCGCCTGCGCGATGCCGGCGAGCCCCCAGAGACTTAGCGGCCTCTATGGAGGTGGTCTCTGATTCCGTAACCGGTTGTGGAAGTCACACAGCAGCCGCCCGTTCTCCTGGATGGTAGGTCCACCAACGGAGAAGGGCACGACGTGGTCGACCTCGCAGTCCCCTGCGGGTTTGTCGCAATAGGGGTGGGCGCACCGGCGATCTCTCAGCTCGACTGCGCGGCGCGTGGCTCCCGTGAACAGCCGGGCCGTCGCGCTGATCTCGACACGGCGACCTGGGCTGAACACCGCCCGCTCGATGTAGGCCTGGTCCAGCCATGAAACGAGCGCGCCGGGCGAAAGCACCGTGCCATTCGCAAGCTCACAGGTGCGCCCGTGGATGGTCTCGTAACCAACGAGCACGGTGAATAGTGGTGTCGGACGACGACCGTCGGCCGGGGCGGTCCTCGAGCGGGTGGCCATCTCGATCAGTGCATCGGCACGGCGCTGGCCGTGGGTGCGCGAGAGATCGGCTGTCGTCGGTTCTCGTCCGAGTTCGCAACGTGCTTGTGCCCAGTCGGCCTCGAACATCTCGCGCTCTAGACGACCTAGCTCGTCAGCCACGATGGTCCCCGAGATCGGATCAAGGGTGATCTTGCCCATCCACATTCCATCGAAGCTGGCGTCCAGGTACACCTCGCGGCGGTCTCTGCGCCGTTGGACGTCTTCCTCTGTGCCGTCTGGGTCCGCCAGCTGCTCCCAGTAGTCCAAGGCCCTAACGAACGACTCGTATCGCAAGGTGGCGGCCTGGCTGACGAGCATCTGCTCGTCTCTATCGAGAGCGTCTTGCGTGGACGCTCGCCTCAACTTCGAAATCGCATCCACGTGGGAGGCGCTGATCTCACCTTCTGACCACGCCTTCTCGCATGAGGGAAGGTGATGCAGCTCACGCCCGCGACGCAACTGACGTCGGGCGTGGCCCTTCGGCATACGTAAGCGTGTGGCGAGCCAGTCGGCGCACGTGCGCGCTCCTTCCAGAGCCCACCTGTCCGAGGCGTCGAAGGCCGCAGACGCCCGGGTGACAACCGATTCGAAGCGGGCGAGCTCCTGGTGGAGGATCTGGATCGACTCCTCGTCCGCGAACGAGTACGGGTCGGATTCCACTAACCGATCGATCGTCTCTGAGAGTGTCTCCAGATCCATGAGATGAATTGAAACATCCGGGTGTGACACTGGAGCGGTCCGCCGTAGCCCCAGGCGCAACACCCGCAACGTGGCGTCTCACTGAGTTGGTCAAACCATTAATTCCTTTTGCCAGAACACAAAACCTCGCTACGACGCTCGCTACAAGAGGCGAGTGGGCTCCTGCTCGTGTGCAGCGTCGTTCGCAAGCCATGTGAGATAACCCCCGTCGAGGTTGCGAGCTTCTATGCCCAATTCGTGGAAGAGCGACGTGGCGGTGTGTCCGCGCTGACCGACCTCGCAGTACACGACGAACGGCCCCTTCATCCCGTCGAGCTCTTCACGCAGACGGTCGAGCGGCAGGTTGATCGAACCGGGAATGGACGCCTTCACGTGTTCTTCGTACGTCCTGACATCGATCAGTGTCCAGCCCGCCCGCGTCAGTGCGGGCAGCTCGTCGTATTCGACGACATCGCATGCGCCAGTGCGTACGTTCTCCGCCATGTAACCAAGCATGTTGACGGGATCCTTGGCCGACGAGAACGGCGGCGCATAGGCAAGCTCGAGGTCGGCGAGCTCGTCCGCCTTGATGTCGCCGGCGATTGCGGTCGCGATCACATCGATCCGCTTGTCGACGCCCTCCTTCCCGACCGCCTGCGCGCCGAGAATGGTCCCTGTCTCCGGGTCGAAGAGGAGCTTGAGCGACATCGGTTGGGCGCCCGGGTAGTAGCCCGCATGGCTCATGGGGTGCGAGTGGATCGCCCGGTAAGGGCGCCCTGCGGCAATGAGCCGTTTTTCGTTCCATCCGGTCGTGGCCGCGATCAGGTCGAAGACCTTGACGATGGCGGTTCCGAGAGAGGAGGTGCGGTGCGTGGAAAGGCCACAGATGTGGTCGGCGACCCTCCTTCCCTGACGGTTGGCGATGTTGGCGAGCGCAATGAGCGACCTTCCACCTCCCACCGAGTCCTCTTTCTCGACGGCATCGCCGACGGCGTAGATGTCGGGGTCGCTCGTCATGTTGAACCCGTCTACGGCGATGCCACCGTTTGCGCTCAGTGAGAGGCCCGCCATCTCCGCCAGCCGCACGTCGGGGCGAACCCCGATGGACCCGATAACGAGCTCACCAGAAATCGACCGGCCGTCGGAAAGAGTGATCCCGCTTGATGTCACCCCGGAAACAGCGACGCCGGTCTCGACGATCACTCCGTGCGCGACGAGCTCAGCCGCAATCAGAACGGCGAGCTCGGGGTCCAACGGCGTAAGGACCTGGTCCGCCGCCTCCACGACCGTCACCTCGATCGACTTTCGCACCAGGTTCTCAGCGGTCTCGAGCCCGACGAAACCCGCACCGATGACCACGGCGGTCCGCGGTCGTCCCCTTACATCTGCCGCGAGCAGTTCAGCGTCTTCGACGGTCCGAAGCACTCGAACACGGTCGAAGCCCGGCATGGGTGGTCGGATCGGAGCCGCACCAGGGCTCAGCACCAGCTTGTCGTATCCAATCGATTCGGTTCGGCCGTCGACGGTGGAACGGGTGGCGACCTCGTGGGCCGCTGCGTCGATGTCGACGACCTCGGTGTCGACCCGAACGTCGAGCCGGAATCGATCGAAGAGGCGCTCGGGGGTCTGGAGCAGCAGGTCCTCCTCGTCCTCGATCACTCCGCCCACGAAGTACGGAAGTCCGCAATTGGCATACGAGACATGGCTCGACCGCTCGATGACCGTGATGTTCGCCGTCTCGTCCAATCGCCGCAGGCGGGTAGCCGTCGACATTCCACCCGCGACGCCCCCGACTATGACGACACATTTGGGACCCATGCCGAACACTCCGATCCTTGGCTTCCAGCTTGACCGGTCGCCATTTCGGCCGGAAGGGCACAAGGACCTTTCTTATGTTGACGCTTCTTATGTTGACCCTTCTTGTGTGGATCGGACTTGTGTGGATTGGATCTTGCGTCGATCGGATCTTGTGTCGATCGGTTCTTGTGTCGATCGGCTTCAGTCGTAGTAGCCCGAGTGGATATAGATGCAGGGCACACCCTCGGCTCGAAACATGTCCCTGTTGCGCGGGTCGTCTTCGAAAGCGAGCTGCAATTCGAACCCGTAGCCGCGCAACTCGGTGACCACTCTTCTCTTGAACGACGTTACCTGCGCGTAATCGCCTCGGTCGCGCATCACGAGAAGGTCCCAGCGCAGAGCGTTGTGCGACAGCCAGGCCAGGGTCTGGGGCATGACCCTGATCGGTCGCCCCGTCAGGAGCACGATGCTCAATTCGGGTTCGAGCAGTCCGAGAAGCCGCGCCACGTCCTCGACCAGCGGGTCCTCGCCGCAAGCGTCGAAGAAGGCATCCCAGTCGCGCCTGTGCCACTCGAGGAAGTGCTGACGTCCCGCAGCGTCGGACAGAACGCCGTCGATGTCGAAAACGACTGCGGGCCCCGGTTCGACGGGCTCGGACCGCCAGCGCCAGTTGGAGGCCGGCCCGAAGGCCCCGGAGTGGGGCCCGACGGGCGTCCCAGCACGCGAGCCTGACGATCTAGACGATCTACTGGCCTGGTCACCCGCCACTCGGCGCAAGCGTACGTGCAACACCAAGCGGGTCGAGCGGCCGGTCGGTGGGATGATTGGTGGCCATGTCTGACGGGAGCCTGGGCGAAACGGTCGAGGCGGCCGTCGGCATCGGAAGGCGGGTCGTCATCGTCGCCAACCTCCGACTCTCCCCCGATAGCAGCCCTTCTTCCGAGCAGGCCGCCCTGGGAGTGGCCAACGCCCTCGACTCCTGGCAGGGACCGGGGACGGTGGTGCTGGCCGGCAACCTCCTCGATATTCGTTGCGGGAGGTACGAAGCCGGCTCAGAGTCAGCTCCAGCCGCCACCGAGTCAGCTCCAGCCGGCGTGGCAGAGACAGCGGCGCAAGCCTTCAAGGCTCATTCCCGCCTCACCGAGTCGCTGAGGTCGTTTGCCTCCGGACCTGAACGTCGTCTCCTCTGCCTGCCAGGGACCACAGACGCCGCCATCGGATCAGACGATGCGGTGAAAGCTTCAATCGAACGCCTCGGAGCGCAGGTAGCTCCCGCCGTAGACCTCGTCTGCGAGACGGCCGCCGGAGCGAAACGCGTGAAGGTCCTTGCTCGCGGAATTCCGGGGAGTATCGGCGGCGGCGTGGCAACCGGGTCGGTCGAGGCACCGCCGGGAGATCAGGCGCGACCCGAGGCCGAGATGTCCTGGCAGGGGGGAATGGACCGCCTGGCGGATCGATCGGCGCTGCGGCGACTGGTCACGTCCCGGACCCTCTACCGATGGCTGAGCCGTCACGCATGGTGGCTCGCCGTGCCGTTCTTGGTCGTGCTCGTCCTCAGTCTCCCTGCAACCACATGGTTGTTCGGGCACCTGTTTCCGACACATCCGGGTCCGGTCAAAGCGCTTCACCGGGTGCGGAACACGCGGGTCGGGGCCCGGCTCCTCGTTGCGGCGCTCGTCGCGTTGGCGGAGCTGATCGCTTCGGGAATCGTGCTGCTGATAGTCAGCAGAAGGCGCTGGTCGAGTCTCGGCGGTGGGCATCTGGAAGGAGTTTTCGGATCGGGCGCCAACTCACAAGCCGCTGAATCCGGCTCCGAGTCCCCGCGGGCAGGAACGACGGCAAACGACTCGGCCCGAGATGTCGCGCGAGATCTCGTAGCCTCCGGATACGCGGGAGTCGTATCGGGCGCGACACTTCAGGCGGAGCTCACGCATCTGGGAACGGGCTTTTTCGCGTGCCCCGGAGCCGCGGGCGAGGTGGTCGAGGAGTACCCCGGACGTCTGGGCCTTCCGCCGGTCTTCCTCGCCCATCGGCAGATCGCCTGGGTGGAGCTCGAGACCGGTGCGGACCTGCACGCTCGCTTGTTGCTTGCGAGATCCGACGTCCCGCCCGCCACGTTGCTCGAACGGCTCGCAGCACGACACCAGGCCAGGCACGACACCACACCTGTGGTCGTCGCCGCGCATCCGAGCGGCGGTTCATGGCCACCGGCGCCCGACTTGTCATCCACACGCCGGCGGTCGAGACGAGCTCGCCGGCTCGCGTCAGCCTCGATCGCAGTTGCAGGACTTCTCGACCTCGTGTCCGCGGTGACGCCACCGCTCAGAAGCCACCTGCACCTCGTGCGCGAGGTGCTTCCGCTCGAAGCCACCCAGGCAGCAGGAGCCCTTGTCGCACTTGTAGGGCTCGGTCTTCTGGCCCTTGCTCGCGGGGTGCGCAGAGGTCAACACAGGGCATGGTTGATATCGGTAGTGCTCATCGCGAGCACGTTGGTGCTGCACATCGCGCGCGGTGCGGACATAACGGCCTGGGTCGTCTCAGCAGCAGTGCTCTGCGTCCTGCTTGCGTTCCGTCAGGAATTCCGCGGGGCGTCCGATCGGCCGTCGCTCAGGTCGGCGATCATCGCGCTCGTCGCCGGAGCCGTCGGTATCACGGTGATCACGACCATTGCAGCGCAAGCCACCATGGTGATCCACAACGACGTCGACCGGCCGAGCCTCTGGGTGACAGGTCAGGCGGTCGCTGAACGCCTCGTCGGGGTGCGGAACATCGCCCTTCCCGTCCGCCTCGACGACTTCCTGGCTCCGAGCCTGGTGACGATCGGCATCACCCTCGTCGCGGTCGCCCTCTGGCTCGCCACGAGGCCGGTCGTGGACCGGCACACGACGGGCCGCGCCGCCGAGGCCCGCGCGCGACATCGTGAGGCGCCACGGGGCGGGGACCCTCGACTACTTCGCGCTCCGCAGCGACAAGAAGCGCTTCTTCCATCGCGACAGCGTCGTGGCTTACGCCATCTATGGCGGCGTCTGCCTCGTCTCGCCCGATCCCATCGGGCCCGTTACCGATCGGGCTCAGACATGGGCCGCGTTCCGACGGTTCGCCGACAGCAGAGGCTGGGTGCTCGCCGTCATGGGCGCGTCAGAGGAATGGCTCCCGCTCTACCGGGCTACGGGCATGCACGACATCTACATAGGCGACGAGGCCATAGTCGACGTGCAGCATTTCTCGTTGGCGGGCGGTCACATGAAGGGTTTGCGCCAGGCTGCGAACCGGATCGCCAAGTACGGCTATACAGCCACATTCCACGACCCGTCCACGTTGGCTCCCGACGTCGCCGAGAGGCTCGCGGGGCTCATGTCGCAAAGCCGCCGCGGCGAGACCGAACGCGGATTCTCGATGATGCTCGGCCGGATATTCGATCCAAGAGACGAAGATCTCGTGCTGTGTGCCGTCTGGGCTCCTGACGGTAGCCCCGCGGCGATGTGCCAGTTCGTGCCGGCATCGGGCATAGGCGGGTACTCGCTCGACCTGATGCGCCGCGACCGTGGCGACCACCCCAACGGTTTGATCGACTTCGCGCTGGTATCGACGATCGAGCACCTCCGCGCAGGCGGCGCGCGCGGGCTCAGCATGAACTTCGCCGCCATGCGGTCCATCCTCGACGGAGAGAGGGGCGACGGCGTAGCGGAGAGGGTGGAACGTTGGGCCCTGAAGAGGATGTCGTCGTTCCTCCAGATAGAGACCCTCTGGCGGTTCAATGCGAAATACGAGCCCTCGTGGATCCCGCGCTACATCGTCTACGACAGTGCAGAGCATCTGGTTCCGGCCGTGCTCGCGATCCTTCGCGCAGAATCGCTGTGGGAGGTGCCCGTGATCGGCAAGATGCTCGGGGCCGCCGAGCGGAGAATCCACGGGGATCATGAGGATCCCTCGGTGATCAGCAAGGTCAGTGCTCAGGCACCCTGAGTATTTTAATTGCTTGATGCATCTTAATTGCTTACCGCGCACATCACCTTTAATTGCTCACTGCATCAGACACTTCGATGTCACTTTATCGTCGCGCAATGTTCACTTTTGTTTGCTTTTGTTCACTCGGAGTCCACAGAGATGCTGAGACCGGCCGCGCGTCTGTTTGCAACCGGTGAAATTAACTCGCCGGGCGCAGTCGAGAATTAGGCACTCCAGCAGGCTTTTTGAGCGTTGCACCGCCGCTTTCGGCGACATGAAATCTGTGAGATGCACAAATACCCAATGATGACGATGCAAACCGAACGCGATGGCCGTAACGTTGCATTGAACCTGGCGGGATCTGTGGGCGCGAGCTCGAATTGGAAGCCGAGCAAGATTCGCAAACGTCATGCCTGGGGAACAATCCACCACTAGTAAGGAGAATTAATGAACGTCAGATTTCTTCGTCGGGCCTCGGGCCGGGCGGTCGTGGTTGCGGCCATGACCTTCGGGTTCATCGGGACCGCCGCTACCGTCGCCTCTGCGTCAGGTGGGAACAACTTCTACGTCTCGACCACGGGGACGAACACCGGCAACAACTGCTCCAGCTCGAGCCACCCGTGCCAGACGATCTCATGGGCACTGCAAAAGCAGGCGGCGGAGAACGTCTCGGGCACGATCCACGTGGCTGCAGGGACTTATGTCGAGCAGATAACCGCTACGAGCGCCAACGACGACGTCACGATCAAGGGCGCCGGTGAGACCAGCACCATCATCGAACCTCCCGCCTCTGGCCTTCTGAGTGACACGGACACCGATGGCAGCCAGCCGCAGTACTACGTCGTGGACGTCCAGCCCGGCACCACCGGGTTCAATCTGGAGAAGCTGACCGTAAACGGGCTCAACGCCTCGACGTTCCTCGACGGCGACGGCTACGGCTGCGGCCAGGACTTCGTCGGCATCTACTACCACGCAGCCTCGGGTCTTTTGAAGAAGGTCGGAGTCACGGGTGCCGACATGCCGGCTGATCTGTTCGGTTGCCAGGGTGGCTTGGGCATCTACGTGAACAGCACCTCCGCGGATCCGGCGAACGTCACGATGCAGAAGCTGTCTTTGACAGCGCCGACGTCGACGACGGTCACCAAGGCCGACCTTCCGGCCAACACGTACAACGACGACATCCTGCCCGTGAAGAACGTTCCTGCGAGCTTCACCGGTGGAGGCGTCATCGTGAACGGCTACAACCTGCAGGCCAGGCCTGACGGCACGAAGGACCTGTTCATCACGGGAACTACGAGCACCGACTCGGCTACCGGCTCTGTTGTCAACTACGACCCGTACACCCCTTCGTACACGAAGAACGGCGTCACCTGCGACGACAACTGGACCACCTGCTCGATCACCGGTTCGACGATCCAGGGTGACGGGCCTACCAACTCGGTAGGTCAGAACGGCATCCAGGCGTTCGGTGCGGCTTCGGTCACGATCGGTGGCACATCGCCGAGTCTCGCCGACACCGTGTCTGGGAACACCTACACCGGTGGCGGCGGCTCTGGGAATGCTGGAGCCGGCCTCTTGCTGCTCAACAACGGGCCGACGAACGTCACTGGCAACACCGTGTCTGACTCGGACGTGGACATCTACGCCGGCGAGGTCCAGGCTTACGGGCTCGTCTACCCGACCCCTGGCCTTTGGACGATCGCCAACAACACAGTGTCCGGTGCGACCTCCGATGGTGCGTCCGCAGGCGAGAACGGCTACGGAGAGGGCATCCAGATCGACAGCACCACGAACAACGTCCAGGTTACGAACAACACCGTGTCGGGCAGCGCCCAGGCGAACATCCTGCTGACCGGCGTGACCGGGGCGACGATAGGTGGGTTCGGACCTGACGTCGGCAACATCGTGAGCGGCAGCGCTCTCGGTGCCGGCATAGTCGTCGGCGGGCCGGGGACAGAGTGCGAGTACGCATATGGAGACTCGTGCGCACCAGGAGCCGGCAATCCCGACCAGTTCTCGAGCACAGGGAACGTCCTCGCCGAGAACTCCGTCACCGAAAACGCTGCGGGCGTGATCGTGGAGGGCACATACGACCCCTCTCGGGTCGGGCCTTCTGACCCAGACGCCGCCTACTCGAACGAGTTCGCCGGCAACGTCTGGAACAGCAACGGCATCGCCAACGTGGCGGACTTCAGCTCCGTTGGCTCGACGCCGCCGTCGAACTCCTACGGCAGCCCGAGCGCCGACACGCCGTGTGAGCCGAGCCAAGGTGGCTCAGCCTCGCTCAACACATACACGAGCACCAGCAACTACTACTGGGCCTGCTAACGCAAAACGGGCCGACATGCCGGGGTGAACACCGCTCCGGCTGGTTCTGAAAGAACGCTGTGACAGAGGGGCGGGGCCGACGGCCCCGCCCCCCTGCTTTCTTAGCAAAGCCTCCGGAAATCTCAGCTGTCTGGGGGTATGGGTGGCGCCCAGCGCGGCCGCGGGATGACGCAGAACGGGTGGCCGGCTGGGTCTGCGAAGACGTTCTCGCCGTCAAGCTTCTTTGCGCCCAGGGCCAGTACCGCGGCTCGGCTGAGGCGACGTCTTCGACCATGACGTCCAAGTGGATCTGCTGACGTACGGCGGGATCGGGCCATGTGGGTCGGCGGTAGTCCGGCGCGAGCTGGAAGGCGAGACCCGACGACGTGTCGTTCGCGGCGACCACCACCCAGTCTTCGCTTTGGTAGGTGATCGGCTGTCCTAGTAGCCGGGAGTAGAACGCCGCCAAGGCGGCCGGTTCTGGGCAGTCGAGCACGACGTGGTGAAGCCGTCCGAGCATGGCGCAAGCATGGCAGAAGTCGTGATCCAGCCCCCAGCGCCCTGGCCACGTCGACGCTTCGGAGAAGAGCAGTTACGTCCGCTGCCGGCAACTAGCCGCATCACATCAGCGCGCACACATATCGCGAGGCCCCCGGGTATTCAGACCGAGGATCCGAAGCCTCCCAAAGGCGCAAGCAAAATCAACTTGCTCGGTCCAGTCATTTGCTCCATCGGCATAAGTGACGACCGTTGCCGGGAACACGCGAAGTTCAGCCGTACAGCGGATCCCGATTGCGACACTCGCACCAAACCGCTGTGAGCCTGATGCTCTGACCTCGGCCGCCTGGATCCAAGTTCCCTGGGTCTCGGTGAAGCCGGCCCATCGATCTGCGTCCGCCGTGTAGGCGTATGCCCGACCGAATCCTCGTTGTGTCAAGAGGCTCTTCCCGCCACTTGGAGGACCCTCGGCGTCGAGCCGTCGTCGTTCGAGGCGACTGCATAGGGTTTTGGGTGGGTCCGGGAGTGGCTTCGCCGAAGAGCCGGCCATTTAGGGATGCGAGGCCCGCCGCGCTGTCCTAAGAGCCGCTCCCGTGTGCCCTCCGGGGCCTATCACCTGCCTGCTCGCTCCGCGTCGAGATCGGAAACCTGGACGCTTCTGTGCACCGGCATCCGAGGGGCTGCGACAGCGACAGGCAACGCATCGTTTTGATCGTTCTGGTTCGAGCGGGCGTTCCGAGGACTCTCACTCTCGAGGCAAGGGTGGCAGGAACGTCCACGACATGCTCGCCCACGTCGACGAGCTGCTGGGCAAGCAGGTATCCGAGCTCGCCAGCTGACTGGATCGCCCATGTACGTCTCCCAAAGGGCTCTGCCCACTCCAAAAGACGTGTTACCTGTTGGCGAGTGGCGCGGATACGGATCTTGGCCAGTTCAGCCTCGTCACCGCCGATCGCCACAGCGGTGTGAGTCGCCTTGTGCGAATCGACACCGATGATCACAGTCATGCACTCCACCAGGATTCTCAATCAGGCACTGTCGAATGTTCCTGGAGCCTCACAAGGACTATGTCACCGGATGCCGCCAACGTTGAGCCCGCGTCAAGACAGCAGAAGGGCCCGACTCCCCCCAGGAGATCGGGCCCTTCTGCCACGTTGTAATGCATCTTGCGTCACTGCATCACTTGCTTACTGCGCTTCGTCAGGTGTTCCCGTCGTCATCCGTCGTGGTGACTCGGCAATAACCCTTGTCTCCCGAAGGAGCAGGCTCGGCAGCCGCGTAACCGGCGTCGTAACCGGCCTGGCTCGGGTCCGGCGGCGTCTGGACAGAGTCGCCCATCACACCTAACGGCTCAGGGAAGAACCCGTTCGCCGTGATGATTGAGTCAATCTCCTGCCCATACGTGAGCTCTGTCGGACTGATGGGGTCGATCTCCGAGAACTCGGCCGGATTGCACAGGAACCCGTATGTCGACACGAACGCCTGGACCGCCTGGTTCGTAAACGGCGGAAGCGTGCCTGTGTTCTCTTCAGGTGTTGAGCAATTGGCTGGAGTATTTTCGAACGGCAAGTTGCAGTTCGAACCGTCCGAGTACACGTTGTAGAGCTGGCGGTCCAGGTAGAACGCGGCGGGCGGATCGGTGAACTGGTCCTCGATCGTCGTCTCACTCGCAGCCACACCGTCTACCTCACCGAGCTTCGACACCGAGCCAGCATTGGCCGGAGGCGTGTCGGCGCACTTGTTGGACGGGCACAGCAGCGTGTACTTGCCGTACGAGAAGAAGAAGATCGCGTCGCAAGCGTCCTTCGCCGGGTTGCTCCAGATGTCGCTCGTCTCATTCTCGAAGATCTCGAAATCAGAGGCCGGCAGGCTGAGGCGCGCGGCTGTGGCGGTGACGCCACCGTACGGGTAGGTACCCGTGATCCCGAGGTCGGACACCCACGTGCTCTCGGTCCCAGATCCGGACTGAGCGATGTAGACGTCGATCGGGTTGCTGGCCGGCACCTTGTCGTTCTTGGTGTCCGATGCTGGGAGCTGGTCCCAGTTGGTGATCGTCCCTTCGTAGATCGACGCGAGATCCTGGTGAGAGATCGTCACGACCTTGGACGAAGCCGATTTCGTGCAACTGTCGCCCCCCGTGCCCACGGACGCGGTGAAGTGGAACCAAGGAACTGCGTCAGCGGCGTACGACACGAAGTTGAGACCGGCCTTGTCCCCGGTGGCAGATATGGATGCTGCCCTGGAGGAACGCGCGATGTCGTTTGCAGCGATCTCGTTGTTCGGAGCACTACCCGGCGTGTCAGCACCTTGCAGCTCGAGAGCCTTGATGCCGTTGCTCGATCCCAACGGAGCTTCCTGGTAGACGACGTCGTTGTACGGGTTCAACGGTGAGTAGCTCCCGCCTGATGTCGTCTTGAGGGCGTACCCTTCCTCCTGGCCTGGCGCACCATCAGTCCCGGGCGGGCAGGCGTAGTTGAGCTCCTGGAGGGCCGTGTTGGAGTACAAGAGGTTGCAGCCAGGAGAAGAGTTGTAGAGGTCGGAAAGCTGCTGCATCATCGCGTAGGTGGTCTGAGACCCACCCTGATTCAGGACGGTATTGCCGGCGGCGACCGTCGAAGCGCCGGCCGGGACAGCCAATGCGAGCCCGATCAGCGTTGCGCCGACCGCAGCGCCAAGACTGGCGGCGCCCCGCCGATACCTTCGAAGCTTTAATCGCATATTTTTCGAGCCTCCTGTTGGGCATCTGTGCATTTGGCACTTGCTTATAGGTGGCGCGCTACAACGAACGCCGTTCCCGGTGTTTGCGCCACTCGCGGCACTCTACGAAGGCAAAGTGAACGTACCGTGACCGTTCCGTCTCAGAAGAGAGAACTGATGATGATCCCTTGGTGGCGTTAGCGTCGGCGCCGGAATCACATGTGTCACACGCGGCACTTTTTCAACATAGATGCTCGAGATCGGCACCTGACCAGTGCCATCTCACTGAGAGAGATGGCACAACTACAAATTGCGCCCGATGGCTTTAATTGTAGTGCGCCCCCGGGGACGCCGCCTTAGTGCTCCTGGACACTTCCCGTCAGGGCGTCACTATCGGAGTTGCGGCCTGCAAATTGAGCTCGCCCACCGCTCCTGAGGAGTCGTGATAACCGAGGACGCCGGCTGACGGCGCTTTCCAAACCCACTGGCCGCCCGGCGGGATCGGAGGGGACGAAAACGAGACGTGATAGAAGGTGATTGTTTGCGTTCGACCGCTGAGATTCGTCCAGGTTACCGCCGACGTATAAGTCGGATAGAGATACTCCGGCCAAATCGCTTTTGAATAGATGATTACCTGCTGTCCTGCGCTCAGGTTCGGCCCGATGGGCTGGCCAGGATCCTCGCGCGGGAGTGTCGTCGGGGTCGAGGGCTTCGGGTAAACCCTGCCCTCAGAGTAAGTCGTGGCCGTGGTCCTGATAGGTCCGTTGGCCGTCGACGTCGTCGTCGGCGAGGTCGAATTGCCGTCAGTGCTCTGTGTTGTGCGGCTTGCACCACCTGACGAGCTCGTCGGCGAGGTCTTGGCGCTCGATCCGCAAGCCGCCAATAGGAATGCGGTACCGATGACAACGGCTGCAAACATTGGCACCGTAGTGGTGCGCCTTCGACGATTCCGTGCCACTGCTGGTTTTCCTTGCATCAAAGCAGTCTAAGGGTGCCTAGAGCGTCGACGGGAGGCAGGCCGCCAGGCTTTCGCAGGCAAAGAGCCCACAAGCCAGAAGCAGTGGAGCGCCAAGGAGCCAGGAAACCCAGGGCTGATGCCACCTTCTGATCGTGAAGATCATGATGCCGAGTATGGCGAGCACTACAAGAGCCCACATGGCAGCAAGGATTCCTTCAGCCGGGTCGCCGGCGAAGCTCGGCAGGGTATAGACGGTTCTCGGTGTATCGCTTACCGAGGATCCGGTTGCCGACGAGACCGGTCCGCTTGTCATCTTCGCGATCACGATCACCTTGCCGGACGGAAGCCAAGAGGAGTTGGAGGTCACCAGGGTGAGCCAACTGCGACCGTATTGAGGTGCAGAAACCTGCGATTTTGAGACGGTCTCGACACTCGTGACCGAGAACGTGAAATCGCCTTCTGCGTCTATGACTTTTATCTGGTCTCCCTTTGCGAGTCCACCGATACCTCCGAAAGCTCCGCCGAAGCTCACGCGCCTTCCCCCGATAACGGCATTGCCAAGTGCGCCGGGCAGGGCGTCACCTGATACAAGACCTGGACCGAGCTGAAGATCTGCTGCAGTCGTCCCCTCGACGACCGCTTGGTGCAACCGCAGCGACGGGATGTCCAGAATGGCGATCGGCTGGCCGTTCTTGGCTTGGTGGCCCGTGACAAGCGCGTACACAGCCTTTGGATTGCTCGACAGCAAATGCAGCAGGCGGTTCTGATTCCTCGCCCCGGTCAGGCCGCTGAATACATACAGGTAAAGGAGGAACATCACCAGCAAAAGGGATCCGACAGTGATCGCCAGACCTGCGTACTCGACGCGGCGCGAGCGGCTCTTGACCGGTCGGGTGGCAGACCCTGACCCATCTCGACGATCGGCGTCGGGAGGAGGCATTGTCCTCTCGTCCGCCGGCGAAAGGGGTTCGCTCCACCCGACGAAAGGTGTGGTCTCACTTGGAGGCGCACCCATCGGCGGGACGCCGATGGGTGGTGGGGGTGCCGGCACCCGCGTGGGTGTCACAGTCGCCCTCGAGACGCCGTCGAGTGGATTCGGAGCGGCATAGGTCTCTTGATCGGTCATGAGCTCACCTGCTCAGTCACCATGTGGTCGGAGGTACGTAGGTCACGATGCTGCGTTCGCCCTGAATAGTCGACGTCGGGCACGGGGCGCCAGGACGACGAGCGGCCCAACGAGCAACCCGAGCAGTGCTGCGCCCGCGAGTCCTGCGACTATCCACCTCTCGGTCCCCTCGGCAAGGGCGACGATTATGGGCTCGATGCCCTTCGAAGGCGGTGCGCTCGGTGTGCCCTGCGTTTTCGGAGCACCGCTTGTTGTTCCCGACGGCTTCGTAGAACCGCTGCCTTTAGATGTTTTTGTCGTTCCTACCGAACCCGTCTTCGAGGACGACCCGCTCGAGCCGCCCGACGAGGTCGAGCCCGACGAAGTCGAGCCCGACGAAGTCGAACCGTTGCCGCCAGAGTGAGTGGACCCACTAGTGGACGAACCGCCGGCATCGCCCGACCCTTTGGTGTGGCCGCCACCGCTCGAGGTTCCGGTTTTGCCCGGAAGCGTCGGGGTCGGCCCGTTGCAGGAGCTCTCGGAGTACGGAAAAGTTGCGCTGATCTCAGACCTGGCCTGCGTGTACAGGTTGCTCGGTAGCGGAACGTAACCGGTGGGAAGCGCGATGCTCCCGCCGGAATGCGAGTAGCAGACCAAGTTGGTGAGAAGGTCTCCCTCGGCCTGCGACTTGGCGGGGGACACGGCAGCCGTCGAGACGAGTGCGTAAGTGACTAGTGGCATCGGGTAAGCGGCTGCATCGGTGCTGTCGCCGTAGTTGTACGAGATCACTCCGTCAGGAAGCGTGGACGCGTCGGAAAGCGCCGCGTCGATCGAGGCCTGCGACGGCGAGACGAATTGTCCATCTGCATTCTGGAGGTTGGCCGAGTTCAGCCCGTAATACGACGCTTCAGACCAGTCCATCGCGCCAAATCCGGCCACGGTTTCTCCGCCGCTCGTCTGGTAGGGATGTCCGCTCACGTAAGCGAAACTCCGTAGCGCGTGAGCCTGCAGATCCTGTGTTTCGGCGAAACTGTACTGGGCCACGGACGCGCTCAGCACCGGCAGGCTCGAGTACGGCTGGCACTTCTGATAAGGCCATTGGGCGGTCGGATCGCCCACCGGAGGCCATACTTCTCCGATCTCCGGTGTTGTCAAGGTCGTCTGCGCGGTGTTCGGGTCAAGGACCGGAACGGGCGTGGGCACAGGCTTTCCTTTGACCTTCATGGGAACGGTAACCGTGAATGGCACGTTCGGTGCGCTGCACAACCAGTCGGTCACCTGGTAGCTTGCTCCGGTTGCGACGCTCGAGAAGAAGACACCGTAGTTCTGCGGGCCTCCGACGTCCGGTGGAGGGGGATTCAGGTAATCGAATGCGTCGTACATATCCTCTTGACCGGGACCACACCCGTATATCTTCTTGCAGTCCAGCGGGGGCATGATCACGTCAGAGGCGTAAGGACCGAGATAATTGCCGACAATGAGACCGGCAACCATGTTCGGTGTCAGGTTGTAACTGTCGATCGGGAAGGCCGGGCCACCCGGGTCGTCTCCTGCAAGGAAAGCGACGACGGTAGCGGAGACAGCGATAGGAATGAACTTGTAGGAACCGGCCTTGAGCCCCGCGACCTCAGAAGGGTCCTGAGGTGCGTCGGTGAAGGCGATGGGTGTGCCGCCCGATTGGAAGTCCTGAACGATCTGAGAATTGTTGCTGGCCGTGTCCAGGTCGGTGACACCACTTTGACCGGTACAGGTCGAGTCGTCCGCCGCAGGGATGAAATGCTCGACGCTGAAGGCGCTGTCTGTGGAGACGAGGGGAGCGGATTTGGGACAGCCGCCGGTCTGCGAAGCGAAAGAGAGCGGAACGACAGCCGTGTTCGACGAATTCAGAGTCGTTGTAGCTTCCCCCGGAGGGTAATCCTGGACGAACAATGCGCAATAGTCAGGTCCGTTGTCACAGAAGAAGGACTGGACGTTCGGGTCCGCGGGAAGCGTGGAGATCAGCTTGATTGCCGGCAGCGGGGTGTTCCCTTCCCCCGACGCGTCGACTTCTGTAGGAAAGCTCGCTCCGCCGATTCCCTCAGGACTCACCGGGACCTCGCTCGGCGAGAGCGTCACCCCGTCGGGGTCCAGGCCGTTGGCGCAGCTGGGGTTCGTACCTATGACAGGCACTTTTGCGACGGGACACAACGCAATCCTGACGTCGTAGCTCGCCGGAAAATCCTCCATAGACAGGTAGACGTACTCTCCCTCTCCGACGTTCTCAGTCGGGCCCACAACGACAACTGGGCAGGACGACGTGCAGCCGGTGGGACTTACACTGATGCACTGGGACACTCCACCAGGGCAATTGGCACTGGTGTCAGGTGTGACGGCGCCTGCGACCGAGTGAAGCGCTGTGCCGCCGGGCGTGGAAAAGAGCATCGCCGACAACAGAAACGCCGCCGCGGCAACAGGACCGAGCCGTGACCAGCCTCTCCCTCTTACTTCTGTCTTGGCTGTTTGCGCCGTATTGTCAGCGCGCGGGGTGCGGCTCCTCGAGTGCTTGCCACGTTTCGTCCAGATCATCGAACACCCCTTGTGACTCGACGGGTCGGCCGGTCGTCGCTGCGACTCTGCCGTTCGACGTTCAAGCTCCGTCTCCAGCTGATCGGGTGCCCCCGGTTGCGAGAGCTGTTTGGCTGCCGCCGTTGGTTGCCATCGCCGATTGAATGCCGTTGGTCGACACGACCGACTGGTTGCCGCTGGTTGCGAGGTTCGTAAGAGCTGAAGGGCGTGCCTTCCCGACACCCGATGACCCCTTCACCTTGCCGCCCTTCCGCCTGCGCCTACCCAGCGCGACCGCCGGTAGATAGATGGCTATGGCGAACACCGCACACCAGGCGAGGATCTTCACGATCGGACCAGCGAAGCCGAGCGCGCTCGACGCCGCCGCGCGCAGATTGGCGGCCCGGAGGAACGGGTTCTGCCCTGAGCCGGCACCCTGGGACTTCAGGTGAGAGAGGTACTTGGACGCCCCACCAGCCGCCACCGGTCCGGAGCCTCCTCCGCTGCTTCCCTTTCCGCTGCCACCGCCCCCCTTTCCACTGCTGCCGGTTCCATTACCGGTGCCGTTTCCGCTCGATGTCGCGCCCCCGGACGTTCGGGTTCCGGAGCCCCCTGACCCCGAGCCTGAACCTCCGCCTCCGCCGCCGGAACCTCCACCCCCGGAGCCACCGCTCCCACCGGAGCCCCCTGACCCGGAATGGCCGCCGCCACCACCGGAGGGAGGCGGAGCCCCGCCGACTACCTGAGGCTCACCAGGGAGCGGAGTCTGGCCGTCTACATACGGGTTCTGGCAGTCCGTTGGGGAGACCGGTGGAGGTTCCTGCCCCCCGTTCAACCGACCGACCGCGTCGAAGTCCTCCTGCACGAGGTTCGGCGGTAACGGCGAATAACCAAGCAGAGCCATCTTCTGCTGGCCTGCGCACGCGAGGAAGCTTACGAACTGCCCCAGGGCTTGCCCCCTGTCCGACGGATACGAGGAGGGCCCACTCGGGCCGCTGCAATGGGACGCCGGTTTCTGAGCTGCCGCCAACGCCGGAGAGCAGGGCGTGACGAGATAGCTGTACGACGAGATCGGGTAGGCGTTCGGCAGCGGATTGGTGTAGACGCCGGTCAGGTTCTGGGTGAGGTCCGAATACAGAATCGCCTTCTCGAGAGCGGTGGCGTCGTTCACCGAAGTCGGCTGGACGGCGTTGCCGCTCTGGTTGATCACCGAAGCGACGGGGTCGTTGTGCTCGATCGCATACGCCGTCTCGACGTAGGTGATGGCGCCGTTGCTGGCCGCCGCCGCGACGTAATTGGCGGCGTTGTCAGATCCGCTCTGACCGACCATATCGCCGGCGTTCCATCCCGGGTAACCCGTCGGATTCGACCCGGCAACTGGGGTGGGCCAGGTCGCAGACGGTTGGCCGACCTGGCTGCCCAGCTCCATCTGGGTCTGGAAATTCTCGAAGTTGGACTGGTCCATGTGGAGCAGGTAGTCCGACAGCAGATAGTTCTCCCCTGAGGCGTCCACCCTGTAGACAGCGAGTATCTTCGTATTCGGCAGGTTGCAGTCATTTGTGGGGTTCGGGCACTCCGCCGGATTGAGCTGCACGATCTGCGGTGCATTCCAGGTGGTGATCGCACCGCTGAAGATGTCGTCGACCACCTGCGCGTCGAGCACAAGGTTCGTGATCTTCGTGCCGGTCTGCGCGCCGGTCAGGTTGTACATGAATGCAAGCGCACCAGCCACGTCAGGCATGTACTGGTAGGGCTGATTGGGAGTCGACGTCGCCTGGCCCGAGCTGTAGGGAATGTCGGAGGCGCCGAAGTCGATCTCACCCTGGGCGAAGTTGTCGAGCCCGATCACGGACGACGACACCTGCCAGTTGATGTTGAGACCGTAGAGAGTTGCAGCCTGGCCCACCCACTGCTGGATCGCGACACCCGCGAAGCTGGACCCGGTCGTCTCGAGCGAGGGAGATGCGGAGGCGACCGTCGCCGGCGCGAGTGCCGCGAAGATCGCGATCGTGCCAGCCAGCGCGAGCGCGCTCATCGGCGCGCGCAGACCCCAGGTCGATCTGCGTCCGCGCCGCGGCGACCTTCTCGTCACCTTCTCGCGTCGACGAGCAGTGAACGGATCAGCCGAATCGGCCATTGACATAGTCGTCGGTCCTTTTATCGGTCGGGTTCTCGAACATCTGCGTCGTCGTGCCGTGCTCCACGATCAGTCCGGGTTGGTTCTCTTCGGCGAGGAAGAAGGCGCAGTAGTCCGACACACGGTGAGCCTGCTGCATGTTGTGGGTGACGATGACGACGGTGACCTCGTTTGCAATCTCGGCGATCGTCTCTTCGATTCTTCGGGTCGACGTCGGGTCGAGAGCCGAACAGGGCTCGTCCATGAGAAGCACTCTCGGCCTGACGGCGAGCGCTCGAGCAATGCACAACCTCTGCTGCTGGCCCCCAGAAAGCCCTCCTCCAAGCTCGGCGAGCCGGTCCTTCACCTCGTTCCACAGACTCGCCTTCCGGAGCATCTCTTCGACCAGCTCGTCCTTGTTCGGCACTGGCGTACGAGAGAACCTGAGACCTGAAAGAACGTTGTCGCTGATACTCATAGCGGGAAACGGGTTCGGCTTCTGGAAGACCATCCCGATGTGCCGCCTCGTGTCCGTGGCGCGTTGCCCGGGCCCGTAGATGTCGTCGCCGTCGAGCTCAACGCGACCGGCGAGCTGTGCGCCCGGGACGACCTCGTGCATCCGGTTCATGATCCGCAGGAACGTCGATTTACCGCAGCCCGAAGGACCGATCAGCGCTGTCACCTTGGAACGGCTCATCGTCAGGTCGACCGAGTCGAGAACGAGGCGGCCCGAGAACCATGCGCACACCCCGGTCGCAACAAGCTCTGCGGCACCGCCTAGCTGTCCGGACGAAGGCGGGCTCGCCTCGAAGATCGTCGAAGTCATGTCGGCTCTCTCGGTTCTCTCAGGTCTATTTCGGTGGTTTCTTGCATCTGTCTCACCTGCTCGGGATTCGTCACTCGTCGTTCTCTGTCAGATCTCTGAGCTCTCGCCCAACACGGCGAGGAGCGTCGGGTCGGTGGTCGGCGGGGCACGTCGTTTGATCTTCCTCCCTCGCTTCACGCGCGTCCGACCGGCTATGCGAGCCGCCACGAAGAGCACCAACACGAGGGCCATGAGCACGAAGGCTGCCTGGTAGGCGAGGTCGATCAGCACAGGCTGCGCCTGGCGGACATTCGACCAGACCATGAGTGGAAGGGCCTCTTGGGCCTTTGAGATCGGGTTCGCGTTCATTATCTGCGAGCCGAATGCCGTGAACAGCAGCGGCGCCGTCTCTCCGACGATTCGCGCGATGCCGAGAAGGACGGCCGTGACTACCCCCGACCTTGCGGTCGGCAGCACCACGGACCAGGTGGTGCGCCACTCGGGCGCTCCGAGCGCTGCCGAGGCCTCGCGCAGCCCCGAAGGTACGACCCTGAGCACTTCCTCGGTCGTTCTCGTGACCGAAGGCAGGAGCATCACGAACAGAGCGAGAGCGGCCGCCAACCCCGAATAGCTCAGGAGATGCTCGATGATGAAGATCGAGTAGATGAAGAGGCCCGCCACGATCGACGGAAGACCGCTCATCGCGGTAACCACGGTCCTCACCGTCTTGGTCAATCTTCCGCCTACCTCGTTCAGGTAGATCGCGGTGGCCACGGCGACCGGAACCCCGATCACCGCGGCGAGGCCGACCTCTTCGAGCGTCCCGACGATCGCATGGGCGACACCCACGTGTGCCAGCGCGTTGGGTGCCGCCGGCTCGAAGCCCTTCTCTGTCTTCGAGAACAGCGCCCCCCAGTGGATGGACGGGATGGCCTTCAACGCAACGTACACGACGATGAAGATCACAAGGCCGATGAGGATCGCGGCCCCGGTGCTCATGACCACCGTCATTATCCGATCGGTCGCCAACTGCCGCTCGGTCAGCTTCGAAACTACGAACCAATAGAGGGCCAGGAATGAGCAGTACCAGCACACGAGGAAGCCGAAGACGCCGGAAAGAAGTGTCACCTGGTAGAAGACGACCCATACGAAAGCGAACGAAGACAGACCGCATGCAGCCATCAAGGCGATATCGCCGAGGCCGAAATCCCTGGGCCTTAAAGGTGACGCTCGGCCCTCCGGAGCCCTTGGTCGAGGCGCCGGCGGCGCCGGCCGGTCGAGAAGCTGCGTCACAGATCCACCCCCGCACCGCTACGGCTCCGGTTGACGATCGCCGAAGCGATGAGGTTGACCACGAGAGTGACCGCGAACAGGACGAACCCACACATCAATAGGTCCTGGAGCCCGAGTTTCCCACCTGAGCCGAAGTTGATTGCGATCAAGCTTGCGATCGTTGACCCCCCGTGCTGTAGGACGTGGGGCGAGATCACGAATGCCTCACCGAGGATGATCGACACGGCGATCGTCTCTTCTAGGGCACGGCCCATCCCGAGCATCACGGCCCCGATCATCCCGCCGCGTCCGAACGGCAGGACGACCGATCGGATCATCTGCCAGCGGCTGGCGCCGAGAGCGAGGGCGGCCTCGCGCTCACCAGGCGGAGCGAGCGAGAAAACCTCCCGGGTAACCGACGCAACTATGGGGACGATCATGAGGCCCACGATGAGCCCGGCGATGAACAATGAAGCGTTGGCGGGGGGTGCGACGATCTTGAAGACCGGGATGAAGCCGAGGTGCGCCGACATCCAGGAGCTGATCCCGACGACGTTCGGCTGCAGCACGAAGAATCCCCAGAGCCCGTAGATCACAGACGGGATCGCCGCAGCCAGGTCGACCAGGGCGATCAGGCTGCGGCGGCTCCATTCCGGCGCGTACTCGCTCAGGAACAAGGCTGTCGTCAGGGCCACCGGTACCCCGACTATGAGCGCCACCACTGCCACCACCACGGTGCCGTACAGCGAGGCGAGCACTCCGAAGGTCGGGTGGGAGCCGAGCGTCTGGAAGCCTGAAGTGGTGAAGAACCTCCACCCCCTCAGGTGCAGCGCCGGCCAGCCCCGCAAGAACAGGAAAAGGCCTATGAGAAAGAGGAGCGCCAGAGCCCCTATACCGGCTCCCCTGACCACACCGCGGTAAACCCTGTCCTCGCGAGAGCGCAACGTCTGAAGAGAGATGGGGCGCGTCCCCATCCCCGTCACAACGCGCGGAAACTCTGCTGTTGCTGACATGATTCCCGCCTACCTGCCTTGTGGTCCCTCGTGTGGGTCGCTCGTGGGGCGCCGACCTGAAATCGTCGGCTCGCGTGCGTCGCTCGGACTCGCTCGGCTGAGGAGAATTACAGAACCAAAACTATGCCCGGAAAGTGAATTACACGTGAACTCCTCGTGATCAATGGATGATCCCTGAGTGAATCTCTTGATTACGAAGGCTTGTTAAATCAACTGTTGCTGGCATCACGAATCAACCTCGTTTTCATGTCATTTGCGACCTCAATTTCCCGCGCCAATGCAATCTCCGACTGGGAGAGAAGGTCCCCCAACGAAAGCGACCCAAGCAAGGCCGACTAGACCCCCCTTCGAAGCGGCGGGGGGAACGCCGGCCACAGCGAGCGGGATAGCCCCTACTGTTGGCGTCCGTGCCTGGGGCTGCTGAGATCGAGCGCAACTCGCGACACTGCCCTACTCCAAAGGCACCTCGGCCCGATGCTCCAAAGGCACCTCGGCCCGATGTCGCCGCCCGTCTGAAGAGAAGGACTTGGCCCCTATCCGCGACCGTGGTCATGTTCTGCGTTGCGATGGGCTTCTTCTTCAGTTGGGGCCCGACAGTCCAGCATCAGCCGATCTGGGTGACGCCGGGGGATCTGTGGGACACGTATGCGGCAGCGAATGCAGCCGTCCACGGACAATTCGGAGCCATCTACGCTCCCATCAACTCCTTCTACGCGTTTCCCGGAATTCTGGTCACACTTGCACCGGTGGTGGCTGTCGCAAACGCCTTCGGCATGAGCGCGGACGCGTTCCCGAACCATGGCTTCACCCATCCACAGGCGCTCCTGTTACTCGGTCCCTATGTAGTGCTCATTTCGGCTCTCGCCCTCTTCGCATGCGACGCACTCGCTGAACGGCTCGGCGTCGCGTGGGGGAGGCGCGCCATTCTCGCCGTCGCTGAGGGTGTCGTGCTTTTCAACGTATCGGTGCTATGGGGGCATCCCGAAGACCCAGTAGCCGTCGGTCTCGCCATCTACTCCCTCATCGCCGCACTCGACGGACGTTTCTCGCGTGCGGGTTGGCTCCTCGGCGCAGCGGTGGCCGTTCAACCGCTCGTGGTTGTGGCTCTCCCGATATTGCTGGTCATCGGTGGGAGACAACGAGCGCCCGGGCTTTTCGTTCGGGGGGTAATTCCGTCTGCGGCTCTGACGATCGCGCCACTCGTCTCGAATGCGCATGTCACCGTGCACGCCCTATTGGACCAACCGTTTCCTGTCTTCAGTAACCACACAACTCCGTGGACGTTCCTCGCTCCAAAGCTCGGCGGATCTGGGATCGAGACGATGGTCAGCGGCGGACCTGTCCGCGCCTTCTCGTTGGTGCTTGCATGCGCGCTCGGGTGGTGGGCGCTCAGGTGGCGCGACAGGCCGGAGATGCTCATATGGGCATTCGCTGTGGCTCTCGGGTTGCGCTGCTACACCGAGTCCGTCATGACCGGCTACTACCTGTGGCCCGCCTTGGCCGTTGCGCTCGTCGCCGCGGCGTGTTGCTCGAACGCGATGTTCGCAATCGCGATAGTTGCAGCGATAGCGACGACGATTACGGCTCAGTGGCACTACAGCTGGCTCCCGTGGTGGTTAGTCGATATAGGAGGCATAACTGTTGTGCTTGCATCCGCTGCGCGTCCAGCTCGTATGCAGGCTGACAGAGAGACGGGTTCGCCGTTCTCCAATCGACTGGCAACCCAAATGCGCGAGGAGCACGATCACGGCACAGGCGCAGAGAAAAGCCGTAGAGGCACAAAGGAAAAAGAACAAGGCGGCGCGTACTTCTCGAAAAGGCGCGAAGCAGAGATGAACCTCGGCGTCACCGAGACGGATCTGAGTTGGTGGCGTTCAGGGTCCGGCAACCACCAGCCGCAACGCTCCGACGAACTCCTTTTGACCTCGAAGAGCGCCGTATTTCCGGTCCCATGCGCCCGACGCCAAATCGGATCGTAACTTCTCCACGGAGCGATCCTCGGTCCGCGAGTCCACGAATCCCCATGCCGACTGTGAGCGTCTGACCTCGGGTTGGAGAAATGCCTCGGGCCGGCCGTAGAACGCCTCTGTGAAACTGTCGACACAGTCGAACGGGACAGGAACCGGAGTGACCGTGGTCACTCCGCCGAGAACTGCGCAGATGTATTCAATCGGTGGGTATCGCAGCCTTTCTGCTGCGATGAGCTCAGGCGCGTAGTCGGAGAGCCAAAGGGTGTCGAGTGCCTCGCCGTCGAACGTGAGGACCACGACCGCGCCCCGACTCACTCGACGGAGCTCTCGGAGACCAGCCTCAGGTTCGGACCACTGATGGACCGTCACCATGGCCATCGAAGCATCGAAACAGTTGTCCTCGAAAGGGAGCCGCTCGGCGCGTGCATTGACGACCGGCGCAGAAAGCGCAGAGCGCCCGGACCGCATCGAGGCTGACGGTTCGACGGCTACGACTCGGCGGTCGTCCGGTTCGTAAGAGCCGGTCCCGGCCCCGACGTTCACGACCGTCCGGGCGTTCGCAAGCGCCGCATGCACCCGCGACGCGATGCGCGGTTCGGTCTTCCTGCGCCGGCCGTAGCCGCCGTTTCCGGACTCGTAGTCGAAATCGCCCACTCGAGGATTCGGACCGGGCATCCCCCACTCCCTTCGTCACCGATGAGACGCTCGTCTCCAAGTTCGCGACCATATACATAGCGAATCGCATAGACAGCTGCGCTATAGAAAGCTGATCGCATAGACGGCGGAATCGCTCGTCCCGAGCAGCGGTCAGAGGATCAAGGAGGCGCGAGCATCTGGTGATGGAGATCCGCAGAGCCATGCTTGAAGACGCCATGGTGATCGCAACAGTCCATGTGCGGTCGTGGAAGGCGGCGTATCCAGGCCAGATCCCCCAGGGATACCTCGACAGCCTTCATCCCGAGGATCGGGTGGAAGGGTGGCAGCAGGTGCTCGCCGGCACGGACTGGCCAAGCGAGGGTGTTCTCCTTCTGGTTGACACGCCAGCGCTCGTGGACACGCCGGCGCTCGTGGACACGCCGGCGCTCGTGGACACGCCGGCGCTCGTGGACACGCCGGCGCTCGTGGACACGCCGGCGCCCGCCGCCGGGTCGCCTGAACCCGGGGCGATCCTGGGCTTCTCGCACATCTGCCCGACCCGCGACGACGATCTCGACCCCACGACGACCGGTGAGATCACCTCTATCTACCTCGCGCCCGAAGCGTGGGGCGCCGGGAACGGACTGATCTTGATGGACGCGTCGCTCGACGAGATGGTGGCTGCCGGCTACGAAACGGCGAGCCTCTGGGCCCTCGATACGAACGCTCGGGCTCGCAGGTTCTACGAGATCGGCGGGTGGAAGCTCGATGGCGCCGCAAAGGTTCACGACTGGGGTTCGTTCACCTGTATCGACGTGCGGTACTTGCTCGACCTCGGAAACCGCCAAGCGCGCCCGTAGAGCGCAGACTCGCCGGCAGAGCGGCGTCAGTGAAGGAGCGGCGTCAGTGAAGGAGCGGTGTCAGTGAAGGAGCAACGTCGCGGCGTGGGCGAAGTTGATGATCGGCGAAGGCCAAAGGCCGAACAGAACGGTGAAGCCGGCGCAGATCGCTATGGCCGTGGCCACCGACAACGGAATGACGGGCTGGTCCTCGACAACCTCGCTCGTCTCGGTTCCATCGGTAGCCACGACGACCTGCGCACCCGGGACGGTGTCCAGGGTCGCAACGCCAACCGCGGGACCCACCGAACCGCCTGGGGTAAGTGAAGCCTGCGGCTCGGACGACGGCGTCTGCAAAGGATCGTCGAAAGGGTCACCCACAGTTTCGGACCCGGCAGCTTGAGCGGGACCGGAGACCATGTAGAGAACGAGACGAAGATAGAAGAACGCCGCTATCACCGCCGAAACCATCGCTATCACCGCGAGCGCGTCGCCGCCGGGAGTACCGACGACACCTTCGATCACGTACACCTTTGCCCAAAGGCCGGTCGTTGCCGGCATGCCGGCCTGTGCGAGCAGGAAGATGATCATCGGCACCGCGAGCCACGGTTGACGTCGAGCGAGACCGCGATACCTGTCGAGATCGTGGTCGGTGTCGCCGAGGCCGCCGACCACCGTGACGACGGCGAAGCTCCCCATGACCATGAAGGTGTAGGTGAACAAGTAGTAGAGCGAGCTCGACACCCCCCTCACCGTCACCAGGTAGAGCCCGAGCAGGACGAATCCCGCGTGGTTGATGGAGGAGTACGCGAGCATCCGCTTGACGTCGCGCTGCACCACGCCGACGGCGGCGCCGAACAGCAGGGTGATCACGGCGAGCACCCATATGATCGGTTGCCAGTCCGCCCTCATCGTCGGGAACGACGACACGAAGACCCGCAGCAGAGCGGCGAACCCACCCGTCTTCGCCACCGCAGCCATGAAGCCCGTTATCGGGCTCGGAGACCCTTGATAGACGTCCGGCGTCCACAGATGGAACGGCACCGTCGCGATCTTGAACCCGAAACCCACGAGCAGCAGCGCGATCCCGGCGAGGAGCAGACCGTTGTGAAGAAGGATGTTCCGCCCCAGGTAATCGGCGATCTGCGCGAGGTTGGTGGACCCGGTCGCGCCGTAAACGAGAGCCATGCCGTACAGGAACACTGCCGATGAGAACGCGCCGAGCACGAAGTACTTGAGTGCAGCTTCTCCCGACTCCACGCGACGTGGATTGCTCGCTGCGAGAACGTAAAGGGCGATCGACATGATCTCGAGACCGAGGAAGACAAGGATCAGATCGTTGGCCTCGCCCATGATCATGGCTCCGAGCGCAGACACCAACATGAGCGCGTGCAGCTCCGGACCGTCCGTGCCCTCGCGCTCGAGCCAGCCCTGGCCCATGAACGCCGTGACGATGACCGCACACGACACAAGGATCGTGATGAATGCGCTGAAGCCGTCCTGGACGACCGACGCGTCGATGGTCACGTGGGGACCGTGAGCGTCGACCTGAATCCATTGACCGACGCCGGCGATCAGGCTCGCCGTGCCGGTCAGGATCGCCAGGCTCGCAGAAGTCGTGGGTTCCATCCGGCGCCTCAAAAGCGCCGAGGACCCGAGCACGACGAGTGCACCGCCCAGCATCAACAGCTCGGGGAGGATGGCCAGGTAGGCAATCGACGGCACCGGGATGTGGGCCGCGCCGCCGTGAGCAGCTTGGGCAGCGAGAAGAGCTCTCATCTCACCCACCTCAACTCACTCCCCCGCCCCTGGTGGCCTGCAACCGTCGAGCCGGAGACGAGGCGGTAGAAGTAGGTGCCAATGCCGATATCGGAGGCAGGTCGAGCGACATAGCAGTCGCGTGCGCGCCAAGAGCGACCTCGCGGACCGACAAGCCGATCTCGTAAGCAAGTCCGAAGGCGCCTCCGGGCCCTTCCGAATGCTGCACAGGCCCTTCCGAATGCTGCACAGGCAGGGTGGCCAAGCTCGCGACATCGGGCGAGGTCGATCCCTCTACGTGGCGACCGATGGCGGAGTAAGGCGGTGCCGAGCCCGAAGAGGCTCCGGGCACCGGCTGGTGCTTGCCGACCGCGCTGTCGACGCGATCGACCAGGGCGCTCACCGTAGGAGTGATGCGGTCGAGGACGGGCTTCGGGTACACGCCGAGAAAGATGATGAGACCCACCAGCGGCACCATCACCAGGACCTCGCGCCAGTTCAAGTCGCGCGTGTTGGCGTTGGCTTCGTCGGGGCGATGATGGAACGCCTGCTGGTACGCCCAAAGTAGGTACATCGCCGAGAGCACCACACCGGCGGTCGCGACGACCGCCCACCAGCGATGGGTGAGGAACGTCCCGGACAGGATCAGGAACTCGCCTACGAAGCCGTTCAGCCCGGGTAGGCCCAATGACGCCATCATCGCGAGTGTGAACACTGCGGCGAGCACGGGCGCAGGCCGCTGGAGGCCGCGCAATTCCGACGTCTGCCAACTTCGCCGGCGTTCGTAGATCCAACCGATGAGGATGAACAGCGCGGCGGTGACGAGGCCGTGGTTCACCATCTGCAGGACACTGCCCGAGAGAGCCTGCGTGGTGAGGGCGAACGTGCCGAGCACGATGAACCCCAGGTGTGCGAGCGACGAGTAGGCGACCAGGCGCTTCAGGTCTCGCTGAGCGCAAGCGACCACCGCCCCGTAAAGGATTCCGATCACTCCGAGCGTCAAAAGCAGCGGCGCCAGGTCGACGACGGCACGTGGGAAGAGGGTCAGGTCGAACCTGATGATGCCGTAGGTCCCTAGCTTCGCCATCACCGCCGCAAGCACCACAGATCCCCCTGTCGGGGCTTCTGCGTAGGCATCGGGCGACCACGTGTGGAGCGGGAAAACAGGGGCCTTCACCGCGAATGCAGCCGTGAATGCGAGGAACAAGAGGATCTGCGCGGTGAAACTCAGGTGCGTGGACGAGAGTGCGACGAGGTCGAACGTCAGCTTCCCGGTCTGCTGGTCGTGCAGCACGGCGAGCACCACGATTCCGACCAGCAAGAACGCCGAGCCCAAGAAGGTATAGAGGAAGAACTTCACGGCCGCAGCCGAACGCCGCTCGAACCCCCAGCCGGCGATCACGAAATAGACGGGTACGAGGGTGAGCTCGAAGAACAAGAAGAACAGCACCAGGTCGAGCGAGACGAAGCTTCCGATGACACGCTGCTTCGAGCACGAGCATCCAGACGACGAACGATCGCGGATCGCGCCTGACCCTGGCACCGGCGAGCGCGATCGGGAACAACACTGCGGACATCAGGATCAGGAACAGCGAGATCCCGTCCACGCCGAGATGCCATCCGATGCCGAGCTGGCCGGTCCAGGCATGGTTGCTGACCATCTGGAAATTGCCGTCGCCTGCGCGGAAACGCACGGCGATGGTTATCGAGAGCGCCAGCGTCGCGAGCATGCTCGCGGCGCCTATCAGCTCGACCGCCCGCCGTTGACGCACCTCACCGAGCGAGCGCGGACGAAGGCTGCGACCAGTGCCGCTCCCGCAGGGAGCAGGATGAGCACCGTAAGGAACGGGAACGCAGTGTCTGTCGTGCCGGCCGTCATCTCGTCACCGGGCCTTCACGAGCATGAACGCGAGCAGGAGCACGGCGCCGACGACGATGCCGAGGGCGTACTGCCTGACGAAGCCGGTCTGAACCTTGCGAAGTCCCGAGGCTGCACGTCGCACAGCGGATGCCGTCCCGACGACCGCTCCGTCGATCACCACGCGGTCGAACACCGATGCGGCTTTCGCAAATGCGATGCTCGGTCGTCCGATCAGGTAGTCGTAGACGTCGTCGACGAACCAGGCCCGCCGGAGCACCTCGGGCTCGAGCGACGGCTGCTCGGCTGTCGACCGCCAGAGCCGCCAGGCGATCGCCAGACCGACGATCGCGATGATGCCGTCGGCAAAAGAAAGGATCACCCTCGTCGCCACCGACCCGTAAGGAAGGTGTTGATGGGCACCGAGCACCGGGTCGAGCCACGACAGCGGAGCGGATATCCCCGAGTGCCACCACGGCAGGTCCAAAAGGCCTCCGAGCAGCGAGAGCGCCGCGAGTACGACGAGTGGAACCGTCATGATCCACGGCGACTCGTGCGGCTGTCCCTGAGGCTGCGCGTGGGGCTGTCCCTGAGCCTCGGCCTGAGGGTCATGAGTTGCGACACCGACAGAGGCGTGCTGAGGCCGCGACGATGCGAACGCCTGACGCCACCGGGAGTCGCCGGTGAAGGCGAGGATGTAGAGCCGAGTCATGTAGTAGGCGGTGAGCAGCGCAGTGACGAGACCGATCGCCCATAGTGCAGGGAACCGTTCGAATGCGTTCGAAAGCACGTCTCCTTTGGCCCAGAAGCCGGCGAGCGGGAAGACCCCGGCGATCGCCAACCAGCCGAAGGCGAACGTGGCCGCGGTGATCGGCATGTAGGACCTCAGGCCGCCCATCTTCTTCAGGTCCTGTTCGTCGTCCATTCCATGGATGACCGAGCCTGCGCCGAGGAAGAGCTGTCCTTTGAAGAACGCGTGAGCGACCATCAAGAAGATCGCCGCCACGTACGCCCCCGAGCCCACGGCGAGGAACATGTAACCGAGCTGCGAGATCGTCGAGTAGGCGAGTACCTTCTTGATGTCGTTCTGCGCACACGCGATGGTGGCCGCGACGAACGCCGTGACAACTCCGATCGTGGCGATCACGACCTGCGAGTCGTGTGAGAGCGCTAGCAGGGGGTTCATCCGGCAGAGCAGGTAGACGCCGGACGTCACCATCGTCGCCGCGTGGATCAGGGCGGAGACCGGCGTGGGGCCTTCCATGGCGTCTGCGAGCCAGGGGAAGAGGGGGATCTGGGCGGATTTCCCGGCTGCACCCAGGAATAGGAGCAGGCATGCTGCGGTTCGTGCACCGGGCCCGAACGAGCCGAGGTGGCTGAAGATGACCGTGTACTGGAGCGATCCCGTCTTGGAGAAGATGAGGAACATCGCGATCAGGAAGCCGACGTCCCCGATCCGGTTGTAGATGAAGGCCTTCTTACCGGCGCTCGCCGCAGTGTCACGCTCGAACCAGAAGGCGACGAGCCAGTACGAGCAGGCGCCCACGCCTTCCCATCCGACGAAGGTGAACAGCAGGTTCCCGGCGAGCACGAGCAGCAGCATCGAGAACACGAAGAGGTTGAGGTACAGGAAGAACTTCGGGTAGTCGACGTCTCGGCGCATGTAGGCGATCGAGTACAGGTGGATGAGCATGCTCACGCCCGTTATGAACAGTGTCATCGTCACCGACAAGGGGTCGATGAGGAGCGACGCGTTCACGTGCAGGGCGCCGGTCGAGATCCACGTGAAGAGGTTCTCGGTCACCTCGCGCCCCGCCCCCGAGGGACGAGAGAGCATCCCCGCGAACGTGATCAGGGCGACGACGAAGGAGCCCGCGACGGCCGCTGTCCCGACGATCCCGGCCCACGGGTCGCCGATGCGCTTCCCGGCGACGACGAGAACCACGAAGCCGGCGAGCGGCAGCAAGAGCATGAAGGGGGCGGCGTAGACCATGAACGCGCGTCAGCCCTTCATCACGTGCAGATCGTCGGCCGTGGCCCCCTTGCGGCTCCTGAACACGGAAACTGTTATCCCCAGGCCCACGACGACCTCGGCCGCTGCGACCACGAGAACGAAGAAGACGATGGCCTCTCCCCCGATGTCGCCGAGCATGCGCGAGAAGGCCACGAACGCGATGTTGGCCGCATTGAGCATCAGCTCGACGCACATGAACATCACGAGCACGTTGCGCCGCAGCAGCAGGCCGAGCGCCCCTATCGAGAACAGTGCAGCCGACAGGACCAGGTACCAGGAACCAGGAACGCTCACGCTCTCGCCTCCTCGTCGCTCGTCAGCCTTGCGCCGCCGGGTTCCGGCGCAGGCTCAGGTGCCACAGACTCTGGCGCAACCGGGTCGGGCTCCGGGGGCTCAGGAGCCGGCGACGTCCTCGGCTTGCGGGAGAGGACGACTGCTCCCACCACGGCGATGACGAGCAGTGCGGACGTCACCTCGAACGGGAACAGATATGTGGTGAACACCGACCGGCCGAGCGCGGCCACGTCTCCGCCGTTCTGGTTCCTGGCACCCGCCACCGCGTGTGCCCCGACCGCCCAATGAGCCTCGATGCCGAGGGCGAGAACTCCGGCGAGGGCGAGCACCACGAGAGCCACGGCGACAGGTCTCTGTCCCCATAGAGGCTCTGTCTCGAGGTTCTCCTGTTTGTCGACGCCGAGAAGCATGATCACGAACAGGAAGAGCACGACGATTGCGCCGGCGTACACGATCACCTGGACGGCCGCCAGGAAGTTCGCCTGGAGCTCGATGAATATCACGGCCACTCCGAACAGCGTCATGACGAGCATGAGCGCCGAGTGGACCGGGTTCCGTGCGACGACGACTCCGAGCGCGCCCGAGATGATCGCCACCGACGCCCACACGAACGTGAGCGCGTCGGGACGCGTCGCCGCCAGGATCTGCGCGAACAGGGGAGCGACGTGGGTCACTTCGGACGTCGCCTCGGGGGTCTGAGCGAGCTCTTGAGGATCTCCATCTTCTTCCGCGTCCGGTTCTTGATGCCTTCGATGCCGCGCTGGTCAGGGGGCCTTTCCGAATCGTCGAGGTGCATCGCCATCGTGTCGCGTATCTGCCTGGTGCCGGTCGCTTTGTCGTCACGCTCGGCGGACTGGCCCCCTTCGGGCGCGCGCACCCCGTAACCGAGCTCAGCCGACCACTGGACCTTGCCTTCGTAATCAGCGACTCCGCCGGGCGACGTGGCGCGCATCCACGCAGAGGTGTGCTGGTCGTCTCCGGGACGCCAGTCCTCCCAGGGGAGGTGGCGTGGCTGCCCGTCGTCGGACACGACCAGCTCGCGCTTCGTGTAGATGGCGTCTGCCCTGTTCGTGAACGAGAACTCGAACATCTTCGTCTCGGTGATCGCCTCGGTCGGGCACGCCTCTACGCACAGGTCGCAATGGATGCAGCGCAGGTAGTTGATCTCGTAGACGAATCCGAAGCGCTCTCCGGGAGAGACCGGATTTTCGGGTGAGTTGTCCGCCCCGCGAACGTAGATGCAGTCGGCTGGGCACACGCCGGCGCACAGTTCGCATCCGATGCACTTCTCCATCCCGTCCTCGTAGCGGTTGAGGACGTGGCGCCCGTGAGTGCGGGGCGGCTTCTGGTGCTTCTCGCGGGGGTACTGCACGGTGAGGCGGGGCCTCGCCATCTGCTCGAGCGTCACCTTGAACCCGCCGAGGAACTTGACGGGGTCGAAGCGGTCAGAGCCGGCCATCAGTGTCGCTCCCCTGCACTCGGACCGCCCGGCGGACCGCCCGCGGACCGCCCGCCGGTTCCAGAGCACCGACGCCCGGATCATCGATCTCGGCCCCTCGGCCACGCCCTACACGCACTGCGCGGAAGAGCAGCACGCCGGCCGCGATCGCGACAGCCACAGTCACCCAGAAGGGCCAACCGACACCGAAGATCAGAGCGACAGCGATGAAGAGCAACCACCCGAGCGACACCGGGATGAGGAACTTCCACCCGAGATCCATCAACTGGTCGTAGCGGAGCCTCGGCAGCGCGGCCCTTAGCCACACATATAGGAACAGGAAGGCGAACGTTTTCCCGAGGAACCAGGCGATCGGAAAGATCCAGTCCAACACGTAGATATGCGGTGTCGGGCCGTCGGGACCGCCGAAGAAGAGGGTCACGACGACCGCCGACATCGTGATCGTGTTCATGAACTCCGCCAAGAAGAACAGAGCGAAGCGGATCGAGGAGTACTCGGTATGGAAGCCCCCGACGAGCTCCTGCTCGGCTTCTGCGAAGTCGAACGGAGGCCGGTTGAGCTCCGCCGTTATGGCGATCAGGAACAGCACGAACGGCACCACGCCCAGGCGGATGACGTTCCAGTCCCAGAAATGGACGGCCTGGCTGTCCACGATCGCGCGGGTGGAAAGCGATCCAACCGTTGCCACAGTGCCGGTGACGAGGATCGTCGCGACGATCGTGAGCCCGAGGGCGGCCTCGTAGGAGATCATCTGCCGCGCTCGCCCTCACCGCGCCGAGCAATGGGTATTTCGATCCTGACGACCAACCAGCGAGCATGACCCCGTAGACCGAGATCGAAGACATAGCGAGAAGCAGCAGTATCCCGATCGGCGGGTCCGCTACCTGCAGCTCGAACGTATGGCTCGCCACCGTGACGAGCCCACCTACGGGAATGATCGTGAAGGCCACGAGCGCCGGCACTATGGACAGGTAAGGCGCCAGCTTGAAGACGAACGGGTCGGCGCGCTCGGGCGTCAAGTCTTCTTTGAAGAAGAGCTTTATCCCGTCGGCGAGCGTCTGCAGTATGCCGAAGGGACCCGCGCGATTCGGCCCGATGCGGTCCTGCATGTCGGAGATCAGCTTGCGCTCGAACCAGATCATGAGCATGACCGAGACCAGAAGGGCTCCGAACGCCACGAGGACCTTGATCGTGATCACGGCGAGCTGGGCCCAGTGCACGCCCGACGAGTCGAGAGGGTCTCCCGAGTAGACGAGGAACATCGCCATGCGGGTCATGCCGGTTCCATCCGCAGATCGACCACGACGCTCGACGATCTGATGAGCTGACCGGCACTCGTCGTGCCGGACCTGACGTTCGCATCCATCTCGACCACCCCGGCCGACACGCCCGCATCTGCGACCACCTCGACCTCGAGCGCCGCGCCCCCACTGCCGTCCGAGGCGTCAGCCGTCAGTCGCACGACAGAACCGCTTGCGATCTCTCTCGTCTCGAGCTCGGCCGGATTCACCTTGCACACAAGAGGCGCGACCAGCCCCCCGAGCGAAGGGCTCTCGAGCATCTGCACCCCGTGGTCGTAGAGGCGCCGCGGCGAGATCAGCCTGAGAGTGCCCGCGGCGTGCTCGGCGACGATCATGTCGGAGTAGTGCGTGATCTGGCGCTCGATAAGCGTTGGTCTCGTCGCTCGCCCAGGCGCGTCAGGGCTGAGTGGCAGATCGGCCGGTCCGGGTGGCCTGCCCGGTCCGGGTGGCGGATTGGATCCCCCCTGCTGCTCGGCGAAACCGACCCTCGACAGTGCGCCCTGCAGCTCGACGGACTCGATGCCGGGGGTGGCGATCGGGTCGAACGGCGCAGCTTCGACCGAGCTGGGCCCACGACCGATGACGACGGGAGTCGACTTGATCGGCACGATCACTCCGTCTCTCGCACCCGGGGAATCGAGCACCGCACGGGTCAGTCCGGAATGAGACGGGGCGAGCCGTTCGATCTCGTCCCAGAGCTCGGCTGCCGAACCGACACCCAGGTCCGAGCCGAGCCGGGCCGCGATCTCCGACGCGATCATCCAGTCCGGCCAGCACATGACCGGCGAGGTCAGTTTCTGCCCGACGCGCAGGACGCGGCCCTCGATGTTCGTAGTCGTGCCGGGCCTCTCGTGGTGCATCGCGGCGGGGAGCACGACGTGGGAATGCTCGACCGACTGCGACCTGAGACAGTCGACCGCCACGACGAGCTCGGCTCCCGACAGCGCCTTCGTCGCGAGCTGTACATCGGGGAAGTCCCCGATCGGGTCGGCACCTAGAAGCACAACGGCCTTCATGGACCCGTCCGCCAGACCGTCGAGCACTCCCGCTGTGTCGCGTCCGCGTTCTTGCGCGAGTGCCGACCAGCCTTGTTCTTTCGAGTACCACTCCCGTCCACTCTCGAGCGATACGCGACCGGGCAGGAGGCCCGGTGACAACCCCATGTCGAGCGCACCCATCACATTCCCGCGGCGTAGCGCCGGCAGGAACCGTGTAGACGGGTACGCGTCCGCCAAAGTGACCGCCGCTTGCGTCACGACGTCGGCGCTCTCGGCAACCGAGCCGCGACCGACCACCACGACGAGCCCCGAGCCGTCATCGCCGACCGTCGAAAGCGCCGCCACGCAAGCGTCCCAATCACTTGCGGAAACAGCAGCAGGCTTGTTGCGCGCGACGAGAGCTGCCGCCATGGCGCCGGCGGTTCCCGGTGCGGTCTGCAGCGTCGCAACGGACGCACCGGCGCTCAGATGGGTGGTCCGCGGAGTCATCTCGATTATCGGGAGCCCGGATTCCTCTGCCGCAACGCGGAGGCGGAGGTACAGGATCGGCAGCTCCTCGTAGAGGTCTCCGGCGATGACGATGACGCACCTGGCAGAGCACGTCTCGTCGATCGTCGCGCGAGGAAGCCCGAGAACGAGCTCGGCGGGCAGCCCGTCGCCGAGCTGAGCGTCGACCGAGTCGGTCCCGATCACCCCTTTGGCGAGCTTCGCCCACGCATAGGCGTCCTCGTTCGTCAATCGGGCACCGCCGATCACGCCGATCGCATCCGCTCCGTGCTTCCTCTTCACTGCGGCCAGCTGATCGGCAACGACCGAGATCGCGTCCGACCATCCAGCCGGCTCGAGCACACCGTTCCTGGATCGCACCAGTGGTTCGGCGATCCGGTTCTCGGAGTTGACGGCCTCGTAGCCGTACCTGCCCTTGTCGCAGAGCCAGCTCTGGTTGACCGGGTCCGAGTCCATGCCGAGAAGCCTGGTGACCCTGTTCGCCGAGGACTGGACCGCGGCCCGGCACCCGACAGCGCAGGTGGTACACGTCGACTCCACCTGGTCGAGGTCCCATGGCCGCGCCGTGAAACGGTAGGGAGTGGACGTCAGTGCTCCCACCGGGCAGATCTGGACCGTGTTGCCGCTGAACGCCGAGCCGAACACGTGGCCGTCGGCGATCGCCACCTCGATCTCGTCGCCCCGGCCCGCGAAGTCGATCATGGCCTCTCCGGCTATCTCGGCCGCGAACCGCGTGCATCGCCCGCACTGGATGCAACGCTCGCGGTCCAACAAGACGAGCGGTGACAGTGCGATCGGCTTGGCGAAGTGTCTCTTCTCCTCTATGAACCTGCTCTCACCCGGCCCGTAGGCGAGTGTCTGGTCCTGCAGCGGGCACTCACCGCCCTTGTCGCAGACGGGGCAGTCGAGGGGATGGTTGACCAGAAGGAACTCGAGCACTCCGTCCTGGGCCTTTCGGACGCGCTCGGTCGTCGTGTCGACGACCATCCCGTCGGACACGGGCACGTAGCAGGCGGGCTGGAGCGTCGCTCCTCGCGGCCCGCTCACCTCCACCAGGCACATCCGGCACATGCCGACCGGCTTCATGCCGCGGGTGGTAGCAGAACCGGGGAATGAAGACTCCGGCATCCTCGGCCGCCGCGATGAGGAACCGGCCGGCGCCGACCTCGATCTCGCGGCCGTCGAGAGTGATGTTGACGGTCGCCCCGGCCGCGACGCTCGGTGCGATGGCATGGTGGGAGGTGACGGAGGGATCAGGCACGCATGCACCCCCCCTGCTTCACGTGCTCCAGGAATTCGTCTCGGAACATGCGGATGCCCGAAGCGATCGAGGACGGGATCGAAGGCCCGAGCACGCATATCGTCGTCTGCTGCGGAGGCCAGCTCACCCCCGGCGCGAGGTTGTCGCAAACGTCCATGAGCAGGTCGACATCCGAATCACGCCCTTCTCCGGATTCGAGGCGCGCCAGGATGTTCTCCAGCCAGCCCGCGCCCTCCCTGCACGGCGTGCACTGTCCGCAGGACTCCCGGTGGAAAAAGCGCGTGATGCGCCACGCAGCTCGGACCATGCACGTCGAGTCGTCCATCGCGACGATCGATCCGGATCCGAGCATCGATCCTGCATCGCCAACCTCGTCCTGGCCCAAGGGCAGGTCGAGCTGGTCGGGACCGAACCACGGCGCCGAGACACCGCCGGGGATGATGGCCTTCAGAGTTCGTCCCGACGGGATCCCCCCGCCTAAAGACGGATCGAAGATGAGGTCCCTGAACGTCGTCTTCACCATCTCGAGCTCGTAGACCCCGGGGTTGTGGACATGGCCGGCAAGAGCGAACAGGCGGGTGCCCGCGGACCGCCCCCCGCCGAGAGCTGCGAACGCCGCCCCACCGTTGGTCACGATCCAAGGGAGGTTCGACATCGTCTCCACGTTGTTCACCACGGTCGGCTCTCCGTACAGACCGATTGCCGCGGGAAAGTAGGGCGGCTTAATCCGCGGGAAGCCTCTTTTTCCTTCGAGGCTCTCGAGCAGAGCAGTCTCCTCACCACATATGTACGCCCCCGCACCGGGGTGCACGACGACGTCGATGCCGAAATCCGAACCGAGGATGCGACGGCCCACGGCGCCGTGGGCGTAAGCCTCGTTCAACGCCTGCTGCATCCTCTCGAGCCCGAGCGCGAACTCGCCCCGGACGTAGATGAATGCCTGCGCCGCGCCGATCGCGTATGCGGCGATGACGACTCCCTCGATGATCTGATGCGGGTCCCGCTCGATCAGGAGGTGGTCCTTGAAGGTCGCCGGCTCGCTCTCGTCACCGTTTATGACCAGGTAGGTGGTGGGTGCCTTGCGCAGCATCGACCACTTGCGGCCCGCAGGGAACCCGGCCCCTCCGCGGCCGAGCAGGCTGGCGGTATCCACCTCGGAAGCGACCTCTTGCGGCGTCATCGTGAGGGCCTTCTTGAGACCCTCGTAGCCGCCCGTGGCGAGGTAACGCTCGAGCGTGTGGGAATCCTCGAAGCCGAGGCGCGAGGTGACGATGCGGGGCGCTTCGGTGACCGTCACGAGCCGCTCGACCCTTCTTCTAGTGCAAGTCCCCCCGAGCGCCTGATCCGGACGAGAGTCCCGTGAGGTGGCACGACATCGGACATCCGGCCGGCCGCCAGGTCGTCGGTCAGTCGGTCGAAGTCCTCGTTCGTGACGTCCCCGAAGAACCTGTGATTGACCTGCAGGCACGGAGCCCTGCCACAGTCGGCGAGGCACTCCGCCTCTTCGAGCGTGAAGATCCCGTCCACGCTCGTTGCGCCGGTCCGCATTCCGAGGTGCTCTTCTGCATGCTCCAACAGCTCGTACGTGCCGCGCAGCATGCAGGCGATGTTCGTGCAGATCGACACCAGGTACGTGCCGACCGGCTCGGTGTGGAGCATGTCGTAGAACGACGCCGTGCCCACGACCTCGGCCGGCGTGATCCCGATCAGCTCCGCGATCTCGTCGGTTGCCTCGGGCGTCAACCATCCGTCCTGCTCCTGGGCGAGATGGCACAGCGGGATGAGCGCCGAGCGCTTGTGCGGGTACAGGCTCATGATCTCGTGCGCGCGCTCCACGACGTCGTCGCTCAAGTGCCCGCTCACCTGTCCACCTCTCCCATCACCGGGTCCACCGACGAGATCGTCGCAATTGCGTCGGCGATGAGACCGCCGTGCATCATCACGGCAGCACTCTGCAGGTTGACGAACGACGGTGCCCGGATGTGCATCCTGTACGGCTTGGACGAACCGTCGGAGACGAGGTAGCAGCCGAGCTCTCCGCGAGGGGATTCGATGGCGACGTAGACCTCTCCTTCGGGAACCTTGAACCCCTCGGTGAAGATCTTGAAATGGTGGATCAGGGCCTCCATCGACTCGTCGATGCGGGCGCGCGGAGGAGGGGTGATCTTCTTGTCCTGGGTGCGGTAGTCCCCTGACGGCATGCGGTCGAGCACCTGGCGGACGATCCGGATCGACTCGCGTATCTCGTTGAACCGGCAGGCGTAGCGGTCGAAGTTGTCGCCGTACGTGCCGACGATCACGTCGAACTCGACCTTGTCGTACTCGAGGTACGGCATGGAACGGCGAAGATCCCAGGCAACGCCCGTCGAGCGCAGGATGGGCCCGGTAGCCGAAAGAGCGAGGGCCTCGGACGCGGCGAGGTTCCCCGTCCCTTCCATCCGCTGACGGAATATCGGCTGTCCGGTGATCAGCTCGTCGTACTCGTCGAGACGGGTCTCGACGTTGTCACAGATCACGACGACGTCGTCTTCCCAACCGTCAGGCAGGTCGGCCGCCGTCCCGCCGGGTCGGATGAAGTTGTGGTTCATCCTGAGTCCCGTCGTCTTCTCGAAGAACGCGAGTATCAGCTCGCGCTCTCGGAATCCGAAGATCATCATCGTCGTGGAGCCGACGTCCATGCCGTTGGTGGCGAGCCACATCAGGTGGGACGACATGCGTTGCAGCTCCGAGAGCAGCATCCTGATCCATGTCGCTCTCGGTGGCAGCTCTATGCCGAGCAATTCCTCGACCGCCATCGAGAAGACGAGCTCGTTGTTGAGCGGCGACAGGTAGTCCATTCGCGTCACGTTCGTACAGCCCTGCACGTACGTGAGCTCCTCAGCTGTCTTCTCCATGCCGGTGTGCAGGTAGCCGATTATCGGCTTGGTCCTGAGCACCGTCTCTCCGTCGAGCTCGATCATCAGCCTGAGCACGCCGTGTGTGGAAGGGTGCTGGGGGCCCATGTTGATGATCATGGTGTCGTCGTCCGACACCTCGACGTCGAGGTCCCCTGTGGGGGCCTTGCTCTCAGGAAGACGGAGCACCGCACCGATCTCGCGGCGCAGCTCCGGCGCCGTCGTCTGCCCGCGTAGCGAGAGCTCTTGAGGCCCTTCAGCCGTTTCCGCGAGCAGACGGGGGTCGGGAGTGGGATGAGGGCTCATCGCGGGCCCGGCGCTTCTTTGAACTGCACCGGGACTCTCCCGACGCTGTAGTCCTTGCGCAGCGGATGGCCCTCCCAATCCTCGGGCATGAGGATCCGAGTGAGGTCCGGATGCCCGGAAAAAGCGATTCCGAACATGTCGAACGCCTCGCGTTCCATCGCTTCTGTTCCCGGATACAGATCCCAGATCGAGTCGACCACGGGGTCGCTCTCCGGGATCTGCACGCGCACACGGACCTTGCGGCGCTGCGTGATAGACGTGAGGACCAAGGCGACCTCGAAGCGTTCGGGATCGACCCCGGAGGGGAGCGAGCGTCCGGGGTGCGCCAGGTAGTCAACCCCGCAGAGGTCCGACAGCAGCTCGAAGCCTTCGTCGCGCAGCTTCTCGACTGCAGCGTGGTACTCGGCTCTGGAGCAGAAGACGATTGGATACGCGTTCGGACGCGACGCGGATCCGACCGCCACTTGTCCTTCTACAGGCGCGTCGTCCGAGCTCACTTGGGAGTACCCAGACGGACGGCGTCCGGATTCTCGGGGACCCAGCCGGCCAGTTCGGGAGTCTCGACGGCCTTTTCCGGCCTTTTCGTGATCTCACCTGTGCGGATCTTCTCGTGCAGCGTGAGAATGGCATGAAGCAGCGTCTCGGGGCCCGGTGGACAACCCGGTGCGTATACGTCGACGGGAACGATCTGGTCTACTCCCTGGACGATCGCGTAGTTGTTGAACATTCCTCCCGTCGACGCGCAGACCCCCATGGAGATGACCCACTTGGGATCCATCATCTGGTCGTAGACCTGGCGGAGCACAGGAGCCATCTTCTGCGATACGCGTCCGGCGACGATCATCAGGTCGGCTTGGCGAGGCGACGCCCTGAAGACCTCCATGCCGAACCGGCTGATGTCGTAGTCCGCCGTTCCCACAGCCATCATCTCGATGGCGCAGCACGCGAGCCCGAAGGTCGCCGGCCAGACGCTGTTACGGCGCGCCCATTTGACCAGGTCTTCGAGCCTGCCGGTAAGGAAGTTGTGGTGGAGATCCTCGAGCCCCACTCGGCCTCCTAGGCGGCTTCCTCGGCCTCGGGGCCGGGCCCCACACGGACCACCGTCGAGCGCGTCGTGCGGGATTGAGTGGAGTCAGCCTGGCGCAGGCGCTTCACCGGTCCCCAGTCGAGAGCGCCATTGCTGACCAGGTAGAGGAACGAGATGAACACGGCGCCCGCGAAAACGAGGATCTCGATGTAACCGAACGTCGTGAGCTGTCGGTAGACCACGGCCCAGGGGTAGAGGAAGACGATCTCGATGTCGAAGATTATGAAGATCATCGCCACCAGATAGAAGCGGACCGGGAACCGCTCCGCCGGTTCGCGGTCCGGCACGATGCCGCACTCGTATGGAGCCACCTTCGCTTCGTGAGGACGCTTCTTCGGCGCGAGCATGACGGAGGCGACAAGGGACAATCCGGCGAAAATGATGGCGAGCGCCACCATGGCGAAGATCGGCAGATATGAGTCCATGATCGACGCCGGTTCTACCACGGGTGCCTAAGCGGGAGCACATTCACTTCGGCCCCACCTAGCATCGATCTCGTGGTCCAATCCAGCAAGAGCGATCCCCCCCACGATGTCCTCGTGATCGGAGGCGGTCCCTCAGGTGCCTCGTGCGCCTACTGGCTGGCGGAGGCCGGGTGGGACGTGGTGCTCGTAGAGAAGAAGCGCTTCCCCCGGGAAAAGACATGCGGGGACGGCCTGACGCCCCGATCCGTGCGCCAACTCGACGACATGGGCCTCGCCGAGGCTCTGACCGGTGCGCACAAGTATCAGGGGCTTCGTACGTGCGCCTTCGGCAAGGTCCTCGAGATGCGCTGGCCCGACCACCCGTCCTTCCCGCCGCACGGATATGTGATCACGCGCAAGGACCTCGACCAGATCGTCGCCGAACGCGCACAGAAGGCGGGTGCGGAGGTCCTCCAGGGGTGTGAGGCGCTCGAGCCTCTCCTGCCGTACGGCCGTCTCGAAGGCCCCGCATCCCTCCCGGTCGTGTCGGGCGCCAAGGTCGCCGATGTGGGGTCGGGCACGACCCGCGAGATCAAAGCCCGCTACGTGGTAGTAGCCGACGGGTCCAACTCCCGCTTCGGGCGCGCGCTCGGATCCGCGCGCGACAAGCGTTCTCCGATCGGCATGGCGCTTCGCGGCTACTACACCTCCGACCGCCACGACGACCCGTTCATCGAGTCGCACCTCGACCTGACGGACCTGTCGGGCGCAGTCGTCCCCGGGTACGGATGGATCTTCCCCATGGGAGACGGGCGCGTGAACGTCGGGGTGGGCCTTCTCACCGTCGCAGGGCGGTGGAAGGGATTGAACACCAGCCATCTGATGGAGGCCTTCGTCCGGTCGGCACCGCGGTCTTGGGGATTGTCGCCCGAGACCTCGTGCGGGCCCCCGACGGGGGGGAAGCTACCGATGGGCTTCGCCATCCGCCCGAGCACCGGGCCGAACTCGCTCGTCATCGGCGACGCGGCGGGAGCGATCAACCCTTTCAACGGCGAGGGCATTGCATACGGTTACGAGACCGGCAGGTTGGCAGCGGCGTGTCTGAGCAGGGCACTGTCTGGCGAAGGTGCTGTCGCGATCGGCGACTACGAACGCCGCCTACAGGACTCGTACGGCGATTACTACAGGGTTGGCAGGGCTTTCGTGAAGCTCATCAGCAATCCTCAGGTGCTGCGCGGCTGCATGCACATGGGAATGGCCGTCCCACCGGTCATGACAGGGCTCCTGAGGATCATGTCCAACATGATGCGGCCCGAGGCGAAGGCCGCCCCCGAGATGGCTTACCGAGCATTGTCGGCAGTCGGCAAGTTGCTACCAGACACTTCGCCGGACACGCCGACGAACGTCTGAGGACCAGACCTCGGCCTGAAGAACAGACCTCGGGCCCGACGAACAGACCTCAGTACGAGAGCCGCGCCGAGACGGCTCGCGTCCAGTGGACGAGGGCCGTTACCTGTTGGATCGACGACGGGTTGTGGGTCGTCGTGTTGTGGTTCAGCACGAAGAGGATGAGGACCAGCTCGGCGATGAGCACCACCACGACCACGCCGATGAGTGCGACGAGCATGTAGAGCATCCACGCTTCGCGTGCTTCACACGCCTCGCGCCGTTCCGACGAGTCCTCGCCGGAACTATCGCTCGCCTCCGCTGCCGGCTGGGCCTGCGGCTGGGTCTGGGCCTGCGGCTGGGGCTGGGATTCGCTCAAAGGCTGCGGGGTCGGTCGTGACGGGGCCGCCACCGTTGCGCCACCGGCTTCAGCCGGCCCGCCAGCCGTGGAGGCGGCGACTGGTTCTGGGGGCGCTGCAACAGCCACGGCGCGGCCTGCCGGCATGTCGAGTGCCGGCACGTCGAGAGATGGCGACTCGGGCGCCACTGCCGTCCCGGGCCCGACACCGAATCCAGGAGCCGATGCTGGCGTGGAGGCCGGCGTCATAGCTGGTGCGGAGGTGGGAGCCGCGCCGGCGTCGTAGTCGGTGCCGTCGGAGCGAGGGGTCGAACGGCGTCCTGCCGCGACAGCCCGCCGGACGAGAAGCCGTTGGGCGAAGAGCCGTTGGGAGAAGACCCGTTCGGCTGGGCGCCTGCCGCCCGTTGCGCCGTGCCTGCCCGCTCGAGCCGTTCGTCTGGTGCTGCCGGCCGGACGCCTGATGCGCCTCGCGGCGACTCACCCGCCAGGGTTCCGGACGACTCGAACTTGCCTGCGGATTGAGACGTTGCGGCTTGAGGCGCTGCGGCTTGAGGCGCTGCGGCTTGAGGCGTTGCGGTTTCGGACCCCGAGACCGGAGCCCGGAGCCCTCCGTAGCGCTCGGACATGACAGCGAGCTCGGTCTCCACGACGACCGTCTCGCTCGGCGGGACACGGTTGACCGGCAACATCAGCTGGAGGACCCGGCCGTTCGCGAGGCCGACCTCGAGCATGGTTGCGGGCGATCCGTCGGGAAGCCTCGCCGGGCGTTGGCACGTGAAACCGGTCGTGAGCTCCCACGGGATGGTGCGCTCCGTGCCGGGCTCAGGTCCCACGATCGTAAAGCCACGCGCGTCGGCCACCACCGACATGCCGGGGACTTCCTTGGCGCCCTCGGTGGATTCGGTGACGAGCCAGGCTCCGTCAAGGTTGAGCGGCTGCTGGCGCCGCCGGGGGGGAACGGCAGTCATCACTCCACACTCCATTCAAACGACATGCTTCGGTCAAACGACATGCTTCGGTCAAACGACATGCTTCGGACCTTTGCGCGCGATCACGACGTCTCTCCGGCGACGTTCTGTTCGAAGGCGGCGAGAAGTTTCGTGCCCTCTGCTGCGGGAAAAGCACGCGAGGAGATCGTCTGGAGGACCGCGATCATCCGACCACGGGCCACCACGTCGATGGTGCCGAACAGGGCACTACGGGCGGGCCGGCCCTTGCGGTAGAAGGTCTCTGAGAATCCCGCGACCGAGACGCCCGCAACGCTCGATCGAACACGGATCGCTCGAACCGACACATTTGCCAGAGGAATCGCAGATGCTCGCGCCACCGACGAGAGAGGGCACTGCGGCTGTCAGGAAGAACGAGTAGCAACCGGCGAAGTTTCCGTCGGCGAACACCGACGCGTCGGCCGCCCGCTCGCTCGTCGATCCCAACACGATGACCGAAGACACAGTGGAGGTCGCCGGGACCGAAGGGTCTACGAACAGCGGAGAGGACGAGAGCGCCGTCTCCCCCGGGACCGCCGCGATCCCTTGCGCGAATCCGAGCGCAGCAAGGGCTGCGTCTCCGCGTGACCCGGGTTGCCTGGTGCAGCACGCGAAGCCGGCCGCGTCGGGCGCGACGCCGGTGCTTGCTTGACCCGGAGCTCCCGCGTGGGTCGGCTGTTTGAACCCGAATGCACCGATCGGCCCGGCGATCGTTCCCGGGACCCCTCTCCAGCCAGGGACATCGCCCGGCGCGAGATTCGCCTGAGCGGCCGCCGAGCGCGTCTGCAGAGGTGGCGCCTGAGGGGCTGGACGTTCCGGTATGCGACCGCACGACGTACGCGGCCGCTCCGCCGGCGACCAGGATGACGACGAGAGCTGCAGCGATCCGTGACTTGCGGCTGAGACGCCTTCGAGAGGCGGCCTGCACGTACTGGCCGGCCGTCGGCCCCTGCGACACCGAAAGGGTCCCGCCGGTGGCAGGCGGCAGTGCCCCCGGCGGCAGGAGACCGGGAGGCAACTTGCCCGGGTACGCCGCGTGAGCCTCCGCCGGGACCTGGACCTGGGCCTGTGCCTGCGCCTGTGCCTGCGCCCCCGCCCCCGACACCGACACCGTTTGCGGCTGAGCGGGCCGGGACGGCGCGTTCACAGTGCTTCCGTCTCTCGCTATCCCGACTGGGGGAGACGGTGCGACGGGGACCCGTGACAGGGCGGTCAGGCGCCGCTCGAGCCCTACGGCTCCTTCGGAACCGAGGCCGCGCTGGGGCACGAAGAATCGGAGAGCGCTACCGTCGATGTCCACCTCCAACATCACCGCCGGCGTGCCGTCGGGCAGTTGGGTCAGCCGGTGACAGGCGATCGTGCTCGCGCGGCCCCAGGGCATCGTTCGCACCGACGAGGGTTGCGGGCCGAGCACGGTGAGGCCGTTCATGTCGGCGAGGAGGCCGAGACCGCCGACGACGGCAGGCCCCTGACCCGTCGAGCCCGCGAGGTAGACCTCGTCCAGGCGAACCTGCCCGTCACCGAGCACGACCGGAGCGGTCATCAGCCCGTGCCTGCCATGGCGATCACCGGGTCGTTCAGGATGATGTCACCGGTCGAACCTCGGAAGAACGCGTTGCCGAACGAGAAGATGCCGCCGTCGGACGCCACGAGCCAATAGCCGTCACCGTCCGAGGTCGCGGCCATCCCCACGATCGGCCGGTTCAGACGCTTGGCACCTGTCGACCCGTGGAACCCCGAGTCGAATGCGAAGATGCCACCGTCGGAGGCGACCATCCAGTAGCCACCACTGTCGGGGTCGGCGGCCATCGCCACGATCGGCTGGTTCAGGTGCCTGTTTCCCATCGACCCGTGGAACTTGGCGTCGCCGAACGAGAAGATGCCGCCGTCGGAGGCGACGAGCCAGTAGCCCTTGCCGTCTGTGGTGGCGGTCATACCCACGATCGGGTCGTTCAGGTGCCTGTTGCCCATCGACCCGTAGTACTTGGCGTCGCCGAACGCGAAGATCCCCCCGTCGGAGGCGACGAGCCAGTAACCGTTGCCGTCGGGTGTTCGCGCCATCGCCACGATCGGCTTGGCGAGGAGCCTTCCGCCCATGGAACCGTGGAACTTGGAGCTGCCGAACGAGAAGATGCCTCCGTCCGAGGCCACCAGCCAATAGCCGTCGTTGCCCGGGCCCGCGGACATTCCGACGATGGGTCTGGCGAGCCTCCGGTTGCCCATGGATCCGTGATAGGCGGAGTCCCCGAAGACGAACACCCCGCCGTCGGTGGCGCCGAGCGTGTAGCCCTCGATGCTGCAGGGCGGCACGTCCGGGTGGCACGCATGAGTGACCGGCGCGGCGGGCGGGATCGTCGATCCCGTCAGCTGCGGGTCGTGATGGAACTGCGGCCAGGAGCCCTCGCCAAGAGAGTTAGGTCCGCCGGTCACGTGGTAGACGGCGATGAACCCCTGGTTGTTGTCGCCGTCCGTGCCGTAGTAGGTGCCGGCGACCACCACGTCCACGCCGTCACCCGACGGGTCCGGCACCACGAGCGGGCTGTTGGACATGGAAAGGTTGGCGGGCTTCTGGCCCGGCCAGGTCACGTTGAGCCCGATCCGGCGGATAGACCGCTCCGGTGCGCCCGTCGATGATGTACCAGCCGAGACCTGTCGCCACTATGACGTCCTGGTATCCGCCCCCGAGATCCGCGGTGGCGACGCTTCCTGTGATCGTGTTGTCAGAGCCGAGCGACACCGGGCCCCAGAGGCGGTTGCCTCTCGGCCCGAAGGCCCATACGGTCCCGCCGACCGTCTTGCCCAGGGCGGTCCAGGTCGGCTCGACTATGTCGAGCTGCCCGTTGCCGAGCACGTCAGCCAGGGAGGGTGACGTCCTCGTGTACCCGCCGAGATGTGCCTCCCACTCGCGGCCCCCGTTGACTGCGTTGTCAACCGTGAGGCCGTCGTCGTCGCTGCCGTTCCAATAGCGGCCGTGGCCGTAGACGACGACCGGGCCGGCGCCGTCCAGGTCCCCCACGACCGGTGAAGAGGTCACGACCTCGTTGCTCGCAGCGGTCCAGTTCGTGCTGCCGTCGGCATTCATGGACCTGACGGATCCGCCGTCCCAGTTGTTGAACGCGCCCGGGCCACCCGTCGAGTCGCTCGCGGCGATTATGTGCTGGGCACCGTCGACGTTGGCGATCGCAGCCGTGGCGAACGTCGTGTCCGCCGTCTGCTGCGGCCATCCGGGCTCGATCTCGCCGTTGGCCGGGTCTAGGGCATAGAGGGACTGACTGATCCCTCCGACCACGAGCTCGGTCCTGCCGCCTCCCGGCATTGCCGATGGTCGGTGAGGCGAAGATCGGCGGATGCTGGCCGTCAGCCCCGAACACGTCGGGCAGGTTGCGGGCCCAAAGTTGGTTCCCTGACGGCCCGAAGGCGTAGACGCTCCCTACGCACTCCGACAGGTGCGAGCAGTTCTCGTTGTACACCGGGGGCGTCTCGCCCGCGGTGTCGCCGGTCGTGACGAAGACGTCGTCGAGCCCTCCGCCCGGTGACCAGACAGAAGGAGACGAGTCGATGCCGGCGTCCGTGCACTTGGGCCAACCGGGGGTGGTGCTGCCGTTCGACAGGTGCACGGCGTACACGCACCCGTTGCCCCTCGCTCCGACGACGATCGAGATGCCGTCGGAGTCGAGGCGGGCCTGGTTCGGCGAGGATTCGACGATCTGGCTGCCGGCACCGAACAGTCGCTCCCACTTGAGGGTGACCGTCACGGCGTGCGGCGAGACCGCGCCGGCCCGGACCCCCGCCGTTTGCGCCTGCCCTGCCTGTGCGACCTGCGAGGCCGGCGTTGCGAGGGCGGAGCCTGCACCGGAGCCGGAGCCAGCCAAGATCACAGTTGTCACAATTGCCGCGACGACTCCCGCGGAGAGCGAGAGGCGACTTGCTGGCACAGTCAAAAGGTTGCGCCGGGGCGTGAAGGAGCGCATCACTTGTCGGTCTCGTCGGCTAGGGGCGATGACTTGAGTCCTGGGGCCCGGTTTGTGCGCCAAACGGGGCCCCAAGCGCCCCTGAGCAGGCGCACCGGCCAGGTTCGGGCCTAGGTAGGGAGCTCTGGCCTGGCTCAGCGCCCGTTATGCGTCAACTCGAGCAGCTCCATCGACTCGTAGAACTTCGAGGGCTCGTTCATGAAGATCTCCCCCGCCCCGAGCCCATGATCGGCGAGAAGTGTGTTCGCGATGTCTTCGCACTTCGTCCCGTACGTCTGGTAGCCGGGCGACCAGACGTACCAGATCGTGTGGTCGGGGCTGCTCATCTGCTCGAGCCGGCGGGCGAACGCCTGAGGGGACGCGGATCCGGTGGCCTTGGCGTAGTCGACCCAGTCCACGAACTGGGGTCCCGTGCCGCGCGGGAAGGTGATCTGCTGGTACTTGCCCGAGGGCAGTAGCCGGCTCGTGTCGGGCCCGAGCTGATCGGGGCAGTAGGCGACGACGTCTCCGGGCTTGCCTACTCGAGCCAGAAAAGACGCGACCTGGATCGCCTGGCTCCGTTGCGTCGAGACGTTGGAGATGCTCGTGCCGAGCCCGAACAGCGCCGCAGCGACGAGCACGGCCGCCGCGATGCGCCTGTCGGCCAAGGTAGCGAGGCCCATGGACACGAGGAGCAGGAGCGGCACGAAGATGACGGCCGCGTACCGGGCGGAAAAGGCGCTTCCCTGGAGGTAGCCACCGGCGACCGCGAGTGCGAGCGTTCCGACCACGGCAATCGCCAGTCCCCTCGCGAGCGGTCTCGTCCGAAGGTCAAGCATGACGTGCACGCGGTCGCTCGCGATGCCGAACAGCCCGAGGCCCGCGAGAGCGAAGTAGAGCAGGGCGAGAGCCCGGCCCTGGTTGGTCGGGCCCCCTGCGAACGAGCTGACGGCATTCACCATCGCCGCGAAGTTGGCGGAGACCGCCCACGGGGTCCCCGTATGGCGTGACTGGTACAGGAACGTCGGCACCCAGGGAAGGAACGTCAGGCAGCCGACGGCGACCGCCGCCAGAGCAGCGCGCGCTCTCCGGCGCCGCCGCAACGGGCCGCGCCACCACTCGAACGCGAGCCACGCTCCGACGATGGCCGTCAGGTACAGGGCCCAGTAGTGCGTGTAGAGGAGCAGGCCCGTACAGAGCGCTGTGCCGGTCAGGTTCCAGCGCGTCGGGCGACGCAGTGCCGACTCGAGTGCCAAGAAGCCGGCTGCAGTGAGCAACGCAACGAGCGAGTACATCCGCGCTTCGGTGCCGTAATAGATCGCGAACGGCGACGTCGACACGAGGACGGTGACGGTTGTCGCGACCACGCGCCCACCGAGGCGCCTGCCGGCGATCCATAAGCACGGGATCGTGGCGACACTGATCACCCCAGACAGCGACCGTGCGCCGAGGTCCGACGATCCGAAGACCTTCATCCAGAAGTGGAGCAGGACGTAATACAGCGGCGGCGCACCGTCGCGCATCAGTGCGCCGTGCAGCTGCGACAACGGCAGGCTGCTGATGTTGACGGTGAGCGCCTCGTCGAGCCACATGTCCGATTGCGTCCAGAAGCGCAGCACGATCCCGACGACCACGAGGACAGCGGTGGCCGCGACGGCCCATTCGGCAGGCGGCCAGGCGGCGTCGAATCGCCGGCCGAGCACTCGGCGCGCCACGGGCTCGGAGTCCGAGCCCACCTGGCGCTCGAACGCCACCGGCTCCGGGGCGACCAAACGGCTCGCCGGGGTCTCGTCAACAACGTCCATCGCGCTCGCATGGTAACTACTCATCGGGGCGATCCAGGGTTCGGCCCGCAGCTGTAGCCTCCGGTCGGTGCCCGGGACGGTTGACTCGACAGGCGCCGCCGGCGGTGTCCACGACCCGGGAACCGACTCTCGAACCAGCCCGGGAACGAACCCTGGAACCAGCCCGGGAACCGACCCTGGAACCGACGAAATCCGGGCCGAGCTGGCCGGGATCTCCTGGTACCACTCGATCGACCTCGGCCGGGGGATCGTCACTCCCGGCAACCCTCCCGACGAGCGGATGGTGTCGGCCGGGCTGCCGGAGCTGCGTGGGAGGACCGTGCTCGACATAGGAGCCTGGGACGGTTACTGGTCGTTCCTTGCGGAGAAGAGGGGGGCCGCCCGCGTCGTCGCGATGGACCACTACGCCTGGTCGGTCGACTTCGCCGCCAGGCTCAGTTACTGGGAGCGTTGCGAGGCGGAGGGTCGCATCCCCGACCATCGCCTGGACTTCACCGACTTCTGGGAGCCTGAGACGATGCCGGGCCGGGCGGGGTTCGATCTGGCGAGGCGTGTCATCGGCAGCTCCGTCGAGCCGATGCACGCGGACTTCATGACCGTGGATCCCGAGCAGTGCGGCCGGTTCGACGTCGTGCTCTTCTTGGGGGTGCTCTACCACGTGCGCGAACCGCTCAGTGCTCTGGAACGGGTGTGCGGGCTCACTTCGGAGGTGGCTGTCGTCGAGACCGAGGCGATCGCCGTCTTAGGTATGCCCGACGCGACGCTCGTCGAGTTCCATGGCAGCGGCGGGCTGCGAGGCGACTACACCAACTGGTTCGTCCCGACGGAGGCCGCGCTGCACGCTCTTTGCAAGGCAGCCGGCTTCGGGAGGGTCGTCACGCGCATCGGACCTCCTCCGCGCTCGCAGCTGTTGAAGTCGAGCGCACGGCGCGTCGCGCGGCGCGTCGCCCGAGGCTCGCACCCGACGGATCGCGCGGAGCCGCGATGCGTCGCAGCCGGCCGTGACGCGATACAGGATCGCGGTGCACGCCTATCCGGCCGGGAGCTGAAGCACCCGCCACGCACGAGGGTCGGCCGGCGCCCGCCGCGAGCTACGCGCCCTCCGAGTCCTCCGCTAGCTCCGCGGCAGCCGACGCGGCGGCGGCGACCACAAGGTCGAGCTCCGCGGTCCCGTGGGCCATGCCGGGGAAGAGAGCCTCGTAGGGCGACGGGGGCAGCGCGACATCGCGCTCGAGCATCGCAGCGAAGAACCGCGGGTAGCGGCCGTTCGAGGCCGACTCGCGCGCCTGGCGGTAGTCGCGCACAGCGGAGTCGGCGAAGAAGATCCCCGTGAGCGGCCCGGCGACGGGGACCTGCACTGCGATCCCGCACGACTCGACGGCACCTGCGAGCTGCCGCGCGAACCGCGCCACCCGATCGCTCAGCGCGGCGTAGTCCTCGGGACGCACCGTCTCGAGCACCGCGAGCCCTGCCGCCATGGTGACGGGGTTGGCCGACAGCGTGCCCGCCTGGTACACCGGGCCGTTCGGTGCGAGCACCCCGAGCACGTCGCGTCGCCCGCCGAACGCTCCGACCGGGAGCCCTCCCCCGATGACCTTGCCGAAGCACCACAGGTCAGGTGTGACCCCGGTCAGACCCGATGCCCCTGAGGGCCCGATCCTGAACCCGGTTATCACCTCGTCGAAGACGAGCAGCGCACCTACGCGGTCGCACGCTTCGCGCAAACCCTCCAAGAAGCCGGCCTCGGGCGCAACGAGGCCCATGTTGGCGGCGACCGGCTCCACGATCACGCATGCGATCGTGTCGTCGAGGTCGGGCACGACGTTGAATGGTGCGACGACGGTGTCGGCGACTGCGCCTCGCGGTACGCCCGCCGAGTCGGGAAGACCGAGGGTCGCGACGCCGCTGCCTCCCCCGGCTAGAAGCAGGTCTGAGTGTCCGTGGTAGCAGCCCTCGAATTTGACGACGCGGTCGCGCCCCGTGAAGCCGCGTGCGACGCGTATGGCGCTCATCGCGGCCTCGGTGCCCGAAGAGACGAAGCGAACCTGGTCGCACCCAGAGACCCGCGAACAGATCAGCTCGGCGAGTCGCACCTCGCCCGGAGTGGGCGCGCCGTACGTAGTGCCGCGCGCTGGCTGCCTCGCAGATGGCGGCGGTCACCGCGGGGTGCGCGTGACCGAGCAGCACGGCGCCGTACGACTGCACGAGATCCAACAGCCTGCGACCCTCGACGTCGGTGACGTATGCGCCCTGCGCACTGTCGACCGAGTACGGAACTCCACCGACGGACCTGAACGAACGGACGGGCGAGCTGACACCGCCCGGCACGACGGACAGCGCGCGCTCGAACCAGGAGGCGTTGTCCCCGGGGCCTGTCACCTGCCGGCGAGAAGCTCGGCCACCCGCCCGGCGAAGTACGTGAGCACCGCACGAGCCCCTGCGCGCTTGATGGCGGTCAGCTGCTCGATCGCTGCGGCGTCCGCGTCGACCCACCCCTTCTCGGCGGCGGCAAGCACCATCGCGTACTCGCCGCTCACCTGGTAGGCGGCTACAGGGACGTCGGATACCGAGGCCGCAGCCGCGATCACGTCGAGGTACGGGAGCGCCGGCTTCACCATCACCATGTCGGCGCCCTCTGCGACGTCGAGGGCTATCTCGGCCAGGGCTTCGCGCACGTTCGGCGGGTCCTGTTGGTAGCTGCGCCTGTCGCCGCCGGATGCGATCGTCACGTCGACAGCCTCACGGAACGGCCCGTAGAAGCACGATGCGTACTTCGCGGCGTAGGCGAGTATCGCGACATCCGGGTGGCCGCCGGCATCGAGGGCCGCGCGGATGGCCGCCACCTGGCCGTCCATCATCCCGCTCGGCGCCACCACGTCGGCCCCGGCGGCGGCCTGGGCGACGGCCACGCGCCCGTAGAGATCCAAGGTCGCGTCGTTGTCGACCGAACCGTCCTTCGCGAGCACACCGCAGTGGCCGTGGTCCGTGTACTCGTCGAGGCAGAGGTCGGCCACGAGCACGAGCTGGTCTCCGACAGACGAGCGCAGCTCGGCCAGCGCTACCTGGACGATCCCGTCGGGGTCCCATGCCCCCGAGCCGGTGGCGTCCTTACGCTCAGGTACGCCGAAGAGGACGACCGCCGGCACGGCGAGGCTCGCCAACCTCTTGGATTCGGCGAGCAGCGACGGGACCGTGTGCTGGAAGTGGCCCGGCATCGAGGCGATCGGCACCGGCTCGTCCACCCCCTCGCGGTACGAACAACGGTGCCACGAGGTCGTCGACGCCGAGCGTCGTCTCTGCGACGAGACGACGCATCGCTGCGGTGCGGCGCAGTCTCCGCATCCGACGAGCGGGAAAGCGGGCGCTCACCCCCGGGAGCCTACGCCCGCTCGTCCGGCGACCAGGACGCCGCGTGCGCCTCGACGGCTGCGGCGACCAGCCCGGCGTCGTTCGCGTGACGTCCGCGACGGCGACCACCGCGAACCCGCCGCGCGCGCTTCTGCAGCCGTCGTCTCCCCGATGCAGACCGCCACCCGCGGGCTCTGTCGCCGCGTGCGAGCAACGAGACGAGCCGCGCACCGCCGACGGTGACGCGAACACGACCGCGTCCGCTCGGCGCGCCCGGTCGAGCGCCTCCGGCGTCACGCCATCGTCGGGACCGGCAACGACCGTGCTGTACGTCTCTACCTCGTCGACGGACCAGCCGGCCGCGCGCAAGCCGTCGGCGAGAGTGGGCAGCGCGTCGGCGGCGCGGCAGAACAGCACGCGGCCGCGGCCGCTCGGGGGGCCCATCGCATCGACGAGCCCCGCCGCCGAGGAGACCTCCGGCACCAGATCCGCCACCAGATGACCCAGGGCCAGAGACTCTGCGGTCGCGGCGCCGACGGCCGCGAGCCTCACGCCGGCGAGCTTGCGGGCATCGCCGATCCTGGTGAGGAATGCGTCGACGGCGTTCGCAGAGGTGAACGCGACCCAGTCGTATTCGCCCGAACTCTCGCATGGCCCCGTCGAGAGCCTGGCCCCCGTCGGTCGGACCGCTCACAGCGATGCACGGCAGAGCCACCACCGACGCTCCCGCCCGGCCGAGACCGAGCACCAGAGCACGCGCCTTGTCCAACGGGCCGTGTCACCACCACCGTCCAGCCCTCGAGCGGAGGCCGGGTCAGCCACGCAAGGTCGAGGCCCGCGACCGCTCCGACGACGATCGTCGCCGGCGACTCGAGCTCGACGGCACCGAGTCCTGCCGAGGGTCGTGCGGGCCGTGCGCTGTCTCTCGGTGGTCCCCCACTCGACCACCACGACCGGAGTCGAAGGGGAGCGGCCGCCCTCCACGAGCCTGCCGCGAGATCTCCGCGCGTGTGGCCATTCCCATCAGGACGACGATGGTGCCGGCCGCCCTGGCGAGTGCCTCCCAGTCCACGCCACCCGGGGCGCTCGGGTCGCCTACGTGACCGGTGACGACCGTCACCGAGGTCGACAGCCCGCGGTGGGTGACCGGCACTCCCGCATAAGCAGGAGCCGCGAACGCCGAGGTGACGCCGGGCACGACCTCCACCTCGACCCCGGCCTCCAGGAGGGCCTCGACCTCCTCGCCCCCGCGGCCGAACAGGAACGGGTCGCCGCCTTTCAGGCGGACGACGGTCGCCCCGGTGCGGCCCAGTCTCGACCAGCAGGCTCGAGATCTCGTGCTGGCTCCGCGGGCGTGCCCGGCCTCTTGCCGACGTCGACGAGCCGCGCCGATCGGTGGAGCGAGGCCGAGCAGGGCGTCGTGGACCAACCTGTCGTGTACCACCACGTCGGCCCGGGCGAGCAGCTCGGCGCCCCGCACCGTGATGAGGCCGGGATCACCCGGGCCTGCGCCGACGAGGTAGACGGTCATCGCCCGTCCACCTGCCCGGACCAATCGTCGAGCGACGATCCGCCCGCGACGCCTCGCAACTCCCGAGCCACACGCTCTCCGAGCTCCTCGGGGTCCGAGCCCGTCGCGGAACGCCGGAGCACGATGCGCCCGTCATGGCTCGCGATCATCGCCTCGAGCGAGAGCGATCCCGGCTCGCCCGGCACGGGCTGCGCGAAGGCTGCGACCGGCGCATTGCAGCCGCCCCCGATCGCACGACAGCCACGAGCTCTCGGCGTCTACCGCCGGTGGGCGAGAGCGTCGTCGACCGCGGAGAGCAGCTCGAGCAGCTCGGCGTCGTCGGCGCGGCACTCCACCGCGAGCGCCCCCTGGCCGACCTGGGGCAGCATCTCGGACGGCTCGAGAACATATGCGACGTGCCGGCCGAGCCGAGCCGCTCGAGGGCGGCGAGGCCATCACCCCCGCTCCGACCGCCTCGGCCCGATCGATCCGGGTGGCGATGTTCCCCCGCAGCTCGCAGAAGGTGAGGTCCGGCCTCAACCACGGCAAGCTGCGCCCGCCTGCTCGGGGACCCGGTCGCCACCGTGGCCCCGGGCGCCAGGTCGTCGAGCGAGCTCGGCCGACCATCGCGTCGCGCGGGTCGGCCCGCTCGGGAACGCATGCGATGCACGAGCCCGTCGGGTGTCGCCGACGGCAGGTCCTTGGCCGAGTGCACCGCGAGGTCCGCCGGCCGTCGAGCACGGCCTGCTGCACCTCTTTCACGAACACCCCCTGGCCCCCCGAGCGAGGACAAGAGGCTTGGCGGACTCGACGTCGCCCCGGGTCCGCACGACGACGAGCTCGAACCCCTGCCGATGCACGATCTCCGGAACCCGTGCGATCCGTTCGAGCCCTGCAGATCCGTGAGGATGCCCGACCGCTCGGCCTGGAGGAGGGCCAGAGGCGAGCCCCGTGTCGCGAAGCGAAGCGTGCCGCGCCATCAGGTCAGCCAGCACTCGCAGGCCCGGCTAGAGGTCGAACAGGGCGCGAATTGCCTCGACCAGCCGCTCGCCTCGCGGAGTCCCTGACGCTCTCCTTCAGCGCGACCGTCGGTCGGTGGAGCAACTTGGCGAGCACTGCCCGGGTCGCCTCGTCCACCTGCTGCCACTGCTCGTTCGGTCAGGTCCTTCGCCTTCGCCCTCATCCGGTCGAGCTCCTGGAGCCTGAGCTCTTCGAGCGTCCCTCTGAGCTGCGCGACCTGTGGCGCCGCTCCCCTGGCCCTCGCGTCGGCCCTGTAGCGCTCGACCTCGTCGCGGACGATCGCCTCCGGCCTGCTCGAGCTCGCCCCTGCGCGCCCGCGAGCGCACGGTCGGCGAGCCCCGCAGAGCCCCGATGTCGAGCAGCTCGACCCCGCCGAGGCCCGCCGACCGAGGGATCGACGTTGCGGGGAACGCTCAGGTCCACGATCACGAGCGGCGCAAGGCGCCGACCCACGCGGGCCGGTAGAGCGGTGGCGACCGTCTCGAGATCCACCACCGGGAGCGCGGCGCAGACGTCGTGACGATGACCGAGTCGGCCTCTGCCAGCGCACCCGCAACGTCTCGAGCCCGATCGCCACCGCGCCGACAGCTCTGAGCCATCGTCGGCGGCGCGCGCGTGGCCGTCCGGTTCACGACCGTGACGTCTGCACCGTCGACCCCCTGCGACGCGAAGCGCCGCAACGACTCCCCGCCCCATCTGGCCAGCACCGACCACGACGACCTTGCCGGAGCGAACCTCCCGGCCAGGCGCTCCGCGGCGAGGTCCACCGACAAGTGCGACAAGCGACGTCGTCCCCTGCCCGATCGACGTCTCGGCCCGCACCCGGCGCCCCGCCTGCACGCGCCCTGTCGAACAGACGTCCCGAGCACGGGCCCGGCGGAGCGTTCTCGGCTCTGCTCTCTCTGCCGGCAGGCGGACCTGTCCCAGCACCTCGTGCTCCCCGGGGACCGCGGAGCGCAGACCCGGCGGCGACCTCGAAGAGATGGCTCACGACCGCGTCGTCGAAATGCACCGTCAGCTGCTCGGACAGCTGCTCGACGGTCGTCCCGACCGACCGGCCAGGTGCTCCTGCAGGTCGGCCACCCCCTCGTGGAACCGCTCGACCACCGCGTAGAGCTCGGTGCGCAGGCACGTCGACAGGACCACCACCTCGAGCAGGTTCGGACCGGTCGCGGAGCGCGGCCAGCGCCTTCGGGAGCTCGTGCTCGAGGACCGTCGCCCGCTCGAGCACGTCGAGAGGCGCTCTTTGGTGCTCGAGACCAACGACGACGACTGACACGACCGCTACCAGGATGCCGGGCCGGGGCGTCGAACGCCAGGCGGGGGCGGTGCCGGCGTGTGCACCGGCCCCTGCACCTCGGCGTCAGCCGTGCTCCACGCTCGTCACCCCGACCGCCTGCAGGAGCCCGGCTGCCCCCATCAGCAGCCGGATCGCTCTCGCGGTGCGACAAGAAGAAGCTCATCACCTGGAGCTCCATCGACAGGTCCACGTATCGCAGCAGCACCGTCGGCGGGACCCGCAGCACCCTCGGTGCGAAGTTCAGGATCGAGCCCGCACCGGCGTCGACGAGGCGATCCGCGACGTCTTGGGCGACCGTCGCCGGCGCGGTGATCACGCCGATCGACGGGGGGTCTCCCGCCGTCGCCTGCTTCGATCTCGTTCACGTGGCGGACGACGACACCCCGCACGATCGTCCCCACCAGCTCCGGGTCGCACGTCGAAAAGCCCGGCGACGCGAAATCCACGCGAGGTGAATCCCTGCGAGTTGGCGAGTGCCCGGCCCAGATTGCCGAGACCGACCACCACGACCGGCCAGTCGCCTCCGAGGCCGAGCTCGCGGTCGATCTGGCCCGCGAGAAACGCCGTGTCGTATCCCGAGCCCCGGGTGCCGAAGGAACCGAGGAACGAAAGGTCCTTTCGAACCTTCGAGGCGTTCACGTGCGCAAGGTCCGCGAGTTGCTCGGAAGAGACGGTCGACGTTCCAGCCCGGACGAGCTCGTGCAGGATCCGCTGGTAGACCGGCAACCGGGTCACGGTCGCCTCGGGAATCCGGCGTTGCGAGCCCGGGGGTGCCATGGAACGCGGATCGTACAGATCACCTTGGTCCGAGCACCAACGGAGCGTGGGCGGGGACCAGCGTGGGCGGGGGCCGGACCGAGGCCGGACCCGGGGCCGCGGCGGCCGGACCGGTGCTCAGCTCGTCTCGCGAACGACTCGTCTCAGCGCCTTGCCGGTCAACCCGTGAGGAAGCGCCTCAACGAAACGGACCGAAGTCGGCACCTTGTAGTGGGCGAGGCGTGTGCCGCGCGAGATCGACGACCTGCTCGGAGGTGACCGGGGTGCCTGGCTCGGTGACGACGACCGCCTCGACCGACTCGCCCGTACGTGGATCGGGACGCCCGACCACCACGGCCTCCTTCACCCCGTCCACACTCCGGACCACCTGCTCGACCTCGGCCGGTATGACGTTGAACCCCGAGACGATGATGATGTCCTTCAACCTGTCCACCACGTGCAGCTCGCCAGCATCGTCGAGCACGCCGACGTCTCCGGTATGGAGCCAGCCGTCGGCGTCGAGGACGTCTCGAGTCGACGCGGCATCGTGCCAGTAGCCCGAGAAGACGTTCGGACCCCGCACCCAGATCTCGCCGGGGTCGTCGTAGAGCGCATCCTCGCCTGAACCGTCCACGAGCCTGATCGACAGGCCGGGAAGTGGCCGCCCGACCGATCCCGGGCTCGGGTTCTCGATGCCCACCGAGGTCGCTACACCGGGCGACGCCTCGGTCAACCCGTAGCCCTGCCGCAGCCCCACGCCGAACCTGGAGGTGAACTCCTCTTCGACCTCTGGCGGCAGAGCAGCCGCTCCTGAGAGAAGAAGCCGGACCCCGGCGAACGCCTGGCGGTTCGTGTCGGCCACGGCCAGTCGCGCCCAGTCGGCGAACATCGGCGGTGCGCCGGCCACCACCGTCACGGCTCTCTCTTCGACGAGCCGCAACGCCGCTTCGGGCTCGAATCGCTCCTCGCATACGAGTGCCGCGCCGGTTGCGATGGTGAGGCCGAGCACGACGTTGAGCCCGAACACGTGAAACAGCGGCACGGCGCCGAGGCCGACGTCGTCCTCGCCGAGCATCATCCCCGGAACGGCGAGCATCTGGCGGAGGTTTGCGATCAGGTTCCCGTGCGTCAGCTCTGCTGCTCTCGGTGAGCCCGCGGTACCGGAAGTGAAGATCAGGACGGCAGGATCGCTGGGTGCACGCTCGGCGGCACCGAGCCCACCCGCTGATCCGTCGCCTGCATTCGTCGCGAGGAGATCGTCCCAAGACGTGACTGCCTGACCTGGCGAACTTGCCAGGCGCGTCGCTGCTTCTCGTTCTCGAGAACGTGAAGAGGTGGCGGCTACGACCTTCGGAAACGAGGACCTTCCCGATGCCGCGGCGAGCGCGTCGACAGTCTCCGCGCACGCTCCGCCGCAGATGACGACAGCTGGGTCGACGAAATCGAGCTCGCGTTCGAGCTCGGCGGCGGGGCTGTCGGGGTTCAGGGGAACCACGACGGCTCCGGTCGCCAGCACCGCCAGGTACGCCACGACGAACTCCATCGAGGTCGACCACACGAGAGCCACGCGATCCCCAGGACGGACCCCGAGGCCCGAGAGGCCGGCCGACGCCGATCTCGTCCACTTTCGGACGTCACCCCAGTTCAACCATCCCTCGGTGCCGCACAGGGCACGCCTCGTGGCCGGGTGCGGATCGATGAGGCTCGCCAGGTTCAAATTCCGCCTCCCGCCGAAAGGGTCACAGGATCTGCTTCGTCGAGCCCGAGAGTACGGGCGGCCGATGACCGGTCGCCAACGAGGGCCAGATGGCCGTTGGCGTCGACCATGACGCCGACCTGGTCGGACCCGACGGCCGCAAACGAGGTGACCAACCGTGACCGGAGAGCTCTGTCGGTCGCCACGATCTCAATCTGGTCGCCCAGTGCCGCCCGAACGGCGTCCGGCGCCGTCGCAGAAAGCTGGACGTTCCCGAAGTTGTCGACCCAGAGAACCTCCGTCTCGACGACCCCCGGGGCCACCCGGAGCCTCGGTCGGGCCAGGCGTGTCAGTCCGTCAGCTCCGATCGCGCGACCGAGCCCGCTCATGGGTGCACCTCTCCACAACGCCGCCGCGGCGGGCGCGAAAACGTCTCGTCCGTCGAACGTCGAGCGACCTCCGGGGGCGGGCGGCAGCTCAACCGCTTCTCGTGCTCCGCCGAGAAGCTCCGAGGCCCAGACGAGCAACCCGTTGTCGGGGCCCACGAGATAGCCGGGCCCATCGTCCGAGCTCACCTCGAGGGCGACTGCGCGACGATCGCCGGCCACACCGGGGTCCACCACCGCGATCACCACTCCCGGACCCAGGTGAGGGACCGATCGCGCGAGGGCCAAGGCTCCGGCTCGCACGTCGAAGGCCCGCACTTCGTGGGTCAAGTCGATCAATGGGGCACCGGGTGCGTGACGTGCGACCGTCGCACGCAGCACCCCGGCCAGCTCGTCCGTCGTGCCGTAGTCGGTGAGGAGGAACACGCATCCTGGGCTCATCGGTGTGGGCTCATCGGTGTGGGCTCAACGGGGAGTCATGAGGGGTCATGGGGGGGTCATGCGAGCGCGCACCATCACGGCGGCCCCCCCGCCACTCCTCGTGTTCTCCTCCCCCCCGTGGTCGGTTCGGGTGGTCGATGCTCAGACGGCTTGTGTGTACCGCTCGGCGAGGTACCGGTTGAGGTCGTCCTCACGTACGCGGAACGACTTCCCGATCCGGACTGCCGGCAGGTTTCCCCCATTGATAAGCCTGTACACGGTCATCGTAGAGACGCGTAGATATGTCGCCACCTCGCGCACCGTCAGGTAGCGCGGGCCGGTTTCATCGTCACTAGTCAGTTGAATCACCCCTCTCCGCCGGTGATGACTGTACGCCAGTGTGGTCGTTGCGGGAAGGGGCAATTGGCGTGACCAATGACTAAAGTGCGTCACCGAGCTGCTTCGAACGCTCTGACGCCGCCGCCACCGCCTCGTAGAACGCATCAGCGACCCCGCGAGCCTCCAACGCGGCCAGGCCCGCCTCGGTAGTGCCACCTGGAGAGGTCACTTGTGCACGGAGGGTCTCCGGTTCCTCTTCGGACTCTGCTAAGAGCTTCCCGGCGCCGACGACGGTCTGGCGAGCGAGCAGTCGGCTCGTTTCGACCGAGAGGCCGGCTCGAACCCCGGCCTGCTCGAGCAGCTCGACCACCCTGAATACGTAAGCCGGCCCGGATCCGGAAAGCCCCGTCACGGCATCGAGGTCGGCTTCTTCGACCCTCACGACGGTGCCGACCGCCCGGAGTAGGGACTCGGCCCATTCGAAGTCCTCTGCCGATGCCCGAGCGCCGCCCGCCAGGGCCGTGACACCTGCTCCGACAAGCGCGGGCGTGTTCGGCATCGCCCTCAAGATCGAGACCTCCGGTCCAATCCAGGATTCGAGCGCCCGGATCGGAACCCCCGCCATTATCGAAAGCACCCGGCGGGCCCCGTAGCGCGTTGCGAGCTCGCAGGCGTGCGCGGCATCCTTTGGCTTGACGGCGAGCACGGCGCCGTCGGCCTCGCCGGGCTCGCCGGGCTCGCCGGGCTCGCCGGGCTCGCCGGGCTCGGAGTCGATTCTCACACCTGCGAGAACGCGGGCGAGATCCCTGCGGCGGACCTCGTCCTTCTCTGCGATGGCGACAGAGTCGGGAGCCAGGCCGGCTCTCAGCCAACCTTCCACGAGGGCGGTACCCATCCGCCCTCCCCCGATGACAACCACCTCGCGCACCCGGCGAGGGTATCGCCGCACGTCGTCTATGAGGCCGCACGTCGTCTATGAGAGAGCCTCTCGTTTTTATTTCGACGATTAATGTACTTGGCTGTATACTTATTTCGAATTTGGCAACGGCCGGCGGGCTCTGGGCGAACCTCCAATCCCAACGCGACACGCCGGAAGCGAACGCATGAACTCGAAACGCTCCGGGTAACTTAGTTGCAGTAACCATTCATTGAGTAGGCGCAAATCGCGGGGAGTTGGGCACAAATCGAGAGACTTCGACCCGCTTGAGTGGCAACATAACCACACCATGCATTGAGCCGGGATTCTCCTAGCAGGCAAGGCGGCCTTTCCTTAGCCACCCCACCTAATCACGCTGGAGCGTCATGAGCTCGGTTAGTCCCCTGAACCGCAACATCCGTAGCCTTCCCGAAAGGTGGGCGTCGTGCTCCGAAGGTCGTGACGGAGCACGTCACGTTCAGACCAAAGAAGCGCTCGCACTGGCGCGCGCTGTCGAGATCTCCCTCGATCGCAACCGGGCGACTGCAGACCTGACGCGGACTGCCCGAGAGTGGGGTGCCGGTCTTCCGAGCCCCTCAGCGGTCGTGTCGGCTGTGGCGTCGCTGCGCGAGGCAGTGACGACTTTCGACGTGCCCGAGATCTCTCTGCACGAAGCAGGACCAACGCTGCACGAAGCAGGGCCAACGCTGCACGAGGTTGGGACCACCCTGTACGAAGCAACGCCCAGGTTGCACGAAGCAGGGCCCACGTTGCACGAAGCAGGGACGTCTCCGGTCGTACCCGCCAACGTCCTGAAGGTGCTCGACAGGGTCCTTTCAGAAGCCATCGAAGGGGTGTCGTCGAGCCTGCGCGAGGCGGCGCTCATCGACCCGCTCACGGGGTGCGCCAACCGGCGCGCGCTGCGAGAGGACCTCGAGCGCAGCGTGGCCGGCGCCCGCCGGACCGGTCTCGACGTGGCCGTTGCGGTGATCGACCTCGACGGGCTGAAGCAGATCAACGACACGAACGGTCACGCGGCGGGCGATTCCACGCTTCAAGACCTGTCTCGGTCGCTCAAGAGTGCGGTCCGCGACACCGACGCCGTCTACCGCGTCGGCGGGGACGAGTTCGTGGTCCTGATCCCATTCAGCGGCACGGGCGGCGCTGCCGCCGCGATGCAGCGAGCCAAGGCCGAAGGCGCTCCCAAGTTCAGCTGGGGAGCCGCCAGTTTGAGCATGCTTCCCCCGGGCAGCGACGTTGACAAGCTCGTCGAGATGGCCGATGCGTCGCTATATGCGACTCGCCGGAACATCCGCCCGATCACCACGGCCCGGCCGCGCCGTCACCGGACTGCGCTCGCCGGAGCCGCCGCGGCCGCGGTGGTCGGGCTCGGTGTCTCGTCTGCGTTCGTTCTGCCGTCCACTGCGCAGCACGCGGCCATTGGCGTCCCCGCGCCAGCTGGAACTCAACATGGGAGTGGGCACCCGTCGCGGTCGGCGGCCCCTTCCTCATCGAAGAGCAATCCGGCTGCCGCACACAACGAGACGGCGAACGACGCATCGGGTGGATCGGGATCCCAAGCCGTCCCAGCGAGCTCTCAACTCTCTGAGATCCCGGCCGAACCGTCGGCGGTGCTCACCGTCGCCACGGTCCCAGCGCCCGCACCAAAGGCAACCAACCCGGCCCCGGAGCCGAAACCGACGCCCAAGACTCACCCGGGTTCGACCACCCCAGGCGGTCCCGGTGGTGACAAATCCCCCGGAACTCCGCCGCTCCCGGGTCGAGCACCTCACCCGCCCGGCGTCAGAAAACCGGCTCCGGGGCCGCTGCCCTGGAGCGTGCACCCGAGACATCATCTGCACCTCGATCCCCACGGCCACGGGCAACAGGGCCACGGGCAACAGGGCCACGGGCAACAGGGCCACGGGCAACAGGGCCACGGGCAACAGGGCCACGGGCAACAGGGCCACGGGCAACAGGGCCACGGATTGCACGGCGACAGCCGGCAGGGAGTTCGTAAAGGCCTGCGCGGGCTCGCCTCGCGGCTACGCCAACGACTCTTCGTCTGAGTCACTCATCGACTTCTGTCGACATCTACCGACGGCAGGGGCGCCTCGACTTCGATCGACTGCGCCTCGATTTATCGACGGCGGCGGCGCCTGTAGATCGTGGCGTAACCGAGGGTCATCGCCGCCGGGAAGCACTCGTCGACGTATTCGAGCGAGGTTCCCACTATCCGGTCGATCTGGGCCTCGCTGACGTCCGCCACGGGAAGCTCGCCCACGAGGTACACCGCGTCCTCGTCGCCGAGACAGAAACACATTCCGCGAAGCGAAGAATTACGACGCAAGAGGTACTGGTAGGTCTCGCAGACGTTCGTCTCGGGTGCCGGCATGAAATGCGTCTCGTGGCGCAAGGTGCGCTGGCGGATGGTCAGCCATATCGTCACGACGTCCTTCTCGTCGCCCCGGAGCCGGATGTACCAGCGCGCGAGATCCTCGTCGCGGTCCACGGCCACGACTCCGGGACCTGCCCCAGCCGCCCAGGCGGCGATGGCCGCGTCGCAAGCCGCCCGCTCTTCGGGGCTCGCTATCGGGGAGACAGGGGTGCTCATCGGAGCCGCAACGATGACGGTGCGGCCTCTATCGGCACCCCACGAGACGCTCGGGAGCCAGCTTCTCGTAGGTCGACCGCAGCAGGCTCGCAGCCTGCGCCCAGGTGAAGCTGCGGGCACGGATGACTGCGTTTGCCGACATGAAGCCGGCCTGTGACGGGTCGTCCAGGACCTTCGAAGCGGCGCGGGCGAAGGCGCCCGCGTCATGACCGTCGACCAGATATCCGGTCCACCCGTCTTCTACGAGCGTCGTCAGGCCGCCGACGGCCGAGGCAACCACGGGGGTCCCGCAGGCGGCCGACTCCAAAGCGACGAGACCGAAGGACTCTGACCTGCTCGGGACCAGGCACACATCCGCCGCCCGGTAGTAGGTGGAGAGGAGCTCGTGAGGCCGCGGAGGCACGAATCCGACCCTGTCGGTCAGACCGCTCGACTGCACGTACCGATGCAACTGCGCCATGTGCTCCACGCCATGAGGGCCGCTCGGACCACCGACCACGATCAATTTCGCGTCGGGATGTTCCGGAACGAGCTCTTCGAGCACGCGAAGAGCCAGGTCGGCGCCTTTGAGAGGCTGGATGCGACCGACGAAGGCGAGCAACGGACCGTCGCTCGAGAGCCCGACCGCCCTCCTCGCCTGCGGCCGGTGGCCAGGGGCGAAGAAGGCGTGGTCCACTCCAGGGGGCACGACCCGGATGCGGTCGGGATCGGCGCCGTAGAGCTCGATCAGCTGGTCTGCCTCGACGCTGCACGAGGCCAGGACCACCTCGGAGCAGGCCATGACCGCCGCCTCAGCCTCGGCCCTGCGGTGCGGCTCGTCGCTCGACACCTCCTCGGGGCTCGATTCGGCCTTCACCCGGTCGAGCGTGTGGAACGTCGACACCAGGGGCAGGTCGAGCTCGTGCTTCAGCCGGTGCCCGGCCAAGCCCGAAAGCCAGTAGTTGGCGTGTATCGCGTCGTAGGAAATGTCACGCGGGCCCACTGCCATCGCTCCGGACATGCGGACGAGCACGCCTTCTGTGAACTCTTCGACGAGAGAGGGCAGCTGCTCCTTCGGCACCGGCGCGAGCGGGCCCGCCGGCACGTGGTGGACCCGCAGACCGGGCTCCACCGGCACGACTGCCGGCAGATCGCTCGACCATGCACGGGTGAACACGTCGCATTCCACGCCGGTGCGAGCGAGCGCGCTCGACAGCTCGCGTACGTAGACATTCATCCCGCCTCCGTCACCCATGCCTGGCTGAGCGAGCGGGGACGTGTGAAGAGAGAGCACACAGAGACGGCGCACCGAAGGGCGAGCCTACTGGGAGGTCCCTCCCACAGCGGTCGGCTCCCCACGCGCGGCGGGTGGGGTCACGGGCCGGCGATCGTGCTCGTTGCGGAACGACAGGTAGATCTGCAAGAGAGCCTGCTTCTGCTCCTCGGACAGATGGTGGTCGGACAGCACGGCACGCTCGACGTCGTCGTCGTCGGCGGGCTCGAGTATCCCGGCCTGCACGTAGAGCGTCTCGGCGGAGATCCGCAGGGCCTTGGCGATCTGCTGGAGGATCTCGGCAGACGGCTTCCTCAAGCCCCTCTCGATCTGGCTCAAGTAGGGGTTCGATATCCCCGCGAGCTCCGACAGCCGCCTGAGCGAGAGCCGGGCGCTACTTCGCTGCTCGCGGATGAACGCGCCGAGCTCGCGCCAATGGTCAGGCAGGGGGAGCTGCCGCGGCACGAGCCGGTCCTCAGGAGAGAAGGCCGTCGACGGTCGCCCTGCCCGTCTTGTACCTGCTCACGATCTCCGCCTGGATCACGTCGATCTCCTCGTGCAGCGAACGACGCTGGCGCGATATCCGACGCTCCATCTCTGCCAGCTCGTCGGCGATCGACTCGAGCTGGGTGTCGTCGAGCGACTCGAGCTCGCTCATCTTGTCTGCACCGAGCACGGCGTCGAGCTCGACCACGAGGTCGTCCGGGTGCACGTCGGGCAGGCTGAACGCGAAGGGCCGCGCCTGGCCCGACCGGGCGCGGTTCGGGCCCGCGGCGATGATCGCAGGAAGCTCGTCTACAAAGGCCCGCATGTTCTTGATCTCGCTTCGCGCCCTGCGATCGAGGTAAGCGTGAATCAGGTCGAGGCGACCCTGTGCCATCCTGCGGATGAAGGAGACCGCCGTCTCGGTCTGCTCGCATTCGGAGCGCATCTCGCGGACCTCGTCGAGGGAACGGTCCGAGAGCCCGTCCAGGTAGTTAGGGTCGAGAACCCTGCCGAGCTCGGTGTCCAGCCACGTCATCGGGTCGATCGTACCGCGCGTATCCCCTCCCCATGCGGGGCTCGAGGCCGGCGCGGCTCACGTCTGTGGACCATTCGGTCCCACGGTCTCGAAGGGCAGGTGGGCCGCGCAATGCCGCGCAACAGGATTCGATTCGAGCATCGCGTCGTCGATCTGTGCGCCACACTGCTCGCAGCGCCCGTACGTGCCTGCGTCGATCCGTTCCAACGCCGACTGCACGTCTGCGAGGCCCGTGGCGAGGTCGTCGAGAAGGGCGAGGTCGACACCGGGGGACGCCGAAGCACTGAACGACTCAGGGGCCGGCGAAGAGAAGGGTTCGTCCATACCGCGATCGTACAGAGCGGGGCTGCCCGGGAGTGGCTGCCCGGGAGAGGGCTGTTCAGACAAGGTCCGGCGGGCTGCGGCCCCCCCAAGCCGCAGCCCGCCGAACGAGATTGCTCCGAGTGCTCAGGCCATGGACCCGTGGAACGGCACTCCGAAGCTGAAGATCCCTCCGTCAGACGCGACGAGCCAGTAGCCGCTCGCTTCCGGCGACGCCATGCCGACCATCGGAGCCGCAAGCCGGATGTTTCCCGTCGACCCGTGGAAGTGGGCGTTCCCGAAGCTGAAGATCCCTCCGTCAGAGGCGACGAGCCAGTAGCCCTGACCGTCGAAGGAGGGTGTCATCCCCACCACAGGACGGTTGAGCCGGATGTTCCCGGTCGAACCGTGGAAGCCGGCGTCGCCGAAGCTGAAGATCCCTCCGTCGGAGGCGACGAGCCAGTAGCCGAGCCCGTTGGACGTCGCAGCGATTCCCACCACCGGTCTGTTGAGACGCCGGTTTCCGGTCGAGCCGTGATAGCCGGCATCCCCGAAGCAGAACACCCCGCCGTCAGAACCGACGAGCCAGTAGCCCTCTCCGTTCGGCGTGGACGTCATCCCGACGATCGGTGCGGCCAAGCGGAGATTGCCGACCGACCCGTAGTTGTGGGCATCGCCGAAACCGATCACGGCGCCGCGCGAAGTCACCAGCCAGTAACCGCCTCCCGCCGGGGTCGCTGCGATCCCGACGACGGCCTGACCGGGGGGAACGTCGGCCGAGCCGTAATCGGGTGCCCCTCCGAAGGCGTGGACGCTCCCGTCGGCGCTCACGAGCCAATAACCCTGTGAGGCGGTCGCGGTCATCCCGACCACGGTCGACGCCCCCTTCGACCACCACACGTTCGACCACGAGAACGACAGCGCCGGACTGCCGGTCGTGTCGACCATGAGCTCGGCCCAGGAGGGCTCGCCCTGGTAGGCGGACGACACCGCAGAGCCGACGACGCATGGCGAGCAGGTGAACGGGGCCAGGATGTCGTCGCGGTGGCCCCAGCACCCTGAGGTGTCACCGCCCTGGCAGTCGACGTTGGGGCTTCCCGGCCCGTCGTCGTACATCCAGAGGTAGATCGCTTCGAGCGGCGATCCGACGCCACCCGCCCAGTTGCTCGTCCAGTAGGAAGCTGGGAAGCCGCCCGGCGGAGTCGCGTCGGTGTTCGAATCGGCAGCGCTCATCGCCGCGGAGTCGAGGACCGTCGACATGCCCTCGAAAGGACGCAGGTCCCGGACCGTGCGCTCCAGGTTCGTTGCCACGAATAGTTGCTCGGCGGGGGTGAGCGACGACCAGTTGGCGGGGAGCTCCATCGGGCCGAGCCCCTCTGCGGAACGTCCACGGTTGATCGCCTGAAGCGACGCTTGCTCGCATGCAGACGACATGTCCACGACGGACCCAGAGCAGTAGTCGAAGATGTCGGGTTCCGGTGCGAGGTTCTGGGCCGGGTTACTCGGAGGCATGGGGCTCGAGTTCGAACGAGTCACGTCTTGGCGGGTCACCGAGCTTCTCGAGACCATGGACATTCCCCGCTCCGGGGAGAGCCCCGATCTCGTGTGAGAGCCGCCGCCAAGGGGCGCAACGACGAATATCGCCAAGGCTGCGAGGGGTACGGTCAGGGCCGCGGCGACTCCGAATCCAGCGCGTTTGGTTGTACGAGACAACGGATCTTCGGCGCGCCCTACGTGGGGGTAGTTGGAGGTGTTCACTATTTCCGTGCATCGGGCATGAGATCCGGTTTCTCAAGCGCGAAGATCGCATCAAGGCGACGTTGGGCGGTCGTTGTGGCGGTCGTGGCGACCGCCTCTGCGTCGTCGTGCACGAACATGACCGCCGATGCCGAACCGGTGCTCCACGCTGCGGCGATCCCGGGCCTCGCAGTGCGGGCAGATGCCGGATCCGAGGCCTACGTGTGCACTTACGGGTACGACTCGGAACCCGGAGCGACGGTCACTCCTGTGAACCTCGACCACGCGGTCGCGGACCCTGGAATCACCACAGGGACGCTTCCCGACGCGGTGGCGGCGACCCCCGACGGTCGCCTCGTGCTCGTGACCGACGAAGGTGAGGACCAGCTGTCGGTGCTCGACGCCTCGGACGGCGACGTGGTGGCGACGATCCCTACGGGCGTCGAACCAGACGCCGTTGCGGTCTCACCCATCGGAAGCCTCGCCATCGTTGCCAACAGCGACGACGGCACGGTGACGCCGGTCGACCTCAAGACGATGCGCGCCGGTCAACCGGTGCGAGTCGGACACCAGCCCGACGCAGTGGGCATCGGAGGTCCCGACGGGGACACGGCGCTCGTGGCGAACCTGGGAGACGGAACCGTCACACCGTTGAACCTCGAGACCATGAGGGCTGGCCGCCCCATCTCAGTTGGCGCCGAGCCCGACGCGATCGCCGTCAGCCCTGACGGGGACTACGCCCTCGTCGCGGACCTCGGATCGGACGCGGTGACCTTCATCGACCTCGTGACGCTGCGCGCGTCGACGAGCGTGGACGTCGGGATCCCGCCGACGGGCATCGCCACCGATCCGACCGCAAGTGCCTCGACGGGCACCGCGTGGGTCTCCGGCGGAAGGTCGTTAGTCGCCGTCTCGTTCACCGCGAGACCAGTCGTCGGGCGTGCGATCCCGGTAGGACATCTCGCAGAGGCAGTTGCCATAGCTTCCGATGGAACGACGGCGTGGGTCGCCGACAGCGACCCCTACGTGACGGCGGTGGATCTGACCACGGGACGCGTCCTCGAATCAGTGCGGGTCGGAGGGCGGCCTTCGGCGATAGCGATTCCGCCGCCAATTCACTAGCGAAACTAAGCAGCCCGACGCGGGATGACATCACGGGTGGCGTCCTCCCACCCTGTGACGATGATGACGAACATGGCGAACGACAGGACGTGGGCACCCGTGCACCACAGGCACAGACTGCGGATCACGAACAGCTCCTCGTAGATGAGCCTGAGAGCGAAGAGGATCCCGACCGACGACATCGCGAGACGCACCCAGGGCACCCACCACAACGAGGTCCGCCACAGCTTCGGGATGCACGCCACGAAGATGGCGACGAAGAAGATCAGACCGTAAACCGGAACCGGGATCCCGAGGAACACCGACTGCGGGCTCGTGAGGACCTTCGTGCAGTCGATGGCACCCGTGTCCGAGCACACCGGCGCGACGTGGGCGTAGTGGAGGATGGCCACATAGATGGACACCCCGATCCCCGCGAGCGCGATCCCCATCAGGGCGAAAGGCCTCCACGGCCGCTCGGGCCCGGCCTGTGTCTCGTCCTCGACCTGTTGCGCCCGCTCCGACCCCCCGTTGCGCTCGGCGGCCTGGGACGCCTCGTCTGCCGTGCGCGCGGCGAGCCGGGGCTTCGGCCCGAGGCCTGCCGGCGAGGGAGGAGGTCGCTTCACTACCGTGCGCCTATCCGTCACGAGATCCCGGCCTTCTTCTGTGCGGTGGCGACGTAGGGAGCCGAGCACACCGAAGCGGGCTTGTTCTTGGTCATCGCGCAGATCGCGGACGTTATGTAGTTGGCAGACCCGTCCTCGGCCTGAGCGACCGGGCTGGACGCGTCGTAGAGCTGCGAGGCGATCTGGTCGTACGTGTACCCCTGGAGCGCGAGCGGCTGGTTCTCGAAGCCTGCACCGGACTGATACAGGATGTTGCCGAAGTCCATGAACGGGAAGCTGCCTGCGGTCGTCGGGTCCAGGACCTTGCTCTCCAGAAGATTGGTGTCAGCTTGCGGGGGGATCTCCAGGCAGGCATACGTGTTGACGTTGCAGTCATTCGACCCCGCCGCCTGCGCGTTGGTAGCGAGCTCATAGGGCTGGAACACGAGGTAGGGGCTCGTGTACTTCGATCCGTAGAAGCTGAACGTCGGGGTGTCCGCCGCGAAGTCCGTGGCCGACGAGTACGTCGTCTTCAGCCCCGAGAACGTCCCGAACTTGGAGAGCGCCATGATCATCGCCCATCGTTCCGCTGCGCAGAACGGGCAGTACTCGGCGCCCATGTAGAGCATCTCGGGAAGACCATTGGATGTGAGGGGAGGGAGACCTTTGGCCTTCGTCGGAGAGTTGACCAGCACCGAGGGAAGGCCCACCTTCGTGAAGACCGACTCGGGAACTCCGGTCACGCTGGCGACGAGGCTGGCCGAAGCGGGCAGACGGGTGCCTGCGTTCTTCTGGGCCGGAGCACCTTTGTTCGTACCAACGAGCACGAGGACGACCACGACCACGATGACGACGGCAATGGCGCCGACCCCGAGCATCGTCGGCGAGACACGGCGACTCGGCACGACGACGGGCGCCCTGCCCCCGCCACGGCCCTTCTGGGCTCCGGCGCGAGCCGCCCCAGGCTTCTCGCGACCCCCTGGACGGCCGCCCGGTCTCTGAGCACCGGCTCTCTGTGTGACGGTCTTCGCTGTGACCTGACGGTTGCCCGCGGTCTTCTGAGAGGGATTTCTCTGTGTGCCAGGTCGGTTGCCCGAGCCCGCCGGGGGACGACCCGCTCCTCCCGCACCTGCAGACTTCTGACCAGGCTGACCACCATTGCGGCCGTCATTGCGGCCGTTGCCGGAGGGGGGCCTGCCGGAGCCTGAACCCGGAGCCGCAGTCCCGGCGCTGCCGGGCTTGGCGCCCGACCTGCCCCTGCCCTCACGGGGCGGTTGCGAGATGCTCACCTTGAATTCCCTCCCAGCGAGACAAGCGGCACTTGGCGCTCCTGGTCGACGCATCGTGCCGGGCCAAAAGGCTAGCGGTCCGAGACGGCCGTTTCGGCGTCACCTGCAGAGTCACCTCATCCTCTGGCGGACTTCACGAGCGCGATCGCCTCCAAGAAGCGATCGGGATCCATGGGCATCGTCGGTCCGGCGACTCTCGGTGAGAGCCTGGCGGCAAGTTCCTCGGCGAGACGGCTCCTGGCGGCAGGGTCGAACTCGAATCGCCTCGCCAGGTATGCGTGCACGGCCACGAGATCGTCGGGAGTCACTGCGGTCACGTCCCACGAGGCCAGCTCCGGCGGCAACGAGCCCGGGTAGGGAACGGGTGGGTAGGGGCCCGGTGGGTAGGGGCCCGGTGGGTAGGGGCCCGGTGGGCCGGGTGGATAACCGAACACCGGCGCTTGGTGCGCCGACCACGCTCGCGGGTCCTGCCATGCACCCACGGGCACCGGGGCGACGTTTCCGCGACGCTCTCTCACCACCAATGTCCCAGCGAGGAAGTCGCCGAGGCGTTGGTTCCGCTTGCTACCAAGGATCAGCACCGCATCGACGAGATAAAAGAGCGGGAAGGCGTAGAGGACTCGCACGAGATTCCGCACGAGGCTCGCCCTGAACGTCACAGCTGAACCGTCGAGACGCGTGACCTTGATACCGAGCGCCCGCTTGCCGATGCTTCGGCCTGCATCGAACGTCTCGAACAACACGAAGTAACCGAAGGTCACCACGAAGTAGACCAGTGCGTAGATTCCGGCTGCGACGAAAGACGAAGTCTCGCTCGAGACCGTCGTAACCAATGCCGCATAGACCGCAATGTCGAAGACCGTCTGAATGGAGAAGTCGATGAGGTAGGCGGCGCCACGCGACCCGACGCCAGCGAGCACAAAGGAAAGCGAGACTCCTTCGGGGGTCGAGGTAACGTACCTGTCCTCGAGTTCCATCCTTATGACGCTAGAACGCTTCCTCGCACAAGAGAGCAGGTTCGTGGTCGGAGCTGCAGGCTCTCGTCGACCGTGCCAAAGGGAGGGCGGACCGCCTCGACCCAAGCGACATGAGGCGGCTCGGCCTTCTCTACCGCGGGGCCGCGGCGGACCTTTCCCTGGCCCGCCGGCGGTACCCCGACAGCCCCGGAACAGCGCGTCTCGACGCGCTCGTCACGGTGTCGCATTCGCTCGTCTACGGCAAGGCCCGTAGCGAGGAGCGGTTGGCCTTCTTCTTCTCGACACGTGTCTGGAGGAGCATCAGAGGGGGAGGCCGCTCGCTCGCGATCTCGGTCGCCCTGCTCGTCGGCTTCACGGTCCTCGGTTTCATCTGGTCGGTCTTCGAGCCCGTAACGGCCTCGGGGATCCTCCCCGCAGGATTCCACGCGACGACCCATCCGGGTCAGGGAGGCGTTCTCGGAATAGCGATCCCTGCGCGCGCAGGACTCGCTTCGCAGATATTCACCAACAACATCGAGGTCGCCATCTTGGCGTTGGCAGGGGGCTTCACCCTTGGGCTGTTGACGGCCTACGTCCTCGCCACGAACGGTGCGATGCTCGGCGTGCTCGCGGGGCTCGAGTGGAAAGCCGGAGCCTGGGAGGCATTCGCCCGGCTCATCGTTCCCCACGGCATCCTCGAGTTGTCGTGCATCGCGGTAGCTGGATCAGCGGGTTTCCAGATCACCCGGGCACTCGTCGATCCCGGGCGCGCAACTCGTTCGGCAGCTCTTCAGTCGATCGTGCCCCGGTTGGCCGACACGCTGCTCGGCGTCGCTTCGTGCCTCGTCGTCGCGGGCCTCACGGAGGGCATCGTCACCACGTGGGACCTCCCGATCGGTCTCGCACTTGCCGTCGGGCTCTTCTGGGGAGGTCTGTTCTGGACGCTCGTGATGTGGCGCGGTAGAGCCTTTACAGCCGCGCCTGTCTCTTCAACCTGAGGTAACCGTCGACGCACGCCGCGCCGATGGTGTCGGGCAGGGATTCGACGACGACCGCTCCCATGCGTCTGATGAGCTCGACGGTTCGGGCCGTGCTGTTCAACAGATCGATCGCCGCCGCCTGTCTCAGAGCGTCATGAAGCCCTTCGGGGGATCTGGTCGAAGGGCGAGAAGGTCGGAGTCCACGCACGTGACGGCCATGACGGCGTGTCTGCGTGCGAGCACCGGCAGGGCGTCTATCAGCGAGCTCGTGGCGGCCTCGTCCATCAAGTCCGTGAAGAGGGCGACAAGGGCGCGCTTTGCACCTGCAACGGACGTGAACGCGCGCTCGTAGTCGCTTTCGACCTCTTGGGGCTCGAGATCGAACAGCGCCCGGACAACAGGCTCTGCTCCACGCCGACGTGGCGATAGATGACGAAGGATCGTCGAGCCGAACGCAATGGTCCCGATTCGATCCCCTGCCTGTTCGGCGGCGACCGCGAGCGCCGAAACCGCATCCAGGGCGATGTCCATCCGAGTCGCCGTCCCGAGCGGAGCGGCCATGAGCCTTCCGGCGTCGACGAGACACATGAGGTCGCGGTTCTCGTCGACCCGGTACTGGTTGCTCATCGGACGACCAACGCGAGCCGTCGCCGTCCAGTTGATCTGCCTCACGTCGTCGTCGGGCGTGTAGTCGCGGATCGTCTCGAAATCGGTGCCTATCCCGAGCCGCGAGCGGATCCTTCCGGTCTCGGCAAGGCGACCGCGTGCCCGTGATTCCGCCATCCTCCTCGCGCGGGGAAGATCCGGCATCACGACGACCTCGATTGGTGCACCGGCGACTCGATCACAGCTTGCGAGCCCCAGAGGTCCTCCGGCGCGCACAGACGTGCCGCGGAATGGTGTGAATTCCTCGATGCCGCCCGACCAGCAACCCGTCCAGATCGCCTCGCGACTGCTGGGGCGTTAGCCCGAGCTCGGGCGGCAAGGGCTGGCGCAGAAGCAACGAACCCTGACCCCCGCCTGAGACTCCGATTCGGAATTCGACGCCGGTTCCGCGTGCGAGGGTCGGCACCTCCGGGCGCGTGACTACCGGGCGCCTGCGCACCGCGGCCGCAGCGTCTGCAACCGTCAGCCCTAGGACGCCGGCGGCAAGGAACGCAGCAATGCCCCATGCACCTTGGAGAGCCACTGCCAACACGGCAAGAAGCCCGAGCAGTGCGCCTGCGCGGCGCGTGGGGCTCACCTCGGGCTCACCTCGGGCTCACCTCGGGCTCACCTCGGGACGGGGACGCTCGAGAGCGCGGTACGAAGAGCATCTTCGGGGCGGAATCGGTCGAGCTCCGCCTCCGGCGTGAGCACGAGTCGATGTCGAAGGACGGGGAACACCAATGCGGCGACGTCGTCGGGTACCACGTACGCGCGACCCGCCATGGCTGCGGATGCCTTGCTGAGCGCCATCAGGTGAACTCCTGCGCGCGGGCTCGCCCCGAGCAGAACGCTCGGAAGCTCGCGCGTGCGCCTGATGATGGCGGCCACGTAACTGATCACCTCATCGCTCACCGACACCGCGTCCACCTCCCACACAGCGGAAAGGACGTCCGCGGCAGACGCGACGGGGGCGATGTCGTCGAGCGTCGAGGGGCGGACGCCCGAACGCCTGAGCCGCAGCAACGCCTCTTCTTGTGCCTGCTGCGGGTAGCCGACGTCGAGCTTCATGCAGAAGCGGTCGAGCTGAGCCTCGGGCAACGGATACGTCCCCTCGTACTCGATCGGGTTCTGGGTGGCGACGACGATGAACGGCTGGGGAAGCATGTGCGGCACGCCGTCCACGCTCACTTGACCTTCTTGCATCGCTTCGAGCAGAGCCGCCTGCGTCTTCGGAGGCGTCCGATTGATCTCGTCGGCCAACAGGATGTTCGTGAACACCGGCCCGGGCCTGAACACGAGCTCCCCGCCTCGGAGCGTGAGGGTGCCCGGTGACGTCGGAGGGAAGCATGTCGGGAGTGAACTGCAGACGGTGCGAAGTCATGGAACAAGCCTTTGCCACTGCGGAGGCGAGCAAGGCTCTTCGCAACTCCCGGCGCGCCCTCGAGCAGCAGGTGCCCGCCGACGGACAGAGCTGCAAGGACGCCGTCCACAGTCGCTCCCTGACCGATGACGACCTTCTCCACCTCGGCTTGCAACAAAGCACGAAGGCGCGCGAGAGCCGGAGCGCCAGCGGGCTGGACCGGAGCACCCGAGGGCTGAGCCGGAACACTCATCGGGTCAATTCCATCGACCGCTCGCGAGCTCTGCAGATGCGCGGCCCGCCGCTACGAGCTCGGCCGGTGTGCGAGGAGTGCGCAGGACAGCAGCGACGAGCTCATCGGAGATGCCCGAGGACGCTGCCGCTCCGGCGATCTCCTGGTCGGTCGCTCCTTTCGCGACCCCCGCACGCCGGCAGAGCGCGTCCCGTGCGCGAGCCTGCAGAGGCTCCGCGGCTGAGGCGACGCTTTCAGATGGTGCTGTCGAAAGAAGCGTCGCGATGGCGTCCACGTACGCGACCCGAGGAGGGGCAAGCTCTCGTTGTTCCTTCTCGGGCGGGCCGAACCTGCGCGAGGCGGAAAGCATCCACACGATCACGGCCGCCAGCGCGAGAAGTAACGCTGCCTTCCACGAGTCCGGCAGCCCCCCGACGCCACTTCCCGCACGTCCGTACCCGTGGTCGTATTCGTCGAAGATTACGGACCTGCCGGCTCCACCGCGGGTCCTGCGATGTCCAGCGCGAACGCCGCGTCGTCGGCCTGGCCTATGAGGCGGTTCTGCAGCGGCGAGGGCGACGCGAGCAGGACGAGTGTGCCTGTGCCTACGCGAGCAGACAGGGCCAGAAACGTTCCGGCGCCCCCCGCGTCGGACGCGAGCACCGGCGTGGTCCCTCCCGTGGTCGACCACGAGCCTGGCCCCGTCGAGTCGACCTGTGCCACGCCGAAGACGAGGGGACCGGAGCCCACCGGAACCGAACCGGCCACCTCGTCGGCCGACCAGCTCGGTCCCGGGATCGCGCCAAGAACCGCGGAGACCAGGCCTGCGGGCGGCTGTCCCGCTACCACGACGGTTCCTGCGGAGTGGAGAACCCGAGCAAGGGTTGTCGAGTCGTCCGATTGCCAGGACGTCGGCGCCGCCACGACAACTGTGGAACCGGGCGGTGGTGAGACCTCGTCAAGGGGTGTAGTCAGCTGCGCGACGTGGTCTCCGTTGCGCGTGAGCAACTCGCTGAACGCCGCTAGGCCATCGGGGGCGGGAGAAAAGCTCGACGAGTCCGGGCCTTGAGGAGAGCTCCCTTCTGTCAGCACGCTCGTCAACTTGATCAGAGCTGCCGCCAAGACCACCACTGCCACGATCACCGCCGTCACCCTCCAGCCTGCCGGTAAGAGTTTCCAACGCGCCCTCATCCCGACGAGATTCGAAGCGGGCGCGCTCGGGGGTGGCTCGCGGAGCGGTGGCCCTCGACCTGAGTGCTATCAGGTTCGCTTGCGATGTTGGCGGAACTCATCTGGATCCTGCGGCCGTGCTCGCCGGCGGACTTCAGCATCTCGTTCGACCTCCACAGCGACGCGGCGCCAACCGGAGAGCGCATCGGCAGCCTGTTGTTCGGTGGCCGGCGCACCGCCGTAGACGATCGACTCCAGGTCGGCGGCGAGAGCGTCGAAGGTTGCGGACCGCAGACTGCCGGAGAGCTCGCGGTCGGTCCGGGTCGGGCCACGATCGACCGCGCCCATCCGCTCGAGCCGTATGACTCCGGCGCGGAATCTGAGCCGGACGGCAACCTCGAGATCGCCGTCGAGCTCGGCCTGATCGGCCAGCCGTTCGAGTGTCTCCGGGTCTTGGCTGGCGGGTCTGCTGCTTTGACCCGGCAACCGGCGAGCCGGCAGCGCCCGCCTCTTGATGATGATCCTTCCCAAGGCGATCCCTGCCACCAACGCAAGAGCCAGCACCAAAAGGGGCCACCAATCCCCGAACAAGTCGAACACCGAGTTGCCCACGGGATGGAAGAGGTGGTCATCCAAGAACCTCCAAAGAGGTCCGAACACGCGGTCGAAGAATCTACCGATCGCTGCGAGGACGCCGGCCAGGGGACGAAACGAGCGCTCGGGCCGCGTCTGGTATTGCGACCCCGAGAGAATCTGGCGGGCCTGACGCCGTGCTTCGGCTGCGAAGCCTCCTTGGGAGCCTCCGGTCGACCCGGCAAGATCCCGCACGCTCGTCACGAAGTCGTTCTCACCGCGGCCGACGATCGCTCATCACACTCACTCCCAACCCCTGGGAGGTTCGGGCCGGGGCGGCTCCTCGTCTGACGGAGGTGAAGCGGTGGGTGGAGGAGGCGCCGGCGGTTGGGCTGACGGTGTCGGTGGAGGTGGCGGTGGAGGTGGAGGTGGAGCGAAGAGTGGCGGCGGGTTCTCCGGCTCCGTCTGCCCCGGAGGCACCCAGCCCGAAAGAGGCACCGAGCCGTGCCGGTCATCGCCTGGAGGAGGGGGACGCCATTCGGGAGAAGGTAGTGGTGGACCCCATCCTGCTTGCGCAGGTGGACCCCATCCTGGTTGGCCCGGTAGACCCCACCCTGGTAGGGCGGGTGGCGGCGGCCCTCCTGGTTGGGCCGGTGGACCCCAGCCCGGTTGTGGATTCCCCGGCCACGGGCTTTCTGGATTGCCCGGTCCGATCGATGGCCCGCCCCAAATCAGGGGCGGGCGCGGGAGAAACGACAATGCGGACGATCCGGGTTGCGAGCCGAGCTGGCTGGCGAGCAGATGAATGTCGTACCCCTCTTTGCGCACTCGCAGGTCGATAGACAACACGACATACGCGGAAGCGGTGATCGGCGTAAATAGAACCGTCGTCAATACGCCCGATACGAAGAGCACGGCGATGCTGGCGAGATCACTGCTGGAAAAGGCGAGAAGCAAGCCGACCAATACAGCCGCGACGACACTGGAGAGCACGATGACGATCAACGAGACCAGCAACATGCAGCCGAAGCTTCTCCACCAGAGATGGTGGACGAGCCTCGACGCTCGCAACAATGCCTTTATTCCCTTGTAACCCTCCAGCATCAGGCTCGGGATGGCCAGCTGGCTGATCACCCAGAACCATACGACTGCACATATCGCGGGTATCCCGAGCAAGAATCCCGCCAGCAAGCCGAAACCCGCGGAGTGAAAGGCAACGAGCGTGATCAGGACCGCGGGTACGGCCACCATGACGGCGTAACCAAGGATCGAAAGGATCGTTACCCACAGGACCGAGGGAGCCTTTTGCAGCCCGCTTCGCACTGCCTCTTTCCATGAAGCCGGATTGCCCAGGTAGGCAGAGCCGACGACGCGGTAGATCACCGCCGTGGAAACAGCTGCTGCGAGGATGGTCACCAGCTCGGTGCCCAAGCTCGCAGCAAGGTTCGATGCCGAAGGCGTCGGGTTCGCGGATGGGTTCGAGATATTCGAGATCGTTGCCACGTCGGTCGAGACCGACCGCGCGAATCAGAGCCGAAAGAAGGCCGAACGGTACCGCGACGACGAGGATCGCCTTGGCCATAGTGACGAAATTGCGTCCGTAGACCTTGAACGACGCGTCCAGTATCTCGCCAACTGACAGGGGCCGCAGCACAGGCACGCCTGCCGGCATGGCACCCATCGCTCAACCCTATCGGCCCGTCGAACCGGGTCCTGAACTGGCAATACCTCGGTATCGTCTCTGTTTAGAGGACCTGCGCTCAGTATCGCTAGCCTCTGGGAGGCCCGGGCCGCTAGCTCATCGGGTAGAGCAGGGGACTTTTAATCTGATCTTGGGCGTCTGATGGCAAGACGTCAGACGATCACACACGGCCTGAGCAGGGACGATGCAGACAGAGAACTGCACCGGAAGGTGGCAAACGGCGCGAGTTCTAGGACAAATCCTAGGACAAGATTAGAAGAACCTCTGAAAGAGATACTTTGGATCAGCTCAGGAGCAACTCGCCCTTCAGGACCACGAGGCGCGCTTTGAGTTGCGAAACGTCCTGAAGCAGGCAATCAGAATGGATCGCCCCCTACAGGCGTGAACGGTTCAAGCGCTGCGAGTTCGTCGCCGAGCAAGATCGAGGAGCGGAGCTTTAGCCACGAGTACTCTCATCCGAGTAAGAGGATCGTTCTCTAGCGCCAGCAAGCCATCCCACCGACGCTCGTAAGGATCGAACTCCATGGAGAGAGCCGCTCCCGCGTTCTCTTGAAGGATATGTCGGGCCACCGCGCCTTCGCGCTCGCCGATGACCTCACCTTCTTCCTGCTCGAGCCCGAGTACCCAGAAACACTCCGCAAACAGGATCAATATCTTTGCCGAATAGTTGACACGGTCATGGATCCTGTAGCGGGCCTCTGTCATCACGCACTTGGCCGGTGGGATGTCGAAGCAATCGACTTCCAGTACAGAGAGGACTGGTCTGGAAGTTCCTTCCAAAAGTACCTCTGAAGTTGCTCCGGAATGTCCTCCTCGACGCTGAAGGTCGGAGATTCCATGAACCCTTGAAATTCAATCATTGCCTCACGGAACTCGCCGGGATCCAATGACTCGAAATCCGGAGCCACTTCGAGGAATTGCTAGAGAGAGACCCTTCGGCACTCCTCCATACTCGTAGTCCGTCGTCATTCTGTGTGAGCTGCCAGCCGAACGTCTCGAAGGTGATCGAATCCAACATTCGATCGGAGAAGTCGACTTTCGACGGAGCCCGGCCAGAGCATCGGCAGCGTCAGTGCTCCCGGCGTCAATCGCTCGTCGAACCACACCTCGGCTCCCTCGAGATCTCCATCGACCTGGAGCAACGCACCGACCTGGCTCATACCGCTGATATCCCCCGCTTCGGCGGCTCTGAGGTGCCAAGTGAGGGCCCCATCGAGATCACGCTTCGCCTTGAGTAGTAGGCCGAGGTTGTAGAAGGCGCTGGAATCCCCGGCCTCGGCAGCCCGTCTGTACCAAACCTCGGCTTCGTCGGTCTCGCCCTTTTCATTGAGCGAGAACGCCAAGTTAAACATTGCCTTTGCATGTCCCGCCTCGGCCGCTCGGCGGTACCAAACCTCGGCTTCGCCGAGATCGCCTTTGTTGTCGAGCTGGACAGCGAAGTTGAACATTGCACTGGTGTTGCCCGCTTCGGCCGCGAGTCGGTACCAAACCCCGGCTTCGCCGTGTTCGCCCTTGTCACTGAGCAAGAAGGCCAAAGCGTGCATCGAGTTCGTGTGCCCGGCAACTGCTGCCCGCCGATACCACGCCTCTGCTTCGGCCAGGTCATCCTTTTTCTTGTACAGGTTGCCAAGCTGGGACTCGGCGCCGTGGTGGCTACCTTCTGCAGCTCGGCGGAACCAGTGCTCGGCTCCGTCTAAGTCGCCTCTGTTGCTGAGCTGGACTGCCAGCTGATACATCGCATCCGTGTCGCCGGCTTCTGCAGCTCGGCGGTACCACGCCTCGGCTTCCTCCAGGTCTCCTTTCTTGCCCAACTGGATAGCCAGGTTGTACATGGCAATCGTGTGGCCAGTGTCTGCCGCTCGGCGGTACCACAGCTCGGATTCGTCCGGGTTGTCCTTCTCGGCCAGCAGGTAGGCGAGGCTGAACATCGAACCCGTGTGGCCAGCGGATACCGCTCGGCGGTACCACGCCTCGGCTTCATCATGGTTGCCCTCGCCGCGGAGCGAAATTGCCCAGCCTGTTCATAGCGACGGCGTCGCCGGTTTCGGCCGCTTGCCGGGTGCTCTCAATCTCGCTGGCCTTCTCCACCGACCCCATGATGCCAAGGGGCGACTCGAGTCGCCGCGAAGCCCTCAGGGGCTTAGGATTGGTTCGGTCCTTAACCGCGACCGCTCTCCCGTGTCCTGCCCACCCCAGGGTGCCCGGTATGAGGGTTGCCGCATCGACAAAACTCACTGCTAATGCGCCCAAACACGTCACTCGCCGTGGTCCGAGAAGGCGTCCGACGCTCTGAACTGCACTTATTCGACCCCGGCGAAACTGGTCCGCTCACGGATCGTGCAAACATAGGGACAAGATAAGGACATGTCCTTATCTTGTCTGGAGCCAAGAACGGACCTCGGCATGATCAGATCGGCATTGTTGAGCTTGGCAAAGTAGCGACAGGGTGTCTGGTCTCGGAGGGGCGTCGGATCGAAGGTTGGATCGTCCCATCGGGTGGTCCGAGGTTCTCGGCCCGAGGAAGCGCGTTAGTCGTCGTGGAGATCGCAGGCGATCGGGAATTCGGCTGGTAGTTCGCCTCGCGACACCGAAGAAAGGATTACCTGACCTGGCTGCCTATTGGCTTGAGATGTCTCTCGCCCTTTTATGGCCGACGTCGCGATTTGCGCCGATCATTGTCACTATTCGCACCCGGCGAATGTCATACCCCTCCCTGTACGGTCACCCTTTTAGGGCGTCAAGGAGGAGATCCAAATGCCGACTGGGAGGAAGCCCGCTTCAGATGCTGGGAGGCAGCTCAGAATCCTGGCAGCACCAGGCCGGAAAAGGCTGTAGCAGCAAGCGACCCGTCGCAAGCAAAGAAACCGAAGAAGAGAAGGAAGAAGAAGTGATCCGACCGGACGGTGAGTGTCGTGCCGGTCTTAGACGGCCTGCTGACGTCTCAACTCACGAAAACCAAGGTGCGTCAGTTGCAAGGGATATAAGGCCAAGCGCTTGCCCTCTGCGTTAGTGCCCGTGGTGAATTCGACAAGTCCAAGCTGTCGCAGGCTCTCAAGGGCGTCGCGATTCAGTGGATCATGCCAAATCGAATCTCGCGTCCTCCCTTGGCCGCGCCAGCACGTAGACAAGCCAGCTCCCGTTCTGTGTACCGAGCCATACTGGGAAGGTAGTACGAACATGTGTTCGATGTCAAGCGCTGGTCGCGGATCCAGAAATACGCTCGCTCCTGTGTGGTAACGACCGGGCGACGGCGAGTCCCTCCTCGCGATCCCGAAAGAGACGCGTTGAGAGCATATGTTTACAGCGTGCGTACTCAATGTGTTGATCGCTTCTCCATCGGACACGATCAGCGACCGGGAGGCAGTCCGCGACGCAATCCGCGAGTGGAACGATTTCAACGCAAGTGCCACTGCTGTTGTACTACTACCACTCCTTTGGGAGACGCATTCGACTCCACAGATGGGAGATCGACCGCAAAGCATCCTTAACAAGCAGCTCGTCAATCGGGCGGATCTGTTGATCGCACTCTTTTGGATGCGATTGGGCAACCCTACAGGCGCCGCCGATCCCGGAACCGTCGAGGAGATTCGCGAGTTCATGGATCAGGAGAAGCCCGTAATGATCTATTTCTCTGAAGCTCCGCCCGGCCCAGTCTTGAACCTCGATACCACTCAGATTGAGGCCGTGAAAGCATTTCGCCCGACCCTCGAGCTCAAGGGCTCCTCGGCTCCTATGTCTCCACGGCAGACTTGCGAGATGTGGTGAAAGCGGACCTGAGCCGTACCATCGAACGTCTCCGCGAGGAGGGAGCTCTCTGCGACGATGCGGATATAGGCGCAGATGCGCCTCAACACGGCGCGGAAGGCGGACCCCTAGAGCGTTATCGCCATGAACTTTCTGGATACGTTGCGAAGTGGCAGGGTCGTTTGGGATGCATTGACAAATGACAATAGCGTCGAGAAACCAAAGGCGCTTATGTCCGAGATTCGGTCAGTGTTACTTGAATTCACATCTGTGTTATCTCCACTGTGCGGCCCAATAGCGAAGTGAGTCGTCAACTAGAATCAATTGCCCGGACCGCATCGGATGCAGAGGGCATGAACATTTTTTCTCGACGGCGGGACGTCATTTGGAGCAATGCGTGCGCTAGGCCAGCAAGTGATGGATGAGGTGAGCACGTTGGTACGTTCACAATGGTGACGACCAAACTCAACGTGGGAGGACCCGCGTGCGTAGCGTAGGTTACAGTTAGTTCCGCTCGCCTCTGTGTCAGCAATCGGGCAGTCGATAGGTAAGCGGAATCGATCGAGCTAGTAGCGAACCTTTAGTGAGGTCGGTACCTGGTCGCGGCGGCGAGTAACCACGGCTTCATCGTATGCGCAGCGTCAGACGAAATTCCGTCGAGCAGGGAGGTGGCAGTAGCTGGCGTCATCGCCCCATACTTGTCGTCGTGTCGGGCGAAGGCGATCTTCCACAGGAGTGAACTGCAGTTGGCCCGGTTGGCAGCGTTCTCTGCCTGATCGAATTCGAGATCGGCCGCTTCCCATCGGGATCTCTTGCGGAGATCACGGCCGGCGTCTAGGTGGGCAATGGCCTTTGGTATGTCGTCCGGGTACACCATCGTGGCCAAGCGTGCCGAGCGAAACGGGGGTTCGCCGCGGACGCGAGAGCGATACTTCGATACGTTGACAACGCCCCACGTGTACCCGGCGCGTCGAGACACATCCAGTCCAACCGATCCCAGACGAGTACCCGCCGAAGACGAGCCGGAACGATGACTCCCCCAGCGCTCTGCGCAAACGCCCCATAACGGATCAATTGTTCGAGGTAATCGCAGACGAACCGGTACTCTGGGCCCGTGGCATGCATGTCATTGCTACAGACGTGCGCGAATGCGGTGTGTCCAGTCCGAAGAAGGCGGAGCGTGAGAACTGTATAGGCGAGTGCTTGTCGAATGCGTGCGACTGCAAGTCTCAAGCCGGGACGTGTACAAAACCATCGCCACAGCCGGGGACGACCGGGCAAGCGTAGGAACAAACGACTGATGCGTGCATACGCGATCGCGACCCGAGCACGCTCCGCTAGGAGAGCGTCGCCGTGTGCCATCGCCAGCCGCAATGCCTCTTGAGCCTCCGTTTCCGCCTCCTGGAAGCGATCACACGCGGAGAGCGAGCCAGCTCGCATCAGGTGGACGTCTGCCGCGACTTCTGGCGTTGTCCCGTTGTAATCGAGATGCTTAGTCACCGCGAGCAGAAGACAGTGAGCACCAAGCGAATTGAGGGCCGCCGCAACCGTGGAACATGCTCTGTCGGGGTGCACGCGGAAGGTCGAACTTACGGCGGTATTAGCCTTCTCTACAACAAGCCGCTCAAGTGCTTGTCCCCTTGGGAGCGATGGCGGGAGTTCGTTGAGGAGGTTTTCGACCTGAGGGTAGTATTCTTCTATGGCTGCGTTCTTAAAGCACGGTCCGAGCCACTTTGTCGAAGTATGTTGGACAAAACGCCACCCAGTTCAACACGTTGACATGGGTTTGATCGATGTCGGTTCCGACCCAGACGGCTTCGGGAGGTTGTTTGTAAACCGCTCGGCTATCCAAGGGAATACGTCGAAGTCACGTCCGCTGTAACCGATGATGAACAGCGCGGTCGAGTCCGCCGCCCTTAGGACGGTTCGAACGATGCGCGACGCCTGCTAGAGATCAGAGGCACGCGAGCGCACCGTTCGCCAGTCCGTGGCAGTACCGTGAACCTTCCATATCTCGAGATCCGGAGAGGCCGGTCCGTCGCGGTGGAGGGCTCCACCGGCCTCTGGGTAATAGATGGCCGGGTTTAGTCCGAGATCCTTGGCTGCCACTTCCAGGAAGCAGTCGAAGTTAGTCGTGAGGATTGGTGAGCCAGTCCGACCAGCAGACGCGATCAGGCCATAGTGCCCGGCATTGGGGCGGCCACACAGTGGGTCACCGAGGTCGCCCTCGAGCAACGCTGACCACAACTCGAGGTGCGCATTCGTCTCGTAGACATCGGCAATTGCACCGTAAAGCGCTTCGGGGGAGTAGACCGAGTCGCCAATCGTTGATCGGTAGACAGCGAGCGCGAACCTCTCCTCTCAGCCGATCGTTTGGTTCGAAAGCGATATCGAGGAGGGCGTCCAGCGATGCTTCCAAGACGTTGAATGCGCTTGGTGCGCTAGCAGGGGCCGCAACGGAGGCGCCTGATCCAACGACGAAGAGTGTCCGGCGTTCGTTTGTTAGAAATGACGCCGCCTCATCGGGCGTCAAAATTGCGTCGTCACTGTCCGGAACTCCATTGACCTTCGAGGTAGATTGCCCGCGAGGTACCACATGCAGCTAGGGCGGCTATCAGCCGGCGATGCAATGATGGCGAAGTGACGCGAACGAGTCCGCTTATCGGTATGTACTGGGCATCGGAAAGTTCCCCTCTGGGCAGTCTTATTCGGTCCAGAGGCAAGGTCAGAGTACCCCCGTCGAAGATGAACATGACATCGTCTGTTGGGAGGTCATGCAATGGATTGTGCTGGACGACGAGTAGTTCTCCAACCCTAACCTCGCATCCGAGCTCCTCGAGGCACTCGCGTCGAGCGGCTTGTCGTGGAGACTCGCCGACCTCAGCGAGCCCGCCCGGAATCTCCCACGTGGGCTTATACGTCGGCTTAACGAGCAGCACGGCTTGATGCTCGACCTTCCGAAACAGAACGCCAGCGCCGACACGTTTAAGTGGCAGTTCGGTCGCGCTCTGCATCTCACAATTCGTGCCACGGCTAGTACAGCAGGGAAACCACGCGGTCGCGGCAAGATGACCGAGATTGTGATCGTTCACGAGCAGGTCAGCGACTATGGGGGCACCGAGCGTGTCCTTGAGGGCCTTGCAAACGCGTTCCCGGGCGCGCCGGTGTATGCCATGGCATTCGCCGGCGGGATCCATCCCCGGTTGGCTCAGCTATCCAACCCGCTGTATGTCGATCATGTGAAGGCAGCGCGGAATCCGTTTCGTTTCAACGAGTGGAGTCGCCGAACGTCGTCGTGGCGACTTCCGCGTGCACAGGTCGTCCTATCCCTTGTGCAGGCGGGGTGGAGCCTGAGTGCGTCAGTGCCCTCTGGAGCTCGTCATCTCGCCTACGCTTCTGGCCTATCCCGGCCTCTTACGTGGGACACGAAGGCCTATATAGATGTACTGCCAGTAACAGCTCGGGCGGCAGCCTGGGCGACGCTCCCGGTCAGTAGGCGTCGCTACCTAGAGCTTCTTGGTCGTCCCGACGACATCTGGACACCATCCTCTTGGTCCGCCGAGAAGCTCGCAGCATTTGCCGAGCGTCCTGTCGACGTGGTTGCCCCGGTCCCGCCCTCGGTGACGCGGGTTCGGTCGGGGAGTCGTTCTGGGTTTGTTGTCGTTAGTCGCCTGGTCCGTCACAAAAGGGTCGATATTGCGGTGAAGGCGTTCAATGGAGCGTTGGACACGTTGACTGTTATTGGTACTGGCCCAGATCTAACAAGGCTCCAAGCGCTTGCTAGCGAAAACGTCTTGTTCACGGGTTTCATCGATGATGCTTCTCGCGATGCATGCCTCGCGAAATCCAAAGCCCTGATCAGTACGTCAACCGAGGAATTCGGCATGGCCATGGTGGAGGCGCTGGCAATCGGGATACCCGTGATCACGGAGCGACTTGGCGCCGCGATCGATCTGTTGTCTCCGGGCAGCGGCGTATTGCTGGATCCACCGCTCACCCCTAGAGATCTCGCTGCCGCGATCGAGGTCTTTGACGTTCTGAACTACCCGCCAACGGCTTGTCGAGAAGCGGCGTCGGCGGTCGCGCCTGCTGGCCGTACGATCATCGAGGCTCTGAGACAATATCTTTCGCACTAAATCCTATTGCTGCTATCGTTCCTATTGACCTTCCCCCGCCCGGTGGACACGCAGCTAATGCGCCCAAGCATGCCACTCGGCGCGGTCAGAAGGCGTGCGACGCTCTGATCTGCAAGATTGTGGCCGCGGGAAATTTCCTCCACTCACGAATCGTGAAAACTTAGGGGCAAGATAAGGAGATGTCCTTATTCGGTGGACTAGGTCAAGCGCCGAGGCTGTGCTCCTCACGCGACGGTACTCGCCTGTCGACGATTGTTCGGTGATCGAGAGCGGAACGAATACGTAAGCAAACGAAGGCAACGCAAGATTGAGAACTCATCTCATCCCCGGAAACGAGCGTCAACGGATTCCTAACTTGGTTCTGGTCGTCTGATGGCATGGCTTCATGCGGCGATATACGGCCTGAGCAGGGGCGACGTGCACACGGGACGGCGCGAGATGGTCGCAAACGACGCAACTTCTAGGACAAATCCTCAGGACAGATGAGACGAAGCTCTTAGAGAGAGCCGTTGCATACAGACAGCAAACTCTCTCGCCGCAGTGTGGAAGTGGCTACGAACGGCCTAGCGAGAATCCGAACAGGCCGAAGACCCCATTCGACTCCCCGCTCGCGACGCAGGACGTTGTTCCTGGCATACACGCTAGGTCCGTCACGTCTGTCAGATACGAAGGGACCTTGAGCTCGATCCAAGACTGGCCACCGTTCATCGTCTTGAAACCGAGTACTTCGCCGGCGGTGTCCGATGAGTTGATCATCGAGAGAATGGTCACACACTCGTCTGGGCTCGAGCACGAGACGAATGGGAAGCCGAAGCTTTCCCGCGATCCCGGGAGGGCGGTCATATTGAAGGAGTGACTCTCCATAGACCATCGGAATGCGAGAAGTGGGGTAGGCGCCGGAGGGCCTCCATTGGGGACGATGGCCTGCTCGACCCCGATACAAGCACGAGGAGAAGGACAAGACAGAGAAGCTGGATCCGTTTCGTAAGGAAGATTGATCGCCGACCAGGACCTGCCTCCGTTCACGGTGAACATCGATCCGCCGATACCGCTCACGATGCATGTCGAAGGACTACCGCACGAAATCGCCGCGAGGTTTCCGAGCCCAAATAGCGTACGAGTGGGCAGGGGCACCAGGTTCCACGACCGGCCGGCGTCGATAGATCTGTAGATCGCGTCAGGAAGGATTAGGTTCGACCATCTGTGGGGAGCCCGATTCCCTCACGGGGGTTGGCACCTCGCTTCCGACGACCAGACAGGTGGATTCCGTAGGGCAGTCGACTGCATTCGCGGCGAAGTTACGGTCCCCGACCGCAACCCCGATCCAAGTTCCGCTTGCTGATTTGGTCCAAGCGCGCGTTGGGCCGTTGTAGGCGGTGCTCACCACGACACAGTGACCTGGCACAGGGCATGAGATCCCGCCATTGCCGTCCGTCCAGTAGCCGGACCCCGAGGGAAGCTCTGACGCTGTCCATTCGCTTCCCCCGTCGGTCGTTTCCTCCAAAACGGCATGGTCGCCCGAGACCCCGAGGGCTGCACACCAAAGGCGAGTTGGACATGTCACGGCGGGGAGCGAACTGAGGGCCGGGGCAAGCGGCACGCTCTTGTCGCTTTGCCAACCATCGCCGGTCACGAGTGAGGCATAGGGGACTACCGTTCGAATCTTCTTCGAACGAGACGCACTGACCATCGGTGGGGCACGAGAGCATCGGAGTGCTACCAGCAACGAAAGGTGTGCCTTTCAGCTCGTGCCATCCGCCCGCCGGTCCAGTCGCTGTGATCAATGTTCCCTGGCCATACGGCTCGCCGACGGCAACTCCGTAGCACCGGTCCAAGGATGGACACGTGACGTATACAATGGAGCGGAAATAGGAGCTCGAGAGCGATGGGCTCCAGGACCTTCCACCGTCGGTCGTGAATGCGACAGCTGACTGATGAGACCCGGTATCTCCAGCCGCCACGCAATCCGACGACGAGGGGCAGGAGATGGAGTGATAGGAGCTCTGACCGATACCCACGGATCCGGGGAACGAGGGGAGTGTTGACGAGCTCCACGTCTCTCCACCGTTCTTCGTGTAGTCGGCATACCAAATGCTGGTTCCGCCTTCACTGCTGAGAACGACGCAGTGAAGGTCGTCCGCGCAACTGACGGCGGTGGCCCCGCCAGAACGGACGTCGAATGCTCTCCAAGAGCGTCCGCCGTCGGTTGTCATTACCGCATCGGGCTGAGAAGGGGGGCTCGCGTACCCGACTGCGATGCACTCGTGGGAATTGGGACACGAGATGGAGCCGAGTTCACCGACCGATGGGGTGGGTTCGACTGTCCAGGTCAACCCACCGTCGTGTGTCGCCAAGATTCCACCAGTTTCGGTTCCAGGGTTTCCTATGGCGGCGAAGCAGGTCGAAACGGTCGGGCACGAAAGGGCGTCCGCCTGATTCATCAGTGCACTAGACGGGTGGCGTGTCCAAGTGTTGCCACCGTCATTGGACGTGAGAACAACGCTGTCCAGGCTGGCGCCTTGGTTGGAGCCGGGCTCGGCATCCGGCCCGACCGATATACAGACCCTTGGCGTCGGACAATCGAGGGCGTCGCCGACCCCGGAGACCGGAAAGCTGACTAGCGAGGTCCATGGGCCTTTCTTAGACCGCGACCCAACGCCGTTGCCTTTCTGAAGATGTTGGACGCCCAAGCGCGATTCTGGCCGCTGCGTCCCCGATCCCGACGTGGTCTCGAGATAGACAACGACCACGAACAGGGCGGTGGCCAACAGCGCAGTGGTTCGCCACCGTCTCCGTCGCTTGCGTCGACGAGCCTCTTCGATGAGAGCCTCCGCCGGATCCCCTGGCAGAACTTCCTTCGGGTGCAGGAGCGTCATCGGGTGATCGGCTATGAAACCTGTTCGACGATCTTGACGAGCTCGTCGGGTCCATAGCCCAGTCGTCTTGCGAGCTTGACCAACTCGCGAGCTTTCTCGAGGACGACGCTGCGTTTCGGGGCGACGCCGGTCACGGACACCCCGCGACCACGCGAGAACTCGAGCAGGCCCTCTTCTCTAAGTGTGCGAAGTGCGCGAAAGACGGTGTTCGAATTCACGCCGAGGACGGCGGCAAGATCTCGTGCCGGCGGCAGCCGCTCCCCGGGTTTGGCCTCTCCGTCGGCAATCGCCCGGCGCAACGCGCTTGCCACCTGCTCGTGGATTGGAGTCGGGCCCTCAGGGTTGACCTGCAACGACCCGATGGTGCTAGACATGCTAGGATCATATCTGGATCGGTCAGTGTGTCAACAGCGAATCTACGAGGAAGCCGTTACGACGGAAGGTCGGACTCGGTTCCCAAGCTTGGGAAACCGCTTAGAGCGCGATTGGAAACCAGGTGGAAGTGACAATTACCTGGTCAACGGCTGCCTCAACTTGAACCGCACTATTTCAATCGCCGCATGAGCTGACCGAAATCAATGACCGGGATGGGCGACGTCCGCATTAGGGCGGTCATTAGGGGCTGGCTAGTCACGATCAACGGCTCAACTGTCCAACGACCCCGTGACGACACTCCAAATCTCGCGAGGATATGAGAAAGGTTGGCCTTGATCCATTCGGCCCGTTCCAAATGATGTGTCATTGTTGACTTGTCCGACTTCTTTCCCACGAAGAGACGCTCGTTCTCGGAAGCCATCTCTTGCGGTGTGCGTGCAAGACTTAGATCCTTGACTTCGATTGGATAGATCGTCTTGCTGTCGGGAGAAATAGCCAAAACATCAACGTCACCAATCTCCTCACCGTTGTTCCGTTGAAGTCTGCGGGCGCCCACACTTGTTACTCGTTCCTCCACAGTCCAATTTGGATGGACACGTCGGATCGACTCAGCGACCTCAGTTCCGAACTTATGAGGTTCCTGTGATCGGATGGTGCCGATGTAAGCTCGCATGGCGGGCCGATCCGCCTCATACCGTCCGTTCATACACTGACTAACTAGATACAGTCCAAGGCGCGAGAGGTTGCGCGTACCCCAGATCAGATAGCGCTGCCCGTCGTCTCGCCAATCAACGAGCGGTCGACTTAGATACGAGAGCTTCCTCGTAAACCGCCAGGGAAACACATCGCGGAGACGCTTCTCGGGAATGAACGATGTCCGAGACCGCAACGCGAAGTTGTCAAGAACCGTATTGATACGATTCCTATCCCAGGATAGCTCCGCAGTCAGCTTGTCAACGACCTCTTCACGGAGAAACCGCTGCGGTTCCTCATCCGACTGCTCAAACCCGAAATTTACAAGGACGTCCACAAGGTTGCCCAGTTCCTCAACAGTCACTAAAAACTCGTCGAAATCTGCGGCGTTGAACTGGGCTAGATCGATGTTGGACGGCGAGCCGGCATTTCGTCCGGACCAGTGCCGCGAGAACTCGGCGGCCGCATTGTGCATTCTCTGCCGGCCTTGGATGTCCCGAAATAGCTTGGATGCCTGACCGTACCGATCATCCCGCTGTATGCCAAGCCTGCCCGATGGGAGAAACGAGATCTCAGCTTCCGATAGCCCACTTGCGATGCCATCGCTAAGAAAGCCATGTTGGACGACTTCAGAAGCACACGCCAAGAGTGCATCGTAAGCTTCCATCGTCAGGTGGCCGACTCCGGCGGGTGGACGAGCGACGACGTACTCGATTAGAAATCGAGTGACTAATGCGGGTTACCTCAGAAGCAGTATCTCGAAGCAACTCCTCGTGGAGCTTGGTCTCCTGGCCGAAGCAGGCAAGTTTTGTCGGCAGAGTGAGATTCCGTACGGCTTCGGCGCGGATAAGAGACTCGTTCTGCGCAATCAAAAAGTCAACGAGCTGGTTGGCGTTAAGTTCGGAGACGAGCTGCTGCATTACCTCGAATTCGTGAGATACAAGCGAGTTCAGCAACTCGACTCGTTCTGAAGAGTCAATTGTTCCTTTTGCATACCGGCCGGAAAGCCACTCGCCGGTCGCATCGAGTCGGACAGACAAGTCGGCGAGTTGAACATAACGGGGTCCGGGAAGCGTCCCGGGCCAGAGCACGGCTTCTTTCGGGTGCATGGCGACCATCTTCTTCTTCGGCCCCAATGGAGCAATCAAATTGACGAGAATATCGAGATCGATCGCTGGCTGATGGGTAATGGCTTCGGATAGCGCCCAGACAAGCCCCGCGACGAGTTCCCGTTCGTTTGTATTGTCGGAGGTGGATGTGGACCCGAACCCCTCCGGTGACAGCCATATTCTTAGCCGGTTGTCGTCAACGTCGATATTGAACCACGAGCCCGAGTGAGACGGGTTTCCACGTTCGGGGTCGACCGAGACTTCGATGAGGACGGACCCCGTTGGCAGGGCAGTCGTTGGTTGCCATTCTAGGACCTCTCCGATCTGCCAAATCCAGTAGACGACCGTGTCGGCCATATCGAAGAGGTGTTTTCGGTCTGTGACGTCGGTCGGTTGAGCGTGAACCCACACAGGTAAGTCGGCATCTTCGTAAAGAAAGGCAAGTTCTCCCCGACTGGGGTCCAGTGCATAGACAGGCGCGTCTGTTCCGTCGTAGAACCGCTCAACGGTGACGATTCGGGATCCAGTCCAGTCAACGACACCGTGGACGTCTCGGCCCCTTGCGTCAGCCATCCGTAGATCGAGTCCGGCATCCGGCGCGAAGTTGATCATGTTTGGTCGACCGTCGTCCCCGAAGTAGAAGCTGTTCTCGTGGCTGGTGTAGGCTTGGAAGACATCGAGTGCGCTGAAGGCGAGGATCTTGCAAGTCTTCAGCAGCTCCTCCCTTGCGGAAGTGAATTTCCAGAGAGCCAGCGGATCATCAGCGCATTTGTGCGCGATGACCCGAAGATCATTCAGGTTCGTACTCAGAAGGGGCGACCGTTCAACTTCGTCGACCGCAGGAATGCCCGCTACGAATGCACGACCCACGCCGTCAACAACGACCAACTGCAAGACACCTGTGATGGACTCGTGGATCCCGAAGAGGTGATCCCGCATTGAGGCGAGATGATTTCCCAGTCGTTCTGAGAAGTCCGGATCGGTCCACTCCCCAAGGACCGAGTTGTCGTCGTATTCGGTAATTGGATCAGTGACTACGATGCAGTGCAAGATTTTGTCGTAGTCGAATGAAACAAGGATATCTGTACCTAGTTCAGTTGCGGGAGCATCACCTCGTGCCACGTGACGTCGATAACCCATTCTGTCCAGAGCTTTGTCGACCTCGATAAGCACGATCTGGTGGAAATGCGTCGCAACCGTCGTAAGTTCCCCGAATACCCCAGCGAGCATGAGAATCCGATGCCGCAAAGCCGTCAGGAGGAGGCCGGGAGCGATGACGATCCAACTATTACCAACCTCGAGTATGGGTGATCTGGCGAGGAAGCCGCTGTCATCGGGGTTATCCGTAGGGAGCGTCGTGCCTACTGGAGAGACGAGTGACGCGATCGTATTGCGCCAATCTGCACCAAGAAGTTCGTCAAGCTCCACCGAGGAGAATGTGACGGCACTCTGAAGAGGACGAAACAGTGCTGCATTTGGAACCACGGCATCGTCGCCTTTGCCGGGAACGGGAGCCTCGTATCGGCCTAGACCAGCACGGGCACACATAGCGTCCGAGAGCTTTAGAACCGCGAGACCTAGGCGTGCCACCTCGTCAGCGAACTGTGGAGTTGCACCTGGAGGACCATGCAGAACAGCTCGAAGCAGAAGTTGAGCGATTTCAGTGGACGCATTGGACGCTCCCGGTAGGGTGACGTAGGTCCCGCCGTGAAACACCGCGGTCGAAGTAAACGGCTCCTCGTAAGGGTCTTCTGCAGACACAAGATACGGGTTAGCGATCGGGGTCTTATTAAGGACAGTTCGCAACCGGGCGATGCTTATCTGCGGCCGGACCCCGGATCCTCTCGGTCGAGTGTCGTGACAAGCTGAGCTAATAGCTCAAAGCGCAGGATGTGATCCGCGTTCGCGGGAGCCAGCTGTAGGCCACCGACTCCTGCGGCGAGGTCGGCAAGATCAAATACTGCAAGACTGCGGTGCAGTTCTGCCATCGCTGAAGCTTGGTCAGCTGCAAGGTCAACCATGTACGATGATGCAGTCAGATGATCGAGTATTAGTGTCCGGTGAGGCCGAGCTTGATGACATCCACGAGTAGTCCGGCATCGATTCCGGCGAGCAGCTGTTGAAGAGTCGACCACGCTGGGCTGGGAAGAGAATCAATCAGTGTAACGATAGTATCCACTTGCTCTTGTGTCGTATTGCTACTGGTTTGTAAGGCTTCTAACTGATCTGCAGCTGCATTTAATGCATCGAGAATCTCGTTGGATGAACTAGCAGAGCTGGTTGCCGCTGCCCGCACAACCACGTTAAGCATAGCAACATCTCTACGAATATTATGTAACACGACTGCCGTTCCATTAACCATAACTTCCTCGCCCAGCCGGAAGAACTGAAGGGCCTCGCTAGGCGAAAAAAGAGTGACCTTTGATTCACCAGGAACAGTAGGCCCTTCGTGCGCAATCCGGCTCATGGTGGCGACTGGGATCGGAGGGCATTTGCAGGGGTCAGTTCCACAGTAACCGCATTTCCCGGGATACTCCGCCCACATTATTTGATCGAGATGTTCTTCCTCGCCTAGCCAGCGTCTATCCTTCGGTTGCCGACGGTAGTCGTCGGCCGCGAGTTGATTGGCGACACCCATTAGCCAAGCGAAGACATCGGCGGCCTCGCTTAGAAAATAGGATCGAGTTATGGGAAGTACTCGAATTGACTGAGCAAGTTCTCCCAGTTCTTCTGTCAGGCGAGCGAAATTGCTTTCTTGGGTGGTTTTATCAGTTCGGGGAAAAAGCTCCCCGAACATAGACCGCCAATCATGAAGGGAAGTGGGCTTTCGGTCGTCGTTTTGGTTGCCCAGTTCTTGCAGGGTAGGCCACTCGGGTTGATGTGTCTGCTCGCGAATAGTTGCGCAAGCCGACTGGGAGTGCGGGCAGCGGTGGCAGTAGCTGCAGGCATAGGGGAATTTCGCCCAAAGGAGATCGCTAACGCTCTTGATTCCGACTTTGCCACAGAGCACCATCCACCAACCGAGTGACTTCGCGGTAAATTTGTCTATCCAGGCGTCAGGATCGATGTCGAGGCGCCCTTTCCTGGATGCTACGAGACTCAATCCACCTATCACCTCCACCAAGTGGCACATCAGCGACTCGGCTGTCCGGTAAGAATTTCGGTCGTAGTAGATTTGGTTGACGCTCACATACCATCCGTCGAGGGTTGTAGGCCGTGGACGGTTGGTTTGGAGGGATGGTTCCATTGAGACTCCAGGGTATCCAGAGACACGCGTCTAGGTGCCAGTATTCGATGCGCTTGATCTTCCGTATAGAAGGTTCTCACACACCTGTTCCGTGGCATTGTCCCGTGGCTGTTCAGGCTGCGCCCACGGATCTCACGTGAATCCCCTGAACAAGGGTTCGGGACGCCGGGGGGTGCCGAAGGCGGGTCCCGCCGGCGTCCCGGCTGACACCTCTCTCGATGAGGGTCAAAGTTTCAGAATCTCGATCACGAGATCTGGCGGTCTTGCTTGGTGATCGTTCGGCCGGAGCTCTGTTCATTCGATCAACAACGCCATACGGTCAGCCAGGACCATGATGCTCAGAGCGAGCTCGCAGACAGCAGCATGAGAACCGGCCGCGAACAAGGCCAGGAGATGTTCGTGCGCGACTTGCAGCTCGTGCAGAAGGGCGCGGGCCTCGTCGGACAGCTGAGTAGTGCTTGCAGCGGCCCGAGTGGTGTCGTCTACCGAGAGCCAGGCGACCCCGAAGGCCAAAGTCGCCTCGTTGCCGGCTCGGTTGCGCTCCCGATCAGACCAAAGCTCCACTGACTGCCCTTCGACCATGACGGGTGCGGTCCCCAACCTCTGGGGGGCGACGATCCCTCGTCGCTCCTTGTTCGTGGATCCCGCCGAGGGGAGGAGCGGGTCAAGCGTGGGCGACAGCCCGAGCGAGGACGTGACCGGTGCCGATTGAGCATCGCCGGGACCAGAAACTGTCGGCGCCGGGAACGCCCGGAGCGGTGCTTGACGCGGACACTTCCCTGGCGCACCCTGTCCGACCAGAAATACGCCCTCGTGAAGACCCAGGTCACAGGCGAATTTCCTGAGACGTGACTCAAATGTGACACGTAATGTGACGGTTGCTCGTCACCGTGTCGGCCATGTGGAGACACGCGGTCGACTCGGTGCGACCACCTGGGGGTCGTGACTCACGACCTCGTCCAGCCGAGGTCGAACGCGAGTGGCTCGAGCAGGGTGACGTCCTCGCCAAGTGCCACGCGGGCGGCGCGCATGCGGCGCTCGACCTCGGGCCGTCTCCCGATCGTGGCGCGGAGTCTCAGGTGGTCCTCACGGGTGACGACGGACGCCGGAACGCATCTGAGAGCCCGGGCGACCCCCGAATCCGCCAGGGCCAGGTCAGCCGCCTCGAGGCAGACGGTGAACAGCTCATGCGCGGCTTTCTCCACGGCCGCCTCGATCCAGTGGCGCAGCTCGCCAGCCCACTCGTACGGGGCGGCACGACCAGTGGACGGGCCGTCGAACGGCGGGCCGCGGACAAGATCGAGCGCCTCGGCAAGATGCTCGGCTCGGTCTCCGTTCCTGTTGATCAGGGAGCAGAAGCTCCCCCAATCTGTCGTGATCGTCTCTGTGAGCGAGTAGCGGTACCCGACCTTGACGAGTGTTTCGCTCGGCAGAGATCGGCGCAGGTAGGAGAGGTAGTTGCGGAAGGTCTCGGGTTTCGGCTCGTCTCTTCCCTCGGACCAGATCGCACTTCGCAGTTCGGTGGACGTGAAGCTCCGGCCCGGGTGCAAAGCCAGGAAGACCAGCACCTCGCGCACGGGACCGAGCTCTATGGGGCGTACGAGCCCATGGATCTCGACCGGCCGATCACCTCGACGGCGACGGCTTGCCTGTCAGGCGGCTCGACGAGGTTCGGATCGATGGCCTTCTCAGGAGTCTGTTCCTTGTCGTCGGTTGCGATTCCGACCGCTGGTGGCAGTCGGGGGCTGAGCAGGATCGGCGGCGAGTCGATGATGACCCGGCCGTCTGCATCGGCTTTCCGGTAGGCCCGTCTGCGCCAGATGGGGACGAGAAGAACGATCACCACGACGCCAGCTCCGGTGCCCGCTCCAAGGTCGAGGGGACTTACCAGACCCACTGTTTTGCCGATGGGCGGCGTGATCGGTTCGGAGGTCCTCGGCTTCGTCGACGGTCTCGGCGAGCTCGCTGTCGGGGTCGTTCTGCGGACAGGAGTCGGGTTTACAGGTGTCGGGACGACGAGCAGGGTCCTTGCCGGCTCGAAGGTGAGCGTCGTAGGGCCCGAAGTGTTCGGTCCGAAGTACTCGTCCGCCAAGTAGGACCCGGGTCCGACCTCCAAGGTCGCGCTCTTGGTCGAGGAAGGTACGAGGAAGAAGTAGGTGCCGATCAACAGGTTCCCGCCCGCAGCGATCTGTCGGGCCGGGACGACCGCGCCGTCCGCCAGGACCAGGTGCACGGCCGACAGCGGGGCCCCGTCGATCCCGTCGAATTCGGGGTCGGTGTTCTCGCTCATCCCGCCCGGGGCGTAGAAGGACAGAAAGTCTCGCCCCGAACCGGCAGCGACAGTCGGGATGAGCTGGGCGACCTTGCTCAGAGCGATTTCACTGAGCTGCTCGGTGATCCGAACCTTGGTGCCGTCGGTCGCCCGTCCGACGAAGGTGATCTCCGCCGTGCCTGGTGCCTGAGTGGCTGCGGCCGAGGCGCTCGAAGTGCCCGTTATTAGGCCCAACGCGGACAAGGCGGCTCCGAGCGCGACCAAGCCGAGAGCCCGATACGTGCGCATGGCAAGGATTCTCGCCCGAGCGGAGTGCGCGAGCCAAAACGAGCCACCGGTCGCTGGTGGCACACAGATGTCCGGCGGAACCCCCGCTGGCAGCCGGATGACCGGCGAACAGAGGAAAGAGAAAGGAGCACAGGATGCGTTTTCCTGTCGACATCAGCAAGGTACAGCTCGTCTGTGGTGGCGAGGCCGAGCCCTCGGTCGTGTTCGAGACCGGGGTGCAGCGCACCAACCGCAAAGGAGAGCCGCTTTTCCAGATCCAGCTCATGGCTGGCGGAGACGACCGGCCTGTCGTGATCACGGTCAGGACACCGGTGGAGCCGAAGGGACTCGCCTTCGGTGCACCTGTTCGGGCGGTCGGTCTTGCGCTCGTGCCCTGGACGTCTCGGACAGGCGGTGGAGGCGGGGTCAACTACGAGGCTGAGCGCGTGGAACCCGTGCGCGGAGCCGCCGCGTGAGAGCGCTCGCGAGGTACTGGATGCGCCTCGCCATAGCAGTCGCCTTCGTGCTGGTGGTTATGAGTGCCACCTTCACGGCGCTCGCCGTCGCCGCGATTCTCGCGCTGCTCGTGAAGGTCGAAGAGAAGCGGTGACCGGGCGAGCAGAAAGGCACTCTGAAGGAAAGCTGGCCACGTTGCTACGTGTCTCGTGGGGCAGGCGCCTGGAGACGGGACTGACCCTCGCCGTTACGGCGGCGAGGGTCACCGTCTCCCACCTCCCTGGAGCGAGGTCTGGTGAGTTCCTGTTGGCGGTCGGCGCAGCGGTGTTCGTAAGCGCGAAGCCCACGCGCAGGTGGCTCTTCGAGGCGACGCTTCGTGAGCGGGTCCAGCGACCCGTTGCGAAGGCGACGGCCAAGGCCGGCGTGCCCGAGGCGGAGATCTCGGACGTCAGAAGCATCGCTGTCGGCACACAGGCGCTCCTTCGAATATCCCCAGGCGGCACCGCCGACGACTACGCAAAGGGCGCGGAAGCCCTGGCGGTGGCGTTCGGGGCCAGGTCGGTCCGGGTGCAGCGTGACCCTGACGACGCTGTCGCGGGTCGCACTCACGGTCGTCACGCGAGATCCTTTCGCCGGGCCCGGGATCCGGTGGCCTTGGACCCATATGCAGCACACGAACATGTGGGCGGGCTTCCCGCTGGGCTTGGACGAGGAAGGTCAGACCGTCTGGCTGGATCTCGTCGAGCATCACCTCCTGATCGGTGGCGAACCCGGTGGCGGTAAGTCAAATGCCTTGTCGCTCGTGGTCGCCACTGCTGCGCTCGATCCGGGCGCGCAGTTGTGGTGCTTCGACGCCAAGCTCGTGGAGCTCGCGCCTTGGCGGGGGGTGTCGAAGGTCTTCGTAGGACCGGACACTGAAGAGGCGAACGTCGCGCTGGACTCGCTCGCGCCGAGATGGACGCCCGTTACAAGTGGATGCTCAGAGAGGGACTGAGGAAAGTCACCTCTGAGACCGGCGGGGGCTCGTGCTGGTGGTGATCGATGAGCTCGCTCTGTACATCCAAGGAACGGGAAAGACCCGCGATGCGTTCGCAATGGGGCTCCGTGACCTGGTCGCCCGAGGACGGGCGGCGGGGATCGTCGTGATCGCAGCCACCCAGAAGCCGGCGCACGACGTGGTACCTACTGCGCTCCGGGACCTGTTCGGCTACCGCCTCGCGCTGCGCTGTTCCACTCGGGACGCCTCCGACACCGTGCTCGGGTCCGGTTGGGCATCGGAGGGTTACAGCGTGTCGGATATCGATCCGGATACGCGTGGAGTGGGTCTGCTGCTCGCCGAGACCGGCGTGCCGCGGCGGTTGCGTTGTCACGTGCTCGATGACGCAGACATCGGACAGATAGTGGCGAATGCTAGTGAGGCCCCGCGAGTTGCCGAGGGGGTGGTCATGAATAAGACAACGGGAGACCTGTTCACCGATCCTCGGCTCCCCGAAGCGCTCGAGCGCCTCGCGGCCCCGGGCGGTTACGAGGCGTTCGAGGCCCAGGTGACCGGGGCGCGCTTCTGCAGAAGGCCGGTCCGTCTCGCTCGGATCGGTCACTAAGATCGAGCCCGACGGATCCCGCTCGCATTCTCTTCGATTCGGCGTCTCAGCCCGACGGAGTGCTGTTGAAGGCCTGCGGCACGAGGCGTCAGACCCTTTGTCCCCCATGTGCATCGATCTACCGGGGCGACGCCTTCGCACTGGTGGCGGCAGGGCTCCGTGGTGGGAAAGGCGTACCGGTATCGGTCGCAACGCACCCTACCGTGTTTGTCACCCTGACTGCCCCGAGCTTTGGGTCGGTCCACAGACGGATGCGCGTCGGGAGGCTGCCACCGCTCTGGAAGGCGCTGTCCGCACGGCACGGCATTGCGGTGTGGGCGACGTCACTCCCTATGCCGACTCAATGCTCGGTGAAGCACTGTGCGCGCGTTGCTACGACTACAAGGCGGCGGTTCTCTTCAACGCGAGTGTGTCCGAACTTTGGAGACGGACAACGATCTACACCGTAAGAGCGCTCGGGAACCTAGCCGGGTTGAGTGTGCGGAACGTTGCGAAGGAGCTACGGCTCAGCTACGTGAAGGTTGTCGAGTTACAGCGGCGAGGCAGCGTGCACCTGCACGCGTTGGTGCGACTAGACGCCAAGGATGAGGATGCACTGTGCCCCACAGGAACGCTTCAGCGCTCAACTGCTTGCAGCCGCGTTAGAGCTCGCGCGCGCGGCGCGTATCGGCACCATGTGCCGGCTCTGATGACCACGGTGGGAGTCCCGAGTGCGATGGGGCAAAGAGCTCGACCTGGCGATTGTGACCGACGAGCAACAGGGTCGGCGCAGGTCCGCCGCGGATCCTGGCGAAATACTCCACCAAGTCGACCGACGAGCACGGCGTGCTCGACCACCGGTTGCACTCCCGGGCTGCCCGACGGTGTCGAGCTACCGTCACACCTGCGAAACCTTGTCGAAGCCGCTTGGCGGCTCGGAGGAATCCCGGTTGGACGGGAGCTGAACCTGCGGGCGTGGGCTCATGCAGCCGGGTACCGGGGTCACTTCCTGACGAAGTCGAGACGGTTTTCGACCACGTTTGCAGAGTTGCGCGTGGTTCGGCGGGAGTGGCGACTCCAGGAGAAGCGTTGTGGCGAAATGCCGTCTGCCGAGCACGGACTTGGCCGCGACACCGATGGCGTCGTCGGTGAGTGGCGCTTCGACGGCATGGGTTACACGACGGTCGGCGACACCTGGTTGGCGGAGTCGATAGCCGAGGAGGAGAGACTCGCTCGTCGGTTTGCTTACGAAGAGCGACGGGACGCTTGGGACGGCTCCGGCGCGACAATCGTCGATCGTCCAAACCGCGAGCCGCAGCCCGCTGCCGATCTGATCTCGGTCCCTGAAGCAGCACGCCGCATCGGCCTGCACGCCGACACGCTCTACCGGCTTTGTCGTAGTGGTCACTTTCCCCCCGCGATCCAAATCGGTTCGCGGTGGCGAGTGTCAGTACCTCGTCTCGAGCGCTATCTGCATGGCGATACAAACAGAGACCAACGCACTCAAGACGAAGGGCGTGTCTGACCCATCGTCGGCGTGCGCCTTCATTCGGCAAAACGGGACCCCTGGACGGTCAGCGCTCGTCGGGCATGAGGCAGTGGAACGCCAGGCTGGGAGAAATCGACAGAACTCCCTCGGATCGCCAGCCTTGGGTCACGGTCGGGCCGCCATCAGCCGCTGCGGAAGCTGTTCGGCTGGATGTATTGGTAGGTGTTCGTAGTTGGAGGTGTTAGTGGTGCTCGTAGTTAGCACTGTTATAGCTACCGCTCCCCAGGTTCTCCACTATCGACCCCTCTGAGGACCAAGGTAGCCGAACACGGGGGCAATCTGTGGAGTCAGGTGGTAACTTCTTTTCCGGGATCCTCCAACCAACGAGGCAGGACCGAAGGTCGCAGGGTAAGCGAGCGGGTCACGCCTAGCGGAGAACCTCAGGCCGGCAACCCGGCCGAGTCGGACGTCTCGCATCGTGAGCGAGCTCCGATTCGGCCGGGCGCCTCCCAACAACACCATCGTCGCGGAATATCTGGAGAAGATCGTGCCCCATAACCAAAGCCTCGCTCTTCCAGAGGTGACGCCAGCGGAGACGGTCGATGAGATCGTCGTGGTTTCGCACCGCACGGGCTTTTTCCCCCTTCGTCGTGAATTTCTCCAGCGCCTGGACGGCGACCTGACGAGTACCGGTTCCGTTGGCCTCACTCGTGACAGCAGGTGATCTCCGGCGCTCTTTTCCAGCTGTACCTGCTGTTGGTAACGAAGGCGAGCTCGGACCCATGGAACGCCAGACTGCCGGCTGCGGTGTGGGCACGGGCGCTCGGCATACCGCTACCGACGCCAGACCGCGCGGCCGACTGTTTCCGAATTGGCCGCGCCTTGCCGAGCGCGACTCCGTCGCCCGTTCGAGAACACAGCGGCTGGCTGATGTCAGGCTGCTTCGGGAGGATGGCTCCGGCGCCAACTACACAAGCCCAGGGGCCGTCGGCGAGACCTACTTTCGAGTGCCGCTCGCCTTGTGGCAGGCAGGGCCAGAGGACTCACGGCGCTGGTATCAGGTTCTCACCCTCCCAGAACTAGCGGTGGCCCTGATTGCCCGGAGCCTGGGTGACAACTTTCGGCTTCCATACGAGATGGGACCTGACTGGTATGGCATCAGCGCCGACACAATCGGCCGTGGGGTACAAGGACTCGCCGACAAAAACCTGCTGAAGGTCGACAAGCGCTTCAAAAAGGCTCCCCTATCGCCGGTTGGCTACACGGCGGAACATCGCTACACCCTGCTGCAACCGCTTGGGCCAGTCGGGCGTCGCAGTGGTCACCGGGTACCCACAAAGGCTTTTGCCTCAAAGGGTGTCCGACAATCCGTCGCCGAAGCTGGAATTCGTCCGATCGTCAGGCAGGAATCACCTCGCCACCGTGAAGGCAACCGGACCGGATAGGCGTATTCCCATTATGGCTTGCTTCTTCGCAACGCGATCGTCAGGCGTCGGGCAGACAGTCGAAAGGCTGATCGTGGTCTCGGTCCCACTTGACGAGGTCCGGACCAAGCACCCGCGTAATGGCCGCTCCGGTGACGATTGGGCGGCTGACGGTCGAGCAGTTCGCGCTGGCGTTCCCTGAACGCGGACCTCGGTTGGGATGGCTGCTGGGTGCCGGCGCCTCAGCGTCAGCTGGTATCCCGACCGGGCTCGACATGATCATCGACTTCAAGACGCGGCTGTTCTGCGCTCAGACCAGGCTGCCTCGACGTGAAGTTGATCCAGGTGACCCGCTGTGGCTGGAGAGGATCACCGTGGTACTTTGATGGTGCACACGGCATGCCCCCTGCCGGTGACCCAGAGGAGTACGCCGCGGCGTTCGAGGCGGTGCTTTCCGACGCCCCAGACCGGCGCTCCTATATCGAAAATGCCGTCCGACGGGGTACGCCGTCCTTCGGACATCGAGTGTTCGCCGCGCTCATCGCAAGTCGGCAGGTGCCGTGCGTTTTCACCACCAACTTCGACCCGCTCATCGAGCAGGCGACCGTCGTCGCCGACGACTTGCTGCCTGCCGCCGACCGAGTTCATCTGACTGTCGCCGCTATCGACAGCGCGGAGCGGGCGGAGCGGTGCCTGAGGGAGGCAGCGTGGCCAATGCTGGCCAAACTGCACGGCGATTACAAGGAGGACCGCCTGAAGAATACGGGGGCCGAACTGGTCGCCCAGGACGAGCGCCTTCGCGAGGTTTTGGTTGGGTGCTGCTCTCGGTTCGGTCTCGCAGTGGCCGGCTACAGCGGCCGGGACACCTCAGTGATGTCCGCTCTCGCCGACGCCGCCCGGCCAGGCTCGTTCCCGGCGGGCCTGTACTGGCTCATGCGCTCCGGCGACGGGCTGTTGCCGACGGTTACCGACGTGCTGGAGCGGGCCAGCGCGGTCGGCGTCGCCGCCTACACAATTGAGGTGGAGAATTTCGATGAGCTTGCCAGCGAACTTGACCGCCAGGCAAGCCTTTTGGGCCCGCTGGTTGACCATGTCCGTAGATACCGACCGGCTGCCGCTGTGCAGCCAGTGGCGCTACCCACAGTAGAGGCCGACACCTTCCCGGTCGTACGGTGCTCCGCCTTACCTCTGCTTTCCCTCCCCAGAGTGGCCCGTCGCCTATCCCTGTCCACGCCGGCAACCACGCCCCAGCTGCGTGAAATGCTGAGGGAGGACCATACGTGGGCGTCGATCGCCGGGATAGGACGCGAGGCGGCCGCTTTCGGCCCAGACGAGCAGCTCGTCGCCGCTCTCTCCCCGCTTGGGGCCTGCGTCGACGGCGAGGTCGCCCTTGACCCAGCAACCGATAGCTGGGCTCTGGGCTTGCTCTACGACGGTTTGACCCGCCCTGACGCGAGGTCGGCCGCTGCGCCCGAGGCTCCGCCGGTCCGGCCACGCTCTTGTTGTTACATGGCCTGGGCCCGAACGGGACGACGCCGCCGCCAAGCGCGACCGCGACCAGCTAGAGCGCCTCGGCCGCGCTTATCCGGACCGGCTGACCGGGAGCGTGCCCGATGTGGGCTTCGGGTTCGCCGAGGCTGTCCGGGTTCGCCTGGAGCGACACCTTGAGCGCTGGTGGTGCGTGTTCGACCCGTTCACCTGGGTCGAACGTCTCCCGCCGACCCGCCTGACGACATCCGTGGCCGGGCGGCCGATCCCAAGGGAGGCGACCCGACCGGCGACTGGAGACGGGAACGAGGGCCGCACGACGGAACCGGGAGTGGGCCAAGATCATCGACGCCTGGGCTCAGCTACTCTCCCCCGACGGTGAACGACCCTGCGTGCATAGCGGGACCTTCCCGGCATCGACGCCGAGTTCGTCTTGTCGGGCTGGACGGCCTGGAGCCGCCCCGCCGACATCCAGTCCCACAGAAGGACAGGATGACCGATACCACGGGCCAGGAGGGTCGACCCTCGTCCGGCCTCGCGAAGCTGCCGCCATATTTGTCGCTTCCGGAGCCGCTCCTCCAGTTCGCTTCCGCAGCCCCCCGACGCCCGCACTCGGAACCCGCTGCAGGGCCTGGTCGATTTCGGTCCTTACACGGCCCGCTCGCTGCACGCCTACACCCCCACGATCAGGGTGGCGACGGTCGGACCCCAATCCGGGCGGGCCGCCGTTGAGCGCTTAGTCGAAGACCTGCGCCGCGAACACAGCCCTAGCGATCGGCGTGACTACGTCCCCGCCTACCCTGGGTTCTCTCGGGTCTTCGGCGTTGACATCGGACTGGCCGACGACCCTGTCGTGCGGATCGCTTGGCCCGAGGACCTTGCCGGCTTGCCCGGCGGGGCTCCCCATGAGCGGGTCGATCGGGCGCTGCGAGCCGCAATCGCCCAGCTGTCGACTGTCCGCAACGCCTTCGACCTCGTAATCGTGCATCTGCCCGAAAGCTGGAACTCGGGGACTCGGTCCCCCCACTATGACGCCCACGATCACATGAAAGCGCTCGGCGCGCTCGCAGGCATCCCCACCCAGGTCGTGAACGACGATTCCTTCCGATTCCAGTACCGGGCTTCGCTGGCGTGGAGGCTGTCGATCGCCTCCTATGTGAAGGCGGGCGGTATCCCCTGGAAGCTGGCGCCGCTGCCAGGGACCCCAGAGGACACTGCCTACATCGGCTTGGCCTACGCCCTAAGGGGCGATCCGCGTGACGCTCGCTACGTGACCTGCTGCTCCCAGGTGTTTGACGCGGACGGCGGCGGAATGCAGTTCGTCGCCTACGACGCACAAGATCCTCTAGAGGAAACCGAACAGGCCCGACAGAACCCATATCTGAGTCGAGCGGACATGCGGGCGGTGCTGGCGAGGAGCCTGCGTACGTATCAGAACCGGAACGGCGGGCGGGTCCCCCGACGTGCGGTGATCCACAAGACGACCGAGTCCCGTTCCGAGGAGCTGGCCGGCGCGGCAGATTCTCTTGAGTCGGTCAACGAACTCGACTGCGTGGAGATCACCACGAACGTCGCTTGGCGGGCCGTGTGGCTACTCCGAGGGCGCCAAGGAGGTCCCCGCAGCCGGCCTGACCCGTACCCCGTGCATCGGGACACCATGGTGCCTCTTTCCGGCGTTAAGGCGCTGCTATGGGGGGCAGGCAACGCACCGTCCGTGTCGACCCGGGGCAGCTTCTACCAGGGTGGCAAGAGCATTCCCCGCCCGCTACTGCTCACGCGACATGCCGGGTCGGGCCCACTAGAGACAGCGGCTTTGGAGGCGTTGGCGCTGACCAAGATGGACTGGAACAACGACGCCCTCTACGACCCCGTGCCCGTCACTATCCGTTACTCACAAGTGCTTGCGCGCACCATTGCGAACGTTCCGTCTCTGCCTCGGGCCGAGTACCCGTATCGGATGTTCATGTGAGGCCGTGAACGACCTGGCCCATCCGATTCGAAACCGAAGGCGCTCTCCGCCCCATAAGCCGGTTCATACCGAAGACCACACTTGCAGTGCTCAGGTAGTGCCAGTCAGGGGAAGAGGCGACCGAACGCCAGAGGCCGCTCGCTGAAAGATGGAGACAGGGATACGGATACGGGCGATTTACGAATTGCGTGTGGTGGCATTAGCCAGCAAACGCCCGACCGAGAATGTTGGCGGCTTCTCGATCACGCTCTGGGAGGGCATGCGCATAGCGATTGAGCGTCATTGTCGCTTGGGCGTGGCCGTGGCGCTCGGACACTGTGCGTATGTCGATGCCGGCGGCGATCAGAGTCGTCACTGAGAAGTGACGAAGATCGTGGAATCGGAAGGGCCATCCATCCGACTCACGAATCTTTCGACCTTCCTCCTTGGCAACCTTCCTGGCTTCTGCTTCCTGGGCCCTGCAGAGTACGGAAAACCGGTGCGTGAGACCATCGGGACTGACGGGCAGGCCGCCATGAGCTTGATACGACAAGATGAAGGGCTCGTCGACTAGTGGTGACTCGGCCATTTCTGACAGGGCCCGCATTTCGTCCCACCGATCAGTGAGAACTGAAACGGCCACGTCATCGAGCGCCACTCGGCGGACTTGATGTGTCTTGGTAGGGCCTTCGTGGATCACCCCGTTGACGAGTGTTATCGCGCGGGCGACCCGGATGAAACCGTCGACGAGGTCGACGTCCGACCAACGAAGCGCCACGAGCTCGCCACGTCTCATCCCTGTCATCGCTGCGAGAGCGACGGCCGTAGCGAGGACTGGGTCGGTGTCCTTCGTGGCTTGGAACAACGTATTCAATTGCGAGGGTGTGGGGACCTTCATCCTGTGCTGACGCACTGGCGGAGCCGTTGCTCGAGTCGCCGGCGATCGATCAATCCATCCCCACCGCTCCGCTTGTCTTAGAGCCGCCGAAAGAATGCTGTGGTACTGGCGTACTGTCGCTGGGGCGAGTCCCCGCTCGGTCCATTTTCGATATTGGGTGTCGAGGTCATCCGTCTTTAGCTTCGTGATCTTGATGTCACCCAGGACAGGGCGGATTGCATGATCGATCTTCGCTTGGTAACCCGCAATCGTAGATGGTCGTCGACCAAGGCTCTGAATGTGATCGAGCCAGGTGTCGAGCAATTCGCCCACCGTTGCCTTCGTTCGATCGAAGTTCCCAGCTTCAACTTGCGTGACGAATGCAGCGAGGGCCTTGGGCTGGCCCTACGTTCCCCGCCGATGAACGTTCTGGAGACCTGCCGGGGTCGTCCGTTCATGTCGGTTCCGGCGAACGCGTGTAACTGCCAGTGCCCGGGGCTTCTCTCACGCATCGTTCCCGGTCGTCGCTGAGGGTAGACCATGACAGAATGATACCGAAGACTTGTAGAGCAAACGTAGGACAGAGAGGCCCTCTGAACTACAGAAGTCCAGCAGGGCCGCTAGCTCATCGGGTAGAGCAGGGGACTTTTAATCCCAAGGTGCCGGGTTCGAGCCCCGGGCGGCCCACGATGAACGACCGTTGCAGATTCGCGTAGCGAAGATCGACGCTCACGCGGGCTGCTTGTGACCTTGCAGATGAACAGATAAACGGAAAACAGAAAACAGTCGGCCCTTTGCGCTGAGCGTCTTGCTCCACGCCCTGACCGGTTGCCGTGAGTTGAAATATGATCCGCTCTCCAACAGGATCCACGCTCGCGACTCCTCCGACTGAGACAACTGTTCGGTCGACTGCGCGGCCACCGGGCAAGGGCGCATCTCGTATATGGCCTACTGCATCAGTTGCGGACGCACCGTCGCAGACGACGAGACGCACTGCCGCACGTGCGATGCGCCTCGACCGACCGCAGCCGATCTCGACCAGGAGGATCGGCCCAATCCCATGCAGGCGCCGGGTATGCCGCCTCCGAGCCCCGCGGCAAGAAGGGTGGGACCGAGTCGCAGCCTGATGGTCGTGGCTGCCGCAGCCCTAGCCGCGGTCGTGGTGCTCAGCGTTCTGCTTGCGAAGCGTCACGGAAACACGGTGCAACCGACTTACAACGCCACGCAGTTGGCCCTTTCCAGTGCGCTTCAGGCAGCCGGGCAGGTCTACGACTCGAACCGGCGCACGTTTCCCAGCGGCCAATCACTGATCACGCAGCTGCAACGTACTGACCCCGGGTTGTTGTTTGCATTCGGGCCTCAAGGTGGCAGCTCGCCGAGCAGCGCCTCGGCCCCTCTTTCGGCAACCGGAATCTCCGTAGGCGTTTCCCAAGACGGTGAGGTCATCATGTTCGCCGCCAAGGCGAGCGACGGAACATGCTGGTACGCGACCGACAATCACGAGACGCGCTCCGTGACGGGCGGTCTCGACGGAGCCAGCCAGAGCCGCGGAACGTCCTACGCTTCAGCGAGCGGCCAGACGAGTTGCACGGGCGGTGCAGGCATGCCCCCCGACGCCACGCCGTGGACTGCCAACTGGCCCTCCTCTTAACGGCCCGCGATCAAGTCGCTACCGACGACCAGTCGTCAAAGCCCGTAGGGGCGTGGCGGCCGAGCACCCCGTGTTCGAACAACCCCCAACCTTCCGCGCCGTCGCATACCGCGTGTGCCACATGGTCGACCACGCCGAACGTGGCCCCTGCGAGGACCGCCGGGTCAGAGATGTCGTGCGTCACGCGCTCGATCCAGCCTCGGCCACGCCACTGGCCATGACCCCACTGAGAATCGCCGGAGTACCCGGGGCCGGAGTTGAGCGCTACGAAACCGAGCGCCTCGACATCGACTGTGAGCGTTCGTCTCTGTCTGTCGGTCATGTGCAGGACCGCGCCCTCGGGCATCCGCGTCCCTTTGCGATAGCGGATGTCGAGCTCGGGCCATCCGAGCTGCTCGGGGGGCCGGCCGGACTCGGACGGCCACACTCGTACTGCCTCGTTCATCGAGCGCGTGCCGTCGCCATCCTCTTGGAGGATGAGCAGGATGGCGAACTCGTCAAATCGCAGGGGCACGTAAGTCCACCAGAAGCCGAAGAGTGGATCGGGCTCCGCGGCGGCACGACCGGGAGGCTCGGGCTCTCCCAGAGGTCTGATCCCCCAAGAGCGGTCCCGCGTTCCCACCCAACGATCGGAAGTGAGTTCGATCTCGTCGCCGTCCACCCGCATGGTGCCATCCCAGGTGCCGACCTGCGCAAGCCGAACGGCATCGAGGATCACCCGACCTGACTGCCGGATGACATGTGAAGGCTCGTCTATGACGGGGAACGACCCCTGCCAGACAAGGTCGAATTCGAGACCGTGCGAACCTCCTTCGCAGATGAGGCGTATGCGCTGGAGCGGCTCGAGCACCTCGATGCGAAATGGACCGACCTCTTGACGCATCCGATCGTCGCCCAGTGCATCAGAGGCGCGCACGGTGATCTGCTCGTTCCCGCGCCGCAGGGTGGCGAAAAAATCCGTCACTCCGAGGTTTGGATAAACGCCCATGCCGCTCACGAAGAACACTTGTCCTGTGCGGTCGTGCGCGTTGAAGTAGCTGCGGTCGTAGGCGTTGCGGTCCGAGCTGGCGACGTGCGCCATCGACAGCGGCACCTGATGAACAGGAAATTCGTCGAGCGGCACTGCCATCTGTGAGTCCTCCGTCGTGAGGGGCGCGCGATTCGACCGGAGCACATGCCCGGGTTCGACTAGCCGTTCACACTAGGGCGGTGCCGGGAGGAACGGCCTCCGAAGCTTGGGGAACCCCCGGAGGGGGCCGCCCCTGCCGAGGACATGCGTCTCGGCATTTAAAATCGGCGATAAGTAAACGCTCGTGTTCCCGAATTCTCAAAAAAAGAAATCGAGGTCGGCCCGATCGGACCCAGAGCACGAAGCACGAAGCACGAAGCCCGAAGGTCAGGCGCGGGCCCTCTGTCTGTCCTCGTCACTCGTCAAGCGATAGACGACATGCGGGCGGACAGGGCTGCCTTCGGGGATGCCCGGATGGTCGAAGTCGGCTGACGGGTCGTGTCTCATCCCTAGTCGCTCCATCACAGCCCGTGACCTGACGTTCTTGATCGTGGTGAAGGAAACGATCTCCGTCAGCCCCAGAGGTCCGAAGCCATGATCCAGGCAGGCGCGAGCCGACTCGCTCGCGTAGCCGTGACCCCACCAAGGGCGATCGAGCCGCCAACCGACCTCGACTGCGGGCGTGAAGCTGGCCTCGAACGGCACCCTGCTCAGGCCGACGAACCCACAGAACTCCGAGACTCCCGGTACCTCGAGCGCCCAGAGACCCCATCCGTCCTCGCGGATCCTGGTGCGGATCCTCGTCGCCATCGCGTCCGATTGCTCGCTCGACAGAGTCGACGGGAACCACCTCATCACCTCTTCGTCAGCATTCAGACGAGCGAATGGGAGCAGGTCCTCGTCACGCCATGCCCGCAGCAAGGTCCGCTCGGTTCGCAATTCGGTGACCTTCGGGGCGTCCATGGTCCGAATGTAGACAGTTGCGACCAGTCAACGTGACGTTCAAGGTGCCGCAGGTGTCGCAGGCGTCGCAGGCGACGCAGGCGACGCAGGCGACCCAGGCGACGCACGAAGCGTCCGAGCCTTGCGAGCCCGAGGGGCGCGATCGGAAACCTCGGCCGTCACCCAGCCCTGGCCCTCCACGTACCTCTTGACCACACGAGCAGGTACTCCCACCGCGACGCAGCGGTCGGGCAGGTTTCCGCTCACCACGGATCCGGCTCCAACGACCACATGACTTCCTATCTGCGCGCCAGGCAGAACGACCACGCCGGTGCCCAGCCACGATCCATCCCCTATGCGGACCGCCCGCTCAGCCGGCCACTGCCTCCCGATCGGGACATCGGGATCCTCGTAGACATGGTTCTGGTCGGTGATATACACATTCGGGCCCGTCTGGACCTCGTCCCCGATCTCGATCGAGAAGTGGCCGATGATGTAGCTGCCACGCCCGATCACGCACCGGTCGCCAATACTGACCACAGGGTCACTGACCATCTCCTGACCAGGAGCCATGCCCGCCGTGATGGAAACGAACGGCCCCACCATTGTCTGCTTCCCGATCCGGATGTATCTCTCGTTGTAGATCACACCCGGGGGAAAACCGAGCAGGCTGCCGTTCCCGAACGCGCCGAACGCCCTGGCGACGCGATCGTTCGGCCCCACGGTCCCCGCTTTCACGAGCGCCTGCCAGCCTGACTGCACCACACGAGACGTGAGCCTGCGCGACCCGAACGCGCAAAGCTTCAGGCAGGAGGGTCTGTGACACTCGGACCGACGCTACAACGGGCCGACGTTCCAGCCAGGTCCGCGGACGGCGCCAACCGGTTGGGTAGCCTTCTTCGAGCCCCGGAAGACCCGGCACGGACGGCTGGAGCAGCGAGAAGAAGCGGCGGGTTCCGGACGAACAGGTCTCGGACGAAAAGGTCTCGGACGAGCCGGCGCGCTTCGCGAACCTGAGGCGAACCAGCCACTTCGATCTAGGAGGACGCATGCCCGATGACCCGACCCCCCCAGGGCACCGAGCACGGGGACATCGGTCGAGCAGATCCGAGGGCCACTTCGACTGGCGTCATCCGACCAGCTGGACGAAGAACCAACGCTGGGGCGCGGGCATCGGCGCAATAGCAGTCGTCGTGGTCATATTGCTCGTCGTCCTGCTGGTGAGCGCGGGGACCTCCAAGAAGCCGGTCGTGAAGTCGACGTCACCGACCTCGACGACGGCGCCGACGACATCGACGCTCTCTCACAAGACCGTCAAGCGCGGACCGCCGCTGTGCCCGCTGACTGGGACCCCCGCCCCGGGCGGGAAGATCCCGATGCGCCCGGCGCTCGCCTTCAAGGTCGACAACTACCCGATCGGCGCGAGACCCTGGTCGGGGATCGACAAGGCGGACATCGTCTTCGAGGAGCCGGTGGAAGGATTCATCACACGGCTGGTCGCGGTCTTTCAGTGCCAGCAAGCGCCCCTGGTCGGACCGATCCGCTCGGCGCGATGGGTGGACCAAGGCATTACGGGCCTGCTCAGCGACCCGATCCTGATCCACGTCGGGGATATCGCGCAGGTTGCCAACGTCCTCGACAACCCCCCCTCGAGACTCACGGATATCAACCTGATCTATACGGGGTCGAGCATCGTCTACAACTTGCCGGGACGCGAGGCACCCTACGACACCTACGCCTCGACATCTGGAGGGTGGGGCCTCGTTCCGAAGGACAAGACTCCGCCTGCTCCGGTCTTCCAGTACTCGGCCGCTGTTCCGAAGGGAAGGCCCGACAACTCTCTGGCGATCGATTTCTCGATCTATTCCAACGAGACCTGGACGTACCACAGCGCCAGCCACACCTACACGCTGAGCTATGCGAACACCGGGCCGGCGACGGTCCTGCAACAGAACGGCGCGACGACGCCGCTCTCGACCTCGAACATCGTCGTGCAGGTGGTCAACTACACACTCGGACCGTGGGTGGAGAACGCGCAGGGTGGGCTCGAGGTGATTGCGGTTCCGACCGGAAGCGGTCCGCTCGAAGTACTGAGAGACGGGATCTTCGTAAGAGGTACCTGGAGTCGATCGTCGCTGTCTGCGCCCCTTCAACTGAAGTCGACTTCGGGGTCCGTGATCAAACTGAAGCCGGGCCCCACATGGGTGGACATGGTCCCGGCAGGACAGCCCGTCACGCCGACTCCCTGAAGGCCGGCCGGGGTGCTCCCTGAAGAGGCACACCCCCCTGAACAAGCACACCCCGAAAACATTCGCTTCCTTGCAGCAATTCGGGTCGCCCAGACGTCATTGTGGTGTGTTGCCCCGCTCGAGGAGTGATCGTTTCACCGGACGACGATGAAGCAATGACGATCACGCCCCTTGCGGCGCCTGGTACGAGCGCGGCCGAGATCGAGTTCGATCTGTTCTTCCGGCATCACAGGTCCCGGCTCATGGGTCAGGCATACGTGCTCGCCGGTGAGGCCGCTGGTGCCCAGGACCTCGTACAAGAGTCGTTCTTGCGAGCCTGGCAGCACTGGGATGACCTGCGTGGATTGCACGATCCCGAGGCTTGGTTGCGTCGCGTGATGTACAACCTCGCCGTCAGCCAGTGGCGGAGAAGCAGGAGGCTCGTGCCGCTCGGTGACGTCGAGAAATCCGTGTCTTACGAGCACCCCGACGCATTAGCTCTTGCAGGGGCGCTCCGCACCCTTCCGCGGCGACAGGCTCAGGCCATCGTGCTGCACGACGCTGCCGGCCTCAGTGCCGCGGAGGTGGCGAGGGAACTTGACGTGCCCGAGGGGACAGTCCGCTCGTGGTTGAGCAGGGGTCGTGCGGTTCTGGCGGCCCGGATGGCCGAGAACGAGGATCTCGAGGAAGGAGCACCGTGATGGACGAGGACGCCGTACGGGACCTGATCAAGGACGTGACCCGACACGGCGAATGGATCGGCATCGAGACGTCGGGTGCTGACATCAGGCGAAGGGGCGACGCACCGAAACGTCGGGCCACAGTGACGCGTGAACTTCGTGGAGAGACGGGCCGACGACCATTCGGACACTCGGCTGCGATTGCATGGTTTGCGGGCATCGCCGCACTCGTAATTGGCGCCGTGGTCTTCGTGGGCGTCCCGAGTTCGAGGCACTCGAACTCGCAAGCGGACACGACGACAACGACCGCGACGACGAACACGACCACGACCAACCCGAGGCTGAGCACCACGACCGTCCCGGCACCGAGCGGCCCGTCGCAATCGCAGAGTGCGCTGGCGCGGGCTGTCGCGACAACCGACTCCGCAGGAAACTTCGACTTGTCGTTCGATCTGACAGGTGGTTCAGGCCTGGACGCAGACGGGATGACCGGCTCCGGGGCTGCCGATCTCGATCCGATCGCAATGACCCTGAACCAAGTCGCCGGAGCAACGCTGTCGTTCGGGCCCGACAACGCCTGGGAGCAGATCGGTGGGCCGGGATGGCAGGAATACACGATCCCGGCGTTCTCGGCGTATGCGGAAGGAGTCGTCGGGACCACAGCTGGGGCGCTCGGAACGTTCTCTTTCTGCAGTCCCTCGGGACTCTTCGATCTGACAAAGAGCTCGATCGGACCGACCACCGAGGTAGGACCGGCGACCGTCGACGGTCAGTCGACTACCGAGTACGCCGTGACGATCGACCCCTCTAGCTTTCTCACGGCCCCGGGGATCACGTCCGGAGAGACCCAGGCGATCCAATCCGCTATCACTCTTCTCGGTGGTGGTTCGCTCCTCGACGACGTCTACATCGACTCAGCCGGTGACATCGTCCGCACGGTTTCGAGCATCGATGGAGCGAGCTTGCAGGTCGACTTATCGAATTTCGGCGATGCGGGCACAGTGACGCTGCCGCCTCAGCAATCGTCGATCGACTCCTCGACCACGTTGAGCAAGCCGATCGAAAGCAACTGCCCCGGATCGGGATCCGGCGCCACGATCGGCACTGCGGTCACGACGACAACGACTGTCCCGGGGGCGTCTAGCACCGACACGACGGACACGACGGACAACACGGACACAACGGACACGACGGACACGACGGACACGACGATCCCGCCATGCATCTCTTCTGGCGGTTCTTCGCCCTCTACGACGATCCCGCCTCCGTCCTCGACAACTTCAACCATCGCCGGCGGTGGCTGAGAGTTGGAGACGGCGACCCTGGAAGCCCTGACGCTCTTGCACCCTTAACTCTGGCAGAGGCCCCCTGCTCTGCCAGAGTTCGGGGCGGCTGTTTGCCCTGCTCTCAACCGAGACTTATGGGCAGATCGTCGGGATCAAGGGTGGAGTCAGCGGCGGGTTCGGCGACTGCTTCGGTACCGGCCAGCGACGACCTGACGCGCTCGTCGATCGCCACCATGAGCTCTGGTGTTTCGCGCAGGAACTGCTTGGCGTTCTCACGACCTTGGCCGAGCTGCTCACCCTCGTAAGTGAACCAGGCACCCGCCTTCTTTATGATCCCCAGCTCGACGCCCACGTCGAGCAGAGAGCCCTCGCGGCTGATCCCTGTCCCGTACATGATGTCGAACTCGGCGGTCTTGAAGGGTGCCGCGCACTTGTTCTTCACGACCTTGACCCGCGTGCGGTTACCCACCACGTCGGCGCCGTCCTTGATGGACTCGACACGCCGGATGTCCAGGCGGACAGAGGAGTAGAACTTGAGAGCCCGACCTCCGGGGGTCACCTCGGGGGATCCGTAGATGACACCGACCTTCTCACGCAGCTGGTTGATGAAGATGGCGATCGTCGATGACTTGGAGAGAGTCCCGGTCAATTTCCGCAGCGCCTGCGACATGAGACGGGCCTGCAGACCGACATGGGTATCGCCCATGTCACCTTCTATCTCGGCTCGCGGAGTCAAAGCAGCCACCGAGTCGATCACGATCACGTCTATGGCGCCTGAGCGGATCAGCATGTCTGCGATCTCGAGCCCCTGCTCCCCGGTGTCGGGCTGTGAGATGAGCAGGTCGTCGATGTTCAGGCCGATGGCCTTCGCATACACCGGGTCCATGGCGTGCTCTGCGTCGATGTACGCGCAGATCCCGCCGTTTCGCTGAGCCTCGGCCACCACGTGCATCGCGAGCGTGGTCTTGCCGGACGACTCAGGACCGAAGATCTCGACGATCCGTCCGCGCGGCAGACCCCCGATGCCCAGAGCCATGTCGAGGGCGGTGGTCCCCGTGGATATCGCCTCTATGGACATGTGGTTGTTCTCGCCCATACGCATGACCGAGCCCTTGCCGAATTGCTTTTCGATCTGACCGAGCGCCACGTCAAGCGCCTTGTCACGTTCCATCCGTCCGTCTCTCCTCGTCTGGTGCACCGGACCCCGGTTGACAGGATTCCGATCCAAGCTCGTCACCTCGGTTCATCGCTCCGACCGGATCGACCTTACGAGCAGGGTGTGTCACCCTGGCACCTCGCTGCGGCGGACCCGCTGCGGTAACCCTAGACCGAACGTACGTTCGCCTGGTGGATAGCCGTAGAAGAGGCGCACACAGCGCTCAGCGTGCGAACAGGTGCCAACCGAGCCACATCCAGCCGAGCGTCAATACGGCACGCAACCAAGGCGAGGACACGAGAGCGTCGGTGGTCCTGCCGAAGGTGGGCAGCAATCGCGGACGGACAACCGAGACTGCCGCGCACGCCAAGACACCGAGGCCGATGACGGACCACACGACCAGGCACAGATCACGCGTGCTCATCTACATCGCACCTCGAGCCCTGCGCCTCAAGAAGAGCCAGCCCAGCGAGAGCCATGCGAGGAACAGGACCGCCTTGCCGGCGTGCGAATCCGACAGGCTGTCGGAAAGAGAGCTGAGCGTCGGATGCGCCTGCCTGGGTTGCTCGAAGAAGACAAGCAGTTCGAACGAAACCACCGCGACGAACATGACGAGCCACGGGATGAATCGCCGGAACGGCAGAGGCGCATCTGCGCGGTACCGGACGCGCCCGCCGAGTCACCGGAAACTGAACGCTGTTTCCTGGCGCGAATTGCGAAGACGACTTGTGCCACGAGCATCGCGGCGAGCGGGACGGCTACCACGACGTCGGCGCGAAGCGTGAACGGGTGCGTGAACGACACAACGACCGCCAATGCGCAAGCTGCCACGACCACCGCGACGACGATTGCGACCGGCGGCGACTTCACGGAGCTCGCCGCCATACCAACCGCGAAACCAGCGAAACGTGCCGGACCAGCGAAACCAGCGAAACCCGCCGGACCAGCGGAACCAGCCTGACCGGCCGGGTCGCCCGAGCGACACGAGACGAGCTCGCCGCAACCGGTCCAACGGACACGACGCCAGTATCCCGCCTCGAGAAGCGCACGAACGACTTCCCCTCCGGGCGTCCCGACGACCATGTCCGAAACCCGCCAGACAGTGCACTCCGCCCGTGTCAGTATCCGGGTGTGATGGAGGACTTCGAGAGCTGTTACGGCGCGCTGAAGAGCAGGGATCCACGCTTCGACGGGTGGTTCTTCGCCGCCGTCTCGTCGACCGGGATCTACTGCCGGCCGAGCTGTCCTGCGAACACACCGAAGCGCCAGAACCTCAGCTTCTACCCGACTGCCGCCGCCGCTCAGCAAGCGGGTTACCGGGCGTGCATGCGATGCAGGCCAGACGCAGCCCCTGGCTCGCCGGAATGGCTCGGCAGGGCGGACGTCGCGGCTCGCGCCGTGAAGTTGATCCTCCTCGGCACGGTCGACACAGAAGGCGTTTTGGGTCTCGCGAGCCGGCTCGGCTACAGCGAGCGCCAGTTGCACCGGGTGTTGATGGCAGAGGTCGGAACCGGGGCACTGGCACTTGCCAGAGCACAGCGCGCACAGACAGCGCGGCTGCTTCTCGAGACGACCGGTCTCCCGGTCACCCATGTCGCATTCGCCGCCGGCTTCGCGAGCGTGCGGCAGTTCAACGACACCGTGAAGTCGGTCTTCGCACGTACGCCCTCCGAGCTCAGAAGGGCGGTAACGCGGCGGAGCAACGCGGACCGCGCTCGGCGGGACCTCGGGGAGCCATCGGGCGTGCCGAGCCAGACGATCGCCCTGCGATTGGCCTACCGCAAGCCGTTCTCGGCGACGAACCTGCTGGATTTCCTGGGTGTACGCGTGATCCCGGGCGTCGAGGCTCTGGCGGACGGCACGTACACGAGAACGTTGCGCCTTCCGAACGGGGAAGGGGTGGTCGCTTTGACGCCGGAGGACGGATACGTGAGCGCTGTGTTCGCGCTCGAGGACTTTCGCGACCTGACAACAGCGGTCGCACGATGCCGGCAACTCTTCAATCTCGACTCGGACCCCGTTGCAGTCGACGAAGCCCTATCGGAGGACCCTATGCTCCGGCCATTCGTGCAACGGCTGCCGGGTCTCAGGGTTCCAGGCGCCGCAGACGGCTTCGAGCTCGCCACGCGTGCGCTCATCGGTCAGCAGGTCTCGGTGAAGGGCGCCCGGACGATCGCCGGCAGGCTCGTGGAAGCTGCGGGATCACCGATCCGTGACTCGAGGTTCGGAGTCACTCATACGTTTCCTTCTCCCTCTGACGTCGCAGAGTTGGGCGCGCGGCTCGCCCGAGGTCTTCCCGATGCCCGCAGGGCGCAGGAAGGCTCTGCTCGCTGTCGCCGAATCGGTCGCCGACGCCAAGATGGTCATCGATGTCGGCACGGACCCCGAAGAGCTCGACGCCCAGCTGAATTCCATTCCGGGGATCGGACCGTGGACCTCTTCTTACATCCAGATGAGAGCGTTAGGTGATCCGGACGCATTCATGCCGACGGACCTCGGGCTCCGGCGGGCCGCGGCCGCGCTCGGGGAGCCCGACGATGCGGCCTCGTTGACCAAGCGGGCGGAACGTTGGCGACCCTGGAGGTCCTATGCGCTCTGCCATCTCTGGTCGAACCATGCGCCGACACCCGCAGGAGCGGGCGAAAAGAACGCGAGGAGACAGAACGTGAAAACCGGAAAAGGAGAGAGTGCGGCATGACAGACGCGATAACCATTGACACCCCGATCGGCGTGTTGCTCATCGAGAGCAACGGCGACGCCATCAGGCAGATCACGCTTCCCGGCAAGTTCGACGCGAAGCACCCGAAGTCGTCGGATTCGCCGAGGTCTTCCGGGTCACAGAAGAGCGGTGACTCCTCCGGGTCACCGAACGGTAATGGCGAGACCGGTAAGGTGCTCCGGCGGGCTGAAGCACAGATCAGGGAGTACTTCGCCGGCGAGCGCACGGAGTTCGATCTCCCGCTCGAGCTCGAGGGCACGGCTTTCCAAAAAGATGTGTGGCTGACCTTGGCCGAGATCCCCTACGGCAAGACGATCAGCTACGCGGAGCTCGCGAACATGGTCGGGCGCCCGAGCGCTTTCCGTGCGGTGGGGCAGGCGAACGGAGCGAACCCCATCCCGATAGTCCTTCCGTGCCACAGGGTGATTGCGAGCGGCGGAGGTATCGGCGGGTACGGCGGCGGCCTCGACATGAAGCGCCGGCTGCTCGCGCTCGAAGGGGTGGAGGAGATCGCCTGAAGGGCGTGGACGATTCCGCTCGAAGGGGTGGAGGAGATCGCCTGAAGAGGGGGACAGCCTGCTGCGGCCCGTCGAGGTCCGGTCTCCTACAGATCGACGACAGCGACGTCGGTGTAACTGGCTCCCCCTGCGAGCGTGCGCGAAGCGACGAGGTTGATCCTTTCGACCGTCCATCGGGCCTCGAGCGGGATCCCGCTCAGCTGATCCGCCACAGCGGACCCGATGCGCTCACGCCCGCGCACCCTTGCGAGCGTCAGGTGCCCGCGGAACGCGGCTTCGGGATCACGGGTCTTCGGGATCAGGTCGGCGACGCACGACAGCGCCAGGCCCACCCGCTTCTCGAGATCCTCCAGTCCAACGACCGGAACCTGCAGAACGCGCCTGCCCGGAAACCATGCCGTCGCGGGACCGAGCACCGCGGCGGCAGCACCTGTACCGGACAGTGAGCTCAGGGCCTCGGCCACCGGGCCCGCCTCTGCGACCTCACCGAGAAACCGCACGGTGACATGCCATTGAGCGCGAGTCGTCCACCTGAGCAGGGCGACCTCGGGACGGGGAAGTCCGCCGACGAGACCGATCACCTCTTCGGGGGGCCAGACGGCCACGAACAGACGCACGCCACATTGTCTTCCGGCCCCGAGGCCGGCGTCATGCCAAGATCACTCCGTGGCCCCACGTGTCGTCGAAGCCATGCACGGCGACATAACCACTCTCGAAGTGGATGCAATCGTGAACGCGGCCAACAGCTCACTCACCGACGGCGGGGGCGTGAACGGCGCGATCCACCGGGCCGCGGGGGTCGCCGAGCTCCGGGCTGCGTGTACCGAGCTCGGCGGCTGCCAGACGGGGGACGCCAAGGCGACACCTGGCTTCATGCTTCCCGCCCGTTTCATCATCCACACGGTCGGACCGGTCTGGCGGGGAGGGTTCCGGGGCGAGGCCGACCTTCTGGCTTCGTGCTATCGCCGTTCGCTCGAGGTGGCAGACGAGTTGGGCGCGAAATCCGTGGCGTTCCCGGCCATCTCGACCGGGATATACGACTACCCCTCTGCTGACGCGGCCCCGATCGCGGTCGAAGCTGTTCGCTTCTCGAACTCGGAGGTAGAGAAGGTGCTTCTCGTCGCTTACGACCTCGACACCTACGAGCTCTACCGGAGGCTCTTGACGATCACGCTGTAGGCGTCGGCGACACTCGCGCTGTAGGCGTCGGCGACACTCGCTGTAGGCGTCGGCGACCTCTGTAGGCGTCGGCGGCGCTCATGCTGTAGGCGTGTCGGCGGCGCTGTAGTCGGCGAGCCTCCGGCGCAGCAGATCGAGAGCCGAGATGGTCGCGTACTGCCGCACCCGCTGGCGGTCGCCGGGAAGGTGAAGCTCGACGCTCTCGGCTTCCTCGCCGGGGAGCGCCAATCCGACGAAGACGGTCCCAGGAGGCTTCCCGTCCTGCTCGGCAGGCCCGGCGACTCCCGTGAGCGAAAGCCCGATGTCAGATCCGAGGATCCTCCTCGCGTTCGAGGCCATCACCCTCGCTGCGACGTCGGACACGACGGGGCCCTGCGGGACCCCGAGAAGTGTGTGTTTCACCTCCGAGGCGTAACTGACCACGGACCCTTTGAGCCACACGCTCGCGCCTTCGACCTCGACGAGCCTGCTCGCCACCAGACCACCGGTGAGCGACTCGGCGATGCCCAACGTGAGGCCCGCCGACAGAAGCGACCACGCGACCGCCTCTTCCATCGAGCGGTCGTCGGCGGAGAACACCGCGTCTCCCACCAGCGCGATCACCTTTTCCTGCTCGGAGTCGAGCATCGCGTCCGCCGAGGCGCGGTCGCGGGCCTTGGCGGTGATCCGCACCTTTATCCCTTCTATCCCCGACGCCAGGAACGCGATAGTGGGATTGCCTCCCGCGGCGTCGAGCGCCTCGATGCGCGGAGCGAGCAGGTCCGAGAGCCCGGACTCGCTCAGGCCCCAGACCCTGATCACGCGGCTCACGATCGTCGCCTTCTCGCCGGACCTGTCGAGCAGGTCGGGGAGTATGGCCCGCTCGAACATCTCGGACATCTCGTAGGGGACGCCCGGGACCGCATAGACGACCTTGCGACCGACGGGGCAGATAAGGCCGGGCGCCGTGCCCATGACCTGTGGGATCGGTGTGGCGCCGCGTGGCACGTCGGCCTGCTTCAAGTTCGACTCGGGCATCTCGCGGTTGCGAGCCGAGAAGACCTTTCGGATGGCCCCGACGAGAGACTCGTCGCGCTGGATCGGCACGTTCATGACCTCGGCGATGGCCTCGCGCGTTATGTCGTCCTGGGTCGGCCCGAGGCCGCCGCAGACGATCACACCGTCGGACCGTGCGAGCCCCGTCCGCAACGCGAGCACGATCCTGTCGTGGTTGTCCCCGACCGCCTGGTGGAAATGTGAGTCGATCCCGTTCAACGCCAGGCGCTCACCCAGCCACGCCGAGTTGGTGTCCGCGATCTGACCGAGCAGCAACTCGGTCCCGACCGCCAGAACCTCAATTCTCATGTCACAGGCCTCATGCCGCAGGTCTCATGTCACTGGGCTCATGCCACAGATCTCATGTCACAGGCCTCATGCCGCAGGTCTCATGTCACTGGGCTCAGGCTGGAGTCAGCCGGCTGCGCGTCGCAGATCGGCGTGACCGCCCTCACCCGTTCCCGGTGACGAAGTTCCACCCGGCACCGACCCGCCGCCCGCGCGCCGGCCGTCATAAAGGTATTGGAGCCCCGTGGCGAGGGTGAGCGCGGTCGCCAACCAGATCGCGCCCTCGAGCACGCTGTGGTGCCTCACCATCGGGGGAAGCAGGCAGAGCCCGAGAACGAGGTCCTGGATCACCGTCTTCCACTTCGCAGACGAGCGGGCCGGGATCGATACGCCCTTGCGGCTCATGACCGTCCGGTAGAGGCTCATCGAGACCTCGCGGCCGGCGATGAGCGCGACCGGCAGCCACTCGATCTCGCCTCGCGCTGCGAGCACCGCGAACGTGCCGAGCACGACGGCCTTGTCCGCCAACGGGTCGAGGAACGCGCCCGATGTCGTGGCACCGTGCCGGCGGGCGATCCAACCGTCGAGCCCGTCGGTCGAGCACACACAGAACGCCACGACCACTGCCGCCCAGGTCGGACCCCAGACCGCGACCATCAAGACGAGCACCGGCGCGGCGAGGAGCCGGCCGATGGTGAGGAGGTTCGCTGGCGTGAGGACCGCCGAAGGGCCGAAGCGGGAGTCTTTGACGGGCGACTGTTTCACGGCACCGCCACCAGACGATCGGGCCCGCCGGTGAATTCCGAGTCGGCAGCTTCGGCCCAAATATCGGGCCCTGACGCCCCTGTCACTACCAGGTCCACGATGGAACCGGGTGCGAGGTCCGATCGCACGTGCACCACGCCGTCGATCTCGGGCGCTTCGCGATGTGTCCGGCCGACGCCCGGCGAGTCGACGAGAACGCTCAACTCCGACCCGATCAGATCCTGTCGCCTCCGAGCGGTGATCGCGTCCTGGAGCTCGGAGCATTCGCGGAGCCTGTCGAGCGCGAGCCCCGGTGCCACCGCGGGCTGGAGTCCGAATGCCGGGGTCCCTGGCTCTTCGGAGAAGGTGAAGAACCCGGCCCAGTCGAGCTCGATCTCCTCGAGGAAGCCGAGAAGTTCGTCATGGTCCTCTTCGGTCTCGCCCGGGAATCCCAATATGAACGACGACCGCAGAGCCGCATCGGGGGCCTTGGTTCGGATCCGGGAGATCAGCTCCGTGAAACGCGCCCGGTGACCGGGCCGGTGCATGCGCTTCAGGTGATCCCTCGAGACGTGTTGGAGCGACAGGTCGAAGTACGGCACTCCCGTCGCGCAGATCGCGTCGACGAGCGAGTCGTCGACCGACGAGGGGTAGAGGTACAGGAGTCGGACTCGTTCGACGCGGTCTGCGACCCGCTCGAGCAGCTGCACGACCGGTCTCGGGCCGGTGTTGCGCTCCCCCGGCGCAGAACGGTCGTGACCCCAGGAGGCGAGGTCCTGAGCGACGAGCACGACCTCGCGGATGGCGGGACCCAGAGCCTCGATCTCGTCGAGCACGGCGCCCGCGTCACGGGACCGCTGAGCGCCGCGGAACGACGGGATCGCGCAGTAGGCGCATCGGCGGTCGCATCCCTCGGCGATCTTCACGTACGCCCACGGCGCCGATGCGACCGGGCGGGGAAGCTCGAGGAGGTCGAAAGCCGGCACCCTGCGGCGCGTGGGGGCGCCTATCGCAACCCTGGTCCCCCCGGCGGGTCGGTCGGCAGGCAGGGCCGCCTCGGCTGGCAGGGCCGCCTCGGCTGGCAGGGCGGCCTCGGCTGGCAGGGCGGCATCGGCGAGGAGCGACTCCCCGAAGCCGGCGACGAGGTCCACCTCGGGCATGGCTTCAGCTAGCTCGTCCCCGTAGCGCTCGGCGAGGCATCCCGTCACGACCAGGCGCGACCCCGGCCGGCGACACCGCGAGAGCTCGAGGATCGTGTCCACTGATTCCTGCCTGGCCGCCTCGATGAATGCGCAGGTGTTGACCACGACGACGTCTGCTTGCTCCGGAGCGCCGGCTGGCTGCAGTCCCGCACGTGCGAGCGTTCCCGCGAGCTTTGCGGAGTCCACCTCGTTCTTAGGGCAGCCGAGAGTCTCCAGCCAGTACGTGGCGGGCATCGTGACAATCTACCGGCAGACCCCGGGGACACCCTGTAGGGACCCGGCGACGACACGCACTGGACGTCCGGGGCAGGCGACCGGGGCAGCTGGCCGGGACCGGCGACCGCGGTAGGCGGCCGGCGACCCGGTCGACCCGTATGATCGCGTCGCCCCAGGCGGTAGCCTCATCAGCCGAGAAGAACAGATCGGAGACGAGAATGGCGAGACGGCAGCAGCAGGCAGGTGGAAGCGCAGTCGTGGCATCCAACTTCCGGCGTCTGGCCGACACGTTCCCCCTCGGCACGGCACCTTTCCAGCCGAGCGGGCAACCGGACCCTGGAGGCACCTCCACCGTCCCGGTTTCGGCCCCGGGGAGCACCGATGCGCCGGCGGCGCCCCAGTACGGCTATTCGCCGTCCGACTACTACCCCGCAGCTGGGAGCGGCTTCCCGCCTCCGCCATTGGTCGGGAGCCCCCCGACGTGCTACGGGGCAGGATTCCCGCCGGTATCCGACACCGCACCGTTCGTCGCCGCCGACGTCTACAACAAGGTCGGGCTCCTTGCAGTCCTCGCAATAGCAGGTGGCGCGGTCACATTTTTGTTCCCTATCTCGCCCGGCATTCTCGTCGGGCTATTTGTGGTGGCCTTCGGCCTTGCGTTGGTGACCATCTTCCGGCCCCGTCAGGCCCGCGTCCTCGCCTCTATTTATGCGGTAACAGAAGGCCTGGCGCTCGGAGGAGTGTCTAGGTACTTCGAGACCTCGTCGAAAGGGATCGTCCCGCTCGCGGTCCTGTTCACCGGTGCAGTGTTCGCGGCGACGCTCGCGGCTTACAGGACAGGCCTGGTCCACGTGGGCAGGCGGTTCGTCGTCGGCACCTCGATCGCCACGTTCGGGCTGGTGGTGGTCCTGCTGGCTGCCTGGATCGGGGTCCCGGTGCCCGGAGCTTCAGGGATAGGGCCTTGGTCGGTCGTGATCGGGGTGGTGTACCTGTTCGTGGCCGTGGCGAATCTTTTCGTCGACTTCTCGTACGTGCAGAGTGCCGAGCAGCAGGGACTTTCCGCCGAGGGAGAGTGGTACGCGGCATTCTCGATCATGCTCGCGCTCGTCATGGTGTACATCGCAATGCTGCGGATACTCGGGGGACGTCGCTAGCTGTCATACCCTCGGTTTTGGATTTCCAAAGCCGATAAGGACCCAATTTCGTAATCGCACGGCGAAGAACGTCCATATATAATGGTTCAGTCATTCCTGGCCGCAGACCGGCCGAAAGGTGCCCTGCACGACAATCCGTCGCTGCCAAGACGGCGCCTCCGGTCAGATGGCCCGGTTTGCTCGAAACGAGGGAACACTACGAGTCTCTGGCGCGTGTGCGCCGGTGAAAGAGCTATGGGAGGCATTTGTGGCGCAGAAAATCAGGGTCGAGCTTGTTTGCGACGCTTGCGAAGATGGTCGGCCTGCTCAGCGCACATTGGGCTTCGCATTCGACGACGAGAACGGTGACCGGAGCGAATACAAGATAGAGCTGTGCGCACGACACATGGCGCAGTTCGTAGGTGCTCTACAGCAATGGGTCGAAATGGCCCGGCTCGAGCCAATCACGCCGACCAAGGCCGGCGGCAGGGGCAAGGGCCGCTCGAACAACTCGGGCTCGACCAGGTCCGGAGGCGGACGCTCCCCCGCCCGGCGCGGAGCCGAGCAGGTGGCTGCGATCAGGACCTGGGCCCGCTCCCACGGTTACACGGTCGCAGAGAAGGGCCGCATCCCGGCCGAGATCGAAGAGGCCTACAACAAGCAGGCGTCTGCTCCTCTGTCACTGTCCGTCTGAGAGCAGTGTCCGTCTGAGGGCAGTGTCCGTCTGAGAGCAGTGTCCGTCTGAAGGAGCGGGCCGCTAGATCTTCGAAGCGTCGGCGGCGATGTCGCCTTGGGCTTCGGGGCCGGCCGAGGACGCCTGGCCTTCTTGGAGACCCTGCTTGAATTCCTTCTGAGCCGACCCGAGCGACCTTGCGAGCTTCGGGATCTGGCTGCTCCCGAACAGGACCATCCCCACCACGATCACGACGATCACTCCGTCGAGCCCGAATATCTCGGCGAGCATCTGCCCATCTCCTTTCCCGCCCGGCGGACGGTGTCAGTTCGTATCGATCCTGCGGGTTAACTCGATCCTGCGGGGCGTATCGATCCTGCGCTCGGGCGGCCTCAAGCCGCGTTGCGCGTCATGCGGTCGACGGCCGACTCGACCAGATGTAGCCCTTCGAGACCCGGCAGACGGTCCACCTGCCTGTCGATCCTCTGCGCGACCTTGGAACCCTCTTCGTCTCCGAACAGGTGCGAGACGAGGAAACGGACCTCGGAGTCGGGCATGACGCCCGAGCCCACCGGCTTCCACCACTGCTGGAGAGCGACCCGGGTGAATCGCTGGGCGACCTTGCTCGCGCCGAGACGACGCTTGGCCTCGGCCGCATAGAAGTCGATGTGGCGGCCTTCCTGTCTCATGATCCGTCTGAGCAGCTCGTTCAGGACGGGACTGCGCGTGTGGGAGGCGAGCCGCCCGTAGCCGGCCTGCGTCGTCCACTCGTTCACTGCTCCCCACGTCATCTGCACGGCGGTGAGGTTCGTGAGCGCCGCCCCGATGGAGAACATCAGCGGCCGGATGGAGTCGCGCTTCGGAAGCCTTCTGCGCACCTCGGCGAGACGGCCGGAGCCCGCCAACTCGCCGTGGGCTCCGAGAACCTCGGCGATCGCTTCGCCGTGCCAGTGCTCCTCGTAGCTCCAGCAGGCGAGAAAGGCCGTCACGTCGGGGTCGCGGTGAGCCTTGGTCACGAGGACGTCGCGCAGGTAGCACATCGTGTGACCCTCGACGTCGTGCATGTAGCGGAGGCAGCGCAGGACGTCGGGCTCGAGAGGATCGTCTCTGAAGGAATTCAGGTCCAGGTCGTCGACCTTGAGACGGGCCGATCGGCCGATCAGCGTTGCGGTGTCGATTCCCATGCCAGTTCTACGAAGCTGCTCGTGCACCCGGATGGATCCATCCGGGAACGGGCTCGGTGACGGATCACTGATTGATGACCGATCTCGGCTCGGCGAGCGACGCGACCCTCGTCGTTTCGATCGGCCGCTGGCACGAGGAGGCGTTGGCCGAGGTGTACCGCCGTCACGGCAGTGCCGTGTACGGCCTCGCACGGCGGGTGGTGGGGTCGGCAAGCCTGGCCGAGGAAGTCACTCAGGACGTGTTCGTCGACCTGTGGAAGCGGCCGGAGCGATTCGACCCCGAGCGCGGCGCGCTCAGGACGTTCCTGCTAACCCGAGCTCATGGGAGGGCGGTCGACCTGATCCGCTCCGAGGCCGCCCGTAGCACGCGTGAGGAGAAGAGCGCGAGGGAGACCGTCGCCTCCGGATACGACGTCGACCGCTACGCGTGGGACCTTGCTGTCGCCGACCGGGTGAAGGTCGCGGTCGAGTCGTTGCCCGGTGACGAACGTCGTGCAATCGAGATGGCCTACTTCGACGGCAGGACGTACCGCGAAGTCGCCGCGATGTTGGACGAGCCGGAGGGAACCATCAAGAGCAGGATCCGTTCCGGGCTGCGCCGCCTGCGCGAGGCACTGAGCGCGCAAGGAGTCGAGGCACCGTGAGCGTCCGGATGACACATGAAGAGGCGAGCGAGCTTCTCGGGGCGTTCGCGCTCGACGCGGTGGAGGTCGAGGACGGCGCTGCGATCCGAGAGCACCTTGCCTCGTGCATGCGCTGCGAGTCGGAGGTCGCCCAATTCCACGAGGTTGCAGGCCTGATGGCCAACACGGGCGGGGATGCGCCTCAGCACTTGTGGGACCGGATCGCCGAGCAGGTGGAGGCCGGCGGGGCCGAACGTGGCGGTGAGGGCGAGGACGACTCGGTCGTGCCGCTGCTCGGCCGACCACCGCAGAGCAAACCCCGGTCCCGGTCCCGGTCCTGGTCGAGCGCTCCGTGGCGTCGTGGCATGCGCTTCGTCATCCCTATCGGTACAGCGGCTGCGCTTCTCGTGATCGCGGTGCTCGGGCTACAGATCGAGCACATGAACAATCGGATCGGCCAGCTCGATGCGATCAGCGCGAAACAAGGCCTGACGCAGGCAATCCAGGCAGCGCTCTCGGATCCGCAGGCGAAGCGGGTCGAGCTCACGAGCAGCGCCACAGTTAGTAGCAACGGAGGTTCAGCCCTCGCTGAGCTCGTGGTTCTGCCGTCCGGGACGAGCTTCCTCGTCAACGACGAGCTGCCCGCTCTTGCATCGAGCGAGACCTACCAGCTGTGGGGCCAGTCGGATGGCCGGATGATCTCGATTGGCTTGCTCGGAAACCGTCCCGCTGACGCAGCGATGACGATTGGGCAGCCGGCTTCATTCGGCGCCTATGCGGTCACGGTCGAGCTCGCCGGCGGGTCGGTGAAACCGACGCTGCCCCCAGTCGTGGCGAGCGCGGCCCTGTCGACCTGACGTGCCTACGTGCTCGTGCACTCCGTCCGGTTGCCCGGGCGCGCCGGGGCCTCGTGAGGCTTCGCCGGCAACCTGCTCTTGTCGATCCGCCGGGGATGAACCCGGCAAGCGGAGAGGGAGGGATTTGAACCCTCGGACCCAGTTTCCCAGGTCAACTCATTAGCAGTGAGTCCGATTCGGCCGCTCTCGCACCTCTCCAAGTGGACCTGCGGGAGAGCGTACCCCCGGAGTGTGGCGCCTGTGGGCGTGGAATCCGGACCCCGTGACGGGTCAAATGGTCCAGCTCCAACGGACGTTCAAGGGCACCGAAGCCAAGGCCCGCAAGGCGCTGGCGGAGTTCGTCGTCGAAGGTGTCGCCCCTACCGGCGGATCGCCGGACGTTCGGACAGCTGCTCGACGAGTGGGTCGAACTCAGAGCCGACCGATGGGCGCCAAAGACTCTCGACGAGGCCAAGCGCGAGATCGAGAACCACTCGGCGGCGCCCAGCGGACCGATGACACCGACTATGCCTGCGACCGTCGTCGGCTACGTCGAACTCGTATGGACGCTCTGGAAGCGAACGTCATTGCTGTCATCGCCCCGGCGCGAGCCGCTGCGACCGCAGTCCAGTTCTTGTGGCCACAACTAGCCATGGTCCCGGTTGGTCGAGCCGCTCCTCGAGGCGTCGCCATTGGCAAACGACGATCTCGAGCTGCGCCCACTTGCTGAGCTGATGGCGGGTGTCGAGCTGCACAACCCGAGCGGCGTTGTCGATGATCGCCCGACGCTCGGCCGGTCGATGTTGAAGGTGTCGGTCACGTGTGATGACGACCCATTCCGCAGCGGCGACCACCGGGATCCAAATCGGATCTTTCGCCTCAGGCTGGATTGGGCAGGCAGCCCGCGGGTAGCCATCGGGACCGATCCCACCCGGATCGCCCGGATAGGTGACGTCCGAGCGCACCGTCGCGAGCACCTTCGCGAGGCCGAGCAAGTCCGCGTCGACATAGAAGCGGATCGCCATAACAGTTGCTCACGCGACTCGCTCTAGCCCCAGACCCTCGTATGTGAGGGCGGCGACCACAAGGCCCAGCGGCAGCTCGAAGTCACCGGCCACGCTCTCTATGGAGTCTCCTCCGCGAACCTGCTCTGTGATGGCCTCTGTCGGGATGCCTCGCACCGTGGGCGAGCCGAACCGGACCTCTGGGTCGATGACCACCGGAGAGCCGGGGCCGTCCGGGCGCAAGCGCGCGACCACTCCAGCGGGACCTTGATCGTCGAACTCGATTCGCTCGAGGAAGCTCTCCGCCGCCGGTAGGAGCAAGCGGACGCCCGACTGTGGCTCGACGCAAACCCACAGATCAGGTGGGAGCTGAGCCTCCTCCTGCGCCGCGACGAACAGGTGTTGGTCCGGTCCGACCCACGGTCGAGCGTGAGCAAGCGGATAGGGCACATCGAGCTCCTGGCGCATGTAGGCGATGAACGCTCGTAGTCGTTGCAACTGGACTCCATGCGTGCGCCGGTATGCCTTCAGGTAGCGAGCCTCGACAAACTCGCCCCACGTCACTTCGCGCGAGCCAGTGGCCTCCGGTCTTAGAACGGGGTCGTAGTGCCTGCCACGATGAGATCCGCCCTCTAGCCACCAGTGCAGCGTGGAGGTGGCGACACCGAGGACCTGGGCGGCCAAGGATTCGTCATACAGGGGTCGATCTAAAACGGTGGTCGCCATAGCGTCATCATCTTGCACCACGGCACCCTCATCACCGCGATTCTCGCTGCTCAGGTGCTTCCTAGCCTCTAAATCACGCCGAAATGATTGTCTTGGACAGGCCGGATGGACTCTCTATCTATGTCGTTTGCCAGCGAGATTGGACCACCTGAGGGGTGGTTTTGCCAGTGACATTGGACCACCCCCGTTGCCAGTTATTGGACCACCCTGAGGATCCACCAACGCCCGCCGGACAGAGGTTCGGCTTGGCCTCCGAAGCCCGAGCGGAGGAGGCCCCATGGCGTTCAGGGAGGTTTCGGTGGTCCAGGTCAAAGAGCTGCTTCGCAGGTGGCTGACGGGCGAGGGTGAGCGGACGATAGCGAGAGCCGCAGGCTTAGCCCGGATGACGGCGCGCAACTACATCTCGGCGGCAATCGAGCTCGGTGTCGACCGGTCAGGATCAGATGAACAGCTCACCGACGAGCTGATCGGCCAGGTTTGTGAACGGGTCCGTCCGCATCGGCCTGACGGACACGGCGAGAGCTGGCGGAGGCTGACAGAAGAAGAGGAGCAGATCAAGGCCTGGGTCTCGGACGGCCTCACCGTCGTGAAGATCGGCATCCTGCTACGACGCAAGGGCATCGACGTCCCTCACCGCACGCTGGCTCGCTTTGCGGTGGCCCGCTGTGGGGCCGGGCAACGCAAGACGACAGTACGCGTCGACGACCCACCTCCGGGCCGGGAGTGTCAGATCGACTTCGGACGTCTCGGGCTCGTGGCCGACGGAAACAAAATGCGCGTCTGTCATGCGCTCATCTTCACCTGCTGCTACAGCCGTCACCAGTTCGTCTGGCC
>CAWDEI010000003.1:0-331006 GCA_963801315.1 uncultured Acidimicrobiales bacterium | reverse complement strand
GAGCCAGAAAACCCAGAAACCCCCTCTGACCTGGAGCGGACGACGGGATTCGAACCCGCGACCCTCACCTTGGCAAGGTGATGCTCTACCAGCTGAGCCACGTCCGCGTAGCGAACTGAGTTTAGCAAAGTGACGATCTCGTCCTGATGGTACCCGGCTTGGACCGGGTCCAGCGAAGATCTACAGAGGTTCGAGTCCGACGAATCAGTCCAGCTCAGAGGCCTCGTTCCTACTGCAGCAACGGATCAACCCACGGCTTCGGCAACCGACGGCACTGCCGACACGAGATCCTCGAGACGGGACTGGATCAAGGCTGGCATCGAGTCCAGATCGGGGACGAGACGCCTGCACCCGAGCATTCCGATGTGCAATCCCCCCATGTAGCTGAGCGCCGTGATGTTGAGCCCTATCCCCTCGACCACCGGTCCGATTGGGAAGAGCGCTTCAATGCGGCAACCTGCGAACCACAGATCGAACTGCGGTCCAGGGACGTTCGAGACGGTCACGTTGAACACCGGAGCAACCCGGTCGAAGACGCGGAGATTCGACAACAGACGCGCGGCGCGCGTGGAGAGCGCCGGCACGATCAGTTGCGCCCAGTCATCGATGATCCGAGCACCCATCACATCGGTCCGGGTCTTGGCGGCCCGCCCGCTTTCGGCGACAGCGTTCAACCGCTCGACGGGGTCGTCGATCGTCGTGGCCAGAGAGACGAGCATCGCGGAGACCTTGTTCCCGAGAGTCGGCTCGTTCGTTACCGCCGGCGACCCGCTCTCGCGCTCCCTGGTGGAGACCGGCACCATCGCGACGAGGGGAACGTCGATCGCCTCCCCTCGCTCCTCGAGGAGGTCACGAAGAGCACCACCAACGGTGGCGAGCATCACGTCGTTGACCGTCGCGCCGAAGGCGCGTCCTGCGAGCTTGACCTCAGCTAACGAAACGCTCGCCATCGCGAATTTCCGACGAGTCGACAATGCTCCGTTTAGCGAAGTGCGTGGAGCTGCAAAGGGAGACGGAGCCGGTTCGGACCCCCCCGACACGAGACGCCGACGATGCTCCGCTAGCTCGGTGACCGTGCGGAGTGATCGATTTATGGTCCCAAGAGCCAGGCCAGGCTCGTGCACGACGGCCCCGAGAGCCCGCCTTACGAGTGACGCGGCCGACGGCAAGCGCTCTGCCTCCCACGACGCTTCCGGAGGATCGACGGCCCGAGGGCGCGGCCCGAGATCGAGAAAGGTCCCGAGCAGCGATGCGGCGGACACTCCGTCGAGGATGGCGTGATGAAGCTTGACGATGAGTGCGGAGCGACCACCCTCCAGCCCTTCTGTTATCACCATCTCCCACAACGGCCGCGACCGGTCGAGCGGCCTCGCAAGCAGGTCCGCCACGAACTCGGTCAGCTCCGGGATCCCGCCGGGACTCGGGAGCCTGGCCCGGCGCACGTGTGCGTCGAGGTCGAGCTCGGGTTCTTCGATCCAGACCGGCTGTCCGATCCCGAACGGCACCCGACCGCGCGGCGGCGGAAAGGAGGAACGAGGTGGATCCGCTGCTCGATCAGGCGCCTGGCGAAACCGAACCGGGCTGACTCCGAGAACAGCAGCTGTTTGCCGGGCGGCGCGTCAAAGACGATCACCGCTCCTACGTGAAGTGGGGCGTTCGGAGTCTCGAAGGACAAGAACGCGGCGTCAAGACCTGTCAGGCTCTCCATGGACGTGTCCTCACGCTCTGACGAGGCCCGACCCGGCGCACCGGGCGATCATGGCGGTCACCTACCGCTGTGCCCGAAGCCGCCGGCCCCCCGGCTCGCCGGCGCCAAGTCACCCTCGGCCACCTCGCTGAATTGGACGTGCTCAACGGATTGAAGCACCAGCTGCGCGATTCGGTCACCTCTGCGCACCTCGTATGGCTCCTCTGGGTCTGTGTTGACCAGAATCACCGAGAGCTCTCCCCTGTAACCGGAGTCGATCAATCCCGGTGTGTTGAGACAAGTGACGCCGTGCTTCAGGGCCAGACCGCTGCGAGGCAGCACGAATCCCGCCCAGCCCGGCGGAATCGCCATCTTCACGCCCGTCGGCACTAGAGCACGTCCTCCTCTCGGCGGGATCGTCGTCCCGGTTCGCGCGTACAGATCCGCTCCCGCATCCCCCTCGTGGGAGTAGGCCGGAGCGGGCAGGTCGGGATCGAGCCGGTGCATCGGAACCTCACGCACTTCTCGTGCACCATAGTGTCCCTGCGTCCGGGCGCGCCTGGGCGCTCTCGGCCCATGCGAACGGATCTCACCGCTCTTGGGCCCACCGCTAGCATCGCCAGGATGCTCGTATGGATGGATCTCGAGATGACCGGCCTCGACCCGCTCCGCAACGCCATCGTCGAGATCGCCACGGTCGTCACCGACGATGACCTGCAGATCGTTGCAGAGGGACCTGACCTTGTGATCGGAACGAGCCAAGAGCAACTGACTCGATGGAGCAGGTGGTGAGGGACATGCACACCCGCTCGGGTCTTCTCGATGCGATCGCCGCCTCCGACCTCACACTGGAGGACGCGGGCGCTCAGACGCTCGAGTTCATCCAGGTGCATGTACCCGATCCCGGAACTGTGCCGTTGTGCGGAAGCTCGATCGGCACGGACCGGCGCTTCCTGTCCGCTCAGCTTCCATCGATCGAGAATTGGCTGCACTACCGATGCATCGACGTGTCCTCGCTGAAAGAGCTCTGCAAGCGCTGGTACCCGAAGGCCTTCAAGGGTGCACCGCCCAAGCGCACCAGCCATAGAGCCCTCGACGACATCCGCGAGTCGATCGCAGAGCTGGCCTACTACAGGAGCACGATCTTCGTTCCTGTGCCTTCCCCCGGACCGCCCGCCCGCACCGACCCGCCCGGCACCGACCTTCCTGGCACCGGGCCGACGGCCGATGGCTAGGGCAACTTCAGCGGTGCCAGGCATCTCGGCGACGTTGCGCGTTCGCCGGGCAACACTGCGTTAAGAGACCGAGGAGGAGGGCCCGATGGCCACCATGTCCATCGAAGAAGCGAACGCGGTCCTCACCGCGCCCGGACAGATGTTCGAGATGGAAGACGTCGAGATACGCGGGGTTGTCACGCGGACCTGGAAGAACTGCCCGGTCAGCCTGCGGGTTGTGCTCGACCTCTCTCGCGGCCACGGGGACCAGGATTTCCTCGTCTACGAGGACGAACGGACGACCTTCGAAGAGCATTATCGCATCGCGGCTTCGATCGCCCGAGCTCTCGATCAGCGGTTCGGCATAAGCAAAGGGGACCGCGTATCGATCGCGATGAGGAACCTGCCTGAATGGGCCATGGCTTTCTGGGCGATCGCCGGAGCAGGCGCAGTGGCGGTTCCCCTCAATGCGTGGTGGACGGGCCACGAATTGCAGTACGGGCTCGAGGACTCCGAGACCTCAGTCGTGTTCGTCGACTCAGAGCGCCTTCAGCGGATCCGTCCACATCTGGCAGACCTGCCGGGACTGAAGGCGGTGATCGTGACCAACGAAGATCGCAGAGAGCACCGCGCCATCACAGATTCACCGGTGCCAGTGATCCCATTCTCGGAATTAATCGAGGACGCCGGTTCCGAGCCCGTGTTTCCGGATGTTTCGATCGAACCCGAGGACGATGCCACCATCTTCTACACGTCGGGCACCACCGGTAAGCCGAAGGGCGCAGTCGGCACGCACAGGAACATCTGCACCAACCTGATGAGCCTGTTCTTCATCAATACGCGAATGCGGACTTCGAGAGCAGACTCAGCGTTCGACGAACAGACCGATCGCGACCGCGGCCGAGAATCCTCGCACCGCCTACCTCCTGTCGGTGCCGTTCTTCCACGCGACTGGGTGCCACGCAATTCTCGTCTCGAACACCGCCGCAGGCGGAAAGCTCGTTCTGATGCACCACTGGGACCCCGAACGCGCACTCGAGCTGATCGAACGCGAACAGATCACGATCTTCGGTGGAGTCCCTGCGATGGTCATGCAGGTTCTCGACTCACCCAACCTCTCGTCCAGGGACACCTCATCCGTTCGAAGCGTCGCATACGGCGGGGCACCTGCGCCCCCGGAGCTCGTCAGGCGAATCTCGCAGCACTTCCCTTCGGGATCTCCGTCCAACGGATACGGCCTGACAGAGACGTCGTCGGTCACGACCATGAACAACGGCAACGATTACAAGCGTAAACCCGACAGTGTCGGTCCGCCGGTGCCCGTCTGCGACGTGGCAGTCGTCCCGGAAGGATTCGCGGGAGACGCGCCCGATGACCCGATCCCCAGCGGCCCCGACGTGAAGGGCGAGCTTTGGATCAAGGGCCCGAACGTGGTGCGCGGATACTGGAAAAAGCCGCAAGAGACGGCCACCTCGTTCACCGAGGGCTGGCTCCACTCGGGCGACGTGGCGCGGATCGACGAGGAGGGGTTCGTCTACATCGTCGACCGGGCGAAGGACATGGTCATCAGCGGAGGCGAGAACGTCTACTCGGTCGAGGTGGAGGCCACCCTGTTCGAGCACCCCGCCGTCGCCGACGTCGCCGTCATCGGCGTCCCCCACCCGGTGCTCGGCGAGGAGGTCGGGGCGGCAGTCGTGCTGCGCCCAGGTAACGAGCGTTTCCGCCGACGAGCTTTCGCTCTTCGTCCGGGAGCGGATGGCGGGCTTCAACGTGCCCACCCACATCTGGTTCCGCTCGGAGCCCCTGCCGCGCAACCCCCAGGGCAAGGTGCTCGAAGCGCGAATTACGCGACGAGCTGGCTGCCGATCCGTCCTGCGCAGGATCCGAGTGACCTGAGTCACAGAGCAAGTCCCGAGTGAGCACGGAAGGATCTGATGGCCGTCTGCCCGAGATGCGACGCAAACGTGCCGGACGGATCCGAACGATGTCTCGTCTGCGGCTACGGACTACCGGGCACCTCGGCCGAACCGAGGACCCGAAGACAGTCCGGCCAAGGGCGCCGCGGAGCCCGGCGGCCGGCATACCGAGCTCGTCCAACGGGCGTCGGGCAGACCAGGCAGATGCCGGACCGGCGAGATGGCAGCAGAACCAGGTGATTCACCAACGCTTTGCCGCCACCGAGCAAAGGTCGCTCGCCGATGTCGGAGCACCGGAGGGGCTTGCTGCCGACCGAGAAGGTGCGCTCTCCGTACGGAGCGGACCTCGAGTCATGCTTACGCCCGTCTCGGCACGGGATCCGAGCAGGCGGCGGCGGAGGACCGCCGAGCCCACCGGCTCCGTCGACGAGCAGTCGGCCCGAGCCGTCGTTTCCCTTTCAATACAGTGCTCGTCGCCGTGGTCGCGGCGATCGCGATCGCATTGCTCGTCTTCGCGCTCACATCCGGCGTCCGGGTCCGTACCAACGGTCCACCCGGGGCAGACCTCGACGACCACCAAGTCCCGTCGCACTGTGCCGCCTCGTCGCACGACCACTTCCACCACCGTCCCCGTCCACCACCACCGACGACGAGCACGACTTCGCACAACCACGACCACCGGTCCCGCCCCCACGACCACGACGGTCGCACGCCACCACGACGACTACGGTGCCCCCGACGACCACCACATCGGTCCCTCCGACGACGACGTCGACGACGGCTCCCGCCGACGACCACGACGCCGTTGCTCGACGCACGACCGCAGACGACGACTGCCGAGAGCTGACGGCGAGCTTCGCTACCCAGCTCGTGTCGAGACACTCAGCTCGGCGATCGCCCTCGCCAAGCGCATCCTCCACGGCCTCGCGGTCCGGATCGAGTCCTCCTCAAGCTCGTCGAGGACGCCGACGATCGACACGACCTCCGCCCAGGGGTCGTAGCTGCGACCCGTCAGGCCCTCCCACAGCGCGCGTGAACCGGTCGGCCACGTCGAGCCCGTAGCGGAAGAAGATTCGTGCGGCAATGGCCGACGTCGATCGACGGCGGCCCGACGCACGCCGCCTGCCAGTCGACGACGCCCGAGACCCGACCCGCGCCTCCACAGCACGTTGCCCGGGTGGAAGTCACGTTGGATGAAGGTCCGCTCGCCCGCGGGCACCGGCCCGTGGAAGATCTCGAATGCCCGCTCCCAGACCCTCGGGCCGACGTGCCCACGTCGGGGGGCACATAGCTCGACCTGCGCGTACGGTGAGAACACCGGCAGAGGCGAGTCCCTCGCCGAACGGCAGGTCGGTCGCGTGGATGGCGGGAGAAGCTCTGCCAGACGTCCCGAGCCAGCGGCCCACGTCGACGGGCCACCAGTCGACCCGGCCCGCCAAGTTACGACATGAGCACGGCAGGCACTCCGGCGTCTGAACCGTCTCGGTCCACGGCCGAGCAGACGGGCGTCGGGACCGCCGATGCCGCTCCACGAAGTCGCAGGATTCGTGCCTCCCGCGCCGCGATGTCCGGCTCCTCGGAGGTCACCTCCGGTCGGACGTAACGACGCAGCACCACGTTCTTGGTCGGCCCCGCCGCCGAAGATCCACCTTGAGCACGTGGACCGCGGACGACATGCCGCCGCGAAGCGCCGTCGCCGATGACGACTGTCCCCCCGATCACCGAGCCCGCCCACTCGAGCGCGCCGTCTCGGCGGCTGTGAACGCAGCAGGCGCCTCGTGGCCTCGTCGTCGGAGAAGCCGTGCGCCGGCCACCCGGTCGGCTGGTGGTCACTCGCGGCGGCATCACGAAACCGCGCCCTAACGGGCAAACGGGGCCGGCCTCACAGCCGGCCCCGTCTTCACAAGACCATCTCCACTGGAAGGCCTGATCAGAGCCTCCCAGGGTCCTACTTGTTGGGCTGGGGGGTCACCCGCAAGTAGGGCTTGAGCGTCTTGAAGCCCTTCGGGAACTTCTGCTTCGCCTCGTCGTCGGAGATGGCCGGGGCGATGATCACGTCCTCCCCGTCCTTCCAGTTGACCGGGGTCGAGACCGAGTAGCCCGCCGTCAGTTGCAGCGAGTCGAGGACACGCAGCACCTCGTCCACGTTGCGGCCCGTCGACGCCGGGTACGTCAAGGTCAGCTTCACCTTCTTGTCCGGCCCGATGATGAACACCGAGCGCACAGTGAGGGTGTCGTTGGCGTTCGGGTGGATCATGTCGTAGAGGTCGGAGACCTTGCGGTCCGGGTCCCCGATCAGCGGGAAGTTGAGCTCCTGGCCCTGGGTCTCTGCGATGTCGCCCTTCCAACCGTTGTGGGACTCGACCGAGTCCACCGACAGCCCGAGGAGCTTGGTGTTGCGCTTGTCGAACTCGGCCTTCGCACTTGGAGAAGGCGCCGAGCTCGGTGGTGCACACCGGCGTGAAGTCCTTCGGGTGCGAGAACAGGATGCCCCAGGAGTCGCCGAGCCACTCGTGGAAGTTGATGGTGCCCTCGGTGGTGTCTGCCGTGAAGTCGGGGGCGGTGTCGCCCAGACGTAATGCCATATTTCCTCCTGGGGGTTTGTCGCGCGCCCGCCGGGCGCCTCGATTCGGATGCTTCCGGTTTTCCCGAGTCTAGGGGGGCCCATCCAATTGTCGACCGGATGGGTCAAGTTTATGCCCCGAGCCCGGCTGCCCCTGCGAGAATGCTCGGATGCAGCAGATCACCCGATCGGCACGACCGCCGGCATCGGTGCCGGCTCAATCCAGGTCGTGAGTCACCGAGAGGGCCCGGTGACCGTCGTCGCGATCTCGAGCGCCCGAACGACGCAACGCCGTCGACTCGACCACGGCGCACGCCCTGCTCGACGCCTTCGAGGAGTTCGAGGTCGACGACTCGGCATCGGTGGCGGTGCTCACCGGATCAGGCGGCACCTTCTGCGCAGGGGCCGACCTGAAGGCTATGGCCGAGGGCGACCGGCGGCCGGTCCGCGAGACGGCCCCGGCCCGATGGGACCGACCTGGCTCGAGCTCACGAAACCTGTCATCGCCGCCATCGAGGGCCACGCGGTGGCCGGGGGCCTCGAGCTCGCCCTGTGGTGCGACCTGCGCGTCGCGGCGACCGACGCCGTGCTCGGCGTCTACTGCCGCAGGTTCGGCGTCCCTCTGGTCGACGGTGGCTCGGTCAGGCTCGCCCGCCTCGTCGGCCAGAGCCACGCTCTCGACCTCCTTCTCACCGGACGTGGGGTCGGCGGCCCGAAGCGCTCGCCATGGGTCTCGTGAACCGGCTCGCTCCGACCGGGTGAATCGCTCCGCGTGGCGGTCGAGCCTGGCCGACGAGATCGCCTCGTTCCCGCAGGTCTGCATGCGCAACGACAGTCGATCCCTGCTCGACCAGTGGAGCCTCAGCGAGCACGACGCACTCGCAAACGAGGCGAGTGCTCGGCCGTTCCACGATCGCGAGCGGCGAAGCCGGCCGACGGAGCGCGCGCTTCTCGAGCGGGACGATGGGCCGGCATCGGTACGCAGCCAGTCCCTGGTCCGGCGGGCAGTCTCGGTGACGCCATCGATGACGATCCCGCCTGTCCGAGCCGACCCTCAGCCCCGGACCGGGGCCAACCGAGCGGTCGTCGCCGCATTCGACTTCGACGGGACCCTCACCCGTGGCGGCTCGGTCTGGAAGTTCCTGGTGTTCGTCGCCGGGCGCGCCCGGGTCGTCGCGGCGGGGCTCCTCGACCTGCCGAAGCTCGTCGCGGCAGCCGTCGTCGGGGGAACGGCGAACGACGTCGCCAAGGAGGCTCTCTTCTCGAGGCTGCTCGCCGGACGGGACGACGACCGCTGTCTCGAAGCAGGCGGCCGACTTCGGGCTTGCCGCACTTCAGGCGTCGCGCCCGTCTCGACATCTGCGATCGCCTCCGCTGGCACATGGAGCAGGGCCACCGGTCGTGATCGTCTCCGCATCGCCCGAGCTCTACCTCGGTCCGGTTGCAAAGGAGCTCGGCGCCGACGGTCGATAGCCACACGGCTCGAGGTCGGAGGCTGACGGAAAGCTGACCGGGTCGCTACGACGGCTCGAACTGCCGAGGGGCCGAGAAGGCGAGGCAGGCTTCGCGAGTGGATCGACGAACGCGTCGAGCGCCTCCGAGAACAACGCCGTTCGTGTGGGCATACGGCAACAGCGCCGGAGATCTCGAGATGCTTCGCACGCGCTGACATCGGGGTGAACGTAGGCCGGCTCGGTCGGTTCGGCAAGCTGCACGGCTTCAGACTCCGCTCGCACGCCTCCTCGGCTGATGACCGAGCCGTGGGCGCGGCGGACGCTTCAGCCCGGGACGACGCCCCTCGCACGATCGTACCCGTGTATCCGGCACGGCGGAGCTCACGTCACCGAGCTGCGGCGCGTCTCCGACCTCGTATGCCTTGCCCGTCGCCGCAGACGATCAGGTATCCGTCGCCGGTGTCTGTCGGGAGCATCGCGACCGCCGTGTCGTCGACGATCGCCGAGACCGGGCAGCGATCCCTGGTACGCGGCAGTGCCGAAGGAGAAGACCCCCCGTCTGGCCACCAGCCAGTAACCCGTGCCCGCGACGTCACGCGCCATTCCCACGATCGGGCCTGTTCAGCATGAAGTGTCCGGTCGATCCGTGGAACTGCGCGTCGCCGAAGCTGAAGATCCCTCCGTCCGACGCGACGAGCCAGTAGCCCTTGCCGTCGGGCGTCGCCACCATGCCCACGACGGGCTTGTTCAGGTGCCTGCCGCCCATCGATCCGTGGAACTCGGCGTCGCCGAAGCTGAACATCCCACCGTCTGACGCGACGAGCCAGTAGCCCTTGCCGTCGGGTGTCGCCGCCATCCCGACGATCGGGTCGTTCAGGCGCCTGCCGCCCATCGATCCGTGGAACTTCGCGTCGCCGAAGCTGAAGATCCCGCCGTCGGACGCCACGAGCCAGTAGCCCTCGTGATCCGCCGGTGCCGCCATCCCGACGATCGGGTCGTTCAGATGCCTGCCGCCCATCGATCCGTGGAACCGCGGCATTGCCGAAGCTGAAGACCCCGCCGTCGGCTCGCCGCCATCCAGTAGCCGCCGATCCCGCCGCTCGCTTCGTTCGTCACCTCGAACCAGTAGCTCTGGACCCCGTACGAAGCGAAGTCGGTGGCGAAGTCCGAGCCGGTCATGCTCACGCTCCCGACGAGTGCCGACGAGCGACATCTGAAGCACTCGGCCGCCGAAGTCCCCGTTGCCGTCGCGCTGGGTCACCTGTAACGACTCGAGCGTGCCGATCGAGGGGAATGCCGCCTCGATCGCGCTCACCGGGACCGACGCCGTTCCAGGTGTGATGCGGGTTGCAGGCGTCCGGTAACGCAGACCGCGTCGCCGGCGTCAGGTACGGCGGCGAATGTCGACGCCACCGTCCAACCGCCGGTCGACGACGAGTACAGCGTCGTCGCGACCGCCCGCCGGGCATCTGGACCACGACACCGAGCGTGTCGTGCACCGCTTGTCGACGCGAGCGGGTTCTCGTAGGTGATGCCGAGGTAGCTCTGGCAGTCGAGATCGCACGTGTCGGCGTACCCGCCCTAGCCGCCGAGATCGCTCATGACGTAGGAGCGCGCCGCGACTGCCTGTGCCTCGAGGGACTTGGAATCCCCGGGGCTCGCCCTGCGCGCCCGCGGCTCCGATGGTCCCCCAGTACGCCGGCGACTCAGAAGGCGTCACGTCGGCCACGTACTGCTCGAGCGGGACGGAGTCCACTGTTCGCAGCTGGCTGTCCGAATTCGCGGTGGCCTCGATGTCCCCGCGCAGTCCCTCTGCAGTTCCGCCCTCGCAGAGCTCGAGAACCTCGTTCGCGAGATCCGAGTCGACCGGGAACGTCTCGGTAGCGCCCGGAATCGCTGTCGGGTTCGACCACGTTTCGCGCGGCTGTTATCCCCCACGACGACGCGCTGCAACCCCCGGTCGCGGATCTCGACGTTCCAACGCTGTGTTCGCGCTGGACGTCGCGACGAGCCGAGCCGCATCGCCGGCCGCGAAGTGCACCCCGTCGACGGTAAATGGCGAGTGCGAAGTGATGACCGGCGACAAGCCGTCGTCCTCGGTCATCGCGACGCGGACGTTGGTCGCGTCCTCCCGACCCTGCGAGCTTGCCGATGCTCGTGTTGCCGCCGGCGGCCAGCTTCCCGTAGTAGGTGCTCAAGATCTGCTGGTAGCTCGAGCCTCCGAGCGAGTAGCCGAGAGCGCCCCATTGGCCCATGCCCATCCCGTGTCCCCAGCCGTGGCCGACGAGGTCGATGTCGGCGAAGGGATACGCCGAAGCGGGCCCGACAGGGATCGACAATGCCGCGGCGAAGCTGGCCGTCAGCACTGCTGCGATAGACAGGAGCCGGCCGCTGCGGCTTCTCAACCTGCGACCGGTCATCGACGCCAACTAGGCCACATGAGCAATCCAGGCTAGCCCGATACGGCTGTTGCACGTGGGGCAGGAGTGGCAATTGTCGGAAGTTGCGATAGCCCGCGGAGGGAAGAGAGGGCTCCCGGTCGACGCTAGCGAGTGATGCCGCGGCGTGGATCACGGTCAGCTCGAGCTCGCCACCACGAGGGGCACGGGCAGTGGTGAGGCGAGGTCGTCCGCCAGATCGAGAGCCTCGCTCCTCGTGAAGCCGGCTCTCAACGAGAGCACCCCCCCGAGAGACCTGAACGAGGTCGAGGTGGGTTCGACGATGGAAGCGGACAGAACGGTCCCGTCCACGCAGACGGCCACGTAGGCATGGAACTGTTGGCGCAGCGATCGGTATCCAGTTCCTTTGAACCAGCACTCGTGAGCGTGATCTGCACGGCCCATTGCGAAGCCACCTTGGAGGCGCCGGCCGATGCAATTTCGTCGTTTCGGACCGGTGCCGGACCGAGCAGCAGCCGGAGGTCGAGGAACCGGGTACCGGATCCCGGTCCCATCGGATACAGCGCCGGCTCGGACTGTGAGTCAGTCGCGGCCGGGGTGTTGGGCAACCCGGAAAGAGACGGATCGGCTCCTGGCGCATGCTTCGGCACGCCGGTACGGGTGTCGACCTTAAGTGCGGATGCCGACAGCAGATATTCGCGCGCCGCACCGCAGCGGCGGAGTTGGCGGCGGCTGCACGCCGGTTTGCGCCGGGGGGCTGTAGGGCGGGACGGCGCACTCGACAGGCCTGACCTCGAAGCGCGCCTCTGCGATCGAACCCTGAACCGCATCGTTCACCTGCGGTTCTGCGCCGTACACGACGAGCGATATGGCGTCGCCGACCACCTCGGACTGACTGTTCGTATACCCGAGGCTCTGGAGCCGCCGCACGAGTGCGGCGGCGTCGCTCACGAGTTGCGATCTCGTCGCGGCGACGGTCGGGACGAGCTTGAAGGAGTGCTCGGGCCCGCGTTCCACGTTGCTCGTGATGATGAGAGCCACCACCGCGGCGACGGTCGCCCCGAGCAGGCTGAACAACATGATCCTGACCGCTCGCACGCCGACTGTGCTCCCGCGCCCCGGCTCAGCGGCTCATGTGCGTCACTCGATCCAGGACGCGCCCTGCGAACCTGTCGTAGCGGTCGATGATGACCGGCCACCTGAAGTTGTCCTCGACGTAACGGCGGCCCCGCTCCGCGAGACGCGAACGCAGCTGCGGATCCGCCATCATCGTGTCGATCACCACCTCGAACTCGGCATACGAGCCATACCACAGCCCACCTCCGGAGTCCGAGCAATGCTCCACGGTCGCGCTGCAGACAGCATTGACGATCGCCGGCACGCCGACGCTCCAGGCCTCGAGGAGCACCAACGAGAAAGACTCGTGCGGCGACGGTGAAACGAGAGCCGTCGCACCTCTCAGCAGAGACCACTTGTCCGCCTCGCTCACAGGCCCGGTGAGCACCACGTCGGGCGACAGGGGCGGTTGAGCCGTGACCGGCCCGACGAGAGCGAGAGCAAGAGGGCCGGGGCGGCGCTCTTTGTACGCGGCGAAGAACGCGCCGAGCGCGGTCGTCCCCTTCAGCCCGTCGACCCTCCCGAGACAGAGCAGGTAGGGGCGGTCCCCGATCCCGAGCAGCTCCGAAGGGGGGGTTCCCTGCCCGAGGCCGGGTACGGGCTCGTCGAAGCCGAGCCCGATGACGGCCTGCGGCAGGTCCGCTACGGGAAAGAGGCGTTGGACGAGATCGCGCTCACCACGGGTGTGGAACGCCAGACCCTTGACCCCAGTCATCGTGCGCCGGAACACCGGGAGATGGAGTGCGGGCTCATCGTGTGCGGCGGGGTGCATGACCGCGCGGTCCCCGATCGCCGCGACCCCTTCGACGGTCGGTGTGTACAGATAGGGGTAGAAGGCCACGAGCTCGCGATCACACGACCTCAGCGCCTCGATGAGAGAGGGGCAACCGGGTCCCTGCGTGTCCACGAACGCGCGCGTCCCTCGGCTTCCGTGGCGGCTTCGGGCGCCGAGAGGAGCCGCTCCGAGAAGCTGAAGAAGTGAGGCGGCCGGCCCGACGTCACGTCGAACCTGTGCACGAGGACCCCGTTCAGCGACGCGTCCCCCTCGGGGTACTCGTTCGCCCACGTGACGATGTCCTTCGCCCGTGTGGTGAAGATCTCCACCGACCAGCCGAGCTGCGACACGAGCCGTTCGGCGATCATCCGGGCGGCCATCTCGGCGCCTCCGACGATCTCCTCCCCGTAGCGCGGTGTGACGAAGGCGAACTTCACAGCGACGCCGCAACAGTCGCAGCAGGAGTCGCGAACGGCGTCGCGGTCGGGGCGCCGAAGCGGCCGCGGCCGTCGATCCAACGCTCGAGCACGTGGCGCATGGTCGCGCGGGAACGTTCGAGACTCAGCTCGCCAGCGCGTGCGCGTCCGGCACGTACGAGACGATCTCGCAGGTCCGAGTCGTCCACGACGCTATGGACAGCCGCTGCCATCGTCGCGGGACTCGCGCTCTCGATGAGGAGGCCGGCACCGCCGACGGTCTCCGGCACGGCGGCCGCCGACAGCGCGACGACCGGAACCCCGTGGTGCATGGCCTCCACGATCGGGACGCAGAACCCCTCGTGCACCGACGCGCTCGACGAGAACATCCGCCTTGCGGTAATGGTCGCCGAGCTCCGCATCGGTCACCTCGCCCACCATCCGCACGACCCCGCCCAAGCCGAGCTTCTCGGCGCACCGGCGAACTGCGTCGGCGTAACGGTACGAACCAGGCCTTCCAACGAGATCCAGACTCGCGCCCGGGCCATAGAGCCGGACGTAAGCGGCGAGCGCCTGGACGAGGCGGTGCTGCGACTTGTGGGGCGCGATCCTTCCGACGAACAGCCAGCCCGAACCACCGCGGCCTGCGGCCCCGGGTGGTCCGAATCGACCCATGTCCACGAGCACGGGACAGACCTCGGTCGTCTTGTATCCGTACGACACGAGCTCTGCGGCGTTGTACGCGGAGTCGCAGATGGCGACCGTTGTCCGCGCCGCAAGGCTTGCGACCTGGCGCCTCGCCCATCTCTGGTCGGCCGCAATCGCGGGCTCCCACCGGTCGTACGCGTTTGCCGGGGTGAGGTTGTGGTAGTTCACCGCAAGCGGCTCCTTGCGTTCGCGTGCGGTCTCCACCATCGGGGACCCACTCGACATCTGGTAGACGAGGAGAGTTCCCGGCAGCGTCCGGTCAGGGAGCTCGCCGACGAGCAAGCCCTCTTCGTGGAGCGAGTCGTGAATGGCGGCGGCGAATATCTCGGATTCGAAACCCATGTCGTGCACGAGCCGCCGAAGCTGGATCGCATGATCGGACGTGGCGTCGCCGGGCACGAGCATCGGCACGAGCTGATGAACGGCCGTCACCGGCTCAGGGCCGATCCCGCCCACGCGTCTCGCCATCCGGACGCCGCCGGCAGAGACCGGGGCGACCGGCGCGATGAACCTGCGTTCGGGCCCGGTCGCCACCGGGAGGGACTCGCCGGCTGCTCCGGCACGCGGCTTCATCTCCTCGCGCCACAGAGCTCGGCGGACCTCGTCCACGAACCTTCGGCTGGTACGGCTCACGTCGAACGCGCGGAGCCGCGCGTGGCCCCCGGCGACGAGCTTCGCCCTCAGTGCCTCGTCGGTCACGACGCGGTGCACCGCCGCCGCCACCGATGGACCCGACTTGTCGTGCAGGAGGATGCCACTGCCCGCGAGGGTGTCCGGCACGGCGCCCGCGCGAATACGCGACGACAGGCAGACCGTTGTTCATCGCTTCGAGCAGGGGGAAGCAGAAGCCCTCGTGCTCCGAAAGGCAGACGAAGACGTGGGAGCTCGCGTAGGCGAGCGCGAGCTCGTCGCTGCTCGTCGCACCGGTGATCGACACAGCTTCGGAGAGCCCGAGCGAACCTGCGTAGTCGCGAACCGCAGCGGCGTACGACGCGACCGGATGGCCACCGACCAGCACGAGCCGCGCGCTCGAGTCGTAGGCCCTCCGGTAGGTAGCGAGTGCGGTCACGAGATCGTGAGCAGCCTTGTGCGGTAGCAGTTTGCCGACGAACAGCCATGTCGTGGGGCCCGATTCACGGCGGCCCGGTTCATTGCGGACAGGACGCGGGCGCTGCGATGGGGCGACGTCCACGAAAGGCGGGACCACCGAGGTGGACAGGTAGCCGGCACCCAGCAGATCGCTCTCGTTGAACTCCGACACCGCTATCGTGTGACTGGTGCGCTTCGCCAACGCGTGAAGCTGGGAGCGCCCGAGGGCGACCGCATCGAGCCAATCGGGAGCCCACTTCCAGAAGAAGCTCGCTGGAGTGAGATTGTGATAGTTGACGAGCAACGGCTCCTTGCGCGCGATGAGGCTGTCGACCACCCACGATCCCACCGCTAGCTGGTAGATGATCGCCGTGGCGTCCGGGGCCACGAAGCGGTCGAGCTCGTCGAATCTCCTCACCTCGTGCGCGAGCGGCGCGTCGACCAGGTCGACGAACAGCTCGGACCGGTAGCCGGCCGCTCTCAGGGCCTCGCGCGCCTTGAGTGTGTGCGCTCCCGACGCGTCCGCGACGTGAAGCGACGGCAGAACCTGGTGGACGTGGGTGAAGCGCGATCCGTGCTGCTCCATCTCACGCGATTCCATTTCAGGCGATTCCATTTCAGGCGATCCCGAGGTCGGTCGCGACGTCCACCGCATGCTCGATCGCAGATCGGAGCAACTTCGCGCTCGCCGGCATCGACAGCTCCGCAGCCCTGCTCCGGCCCGCATCGGCGAGCCGGCGCGAAAGCGTCCGATCGCTGACGACCCGGTCCGCCGCCGCCGCCACGACCATCGGCGCCTTCTCGCCGAGCAGCAGCCCACCGGGGCCGACCGTCTCTCCGACCGCCGCCGCTTCGTAGGCGACCACGGGAACCCCTCTGGCCATCGCCTCGACTATGGGTACGCAGAACCCCTCGTGGTCGGACGCGCAGACGAACACGTCCGCCGTCTCGTAATAGGCGGCGAGAACAGCTGCAGGAACCGCTCCCGTCATCCTCACCGCGTCACCCACCTTCAGGCGGGCGGCGAACCTGGCGAGCGCTCTCGGATAGTCGGTGCCGAGCGAGGTACCGACGAGATGCAGCCTTGCGTTCGGGTCGTAGACCTGCCGGCTGCATGCGAGGGCCTTGATCAGGTCGTGCTGGGCCTTGTGCGGGGAGATCCTCCCGACGAACAACCAGTCCGAGCCTCCCTCGGCCTTCTCGGCCCGAAGAGCCGCCAGCGCGGCGGGATCAGCACCGGACGTTGCGATCGAGAACAGAGGAGGGACGACGGCTGATTGGTGGCAGCCCGCATGCTGCAGCTCTCTGTCCGAGAATGCCGAGTGCGCGAGCCCGTAGAACGCCTTCGGCCCGAGCTGCTCGAGCTGCTCGATCCCGAGCTCGAGCTCCTCGCGCACCCACGGGGCCCACCTGTCGACGAGACCCGCAGGAGTGATGTTGTGGTAATCGACGATGAGCGGCTCAGGGCGCTTCATGACCGTCTCTGCGACAGTGCTGCCGATCGAATGGTGGAACAGGATCCAGCACCCGGCCCTGGCGACGAGCGGAAGGTCCTCGACGGGACGCGCCTCCCCCTTGAGCTCCGGATGGACCTGCCCCGCGTAGATGTCCGACTCGAACCCCGCATTCCGCAGGACGTCTCGCACGGCGAGAACGTGCGTCCCGATCGCGTCGTTGTAGGCCAGGATGTGAAGGACCTGGTCTATCCGTCCGGGCGTCATGTGCTTCCGAGCGCGTCAGCGTGCGTCGCGGCGCGTAGCGCCGTGTCGATAGCCTCCGCCCAACGGTCGCGTCCCTCGGCGAGCGAGAGATGCGCCGCACGAGCGCGGCCCATCTGCACGAGGCGCTCGCGAAACGCTGGGTCGGCTGTGACCCTGTTCACCGCCGTCGCCAGAGCGACCGGTGACTTGTCCGCCACGACCAGTGCTCCGGTTCCAGCGGTCTCGGGGACCGCACCCGCGTCGAAAGCCACGACCGGCAGGCCGAAGTTCATCGCCTCCACGATCGGGACGCAGAACCCCTCGTGCTCCGACGCGCAGACGAAGACGTCCGAGCCCGCGTAGTAAGCGGCCAGCTCCTCGGGTGACACCGACCCGGTCAGCCGTACGGCGTCGCCGAGCCCGATCCGGCGCGCGAAGCGTTCCAGAGCACGGGGATAGTCATCACCCATCCATGTCCCCACGAGATGAAGCCGAGCGTCGGGGTCGTAGGCCTGCCTGTAGAAGGCGAGCGCCTTGATCAGGTCGTGCTGGGCCTTGCTCGGCGTCACGCGGCCGACGAACAGCCAGTCGGCGCCGCCATCCGCGCGCTCTGCCCGCAGTCGTGCCGCCAGGGCGTGGTCGGCTCTCGACGCGAGAGCGAGCGGGTCGAACAATGGCGGCACCACGAGGGTGCGGCCGTCCGGCATGCCCGCCGCCTGCAGATCTCGCCCGTTGAACGCCGAGTCGGCGAACCCAAAGCACGAGGCTCCGGCGAGAATCTTCAGCTGCCGCAGGCCAGTGTCGGCCTCCTCGGTCGCCCAGGGGACCCAGCTGCCGAAGAGGCTCGCCGGCGTGATGTTGTGATAGTCGACCATCTTCGGTTCCGGCCGCTCGGCGATCAGCTCCGCCACCGGGGAGCCGCTCGACAGGTGGTAGAGCCACCACGTGCCGGGCCGCTCCCGCTCGCCGAGATCGTCGGTGAACCTTGCGATCGACCTCGTCTCGGGGAACGCCCCCTTGCACCAGACATCCGACTCGAACCCGAGATCGTGCAACAGGTCGCGCAGGTGCAGTATGTGCGCCCCGATGGCATCTCGGCCGCCGAAGGAAGGAACGACCTGATCGATCCTGACCGGCTTCACCGCAGGGCTCACCGACCGGCGGTGATGGCGCTCGCCTGCCTCTTGGTCGCGATCACGCAGAACGATTCGGGGCCACAGACGAGGGGCTCGAGACGATCGAGCGCGCGGTTGAGCGCGGACGCCGTCGGGTCGTCGCCCGCCGCGCGTTCGAGACCGCCTGATGCTGGCCCTGCGAAGCTCTCGACATCCGTGAAACCGATCTGCGACAACAGGTAGGCCCAAGTGGCTGCGTTCCACGGCCCCCCGGGAGCGAGATCGGCGACGACCGGGCCTACCGCGTCCTGCCAGGCCCGCTGCGACGTCACGAGCAATGCGATCGTCCCGCCCGGAGCCAACTTGAGCTCGGCGAGCCCGAGAAGGTGCCTGCGCTCCGAAAGGGTCATCCGGTCGACGCACCCGGACAGGACGAGACCCGCGAGCCTGTCGTCCCCGACCGACGACAGATGCCCGAGCACGTCGTCGCGACGCACGTCGAGCCCCTTCTCCACCGCCCGGTCCGCTGCAGCGCTTCCAGGATCGATCCCGTAGACGTCGACGTCTGCATCCGCCAGCGCGTCGATCAACGACCCGTCCCCGCACTCGGCGTGCAACACCCGGCCCTCCGGCGCCCGGGGATCCGAGAGCTTCTTCGTGAGCATGTCGGTGAACGGCGCCGCGTCGGAGCCGGCGGACACCGCGTCCTCGTCGGCCAGGGCGGGAACCACCAGCATCTCGACTTCTCGCTCGACCTCTCCGAGCCTTTCGTCGAGCAGGTGCACGACCCGCATGATCGACGCCGAGAAGTGGTTGAGCTGGCGTACGAGGTAGTTGACGAACCACGCCTCCGCGTTCCAGAGGACCCACTTCGTGAATCCCTGCGGCCGGCGTCTCGACCCGAAGGGAACCTGCGCGTCGAAGTACGCCGAGCGGTCCGCGAGCTTCAGCGCGTCGGTGAAATGGTCGTCGTGGGTGCCCGTCGGCGTGAACCGTGAGAACAGCTCGTCGAGCTTGCGTTCGAAGCTCGGCGGGAAGTCGCCCGCAGCCCTCCGTCGCCTGACCTCTTCGTCTATCTCGCGACGGACGCCATCCAGATAGGCGCGATCGTCCGCCGCGCTCGCCTTGGCGGTGTCTTCGGTCGTCAACTGAGCGCTGCGGAGCGGATCTCCGCGTGTACCGGCATCGCGATCACACCCGTCGACCTTCCCGGGTTCATGACCTCGAAGGACGTCGCTTGCTCGCGCCAGTCGTAGACGACCCCTCCTTTGCTCTGGACCCCGATGTTCACGGAGAAGGTCCCGTCCATCAGGGGGACCTGCTCGAACGAGAAGTCGATCCGTCCGCCACCCACCTTCGCGTCGCAGTGCAGATCCAGGATCTCGGTGTCGGTCTGGAAGATGAGGCTTCCCTCGATGTCATAGATCGCGACCGAGAACACGACGTCCGGAGTCGCCTCGATGGCCTCGAACGCGACATGGATCACGAGGGGCTCGCGCGGTTCGAGGAAGCGGCGCGAGCCCGATCCCGGGTGCTCCGCCTCGACAGACGAGATGAGGACGCGTCTCGGTCCCACGGCGGGCACCTTCGCCGTCGGGTCTTCGGGCGGGATGTCAAGGGCCGGGCCAACTTCGAGGAGGTGCTCGCGAAAGCTTCGGATCGCCTCCCCCGGCGGACCGACACTCAGCACCCGTCCTCCGGCGAGGACGACCGCTCGTTCGCAGATCTGGCGGACCATGTCCGCCGCGTGGGTGACGAACAGGATCGTCCTACCCTCGTCCTGGAAGGTCTTGATGCGGTCCAGGCACTTGCGCTGGAAGTTCTCGTCCCCGACAGAGAGCACCTCGTCGACGACGAGCACGTCGGGCTCGACGTTCACCGCGACCGCGAACCCGAGCCGCACGTACATGCCGGACGAGTAGAACTTCACCTGGTTGTCGATGAACTGCTCGAGCTCCGCGAACGCGACGATCTCGTCGAACTTGCGCTCCATGTCCTTCTGCGAAAGTCCGAGCAACGCGGCGTTCAGAAAGATGTTGTCCCGGCCCGACAGCTCGGGCTGGAAACCTGCGCCGAGCTCGAGCAACGCGGCGAGCTGGCCCCGGACGCGCACCTCACCTTCGGTTGGCTGAAGGATCCCCGAGATGCACTTGAGCAGCGTCGACTTCCCCGACCCGTTCCGCCCGAGGATCCCCACCGTCTCGCCCTCGATCACCTGAAAGGTGACGTCGCGCAGCGCCCAGAAGTCCTCGTGGGAGTTCTTGCCGGCGTGGAGCATGCGCTCCTTCAGGGACTGGTACTTCTCGTGGTAGAGCCGGAAGCGCTTGGACACGTGCACGACATCCACCGCGAGGTTCATGCCTTCGTGCCTCACCCAGTCCCCGGGGCTGGTGGTCGGCAACGCATTTGCAGCGATGACCTGTGTCGCCCCCGCGATCGGATTCGCAACCGGCGCCGGGCGGGAAGGCGCGGTCTTCTCCACCTTCGTCACGCCGTCAAAGCTCCTCGGCGAAGTTCCCCTCGAGGCGGCCGAAGACGACCATTGCAACGAGGAACATCACAGTTGAAACGCCGAGCACGATCAGGTCGGCGGAGAGGTACCACATGGGTCCGTAGGCCGTCGGAAGAACTTCGATCGGTGCGTGGGGAACCTGGGTTCCGAGGGGGATCTCGACGTTGTAGAAGAACTTCTGGAACGACATGACGATCGGCACCATGGGATTGGCGAAATAGAGCCAGAGAAGGTGGGTGCCGGGGATGTCGAAGATCCGGTGCACCTGCAGCTTGTCGTGGACCGTCTGGGGGAAGCGGTAGACCGCCGGGATCGCCCAGAACCAGGCCATCAGGACCACTTCGACCAGGTGCTGCGTGTCGCGGAGATAGACGTTCACGGCCGACAGGAACACGCTGAGCGCGGCAGAGAACATCAGCAGCGCCGCCATCGCCGGTACGAGCAGCCAAATGAGGGCCCAGTCCGGCCGGTGCCAGAAGGCGAACATGAACGCGACCATCACGATGCCCTGGAACAGGAAGAACATGAACGCCGAGCCGACCGACGCGAGGGGCAGGATCTCCCTCGGGAACGCGACCTTCTTCACGATCCCGCCGTTCGCGACGACCGTGGAGGTGCCGCCCATCACGCCCGTGAGGAACAGGTTCCAGACGAGGGTCGCCGAGAACATGTAGATGACGAAGTTCGGGATCCCGTTCGGCAGGAAGTAGGTGAACAGGACGTAGAAGACCGCAAGCGTGAGCGCCGGGTTGAGCATCGACCACAAGAACCCCAGGAACGAGTTCTTGTACTTGACCTTGATCTCCTTGCGGACGAGATAGACGAACAGCTCGCGCGACGGCCTGCTCGCCAGATCGCCGAGCCGTTGGCGCAGAGGAATCCTCGCGGCGACGATGCGCGTGGCCTTCGGCCCGCGTGCCGCGGCCCTCCGGGCGCGGACCAGGAGCTCGTCCTCCTCCGCACCGGAAATGGGGACGAACTCCGCCGACGGCTCTCTGAGCCGGGGCTGAGTGTCGGTCATTTTCGCCTCGCCGTTCGCCGTTCGTAGCTCAGGTTTGGACGACCTTGCTAGTCGCGTGCTCGATAACCTGATCGATGAACCCGTACTCCTTGGCCTCGTCGGCGGTGAACCACCGGTCGCGGTCGGAGTCCGCCTCGATGCGCTCGATGGGCTGCCCCGTGTGGAACGCGATCCTCTCGGCCATCATGCGCTTCAGGTACACGATCTGCTCGGCCTGGATGGCGATGTCGGCGGCCTGACCCTGCATCTGGCCCGACGGCTGGTGCATGAGGATCCGGCTGTGAGGCAGGGCGTAACGCTTGCCCGGGGTGCCGGCGCACAGAAGGAACTGGCCCATCGATGCAGCCAGGCCCACGCAGGTCGTGCGGACGTCGCATCTGACGAATTGCATCGTGTCGTAGATGGCGAGGCCGTCGGTCACCGACCCGCCGGGCGAGTTGATGTACAGCTGGATGTCACGCTCCCGGTCGTGGTCCTCGGCGTCGAGCAGGAGCAGCTGGGAACAGACCAGGTTGGCGACGTTCTCGTCGATGGCGGTGCCGAGGAAGATGATGCGCTCTTTGAGCAGCCGCTGGAAGACGTCTGTCGTCTGAGCCATGTCGGATAACGAGCCGTTGCGCATCGTCGGGTCGGAGGGGTGACGGGCCATAGAACCCCGAGGCTACCTTCCTCTCCCCCTCGACCGGGGCCACGAGCAGGGATCGTGAGATGTCTTGGACGGTCGCGGAGGGCCGGAGGGGCGTGGTCGGTCAGGTATGGGCGGACCTCGGCATTCAAAATCGGCGATTAGTAAACGGCGGTGTTTACTAAAGGTGCAGTGTTCACCGGACCCGCAGCGGTACCGTTGGTCGGTTCCCCCGCGGGCGTGGCGGAATGGCAGACGCGCCGGGTTTAGGTCCCGGTCCCTTCGGGGGTGGAGGTTCGAGTCCTCTCGCCCGCACGCTCTCGCCCGCACGCTCTCGCCCGCACGCTCTCGCCCGTGTCATCTTGTGGAATCACCGATTCGTAACCACAGGCTGCTGGCTCCGTTCCAGAATTTGGGGTCGAGGGTCGTCCACGTTTCCGGGTGATGTCGCCAAATCCAATCGTTGAACAACAAGATCTCGAATCGGGTGTTGAACATCAATAGAGCCCGTGCGAGATAGACCTCGGACCAAGAGCGGTAGTCGTTCAGCCATTGCTTGGGATATTCCAATGGCCAGAAAATATCGTGAATGTGAACAATCACTCCATCCGACAACCTCGGGAGCACGTTGAAGAACAACCAATTCACGTCGGACCCCTGTTTGGAAACGTGGGAAGTATCCAAGAACAGAAAGTCACCCGAACGAAGTGTGTCGAAGAAGTCCAGCGGAAGGTCTTGAACCGGGACGTCGTGAATCTCACAAGAGCTTCGGTCAGTATCTCCCAGTAGATTGTAAAGTCGGTGAGGATAAGGATCAATGAACGTAAGCTTCAGATCGGGGAGAAGCCGGTCCTTGACGTCAAGCGCGAGGGCGGAAGTGAAGCCGGATCCGACCTCGACGACTTGTGTTGGTCGAAGGTGTTGCAAAAGGGCAAAATAAACGGTCGCGTCTCTCGGCCCGAAGAAAACGGACGTGTGATATCGCCAACCGGATGTCGGCTCCTCGGGGAGTCCGTCCCAGTACCCGGCTAACTCCTTCATGAGGGATACCTGGTCGTCAGCTCGCAGGTCTACTCCCAAACACTCCGGCTGATTTCTAAGTGCGCGCTCAGTGTCAAGCGGACCGGCAATCGGAGAGAGGTAGTGCCCGGGCTCGGCATAGAGCGGAGATACCATTTGCCGCGCCGGCAAACTTCGCGTGTCTGGCTAGGCTTATTGTGATGCGGTCGTACCATTTTTTGGCGCTAACTTTCAGGTTGTTATTCAATGCTTCGACTCCATGACATGGATCGGAGTATGGCACTCCACTCACACCACCGACCATTCGGGAAGGTCTTCGAACGCACCTTGGTTGCCTGAGCTTTCGCCGAGGTACCCCGCTCCGCAACGGACTTCGAGGACGGAACGACGCTGAGGACGCACCGCGGGAGAAAGCGCCAACTGGGCCGCCTTGTAGTGGTAGTAGGGAGAATCGTCACCTGCGACGACGTTGCTGTCTCTGCGTTCGCGGATCGGGTCGCCTAAGTTCGACCAGTCGCTTTGCATGTCGTATTCAGCCAAGAGACACCTCGAATGAGCCCGGAACAGCAGATGCGGAAATGGGACGTTCCTGGTAGAACGTAGCGCGCACGCCAACCTGTCGTATTAGGAGGACCATCGTGCCGGCCACCTCGAAGGTCGCTCAAGGCCCCGCGCTCGAATGAGGATCCTGCTCATAACCGCCGACCACCCATGGCCCGAGACGACCGGGTCAAGGGTGAGGGCAGCGAACACCGCGGGTGCGCTCGCCGAATCCGGGGACCTCGACATGTTGTCGATTGTCCCGTCGACACGTGACGAGTCGGATTTGGACCCGCCCCCCGAAGGGGTTCGAATTTCGCGGATCGTCCGGTGCGCTGTCGACACGAGCCCTCCAGGCCGGTTCGAGATGCTCCGAGCTTTTGTGCGAAGCAGGACACCGTGGGGACTCACGCTCCGACCCGTTGCGGCGCTCCGGTCGGCGCTCGAGACCCTCGATCCGGGAAGCTACGACCTCGTCTGGTGCTTCAGCGTCCGCGCCTGGGTGTGGGCAGGAGAACCTCATTCGAGTCCCACCATCGTCGACATCGACGACCTCGAGGACCAGAAGATCCTGGCGCGCCTCGGCATCCGGGGTCGGCCCCGCACAGGGGCAGAGCGTGTGCGCCAGTTTCTTGGGGACACATTCGCAAGACTCCAGGGCCGGCAATGGAAGAGCCTGCACCAGTACATCGACAAAGTGGCCGTGCCGGTCCTCTGCAGCGAGCTCGACGCCTCGCGCAGCGGCCTCGCTCACGTACGCATCGTCCCGAACGGTTTCAGATCGCCGGAGAACCCACTCGGCAAGAGCTCCCCGGGCTCCCCTCCGACGGTGATGCTCATGGGAACCATGCGATACGCGCCCAACGCTGATGCAGCTCGCTTCCTCGCTTCGGAGATCGCGCCGCGCCTCGCTCAACTCGTCCCCCGGGTGCAGGTACGACTCGTGGGCCTCGTGCCGCCGTCACTCGCGGTCGAGTTGGCTTCTCCCCCCCTCGTGACCGTCGTGGGTGCCGTTACCGAGATGGACGACGAGCTTGCCAGAGCCGACGTGATTGTCGTGCCAATGCGATTCGGGAGCGGTACCCGGGTCAAGATCCTCGAAGCATTCGCCAACAGAATCCCCGTCGTCTCGACCTCGCTCGGCGCCGAAGGGCTGGAGCTCGACAACGGGGTGCACGTTCTCATCGCTGACGATGCCTCGGAGATCGCCGAAGCCTGCGCTTCGCTGTTGTCGGACGCCGAGCTGCGCCAGACGATCGTGGAGAACGCGCACGCGCTGTACTCCGAGCGCTACGAGTCATCCGTCGTTCAAAAGCGGATCCGCCAGATTGCCGAAGAAGTCGCCCGCCGCTCTTAGTTCCCCGGGGTCGAGAACCGCCCGGGGGAAGGCGCCGTGGAGAGTGTCAGCAGGGAATGTCGGCACTGAGCGTCAGTCGCGGATGAGCCGCCAGCACTGGCACAGCATCGGCAGGTCGAGACTCGATCCTCCGGTCATGTCGAGACGGCTCATCGCACCTTCCCTGACCCTTGCGAGCGCCTTCTCGCGGGCTTCGGCGGGCAGCGTGAACACACGGCTGTAGCTCGCCATCATCCCGACGACCTCGTCGACGGTGAATTTCATCGACCAACTCACCCTGCGGCTCTGCATGTCGTGAAAGGGAGCTTCGTCGGGAAACTCCGGTGTGTGACGCCGGATCCACGAGCTCTGTGAATCGGGACTGGCCGGGGGCAGGCCGGGCCCCAGGAGTCTTTCCACCCACTCGTCGGTCCTGTCCGCCCCGTTCCAGAGCAACCCGAGCACCCCGCCGGACTCGAGAACGCGACCCACCTCCATCGGTGCGAGGTTCGGGTCCATCCAGTGCCAGGCGGAAGAGACGACGACCGCGTCGAACGTCGCTGACCTGAAAGGCAGCGCCTCAGCCGTCGCCGCAACGAGAGGAACTGCAGGGAGGTTCCTGCGGAGTACCGAACGCATCTCGCCGTCGGGCTCTGCTGCTACGACGTTTCGAACACGCTTGACGACGAGACCCGTGAGGGCGCCGGTGCCCGCCCCGAGATCGAGGGCACTCTTCGCGCGTGTCGCCCACGACCCATTCCACCGCCTCGGCGGGCGGGGCAGGCCGGAAGCGCGCGTAGTGCTCGGCGATGGAGCCGAACGACCGTGCCCGTTGCTCGAAGGGCACAGGTTCGTGCCGCTCCGGCTCGTGTCCCTCGGGCATCACTTCTTGGAGCTCCGACATCAGTTCCAAGGGTATCGAGGGACCGCAGGCGCCCGAACGCGTGAGAACTGGCGCCCGAACGCGTGATAACTGCAGCCAGGCGATGAGGCCGCCGTCGGGGTGCGCCCGTTTTCCGCAACCCGGGGCGTAGCGTCTCGCGGGTGAAGAACGCTCTTCGTGACAGGTCGCGCGTGACGCTCGGCACGGTCGTGGTCGGCGTGCTCGTGTCGACCGGTCTTGCGGCGTGCGGATCGAATTCCTTGTCGTTGCGGCCTCCGTCCTCCTCCCGGTCGTCGAGCAGCAGTTCCGGATCGACGACGACTTCACCCGTTTCCGGCACGACTCTGCCGAGCCCGACTCCGCTCACGACCCCCTCTTCCCTGCCGAAGCCAGGTCCTATCGACTGGACAACGTGCTCGTCCCTCGCTGCGTACGCGGTGAAGTCTGTCGGGCACTACCAGTGCGGCACGTTGAATGTCCCCATCTCCTACTCGGATCCGGGTGCCGGCAGCCTCTCGCTGGCTCTGGTGCGACTCCCGGCAAGCGGGCCAGGCCCCGCACGCGGTGACATCGTGATGAACCCCGGAGGCCCTGGGGGCTCGGGGGTGGACTTCTTGGAGCAGAACGCGAACGGGTTCCCCGCCTCGCTCAGATCCGAGTTCAACCTCGTCAGCTTCGATCCCCGCGGCGTGGCACGGAGTGATCCGGTGGCCTGCGTTTCGCCCGCTCAGATCCGCCGCCTGCTCAGCCTCAACCCGGTGCCCGTCGGTAGCTCACAGATCAATCAGGTCGTGGCCGAGACGAAGCAGTTCGACGCGGGTTGCGCCGCCAACACATCCCGGTTGCTGCTCGAGAACATGAGCACTGTCGACGTCGCCATCGACATGGACGAGCTCCGGGCCGCCCTCGGCCAGTCGAAGCTGACGTACCTCGGCTTCTCGTACGGGACCTACCTGGGCGCGATATACGCGCAGCTCTTCCCCTCGCACGTCCGCGCCATGGTCCTCGACGGAGCGCTCAACCCGGACCTGACGAACAGCGAGATCGACCTCGACCAGGCCGAGGCGTTCGAGCTCGACCTGCACGACTTCTTCAACTGGTGCGACAGCAACTCGACGTGCGAGTCGGAGCTACCCGGCAATGCCTCCACCGACTACGAGCGGCTGATGACTTCCCTCGAGAACGGCAACACCCTCCACGCGGAGCTCATCGCGTCTTTCGGCGGCGACCAGACCGTCGACTACGGCGTGGCAGTGATCGGCGTGCTCGCATCCCTCTATTCGCAGCAGGACTGGCCGGAACTGGCACAGGCGCTCCAGCAGGCGATCGGCGGGGACGGATCGGACCTCGACGCAATAGCGCTCACCTACGAAGGTTTCCAGCCCAACGGGTCACTGGAGAACATCGACGAGTCCAACATCGCTGTGAACTGCCTGGACCATCCGGTTCCGACTTCGATCTCCGAATACGTCTCGCTGGCACAGCAATTCGCGGTCAAAGCGCCGGACTTCGGAGCGATCGAAGCATGGGGATCGCTCTCGTGCGCCTACTGGCCGGTTCCTCCTACCGGCACCCCAGCTCCCATCCACGCCCCGGGTGCTCCGCCGATCCTCGTTGTCGGGACGACCCACGACCCGGCGACCCCCTACGCATGGGCGCAGGCGCTCGCTTCACAGCTCGACAAGGGAGTGCTCCTCACCCGCGACGGAGACGGGCACACTGCGTACTTCTCGAGCACGTGCGTCGACAACTGGGCAGACAGCTACCTGACGACCCTCGCGACCCCGCCCCCGGGTACCGTGTGCCAGAGCAGCTGAAGTCCAGAGCAGCTGAAGTCCAGAGCAGCTGAAGTGAGGTGCCGACCGGCCCATCACAGACGTTCCGGAACACCAACAGAACCGTCCAGCGATTCCTAAACCTCCTTGAATCTCAACATTCCATCGACGCTCGCACCACTCTCACCCCGTCAGGGCCTTGGCCGCCGAATTGTGTTCAGTCCCAGGGAGTCCCCTCCGATGCGAAGTTCAATATGTCGAATGCAACCAACCAACGAGTCCGCTGCGGCCACTGCGGGCGCTTCGTTCACCCGAGCCAGCGCGGCCGCCTCTACGCATGGTGCCGAGCATGCCGACGCGTGGTGATGGGCACCGAGTGCTGAAGGACCTGGCGCTCGGGGATCCGGCACGCACCGGCCGCGGCCATCGCGCCTCAGGCGCCGGTCCAGCCTCCGCCGTCGACGACCAGGACGTTGCCGGTGATGTATCCGGCCGCTTCGGAACACAGGAACTTGACGGCGTCGGCGACGTCCTCGGGGCGGCAAACCCGGCCGAACGGAGAGCCGGCATCGAGACTCGATATGTCCTCGACGCCCATCGCCTTCACCAGGCGGCGGCCCATCTCGGTGGCGACCAAGCCTGGTGCCACGACATTCACATGTATCCCGTTGCCCCTCTCCTCCTTGGCGAGGGTGAGAGCGAGAGCCTCTAGCGCGGCTTTTGCCATGTTGTAAGGCGCTCCGCCCGCGGCGAGGAGCCTCGCCGCGACGCTCGAGATCAGCACGACGTCGCCGCGTGGACGCTCCCGCATCGAAGGCACGAACAGGCGGCAGAGGTGATGAGCCGCTGTCGCATGGGTCGCGAGGACCCGCTCGAGCTCGGACGGTTTCGTGTCGACCACCTTGTGACCGCGGCTGGCGATTCCCGCAGAGTGCACCAAGACGTCCACTGCGCCGAAGTCGCGAAGCACGTCGTCGGCCATCGCCTCGACCTCCTCGAGCTGGTCGACCGATGCCTGATACGCGATTGCCCGCCGCCCCAGCGCCTCGACGGCGCCGACCGTCTCGGCAGCCGAATCCGCGTCGCGCCTGTAATTGATGGCGATGTCGCAACCGTCGCCGGCGAGGGCGAGCGCACACGCCCGGCCGATTCCCCTTCCCCCACCGCTCACCACGGCGACGCGCGAAGCCGACATCGAGTCAGAACCCGTCGGACTTCTCACGCCGGACGGAACACCGGGATGTGGAAGCCTTCGCCGATGTCCTCGAAATCGACGTGGAGGGCCATGCCGACGCTGAGGTCGCCAAACTCGCAACCCACGACGTTCGTCATCATCCGGGGCCCCTCGGCGAGGTCGACCACGGCAGCCACGTAGGGCACCTTCTGCCCGAACGGTGGGAGGTCGTTCTGGTAGACCACCGACCACGTGTAGAGGGTCGCGTCTCCACTCGCCTCCTGCCACGAAACGGACTCCCCGCCGCACCTCGGGCAGAAGGGCCGGGGGTAGTAGTGGACCTCTTCGCAGTCCTCGCAGTGCACTATCAGGAGCCGGCCCTCCGCCGTCGCATCCCACCATGGTTGCGAGACATTGTCCGGAGTCGGCATGTCGTAACGGGCTGTCGTCATGGAACCTGGACGACATTACAAGGGTGCCCGTCGGGCCATCACATCGGTGCCTTTTGACCACCTGAGCGCTGATCGGCCATGCTGCAAATGAGCTGCCTACGGGCAGCCTCAGCTTCGGGCTGAGTGAGATTCGGACTGAGTGAGAACCGAGGAGGCAAGCAAGATGGGAATGCTCGAGGGCAAGACCGCCATCGTGACCGGTGCCGGCCGGGGCATCGGTCGTGAAGAGGCGCTCCTGCTGGCGGCCGAGGGCGCGAAGGTCATCGTCAACGACGTGGGCGCCGCGGTCACCGGCGAGGGAGGGGACCGCAGTCCCGCCCAGCAGACCGTCGACGACATCGTGGCGGCCGGCGGTGAGGCCGCGATCAACGCGGACGACGTCAGCTCCTGGTCGGGCGCCGAGAAGCTCGTTAAGCAGGTGGTGGACACCTGGGGCCAACTCGACATCTTGGTCAACAACGCGGGAATCCTCAGGGACAAGATGAGCTTCAACATGGAGGAGTCGGACTGGGACGACGTGATCCGGGTGCACCTGAAGGGCCACTTCGCCATGTCGCACTTCGCCGCGGTCCACTGGAGGAACCGCTCGAAGGCCGGCGACTCCGTCTACGGGCGCATCATCAACACCGCTTCGGAGTCGGGGTTGTTCGGCAACGCGGGGCAGGCGAACTACGGGGCCGCCAAGGCAGGCATCGCATGCCTCACGATCATCCTCGCCCGCGAGCTCAAGAACTACGGCGTCACCGTCAACGCCATCTCGCCAAGGGCTCGCACCCGGATGACAGAGGACCTCTTCGGTGACATGGCAAAGGTCGAGGAAGGCAAGTTCGACGCGTTCTCGCCCGAGAACGTGGCGCCGCTCGTCGCATTCCTCGCTTCCCCCGAGGCATCGGATGTGAGCGGGCAGAACTTCGTCGTGTTCGGCGGGAACGTCTGGGTCATGGCAGGTTGGGGCCCGGCGGGCCATGTCCAGCGCGACGACCGTTGGACCCCGAAGGAGCTCGCCGACGTGAAGTCCACCTTGTTCGCCGAGCGCTCCCCCGCCATCCCCCCGTTCAACTTCGGCTGAGGTCGCTTATCCGGCTGGGGCGTGCAAACGGCGCTCCAGTCTTAGCGACGCGACGATGGTCCTGGCAGCTTCTTGCGGAAAAGCTTCCTAGGGACTTGGGGAAGGTCCCTCCACGTTGACCGTAGGTGGACCAAAGCCGGCCCGGACGACAATCAGGTGGCTCTCCTCGTCGCCATCGTTGCCTTCGCGGTGAACAGCACCCTTGGGAATATGGACAAAATCACCCACTACCGCTCTGACGATCTCCGCGCCACCAGGTCCAGATTCCAGTCGTAGAGCTCCTCTCGTGACATAGATGCTGGTGTCGTATTCACCGTGGTGATGCCAGCCCGAAGTCACTCCCGGATTTGTGCGAACGAATCCCGCCCACATGCCTTCGACGTCGATCGCCCGCTCGCGAAGCATCCCCGGAGTCGGGTCAGCTTCTACTCGTTCTGCTGGTCGAATTATCCTTGCGGGATCTGATGCCTTCATCGCCTAAGTCTGGCCCGTAAGCCATCGGAACGCCTGGTGCCGCGTCGCCTTGGACCGTCCCGTCCTCGTTCTGGCGCGGTCAGCCCCTCGCCGGTGAAGCCCGGCGGTCGAGAAAGGAGCTCAGTTCGTCGATGAGGTCTTCGGCATCGACACGGGAACCGTCGATGAAACTCGACTTGCGTCGTCGGAGAAAGGGACAGCCGATCAGGTACATGCCCGGCGAGTCGACGACACCTCCGTCGTGTCGGATCATGCCCTTGGCATCCAGCACGTCGATATCGAGCCAGGAGTAGTCGGGCCGGAACCCCGTTGCCCAGATGATGGTCTCGATCTCCCCGTTCGTGAGGTCGAGACCCAGCCGCGGCGAGGCATCCACTACCGTCGGCTCGAATCGGTGCGGCCCCGGTACCGAGTCGTCCAGGCCGTTGGCCGCGGCCCATTCATCGATGGTGTCGAGGAGCCGGCCGAGCTTGAGGTCGGCCAGCTCGCACTTGTTGCGCAACGAGCCCGAGAATTGCGCCCTGCCATCGTTGACGCCTGCCAAGCGGCCGACCAGCTTCACGCCCATGCTCGTGAGCGCATTGAGGTCGAAGGTTGCCCGATCGTCCGAGCCGGCAAGCTGCATCGACGGGACGCGGCGGGCTCTGACGATGTCATCCACCTCGTCGTAGCGCTCGTCGAGCACGCCCGCCGCTTCCATCCACCACTGAATGTCCCGGCCCCGGTACGACCGAGGCCCGCGCACATGCTCGCCCACGGCGAGTATGACTTCGCGGCCGGACAGCCGGATCTCGGAAGCGAGTTGCACGCCGGTTGCGGACGCCCCGACCACCATGACGCCACCCTGGCGGAGCTGGTCGGGATTGCGGTACTCCTGCGGTGTCAACTTCTCGATTTCCGATGGCACGGCTCTGTCGAAGACGGGCACGCTTGGCAGGTTGAATGCTCCGGTAGCAACGACCACCGTCGGACAGGTCCATTCGCCCTGCTCAGTGGTGACGACGTACTCGTCACCGGCGCGGCGTACCGAGGTCACCGTCGTGCCATCCATGACCGGTGCTGCGATCACCTTGGCGTACTCGGCGATGAAATCGGCGACTTCCAGCGCGCTCATGAACCCGTCGGGATCGTCTCCTCGATAATCGAAACCGGGGAGGCGACACTGCCAGTTGGGGGTGAGCAATCGCAGAGAGTCCCACCGCTCGCGGCGCCAAGAGTTGGCGACCTCGTTCCTCTCGAGTACGACGTGATCGACCGACCGGACAGAGAGGCACTGGCTCATCGCGAGCCCGCTCTGTCCGCCGCCCACAACCACCGTGGTTGTGCGCACCGAACCTCCTCGTCAGGATAGGTGGCTACGAGTCTTAGTTGACCTCGACGCTCACGTTCGTGGGGTTCGTGATGATGTCGTACACGGCCGACCGCTTTTGCGACTGTGCGACGAGCGCCTTGATCTCGTCGGGCGATGCGTCGGCGTCGATCGTGTAGGAGACCTTGATGTCACTGAAGCCGTTGCGGACGTCGCTGTCCATGCCGAGGATGCCGCGGACGTCCATGCCGCCCTCAATCGTGGCCGACACACTGCGCAACTGGATCTCGCGGTTCTGCGCCACCGCGGCGACGCCCGCTGTCAGGCAGCTGGCCAAGGCCACGAGCACGTACTCGACCGGCGTGGCGCCGTTGTCCTCGGAAGCGAAGATCTCGGGGTGGTCCGCGTCGAAGGTGTAAAGGGTGCGGTGGTGCTGTTCCTCACCGAGCCCGAAGAAGCCTTCGACCGTCGAGCGGCTGTGGGTGCCGTTCCGCCACTCACAGGTAGCCCGCCACTGGAATTGGGCCGCTTGCGGTGCCTCTGTCAGTGCCACTCGGGCGCCGAGCAAAGCTTCGACGTTGACGCCATTGTTCACCGGGGTGTCGGTAGTGGTCATTTGGATACCTCCTTCATCGATTGGCCGAGGGGGATCTCCCCACGGTGTTGCAACATCTTGTACGAGCGCCGTGGTCCGCGACGTTGCATCGTTTGGCTACGCATCGTCGGGCCCCGGCTGGCGGCCGAAGGTGATAGCGGAACGGACCGCCTCCGGCGTCGACGCGTCCAGTTCGCGGTCCGGGCATGCTCCCAAGGCGTCGTTGACGGTAGAGAAGGCCAGTCGCAACGCCAAGAAGGTCGTGATTGCGAAAATCTGTGCATCGTCGAATCCGCCGTCGCGCAGTGCATGCACGTCGTCGGCGACGACGGCGTTCGGGTCGGTGGCCACGCGTCGAGCCCACTTGGCAAGCACCTTGTCGGCCGGGTCGAGACCCTCGTCGTCGCCAAGAATGACGGAGGCGGCGACGTCAGAGCCCACCTCCGCGGCCAGTTTCTTGCCCCACGCCAACGAGCAGTACGAGTCACCCAACGTTGAGGCGGCCGCCGTCACCAGCACCGCCCGCTGACGGAAGGTCAAGGAACCTGCCTGGGTCGTTTGGCTCATCAGGTCGGACAACCCCTCCAGGGTCCCCGGCATGAACGCCCACAGCCGGGAAACGTTCGTCACGTAGCCGCCGCCTTTGAGGTCGTCGTCGAACAGATGCTGCGCCTCGGGCGTGTGCATCGGCCGAGCGAGGAAACCGCCAGACGACTCGGATCCATGGGTCACCGGATGGTCGCCGCTGCTGGCGCTCGGTCGGATCGGCTTGGAAGCGATGTAGCCCACCACCGAGATTGGCGCCCGAAGCGGGAGTCCGTCGCGGACCTTCTCCCGAGCCAGTTCGACCGCTGCCTCGAGAAACGCTGTCTCGCCCACAGCTTCCATGGCCTCAAAGGCCGGACCCGTCGACGCGATTGCCCGCGCGAACACGTCTGGGTCGGCGAACTCGAATACGAAGGGGATATCGATGCGCTCGATGTCGACAAAACCTGCGTCCTGAAGGAACGCCTCGCCGGCGCCCGGGCGACCGAGTGCAACCATGGAAGCTTGGTGCTCGACCTTGGGGGTCGAGGCCAGGGCGAATGGAGCAAGCGCCCATGCTCCGGGTGACGCCTTGATGTGCCCCCACACCGTCAGGCCGACGCGGCCGCCCGGGGCCAGGACGCGGTGAACCTCGCCCACCGCGCCCGGGGTTGTTCCCCAGATACCCCGGAAGCTGGTGACAACAGTGAAGGCGTCGTCTTCCCATGGCAGCGCGTGCATGTCTCCGACCCGGACGTCAGCATCCGGATTGCGGTCTCGGGCGATCGCAATCAGGCGGGACGAAGCGTCAATCCCGGCGCACCGAGCGCCGCGCACGCCGGCCAGCTCGAGGGCCAGGCCTGCCCCGCAGGCCACGTCGAGCAGCCGGTCACCCGGATGTACACCCAGGTAGTTGTGGAGAGCGACGTATTCCCGGCAGTTGGTCGGTTCGCAGATCGTGGCGAACGCCACGGCCTGGCGACCCCAGCCTTCGTCGACCCCTCGCCAACCGTCATCGGGGCCGGTTGGGACCGCTCGCTCCGCCGTCACGGTCGCACCCTCGCGATGGCGGGGCCGGGGACGACCGGCAACTCCGAGAGGCCCCGCAGCACGAGGCCGTCCCCGTGCCCCCAATGCAATTCGTCTAATCGGAACGGCGAGGGCAAGCTCCGGGAATCGGCTCAGGAGCGTCGCGAGAGCCAGTTGGCCCTCGATGCGGGCAAGTGGCGCGCCGAGACAATGATGGATTCCGTGCCCGAAGGCAAGATGACGGGCCTCGTCCCTGTCGAGGTCGAGTCTCTCGGGGCGGGTGTATCGGCCCGCGTCCCGATTGGCCGCCGCCAGGCAAATGATGACTTGCGCTCCGGCCGGAATCGCGACGCCACCGAGATGCACCGGCTCGGTCGTGTAGCGAAATGTCGAGTGAGGGACCGGTGCGTCGTAGCGGAGGAACTCCTCTATGGCCTTGGGGATCTTGGTGGGGTCGGCGCGAAGCTCGGTGAGCTGGACCGGGTTGCGAAACAGGGCCACGACGCTGTTGCCGATGAGGCTGGCTGTCGTGTCGTGGCCGGCGACGATCAGCTGAAAGATGGTCGAGAGCAGTTCTTGGTTGTCGAGACGCTCGTCTCCGTCGCGGGCGCTGATCAAACCGCTGACCAAGTCGTCTCCGGGGTCCTTCTGCTTGGCCTCGACGAGTGCTCTCAGCATGCCGACGACGGCGTCAGACGCCTCTTTGGCCGCCGCGTACGCCGCTGGTGTGGACGTGGGGACAAGCAACTTGGTGAACCCTTGACCGAGCGGGGCGCGGTCGGGCGACGGTACGCCGAGCAGCTCACAAATGACCGTGTAAGGCAGCGGGAAGGCGAAGGCCCTGACGAGATCGACCCGGCTGTCGGGTCCTTGTGCGGCGACGGCGTCGAGGAGGTCGTCCGCAATCGTCTGAACGTGAGCGCGCAGCGCCTCGACCCGCCGAGGCGAGAACGCAGCCGAGACGAGCCGCCGGAGCCGGGTGTGGTCGGGTGGGTCGACCGTGAGCATGTGCCGGGCGAACGCCGGTCCGGGCAGGCCCTCGGCCACGACACCGGAGCCGGTCGCCAGGGCGGCGTGCATGTCCTTGGAGAGCCGCGGGTCGTTGAGCGCGGCCAACGCCTCTTCGTAGCCGGCCACCAACCAGGCTTCGTGCCCGTCGGCCAATGTCACTGCATGCACCGGGCCGAGCCGGCGGACTTCGGCGAACACCGGGAACGGGTCGTCGAGATCGTAGGACCCCCATGACGCCAGTGCCTCAGTGATCGTCATTGTCGCCCCCGGCAGTCAGGCTTCCAAAATCCAGCTTTGTACGCAAGATGATGAACTGATGGGTCAATTGACTTGGACTAGTATCTAATACAGTTGACTAACAGTCAAGGAGGAAGTGTGAGCGGGTCCGTACCCACCTCAGCTCCCCATCTGGCCGTTCACTGATGGCGCGAGCCGGTGCACAGCGGCAGGTCTCGGGCGCGCGCCAACAGGCCACCGTCGCGTTGATGGACGCCGCCGAAAGTCTCCTCTATGAGGTCGGCTATGCGGGCGTCACCACCCGGGCCGTGGCTGAAGCGGCGGGCGTCAACCATGGTCTGGTCCACTACTACTTCGGGTCGATGGAAGAGTTGCTCACCCAGACCCTCGAACGCTTCGTCGAGCAGCTCGCCCACGCCCTCGAAACCCTGTACGCCGACCCGAAACTGACCTTTGCCGAGAAGTGGCGCCTCGGGTCGCAGTTCTGGGTCGACGAGCCGACCTCCCGCTTCCCCAAGATCCTCCTCGAACTATTAGCGATGGGCTGGAACATGCCGGCTCTCCGGACACGCCTCACTGAAGTCCACGCTCGGTTCCGGGCCATTTTCGAACACCATTTCGGCCAAGCCCTTCGCGACTACGACCTCGACGAGTCCCAGTTCCCGCTCAGGGTCATCGTGGCCGCCGTCACCAGCTTTCAGCTCGGCCTCATAGTCGAGGGTCTCTCCGGTGTCGAAGAAGGTCACCAAGAGCTTCTCGACTGGATCCAACAGTGGATCGAGTCGCTCGAAGCCAAGAGCATCCAGCCGTAAGTCACCGGAAGTTCAGCTCGTCACCACCACGGTCAAGGACTTGGTCATCGGTTCGGGCATTTCCTCCAAAGGCCCGTGGGTACTTCGCTTAGGGATGGACCGGCGGACGCCGCGAGTCCGCTGCGCATGAAGTCCCAGTTCAGAGCCCTTTTTGTATCACGGACTAGCACTCTCAAGGCAAGAGTGCTAATAATTCGGGCAGTCATTACAGCTTGAACTGCGACGCGGACCTAGGCACGTAACCGCACTTTGGGAGGTGATGATCATGGCTCTGGTTCGCAGTGACCCTTTCCGTGAGCTCGATCGCTTGGCCCAGCAGGTCTGGGGATTGAGCAATGGATCCCGATCCCTGGCGATGCCGATGGATGCCTATCGCAAGGGCGACTCCTTCTTGATCCAGTTCGACTTGCCGGGGATCGATGTCGAATCAATCGACCTAACCGTCGAGGACAACGAGCTAACGGTGAGGGCCGAAAGGCGGTCGCCCCCTATGACCGAGGGCGTGGAGAAGCTTGTCTCCGAGCGCCTCTACGGAACCTTCACCCGCCAGGTGTTCTTGGGAGACAACCTCGATACCGAGCAGATCGACGCCAACTATGAACAAGGCGTGCTCACGTTGTCCATCCCGGTGGCCGCACACGCCAAGCCTCGGCGCATCCCGATTGCGCAGCGCGACAAGAAGCAGGAACTCAGCACCTAGCCGATGCCGGCGGTGGCTCGTGCACCAGTCTTGGTTCCCCACTCGACCTTGGTGTTGCACGAGCCGCCGCCGGATCGCTGTCCTACCTGATTCGTCAAGGGGAGAGTGTCCCAGATGTCGAAATTTGAATCTGTCGCGAGTACTTACCGATTCGTCCGTTTCCCGACGCCGCCCAATCCTTCTGGCAGGCCGACCTCGCCCGCATCGCCCTTCGTCGTGAATTCGAGGGATGGCCGATCGAGGGCGAAGAGAATCGTCTCACCCGAGCTTCGTAGTCGGGGATTGACCGTACCGTTCCATGACTCAGCCAGGCGTGACACTGCTCTCGCTTCCTGTCTCGGAGTCCCCTACGGCTTCGGTACACATTCGCGGATCTGGAGCATCCCACGCAACGGCACCCGAGACCCAGTGGGTTATCGGATCGGCCTGGTCGTTGCGGTGAAGGTGCCTGGGTGGTTGGGCGAAGGTGGCATAGGGACGGCAGCGGACGACGACGCGATGCTCTTCGGCGGCCATGGCCTCGACGACGGGACGGGCCTCCTCGCCGAGCGGCTGCCCCGACATGCGCCAGCCGATGGCCATCATGACGTCCACGACGAGCCGCGGGTCCCGGTCGACAGCGGCGTCGGCGTAGACCTGCAGGTAAGTGAAGGGCCACCGCTCGTCGATAACGCAGAGGCTGACCTTGGGGTTCCGGGCCGCCGCATGGGCCTTGCCACGGCCGGCCATCGTGGAGACGAGCAGCTCGTCGTCATCGGTTGGGACGTAGTAGACGACCGACAGCGCCGGCCCGTCGTGCAGCCGGGGATAGCCGAAGACGCACGTCCGGTGCGTCCGCACGAAGGTCCTGCGCTCCGAGGGGAGCATGTCGCGGTCGGTGGGAGCGGTGAACGGCTCCGGGGCTAGGGGCAGGAGCATGTGCGTGACCTCCTCAGACGCAGCGGTTGCGGATGGATCCGATGCCCTCGACCCACGATTCAAGGGTCTGTCCCTGCCGCAGGAAACGAGGGGGCTGGCGGGTGACGCCTACGCCCGCCGGTGTACCGGTGAAGATGACGTCCCCGGGAAAGAGGTCCAGCACTGCCGACAGTTCGGCTATGAGCCGGGGGACGCTGAAGACGAGATCGCTCGTCCGCCCCTCCTGGACCATCTCGCCATCGACCGAGCAGCCAAGGGCCAGGTCGTCCGGGTCGGCGAGCTCGTCGGGACTGACGACCCAGGGTCCCATGGGCCCGTAGCTCCGCCGCGACTTGCCCAGGGAGAACTGACCGCCGGCAGCGAACTGGAGATGCCGATCGCTCACGTCCTGACCGACGGCGAGCCCGGCTATATACGACCAGGCCTCCGCCTCGTGAACGTGGTCGGCATGGCGTCCCACCACCACGACCAGCTCGACTTCCCAGTCGGTGGTCGCCCCCACGATCTCGATGTCGTCGAAGGGCCCGGCGAGGCAGGCCGGGAACTTGGTGAAAGTGGCCGGCACGTCGGGGATGGCCATGCCGGACTCCTCGGCGTGGCTGCGGTAGTTGACGCCGATGGCGAACACCTGCCGGGGCGCAGGCACCGGGCAGCGGAGGTCGGACTCCACTAGCGGTCCGGTCGTCGACGTCACGCTCCGGGTGAACTCGGCCACCACCTCCCAGTCCTCGTAGAGAGCCATGGGGTCGGGACCGAACTGCCCTCCCGAGACCTCGGCGAGGTCCGCTATCTCGTCGTCAACCACGAGGGCGGCACGCCCGCGGACGTTGGCGAGCTTCATGACCGAGTTCCCTGTAGATGCGGGGCCTTTTCGAGATCGGCACGCAGACCATGGAGGAGCGAAGTGGCTCCCGTCGGGCTCGCAGCAGAGCCATAGACGTAGAAGTCGGGACGCTGCAGGACGTGCGTAACTCCGCGCTTCTCGGACCAGGGCGAAACGAGCTCGTCACATCGGCGGAGTGTCACGCACTTGCCGCCGATCGACTCGAACCAGTTCTTTGTGGACGGATCGATGCGCGCGGTGGTCGGGCCGAGAGTGATCAGGCGCCAACCGGCGCCGTGGACGTCGTCGAATAGGCCCCCATCGACACTGGGCTGCGCGAAGAACTCTCCGGCTCCGGGCGAGGCGTCGTGCACGACGCCCTCGCTGATGCCGGGGAACGGCGGCGCGTCCATCGGGTCGGGACCGACGGCCGCACTCATGGCCTCGTCGCGTGCAGCCGCCTCGTCGGGGTCGAGGACGCAGATGACCTTGCCCAGCTCGATCGAGAACTCGATGGCGCTGCGGGCGCTCGGGAGACGCTCCTGCTCGTAGCTGTCGAGCAGGTCGTCGGATGCAAGGCCGGCGAGGACGAGGTCGAGCTTCCAGGCGAGGTTGGCGGCGTCGCGGATGCCGGCACACATCCCCTGTCCGGCGAAGGGCGGCATGAGATGGGCCGCGTCGCCCGCCAGCAGCACCCGACCGGCTCGCCACCGCTCGGCGTAGCGGGCCCGGAACGTGTACATGGCGTGACGCTCCATGCGGGCGTTGCCGGGGTGGACGTCCCACCTGGCAAGCAACTCCCAGGCGCGGGTCCCCTCTGTGAGCTCGTCGATGGTCTCGTGCGGGAGCCGCATGAACTCCCAGCGTCGTCGGCCCGGGCCGCCGCACGACCATGGTCGTTGGCCGCAACGGGTCGCATACCTGGAGATTGGGCGGGTCGAAGACCCGGGGCTCGTCCAGCAGCACGTCGACAACGAGCCAGTCGTAGAAGAACCCGAGGTCACAGACTGGAATTCCGAGCAGCTCCCGGACAGTGCTGTTGCTCCGTCGCACCCGACGACGTAACGGGCCCGGATCTCGTCGTCCACCGGCCGTGCGCACGACGACGCCTTCGGCGTTCTGTTCGAGGGCGGCGACCTCCGTGCCGCGGCGGACCTCGACACCTGGTAGCGAGCGCGCCCGCCGGTCCAGCAGGTCCTCAAGGGCGGGCTGGTTGAACATCGAAGACAGCGGCCAGCCCGTCGAGCTGTGTGCGCCTCGCCCGAAGCGGAGCAGCGTCGTTCCGCTGCCGTTTCGCCACTCGTAGATCTCCACAGGCTCGGTGGTGTACTCGGAGCTCCTCCCCGATCCCACAGGACTGGAGGATGCGCCCGACCTCGTTGTCGAAGTGCACGGCTCTGGGCAACGGATAGGGCTCAGGGCGGCGCTCGAGCACGACGACCGAGCGGCCGAGCTGGGCGAGCAGGATGGCGAGGGTGTTGCCGACCGGGCCGTAGCCGACGACGGCGACCTCGGCGTCGAAGGTCATGCCGCGGCAGGCCGGAGCGCCTGGTGACCCCACGCGCTGATGCGGTCGTAGCGCCGGTTCTCGTCCCATTGCTCGGTCACCAGCTTCGCCCCGTGGCCCACCTCCACGAGGAAGCCGGCGGGGCTCGCTACGTAGAAGCTGAACATGCCGTCGTTGTCGTGGCGCCCGAGCCCGTTGGGAATGGGCAGACCGCTGCTCCACGCCCGGTCGAAGGCGGCGCCCACGTCATCTCGGTTGTTTGTTTCGAACATGACGTGGTGCAGCTTCTGGGGCAGCTCGAAGGGCGCCTTCGCCAGTGCGAGGGTGTGGTGGCGCTCGTTGCAGTGGTAGAAGCGCACCTCGAGCTCGATGCCCTCGGCGATCTCCATCTCGAGCCAGTCCGACTGCTCAGCCCCAGACCCTCGGTGGCGAAGTGATGAGACTCATCGAAGGCCGTGGTGGCGAAGACGACGTGTCCGAAGCCCACGCCGGTGGTGAGAAATCCGCCGGGCATCAGGGGCGACGAGTAGGAATGCGACGCCTGCCTCAGGTGCTCGACCACCTCGACGCCAACCCCCCACGGGCCGTGGTCGAAGCCAGACGACCCACCCGACGCTCGGCGATCACGCTCCGCGTTGCCGTCCTCGACCGGGTAACCGGCCGCCTCCAGCCGGGCAGCCGCTGTGTCGAAGGCGGATTCACCGGCGGCCTCGAAGCCCACGTACACGGCGTCGTTGACCGGTCCCGGCCGGAGCACGACCCGCTGTGCCTTGTCGTCGTTGCGCCAGGTGAGCGATCCGGCGAGTACCGCCGGTTCCCCAGGTACGAGGCCGACGACGTCGCCGAAGAACGGCGTCAACGACGCGGGATCGGGGACCTCGATTCCCACGTAGGCGAGCTGCAGTTCGTGCCACATGTGTCTGTCCTCCTCGGTTCAGCGTCCGAAGAGCAGCGACGTCACGGCGTCGGCGTGAGCCTCGATCACCTCGGGGTCCTTGGGATCGATACCGGAGAGACGACGGCACTCGGGGGCGAGCACGAACATCGTGGGGCCGGCCCCGGTCACGATGTAGTACAGGTGAGCGACGGGGATATCTGGCAGCTGTCCCTGCTCCACAAGACGGGCGAAGAGGGCGGTGGTCGTTTCGTAGAGGGGCCGGATGTGGCGCTCGACGAGCCAGTCCATGCGTGGACCGTCGGCCTTGCACTCCTGGGTGATGATCCGGTGCAGTTGGGGGTGGTGCGCCGAGAAGGCGATGAACTCCCGTACGAGGAGCCGTGCGACCGTCAGCTCGTCGACGCCCCGCAGGCCCTCCGACCGGGTTCGCAGGGCGCTCTCGAGCTCCTCGAAGAGGCCGTCCACCGCCACCCGCCACAGCTCCTCCTTGGAGCTGAAGTGGTAATTGAGCAACGGCTGGGTCACGCCGGCCCGTGCGGCGATGTCGCGGGTGGTGGCCCCGTCGAAGGACTGCTCGGAGAAGAGATCCAGCGCGGCGGCAAGGATGCGCTCCCTCGTGGCGTCAGCCGAGGGCCGTGTCGTCCGAGCCACTTCTGTCGTCGCCGAAGACATGGGAAGAAGTTTAATCAAGTGATCAGAGTATTGACAAGACTCTTATCAATCGACCAGAATTCGAGCGAGTGAGTAATGTCAGGGTTCGTTCAAGTTGCGGCACCAGGCTTCGCCACGACATCACAGCTGAAGATGTGGATACGTCGAGGACTGTCCTCAGCCGAGCCGCTTCCCCGTACGTGCTGTCGGCTCGGTTAATCAGCCCGGTAGTGGCTGGCCCAGCATGAACCGGTGGCCGTCCGGAGATCGCACGCCAAACTCGCGCATCCCCCACGGCTCGTCCGTGGGTGGTTTCAAAATCTCAGCGCCAGCCTTGACGGCCCGATCGTGGAATGCCTCGACGTCGTCGACGTGCAGATATGCCACGTAGCTGTGATCGCCGATCTCCGATGCCGGCGCGACGTCCGGACAACGCCCGAGCATGAAGTCGATCGCGCCGGAACGGCAGAACGTCCAATTGCCGGGTTCAGGATCGCGGATCTCACACCCAAGCACGTCGCGATACCAAGCAGCTGACCTTTCCAAGTCGTGCACAGCGAGAACGGGGTTAGAAGTCAGAACTTCCACGTCCAGAGTGTTCCATAACATTCTCGGCGTCGAATGTAGTTATGGAGGTGAGGCACCTCGAACCGCCGACTTCATTTCGGCCGAGGCGGCTGGATTCGGCTGGATTCGGCCGAGGCCGCCGGATTCGGCTTATTCGGCCGAGGTCGCTGATCAGGCCTAGGCCCGGGTCGCGCTCGGCGGGTCAGGTCCTCTCGTACGGTGGCAGGGCTATCTCTGTCGGATGGCCGTGGACCTCGGCGAACCAGCTGATTCCCTCAGAAACGAGATCGAGCTCCAACCACACCGGATCGCTTCCCGCCCCAGGCGTTTCGATCTCGGTGTCCAAGTTCACGACTACGCGCTCACCGGGAGCGAGCATCCGATCGCCGGGAAGCGGCACCCGGCCCTGGTCGGTGCTCGGCCGCCTGCCGTGCCGCAAACGCAGACCCAGGAGCACGGCGCCGATTCCCACCGACGACGGAAGCCAGCGGTTGCGCCCGGTGTTCGTGACTGTGCACACGGCCGTGACCCGACTGACAGAAGGCCCGGTCTCGACGTGCACCTGGTCGGTCACGAGCTCCGCCTTCAAGCCCGAGGCCTCCCGGCTGTCCGGGAGCTCTTCGCCCTCTTTCCGCATGACGAACATGCGGCGGTTGAACAGCTGAGATCGCACGTTCGCCACCTGTGCCATCGCCGCCTTGGCGGATTGAGGGCTGTTCAACTCGGCTGCGAGCCTGGAGAGACGCTGCATCGGAAGCAGCGCTTGATCGAGCAGGGCGCGACCGCGCGGGCGGAAAGCCTGGATCCCCCGATTGCCGAGGCGCGCCGCTACCGTCGGAGCAGGTCCGCGTTCTTTGGGTGTCCCGTTGACCGTCGCCAGGAAATCTTCGAAGACCGGTAGCGAGACCCACTGCGGCGAGGGGGCGAACACCGCCACCGACAGGTCCAGAAAACCGGCCTCGCGCCCCCAGTCCCAGACGTCTTCGAGGACCAGATCTCGCTCCGGAACACCGTACCGGCGCATCTCGTGCTGCGACTGTGGATCCTTGGAATGGTTGGGACCGGGCTCGGAGAACCCGGCGAGGCCGCCGGGCCGGAGCACCCTGCCCATCTCCGAGAGCACCTCGCGTGTGTTCGCGACGTGGTGCAGGGCGTCGAAGCAGAGAACCCGGTCGACGCTCGCGTCGTCGAGCTCCATCCGGTGCCCGTCGAAAACACTGAACTCAGGAGCGGGCTGGGACCCGAAGACGGGATGCTCCTTGTAGCGACGGCGACCGAGGTCGATCATGGCCTCGGAGATGTCCATGGCTATGACCCGGCAACCCATCTGGGTCAGGAAGTGGCTCGTCCAGCAGCTGCCTGCTCCGAAGTCGAGAACCGTCATGCCGGGAAGTGGCGCCAGGCCACTTAGCAGGAGGCCGAAGCACGCAAGCAGGTCCGGCGCTTCGCGCAACGATCCGCACGGCTTAGCGAGCAGAGCACTCGGGTCCACCATCGAGCGAACGAGCTCGTCCGCGCGCGCAGCAAGCTCCTCTACGGAGGTCGAGGCGAGCAGGGCCTCCGCATCGATCAGCTCTCGGTTACCGGTTTCCGTGTCAGCTCCTCTGGCAGTGCTCACCTGGACGCTCGGCGATGGTAGCCGAGGCGCCCCATTTCACCCGACCCCCTCTTCTCACCCGCGTAGACCCCTTGTCTCGCAATCGCCCTCTTCTCACCCCATAGACCGTCATACCCCCTAGTTACATTCTCTTCATGTCCGGAGTCGACCAGATCCGCCGTGGCACGGCACTGATCCAGAAGGGTCTTTCCGACTTCGACCCGCACCTCCTCACCGGCGAAGGGGCAGTCGAGCTGGTCCGCATCCTCGCCGAGGCGGAAAGGGCCATCGTCGCTGCGAAAGCCCTCTCAGCCCGCCGGGTCGAAGAGACGAACCTGCACAAGCGTCACGGACATCGCGATGCCGCCCAGTGGCTCGCATCCGAAACGGGCGAACCGACCTCGGAGGCCGCAGGGCTTCTCGCCGCAGCGCGTCAGATGGAGAAACTGCCGCAGGTCGCGGAAGCGTTCAAGGCCGGCCGTCTTTCTCCCGCGAAGGCACGCCAGGTGGCGGGAGCGGCGGCCTGCGACCCCTCCAAGCAGCAGGCGCTCCTGCAAGCCGCAGAGCGACAGACTCTCGGCGAGCTGCGAAACACTTGTGACCGGGTGCGCCGCCAGGCGGCCTCTGCCGAAGGCGAAGCATCGAGCTACGAGAGCATCCGGAGGCGCCGCTACTTCCGCGACGTGACGGAGCCTGACGGAGCCGTCCGATTCGACGGGCGGGTATGCCCCGACGACGGCGCCAAACTGCGTGCGGAGCTGATGCGGCGCGCCAGGCGTCTCGCCGCTCAGGCGCGCGCAGAAGGGCGCAGGGAGCGGCTCGACTGTTACGTCGCCGACGCCCTGATGGAGCTGGTGACCGGCGAGACGAGAGAGCCCGGCGCCGGGCCCGACATCCACGTGACCGTGGACGCGAAGGCCCTGCGACGCGGGTACTCGAAGGACGGTGAGACCTGTGCCATCGCAGGAGTCGGCCAGGTGGCCGTGGCGACGGCACGCGAGCTTCTCGGCGAGGGTTACCTCAGCATCCTCGTGACCAAGGGAGCAGACGTGCTGACCGTCGCTCGGGCGGGGCGCGCGGTCCATCCCGACGTCGACGCCGCGCTCAACGCTCGTGATCCGAAATGCTGTGTCCCCGGCTGCGAGGTGACCGAGCCTCTCGAACGCGACCATCGGGTGCTGCCCTTCGTGGACGGTGGGCCGACTTCGCTCGAGAACCTCGCACGCCTCTGCAGGTGGCACCACTACATGCGCACGTACCGGGGCTGGCGGCTCGAGGGAGAGCCGGGCAACTGGAGATTCGTTGCTCCTGATCGGGGCGGCGGCGGTAAAGATGCACGCGGCGACGATGGCGGATCAAACAGCCGAAGCAGCGTCGGTGGACCGGCCCGGCGCGACGCCCTGTTCTGACCCCGGTCGCCATTTCGAGTTTCTCGTTTCTGAACTTCCGTTCGAGCATGCTCGCTCGCTTGCTCGCGCGACCGGCGCCGGGGCCACGACCGTCGAGCCCTCGAAGGGTTCGGTCACTGAGTCCGGGTGGACCTGGATGACGGCCCTCGTGCAGCTACAACCGCGCCCGGAGTGTTTCAGTGCCTTCGCCCGACAGGTCCTCGAGCGGCGCCTTGCGTCCTGCCATGACGAGGATGAGAGACGCCAGTGGACCTTCTACCGAAGGACCCTCCCCCGTTGACCAGTCGGCGTCTGTTGCCGACATGTGCAGACCGGCAATGCGCTTCTTGGTCTTGAGGGGGAAGCCCACGAGCTTCACGGTGTCGGCCACTGTCAACAACGTGGATTCCGGCACTGTCCGGGTAATGCCCATCGGTCGCCGGATATCGACGCTGTGGCATACGAGGTCGACGAGCATGTTCTCGGGCTTTGCACCTGGTGGAGTGTTGCGCGTTCCGATCGTCTTGCGGAACTGGCCCAGCAGCTCTTCGGGCGGCGCCTTACCCAGGGTCAGGCCCTCGCTGGCCATGCAGCGGTTGAAGCTCATGCCGCTTCTGAGCATGCCAACGAAGAACGGGCCTACCTTGACGTCTGCCCCGCCGATCAGGTGGCCGACGACGTGCCGGACCTTCCACTCACCGCACAACGACTGGGCATCCCATTGGCTGTCGTCAAGCGTCGCGAGGTCGTCGGCCAGCGCCGAGCGCTCCTCGTCCATCGATTGCCACGTATCCACGACCACCTCCGTGTCCATCGGCGAATCGCATGATTCCCGAGGACCTGTCGCGAGGGTATCGAGATCCGGGTCCGCCCGCCTGAGTCAGCTCGATTTGGCTCGAGGTCGTACCGTGGGGTCTCATGGATCAATTCCCGTGGAACGACAGTTCGCTCATGGTGACCGGGGGATCTCGCGGAATCGGTCTCGCGATTGCAACCGAGGCGCGCAAACGAGGCGCGAGGGTAGGACTAGTCGCTCGCTCTGCCAGCGACTTAGACCGTGCGATGTCACGCCTCGGCGGTCCCATCAAAGGAATGATCGCGGCCGCCGTAGCCGACGTGTCGTCGCGACCAGATCTCGAGGGTGCGCTCACTGAGCTCGACTCAGAGATCGGGCCGATCGACGTCCTGGTCAACAACGCGGGCACAGGAGCGTACGGCCCGTTCGGCGAATCGGAGCTCGACGGTCTGGAACGCGCCCTATCGATCAACTACCTCGGCACCGTCTACGGGACTCGCGCCGTGCTCCCCGGCATGGTCGAAAGACATCGCGGGCACATCGTCAACATCGCGTCGGTGGCGGGACGGGTCGCGACTCCGGGGGAAACTGCATATTCGAGCTCCAAGTTCGCCGTCGTCGGCTTCACCCAGTGCCTGGCGATGGAGCTGCGCGGAAGTGGCGTTGGTGTCTCGATGATCCTGCCGGGTCCTGTCGACCTGACGGGATACTTCCCGACCGACGAAACCTACGAGCGCTCTTTTCCACCCAAGGTCCCCGCCGACCGGGTTGCGCGCGCCGTGCTCCGCGCCGTGGAGCGCCGCCAGCTCGAGGTGGTCGTCCCGCCGTGGTTCCGTGCAATCGCGACTCTTCAGGCCAGTTTTTCCGGTCTCGTCGCCATGCTTCCCGCCGGTTTGTTCGATCACGAGGACGTGCCTGTCCCGTCGGCTCTGCCGGACGAGCCCGACGTGCCGGATGTGAGAGACCGGCCCGTCGAGCCCAACAAGTGATCCGACGGGGATCACCGGAGGGGTGCTGGACGTGACGCGAGGGGCGGTGGTGAGCTGATGTGGTGCGGTGTCTCATGTCTGCTCTCATGGCTGCCCTCATGTCTGACAGCCCGCCCGGAGCGGCATCCCCAAGAAGCAACCGACGCGTCCCAAAGGAGTACGGCATGGCAATCCAGTTGAACCACACCATCATCCCCGTGCCGGACAAGAAGGCGTCCGCCACCTTCCTGAGCGAGATTCTCGGCCTCGGTCCCCCGAAAGCGGTGGGCCCGTTCATGTGTGTCGAGACCGCCAACGGTGTCGGCCTCGACTACGACGATCGTTGGGGCTCGGTCCCCGGTCATTACGCCTTCCTCGTCTCGGAGGAGGAGTTCGACGCCATCTTCGCCCGCATAACAGAACGCGGGATTACATACTGGGCGGATCCGGGCCACCAAAAGCAGAACGTGATCAACGGCAACGGGCGAGGCTTCTACTTCGAGGACCCTTCGGGCAACAACATGGAGGTGCTGACCCGGGCGCCCGGTACCTGATACGCCAAGGTCGCCGGTTGTCGCTACACGGCGTATGAAGTGGCGACCTGATCAGGTTCTCAGGCGGCACGCCACGATGACGCCGCTGGCGAAGGCCAGCTCGGCGCAGATCAGATCGGGATGCTCGAGGAGCCGCTCCCTGACTGATGCGAGGCCGTCATGCAGCTCGGGATCCGAATGGCGGGCCAGATCCATGTCGTCGACCAGGAGCACCCCGCCGGGTCGGAGTGACGCGACGGTCTTGCGGAGCTTGGAGATCTTCCCTCCCGGAGCATCCGGAAAGATCAGGTCGAAGGTGCCGAGCGTGCCCGTGAGGTCGGCACCGTCACCTTCGATCACATTGACCCACTCGGGCCAGCTCAATTTCCGATGCATCGCGACAAGCTCGCCGTCGAGCTCGATACTGACAACGCTCACGTCGCGCCGGTCGGCGATTCCGTGAACGACCCACGCGAGCCCGACCCCCGCCCCGGTGCCGATCTCCAACACCCGTCCGCCGGGCGGCACAGCCTGAGCGAAGAACGCCAGAAGCCGGCCGACTTCGGGCTCCGAGGACAGCTCGAAACCCAATTGCCGTGCTCGAGCCTGTGCTTCTGAGACCGACGGAGGAAGCTCCACGAAACGGCACGGTAACTGATCGGCGGCGCTTCGCAAGGTGTTCTCCGGTGGAGGCGGCTCCTCTAACGAGGAGGAAGATGAATCATCGCCATCACGCCCTGGTCGGAACTATTGCCGCCTACGACCAGACACGAGGTGTTGGTCGGACATGCCACACCACTGAGCTCATCGCTACCTGCCACTGCATGAGCGGTTCCGGGTGTCCCGTCGTATATCCCCGCGACGACTCCCTCGTTCGAGCCGGAACCGACAGCTATACAGTCGACCGAAGTGGCACGACAACCCACGCCGTAGAGCACCGCGGAACCAGGCACCAGCTCCGTGTTATGGAACGTCTGGTTGACGACGAGCACAACGACGCCCTCGGTGGAGTCGTGCAAGTTGCCTCCGACAGCAGCGCACCAGACGGCGCTCCGACAGGCAACGCCGTTGAGGGTCTGTGCGCCCGGTGTCTCCCCCAGGGCTCCGCCATTCCCGTCGGTGATGGCCACGGCGATTCCTTCGCCATACTCGTACTTGCGGCTCGTGGAGTAGCCGTTACCGACTGCAATGCAGTCGTTCTGTCGGCACGCCACGGCCTGTAGCCCGTAGCCCTGGGCCACCGTCTCCAGGTTCGACGAGCCGAGCGGCAGGATCACATCGCCCAGGTACGCACTCGAACCCACTGCCCAGCACGAAGTCGCACTGGAGCACCCCACGCCATTCAGAGAGACCTGATCCGGTGCCCCTGGCATGCCCATCCCGGGAACCGGAGAAGCACCACCAGGCGTTCCATCGGTGATCGAAACCACGTAGCCCGCCGACTGCGTGGGTTCCGGCGGGTTGCTGTACGGACCGGCGCCAACCGCGACGCAGTACGTGATGGTCGGGCAGCTCACAGCCGACAGGGTGCTGGGCCCCGTCACGAGCTCCGGAGTGCCAGGGATGCCGCCTGTGATCGGGACGACCACTCCCTCGCCGTCCTCAGAACCCACAGCGACACAGCTGTTGTGCCCATGGCAGGCGATGCCGTTGAGCGCGGTGGTCCCGGGTACGACCTGAGCGGCTCCGTTCACGATGCCGGTCCCAGCAGAGGCTGTAGCCGACCCTCCTACGACCACGACCAGAGCGCTGATCGTCATGATTGCGCCGAGAGCCCCGAGGTGAGTGCGCCAGGAACGGCCGCGACGTCCCCCGACCATCTGACTTCGCAACTTGCCTGATTGCATGAGCTCGATCAAGGTCCTCCCCTTTCTCCATGACGATCGCAACGGACTGCGACTCGGCTGTGAGGGTGACCCTGGGATGCACGACTCCAGAAGATTGTTACAGAAAACGTCAGATCCCCGAGGTCAGCCTCTCTTGGTAGCGGCGCCGGCCTTTTTTGCCGGCGCAGACTTTTTGGCAGGGGTCGCCTTCTTGGGTGCGGCCTTCTTGGGTGCGGCCTTCTTGGGTGCGGCCTTCTTTGCAGGAGCCTTCTTTGCAGGAGCCTTCTTTGCGGCGGTCTTCTTGGGCGGAGTCTTACTTGCGGCCGCTTTCTTGGCAGGCGCCTTCTTGGCCGGAGCTACCTTCTTCGCTGCGCTCGCCTTTTTGGCAGCGGCCTTCTTGGCTGGACTCCCCTTCTTGGCTGGACTCCCCTTCTGGGCAGGGACCTTCTTCGCTGATCCGACCTTCTTGACTGCGGCAGCGCCCTTCCTTCCACCGGCCTTCTTGGCACCGGCCGGCGCGCCCTTCGGAGCACTGATGCTCGGAAGCACGGCGGTCGCAACCCCCGAGACCTTCTCTTCACCGTTCTCGTTGAAGAGGCTGCACTCGACGTCGACAAAGTGATGGCCGCGCTCGACCCTGGTCCCGACGACGACGACCCGTGTGGACAGCTGCTCCCCCGGCCAGGTCTGGCGCGAGAAGCGAACCTGGTAGTGAGTCAGGTTCCCGACCCCCAAGAAGTCCGTCAGGGCCGTGCCTAGGAGCCCCATCGAGAACATCCCGTGGCCGAACACGCTCGGCTGGCCGGCGGCCTGCGCCTTGACCTCGTCGTGGTGCATCGGGTTGTAGTCGCCGGATGCACCTGCGTAGCGCACGAGGTCGGTTCGCTCGAGCGTGTGCCGGAGCACGGGAGCCTCGTCCCCCTCGTGCAGGTCCTCGAAGTAACGCTTCGCCTCAACCATCAGTGCTCTCCCTTTCCGGGCTCAAACAACCTCACGAGAACAGACCGGCGCGCAGCATTGGCGCAAGCGATCTCCGGTGTCAAACCTCAGCAAATTCGCTCTCGAACTGCGACCAGCGAGCTGAGACGGGACGTGATTCACGATCCCGGCTCGGGGTCCCGCGGCAAGCCGAGCAACCTCTCGCCGATCACGTTGCGCTGCACCTCGGACGTACCGCCCGCGATCGTGAGGCAGCGCGTCGACAGGAATCCCCTGCTCCAGATGGCGGCGTCCTGTTCCGTCGTCGCACCAGCCGCACCGAGGAGCACGATGCCGAATTCCTGCACCCTCTGCTCGTGCTCGGCACCGAGAAGCTTCCTCACGCTCGCCTCCGGCCCCGGGTCCACGCCGGATACCGACCGGAGAGTCGTGCGCTCCCCGAGCAACGCGATCGACTGTGCCTCTGCGAGCAGCCGGCCGATCGAGTCGAGCGTGACGGCATCGTTCTCGAGCTCCTCGTGCCGGCCCACCCACGAAAGGATCATCTCGATCCCGAACCCGAACGTCGCGCCCGACGCCATGGAGACGCGTTCGTTCGCGAGGGTCGTCCTCGCGAGGCGCCACCCGTCGTTGACCTGCCCGACGACGCACTCGTCGGGGACGAACACATCGTTGAAGAAAACCTCGTTGAACATGGCCTCGCCGGTTATCTCCCGCAACGGCCTGATCTCGATGCCTTCGGACTTCATGTCGACCAGGAAGTACGTGATGCCCGCGTGCTTTGGAGCATCGGGATCGGTCCGCGCGAGACAGATCCCCCAGTCGGCCCTCCTGGCGATGCTGGTCCAGACCTTCTGACCGTTGAGCACGAAGCCGCCTTCGACGCTCTCAGCGCGCGTCGACAGCGAGGCAAGGTCGCTTCCTGCCCCCGGTTCGCTGAAGAGCTGGCACCAAGTGATCCCGCCCTCGAGAGTCGGGCCGACCCACCGCTCCTGTTGCTCCAACGTGCCGTGAGCCACGATCGTCGGCAGCGCCCAGGCGCCGACAGCGAGGACGGGCCGCCGGACATGCGCGGCGTGCATCTCCTCGTCGATCACCAGCTGCTCGACCGGGCCCGCGTCGCGCCCATAAGGAGGCGGCCAGTGCGGAGCGATCAAACCGTGTCGAACCATTCGACGCCTGCGCTCGCCGGGATCCTCTGCCTCTGCCACCTCGGCCACCACCCGGCGGATCTCCGTGCGGACAGCCTCGCCATCCGGTGGGAGCTCGAACTCGAGAACGCGCCTTCCACCTGCGAGGGCACTGCCGCGCCGCGACACCTCTGAGCGGGCCTGACCCTCCGCAGAGCTGACGCATCGCGATGGCCCGCCGAAGGTGCAGATGGGCGTCGTGCTCCCAGGTGAATCCCATCCCACCGAGAATCTGGATGCACCACTTCGCGCAATCGGCGTATGCATCGAGCACCAACGCCCCTGCCAGCACCGCCGCCATGTCGGCCTGCTCGCCCTCCGCTGCACGCGCCGCGTCCCAAGCGAGAGCCGTCACCTGCTCGACCGAGACGAGCATGTCCGAGAGACGGTGCTTGATCGCCTGGAACTGACCTATGGGACGGCCGAACTGCCTTCGATCCTTCGCGTACTGAGTAGCAGTCTCGAGGCACCAACGCGCCCCTCCCGCGCACTCGGCCGACGCGAGCACGAGCATCAGCCGGCGCACCATCGTGTCGGACACAGCACCGAGCACCTGCTCGGGTGGTATCTCGGCCCGTTCCACCTCCAGGGTCGCGACGCGTCTGGTGAGGTCGAGACTTGCGTTCGGCTCGGCTTTCGCCGCGGGAACGCCGGTGAAGAGCACCACCCACGTGACGTCGCCTGCCGCAGTCCTGGCCGGCGCGACGACCAGTCGGGCAAGATCGCCCACCAGCAACGGGGAGATACGACCCGACACGGCCAGACCTCCGGGCCCGGACTCGACAACGCGCAGCTCGCCCGCTCCGGGAAGTACCACGGTCCCGGGCGTCGTCCCGTCGATCAGGCCGGGCAGCAATTTTGCAGCGGCGTCCTCGTCACCTCCCCGCTCGACGAGCGTCGAAGCGAGGACCGTCGCAAGGAACGGACCCGGCGCGATCGCACGTGCCAGTTCCTCTGTGACCACCGCCAGCTCCAGGAGACCTCCGCCCTGGCCGCCATGCTCCTCTGCGATGTGCAGGCCCAACCAACCCTGCTCGCTCAGACCCTCCCAGAAGGGCGGCATCGATTGCCGCTCTTCGTCGAGCACGTGCGCGGGGCACGTCACGTGGGCAGTAAGTCTCGAGCCAGCGTCTCGCCGACTGCCTCAACATCTCGTGATGCTCTGCAATGGCTATCGGCAACGCCCTGTCCCCCTCATGATGGCCCCCTCAAAATGGCCCCCTGATAACAGAGAGCCTCCGGCCTTGCGATCGATCTACCGGTCTCACGCCCCGAAGATATGGATGACGTGATCGATCGACCAGACCTGCCAGCTGTGCGTACCGAGCGCAACTGCCGCGGCGAGGATCATCATCGAGTTCTGGCCCTGCTCCGCCCAGTCGTGGATCATCAGGACGAAATACAGCAGGTTGAGCAGGATGCTCGCGAACAGGGCGACGGGAGTGAGGAAACCGATCGTGATCCCGAGTCCGAGCGACAGCTCGCTCATGAGGACGACCCACGTCATCGCCTGCGGATGAGGCTTGACGGTCGTCTCGAATCCCTTTCGCACGATCCCGAACTTGTGCTTGGCCGCGATGTCGCCCGCCCATTTGATGCCCGCCTGGCGCTTTATCCAGGCCTCGAGGTTCTTGTGCCTGAAGCTCTCCAGCCACCAGAGACCGAGGCCGATTCGCAGCACTGCCACCCACTCTGCGCCCGTCAACCAGGTCGTATGCACGCCCGATGTTGTATCAGTCCCCGCTCGCAGGTTCACAACTCCGGACCCGTCCGGGAAGAGTCACGCATCCGGCAAGGGCGACTGCCGCAGCCACCACGGCGACCAAGTCGACAAGCCGGAGCCCCGTCGACCGCCCATGGCCGTGCGCGAGCGACCAGGCGAGCAGAGCGCCACCCGCACCCGTGCCGATGGCGATACCGAGAGAGAACAGCACGCCGGTTGCGGCAGCGTTCTCCCCACGCCGTGCCTCGGTGCTCGCCTGCATGATCTCGACGTTGAGGGTGGAATAGGCGAGTCCCATCCCACCTCCGGCGACGACCCAGGCGACGTATGCGATCCACCAGGGCGTAGCCGCCGAGTCGAGCGCCACCAGGCCGCCAAGTCCTGCGACGATCATCGCGACCCCGCAGGCTGCGACCAGTCGGGGCCCCGCACGAGGCAGCCAGTGCGCCTGTAGCCACGACGCCGCCGTCCATGTCAAAGAGGCGGACGTGAGGACCACCCCTGCGAGAGTCGGCGAGCGATGGTGCACAGAGGTGAGAGTGAGCGGCAAGAAGGCCTCCGCGCCGAAGAACGCCAGGTTCACGAGCGCCCCGACGACGAGCGCGCCGAGCAGCCGCGACCGCATCGGCACCCGCCTGCCCGGGAGAACGGCCATTATCCCGGGCACGGCGAGTGCGAGGCCGACCACGACGAGAGCGACGCGGATCGCACCGTTCGTCTCGCCCAGCCCGGCGAGGAACAGGCCGGCGCCGACGGCGACCAGCAAGGCGGCCCGGGCGGCAGTGCGCTGAGCCGGAGCGGATTCTTCGGCGGCGTTGATCCGGTCACGTCCAACGGCGGCGTCGATGCCGTCCTCTGCGCCGGCGGGCGGCCCGAGCCCTGCGCCGGCGGGCGGCCCGAGCCCTGCGCCGGCGGGCGGCCCGAGCCCTGCGCCGGCGGGCCCGAGCCCGGAGACGTCTGGTGGCCCGAGCCCGGAGATGGCCGGCAACGCCAGCCACGCAGCTCCGGCGACGGGCGCAAGCATGCCGAGGAAGACCCATCTCCAGTTGAGCGACTGGGCCACCACGCCGGCGGCGAGCGGGCCGATCAGGCTCGGAAGCACCCAGGCGCTCGAGGTGACCGCCACCATCCTCGGGCGCTGGGCGGCCGAATATCCCCTCCCCACCGCGACGTTCACGATCACCTGGAGGACACCAGCACCGAGGCCCTGTATCGCGCGGCCGGCGACGAGCACGAGCATGGACGGAGCCAGGCCCCCGACGAGCAGGCCCGCCGCGAACAGGACAACTCCGGTCACGAGCGGGGTACGGAGGTCTGCGCGGTCGGTGGCCGCTCCTGCGATGACGTTGCCCGCGAGCGCTGCGAGCATGAACGCGCTGAAGGTCCAGCCGTAGAGGGCGATGTCACCGAGATGCCGCTCGACGACGGGGAGGGCCGTCGCGATCGAGATGGCTTCCAGGGCTATGAAGCTGACGACCAGGGCTATCCCGATCGTCAGCCGGCGCCGGTCCGGCCCGAGCAGCCTGGCGCTTACACCCGGCGCGGCTCGAGGTGCGTCACCAGACGTACCGCCGGAGGTGCCGTCAGGCGCGGTGGATGACGTTGAATCGCGAGGTCACGACCGGCTCTCCGGTCGAGTGGTCCCTCCAGACCGTCTCAGTGACGACGAACGTCATCGTCCGGCCCTTCGACTCCTTGGTGTACGCATCGACGACCGTCCCCTCCCCGTCGAGCACGTCTCCGACCAGCACCGGGCGGTGGTACACGAACGACTGCTCTCCGTGAAGGATGATCCCGCCCTTGGCCATGAGGGGTCCGAGCACCCGCGCCATGCCGCCACCTGAAGGCGCATCTTCGGGTTGGAGCTCGGGGAACTTTCCCCATGTCTCCATGACGAACGGGAACGTGGGCGGCGCAGGGATGGCATCGAATCCCGCGGCAGATGCAGCTCTCGGGTCCCTGTAGATGGGGTTCTGGTCGCAGACCGCGAGGGCGAAGCCGCCGACGGGCCCTCTTTCGACCACAACGCTCGAGCTGCTTGTTCTCGTTCCGACCAGCTGCGTGAGCGCGTCGTCTTCGGGCATGAAATCGCTCCTGAGCATTCGCGTACGGGACCCGATCACCGTAGCCCGGTGCGACGACGATCTGCGAGGTGGGAGACGAACGAGCGCCCCGCCCGGATCTCCGGACGGGGCGCTCGGGATCGAGCCGCTAGTGATCGAGCGCGTCAGGTCGACGACGTGGACCCGCTGTTCGCACCCGACGTCGAGCTACCTGCGAACGGGTGGAAGGCACCCACGTCCACGATCCGGAAGCTCTTGCCGCTCACCGAGATCACGACGACGTTCTGTCCCTTCGCCGGCGCACCGCGCTTCGGCATACGGGTCGACCCTGTGATGGCCTCGGTCACCGACTGACCGTCAGGTCGCATGATCGTTATCTCCGAGCTCGAGATCGAGGTGACCGCGCCCCTGTCGAACTGGAAGGTGACGTACCCGTTCTTCGTTGCGATCTCGATCTGGCCGGAAACCGTCCTGCGGAGAACCTGCAGCTCGCGCTGGCGGACGGTGTTCGCCTTGGGCGATGCGGTCGACTTGGTGCTCGCGGTGGTCCCCGCCGCCGACGGGGCGTTGTTGCTCGATGTCGAGCGCGAAGGACACTCCCGCCACACTTCCGGCCGCCATTACGCCGATCCCTCCCACCAGGAGCGCTCGCCGCCACAACCCGCTGGCCTTCAATGCCTTCTTCGGTTCCATCTCATCTCCTCTGCCTTCGGGCCCTTTGCCCTCCGGCTCATGCTTGGCTTGTTTGCCGAGCACCACCTATCTCAACAGCCGCCCATGAGGTGCCGGTAAGACAGATGTTAAGGAACGGTGATGGCAACTCGGAGTCGAGTGGTCGAGGAGCAATGAACAACAGTGACTAGCGTGTATAAGACATGAACATCATCGAACTGACAACACCAACTCTCCTCGTAGAGGGCTCTGTGCTGCGGTCGAACCTGGCCACGATGGCCTCTGCGCTCCCAGAAGCTCGGCTCAGGCCCCACGTGAAGGCTCACAAATGCACCTCCCTCGCGCATCTACAGGCCGAATTCGGCCATCGTTCCTTCACGTGCGCCACGATCGCCGAGATGGAGGCCATGGCGGCCACCGGGCTCGGCGAGGACCTGTTGCTCGCCAACGAGGTCGTGGATGCGACCCGGCTGGGCCGCCTCGTCGACGCCGGCACGACGGTGACGCTCGCCGTCGACTCCGAGGCCACGATCGACGTGGCCGCCAGGGCCGGCGTTCGTCGCGTGCTGATCGACGTGGACGTCGGACTGCCGCGCTGCGGATGCCGCCCTGCGGAAGCAGCCATGCTCGCCGACCTCGCACGCAAGCGCGGGCTCGAGGTGCGCGGTGTCATGGGCTACGAGGGGCACATAGTTGGCCTTGCCGACCGTAACGAGCGGATAGCCGGTGTGGAGGCGTCGATGTCGCTTCTCACCAAGGCCCATTCGGAGGTCGGAGGAGACATCGTCTCGGCGGGCGGTACCGGCACGTTCGACCTGAACACCTGGGCGACCGAGATACAGGCGGGGAGCTACGCACTCATGGATACCTCATACGGGGCTCTCGGACTGCCGTTCGGCCAGGCACTCAGCGTGCTGTCCACCGTCATCTCTTCCAATGACGACTGGGCCGTTTGCGACGCGGGGCTGAAGTCGCTCGGAATGGACCACGGCAACCCGACCATCGAGGGTCACAAGGTGTGGTTCTGCTCGGACGAGCACATCACTTTCGACCCGCCCGAGCCCGTAGGGACCCGGATTCGCGTCATTCCGGCGCACGTCGACCCTACGGTCGCGTATCACCGGACGATCCACGTGACCGACGGCGAGGACGTGATCGAGCACTGGCCGGTCGACATGCGCGGCTGGTGAACCGGCGCGGCGGCTGAGCGCTCTTCCGAGCACTCCTCTGAACGCAGTTCTACGAGAGGCCGCCTGGCGCGATGAGCCCGGCCGCGAGCGCCCGGAACGCCCTGCCGCGGTGAGATATCGCATGCTTCTCCGACGGCGACATCTCGGCGAACGTGCGGCCATCGCCGTCATCGGGGACGAACACCGGGTCGTAGCCGAACCCGCGGGTGCCGACCGCCTGAAGCGAGATCGTGCCTTCGGTGCTCCCTTCTGCGACGAGTCGCCTGCCGTCGGGGAAGACGGCGAGAGCGACCGTGCGAAAACGGGCCCTCCGTTCACCCGGGCCGGTGGCGCCGGCCTGCTCGAGCTCGGCGAGCAGCTTCGCGACGTTCTCGGCGTAAGTGGCGTGCTCGCCCGAGTAACGAGACGACCGCACGCCGGGCGCCCCCCCGAGCGCTTGCACTTCCAGGCCCGTGTCGTCGGCGATCGCGGGCATGCCGGTCGCCTCCCCCAACGCGAATGCCTTCAAGAAGGCGTTGTCCTCGAGCGTGTCCCCGGTCTCGTCGACGTCGGGGACCTCGGGTGGGCGCTCGAGAAGGACGATGCGTTCACCCGCGACGTCCCGCACGACCGTGATTATCTCGGACGCCTTGTCAGGGTTGGCTGTGGCGAGCACGAGCCGAAGCGGCGCATGGCCGTCATTGGACTCCGAGCTCATTTCCGGCTTCTCGGCGACCCGAGGCTCATTGCCGGCTTCTCGGCGACCCGAGGCTCATGGCTCGCTTCTCGGCGACCCGGGGCTCATCGCCGCATTTCGTCGACCCGAGGCTCATCTCGGACGGGGCGGCTCCGCCAGCACGGTGTGTTGCGCCTCGACGAGCTCGGCGATGCCACGTTCGGCCAGCGCCAGCATCTCCTCGAGCTCCCCGCGGCTGAACGGCATGCCTTCGGCTGTACCCTGCACTTCGATGAAGCGGCCCGATCCCGTCATCACGACGTTCATGTCGACCTCGGCCCTCGCGTCCTCGCTGTAATCGAGGTCGAGCAGGCACGTCGCGTCCACGACGCCGACAGAGACCGCCCCGCATGCGTCGGTGATCGGATGCTCGCGCACGATCCCCCGTGCCATCAGTCGCGTGAAGCAGTCGTGAAGAGCGACATAAGCGCCGCAGATGCCCGCTGTCCGCGTTCCTCCGTCGGCCTGCAGCACGTCGCAGTCGACGGTGACCTGGAGCTCGCCCATCGCTACGAGATCCGTCACGGCGCGGAGGGACCTGCCGATGAGACGCTGGATCTCCTGCGTTCGGCCCGACTGACGACCCTTTGCGGCCTCGCGCCCGATTCGCTCGGCCGAAGAGCCCGGAAGCAACGAGTACTCCGCCGTCACCCAACCCTTTCCTCCGCCGCGCATCCACGGCGGCACGCGTTCCTCGACGGACGCCGTGCACAGAACCTTCGTCCGCCCCGTCGTGACAAGCACCGAGCCTGGCGCGAACACCGTGAAGTCGCGTTCGAACGTCGCGGGCCGGCGCTCGTCGGGAGCGCGGCCGTCGGCGCGCAGCGTCCGCTCGTCTGCGATGGCTCCCGCCGGTTTCGAGGTGTCCGGGGATCCGCTCATACCGTGTACCCGCGACCGACCGCCGCCTGAAGGATCGGTCGCCCGAATGCGGCTTGCGCCTCGATCGCAACTGCCTCCGCTCCGATCACGGGCGACCTGTGGGTTATGAGCAGCCGTCCCACGTCTGCCTCGCGTGCGGTGATCCCTGCCTGACGCCCGCTCATGTGCCCTGCCGTCCCCTCGTATTCCTCTGTGTAGGTGGCCTCGCACAGTGCGAGGTCGATGCCCGGACCGAGCTCTTTGAACGACCAGCCCGCTCCGGAGTCGGCAGAGTAGCCGAGCGCCCGACCCGCCCCTTCGATGCGGACCGCGAAGGTGACAGGCCCGTGGTCGGTGCGCGAGAAGCTGAGATCGATCCCTCCCACGTTCGCCTTCGTCGAAGCCGTGATCTCTTCGAGAACCAGGACGCCGTCGGGCTCCTGGAGGAAACCCTCGGCGATACCCGGCGCGTGGAGCACGCGCACAGGTCCCCAGGGGGGATTCGCGGTCCAGCGACCGGCCGTCAGGAATCCGTCCACGTCGGTCCAGTGGTCGCCGTGCAGATGCGTGAGGACGATCGCGTCAACCGTGCGCGGATCGCAGAAACGCTGCAGGTTGGCGAACGTCCCGGGTCCGGCATCGAGCCATATGGTCGTTCCGGACTCCCATTCCCGCACGAGGTAGCCGCTCGCGGCACCACCCGCAGACGCGTGGCTCCCGTCACACCCGAGGACCGTCAGTGTCAGCAAACCGCTGAGTCCCCGCTGCCCTGCATGTCCACGTGCTGCAGGTCCACGTGCTGCCGGTCCACGTGCTGGCTCACCGCGCGCCGGAACTCGGCGCTCCGCTCGACGTAGGTGCCCATCGAAGGCGGGGTTGGTGCGGCCGGCGAGAAGAGCACGACGCCGCCGGCACCTGGACCGTCGATCGCGTCCACTGCCAGGTCGACGGCCTCTGAGACACTCCCGGCCCGCAGGCGCGCGACTCCGCTCGAAATCCGTTGGAGCTCACCCGACAGACGCTCCCCCGCTTCGCCGAGGAGCACCACGGTGACGTCGCCGAACGCGTCGAGAGCGCGCGCGAGATCCCCCAGGTCGGTCCCGCGGTCGTGGCCGCCGGCGATGAGTCCCACCCGGCGCCCCGAGAAGGCACCGAGCGCCGCGATGGTTCCCGCCGGATTGCTGGCAAGTGTGTCGTCCACGAACTCGAGGCGCGCCGAGCACGCCACCGTCTCGAGGCGGCTCGGCAGCGGCGACATGTTTCTCACCGCGGCCGCGAGAGACGGGAAATCAGGCCACGCGCCCGTGAGCAACCTGCTCGCCGTGATCGCACCACAGAGGTTGTCCAGATTGTGCCGTCCCCTGAGCGCTGTCACGGGTCCCGAGCAGTCGGTGCCGGCGGCGGCGAGACCGGCGATGGCGAAGCCTGCGAGGCCTGCGAGGCCTGCGAGGGCGGGAACCAGATCTCCAGCGACCGATATGCCGTCACCCGACACCTGAACCTCGCCCTCAGGGCCGTAGAGGTGGCGCTGCCCGGGGCTCGTGATCCCGGTCGTGGCGCTCACCGCGTCTGCACAGCGAGCATTTACCGCAAGCTCGAGATCGGCGCGGTGGGCGAAGAGGTTCAGCTTGTCCGCGACGTACCTCTCGTAGGTGCCGTGCCAGTCGAGGTGGTCGGGCGAGAGCAGGGTGAGGATGCCGACCGGCGGGGAAACCGTGACGTCCGCAGCTTGAAAGCTCGAGACCTCGATCACGTACGCGTCCTTGTCGGGGCTCTCGTAGAAGTCGGTGAGAGGTGAACCGATGTTGCCGCCGAGGCCGACGCTGAGCCCCGTCGATTCCAAAGCGAGCGCCGTCAGCGAGGCCGTCATGGTCTTTCCTTTGGAGCCCGTCACACCTATGACGCGCCGATCTGCGAAGTCCTCGAGCCAGATCGCGGTCGGAGTGGTGACGTCGATCCCGCTCGCTCGTAGTCGCTCGAGCTCCGGGCGGTATCGGGACACGCCCGGCGAGCGGATCACGAGGTCCAGCGACTCAGCGTCGAGGACCGATGGATCGTGGACAACGAGGTTCGTACGCCCGACCCGGATCTCGGTCGGGGCGACACCGGTGGCGGGCGGATCCTGCACGACGGTCACCGACGCCCCGCGCTCAACAGCGAGGCGCGCGATGGCGCGCCCTTCTCTGCCCGTGCCCCAGATCCCGACGCGCCGGCCCTCGAGACCGTCGATCCCCGGAGCCCGCACCGATCAGGCCGACCTGATGCGGCCGCGCGCCATCGGTGGTTCGGCGTGCGAGCTGCGCGTAGCGGCAGAACCTGCGACAGACCCGCCAGCAGAGCCGGCAGCAGAGCCCGCAACAGACCCGCCGGCAGAGCCCGCGCCAGTTCGCGTGCCAGATCGGGTGCCAGATCGCGAGGCAGATCGGGCGACAATTATGGACTCAGCTGCAGCCCGCACCGTCTGGAGCACCTGTTGCGGCGACCGCCTCTGAGGCGCACGAGCACGTGACACAGCCGACGATGCGTCGCCGGGGCCCAAGGAGCGCTTCATCGCCCCTACGACGACGGATTCCGCCCACTCTGCAGAGGCCGCGAGCTCCGAGAGTGCTTCGATCGACTCCGACCGGGTTCCGACACACTCGAAAGGCTTGCGGTCGAGATCGAGAAGCTGACAGAACCCGTCTGCCTGCTCGGGATCTCCGAGAAGGTCGCTCCCGAATATCCCCACCATCTCCTTGCGACCGAGCGCCGTCGCGAGCATCAGGTAGACGAAGCGGCACTTCGGACAACGGTTGCACCATCCGTCGATTGGATCGGTCAACGAGAACGCGCGGTTACAGCTGCGGAACACCTCGTGATATTGCGGCAGTTCGGCGAAACATCCCGATATCTCGAGCTCGGAGAGGTCCCGCAGGGCGGATCCGTACCCGATCCAGGGTGCGACGCCGGCGAGCACCTTCGCGAGCTCGTGCTCGCATTCGCTCGACTTGCTCCATTGATGGTTGATCTCAGCCGCCCCGAGGAGCCGGGTCGCCTCGTCGGCCGATCCCTCGAGCGCCATCACGGTGGTGTCATACCCGTGGACGTAGCCGGCGGCCACCGTCATCAGCGATATCAGTGCGGTTATCGGGACGTGCCCGTTCAAGGCGCCGGCCCGATTGAGCTCGGCGAGCGATGAGTCGATGCTCCTCGTGATGCAGACGAGCCCCATTCCCGCTGTCTGCGCCACCCGATGTGCAGCGGGCGCGGGATTCACCGCCACCAGTAGAGGCTCGTGGTCCCGCAATGCTTCGATCACCACGATCGAGTCCTTGCCGCCGCCGATCGGGATTGCCAGTCCCTCCGCGGGTCCCCCGGCTTCGGGCGTTGTCGCCTGCTCGACCCGGGCCCGAACCTCGAGCTCCAAAGGGATCGGGAGGCGGTTCTTGAAGGCGAACTCGCGCAGCCCCTTGTCGTAGACGGTCTTCACGAATTCGAGCTCGTCGGGTGTGAGTGAACCGGACTCGATCGAGATGACGCCTGGGGCCGCCGCCTTGTAGTAGCTGGTCCCCGCCACCGCGTGCAGCAGGCGCACGACATGTTCGAAGCAGCGTTGCTGCGCTGGATCCAGGTGAAGTGGCCCTCCGAGGTCGATGCGCTCCTCGAAGTTGAATGGGTGTGCAGCTCCTGAGCGTCTGCGGCCGGCGCTCGGTTGAACCTCGGAGCCGGAGAACGCGTACCGGAGCAGCACGATCCCGGTCCGCGGGTCGATGTCGTAGTCGGTGGCGTGGAAGCTCTCGATCTCCTCGCGCCTGAATCGCATCTGTCCTCGTCGTCGCCGCTTGCCGGACCTCTCGATCCTACCGGCCGGGATCTTCTGTCCAGCGTGAGGCAAGAGGGAGGCGTGCTCGTTCGCCACCTCCGCGCCCCGTTGCAGACGGTCCCGGATGTGGTCGGTGGTGTGGCAATCTTGTGATACTGCAACTAACGGGGCGACGGGCTCCCTGCAGACGCAAAAGGGGCGGAAGGAGGTGGGGATGTGGCCTCTCTGTGCCCGAAGTGCTTGGGCGAGCTTCAGGCCGGATCGACGCTCTGTCCCAGCTGCGGGGCCGAGCAGGGTGCGACCCGTACGACGGGAGTAGCCGCCGCGAACCCTCCCGGAGTCTCCAACGTCCCGTCGGCGCCGCCGGCATTGGGAGCCCCCCTGCTGCTGCCCCCGGTCGTCCCGCCCCCACCGGGAGCTGGCGGCGCGCCATCCGGGTCACCCTCGCCTAGCTGGCTGGCCGGGCCCGCCGGCCAGATCGACACCGGCTCTCCCGCGAGCCTTCTCGGACCTTCCGCTCACGCTGCGCCGCACGACAACCACGCCGGCCGGTCGACCGCTCCGCTCATGGGCGAGACGTCGACGGTCACCCGGACACCGACCACGCACGAGCTGATCTTCGGACCGTCGCCGCTCGGGCCCGAGCCGGCAGCGCCAATGCCGCTCGGGATCGAGCCGCCGGCGCCAAGTCCGCTCGGGATCCAGCCGCCGGCGCCAAGTCCCCTCGGGGCCCTGCCGACGCCCGGTACGCCTCCACCGAGCCCGTTCCTCGGAAGCGCCCCTCCCGCGAATCCCCTACCGCCCGCACCGGCACCGATGCTGCCAGGAGATGCGAGAAGAAGAAGGGCCCTGTCGAAGCTCCTCCGCCGGAAGGCCCTTTTCTCTGCCGCTGCTGCAGTCTTGGTCGTAGCGGTCGTGGTGTCGGTACTTGCCATCGGGGACTCTTCTTCACATTCCGCCGGCGGCACGAATTCGACATCCCCGCACGGGTCGGCGAATGCCGGCAAGAAGCCGGGGCCGGCCATAGCGCGGCGAGCCGCCACGGCGAGCATCGCGTTACGTTCGCCGTCCGACGACCCTCGCCCGGACGTCACCGTGAAGGTGGGCAACGACCCTGACCCGTTGCACGTGGTCCTCGACACGGGCTCGGTGGGCCTTCGGGTCTTCTCCAACTTGTTGCCGACGGGGCCCGGCAAGGGAATCGACGTGACGGGTCAACAGGTGACGCTCAGCTACGTCGACGGGACGACGTTCTCTGGGGCCGTCGCGAACGCACTAGTGCACATCGGGAAGCTCACGACGACGAGAACCGTGCCGTTCCAACTCGTGCAGAGCGTGACTTGCAACGACGAGATCCCGGACTGCCCGGCGGCAGGCGGTGCGGCCCAATTCGAAGCCGACGACGTCGACGGCATCATGGGGATAGGTATGGGCGGCGCCTACCAGGGGGATCCCACGACGAACCCGCTGCTGTCTCTCGCTGCTCCTTACCGAAACTCGTGGAGCATCGAGATGTCGGGCGGGGGCACGAACCTTCCTGCACCGGGGACCCTCGTTCTCGGCGCGCAGGACCCTGCCGATCCGGCCGCGGAGTTCTCGCTCCAGCAGCAGGGCGCGGCGGCTGACGGGTCACCGAGCTGGAACGACCAGTTCAACCTGTGCTGGGACGTGGGCGGTCTGAGCAACTGCGATCTGACCGTGTTCGACTCCGGCAGTGACCTGACGGTGCTGAGCGGGAACGGATTCGAGAGCGTCCCGACCGACGCTCCGGGAGAGGTCGCCACGCTCACGACCGGGACTCAGGTTCAGTGCTCCCAGGAGGTCGACGGAAACCCGCTGTGGTCGTTCGACGCCGGCGGCGGGACGATGCAGACCGTCTACGTCGAGCCTCTGGGCAGCGACTGGGTCAATTCCGGGGTTCAGGCGTTCTACTCGTTCACAGTCACCTACGACGAGGCGCACGGGGCGATCTTGCTGTCCTGAGGAGCCGGGCTGGCCCGAACCAGATCGTCAGAAGCAGGTCGCAAGAACCAGCTCGCCAGAAACAGCTCAGAAGTATGTCGTGCCCTCGGTCCGCGACACAGCATCGTCGAGGTCGCCGGACCACACGCCCGTGGACAGGTACTTCCATCCTGCGTCTGCCGAGACGACGACGATCACCCCCGATTCGACGGATTGCGCGCACCGGACCGCGCCCGCGATCGCGGCCCCCGTCGAGATGCCGGCGAACACCCCGACATCCACCAGCCGCCGGGTCCATTCGACCGACTGACGAGCGTTGATCACGGTCTTGCGATCGAGTAGGTCCGGTCCCCCGAGGTCGTTGAAGATCGGCGGCACGTAGCCGTCCTCGAGGCTGCGGAGCCCGTCGACCATCTCGCCGGCCGGCGGCTCGACCGCCCAGACCTGCACGGACGGGTTGCGCTCTTTCAGGAACCGGCCGGCGCCGAGGAGAGTCCCCGATGTGCCGAGACCAGCCACGAGGTGGGTGATCTCGGGGCAGTCCCTCCAGATCTCGGGGCCCGTGCCCTCGTAGTGCGCCTTCGGGTTCGCCTGGTTGGCGTACTGGTAGAGGAACACCCATTCGGGGTGCTCGGCGTGGAGGCGCTCCGCCATCCGGACGGCGCCGTTCGAGCCCTCCGCACCGGGCGAGTCGAGGATCTCGGCGCCCCAGACGCCGAGGAGTTGGCGGCGCTCGGCCGACACGTTGTCCGGCAACACGACCTTCAGCGAGTAGCCCTTCACGCGGCACACGAGAGCGAGGCCGATCCCGGTGTTGCCGGAGGAGGGCTCGATCAGGGTGTCGCCGGGTTGGAGAAGGCCCTGCTTCTCGGCGTCCTGGACCATGCAGAGAGCGATGCGGTCCTTCACCGATCCTCCGGGGTTCTGGCCCTCCATCTTCACGAGGATCCGCGCCCTGGGATTGGGGCTGAGTGCGCTCACATCCACGAGCGGCGTGTCGCCGATCAAGTCGAGGATGCTCTCGAAGAGTGCCATCGAACTGGGAATCCGGACCTGAGTGCTCTGTGCTCGTGGTTCTTGGGGCTCGGGGTTCTTGGGGCTTGTGGGTCTTGGGGGCTTGTGGTCTCGGGGCCTGGGTGCTCTGGACCTGTCGGTGATGAACCTGTCGGTCCTCAGCCGCCGGCCACGGCTGGCAGGATCGAGATGGTGTCGCCGTTCGACACGACGGTGTCGAGCTTGTCCAGGTACCGGACGTCGTCATCGTTCAGGTAGACGTTGACGAAGCGGTGAAGCTCTCCGTCGTCGGTGAGCACCTGGCCCTTCATTCCGGGATTGGCGTCTACCAGGTTGGTCAGCACCTCGCCGATGGTCGATCCGTCGACCGAGACGGTCGACTTTCCGCCCGCTTGGGGGCGCAGGACGGTCGGAAGTCGGATCTCCACGGGCACGAGGGTCCTCCAGTCGAGTTCAGGCGGTCCGGCCCTGGTCGGCGCCACGGCGCGGAGCCGACCCTGTCCATTGCCCAAGTCTGATGCTCAAGCCTGCTGCTCAAGTCTTGTGCTCAAGTCGGAATGTTGACGATTCTGGTCAGTATTCTACCGGCCACCGACGACGACGGACTCCTCGGTGATCTCACCCTCCACGATGCGGTACGAGCGGAGCACCGGGTAAGAGTCGCGGAGCGAGACGAGCACGTAGTGCCATCCGGGGTCCGGTGCCTGCTTCACGTCGGTCGGGGACGGGTACGCGTCGGTGTGCGTGTGCGAATGGAAGACCCCCACAATCTCGAGCCCGTTTCGCTCGGCGTCGAGGTCCGCGTGGAGGTGGTCTCGCGGCTCGACCGTATAGAGCTTCGCCGACGCCGCCGCATTGCGGGTCGGGTAGCAACGCTCGACGTCCCCTGTGCCGGGACGGCCTCCGAGCAGCCCGCACGCTTCGTCGGGCAAGCCTCCGAGGCAGTGGCTGACTATCTGTAGATGCACCGCCGGAGATAGCCGCAACACAATCGAAATGTTACTGACGCCTGGCCGGGTATCCGCGAACCCACCGCCTGAGCCAGACGATCAATCGGGGGCCTTCGGTGCTCGGCATACGGCGCTCGGCGTTCGGCCTTCGGCGCTTGGCGCTTGGCGCTCTGCCGTCGGCACCCCGGCTACGGTCGAAACCCGTGGCGAAGGGACCAGGGCGGCGCGGTGGGCACCGCAAGACCAAAGAGGAGGCCGACGGCATACGCACGATTGCGCGCAACCGCAGGGCCCGCCACGACTACGACATCATCGAGGTTCTGGAGTGCGGGATAGTGCTCCAGGGCTCGGAGGTGAAATCGCTCCGCGGCGGCCGGGTGTCGCTCCAGGACACCTACGCGAAGGTCGAGGGCGGGGAGCTCTGGCTCTTGGGAATGCACATTCCCCCCTACCTGCAGGCTGTCGGGTTCGGGTCGCACGACCCCGACCGCAAGCGAAAGCTGCTCGTGCACCGAGACCAGATCGACGAGCTCACCGGGCAGACCCAGCAGCAGTCACTCACGCTCGTGCCGCTGTCGGTCTACTTCAAAGACGGGAGGGCGAAAGTCGAGCTCGCTCTGGCCAGGGGACGCCGCACGTACGACAAGCGCCACGCCATCGCATCCCGAGATGCCGATCGAGACGCCGCGCGCGACATCGCACGAGCGACGGGGCGCGGCGTCTCGCGATCACGCGACGACTGACGGCTCGAGCTCTCCCAGGATGTCCTCGCGCGACACGTGGTGATCGTGCGATCCGCTCGCGTGCTCCTGCACCGCGGCGACCAGGTGGTCGAGGGCGCCGTCGTTCTCGATGGAGAACGACACTCCGCACGGGCAGGCGGCCACGCGACCTGAGCCTGGAGGAGTCACCGCAAAATCGAGTATCACGCACGGCTCGTCACCGACGACCCAGGCGTCGTGACCCGGGCCTACCACGTGTGCGTCGCCGGCGCCGAGCTCGGTCTCCTCGCCGGTGTCCATCTTCACCCTGAGACGCCCCGAGACGACGACTGCCTGATGGGGGACCTGGCACGAGTCGGTGCCGACGATCGGTTTCATGTCCTTGGACCAGCGCCAGCCCGGCCGGAACGCCGCTCGCGCGAACGTGAGACCGCCGAGAGAGACAAGCGATAGATCGCCGAGCTCGAAGCTGCGAGTCTCGTCCGGGTTGTCGAGGTTCTTGGTGAGAAGCATTTCGCCCTCCGAAGTCGTGTGGGTCCATCGGTCGCAGACATCGTGCGCGACGGGGCCTGTCAGCCACATCGGTAGGACTACGTAGAAATCGCAGTCGAAGGGGTAGGTCTACGTGGGACCTGCCGAGCACAACGTTCGGACCGAGCTCGGACTACGTGGCGATGGGCTACCAGAACCTGCGCCAGAATCAGCGACGAGCGAGACGTCGCCCGCTTTCGGTCTTGATGGGCGTGTAGTTCATCTCGAAATGGTGGTACAAGGTCGACTCATCGGCCTGAGATAGCTCTTCGCCGTGCATCTCGATCTCCGGCGCAGACCTGACCTGCTCCTTTGTAGCTGTGACCTGCAGGCCATCGGGACCTATCCGTGTCCCGGCCAGTGGTACGAAGGTCAAGTGGCGGCCTATGAAGCCCTCCTTGACGGTGGCGAACTGCGGCTCGTCTGTCTCGACGTCGACATAGATGTCCTGAAGCTTGCCGATCTTCTCGCCGTCGCGGTCAATGAGCATCTTGCCGTGCCACTCAGCGACACTCCACTTGGCCTCGGAATCGTCATTGCTCATATTGGGCCTCCAAAGTTCTCGGGCAGCCTTCGGAAAAGGTGAATGCGCGCCGGCCGATTCAGGCGTCTCTGCCGACCTCGCACCTGACGTTCACTTTATCTCCGAGCTGCGATCGCGGGATCTCCGAGATGAGATCGCGAGATCTCTAGGCTGAGATCGCGAGATCAGCGATGGGTGGATGGACGCTGCTGCGACATTCCAGCCTCCGCAACCGCGACCAGGTGGGTCCGCGAACGCGCGCCGAGCTTGCGTAGCAGCGCCTCGACATGCTTCTCCACCGTGCGCGGCGACAGCGAGAGCCTCGCTGCGATCTCCTTGTTGGCGAGACCCTGGACAACGAGGTCCAGCACGTCTGCCTCGCGGGCGGTGATGCCGAGACCCGCGAAACGCCGTGGTCCACCTACCAGGTCGCGGCACCGGTCGGCGAGATGTTGCAACCCGCGGCCGGCCAAGCGTTCGTCGACTCCGGAGAGCCACCACCCGGGTTCGTCCCAGCCGTCCGCCACCGCTGATTCCGCAGCCAGCCAGCGCGCGACGTCGTTCCACGTCATGCAGTTCACGAAGTCGGCCTCCGAGGCGCCGAAGCCCCTGCGCGCCGCCGACCTGTCCCCTGCTCGACCGGCGATGATCGATTCGGCGCAGGAGAGAAGGCCGGAGTTCAGGTGGAACCCGCCAAGACCGGCGCGACGCGCGTCGGCGACGGCCTGCGCGGCACGGCGGTCCCCGATCGATGCGAGCAGGACGGGCCAAACGGCGCGGAAGCATGCGGGCTCGGCGTGGGGCTGATCAGCGAGCATCTCCGCAGCGCGCCCCAAGTGCTCGACCGCGATATTGCGATCTCCGTGCAGGAGCTCTCGCATGCCTCGAGCACCCAAGCCGAAGGCGGCGAGCATCCGGTCGCCCGGTGCGATGGAGATGGCAGAACCCAAATGACTCTCCATGTCCGTGCGGTCGCCCCGCCAAGCAGCATTCTCGGCCAGGAAGATGAGCGCCTTTGCACGGACCTGACCCAGAGAAAGTCGCTCACCGAGCTCGAGCGCCGAGCGGCCGTGCTGAGCTGCCATGTCGAGCTCGAAACGGCTGTGGCCGACGGCCGTGAGCTGGAGATCCACGTCGGCAGCAGTGCTGATAGCACCGAACTCGCCGGCCAAGCGACGGGCCTCGACCAGGCGTTCGAACCCGACGTGATCGAACATGTCGATCGTCCCGAGCTCGTGCATCGCCCTCACTTGCCAGAGCGGAATGTCGTGCGCCTGAGCTATCGACAGCGCTTGTTCGAACATGGCCTTGGCCGCATTCAGGTCGGAGAACCGTTCTGCGCGACCCTAGGATCTCGTGCGCGTTGCACCGGACCTCGGGGCTCGAGACGTCCGACGACAAGGCGCCGGAGGCGAGACGGATGGCATCGTCGACCCGGTCGGCTGCCAGAGCGACCTCCGCCTCGAGGACAGAGGCGCGGGCTTCCAGGTCGGTGCTCGCGACCGAGCTTGCATCTGTGGCGCTTGCGTCTGGGCCGAGCAGCTCGGGTGCATCTTTGAGACGCTCTGTGGCGAGCAGCTCGCGTGCAGCTTCGAGATGCTCTGTGGCGAGGGGCCAGCGGGACGCGGCCACCGCGGCATGAGCCAACCGGAGGTGGACGTCGGCGGCTTCGGACCGGCTGTCCATCCGGCAGATGGCCGCAGCACCGACTGTGACGGCGTCGTCTACGCGTCCCGCCAGGGAAAGTGCCTCGACGAGGAACGGTGCTGCTTGGGCTTGTCCAAGTTCGTATGCCCGTCCGAGAGCGTCGACTGCCGTGGCCAAGGCCCCTCGGGCTATCGCCGACCGGCCCGACACGATCAACAACTCGCCGGCCCTCTTGTCGTCGCCCGATTGAAGGGCGAGATCGGCTGCCAGGTCCCGCCATTGGCCGTCGGGTCCCGGATGAGCAGCGTCGAGCGCCTTCAAGGCGGCCGCGGCCAACGTCTGCCGCCGTGGGGGAAGAAGCCTTTCAAGGATCGCGTCGCGGGTCAGAGCGTGCCGGAAGGAGAACGCCTGGCTCTCGACGGTCAGCAACTGATGCTGCACAGCACGTTCGAGTGCACTGGTCACCACCTCGGGGGGTTGATCGACGGCGTCGGCGACGAGGTGCCAATCGAACTGGCGGCCGAAGATCGCCGCGGTCGAGAGCACGACGCGTTCGTCATCAGGGAAGTCCGTCATCCTCGCCCGGACGGCCTCGGCGAACGAAGCAGGCACTCCCGGAGAAGCCAGCAATTCCTCGACGAGGAACGGGATCCCGTCCGCGGCGCGCTGAATGCGCCCGACCGTCTCGTCGTTCGCACCGGGCACACAAACGCGCACCATCTCGGCGACGAGTCCCGCGTCCAGCCGGGCGAGCGATAGCCGGAGTGCGCTGCGACTGGCGGTGAGTCGACCGATGACGTCTCCCGCCGTGGAGGCATCGTCGTCCCTTGCGGTAACCACACAGAGGACGTTCGCGCCCGCCAGGTTGTGAGCGAGATACTCGACGACGGCCAGGGTGTCTGAGTCCGCCCAGTGCAGGTCCTCCAAGACGAGGACGATGCCTGTGGGTTCGGCGATGCGGCGTAGAAGCTGGATCAGCGCCTCGGCCCGAATCGGCGAAGAGGACTCCACCCTTGCCTCGACTGCCGAGGTCGGCACGATCCCGGCGAGGACCGGCAGCCAAGGAGCGAGGTCCGGGTCCGAGGGAAGCGCCCGGTCCCGGAGGCAGTTCAAGAGGGCTTCAGTGAGCGGTCGGTACGGAGTCGTCGCCCCCGTCGGGACGGCCCTTCCGATAGCGGCTACGGCACCGCGAGACTGAGCCGCGGCAACCACCCCGCGGGCCAATCGCGACTTGCCGATGCCCGCTTCACCGGTGACACAGACGACCCTGCCCTGCCCGGACATGGCGGCGCTGAGTGCCTCCTCGAGTGAAGCAATCTCTTCTACCCGACCGACGACGATCGGGCACAGCACGTCCGCCACGCCCAATTCTGCACGCTGGAAACTGCCTGCGCAGGCGTCCCTCGAGCCTGAGCGGACGATCGGAGCCTCACGAAGGAGCACGAGTGACCGCTAGAGTGGGGGTCACGTACACATCAAGGGGGTGACTGGCTTCGACTCTGGTCGTCAAAGTTGGAGAAGCGAGCCGTGGTCTCCGGAGCCACGTTAAAGAGCCGGAACAAAAAACAAACGCGAACAATCAACTCGCGCTGGCTGCTTAATAAGTAGCCCGTCCGTCCGGCCCCAGCCCTGCGGGTCGGTAGCGGGCGTCATCTAGCGGGGCTTACCTGAACGGTCACGTCGGCGGGCCGTCGGGAACATCTCAGCCGGCTGGGGACTGGCGAATTTGCCGATAGCGGCGCCGGTCCCGAGATCTAGCGATCGGCTGCGCTCGGAGAAGGCCAACTGCGAAGCTGGAGGACGCGGGTTCGATTCCCGCCACCTCCACGACGGTTTCAGGTTTCTGACCTGGGACTTTGTTGGAGTAGAGCGGCTTCAAGACCCGCCGTGACACCAAGAAGACACACGACGAGGACTGGGAGCATGTCTCACACTCGTCGGCGACCCCCGACCATTACCTGGGGATCGCCGGTCTACTTTCTTCTAGGTGCCCCGCCTCACCCGCCGATCAGAACGCTGGGCATGGTCTGCCCACGCCGAGCTGATCGCGGACGACAACGCCGACGCCCACCTCTCACGCCCCGTCGACAGCGCCAAGACCCTTCCATGGGCCGCGTATGTCGAAGGGTGGGCCGATGGTCAGAACATCATCGTTCGGCTGTTGGTTGACGCACCGGACTTTCCAGGTGCAGCGGGCTGGGCGATGACAGGTCCCGACGCCGACGGCCTGATGGCCAAGACGCCCCTTTCGATGCAGCCGGCGTCGGGCCCCCTTCACCTGGTGCTCCAGGGGTTAGCTGATGCTCGGAGCGTTCGCGTAGTTCGTACCCGTCAGGTTCGCGCCGCCGAAACCCTTGACGCCCGTGTCGGAGTCGGGGTTGAGAGCCAGGCAACCAGCGGTCGGGATACCACTTTGCTGTCCGTACCAGACGCCCGCAGTGGGGAAGTTTGCCGCGAGCGGCGTTCCCGGGTCTGACTCCACGTCGAATGCGTACCAGCACGTATTGGTCAGGGGGCTATCTACGGCCAACGAGACGCCCTGGGAGTCGCCGGTGGCACTCGCATCGAAGACCTGCACGCTGATGCAGCCGACGACCGTGGTTGGGCAGGCGGCACCGACTTCCCAGGTGAACGCCGGTGCCTGCGCGCTGAAGTCACTTGCGGTGTACGGCTGTCCTCCACTTCCGACGTGTCTGCGTATCCTTCTGTGGCGTCTGCCGAGCGTGACGCCGAAACGTTCGACCTCAAGGACTTGGTGGTTTTCACTGATGATGGAACCGTGTTGTCGGCTGAGGCAGAGGGCTACACCGTCCACCTTTCTCCCACCGGCGAAAGACGACCCGACGAACTGCGCTCACGGCTCCTTACCTACCTCGGTCACCCAGAGGTCGGCCTTAGCCCAGACCTCGCGGATGACCCAGCAGCAGCGGCGCAAGCCATAATCCAACGACAGTGGGTGAAGCGCCGTTTCAAATGGTTCCCGTGGCTCGACCGTCGTTTGAATGGCAGAGAGCCGCCGCTGGCGTGACCAAACAGACGAGCGGTCAGGAGTCGATGACGGTGTTGCGGCGGTACATCCGCGAGGAGTCGTTGTTCAACGAAAACGCAGCAGCTGCAGTTGGCTTGTAGACGTTCCTGACGCCAAAGCGGCAACGTTTACCATCGAGGCGCCAGACCCTGAGTGAACGCGTCTCGCAACAGCGGGGCGAACAGCTCTTCGTCATCGAGGACGCCTTGAGAGCACAGGAGAACACCCAGTCGGGGGTGATGCCACCAAGTCCCCTGAACGGTCAATGAGATGACGGCCGCGTTCAATCGTGAGGGATCTACCTGGAAGTCGGTACAGACCTCGTCTACAACGGCCTTCATCACCTGCCACCGTTTTCTGTCTTGTGCTGAAGGCGTGTGACTCCTTTTGTGCCAACGAAGAGCTTGCTCACAGGTCATCCTCGTAATGGACTGCAATGACGGCCAACGACTAAGGGTCTGAAAGTCGGGCGGGTCAAAGACCGCCCCGCGTTCCCGAACCACGTCACGCTGGGTGGAAAAGCCGCCCAGTTGACTGACGCCCTCAAACCGTACGACCCTTCCCCACCAGTCGAGCCACGACACCGACGCCTGGGTTCGATCACTGTCGGTTAGTGCTGAACTGAGATCCGGCACCTCGCCCACCAGCCGGGGGGGCACCATCGGGTCCTCAGGCGTCAGGCGGCATGCGTCACGCACGTAGAGCACAGCGTGCGTCGTCTGATCGTCCTCGATGGCGACTCGCCACGAAGCAGATCCAGCAGTTCTCACATCGACATCTTGCATCCTCCGCGGCGAGGTTCGCTCGCCTTGCCCATTAGTCTTTGGCCACCACCTCGCATCGTCCCTGCTCAGGTGGGACGAAGCGTGGACCACGCATGTCCATCCCCATAACAGAGGGTCGGCTACCCGGCCATGGAGGCGGCTGCACGACGCTTGGGGCCACGCTCCACCAGGAAGTCCGGCCCCATCGGCGACCTTCTCGCGACAGCCCTATCGTCGCGATGTGCGACAGGAGGTCCAGGTGTATCTGGTCAAGACCCTTGCAATGGCGCGGGCGTCGAAGGAACGGCTCAGTGAGAAACAGATCGAGCGGAGCCTGGCTTCGTTCTCAGGAGGGATAGAGGCGCTTCGATACACCGGGGAACTCACCGCCGACGAAGAGCGCGACTGGGGAGACAGGATGGAGCTCGCACTCGGCATCACGCCCACCCCGCCTCGAGTGGCTCTTACAACATTCGGCAACGCTGGCCAAGCGGGAACAATCGACTGGTTCGCGGGGGAGGACCCCACCCGTATGGGCCGCTTTGTACGGTCGCTCTCTGGTCCCGACGTGGAACATGAACGTCACGGCGATCGGTTGAGCGTAATGGGAGTAGACATCTACGAGCTGATGGTCAATGTCCGTTGGCGGGTCGCTCCTCCACCTGACCTGGCCTCGGCGTTCCCTGAAGAAACCGCCCAGCTCGCACATGACTTGGAGGGCATGGACGCCTCAACCGCTAAGGATCAGAGAAACAGAGCAGAGGGACAACTGCGGAACATGCGTCTGTACAAGTTCGAACTCGTTGATGACATCGAGACGGCTTACCGCTGCTTGAGAGGAAGCACACATGGAGTTGGTAACGGGATGAACGGCGACGCGCAGTTCTTCCCAGCACCTCCTCCAACGGCGTCGGTGGTCAGGTTCAAGTGGCTGGACGTGAACATCGTCATACGGCTGACGTAAGACTCAGACACCCAGGCGTCGTACCTGCTCAACCGTGGGACGAAGTGTCGACTACGCATCTCCTCTCCCATAGTTTCAGGGGTGGCTCACCGGATACGGGGGCGGCTGCCGACACTTCGGACCACGCTCTGCCAGGACACCGACAACGCAACGGCCCCGTCTACCCGATGATGATGCCGAAGACCTTGCGCGGTGGCTGCGGTGGCCACTGGGTGAGGCGTGAACGACCTTTGGACAACCGCAGGGCGCCGTCGGAGTACTCGACCGCGAACCTTCCACCGGGTCGAGGGTCCCCATGAATGGTCACGAAGGTCGGGCGATCCCTCCAGCGCCGAGGTGGTGCCCTTCATCAGCAACGCCCCCACCGGGAAGTCTGGGGCATCACCGTCTACGAAGAAGCAGGCCCAACCCATCCCCTGCTGCATGGTCACGCAGACCGCTGCCGTGGGAGCCGGGTGGGACGTGATCGCGTCGGCGACTGACCGCCCGTTCCCCGGGTTGCTACCCAGCCATGCGAGCCACCCGAAACCCCGGGGCAGACCCCCGCGTCTCATGCGCTGGAGCTGAGCATCGCTCAACCCATGTGCCGCGACGACCGGTGTCGGGGTCAGTCCAACGTCTCGCACGCGCTCATCGAAGGTCGCATGGAGCTTCCAGTCGGGTGGATCGACCAACCCGTAGTCGACGCAGAAGTCGATGAAGTCAGGCTGACCCTGGTAGTCGAACGGTTCTGGAGTCCCTTGCTTCTGCCACCAGTGCCGGGGCGCGGCTGCTCTGATCGACGCCCTTCGTGCTCTGTCGTCGATGGGATGGAGGAAGCCGCGCTCAAGGGCTTCGGCGTCCTCAGGAGGAGGCTCCAGCGCCCGCAGCTCGCGGACGTACTGTTCCGCCACGTCCGCACGCGCGAGCATGCGTGACCCTCCGAGAAGCGTTGCCCAATGGGCCTTCCGAGACTCGATCCGCGTGTACTTCTCCCCGAGCTGTCGGACGCTTGCGATGTACACCTGCTTGTCCATCGGACAAAGCCTGCCGGACCCGAGGGCGTATCCCCGCTCGTCAGTTCGCCTGCCACGAACGGGGTTCGATGCGCTCCTCGCGCCACTCGCCGATGTGGTCCTGCCGGTCCACCGATCGCGGTAGCCTGCCGCCGATCGCGGAATCTCCCCACCCTCGATCTCCGAAATTCCCCACTTGATTGCAGGGGGTGGGTTTGTTTTCAGACTACCTCTCGGGCTTCGGCCTCACCCGGAATCTGGTCCAGTCTCGAGCTTGACAGCGAGCAGGATCGTCACGGCATTTGCTTTCGTCAGGAGCGGCAGAAGGGACCGGGGCGCCACCTGCTATCCGGCGCGATGCTGATGCAGACCACTTGCTCGCGAACAACCGGTTAGGGAGGACCAATGACAGAGAAAAAGCACGAACGTGTTGCGGTCCTCGGCATAGGCACGATGGGCCATGGGATGGCAAGCTCCGCGCTCCGCGCGGGTATCCCGACGATGGTCTGGAATCGGAACCAGGAGGTGACCCGAGACCTCGCCGAGGTAGGCGCCGAAGTCGCCCAGACCGCTTCGGAGGCAGCGCGATGGGCGAAGATCGTCGTCACGATGGTGACGGACGCCGACGCCGTCATCTCCATTGCGCACGACGAGGGAGTGCTCGCTGCGCTTGCTCCAGGAGCCATTCTCGTGCAGATGAGCACCATCGGGCTTGCAGGGATTGAGCGCGTCGCTTCCTTGGTAACGGCAGAGCGTCCCGACGTGATCCTGCTCGACGCTCCCGTCTCGGGAAGCAAGGACCCGGCGGAGCACGGCCAACTGACCATCTTCGCCTCCGGGCCTGCCGAGGCCAGGCCGCGAGTTACACCGCTCTTCGACGCGCTGGGCCAGCGCACGATCTGGGCCGGCAACGTCGGGACCGGGACTCGCCTGAAACTCGTAGCGAACACCTGGCTCGCCTTTGTCGCGGAGGCAGTCTCCGCCTCTGTAGCACTCGCTCATGGTCTTGGTCTCGAGAGCGAAGCACTCGTGGATGTCCTCGAAGGCAACTCCCTCATGTCCCCTTGGCAGGAAGCCAAGCTGCATCGGATCGCGAAAGGTGAGTTCTCGGCCCAATTCGCACTATCACTCGCCCTCAAAGATGTGCGCCTCGCCGAGGAGGCTGCCGACGGCCGCCTCGGGGTATTGGCGTGCTTGGCCGATGAATGGCAGGAGGCAGTGGATCAGGGCCTCGGCCACGAAGATGTGACGGTGGTGACGCGCACCCTCGAACAGGAATGGACACGGCCATGACAATGATCGGCTACACGATGATGTGTGAGCAAGCAGGGCCGAAGCAGTTGGTGCGCGATGTGGTTCTGGCCGAGGAGGCAGGCTTCGACTTCGCGGTCATAAGCGACCACTATTTTCCCTGGCTTGACTCACAAGGTCACGCTCCATACGCCTGGAGTGTGCTCGGCGCAGCTGCGCAGGCGACCGACCACATTCCGCTGATGACCTACGTGACTTGTCCAATCCGTCGTTACCACCCGGCCGTTGTCGCACAGAAAGCGGCGACCATGCAGCTGCTATCCGATGGCCGATTCACTCTCGGACTCGGTGCCGGTGAGAACCTGAATGAGCACATCGTCGGCGGCGGATGGCCCATTGCCGCCACTCGCCACGAGATGCTCGAAGAGGCGGTCGAGATCATTCGGGCACTGTGGACAGGCGACACGGTCACCTTCAGAGGCAAGCATTACGACGTCGCGTCGGCGAAGATATGGGACTTACCGGAGAGTTCCCCACCCATCGGAATTGCCGTTTCGGGGCGCAGTAGCTGTCGTCTAGCGGGGCGGCACGCGGACATAATGATCGCGGTCGAGGCGCGTGCCGAACTCGGGCAGATGTTCGATGAGGCTGGCGGCTCCAACAAGCCACGCGTCGGCCAAATCGCGTTGTCCTACGACCCGGATCGAAATGTTGCGATGAAGCGGGCAATGGATCAGTTCCGCTGGTTCACGGGCGGATGGAGAGTAAACGCCGAACTCCCCGTTCCGGCATCGTTCGATCAGGCGTCCAGGACCGTACGCGAGGCGGACATATCTGAGAAGATGCCGTGCGGTCCCGACCTGCAGAAGCACGTCAGTGCCATTCGCCAATTCGAATTGGCCGGCTTTACACACGTCGCGTTGATCCAAGTGGGCGGGACCAGCCAAGAGCAGTTCATGGCTTGGGCGGCAACTGAACTTCTACCTGCTCTCCGGGCTTCATGATCTGGCACTATCAGCCGCGACATAACGGCAGTGTGTGATGCGCTGCCTCCCCTCGTGTCGCGCGCTGGATGTCGAGTTACGCTTGACTCCCTGGCGTACTCCTTTGGATACCCATCTACCGGGTCCTGGTAGAGCACACACACAACACTTTCGCCATTGTTCTCGATCCCTTCGCTCGATCTCGCTACCTTGGTGTCAACCGTGTGTCTGGCCACCATCACGAGACCGTGGCGCTGACGTGCTTGCTATTTCAGATTGATCTCTTTGCTGGTGAAGAGCCACATACTGCCGGATCGCTGAAAAGTGTCTTTATACGTTCCGACCGCGACGATCTTCGTACCCTCGACCTCTAAGAAATCGGAATCCACGCGGGCGGTGTCACCGTCGACTTCGATCACACTGTTCGACGCAAATAGCGTTCCGCTGTAGTCATCGGTCATTGCATGCTGGAGGTCCTGGATCACCGCCTCTCTGCCTTTGAATGTGCCTCGGCGGGATGTGACCGATGCGTCCTCGGCAAAGATCCTCGCCAGCTCATCCCATTTCTTAGAGTCGAACAGCTGGCAATAGCTCGCAAGCGTGTGCCTAATCCCGTCTTCCGCGCTCATCGTGACCATCCTTTGTGAGGGTTCTTCTGGTTTCAAGCGGTTCGGATCCACTCCCTCGGGCTAACCGAAGGCGGGGTTGGCATCGAGGAACCTCGATGCATGATCGACAAAGAGCTCTGGGTACTGAAACATTGCGCCGTGGCCACTATCGGGATAGATGATCAACTGCGCGTGGGGTATGAGCTGTGAGAGTGTGTAGGCGTTGATTGTCGGCTGCATGATGTCGTGATGACCGTGTACGACCAAAGTGGGCTGTGTAATCGCTGTCAGCTCTGAGTACCGCTGGCCCTTTTCCTCCTTCCATTCGATGGTGGCCGATCGTTGCGCCGTCATGACCTGTGGAGAGCTAGTTCCTGGTCCACCGTTCGCTGATGGCGGCGCTGCCAGAATGCTTTTCCCGCCTGTTGACTTGCCACAGACGGTTCGAAGAAGAGAAAAAGAAAATCCTCTTCTGTCGGTTCGGGATTGTCCGCAACTTCGCGAACTCGGGGATCCACGCCTTCGGTGTTGCCGGCACGGGGTTTTGCGTCCACCACGATCAGCCGTCTCACCAGCTCCGGATTGGTCCTGACCAGTTCCAACCCTATCATCCCTCCAATTGAGAACCCCAATACATCTACTTCGGTGACACCAAGTACCCGTACAAATGCCGCGACGTCATTGCCCATGTCTTCGAATGTGTCGCGCGGATCGCCACCCGAGCCGGCAACGCCCCGGTAGTCGTAGAGAATCACACGTCTGCGCTGGGCGAGCCCGTCGGTCACCAGGGGATCCCAGTGGTCCATTCCGGCTCGGTAGTGGTTGAGCAACACTATGGGCGTCCCTTTGGGCTCACCGTAGCTACGGAATGCGATGCGAGCCCCATCCACATCTATGTATTCCGTTGGAGTCGTAGTGTGTGAGTCCCTCATTGGATCTCCCTGTTCCGATCGCTTCAATAGCGGCCGCACCGTCACCGCCATCACGCCGCTTCGGTGTTCTCCAGCACAAGAGCTACTCCCTGCCCGGATCCAACACAAACACCCAACACGCCGTATCGGGCCTTCCGAAGACGAAGCTCGGTGGCCAGCGTCAGCACGTATCGAGTCCCTGACGACCCGAATGGATGTCCAATGGCCACTGACCCACCGTTCGGATTGAGGCCTCAATTCGGTCAAGAGGCACACCAACGCGCTCACAGGCCGTCACCATCGTTTGCCCCAAGAGATCATCGGTTCGCAGGTGTGACAGCGAGCCCCCGTAACGCCCGACTGGCGTTCTCACGCCGCCCAGGATGAACGCCTCGGTCATAGGGCGAGCGATGCATCGAGCGTGATCTCGGGTACCCAGCCAGAGCTCGACTCACTGGGCATCCCGCCTTGGCTGCCAACGCGTGCTCTACGAACGCTTCCTCATCGATACCCGGAACCCGGCCAATTGTGACGAGAGCGATCTTGGTAATGGTCGGGACCCCGTCCAGTTGCCGCAAGGTGACGGTCGCCTCGGTCTGTACCGAGTCGGGTGCGTGACCGGCCTCGGCCAGGATGTCGGAAAGGGCCATGGAGAAGCAGGAAGCGTGGGCTGCGGCGATCAGCTGCTCGGGGTTGGATCCAGGCCCATCCTCAAACCGAGACCTGAACGTGTAGCCCCCACTAATGCTGTCCCCAGCCGTGAAGGTGCCGGTGCCGGTTGGCACGTCACCCCTCCATTCGGCAGTTCCTTTCGCTGGCATCTCCGCCTCCTTGCTCGTCCTTTCTTGTCTTGTTCATTGCTCAAGGTATTAGCCGACACGTCCACTTCATCCGATCAGCGGAGCGCGCTCTAGTTGTGATTCGTCAGCGTTGTTGACGGAGCCGGCGCGGAGGGTTCAGCCCCCCGATGGCCGTGTGAGGTCTTGCCACAGCGTTGGAGTCCAGCCACGGGACAAGGGCTTTCATGCGCTAGTCATCGGGGGTGAAGCGGGTCTTCTAGGCGAACCTTTCGAGGAGAGTTCGATTGAACGGTGTGGGGCTTAGCTACCTGAGTACTTCTTGTACCCCCCGGCGATCCACTCCGAAACGAGGCGCCCGTATTCGCCGGCGGCTTCTTCCCACGCAAAGTGACCGGCGTCGAGACGGTGGGCCACGCTGTTCGGCATGGTGTCCGCCAAGAACTGGTTGTTCGACCACGGGACAATATCGTCGTGTTCTCCTGCGAGGATCAGAGTGGGAGTCTGAATCGACGGCAGAAATTCCTGTACCACCTTGTTCTGCTCTGGGTAGTGGCGAACAAAGCGAGCGGATTCTGCGAACCGACCCAAGTCATAAGCGCTGACGTAGTCCTCGTGCACCTCGGGCTCGGCGGCTTGTGGTGCTGCGCCTTCGTCAGCCGCGCTGATGTTGACTCGAGCGTCGAGCTGACGCACGTCATCGAGGCTGGGAGCTCCGATCACCGCTTCGAGGGCGCCTCCCGCCGCGATCGGAGTGCTGACCGCTCCTCCTCCGATCGACAGACTGGTGACCTTGTCCGGAGCCTTGTTGGCCAGGAAGAGCGCGGCCGCCGTGCCGACGTCGGGCCCGACGATGTGCGGCGTGCCCAGGCCCCATTCGTCGATCAAGAGCGCCAGGAAGTCGCCCATGGCATCGGGAGCGATCAGTCGCTCGGGCTGGTCGGAGTGGCCGAATCCGGGCATGTCGAGCGCCACGACTCGACCAACAGCACTGATCTGATCCCAGACCCTCCGGTACGCCCACAGGGTCTCTGGCCACGGTGCCAACATGAGGATGACCGTGTCGGAGTCCGCCTTGGTGTCCGCGTACCGGACTCGAGTGCCATCGAGACCCGGAAGTAGGTAGCGATCTCAGCGGTGGTCTCGTCAGCCATTTCATCTCCGTCCTTGGGCGTGGTGCTCATTGCGGGCATTTCATCGGGCGCGGCTGTCGCGCCATTCCCCCGAGACCACGACTTTGCCTGACTGTTCCGTTTTTGGCATCACTCGAACGTGCCATTCCGATCAAGCGTGAGATTCACTGGCCTCGAAGTCAAACCTTCAAGAGCCCAAGAAGTCACTGACGTCAGCCGCGAACTCGGCTGTGATGCTGGAACAAGAACCCGTGCGCCGCGTCGGGGTAGATCTTGAGCCTGGCGTCGGGCAGCAGCCCCGCGAGCAGGTACGAGTAGCGAGGAAGGATCATCGGGTCGCTGTCGCCGTTGGCCACGAAGACCGGCATCTCGATAGCCCCGATCCTCTCGAGAAGCCCGTGGTTCGGCATCCCCCACTCGCAAATAGCGTCGTACTGAGCAACACGGCAGTCCCAGGTCGTCGGCGTGTCACGGTCCTCCTTGCGCGCGTACATCCGTCCGAGTGCCTGTTGACCTGCTTCTTTGCTCGCGTCTGATGGCGCAAAGAAGACGCTGACGTACTCCTCAGGTGACGTCTGAGGCGTGCCAACCGCGCCGATGACGTCGGCGGCCCATCCATGCATGTCGGGAGCGCCCTTTGGAGCCGACGATGCGAGCACGACCTTCCGCGCCACCGAAGGACGAGTAAGAGCAATCTCCTGAGCGACGAAGCTCCCGATCGAGAACCCAAGGACGTCGACTTGTTCTAGGTTCATCGCGTCGAGGAACTTCAGCGAACCCTCGGCCGTCTCGGCAATCGTATGTGCGACCCTTCCCTCAGACCCACCGACCCCTTCGTAGTCGAAGGTGATCACCCGCCTATTCACGGCCAGGTCGTCGATGAGCGCCGGATCCCAGTTGTCGAGGTTGCCCCGGAAATGCTGGAAGAGAACGATGGGTCGCCCGTCGCCTCCGGTATCGCGGTAGGCAAAACTCAGCCCGTCTCCCGATTTCACCGTCAGATTCTCCAGCTCGGCGTAAGTCGTCATGTGCCCGGCATTCCCTTTCGTGAACCTGCCACCCGGAGAGATGGCGCTTACCTCTCTTCGAACTCGACCTGATCGACGTCAATCGACACCATGAGTGGATCGGCGATGATGTTGTCCAGGTCGTCGCGGGCGAAGATGGTGTGGCGCGCCGGCACCATGATTCCGGGGACGTCGGAGTACCCCTCGAGCAGGTGCGCTCCGGGGGCTCCGCCCGCGATGTCGATCTCGTAGTCGAAGCGACGAATGAGCCCTTTGTCACTGACGTACAGCGTCTGCACTCGGCTGTGGCCGACAGGGCGTTCGGGCCAGGTGACGCGCAACCGACGCCACCGCTCGCCCTTCTCATTCCAGGGGTCGATCTCCTCGGTCTCAAATCCGGGCAGCGCGTAGGTGAACGGCTGCGTCAGATACGTCCACATGGAGGTCCCTACGAAGTAGACCAGCTGGAGGTTGGACCAAGGGGTCTCGAGCGTGTGGCCGGCAAAGCTCGCTCGTGGAGATTCGAGTAACTCGTCGGGACGGCCATCCTTCTCTTCGATGATGACCTGGTCAGGGCTGTAGATGCTCCGCAGAACGGGCGAAAGGAACGGCTCGTACGACACCGACTGCTTGTGCAGATTCGCGGTGACGAAGACGTCGCTGAGCTGGCCACGGTGCCCTTTGAGCGCCCACACGACTCCGCCTTGGATCAGATGGGCGTGGACCTGCTCGAGTTGGTTCCAGCGATCGAGTCCACCGTGCGCGTCTATGACCTCGCCGAGCAGGCTCGCCATCTTCTTCCCTGTTCCTCCCGCTTGACGTTGGCCCGGTGGGCCGCCTACCCGGTCAGCATGAAGGGAAAGGAAGCTGAAGGCATCGCTTGAATGAGTGATTGGCAACGCGGAGATTCGATCCGTCAGCTCACCACCACTTGCGCTCAAGCGCAGCACCCGGGCGCGAGCCCCCATCGAGCTCGTCGAGCTCTTCCATCTCGGCATCCGATAGCGAGAACCCCAGGGCGCCGACGTTTTCGGCGATGCGCTCACGATGGGTGGACTTTGGCAACACGACGAAGTCATGTTGGAGGCCCCAGCGGATCAGGACCTGCGACGTCGATCGTCCGACGCGGTCCGCGATCGCTTGCACCCTGGGGTTGGCCAGATGCCGTCCTGTGCCGAGCGGACTGTAGGCCTCGGTGGCCAGATTGCGGCGCCGGTTCTCCTCGACTAGCTCCTTGCGGTAGCTGAAGGGGTTGAGGTTGATCTGGTTGGCAACGGGGGGCGAGGCGGCGGCGGCAAAGACCTGCTCGAGCTCGTTGACGTCGAAGTTCGACACGCCTATCGAGCGCGCATAGCCGAGGCTCTGCGCCCGCTCCATGCCAGGCCAGGCCCAGGTTGGTCCTCCTTGGGGCCAATGCACCAAGTAGAGGTCCACGTACTCGAGCCGCAAGCGTTGGAGGCTCGCCTCTATCTCTCGGACCGGATCCTTCGCACCTGGGTAGAACTTTGTCGTGATGAAGACCTGGTCGCGGTCCAGGCCGCTTTGACGGAATCCTTCGCCGACGCTCTGTTCGTTCCCGTAGCCCTGGGCGGTGTCGATGTGGCGATAGCCCAGCTCGAGTGCCCAGCGGACGGCGTCCTTGGTCTGGGTGCCCTCGGGGGTCTGCCACACGCCCAGAGCCAGCGTTGGAATCTCGTATCCGTCAGCGAGCTTGCGCACCGGCACCGACTCTCCGAACCGAGACGCTGTCGTCATCGTCTACTCCTCTCTCGATTCCCTGCTCACGACTTGAACGCTAAGTGCTGGTGGACGGCCCTGACCGCGGCCGACCCCTCGCCGACGGCGGAGGCCACCCGCTTCACCGATTCGGAGCGAAGGTCACCGACCGCGAAGAGTCCGGGGCGGCTGGTCTCGAATGGCAACGGCCCTCGACCGAGTCCAGCCCAGGTCTCTCCAAGGAGGTCTTCGCTGAGGGCGGCATCGGTCAGCACGAATCCACGATCATCAAAGCCGCGCATCCCGAGAGCCATCCCGACGCCGGGTCGGCGCCGATGAAAGAGAACAGCGCCCTGCACTCGAGTTCGTACTCGCCTTCTGCACCTCTCAGCTGAACGACCTCTAGGGACTCGTCACCGTCGACGGCGATGACAGAGGTGTTGGTCCGCACAGTGATCCCGGTATCTGCCTCGATACGGTCGACCAGATACTGCGACATGCTCTTGGCCAAGTCGTCACTGCGAATCACGACCGAGACCGGGCAGCCGTTCTGCGCGAGGTAGATAGCGGCCTGCCCGGCGGAGTTCCCTCCTCCGACGATCACCACCGGAACGCCACGGCACTGGCGCGCCTCCATGTCGGTGGCCGCGTAGTAGACGCCCCGTCCCTCGAAGTCCTCGAGGCGAGCGGCGTCGAGACGTCGGTACGACGCACCTGTGGCCGCCACGACCGCTCTACCCGCCACCTCGGAACCGTCGCTCAACTCGACGACCAGATAGCCGCCATCCTCTCGCAGAGACTTCGCCGTACACGGTGCCGTCAGGCGGGCCCCGAACTTCTGGGCCTGGATGACCGCACGCTGGGTCAGCTCCGCGCCCGAGATCCCCATCGGGAATCCCAGATAGTTCTCGATCCGCGAGCTGGCGCCGGCCTGTCCTCCGGGAGCCGTGCTGTCGACGCCGAGTGTCTGGAGGCCCTCGGACGCCCCGTAGACGGCAGCCGCCAGCCCCGCCGGACCACCTCCGATCACGAGCAGGTCGAAGCACCGTTGAGGCAGGTTCTCAAGGGTGAGACCCAAGAAGCTCGATAGTTCACCGGGCGTGGGGTTGCGTAGGACGGACCCGGTCGCGATCACCACCGGCAATTCGCCGGCTCCGATGCCGGTCTCGCGCAAGAGCCCTTGGACCTGGGGATCGGAATCCGCGTCGAGCCACTCGTGGGGAACCCGGATGCGCGACAGGAACTCTCGGACTCGGAGGGACTCGGGTGAGAATCTGGATCCCGACCACCCGGATCGTCGGGGCTGCATTCTCGAGCAACAGACTCCGGCGGGCGATGAATGCAGCCAGAATCGTGTCGCCCAAGCGGGCGTTGGTGGTCATGACAACGCGGAGGCGCTCGCGAGGAACGGCGATCACCTCGCCTGGTTTGGTGACCCGCGCAGAGACGAAGACCCGTAGTCCGGTGAGCATGTTGAGCTCGCCGAGGAATCGGCCAGCGCCATGGTGCCCCACGACGCGATCGGCGCCGTCTGCCCTCACGATGATGTCCACCTCGGCGGAGACGACGACGAAGAATTCGTAGCTGACGTCCCCCTCGCGGTAGAGGTATTCGCCCTGGTGAACGTGTCGAGAAGTGCCTATCCCTCGGAAGTGGGCGATATCGGCTTCTGCGAGCTGCGCTGATGCTGGGCTTACGCTGACGTCGCTCATCATGCTGCTCCACCGGCCGGCGCAGCGCCCACCGGCTTCACGAGATTCGCTCGGACCAAAACGGGCGCGGCCGCCACGATCCCGACCGCCGTTGCGATCCCGAAGATCAGGAGCGTGACCCGCGGGCTCACGTGCTCGAGCACCAAGGCCACGCCGATAACCGGGATGGACACCCCGCCGTACCCGGCGGTGTAGACGGTCGCCACTGCGCCAGCTCGATCGTCTGCGTTCGAGATGGAGATGACCGTGGCCAGGCTGGCCCGAAACACGGCGCCGACGCCGATGCCTGCGATCACCCCGCTGACCAAGAACAAGGTGAGGCTGGGCGGAGATGTCCAGGCCGATATGACCAACAGGGTCAACCCAGCGAGGATCGGGCCAATCCCCAACCGGAAGAGCCGGTGCGGTGGCCATGCCGAAGTCAAGAGCTGGGTCACGGCGCCGGCGCCGAAGGTGAGGAACACGGTCAAGCCGATCAGATCCGGCGACGAATCGTGAACCAGCTCGGCCAAGAAGGTGCCGGTCAACGCCACGAAGAGCCCGCTCACCGCGAAGCTCGTGAATGCACCCGTGATGGAGGCAACGAACGCGCCTCGCCCAGAAGAAGGAATCTTCAGGCGCTGAGGGGCATAGCGCGGCAGAGGATGCCGGGCAGGGTGGCCTTCGGGGGTGAAGTACACGCCGGCTGTCGACGCCACGATGGCGCAGAAGAAGACGATGTAGGGCAGCGTCAGGGCTTGCGAGGCGAAATGAGCGAGCAGCCCGGCTATGAGTGGGCCGAGGGCGAGTCCGCCCAGGTTGGCGATGACGGCCACGGTGCTGGCGCGGCGTGAACCAGCGGACTCGGGCTCCATGTCGAGGTCGGTCAGATAGGCCGTCGCGGTAGCCACCGTCACCCCGATGGCCACGCCTGTGAGCACACGTCCGACGAGCAGGCCCGGCAGTGACTTCCAGAAGACGAAGATGGCACGACGCCGTCGCCCCGACCACGAGCGCGGGCACCAGGACGACTCGCCTGCCGTACCAGTCGGAAATGTGCCCCGCCAGCAGGAGACTCACGACGATGCCCACGGCGTAGACCGCATAGACGATCGTGATCGTGAGCGAGGAGAGATGATCACGCTCGGCGTAGAGACCGTAGAGGGAACTCGGCGCTGTCGAGAAGGCCGACACACACAGCACCGAGGTGGCGACGACCCAGAATCCGACTGGGCGCGACAGGCGCCACGGCCCTGGGGCCAGTCGCAGCGACGTCCGAGCCGTTCTGCGCCTGAGCTGCGTCCAACCTTGCCACCAAAGAAGAATCTGTGCTCCCGAGCGTCTCGTCATCGCATGACCGAGTGATCCAGAGGCGCCAGGCTGGATGAATCGCACGTTCGAGCGATGCCGACGCGGGTCGCGGACGTACATAGTGGAGCCATGGCCCGCCACAAGGCCCAAAACCCCAGGATGGACGCCGAAGCCATCGCGTGCGGCGACGACGCCCTCCTGGTCGCACCAGGACTCGACGTCATGACACACGTGATCGTGCTGCCTGGAGGGGGCTACGCCGAGCACGCGGCCCACGAAGGCGAGCCGATCGTCGAATGGCTCAGGGGTCTCGGCTTCGAAGCCAGTGTGTTCCGCTACCCGCTGCGAGTCCGCCACCCGGTACCACTGCACGCTCTCCAGGCGGAGATCCGGCAGGCTGCGACAAGACGGGGTCACCCGGGTGGGTCTGGTCGGGTTCTCTGCCGGGCGGCCACCTCGCTGGCATGGCGGCGCTGACTTCAGAAGCCGGGTCGTACGAGCGCGTCGACTTTGCCGTGCTCGGCTATTCGATCACCTCCATGGAGACAGAAACGTACCGACCCGGCACGCCTGATCCTCCTCGGAGAGGACGCAAGTCCTGAGCTCCGCCACGCCACGTCCCTCGACGCCATGGTGACCCCGTCGGCGCCACCGTTCTTCATCTGGCACACCGCCGAGGACGCGTACGTCCCGCCGGAACACACCTACCGGCTGGCCCGGGTACTCGCCGCCAACCAGATCCCTCACACCGTCCACGTCTACCCCCACGGCCCTCACAGTCTGGGCCTCGCGAAAGGGAGCGGTCAGCCCGAGACCTGGACGGCATTCGCCGCATCGTGGATCGCCGAACAAAGCAGCCAGCGCTGATCAGGTCGAGACGAGAGACCGATTTAGGACGTCTGCTCTTGGACGAAGCGCGTCAACTGCACCCTCGAGTTGATCCCGAGCTTCTCGAAGACATGTCGGAGATGGGTGTTCACGGTGTGCGGACTGACAAAGAGGGCAGTCGCAATCTGGCGATTCGTACGTCCTTCGGCGGCCAAGCGTCGCCACGTTGATCTCGGGTTCGGTGAGTGCCGCCCATCCTGTCTTGGGCCGAGCGTTCACGGCATAGCGACGACGCACCCCGAGACGGCGAAGCCGGCCTCGGATGCGGGCTGAGTCCCACTCGGCCCCAACGCGAGTGGTGACCGACAAGCGCCTCGTCGAACGACCCCACGGCCGATGCGGTGTCGCCACTCGCGACACGCACCCGGCCCAGGTCCTCGAGCGCAGACGCGTACGCCAGGGGCGCGGTCCGTCTCGATAGAGCTCGACCGCGATTTCGAGGTCTGCAGCTGTCTCGAACCAGATGCCCCGTACGTGCGCTGCAGCCGCTCGACAGGAAGCCACCTGTCGGATTCAGGGCGGCCCGCCGTTCGGCCAAAGCGATGGCGTGTTCGGCGAGCTCCTCATCGGAAGCGGCGGCGGCAATCCGGACTCGCTCGGCGTCGTCGGTGACCTCGTGCGGGAAGAGTGGGAACATCGAAAGGCGCTCATCGAGGCCTTTGGAGCACAGCCACTCGTGGGCCGCCATGGCGTCACCTTGAGCAAGGGCCAGCTGAGCCAGATACCACATCGCATGGTTCGAGACGCAAGGCGCATCTGCGTTGAGCATGACCTTGGCGATCTCGGCGACCTCGAGCGGCTTCTCGTTCATCCGCGGTGTGGATCTTGAGCTTCCCGAGTGCCACGACGGCCGGGGCGTGGACGGGGCCCGCGCACACGGTGCGCGTCGGCCACGCTGAACCGCCCTTCGAGCGCAGTCGCGGCCTCGGCCAGGTTCCCGACCTGAAGAAGCTGGCGACCCCTGGTCGTCTCGAACATCCGCAGCGCCCAGTTCTGCCGATCCCTCTGGGCTGCGAGGGCGCCCCCGCTGACCGCCTCGAGCGCCTCGTCGTACGATCGAGTGCCTCGAGGACCCACGAGCGGAACATCAGAACCAGACGGGCCCGGGCGTCCTGACGTCCACCGTGGTCTCGCCGCTCCGCCTTGAGGACGGTGCTCAGAGCGCCGTCGAAGTCGAGCAGTTGGTACTGGATCCCTGACTCGGGCAGCTCGAAGGCCATCCAACAGGCTTCGTCAGAACTGGCGTAGGCGGCCTCTCGTGCCTTGGGCTGGATGGCAATCGCCTCTTCGGTCCGCCCGGCCACGGTGAGGCTGTGGAGCAAGGACGCCCACAGCCAGGCGGTCAAGTCCGTGTCCAGGCCCGGAAGGGCAAGCCCGGCTCGAGCCGTCTCGGCTCGGACTTCGGGGGAGATGTCGAACATGGTGGCGACGCTCAGGCGGACCCGAGCCTCTTCGCCCGCAGGCAACGTGCTGCGGAGTGCTGCGTCGGCGAATCGCTCGCCCTCCTCGGCGAGCCCCGCAGCGAAGAGGGAGAGGACGCGCTGTGCAACGAGAGCGCCTCGAAGCGGATGACGCTCTGGCGCGAGCTCGAGCCCACGCTCGGCAAGCGAGGCCGCACCCGCAGGGTCGGACAAGGCGAGCTCTTGGGTGGCCTTGAGCACGGTCTCGATCGCCACGTCGTCTCCTGGCTCCGCGCTCTCGGCAAGCTGAAGCGCCACCTCCGTCGGGAGGGCACCTCGGGCGATCAGCACGTCCGCACCTTGGCGATCGAGTCCCCGCCGGACCGGGATCGGCAAGCCGGCACGGACCGCCTCTCGGATCAGGTCGTGACGAAAGGTCAGGCGATCCCCGTCCTCGATGAAGACATCCGCCTCGAGAAGTTCGGTCACCGGATCGACGAGCTCGCCAACCGACAAAGACGTCATGGCGGCGAGGTCGTGGAGTGTGAAGCGGCGGCCGAGGCTCGATGCGAATGTGGCAACGCGGCCCGCCACCGATGAGAGCCGCGCGAGCCGACCCCTGATCCCCTCGCTTTGGCTCCCCGGCTGGCCGTCCCCGACGAGGATGGCGCGACCCGAGTCGTACTTGAGCACAGAGTCGTCTTGGAGCCCACGCAAGAACTCCACCAACAAGAACGGGTTCCCCTTCATCCGTTCCGTCCGCTGCAAGAGGTCCTCGTCTGGTTGGGCGCCCAGGACATCGGCCGCGACGAGCGCTACGGCCTCGCGCTTGAGCGGCCCGAGATTGATATGCGCGGCGCCGCCGTCGATCAGATCGGACTTCGCCTCCTGCACCGGTGCCAGGCCTTGGTTCGGACGAAAGGCCAGGATCCATGCCACGGGAAGCGAGGCGAGTCGTGGCCCGAGCTGCCGTATCGCCACGGCGCAGCTGGCCCCTGCCCAGTGCAGATCGTCGAGGCAGATCAGGATCGGAGACTGCAGTGCTGCTTCCTCGATCACCGACTGCAGGTCCTGGATGAGCCAGAACATGAACTCCGGGGACGCATGGGAGTCATCTAAGGCACGTCGGTCGGCCAACGGTAACGGTCCCTCGAAGAGCGCGTCGAAGAGAGCCTCGAGTTCGGTCGGACCCGTCCGGTATGGCTCGAGAACGCCTCGACCGACACGAAACCCCAGATCTGTTGCCAGCTTGCATGGAGGCATCGATGAGCTTGGTCTTGCCCACCCCCGGCGCTGCCTTCGATGACGATGGCTCCTCCGGTGCCAGCGCTCACCTCGTCGGAGCCGCTCTTCGATGACGGCCAGCTCGTCTTGGCGGCCCCGAAGAGGCAGGGACTCGACGGTCATGATTGCCCCTGAATCAAGTCCGTCAGAGTGCTCGCCACCTCATCGAACGGGGCTCTGCTCTGCTCGGCCCGGGAGAGGACGATCGCCCCTTCGGTCGCGGCGATCGTGACCGTGGCCATCCGTTGCGCAGCGTCCTCGGACATGCCACCGATGACGAAGAGTTCAGCGAGCTGCTCGGTCCAGGTGCGGAAGATGGCGCCGACGTGGTCGAGAAAGTCGCCCTCGGGTCCGGCCACGGTTACGGACACGACCGCGCACCCCGCACGGAGATGGGAGTGGTCGAGGAGCCCTTGCCAGAGGGCGAGGAAGCGCTCGAGGACCTCAAGAGCGCTCTGTCCACGGGTCGACTCCATCGCCTCGAGAGCCCGCCCGCTGGCCCGATCGAGTGCCGCATGGAGCAGCTCGGACTTACCTCCCGGAAAGTGGTGGTACACGGATCCCCGAGGAGCATTCGCGACGCCCAGGACATCCTTGAACGACGTCCCTTCGACGCCACGGGTGGCCAGGAGAATCACGGCCCCGTCGACCATGCTGGAACGTACGTTCTCGCGTGGGCTCACTCGTTCTCCTCGGGGTACGCGAAACCGACGCTCACCCTCCCTACCTCGACATTATGCACGGCTCCATAGTTGTGGCTATTCTATGCAGGTCGTCATACATAGAAAGAAGGAACGACCATGCCCATGATCGACGTGTACGCGTCGGCGGGAACTTTCGCCGACCCCCACTCGCTGGCTGCTGAGCTCGCCCGGACCCTGATGACCATCGAACAGGTGCCCGACATCCCGATGTTCCGGCAGAACACGGCGGGGTTCGTGCACGACCTTCCAGAAGGCTCCCTCTCCAATGTCGATGGCGAGAGCAACTACGTCAGGGTCCAGGTGCTCACGAACGCCGGCGCGCTTGACCGGGACAAGCAGCTCGCGGTGGTGGAGCAGTTCACCGACCTCGTCACGAAGGCCGCAGCCGACCCTGGATATGCGAAGCGAGTCTGGGTGCTCCTCACCGAAGCAGTCGAAGGTGGCTGGGGACTCTGGGGTCACGCTCACACCAACGCCGAGCTGGTCGACGCGGCCCGCGCTCAGATCGCCGAGCTGTCCGCCAAGAAGTCCTGAGCCACAAGCGGCCGACAATGGTGCCAGATGTCAGCGCCTTGACCCTCTTCGAGGTCAGCGAACCCGTCCCCCCCTATTGGCAGGTGGTCTACACCAACCCCGCCGATCAACCTGCTGGATTCGACCACCGTCGTTGAACTTGCGGCATTGGTGGAACGGATTGAGCAGCAGGACGAACTCAACGTCGTGGTCTACACCAGTGAGAACCCCGAGTTCTTCATTGCGCGCTGTTACGTCTCTGACACCTCTCCTATAGCGTTCGCGCCGACGGAATCCGAGGGCAAATTCGCTGGCGCCCCCCACGAGCCCGCCCCCGGACTGAGGCGACGGTGATCGGTGCTACATCGTTCATGTGGCGCGTCGAGTCGATGAAGAGGGTCACTCCGGATGGCGACATTCCGCTGCCGTAGTTCAGGTGGATACTGCTTGTGGTTTGGCATCGGCTCTATCCTCTCTCCGACGGTTAGAGCCTCCAAAGTTTCCGGTGCGATCAGTAGAGGTCGAGAGTTATGGCCCGTCACGATGCAGGTCCAATTCGTTCGGAGTGGATCGACTCATATCTGCACGGGACGCGGATTATTGCCATAGTACGGCTACTCGCCTCGGCCCCGTGTCACCTCTCTGGGAGATCCGCCAGCCATATTCACTGCATATTCGCCGATGAGGAAGAGCCGATGTCTCAGACCACCTGCGATGACTTGCTCAACGCACCGCTGCGCAGACCTGTCAGGTGTGCCGAAGGATGAAGTACGAGGACGGACCTTCCGTCGAGGTCGAGATCCTCATTGATGCTCCTATCGAGCGCGGTCTGGCAGCTCGCGGCCGATGTAAACGTTCCCGCGCAATTCTCCTCCAGAGTTCCTCGGCGCGGAATGGATAGATGACGTCCCCTGCGTCGGAGCCCGCTTCCAGGGCCGCAACCACCATGCGGCGCTGGGAGGCTGGGAGACCACCTCGTTCGTGACTCGATACGAGCCACTCCGGGCCTTTGGCTGGGCCGTCACGGATCCCGCCAACCCGTCCTCGACCTGGTGGTTCGAACTGGAGCAAGAACCGGGTGGCGTCAGGCTCCGTCAGGGCACTCGCATGGGGCCGGCGCCCTCGGGGCTGTCGATTGCGATTGCGGCCAAGCCCGACAAGGAGGAGCGGATCGTCGTTCGCCGCCTCCAGGAGTTCGAGACCAACATGCGCGCCACCGTCGAGGGAATCAAGCGAATGGCCGAGGACCCACAATGACCCTGCGCGTCGGTATCGCCGCCATGCCCCTGACGCCTCAAGGAGTCGAGCTGATACGCGAAGCGGAAAGGCTCGGCGTCGACTCCGTCTGGGTCCCTGAGTTCTGGGCCGCAGACGCTCTGACCCCGCTTGCCTACCTCGCCGCCTGCACCTCCCGCATCCGTCTGGCCACGGGGATCCTGCAGCTCGGCGCCCGTTCGCCGGCGATGCTGGCCATGTCCGCGCTCTCACTGCACTCCTTGTCGGGAGGTCGGTTCGTGCTCGGCGTCGGAACCAGCGGACCTCAGGTCATGGAGGGCTGGCACGGTGTTCGCTTCGATAGACCGCTGCGTCGTACCCGCGAGACCATTGAGATCATCCGTTTGATCACGGCCGGTGAGCGCCTCGAATACCACGGGGAAATCTACGATCTGCCAATGCCGGGTGGTGAAGGTCGTCCCATCCGCTCTCTGTTGCCGCCTGCCCATATTCCCATCTACGTCGCCTCGCTCGGTCCGGCGAACCTCCGGCTCACCGGAGAACTCGCCGACGGGTGGATCGGGAATTTGTTCTTCCCCGAAACGGCCGAAGTGTTCCTCGGGCCACATCCGCGAGGGCGCCGAGGCGGCCGGCCGTACGCTGGACAACGTCGAACTAACCGTCTCGGTTGGCGTCGAGTTCACCGACGCGGTGGAGGCCGCCGGCCGCCGCCACGCCGAAGGCTACGCATTTACTTTCGGGGCAATGGGATCGGCCGCCACGAACTTCTACAACAACGCCTTCGAACGTCAGGGTTACGGTGAGGACGTTCGCGCCGTTCAGCGCCTTTGGCTGGCTGGTAAAAAGGACGCCGCCCGCGAGCGCGTCCCCATTGCCATCGGACTTGGCTCCAACCTGATCGGAAACGACGACCTCGTCCGCGAGCGACTCCGCCTCTACCGGGACGCTGGCGTGAACACCCTCCGGGCTACCTTCCAAGGCACTTCGAACGGCGATGACCTCGACCACCAGCTCGATGACATCGGCCGGCTCCTCGACCTTGTACGGAGCGTCAACGATGAAGCGGGGTAAGCGCAACGGCGGACGGCGCCGTCGAACGCACAGCACGCTGTCGCCAGCTCGACGTGTGTGTCCATCGGACTCCGTCCCGCTGCGCTGTCGGCGCTCCCGCGATTATGGCGGCAGATCTATGTCGGACGCCATCAACGGGGATCGAATTGCAGATTTGTGGCGACGCTCACCTTCTCATCTTCGGCACCTTCGCCACGCCCGAGCGCAATCAGGTATTCGACCTCAACGACTTCGACGAGACCCTTAGAGTTGCCGGTCGCCATCATCAGCTTGAGTGATTTCACCGTCGAAGCGGTCAGCAACGCACCAGTGAAGACCTGGGTCGCCCGCGCCTTCAGTTGTGGGGCATCCACTCTTTTGACCTTCTGCCCGAGTCGGACCGGCAAAAGGGCACGGCCCCGTTGGAGGTATGCGCGACGGAGCGATCGATTTTCTACGGCGGCCATCTGGTGGTGAGTGCTCGAGCGGCGACGGCCAACCAACAGAATCAGTCACTCACTTATGGTCGATCCGTTGAGAATCTTAAGCTCGAATCCGTTGAGAATCGTGCGCGCGGCCGTCGAGGTTCTCGTGGGCCTCGAGAAGAACGCCCTCCAGCTTCGCATGAAAATGCCAGTCGTTCGCTTCGTCCATGAGGCTCGATCTGGCGACAACGAGCTCCTCCGCAACCCTGACCGCCCAACGCGCTCGAGACAACCTCACCATTGCGTCGTAAGGCAATGACGCACTCGCCAAGGTGTCAACCAAAACGTCAAGACCTTCCTCAGGAGGACCTTGCGCAAAGGTAGAGTCGCTGATGACGTGGTCGTACCAGTCGACGAGATCTAGTGCTGCGCGCTTCGATGCCTCTTCTTCGAACATGGTGCGCAAAAGCATCACGTAACGCTGCCAGCGTCCAAGCGAACGCGTCGCATCGCCTGTAAGTTGCAGAAGATTACGGCCCCGTCCGTTGGCAGATGTTGTTGTCCTCATGGTTGTCACAAGCAGAGTCGATCTGTCCGGCGGGGTGCAGACGGACAGCCCCCACTTATCTTCCAACCTGTCCGTCTGACCCGACCGGAAATGTTCAGGACGCGGCCTCTATCTGCCTGACGGGAGATTCGGTCGTACTGATCTCGAGGTTCCTGGGCTTGGCCGCCTCGTGCACCGGGATGCTAAGGGTCAAGACCCCAGCGTTGTAGTCGGCCTTGACGTTGTCGCCGTCGAGGGTCTTACCCAGAAATAGCTGACGGGAGAACGTCCCAGCAGCACGCTCCGTTACGAGCATCTCGGCGCACTCGCCGACGATAGCCGGTCGTTCCTCTCTGGCCGTGAGCACGTTCTGTTCGATGGTCAAGTCGATCTTTTCCGGATCGACTCCCGGCAGATCGAAGTGAACGTAGAAGTCATGCCCCTTGCGATAGCCGTCCATCGGCATGACTGCAGGCCTGGTGGTGGTTCCGAAAACCTGCTGAGCCAGGCGGTCGAGATCCCTGAGGGATCGGTGCGCATCAGCATCGCCAACTACCAGGTCGAGCGGCCCGTCTCCGAGCACCTGATACGCCACCTCGGAATCTCCGACAGTGACGTAGCTCGTCTTCGGACGTTGGAAAGTCACCATTCTGCCCGAGTCTTGCCCAACTCCCTATCGACCGCATGACGCAGCGAAGCGCACGAGCAGGCGGGATCGACGTGCCGGACTATGGCAGAGAGTCGCACGACGCCACAGTGCCCCAGCTAGGCGTTCGGCCCCAGTTCGAACGTTCAGATCTCTGAAGCGATGCAGCGGTTGAAGGACTGCGGCAGCGTGAGGCCTGCTGGCACCGGCCCGAGCTCATAGACGCGGGGACGGCAATTGTCGTAGGCGGCAGCTGCCGCCGATGCGTCGTAGGCGGTCGAGAGCGAGCCCGGTCGAAGCCTCCAGACCCACGCGCCGTACGCGACGTCGGGGAGCGACCCAGTCGCCGCGCTGAACATCGCAGCAGCCTCCACGGGCATCGCCGCAGTGTTGGTCACCACGATGTAGGTGGTTCCCCACCCCTCGAGAGCGGATCGCAGCGCCGCCAGTTGCTCCGCGCTGGGATCGGATGTCTTGGCCGTTTGCGAGCCGAGCGTCAGCGCGTCGAGCGTACTGGTCGCTGAGTCGACGGGCCCCTCCCCGAGGACCTTGCCCTGCGAATCGGGGACCTTGATGTACCCACCGGCCAGACGAAAACGCATGCCATCGGCGGCCTGCCACACCATCGGTTCGGCTGTGAGCGAGGCGGACGATGGAAAGGGATAGGAGACGACAACCGAGCCCGCACCTACGGTACGGCCCGCCGTCGCGTACCACTGCGGCAGCGCCACCCGCTGCACGACGAGTGGCGACCCGTAGGTGATCCAGACGGGCACCAGCATCCCCGCCGCCACTGCGCCGGTCAGTACAAACCTGGCGGTGAGCGGTATCTTGCGCCAGATGGTCCACGACCGCGAGGCGTCCAGGCCGATGGCGACGAGGATCGCGACTGCGAGGTCGACGATCGCGGGGATGCGCATCGGGAGAATGTTGTAGAAAACGGGCAGGTTGGTGACCCAGCTCCACGGCAGCCACCGGCCGATCAGGTGATGGCCGGGGCTGAGCCACAGGATGCTTCCCCACGAAAAGACCGTTCCTAACACCGCGACCACTGCCACTACCCACATCGTCCGGCTGCGGCGGGCGACGACGACCGAAGCTGCGGCGCCGGCGAGCGTACCGATCCCGAGGAACGCGAGGGGTGGGCCCTGCACGGTGTCGGGGAAGGGAACGAGTATGGCCCTGTACGTCCCGGGGTTCCACAGCTGGTAGGGGGTCGCGACGAAGATCGCCTGAAGCCCTGCCCAAAGCGGGCCGCTGATGTGCTCCGGCCCGTCGAGCATGTACCACATTGGCCAGGCAAGCAGAAGAGCGATGACTGCGCATGCCACCCAGGCGGCCCGTAGGGCATAGGGGGCCGCCGCAGCCGCCCGGCGCGGCGCGACCAATGCGCTGACGGTGACGCCGACGACCGCCATCACAGCGGTGATCGCGAGCACCTCGGGTGATACGAGGAACTGTGCCGCGACGAGAGTCCCGAGCGCGATCCCGCACCACCAGGGGGACCAGTGCTGGCGGACGAGCAACTCGTGGAGGACTGCGACGATCAAGGGCGGGATCACCAGAAGTCCCGTGGTCAGGTGCCCTTGGGCCACACTTTGGACCACGAAGGGCGAGTACCCGAAGACGAGTCCGGCGATCCACCCGGCAGGGCGCCAGGCGACCAGGCGCCTGCAGGCGACGAAGCACCCCCAGGCGGAGAGACCCGGTGCCAGCGTGAGGGCGGTCGTCGTGGCCGCGAAGGGACCGAAGGCCCATGTGACAGGGGCGAGGGCCAGGCCGACGAGTGGTGCGCTGGCGTTGGAGAGCAGGTTCACGCCTCCTGGTGGCCACAGCCATGTCGTGGAGAACGGGCTCAGGCCGTGACGCACGGCGTAAGCGGGCCACGCGACGAACCAGACTTGCTGCGCGGGATCGAGGCACTCGCACCGGATCGACGACGCGGCACCAATGGTCCACGCATGCCACCACAGCACGACCGACGGGACGGTGTAAACGGCTATCACGACAAGTGCTCGGGCCAGTCGCGCCGGCCACGGACTTCGCGGCACAGAGCGCGAGTGTCTCGGTCGGGGATCAGAGCCTGCTTCGGAGCGATGACGTGACCCGAGGTCAACCTGTTCCGTTGGCGGCGCGGACGTTGTCCGTGCGATCTCCGACGCGTCGGTAGCGAGGGCCGCTTGGCGCCGGCTGATCAGCGCGCTCTTGCGTACGTTGCCGACAGACAGGTCCGCTCCCGGTGCTACGTCGTGTGTTTCCACGGCTTCGCCGTCGACACGCATCGGAGCATTACTGCTGTGCTTGGATGACTCAAGGCGTTGTCCAGAGCCCAACAACCTCGGGAGAGCTCCACTGCGCCTTACCCGACAAAGGACGCACGGGGGAAGCCTTCATAAGTCGCTTCTGCTTTCGAGCCTCCTTGGCTGTTCGCTCCTTCTTCGAGTGTGCCGTTACGCCGGCGGCGCCAGATAGGCCGCCGGGGCCTACCAAAAAGGCATTGCGCAGAAATCCCATCGTGGTCCCCGCCTCGTTCTCGGAACTGCCTTCACGGGAATCTAGCCCCACCGCTTGGAGATAACCGTCAGATCTGTCGAGCCCATTCGACGGAGTCGCTGACTCGTGTCTCGGAGGGTTGGGAAAGAGTCCAAGCTTCCGAATCCCCGCTGCTCTCGCTCAATGAGCAGCTTCGAGCACCTCGGCGACGCGTGGATACGCCAGGAACGTCGCCGCTCGCTGTGGCGAAAGGTCGCCGGCGATCGAACGGATGAGCCCGACCGCTTCGTTGAGGGGTGCCGACGGATCGCCCCTGACGCAGACAATGCCTCACCCAGTGCCGCCAGAGCCTGCCAACGTATGAAGGGCGAACCGAGCGCCGATGCTCCGGCAATCGCCCGACGGATCTTGCCGGCCGCCTCCTGACCCAACCCGGCGGTCACGAGAGCCCGCCCGAGCGTGGTCCGCGCGATGGCCTCGTACTTCTTCCTGCCAGAGGTGACCGCCATATCGATCGCCCAAAGGGACCACGTCTGGGTGTCGTCGATGCGTCCCCTAGCGAGTTCCAACTCAGCACGAACAGCGGCGTGCCATGGAGACTCCCCTGCTTCGCTGTGGAGGCTCCCCTCGAAGATCTGACGAACGCCTGGTCGAGGAGTTACGCAAAACCCCCACGACGGTTTTCAGGCTTCTGGTGCGCGGCAAACGTACCCGTCTACTCGGCAACCGACGGTCGAGTCGCGTCCTCCTCCAGCCGCGTCCCTCCTAGCGCGGAGGAAGATGGATCATCGCCAGCACGCCCTCACCAGAACTGTTGGTTCCGACAACTAGGCATGACGTGTTGGTAGGGCAGGCCGCACCACTGAGTTCATCGGTCCCTGCCACTGCCTGAGCAGTACCAGGTGTCCCGTTGTAGATCCCCGCCACGACACCTTCGCTGGAGCTGTTCTCACCGACGGCAACACAGTCGACCGAGGTCGCCCTGCAAGCCACGCCGTATAGCACCGAAGCACCAGGCACCTGCTCGGCATTATGGAGCGACTGGCCGGTAACGAGCACCACGACGTTCGAACCGACAGCAGCGCACCACGTGGCACTACGACAGGCGACACCGTTGAGATCTTGAATCCCCGGCGGACCACCTTCTGACTGTCCCATGCCGTCGGTGATGGCTACTACCAGTCCGACGTTGTACTTCTTGCCAGGTGCATAACCGACGGCAATGCAGTTGGCTCCGCGACACGACACGGCCTCGAGACTGCCGTTTGGGGGAGCGACGGTCTCGAGATTCTGGGGGTAGCCGTTATCGATCGGCAGGATCACATCGCCCATGTAAGCGCTGGAGCCCGCCGCCCAGCACGAACTCGCGCTGGAGCAACCGACGCCGTAGAGATATACGTCATCCGGCGCACCGGGCATTCCCATCCCAGGAACCGGGTCGGCACCTTCCGGCGTTCCATTTGTGATCGGAACCACGAAGCCCGCCGCCTGGATGGGTTCCGGTGGATTGCTATAAGGCCCACTGCCAACCGCGACGCAGAATGTGCTCGTTGGGCAGCTCACAGCGGACAAGGTGTTGGTGACTGCCACCAGCTCGGGCGTGCCAGGGATCCCGTCAGTGATCGGGACCACCACACCCTCATCATTGTCAGTGCCTACAGCGACGCAGTTGTCGTGGCCGTGGCAGGAAACGCCGTTTAGCGACGTCGTGCCGGGCACTACTTGAGCCGGTGCATTCACGACGCGAGCAGCCGTCGATGCCGAAGCAGACCCGCCAACAAGTACGGCGGGCGCGCTGATGAACAGGATCGCCACAACTGCCGAGAGCCGAAAATACCGTCTTCTATCGGTAGCCCCTCGCGGCCCGGTCGTAGACCTGATCTCCTTCACCGCTTCCCCCTTTTGTTCCGGCCAAAAGCCGTCAATCGCGAGGGTCGTCCTGCGAGCCTCGTTCCCATAACATTGTTCCTCAAGACGCGATGTGATGCACCGGCGGGTTCCGAGGCGTCTTGGCGGGACTCCAAGTACCTGACTGCAGGGCCTGGGGCTACATCTGTTACGTGTGCGTCGAGCGGTTCCACGACGACATCGCGGAGATGGACAAGACCTGATCGAGAGCGACGGATACGCAGTCTTCAGTTGATCGCGGATGGCATCGACTGCGTGCGGATGTCTCATCACTTCATAGTTACAGGTATGTGACAATAGGGGTCGCGGTTGCCGGTTCCGCGCTCGCAGGCACACTTGGGCTCCACCGCGCAAGTCGGCTGAGCTAGCTCGGATTATCCATCAAAATGCTGCTCAATTTCGGGTTGGGCAAGAGCCGTCAGTCCTTCGTTACATCTTCTGGCTACTGCTGGTTTGCCAAGCATCGAGGTTGGGAAGTTGATAGACCAGAGTGTCGACCACCGTGGGGCGAAGGTGTGCGGTGATCGGACGCGTTCCATCGGGTCTCTTGTGCACTTGTGCGCGGCCCCAAATTTGTATGCCCCCACCTGGCGATTCAAGACGCGAGGCATAAACGACGAAACGTACTCATATGTCAGAACGCAAACGTCTGACCGGTCATTGGGCCATTTGCTTGGTAATTGCAAGCATTGCCCTGGTCGTGGGTTGCTCGTCAGTTCGATCGACGACCCCATCGAGTCAGGCGGTACAGGACCGCGCACAACCCGTCGGCACGACGCCTCCGACCACGTCGGCTCCTTCGACGACCGTGCCGTCGTCGACGCTTCCGCCCAGGCACGTTCCCACGCCACCGACTACCGAGCATCCTCCACCCCCGACGACGACATTCATGCACCCGGTCGCGCCCCCGACCACATCCACAACTCGTCCACAGGAGCCACAGGAACCACGCGCGTCTTCTCCGCAGCCCGCGTTGGGCAACCCGTCTGCGAGCATGCCGCCCGATCCAGACTTCTTCGGTGTTTGCTCTTCTAGCGCAGTCGTCTTGACGGGGCCTTGCGAAGAGGAGGCTCTAGAGGCCATCGACCATGCGAGAGCTTCAGAAGGTCTCGGACCGATGGAACTTCCGTCGGACTGGCCGGCTCTGTCGGCAGCCGATCAGCTGTTCGTCGCGACCAACTTCGAACGAATAGCACGCGGGCTCCCTCCCTTCGAGGGCATAGCCACTGCACTCGAGCCTGCAGCTCAGGCAGGAGCGGACAGCGGCTCGGACCCGGTACCCCCTGACAGCTTTCCGAGCGACCACTGGACGAGCAACGCCGGAGAAGGCTTCGCCTCTCCTCTCGAGGCGCTCTACGAGTGGATGTACGACGACGGGACCGACTCACCCAATGCCGACTGCAGCCCCGGTGATTCGCAGGGGTGCTGGGGTCACCGCGACAACATCCTCGCTGGCTTCTCGTGCACTCCGTGCGTTGTGGGCTCCGCGGACTCGCCGAGCGGTTCCTGGTCGGAATTGATGGCGGAGACAACCGGCGCGCCAGAGCTGCTGTTCGCCTGGACAAGCGTCAACTGAATTTTTGATCGTGCCATATTCGTCCCGAATGAGTCCCCCTTCAACGAGCCCCATCCCGCGTGCGAGACTGTCACCCGGTTGCTCCTTTCGGCCAACCCAGCGCAAGTTCGATTATCTCGTCACGGCGCTTACTACTGCCAGTTTCATAGAGGATTTCGAATGTCGCGCCCAGCCGCGCGCGGAGGATACGGATGTCGTCGTCGCGGTATTCCTTCTCCGGGCTTTCCCAGGCGCCTCCATATGCAGCGAGTAAGGCGTTCGCACCGCCGTGCAGGATGGCCGCTGTCTCCAGATCTCCTGCCAAGGTTGCCAGGCAAGCTAACCCCAATGTCGAGTAAGCAGGGGCGGAAACGTCTCCAGCCAAACGACTTGTTCTCAATCCATCTGTGAAAAGTGCCGCCGCACCCGCATTGTCCCCCTCTTTGAGCAAGACGAGACCCAGGTTGTTGAGGGTGCCCGGTGTTCTCCTGGGAACGAGCGTCCGTGTAATCTTGAGAGCTGCTTCAAACTGGTGGCGCGCTTCAGCCACCCTGTCCTCGAGCAATAGCAGGCATGCATAGTTGTTCCGCAGGAACGACGCCGTAAAGAGATCCCCAGACTGTTCGACGACCGACAGGGCCTCTTGGTAGATCACCTCGGCTCCCTCAGTGTCGTCGACATAGACAACGGCCGCATACGCGAGGAGCGCTTGGCCGAGGACTACTAGGTCCCCGAGTTGTCGCGCAATAGCCACGGCTTCCGCACCGAGCGCGAGTCCCTCTTCCAAGGCCTCGCGGAAATAAGCGTTGTAGCAAACGACACTGAGCGCCTCGGCTTCGAGTTCCCGGTTGCCTGCCTCACGGGCGACCTCGACCGCCATCCGTGCGCATGCTGCCTGAGCCATGAGGTCGGACTGGCCGAGCATGTACGCCTTGCAGAGGAGTGCTGCGGCGCGCGCCCAAGGTTCGGTCTCTCTCGGAGCAAGCTCGATGGCCTGATCGAGGAGGTCCATCATCTCGGCGCGGTGAGGAAAGCACCACCAGTACCGGCGAGGCACCCCGAACAGCCGGAGGGCTCTCGTCGCCCCGTTCTCGTCCGCGACGAGATGCTCGACCGCCGCGTTCAGGTTCGGGTAGTCCTCTTCGAGTCGGGCCAGCCAACTCTCCTGAGACGGACCCGTCAGGTCAGGCGCAACCACTTGTACATAGCGCGGTAGTACGTGGCGTGAGCCTCATGCGCCCCGGCAGCTTCTTCACCCGTATCAAGCAGCTTTTCGCCTCCGTACTGGCGAATCGTCTCCAAGAGCCGGTAGCGGGCGGTCGTTGCTGATGTGTCGGCGACCACCAGACTCTTGTCCACGAGCGAACCGAGCAGGCCGCTCACGTCGAAGTCCTCGATGTCACCGAACCCGCACACGGATTCGGCAGCCTCGAGCTCGAAGCCACCCACGAACACCGACATACGGCGAAGGACCGCCTGCTCGAAACCATTGAGCAGGTCATAGGACCAATCGACCATCGCCCGCAGGGTCTGCTGGCGTGGCAAGGCCGTCCGGCTGCCCCCGGTCAAAAGCCGAAAGCGTTGGTCGAGCCGGCCGTTCAGTTGAGACAGCGACATCGATCGCAAACGAGCCGCCGCAAGCTCTATTGCGAGAGGCACACCGTCGAGACGGCGACAGATTGCGCCGACGATCGGCGCGGCATCGTCGGTGAGAACGAAGCCTGTCGCCAGAGTGCGGGCACGCTCTACGAACAGGGTCGCGGCTCCCGAAGATGCCAGATCCGACAGCGCCTCGGCACCCTCGGCAGGAACTGTGAGCGAGGGGACCCGAAAGACTCTTTCGCCGTCGATGCCGAGTGTCTCGCGGCTCGTGACGAGCAAGTGCACCTTGGGGCAGCTCCGCACCACGGTTTCAGCCAGCTTGGCGCAGGACCCGATCAAGTGCTCACAGTTGTCGAGGACGACGAGGACATTCTGGTCGGCGAGGGCAGACAAAAGGGCTTCGTGTATTGACCGTCCGGCCTGTTCTTTGATCCCGAGAGCGCTCGCCACGGCGGCGAGCACGGCCTCGGGGTCGCGCACCGAAGCCAGTTCCACCAGCCAGACACCATCACCGGACCCATCGAGTAGCTCGGCCGCCACCTGCAACGCCAAGCGCGTCTTGCCGACTCCCCCCGCCCCGGTGAGGGTGACGAGACGCGACTCGTCGACCATCTGTCGCAGGGCGGCGACCTCATCGTCACGCCCCACGAAGCTCGACACCAACTCGGGCAGGTTGTGCCTGAGGTCCGGGTTGTCCAGCGATCGCAGAGGGGGGAAGTCCCCATCTAGGCCCTCGATCTCGAGTTGGAACACCTCTTCGGGGCGACCCAGGTCCTTGAGGCGATGGGTCCCGAGGTCGCGCAGTCCCACACCTTGAGGGAGGTAGTCGCGCACCATTTCGGTAGTCGCCCGGGAAAGCACCACCTGGCCGCCGTGGGCCACGGCTTGGAGCCTGGCCACGCGATTGAGAGCCGGACCGAAGTAGTCGCCGTCCCTTTCCTCACATTCGCCGGTGTGCAGGGCCATCCGTACGCGCAGCACCGCCTCTTTCGGCCATGGCTCGGCAGCTATAGCCCCTTGGGCTTGGCCCGCAGCCTGAACCGCCTCTTTGGCCGAGGGGAAAGCCGCACAGAACGCATCGCCGACAGTCTTGAAGACGTACCCGCCGGATCCCTCGATGGCCAGGCGGAGTAGATCGTCGTGACGCCGGAGGGCCAGGGCCATCGCGTCTGGCGACTGACCCCACAGGCGCGTCGAACCCTCGATGTCGCTGAACAACAGAGTCACCGTGCCTGTCGGCAACTGTGGCAACGCGGCCTCCGTGGACTGCTCTCGTTGCCCCAAGGATCGCGCAGAGTGAAGGGTTCATGAGGCGGAAAGCGCTCGCGGGTGCGCTCATCGGGTGATCGTCGTAGATTCCGAGACAGGCCGTCTGGAGACTGGGCTCCTTAACCTGTGGTGATTCGACCGAGAGACGGGCCAATCCCTGGGGTAAGAGTTCGGGATCAAATTCCGGGTTCACGCGACGATTGTCGCTCCCTCATAGGGAGCTCCAGAACCTCCGCAATTCGGCGGCGCCGGCGGCGGGATCTTGGATCATCCACCAGTGACCGAGGCCCTGTAGCACGGCCATTTGCGCTTTGGCTTGCCCTGCCGACCAGCGCGCCCGATCTTCGCCTCCGGTGTATCCGTCCTCCGTCGGGATGATCACCAGGCCGGGACGGGCCGCGGCGGCACTGAGCCCTTCTCCGAGGCGAGCCATGGCTGGCTGGGCCGCCGACCTGTAGAGCGAGAGGATGCAGCGACCCATGGTGTCGTCGTTGGCCCCCGCGACTGCGCTGGCGATGTCGGGGGTCATCCCCAACGACTCGAAGATCGACGCTCTGTCTGCCACCGATAGCGATGCCATGCCGGCGACCAACTCCTCGCCCGCTTCTTCTGTTTGCCACACCTGGGCCATGTCGTGCCACACATAGTCGGGGGCAAAGCACCCGGCTATGTCCATCGCCCACGAGCGGATCAGGTCGGGCCTTTCCATCGCGATGCGCATGACATGTCCACCGCCCCAGTCGTGGCCGACCAGATCGACGGGTGATCCCTGCTCCTCGAGTTCCGTCGCGAGCCATGCCGCATATTCGTCCGCTGTGGCTCCGAAGCCGTCAGGAGCCTTGGCACCGAAGCCGGGGGGAGACAGGGTGACGGTGTCAGGGTGTTTCAGCTCGGACAGGAGCGGTTCCCAAATGGCAGCCGTCTCGGGATTGCCGTGCACGAACACGGCTCGGGTCTGGGACACGTCAGGCAAGTATCTCCTCGAGTTCGGCCCGTTAGGTCCGGGCAACGAGTACGGCTGAGTCGATAACGCCACCTCGAGCACGCGCTCGAACACTCCTTCGCGGGCGATCTGCCACTGGATCCCCCTCAGCCGATACAGCCAGACTGTAACGCCAGCGACCGGAGCGTCGCCGGTGAACCCGAGCGGCAGAGGACAGCTCAGGATCACAGCTCAGCCCGAGACGCGCACCTCAGTGAGCGCCGCTGCAAGTTCCTCACGGTTGCGGCAATCAAGCTTCCGATAAACATTTCGGAGGTGATATTCGATCGTCTTCGGGCTGAGGAATAGAGCCGACGCGGTCTCCCTCGTTGTGCGCCCGGCAGAAAGCAGGACAGCGATCTGAAGTTCCTGAGGAGTGAGGTCGTTGCGGGTACTCACGTTTCGCGCTCGAGCCTTCTCCCCGGTGGCGGCCAGCTCGACTCGCGCCAGTTCCGCCCACGGCCGAGCGCCGAGTTGATCGAAGATCTCTACCGCAGCCCGCAGCTGCTCTCGGGCGCGGATCCTTTGGCGAGCCCTCCGGAGCCGTGACCCGTAGGCCAACCGAGTGCGAGCGGTCTCGAACCGGTCGGGTGTCTGGTCATGGGCAGCGAGGGCTTGCTCGAATGCCAGATCCATCTCCAGTTCCGGCGCGAGCAACCCAGAGGCCCGCGCCGCTCGCGCCAGCGCCCAGGGCAGTCCTTTCTCCGCTGCCTGCTTCTGGTAGTCGGCCGCTAACTCAGTCGCTTCGGAGATGGCGCCGGTCCGTAGTCGGAGATCGACGAGCTCCGGGGCGGGACTCAGGTCTACGTCTTTGATGCCGCAACTGAACAGCAGGCTTTGCTGGATCGTGAATCGCTCGACCGCCTGTTCGGTCCGTCCCTGAGCTAGGTGCAGTTCGCCCAGTGCGGCGTGGGCCCAGATTTCACAGAGTTGAAGCCCGAGATCGCTGGCGATGGACAACGACTCCTCGGCGTGGTCAAGGCATGCACCCTCCTGGCCCTGCCTGGCTTCGAGCCACGCGAGCCGGCCGAGCGCGGCGGACAGGTGGGTGCGTTGCCCAGTCTCGCGAGCGATGGCTATGACCTGGTGCAAGCCTGCTTCGGCATCCGGCCATCGCTCCGCCGCGGCCTGGTCGATTGCCAGGTAGAAAAGGAGGTGGAGCAGAGGACGCAGAGCAGTTCGAGAGCGAGCAAGCTCGGTGCCGCGTTCCACTAAGCCTCGGCGCGCACCACTCTCGCGCAGCCACAGGTTGCAGAGCGCGGTCCAGGCGTGCCAATCAGGGTCGTCTGGAGCAACAACCGTGACCGCGATGTCGATCGCATCATGGAGCCTTTTCGATCCAATCCCGGGCCGGCCGCAAAATGTGTAGGCCATCCCCTCGGCCATGGCCGCATAGAAGACGGACCGCTCGGATACGACGCGACTTTGAAGGGTTTCGACGAAGTTGGCTGCCTTCAGCATTGTCGCTGCGTCGCCGGCGAAGAACGCGGCTCTAACGGCTTCGGCCAGGATAACGACGGCGGTATCAGTCGAAGTCTGCGCCGAGCGCCGCGCAGCGTTCAATAGGTGTTCCAAACCCTCCGCTACCGGACCTTGGCCGGCAGCGATCTGGCCGAGCAGATGTTCGAGGGCGATGCTTACGGATTCGTCGGATGGAAGACCTTCGGCCTGGTCGATGAGCGCAGTGGCCCTGTCCGGCAGCCCCGCGTCCCATGCCGAACGGGCAGCGCGGTAGAGCAACTCGGCGCGTGAGCCGTCAGTGCCGGCCAGCTGGCTGGAGCGCTCGAAGGCGCGAGCCCCGACCTCGTACGCATTGCGTTCGAGCGCCCGCTCGGCAGCCTGCGTGAGGGCGGAGCACGCGAGCGGGTCGGGCCCGAGGGCAGCCTGGGCAAGGTGCCATGCGCGGCGGTCGGCCTCACGGTCCGGCAGCGCGTCGGCCAGAGCGCGGTGCGCCTTGCGTCGACGTTCTGGGGAGGCATCGTTGTAGACAGCGGAGCGGATCAGAGGATGAGCGAACTCCACGGAGCCGTCACCAGCGGTCAGGAGGCGCGCGTCCTCCGCTTCTACGAGGTCGGCGACGTCTGCGCCGAGTGCATTGGCCGCCCGCGCCAAGACGGCGAGGTCGGTCAGGTCAGTTGCGGCCGCGACGAGAACGGCCGCCGCCGCGCGGTCACCAAGTGACCGGATGCGGTCGATGTAGATCTGCGAGACGGACGTAACTATCGGGAGCGGCGTGTCGATCGGGTTGTGCCTTCGTAGGACGTCGACTTGACGGGCCGCTTCCACCAAGGCGAGCGGGTTTCCCCCAGTGTCGCGGTGCAGGCGGCCGAGCAGGTGCCCGTGAACAGGCGCTGCCACCGCGTTCACGAGCTCGGAGGCCTGCGCCAAGTCGAGACCGGCGAGCTCGATCTCCTCGAGGGCGGTATCGGCCAGCAGCGAAGCCTCGCCAGAGCGCACCGCTACCAGCACCGCCAAAGGGTCTGCGACCAGACGCCGGAACGCGAACGCAAGTGCGTCCTCACTGGAACCATCCACCCATTGGGCATCGTCGACCATCACGAGCACAGGGCCCGTTTCGGCGTAGGCAACAAGCAGGCTGAGGGTCGCCGATCCGATGGCGAAGCGGTCCTGGGAACGTGACGGGATTAGTGCCAATGCTCCCTGAAGCGCCTCAGCCTGTGGCCCAGGCAGCCGATCGAGGAGGAAGAGCGCCGGTCGCAGCAGGTCCGCCAGACCGGCGAAAGGGATGTGCGCCTCCGACTGCACTCCCCGAGCCCGGAGAACGCGCATGTCTGCTGCTTGCTCGCAAGCCCGATCGAGTAGAGCGGATTTGCCGATTCCCGGCTCTCCCTTCAAGGCCAGAACACCGCTTCGCCCGGAGCGCGCACTTCCCAGGAGCTGCCCGATTCGAGCAATCTCCTCTTCCCGTCCCACCACCCGGATGTTCGTCGTCACGCCCTCCCTGTCCGACGACTTCGACCGAAAGATTAGGGGGGTACCCTGAGGCGATCGCTGGACGTCCATATTTATCCTCACTTCTCGAACACTCTTCGAGGGAGGAAAAAATGGCAACTGTTGAACAGACGGCTCCGGAACAGACGGCTCCGGTAGATATCGACAAGCTGATGGCCTTCGTGTTCCGGGCCGTCGACGAAGTGGGCGCGACCCTCAACTGCGCCCTGGTCGTGATGGGCGACAAGCTTGGCCTCTACCGAGCCCTCGCCGGCAACGGGCCGCTCACTCCGGGCGAGCTTGCATCCCGGACGGGCACAGCTGAGCGTTACGCGAGGGAGTGGCTCAATGCCCAGGCTGCGGGCGGCTATGTCGAGTACGACCCCGACAGCGGCCGATACAGCCTCCAGCCGGAGCAGGCGATCGCCCTCACGGACGAATCCAGTCCGGCATTCCTGCCGGGGTTCTTCCAGATCGCCCTCGGATCGGTGCTCGACTCCCCTCGCATCGTCGACGTCGCCAGTTCCGGGGACGGGTTTGGATGGCATGAACACGTTCATGACGTCCACGAGGGCTGCGAACGCTTCTTCCGGCCTGGTTACAACGCTCATCTCGTCGCCGAATGGCTCCCCGCTCTCCAGGGCGTCGTGGCCAAGCTCGAGCGAGGAGCGAAGGTCGCCGATGTCGGCTGCGGGCACGGAGCCTCCACCATCCTCATGTCCCAGGCCTTCCCGGAGTCGCGGTTCTTCGGCTCGGACTACCACGAAGGGTCGATAGGGACCGCCCGGGAGCGGGCTGCCGAGTCGGGCGTGAACGAACGAGTGACCTTCGACGTCTCCCCCGCCGCCTCCTATGCCGGGTCCGGCTATGACTTGGTCACCATGTTCGACTGTCTGCACGACATGGGTGACCCAGCTGGGGCGGCCCGTCACGTCCGCGAGTCGCTAGCCGCCGATGGCACCTGGATGATCGTCGAGCCAAAGGCCGGTGACCGCGTGGAAGAGAACCTGAACCCGGTGGGCCGGGCCTACTACGCCTTCTCCACTCTGTTGTGCACCCCGGCATCGCTGTCACAGCCGGTGGGGTTGGCTCTCGGGGCCCAGGCGGGCGAGGCCCGCATCCGCGAGATCATCGAGACCGCCGGATTCACGAGGTTCGCCCGGGTTGCGGAGACTCCTTTCAACATGGTGTTCGAGGCGCGGCCGTGAGCCTGGCAAGCCTCGACGCAGTCGGTAGCAGCCGGGCCCCCGAGCAATCGAGGGCCCGGCATCCCGACATCGATGGCTTCGTCGAACGCGACGGTGTTCGTATCCACTACGAGGTGTATGGGGACGGTGACCCGACGGTACTTCTCCTGCCGACATGGTCCATCGTCCCGTCCCGTATGTGGAAGATGCAGATTCCTTACCTCGCTCGCCATGCCAGAGTCGTCACCTTCGACGGGCGGGGTACCGGCCGCTCCGACAGTCCTAAGGGCACGGAGAGCTACCTCGTAGAGGAGTTCGCCGCCGACGCGTCTGCCGTGATGGACGCCTCCTCGACCGGACAGGCGGTGCTGGTTGCGGTGTCGTGCGGTGCCCTGTGGGCGTCGCTGCTGGCCGCCGACCACCCCGATCGGGTGGCCGGAATCGTCTACATGGGTCCCGCCGTCGGCTTGGCCCCCGGTCACCGCGACCGGCAGCTTTACAACTTCGGCCAGCACTACGACAGCTACGAGGGTTGGGCCAAGTACAACCGGCACTACTGGCTGCTCGACTACCCCGACTTCCTGCAGTTCTTCTTCGAGAAATGCCTCAACGAGCCGCACTCCACCAAACCGATCGAGGACTGCATCGGATGGGGGTTGGATACCACGCCCGAATCGCTGATCGACGCCACCGAAGCTCTCTCCCGACTGAGCGTCGAGCGGCTAACCGACGCAATATCGCTGATCCGCTGCCCCACCCTTGTCATCCACGGTGACAACGACCTGGTCCGGCCCCACGCGCAGGGCGCCGCTCTGGCAGAGGCCCTCGACGGGCAACTCGTCACATTGGAAGGGTCCGGGCATCTCCCCCACGTGCGGGACGCGGTCAAGGTCAATCACCTGATCCGCGACTTCATCACCTCGCCACCACGGCAGGTAGCGAGCTGGACCCGTGGTCACAACAGGCAGAAGCGGGCCTTGTTCGTCTGCTCTCCCATCGGGCTCGGACACGTCCGCCGCGACGTGGCGGTAGCCGCCGCTCTCAGAGAGCTCCGTCCAGGTATCGAGATCGAGTGGCTCGCCCAACATCCGGTCACCGCCGTGCTCGAATCACTCGGCGAAACCGTCCACCCCGCCAGTAGGTTCCTCGCCAATGAATCCGGCCATTTCGAGTCGGAATCGGCTGAACACGACCTTCACTGCTTCACGGCTTGGCGTCGTATGGACGAGATCCTTCTCGCCAACTTCATGGTCTTCGACGACATGGTGCGTGATACGCACTACGACCTCTGGGTCGGTGACGAAGCATGGGAACTCGACTACTACCTTCACGAGAACCCGGAGCTCAAGCGGTCGGCCTACGCATGGCTGACCGACTTCGTCGGCTTTCTGCCAATGCCGGATGGTGCTGAGAACGAGGAATGGCTCACCGCCGATTACAACGCCGAGATGATCGAGCACATCGACCGCTACCCGCGACTACGCGACCGGTCAGTGTTCGTCGGTGACGCCGCCGACGTGGTGGCGGACCGGTTCGGGCCGGGCCTGCCCACGATCCGCGAATGGACGGAGCAGCACTTCAGCTTCCCGGGCTACATCACCGGATTCGACCCATCGGAGTTTGTCGACCGCGAAGGCATTCGTCACGAGCTCGGCTGGCGGCCCGACGAAAAAGTATGTCTCGTCACTGTCGGTGGAACTTCGGTCGGCTCGTCTCTACTGCGTCGCGTGATCCAGTCGTTCCCTCTCGCTCAAAAGCTCCTCCCCGAGCTGCGCATGATCGCGGTCACCGGGCCGCGCATCGACCCGGCCGCGCTCGACCCGCCGGCCGGAGTACAGGTAGTGGGCTTCGTGCCTGACCTGTACCGCCAGTTGGCTGTCTGCGACATCGCTGTCGTCCAGGGGGGTCTGTCCACGGCGATGGAGCTCACCGCCAACCGCCGGCCGTTTCTCTACTTCCCGCTCCGCCACCACTTCGAGCAAAACATCCACGTCCGACACCGACTGAACCGCCACCGCGCCGGCCGAGCCATGGACTACGCCATCGATGGACCCGAGGAGATTGCCGCGGCCCTTGCGCAGGAGCTCTACCGACCCGTCGACTACTTACATGTCGACTCCGGCGGCGCGAAGCGCACCGCCACCCTGCTTGCCGAGATGCTGTGAGGCCCTCACTTCCCCACCACTCGTCCTAAGAGGTCGCCCTGCTCCTTCATCAGGTCGTCGTTCGCCCGGTTCTTAGCGCAGCAGTACAGCTGATCTCGACGACAGCCCCTTCATCGAACAACTCCGTAACTCCGACAGCGGTCCAAGCCGGATAAGGGTCAGCAAGGAACTCGCCTGCGACGACGATCAGGACATCGGACTGAGCCTGAAGTCCTACGTGGTATGAGTTGAGTTCCACCACGTCGGCCCAACTCGTGCCGGCTGTCGCAAGTGTCGCGCTGACGTTTTGAAACGTTCGGCGGATCTGTACCTCGGGGTCCGGCGAGAAGATCCCGTCTGAGTCTTCCCCGGTGTGTCCGGTCACGTAGAGCCGATCTCTGTCTCGAACTGCAGCCGGGACATGAGTCGACTCGTAAAAGCTCCTCCAATGTTCCGGCACAACGCCGTCGCGCATCGCTGCTCCCTTCCCCCGTTCTGACACCCAAACCGAATATCGGCCGCACCACAAGTCCTGATCATGTATCCGAGGCCGACAGGGGCCACGGCCTCGGATACATGAAGGTCACGGACGTTCCCATCCGATACTCGACCAGCTTGCTGAAATGGCCGTCGCGCGGGTCCGACAAGACAACGGTGGTGACCTCGGGGGTGACCTTGCCTGCGGCGCAGTCCGGTATGCAGGCCTCGTAGTTCGACGTCCCGTAGCCAGTGGCCTCCCCCGAGGTCCATGTCGACCATGTGAGTCCCTGGACGATGTTGCCCGCGTCGGCACTGAACAAGATTGCGGCCGGCTCGCGACCCGAATACCCGGGCGCGATCAATAGCGGAGTGCCCGCGAGATCCGTCTTGATAGTCGTCGGCGGCTCTGGCGTCGAGGTCGACGGCCGACTCGCTCCGATGGATCGCATCGAATGGAAGATCGTCCTCGCGATCGTGCCGTTTCCGCCGAGCCCGATCTCGACAGCGACCGAATGTGCCGAACCGGGAATGGTGACCTTCAGGAGGATGTACCCGGACTCGAGTGCCGGCACCGCGGTGTCAGTCACCGGGTCGGTCACCACCTGGCATGCCGATAGTCCGTTCACTGCCTCGCATGTGGTGAACGTGTGCTCGGCGTCGAACGGAGCGCCGGGCTCGGGATCAACGGCCAGTCCGTCGGCCGGCGCGCTCAAGCTGATCCCGGTGATCCCCGGATTGAAGCAGACGTCGCCGCTCCCGGGCTCACCCGTGTACTCCACCACGGACGGCGGCGAGGCGAGGGTGTAAGGGCCCGAGCAGAAGTGGTAGGAGCCGCCCGCTTGCGTCGCGGTCTCGATCGGCCAGGTCGGGGGCACGTCGAAGCTGAGGCCCCCGTAGGTGACCTGCCGCCAGCTCGACGGGATCGCCGGAGCGGGTCCTCCGGCGAGCACGGTGCTCACCGGTGAAGGCTCGATCGTCTTTTCGATCTCGGCCGAGAGGGGCCCGACCGCAATTATCTCGGCGCTGAGCGACGGGACGATCAATTGCTCGCCCTTCATGGCCTCGGGCAACTCGAACATCGTCCGGCCGTTGATCACCACCTGTCGACCGCCCGGGCGCGGGTCAGGCGCCCGGTACCCGAGGTAGACGAAGTTCAATTGACCGTCTTGTCTCACCGGGAAGCAGAACCTTGGAGGCCGAATGCCGACATCGACTCTTCCGACCCCTGGCGGGCATCCGGCTCCGATCGTCCAGGAGCCGGGGACCGATACCTGCACGTCGCCGTAATCGACCGGGACCCAGTTCTTGGCGAATGGCAGCGATTTCGAGCTCCCGGGTCCCGGGTGGGCAGGCGCGGAACCCGAACCGGACGATGCAACCCTGACGCCGACGAGCACCGAGACGAGCACGATCACTGCGGCGAGCCACGCGAGGGCACCGCGCCGCGGGAGTCGCGCCGGGCGGTACCGGGGCGTCGTAGAGGTCACGGCTCGCGCGTCGTCTGCACGAGCAATCGCCTCGTCGGCGGTTACCGACGGAGGCCCGCCATCCAGAATCGCAATGAGGCTGTCTCTGAGGTCGTTTTGCTCGGGCACCTTCAACTCTCCTTCGGAGCTATCGCTCGCCTGAGGCGCGCCAATCCCCTGTCAATGTGTTTCTGGACTGTCGCCTCCTTGACCCCGAGCAACTGTGCGACCTCGGCGTGGGTCCATCTGGCTCCGTGTGCCAGGAACACTGCGACTCTCTGTTGCTCCGATAGGGATGCGAGCGCTGAGGCGAGTCCCGGCTCGAAGAACGGATCGCGGTTCTCCGGCTGCTCGTAGAGGACAGGAAGCTTCCTGCTTCGTGTCCGGCTCTGCCCCACCCGGTACAGGTAGCCGGCCGGGTTGTCGATCTTCTGGAGCTGTTCCCAGTGCTCCCACGCATACGCAAGCGCCTCAGCCACGGCTTCTGGTCCGCGCTCGTATCCGTAAGCAGCGACGAGGGCTCGTCGCAAGTCGGGCTCCACCCTGGTGACGAATTTACGGAAGGAGGTCTCCCTATCGGTTGTGACCAAGTCCCACCTCGGCTGGCACTCTGGAGCGACCCCCATACCCGGATAGAGCGCCGAGGTGGATCCTTACATGACAGGTCCAATCTCGCTGCCCTGCGGACCGATGACCCCCGGCTCGGCCCCAACCCGCGATCGTGAGTGCTGGGTCGGAGAGTCGGATGTTTCCCGCCCTTTCCGCCGGTCCTACGGGAGGACATCTGTCCTGGACGTATCACATACAAGGCCTGAAGAAAGGCAATATCGAGAACGCGCCCGCCGTCGGTCCCGACGGGACGATATATGTCGCTACGGGAGGGACCTACGGGAACACCCCAAGCGACATAGAAGCTGTCAATCCCAACGGCACTCTCAAGTGGACGTACGTATCTAACGGAACCTTCGAGACGACTCCCGCCGTCAGAACCCGGAGGAAAGCTACTTCGGCTCGTCACCTGCGATCGACGATTCCGGGACTCTCTACGGTCACTGCCGACGAATCGTGATCGCGTATCAGTCGAACAGTTAGCCCCAGACTTCACGCAAACGGTGGACTCACCCCGTTATGCGGCTGTCGTTGGCACATCAGTTGGGACCTCTGCGTCCCACGAGATGAAAGACGCGACTGAGTTGTCGGTAGGGGTCTCGTCGGCTGGCTTCGAGTTCGACCGCGACGGTCGCCGCCAGCTGCTTCGAGTCGCTCGGGTCTAACTCGACCCCACTGAATTCGAGCCAGTCGACAAAAAGCCATACCCCGTACCAGCACAGTGGCCGCACACCCTGGCTTTGAATGAGCTCGCTGAGTTCCTCCACCGTGTCGGCTCGACCCGGCACTCCCAGCACCCCAACCTCGGTCCGGGTGTCAAACGCCGCAAGGGCGTCGTCCCACCGCCGTTCCAAGGCTGGGCGCACCGCCATCGCCTTGGCATTCCCCGTCATGATCGAAACCACGCCATCTACAGCGGCGCACCGGCACAGCTGGTTGACCAAGGGTTCGGGTTGCTCGAGGTAACCGAGCACACCGTGACACAGCACGGCGGCGAAGCGTCGGCCATTCACCGCGTCAGCGGCGCTCTCACCGTCGGACTGCAGGAGCGTCACCCGTTTCCGGACCTCACCAGGCAGTCGCTCGAGCCGTTGTCGTGCTTTATCGAGCATCGCCGGCGACGGATCGAGCAGTGTCACCTCGTAGCCGGCTTGCGCCAGCGGAAACGCCTGATGGCCCGCACCGCCGCCGACATCCAACACGGGTGCCGGCGGCTCCGGTAGATGCTCTAGTAGCTGCTGGTGCAACACATACGTGCGCACGTAGCCCTTCACCGAGGCATAAGCCTCATCGGCAAACTTGTCAGCCAAACCGGCCCAGGTGTCATCGCTCACGGCAACAACATACAAATGTGCGTTCGCAGATTTGAAAGTGGATATATTGCGATTAGCAAGTTCATCTCCGGCGAGCGCTCCAGACGACTGGTCGTCTCCCGTTGCAAGTAGCGCCGGTCATTGGCCGGCTGGCGTCTCCTCGGTGCAGATGTGCGCATGGACTTCTCGGGTCAGCTTCGCCATCTGCTCGGCCAGAGTATGAACCGACACGGTGACCTCGGTGTTCTGACCCAGCAACTCGACAAGCTTGTCAAGCAGTGTGTGCGCCCCGTTTGCCACATCCTCGCGATGTTGAGCATCCGCCTCGGCGCGAAGAGCGTCGCGCTGACCTTGTCTATTGCTTGCGACGAGGATCAATGGCGCCGCGTACGCTGCCTGAAAGCTGAGCATCAGATTCAAAAGGATGAACGGGTACACATCCCATATGGCACCTCCGTGCAGCACCACCCCGTTGAGCAGGATCCAGACGATGAGGACGGTTGTTTGGCCGATCAGGAACTGCGGGGTGCCCATCGAGCGAGCGACGTTCTCCGCGAATTTTCCATAGCCGCCGGTGCCGAACGGATGTGCGGCGTTCTCTTGATGCTCCTCGTGGAACCGTAGGTGGTGACGGTCGACGCTCATGACGCTCCTCGGGTTAGTGGGCAGATCATGTCCAGACTGACGTCATCCTTCCGGTCGCTCCTCGGCCGCAGGCCAAGTCCTGCCGAGCGCTCGCGGGTCGACCGCGTATGGTAATTCTCGTCGTTACGAGGGGCACGGACCCGACATGGCTCGTGGACGGCAATGTGGCGGATGGGTCCACGAATCCGGCAATCCGGCTGCGGCCTACGGACCCTGCATCCGCCAACAGGTCCTGGCGGCCGGCCAGATGAACTCTGGTACCCTCCGCCGACCGGCGCCGAAACCAGGCTGCGACGTCACATCCTCTGGCTCGCTGTCGTCATACACGCGACAACGCACACCGGGTCGATGTGACCCCAGTACTTCAGGAGCGATCATGTCCGACTCATCCACCCTCGGAATCAAGACCGTGCTGCATCCCGTGTCCGACCTGGCGGCAGCCAAACCCGTGTACGCAGCCCTGCTGGGCATGCAACCACAGACCGACGAGTCCTACTACGTCGGCTTCGAGGCGGGCGGCCAGCACATCGGGCTCGTGCCGGGCGGTGAGCCCCAGGGCATGACCTCACCAGTGGCTTTCTGGCACGTGCCCGACATCGAGGCCAAGCTCGCCGAGGTGACCGCAGCGGGCGCCACCATCAAGGAGCCCGCTCACGACGTCGGTGGCGGCCGTCTGGTGGCCACCGTCACCGACCCCGATGGCAACGTCCTCGGTCTGCTTCATGATCGATGAGTGCCGAGCCCCGCTCCAGCGTTCAGCGTCGCCGCGACACCGAACATCGTCTCAACCATGACAACGACGTCTGGGTGGCGAGTGCCTCGGAGGGTGGTGCGCCCCACTTGGTGCCGCTGTCGTTCGACTGGGACGGCGAGGCTCTGCTGGTCGCCACGCCAGCGGACAGCCCGACTGGCAGGAATCTCGCCGGTACCGGCAAAGTTCGGCTCGGGCTGGGCACCACCCGCGACGTGTCGATGATCGAAGGCGATGTCGAGGTCCTCGAAATCGACGCGCTGCCACAGAAGCGGGGTGACCGGTTCGCCGCTCACACCGGGTTCGACCCGCGTGCGCTGACCGCTCGGTACCGATGGTTCCGCGTCTCTCCCCGCCGCATACAGGCCTGGCGCGAGGTGAACGAGTTGCCCGACCGCGAGCTGATGCGCGACGGCCGTTGGATGGTCTGACGGCTCGGTCGGGCTCGGTAGGCGCCGAACAGATGGAGACAAAGATGAGCAAGCCCACGAGCACCAAATCGCAGTTGCCTTCGCCGCACATTGCCGACAGCCACGATGTGATCCGGGTGCACGGCGCGCGCGAGAACAACCTCAAGGACTTCAGCCTCGAGATCCCGAAGCGCCGGCTTACGGTGTTCACCGGGGTCTCGGGCTCCGGCAAGAGCTCGTTGGTCTTCAGCACGATCGCCGCGGAGTCCCAGCGGCTCATCAACGAGACGTACAGCGCCTTCGTGCAGGGCTTCATGCCGGCGCTGGCACGACCCGACGTCGACGTCATCGAAGGCCTGACGACGGCGATCGTCGTCGACCAGCAGCGGATGGGTGCCGACCCGCGTTCGACGGTCGGGACCGCCACTGACGCCAACGCGATGCTGCGCATCCTCTTCAGCCGACTCGGGAAGCCCCACATCGGCCCACCAAATGCGTACTCCTTCAACGTCGCCTCGGTCCGAGCGAGCGGTGCGATCACGGTCGAACGCGGTGCCCGTAAGACGGTCCGAGCGACCTTCAACCGTCTCGGCGGCATGTGCCCGCGCTGCGAAGGCCGCGGCACGGTGTCCGATATCGACCTGAGTCAGCTCTTCGACGACTCCAAGTCGCTCAATGAGGGCGCCATCATCATTCCAGGGTTCACGGTCAACGACTTCTTCAGAGTGCGGCCATACATCGAGTCCGGCATCCTCGACCCGGATAAGCCGATCCGCAAGTTCACCAAGAAAGAGCTGCAGGACTTCCTCCATCACGAGCCGACCAAGGTGAAGGTCAACGGGGTCAACGTCACCTACGAGGGACTGATCCCCAAGGTCCGCAACTCGCTCCTCTCGAAGGACCCGGAGTCGCTGCAGCCACATATCCGCGCGTTCGTCGACCGGGCGGTCACGTTCAGCGTTTGCCCAGAATGCGAGGGCACACGGCTCAGCGAGGCGGCCCGGTCCTCGCTGATCGGCAAGATCAACATCGCCGATGCATGCGCGATGCAGATCAGCGATCTGGCCGAATGGGTCCGAAGTGTGAAGGAGCCGTCGGTGGCGCCGCTTCTCGCGTCACTGCAGCAGACTCTCGACTCGTTCGTCGAGATCGGACTGGGCTATCTGTCGCTCGACCGGCCGTCGGGCACGCTCTCGGGGGGTGAGGCGCAGCGCATCAAGATTCTCCATCTCGGATCCTCGCTCACCGACGTCACCTACGTTCTGGACGAGCCGACCGCAGGCCTGCACCCCCACGACATCCAACGGATGAACGACCTGCTGCTACGGCTGCGCGACAGGGGCAACACGGTCCTCGTCGTGGAGCACGAGCCGGAGACGATCGCGATCGCAGATCACGTCATCGACCTCGGCCCTGGCGCCGGCGCGGCGGGCGGGACCATCTGCTTCGAGGGCACCGTCGAGCGGCTGCGGAAAAGCGGCACCCTCACCGGCCGCCATCTCGACGACCGGGCGGCTGTCAAGAAGACGGTGCGGACGCCCACCGGCGCGCTCGAGATCCGCGGCGCGACGGAGCACAACCTTCGCGACGTCGATGTCGACATACCGCTCGGAGTACTCGTCGTGATCACCGGTGTCGCCGGCTCCGGTAAGAGCTCGCTCGTCCACGGGTCGATCCCCGCCGACGGGGGTGTCGTGTCGATCGGCCAGGGCATGATCCGCGGCTCGCGGCAGGAGCAACCCGGCGACCTACACCGGGCTGCTCGACCCGATCCGCACGGCGTTCGCGAAGGCAAACGGCGTGAAGCCCGCGCTGTTCAGCGCCAACTCCGATGGCGCCTGCCCCAACTGCAACGGCGCCGGCGTCGTGTACACCGATCTCGCGATGATGGCGGGCGTCGCCACCACTTGCGATGAGTGCGAGGGGAAGCGCTTCCAGGCGTCGGTGCTGAAACACCGCCTCGGTGGCCGCGACATCAGCGAGGTGCTCGCGATGTCGGTTATCGAGGCCAAAGAGTTCTTCGGCGCCGGCAAGGCCGCCACGCCGGCGGCGCACTCCATCCTTGGCCGTCTCGCCGACGTAGGGCTCGGCTACCTGAGCATCGGCCAGCCGCTCACTACCCTGTCAGGCGGAGAGCGGCAGCGTCTCAAGCTGGCCTCTCACATGGCCGAGAAGGGCCGCGTCTACGTCCTCGACGAGCCGACCACAGGTCTCCACCTCGCCGATGTCGAGCATCTTCTCGGCTTGCTCGACAGGCTCGTCGACTCGGGCAAATCGGTCATCGTCATCGAGCACCACCAAGCGGTCATGGCACACGCCGACTGGATCATCGACCTCGGCCCCGGTGCTGGGCACGCCGGAGGCCGGATCGTCTTCGAGGGCACACCCGCCGACCTCGTCGCCGCCCGCTCGACCCTCACGGGCAAGCACCTGGCGGCCTACGTCGGAAGCTGAGCAAGGCGCAAGTCACCCACAGAAATGGGCTCGCAAGTCCATCGAGGTCCGAATGGTGCTCCTCCGCCGTGGTGTCTCGACCAATAGCAGGGTGAGCTGCGGTCCGGCGAGAAAACATGAGTGGAGCAGTATCCTCGCTTCTCTGTCCTGAAGTGGTTTCGGGGGTCGAATGAGTACTGGCGACGACACGGGGAAAGGGCCACGGCCGGGACCTCGGATCTTCGTGAGCTACAGGCGAGACGATTCCTCGGCATACGCCGGCCGCCTTTACGACTACCTGGTTGGCCGCTTCGGGTACGACAACGTCTTCATCGACATCGATTCGATAGAGCCAGGCGTCGACTTCACAGAGTCCCTCGAGAAGACGGTCGCAAAGTGCGACACAGTCCTGGTGCTGATAGGGCCCCTCTGGATGAGCACCGCCGGTCGTGACGGAACGCGCCGGATCGAGGACCCCAACGATTTCGTCCGCTTCGAGATCGAACGGGCCCTTTCGACCGGAACGCGTCGGATCATTCCTGTGCTCGTCGGTGGCGGGCGCGTACCGGAAGCCGAGGACCTACCCGACTCGCTCGCATGGCTAACCAGGCGCCAGGCGTTCGAGCTCTCGGACACGCGTTGGTCGTTCGACGTCGGCGTGTTGTCGGACAAGATCGAGAAGTCGTCATCTGACGAGTCGGTCGATCCGGCATCGGTGCCCGGATCGGTGCCCAAATCGGTCCCTGCATCCGAGCCGGCGTCAGTGCCCGGGTCGGCCCTGGCGGCCTCGCCGGATGCCGAGGCGAGCATGTTGCACCAACTCGAGAACGTCGCCGTCCTGTTCACCGACGTCGTCGGATCGGCGGATTCGTCTAAGCCTCTCCCACCCGAGGCCGCCGGCGCCGTCCGCCGAGGGCACTTCGCGATCCTGCGCCAAGCCCTGGCCGAAGCGGGCGGCACAGAAGTGAAGATCGTGGGTGACGGGCTCATGGTGATATTCGCCTCTGCGTCTGCCGCTTTGGCCTGTGGAGTCGCGATGCAGCAGGGCGTCGAACGGGACAATCGGGAGCGCGAGCACCCGGTCGACCTGCGGGTCGGGCTCAGCCAGGGCGAGGTCACCAATGAAGGCGGCGACTACTTCGGGGACGCGGTCACCGAGGCGGCCCGGCTCTGCGCCATCTGCGATCGTGGCCAGGTCCTGGCAGCCGATGTGGTGCGGTTGACGGCCGGTCGCCGCAGCCGTCACCAATTCAGGGCGCTCGGAGCCCTCGACCTGAAGGGATTGCCCGACCCGGTCGAGACGGTCGAGGTGATCTGGGAGCCCCTCGACGCGACTGACAACGGCAACGTCGTCCCTCTACCGCGACGTCTGGCCGCGCGCCCGGCTGCCGGAGTGGTCGGCCGCGAAGCCGAGATCCAGACCATCACCGACGCCACGAAGCGCGTCGCGGGTGGAGAGGGTCGCGAGGTGCTCCTCATCTCGGGCGAGGCCGGTATGGGTAAGACCACGCTCGTCGCTGAAGCTGCACGCGCCGCCTTCGACGCCGGGGCGTGTGTGCTGTTCGGGCACTGCGAGGAGGACCTCGCCACCCCGTACCAGCTCTTCGCCGAGGCGGTCGGCCACTACGTCACCCATGCCAGCGAGGAACAGCTGTTGGCCCATGTCGAAGCCCACGGGTCCGAGCTTGCGCGTCTGGTCCCGTCCCTCGCCAGCAGGTTCCCCGACCTCCCGCCATCGAAAGCCACCGACTCTGACACCGAGCGCTACCTGCTCTTTGCGGCTGTCGTCGGATTGCTCGTGACGGCGTCGCAGCACCAACTCGTGATCGTCGTCCTCGACGACCTCCAGTGGGCCGACAAAGGAAGCCTGCTGCTGTTGCGCCACCTGACGGCGGCCGAACAAGCCATGCGTGTGCTCGTGATCGGGACCTACCGCGACAACGAGCTGTCACAGGCCCACGCGCTGCGCGAGACCTTGGGAGTGCTCCGACGCCAAGGTGGCGTCTCCAGGATCGAGCTCGGCGGACTCGACGACACCGGAGTGACGTCGATGCTCCAGGCAGCCGCCGGTCACAGCCTCGACGACGCCGGAGTCGGACTTGCACACGCCGTGTACCGCGAGACCGACGGCAATCCGTTCTTCGTGAGCGAGGTGCTGCGCCATCTCTCGGAGACCGGGGCCATCTACCGGGACGCAACCGGCAGATGGGTGGGTGAAGTGTCGCTGGAGCAGATGGCTCTGCCTGACAGCGTGCGCGAGGTGATCGGTGGGCGTGTGGTTCGCCTCGGGGAAGATGCCGAGCGAGTGCTGTCGATCGCGGCGGTGATCGGCCGGGACTTCGACCTTGCCCTTCTGGCCAGAACGACGAAGGTCCCTGAAGACGAGCTCCTCGACGTCCTCGACGCTGCTGTGGCCGTAGCCCTCGTCCGCGAAGTGCCCGACACCGGGCGCTACAACTTCGCACACGCCCTCATCCAGCACACGTTGTATGAAGATCTCGGGCCTAACCGCCGAGCCCGGGCGCACCGGCAGGTGGCGCAGGCCCTCGAGGACTTGTGCGGAGACCGACCCGGGAACAGAGTCGGTGAGCTCGCCCGGCACTGGTTGAGCGCCACCCAGCCGAACGACTTGGCCAAGGCCCTCAGTTACTCTCGCCTGGCCGGCGATGCAGCACTAAGTGCCCTGGCTCCAGGCGAGGCCCTTCGCTACTTTGCCCAGGCTCTCGACCTGTACCCCCACGTCAGTGACCCTGACCCGGTCCTCGGCATCGACCTGGCCATCGGGCTCGGAACCGCCCAGCGCCAGACCGGAGACCCCGGTTTCCGCGAAACCCTCCTGGGTGCCGCCCGCCGAGCTGCCGGCCTCGGTGACACCGATCGGCTCGTGGCCGCCGCCCTGGCCAACGACCGCGGAACATTCAGCACCGTGGACACCATCGACGCCGAAAAGGTCGAGATATTGGAGATGGCCCTCGCACGGATCTCGACCGATCATCCCGAGCGCGCACTCGTTCTCTCCGCCCTGTGTTCGGAGCTCACCGTCGGCAGCTCGCTCGAACGCCGCCAAGCACTCGGCGACGAGGCTGTCGCCATCGCGCGATCCTCTGGTGACGACGCGATCATCGTCCGCGTCCTCAACAAGATCGGTATCCCGCTCTCCGTGCCATCGCTGCTCGATCAATCCCTGACGCGAACGGCTGACGCCCTGGCTCGAGCCGAACGCGTCGGTGACCCTGTGTTGCTGTGCACTGCGGCAAGCGGTCGACGAAGGACCGCCGCCTGTGCCGGGGACATCGAGGAGATGGACCGTTGTCTGGAGATCAAAGCTCCCTTGGTCGAACAGCTCGATCAGCCGTTCTTGAACTGGGTGCACACGCTCCAGCGTGCGACCCGGGCCCTCATCGCGGGCGACACCGATCAGGCGGAACAGTTGGTGACCGAGGCATTTCAGATAGGCACCGATGGCGGACAGCCCGACGCCACGATCGTGTTCGGGGTGCAGATGATCATGGTGAACCTGTGGCGCGGGACGTTGTTCGGGCTCGTCCCGCTCATCGAGCAGGCGATTGCCGACAATCCTGGGCTACCGGTCTTCGTTGCGGTCCTCACGCTCGCCCAGGCTGAAGGAGAACGCACCGACGAGGTGCGCCGTCTACTTGAAGACTTTGCGCAGGCGAGGTTCGAACTGCCCTTGGACACGACGTGGCTCATCGGGATGATCTCTTATGCAGAAGCCGCCATCGAGTGCCGAGATCCGTCATTTGCCGGACCGATTCTCGAACAGCTGGCTCCGTTTGCAGATCAGTGGCTCTACACGGACGTGGCCACCTCGGGCCCCGTCAGTCGTTCCCTCGGTGGTCTAGCCACCATCCTCGGCCGCTACGAAGAGGCGGACGCCTATTTCGCTCAATCGTCCGCGTCGAGCGACCGAGCCGGCGCGAAGTTCTTCGCTGCCCAGACAGACCTGTTGTGGGGAGCGATGCTTGCAGACCGCCATGCCGACGGGGACGGCAAGAAGGCTCGCGAGCTTCTGACCAAGGCGCACAAAGTGGCGGCCGCCAATGGTTACGGCAACATCGAGAGGCGCGCGCTCGCGGCCCTCGAATCGTTGGACTCCTGAAGAAAAACGCAGTCAGGGCGCCGCTGTTCGCGACGCGGTGACCACAACGGCGGCGTAGCCCATCGTGAAGCTTCCGCCCACGGCGTCGATGGCGGCCCCTACGCCGGCCAGTAGCGCCTCTTGCTGTTCCGGCGCGAGCTTGGAGTGACCGCCGTGGGTGGGAACCTGGTCGAGCCACCCGTCGCGCGTGTACGACCTCTCCCAGTCGAATCGCCACTGCTCCACCGCGCCGAACCCGCCCACCTCGCGAATGCCGTCGGCGGCCCTGGTGCACATCGTCGAGTACGCGTCCATCGGGGGCGACGCCCAAGGGTTGAACGGCAAGTCGTGGGCGACCCCGAGGTAGACGGCCGCAAAGGCTTCTGCCAGGTCCGAAGGAGGCTGGAACACGTTCCAGAACACGGCGAGCCGGCCGTCTCGACGCAGCGCCTCGTTCGCTTTCGCCGCTCCGGCGGCGGGGTCCACCCAGTGCCACGTCTGACCGGACACGACCGCGTCGAACAACCTGCCGGCGCGGTCCCAGGCTTCGAAGGGCGCCACCTCGACCTCGAAACCGCTTCGCCGCGCGATGCCGGCCATCCGCGTGTCGACCTCGACCCCGAGCACCTTGCAGCCGGCCTGCCGGAACAGGCGGGCTGCGATCCCGGTTCCGATTCCGACGTCGAGGAAGTTCGGCCCGGGGCTGGCGCCCACGATCCGCTCCACCATCGCCTGCGGATAGCCGGGCCTGGCCCGCTCATAACGTTCGGCGTCCGAGCCGAACGACTCAGCTATCTCACGCTGTCGATGGGGCTCGGTCCCCTCGGGCAGTCGCGCTCCCCCCGGGCTCATTGTGGGCATCCGCCCACTATAATGGGCATCCGCCCACTCATCGGAGAACATCGTTGCCCACCGGGATTACGATCCGCGACCCGCGGAGCAGCTGTTCGACGCCGCTGAACGCGTCCTTCTGCGCGAGGGGCCGAACGCGTTGACCAGCCGGGCAGTCACCACTGAGGCTGGCTTCGCCAAGGGTGTCCTGCACCGGCATTTCACCGACTTCGATACCTTCCTCACAGAGCTCGTGGCAGACCGCATCGCCCGGATCGACGACCAGGCCGCGGCACTGCGCGAATCCGCCGGGTCGGGCACCGTCGCCGGCAATCTTGCCGCCGCGATGACGGCATTGTTCGGCTCAGTAGCTTTGGAGATCGTCGCTCTCATCATCTCGCGCGACGAACTGCGCGCCCGCCTGCGCCGGGCGAGACCTGCCGGCTTCCCGCTCCTCGCGGAAGCCACCGACATGATCGGCTCCTACCTCGCCATCGAGCGTCAACTGGGCCGTATCGCCGAGCACGCCGACGTCGATACGCTCGCCCCCACGCTCATCGGGGCTGTGCACATGTTGTTCGCCGGCCGGCAAGGCGCGGCTCCCGAGGCCGGAGCCGTCGACAAGGTCGTGGCAACCGTCATCGCCGGCGTCGTGCAAGAACCGCTGTCGTGAGGCGTCGGACATCGGGCGTGGCGACGCGGAACGGACCAGCCTTGTCGACAACTCCGTTATGTGACCAGAATCACGGTATGAGCTTGGATCGATCGCTCAACAGTTCCAGGGACCTACGGCGTTCGCACTCGACGGATACCTGTCTGCGGGCCCTCGTCGTGCTCGCGGCACTCGTGACGTTCGGCGCATTCGCCACTTCTTGCACCACCTCGCCGCAGACATCGCCGCACACGTCGGCGAGCTCGGTTCCCGTCGCCGCGGCATCCAGTCAGTTCGCCGGACCTGGACCGTATGCGGCGGGAACGATCCAGTACGAAGTCGCCGGGGATGCGGTGGTGGTCTGGTACCCCGTGGCTAAACCGAATGTCGTCGGCCGCACGCCGTACACGTACCATCTCCGTGCTTGGGTGCCTGCCGCCATACGCCATGTGATCCCGCCTTCGTTCGCCGACGGTGTGACCGAGGACGCGTTCTCCGGGGTGCCGGTCGCGGCGGGCTCGTTTCCTGTCGTCTTGTTCAGCCACGGGTACGGGGGCTACCCCGAACAATCGACCTTCCTGACAGCGCATCTCGCAACCTGGGGGATGATTGTCGTAGCGGCAGACCAACGCAGCCGTGACCTTTCCGCCGTGTTCGCGGGACATGCCTCGCAAGTCGAGCCGAAGACAGATGTCTCCGAGCAGCTAGCCGCCCTCGCGTACGTAAAGAAGCTCGACTCCACCGAAGGATCTCTCTTCTTCGGCCGCGTCGACTCCGCCGAGGTTGCCTCTCTCGGTCACTCTGCAGGCGGTGGCACCGCGGTGCTGCTCGCGGCAGCCGACCCGGCGATTCGGGGATGGATCGCGCTCGCCGGCGTGCCGGTCACTCCCCCTTCGACCCCGGTGCCTTCGCTCATGATCTCCGGCAGTCTGGACAAGACCGTTCCGACTTCGATGGTCCGGAAGTTCTACAACTCGCTGAGCGGGCAAAAGACGCTCCTCGTCATAGACGGCTACGGGCACAACGTCTTCGACGACATATGCACCATCAACCACGCGCACGGCGGTGTCGTCGGCGCGGTGAAGGAGCTCCATCTTCCGGTACCCGCCTCCCTCCTCCAACTCGCCACGGACGGGTGCTCGCCGCCCGACTTATACCCCCCGACCGCGTGGCCCCTCATCGATCAGGCGGTCACCGCCCAGCTTCGGTACGACTTCGGCCAGAGCTCTTCTCCTCTCGGCTCCACCGCATCTGTTGACCTGGCCTTCCCCGGCGTGCACACACAGATCTCGACATCCAGATAGTCGGCCCCGCAGTCGGAGTTGATCACTCCACTCGAGCGTTCTCGGGCCGCGTGATTCGCTCGAGTAACGGGAGAGTCGAGGCGATCACACAGAGCGCGACGGCGAGCCCCCCGAGCACCGTGAAGTAGTAGAGGATTCCAGGAGCACGAAGGGTTTCCCCGAGCTGCGATCTCAAGAACAGGTCAGCGCCGAGGAGACCCACTCCGGCCGAGAGCGCCGCGATGACGACCAGGGGGGCGGCCGTTTCGAGAGCCACGACGCGCCGCAGAACCGACAGCTGAACGCCGGCGAGGCGTAGCACGGCGAACGGTCGCTTGCGGTCGCTCAGGCCGCCGGTCATCGTCACAGCCAGGCTGCAGCCGGCGACGATCAGGCTGACCACGATCACGACATCGGTCAGGTTTTGGAACTCGGACAACTTGGCGGCGGTCTCAGGGGTGACAGCCCCGAAACTGCTGAGCGAGGTGTTGAAGGGCAAGGCGCTCTCGAGTGCGGTCTGCACTCGCGAGACCGAAGTCGCCGAGCCGTCGGTCGCGACCGCGATCGTCTGGACCGGCAAGGTACCGAGGAGTTGCAGGGAGATCGCCGCGGCGGGCCATATCGTCCTTGTTGTCTGCGACGTTCCCTTGGTGACCGGTACGAAACCGAGGTCCGGCTCGACTGCGGCCACCTGTGCACCCGCAGAGCAACGGCCGAGAGCCGGGGTCGTCGCAAGTTGAGTGCACGAGACGACAGGGGTCCCCGCCGGCGCGACATGGACAAGTGTGACCCCCTGCACTCCTTCAATCGAGTGAAGCTTGCTCAGAACCGAGCTCCCTACCGAAGAAGCAGAGGTCATTCGCTGGCCCAAGTCCCGGCTACCCAACTGGTCGATCAAGGTATTGCTCGCAGTGACGCCGTTGTTCGTCGAACCGTGGTCAGTGACGATCGTTGTGATCACGCCCACCGAAACGCTCGTCACGAACAGAGCGAGGATCAGTCCGCTTATCGAGCGGAAAGCAGCCCGGGGATTGTCAGAAAGGCGCCGGCCGGCGATGAGGACCGAAGGCCTGCCGGTGCGCCCGGCCATCAGCCGGGAGCCGACCATCGTGAGCCACGGCCCCCCGTAGACCAATCCGCCCATTATCAGGACGAACCCCAGGAAGTAAGCCTGGATCTGCCCACCCGTCGTCTTCGGGGGTCCCACGGCGACGAAGAATCCCAGCTCCGCGATCCCGAGCAGAAGTGGGATGACCCGGTAGGCCTTCGGGGAAGCCGGAGTCACACGCCGATTCACCCCTAGGGGCGAGATGACCACGTGCCGCAACGCCACGTGTGCAGCGACGGCCGCTGCCAACGGAACGCCGATCGCGACCACCAGGATGTCGCCGAATCGGAGCGACAGATCGCCCGGGGCAAGCTGCTGGCCCGTAAAAGACACATGGGACAACGCCGGCCGTAGCAGATAGAACAGGCCGAAGCCGACGACCGCTCCAACGGATGCAGAGATGGACGCTTCGACGGCCGAGATGACTGACACCTGCCTAGGTGTCGCACCGACGAGACGCATCGCCGCGAAACGCTGCTCGCGACGCGTGGCCGAGAGCCTCGTTGCTGTTCCGATGAATATGAGCAGCGGCAACAAGAGTGCCAATGCCCCGATGGCGAGGATGGCCTCGAGGCCGCCGGCTGTGAACCCGACCGGTCCGGGCAGGTTCGTCGGACCGTTCTGGATGAAGCTGACCCTTGCGGCGCCCGGCGCTTGCGACAGCTCGTGGGCGCTGTAGCCGACGACGACGATCAACGAGTCAGGAGAAGGAAGCGCCGACGGGCCGATGACTCCCACCTGCTTTCCGGGGAAGCGGTCACCGAGCTCGTCGGCCGGGGTGGACCTGAGGAGCGCGCTCAGAGCCGGCGACGCGTAGAACTCCCCCGGACCGGGCAGACGCGCGATTCCGGCGGAACCGGCGAGTTCGGACCAGTGGCGGCCACGTCGACCCGATCGATGGTCCGGCCACCGAATTGATCTGTGCTGAAGAACCACCACAAGGGGTTCGCGGTCGACGGATTTGCGGCTCCCGTGTCTGGGCCAATTGAGCCATTTGGTCCGGTCGGGCCATTTGGTCCGGGCGGGAGGTTCGCCGACTGTCCGGACGAACCGACGGGCACGGTGTTCAGCCATTCGGATCGAGCATTCTGGGCACCGAGGGCGTTCATGCCGGCCAGCGCCACGAGAAGCATGCCTACGCCTAACGCCACGGCTAGCGAAGTGACGACGAGCCGGACTGCGGACTCCCTGCCGCCATTGAGTGTCAGGCGGAGACCGAGCCGGATCACGATGCAACCGGCTCGGGCAGAAGAGAGCTCACCAATCCGTCGCGAACGATGACCTCGCGCTCTGCGTAAGCAGCCACGCGGGCCTCGTGGGTGACGACGAGCACGGTGGTGCGCTCCTCGTGGGCTGCGTCGACCAACAGCTCCATTACGAGCTCGCCTGTCAGGGAATCGAGAGATCCGGTCGGCTCGTCGGCAAAGAGGACCTCGGGGTGCGCGACGAGCCCCCGGGCGAGCGCGACACGTTGGGCTTCTCCACCTGAAAGCTCTCCTGACCGCCGCTGTTCCAAGCCTTCGAGATGGAGCCTCTCGAACCAAGTTCGCGCCTCTTTCAACGCCTTGACGCGGTGAACTCCCGATAGCAGCAACGGCAGTGCGACGTTCTCTTCGGCGCTCAGCTCGGGGACCAACTGGCCGAACTGGAAGACGAACCCGAAGTGGTTTCGCCGAAGGGCACTTCGATCCTGCTCATTCATCTTGTCGACCTGCCCGCCGGCAAAGCGCACCTGGCCGTAGTCGGGGACGAGGATGCCCGCAAGACAGTGCAGCAGAGTCGACTTTCCCGAGCCGCTCGGGCCCATGATGGCGAGGATCTCGCCTTGGCCCACCGTCAAATTGGCGCCTCGAAGGGCCGGGGTCTTGCCGAACGACAGGACCACATCACGTGCCTCGAGGATCGGCGTCTGAGGCAATTCTTCGGGCAGGTTGAGAGAGTTCACGTGTTCACCTCCAGAGCGAGAGCAGGGAGCCTGGCTACAGTCAGGTCGATCCAGCGCAGGTCGGCTTCGAGATGGAACAGACCGTGATCAGCGAGCAACGAGTCCACCGGGCTGTCCTTCCGTTTGAGATCTGTCAGCTCCCGCATCCGTTGGATGTGGGCCGCCCTTTGTATGTCCAGGTAGCGCTCCGCTGAGCGTCCCAGCATCAGCGCCAGGACGACCTTCACGAACAGCACCGTCTGGAGGAACGGCTCCGGCCTTACCGGTTCGCTCAGCCAGGCCTCGAATTCCCTCTTCCCGTCGTCGGTGATGACGTAGCGCTTTCGATCGGGCCCCTCCCCCGGTTCGATCTCCCCAGGCGTCACCTTGCCGTCGCGCGACAGCCTCGAGAGGGTCGAGTACACCTGGCCGAAGGGCAGAGGCTTGCCGCGACCGAAATAGGCGTCGTAATCGCGCTTCAGGTCGTATCCGTAGCTCGGCTCTCGTTCCAGGAGACCGAGCAGGGCAAGGGGAACGCTCATGAGGTAGACACTACACTGAGTGTATACTCTGAGTCAATACCCCCCTGTCGATACTCTCCTCGTCAATACTCCAGTCGATTGCCCGTCGCGCGTTCAGACCACACGATCAGCCCGGGTCGAACCCGTTGACCGACACCGAGATCGGGTGGGACCAGGTGAGCACCCTGTAGCCACCTACGACGTAGGTACGTAGGGGAGCACCGAAGGTCAGCGAGGCCGTCACAGCGTCGAATGACCCCGGTATCTGCGAGTTGTAGAGCAGGAATTCGAACGACTGTCCGGCGTACCAACTGGCGCTCGACTGCCTCTGATAGCGGACGATCCTCTCTTCACTGTCACCGGTGACGGGGCGAACGGTCACCTCGCCATCGGTGGCCACGGTGATTATCGAGGCATCGTCGTAGTCGCCGATCCCGTTGTCGAGATGATGAGCTTCGAGAAACTTGCTCACCTGTGCGAAGTCCCCGACCGGCGTCGGCGCCGTCACCTCGTAGAAAGTGCCGGCCGAGAATGCGGCCAATACGCCAAGACCGACGAGCGCCCCCGTCCGAAGGACGGTCGCTGAGTCGATCCGCTCCGCTATCTGTCCCACGAGCCTTGCGCCGAGGACGCTCCCGAAGATCACAGCAGAGGTCATGTACCTGTCGAACTCGAAGCCATCGGTGCTCGACAATGCGATGAACACGATCGCGCCACCTACAAAGCCGAACAGAAGCAGGTCGTCGAGCACCCAGTCATTCGTCTGATCCCGGGCTGTCCGCGTCCCCGGGTCCCCACCCGGTACGTCTTGACCTCTCCATATGCCGAGGATCAGCCTTACGACCGCCGCCAACAACGCTCCGATTACTACGACGAGACCGATCACGTGCACGGCCTCGAGAGCCTTCGGAACACCACCCGCGCCGAAGGCACCTCCCCCCACACCGAACATGTGGACCGCCCCGGTTGCAAGGTTCTTCAGGTTCCGGACCATCTGAGCCGCGGAGGCTCCCTGTTGGAGCTTGCCGATCGAGAAGGTCCCGAAGATCTCTGCGACCTTCCTCACAACGACTGCAAGGATGATGCTCGCAGCTGTCGCGGCGATCATCGGTGCTCCGGAACGCCAGTCGCGGGCTCTTCGCATCGCCACGAGACCGGCAACGAACACGGGGGCGATGCCTAGGGCGACTATCTGGAAATCGCCAAGCAGGCCTGCCGCGAGGAGCACCACGGCGACCGTCCATCTGCTGTCGAATCGCCCCCTGCGCAAGCAGTAGAACGCCACCAGGCACCAAAGTGTCGTGCCGACATGAAGAGGTCCGCGCAGGTAGAAGTAGGACAAGAGGTGCCCAGGAAGCCCGAGGAGCGCCACCACGGTGACGCCAGCTGCGATCGCGGCGCCGCCACGACGACCTTCGCGGGCGATGAGCACTCCGAAAAGCACCACCAAAGACGCGATGAAGGCCGGCACGAGATGTAGGAGAGCCGACCGGACCCCGATCAAGAGCACACCGACGGTGTAGAAGAGAGCGTCCACGGCCCAAAACGAGTCAACCGACAAGGCCCATCCGTGGAGCGCGACATGGCCTGCACTCATCGACTGACCCTCGAGCACGACCGTTGCGCCGTCCGAGTCACCCGCAAATGCGTGATGCGATACGGCATATAGCAACGCAGTGAGCGCGACGACACCCGCCGCGACCCCCGCGGCGGCGAGCAATTGGCGGCGCCAGCGTCGGGCCGTCGGGGGTGGGGTGTGAGCTAGGTGCGTGGCGGCGACGCCTTGCGATAAGTGGCCGGGCATGGCCCCGCAGCGCGGGCTACTCCCCCGATCTGTGCCGGAACCGGTTGAGGACTCTCTGCCCATCCGGGTGTCCAGTCAAAGGACGAAAGCAGCGCCGTCGTGGCCGCTGTCATTGCTGCGAGAGAGAACGGCTGGGCCGGACAGGTGTGTTTCCCGTGCCCGAACACGGTCACCAATTCGACTGCTCCGAGCGACGATGGGTCGACGAGCCGCCGGCGGTTCCACCGGGACGGGGCCCATTCGTCGTATCCCGGAGCAGACGTCGTGTTCGTGAGCGGGAGCAGCGTGGCGATCGTCGCGCCGGGAGCGACCTCGTAGGTCTTGGAACCGTCGGAGATCGTGACAGTGCCGAGGACGAAGCGGGACATGATCGACCGTTGAGCCATCCGAGTCGACTCCATCGCGCACTGTTCAGCCCAGATCAGATCGCCGTCGCGAATCCGCCGGCACGAATCTTCGTCTCCGAGCGCGTCCGTGAGAGCCCACCCGATCGCAGCGAAGAGATTCGACATCGAGGCGATATGGACGAGTGCGACATCGTGGGCCACCCCTGTCCGCCTGGTCTCCCCGACCTCGTCGCTCCACGAGCCGGCGATCCGGGCGAACAGCGGGTGATCACTGCCGAGACGCGGATCTGCGTCGAGACGATCCAGTGAGGACCCGATCAACTCCGTGACGGTGCGAAGCGCATCTCGTTCGGCGGCCTTTCCGGTTCCGGCCACGGCCGCCATCGCGTCTGGGTGCACGAAGGCCTCGGAACCGTCGAGCATGTCGAAGGCCGCAATGAGCTCGTCGAGCGTCGGCGGGTCGCACGCGCCCGGACCGCCCCAAGATGCCAGCCCGACCCGGTGTCCAAGTCGCCGGGTGAGGTCGAAGATGTCCACGGAACCGGCGGGCCCTAACTCTTCGATGGTCAGCACGAGGGCTGAACGTACGTTGGCCATGTACGACGCTGAGTCGTCGCGCCCGAAGAGGTCATGGGGAAACGTGCGTCGACCGGAGAACAGCTCGTCCGGGACCTTGCGTCGGAGCATCCGCCAATCCGCAACGCCTTTGCTGGCCCGTTCCTCGGGAAGCCTGTAGAACTCGGCTACCCCTGTCGGTGAAAAGGTGAACAAATACCGGTCGGCGCCACTGTCCACGACGAAAGTCTCTCCGAGAGCGGCTCTCGCATCACGGATCACTGCGACTGCGTCGCCGGCAGGCCCGTCCCATGGCAGTTCGACGGCGTCCGCTACGGGTGGCATCGGGGAGATGACCGGGCGAGCCATCCAGCAAGACTGTCAGGTCGAACGCCTTATCGTCCTGACCCGCTCCGAGTGGTGGCAAGGTATCGAGCCATGACCGAACAACAGCGCACGATCGTGGTCACCGGATCTGCCTCCGGCATGGGTGCGGCCACGGTCGAACGACTCCGGGCCGACGGGCAGAGGGCAATCGGGATCGACCGTCACGATGCAGACATCGTGCAGGACCTGTCGACTTCCGACGGCAGGTCGGCGGCGATCGATGCCGTGCGACGCGTCGCCGGTGACTCGATCGACGGGCTCGTCACCTGGGCGGGCGTTGCCGGGCTCTCCGATGTGCCGGGCAGCCTGCTCGTGTCGGTGAACTATTTCGGCACCGTCGAACTGCTCGGCGGCTTGCTCCCGTTGCTGGCCGGCGGTCATGCACCCGCTGCGGTCGCCGTGAGCTCGAACTCCACGACGTGTCAGCCCGGCATACCCATGTCGGTGGTCGAACGTTGCCTCGAAGGAGACGAGGAAGCCGCCCGAGCGGCGGCCGACGAAGCAGGGGCCATGGCCACTTACCCCGCGACCAAGCTCGCCGTAGCCAGGTGGGTGAGGCGCAACGCCCCGAGCGAACGCTGGGCGGGAGCGGGCGTCACACTCAATGTGATCGTTCCAGGTGCAGTCGAGACACCGATGCTCGAAGCCACGAGACGGGACCCGGCGATAGGCAGGTTCATCGACGCATTCCCGATCCCGGTCGGTCGGAAAGGCACTCCGCAAGAGCTGGCGGGCGTAGTGGCCTTCTTATTGGGCCCCAGTGCTCGTTTCTTCTGTGGATCGGTCGTCTTCGTCGACGGTGGCACGGACTCGCTGACCCGCCCGGACGACGTTCCCGTTCCTATGTGACCGGCGCTATGTGACCGGCCCTATGTGACCGGCCCTATGTGACCGGCCCTGCTAGCGCACTGGTATGATGAGTGATTCAACGTGCCGGAGCACGACTGCCGGCACGAGCTCACTGATACCCGGTGGAATCCACCTCAGGTTGGAGTGCGCGACCAGAGAACGGGAGTTCCATCGTGTCAACAGTTGTCCTGGGCGCAGACGCGCCTGCCCAAACCTTCATCGACCTCGGGGTGCCGCAGGCACTCATAGCTTCTCTCAACGCGAGCGGAATCACGCATCCGCTCCCCATCCAGGCGAAGACCATCGCGGACGCGATGGTCGGACGCGACGTCTCCGCCAAAGCGCCAACCGGCTCGGGAAAGACCCTGGCGTTCGCCCTGCCTCTGGCGGCCAAGGCGGCGCGGGGCAGTGCCAAGCATCCGGCAGCACTGGTTCTCGCTCCGACCAGGGAGCTCGCCACACAGATCGCCGACGTATTGCGCCCTCTGCTCGCAGTTCGGAACCTCAAGGTGCAGACGTTCTTCGGCGGCGCCGGATTCGGAGGGCAGCGCAACGCTCTGCGTAAAGGGGTCGACGTCGCGGTCGCGTGTCCGGGGCGCCTTGAGGACCTGATCAGTCAGGGTGACGTCTCGCTTTCCCGAGTGGACTTCGTGGTCATCGACGAGGCGGACCGCATGGCGGACATGGGCTTCTTGCCCGCGGTGAAGCGACTGCTCGATGCGACGACCCCCGATCGCCAGACGCTGCTCTTCTCGGCGACGCTCGACGGTGCCGTCGACGTCCTCGTCCGAAGGTACCAGCGCGACCCGGTATTTCACGAGGTCTCGAACGGGCTCGAGGACATCGACCGGGTGACGCACCACTTCGAGTCGGTCAGCCACTCCGATCGCCTAGCTTCATTGGCGGAGATCGTGGGCGCCGAAGGCACGTCGATCGTCTTCGCCCGAACGAAGCACGGGGTGGACCGACTTGCCAAGCAGCTGTCCCGAGAAGGGATCGCTGCCGCGGCGATCCACGGCGGCCGCAGCCAGTCCGATCGCGAGAAGGCCCTTGCGAATTTCCGGGCCGGACGGGTCCGGGTGCTCGTCGCAACCGACGTGGCGGCACGCGGCATCCACGTAGACGCCGTCTCGCGAGTGGTCCACTACGACCTTCCGGCCGACCACAAGGACTACGTTCACCGCTCGGGCCGCACCGGAAGGACGGGTGCGGAGGGATCTGTCATCACATTGGTCCTTCCCGACCAGCAACTGCAGGCGACGTCGCTGCGCCGTGCACTGAAGCTCGAGACCGCAGCGTCGCCGGGATCGCCGGTCAGGCGATCGCCGGCCCGAGGACGCAATGCGGCTTCCTCTCAGCGCAGTCCGCGCGACCGCGAACGGCCGACCCGCAGTCGCTCCGACGAAGCAAGCACACCCGGCGCCACCGTCCCCTTCAGGCGTGGACCGCGAAGGGGTTCAGGCAAGGGCAACGGCAAAGGGCGATACGGGTAGGGCGCTCAGGCGGTGCGCGTGGGCGGGATGGGTGCCACCAATTCTTCGAACAGAGCCCTGACCCGCTCGTCGATTTCGTCGACGATCGGGCGTACCTCGTCGATCGTGAGACCAGCAGGGTCGGCCAGCTGCCAGTCGAGATATCGCTTGCCCGGATAAAAGGGGCATTTGTCTCCGCAACCCATGGTCACGATGACGTCCGCCGCCAACGCGGTGTCACTCGTCAATGGCTTCGGGAATTCTCTGGTCGGATCGAGATTCCGCTCCTTCAGGATCGCAACGACCGACTGATTGAGCTCGTCACCGGGATCCGATCCCGCCGACCGCACGTCGACGCGACCTCGTGCGTACGCATCGAGGAGAACCTTGGCAGCGAGGCTCCTGCCGGCGTTGTGCGTGCACAAGAACAGAACGACCGGAACGTCGGTCATGTGCATTCTCCTGATGGCTCGGGAGCAATCCGGACATCGGCAATGTCGGTCACGGTCCCGCGCCCGACTCCAGGAATCGGGTGGTCGTGGTGAGGAACCACGATCTCGGACGCCTCGTTCGGAGTCACCCCCGGATAGAGGGTCTTCACGACGAGAGCGGCAAGCGCGCCACCGACTATCTGAGCGAGCACGAACGTCGGGACCGATGACGGGGCGATACCGGCAAAGGTGTCGGAGAACATCCTTCCGACGGTGATGGCGGGATTGGCAAAGCTCGTCGAGCTGGTGAAGAAGTACGCCGCTCCGATATACGCACCGACAGCCGCGGGAGCACTGCGACTCCTGCCGCTTCGAGCCAGCGCAAATATCAACAGGACGAGACCCGTCGTCGCCACGACTTCGGACAAGAAGTGTGCACCCGTAGCTCGGTGCTTGGTGGAGAGGCTCACCGCTGCGTCCGAGAACATCGCGTTGGCAACGACTGCGCCCACGATGCACCCGGCGCACTGCGCCGGTACGTACCACATGGCCGTGCGCCACCGAAGGCCTCCGAATGCGGCATCGACGAGGGAGACGACGGGATTGAGATGTGCTCCCGAGACGGGGCCGACCATGAGGATGACGGCGAAGAGTCCTAGGGCTGTAGCCGCAGCGTTCTCCAGAAGGTCGAGCCCGACGTCGTTCGGCGAGAGCCGCTGTGCAGCGATACCGGAGCCGACGACGATCGCCGCAAGGAACGTGCTGCCGAGGAATTCGGCGCCAAGGCGCCTCGTCAGTGGCGCTTGGGTCACCTCGGCACCCCGCCGGCGCGCACGATCAGCAACAAGCACGGTCAGCAACAAGCACGGTCAGCAACAAGCACGAGTCGCCGTCTGATCCGTCGCGGCCATCGCGGGCACGCAGCCGTCAGTGGAACATCCGAGATCTGTCTCGTCCGGGGCGTCGGCAAGTACCGTGTAAACCTCCCAGGGCGCGCCGTCAGGATCGATCACCCAGGCCTTGTCCTGGAGGGCGTAGCAGCAGGTGGTCGACTCCTGAACATCGGGATCCATCCCGGCGACAGACAGACGTTCAGTTGCCGATCTCACTTCTTCGGGCGACCCGACCTCGACCCCCAGGTGGTTCAGTGCGCCGAAGACTCCTGCACCACGCGCAGCCTCGTTCTCGATGAGCACGAGCTTCAATGGCGGTTCGTCGACGGCGAAGTTGGCGTAGCCGGGCCTGCGCTTGGCGGGACCGCCTCCGAACAGCTTGCTGTAGAAGTCGACCGCAGCGTCTAGATCGCTCACGTTGAGTGCGAGCTGGATGCGTGACATCGCACACCTCTTTGATCGAGAAGGCTTATATCGACATTCGTCGATGCCTCATCCTAAGAGAATGCATCGACCGATGTCAATGCTTGGGTTATGATCCGGCGATGGCGAAGGGGCTCTCCACGGCACCCGAGAGAGTGAGAGGTTGCTCCGTCGAGCTCGCAGCTCCGCTGCCCGACCGGACCGTCGACGACCTTGCTGCGGTCCACAAGGCCCTCGCTGATCCGACGAGGATCCAGATGCTGCACATGCTCAAGGCCGCGACCGAGCCCATCTGTGTATGCGACTTCACGGCGGCGTTCGACGTCGGGCAGCCGACAGTCAGCCATCATCTCGGAAAGCTCAAGGCAGGCGGCTTCGTCCGCAGCTTCAAGCGCGGAGTCTGGGCGTTCTACTCGTTGAGAGACGACATGCCTGAGGCGGCCCTCCGAGCCATCGGAACGATTCCCTAGCTGGTCATCGGAATGCGGACCTGGGGACCGAGTGGTGCGGGTGCGGCGATCCGGCAAGCGGAGGCCGTCTCCAGCTATGCACGAGGCACCGGCCGTGGCGTCGAAGAGGCGGCCGAGGTCGTAGAGAGGCGTGTCTCGCGACGTCGCTTCTTGATCGGAGCCGGCGCCACCGTTTCGGCAACAGCGATTCCCGGGATGCTCGCGAAGCCCGCGGCTGCCTCGACGCGCGATATGGCCTCACCGAGCGTCGTGGTGGTCGGAGCCGGCATCGCCGGCCTCGGGTGCGCGTACAAGCTGTGGAGAAGGCACGGGATCCGCTCCAAGGTGTACGAGTACAACACCGTCCCTGGTGGTCGAATCAGGACATTGAGAGGATTGTTCGACGACGAGCAGATCGTCGAGGAGCACGCGGAATTCATCAATCCGGAGCACACTAAAACGCTCGCGTTGGCGAAAGGCTTCGGCCTGACCTTGGACAACATGGACAGGTATCCTCCGGGAACGCACCCGAAAGCGGAAACGATGCGCTTCGGTGGTCACCCCTGGTCCCAATCGGCACTCAACCAGGACTGGCACGACTGGGCATGGGAGCTCTTTCACCACGCCGCGTTCAAGACCGCGCCCTGGCCGGTGCTCCACTCCTCCTACACTCCGGGAGCACTGAAGTTCGACCGGATGTCGGTATCGGAGTGGATCGATGCGTACATCCCAGGTGGCGTCGCTTCGGACTTCGGCTCACTGTGTGTCTCGGCAGTCCTCGACGAGTACGGCGGACCGCCCGACGAGCAGTCTGCTCTCAATCTCGTCTACCTCCTCGGCCAGGACGCCACGAAGCCGAACAATTGGCAGCCCCGCGCTCGCCCCGCTCTAGGCGGAGCAAACGAGAAGTGGCACATCCACGGCGGGACCGACCAGCTGATACGCGGACTGCTCGAGCGGTTACCGACCGGTACCGTCGAGCTGGGCCAGGAGCTGGTGGCGCTCAGGACCTCGAGCAACGGCGGATACGTCTGCACGTTCGAAAGCGACGGGTCCACATATGACGTCACGGCCGATCACGTGGTGCTGGCTCTGCCGTTCACCAGACTGAGACGCGTCGACCTGGCGGGTGTCTCGGACACGATCTCGCCGCTTCACCTTCGTGCCATCGACGAGGAGCCGCTCGGGAGCAATTCCAAGTTCTTCGTTCAATGCGACACCCGAGTGTGGAACACGGATCACACTTCGGGGAACGCGTACTGTGGTGGGGTCGTCGAGGGCGCATGGGACGCGACCGTCTACCAGGCGGGACGGCCCGGCGTTCTCGCCGCCCTGCCGGGAGGCACGGATGCTCTCGACTGGGGCACGCGTTACGGGTTGAGCACATATATCGGTACCCCGCCGCAAGCAATGGTGAATGCTTACGTCGAGGACTTCGACAAACTCTTCCCTGGCGTGAAGCAGGCTTTCAACGGCAAGGCCTACTTCGTCTGGTCCCCCGGTGACCCTCATATTCTGGGCGCATACTCGTACCTGAAGGTGGGTCAGTACACCGGCTTCAACGGCGTACAGGGCCAGCGCGAGCAGAACTTGCACTTCGCCGGCGAGCAAACATCAATTAACTTCCAGGGTTACGTCGAAGGCGGACTCCGTAGCGGGTACCGGTGTGCTCATGAGGTGGCCGGCAGTAGTTGAAAGACCGGCCGCGAAGCGCCAAGGGGCCCAGGGACCTCGCCGGCTCAGCCGACCGTAGGAGGGGTTCGATGGAGGCTCGCAGGTTCGTCAGGCCGAAGCTAAGGAGGCGGGCGACAAGTGTGCTCGTCGTGGTCGCGACGCTGACGGCGATGTCGGGCATCGCTCAAGGTGCGCCGGCGTCCGCCCCGGCGGGTGCGACCCTAAAGACCCTGAAGGTCGGAACCCAGACATTGACTCAGTGCAAACCCGGATCGACGACGTACTGCGGGACGTTCGCGGTCCCGCTCGACTACACGGACCCGGGCGGACCAAAGATCGACATCGCATATGTCTGGTACCCGGCTACGTCGCCGGGCCTTGCGACAGGGACGGTCGTTCCGGTGGAGGGCGGCCCGGGCTATCCGTCAGCGCTGTCGGTGAAGGGTGGCTACCAGGTCATGTACGGCCCGCTCCTCGCCCATTGGAACATGCTAGCGATCGACCTGCGTGGGACCGGACGGTCAGCCAACCTCGATTGTCCGGCCTTGCAGGACTTCAGCGGTCAGGCCAGTGGCCCGGTCTTCAACGCCGTGGTCGCATCGTGTGCCGATAGCCTCAACCACCGCTGGAAGAATCCGAACGGGACATACGTCCACGCCTCTGACCTCTTCACATCGGCACTGGCCGCCAACGACATGGCGGCCATCATCGAGGCATTAGGTATTCAGAAGGTCGACCTCTACGGCGACTCCTACGGCTCGTTTTTCGCCCAGACGTTCGCGAGTCGCTATCCGGGACTTATCCGGTCCGTGGTGCTCGACTCGACCTACGAAACACAGGACCTCGACCCCTGGTACCGGTCCAGCATCGACAACATGCCGACGGACTACGACATCGCCTGCAGCCGCAGCCCGGCCTGTGCGGAGTATGCAATGCACGGCGCTTGGAGCGACATCGAGGCATTGGCCCGGCGGCTCCGCGAGGCGCCGATCACCGGAAGCGTTCCCGGCCCGAACGGCGTCGTCGAACCGGTCACGATGAACGTGGTCGGCCTCGTAGACCTCACCAACGACGGTGCCGGTGACCCCGACATCTACCGTGATCTGGACGCTGCAGCACGAGCCCTCCTCGCGTCGGGCGACCCTGACCCGTTGCTGCGCCTCTACGCGGAGCGGACCGCGTTCCAGGAGAACTATTTCGACACTCCTGCGAGCGTCTACTCAGGAGAGCTCTATCTGGCCGTCTCTTGTCTCGACTACCCGCAGTTGTTCGACATGCACGCCGACAAGTCCGTTCGCTCGGCCGAGCTGGCGCGAGCGGTGGCAGCTCTCCCCGAGTCGACCTTCGCGCCGTTCAGCACCGAAGAGTGGTTGGCGCAGGACCAGAACACAGAGGCGTACACCGCATGCCTGGCTTGGCCCGCTCCGATCGAAGCCGTGCCCCCCACCATCGGCCAGCCCCTGCTCCCGAAATCGATCCCTGTGCTGATACTCGGAGGAGAGCTCGACACCTGGACACCACCCTCTGACGTACCGAAGGTGATCGCCCAGCTAGGCGGCCACGTTCGCTTCATCGAGCTGGCAAACTCGACTCACGTAGTCGGGGAAGCCGACACCACCTGCGGGGACGACTTGGTGCGATCCTTTGTGAGCGCGCCTCAGTTGCTCGACAAGATGAACGCTTCGTGCGCGCCGCTCGTCGCGCCTATACACAGCGTGGGTGTGTATCCGCAGTCCCTCGCGTCCGTCCCGCCGCTTGTTCCCGGGCCTTCGAACACCGGATCGAAGACCCTTCTAAGGCTCGGCGCCGCCGCCGTGGCCACGGCGGGTGACGCTGTGGCCCGCTACGCGGACACCCTGGGAAGTCTCGATCACGGCCTGCACGGCGGCACGTCCAAGGCGACCGGCAACGGAACATTCGTTCTCGAAGGCGATGCGCTCGTCCCCGGCGTGGCCGTCAGTGGGACGATCAAGGCGACGTCGACCATGGTGTCGGCGTCACTCACCACTGCCGCCGTCGGTGCGCCCGATGCCACCTTTGTTGTCGAATGGGCGGTCGGCGGTGCGTCGGGCGCTCTCGCGGAAGTGACGGGATCGTCAGGTGGCGAGACGATCGAAGGCTCGACGTACGCGCCCTGAAGTTTGGAGCATCAGATCGAGATGGCCCTCAGGCGAAGCTAACGTTTCGCATGGTTTCGGTGTCGTTCGAGGTCATATCGGAGATCGAGCCTGCAACCAGACCCGATCTGACCCGGGTTCGCCATCAGGTCGGTGTGCTCGCGCCGGTCACCGATGCCTTCCTGATACCGGACAATCACCTCGGGCGCGCAACCGTATCGAGCATCGCGGTTGCTCACGAGGTTGCGAACATGGGCGTCCGATCAGTCGCCTGCCTCAACTCCCGGGACCGCAACAGGCTGGGCTTCCGTCGTGACCTGCTGACAGCCGCGGCATATGGAGTCGACCGTTTCCTCTGCGTATTCGGCGACCAACCGGCATCCGGGGGGCGGTCGAACGACTTGAACGTGCGCGCGATGCTCGAGGAGATCCGCTCATTCGGCGCTTCAGACTCCTTCGCCGGCCACGGTCCTTTCAGCGTCGGTGTCACGAGTCGAACCGTCCCTCTGCCCGACTGGAAGCGCCAAGCCGATTTCCTGCTGGTACAAGCTTCGTTCGACCTCGATGGACTGCTGCGTTGGAGAGAGTCTCTTCGCTTCGACGGAAAGGTCCTCGCCGGTGTCCTTGTCATCGCGAGCGCCGCCATGGCAAAGCAGTTGGCCGAGGCGACGAGTGAGATCAGGGTGCCCGAGCAGCTGATCGACGAACTCGCCCGGAACCCGGATGCGGGTGTCGATCGCGTCTTGCTCTGTAATGGCGGAGATCGAGTCCAGCAGGGCGTTCGACGGGGTGCACCTCATCCCCGTTGGCAGGTACCGGGCAGTTGCGGCTCGCCTCGAGCAGGACGGGTGGCGGCGCCGCGAAAGGCGCACCGCAGATTGATCAATGCACCACAGACTGATCAGGCACAGCTGTCCGGGACCGTCCGGTCCTCAGGTCGGCAGGTGGCTCTCAGGGGTGGAACTGCTCTTGAAGCTCGGTGATGGCATCGAGCGGTCCCGTCACGAGAAATATCCGAGAGTTGTGGTCGGTAGCCATGTAGCTCACGAACTGGTCTGCCGCAATCGGTGCGGCCAGTGTGGACCCTGGACTCCCGAGAACTTCGATTGTCGCTCCCTGTACGACCGTGGAGCTCTCCGTGGTCGGAGCCGAGTTCCAGTGGAAGTCGTCGGGCCCCCCACAAACGAGCGTCGCCCGGTTGTCGATCACTGAGAATCCTCCGGCGGAGTTCTGTGTCACCGAGTCGATGAAGACGAAGGTCTCAGCAGCGCGGCCCGCGCAGGTCTGGGGGGTCGTGGTCGACGTGGTCGACGTGGTCGACGTCGACGAGGAAGACGCGGCCGGAGTCGGCGCCTTCGTCGAGCTGGTCACGACCTTGGCGGTGGTCCCGCACGCGCAGAACGACACGATGACCGCGATCATCGCGATCCCGAGCAGATGGCGGGAATTGTCTGCGTTGTCGGGTTGCATCGACACGCTTAACTGGATTTACGCTTCTCGTGGCTTCGGGAGGCCTTCGTCCGAGCCTTCCAGATCTGCAACTCGGCCTGGCGCCGCAATGGGTCGTGGCGGCGGGCAATCGCCGCTGTCTCGCGCTTCAGCTTGCGGAAGCTCGCCAGGCGGGCCGGATCGAGCCGGCTCTCGGTGACCGCAGCCAGTACCGCGCAGCCAGGCTCGACCTCGTGACGGCAATCGGAGAACCGGCATTGTGACGCGTGCTCCTCGATCTCGGGGAACACGGCGTCCAAGCCGACGTCTGTAGCGAGGCCAAGGCTTCTGAGACCAGGCGTGTCGATTATCACTCCGCCGCCTGGAACGGCGAGGAGTTGCCTGGACGCTGTCGTGTGCCGGCCTCTCCTGTCCCCGTCGCGGACCTCGGCCGTGGCAAGAACGTCGGCTCCGAGGACGGCATTGGCGAGGCTCGACTTGCCGGCGCCGGAAGGTCCGAGGAGCACCGCCGTCCGATCGGGACGGAGCATGGCGACGACGTCGTCGACGCCTTCGCGCGTCACGATGCTGGAGGCGATCACATCGACCCCGACCAGCCGGCCCTCGAGACTGCCGTGGACTTCCGGCGCGGCCAGATCGATCTTGGTGAGCACGACCAGCGGACGTGCGCCACTGTCCCATGCAACCGCCAGCTCCCTTTCGACACGGGCATAGCTCAGCCGGTCGGCAGGCGCGACGATCATGACGAGGTCGATGTTGCTGGCCAGGGTCTGCTCGCCCGGGCGTTCGGGATCGCGGCGGTTGAGCTCCGACCACCGCGGCATCACGTGCCGGATGGAGTGGCCTTGCAATGCGACCCAGTCACCCACCGAAGGCAGAACCTCGGAATCGGCCAGTAGATCCGCTCCGTCCGGGCCGACGACTACGGACCGGCTTCGCTCGACTCGCACCACCCTCGCCGGCAGATCACCCTCGTCGGCGAACTCCGCGTAAAGAGCTGCGACGCGATCGCTCCACCCGAGGGACGCGAGCGCGCCGACATTGATCGATTTCGACACAGAAGACTCCTTGGAGCTTGCCCGCTCCTGGCGGCAACGCGTCAGCAGGATGCGGGATTCGAACGGAAACAGAAGACGACGGCCGCGCCGGACCGCCGAGGGTCTGTGGCAGGCATGTGTCTCCTCCTTTCGTTCGACACTCCTTGTCTGCGTCAACACTAGTCCTTGGCCCGGGACCGCCCGACGATGCCGGATCGGCGACTTCCCGACGTGGAGAACGCCTAGGTAGAGAGCGATTGGCGCCAATAGGGACGCTCGGCGTCGCCCTTCTCCATGAGGATGAAGACGGTCCCGTAGGGATCCTCGAACCACGTCGTCCTCAGTCCGGCGATGCCGGCAAGACCGCCGGTCAGGAACCGGACACCCTTGTGCTCGAGGTCGGAGCGTGTCGCAGCAAGGTCGTCGCAGAGGAGCCCGATATGGCTGATCCCGTTGTCGGTGAGGAGCCGGCCGGGATCGCCAGTTCGGACGCCGGGATATTCGAGGAGCTCGAGCACATGATCCGACCGGTCGAACCCGACGATCGCCGCCTTCAACGACAGGCCGGGAACGAGCTCGCCCATGTCGCGTTGGATCGCGGCTCCGGACATCAGATAAGGAGGCGACAAAACTTTCATTCCGAGCACGTCCCTGTACCACGCGACCGCCTCTTCGACGTCGGGAACGCATATGCCGCTATGGGCCAGGGACGTGAGCGTCACCGGTCCGGCTCGCGCCGGTCAGGATGGCGCCGGTCAGGATTCCGCCGGTCAGGATGGCGCCAGTCAGGATCGCGCCGGTCAGGATGGCGCCAGTCAGGATGCAGACCATTTTTGAGAGCGAACCTCTGGGCCTGAATAGTCTGACCGTTCAGCTGCGATGCTCCGGGGTCCGTCGCCAGCCACGCGATGACCGAGGCCGGGACGGACGGCGGCGCGCCCGGGTACCGGCCGTCGAGGCCAAGGGCTGCCGCATTGATCTTTTGCCGCTCGGTCTCCACATAGCCGGGGTCGACGTTGTGGATGCGAACCCCTGAGCCCTCGAGCTCCAGCGCGAGAATCGGTGCAAACCGGTGGAACGCCGCCTTCGACGCCGCATACGCCAGACCCCATCCTCCCGAGCCGACCGGTGCGGGCGGATCGCCCGTCGCTACGTGCGACGACACGTCGACGATCACGCCCGTGCCCGCCGCGAGCATCGCAGGAAGCACCGCCTTGATCACGACCGCCTGCGCGACACAGTTGGCGAAGAGCTTCCGTTCGAGCTGCTCGATGCCAAGGTCGACGAACGGGACCATGCTCCCCGGTCCGGTGTCCACGGCGTTGTTGACGAGGACGTCGATCCGACCCCAGTCCTCGAGCACGCGATCCACGGCGGCGTCGAGCGACTGCGGGTCGTGCAGGTCGGCCACAACCTTCAGAGCCCTCCGGCCGAGTGCCTCCACGTCGCTCGCAGCGCTCTGCAGGCTCCCGGGCAGCCGTCGACCGCCGCCCGTGTCGGAGTCGTCCACCGCGTCGCCCTCGTGCAAGGTCCTCGCCGCGACAGCGACGTCGAGGCCCGCCCGGGCCAGGGCGGCGGCGGTGGCCCGGCCGATCCCTCGGCTGGCTCCTGTCACGAGTGCGGTGGGGCGATCGATCCGGTCATGGTAGGACAAGGCGCACACAGATGATCCTGCTCCGAGCAGTCACCGACGACGACTGGGCTCAATGGAGGGCCGTCAGATTGTCGGCTCTCGCAGAAGCGCCCTATGCATTCAGCTCGACGCTCGCAGAGTGGACCGGAGCACAAGACTCCGAGCGGCGATGGCGGCAGCGTCTCGTCACCGTGCCCTTCAATCTCCTGGCATTCGTGGGCAGCGAAGCAATTGGAATGGCGAGTGCTACCGCCCGCGAAGGCGACGAGGTGGAGCTCATCTCGATGTGGGTGGCCCCCGTCGTTCGTGGCAAGGGCGTAGGGGACGCTCTCATCGCACAGATCGCGGCCTGGGCGCACCGGCAAGGCGCGTCGCGTCTCGTTTTGGAGGTTCGTCACGAAAACGACCGCGCCGAGGCGCTCTACGTGAGGAACGGCTTCGCGGAGGAGGGCAGGTCGGCTCGCGCCGACCAGGAGCCGCAGGAGCCCAAGGAGCTCGGGATGGTCGGGATGGTCAGGATGGTCAGGAAGCTGCCCTGAACCCACCACCGACGGCGCAAATCGTGGCGAACGCTGAGCCGGTGATCACCCGGTCGACGCGTTCTCCTGTGTCTCGGCGGTTTGCACGACCGATGTCGAGCAGACGGATGCAGGCTTGTTGCCGGTCATGATGCAGATCGCGGCAGTGATGTAATTGGCCGAACCGTCTTCGGCCTGCGCGACAGCGCTCGTTGGGACATAGACCTGGCTCGCGATCTGATCGAACGTGAGCCCGGCGAGGACAAGGGGCTGGTCCACGAAGGCGGCGCCGGACTGTTTCATCACGTTGCCGAAGTCCAAGAACGGAAAGTTGCTTCCTCCAATGGTCTGGAAAAGCGTTATGTATGAGTCCGGAGGGATCTGCAGGCACGCGTAACCGTTCACGTTGCATGCGGAAGATGACGCCGCAGGGCGATTGGTCGCCAGCTCGTAATGCCTGAACACGAGGTACCTGCTCGTGTACGAAACGTGCGAGAAATCGAGCGTCGGCGTGTTCGGCGCAAAGTCGGTAGGCGACGAGTAGCTCGTTCCCAGTCCGCTGAACGTCCCGAACCTGGAGAGCGCCATCACGAGCGACCAGCGTTCGGCGCCGCAGAAGGGGCAGTACCCAGCTCCCATCCAGAGCAGTTCCGGAAGACCGGGGTCCGTCAACGGGGGAAGTCCGCTCACCTTCTGCGGATAGTTCGTTATCTCGGCAGGCAGGCCAACCGACTCGAAAACCGATTCGGGCACTCCGGCCAACTTCTGCGTGAGGCTCTCGGACGCCCTCGGCGACGCCGGCGGCGTCTTCGGGCTCGTCGACGATGACGGGGCCGTGAGCACCGCTGTGATCACGCCGACCGCGACCAGCAGCACGATCGCAGAAATTGCAACGATCCCGGTCCTCCCCCGGCGCTTCGGGGGAGCACCGGAGTAGAGGTCTGTGGGAGCGCCTGAGTACGGTGCCGGGGGTGGTGCCGACGCCGGAAGGGCGACCGCCGTCGGGTCGTGCGCTGCCCCCCCTCCGGGTGCGATGCGAAAGACCGTCTCGGGTGACGGTTGGCCCATCTCGGTGGGCGAATCTGCCGGTTGCGTCGGGTGCGGTGACGGAGGTTCGTCTTCAGCGCTCATCTCGACCTCCTTCAGAGGCTACTGACGTCGGGACACTAGAGGACGACCCGACGACCCTTACTTCGGTATCGTCCGCGGCGACAGTTGAGCCAGCCAGCTCGAGGCCGGCCAGATCGAGGAGACCCATGGCGGAGCAGGGGATCGACGTTGACCGGCTCTTGGAGGAGGCACTCGAGTCGACGGGGCTCGACGACCTGGGCCCCGAAACATGGAGGGAGGGAGCCGACCGGCTCGTCGACGCCCTGAACACCGAAGCTGCTCTCACCGAGCTGGGGGCGATAATCGTGTCCGCCGAGATCACCGACTATCTGAGAAACCGGTTGCGTATCGTCGACTGGGCCAAGCAGAACCCAGAGATCTCCGAGCGCGACGTCCGTCCCCCGATCGTCGTCCTCGGCCAACCCAGGACCGGGACGACGATCCTCTTCGGGGTGCTAGCGCAGGACCCGGCGAACCGCGTGCCTCTGACCTGGGAGGTGGACAGGCCTTGGCCACCGCCCGAAACCGCTACGTACGAGACCGATCCGAGAATCTCCGAGGTCCAAGCCACCCTCGAGGGCACCGAGCTCCTCATCCCCGGCTTCCTCGGAATGCACGAGCTCGGTGCGCGACTCGGTCAGGAGTGCGTTCGGATCACCGCTGGGGACTTTCGGAGCATGATCTTCCCCACCCAGTACCGGGTCCCGTCCTATCAGCACTGGCTGCTGCACGAGGCCGACATGTCGTCCGCGTACCGGTACCACCGGATGTTCCTGCAGCACCTCCAGTCCGCTCATCGCGGCGAGCGTTGGGTCGTCAAATCGCCGGCTCACCTTTGGGCCCCCTGGTCCATGATGACCGAGTACCCCGAAGCTCTCGTGATCAACACGCACCGAGACCCATTACGGGTGCTTTGTTCGCTCGCATCGTTGACGGACCTGCTGCGTCGCCTGGCGAGCGACGATGTATTGATCGCCGAGATTGCCCGCGGCTGGGTGGATGACGTGGCGGTCGGCCTCGATCGGGTGGTGGCAGCGAGGCGCGACGGCACGATCCCGGCCAGCCAGGCGGTCGATGTGCTCTTCGGAGACTTTCTCTCCGACCCGATGGGCGTCGTGAACAGCATCTACGAACGTCTCGGAATCGAGCTTTCGAACGAGGCTGATTCGCGGATGCGCAGCTTTCTGGCCGACCACCCCCAGGAAAAGCACGGCGGGCACGCGTACTCCTTTGCCGACACAGGGCTCGACGCCGGAGCCCTGCGTGAGCGAATGCGTCCGTATCAGGAGTTCTTCGGCGTGCCCGACGAGAAACTCCCTTGATGCGCTCGCGTTGGCCAGTAACTAGACGGTGACGATCGTGCGCCCGACGGTCCTGCGGCTCGCAAACGCGTCGACCGCACCGGGAAGTTCCTCGAATCCAACGACGCTTCCCACAACCGGCTTGATCTTCTCGGCCAGGACAAGCCCGACGATCTCACTCATTATCCGCTCTCCGAGCTCGGCCGGAGCGAAATTCCAACCCATGCCCGTCTTGAGGAATTCGACCGCCTCGGGTGGCTGATATGCCAGGAGCACGCCACACAGCTTGAGGTTGCCCAAGGCAACCCGGCGAGGGACGACGAACTTCTCGTCCGCCACCACCTTGTTCGAGGCGAACCCCATCATCAGATAGCGCCCGTTGTACTTGGTGCATTTCATCGACGCTTCCATTACGGCCTCGCCGACATTGTCGAACACGACGTCTACCCCCTCGTTCGCCGTCTCGCCGAGCACGACCTCCGAGAAGTCGGTCGAGTTGTAGTTGACGGCGACATCGGCACCCAGCTCCCTGCAGAGCTCGACCTTTTCGTCGGTGCCTGCGGTCGCGAAGACCCGCGCTCCGGCATTCGTAGCAAGTTGGACCGCCGCAGAGCCCGAGCCTCCGGCTGCCGCGTGTACCAGCACCGTCTCGCCGGGCTTGAGATCGGCACGGTCGAACAACCCCAACCATGCCAGGTGAAAAGGAAAGTACAGGGCAGCAGCACCCGGCAGCGGAATGGTCTCGGGCATGACGAACGTGGAAGCTGCGGGGCAGATCGCGTACTCCGCGTAGCCGCCGTGCGCGCCCTTGGGCATCGCGACGACCCGGCGGTCGAGCCAGTGCTCCAGACCCGGCCCGCAATCGTCGACGGTTCCCATCACCTCCATTCCCGGGCTGTACGGCAGCTCGGGCCTCACCATCATGTTTCCACCGGTGATGCGTTCGAGATCGTTCAGGTTGAGTACGATGGCCTGCACTCTCACGCGCAGGTCGCCGGCGTCGGGGGTAGGAACGGGCACCGAGTCCAGGGTCAGGACCTCGAGCGGCTGGCCGTACTGGTGTATCCGCCATGCCCGCATGACAGCGTCACCGTCATCGTCCGGCATTGCTCACCGGCTTCCGGAGGGTCCTGACGCGCCTCCGGGCATTTGAGGGAAGGCCTGTCGAAGACGCACGGCAATCAGCTTCTCGACCAACGCCGCCGGCAAGGGTTGGTCCACCGGGAAATGCAACGAACCGGTCGTTTTTTCGAATCCGGTCAGCTCGTCGGCAAGCTCCGGGAACACCGAGCCGCTGTGGGGCAGATAGCTCAGGTGGTTCTTGAAGGCGGCAAAGCCGGCAATCGTCTTCCCGTCGACCTTGAAACCCGGCAGGCGGTACGAGATGCACTGCTCGGCCTCGGGGAGCACAGCGAGGATGTCGTCGCGAAGCCGGCTCAGGGTCGACCGCCCTGGTTCGTCCAGGCGCTGAAGGTAGTCGTCTATCTCAGCCGATGACATCGGGTTCCCCTGCCAGGAGGCGCTCACCTCGGCGCTTAGCCCGCTTACCATACGCCCGCGTCCACGCAAACGTCAGGACCAGCACGACCACGGGCAGGATGTTCGACGTGTTCTTGGCAGTGTTGATCGTGCTCGTCTCGACGATCACCGCCTGGACGGCCGATTCGAGAATGAACACCGCGCCCCAGACCACAGTCATGACCCGGAACGTCCGGCGGAATCCGGGATAGATCCACATGTCGGCAAATGCCCGACCCTGCGCTGATTCCTCCCCCATGGTCTCGAGAGCGAGACGAAACATCATCGGCCGGGCCGACAACAGCGACATCAGACATACGACGCCGAGGACGACGGTCGGCACAACCCCGTCCAAAAGGTAGAGCCGGGCGCTGCCACTCGCCAATCCCGTAACGGTCCCGATCACTATCCCGAAGAGAACCAATGCCCCGATGGCGTCGAGTCGCCGATGGCGGACGACCGTCGCGACAACTCGTATGGCGGGCAGACCGCCGCTCGCGACGAGGGACATGACCGTCGAAAGGCCCGCCGATCGAGCGCCGTAGTAGACGGCCAGGGGGCCGGCGACGTCGAAGATGAAGATCGGTGCGAGCGTCCGCAACCGTTGCTCGGGTGCTACGTGTCCGGGAGAGGCCGCAACGTCTCGGTGCACCGGCGGGCCAGCGTCGATGCTCAAGGCCCGTCTCTCCCGCCACGGCGAAGGACGACCATCTCGGCGAAGACCCTGCGGACGATCTCTGTGGCAGGAAGCGCCCTCAAAGCGTCGATCGCGGGCCTTGTCACCTCTTCGATGGCAGTCTCGTCAAGCTCGCGCATCGCCGGCCATTGCCGGTATGCGATCGTGTTCAGCTCTTGTTGGGGTGAGGACAGCCATCGGCGTTCCAGCTCGTGGACGGTTCCCGTGAATCCCCCGTCGGCTGCCCAATCGAGAACCTCGTCGACCGAGACCCCGCGTGGTCGCAGAGCGCCTCGGCGCGAGTCGACTCGGGCGCTCATCTCCGAGATGATCACACCGATCAGGTCGTCAGGCGACGGCCGCTGAGTGACGCACACGACGTAGAGGCCGCCTGGCCGGATCACCCTTGCCGCTTCGCGGAACAGCAAGACAGGTTGTTCTACCGAGTGCACCACCCAGACGGAAACCGCGTGGTCGACGCTCGACGTCGCGATCGACATCCGCATGGCGTCGGACCGAACGAGCAAAGGCCCGAGCCGCGACATGGCACGCGAGAGCATCGGGGCGGAGAGGTCGAGGCCGACGACTTTACGACCGCGGCGCAGAAGACCCAGGGCGACGACGCCGGTCCCGACACCGATCTCGAGAACCACCCCGTCGCCCGCCGGAAGCGACGCGTGGATGTCTGCCGCATACTCGTCCCCTCGATGCTCGCCTCCGCGTGTCTCGTCATAGAGCTCGGCGAGCTGATCGAATTCAGTCAGGGCAGATCACCGTCTGGGCGACCCTACGGTTAGGAAGCGGTTGGAAGTGTGCCGACGACGAGCTTCGCGATAATCGTGTAGCCGGCCGTGCGCGGATGGATGTCCTGGTACTGGCAGAAGAACGTCAGCTCGCAGACCTTCGCCACCGGGACCGGAATGGTCCCGTACGGCGCGAGATCGGTCGTTGCGGTCATCGACCCGTACGCTCCTGTCGCCGCGGTCACGTCGACGAAGGTGCCACCGACGGAGTCGTACTGCTTCTTCAACGCCGGATTGATCAGGTCCTTGAAGGCCGTCACGGAAACCAAAGCAAGGCTTCGCGACGCCGCGGATTTCGACAGGTCGAGCCCGAGGATCACATCGGGGTAGGTGGTTCCCACAATCGGGACGGACGCGCCGGCGGCAACCCGGAGCCCGGCCAAGAGAACCGAAAGGTTCTTGTTGATCGTCTTCACCGCCGCGACCACGCAGGCCGTGGGCTCCGAAGCAGAAGCGCAAGGTGTCACGTCGTTGCCGCCGATCGACACCGTGATGAGCCCGATATCTCCGCTATGAGCCCGGATGAACGCTTCAGCCGCCGCCGCCTGGCTTTCGGTCGGGTACGGAGTCGCCCCGGGACCGAGCAGTGGACAGCCGACGGAGCTCAAGATCGAGGTCGTCGTGGCACCTCCGCACCCGAAATTGACGAGCTTGAGGTCGTAGCCCTTGCGAGCCGCCAGGGCTGGTATCTGGTACGCGAACCCGTTCGTCCCGGTCCGTCCTGAATGCGGCCCGGTCGGCTGGTACCCGGCCGCGTAGGAGTCACCGAGTGACACGTAGAGCAGAACCCGGCTCGGTGTCGACCGGAGTTGACTCGACGACGTGCTTGCCGAGGAAGACGTGTTGGCCGAGGAATCTGCGCACCCGGCGAGTGCGACACATAGCCCGGCGATCGCAAAGGCGCCCCGGACCCGACCGGTGGCGTGGAAATTCATAGAGTCGACCGTAACGCAACCGGACCGCCTCTATGAACAAGAACCACGGCGACCAACGACGACCCCCCGACGACGACCCCCGACGACACCGCGTGGGCGCGACACTTGATCGGTGGCGGCTATCGATCATCGGCAAGGCGCGAAACTCGAGAGTGTCTACAAGCGCTTCGCGAGGCACGCGCCGGTGGGTTCTCAACGGGGTCGACCTCGTGCTCGAGCCCGGCACCGGTGCGTTCGTCACAGGAACGAACGGATCGGGCAAGTCCACGCTGCTGCGGATCGTCGCAGGACTGTCGCGGCCAACCCGAGGAACCGCGAAGCGGGCACCCACGGCCAGCTATCTTCCCGAACGTCAGCCCGAATCGCTGCGAATGACCGGCTCCACGTACCTCGGCCATTTCGGCGCTATCCGCGGCCTTGGTCCGGTTGCTACCAGATCGAGAATCAACGACCTTCTCGGCAGGCTCGGAATCGAGCCCGGCCCTGACGTCCCGATCGAAGAGCTCTCGAAGGGGAACCGGCAGAAAGTCCTCGTCGCACAGGCTTTGTTGTGCCCGGTGCAGCTGATCGTGCTGGACGAACCTTTCAGCGGGCTCGACGGTCCCGCGCAGGTCGCACTGAACGAACTGCTTGCCGAAGCTCGCGACGACGGCTCGGCAATTCTCGTAAGCGGCCACGACGGACGGGCTTCACTCGACACCTATCGGACCTACGAGATGGTGGACGGAGCGGCAGTAGAGCGAGCCGACAGACAGCCTCCCCCACCTTCCGCGAGGATGGCGGTCACCCTTGCCTGTCGTGAAGGGCTCGACCGCCAGACGCTCGTCTCGGTTCCCGGAGTCGTGTTCGAAAGCACGAGCCACGGTACTCACGAGGACGGGCATCCGATCGTGGCATACGTCGAGCGTGCTGCCACCGACCGTTTCCTAGTCGAGGCGATCTCGGCCGGCTGGTCCGTGGTATCCGTCGTTCGCACCGATCGCGACCACAACCAGGGAACGGTCTCGTGATCGCCCTGTACCGCTATGTCGCGGCGGATGTAACGCGCTCACTGCGATGGGTCGCACCTTTTCTCATCTTCTGTCTCTTCGACGGCATCCTCGATGCCGCATCTGGACCTGTGCTGCCGACCTACGCCACATCGGCCGCCCTCATGTTCTTCCTGGCAATCTGGGTGAGCGTGCTCGTCTGCACCTCCGAAAGTGCCGTCCAAGAAGACATAACCGCAGTCGCAGTCGGAAGCCGGACACGCGTGCGAATCGCAAAGATGGCCGTCGCGTTCGCGGGGTGCCTACTGCTGTCGGCGCTCGCAGTCGCTGTTCCTGCAATCGTCACGGGCGCTCGGACGCCACTCGAGGTCATCATCGCCGGAGTCATCGCTCACGCTCTGACGGTCTTGTTCGGGGTAGCGCTGGGAACACTGTGCAGTCGGCCCATCGTCGAGCACGCTGCATGGGCGGTACTCGTCGGAGCACTGGTCGGGCTCTGCGACATAGTGATCCCGAATGGGCCGCCGATCCGACAACTGCTCGTCCTGTTCAACGAGACGGCCCCTCACCATCTGTTGGCACTCGTCTCGTTGATCGCTCTCGAATCAGCGGTGATCTCTTTCTTGATCGTGGTGGCCTCCCTGCGGATCATGAGATACCGGTCGTGAGCCGTCGGTAACCTGGTCGCAAGATGAGCGGCGTCCCCGAGATCGACGTCGGGCTACTTACAGGCGACAGCGAGGCGTCGATGCAGGTGGCCGTCGGGATCGATGAAGCGTGCCGGGAATGGGGATTCTTCTATCTCATCGGCCACGGCGTCGACCCGTGCCTGCAGCAACGACTCGACTCGCTTGCCCGCGATTTCTTCTCCCGGCCCGAAGACGAGAAGGCCGCGATCGCGATGTCACACGCAGGGCGGGCGTGGCGCGGATGGTTCCCTCTCGGCGGGGAACTCACCTCGGGCGTGCCCGACGACAAGGAGGGCCTCTATTTCGGGTCCGAACTCGCCCCCGGGCATCCCCGCGTCGTCGCCGAGACTCCTCTCCACGGGGCCAACCTGTTTCCGCAAAGCCCCCCCGAACTGCGTGAAGCGGTTCTCGAGTACATGGAGGCGATGACGCATTTGGGCCAATCGGTTCTCAGCGGCATTGCTCGCGCTCTCGGGCTCGAATCCTCGTGGTTCAGAGAGAACCTGACGGCTGATCCCCTTGTTCTCTTCCGCATCTTCAGATATCCCCCGATGGCTTCGCGACGCACAGAGCGGTGGAGCGTTGGCGAGCACACCGACTACGGGTTGCTGACGATCCTCGCTCAGGACGAATCGGGCGGCCTCCAGGTCGAGACACCGAACGGTTGGATCGATGTGCTTCCTAGGCCCGGAAACTTCGTCTGCAACCTGGGCGACATGCTCGAGCGCCTCACCGGAGGGCGGTACCGCTCGACGCCGCACAGGGTCCGTAACGCGGGAACAGGTGATCGGCTTTCATTCCCCTTCTTTCTCGACCCTTCGTGGGATGCGGTCGTAAAGAAGCTTCCGATCGTCGGACGCCCGGATGACTACGAGGCCGCCAGAAGATGGGACCACGCGAGCGTCCATGGGTTCGAAGGCACGTACGGCGAGTACATACTCACGAAGGTGAGCAGGGTCTTCCCCGATCTCGCATCCGGAGCGAGCCCCAGCCCGTAGCGAGGGAATCGATCCGGGGTACCGCATGTTGAGGAAGCCGAGACCGAAGGGCCGATTTCGTCCCAGCCACGGTGGGTAGGGACGCGAAATAGGACGGACAAGCCCGTGATCGACGGCGTTTTGCTGGCGCTGGTGGCAAGCGTGTTCACTGCCTCAGCTTCGGTTACCCAGAGGTTCGCGGCCGCTCCCGAAGCCGGCGAGCTCTCGCTCAGCTTGAAGTTGATTCGCGCCCTGATCCGCAAGCCGATCTGGTTCCTGGGGATCCTTTGCATGATCCTCGGATTCGGCTTTCAGCTCGCAGCGTTGCGCGTGAGCAGCCTCAGCCTCGTCCAACCGGTGATCGCCGCTGAGCTGCTCCTCGTCTTCGCCTTCCTTGCCCTGAGATCGCCGCGGCGGGTGCAGAGACGCGACTGGGTTGCCGCTACGGCGATGGCAGTCGGCCTAGCTGTGTTCCTCGGCATCGCGCACCCGCAAGCCGGCACCCACGACGCACCAATCTCCTTCTGGCTGGTGGCGGCCCTCTGCACCGTGGGTGCCGCTGCGCTCTTCTGGACCATGGCCCAGATACCGCTCAGCTCCAATCGCCTGCCCTCACCGGCTCGCCAGGCAGCTCTTCTGGCGGCTGCGGCAGGTGTCGCATGGGGATTCGTCGCGGCCGTCATCAAGGAACTGAGCTCCCACCTCGTGGGCGGCCCCTACGCGGTGTTCACGAATTGGTCGCCGTACGTCCTTCTGTTGGCGGGGGCTGGTGCATTCTTCTTGCTTTCCAACGCGTTTCAGGCCGGGCCGTTGGCGGCCTCGCAACCCAGCCTGACGATCGTCGACCCGCTAGTGGCGAGCATCCTCGGTGTATTCCTGTTCAAAGATCGGATCCGCCACGACCCACTCGAGATAGTCGGAGAGTCCGTCGCTCTACTCGTGCTGGTCGGCGGCGTGATCCTGCTCAGCCGTAGCTCCCTCGTCCAGGGAGACCCCGCCGAGAGAGCCCGAGCCGACAGAGCCGAGCCGGATAGCGAACAGCTACGTGCCGAGGACTCCTATGGAGCGGGGAATTTTCCAGCTTCCGCGACGTACGGACCGCGCGCGTCCCACCCGATGCGGCAGGCCTCGACGGGACGCCCCCACCGCCAGGGCTCGTCTTCATGCCAGGGGCTGTAGAGCAGCCACGTGCTGTGATCCTGACCGACGAAGACCGTCTCTTCGCCCGGTCCTGAGCCCTGTGCGTTGGAGGAGACGAGGGGCCGGGTGGACACGTTGCGGCACCCTCCGAGAGGGCCTGCGCACATGGCTGCGCCCATTGCGTACCTAGGTGTGTAGAAGCCGGTCCCGGCCGAGAAGAACAGCCAGTCGGTGTGGTTCGGCGCGAGCACCATCTGAGGTGCTTCCAGGACCGGTTCCTGCCAGTGAAGGCTGGGCCTGAATATGGCCACACCCCTGCCTGCGAGCGAGAGCCCGTTGTTCGACATCGGAGCGGCCCAGATCGTCGTCGGTCCCGATCCCCGCAGATTGTTGTTGTCGGACTTCCAAATGAGGTAATCGGGATGGGCCTTTCCCTCCGGACCATACGGATCGACGAACAGCTGGGCGTCGATGTCGCCGCCGAGCGATGTCTGGCAGATGAGAGGCGCGTCTCCGAACGGTTCGAAGGGGCCTTGCGGCTTCGACGACAACGCCACCCCGATGCAGTGGGTCGGGTTGGAGGGGTTGGGGTCTTCGCTGAGCGATGGGGAGTAGTACATGACGTACCTACCCGCGAGGTGGACGACGTACGGATCCCACACGTTCGCGTTGTCGCCGGTCGACAGGGCCCAAGAGGGAACGCTCGGAAGCGCATCTACGACGGTGCTCCAGTGCCCCGGCTCACCGGAGATCACTGGCACGTTGCTGTCAGTGGCGTCGCCGAATGCATTCGACAGGTAGAGGTAGTACTTCCCCCCGGCCGACAACAGGAACGGATCGGGCGTGTCGAAGATGCGGGAAGAAACGATCTGTATTCCAGGGGCGTCAGGCGTCGAGGTCGGCGGCGGCTCGGGCACCTGTGAAGCGACCATGCGGACCAAGGCTCCGAGTGGGGAGCCGGATCCCGTCACGCGGCTCGCCCCCGCCGTCCCAAGCGTTCCCCCTCCTGCGGGCACACCCGTCGCCAGCACCACGCCTACGACTGCGACGATGCCGGCGAGCAGACGGGTTCCCCGTGCTTCGCGAGGAGGTTTCAGTTTGGTCATGGCCGTCGTTGAACAGGTCGTTCGCGATCTCCGGACGACGGTACAAAGCTAGCGCCAACCTGCTGCGAAGCGCGAAGGCCACGATCTGTCCCCGCCTCGAGGGGCCGGGCCGTGCCGTCCGGAACCGTCAGAGTTGGATCTCCGGGTAGAGGGGGTGTCGCTCGAGAAGATCGGCACACTGCTTCCTGCAGGACTCGGCGACGATCGGGTCGAGGTCGAACTTGGCCTTGGCCGTCGATGATGCAGGAGTCGTCGCGCCGAGCGTCCGAACGATGATCTCGCTCACCTGGTCGAGCTCGTCGGGCCCGAACCCGAGCGTCGTGAGCGCAGGAGTTCCGAGCCTTATGCCGGAGGTGTACCACGCACCGTTGGAATCGCCTGGCACGGAGTTCCGGTTCGTGACGACGCCGGCGTCGAGAAGTGCCGACTCCGCCTGCCGCCCGGTGAGCCCGAAGCTCGCAGCGACGTCCACGAGAACGATGTGGTTGTCCGTGCCACCGGTGACCAGGCGGACCCCCCTTTTGAGCAAACCTTGCGCGAGAGCCTGCGCGTTGGTGACTATCGACGAAGCGTAAGAAGCGAAAGAAGGGCGGCGGGCCTCGGCTAGAGCGACGGCCTTGGCCGCCATCACGTGAGGAAGCGGACCGCCCAGGACCATCGGGCAACCCTTGTCCACGTACGGCGCGTATTCCTGCGTGCAGAGCACGAGTCCTCCGCGAGGCCCTCTCAATGACTTGTGCGTCGTGGACGTCACGACATCTGCATGGGGCACGGGGTCCAGGTCACCGGTCAACACGTTCCCGGCAACGAGCCCGGCGAAGTGTGCCATGTCGACCATGAACGTGGCCCCGACATCGTGGGCGATCTCGGCGAATTTGGCGAAGTTCGGGTTCCGTGGGTACGCCGAGTAACCCGCGACGATGACGAGGGGCCGGAACTCCCTCGCCTGAGCGGCGATTGCCGAGTAGTCGAGCAATCCAGTGACGGGATCGACTCCGTAGCTTGCCTGGTCGAACAGCTTGCCCGAGATGTTCGGTCTGAACCCGTGAGTCAGGTGCCCACCGGCGTCGAGTGCCATTCCCATCATCCGTTGGGAGTGCAGCTCGTTGCGTAGCCGGTCCCAGCTCGATGCGTCGAGATCGTTGACATGAGTGACGCCTGCACCGACGAGTGCGGGAACCTCGATGCGGTACGCGAGGATCGACCAGTAGGCCACGAGATTCGCATCGATCCCCGAGTGCGGCTGAACGTAGGCGTGTTCGGCGCCGAAGAGAGCGGTGGCATGGTCGGACGCAAGGGTCTCGATACGGTCCACCATCTCGCAACCGGCGTATAGCCGGTGCCCGGGAGTACCTTCCGCGTACTTGTCCGACAGCCAGTTGCCCATGGCGAGCAACACCGCAGGCGAGGCGTAGTTCTCCGAAGCGATCAGCTTCAGCTGGTGTCTTTGCGAATAGAGCTCGCCTGCGATCGCCTGGGCGACGTCAGGTTCGGCGGCGGCTATGACCTCCATCGCCGACCGGTAAGCGGTCGTAATGGCGGAGTCAGGCATGGTGAGCTCCTTCGACGGACAATTGGTGCTCGCCCAGGCGCACGGCTCTTCCCGGCACGCTGCCGGTAGTCGCTCCCCGGTGGTGCTCCACCCGAACGCCAGTCACGACCAGCGACGACGATAGCCCCCCTTGTGAGGCTCCCCGTCGGTTCGGGAACGACGGGCGCTTCCGCCCGTCATCGGAACGGCCAGTGCTCCTGCACGAACGTCGCGTAGGGTGCGGCCAAGTGATGTGGCAGCAAGGGTGGCTCGCGTCTGGTTACCACGAGGATTCCTCCGTCTGCTCGCGGCACGGGCCGGAAGTCAGCTCCCGGCACCCGAGCCCCTCGCCGGAACTCCCACCAGGGCGCCCAAACGGTGGACAGCAACGTCGTGGGCGGCACGGCGGCACGTTTACGGGCCACTTCGAACTGCAAGACCAGGTCGGCTCGCCGCATGCATGTCGCTGGCTCGTCGAGCAGGCGGTGAAGGATCGCCGTCGTCTCGCCGAACGGCAGGGAGCCGACCACCCGGAACGGGCGGGAAGGCAACTGCCAGGACATGAAGTCGGCCTCTACCACCCGTATCCGGCCGGGAGCCGAATGACGAGCGACGTCGCTCAAGCGTTCCGACCAAACGGGATCGACTTCGACTGCGATCACGTCGGCCCCGGCGCGAGCGAGTGCAAGGGTCAACACGCCGCTTCCTGCACCTATCTCCACGACGAGCTCGCCGGGCTGAACGCCGGCGTCGTTTACGAGCCGCTCAGCCCGCCAGGGGACGAGGAAATTCTGACCGAGACGGCGACGTCGCTCGTCTCTGTCGGTCCGCCGCCGCGCGGCCACGGAGAACCGCCATCGCACCCATGCAGGATTTGTACCCGATCGGGCGAAAGGCTGCAACGCCGAAGGCCGTGAGGGCTCCCGACGCGATCGTGGTCGGTTCCGGGCCCAACGGGCTCGCCGGCGCCTTGACCCTGGCGAGGTCGGGTCTGATCGTCGAGGTCGTCGAAGGCGCTCTCGTCCCCGGGGGCGGCTGTCGCACCGAGGAATTGACCCTCGAGGGATTCCATCACGACGTCTGCGCCTCGGTGCATCCCCTCGCGGCATCTTCTCCGTTCTTCCGCAGAACCGCGGGAACAAACGGCATCCGGTTCTTGCGACCGGGCGTGGCATTCGCCCATCCCCTGGACGGCGACGAGGTCGCATCGGTGCACGGAACACTCGACGAGACCGCCCGGGACCTCGGGCCCGACGAAGCTGGATACAGGAAACTCGTCTCGCCACTGGTGCGGGACTTCGATCGAATCCTTCCTGCGGTCATGGCACCCATCCGGTCTGTTCCCGACCACCCCCTGGCGGTTCTCGGCTTCGGGCTACGAGGCGTGCTCCCGGCGAGACGGCTGGTCGAGCGCTTCTCGACCGAACAGGCCCGAGCTCTGTTCGCAGGTGCGTCGGCTCATGCGATGTTGCCCCTCACCGCCCCGTTGTCGGGAGCCTTCGGCCTTCTCATGACGATGACGGCCCACTGCGTCGGCTGGCCCGTGGTCGAAGGAGGGAGCCGGAGGATCGCAGATGCGATGCTGAGCGAGCTCGAGTCGCTCGGCGGCCGGGTCCTCACCGGACGCTGGGTCCACAGGCTCGACGACCTGCCGGCTTGCCGGGTCGTCCTGCTCGACGTCACCCCGCGGCAGTTGCTCGAACTGGCAGGCCCGAGCCTGACGGGAAGGTCCCGTCGCGCACTCGAACGCTTCGAGTACGGGCCTGGAGTGTGCAAGGTGGACTGGGCGATGAGCGCGGCTGTCCCCTGGCGCGCCAAGGCATGTCGCATGGCGGCGACGATCCATCTCGGCGGGACGTTCGAGGAGATCGCGACGAGTGAGTCGGAGGTCGCAGCAGGTCGTCACCCCGACCGCCCTTTTTGCATCGTGGTCCAGCCGTCGGTGGTCGACCCGACGCGCGCTCCATTCGGTTGCCACACGTTGTGGGCCTACTGCCATGTTCCAGCGAACTCCGACGTCGACATGACCGACGCGATCGAATCGGAGATCGAGCGGTTCGCTCCAGGATTCCGCGACCTCATCTTGGCCCGGACGACCACCACGGCTTCGGGGATGGAGGCTCGAAACCCGAACTACGTCGGTGGACACATAAACGGGGGTGCCGCCACCTTGAGGCAGACCCTGTTCCGGCCGACACTTCGATGGAGCCCGTATCGGACCGGAATCCCGGGCCATTACCTCTGCTCTGCGTCGACCCCTCCGGGTGGAGGAGTGCACGGGATGTGCGGGGTCGGAGCGGCACGATCGGCACTTGCGGACCTCCGTCGACACTGACGGCCCGAGCATCCGCCGCCTAGATGAGCTTGCGCTCAGTCGCCCAGCGGGTGAGCTGGTGCCGCGTCGACAGCTGCAGCTTGCGAAGCACCGACGACACGTGGCTCTCGACGGTCTTGATCGAGATTGACAGCTCGAGTGCGGTCTCCTTGTACGTGTAGCCGCGGGCTATGAGCCTCAACACCTCGCGCTCGCGCGGAGTCAGCTGGTCGAGCTCGGGATCGAACGAGATCTCATTGCCTTTTTCGCCGGGTATCGAGGCGAACGCGTCAAGGACGAAACCCGCCAGTCGGGGCGAGAACACGACGTCTCCGCCCGCGACCCTCTGTACGGCGTCGATGAGCTCGGGACCGGAGATCGTCTTGGTCACGTAGCCGCGTGCACCCGCGCGGATCACGGCGATCACGTCCTCCGGCGCATCCGACACCGACAATGCGAGAAAGCGGACGTCCGGGTGGTCAGCCTTGACGGCCTCGACGACGAGCTGTCCCCCACCACCGGGGAGGTGCACGTCGAGGAGGACCACGTCCGGATCGCGCTCGCAGATCAGCTCGATCGCCGGCGCGACGTCGTCGGCCTCGCCGATGATCGTCACGCTCGCGCCTAGCTCGTTGCGAACGCCGGCGCGAAACAGCTCGTGATCGTCGACCAGGAAGACTCTCGGCAGGTCGGTGCCCGGGCCGGGGAATGCCCTTTCGCTCACTGCGAGCCGGCCTTTCGAATCTTGCGCGCGTGCTGCCTGGGCATCTTCAATGCGACGTCGGTGCCTTCGCCCGGGGCACTTTTCACCTCGGCAGTCCCTCCGTGGCGGCTCATGCGCCCGTAGACGGATTCGGAGACACCTTTGCGGTCGGAGGCGACCGACCCGGGGTCGAAGCCCTTTCCCCGGTCGCGCACGAACACCGACACGTCCCTCGGCTCGACCTCCGCGAACAGCGAGACCACATCGGCGCCTGACCACTTCGCCGAATTGACCGTCGCCTCCCTTGCCGCAGCGAGAAGCTCGCGGAGATTGTCGTCGAGCTCGCAATCGCCCACCGTCACCACCTCGACGGTGATCCCGTGATCGGCCTCGATCTCGCGCTGTATCCGCCGCACGGCGGCGCCGACCGTCCGGTCGTCCCCGGCGGCGGATCCGGGAACGCCCCCGCTGAACAGCCAGGAGCGCAACTCGCGCTCTTGCGCGCGGGCGAGCTTCGCGACCTGCTGAGGGTCGTCCGCGCGGCGCTGGATCAGCGCAAGGGTCTGCAGGACCGAGTCGTGGACCCTCGTCGCCATGTTGGCCCGCTCTTCTGCGAGCGCCCTCGCCTGACGCTCGACCACGAGATCGCGAGCCACTCCGAGCCACCAGGGACCGAACACGACGACGAACGCGGCTATCACGAGAACCACCCCGCCGAGCGACCTCACGAGGGCGTGACCCGGGTGACCGGCGAGCAGGCAGACGAGCCCACCGGCGAGAAGCGCGGCTCCGACGCCGGCTCGCACAGAGATCCGGGTCCACGAGCGCCCTTCGGGGACGGCGAGCTGGATCACCGGTTGAGCGAGCCTTTCCAAAACGGCGTGGTCGTCCTCGGGAGCGTTGCGCCAGATGAGGATGAGGCCGGCTGCGCTTATCCCGGCTGCCCACGTGATCGAATCGGTCCAACCGGCTCCGAGCACCGTGGCGAGAATGAAGGCCGCCACTAGAACCGGAAGCAGGCCGAGGGCGAGAGCCAGCCCGCGCCGGTCTTCCAGCGCGCGCTGAGCGATGTTCTCGTCCTCTCCCTCTACGGGAACGAAAAGCCATGCGAGGACGTAAGCAGCCACGCCCGTGCCACTCGCGAGGCCGAACAGGACGAGCCCCACCCGGACGATCGTGACGTCGATGCCGACCTTCTTAGACAGGCCCTCGGCTACCCCGCCGATGAGCCTTGCGTCCCGGGATCGTCTGAGCCTCCCGACATGGCGAGGCACCCGCCAGCGGCCGTGGTCGTGGCGTCCCGGGTGCCAGTGCCTGTCGGTGCCGCCGCCACCTTCGTCAGGTGAGGCTTCGCTCGCGGCGTCGAAGCGAGCCTCGCCGCCGACCCGTTCCTCCGCACGGCGCGCCGCCCCAACCGTGCGGCCCCCACCGAGGTTGCCAGGCACGGCGAAGCGTCTGTGCCCGCTTGTCGCTGGTCTCGTCGATACCCACGATGATCGCGCCCCGGGGGGCGTGTGGCTATCAGGGGCTCCCCCGAGACCGTTTCGGGATGCTAAGGGTCCGTCGAGGGTTGATCCCGATTTCACAAGGTGGCCCGACGGCTCATCATGAGAGTCATGAACCCCGAATCGACACAACCTCAAACCGACGAAGCCCCCCACCCGCCGCTTGTCAGGCCCCGCGAAGGCGGCATGCTGACCGGCACGGCGGCAGGAATAGCGGCTCATCTGGACATGGACCCGACCCTGGTCCGGGTGCTGTTCTTGGTCCTGGCCGTCATGGGCGGGTCGGGTATCGCCCTCTACCTTGCGGCGTGGCTGCTCATCCCGCAAGAAGGTGCCGAGCGGCCTATTGCCGCGGACCTGATCGAACACGCGCGGTTTACATTCGGCAGGGTGAGTTAGTTACCGCTGCACGCGCAGCGGCAGCGAGACAAGACAGCAACACAGAAGACAGGGCGACAAGAGCCAGGAAAGGAAGGGACCAGATGGACTCCCAGTGCGGTCCGCCGCTTCTCAATTGGTACGGCGGACCACGCCGCAGCAGCTCGTCCGACCCGAACATGCGGGTCTCTGACGCCGAGCGCACAGAGATGGCAGACACCCTCTCGAAGCACTATGCCGACGGGCGCCTCGACGACGGCGAGTTCAAGGTTCGCCTGGACAAGGCCATGGGAGCAAAGACGCGCGGGGACCTGAACGGCCTGCTGGTCGACCTGCCGCTGGTCCACGCCGAGCAGACTCCACGGAGGCCGGGGGTCTTGCGCCGGGCGTGGTTCGCGTTCACGGTCCTTGCCGTCGTGGCGCTCACTATCGCAGTGGCGACCTCGGTCGTGACGTACCACGTCCCGTGGTTCCTCGTGGCGGTGGTGCTCTTCATCGTGTGGAGATCGAGCGGGCGCCGCCACAGCCACCACCATCACGACAGGCGCGCCGCAAGCTACTAGCGAAGCTGCAAGCGCCCCCGTTGCGAGCGCGGCCTACTCGAACCGCCGGCTCGAACCGCCTATTCGAACTGGGGAAGCCAAGGGGCGGTCGCGGCGAGCATCTCGTCTGTCATCGCGACAACGTGCTCGAAGGGCAACGAGCCCGCCACGGGGTCAGCCAGCATGGCCTCCAGCACGAGGCTCCTGTCGCCCAGAAGCGCTGCATCGACCGTCAACTCCTGTGACGCGACGACCCTGCGGAGGTGCTCCGAGGCTGCGCCCGCCGACGCGACGTCGCGAGGTCGGATCAACCCGTCCTCGACGGTTCCCATGCACTCGACCACGACCCCCTCGGGAAGGTCGGTCACCTGGCCCGAGTTCGGCAGGTTCATCGGCAACGACACATGCCTGCCGCTCACGACAGCGTCGATGAGAGGTGCGACCAGCTCCCCAGAAGGCCATTCGGACACCTCGCCGCCTTTTTCCAGGTGCGACGACATCTCGTCGTCCTCGGCCTTGTCCGCGCGGTGGCCGGAAAGCCCGTAGTGGTGAACCCCCCAGTCGCGGCCGAAGTCGGAGGCTCCAGTGACGAACCAGGGGAAGAACTCGGCGACGTGCGTGTCGGCCGAGCCGGGAAGAACCCCGAAGGTCTTGAAGATCTCCAACTTGAGGCGGTTGTTGGCGAGGATGTCGGCTTTGGTCCAGCCCCGGCCGGGGTCGATCTTGCTCCAATGGGACTGTGCCGGCGGATCCATCCACACCGGCTGCCCCGCCATGTCGCCGAGGTCGTCCATCGCCTTAGACAGCAGATCGAATCCGTCGGAGTCCTCGATCCGCAGAGCGGTCACGAGGGGAAGGTGATTGACGCCGGCCACGACCGGATCGATGTGGTGCATCGGAGCGTCGAAGACCAGGCTGAGCCAGAACTGCAGGCCGACCAGCTCGTTGCAGAGCCCCACGGTCTTCACTTCCGTCGTCTTGGTCACTGCACGGCACAGCGCCGTTAGGGGGTTGCTCACGTTCAGGAACAGGGCGTCAGGCGCATGCCGCGCAATCGCGTCCGCGATCTCGAGGACCACCGGGATGCTCCGGAGCGAGCGGAATATCCCACCGGGCCCGACGCTGTCGCCCACGGGTTGGCGGACGCCGTATCGGGCCGGCACCTCGACGTCGTGGGCCATGCTGTCGAACCCGCCGACCGAGAAGGCGCTGATCACGAACTGTGCCCCGTCCAGAGCCTCTTTCAGGTCCGTGGTGGCAGAGACCTTCAGGTCGACGTCACGCGAGATCGCGACATGTTCCCCGATACGGCACATCGGAGGAAGCGACGAGGCGTCGAGATCGTGCAGCACGACGTCTGCGTTGGCCAGCCCCGGCGTGTTAGCGAAGTCGGTAAGAAGTCGCGGGGTCCAGTGCGTGCTACCGCCCCCGACGATGGTGATCCTGGTAGACACGGCCGCCTCCGGCAGGACGGATGGTTGACTGACTCCGTCTCCACGAACGTTATAGGGGCGTGAAGCCGCCGGGGCGGGGCGTGAAAAGATACCCGGGGAAGCACCACTCGATCCCGAGCGGGGACGGAGCAGACAATGGCCAGGACATCACCTGTAAGCGACTGGGCCACGGACTTCGACGTCCTCGACGCCTCCTACATCGAGGACCCCTTCAGCATCTGGAGTGCGCTCAGGAGGTCGTGCCCCATCGCCCATACGGACCGGCGCGGCAGCAATTGGCTCCCTACCCGCTACGAGGACGTGACCGAGATCGCGCACGACATCGAGCACTTCAGCTCGCTCAAGGTGGCCGTGATCCCCTTCCAGGGAGACGAACCGCCGCCCGATCGCGTCCTCGAACACGGTCTTCCCCCGATCTCGGCCGACCCGCCTCTCCATACCTGGACCCGGAGGCTCCTTCTGCCATGGTTCTCGCACAACCGGGTCGCCACCTATGAGCAGTACACGCGCGAGCTCTGCGGGCAGCTCCTGGATCGTCTCGTTCCGGCCGGCTCGCGCGGACGCCGCGGAGGAGTATTCCCAGCAGATCCCGGTCCGCGTCATTGCCAGGATCCTCGGTGTGTCGTCGGACCTGTCCGACACCTTCACCGGCTGGGTCCGCGACGTGCTCGAGTTCGCGGACGATCCGGAGCGCAGAGCACGAGGCGTGCAAGGGCTGATCGGCTACTTCCAGGATCAGATCGAGCAGAGGCGCAAGTCACCGGGTGACGATCTGCTGAGCGAGCTGCTGCGGACAGAGGTGGACGGAGCTCACGTGGACGACGGCGTCGTTCTCGGGGTCGCAGCTCTCGTCCTGATCGCCGGCGTCGACACGACCTGGAGCGCGATCGGATCATCCCTCTGGCACCTCGCCACGCACGAGGCCGACCGCAGGCGACTTGTCGAAGAGCCCGAGATCATGCCCGTCGCCATCGAAGAGCTGCTGCGGGCCTACTCCCCCGTGACCATGGCCCGTGTCGTCACCAAGGACCTCGACTACAAGGGATGCCCGATGAAGGCCGACGACAAGGTCCTCATGAACTTCCCCGGAGCCAACCGCGATCCCGAAGAGTTCGAGGATCCCGATGTCGTGAAGCTCGATCGAGCGCACAACAGGCACGTGGCGTTCGGGTCGGGGATACACCGGTGTGCGGGTTCGAACCTTGCGAGGATGGAGCTGCGCGTCGCTATCGAGCAGTGGTTGGCCCGGATCCCGGACTTCTCGCTCGCCCCGGGCGAGCAGGTCGTCTGGGCGGGCGGTCAGGTACGGGGCCCGCGGTCGTTGAAGGTGGTCTTCTAGTGCGGATCCGCGTCGACCCCGAGAAGTGCCAGGGCCACTCGCGCTGCGTCGGGATCGCCCCGACACTGTTCGAGGCCGACGACTACGGATTGTCCTCGGCCGTCGGCGACGGCAACGTCCCCGTCGACCTCGAGAATGCGGCCCGTCTCGCTATCGCCAACTGCCCCGAGTACGCGATCGAGGAGATCGGCGACTGATAAAGCGATCCATGTCCGGCCCCGTCGCCATGCGACTCGATCGTGAGGAAGCTCGGTCGACGGTTACAAGGGGAGGTCGGTCGTTCGAAAGGAGAGAGGGAGAAGATGACAGCTGAGGTGCGCGGGGTCGTCGCCAGGTCGGCCGGGGCACCGGTCTCGATCGAGACCGTGCTCGTGCCCGATCCCGGCCCAGGCGAGGCGGTCGTGAACGTCGAGGCATGCGGGGTCTGCCACACCGACCTGCACTATCGCGAGGGCGGCATCAACGACGACTTCCCGTTCCTGCTCGGCCACGAAGCGGCAGGGACCGTCGAGGCTGTCGGCCCCGACGTCAGGTCGGTGGAGCCCGGCGAGTTCGTGGTGCTCAACTGGCGGGCGGTCTGCGGGCAATGCCGGTCTTGCCGCCGCGGCAAGCCCTGGTACTGCTTCCAGACCTTCAACGCGACCCAGAAGATGACCCTGGCGGACGGCACCGAGCTGTCGCCGGCACTCGGGATCGGAGCGTTCGCAGACAAGACGCTCGTGTCTGCCGGGCAGTGCACCCCGGTCGACCGACGCGCCCGGGCAGAGGCCGCGGGGCTGCTCGGTTGCGGCGTCATGGCCGGGCTCGGAGCCGCGATGTACACGGGAGGGGTCCAACCGGGCGACTCGGTGGCGGTGTTCGGTTGCGGTGGGGTTGGATGCGCGGCCGTCGCCGGCGCCCGGCTCGCCGGTGCCTCGACCATCGTCGCCGTGGACCTGGACCCCCGCAAGCTCGAGCTCGCCCGGAAATTCGGCGCCACGGCGACGGTGGACGCGTCGGAGCAGGACCCGGTCGCCGCCATCAGGGCGCTGACCGGGGGCAATGGCGCAGACGTCTGCATAGAAGCGGTCGGGAACCCCAAGGTGATGGAGCAGGCCTTCTTCGCTCGTGATCTGGCCGGCACCCTCGTACAGGTAGGGGTGCCGACCCCCGAGATGCGCATCGAACTGCCGATGATCGAGTTCTTCGGACGGGGCGGTCAGCTGAAGCCGAGCTGGTACGGGGATTGCCTACCGTCGCGGGACTTCCCGCTTCTCGTCGACCTCTACCTGCAGGGCCGGCTCGACCTCGACGGATTCGTCTCCGAGACGATCCCGCTCTCAGGCGTCGAGGACGCGTTCGGCCGTATGACCCGCGGTGAGGTTCTCCGCTCGGTCGTGTCCATGAAGGCAGAGTGAAACGAAAGAAGAGTGAAGCCGAGTGAGCTCGAGTAGGTAACACGAGTAGGAAGGCACCCACGATGGCGAAGGTTCTGTGCGTCCTTTACGACGACCCCGTCGACGGTTACCCGACGAGCTACGCGCGCGACGGGCTACCTCGGCTGGAGCGCTATCCGGGAGGGCAGACCCTCCCAAACCCGAAGGCGGTGGACTTCGTCCCGGGTCAGCTGCTCGGCAGCGTCTCGGGCGAGCTCGGCCTTCGCAAGTTCCTGGAGGATCTCGGTCACACGCTCGTCGTGACCTCCGACAAGGACGGTCCCGACTCCGTGTTCGAAACAGAGCTTCGCGACGCGGACGTCGTGATCTCCCAGCCGTTCTGGCCCGCCTACCTCACCGAGGCCAGGATCTCGAGCGCCCCGAGGCTGAAGCTAGCCATCACGGCCGGTATCGGGTCCGACCACGTCGACCTGCAGGCAGCGATCGAGCACGGGATCACAGTTGCAGAGGTGACGTACTGCAACAGCATCAGCGTCGCCGAGCACGTCGCCATGATGATCCTGTCGCTCGTCAGGAACTACATACCTTCGTACCAGTGGGTGGTGAAAGGTGGCTGGAACATCGCCGACTGCGTCTCGCGCTCTTACGACCTCGAGGGCATGACTGTCGGGACGGTCGGTGCCGGACGGATAGGCCTGGCCGTGCTCAGGAGGTTGAAGCCGTTCGACGTGGTGCTCCACTACACAGACCGCCATCGGCTTCCCACGGAGACAGAGGAGGAGCTCGGGCTCTCCTATCACCCGAGCGCCGCCTCGTTGGTCAAGGCCTGCGACGTGGTCACGATCAACGCACCGCTTCATCCCGAGACTGAGGGCCTGTTCGACGACGAGCTGATCTCGACCATGAAGCGAGGCGCGTACCTGGTGAACACCGCCCGCGGCAAGATCTGTGTCCGCGACGCCGTCGTCCGTGCACTCGAGTCCGGGCAGTTGGCGGGCTACGCGGGTGACGTGTGGTTCCCCCAGCCCGCACCGGCCGACCACCCGTGGCGCACGATGCCCAACCACGGTATGACGCCGCACATCTCGGGGTCGTCCCTTTCTGCGCAGGCACGGTACGCGGCCGGGACACGCGAGATCCTCGAGTGCTTCTTCGACAGCCGGCCGATCCGCGAGGAATACCTGATCGTGGACGCCGGCAAGCTTGCCGGCGCCGGGGCCCACTCCTACAGCGCGGGTGACACGACCGGCGGATCCGAAGAAGCCGCCCGCTTCGGGCGCTGAACTGCCCGGGATCAGGCCGGCGCTCGTTTGATCGCGTCGCCTGAGGCGTCGAGCACGTACCAGAGGCCGCCCTGGTTGTTCAAGCCCTCCCCTGTCGCCTGGCCCGGCGCCATGTCCTCGGCCCACGTGTAGAGCGGCCAGTCGTTGTAGGTCAACTGGACGGTTCCGTCCGAACGGCGGGTCGTCGAGAGCAACGAGGACTGGACGCCCGAGCCGGCGAGAGGCGACTTCACGCTCGACGGAAGTGTCAGCGGGGACCATTCCACCGCGCAGGTCCCCGAACACCTGGAGCGACCCGACTGCGCGTCCGGCACGTAGAGGTAGAGCGTGAAGCCTTGTCCGTCCACGAGGACCGAACCGAGCCCCGAGACCTGAGCGGTCTCGACCTCGTACGCCGGGCCGGAGAAGTGCTGTCCACTTGCGCTGCTCGAGCCGCAGGCCGCGAGCCCGACCACGGACGCCAAGCCCACGGCGACCGACGACCAGGCTCTCGATGCTCGACTCAGTCTTCTGATGATCATGAGCGTTGCCGAACGTAGTAGCTGGACTCTTCCGAATCACGCCGGCGGACCGGGACGATCTCCGGCCGTCGTGGTGCACGGGTGTCGGTACAGTTCCTCGCGTGCCCGACGAAGACGTCCACGGTGACATTGCGGTTCCCGGTGACATGGCGGTCCGCGAAGGACTGTTCTCACTCGGCGACGACCCGGCCCTGCTGGCCGGACGCTGTGGCGAATGCGGGCGCGTCAGCTTCCCCCGCCAGCAGATCTGTCCCTACTGCTCCGCACGGGCGGTGAAGGACATCGAGCTGTCGCGATCCGGCACCCTTTGGGCGTGGACCGCTGTGACGGCCCCCCCGCCGGGATACGAGGGGCCTGTCCCTTACGGGTTCGGGGTGGTCGAGCTACCCGAAGGACTTAGGGTGATCACGCGGCTCACCGAGCCCGATCCGGCGAAGCTCGAACGTGGTCAGCCGATGGAGCTGGTCCTCGAGCCCGTCGCCGAGCAAGACGGAAGCAGCGTGCTCACGTACGCTTTCGCGCCGGCGGCCCGATGAGGACCAGGGGTCTTCTGTGACCCAGGTCGAGGTGGCGGGTGTCGGGATCCACCCGTTCGGAAGGTTCGAAGGCGCGACCACCACCGATCTCGGGGTCGTCGCGGTTCGCAACGCGCTCGACGAAGCAGGCATCGCACGCGGTGGCTTTCAGGCCGCGTTCTGTGCCACCGCCTACGGAGGAGTTGCATCCGGCCACAAGGTGCTCGGCCGGCTCGGCATGACGGGAATGCCGATCGTCGACGTGGAAGCTGGTTGCGCCAGCGGCGGCGCCGCGCTCGGTCTCGCAAAGAGCGCCATAGAAGCGGGGCAGATCGAGACCGCACTGGTCTTCGGCGTGGAGAAGATGCCACGCGGAATCATCCGGTCTTCGTTCTTCGAGCCATGGCAGGAAGCTGCGGGCCTCGCCTCCACCCCGTCTTACTTCGCGCTGCGCGCCCAGCGCCTGATGCACGGCTCGGGAGTGACCAAGGCTCACCTCGCCGCTGTCGTCGTGAAGAACCGCAGGCATGGAACTCTCAACCCCGACGCGATGTTCCGTTCCGAAGTGGACGAGGCCTCTGTGCTCGCATCGCGCGTCGTATGCGAGCCGCTCCACCTCTGGATGCTGTGCTCCCCAAACGAGGGTGCAGCCGCCGTAGTGCTCACGGCGTCGGGCAGCGATCGGGCGGACAGCGAGCGCCGCGTGCGGCTGGCATCCGCGGTGTTGCGGTCTCACCTGCCTGGCGCCGTGCTGAGCGAATCGACGCCGATGTCGGGACTCACCGACGACAGCGTCCCTGCTCCCACGACCCTGGCTGCGACCGCGGCGTTCGAGGAGGCCGGAGTCGGGCCCGAGGACCTGCACGTCGTCGAGTGCCAGGACACCGACGCGGCGCGCGAACTGCTCTCGTACGAGGAGCTCGGGCTCTGCGAGGCGGGTGGGTCCGCAGCGATGCTCGAACAGGGCACGACCGCGCTCGGCGGCCGGCTCCCGGTCAACCCGAGCGGCGGGCTGCTGTCCAAGGGCGAGCCTCTCGGAGCATCTGCGCTCGGCCAGGTCGTCGAGCTCGTTCGCCAGTTGGAGGGCCGCGCAGGCGACCGCCAGGTGCCCGGTGCGCGCGTCGCGTTGGGCCACACTGTCGGACGCGGAGCGAACGCCTCGGTCGTGATCCTGAGCCGCTGAGCGGCTGAGCCGTCCCTGCCGCCCTGAGACGCCCGGCCGGTACAGCTCCGGCCGGTACAGCTCCGGCCGGTACAGCTCCGGGCAATACTGCCCCGATGGAAATCGCCGAACACATCGACGCTCTACGTGAGCAGGGAGAGCTCCTCGCGGAATCAGCCGAGGGAGGCGGTCTCGACCTCGCGGTGCCCACGTGCCCCGAGTGGCAGTTGCGCGACCTGCTCGACCACGTGGGCAGGGTCCACCGCTGGGCGGCTGCGTATGTTGCAACGGGAAGGACGACGATGTTGGGAGACGAAGAGGAGAAGCCGATCTTCGGGGACCCACCTCGCGACGAGGAGCTCGTCGATTGGTTCAGGACGGGCCACCGCAATCTGTGCGAATCGCTCGAGTCCGCACCGGCGGACCTCGAGTGCTGGACCTTCATGGCAGCGCCGTCCCCGCTCGCATTCTGGGCGCGGCGCCAGGCGCACGAGACGACAATCCATCGTGCAGACGCCGAATCGGCCTCTGGCAAACTCACCTCTGTGAGCCCTCGCCTTGCTGCGGACGGCATCGACGAGCTGCTCACAGGCTTCGCGCCCAGGGGCCGCAGATTGCTTTTCGACCCGCCTCGCACGATGGCCGTTGAGACGAGCGACTCGAACGACAGGTGGCTCATCACACTCGGGACCGAACAGGTCACAGCGGTGCGCGATGCCGGCGGAACCAGCGGAGCAGATTGCACGGTGTCTGGCTCTGCGTCCGACGTCTACATGTCGTTGTGGAACCGCCTGCCATCCTCGGCGCTTCGGACCGATGGGGACGCGGGCGTCCTCACCGGCTTCTGCGACAAGCTGCACATCAGGTGGTCTTGACGCTCCTCCAGTAGATGATCGCGTCCTCGCCGTTCACGGCGTCCGGGACGCGCCCCGTCTCGCGCCATCCGAGCTCCTCGTACAGAGCGCGCGCCGGGTTCGAGGAGAAGACGAGGTTGAACTGGATCGCGTCGAACCCGGCGAGCGGAGCCCGGAAGATCGAGTCCTCGATCAGGGCACGCCCCACTCCGCGCCGGCGCACGTCGGACGCGACCATGTAGCCGGCGTTTGCGATGTGCGCAGCCTTCCCAACGAAGTTGGGCTTCAGGTAGTACGCCCCGACGAGGCGGCCGTCGATCCTCGCGGCGACCACGACCACCGGCAGAGTCCATGTGCTCTCGAAGTCCTCCTGCGTGAGCGGCGGACTGTGGGGGATACCCCTCGCCGGTCGCGACCACGTGGCTGAACATCTCGAAGAGGTCGGGGGTCTCTGGTCCGTTCAGCGGCCCGAGGACGACCGACTCTCCCGAGCTCGCCCGGACCCGGCGTTCTTCGGCAGGGCTCTGGAGCACGCAGCATTCTGTCTGACGCGGCCCGGTCCGGAGCACCCCGGTCGATGGAGTCTCGTGATGAGCGTCAGTGGAGTCTCGTCATAGAAATCGAGGATTAGGGAACACCGCCGTATATTAGTTTTCGAATTAAAAACGCAAGGTCGGTCGCCTGTGGCCATGTGGCCATTGTGGCCATTGTGGCCATCGTGACCCTCGTAGACCGGCACGTACGGGGCTCGTTACGCTCGTGGCGGTGGAGCCCGTAGAAGCCCTCGAGCGCATCGCTTACCTCCTCGAGGCCCAAAGAGCCGAGACGTACAAGGTGCGCGCCTTCCGCAAGGCCGCAGACGTCGTCGGAGATATCGATCCGGTCGAGCTCGAACGCCTCGCGGCAACAACAGGCTGTCGAGCCTCCCGGGTGTCGGCGACACCACCGCCCGCGTCGTCGCAGAAGCACTGCGAGGCGACGAGCCCGCCTATCTGTCACAGCTTCTGACCGAGGTGCCTCCGCCACTCGAGGGAAAGCCCGCCGAGCTCAGGAAACTCCTGAAGGGCGACTGCCACGGGCACTCGGACTGGTCCGACGGCGGCAGTCCGATACTCCAGATGGCCGAGGCTGCCCGTGACATCGGCCACGAGTACTGGACCCTCACCGACCACAGCGCGCGCCTTACCGTCGCGCACGGTCTCGACGCAGACAGGCTCGAGCTCCAACTAGAAGAGGTGGAGAAGCTCAACGAGCAGCTCGCGCCGTTTCGCATCCTCACCGGGATAGAGGTCGACATCCTCGAGGACGGCACCCTCGATCAGAACGAAGACCTGCTCGGGCGTCTCGACGTGGTCGTGGCGAGCGTCCACTCGAAGCTGCGCATGGAGTCGGCTCCGATGACGAGCCGCATGCTCGCCGCCATCGAGAGCCCGCACACCGACATCCTGGGCCACTGCACGGGCAGAATGGTGGTCGGGCGCGGGAGGCCCGAGTCGACGTTCGACCACCGTGCGGTGATCGAGGCATGCGCGAGGACGCGAACCGCCGTCGAGATCAACTCGCGTCCCGAGAGACTCGACCCGCCCGAGGCCCTTTTGCGCATGGCGGTCGACGAGGGATGCTTCGTCTCGGTCGACACCGATGCACATGCTCCCGGACAGCTCGAATGGCTGAGAAACGGTTGCGAGATGGCCGCCACGGCCGGGGTCCCTTTCGACCGAGTGGTGAACTCCTGGGGAATGGACGACCTGCTCGCGTGGACTGCGTCGCACGACGCCTGAGACGCAAGACCTCCAGAAGTCGCAACTCCTCTCAGAAGTCGAGGCTCTCCTCTGGCGCGATGACGAACTCCTCGCCGTCGGAGAGCGGCTCACCCGTGAATACCGCTCTGACCGTCCTCTCGAGCTCACCGACGTCGATCGGCTTGTAGAGGTAGGCGACGGCTCCCTCGTCGATCATGAGACGTACCTGCTTGGCGCTCGCGTCGGCGCTGAGCGCCACGACGGGCACTCCGGCGGTGATCGGGTTCGAGCGCAGGCGGCGGAGCACGTCGATGCCCGCCATGTCGGGAAGATGCACGTCTAGAAGCACGAGGCTCGGGGGGTTCTCGATGGCGAGCTGCAGTCCCACGCGCCCAGCCGTCGCCGGCACCAGCTCCACTCCCGCGTGCCTTTCGAGCGCCCGCTCGAGGAAGGTCAGGTTCGCCGGGTCGTCTTCGATGTACAGGATCCGCCCAGCCGGCAGGTCCACGGTCGGCTCCACCTTCGTCGGCTCGGTCTCGGCGACCACCACCGACTCGTGAACGGCGTCCAGCTCTATCCAGAACGTCGAGCCCAACCCGACCTTGCTGTCGAACCCGATAGCTCCTCCCATCGCTTCGATCACCCTCTTTGCAAGGGTTAGGCCGACTCCGGTTCCCTCGACGGTCGTTTGCTCGGCACCGAGCCGCTCGAATGGCGCGAACACCGCGCCCTGGCGATCGGAAGGTATGCCGGGCCCCGTGTCGGTGACAGTGAGACGAACGCGACCTGCGGACGTGGCGTCGCCGTGAATGCGCACGAGACCACCGCGACGGTTGTACTTGATCGCGTTGGACACGAGGTTCGTGATCGCCTGGCGGAGCCGCTGGCGATCGGCATTGACGAACGGAGCCCTGATGGAGGCCACGTCGACCGCCACGTCGAACTGCTCGGCCTGTGGCTGCATGAGCACCGCGACCTCGCGCACGACCTCGTCGAGCGAGACAGGTTCGAGAGACAGGTCAAGCTTCCCGGCGTCGATGCGCGCCATGTCGAGGATCTCGTTGATCAGCTCGAGAAGGTGGCTCCCCGCCCGGCTTATGTGACGCAGGCTCTCGTATTGGGAGGCCGTAAGGTCGTCGAGCTCGAGCAACTGCGCGAATCCAAGGATCGAATTGAGCGGCGTGCGCAGCTCGTGGCTCATCCGCGACAAGAACTCGCTCTTGGCACGGTTCGCCTGATAGAGCTGCCGCTCCAGGGCGACCTGCTCGCTGACATCGGACGCCACGGACACTGCAGCCAGGACCTGAAGGTCGTCGTCGAGCACGCTGCGTCGGTGGGCTTCGACCACGACCGTCTGGCCGTCGGGATGCCTGACCCTGAAGCGGGTGCGGTCCGTCATCACCTCACCGCCCAACAAGCGGCGAAACGAGGTCCGCAGCTGCTCGCGGTCGTCAGGATGCACGCCTTCCATGTCGTAGACCGAACGTCCGAGCACCGACTCGGGGGGAACGCCGAACACGGTCGCCATGGCCTCGGACACGTAGATGATCGATCCTTCGCTCGAGACGACCGTTATGACGTCCGGAGAGCCCGCAACGATGGATTCCAAGAGCGCGAGCCGGTCGCTTGCGCCGGCTCCCCCGCCGGCCGCTCGCGAGCGAGCCGGACGGTGAAGAAACCGAAGAATTGGCCGAGCCGGTGCTGGCACCCTGTTGCCTGGCGACTGTACGCTCGGCTCTCGTGACGGCCTCCATGCCAGAGTCGTCAGGCGAAACAACGGCGGATGTGTGCGGGCGGTCCATCAGTCAGTCCTCGATCAAGCCGGTGATCGGCGGCAACGTGGTCAAAAGCATCGCGCCGATCCGACCATGATCGACGCATATGCGATCAACAGGCCCGCTGTTGTTCGCCCGTTGTGCCACGCACAGGCATCGGAGCCCACGACAGTCGGTACGGCGGCGTGAGCCGCGCCGGCGAGCGTTCAGCCGAAAACGGTAACGAGCGCGGCCGTTCGGCTTCTCGACATCACGACTCGGGACTGGATCCCGCTCTTGTCCGCCTCTCTCTGGTCGTGATCCTCGGGGCGATCATGTCGATCCTCGACACGACGATCGTGAATGTGGCGATCGACACGCTCGCTCACGACTTTCATTCGCCGCTCAGCACCATCCAGTGGGTTTCCACGGGCTACCTGCTCGCGCTCTCGATCGTCATCCCGCTGTCGGGTTGGTCCGTCGAGAGGTTCGGGGCGAAGCGCATGTGGATCCTGTCCCTCGTCGTCTTCCTCGTGGGATCGGTTCTCTCGGGCGCCGCGTGGTCGGCCACGTCGCTGATCTTCTTCCGCATCATCCAAGGAATCGGCGGCGGCATGATCATGCCGATCGGGACGTCGATCATGGCGCAGGCGGCAGGACCACAGCGGATCGGCCGGGTGATGAGCATCCTCGGGGTCCCGATGCTTCTAGCGCCAATCCTCGGACCCGTGATCGGTGGACTGATCGTCACCTCCGTGTCGTGGCGCTGGATCTTCTACGTCAACGTCCCGATCGGGATCGTCGCCATCGTCGTCGCAGTCCGCATGCTCCCGACCGCCAAGATCGAGCTCAAACCCCGCCTCGACTTTCTCGGCCTTCTCCTGCTTTCACCCGGCCTTGCATCACTCGTTTACGGGCTGAGCCAGCTAGGGACCAACGGATCGACCGTGTCGGTCGCGATCCCGGTGTCGACAGGGCTCGTGTTGATCGCCGCGTTCGCGCTCCACTCGGGACGAAGATCGCCAGGACGGCGAGGAAGGGCGCGTCCGGAGGCGCTCATCGATATTCGCCTCTTCGGCGACCGTGGCTTCCTGCCGGCCGCGCTCACCTCGTTCGGCTTCGGTGCAGCCCTGTTCGGGGCGCTCATCATCCTCCCGCTCTATTACCAGGTGGACAGGGGCGAGAGCGCGCTCGTCGCCGGGCTGCTCATAGCACCGCAAGGGATCGGCGCCGCCCTCGTCATGCCGAGCGCCGGGCGTCTTGCTGATCGTCTCGGACCGGGCAGAGTCGTGCCGATCGGCTTGGTCATCGTCATTCTGGGAACGCTCGCTTACACGACGGTCGGAGCGTCGACCAGCTATACGTTCCTCGCGGCTGCGCTGTTCGTGCGCGGCATCGGGTTCGGGTTCACGATGATGCCGGCGATAGCCGCTGCATATCAGAGCCTCGACCACTCGCAGGTGCCTCGCGCCACGGCGGCCATAAACATTCTGCAACGGGTCGGCGGATCGATCGGGACCGCCCTTCTCGCAGTGATCCTCGAACGGCAGATCACCGCTGCGATCCCGGGCGCCGCGAACGCGGTGACGACCGGAGGCACGTCCATAAGTTCGAGCGTGCGGGAGAGGATCGCGCCGCAGATCGCCGCGGCGTTCGGTCACACCTTCTGGTGGGCCGTCGGCATAGCCCTGCTGGCTCTGATTCCTGCGTTGTTCTTGTCGCGAAAGCCGGCCATGCAGGTTTCGCTCGCCGCCGCGCGCTCCGGACCTCCTTCACCGGGTCTCGAGTCAGAGGATCCCGGCGCCCGGCTGCCGATAGGCCCGTCCGAGCTGCCGATAGGCCCGTCCGAGCCACGGAGGCCGGACACGACCGCCACCGCCGCCACCGGCGCTTCCGGCGCTTCCGGCGCTTCCGGCGCACCGAGCTCTCCCGGTTCTCGGTCTCGCAGGCACAGGGCGCCACGGCATCCGATGCCCGAGCCGGTCAACCCTCCAAGAGAGAGCTGAGCTCGGACCACACCCGGGTCCTCGAAGCCCGGACCACCAGCCCGGACCACTGAGCTCGGACCACCAGCTCGGACCACCAGCTCGGGGCGGTGTCGTGGCATCCTTCGTCGGTGCCCGAAGACCTGCCCGAGCAGAGCTCGCAGGAGCCCGTGCCCGGCCAATCGGCGCCAGGCGCCGAAGCAGCCGTCGAGGTCGTGGCCGGGACCGCTCCCGGCGAGCCCGACCCGAGACTGCTCTATGCGAACGAGCGCACCTTCCTCTCGTGGATAAGGACGTCGCTCGCGCTTGTTGCCGCCGGCCTCGCCATAATCGAGCTACTGCCGGCGTTTCGCTTCGTGGGCGGCAGGCGGGTCGTGGGTCTGCCACTCATCGCCCTCGGGACGCTGCTCGCGGCGACCGCCTTCCACGCATGGAAGGCCAACGAGCGAGCGATGAGGGCCGGCCGACCTCTTCCCCGGTCGTACCAGGCCGCGATCCTTGCAGTCGGAGTTGCCGTCGTCTCGGCCGTCGCTCTGGTGCTCGCCGCATTCAGCAAATGACGCGCGGTGAACCCCGCGCGGTCCTCAGCGGCGCAGGACAAAGGACCGACCTCGCCTGGGTCAGAAGTGCCCTCGCGTTCGGCGGCGTCGGCGCGGCAATGCTGAAGAGCTTCGCCCCTCTCGGCCGGGCTAGACCGGTCGACGGCATAGCGGCGCTGGTGCTCTCGGCGGCCGTCGTGCTCCTCGCCGCCGGGTACCTGATGCGGCGCAGGAGCGAGGCCGTCCCCACCTCGAGATCAATCATGCTCGTCTCAGCAGGAACGGTGGCCGTCGGGCTCGTCGCGATCGTGATCGGAGCCACGAGCTCCTGAGCTGCCGAGGCGGTGTAAAGACTGCACCGCATAGGATCGAGCGCGGCAGGAAGAGAGGTCAGCTCGTGGATGACAAGGAATTGGTCGCCCATATAGGGCGCCTCACCGAGGAGGAGCGAAAGCTCGAGCAGGCCCACCAGGGTGAAGGCCGTCTGTCGCCCGACGAGCTCGAGCGTCTCAGGTCCCTCGAAACTGCCCTGGACCAGTGCTGGGACCTTTTGCGACAGCGGCGCGCCCGCGAAGAGTTCGGTCGGAGCCCCGACGGTGCGACAGTTCGCCCGCCCGACGTGGTCGAGGATTACCGCCAGTAGAAGCGCCGAAGAGCACCTATTGCTCGGGGTCGCGCCACATGAACCAGACGCGGCGGGCCGTCGGGCAGGACCATGTCGCCCGTCACCTCGAAGTGCCGGCCCTCGTAGAAACGCACGTTTCGCTCCAGGCTGGTCTCGAGGTACGCCGGCCAACCCTCGTCGTCGCATTGTGCGAGAACGCAGTCGAGCAGAGAACCTCCGAGACCCTTGCCCTGCGCCTCCGGTGACGTGCCGAGCATCGCTAGATAGAAGTGAGGCGCGTGCCGTGGGTGTGCTATCTCGAGCTCGGCCAGTGGCTCGAGAACGAACTGGAATCGCGAACCGAGATGCCTCTTGAGCATGTCGGTGATCGCGACCCCTTCTCGCTCCCATTCGAACATCTGAGGGACCGACGGCGGCGCCCATACCGCCGCAGCGCGGTTCATGGATGTCGTGTAGGTGTGGCCGCACCGAAGACCCGCGAGGAGAGTTAGCTCGTACCACTCCGTCAGATGACCGCGCCGCTCCGTCTCGTCCAGATAGATCCACGAGACGATTGGGTCGTTGATGAACGCATCCACGAGAACGTCGCGGAACTGCTCGACATCGGAGCGCACGGCCAATCGGACGTGGTGACCGGTGCTCGGAGCCATGGGGTCATCGTGCCCCAAAAACGTGGCCCCCGAGGCCGCTCTGCGGCGAGCGAGCCTTACTGGCTCGGCACGACCTCCGCGTTGATCTCGATCCGCACCTTCTTGCCGATCACCACACCGCCGGTCTCGAGCGCCTGGTTGTAGGTGAGTCCCCAGTCCTCCCGGTCGATCTCGGTGGTCGCCTCGAATCCGAACGGCCTGGTCCCCCACGGGGAGACCGTGACTCCGAGGAACTCGACGTCGAGAGTGACAGGCTTCGTTACTCCGCGGATCGTGAGATCCCCCGTCAGCTTCCATTCCGTGTCCTCGACGTGCTCGATCTTGGTGCTCCGGAACGTCAGCTTCGGGTACTTGTCAGCGTCGAAGAAGTCCGCGCTGCGCAGGTGCGCATCGCGGTTCGCCTCCGAGGTGTTGATGGACGACGCGTCGATCGAGATGTCGAGCACGGACTGCTCGGGGTCCTCTGCGATCCGGATCGAACCGTCGAATTCCGTGAATCGGCCTCGGACCTTGCTGATCATGAGGTGGCGCGCCACGAACTCGATCGTCGTGTGTGCCTTGTCGAGGACGTAGTCGCCGGCGACCGGCGTCTCGATCCCCTCGTAGTCACGGGTTGCGGGCGTTGCTGTCGCCTGCGTATCAGTCATCAGGAACCTCCCAGGTTCGATTCCACGGTTGCACAAGCAAATGTCAACTCGTCAACAGTTGCTGCTTCAACTATTATTCCCGGGAGCGGCAGAAATCTCCAGCCCCGAACTACTCCAGTTCCGGCCGGCGGTCCGCTACCCTGCTCCGACACCGGGTGGAGAGCAGTACCTGCGTAGCGGCAGAGTTGTGCAGCCGGGCACGGACTCGAATATCCGTGACTGAGAAGCGAGGAGGCGCCGGGGATGGGCTTGTTCGACAAACGCCGGCCCCAGGAGGAGCAGGAGACACCGCAGGCGGACTGGCAGGCCGACCGTGCCCGGGTAGCGTCGTTCCTTTACCGGGCCCGCACCTTCAATGGCACGGGGCCCGAGGACCCGACCCTCACGGTCGCACTTAAGCCGGGCGAACGTGCCCTGCTCGTCGCAACGGGGACATTCCTCGTCGAACCCCGCCGGGTGCCTGCCCGCTGGGCAGGCGAGAAGTCATCGACATTCCGCGTGACGCAACGGGCGGCGACGATGGCGGGAAACGCCGACTCCGAGCTTGCCCCGGTCGATTCGGGTGACCTCACCTTCACGGACAAGCGGGTCGTCTTCTCGGGCACGCACAAGTCCGTGGATTGGGAGTACGACGAACTTCTCGGGCTCTGCCACTTCGACTATCCACCTTGGACCGTCGTCGCAGTATCGGGAAAGGACCGGGCATCGGGATTCCGCTACGACGAGGGTCAGGCCGAGGAGATCCGCTTCGCAATCGCCTTGGGCCTAGCCCGCTTCAACGATGCCGGCGATTCGCTCGTCGCCGACCTCCAAGAGCAGCTCGACGCGATCGACCGTGGTCACCAAGCCGCGCCCGCCTACGCGCCCGGAGCCGCTCAGCCGGCTCAGACTTGGCAGGGACCGCCCGCGAGCGGACAGGGGCCGGTCGCCACCGGTACACCCGGCCCCGCCGCAGGCGCACAGCCGGGCCTGGCAGCGACCGCCCAGCCGCCGACCGCACAGCCGTCGACCGCACAGCCCTCTGCGGCACAGCCCTCTGCGGCACAGCCCGGCGCACAGCCGGGGTCCGCCTGGCCTCCGGCCAACCCATTTCCCGCCGCTCCGGCGGCTGCACCGCCTGCGGGCGCGACGGGAGCGGGCGCGGTATGGGCGAACCCGGTTCCGAAACCCGCAAGCAGCTACATGCCCGAGAGCGGAGCCACCGTCATAGACGGGGCGGCGCCGGGTGCCGCCGGTCGACCTGTCGGCGAGGTCGCGACGGGCGCACCCGCCCACCCGCCCTCGCCGAGCCCGGGCGAGATGGTCTCGCACGCCCTGAGCGGAGACGTGACAACCGAGCCGAAGCCGGCGGAGGAACCGGGGGTGCCCACAGGCCAATTCCCCGCGGTGAGCCCGACACCGACGGCGACCTACCCCAAGGTGCAGCCCCAACCTGCGACGCCGCTGCAGCCGATCCAGCACCAGCAACCCCAGCAGGCCCATCAGGCAGCTCAGGGTGCGCCGAGCACTCCACCGGGGTGGTACCCCGATCCGTGGCGGGTCGCCAGGGTGCGCTGGTGGGACGGCTATTCGTGGACCTCTTACACCTCTCACTGATCTCCGGGGGTTCGCAGCGTGGGTTAGCTCGGCTGGTGGCGGTGCCGTCCCCGGCATACGGTGACCGTCCATGATCGAGGTCACCGGGGTGCTCCAGAAACAGGCGTGGGACCTTCACGTCATGCCCCCCGTGGAGCTGGTCCGGCCCGGCCTGTGGTCGATTCCTGTACCCATCCCGAACAACCCGCTTCGCTACGTCCTCGTCTACGCACTCGAGCTGGATGACGGCGTGGCGATCGTCGACGCGGGTTGGAACACCGACGACGCGTGGGCCGCCCTGAACTCCGGGCTCGAAGAGGCGGGGGGCAGCATCAACGACGTCCAGGCGGTGCTCGTGACGCACATCCACCCTGACCATTACGGCCTTGCGGGTCGCGTTCGCGAGAGAGTCGGGGGCGTGGATCGGGCTGCACCCCGACGACGCGAACATGCTACGCAGCGCGTTACGTGGACGTGGACGACCTGCTCTCCAAGATGCACGAGCTCCTCGAGTTCGCAGGCGTCCCCGAAGCGACGCTGCCTGACCTCAACATGGCCTCGATGATGATTCGCGACCAGGTGACGATGGCGGAGCCCGACGTCTTGTTCGAGGACGGCAAAGAGGTCGACGTCCCGGGATGGGACCTGCGCACCGTCTGGACCCCGGGCCACTCCCCCGGCCACGTGTGCTTCCACAGCGAGCGCCACAGGCTCCTGCTGTCAGGCGACCACGTCCTACCGAGGATCACGCCCAACATCGGCGTGCACACCCAGCAGATCCCGAACCCGCTCGGCGACTTCCTCGAGTCGCTGCTCAAGGTACAGAACCTTGCCGTGGACGAGGTTCTCCCTGCACACGAGTACAGGTTCGCGAACCTGCGCGACCGGCTGGACGAGATAATCCTCCACCACGCGGACCGGCTCGCGGACATCGAGCGGTTGCTCGCGCGAGAAGCCGGGAATGACCGCGTGGCAGATGGCGGTGAACCTGACGTGGTCCCGCCCGTGGGACGAGATCCCCGAATTCATGCAACGGGCGGCCGTCGGCGAGACGTTGGCTCACGTGGTGCTCCTCGAGATCCATCAACGCTTATACAGCGTCGGGGAGCGTCCGGCCCACTTCTTCGTCGTGGACGGCCCTGCTCCAGATTGACCTCAGCCGCGCCGCACTCTGCCGCGCCGCACTCTGCCGCGCCGGACTCTGCCGCGCCTGAACCTGCCGGCCGTCAGTTCTCGCCTTTCGAAGCACTCGTCGACGGCGCCGGGGACAGACCTGCAGCTTGCGCCAACAGAGCCTTGTTCTCGCGCTTCTCCTTGCGTTTGCGGAACACGATGAAGACCGCGACAGCGACGACGATCACCCCGAGGATCACGAGGGACCAGCTGCCTGCGGCTTTCTCGATGGTCGAGTAGGAGGCGCCCGCCGCGTAGCCGATCGACACCCACATCGACCCCCAGATCGTCCCGCCCAAGAAGCTGAAGAGGACGAACTTCCGGAAGCGCATATGGCTCATGCCGGCCAGTCCCGGCAGGACCGCACGAACGAACACCACCCACCTGGCCACGAAGACGGCAGGCCCTCCGCGGCGGGCAAGTAGTTGCCGCGCCCTGATCAGGCCGGCGTTTCCCTTCAGGTAACGCAGCTCGAGCAACCTCGGCCCTACGCCCCTGCCGATCCAGTACCCCGAGATGTTCCCGAGCGAGGCAGCGAGGGCGACGACCACGATCATGACGGCCAGGTTGGCGTGGTGCTGGCTCGCGATGACGCCACCGAGGATGGTCGCGATCTCTCCCGGGATGAAGAAGCCGACGACTATGCCGACCTCGAGAAACAGAAGGCCGCCCACGACCGCGTACACAACCGGCCCGTGAAGGTGAAGGATCCAGCCCTGCCACCCACTTGCCGAGATCGTCGACTTGGAGCGCGCCGCGGCGTCGAGGACGACCGCCGCGGTGTGTGCTGCGTGTGCTGCCAACGGTCCGGACATGAGAGAGGTGGACCCTCTCAACGTTCCCAGGGCCGCCAAGAAGCGCTGAGCCAGGACCGGCGGCGGCACGCCGGACAGGTCATCAAGCGCGCGTAGCCACGTCCCGGTCGCCACAACCAGACCGGGAAGTGCAGCGCGAGGAACTGTGCGACCCCCAGCTCCGAGCGCGCTCCGCAGCTCCGGCAGTCGACGACGACCTGCCCGAGCACACCCGAGCCGCGGGCACCGATCCGTGCCCACGGCGGGGCTCCAGGCACGCGTTCGAGCGCCGCGCGCTCGCCCGGCGCCCGTCTGCCGGCGCCTGCGAGTAGAGAGCGTGCTTTCCGAGGGGAATCGAGTCGCGACCGCGTTTCGTGGATCTGTCGTTCGCCGCACCCCCCGTGGCCCAGTAGAGCGATCTCCGGCCGAGCGGATCGGGCGCCTGCGGCTGCTCACTCACCGTCGACGTCGGAGTCGGGATCGCCGGCATGATCTGTGTGACGCGCGAGTCGTGGTGTTCTCTTTAGCCGGCGAGACCGCGCCCGAGCCGTCCGCGTCGACGATCCTTGCGATCGCCCTGTACGCCTCCGCACCCTGGGATCCCGGCGCGTGCTGGAGGATGCACATGCCCATCTCCGGCGCCTCGGCAAAACGGATCGACTTGCGGACGGGCGGGCCGATCAGCTCGAGCCCGTAGCGCTTCCGCATGTCGTCGAGAACCGCACGTCCGTGAACCGTGCGCCCGTCGTACATGGTGGCTATGACGCCTCGGACTTTCAGGTCCGCGTTGGCGAACATCCTGACGTCCTCGACGGTCTCGAGTAGCTGCCCCACGCCGCGGTGGCTCAGCGCCTCGCACTGCAGCGGCACGAGCACCTCGTCTGCCGCCGTGAACCCGTTGATGGTGAGGATCCCGAGCGACGGAGGGCAGTCGATGAGAACGAGGTCGTAATCGTCGAGCACCGGTGTGAGTGCGCGCTGCAGCACCTGCTCGCGTGCGGTGCGGGTGAGGAGGTGGACCTCCGAGCCGGCGAGGTCGATCGTCGAAGGGAGTATGTCGAGCCCTTCCACGCCGTCGACTCTTCGACGCGCGTCGGCGACCTTCATCTTGCGGACGAGGACGTCGTGAAGGGACCTGTCGAGGCCGTCGGGATCGAAGCCGACCGAGAAGGTCAGGCACGCCTGGGGGTCGAGGTCCACCAGCAGCACGCGGCGGCCGAGCTCGCAGAACGCGTAACCCGAGAGCGTGTGCGGTGGTCGTCTTGGCGACGCCACCTTTTTGGTTGGCGACCGCCAGCACGCGAGCCACCGGCCATTCTACGCATGGCGGGTCCACGGTGCCGAGGGCGATACAGCCCTCTCGGGGGACGGGTCGTGGATAGCCTGGCCCGGCAACGCCGACCAAGGCAGGTACGCGGACCGGATCAGGAGGCGAAAACGACCGACCCGAACGTGCGACTCGGCCCAGAGCCCCTGACCATCGAAGAGGTCGTCGACGTCGCCCGCTACGGCGCTCTGGTCGAGGTCTCCGACGAGGTCGACCGCAGCATGGCGCCCTCGCTCGCGGTCGTCGAGGACGCTATCGACCAGGACCGCAACGTCTACGGCGTTACGACTGGATTCGGCGCCCTGGCACGCCACCGGATCTCCCCCGAGGAAGCCGTGCGCGTCCAGCAGGCACTCGTCCACAGCCATGCCGCGGGAATGGGGTCCCTCGTCGAGCGCGAGGTGGTCCGCGCCATGCAGCTGCTGCGAGCACGCACGCTCGCCGCAGGCAACAGCGGGGTCCGGCCGCTTCTCGTGAGCGTCATGGCGGAGCTGCTGAACGCCGGAATCACACCCGCCGTGCCCGAGATCGGATCGCTCGGGGCATCGGGTGACCTCGCTCCTCTCGCGCACGCCGCTCTCGTGCTCACCGGGAGCGGCTGGGTGCTCGACGACGACACACCAGGCGGCGGAACCGCGGATTCGGCACCGGCTCTCGCCTCCCGGGGGCATAACCCCGATCGCGCTCCAGGCGAAGGAAGGCCTGGCACTGCTGAACGGCACGGACGGGATGCTCGCCCATCACTGCCTGGCGCAGGTGGACCTGGAGATCCTCTTGAAGAGCGTCGACATCACCTGTGCGATGACGATCGAGGCGCTGCTCGGGACGGATGCTCCTTTCGCAGAGCGCATCCACGCGCTCCGGCCCCATCCGGGGCAGGTGCAGAGCGCGGCGAACTTGAGAACTCTGCTTGCCGGCTCCCCGATCCTCGCCTCGCACAAGATGTCGGATCACGCAGTACAAGACGCATACTCGATGAGATGCGCGCCCCAGGTTCACGGGGCGACTCGCGACGTGGTGGCCCAGGCGCGCCGCACGGTCGAGATCGAGCTCGCGAGCGTCGTGGACAACCCGGTCGTCTTCGCAGAGGACGGCGCCGTGGTGTCCACCGGGAACTTCCACGGCCAGCCCCTCGCGCACGCTGCGGACTTCGTGGCGATCGCGCTCGCGGGGCTCGGAGGGATCGTGGAAAGGCGCATCGACCGCATGATGGATCCCGCGCGCTCCGAAGGGCTACCGCCGTTTCTCGCGCCCGAAGCAGGCGTGAACTCCGGATTCATGCTCGCCCACTACACGGCGGCAGCGATGCTGAACCGGTTGAGGGGCCACGCTTCTCCCTCATCGACCGATTCTGTGCCGACGAGCGGGGGCCAGGAGGACCACGTGTCCATGGGCTGGAACGCATGCCGTCAGATGCGCTCGGCGGTGGCGGACGCCGGCCGGGTCGTCGCCATCGAGGCGGTGTGTGCGGCCGAGGCACTCGAGCTGCGGGGCATCGAGCCGGGACCGGCCACCAGGGCGGTGCTCGGCGCCCTGAGAAGCGAGATCCCCCGGATGGACAGCGACCGCTTCCTCGCTCCTGACCTCGCGAAGGCAGAGTCGATGGTTAGAACGGGGGCGATCGTGCGCGCCGTCGAGGACGTCGTCGGGACGCTCAGATGACCGAGGGCGCACGTCCGGTCCGCTCCCCTGTCGGAACAGCGCTCAGATGCCGGACCTGGCAGACAGAGGGCATCCTGCGCTGCCTGATGAACAACCTCGACCCCGAGGTGGCCGAGCGTCCCGACGACCTCGTCGTCTACGGCGGCGACGCGAGGGCCGCCCGCGACTGGAAGTCGTTCGACGTGATCGTCTCCGAGCTCGAAGCGCTCGCCTCGGACGAGACCTTGCTCGTGCAGTCGGGCAAGCCCGTCGGGGTCTTCCGCACCCACCCGATGGCACCCAGGGTGCTCATCGCGAACTCGCTCCTCGTCCCGGACTGGGCGACCTGGGAGGAGTTCTGGCGGCTCGAGGCAGCCGGCTTGACGATGTACGGCCAGATGACGGCGGGATCGTGGATCTACATCGGGACCCAGGGGATTCTCCAGGGGACCTTCCAGACCTTCTCTGCGATGGCCGACCAACGCTTCGGCGGGACCCTCGCCGGCCGCCTGGTGCTGACAGCCGGGCTGGGCGGCATGGGTGGTGCGCAGCCGCTCGCGATCACGATGAACGGCGGCGTCGCATTGTGCGTCGAGGCGGACCCCGCCCGGGCGTCGCGCCGCAAGCGCGAGGGTTGGGTCGACGAGATGGCCGGCTCTATCGACGAGGCCGTGGCCCTCGCGACGGCGGCCGTGGCAGACGGGCGACCGCTTTCGGTCGCTCTCGTGGCGAACGCCGCCGACGCGTTCCCGGCCCTGCTCCAGAGCGGCCTGCCGGCAGACGTCGTGACCGACCAGACCTCCGCGCACGATCCGCTCAACGGCTATGTCCCGAACGATCTTTCACTCGACGCGGCCGCGACCCTGCGGACACAGGATCCCGGCGAGTACGTCAGACGGGCGCGCGCATCGATGGCGCGGCACTGCGAGGCCATGGTCGGGTTCTTGAAGGCGGGCGCCGAAGTTTTCGACTACGGGAACAACCTGAGAGGTGAGGCGCCGCCGGCGGCTACGCCGACGCGTTCGCGTACCCCGGTTTCGTCCCTGCTTACCTGCGACCGATCTTCTGCGAAGGCAAAGGCCCGTTCAGGTGGCTCGCCCTTTCGGGTGACCCGGCCGACATCCATGCGACCGACCGGGCGCTGCTAAAGGAGTTCCCCGACGATCCGGTGCTCCAGCGATGGTTGCCGCTCGCATCTAAGAGGGTTCCCTTCCAGGGGCTTCCAGCGCGGATCTGCTGGCTCGGCTACGGCGAAAGGGACCGGGCGGGAGTCCTGTTCAACGACCTTGTCGCGAGAGGCGACGTGAAGGCTCCGATCGTCATCGGCAGGGACCATCTCGACTCGGGCTCGGTCGCGTCGCCTTATCGCGAGACAGAGGCGATGGCGGACGGATCGGACGCGATCGCCGACTGGCCCATCTTGAACGCCCTGTTGAACGCATCGTCGGGCGCCACGTGGGTCGCTGTGCACCACGGAGGCGGGACCGGCATCGGCAAGTCGATCCACGCGGGCGCTCAGCTCGTCGTCGACGGCACGCCGGACGCCGCGCACCGAGCGGAGCTGATGCTCACCAACGACCCGGGCACGGGCGTGATGCGCCACGCCGACGCGGGTTACGAGGAGGCGGCGACGTTCGCCCGCGAGCACGGCGTGCGTCTCCCGATGCTCGATATATGAGTGACCTCCTCGTGCGCCGGGCGGCGCACGCGTTCTCGGGCACGAGTCGGACGGGCCGCTCTGCATCGTCGTGCTTCGCGGCCGGGTTGCAGCTGTCGTCGAAGAGAGCTCGTTCGGCCCGGGCACCGTCCGCGAGCTGCTGAGCTCCGTCAGAGGCGGCGCCGGGGACGGTCGCGACGAGAGCGCCGGGGACGGTCGCGACGACAGCGCCGGCGACATGCCGGAGCTCGACGCGAACGGCAGGGCGGTGATCCCGGGATTCGTCGACGCGCACACGCATCTCGTGTTCGCGGGCGATCGCGCCGACGAGTTCGGCGCCCGGCTCTCGGGAGAGCCCTACGAGGCCGGCGGCATAATGCGGACCGTCGACTCGACGCGTGAGGCCTCGCTCGAGGAGCTGACAGACGGCGTGGTCGAACGTGCTGCGATATGCATCGGCGGCGGTACGACCACCATCGAGGTCAAGTCCGGCTACGGGCTCGACACCGCTACCGAGGTCCGATCGCTCGAAGCGGTGGCAGCAGCCGACAAGCTGAGCGTGCCGGACCTCGTCCCGACATTCCTCGGGGCCCACCTCGACCCCGAGCCGGGCTACGTGGACCTGGTGGTGAACGAGATGCTTCCTGCTTGCGCCCCTCTGGCCGAGAGCTGCGATGCGTTCTGCGACATCGGTGCGCTCTCGGTCCATTCGGCACGCAGAGTTCTCGAAGCCGGCAAGGCTCACGGCCTCGTGCCGCGCATTCACGCAGAAGAGCTCTCGCACACCGGTGGAGCGATGCTCGCAGCGGAGGTCGGATGCGCGTCGGCCGACCATCTCGTCCACGTCACCGAGGACGACGCAAGGGCCCTCGTACGCGCGGGCGTGGTGGCGGTGCTGCTTCCCGCAACCTCGTTCTGCCTGCGGTCCGCTTACGCGCCCGCACGAATGCTCCTCGAGGCGGGGGCCGTCGTCGCACTCGCGACGGATTGCAATCCGGGTACCAGCTACACCACCTCGATGGCGTTCGTCATCGCGGTCGCATGCAGCGAGTACGGCATGTCCGCGGACGAAGCCGTGCTGGCGGCAACGCTCGGAGGGGCTCGGGCACTTCACCGCGACGACATCGGCCACCTCGAAGTCGGCGCCCGCGCAGACATGGTCGTGATCGATGGCGATCATTGGGTCGACCTCGCTTACCATCCGGGGATGGACGTAGTGGCCCACGTCACGAAGGACGGCACGGTGGCGCGATGAGCGCCGAATGGCCGACCGCCGCGGAGTGGCTGGCCGGCGTCACCACCAGTGCGACGGACGTGGCTCGCGAGCCGGCCGGCGGCGATTCGCTCGTCGTGGCAGGGGTGCCGCTCTGCGAAGGGGCCGTCACTCCGAGCCGCTACGACCTGGCACCCGCCGCGATCAGAGCGGCCCTCACCCGGCTGTCCTCATACGATTCGGAGCGCGACGTGGACCTGTCGCACCTACCCGTCGAGGATCTCGGCGACGACCTGGTGCCACCTGAGCTCGACGCTCCACTCACCGTCATCCTCGGGGGACACAACGGCGTGACGTACGAGGCGCTGCGTTCGCGCGACGACCTGGGAACGTGGGGCCTGCTCACGTTGGACGCCCACCACGACGTCCGCGAGTACGCGCCCGGATCGCCCGGAAACGGGTCTCCGGTACGCGCCCTCGTGGACGCGGGGTTGCCGGGTACGCAGGTGGTGCAGGTGGGCATCGCCGGCTTCTCGAACGTGCGCGCGCACAGAGCGTGGTGCGAGGAGAAAGGTGTGACCATCGTCGGGCCCAGAAGCGTGGACGAGGTTCCGGATCTGCTCGACCTCCTCGCCGAGCGCTGCGACTCGCTTTACGTCGACCTCGACATCGACGTCCTCGACCGCACATTCGCTCCGGGAGCACCGGGAGCGCGGCCCGGCGGCATCACCCCGCGCCAGCTATTCGAGGCGGCTTACGAGGCTGGTCACCACCGAGCCGTACGCGCCTTGGACATCGTCGAGGTAGACCCCGAGGCCGACCTCGCTTCGGTCACCGTCGGTGCCGCTGCCATCAGCCTGTTGAACGTTGCCGTTGGATTCGCCGTCCGCGGCCGCGGAATCTGAAAGACACAACAGCGGCGTCGTCACCGAGACGGCGCTGCTCGTCGCAGGCCCGTCGTCACTGCGCGCCTCGATCTTGTACCAGTAGGTGGTCCCCAGGCCCTGGACGGTCGAATCGGTGAACGACTCGGACCTCGCCGACACACCGGCGATCTCCGAATAGCTCGAGCCGTTCGCACTGCGGAGGATCTCGTAACCGCTGACCGAGGAGGACGTGCTGTCCGACCAGGTCAAGTTGACCTGCGGTCCGACGACGACGTTCTCGCACGAGGACCATGCGTTCAGGTCAGAGGCCGGTGCCGGAGGGCGAGGAGGGGGAGGGGGCTGAGTGGTGGTCGGAGGCGGAGGCTGAGTGGTGCTCGGAGGCGGAGCCCCGCCGGTCGTCGGAGGTGGGCTGCCCTGAGATGTGGTGGGTGGAGGCGAGCCGCCGCCTCCGGAAGACCCAGGAGGGGATCCGCTGCCACCCGGCTGTCCGGAAGAGCCACCACCGCCACCGCTCGAAGAACCACCGGCGCTCCCCCCCTTCCCCGAAGATCCGCTCCGCGAGCCAGGTCCACCGGTGTGCGGTCCTGCGCTACGGCCTCCGCTACCGCTCACGTCCTCGAGCGTCGTTGCCCGTCGGGGTCGGCTAGCCGACACCGCACGACCCGGGGGCGTCGAGGGGTCCGGGTCGCCCGAGCTGGGCAAGGCAACGGAGCCACCCGATGGGTCGAACGAAGGTCCCCGCTCACTTCCTCCGGCGCGCAGTGCGGAGGGCGAGTGGCCGACGGGACCGTTGTCCGCGGACCAGGTGCGCCAACTCGCCAGTCCGAGCAGCGAGCCCGCGACCACGAATGCGGCGGCCGCTCTTCCGAGCCCCGCGAGCCCGGGCCCCGCCGAGAGCGCGACAGGACCGAACCACGCGATCGGTTGGATGCCTCGCAACTGCTTGACAGGGATCGCTAGGAATGCTCGCACCACGACCGGGTCGAACTGCGTTCCGGACAGACGGGCGATCTCTGCTCGAGCCGCGTCGGGGGTCGCCGGCTTCTTGTAGGAGCTTCGGCTCGTCATCAGGTCGTACGCGTCGAGCACCGCCACGATTCGGGCCCCGAGGGAGATCTCGTCACCTTCGAGGCCGTACGGATACCCACCTCCGTCATAGCGCTCGTGGTGCTCGGGGACCGCCAACACCCACTCGCCCAGCCAGTCCGAGAGAGGTTCGACGAGGCGCGCTCCCTCGAGCGTGTGGCGCTGGACGAGCTCGTGCTCGGCGGAAGACAGTCGACCTGGCTTGTTCAAGAACTCCTCGTGCACCGCCAGCTTGCCGATGTCGTGGAGCATCGCTGCCCACCGCAACCGGTCGCGGTCGGGCTCGGCGAGCTCGAGCTCGGATGCAACGAGATCTGTGAGAACCCTCACCCGCTCGGCGTGTCCTTGCGTGGTGCGATCGTGGGCGCCCAAGCCTGCCGTGAGCACCACGATCCTGTCGGCCGCGAGAACGGGGTCCTCTGGCAGTCCCTGTCTCCTCGCGATCTCGATGAGGTCTCCTAACTTCCGCCGGTTGGACGCGCGGCGGACGACCGCGAGGCGCTTCGGAGCCTCAGCTGGGAACGCGAGCCCCATCTTCAGAAGCATCGGAAGGGCGAGCGCGTTGCGAGCGACGCGCTCGCACACGATCAGAGCGACCGAACCGAGCCCGAGCACACCGATCCACCACGCGATCCGAGCCGGAGTCCCGCCAGGCTCCGGAACGAGCATCGCCAGTAGAAATGCCACGCACACAGAGATCGCGGCCGGGGCCGCTGCGATACCTATCGCGACTGCACGCGAGACCGCCGGACGCGGACGCCAGCGAGTCTCATTTCGTGACTGTGAATCGATCTGACGCTGATTCATGCGTCCGGTCCCCCCGACCCGCGGCACCCGACATCGGTGCCTGCGAACGAGACTCGTCTCGTCGTGGACTCTTTGGCCTATACCCAGTTTCCGGCTCGGCCAACATGTATCCCGTAGCGGCCAACATGTATCCATGGGAACGGTCCGGTGAGAGACATCCGTGCAGTCCTGCTCGATCTCGACGACACGCTGATCGTCGAGGAGGCACACGCAAGAGCGCAGCTGAGAGCGACCGCGTCCGTGGCGGACGTCGACCCGGAGGAATGGGAGACGATCGTCCTCGAGACGGCTCGGTCAGAGTGGTACGCGTCCGACCACTACCCCGCGTGCCGCGACCTCGGGATCGCCTCGTGGGAGGGGCTGTGGGCGACGTTCGAGGGGTCTCACCCCCTCATCGCTCCGTTGAGGGAGTTCGTGGAGCCCTACAGGGCCGCGACGTGGTCCCGTGCTCTCGAGCGCGCGGGGCGGAACCCCGGGCTCGCTCCGGAGCTCTCACGCGTGTACATGGAGGGCCAGCGCGCCGGCCACCCTCTCGCCCCCGGTGCCGCGGATCTCGTCCGGAGGGCGGAATCGATCGGGCCGGTGGGGCTCGTGACGAACGGTCCACCGGACATCCAGCGTCTCAAGTTGGAGCAGACGGGCCTTGCCGGATGCTTCTCCGCCGTGGTGATCTCGGGCGAGCTCGGGCTGGGCAAGCCCGATCCCGGCATGTTCCTGCACGCTCTTCGCGCCATCGGTGTCGCGCCGGACGACGCTGATGAGGCTGTGATGGTGGGCGACAACTGGGAGCGCGACGTGGAGGGGGCGCTGTCGGCGGGGCTGCGTGCTGTGTGGATATCCCACGGACGCGAGCCGCCCCGAGAGGACCGCCGGATCTCGGTCGCTCTGGGCGCCGGAGAGGTCGTGCTCGGCTGACACCGGGTCCCCGCCCGGCCCGGCCCGAGCTCTAGCAGGCACCCCGGACCTGGGCGAGTCACAATGGGGGAAGTGTGTCGTCGGGCTTGAAGTGTCGTCGGGCTTGAAGTGTGTCGTCGGGCTTGAAGGACCCGAACCTGCCGTTCAGAAATCGAGAATAAGGGAACGGTCGCGTATACTTATACTCGAAATGAATCCAGGAGGCGCAGTTTCGCCGCCCCGCTCCCTGTCGTAGAGATCGAGTCGAAGAGGTCGAGACGTAGATCGAGATGGAACTCACAGTCGCAGCGATCCCCTTCTACTTCGGGAGCATGGGAGCCGAGTACGCCTGGCAGAGGCGCCACGCCGCCGAGAGGGGCGAAACGCCTGGCGACTACGAGTGGCATGACACGGTTGCGAGCCTGACCATGGGGGTCGGGAGCCTGGTTGCCCCGCTCGTGGCGCACAAGCTCCTTCGTCCCGTGACCCCCGGCCGAGGGCGCTATGCAAAGGCGCTGCTCGCAATAGCCGCAGGGGGCGTCGCCGTCACCGCGATCGCAGATGCCGTCACGCGCGACGCCGAGCGCGACGGCCAAATCGACGAGGTCACCGCCGTCGAAAGCCATCTCGAGCTCGGACCGGCAGAACCCAACCGCGCTGAACGCAGGCGCCGGGCCCGGAAGGTCGCAGGCAGCGCGGCTGTCGCAGCCGTGGTGGCCGGCGGAATCGCCACGACCACTACGTGGGCGACTCACACAACTGCGGAGAAACTGTGGGCGAGAAGGAGGCGGCCCGACGTCGGGACAGGCCCGGTGGCGCTCGCTACGGCGATCCTGGTCTGGGACTTCATCTACTACTGGAACCACAGGTTCATGCACGAGAGCCGCTACATGTGGGCGGTCCACGTGGTGCACCATTCGAGCGAGCGCTACAACCTGTCGACGGCGCTGCGCCAGCCCGTAGCCGACGCGCTCGGGACGTTCCTGCCCCAAGGCGTTCTCTGCCTGGCGGGATTCCAACCGAGCCTGATCTCCTCCGCCCGGGGTATCAATCTCATCTACCAGTTCTGGATCCACACAGAAGCCGTCGGCCGCCTTGGCTCTCTCGAGAAAGTTCTAAACACGCCGTCGCACCACCGCGTGCACCACGGAGTCAATCCCCAGTACATCGACCGCAACCACGGGAGCATCCTGATCATCTGGGACCGCTTGTTCGGCACTTTCGAGCCGGAGGGCGAACGCGTCGTCTACGGATTGACGCGCAACATAAAGACGTTCAACCCTCTGCGCATCGCCGCTCACGAGCACCGCGAGATGCTGAGCGACGTATGGCACTCGCGAGGATGGCGCGAGCGCCTGTCGTACGTAGTGCGGGGGCCCGGGTGGGCCTACCGCCACCGCGAGCAACCAACAGAAGTTCGCGCTGCGTCCGCTGCTGCCGCCTGAGCAATTCCAGGCTGAAGCCATTTCCCGGGGTTCCTTGACCCGGGAAGACTTTCGGGCTAAAACATCACTTAATCCATAGATTTACTGGTTTATGGCAACGAATCAGCAACGAATCATCGGACCACCCAGAAGAGAGGTCGCCGTGCGAGACGAAGCCAAGCCTCACGCCCACCTCCACCCCGCTGCCCCAGTGGACTTCAGCTGCCCCGGACTTATGCTCGCTGCGAACGCCAGCCTCGTCCTCGGATACCTGTGGGTGGGCTGGCTCTCAGACGGTTCCCGGTCGGGACTGGTGCTCGCCGTGGTGCGCGGGGGCGTACTTCCCGTTCTGGTCGCTGCTTCGGTGCTTGCGCTCCGACCCTCGTGCCAGAGGCGAGGGCTGGTCGGCGGAACCTTGCTCATACCGATCGCCGCGACGGTCGAACTCGGTGCAGCGATAGCTGCCGACGCGAGCGGAAGCCACTATCTCGCAACTGCGGCAGGGGCGGCAGCGTTGGTCGTGGCATTTCTTGCGATCGCTTCGGTGCTGCTGCGCGAGTCGCCCGACGTGAAGAGATGGTCGGCACGTGCGGTGTTCGCTTCGATGTCGAGAGTTAACGATCTTTCTTCTCGATCCAATGCTCGCGGCGGAACATACGGCCCAGCCGTGCATTGAGCGAAGAGCCGACATCTTGCAGGGCGTCCACGCGATAGACGGGTGGACCTCCCGGAGCCGGCAGGTTCGCGGCTTCGTCATCGCTCAGCTCGCACCGGACGGCACCTCGGGTGATCACCGAGATCTGGTCCCGGCCGACGAATCGCAGACCGTGTTGGGTAGCGACGACGATGCCGTCGAACACATCGAGCTCGGGAACCTGCAACACGTGCTCAACGGTCCCGAACGTTGCGCCTGAAGAGCTCTGGACGGCAGTTCCGACCCCCAACGCCAAGTAAGAGATCTGGTCGTCATCAGAGATCTGGTCGTCATCGGACATTGCGTTCCTCCATCGAGAGTTCGGACTCTTTCGCCTCTTCGATATCGGAGCTAATCGGGCTCACCCATACGACATGGCGCGGTGTACATCAAAGCACGCGTCGAGGTGGGCGAACGCTGTCCTAACGGCCTCAGGTGCAGCGCAGGACGGTCTTAGCTGCAACGCAGGACTTTGCGAACCAAGGTGACGGAGATGCCGGGCGTCGCCCCCCCTGCGGGCTGCGGGGGGCAGCAACACACATCGAGAGGCGACGACCCGACCGAGTTCACGCCCGCCTTGAACCGCTATGGGTTGCCGCCGAACGCACTGTCTAATTTGACCCATCGAGCCTGGGGGAAACAAGACCCAAAACCTGGGGTTTTTGTGTGGATGACCATGTGGACAAATCAGATGCAATCATTCCCCCAAGATGAGATCCACGATCGGGTCGCTCGGAGGCCGTCCCATTCTCTTGATCTGGGCGATCCTCGGTACCGTGAGCACACTGTTGCTCGGGTCGTGCGGAAGCTCGGGCAATGCCGGCAGCACCTCGTCGTCGGGGACCGCAGGCACGACCGGTCCGGTCACTGGGACCGGATGCGGCACGGCCGCGACCGGCACCACGACCCTCGTGCTTCCGGTCGCAGGCAGTGCCAGAACGGTGATCGTCCACGTGCCGCGCGGGTACACGGGCAACACAGAGGTCCCGCTGGTCCTCAACTTGCACGGCAGCGGGAGCACGGCTGCCGGGCAAGAAGGCTTCACGGGCATGGACGCGACCGCCGACGCCGACGGCTTCATCGTGGCGTACCCGCAAGCTCTGATACCTGACGGATCGGGCTTCGACTGGGACGTTCCCGGCGAGCCGCTCGTCGGCGGGCGGCCGGTCCCGGCGAACGCTCCGAACGACGTGGAATTCCTCACCCAGCTGGTAGGGACGCTTTCACATCGCTACTGCATAGACCGCAACAGGGTGTTCGCCACCGGATTCTCGGGCGGCGCCCGCACGGCCAGCCAGCTCGCATGCGACGACTCGAGCACGTTCGCCGCAGTGGCGCCGGTGAGTGGTCTGAGGCGTCCGACACCTTGCCCAGCGACGCGGGGAGTGCCGGTGATCGCATTTCACGGGACAGCCGATCCGGTCGATCCATACGACGGGAACGGGCAGGGCTACTGGACCTACTCCGTTCCAGAGGCTGCGGCCGACTGGGCTACCCAGGACGGCTGTTCGACGACAGCCGCGACGTCGCAACCGGATCCGGGCGTCACCCTGACGGCTTATGCCGGCTGTCGAGACGGTGCCGGCGTCGAGCTCTACACGATCTCAGGAGAAGGCCACGAATGGCCCGGCGGCCCGCACCTAAGGCGAGCGATCACCAAGATTCTCGGACCTCAGTCCACAGCCATCGACGCGAACAGCGTCATGTGGGCGTTCTTCGAAGCGCACCCATTGCCCTGAGTGCAGGGCCCTGAGAGCAGGGCCCTGAAATCAGGGCCTCGAGAGGTCTCTCAGATTCCGGTACCGCCGCCTGTTCCCCCTGTGAGACCTGCTGTGCCCAGCTCGGGGTCGCCACCGGGGCTGCCCCCCGGGTCAGGGCCGAACTCGGCCGGGCCGGGACCGGTGACGACGGCAACCTCTCCTCCCGTGCCGAGCTCCGGGTCGCCACCGGGGCTGCCGCCGGGGTCGGGTCCGAACTCGGCGGGACCGGGACCAGAGACGACGACAACCTCTCCTCCCGTACCGAGCTCCGGGTCGCCGCCGGGGCTACCGCCTGGGTCGGGTCCGAACTCGGCGGGACCTTCCCCGCCGGGAGCATCCTCGACGCCGCCGCCATCGGAAATGTCGAACATCTGAACCCTCCTCGCACGCCAACGGTACGGCTGCGAGCGGTGATCGGAAGATTCCCCGCCGCCGTCCACGCTCACTCTCCCCGACAACAGGGCCGGCGTCAACAGGATCGTCGAACAGCAGGAGCGTTTGAAGAGGAGGGAATGGGGTGGATGATTGCCACTACCTGATGGCGGTGTCAGGCAGTGGCAATCATCCGAGCGCCAACCAGGGGGAACCAGTCGGCGCCTAGGCGGGGGATGGGACAGCCGTTCGGCATGTTCCCGGCCCGCACTTTCTGTACCCGGCCGGAGCCCAGGCGAAACATGTCGAACCGCCGGTCTCGATGACGCCCGCGCTCACGGGAACGGCCTCTGTGACCGAGAGCCGGCCGCAGCGAACATAAACTGTAGGGCGCGTTGCGCCACATGGTGCGAGGTGTCCGAAACGTCAATCGCTCCTCCGAAGGGGTCGAAATTGCAAGAAGACCGCGCTGGCGGACCTGGGATGATCGATTGGGCGGCTGATCAAGCCCGGCTTTCGTTCACGCCCTCCCACCGCCAACCCTCCTTGTTGCGGGTCCTCCTCGCGACGTGCTCGTCACTCATCGCCTGCCTCGTGAGCGACGTGATCCTCGTGTCGGTGGGTGAAGCAATCTTCCCCAAGACGAAGGGTTACGCGCACTTCCAATTCTCGGACTTCGGCAAGCTCACGGTGATCGGCGTGATCATCGCGTGCGTCGCTTGGCCGATAGTCACAAGGGTCTCATGGGACCCGAGGTGGCTGTTCTTCAGGCTTGCCATCCTCGTCACGCTCGTTCTGTGGCTCCCCGATCTGTACATCCTCTACAGGGGTCAACCCGGCGACGCCGTTGCCGTCCTAATGGTCATGCACCTGGCGATCGCACTGTTGACCTACAACCTGCTCGTCCACATTGCTCCTGTCGAGGTCGGCGAGGCCCCGGAACGGCGATGACCGACACGGTCCACCAAGCTGCGAGATGGACCAAGGCCGGCGCTCTACGCGTACCTCAGGTCACTGTCTACTTCTGGGTGATCAAAGGCCTCTCGACGGCTATGGGAGAGGCCACATCGGACTATCTGGTCCATGCATTGAACCCTGCTCCAGCCGTCACTGTCGGATTCTTCGGATTCGCCGCCGCGCTAGCACTTCAATTCACTCGCCACCGCTACATCGCATGGAGCTACTGGCTCGCAGTCGTCGGGGTCGGTGTGTTCGGCACGATGGCCGCCGACGTCCTCCACGTCGGTTTCCACGTCCCTTACATAGCTTCTTCAGCCCTCTACGCCGTCGTGCTGGTAGCGGTCTTCGTGATCTGGCAGCGGACCGAGCACACGCTTTCTTTCCATACGATCAACACCCCCAGGCGCGAGATCTTCTACTGGATGGCGGTAGCCGCCACTTTCGCCATGGGCACAGCAGTCGGAGACCTGACGGCGACGACCTTTCACCTCGGTTACGGAATCTCGATCCTCTTGTTCGCCTTGCTGATCTCGGTGCCGGCCATCGGTTTCCGCTGGTTCGGATGGAACGCGGTCTTCTCGTTCTGGTTCGCGTACGTCGTCACCCGTCCACTGGGTGCGTCGTTCGCGGACTGGGTGGGCAAGCCGACGAACGCCAGTGGTCTCGGGTTCGGCGACGGACGGATCGCCGTGATCCTCACGGTAGTGATCGCCGTCCTCGTCGCCTACCTGAACATCACGAGGCGCGATGTTCAGCAACCCGAACACCTCCAGTCCACGGGAGCTGACTGAGTCGCCGCTTTAGGGGTCGACCGCTCCGTCGATCATTCTCGGACCGCCGATGTCAACGATTCGCGGACGGCGTCCCGGAGGGCGCCACGATCATCAGCGCGGAGACCTTCTGGGCTCACCGGCGCGAGGACGCGGATCCTCACCTTTCCGGGCCTCACCGCCAGTCGTCCGCGTGGCGGCAGCACCCGGTCGGTCCCAAGGATGGCAACGGGCACGACCGGGTTACCTGTCTCGATCGCAAGGGCAAATGCTCCCGACTTGAACGGAAGACGTTCCCCTGCAGGTGCTATTCCACCCTCGGGGGCATATCACCACCCTATGTCCATGGGTGCTCGAGTGGTTCGCCACGAATACGTACAGGCTCTCAGGCTCGACCGATCAGGTCATCGACCCCGCGATCGATCAGGCCAGGCCGCCCCCGATGACGGGCGCCGCGAGCACCCTGTTGCCGAGCGACCCGAAGTACTTGGCGTCACCGAACGAGTACACGCCACCGTCGGCCCCGACCAACCAGTAGCCGCCGGTGTCGGGGCTGACGATTCCGACGATGGGCTTGTTCGGGGTCACCTTGAGGCCCGGCAGCGAGCCGAGGTACTTGGCGTCACCGAAGGAGTAGATCCCACCGTCGGCCCCGACCATCCAATAACCCTGGCTGTCACTCGTGAGCGTGATCCCGACGATGGGCTCGGCGGGCGTCACTCCGAGACCCGGCAGCGAGCCGAGCTCGGGGGCATCGCCGAACGCGAAGACACCGCCGTCTCCGGCGACCAGCAGGTACCCGCCGTCATCGGGGCTGACGATTCCGACGATGGGCTTGTTCGGGGTCACCTTGAGACCCGGCAGCGAGCCGAGGTACTTGGCGTCACCGAAGGAGTAGATCCCACCGTCGGCCCCGACGAGCCAGTAGCCGCCCATATCGTGGGTAGCAACGATCCCTACGATCGGGGCGGCAGGTTTGATCCCGCGGCCCGGCAGGGACCCGAGGTACTTGGCATCACCGAATGCGTAGACACCACCGTCCGCTCCTACCATCCAGTAGCCATGACCGGTAGGCGTGGTCGCGATCCCCACGATCGGCGCGGCGGGCTTCACATGGAACCCGGGTAGTGAGCCGTAACCCACGGCATCCCCGAAGGAGAACGTGCCCCCGTCAGAACCCGCAAGGTCGTAGCCGAGGAACCCGTACTTGAACTCGGATGCCGTGCTCGTGGTGGAGCTGCTTCCCCCGGGTCCCGTGACCACTACATGGACGGTCCCGCTTCCTGCCGGCGAGACGGCGGTGATGGAGTTGTCATTGTTGACGTGGAAGCTCATCGCAGACTTGGTCCCGAATTGCACCCCCGTTGCACCCGTGAAATTGCATCCGGAGACCGTCACCGACGTCCCTCCGGCGTCCGGGCCTCCGGTGGGGTCGAGCCCCGTGACGGCCGGCGTCGTGCCGGGGAGCACGTCCAACGAAGCAGTTGCGGAGATCGTGCCAGCTACCGGCGTCGTATTGGGCTCGGTCACCTTGACAGACTGACTACCGCTCACACCGCAAGGGACGGTGAAGGAACCGCTCAAGACGGACGGTGTCAACGGTCCGTATGTCGTGACCTTCTTCTTGACGGTGATCGGGTAGGTGGCGGCCGAAATGCTCGCCGTGGTCGAACCTGCGGTGATCCCTCCCACGGTTATGTCGGAGGACGTGAGAGCCGTGGCGCTGTATGCGTCGCCCCACCAGTCGCCCGTGGCGGCCCCGTCCATCACCGTCACCTGATCGCCTGCACTTGCCGTCGCGGAGCCGAGCGCAAGGGTCGGCGCTGCGGGAATCGGCTGTCCGGTGTAGTCCAGGAGCGCGTCTCCGAAGTCGATGCCTGAAAGCTCCGCGACGGCCACTGCACAGCCGACCAATCCTGCGTCCATCTGGGCTGCGGTCGGCGGGCACGCCGCATTCGGGTCGGACGCCGAGAAAGTGGTGGGCACCGGGTAGGTGGTGCCGGCAGGAAGCGTCCCGGTAGCGGTCGAGGTGACGAACTTCGCGGCATCGATGTCCGCCTCGTCTATTTCGTCACTGGAGGAAACCAAAGCCGCCAACGGGCTCGCCTCTGCGATCACAACGACGGTGCTCTTGGGCAATCCTGTGCACGCGACAGCTATTGAACCTCCGGGCGTTATTCCTGGCACGAAACTGTTGTTCGGATGACCGTTGAACGTACAGGATGCTGTTGGTGTCGGAACTGCACCGGCGGTTCCGACGCCCAAAGCCAAGGTCATTCCCCCGATGACCACACCGACGGCCATGGTTGTCGCGACGATCCGGAGCGTGCGTGTTCGGCCCATCTGTTCTCCTTGCCCGGCGTGGACTATCCAGCCCGCGACAGCAGTGTCGCTGCCTCGGCGGACACTCATACCCCTATTGCTTCCGGATAATCATCCCGGTCCCAGATAATCGTTCTGGTGGCCAGTCGCCTTTCCTTCTTGTAGGTTCACACGCAAATGTCTTCAATCTCGTCCGACGACGGGTCGGGCAAGATCGCCACAGCACCGAGGCGACTTGTCGCTTGGCTGAGCGTGATTGTCCTCGTTGCAGGCCTCGTATTGACCGGGGCACTCGCCTGGGGTGCGAGCGACATCCATCAGCGAAACGAGGACCGGCTGCTGAATCTCGAGCTGCGTCAGGCCGCCTCGGTCGTCACTGCAGCGGTCCCTTCCATCCAGATCCCTTTGGTCTCGGCGGCCGAATTGGCGGATGCGACGAACGGATCTCGAGAAGCATTCCAGAAGTACATCGGAGCGTTCGTCGGACCGGCGGCTCAGTTCGTGTCCGCGTCCTTGTGGCACATTTCGAGCGGAATACCGGCCGAATCGACATCCGTAGGATCGCCTCCGGCGACGCCTACAAACCCGAGCACGCTGGACGGGTTCGTGTCGATCGCTCGACGCTCCAGCCCGTTTGCGGTTCTGAACCTGTTGGCAAGTCCGCAGCCGAGCATCGCGTACGCCGCGTCGGCCGGTCCCACGAGCGCGTGGGTGGTAGTCGCCGATTCGGTGGTGCCGAAGAACAAGACGCTGAGCGTCACGAAGAACTCCGCGTTTTCCCAGCTCAACTACGCGATCTACCTCGGGGCTTCCGCGCGTCCGGCTGATCTTCTCGGGGCCACCTCCCGTGGCGGCACGGCAGGTGCCAACTCCGCGACCGTGACGGTCGCATTCGGGAACAGCTCGATAACGCTCGTGGGCACTCCGAACGGAGAACTCGGCGGGACCCTTCTCAGCGCGTCTACCTCTCATCGTCGCCCTGGGCGGTGCCGTCCTGGCCCTCATGGGTGGAATCGTCACCGAATATCTGGTCAGGCGGCGAACTCAGGCGGAGTGGCTCGCGGCTGAGAACCGCCGCATGTACACAGAACAGCGGAGCATCGCCGAAGTCCTTCAGCACGCCCTCCTGCCTTCCGACCTCCCCCATATTGCCGGCGTCGAGACGGCTGCCCGGTACGTCGCAGGAGGCGTGGGCACCGATGTGGGCGGGGACTGGTACGACATCATCCCGCTTGACAGCGGTCGCTTCGTATTCGTCGTCGGAGACGTCTCGGGGCATGGTGTCGAGGCCGCGACGGTTATGGCGCGGCTGCATTTCGCAATTCGCGCTTTCGCTACTCATGGCGACTCACCGGCCACGATCGTCGGCAAGCTGGGACCGCTCCTCAGCCTCGATCGCGACGGCTCGTTTGCGACCGTCGTCTGCGGCACCGTAGATGTAGCCGAACGCTCGATCACCCTCGTCAACGCCGGACACCCACCCGTCTTGCTCTTGACCGGTTCCGAGAAGCGGTTTTTGGAGACGACCGTCTTCCCCCCTGTCGGCGTGTCCGATTCCACCGATTACCGATCGACGACGTTCGACATCCCGCCGCGGTCAACGATCTTGACTTTCACCGACGGACTCGTCGAGCGGCGGGGGGAGGTCATCGACGTCGGCTACGAAAGGTTACAGAGCCTCGTGCCGGACTCCCCCATGTCACTCGACGACCTGCTCGACAAGCTCGTGGGCGATATGCGGGACGAAAGGTACAGTGACGACGTGGCGATCCTGGCGGTGAGATGGAACAACTAGATAACGACGCGCCGCGGCTCGCGATCGAGCAGTCCACCGCCGCTGACGGAGATCCCGTCATTCGACTTCGTGGGGAGCTGGATATTTCCAGTGCCGACCTGCTCCGCGAGACGGTCTCAGGCGTTCTGGCCGAAAGACCGAAGCGCCTCGTAATCGAGCTCGGCGATCTCACGTTCATCGACAGCTCTGGGATCGCAGTCCTGGTCCTGGCTTCGAACAAGATCGCAGAAGTGGAGCTGCATCATGCTCAGCCAATCGTGCGGAGAGTCATCGAGCTGACCGGCCTCAGCGACACACTGAGGATCGTTGCGTCATGAAGCACAGTTCCCGTATGCCGGCGGCCAAGGAGTCCGTAATGGCGGCCAGGGACTTCGTGATGAACTCGATCGGGCCCGTGCCCAGTGACGTCCGCGACGCCATCATGGTCGTCACGTCCGAGCTGACCTCGAACGCCGTAAGGCACGGCGCCTCGTCGTTCGAAGTGAGGATCGAGCAACATCCGGATCGTATCGTGATCGAGGTCGACGATGACAGCGGCGGTGACCCCGTACTGAGATCGCCAGGCCCCACCGACACCTCTGGTCGCGGTCTGCAGATAACGAAAGCCCTCGCAGACAGCTGGGGGGTGAGACGCATACACGGATCGGTCGGCAAGACGGTCTGGGCTGTGGTCAGCATTCCCGGAAGTCGCGTTCAGCAGCTTGCGCAAGAGAGTGCGACTCAGACCGTGACGGCACAGGAAGGGTCGCCGAACAGGTCGATCAGCAATGCCGGCAAGCTGCCATCGTCGAGGCCGAGGACCTGGCACGGCCTGCGCATCATCCTTGGGCCTCTGTACTGGCCGAGAGCGACAAACATCGAGATGAATTCCTCGTACCGTGGTCTGCATGTCCGACACTCCGGTCCGGTACCGGTCCTCTGACGAGGACAGCGCTCGCTGGATCGGCTTTGCGTTCCGGCAGGGCGACATCATCATCAGCACACGGTCCAAGAGCGGCACCACCTGGCTGCAGATGATCTGTGCGCTACTGGTCTTCCAGACGCCGGACCTTCCCGCCTCCCTCGGAAAGCTGTCGCCGTGGCTGGATTGGCTGGTCACACCGCGCGAGAAGGTGCTCACGCAGCTCGCCGCCCAGAGTCACCGCCGCTTCATCAAGACCCACACGCCGCTAGACGGACTACCAGCCGACTCCCGAGCCACCTATCTGGTCACAGGAAGACACCCGCTCGACATGGCGGTGTCGCTCTACCACCAGGGCGACAACATCGACCGCGCGCGACTTCGTGAGCTCACCGGGCAGCCCAAGCTAGAGAGCTCACCTCGACGGCGCGAGCAAGTCCACGAATGGTTGCTCCGGTGGATCGAACGAGATGCGGATCCAGCAGAGGAGCTCGACTCGCTACCCGGGATCATGTGGCATCTCTCCGGCGCATGGGCCCGCCGAGACGAACCGACAATCGTCCTGGTCCACTATGCGGACCTGTCCGACGATCTCGAAGGCCAGATGAAGCGACTCGCCGACCTTCTCGGGTTCACGGTTCCAGCCGAAAAGTGGCCGCAGCTGGTGAAGGCGGCCACTTTCGAGGCGATGCGTTCGAGACCCGAGACGGTCGCCCCCGATCCGTCAGGTGTCCTCAAGGACAAGGCCGCGTTCTTCCGTCGAGGCACATCCGGAGCAGGGCGCGAGATTCTTACGCCCGCAGAGCTCGGCCGGTACCACGCTCGGGCCGCTGAGCTCGCTTCACCCGACCTGCTCGAGTGGCTACATCGTCCATAGTCGACGTGAGCACGTTCAGCGACGGGCCGGCCCGTCATGCACGGCTGCTGGTTCGTCAGCTCAACGCGCCGGCGTCCGCGAAGTCGCTCCTCCAGCCGGCCTTGTGCGCATGTAGTACCAGAGACGCAGAACACGACGACGGTGTCGATCCGACGGGGCTCCTGGCGTAATAAGCACCGGCGACGGTGACAGACGCATTGGGGCCACGAGCGGTGGATTGGAGGGCGGAAGCATCCCCGTGGACGACCCGCGGACCCGCCTCCAGGTCGATCGCGTACCAGCAGGTCGATGTCTCCGGGCTGTACGCGCTGAGCGCGACCCCCTGGGCATCGTGATCGGAGAAGACATCGAGGACCTGGATGGAGATGCAGTTAGCCGTCGCCGAGCCGCACGCACCAGTGGTCCAGGTGAATTCCGGTGCCTGCATGGAGAAGGTTCTGACGCCGTACGGGTGGCCGGGTGAAGACGAATACGACTGGTTTACCTGGTACAAGGCCTTGGCCTCGGTAAGAGCGTTCACAAGGTTGGATTCGGCTGCCCGGTCCGCCACCGCGGCTCCTTGGGCAAGGAGACTCGGCCGATCCCGGGCGACGATCTGATCGAACTGGGACAAGGTTCCGGGCTTGAAGACGACATTGTCACCCTGTCCGAAGTCAATCGTGAAAGAGGATCCGGAAATGCTCCCCGTCGTGGGATACGCCTGTCCGCCGACCTGTGCTACGAGTGTCAACTTTGAACCCTTCACGTTGCCGGTCACCTTCGTCGAGGTATCGGTGAGCTTCTCGGGCGAGGTGGCACTGACGCCGTCGAGGGTTCCACTGAGAGACGTGCCCGATTGGAGGAGGGTCAGGTAAAACGGTTGCGGGCCGGTCGCAATACCGATGTAGGCGCCCGTCAGGCCTGTCACCGGTGCCGAGGCGTGAGAAGCTCCTGTCGTTGACACCGTGGTCTTCGCCTTGGGTGCTCCTCCGCCCGTGAGCGGGAGCACGATGGCGAGAGCCAAGCCCGCTGCGATGACGGGCATCGCCCATACCCACCGTCGTCGGTGTGACCTCGTCACGGCAGGCGATCGCGATGTCCCGCCGATCAATATGTCCTGCGGGGCCGGAGCACTGACTGGTGGTATTGGGGTTGCGCTCCCGGTAAGGGGTAACGGAGGCGTTATGCCCGGAGGCCCGGTCACCTGGCTCGACGCTGCGGAGCCGGAGCGCAGCTCGGGCGCGTACCACTTGCCGTCGGACGCCTGCCACCAGTCCGCTCCTTGTGCCCGGTCGCTCATCGATCGCCTCTCCCGCACGCGGCCCTGCGCGGAGTCATCGGCTTGGTGGTGCGGCGACCTGAGCGTCATCACGCTCAGTGGTGCGAAGTAGGGTCAGGCGCTCTTCTCGGCCGGCCAGGCCGCGATGTCGAAATGGTCGTCTTCAATGACCCTGTAATAGTCGATCATCTCCGCCGCGGTGCGCTTCTCGAGTTGCTGTCCTGGCGACACGAGGGCGTCGAACACGTACCCGGAGTCCGCGAGGTTCCTCAGCAACGCATCTGCGGTAATTCCGGAGCCGGCTTCGATCGCAGGAGGAGCAAACTCGAACACCAACGACGGGCGTTGACGTTCGAGCGTACTGGTCGACCCGGCGAGGACCCGGCCCTCGGCACCCTCGACATCGATCTTCATTGCGTGGATCGGCTGCGTTCCGACAAACGAGTCCAACGTGGTGCACCGAACCAGATCCGTGACCGCCAATGCTGCTGGGTCACCGTCGAACGGAAGGACCATTCCGTTCGCGCCGTTCCGGCTGTACGTCAGGAGACCTTCGGCATCTCCGAGCGCCACAGGAAACGTCTGGGCGGGCGTCTTGTTGACGAACGTGTTCAGAAGCAACACCGACTGGTTCTGCGGTCCAGGCTCGAAAGCCAAGACCTTGCCCGTGGCACCGACATGGCGTCCCAGCAGAACGGAGAAGTATCCGACAGACGCACCAACATCCACGAACGTGTCGCCCTCGTGAAGCTGTTGCTTCAAGAACCAGAGAACATGAGGTTCGTACAATTGGCGGGCCGCGAGAGCGGCTCCGAACGCGAGCTCGTTCGACCGGATGTAGAACGGAAGGCCTTCGATTTCGACCTTCTTGATCTCCCCCTCTGTCCACCCGAAAGTCCGCTGAAGTCGGAGGCGGAACTCCGCTGAAGCGAGAAATGCGCCGACGAGGTCGTTGATCGACATGGAGCCCTCTTCGACCATCTTGAGCCATCCACGGAAGCCTCTTTCCGAAGGCACCCGCCCGAGCAGTAGACGGAAGCAGTTCAGGAGGTCATCGGGGGTAGCTCGGTCATCACGAATGTCACGCTCCTCGGGGAGTATGACCGAAGGCTTGTGAGAGGAACGAGAGGCATGCAGCACGGGCCGGACCACCCGCTTGATGGATTCGGGCGTCCGGGCGCGCATCACATCGACGGCCGCTCGAGCGCGACCCTGCGTCTGCAATGTGCTCACCTCGCTGCGAGATTGTTCGGCATGCTTCGCCATGGTTGCGCTCGGAGCGCCAAGCGTACTCCTCGGGTATGAGCGTCACGCCGACCAATCCGGTATTTCTGGTAGACGCCTCTCTTTCCTGATGCACCCGAGACTGCTAACCCGAGAGAAGGCGCGGCCAGGCTGGTCCCACCGCCGCAGTCCGGGCAGATGGTATACACACCGATCGCCTGGCTTCCAGGGCATTCGGTCATTTGTTCACCAGCGGTCACATCGGTTTCGGCCCCAGAGTCGAGAATGGCGAATCGAATCACTCGATTATCTTGGCGCGAATGGCGCGGTACGACATCAAACCGCTGAGCGCGGAGACGTGGCCAGACTTCGCGGCTCTCGTCGAACGGCACAATGGAGTTTGGGGCGGTTGCTGGTGCATGGCGTTCCATCCCGAGGGTGGCGAGAAGGGGGCGAATCATCGGGACGCAGAAGGAACGTCGCGTCCGTGCCGGTGAGGCGCATGGGGCTCTCGTATTCGATGGCGACTCATGCGTCGGCTGGTGTCAGTTCGGTGCCCCAACCGAGTTGCCCCGGATCAAGTTCGGACGCGCCTACCGTGAGGCTGCAACTCAACCGCCGGATTGGCGGATCACCTGCTTCTTCGTAGACAAGTCCTACCGACACAAGGGTGTTGCCGCCGCCGCTCTGAATGGTGCTCTCAAGGAGATCGTGCGACTCGGTGGTGGGACGGTGGAAAGCTCACCAGAGGACGTCGAAGGGCGAAACGTCTCCAACTCATTCCTCTACAACGCCACTTTGGCAATGTTCGAACAGGAAGGGTTCGTCCGCTCCCGTCAACTCGGAAAAAACAACTGGCTGGTGACAAAGAAGGTACACGCGAGACGCTCCCCGGGCTGACCCGGACGTCAACCAATCGGACACCGAGGTAGCCTTCCTCATGGCCCACCCAGAAGGTCCATGGGAGCAGAGTTTGTTCGACCACCGTCAGCACCTCAAGTTCGCGTGGACGCTGCTAGGCGAGTTGCCCGTCGAGGCAGCTACCACCGTGGTCGCCGACGAGATTCGCGCTTTCGCCGACGTCCATGCGCCCGGCCGGTATCACGAGACGCTCACGAGGTTTTGGGTCAAGTTGGTCGCGCACAGCGTTCCACGGTGGACGGCGACAGCGACTTTCCAGGCCTTCTCGCCCACTTTCCCGTGTTGCTCGACAAGCACTCTCCCGAGAACCACTATTCGAGTGCCTTGCTCTGGTCACACCGCGCCCGATCCATCTTTGTCGAGCCGGACCTTCTGCCGATGCCCTGATGCTACGTAACGTCAAGGGACAGCGACCTCGACCCTGGTATGGGATTGCCGTTCCGGTCAGCAATGTTGAAAACGTACGTTCCGACTGCGCTGTAAAAACAGTAGATATCAGTGGAGTGCGCAGGAATGTACGTGACCTCCGCGCCCGAGTGGGTAAGCCAGAACGGCTGTGTCAGCCTGTTGACGATATGAAGTGAGCGGTTCGGAACCGTGCATTGCGTGTCTCCCACGTCGGGAACCGTCAAAGACGATGGCCTGAAGTGTAGATTCCCCGCGCTCCCCAACACGATGTTGGTAGTAGGTCCCTTCACCACCTGTGGTTTGGCACCGACATCAAGCACTCCCGCCGCCAACGCCGGCGTAACGGCCGAGAGCGCCAGACCGATGGCGACCATGGTGGACAGCATCAGTCGTCGACGCATCGCGACACCCTGTTTCTATTTGGACCCGTCATTGCAAGAAGCCTATGCCTTGGTTTGCGATTGTCGCTCGGAGCGTAGGTCCTCAAAAAACCAATCGGCGGTCATGTCTAGCTGAATCGCATCAATGCCTTCGCTGCAGCCGCGTGGACTCATCCAGTACGATGACCGCAAGGTCCTTGCCGATCGACGTGCGGGGTGCCCCCGAAAGATGGGTTTCGCAGGCGGATAGAGAGGATCAAGATCCAGTGAAGGGACTTATCAACCGGAAAGCCCTGGCGGCTTCGACGGCGAGTATTGCATTGGCAGCGGTCTTGTTAACCGGGTGCAGTAGTGGCGGACCTAGCGCGTACCCGCAGGCGGTAAGGAGCGCCTTCCTCACGAGCTGCGATAGCGCCGACGGCGGAGGCAGTGCCCAAGCACAAGTCTGCACCTGCTTTCTATCGTGGTTGGAAGCGCACAGATCGGTGACGCAATTCGAGAGTGACGCTCGGAGTAATTCGGCGTTGGCCGCCGACGCCTCGGAAGCCGAGGCTGTGTGTCCCGGCTTGGAATTCAATCCGTCTCCGACCACCATCCCATCGACGACGTCGCCCACGACGACACCGACCAGTGTCCCGTCGACTACCCCCACGACGACACCGACCAGCGTCCCGTCGACCACACCTACGACGGCTCTCTCTCCTGCTACCACGACCGCGACGACTGTGGTGCCTTGAGCGGCCAGGCCGACTCGGTGGGCTCGAATAGTGACGACTAGCGCGGATCGTAACGACTAGCGAGACCGTTGGTTCTTGTTGGCCGGCGACTGGCGATAGAGATCGATGGATTCCTTCTCTGGGCGCAGTGATCGAACTCCTGGAATTTCTCTCTTCTTCGTGTTAGGACCGTCTTTTTCCGGGGGCGGAATCGGGGCTGGATCGCAGCTCGGATCGCCACCGTCGGGTCAGACGACTACCACAGGAGGAGACTTTGTCGAAGATCAAGAACATGTCGCGTGCCGGATGGATCGTCGCCGGGGTGGTCGCCGCCTTGGTGCTCTTGCCCACGGTCGCGGTCGCGGCAAGCACCGTCGTCAATATCAAGGGGAGCCCGAGCGGCAACAAGGCTGACGTAACGGGGGCGGGTCAACTACTCACTACTACCGCCAACCCGAACAGCTTCTTCCAGAACACGAGCGATCCCCTCTCGAGCAGCGGCAATCAGGTGGCGACGCCACCCTCCGGGTTGGCCTTGGTCGTTACGACTATCCACGTCGATGTGTTCACCGTGATGACGTCCGGAGCGGGTCAGTTCGTCGAATTCTTCGTCGCGACCGGTACCAACTGCACCACGGGTTCTCAGGTCGGGTCGTACGATCAGGTCATAAATCCCGCATCCGTCGGTGGGATGGATGTTTCGGTCGAACCTGGGCTCGGAATCCCCGCAGGGGATTCGCTGTGCGGAGCCATAACTGGAACCTTGGAAGCCGAAGCATCAGCATCGGGCTACACCGTGCCGTCGAGCAGCGTCAGCTCGGGGCCGCTGCATCGAGTTCCTGCACCTCCCAAGCAGCGATAGAGGTCAAAAAGGCGCACAGGGACAATGTCCCTGGTAGAGCCCCCGGCAGGAATCGAACCCGCAACCTGGTGGGTAGAAGCCACCCGCTCTGTCCAGTTGAGCTACGGGGGCCGATGCCGGATACCGACAAGCGGACGGAACCTCAGGCTAATCCCAATCTCAGAGCTTCCGCTGCCGAAACCGCGTCGACGCTGCGGCACTAGGGGGGTCTGTGCCCTTCCCGATCCGCCTCGTGTGCGGTTGGCGTCCGGCTATCGAGGGGACTTCAGGGTGCGACATGCGCGTGCGTATGCCATGCTGGAAGCACTCGGTGGCCGTAGCTCAGCAGGTTAGAGCGCCAGGTTGTGGCCCTGGAGGTCGGGGGTTCAAGTCCCCTCGGTCACCCCATTGTGATGTAGCAAGACATCGGAGACAGATGTCGCGCGACATCGTAGACAATCTGAGTCAGAGGGATCCGAGCGGTTGATAATTCCTGCTCGGGTCGAGTTTGAGATGCCTCAAAGGCGACCCGTCGACACCGATGACCCGGATGTCTAGGCCGTCGACCAGGAGACGGACCCTCCAGCCGGCGTAGGAGCGCCCACAGGGGATGTGGTGCATCCGGCCGTTGATCCGTAACGTCACCGTGCCCTTGGCATCGAGCTTGTCGTGGCGGATCTTGCGACCACCGCTCAGGTCGAGCGGTTCGGCTTTAGGCCTAGCCTTCTCTCTTGCCGCGTAGGCCTCTGCAGGGGTTCTCCTCCCGATGGCGCGGTGAGGACGGACCTCGTTGTAGTACTTGACGAAGCGATCGAGCTGGTGTTGCAGCTGCTTCTTCGTATAGATCGGGTCCTGCTCAGAGAGGAACTTCTTCAAGGTCTGGTGGAACCTCTCTACCTTCCCGCAGGTCTGCGGATGGTAGGGACGTGAGTGCTTGGCGAGGATGCCGAGCCCGGCGAGTTCCATCTCGAAAGCCCCGGCAAACCCGTGTACTGATTGATTGGTGAATATGAGACCGTTGTCGGTGAGGACGGACTGGGGAAAGCCCAGTGTTTCTGCGGCTTTGTAGAACGTCCTCACCACGTCGGGTGCCCTCGTGATGACGAACGCCCGTGACGCCACACACAGCCTCGAATGGTCATCGAGCATGTTCAGTATCTCGAACACCTCGCCGGTTGCGATGGTGAAGTGGGTCATGTCCGACTGCCACATCTCGTTCGGCAGGTCCGCACAGAAGGTCCGATACGAGCTCTTCGGTCTCTTCTGCGGCTGGGGGGTGACAAAGCCACGTGCCTTTAACACCCGCCAGATCGAAGAGACAGACGGGACGACTTCTTCGTGGCGCTTCTGGAGGTGGTAGCGGATCGTCTCTGCTCCCGCATCGACACCGAGATCCAGAAGCTCTTTCCTCAAAGCGACGATCTCGTCTTCGTATCGGTCGACGATCCGTGACGGCGAACGATGCGGCCGTCTAGAGCGAGCCTGAAGCCCAGCAGGGCCTTCCAGGCGGTAGCGCTTCAGCAGCTTGTAGAGCCAGCTGCGATGAACGTCGTGACTCGCCGCAAGCTCGGCGATCGGACGTCCTGTCTTCAGATGCGTCTCGATCAGAAACGGGCCCAAGTCCATCGGAGACCTCCACTTAGGTGTCTCCTATGTCTTGCCACATCCCCGACCTGGACTGTCGCCTATGTCCTGAATCCAGACACCCTCGGTCACCCCAAAAATCTACCGTTCAACTGATGTCGGGATTGTGCCCAAGCGCGTGGCCGCATACCTTAGCGACCAGCAGCCGTCGGGCGACGGTGCCGTAGACTCTCTTCGCGCCTCTAGCTCAACGGCAGAGCAACGGACTCTTAATCCGCAGGTTTCGGGTTCGAATCCCGAGGGGCGCACTCAACCGAGGTGCGCACTCACTCGCTCGTTCACTGACTCACTCACTCACTCCACAGGCGCACCGAATGGGCTTGACATTGGTGCTATAGAGCTCGCCGCTTCGGACGTGCTCTCGGCCCCGATTCGGATCTAAGGCTGCCGGCCGAGGAAAGCGGCCAGCTTGTCGGCGGGGCTCGCCGCAGCCGGCGCTTTTACTTCGGGCCCGAACGGCGCCTGGCCTTCCGATCCTCGCATCTGGTTCGGAAGCATCGGCCGGACTGCGACGAGAATCTCGAGGGCAAGTTCGGGGTCCAAGTCCGTTGGACCGCCAGTGGCTTTCGCCAGATCCCAACCGTGGACGAAGGCATCACCGGTTGCGATGTTGGCGAAAGCCGCACCTGGCAGCTCACCGAAGGGAAGCTTCACCATCCTGCTCAGCGCACCATCGGCGCGAAACGCGGCAATGGCACGAGCAGTCGCTGCATCGTATTCCGCCAGGTAGTCGCCACTCGCGTGATCGACGGGCTCCCCACCCTGGTTCGCCCAGTCCCCTGTCTCCATCACGGTGGCGGCAAACGTCGGTGCGTCGATCATGTGATTGAGGAGATCGCGCACCTTCCAGGACTGGCACGGTGTCGAGTCCTCCAACTGCTCAGGTTGGACAGAGGCGACGATCTCCCTCGACATCTTGACTGCCCGCTGTAGCGTATCCGCGTCCACTTCCACCTCCTCGATTCCGAGCGGTCGGCAGCCCGGATGTTACCGGCACAGTCAGATGACGAAGGAGATCGAGCAACCCTCCTCTATTTGCCAATCAGCTGTTGAGTCCAACCGCTCCCTCCGACCGGCTGCAACCAGGCATAGAGCTTGCCTTTGCTGGTGGCGTCAGTTACCACCACGAGATTGTGGCCCACAACCACGGCCGGTTGTCCTCCGAAGGTGAGCGTGGAGGTGTCCGTGGCAATGGTCTCTTCGAAGAAGGTCGAGACGTTGGAATTGGAGTAGAAGAAGTCCAGGTTCCCGCTGCTGTCCTTGGAGACCAAGACAGCGTTCGAGCCCGACCAGGCGATGCAGTCGCCAAGCGGGTACGTCGACGACTGGTACACGAGGTCAACTCCGTCGTTCGGAACGCCGACGTCGGAGTAACCCTGGACAAAGACTCCGTTTCCGTAGACGAACGCCAGATACAACTCGCTACCCGACGACGTGATGGACAAGTCGTAAAATCCGGCGAACTGTTCATTGCTCATCGACCACTGCGGGGATCCGATCGGCTGGTAGAAGGCATTCAGATAGTTCGCACCATCGGTGCCGACGATCACCACTCCGACATCAGTCACGGTGACCACGGACTGGTCGTAGAAGGTCCCGAGGTCCGCCCCGTATGCGACGGTCTCCTCCTGCCAACCGCCAGAAGCCGTCGTGCTGTACCAGTAGTCGATATTGCCTGAGTTGTCGGTGTCGGTAAGGACGTAGTTGTGCCCAACGGGGGAATATGCGATCGAAGGGCCGAGTCCGGGGTAGCTGGCGGTGTCGGAGACGAGCTGGGCGGTGAAACCACTGGTCAGATTCCCGACCCAGGAGAACAAGTCCTTCTCGCTGTCGTCGTTGGCCACGATGGCAAAACTCTTCCCACTTGTGGCAAGCACAGGGGCATACATCCCTACCCCATCGTCGGCAGCGCTGTAGATCTCGGTTTTGGACCATGTCGTAGCATTCGTCGCCCGGTGGAACAGCAGAATGTCACCGGCCTGATCAGTAGCTACCGTCGCGAAGCCTTTCTTATAGGCCACTATGCCCGAAGATCCGAAGCCGGTGATGTCACCGGAGCTCCGAGCAGCTCCGGTGCGCGCGGGCTGCAGCGCTCCTGCCGCCAGGGGTGTGACCACGGTGAGGCAACCCGCGATCGCGACTATCCCGATCGCGTAACATGCGATGCGCCGACGCGAGGTTGAGGCGCCTGGCTTCTCTGTTTCAAGGCAACCGGAAGTTTGCACAACTGTCTCCTTTCGGGAGTGCTTACGTTAATTACGGGAGTCTTCGTTGATTGAGTGCGCGGTCGCCTGTGCTGCGTGCGCGCGTGTTCCTCAGACAAGCGCGTGCTTACATAGACGATCTAAGTTACGAGTGTCTACGTGAGACGGGGCGTGCTTCCGATCTGCATGTCATGCCGATCGGTCCCTAGGTTCTTCGGTGGAAGAGGAGCCGCGCGTCTCGCGACCTCCGCGGCCAATTCGGAGCGCGTGCTGATGGTCAGCTTGGTGAAGATGTGAGCAAGGTGCACTTTTACTGTCCCTCTGGCGATGAACATGCGCTCGGCGATCTGAGGGTTGGTCAATCCCTCGCCCACCAACTCCGCGACGCGCACTTCGGTTTTCGTAAGACCGTCCCACCCATACGAGGGACGCTTTCGCTCGCCGCGCGCGCGCGACGCATATCCCACCGCCTCGTCCATGGTGAGCGCCGACCCCTCGGCGAGAGCTTCCGAGAAGACCTCGGTATCGAGCCGCTCTCGGGCAAGCTCGAGGTGGTCCGCACGTTCCGACTCGCGGTCTGGTACACGCACCGAGCCCATCGCCCGAGCAGAGGCGTCCGCCGCTCCGAACAGTCTCACCGCTTCGACGTAGCTCTCCCGCTCGGCTGCGATTGCGCCAAGTGCCTCGAGTGAAGTCACGACGTTAAGTCGAAGTCCGCCCGAGTGCGCGAGCGAGAGAGCCTGGTGGTGCCAGCTCTCGCTATGGACGAGGTCCCCGATCAGGTGGGCGTGGCGTCCCAACTGGTCTGCAACCTGAACGGTCACCCATGGGTCGGCGGCTTGGACGGCCGCTTGGTGTGCCACCTGAAGTGCCGCACCAGCGCCTTCGTGATCACCCGTACTCGAACGATGCCATCCCTGCAGCCAATAGGCCCATGCACGAAACAGCGGGAGGCTCGCTGCCTCGACGAGACGGTCGATAAGCAACGCCGCCTCGGGAAACTCACCGCGTCCGATGAGCATCTCGGTCAGAAACCCTGCAGCGAAGACACCACCCAACGCCCCGCTGCCGTCAGCTCGTCCCAAGATGTCGTAGAAACGCACCCGGCCTGCATCGGGGTTACCAGTGCGCACGTCCAATTCACCGAGAAATGCCATGGCAATGCCACCAGTTGCCGGATCTCCGACTTCGCGGCAGAGATCGATCGAGCGCTCGAGCTCGCGCCGAGCCAAATCCAACTCACCGTGTCGCCGGGCGACGACGCCATGCACGAAGTGGCACCAAGCGGTGAAGAACTTGTTGTGAAGCCTCGTCGACACCTTTTCGAGCTCAGTCACTGCGACTGTTAATTCTTCGAGAGCGTTATGGGCCATCTGTGCCGAGGTCACCATCTTCAGCCCGTCAGCGATCGCCCATTCGTCACCGATGGCCTGTCCGAGCTCGATGCTTCGCTCGAGCGACGACAATGCGCTCGGACCGTCGAACCACATGAGCACATAGCTGATCGTGTTGAGTGAGCGAGCAATTGCCCACTTATCGTCCAACGCTTCTGCCATCTCGAGAGCCTCGGGTGCCCGGCGACCGGCCGTCTCGTGATCATCACCATAAAGAGCCACGTGTGCCGCGCCCCACAAGGCTCGGGCGCGATGAACTGACGGCTCATCTTCGTGTCGCAGTGCCCTCTCGAACCAACGCCCTCCGCTTTCCAGATAACCCCGAAGTTCCCAGAAAAGTGCCAAGGCCGTGACCAGCCTGTAGAAGTGCTCGGGCTGTTGTCTGGCGTCGATCCACTCGAGCGCCATCCGAATGTTCTCGTGTTCGAGCTCCAGATCCGCTAGCCACATCGGACCATCCGCCCCGACGATCTCGGGGGCAGCCCGTTCGGCCAAACCCAAGAAGTATTCGAAGTGACGTTCTCTGGTCGGTTCCGCATCGCCCGAATCGACTAAGCGGTTCCCGGCGTAATGCCTGATGGTGTCTAGAAGCCGAAAGCGAGGAATGCGCTGGTCGCTCATGGCCTGCACGAGAGACTTGTCGACCAGGCGGGTCACGAGCTCGAGGATGGCATAGGCGTCGAGGTTTGAATCGGAACACACCATCTCTGCTGCTTCGAGGGTAAAGCCGTTCGCAAAGACCGAGAGGCGCCGAAGAAGGATGCGCTCTGGCTCCTCGAGCAGTTCGTGGCTCCAGTCGATCGATGCCTCGAGCGTCCTCTGGCGGGCCATAGCGGTGCGATCGCCACCGGTCAACAGGCGGAAGCGGTCGTCGAGAGCCGCTGCGATTCGGGCAGCCGGCATCATTCGCATCCGCGCGGCAGCGAGCTCGATCGCCAGCGGCACGCCGTCGAGTCGACGACAGATATCGAGGAGAACTTCGTTCTCTTCGGCGTTCTTCTTGTATCCGGGACGCACTTGGCTGGCACGTTCTACGAAGAGCTCGGTCGCGGTCTCCTCGTCGAGCGACGGGACCCGCCAGACCACTTCACCCGCGATCCCGAGAGGCTCTCGGCTCGTTGTCAGGACCCGGAGGTGGGGCGTTCGCTTGAGCAGGTCATCGACAAGATGGGCGACGGCGTCGACCACCTGCTCGCAGTTGTCCATGATGACAAGTGTCTCGGCGCCGCTCAGCTGTTTGGCAAGTGTCTCTACGAGTGGCCGGTCGTGTTCAGGTCTGATTCCCATGGCCGAGGCCAATCCCTCGCCGACGAGGACCGGGTCAGAGATTGGAGACAAGTCGACCCACCACGTACCACCCGGGTGCTCGTCGACAATTTCCGCGCCGACCTGGAGCGCCAGGCGGGTCTTCCCGCAACCGCCGGAACCGACGCACGAGACGAGTCGCGAGTGGCGGATCGCCTCGCTGATGCTCGCGAGTTCGAGCGAGCGCCCGACGAAGCTCGACACTTGCACCGGGAGGTTGTTGGGCACGGCGCTGAGCGAACGCAACTCCGGGAAGTCGGTCTGGAGCCGAGGATGACAGAGCTGCCAGACCCTCTCCGGGCTGCCCAGGTCCTTCAGTTGGTGGATACCGAGCGGGCGAAGCGAGACATCAGGCCGTAGGTGATCGGTCACCAGGTCATGGGTCGAATCAGACACCAGGGCCTGTCCGCCGTGGGCGATGGCCCTCAACCGTGCACACCGAATGATGGTCCGGCCGTAATAGTTCGCCGCATCCCTCAGTTTCGTCTCGCCGGTGTGGAGTGCAAGTCGGACCCGCAACGGAGGATCCGTCGGCCATGGCTCGTCAGCCATGGCTTCAAGAATCTCCCGGGCAGCCTCGAGGCCCTCTGAAGGTTTCTCGAAGGCTCCCACCACGCTGTCGCCCTCTCCCTGCTCGAGCGGGAGCACACCGTGGTGGCGAGCGATGATGGAATGCATAAGTTCGTAGTGGCGGGTTATGGCAGCAGCGGTGGACGCCTCACCCGTTTCCCATAGCCGAGTGGAACCCTCGACGTCGCTCATCAAGAAGGTGACCATTCCGGTCGGAAGGGTCGTACGCATCGACGAGCCCGTCGGCGCGCCCTGGTCCCCGTCCTCGGGATCGTCCGGCATCGCTCGGAATTCTGACAGAGACTGCCCGGCTCCGGTCATGTCAGCCATTCTCAGGCACCAATGCACGGAGAACCTCTGCCAGATGGCCTATTCCGGAACCGGATTTCCCCTCGGTAATCAGCCGGCTTGGTTCTTACGAGCAGCCGCTCGTGGTCCCGTAACTCCTGCACAGGTAGTCGGTCACCGGACATGGTTCGGGGATGGCTGGCGTAACCAATGCATCAGGCGTCGCGATGTGCCACTCGCAATGATGCGGCTCCGAGGGCAATGGCTGGCCAAGCGTGACCCCTCCAACGATCACAACTGGTCGCCCCTGCAGTGAGCCGGATGAGGCCACCGAGGCCGATACCGACGATCGCGATGAGGCTCACAGCGACTGCACCGAAGAAAGATCACTCCGAGAACTCCAGGATGCCCAAGGCTCACCTGAAGGGGACGCAGACACCCATTCGAAGGCGGGACGATTAAATTCGTGGTGGACAACGGCCGCCCTCTCGTTTTCGTTCCCGGAACCGGCGAACGGCTCGTATAGCCCACTTCTCCGACGATTGTCCTCGACGCGGAGAGCGCCGGCTTGGATCGTCGCGATTCGGGACCAACGCCGGGACCAACGATCATCGAGACTCGGCACCCAACGGATCTGTCTAAAGGATCACCTTGACCGACCTCGGGTCTACGTTCAGAGTCAGTAGTTGGAAAGGCCCAGATCCAGGAGACACAGAGCGGCTTCACTCCGACACCAGCCCACGACTTTGGGACATAATCCACGGATGGCATCGGTCACCCCCTATGTGACGCGGCCGCTCAGTCCTGATACGTGGGACGACTTCGCCCGTTTAGTGGAGGCCAACAACGGAGTTTGGGGCGGCTGCTGGTGCATGGGTTTCCACCCCGAGGGCGTCGGCAAGGGCCACCACACCCCTTCTGGAAACCGTCTGGCAAAGCAAGCCCACGTTCGAAACGGAACGGTGCACCAGATTCTCGTTTACGACGGCGATGAGTGCGTCGGATGGTGTCAGTACGGGAGGCCGGTGGAGCTTCCGAACATCAATAACCCGAAAGCCTATGCGAAGGACCTGCGCGAGATGCCCGACTGGCGAATCGGTTGCATCTTCACCGGAAGCCGGTACCGGCGCAGTGGGGTCGCGCGGGCGGCGCTCGGCGCCGCGATAGCTGCCATCCACGATGCTGGAGGTGGGCTCGTCGAGGCCTACCCCGAACAAGTCGAGGAGCGCCCCCCTCAGCGTGGTGCCTATTTCCATACAGGTCCCGCCGACCTGTTCGAGGAGTTCGGCTTCGAGCGAGATCGGAAGATAGCGAAGTGGCGGTGGGTGATGCGGCTGCAAATCGGATCTTGACCGATTCCTGCCTATCCGTTGCCTCCGATGGGTGAAGGCTAAAGATCTCGCACCTGACAAGACGAATGACGAGTGGCAACCTTAACTCAAGTTCCTCCTGCGATTGCCGATTTTTTGTGGACCCCACACATAAGGGAAGTCGATCTCTACGATCTTCCGAACGACGCACGCGCACGAAATAGGAGGGAATATGAAGGTCCGCATAGCAATTGGAGTCGTCGCTGTTACGGCGGTGCTCGGAGGGTGCAGCTCGTCAGCGGGTCCAAGTTCACTGACATCAGCTCCGAAGTCATCATCGACTACGAGCGCGAACAATGGCAATCGGTACGCCCAGTCCAACCTCACCAATGCCCTCACAGAAGTCAAGGCCCTGTACCAAGTCAATCAGGCGTACGAGAGCGGAGGAAAGCCCTACAATGCGAGCGACTTCAGCATGCAGGCACCCGAGTTCACCTGGGTGGTTGGTGGTCCATGTCCAACTACCACAGCGAACTGCGTAAGCGTTCTCGTCTTCGATGTGAGCGCCGGCGGTGATTCGCAGGGCGTCGCGTTGGCCGTCGACAGCCCCGAAACCGACAGCTGCTGGTATGGGTTCGATGTCGAGACAACGCCCGCATCGCCACCACTTGATGCTTCCACCACATTCGCAAACGCTGGCGTCTTCTACGGCAAGCAGGAAGGAATGGGCGCTTGCGAAGCACTCAACCCCGATACTGACAGCGGAATCACATTCGCCGCCAATACAGGCCAGAACTACGTGAGCGTTGTCACGGTTAGTTGACCCGTGGACTAAAGGGCGTGGGTTCTCACACCCACGATGCACCTCCATCGTGACGGGCGGCGTATAGCGCTGCACCAGAAGGGTCGGCCCACATCGGTGATTGCTCTGACATGGCCGGCCTCCGAACACGAAAGCTCTCAGCTAAGAGCGTCGGGGCGGTCGACACGCCTGACGACTAGACAAAACGGGTGACCCGCCGGATCCGCGAATATGCGCCAGCTGCGCAGATCGTCGCCGGCATCGAGCAGCGTCGCACCGAGCTTGACTACCTGTTCCTGGGCCTGGTCGAGGTCCGTGACTTCCAGATCCAGATGGAGCTGTTGGGGACGAGTCGGGTCCGGCCATTGCGGGGGCGTGTGGTCGTCCACACGCTGGAAGGCAAGCACTGGCCCGCTCTCCGTGTGGAGGGTCGCCCAGGCGTCGTCGAGCGCCCACCGCGGATCGGGATCGTTCAGCACGCCACCGAGAAGCGACCCGTAGAACCGGGAAAGCTCGACGACATCGGCACAGTCCAAAACCACACACTGCAGCTCGGCGATCACTCGCGGAGCGTAGGCCAGATCGACCAACGGACTCTCGTGCCCAGAAGTTTGGTCTCGGAACCGATGGTGCTAACCCCACCCCGAAGACGCCGACTAGCGGTATTCCGCCGAACAAGCTGGATCTCTACCGTTGATCGTGATGATGATTACGGCACATTCACTGACGAAGCGATACGGCACTACCACGGCTGTCGACCACCTGTCCTTCGAGGTCCAGGCTGGTGCGGTCACCGGCTTCCTTGGACCGAACGGATCGGGGAAGTCGACGACGATGCGCATGATCATGGGGCTCGATATTCCCGACTCGGGGTCGGCCTTGATCGGGGGCAAGCCATATTCCGAGCTGGCTTGGCCTCTGCGCGAAGTCGGCGCCTTGCTGGATGCGAAGGCCTTCCACCCGGCTCGCACCGCCCGCAACCACCTTCGATGGCTGGCACTGTCCAACGACATCCCGCTCCGCAGGGTCGACGAGGTCCTTGACCAGGTCGGCCTGAGCTCCGTCGCCAATCGGCGGGCCGGGAAGTTCTCCCTGGGTATGAGCCAGCGGCTCGGCATAGCAGCGGCGATAATCGGCGATCCGCAGGTGCTGCTGTTCGACGAGCCGGTGAACGGCCTCGATCCGGAAGGGATCCGTTGGGTCCGCCACTTCCTACGAGATCTGGCGGCCGGGGGGCGGACAGTTCTTGTTTCCAGCCACTTGATCAGCGAGATGTCGTTGACCGCCGACCGGCTCGTGGTGGTCGGTCGCGGCCGGCTGATAACCGAGACCAGCGTTGTGGACTTCGTCGCCAGAAGTGGTGGTGGAACCGTGAGGCTCGTCACGCCCGATCTCGCCTTGTTCAAGCCGGCGCTCATCGCTGCAGGAGCCAAGTTGTGCGACGACATCGGCGAGTCGCTAATGGTCGACGGACTGTCCGCCTCTCAGATCGGCGACCTCGCTGCTCGTGACGGTCTTCGGGTCCACGAGCTCACTCCGATCACCGCATCTTTGGAAGACGCTTTCATGGAGCTGACCCAGGACGAGGTGGAGTTCCGCCCGTCGACCATGGCCGGCGCGTCCGCCGCCGGCGAAAGGAAGTTGTAGAGATGTCCCAGGAGATGACCTACGCGATCCAACCCCCTCGGACGGGCCACTATCGCGTGAACAACATACTCAAGTCCGAATTGCTGAAGATCGTGACCCTGCGATCGACAGCGATCACTCTCGGGGTCACGGTTCTCGCCACACTCTTGGTGACAGGACTTGTGACCAATGCCGACGGACACCATGGTCGTGGGTATTACTCCGGCTTCGATCCGACCCAGCAGGCGCTGACCGGGGTGATCGTCGCCGCCCTGACTCTCGGAGTGTTCGGGGTCTTGCTGGTCTCTGGTGAGTACTCGAGCGGCACGATCCGCACGACACTGGCAGCCACACCCAGGCGACCCGTCCTGCTGGCCACCAAGATCGGTATCGCGGCCGCAGCCACGATCATCTTCAGCGAGCTGCTCAGCTTCCTCACGTTCTTCGTCGGGCAAGCCATCCTTTCCGGTGGTGGCGCTCCATCGGCCACCCTGGGCTCGCCGGGCGCACTGCGGGCCGTGATCATGACGGGCCTGTTCATCTCGCTTCTGGCCCTGATGTCATTTGGCTTCGCTGTCATCTTCCGCAGCACCGCGGCATCGATCGCCGCATTCGCCGGCGTCGTGTTCGTCCTTCCACTGGTGATGCACCAGATATCCCAGTCCGCCGTTCGGCTCCTGCCGAGCAATATTCTCGTCAACTCGATAACGTCCACCGTCAACCAAGGACCGTATGGCCCCAACGGGCCCCTGTCGCCGACTGTCGGGTTGGTCGTCATGGCCGCGTACTCGGCGATCGTCCTGAGCGCCGGTGGCGTGTTGTTTTTCAGGCGAGACGCTTGAGCAACGTCTACTCAGGCAGCGAACGGGCAATGGCTCGAGTCTCTGGGTATCACACGGGTACCTCCTGAAAGGTCGACTTGGGGACGTGCGTCGCAGCCCGGGGAGTCAGCTACGCCCCTCGGGTTGGCAGCCGTGCTTCCGCGTATGCGACCGCCTCGCCATGGTCGTCGAATCCAGCGATGTTGATTACTCGACCGTTGCGAAGGGTATTGACCTGCCAGCGCAGCGCTGTGCCACCGCGCTCTCGCGCAGAGGGCGTCCGAGTGACGGCCAACGTCAGAAGAACGCACTCGCCGATTATCTCGACCTCTGACACGCGCCCTTCGGATCCATCCGCCTTGCCGCGCTGGTACCACGCCAGGACTTGGTCCCGGTTCTTGCAGGCCGGACTCTTGGCGTTCGGTGCACCCCATGTCACGTCTGGATCGAGAAGCTCGCGGATGGCGTTCAGATCTGAGGTGTCGACAGCCATTTGGATCTTCCTCGCGATGACTTCGATCTCCTGGTTCGGCTCAGCCATATAACCCCCAACGACCATGTAGGTGTCGCGTCGAATCTACCGCCACGCCGTTGGCGTCGCTCGAGACGCGACGAAAGCCCCGAAGTCTCGGGGCCTTCGTCGCCACAACCCAAGGGGAACAACTTGGGGATGACGATTTCCATACTACGAAGCAGCGCTCTGGTGATGGTTACGCCCTCGTTAACTCCATGAGAACACCGTGTAGCCGGCAGTGCACTACCGCAAATGAAGCAGGCGAAGCGGCTCGATGAGTCATTGACCTGCCTCGACTTATGTCAGATGATCGAATTCGTCCTCCCACGTGAACCCAGCCGATGACCCGGCGCATGGCGCGTGTGACGCCCTCTGTAGCACACGCCATGCGCCGGGTCGGGAGGTCGCCGCGTTGGGAGACGATCCCTGCGCGATGTGTACGGGGCGAGCGCGTCAGACCCAGCAGAGGCAGAAGGGATGCCCCGCGGGAGATGCGTAGACCTGGAATCCCTCGGTCGACCCCAGATCGTCTGCCGGCTGCAGCAGCTTGGCTCCGAGCGACATAGCCTCCTCGTGGGCAGCCTTGACGTTGTCCACGTAGAAGTCGAGGTGAATTTGCTGCGGCGTCCCGTCGGGCCATTCGGGCCTTACGTGATCGGGCGCGAGCTGTATGCCCATCCGGGGCTTCCCGTCGACGTAAACGGTGTGCCAATCGTCGTCCGTGTCGACCGTGCCACCGAGCAACCCTGACCAGAAGGCACTCTCGGCAGACAGATCGGCGGCGTCGAAGACGACGATCTCGCGTGTGATCTTCATTCCGTCATTGTTCCACGGGCGGCTCCGCCCGACTCCTCGAACAGTTCATCGCGCGCCCACACGTTCGTAGTGCTCGACCGTCGGAAACGGGTCGTAGAAGTGATGAAGGAGCCGGCGCCACTCCTGGTACTCGTCGGACCCACGGAACCCCTCGGTGTGGTCCTCGAGCCGGTCCCACTCGACCAGGAGCAGGTATCGCGCCGGGGATTCGATGCACCGTTCGAGACGTACCGACCTGCAGCCAGGCATCGACGAGATGATCGGCCGAGCCGAACCGAAGGCCTCCTCGAAGCGTTCCACCTCACCTGGGATGACATCGAGTACGGCGTGCTCAAGGATCATCGCCCCGAAGCTAGCGCCAGCCGGGTTGACCTTCGCGCTCGATGACGCCGCTCGCCGGTGCCGGCGAGACCGGGATCAGCTTCCGATCGGGTCTCGCTGGAACCGACGACCGCTGACATTCGAGATGGCGATCCGAACGAATCGGTCGGCCGTCCCGTCGAGCGCCCAAGGCTCGATCGGCAGAGCTGCGACCTGGCGCAACTCCAGCGGGTCGGCGACGACCCTCGAGGCACCCTGCACCAGCACGCTCCACCCGCTCGCCCCGTCGATGTCGTATCCGTCGGCTTCGAACGCGACCACTGCTCCCTTGGCGGCCTCGTGGAACTTGGTCCCGTTCACGGTCCGGAACACGATGTCACCGTCGAACAGGCAGAAGTTGACGGGCAGGACCACCGGCAGGGCCCGGATGCTGAGTCCGACCCGGCCGATCTGCACACTGCCGAGCAGGCGCAAGCATTCGTCGGGCGCCAACACGCTCAACGTGGGTGCTCCCATTGAGGCACCGTGCCTGATGGGCGACGGATCCGCAAGGGCCGAAAGTCCCATTGTCCGCCAACGGCGAGGCGGTCCGATGGACGAGTAGGCTCACGGCGAAAAGCGGGGAGTCGATGGGGCTTCGAGGCTGTGGCCACGAGAATCCCGTTGGCGCAAGATTCTGTGCGACTTGCGGGGCGGGGCTGGGGCGTGACTGTCCGGCGTGCCGCGCCCCCCTATTGGAGGCTGCCTCGTTCTGCACGTCGTGCGGTGTCCGTACACCCGACGTGCTCGCAGAAGCGGGCAGATCGCAGAGCCCTCACTCCGACGTCGACGGCACACACGCTGACGTGCTGCCCGCGAAAGTTGCCGGAGGAGGCGAGCGTCGAAGGCTCACGGCGATGTTCTGCGATCTCGTCGGCTCCACGAAGCTCGCTGCGGAGCTCGACCCGGAGGTGTTCGGCGAGCTGATGGATGCCTACTACCAGGTTTGCAGTGACATCATCGGCAGGTTCCACGGGTTCGTGTCGCAATACCTGGGCGACGGCATCCTTGCGTTCTTCGGGTACCCCGAGGCGGGCGAGACCACGGCTGAGAACGCGGTCTTGGCTGCTCTCGAGATCTTGAGGTCTGTTGGCAACCTGAGCCCAGACGGCACCACCAGCGGGACCACTATCACGGCACGGGTGGGACTGCACTCGGGGCTCGTGGTCGTGACGGAGGTCGGAACTCCCGAGCGGCGCGAGACGCACGCGCTCGGCGATCCGGTGAATGTGGCGGCCCGGGTGCAGGGAGTTGCAGAGCCCAATTGGGTTGTGGTGACCGACGAGCTCAAACGCCGCCTCGAGGGGGCGTTCACATACGAGCCTCTCGGAGCGAAGGACCTGAAAGGGGTGCCGGAGCCGGTTGTGGTGCACCGCGTGGTTGCCCACGTTCCTACCGCCCGGCGAGGACCCGACAGGCCGAATGGAACCTTCGTCGGGCGACGAACCGAGATGTCGCTCCTCGAGGACCGCTGGCAGTCGGTGTCGACGGGCCATGGTCAGGTCGTGCTCGTGCTCGGAGAGCCTGGAATCGGGAAGTCCGCCTTGTTGCAACAGCTTCGAGCCGAGGTCGAGCGCGGCGGGACATGGGTGGAGGTGGCAGCCTCCCGGCTCGAGCATCTGCAGCCCTTCGCTGTCGTGAAGCATCTGGTCGAGCAGCAGTTCGACTGGCCCACAGCGGTGCCCGCCGGCCAACGGGTGGCCGATATCGAGGCCTCCCTTCGACACGTGACAGACGATCCGAGCGAAGGCGCCCGACTCGTCTCCGACCTGCTCGAATTGCCTGTAGGCGACCGGTTCGCACCGCTGCTCGTGTCTCCCGAGGAGGAGCGACGCCGTCTCATGGACTGGCTGGTCCGCTGGCTGACCGCCCAAGCAGACGTCCAACCTCTGGCCCTCGTGGTCGAAGATCTGCACTGGGCAGACCCCTCCTCGCTCGAAACCTTGGCTGCGACCCTCGAGCAGGTCGCGTCGATATCGGCCCTCGTGATCATGACCGCTCGTCTCGGGTTCGTGCCTCCATGGGTCACGCGGAGCAATCACACGCAGATCACGCTCGGTCGTCTCGGGACCGACGAGACGCGGCATGATCGTGCGCGACCAGCTGGGCCTGTCCGATACAGGCGACGTGATGATCGATGCACTGGTCGACCGGTCCGACGGAGTCCCGCTCTTCGCAGAGGAATTGCCGCGCGCGGTCAGCGAGCGGGTCGTCGACGCGCAAGGCAGTGACATCCCTACGTCGCTCTATGACTCGCTCATGGCGCGGCTCGATCGGCTTGGACCTGCGAAGGAAATCGCACAAATAGCCTCCGCGATCGGTCGCGACTTCTCCTTCGATTTGCTGAAAGAGGTGTCTGGGTACGCGGTGGCCGAACTGGTTCCAGGGCTCGCGCAACTCGATGACGTCGAGCTCGTGATAACTCGGGGCGTCGCGCCCGCGAGCACTTATCAGTTCAAGCACGTACTGGTCCAGCAGGCCGCATACGACTCGATGCTCCGACGTCGACGCATCCACCTCCATCGGCAGATCGCCTCCACACTGACCCGGCGATCCGCCGAAGGTGTGGCCGTCGCGCCCGAGCTGCTCGCGCACCACTGGACTGAGGCAGGCGAGGTGCGCGAAGCGATTGCGGCATGGCAGATCGCAGCCCAGCGTTCCGCAGCCCGGTCGGCATACGCTGAGACGAGTGCTCACTACGAGCATGCGCTCGCGTTGCTCGATCAGCTGCCTGCAGAACCTGAGCGGGTGGGACGCGAGCTCGTGCTGCAGCTCGGGCTCACCGATGCGCTGCAGATGGCGCGGGGATTCGGAGCCCCGGAGACCATCGCTGCGGCAGACCGAGCGCGAAAGCTCAGTGAGTACCTGGGCGATACCCAGTTTCGCCTTCGGACTCTCTACAACCTCTGGGGAACCTCCATGAGCAGCGGGGAGATCATGAGCTCCCAACTGCTGGCCGATGAGCTCGTTTCGCTGGCTACGGAGCTGGGTGACGAACAATCCTCGTGCGAGGCGCACGTCGCCCAGGCCGGGTCGCTCTACAACCGCGGGCGGCTCCTCGACGCGCTGGAGCATGCCGAAGCGGTGTTCGACCGACCGCCGGACGCGCTCTCGAAGATCCTTCCGGCCTCCGCAGTCGTGCAGGCCGCGCTCTACGGGGGCGCTGTCCGCGTCCCTGCTCGCCATGATCGACCGAACGCACCAGTTTCTCCAAGAGATCAACTCGGCCGAGCACCGACCTGACGCAGATCCGATCGCCCAGATGCTGGCGCGGATCAGCTCCGCAGTTCTCAACGTGTGGCTCCGGGACTTCGACATGGTTCGTGCCTCGTCGGACGAACTCGAAGAAGTCGGCACACGATTCGGGATCGACATCATCGTGGGATGGGGTCAGATCTATGGAGGTTGGGCCGAGGCGATGGTCGGTGACGCCGCCGGGGTCGAGCGGATCTCCGCCGGGCTCGCCAAGCACGTTGCCGTCCGGCAGCGCCTGGGACTCAACCACTCGCTCGGCCTACTCGCCGAGTCCCAGCTGATCGCCGGTCGGGTGAGCGACGCCCTCGCCACCGTCGCCGATGCACTGCTCCTGCCCGATCAGAACCTGCAGATCCAGCACACCTGCGAGCTTCTTCGCCTGAGAGCGGAGTTGCGCGCACTATGCGGCGAGGACGAAACGGCCAGAGCTGACTTCCAAGATGCGCTCGATACGGCGAGCGGGATGGGTGCCGGCCTTTTGGAGCTACGCGTCGGAGCGGCACTGGCTCGTTTTCTGGGCAGCCGCGGCGCTCCGCTCGAGGGACGAAATGTGTTGGCTCCGATTGTCCGCAGGCACGATGTCGACTCTTTTGACGGCCGTAAGGCGCGTGCAATACTTGCCGAGCTCGACAGCACCTGAATGCCCTGATGCGCTCGGGATGATCGCGAGCGCGACAATCACACACGAGAGCGTCGCCGAGTCGAAAGGCGGTCAGCGTGACTCAAAAGGTCTGCATCGTCGGAGGAGGCGCGAGCGGCGTTGCGCTGCTGTGGTGCCTCGCCAAAGCGCAGCAGCAGAATTCCGGGAGCTTCGAGATCACACTCGTACACGACGACCTCGTGTACCAGAACGGGGAGCCGCAACCGGGCATTCCGAGCCTCGGAGGTCACTCCAGGACCGTGCCGGTGACCGTGAACGCAACTACGTACTGGATCGATCTCGGTGTCCAGATGATTGCGCCGGTCATGTACCCGAACCTGATGAGCATGCTCAAGCTCCCGCAGTTCGCCACCGTGACGATGGACGCCGTGCCACTGAAGGTCGCCTGCGCATTCCCAGGTACCACCCAGGGTGGGCCCGCACAGTACTGGGGCAACTTTTCCGACTACCAGAATACGTCGCTCTACCAGCAGGGCGCCGCCGACGCCAACACGTTCGAGGCACTCCTCAAGGCTCAACCCGGCATGATGCTCTCCTTGCAGTCCCTCCTCGACGCAGAAGCGGGTCTGTTCAATGACCTTCCCACGTTCGAGACGTACTTCCTCGACCCGTACCTCAGCATCATGAACGGCTACGGGTCGGCACTGCTAGGCGAGATTTACGTGCCGGAGGTCGCATTCCTGTTCGACCAGGGTTACGCAAGCTTCACCAACTGGTCCAGCGACTTCATGCGATTTCACTTCGGCGCCATGCAGTGGGTCCAGGCGATGGCGACCGACGCCGTGAACTCGATGCCCGGCGGTGCTGTCACGATTCTCACCGGCGCAACGGTCACGGAGGTCTATCCCTCCACCAACGGACCTTTCGTGACGTGGGAGGTCGGCGGTCAGCTACAGAACCCGGAGCAATTCGACGCGGTGGTGTTGACCACGGACATGGGAACGAACGGCACTCTGCTCGACAATTCGAGCAACCCACTGTGGAGCTTCTACGAGCAGTATGTGGGCCAAGGTGTGTGGGGTCTGGTCCCCGGGTTCTGCTATCTCCACCAGGACGCGTCGATCCTCGCTCCCGGCATGCCGAGCCCACCCGAGGAGACTCTCCAGTTCACTGCGTATTGGTCGACGCAGGAGAAACCGTTCGATCTCACGACTTCGTGGACGACGTATTCCTACAAGAACCTCATGAGCGTCACGGATCCCAGCTTCGAGTATTACCTGACGATGTACGGCTTCGACCCGACGCAGGTTCAAGGCACCCCGATCCCGAAGAACCCGATCGCTCCCACGCCGATGAATTGGACGCATGGCATGTGGCTTCCGTCGTTCATGTGGGAGCAGAAGCAGTTGATGCGCAACGCGCAGAGCATCAGCCCCTACTACACGCCGTTGCCGAGCCAGAAGCAGACAGGGATCTACTTCGCCGGAAACAATCTGACCATGGACTCGGAGGAGGGTGCTCTCGTATCGGCCATGGCGCTGGCGCGCTACGCGTTCAATGTCGATGCGATCGATAACGTGCTCGATTCCCGCGTCTTCGACACACAGGCGATCATGGCGCGGCTGTTCTATCTCGGAATGTTCAACCTGATGTTTCCCGGACTCAATTTCAACCTCTCGAGCCTGGTCCAGTCGGTACTCGGTCCAGCTGCGTCATGAGATGAAGCCGGCGACCACTTCAGCCAGCTGAGATACGGAGGCAACGACCGAAAGTCATCTGTCTCTCGACATGGCTGAGCCGGGGTATCGGCGTCACAAACCGGGAGGTTGCACGAACGCGTAGATCGCCTGACCCCACCAGCTGCTCGCGTTCGCCGCGGAGTACGGTCCCTGCTCCCTCACGGCGCCGGACTCGCCTCCACCGATCGTGATGATCTGGTCGCCGGGTAGGACCCGGGCGACGATGTTCACGTGCTCGATGTTGGGGTACCCGAGCCCGCTCGAGTTCGGCCACGCAAGCGTGCTTCCAGGTGGCTCGAACAACACCGCGTCGCCGACCTGGGGGACGGCAGTCGGCGGCAGCAGGGTCCCGCCGTTGGCCAACGACCAGCTTCCCATCTCGTACGCGAGGGGAGTTGTCGGAACCGGTATTCCTGCGTGCTGCCAGACCCAGGACGCGAAGTACCCGCACCATTCACTTCCGACGGGCCCGTACAGGTACGGGTCCGTCTGTCCGACCTGTGACTGCGCGACGGCGAGGATTCGCGCTCCGGACGTGTCTGGATCAGCTGCGCGCGGTTGCGAGCCCGGCAGGATCCCGTTGATGTCTCCCTCGAACGACGCCGCACCGAACGGGTACACGCCCCCTGTGTCCCCCGAAAGCCAGTACCCTCCCCCGCCATTTGCCGGCACGATGGTCCGAACCGGCCCAGGCAACGGATCGCTCCCCTTCGAGCCGTCGAATGCGGAGTGGAATGCGAACACGCCCCCGTCGGACGCCACCATCCAGTAGCCGTCCGTGGCGCTGTCGGCCGCGATGGAAACGACCGGAGCATTCAGCTGCCTGTTTCCCATCGATCCCCAGAAGTGCGCGTCACCGAATGCGAATACGCCTCCGTCCGACGCCACCAACCAGTAGCCCTTGCCGTCGGGAGTCGGCGTTATGCCGACAATCGGAGCATTCAGATGCCTGCCCCCCATCGATCCAGCCGAGTGCGCGTCACCGAATGCGAATACCCCGCCGTCGGACGCGACGAGCCAGTAGCCCATCCGGTTCGGAGTCGCTGCTATGCCGACGACGGGCGCGTTCAGATGCCTGCCGCCCATCGATCCCCAGAAGTGCGCGCTGCCGAATGCGAAAATGCCGCCGTCGGACGCGACCATCCAGTATCCCCCGCTCGCAGGGCCTGCTGTCATGCCGACGATCGGAGCGTTCAGGTGCCTTCCCCCCATGGAGCCCGCGTACTTGGCGTCTCCGAAGGAGAAAACGCCACCGTCGGCACCGACTGTCCAGTAGCCGCGGCCGTCCGCAGTGGACGCCATGCCGACAATCGGAGCGTTCAATCTGAGCGTGATCGTCTCAGCAGCGCCTGCGGGAGCGGCACCCGACAACAGTCCCCCGAGGACCGTCAAGAGCGCAAGGCCCACCACGAGCGTCGCCGTCCCGGAGCGCCTGGGCTCTCGTGCGTGTCTCGAAACGCCCGCAGGCTCGCGCCCGCGAGAGCCACGATCTACCATTCTTCCCTCCCCGCGATTTCAGCTGTCTTAGCGTTCGGCGGGGAGAGGACGCAACCTTAGGATCTCTGCCTCTTGCGGTGAGATCGTGCATTTGTGAAGGTGCCTGGGGGCATTTCAACCACGCAGCGCGGCCGAAGGAACGAGTTGCAAGAACAATTCGATATCAACCGCGGTCAGATGCCTGAGACTTGTAACACGATCGCGCGCTCGGGATTTCGTACGGAATCACCGGTGACGTCCACGTGGATTGCCGACCAGGCTTGCCGCTTTGGTGATCAGCGCAGCGAGATGCCCCAGCTCCCGCGCCACGAAGCACCAGGCGCCAGGTGGACAACCGACGTACCGGAACGAAGTGCGTCGGGCGGGCATGTCATGGGCTCGATCGCGATCGACGCCCGGCACCTTTCCATATTGCTGACCTTGTCCGCCGTGTAGACCATCAGATAACCGAATCCGCCGTCGGCCCAGATCGTAATTCCCCCGCTTCGGTCCGCATTGTCGAGCTCCACGCGGACGGTGCCGTCGGGAGCCCGCACCAAATCCGTGTACGCGGTGTCGAGGACTGTTGGGCCGATCAGCCGAGAGGTGCAGAAATCGAATTCCGATCCGACGACCTCGGCTTCACCGGTAGGAAGTCCACGTTGGTCGGTCACGAGTCTTCTTCGCGCCGGTACGAGAAGCCGGGCGTTGTCGATGGTCGGGGTCCCGACAGTCACGTACGGGTGGAACCCGAGCCCGAAAGGTGCCGCGTTCTCCCCGGTGTTCCTTGCCTCGGTGGTTATTGCGAGACCCTCTCGTCCGAGCCTGTACTCGATCGTCAATGCGAGCCTCCACGGATAACCGGGCTGGGGGTGGAGAACCGTACCGAGCGTTACGACGTTCTGAGCTTTTCCCAGAAGCGCCCAGGGCAGCCACCTCACCAATCCATGGATCGCGTTGTGATGCTCGGGTTCGTCCAGTGCCGCCGCCGCCGCAACTCCTTCGAAGGCATAGCGACCGTCACCAAGGCGGTTGGGCCACGGTGCCAAGACCTGTCCGCGACCATCCGTACAACGCTGTGTCACATCGAAACCGTCGATGACATCGCGTCCTGATGCAGTGAACACCCGGAGTGCGGCGCCGACCTCGGTGACGACCACACGGTGGTTCCCGTATCCGATCTCGTGTTGCTCGCCCGAGGGCGGCAGCTTTTCGTTTGCGATCGTGGGCATCGGGCCTCAGCTCGTTCTCGTGCGCTGCTCCTGCAAGGGTGCGCACAGCCGATCCATCATCGGACCGTCGCGGGCACCGGTATGGTAGTTGTACAAGCCCTGCGGCGATGCTGCCACTTCCGGCGTACCGGTGCACGGGCCAAAATCGGGGTTGAAGGCGTTCTCGTGGTCGACGCCCGCACCCGTTGGATGGTGTTGGACTCGTGCGCATCCTGGTGACCAACGACGACGGAGTCGAGGCGCCGGGCATTGCCGCCCTGGCGGCTGCAGCAGCGAGAACCCGACACGAGGTCCTCGTTGTCGCTCCGCTCGAGGATTGGAGTGGGGCGAGCTCAGCGGTCGGCGCCTTCTACAGTCGCGACGGAGTCGATTACCGCACTTTCACTATTGACGGGCTCGAGGACGTTCCGACCTACGGAGTAGACGGACCACCCTGCGCTCGGAGTGATCCTCGCCTGCGTGGGGGGATTCGGCCCGAGACCCGACATAGTTCTTTCGGGGATAAATCACGGCGTAAACGTGGGCCGATCGGCTCTGCATTCCGGGACGATCGGTGCCGTACTAACTGCAGCGCAATTCGGGATCCGAGGTCTCGCAACCTCAATTCGATACGGACCGAATCCAGTTCCGTGGCAAACCGCCGCCGATCTGGCAGAGGGACTCGTCGGGCTGCTCGAGACCGCTCCCCCCGGCGACTGTGTTGAATTTGAATGTTCCCGACGTCGAGGCGGATCACTTGAACGGAGTACGCGCAGCGCGCCTCGGACGCGGGGGAACCATTCGATCGGTCACTCACGACGAACCGCAAACAGCACAAGATGCCGGCGAACGGGAGAAGTCGCGTCCGGTCTCCGGCACGCGCAGGACACCCGCCGGACTGCCTCCAGGTCCCGGTGGAACCATGCGGCTCGACCTCGCCATCCCCGGATCTGCGGGGCAGGAGGCCCCGGCCGATCACGATCCGACCGACGTGGACGCCCTTCTGATCGGACGGAATTTCGCAACCATCACGGCACTCGTAGGGGTCCACGAGGCGACCGAAGCCCACGGCCTCGTCGATCTGGCCGTGAGGGAGCTCGGACACCTCGTCCCTGCGTCACAGACCTAACCGGGCCCCTCGGACGGCCACGACGGGGGCTCCTGGCCAATTCAAATTTCCTCTCTGGATACGATCCTTTGCAATATCGTGTTCTCCCTGGTCAGATCGCTATTTCTCTGACAGAGCAGGTACCACATCTGTTGTGATAACAATACCTCTGTGCCAAATTCCCGGCTCATGACCGCCGGAGAATTTGCAAGCAGCGGTCCGACTGCCTAGCTTCTAGGGCACAGACCATCTTCCGATGGTGTCCATGCGGCGGTGCGGAGGCCGTCGCCCGGGCCCGATACGCCGGGCCTGAGCGCGCTCGTGGACCCACTTGGGACCCAGTGCCCTTGGGCGTCGTGCATCGTCGCGAGCCCCACGGGGTACGTCTCGCCGAAGCGCCGTCACCCATGACAAATCGCCATTGCACACATACAAGGAGAGCTGCCTAACGACATAGCAACAGGGTTGCTCCGTCCGCACCTCGTAAGGACCTGAGTCCAGGGTCGCTTTGCCCTTCCCGGCAGCGGCTCCGCGAGACGAATGCGCAGAAGACGGGCCGCCCGCATTCCAAGCCCACCTGGAGCCCGCCGGGCATCCCGTGACTTTCAGGAGGCGCAAGATGCGGAAGACCGGACTCTGTGGCGTTGTCATCGCCACGCTGTTCGGCACTGCTGGACTTCTCCAGCATCCGAGCCACCAAGAAATTCAACAACATCACAAGCAACAACAGAGTTCGTCGCCCTTCGCGCAAGCGGGGGTCAACTTGCTCGACACGTATCAGATCGGCGGCCGCATGGCCGCTTCCTCGGTGACCCTTCTTCCAGACGGGTTTCTGAGGGTGATGCGCAAGCCCGGCCCGACGCCGGCGCAGATTGCCGCGTACGACAAAGTTGTCGACCGGCGGCACGCAAGGCTCTTCGAGCAGGCCGTCGCGGAGCAGCAAGCCGCGCAGGCCGAAGCCGCACAACAGGCGCAAGCCGAGGCAGCTGCACAAGCCCAAGCCGCACAACAGGCACAGGCTGAAGCAGCCGCTCAAGCAGCCGCACAGGCGCAAGCCGCAGCCGCGGCCGCCGCGCAAGCGCAAGCAGCCAAGGCACAGACTTCACAACCGGCTCCGGCCGAAGGAGTGTGGGCAGAGCTGCGCGATTGCGAGTCGGGCGGCAACTATGCAGAAGACACAGGCAACGGCTATTACGGCGCCTACCAATTCGCACTGTCGACTTGGGAAGGCCTCGGGTTCAGCGGCCTGCCGTCTGACGCGGCACCCGCGGTCCAGGACGAAGCCGCGCGAAGAGCTCCAAGCGCGCTACGGATGGGATCAATGGCCGGCCTGCTCTGCAGAGCTCGGATTGTGAGCTGACCAGCTTCTGCTGGGGCTTACCGCAGTTCGGATGATCCGCTCCAGCTCGGGTGCGCAAGGCTATTGCTCACCCGAGCTGGAGACGGCTCACCACTTCACCGAGCGGGACGCGATTGGGCACGGGGCCGCCTCGGTCCCGGTAGCGTCTCGGTGACCCATGCGCGCGGCCGCCGTACAGTGCACAGCGTCTGACAATCGCGAGGAGAGCCTCGTGCGAGCCGGTGACCTCGTCGGCCGGGCCGCTTCGAAGGGAGCCGAGCTAGTCGTGGTTCCCGAGCACTTCTCTCTTTTCGGCAACGCGTCGGCTCTCCGCAATTCCGCAGAGCCGCTTCACGGCAGCGTGATGCGATGGGCAGAGACCGTCGCCAAGGAACATGGCGTCTGGCTCGTCGCCGGAAGCTTCGTAGAGCTCTCTGCGGGCCGCCGGTACAACACGACTTGTGTGGTCAGCCCCGAAGGTGCGCTCACCGCCAGCTACCGCAAGATCCACCTGTTCGACGTCGACGTGCCCGGTGCAGTGAGCCGCGAGTCCGACGCTGTCGCGCCCGGCAATCGGGCCACCATGGTCCAGATCTCACCCTCTGACGGCTGGCCCGTCCCTGTGGGTCTAACGATCTGCTACGACCTGCGGTTCCCGGAGCTGTACCGCGTACTCACGCTCGCGGGCGCGCTCGTGATCGTCGTCCCTTCCGCATTCGCAGCCGCAACGGGGCGTCTGCACTGGGAGGTCCTTCTGCGGGCCCGAGCAATCGAGAACCAGGTGTTCATCGTCGCCGCCGGGCAGGTGGGCGAGCTGGGCGGCCAATTCGAGGCATACGGCCACTCCGCGATCGTCGACCCTTGGGGCACGGTGCTCGCTGAGGTCCCCGAGGGCCCCGGCGTGGCTGTGGCGGATCTCGACTTCGCCGCCCAGCAAGACGCTCGCTCGACGCTTCCGTGCCTCAGCCAACGGCGACCGTCCGCCTACAGGAGGTCCCCCGACTCTCCCGCGTTCGACGCCGATCAACAGGCCGATCAATAGACGGGGCAGGTCCGGACGATCTCGACGTCCTGAGGTCGGTATTCTCGCCAATTGTGGCGGCGAAGACGAAGAAAGCGCGAAAGGCATCTGACCGCCTGACAGCGGTCCCGCCGGTCGCAGACGGGGAGTTCACGTATCGCGACGTTCGCCTCTCCTATGAGGTGCACGGTTCCGGTCCTCAGGTTGTCGTCTACCTGCACGGGCTTCTGCTCGACGGCAATCTCAACCGACCGCTCGCTACAGCGCTCGCGTGGGCAGGAAATCGGGTTGTTCTTCTCGACCTGCCGGGCCACGGAATGTCGGACAAGCCGAGGCACGCGTCGATGCACCGCATGGACTCCTACGCCGATTGCGTGATAGCGCCTGCTCGACCATCTGAAACTTGACACCGCCGTCGTGGGCGGTGTCTCCCTCGGAGCGAACGTCGCTCTTCTGTGCGCAACCCAGGCACCGTCTCGCGTCCAGGGGCTGCTGCTCGAGATGCCGGTGCTCGAATGGGCCGTTCCCGGCGCCGGCCTCGTCTTCCTTCCTCTTCTCATCGGATTCCATTACGCAGCGCGCATCGTCAGACTCCTCGGCGAGATGCCGAGGCGCCTGCCCCCGACGTCGAGCTGGGTGATCGAGGGCCTGCGGGCCCCGATCGCGCTCAGGCCCGAGGAGTCGACCGCCGTGCTCCACGGCCTGTTCGTGGGCCCGATAGCACCCACGGTCGAGCAGCGAAGGGCCATCGCCGCGCCGGCGCTCGTGATCGGTCATCGAGCCGACTTCATCCATCCGTTCAGCGACGCGAAGAACCTCGTGGAGCAGTTGCCGTTCGCCCGCCTGGTACAGGCGAGCTCGATGCTCGAGCTGCGCCTGCACCCCGATCGCCTCGTGAGCGAGATCGTCTACTTTCTCGACGAGGTCTGGAGGCCCCGGGCCGTGGCATCGGGCTGATCGCCCGAGTGGGTTGCAGCTATACGAGTGGCGGCACTCGGCACTCGTATCAGCGAGGGAGCCAGGCGTCCGGATCGGCGGTCAGCTTGGCGACGCTCCGAGGAAGGCGACCGCGCACCACATCTTCGAGAGTGATGTGCTCGAGCACGTTGCGCAGGCTCGCGCGTACAGCGACCCACACGTCCTGGAGACGCTCTGCAGCTCCTTCGTACAGCGTCGCCTCCGGGCGGAGCCCGCGCACCTCGGCCAGCGGCCCGTCGAGGGCACGCATCACGTCAGCGAACGTGATCGAGTTGGCAGGCCGGGCGAGCCTGTAACCGCCCTCGGCCCCCCTTTGGCTCGCGACGATCCCGGCTCTGCGCAACTCGTTCAAGATGCTGCCGAGGAACTTCGACGGCAACCCCTGGGACGCAGCCAGGGCATCTGCGGTAGCGGGCTCTCCTTCAGCGGCGGCCAGGGTGAGCAGTGCCCGAATCGCGTAGTCGACCTTCGCAGGAATGTGCACGGACCGATTCTGCCTGAAATACCCCTCATGGTCAGGAATTGGCCCGGGAACGCCAAAGCGCACACTCAGTGCCGGTTGCCGCGGCTTTAAGTGGTGACGCCACTGATACCTATAGATCCGCTAGATCACTGGTACCTATGGATGCTCTAGACTCCCTGTATGCAATCGCGATTGTCTCTTCAGAGGCTCTGTCTCCTAGCTGCATCGGCCGGTCTTGCGATCGGGGTCTCGAGCTGCAGTTCCAGCACGAGCGGGTCCGGCGGCGGGTCCGGCACCACGATCGACCTGGTGGCCTACTCCACGCCGGCCAGCGCCTACGCCAAGCTGATCTCGGCATTCGAACAGACCGCCGCCGGAAAGGGCGTCACGATCCTGAAGTCGTTCGGGGCGTCCGGGACCGAGGCCAACGACGTCGTCGACGGCCAGCCTGCGGACGTGGTGAACTTCTCGCTCGAGCCAGACATGGCCAAGCTCGTGAAGGCCGGGCTCGTGTCATCGAGCTGGGACACCGTCGGGCCGGACCACGGCTTCGTCACCGACTCGGTTGTCGTGTTCGTGGTGCGAAAGGGAAACCCCGACCACATCCAGAAATTGGTCGGACCTGATCAAACCGGGGGTGAAGGTGATCACCCCGAACCCGTTCAGCTCCGGAAGCGCTCGATGGAACATCATGGCCGCCTATGGAGCCGCGCTCGCGACGGGCGATACACCTTCGGCCGCTCAGGCGTACCTGAAGAGCCTGCTCGGAAACACGGTCGCGCAACCCGCGAGTGCGAGCGACGCCATGGAATCGTTCCTGTCGGGCACCGGCGACGTTCTGCTCGACTACGAGGACGATGCGATCGCATCGCAGCGCAAGGGCGCTTCGATCAGCTACGTCGTCCCTCCTCAGACGATCCTGATCCAGAACCCGATCGCTGTGGTCTCGAACTCGACCCACAAGGCCGCCGCACAGGCTTTCGTCAACTACCTGCTCTCGGAGGCGGGCCAGGAACTGTGGGCGAAGGAGGGTTACCGGCCCGTGATCGCCTCTGCCGCTCAGGCGGCGGGCGTCACGTTCCCGACCCCGAGCGACCTCTTCACGATCGACTCACTCGGCGGATGGACCAAGGACGCAAAGTCCTTCTTCGACCCGCAGACAGGCATCGTCGCCAAGATCGAGACGAGCCTCGGGGTGAGCACCTCGAGCGGCTGAGCTTCACGCGTGTCCGCGAGCGGGAGGTGGGACCGCTGATGGAGCGACCAGCTCGGCGGGCTTCGCAGGGTCGCCTGGTAGGGCGAGGGTGGTTGGAGTGACGACGGGAACGCTCCACAGCGAGCCTCCCGCGCAGGGCCCGATCGATCCTTTGGCCGAGGACGTCGTCGTCCGTAGGGGCGGCGCATCACGCCAGAAACAGCACCGCAGCACGATGCGCTCCGCGGGCAGGGGCCTGATGCGTGCGAGCGGGCCGGGAGCTGCCGTCATCTATCTCAGCCTGCTCGTGCTGATCCCGATCGCGGCGGTCGCGACGCAGGCGTTTCACGGCGGCATCGAGCGCGTTCTGGTCCGCTGTACGCGACCCTGAGTCCTGGGCGGCGCTCAAGCTCACGATCGTGAGCGCGGTGATCGTCGTGGTCGTGAACATCGTCGCGGGGACGGCGATCGCGTGGGTCCTCGTCCGAGACCAGTTCCCGGGAAAGCGCCTCCTCGGCTCCCTGGTCGATCTGCCGTTCGCGCTGCCGACGATCATCGCAGGGCTGACCCTTCTCAGCTTGTACGGTCCCGACAGCCCGATCCATCTGGACATCGCGAACACAAGGCTCGCCGTGTGGGTTGCGCTCGCCTTCGTCACGCTGCCGTTCGCGGTCCGTTCCATTCAGCCTGTGCTCGAAGAGCTCGACCTCGACGCCGAGGAGGCGGCGGCCTCCCTCGGGGCCGGGTCGTTCACCGTCTTCCGCCGCATCGTTCTGCCGAGCCTTGCGCCGGCGATGATCTCGGGCGCAGCCCTGGCGTTCGCCCGCGCGCTCGGCGAGTACGGGTCGCTCGTCCTGTTCACGAGCGGGCTGCCGTTCAAGACGATGGTCGCCTCCATCCGGATCTTCGGGCTGTTCGAGTCTGACGACTACCAGGGGGCTGCGGCAGTGTCCCTGGTGCTGCTCGTGCTGTCGCTCGTCGTCCTTCTGCTGCTCGGAACATGGCGCAGGCACTTGGGCCGGGACGAGGTTTCGTCGTGAGCATCGCGACCGCGGTGCCCGAAGCGGTGAGCGACGCTCGTGTGCCCGGAAGGCCCCGGCGCAGACGGTCCCACAGGGTGCGGCGATTCTTCTTTCGTGGAGGTCTCCGGCTGTTCGTCCTCGGATATCTCGCGATGCTCGTGGCGATTCCAGTCGGGACGATCGCATACCAGCGCGTTTGCTCCTGGCTTCTCTGTGGCATGGCGCGACCTGACCAATCCCGAGGGGCTCGGCAGCCAGGACTTCGTCCATGCGCTCGTGCTCACCCTCGTGGTTGCCGCCATAGCGGTGCCCCTGAACACTGTCTTCGGCGTGGGCGTGGCGATCCTGCTCGCGCGTCACCGCTTCCCCGGCGCGCGCCTCCTCGACGCGGCAATCGACCTGCCCATAGCGATCTCGCCAGTCGTGGTCGGGTTCTCCCTCCTCCTCGTCTACGACAAGACGGGCTGGATCGGCAGCTGGCTCGCCTCGAGGGGTATCCAGGTCGCGTTCTCGATCCCCGGCATCGTGCTCGCGTCTGCATTCATCTCCGTCCCGTACGTCGCGCGCGAGGTGCTCCCGGTGCTCCAGGAGATCGGCACCGAGCAGGAGCAGGCGGCCGCCACTCTCGGCGCCGGCCCGCTCATCACCCTTCTTCGGATCACATTGCCCTCCATCAGGTGGGGAATCGCTTACGGAGTGACACTCACCACTGCGAGGGTTCTCGGCGAGTTCGGGGCGGTCAGCGTCATCTCGGGCAACATCCAGGGCCAGACCGAGACCCTCACGCTCTACGTCAGCAATCAGTTCGCCAACTACAACCTCGTCGGCGCGTACATGGGTGGGCTCGTGCTCGCCGTCATCTCGCTCATCGTGCTCGGGCTCTTGAGCCTGTCAAAGAGAAAGGAGAAGCGGTCATGGCGATCCAAGTCCGCGGAGTCTCAAAGCGGTTCGGGGACGCGGTCGCCTTAGACGACGTCAGTCTCGACGTCCCTACAGGTTCCCTGACCGCACTGCTCGGCCCGAGTGGAGGGGGCAAGTCCACGTTGCTCAGGGTGGTCGCAGGTCTCGAGGTTCCCGATGCCGGGCAGGTGCTGATCGACGGTGAGGACGTGACGGGTCTCGCTCCGCGCGACCGGGGAATCGGGTTCTGCTTCCAGCACTATGCGCCATTCCGACACATGAACGTCTGGGACAACGTCGCGTTCGGCCTGAAGGTCCGCAGACGCCCGAAAGCAGAGATTCGCAAGCGCGTTACGGAGCTGCTCGAGCTCGTGAGGCTCGAGGGTTTCGCCAAGCGCTACCCGTCGCAGCTGTCGGGTGGCCAGCGCCAGCGCATGGCACTCGCCCGGGCCCTCGCGGTCGAGCCGCGCCTGCTGTTGCTGGACGAGCCGTTCGGCGCGCTCGACGCGCAGGTCAGAAAGGAGCTTCGCGCGTGGCTCCGCCGCCTCCATGACGAGGTCCACATCACAACCGTGCTCGTCACTCACGACCAGGAAGAAGCGATGGACGTGGCGGACCGGCTCGCGGTCATACACCTCGGGCACCTCGAGCAGGTCGGTACCTCCGCCGAGCTCTACGACTACCCGGTGAACGACTTCGTGCTCACCTTCGTAGGACCTGCCACCTCGATCGGGGGACGATTCGTCCGGCCCCACGACGTCACGATCAGCCGTCAGGCGGGTGTGTCCGGCTCGTACCCGGCGAAGGTGGTCCGGGTCACGCACCTCGGGTTCGAGGTCCGGGTCGAGCTCCAGCTCGTCGGGGCCGCCGGAGGCCCTGAGGCTGGGGACCCTCAGGCTGCGAGCACTGCGGCTTCGGGCACAACGGCGGCGGGCACAACGGCGGCGGGCGACGCTACGAGCGCGCATGGCGACGCCTGGGTCCAGCTCGACCGCGACACCGCTAGGACGCTCGAACTGCGCATAGGCGAGTCCGTGTTCCTGACACCGAGAGCGGTGCCGGGGGGATTGCGCCCGACGGCCGACGCGTCGGTTGGCGCGGTCGCCGGGTAGCCGCCGACCCTGTCCTTCGTGTTCGGTCAGTCTTCGTCGTTCAGTCGTCGTCTCGCTGGCGGCCCTCGGTTCTCTGGCGCTTTATGTCGCCCCTCCGGCGCTTCGACTCCAGCCGTCTGCGCGACGACGAGGTGCTCGGCGCCGTTGCGAGCCTCGTAGGCTCTATCCGAAGCGCCGAAGCGAGACGCTCGCTCAGGCGCTCGAGGGCGAGCGCCCTGTTGCGTGCCTGGGACCTCTCGTCTTCTGCGACCACCCTCACCTCGGGGCCGAGACGCTCCAACAGACGCGCCTTTTGACGCGGCCCCAAGGACCGTGAGCCCGCGATGTCGAAGCGCACCTCTGCGCGGGTGCTCGCCGTGTTGGCGTGCTGACCCCCTGGACCGCTGCTGCGGCTGAACCGCCATGCGAGCTCGCTCGACGGTATGGAGAGGCTTCGCGAGACCCGAAGTGAGCCTCGCTGCTCCGCGGGAAGTGCTTGCGACCCAGAAGGGGAAGGAGAACGAGAAGGGGAAGGAGCCATCAGCCGGACCGATCGCAGCGGCCGCTCAAATGTCTGCGATGTCGGCTGCGACCGGGTTCTCCAGAATCCCGACATTCTCGACTTCGATCCGCACGACGTCGCCCGGAACGAGCCACCTCGGAGGGTCGAAGCTCGCGCCCACGCCGGCGGGCGTCCCGGTCGAGATGACGTCGCCCGCTTCGAGCGTGAAGCCCGTGGACAAATAAGCGATCTGCTCGGCGCACGAGAAGATCATGTCGGAGGTCGACGAGTCCTGGCGAAGGTCGCCGTTCACCCATGTGCGTATCGTCAGGTCCTGCGGGTCGTCGATCTCGTCCGGAGTGACGATCCAAGGTCCCATCGGTCCATGGGTGTCGAAGGACTTTCCCATCGTGAACGTCGGCGTCCGCCACTGCCAGTCCCTCACGCTCACGTCGTTCATCACCGTGAATCCCGCGATCGCGTCCAGCGCCCGGTCCACCGGCACGTTCCTGCAGCGCCTGCCTACGACCATCGCGAGCTCGCCTTCGTAGTCGACCATGTTCGAAACGCTCGGCACCACGATTTGAGCGCCCGGCCCCACCACGCACGTCCGCTGCTTGTTGAACCAGTACTGGTACTCGGGTGCCTCGCGCCCGATCTCCGCGATGTGGGCTGCGTAATTCATCCCGATCGCGAGCACCTTCGCCGGGCGCGGGACCGGGGCGAGGAGACGGACCTCCTCGAGAGCGAGGCGAGGACCGTCCGCGACTGCGTCCGATGCCCGCTCCAGAGCACCCGGGCCGCTTCGCAGCAGCTCCAGCATGTCGCCAGGCAGGCCGACGTGGGGAACCGTCAGGTCGACGATCTCGTCGCCCACGACGACGCCCGATCGCACCCCGCCATCGTCGTGCAGGTGGCCCTCGAACCCTGCGGCACCTTCCGGCTCGGTCTCGTCAACGTTGAAGCTGGCTAGTCGCACGACGTAACGGTACCCAGCGGACCGGGATCCTTCCCCGCAGCGATCAGAGCCTGCCCGTGGCGCCGGGGTAGCCTCCCGCTCAGGCCGACGCCGGCTGACAGGAGGGAGCCGAACTTGACGAGCAGTTTGGACGGCAAGGTCGCCCTCGTGACCGGTTCGACGAGTGGCATCGGCGCTGCGACCGCCGAGGCGCTCTCCTCGGCGGGAGCGCTCGTGGCGATCAATTCGAGCAGGTCGGTTGAGGAGGGGATGGCGTTCGCACAACGTCTGCCGGGCTCTGTCTACGTGCAGGCGGACGTCGCAGACCCCGAGCAGGCGACCCGGCTGGTCGACGAGGTGGTGGAGCGTCTCGGACGCCTCGACGTTCTCGTGAACAACGCGGGAACGACCGTCTTGATACCGCACCACGACTTCGACGCTGCCACCCCCGAGATATGGCGCAGGATCTACGACGTGAACGTGATCGGGACATGGCAGGTGACCGTCGCCGCCCTCCCCCACCTGCGCGCGTCGGGAGACGGATGTGTGGTGAACGTGTCGTCCGTCGCGGGAGAGAGGCCCGCCGGAAGCTCCATCCCGTACGCGGCGTCCAAGGCCGCGCTCAGCCACTTGACGCGGCTGCTGGCGAACGTCGTCGCGCCCGAGGTGCGCGTGAACGCCGTCGCGCCGGGGCTCATAGACACTCCGTGGACAGCGGACTGGAGCGATGTCCACACCTTCGTCGAGGCCACGGCGCCGTTGCGCCGAACGGGCAAGGCCGAGGACGTAGCGGAATCCATCCTCGGGCTCGTGCACTCCAAGTACGTGACGGGACAGGTCCTGCTCGTAGACGGCGGCATGAGCCTCAGATGATCACCCGGAGCCTCGGAGAATGAGCGCCGGTGGTCCCGGAGACCTCTCCTCCGGAACGGTGGAGACGACGATCGACGGCGACGTCGGCATCGTGTCGCTGCGTCGCCCACCGCACAACTTGCTAACAGAGCCCCTGCTGCGCAGCCTCGCCGATCATCTCGAAGCTCTCGCGGGTCAGTGCCGTGCCGCAGTCATCGCTTCGGTGGGACGCTCCTTTTGTGCCGGTGCCGACTTCCGCTCCGATGTGGCCCCCGACCCGACCAAAGGGAATACCTTCGCGGCCACGACTGCAGCGTTCTACGCGCAGGCACTACGCATCTTCGAGGCACCCGTTCCCACCGTCGCGGCAGTGCAGGGAGGTGCCATCGGCGCGGGGTTCGGCCTCGCTCTGGCGTGCGATCTCCGGGTCGCGGGCACGAGCGCCTGGTTCCAGGTCAACTTCGTGCGCCTCGGAATCCATCCGGGCTTCGCGCTGAGCGCGACACTGCCCCGCCTGGTCGGGCCGGGCCGGGCAGCCGATCTGCTCTTGTCGGCGCGGCGCGTCGGAGCCGAGGAGGCCGGGCGCATCGGGCTCGTCGAACGCGTCGTGGACCAGGATGCCGTCGCCGACGAGGCGATCGCGCTCGCGTCCGTGATCGCTGCAGGCGCTCCGGGAGCCACCGCAGCGACGCGGGCGACGCTTCGCTCCGGGCTCGGAGAGCTCGCTCGCGCCGCGATGGCCCACGAGCTCGACGAGCAAGTCGCCCTGGCCGGCACCGTCGACGCCCGCGAGGGCGTCCTCGCCATGCTCGAAGGGCGCGAGCCGGTGTTCCGCGGGCCCGAGCCTGGCACGACCCCCTGACGAGAACGGCTCGTCTGTCGCGTGAGGAGAATGGCTGTCGCGTGACTAGAAAGGATGGCCCGTGACCGAGAACGTCCACTACAAGAAACCCGGCTGGTTCACGCGCAATGTCTTCAACAGAACGGTCGCCGGCATGACCAAAGCGGGCCTGAGCGTCTTCGGGAGCCGCGTGCTCGAGGTCAAGGGACGTTCGAGCGGGCTCCCGCGGCGTACGCCGGTGAACCTGCTCACACTCGACGGCCGTCAGTACCTCGTGTCGCCCGCGGGGAGGGCGAGTGGGTGAAGAACCTCCGAGCATCGGGCGGGCAGCTGGATCTGCTGGTCGGCCGCAAGCGCGAGTCGCGTCATGCCGTCGAGCTCGCTGACTCGGAAAAGGTGCAGGTGATCCGCGCTTACCTGAAGCGTTGGAAGTTCGAAGTGGGCCAGTTCTTCGAAGGGGTCGGGCCCGGCTCCACCGACGAGCAGATCCTCACCATCGCGCCGAAGCACCCGGTGTTCTCACTCGACGGGCCGGATGGTCGCTCGGGAGGCTCGTAGCCGACGTGGAGCGAGCGACGATCGCGGTCTACGAGGACCGCGGCGCGAAATGGGCCGAGGGAACGAGGGCGGAGCGCAAGGACTCCGCACGGTCGTTCGGCTCGGGCGTCCCTGCCGGCAAGATCCGTGTCGACGTCGGCTGTGGAGCGGGCCGGTACACGGGATACCTGGGTGAGCCGTGCATCGGGCTCGACGCTGCGCGCACGATGCTCGCCATGTGCCGCGAAGCCGTACCCGATGCTCTTCTCGTCCAGGCGGACATGGAGGCGCTCCCGTTCGGCCGTCGTGGGATAGACGGCGCGTGGGCGAACATGAGCTACCTCCACATACCGAGTAGGAGGCTGCCGTCAGCTCTGGCCGAGTTGCACCGTGCGCTCGCCGTCGGGGCTCCGATCGACATTCAGGTGCTCCACGGGGACTTCGAGGGGACGGGTTTGCCGGACGACCGCGTCGGTGGCCGCTTCTTCGCTGCATGGCAGGTCGCGCGCCTCGTCGACGTCGCAGAAGGCGCAGGCTTCGCGGTCACGTCCACGGAGACGGAGGCGGAGACGAAAACGGAGTCGGAGTCGGAGTCGGAGACGGAGTCGGAGTCGGAGACGGAGTCGACGGAGGCGGAGACGGAGACAGGGACGGATCCCGGGCGACCGGGTTACCAAGGCGTCGTCCGATTGCGGGCGTGCAGGGCCCGCACGCTTCCCGACACTGTCGGACCGGGCATGCGGCTGCTCGTCTGCGGTCTGAACCCGAGCCTCTACTCCTCCGACGCCGGGTTCGGCTTTGCGCGTCCGGGCAACCGCTTCTGGCCCGCAGCATCGGCGTCTGGTCTCGTCTCGAAGAATGGCGACCCGCGTCATGCCTTGGAGGTCGACAAGGTCGGGATGACCGACATGGTCAAGCGCGTGACGCCGAACGCCTCGCAGTTGAGGCCCGACGAGTACCGGCTCGGCGCGCAACGCCTCGAGCGACTCGTCGAGTGGCTCGAGCCGACGGCCGTGTGTTTCGTCGGCCTGGCAGGTTGGCGCGCAGCGGTCGACCGCACGGCGGTCCCCGGGGTCCAGCCACACCTCTTCGGCGGGCGCCCCGCCTACGTGATGCCGTCTACGAGCGGAGCCAACGCGAGCAGCAGGCTGGAGGACCTGACCGGGCACATGAAGAAGGCGCTCCTGCTGGCGGAGGCCTCCCGGTGACCCGCGCAGAGAAGCTCCCGGTGAGCCCTCCGGCCGGGCCTCGTTGCGCCGGGCTCCTGCTCGCACCGGGTGCGAGCGCCGGAAGGGACCAGCCTGCGCTCGTGGCTATCGACGACGCCGTCTCGGACAAGGGCATCGTGGTCGACCGCATGGACTTCCCGTACAGGCTCGCCGGCCGGCGCGCACCCGACCGTCCTGAGGTGCTGGTCGGAGCCGTCGTGGAGCACGCACGAGAGCTGGCTGCGCGGATCGGCGTGAGGGCGGACCGGGTCGCGCTGGGAGGCCGGTCGATGGGCGGGCGCATGGCGTCCGTCGCCGTCGCGGACGGCCTGCCGGCTGCGGGACTCGTGCTCGTCAGCTACCCGCTCCATCCACCCGGGCGTCCCGAGAAGAGCCGGACAGAGCATCTCGAAGCCATCGGAGTGCCCTGTTTGTTCGTCTCCGGGACACGCGACGCCTTCGGCACCCCCGAAGAGCTGGAGTCGGCCACCCGGGCGATCCGGGGACCCGTCACCCATGTCTGGATCGAGGGAGGCGACCACGGGCTCAGACGCCGCGACGCCGAGGTCGCCTCGATCGTGGCCTCGTGGCTCACGGCACCCTCGAAGCGCGCGAAGACCTGAGCCGCCGGCAGTACCGTGCAATCGCAGTGATCGGCATCGGGGACATCGAGCTCGCGCGAGAGCGCCTCGGCGACGTCATCCGGGCGACCCCTACAGCCAGGTCGCGCACGCTGTCCGCCCTGTCGGGGCGCGAGGTGCTGCTGAAGCCCGAGCACCTGCAACGTACGGGGTCGTTCAAGATCCGGGGGGCATACAACCGCATCAGCACTCTCGCGGCTGAGCGCGCTGCCACAGAAGTCGTCGCAGGCTCGGCCGGGAACCATGCTCAAGGGGTGGCTCTCGCAGCTTCGCTTTCCGGGTTGCGTGCGACGATCTTCATGCCGATCGACGCTGCTCACCCCAAGGTCGAGGCGACGCGCTCTTACGGTGCCGACGTCGTGCAGATCGGCGAGAGCGTCGACGACTGCATCAACGAGGCGCGCGCGTACGCCGAGACGACAGGTGCCGTGTTCGTGCCGCCGTTCGACGACCCGCTCGTCGTCGCCGGCCAGGGAACGGTGGGTCTCGAGGTGGCTTCGGAGGCGCCAGGAGCGGAGGTCGTAGTCGTCCCCGTGGGCGGCGGGGGCCTGGTGGCCGGGATGGCGGTCGCGCTCGCCGATCGGCTTCCCCGTGCCAGGGTCGTGGGCGTGCAGGCTGCAGGCGCCGCCTGCATGGCGGCAGCACTGGAGCACGGAGGCCCTGTCGTCCTCGACACGTTGTCGACCATGGCCGACGGGATCGCGATCAGGTCGGTGTCGGACCTGACGTTCGAGATCGCCAAGGCCTACCTGTCGGAGATCGTCACCGTCGACGAGGAGGAGATCAGCCGAGCCGTGCTGCTCCTCCTCGAGCGTTGCAAGTGGGTGGTCGAGCCAGCAGGCGCCGCGGCCCTCGCGGCCGTGCTCGCCGGGAAGATCCCGGGGACCGGCGAAGTTGCGGTCGTGCTGTCAGGCGGCAACGTCGATCCGCTCCTGCTCACTCGGCTGATAGAGCACGGCATGTCGGCTTCGGGGCGCTTCGTCATACTGAGGGTCGTCATCACCGACCGCCCGGGCGCGCTCGCCGCGCTCACGGCGGCGCTCGCGGAGCTCCGACTGAACGTACTGTCGGTCGACCACCACCGCCGCGGCGCTCACCTCGCTATCGACCAGACCGAGGTGCTGCTCACGCTCGAGACCCGCGACCCGGAGCATCGCGCCAAGGTGGTCCCCTTCCTCGAGCGCCGCGGCTATCGGGTCGACGACATCTCGTGACACGGACTCGCGTGCGAGACGGCACGCGTGCGACCAAACTCGTGAGATGAGCTCGCTGCCCAAAGGAGACGACGGCCTGTCTCGATGTCCGTGGTGCGTGTCTGGCCCCGAGTACCTGCGCTACCACGACGAGGAGTGGGGGCGCCCCGTCGGAGACGACAACCGCATCTACGAGAAGCTGTGCCTCGAGGGCTTCCAGAGCGGGTTGTCATGGTTGACGATCCTGCGCAAGCGTGAGGGTTTCCGCGCCGCGTTCGGCTCGTTCGACCCGGCCGTGGTGGCCCGGTATCAAGACCGCGACGTCGAGCGGCTCGTATCGGACGCCTCGATCGTGCGCAACCGGGCCAAGATCCTCGCAACCATCGACAATGCGAGAGCCACCCTCGACCTCCGCAACGGGAACAACTCGCTCGCCGGCCTGGTCTGGAAGTACGAACCAGCCAGGAGACCGGCACACCGAAGCGTCGAGAGCCTGCCTGCGGTCACGCCCGAGTCGAAAGCGCTCTCAGCAGATCTGTTGAAGCACGGGTTCCGCTTCGTCGGGCCGACAACCGTCTACGCCGCCATGCAATCGCTCGGCGTCGTGAACGATCACCTCGTGGGTTGTGCTTTCCGGCAGCCCTGCGAGCGCGAGCGCGCCCAATTCATACGTCCCGAGTGAGACCCGGTTCAAACGTCCTGAGTGGGATCCGGTTCATACGTCCCGCGTGGGACGGCGACTCCCGCTCGCAGCAGGCTCACCCTTGAGGGTCTTCGAGCATCTCCACGAGCCGTAGGGGTGCGACCGCGCGGTAGGCGTCCTCGCAGATCGCGTCCAGGTCGTCCCATTCGAGCCCGGCGTCGAGCCGAACACCGATCCAGCCGCGGTGACCCACGTAAGGCGGCCTGAAGAACCGGTCCGGATCCTGCTCCAAGAGCTCCTGCTGGGCCCCCGGCAATGCCGCGCACCACAGATGCGGGAAATTGTCGGCGTGATGACCTTCGAGCCAGGCGTTCACGAACGTCTTCGTGCCTCGCACGAAGAAGCTGGGAGCGCCATGGCTGAGCCTCTCCGTCGTCTCGGGAAAGGACAGGCAGATCTCCCTCAACCGCTCGAGAGACTCCCCGTGGTCCTGTGAGGTGCTGTCCTTCGAGGTGCTGTCCTTCGAGGTCCGGTCCTTCGGGCCCCGGTTCGCGGTCACGGCCCGAATTAAAGCAGGCGACATCACGACGAGCCGGTCCGGCATGATGGATCGGTGGGCGGAGACGAGGAAGTTCTGCACGTACCTGCACATGCGACCACCGACGAGGTGGTGAAGCCGCTTCGCGAGCAAGGGTGCGTGATCATCGACGAGCTCATACCTGCTAGCTCGCTCGGGGCCATCGCAGAAGAGCTGAAGATGCACGTGGAGGACGCTCCGTTCGGGGACAACGAGTTCGACGGTTATGCGACGCGAAGGGTCTTCGATCTGCTCGCACGCACTCGCGTGCTCGATGACGTGCTCCTCACCCCCATGCTCTCGGGCGCGATCGACACCGTGATCGGTCCGAGCCAGTTCGGCATGACCGTGCTCACCGACGTCAAGCCCGGCGAGGTTGCCCAGCAGCTGCACCGCGATTCGGCGGTCTACCCGCTGCCGGTTAGCTTCGGTCCCGTCGAGATCAACACCATCTGGGCGATCGACGAGTTCACCCGTGCGAACGGCGCGACCGTCTTGTCCCCGGGCAGCCACCTTCGTGACACCCGACCGTCCGAGTACCACTCGGAAGCACTCGCCGCAGCGACGATGGGGCCGGGTTCGGTCCTCGTCTACGACGGTCGCCTCATTCACGGCGCCGGGCCGAACCACAGCCGGTCCACGCGACTCGGGATGATCATCGAGCACGTCGTGCGTTGGCTCAGGCCCGCCGAGAACCACACCCTTTCGGTGTCACCCGCCGTCGCTGCGACCTTGCCGCCGGTGCTCTCGGAACGATTCGGCTACAACCAGCACGGCAACTACCTCGGATTCGTGGCGGGCCGGCCGCCTCAGGAGTGGCTGAGGTCCGACCCGCTCAGGCGTCGAACGGAGCCACCACACGGCGGAGAAGGCCCGCCAGGATGATCCGGTCGGCGTCGTCGAGGGTCCCGAGAATCGCGTTCTCGCGATCGACGAGGTCTTCGAGTGCAGCGTCGACGCGCCTACGTCCTGCGCTCGTGATCTGAACGCGCACCGAGCGCGGCATCGGAGGGGTCGGGGCGCCTGCGAACGAGCCCCCAGCCCTCCAGGTGGTCGAGCCTGTTAGTCATCGTGCCAGACGTCACGAGGGTCTGTGCGAGGAGCTGCCCGGGAGAAAGGTGCGGCGGTGCGGCGGCCCTGCGGAGAGCAGAGAGCACGTCGAAGCTCCAGATCTCGAGATCGTGCCTGGCGAACACGATGCTGCGCTGGCGGTCGAGATGGCGTGCCAGGCGCGAAACCCGCGAGAGCACCTCGAGGGGGCTCACGTCCACTTCGGGCAAAGCCCTACTCCACCCCTTCACGAGCCGATCGACCTCGTCCTCCATGGCGCTCCTCGGGCTCCATGGCGCTCCTCACGACACACGCGCCGGCGCCGGTGGTGGGCGCATCATATCTTGACATCAAGAGGAATGGGACGGATACTTATCTTGATATCAAGAGATAAGGGGTCTTCCATGACGGGCACCGGTGTGTTCTACGGGCGGATGCAAGAACGCGTGGCCGGTGTGCGCACCGGGGTCGGCAGGCCCCTCACCCTCGCCGAGAAGGTGCTCGCAAGCCATCTGAGTCCCGGGCAGAGCTTGGACGTCGAGCGGGGTCGCGGCTACGTCGACCTCGACCCGGACAGGGTCGCCCTCCAGGACGCACTCGCACAGATCGTCGCGCTCCAGTTCATGAACGCAGGACTGGACGAGGTGGTCGTCCCTACGACGGTGCACTGCGACCACCTCATCATGGCGAAACAGCAGGCCGACGTCGACCTCCGTACCGCATTGGGAGAGAACGCCGAGGTGTACGACTTCTTGCGCTCGGTGTGCGAACGGTACGGGATCGGCTTCTGGGAACCGGGGTCGGGGATCATCCACCAGGTGGTGCTCGAGAACTACGCCTTCCCCGGCGGGATGATGATCGGAACCGACAGCCACACACCGAACGCCGGCGGGCTCGGCATGATCGCCGTCGGGGTGGGCGGCGGCGATGCAATCGACGTCATGACCGGTAGCTCGTTCAACCTGCGGTGGCCGAAGCTGATCGGCGTCCACCTCACCGGCGCCCTTTCGGGTTGGACTTCGCCGAAGGACGTGATCCTCCGGGTTGCGGGAATACTGAGCGCGAGCGGCGGGACGGGCGCGATCGTCGAGTACTTCGGCAAGGGCGCCGACTCGGTGAGCGCGACCGGGAAGGCCACGATCTGCAACATGGGTGCCGAGATCGGGGCGACCACCTCGCTGTTCGGTTACGACGCCAACATCGCCTCTTACCTACGGGCCACGGGCCGCAGCGACTGGGCCGATGCTGCGGACCTCTCCAAGGACGACCTTCGTTGTGACCCCGAGGTGGAAGACGAGCCTGGTCGCTTCTTCGATCAGGTCGTCGAGATCGACCTGTCGGCGCTGAAGCCACTGATAAACGGACCGGACACGCCCGACCTCGTACACGAGGTCGGTCAGGTCGGGGCCTGGGCGCAGGACCACGGCATACCAACGGCTATCTCGGCCGCCCTGGTCGGCTCGTGCACGAACTCCTCCTATCAGGACATCGCGCGAGCGGCGTCGGTGGCCCGCCAGGCGAGCGCGGCCGGGCTCAAGGCCAAGTCCCAGCTCCTCGTCACCCCGGGTTCCGAGCAGATCCGAGCGACGATCGAGCGAGACGGACTTCTCGGCGACCTCGAAGCCGTCGGCGCGACAGTGCTCGCCAATGCATGCGGACCGTGCATCGGCCAATGGGACCGCGATGCGGTGGACAGGGCCGGGACCAACACGATCGTGACGTCGTTCAACCGCAACTTCTCCAAGCGCAACGACGGAAGCCCCAATACCAAGGCGTTCGTCACGTCACCGGAGATAGTCGTGGCTTACGCCCTCGCCGGAACGCTCGACTTCAACCCTCTGACCGATGCAATCCCGACGGGCGGAGGAGACGGAGAAGGCGGAGCTCGGGGCGTCCGGTTCGACGTCCCGGTCGGAGACATCCTTCCCCCACGCGGCTTCGAGCATGGCGCACCGGCTAAGCACGACGTCGCGGCAGCCCGCGGGGCCAACATCGCGGTCTCGCCCGGGTCCGAGCGGCTGCAGCTGCTCGAATCCTTCCCGCCATGGGACGGGAAGGACTATCTGGCGATGCCCGTGCTGGCGAAGGCGAAGGGCAAGTGCACGACAGACCACATCTCGGCTGCGGGCCGTTGGCTCAGATACCGGGGACATCTCGAGAACATCTCGGGCAACCTGTTCCTCGGAGTGACGAACGCGTTCACAGGCTCGGTCGGCGAGGGGAAGGATCCTGTCGACGGGAGCACCCGGCCGTACCCCGATGTCGCGAAGCACCTGAGCGAGCAGAGCGTGAAGTGGTGTGTCGTCGGCGACGAGAACTACGGCGAGGGATCGTCGCGCGAGCACGCTGCGATGGAGCCGCGCTACCGGGGGCCGCGATGATATTCGCCCGGTCCTTCGCGCGGATCCACGAGACCAACCTGAAGAAGCAGGGAATCCTGCCTCTCGTCTTCTCGGATCCCTCCACCTACGACGCGATCGGAGAGGACGACCTGTTGAGCGTCTTCGGCCTTGCGTCGCTCGAGCCAGACCGCGCAGTCGAATGCTCGATCTCGAGGCCCGACGGCACGACCGTCGCCTTCAGCTGCGTGCACACGCTCAATTCGCAGCAGATCGGTTGGTTCCGGGCGGGAAGCGCTCTAAACGTGATCAGGCTCAGGCGAGGCGGGTCAGCCGGCTGACAGCCGGCTGCCGCCAGGTCAGGCGGCCGCCGGCTCCGGGCCGTTGGCACCGTCGGGCTCGTTCCCGACGGTTACCCCGTCGAGCTCGTGCTCGCCATCGGCAGAGTCGAGCTCGTGCTCGCTCGCTTGTGCGCGAAGCGCTGCGGCGAGCACGTCTGTCGACCTCACCGGCGAGGTGGAAGGTCATCTCCTCGCGCACAGCCTCGGGCACGTCCTCCAGGTCCGGACCGTTGCGCTCCGGCAGCACGACCTCCTTCAGCCCTGCCCGGTGCGCAGCGAGAACCTTCTGCTTCACGCCGCCGATCGGCAGCACCCGGCCCTGCAGGGTGACCTCACCCGTCATGCCGACGACCGATCGCACCGGCACGTCGGTGAGCAGGCTGACGAGCGCAGATGTCATGGTGACACCCGCCGACGGCCCGTCCTTCGGGACGGCGCCGGCCGGCACGTGAAGGTGGAAGTGCCGGTTCTTGAACCGGTCCGGCGCGATTCCGAGCTCGTCCGCGTGCGACCGCACGTAGGAGAGCGCGATCTCCGCCGACTCCTTCATGACGTCGCCGAGCTGCCCGGTGATGGTCAGGCCCTCGCGGCCCGTCCATCGCGGTCGCCTCGACGAACAGCACGTCTCCGCCGGCGCCGGTCACGGCGAGCCCCGTTGCCACGCCAGGAACCGCGGTGCGGTCGGCCGCCTCGAAGAAGAACTTCGGTCGACCGAGCCAGTCCGCGCACGTCGGCGCGCGTCGATCCACTACGGGCGCCGTCTCGCTAGTACCGGCATCCGCGGCGAGCTTGGTGGCCACCTTGCGGAGCAGCTTGCCGAGCTCACGCTCGAGCGAGCGAACTCCCGCCTCCCTCGTGTAGTCGGCCGAGATCGCCTGGAGGGCGGCGTCGGTCACCTCGACCTCGTCGGGCCTGAGCGCCGCGCGTTCGAGCTGGCGGGGCAACAGGTGGTGCCTGGCGATGGCCAACTTCTCGTCTTCGGTGTACCCGTCGAGCCTGATGACCTCCATCCGGTCGAGCAGCGCCGTCGGGATCGTCTCGGCGACGTTCGCGGTCGCGATGAACAGGACCTTCGACAGGTCGAGGTCGACCTCGAGGTAGTGGTCCCGGAACGTGTGGTTCTGAGCAGGGTCGAGAACCTCGAGCAGCGCCGACGACGGGTCACCGCGGTAGTCCGAGCCGAGCTTGTCGACCTCGTCGAGCAGGACCACCGGGTTCATCGAACCGGCCTCGCGAAGTGCCCGGACGATGCGACCCGGCTGTGCGCCGACGTAGGTCCGGCGGTGGCCACGGATCTCGGCTTCGTCGCGCACACCGCCGAGGGCGACGCGCACGAACTTGCGCCCGAGGGCGCGTGCCACCGACTCGCCGAGCGACGTCTTGCCGACGCCCGGCGGGCCGACCAGCGCGAGGATCGCGCCCGAGCCGCGGGCCCGACGGGGGCGATCCCGCGCTCGGCCTGGAGCTTGCGCACGGCGAGGTGCTCGAGGATCCGCTCCTTCACGTCCGTCAGACCGTCGTGGTCCTCGTCGAGGATCCGGCCGGCCTCTGCGACGTCGAGGCGGTCCTCGGTCTGGACGCCCCACGGAATCTCGAACACCGTGTCGAGCCACGTGCGGATCCAACCGTGCTCGGGGCTCTGCTCGCTCGTGCGCTCGAGCTTGTCGATCTCGCGCAGCACCGCCGTCCTCACGCCGTCGGGAACGTCGAGCTCCTCGATCTGCGCCCGGTACCCGTCGGGCGAGCCGTCGTCGGTGCCGTCGAGCTCGTTGAGCTCCTTGCGGATCGCCTCGAGCTGGCGCCGGAGCAGGAACTCGCGCTGCGTGCGCTCGATCCCCTCTTCGACGTTGCTCTTGACTCGCTCACGCAGCGTCAGGTCGGCGAGGGTGTCGCGAGCCCAGCCGAGCACGAGGCGCAGCCTCTTCTCGAGGTCGAGCGTCTCCAAGACCTCGACCTTCTGGGCGAGGGTCAGGTCCGGGGAGTACCCGGAGATGTCCGAGATCTGAGCGGGGTCCGTGATGTCGCGCAGGCGCTCGGCCATGCCGCCCGGCACCCCTGGTCAAGAAGGATGTTCTCCAGAACCGCTCTGTACTCGCGAGCCAGTGACAAGGGCCTGTTGCGAGGCTTCGGTGCGAGCCACCGGCTCGACCTGGATCCAGAGCGCGCTCCCGGTACCCGGGACCGCTGTCCCGATCGTCGCCCTCTCGAGTCCCCGCACGACCGCGGCGAGCGATCCCCCGGGCAGTTCGCCGGTCTCGACGATCTCGGCGATGACGCCGACCGAGGAGTAGCGCCCCTCGATCCGCGGCACGAGCACGAGCCGGCCGCCGCTCGTCGGCGCGCCTCGACCGCCGCGCGGGCCTCGTCGGTCTCGAGGGTGAGGGTGAACACCATCCCCGGAAGGATCACTCCCGAGGTGAGCGACACCAGGGGCAACGTAAGGGTCTCTGACTCTGGTGCCCGTGAACCTGTTTCAGGCCCCTGTGAGCCTGTTTCCGGTGAATCTGCTTCTGGTGAACGTGTTTCTTGCGTGCCTGCCACGAATCCTCCTCTGAGTGCCGGACCCGGGGCGCTCACGCTCTCGCCGGGCCCAGATCGTTGTGTGTTCAACAATCTTGAGTCGGTCGTATTCCGCGCCAACCTTCCCCACCGACCCGCTCGGGGCTTAGGCTCACGCCGAGCGCTGGACCGCGGCGGGAGGCACGAGGAGCCAGCATGGCTGTGGCAAGGTCCGGTGCCGGCGTGCCGGAAGAGGGACCGAACGGCCAGCCGGACACCGAGAACTGGGATCGCGCCCGAGCGGCACTGCTCGAGGCGCAGATGGACGCGGCCCTGGACGGGATCATCTCGGTGTCACCCAGTAACACCCTCTTGAGCTTCAACCGTCGATTCGAGGAGATCTGGGGGCTGCCGCAGGGCTACCTCAAGGTCGGCTCCGGTCTGTCGGACGTGGTCGGCCGGATCTCTGCCTGGGTGAGCGAACGGGCAGCCTTCGAATCCGAGATCCTGAGCACGAACGGTCCCCCGGCCGGAAAGGTCCGGGTGGGCCCCGGAGGCCGTCTTCGGACCTTCTCGATGGTGGACGGTAGAACGCTCACGTTCTTCAGCGCCCCGGCTCTCGACGTGTCAGGCAGCTACCACGGCAGGGTCTGGTTCTTCCGCGAGGAGCCGTCTGGGCCCGATGCGGGCGGGAGCGACGATCTTCTCGAGCGCGTTGCACGCGGCCCAGCGCGCCCAGGCGTTCCTGCTGCGCGCTGCGGGGGCGCTCGCAGGCACGTCGGGCTACCTGGAAACAATCGAGCGCATGGCCGAGGTCGCGCTCCCCGTCCTCGGGGACCTGTTCCTGATCGACGTCGTCGACGATCGCGGCGACATCACGAGGGTTCTCGCCCGGCACGCTGACCCCGCGATGCAGGCTGCGACCGATCGCCTGATGTCCGAATTCGCTCCGGACGCAGAGTCGCCGGACCCCTGTGTACAGGCGATCCGGACTCGACGATCCAGGTGGTCAGCGAGCACGAGCGACGCCTTCTTGAGGGCGACGACACGGGACGAAAGCCACTACGCGCTGCTCAAGCATCTCGATTTCACGTCGTACATGTGCGTCCCGTTCTTCGACGGCGACAAGGTTCTCGGAGCTGTGACGCTCGCATGCTCCGGCTCGGGCCGACGTTTCGATCTCGAAGATCTGGCTCTGGTCGAGGCGCTCTCGGCGCCTGTCGCGCAGGTCGTCATGAGAGCCCTGCAATACGAGCAGCAGCACGGGATCGCCCGCGTGTTGCAAACGAACCTCTTACCGCCTTCGCTCCCGCAGATCGACGGTCTCGCGGTCGCCGCCCGGTACGTGGCCGGAACTCGCGGAGCCGAGGTGGGCGGCGATTTCTACGACTTGATGCGCACCCCTTCAGGGGCTGTCGGCATGATGGTCGGCGATGTGGCCGGGCACGACCCGGCCGCAGCGGTGGCGATGGGCCAGGTCCGCACGGCAAGCCGTGCACTCGCCGGTCAGGTGAGAACACCGGCCGAACTCGTCGACCTGATGCGATCGAGCTGGGACCTGATCGGTGTCGACCGGATGGCGACCGTTATCTACGGGCGGCTCGACATGTCGACCGGAGAGCTCATGCTCGCGTCGGCGGGGCACCCGCCTCCCATAGTCGTGAGCGGCGGTCGTGCGACGTTGATCCGGCTGGATCCCGCACCGCCCCTTGGAGCCCCGGGCGGGTTGCCGCTGCCGCTCCCGCTTCCCCACCCAGCGGGAGCGGCTCCACCGGAGACTGCTCGTCACGGTTCTGGCGGTTCTGCCGGTTCTCCTGTTTCTACCGCCGGCGCCACGGGATGGTCGGGGAGATTGGTGGCGGGCGAGGTCTTGCTGCTCTACACCGACGGACTCGTCGAGAAGCGGAACCGCCCGATGCAAGAGGGTACGGCGGCACTTACAGAGCTGGCAGCCCACGTGTGGAACGGTGACCCCGAGGAGCTCTGCGACGCGATCATCTCCCGGCTGGCGGCCGGTCCCGAGAGATCTGACGACATAGCGCTTCTCGCCGTGAGCATCAGGTCGTGAGCATCAGGTCGTGAAAGCCCGAGCCACCTGAACAAGACATTTCAATACCGGTGGTATGCGAGGAGACGGCAGGCAGCGCAGTGGCATGCAAAAGCGACGTGCGGACAACGTTGATCTGCGTGTGGTTGGGCTCACGTACAAAAGGGAACAATTCGTGTGATTGGTACGTCCAGGAAGGGTTGGGCGGAGCACGGCGGTCGCTGACGTCCGGTCGGGAGCTCGAGTGTGAGGCCAGAAATCCACTATTCGAGGCGGTTCGAAGCTGAACCCGGAAGCGCTGCATATGTCCGCAGGTACGTGCGCGACTCGCTCGAGAATTGGAAAATCCGTTCGGATGAGGCGGTGTTCCTCGCAAACGAACTGGCAACAAATGCCATCGTTCATGCACGAAGCGAGTTCGTCGTAGAAGTCTCGCTGGTCGACAGCACATGCAGGATCGAGGTCGTCGACCACGATCCGACCCAACCCCGCGAGCTACCGAAAAGTGACACGACCCCGAGCGGGCGGGGCCTGGCACTCGTCAATGCCCTGTCGCGTTCTTGGGGCGTCGAGCCTCGCGACGAGGGCAAGGGCGTGTGGTGCGACGTCGCAGTGTCGCCACCCGGGTCCTGACGACGCCTCGCGATCTGCCGGAGAGGTAGTGTTGTTGCAGAGAGCGGGGGCGCCTCTAACGAAGCGGGTCGCGTTGACTCGTCGTCGCCGGAGCGCCCACACCAGGGGGAACGAGTCCGGCCATGCGAGCCCAGGAATTCCAGACCAATGTCTCGAGCTTGGGAACCGAGACCGTGGTTGCGTTGTGCGGAGAGCTCGACGTCGCCTCGTCACAGGGTTTCACAGAAGAGCTCATCGGCCTCATCGACGGTGGGACGACCGAGCTCGTCATCGATCTGACCCAGCTCGCCTTCATCGATTCCACCGGGCTGAGCGCGATCCTCCAGGCCAACAGGAAGCTCGACGGCAAGGGGCAGCTCGTGCTCCGCGAGCCGACGCCGCTCGTCCGGCAGGTTCTCGAGGTCACCGGGCTCACGGGAGCCCTTCGGATCGAGCCCTGAGCTCGAGGAGCTCTCTTTCGAGAGCCCCGCTGTGTCCTAGGAGGGCTGTTTTCCTAGGAGGCGCTCTGTCCTAGGAGGCGGCTCTGTCCTAGGAGGCGCGCTTGCTCCGGCTGGTTCCTGAGACGGCCTCTTCGAGCTCTTTGCGGCTCATCTTCGATCGGCCGGGCACTCCGAGTTCGGTCGCCTTGTCGTAGAGCTCGGCCTTCGACAGCTCCGAGACATCCGGTGCGGTGGCCGCGCGAGCGCCTGACTTCGACTGCTTCTGGCTCCTGGCCTGGCCTGCCTGCACCTCGCCGGTTGCCGCAGCCGTGGCCCCGCCCGTTGCCTTCGCGGTGGCCGAATCGTTGGCGACCGTCCGATCACGCCCCTGCGACCGCGAAGTCCGCGACGCCGTCGAGCTCTTGCGACCGCCCGCGGCGGCAACGCTCGCACGGAGGGCCTCCATCAGATCGACGACGGGCGGAAGCGCAGGTTCGCGCTTGTCGGTCGTCACCACTGCGCCCTGTCGTTTCTGGTCGATTAGCTCCTCGACGAGCTTGCGGTACGTGTCGTGGAAGGCCTCCGGCTCCCAGTCGGTGGCCATCGAATCGATGAGCAGCTTCGCGGTCTCGAGCTCCCTTGGCTTTATCTCCGCTTCAACCGGGACGCCGTCGATCTCCTGTGCCGGGTCCCTCACCTCGTCGGAGAAGAACATGGTCTCGAGGCCGATCACCTCGCGCTCGGGCCTGATGGCGACGAGGTACTGCTTTCCCCGCATGACGAACGTTGCGATCCCCACCTTGCGGCTCTCTTCCATGGCCGCTCGCAACAGGGCATAGGCGCGGCGGGCCTGTTCGCCCTGGGGCGCCAGGTAGTACGAGGTCCGGTAGTAGATGGGGTCGATTTCGTCGAGGTCCACGAAGTCGGTGATCGAGATCTCGCGACTGCGCCCAGGCTCTATGGCCTCGAGCTCCTCCGGCGACACGATCACGTACGAGCCGTCACCGAGGTCGTAGCCCTTCACGATCTCGGAGTACGGAACCTCTTCGCCCGTCTTCTCGTTGACCCGCTTGTTGCGTACGCGGTCCTCGGTACCAGCTTGAAATTGATTGAAATGGATCGATTTATCATCGGTCGCGGCGAACAGCCCGACGGGCACGTTCACCAGTCCGAACGACAAAGAACCTGTCCAGATGGCCCTGGCCATCGCAGCTCCCTTCCCTCAGACACACCAGTCAAGCACTCGAGCAACCCCGTGAACAGGGTCTTAGCGGGTCCACCACTTCGTTACACCCGTTGGGCACACTGGCTCCATGAGTGGGACGACATCTCAGGCATACGACCTGAGGGTCAAGCGCGAGCCTCTCGACCCCGAGCGTATTGCGAAATTCGCCCGGGCCCTTGCATCCGGAATCGTGGAGGGCAGGTCGGACGTGTCGGGCTCGCGGCTCCACTCGGACGACCTGACGGCGTTGCTATGCATCAGTGCGTGGATGCGCCGCGCTCGGGGCCGAGCTGGCTGACTGTCTTCGGGCGATGCTCCGCCTGCGTACGGCTCTCGTGCTTGCCGCTGGGATGGACGAACGCACCGAGCCGGTGCCGTTGCTTCCCGCCGACGAGAAGGTTGCTCTGCTCAACCTCGCGCGTTACCTGGAGGACCTGGTTCGTCGGGCGGCCCTCTGCGGCGGAACGACGGAGCACGAGGTTGCGAGTCGAGCCATCGAGCACTTCGTCGCCTGATCAGAGGTCGCTCTTCGGTTTCTGATCAGACGGAGTCGGCGAGCCTTTCCCACCCGTCGGGCGGTGGTGCGATCCGCCAGTACTGCTCGGGCACGTTCCCGTCGAGACGCTCAGACAGTGCGTGGTCGCGTTCGAGCGGCGGGATCTGGCTCTTGTAACACTGGATCGCCCGGCGCTTCAACGCCATGTCCGGCTGGACGGGCACAATCGCAGGGGTGGGCCAAAGGCCGGCCTTGAATAGCTTCGCCACCCGCCACGCGAGCATGCCGGGGATGTGCTTGTAGCCGTGGTCCTCGTAGCAGAACCATGGCGGGGCCGTCGTTCCGTCGGAGGCAGCGAGATCGGAACGCGCTATCAGGCAGGCGTCGTGGGTGACCACGTGGTCTGGGTTGGCCAGTCCCATCGGAAAGAAGACGGCGGTGGGCTGCACTTGCTCAACGGCATCCTTGATCGCCGGCGCCACTTCTTCGGCGCTACGGCGTTGTGCCTTAGGGATGTACTGATGATCCGGGACGTCGAGCCAGATGTGGGACGCGCCGAAGTTCTCCAACGCCGCAACGTCCTCTTCGCGACGGGCAGCGACGACGTCGTCGCCGGCGACGAAGCCACCGCACGCGTCCCAATCGGTGGCCTCCTCTGGGTACGAAGGAGGCCACCCCGCCATGACAGTCACGACCGTGCTCCCGGGGTACGTGCCCAGAAGGTCTGCGGCGCCGAGAGCCGCATCGTCGAAATGCGGCGAGACGACCATGATCCTCTGCAGCACCGATCCTTCGACCAGACCCCAGAACGACTTGTCAATGTGATCAGTCATCAGTCCTCAGGTGCTCGGTGTTCGGTGCTCGGTGGTCGGCGCTCGGTGGTCATCCCGGGTCGTGCTCGTGACGGGCCGGTGTAAGGCCAAAGTACGCATCCTCGGGACCGATCTCGCCCTTCACGATTCGGTCGATCATCGTGCAGATCGGCATCTCCATACCGTGGCGCTCGGCCAGCTCGAGCACGAGGACCGCCGTGTTCACCCCTTCTGCGACCATTTTCATATCGCTCAGGATGTCGTCGAGCCGGCGGCCCTTTCCCAGCTGCTCCCCCACTGCACGGTTCCTGCTGTACGGGCTCATGCAGGTGGCGATCAGGTCCCCGACGCCTGCAAGGCCCAAGAACGTCATGGGTTCGGCCCCCATCGCGACACCGATCCTGGTCAGCTCGGCGAGTCCTCGCGACATGACAGCGGCGCGTGTGTTGTCGCCTACGCCGAGACCCTGAGCGATCCCGGCTGCGATCGCCACGACGTTCTTGAGTGCACCGCAGATCTCGCACCCGACAACGTCCTGGTTGACGTAAACACGAAACACCCCGCGCGTCACGACCTTTTGAATCTCGCACGCCACATCGAGGTCCTCCGATGCGACGACCGAGGCGGCGGCCTTCCGCTCGAGTATCTCCCGCGCAATGTTGGGCCCGGTGAGCGCCGCTGCCGGGTGGCCCGGCAGAACCTCTTTGATCACCTCCGTCATGCGGAGCAGCGTGCCGCGCTCGAGACCCTTGGCCAGGCTGACCACCGGCACCCAGGGCCGCACGTATGGCTTTGCGTCTTCGAGAACCCGTCGAAATCCTGAGGTCGGCACCCCGACTATCAGTAGGTCTGCGGAGCTCGTCGCTTCCTCGAGCTCCGACGTCGCATGGAGGGCGTCGGGAAGTGCGAAGCCGGGAAGGTAGACCGGGTTTGCGTGCTCGATCTCAACGGCCCGAGCCACTTCGGGATCGCGTGCCCACAGAGTCGTCTGGTGACGGGGAGCGAGAAGGGAGCCCATGGTCGTCCCCCACGATCCCCCGCCGAGCACCGCGACTCTCATCGCGGCGAGACCCTATCGGTTACCTGCCGGCAGGCACAGGGTTCCCAAGCCCTCCTCGGGTGTCGGCGCCGTAACGAGCGATCTCGGCGTCGAGGTCGAGCGGCGATATTCGTACTCGAGCATTCAGGACGTCGTCTGTCAGGAGATCAACGGGGACGATCCAGCAGACCTCGAACTCCAGACCGTCGGGGTCCTTGGCGTAGAGGGCTTTCGTGGTCGAGTGATCGCTTGCACCTACCAGCGCGCCCGACTCGGACAGCACGTCGCGCAGTCTCTTCAGCTCCCCGAGCGTGTCAACTTCCCAGGCGAGGTGATAGAGCCCGACCGTCGCGCTGCCCGCATCGCTCGGTCGTGCGCCGTCACCGATCTGGAACAACCCGAGGTCATGGTCGTTGGTCGACCCCGGAGCCAGCAGGAACGCTGCCTTGCCGGGAATCTGCACGTTGGTCCGGAATCCGAGCTGGTCGGAATAGAACGCGACGCTCTTCTCGACGTTCCGGACGTAGAGGACTGCGTGGTTGAGCCGGTGGATTGGCATCTCGGGCCTCCAGTAACTTGAAGCTTCAACAAAGTATACCTGAGAGCGTCGCCGACGTCGCTCGGGTCTCTGGCGTTGCTCGGGTCCGTGGCGTTGCTCGGGGGTCACTGCGTCACTGCGTCACTGGCGTCTCTGCGTCACTGGAGTTGCTAGCGAAGGGACAGCGGATCGGGGAGTCGACCTTTGGTTTTTGGTTTGGGAATTAGGGGACACCGACGTATACTTATCGTCGATTTTTTATCGGCAGAGAGGTGCTCTGGGCCGCTGGGGCGCCAGATCATTGAATAGTCAAATACTCCCTGTATCATGTGTAGGTGGGAACGGCTTTCCGATGGCTCGACGAAGAAGAGCTACATGCGTGGCGCGCTCTCATCGTGCTCACCCAGTTGCTTCCAGGCGCTCTCGACCGCCAGCTCCAAGCCGACTCTGGCCTTGCACATTCCGACTATGCCGTTTTGGCGACATTGTCGGATGCGCCCGGGCACAGGCTACGGATGAGCGACCTTGCTGCGCTGATGGACTTCTCGCCGAGCCGGCTCTCGCACGCGATGACCCGTATCGAGAAGCTCGGCTGGGTCCGCAGGGTGCCCTGCCCCAGCGACAAACGCGTCCAGCACGCCGAGCTCACGGACCGAGGGCAGGCGGTTCTCACTGAAGCCGCTCCCAATCACGCGGCCCACGTGCGGAGGCTGGTCTTCGACCATCTGACGGCGTCTGAGGTACGGGAGCTCGGGGTCATCGCCGAGAAAATCCTCCAAGAGCTCGTTCCCCGCGAGGCCTGCTCCGCTGCCCTCGACTGCGAAACGGCGCCAGCCGTTCACGGCCCGACTTCGCCCGGCGTTCCGGACGGTTTGCCATCCTGAGTACGTCCAGGCCAGAGTACGTCGAGGCTCAGGAATCAGATTCCATCTTGAGCCTCCCCAGGGCCGCCATCAGCTGGATCCACCCGTCGATGTCGGCGTTCTTCATGTCGACGTGAGCCTTCAGGTCGGCTGGAACGAAGAACTCGAACCCGTCCGACTCCAGGGCTTGTGCGATACCCGCCGCACACACCTCTGGAGTCGCGAACTCGGCTCCCGGCAACCCGGGAAGCTCGCCGGGCTGCGGGATCCAGATCTCGGTGGCGATCGCACCCGGCTGGATGAGCTTCACCTCGACGGGGGAATCGGCCAGGTCCATCGCAGCCACTTCGGTCCATCCCGATAGGGCGAACTTGGCGGCGCAATAGGCGGATTCGTGGACGATGCCGAACCTGCCTCCCCCGCTGGCTACGTTCACGATCGTTCCGCTCCCGCGCTCGATCATTTTCGGAGCGATGGCGAGGTTCATGCGGACCGGGCTCATGAAGTTGGTGCGCATCACGTACTCGAGGTCATCAGGCGTGTGCTCCATCAGGAGCTTGCGCTTTCCTACGGCTGCGTTGTTGATGAGACAGTCGATCCCCCCGAACGACGCCCACGCCTCATCGACCAGCCCGACTGCCGCGTCGATATCCGACAGGTCGACCGCCCACATCCGCGAGTCGGGAGAATGCTCCCTGCATCGCTTCAACGTGTCAGCGAGCCTGTCCTCGCGGCGTGCCACGATGCCGACGGTGGCCCCTTTTCCCGCGAGCAGCGGGGCTAGCGCTTCACCGATTCCCGATGACGCTCCTGTGACGAGAATCGTCGACCCATCGATCTTCATGACGTTCCTTCCAGTCCCCTCCGTATCACTTCTGCTCGCCACACAGTCGCACATCGGGGGTGCTCAATCACACGGTGTACGTCCGGCTCCAAGCGGTCCGCCGCCCCTCCAAGAGCGGTGATGTCAGCGCCGCCTGCCGCCAAGAGCGGCAATGTCAGCGCCGCCCGCCAAGAGCGGCAATGTCAGCGAGGGAGGGTATCGCTGCCGACCCAGGCGGCAACCTGCGAGATGACGATCGAGCCCACCCAGACCGTGCGGTACCCGTTCGACGCGGTGGTGCAGCCGTCGACGGCGACCTGGACGTCTACCGGAGACCCCGACTGGTAGACGAACCGCAGTACGTCGCCCTGGCCGGTGGCCATCGGGCAACCGTAAGGAGCACCAGGATTGACCTTCTGCCACGTCGGCTCGTCGATCAACCTTACGAACGCCGCCAACGCCGATCCCGTGACGACGCGGGACCTTTCGAGACTCCCGGGCTTCACTTTCGCGTCGAGCCCTGCGTACCTGCAGACCGTGAGATACACGGGTCCAGCCGGCGCGAGCGTCTCCGAAAGGCCGGGCCGTGGGGCCTTTGCTTTGAGCGACGTGCTCGGGGTGTCGAGTCCCCATCGCTCAGGGCATGTCTCGGGTCGCACAGCCGCGGTCGTGGCCCCAGTGGTCGGCGTCGTACCCGACTTGGAATGCACAGAGAGCGGATGGGTCGATGTCGCAGGATGCGAGGTGGTGGTGCTCGCCCCTGGCGCCCCTATCGCCGCGGTGCCTGCGCTGCAAGCGGCGGCGAGAAGAATCAGTCCGATAAGACCGACCAGCGTGCTGAGCCACCTTGCTCGCAATCTCACTCGTTCTCCCCGACTCAGAGTCTCCGGCTGTCCTCCGACGTGATCACCGTAATTCCAGAGACTCCTGAGAGGTGCAGATGGTTGCAACGCAGAGGGGCAAAATGACGCAGTGACGGATGTCGTGATCCACCGCTTCGACAGCTCCGCGCTTTACTCGGCGCTCGACGCGTGCCGCATCGAGTTGGGCTTGTCCTGGAGGCAGGTGGCCGATCAGCTTTGGGGTCTCTCTGCCGAGCTCAACGACCTGCGTCACGATCACCCGATCAGCCCCTCGACGCTCACCAAGATGGCCACCAATCCTATGACGAGCTGCCAGCACGCCTTGTTCATGTTGCGCTGGCTCGATCGGAATCCAGAGAGCTTCCTGGAGGGGATCGTCGACGGTGACGACCGTCGCTTCGCCCTGCCGCGGGCAGGCCCCGACCGGCGGCTCCGCTGGAGCCTCAAGCTGTTGTGGGCATCCATAGACGAGAAGCGCCGCGAGGAAAGCCTGACCTGGCGGCAGTTGGCAGATCTCCTCGGATGCACTCCGAGCCAGATCACAGGCCTGCGCACTGCCCGGTTCGCGACAGGCATGGACCTGGCCATGCGCATCGTTCAGTGGATCGGGCGACCCGCTGCAGATTTCGTCTACCTCGCTAGATGGTGACCCGGAGAGGAGCTCCGGTCGGGTTCCGGTCGTATGGCGATTGCATCGCACGCCACTACTGGGCGTCGAAGCGGAACCAATAGATCCCAAGGGTGGTCAAGGCGACCACGTAGCCGCCGCACGCGAGGAGCGACAGCCAGTCCTGTGAGTCGAAGGTCCCTGCGCCGACGACGCCGGCGAACACATTCATGAGCACTCCGACCGGGGTCCATTTCGACACAGCGTCCCAGAAGCGGCCCAGTTCGCCGGAGGCTCCGAAGAGACCGAGCATGACGAGGCCGATGTAAAGGAGGCGGCCGAACGCCTGGACGGTGTCGGCCGACTTCACCAAACCGACGAGTGCCTGTGCGACGGACAGAAAAACTGCCGAGCCGAGGATGGAGACCAAGAGGACCAGCACATAAGACTCCGCCGAGAGCGAGAGGTGGTGAATGTTGTCGCCCAGGACGAGCACGACAAGGGCGATGACGAAGTTGGACACCATCTGGACCGAAAGCCGGCTCAGCATCACCGCCCAGTTCGGCGCGGGTGAAACGCGAAGGCGTTGGAAGACGCCGTTGTCGCGGTCGCGGGCGACCATGGGCGCATAGCCCATGATCGACGTCCCGGCGATGCCGGCGGTGATGGCGAGCCCGAGGATGAATTCCGCTCCGCCGAAACTCTGGGTTGCCTTGGACGAGCTGGTTGTCAACAGGATGATGAGAGGCAGCAGCAGGCTCAGGAGCATGCGCATCTTGTTCTTGGTCAGCACGACCAGGTCCGCCCGCAGTAGGGCTGCCAGCATCGTCTGAATGCTCGGGGCCCGGAAGTTCATCGGTGCGGTGGTGCTAGCCACGGATCTCACTCCCGGTCAGTCCGATGAACACGTCTTCGAGGGACACGTCACCGCGCGCCGCAGCCCGGACGAGGGGATCGTCTCGGTGCCGGTCGATGAGGTTTTGCGGTGTGTCAATGGCCAGTACGCGTCCGTGGTCGATGATGGCCACCCGGTCGCAAACTGCCTGGGCCTCCTCCATGGAGTGGGTTGTGAGCAAGATGCTCCCGCCGTCGGCGCGGATCCGCTCGATCCGGACCCAGAGGTGCCTTCGCGACTGGGGGTCGAGTCCGGTCGTGGGTTCGTCGAGGAGCAGGAGGGTGGGGCTGTGAATCACCGCCACGAAGAGCGAGAGCCGCTGCTGCTGGCCGCCCGAGATCTGCTTGGTGGTCCGTTCCAGCTCGCGGCCGAGCCCGATGTCGGCTAGAGCCAGCTCCAGGTCCTTGTCGCTCATGGCCACGCCATATAGGCCGGCGTAGAGACGGGCCACCTGGCGCACGGTCAGCTCGGACTGGAAGCCGGTGGACTGGAGCTGAACTCCCATCTGGGCCTTGGCCAATGCGGGCTGGCGGACGATGTCGGCCCCGTTCAGGAGGACAGCACCGGAGCGCGGCCGCCGCAACCCTTCGATGGCGCTGAGCGTGGTCGTCTTACCCGCCCCGTTGGGGCCGAGCAGACCGAAGATCTCGCTGCGACGAATCTCGAAGCTCACCTCCTCGACGGCCACTTTCGATCCGTAGGCGACCGTGAGCTCTCGCACCTCGAGGAGGGTGGTGCGGTCCGTGAGCGTCGGAACGGTAACGGGCCGAATGGCCTCGAGCGAAGGAGACGCCGGCACGCGGTCCGGCGTGTTGGCCCGTTGACGACGATTTCGGCGCACCACCCCATAGGCGATCCGAATCACCAACACAGCGCCGACGACGATCCAGATAATCGGAAAGTCCGAAGCCGCCTTGGCGAGGATCACGACGCCACCTCGGCCTGTTGGGGCCGAGCCAGTAGACCGATCCGTTCGGCCACCATCTCGAGGGCGCCGATCACCTCGGCTGCCTCGGCCGCCGGCGGATTACCCATGGCTCGGCTAATGGCGGCGTCGGCCGTGGATGTGACGCGGTCGTTGGCCCGCTTGAGCGCCCCGGGCACGACCCAAACGAGAGTGCGCCGCCGGTCGCTCGGATCGACCTCAGTCCGCACGATCGCGAGCTCGCGGAGCTTGATCACCGACGTCGACACGTGGCTCTGGGGGGAGCCGGTCCGGGCTGTGATCTCGCTGATGGAACTCCCGGGATGGGCGACGATGTCGAGAAGCACGAAACGGACGCTGTTGTTGACGCCCTGTCCAGGCAGGCCCTCCTCGGCCAGCATCATGAGCCGCCGCGCCAGCAGAAACAGGTTCGTAGATTTCATATCAGAAATATATACATCTATTTCTGATGGAATCCAAACGGCAGGGGGATAACCGCCCTACCCCCGTAGCTCGATCAGATCGCTTCCTTGCCGCGGTGCAGTTACGAGCAACCGCTCGTCGTGCCGCAGCTCCCACAGACATAACAGGAGCCTGCGCGCTGCATCGTGTTGCCGCACTGGTAGCAAAGAGGCGTGTCACGCTGCTCAGGTCGTGCGATGAGGCCGCCCGACGAGCTCGCTCTTTGGTCCCGTGACGTAGGCGGCACCGACGTTGCGCCCATCTCCTCGATGAGTCCGGAGGACGGCGTCGCGAGCTCCTCGACGCCCGGAAGCGTGGGCTGTGCCCGCTCCACCGTCGAGAGGACTCCCATCTCCTCGCGCTCCTCGCGAGTCAAGTAGTCGAGCGCGAGCCGACGGAAGATGTAGTCGACGAGGCTCGTCGCTATCCGCAGTTCACCGTCGTCGGTGATCCCGGCGGGCTCGAAGCGCATGTTCGAGTACTTGCGGACATACGTCGCCAGCGGAACCCCGTGTTGGAGTCCCAGGCTGACGGCGATCGAGAATGCGTCCATGATCCCGGCCAACGTGGATCCCTGCTTTGAGACCTTCATGAAGACCTCGCCGGGACGACCGTCGTCGTACTCCCCGACTGTCACGTAGCCTTCGCAGTCCGCCACGCGGAAGGTGAACGTGCTCGAGCGACGCCGGCGCGGAAGGCGCTCGCGGACCGCTCCAACGATCACGTCCGCTCGCTGCTGCTCCGCGCCGAGAGCCTTCTCGAGCTCGGCGATGCGTATGGCGAGCTCCCTGTCGTGTGCCTCTGCACTCGATCCCGGAGGAGCCGAGTCCCCCGTGACTTCTTTCTTCGTCGTCGAAAGTGGTTGACCCACCTTGCAGTTGTCGCGGTAGACGGCGACGGCCTTGAGCCCGAGACGCCACGCATCGAGATGCAGCTGCTCGACGTCTTCGACCGTCACGTCCTCCGGCATGTTGATCGTCTTCGAGATCGACCCGCTTATGAAGGGCTGGACCGCCGCCATCATGCGGATGTGGCCCGAGTAATGGATCGAGTTCTCACCCATCGAGCAGGCGAACACCGGCAGGTGCTCTCCACGCAGGTGCGGGGCCCCGACGATCGTCATCGTGTCGTGGACGTATGCGACGATGTCTTCGACCTGCTCGGGGGAGTAACCCAGCTTGCCGAGAGCTCTCGGGATCGTCTGGTTGACGATCGACATCGTTCCCCCGCCGACGAGCTTCTTCGTCTTCACCAACCCGAGATCGGGCTCGATGCCGGTCGTGTCGCAGTCCATGAGAAGGCCGATCGTTCCGGTCGGCGCTAGAACGCTCGCCTGGGAGTTACGAACGCCGTGACGCTCCCCGAGCTCCACGGCTTCGTCCCATGCGGCCTGCGCGGCCGAAAGCAGTTCCGGAGGGACGGCCTCCTCGTTGACGTTCGCGGCTTCGGCCCGGTGCATCTTGAGAACGCCGATCATCGCGTCTGAGTCAGCGTGATACCCGGCGAACGGACCCATTCTCAATGCGGTACGTGCGGACACGGAATAGGCATGGCCTGTCATGAGAGCGGTTATCGCACCCGCCCAGGCTCTTCCCTCGTCGGAGTCGTAGGGAAGCCCCTGCGCCATCAACAACGCGCCGAGGTTGGCGTACCCGATCCCGAGTTGCCGGTAACGCCTGGAATTCTCTGCGATCTTGTCGGTCGGGTAGTCGGCGTTCCCGACGATCACCTCCTGCGCGGTGAAGATCACCTCGACCGCCGCCTTGAACCCGTCGACGTCGAACGCGCCCTCGTGGTCGAGGAACGGCAACAGGTTTATCGAGGCGAGGTTGCACGCCGAATTGTCGATGTGCATGTATTCGCTGCAAGGGTTGCTTCCGTTGATGCGACCGGCGCTCGGCGCCGTGTGCCAGACATTGATGGTCGTGTCGAACTGCATACCGGGATCTGCGCACTCCCACGAGGCGTGTGCGATCTGCCGGAACAGATCCTGTGCCCGGACCACATTCACCGGCTCGCCGGTCGTGCGCGCGAGCAACGGCCAGTCAGCGTCGTCGACGACCGCCTGCATGAATTCGTCGGTGACGCGCACCGAGTTGTTCGCGTTCTGGTACTGGATCGAGAACGAGTCCATCCCGTCCAGGTCCATGTCGAAACCGGCATCGCGGAGCACCCTTGCCTTGCGCTCTTCGATGGCCTTGCACCACACGAAGTCGAAGATGTCCGGGTGGTCGGAGTCGAGTATCACCATCTTGGCCGCACGGCGCGTCTTGCCCCCGGACTTGATGGTCCCGGCCGATGAGTCGGCACCGCGCATGAAGCTGACCGGACCGGACGCCGTCCCCCCGCCGGCGAGGATCTCGACAGAGGCGCGGATCTTGCTGAGATTGACGCCTGCGCCGGAGCCGCCCTTGAAGATGATCCCTTCTTCTGTGTACCAGTTCAGGATCGAATCCATCGAGTCTTCGACCGCGAGGATGAAACAGGCCGATCCCTGTTGAGGAACCCCACGAACACCGATGTTGAACCAGACCGGCGAGTTGAACGCCGCCTTCTGGTGGATTATCAGGTGCTTCAACTCGGCATTGAATGTCTGGGCTTCGGCGTCGTCCTCGAAGTAGCCGTCCTTCACGGCCCACTCGGTGATCGTGTCCACCACCCGGTCGGCGACCTGCTTGAGCGACCACTCGCGCTCGGGGGTTCCGAGAGTCCCCCGAAAGTACTTCTGGGCGAGGATGTTCGTGGCGTTCATGCTCCACGACGCGGGCACCTCGACTTCGAGCTGCTCGAAGGCCACTTTCCCGTCGCGATAGTTCGTGATCCGCGCATCGCGCCGCTCCCAGACAACTTCGTCGTACGGGTGGACGGAGGGGTCGGTGAAGTGCCTGCGAATGCCGAGTCCCGTCCGCTGCGAAACGATGGCCATGATCGGTTCCTCCAATTTCCTGTCCGGTTCGAGCCTATGTCGCCTCAGAGGCGGCGTCGCACCTGGCTCGACGGCAAAACCACAAGATGTTGTGGTTGTCCCCACCGCTACCCACCAGATGCGGGGGCCATTACAGCACTGTAGTTACGGTGGTGTCAACGTCTTGGCGGGCTAAACCTTCCAGGTCAGAGGGTGCTCGCGAAAGTTTGCATCAGACTGTCGGGCCGACCGCAGAGAAACGCATGAAAACACCGCGCGCCGACGGCCAGAGGAAACCCAGAGGAAACCAGAGGAAACACTGCGCGCCGACGGCCCGAGGAAGGGTCAGGAGCTCGTAACCGACCCGAGCCTGTGCTCCAGGCCGTGAACCTGCGAAGACTCGACCGTAGACATCACCTGCTCGCCTATGGACTCGCCCACCAACGCGACCTCGACGCGCCCGGCCCCGAGCACCACGAGCTCCTCGTTCACCTGCACCTCTGCGCCCTTGATCCGAGTCACGGCCGCCGCGCGGAATCCGACGGCTCGCTCACCCGAGATCGCCTGCACCGCGACAGAGGAGACCGTCGGCACTCCGACGTTCTGGTCACCCGACTGGTCGGGCGATGCGAACCACCCCCGCATGCAACTGCCGGCCCGGTTGCCCGTGAGCGCGGCGACGTCAGATTCCTCGGTGGCCGGAGCATTGGTCAGCACCACGTAGCTCTCGAATGCCGACGCGCCCGACGGCGAGACGAACCATCCCGACGAGTCGACTCGAGGACCGCCTGGTTGCGTGGCGCCGGTCGCGATCCCGGCGTGAGAGACGGGCAGTCCCAGACAACCGGCCAGTGCCGCGTCGGACTGAGGTGTGGCAACCCATGCCCATGGCGCTCCTCCCGCCGTCCATCCCGGAGGCATGCCCGCCGCGACGATGTTCAGAACGCCCGCAACGGTTCCGGGACCGACGCCACCCGAAGGTGGCGATCCTCCCGACGAGCTGCGGGTCGCGACGCCCGGGAGACCCGGTGAGCTTGCGACATGCGGGCTCCCGTTGTCGGTGACCTCGAGACCGAACAAGGTTCCGCCCACGGCGGCGGCCGCGATCAGAAGTGTGCCGCCTACCACCGTCGAGCGACGGGACCACCTCTTTCGCTGCCTGCGCCGCTTGCGAACTTGGTCTCCGCTACCCGAGCTGCGGGTCGCGGTCTCGCGGACGTTTCGGGTGTCGGGTGCGAGGGTTCCTGGCGACCGGGGCACCTCGGAAGGCTGCGCCGCCTCGGCCGGAGCCAGCTCGACAGGTGCAGCCCCGACCGGAGACAACTCGGCCCGTGGCAGCTCGACATGAGCCGGCTCGGCGGGTGGCGGAGGCAATTGCGAACCCGAACCGCCAGGAGGCGGCGGAGGAAGCTTTGGCGCTACGCGTCTCGACGCAGCGTCGAACGACGAAGAATCGAATGCCGAAGAATCGAATGCCGGACGATTCGGGGCGTGCACCCTACGTGCGGCGGGCACCGCGAGCGGGATCAGAAGGTCCGCGTGGATCCCGAATCGATCCGCGGAGGCTGCATCGGCCCCGGCTTCGGAGGCTGCATCGGCCCCGGCGCGGGAGGCTGCATCGGCCCCGGCGTCCGACGGTCCGGGCGGCATGACGACGTTCGAGCCGGGGGGCGGCGGAGGCAGGCCGTGTCGGGATGAGCCGCCGCCCACGGGGAAGCGAAGCTTCGGCGCCTTGACCGCCGGGCGGCCGCCCGGCGCCGCGAATCGTGCGAGCTGCCGAGCGGGAGCGGGAGCGGACGGTGGCGTTGGGGTCCGGTCGATTGCCCCGAGAATCTCGTTGTCCGTCTCGCGTCGCCCTCGGACGTGCCCGCCGGGGTGCCCACGAGACTGCACACGGAGGTGCTCGCTCACGATCTCGTCGAGCACCCGCAACTGGTCGTCACCGAGCGCCTCGACCGGAACGAGGAACTGCACCCGTCGGTCATCGAGCTCCACCTGGATCGAGCGCGCGGGACTGGCGTCCTCGAATATCGCAGACTTGCCGGCGTCGACGGACCTGACGCGCTGCCACGACACGGTGTGAACGACGTTTGGGCGTGGCCCCTCGACCGTCATGCCGCGCGAGTCGATCCGCAGCAACAGACCCTCGACGGTTACGAGCTCGCCTACTCCGGCATCGGGGCCGACGCTTTTCGCATCGTCGCGTGGCACCACTCGCCGGCCGACGAGCACCGCGCCTCGCAGCTCGACCTGCGAGTCACCCCGCATGCTTAGTGGCTGCCGGCGACCGCCGCCGCTCGCGCCTCCATGGATTCTGCGACCCGATCGAGGGTCGCGTTCGGGAACGGCTCGTTGTTCTGCTGGGCACCGAGAGCGATCTCGAGCCTGCCGGCACCTATCAGGACCACGTCGTAGTCATACACCGTTTGATGGCCGTTCGAGGTGATGCCGATGTGGACGTCGAGAGCGATCACCTGCTCGCCTGCGTGCTCGGGAACGCTGAAGCGGTTGACCGTAGGGGGTATCGAGATGTGCTCGGAGGAGTAGCTCGCGTCGTAGAAGTTGTCGAGGCAGTGTGCGATACCGGGCTTGAGCAACGCCGCCAGATCGGAACGCTCCACACCCGCATTCGAGACGAGGGACATCACCGAGATCGCCGACGGACGTAGCCCGGAGTTCAGCACGAAGATCGACGACGGCCACACCTTCGGCCCCCCGGGTTCGGTTCCTCCGGTGATCACCCCGATGTGGCTCAGAGGCAGCCCCACGCACGAGGCCAGATTCGCGTCGGCGGCGGACAGAACGTTGGCAAAGGCCGATGGCACCGAGGTGTGCGGCAGATGCACGACGACCTTCGTCCAGCCGGCCGGAAGATCACCTTGGGCGAGACTGACCTCGCGTGCCACCGTGGCGGCTTTGGCGGACTCGGGGGGCCCGGAAAGGGTGCTCGGTGCGGGCGGCAAGGTGGTGGGAGTGGATTGAGGGACGACGATGCCCGCATTCACATTCTGGTCATTGCGAATATGCAGGGCCACGACGACCGTACCGGCGATCGCCACGACGACGAGCACTCCGAGCAGCATCGCCAGTCGGAACGTGCGGTTGTCGAGATTGCCTTTACGTTTCTGCGGGAGCTTCTGCTTCTCAGCAGGAGAAACGTCATGTTTGGGCCCGTCGTCCGCGTGCGCCTGCTCGGGGCCTCTGAAATCGTTCGCAGTCACCGGCGAGGGCGGAGGCACGGGGGGCGGCGGGGCCGCAACCTGTGCCGGCAGGTATCGATTGAGCTCCTCGATCTCCTCCTCGCGCAACTGCGCGGGCGGAACCAGCAGCGTGATGCTCCGGCCGATCAGCCCGACTTCGACCACCGTCGCGGGAGTGCCGTCGGGAAACGACATTGGGGCACCCGGCCTGAAACGCTGCACCCAGGTCCACGGCAGGGTGTTCGACTGACCCTGCGAGGGTCCCGTGACCGTGAGGCCGCTGCCGTCCAGCGTGAGGCCCACGTTCGGGGATGCCGCCTGTTGTCCCCAGGCTTCGCCGATCAGCCACACGCCATGGAACTGAGCAGTCCCGGGTGCAACTGCGATCGCACGGTGCGCGACCGTGGCCTCGTCCTCTCCGCCGCCTGAGACGGCCATGATGCGCCTCCCTTCAAGCGCGCGACCCTAGGTCCGCCCTGAAATTCACGACCCTGTAGCTCGCTGCTCTGGGTAGCGTCGTGCCGTGGACGTTGTGCCCGCGTTTATCTTCCCGGAGCCCGATCTCTCGCCAATACACGTCTTATCGGCGTCTCGGGCGTCTTCTGGAGCGCTGTGATGGGCTTAGTGCTCGCCGTAGACGCCGGGACGACCGGTGTACGGACCCTGGCCTTCGACGAAAACGGGGCTCTCAGGGACTCCGCGTACCGGGAGCTGGTTCAGCACTACCCTCAGCCCGGCTGGGTCGAGCACGACGCCGCCGAGATCTGGGCCCACGTCGCGGCAACCCTGTCTGAGGTGGCCGTTCGCCAGCGCGAGGCCGGGCAATCCCTGGCCGCCATAGGGGTCACGAACCAGCGCGAGACCCTCGTGGCCTGGCGCCGTTCGACCGGCAAGCCGGTACGACCGGCCATCGTCTGGCAGGACCGGCGGTCCGCCGGGCTGTGTGACCGGCTGCGCGAAGAAGGCCACGAGGATTTCGTGAGGGCCCGGACCGGACTCGTGCTCGACCCCTACTTCACGGCCACCAAGATGGCCTGGCTGCTCTCCGACGCTCACGATCCGCTCGAGATCACGAGCGACCTGGTCCTTTCGACCGTGGACGCCTGGGTGGTCTGGAACCTGACTGGAGGCACGGACGGCGGGATCCTCGCAACGGACGCTACGAATGCGAGCCGGACCCTTCTCTACGACATTCACGACCGACGGTGGTCGGCGGAGCTCGCCGAGCTCTTCGGGGTCCCCTTAGAGACGCTTCCGGAGGTCTTCCCTTCGTGTGGGAGGGTGGGCACGACGTCGGGCGAGCTCGGAGCGAGCGGCAGCCCCCTCTCCGGGGTGCCGGTGTCAGGGATCGCCGGCGATCAGCACGCGGCGCTCTTCGGGCAGGCCTGCTTTCGTCCCGGAATGGCGAAGGTCACGAACGGAACCGGAAGCTTCGTGCTCCTCACCGTAGGGACGACCGTCCCGGCCCCCGTCGACGGGGTGCTCACGACGGTCGCTTGGGATCTCGGGGACCTGGGAGACGGCGAGCCTTTCCACTACGCCCTCGAGGGTTCCGTGTTCGTGACCGGCGCCGCCATCCAGTGGCTGAGAGACGGGCTCGGCATCATCGCCACCGCCGCCGAGGTCGGCGGCCTCGCCGAATCCGTTCCTGACACCGAGGGCGTGTTCGTCGTCCCGGCCTTCACGGGACTCGGGAGCCCGTGGTGGGATCCTTACGCGCGTGGCGCGATAGTCGGGCTGACTCGCGGCGTCGGGCGTGCCCATCTGGCTCGTGCAGTCGTCGAGTCGATGGCCTTTCAGGTGAGAGACGTGATCGACGCCATGACGGGCTCGAGCTCCTCCCCAGAGGGCTCGGCGAAGTCCGGTGACCGTGGCCCGGCACAGCTCGAGGCTCTCCGAGTGGACGGCGGAGCATCTGTGATGGACCTTCTGCTCCAGCTGCTGGCCGACCAGCTTCAAGCTCCGGTCGCGAGACCGGCCACCACGGAGACGACTGCATTCGGGGCAGCCACGCTTGCCGGCCTCGCAGAAGGGGTGTGGGGATCGCTCGGCGAGCTCGAATCGCTCTGGAAGCTCGACGCGCAATTCGCGCCAGGAACGACGCGTGCGGCTGCCGACTCGAAGCACTCTTCCTGGCTGACCGCTCTGGAGAGGTCTCGCAGCTGGGCCTGAAAGGCTCAGGCCGTCTGCGCCTCGAGGACCGTGTCCGAGTCGAGCTCGCCTCCGAGCACGAGACCGGGAATCGGGTGCAGCGGCTCGATCGTCGCAGTATCCGACCCTCCGACGACGTTGTGCCGCTTGGCATAGCGGTCCACGTACTCCTGACCCGTGAGCTCTCGGATCTGGAACATGAGATCGTCGGCCACACGCCTGAGCGCCATGGGGTCGCTCGCATGATCGGCACCGAGCATCGCGAGGTCGAGCGGGGCACCGAACTCCAGGCCCACGTGCTTGAAGGGCCGCATCATGTTGGAGCCGACGGGCTGGACGTCGGTTGTGCCTCTGATGCCGACCGGGATCACCGGTGCACCGCATTGGAGCGCTAGACGCGCCACCCCGGTGTGCCCACGGTAGAGACGTCCGTCGGGCGACCGAGTGCCCTCCGGGTAGACGCCCAACACGCCGCCACTTTCTAGAACGTCTCTGGCGGCCGCGAGCGCTCGCTCCGAGGCAGACCCTCCCTCCCTGCGCATCGGGATCTGCCCGGCGGAACGGAAGAACCATGCGGTCTTCCATGAGTCGAAGTACTCAGCCTTCGCCACGAAAGTCACCCGTCGCGTCAGAACCAGAGGAAGGAAGAACGAATCGCAGAACGAGGTGTGATTCGGGGCGAGGATCACAGGACCGCTTCGGGGCACGTTGTGGCGCCCGGTGACCGTGACCCTCCACCCGAGAAAGAACACCGGGCTCAACAGGGCTTTCATCAGCCAATAGCCCACGACCGAAACGGTATCGCGCGGGGCGGGTGCTTCCCAGGTCCGAGCGGTGCCGGATTCGAGGCGTGGCCACGATGGCCCGGGAGAGCTCTCGTTAGTGTTGCTCGTGTGACGAGGCGGCTCACTTCGCGGGGAAGGCGGCGGCGCCAGGAGCTTCTCGACTACGCGGCAGAGCGCTTCGCTTCGAACGGCTACCACCCGACGTCGGTCACCGACATCACCGAGGGGCTCGGGGTGGCGAAAGGGGTCTTCTACTGGTACTTCGAGTCGAAGGAGGCCCTGTTCGTCCAGATCCTCCTCGAATCTCAGCGCGACCTGCGCCGCGCACAGCGACAGGTGCTCGCCGACGAGCCCGACCCCTTACGGCGGATCGAGCAGGGCATTCGGGCGACGATGGCTTGGTTCGACGACAACCGCAACCTCTTCGGGCTCTTGGAGCTTGCTCGGACCGAAGAGCGTTTCGCCCCCATCATCCGCCAGGGCGAGGAGCAGGCGGTAGCCGACACGCTTCCGCACGTGAAGGCCGCCATTGCCGCCGGGTTCATCCGTCGCGAAGACCCGGTTGTGATCGCGCACGCCATCTTGGGGGTCACCCAGCAGCTCGCCCGGGCCCTCGTGCTCGACCAGGGAAAGACGGCACGCGAAGCAAGCGACGCCGCCGTCACCTTCTGTCTCGAAGGGGTGCTGTCTCCGACGGCGCTACGTCAGCGCATCGGACGCGCTGCAGGGTGACGGCTCGTCTCTAGAGCTTCGTCAGCCCCCGGCGAAGGTTCCTTATGGCCTGTCCGATCCGCTGCTCGTTCTCGATCAGGGCGAAACGGACGTGCCCGTCGCCGCCGGGGCCGAACCCGACCCCGGGCGAGGTGGCCACCTCCGCCGACTCGACCAGGTACGCCGAGAAGTCGAGCGAGCCCATGTGGCGGTACGGCTCGGGGATCGGCGCCCAGACGAACATCGTCCCTCGGGGGCGGGTGACGCTCCACCCGATCCGGTTGAGACCGTCGCAGAGCGCGTCGCGGCGCGCCTGGTAGATGTCGTTCACGACCTTCGGGAAGTCAGGCGTCTCGTTCATCGCGACGATCGCTGCGATCTGGATCGGCTGGAACGTGCCGTAGTCCAGGTAGCTCTTGATCTTGGTGAGAGCCTGGACCACCTCGGAGTTCCCTACGAGGAACCCGACGCGCCAACCCGCCATCGAGAAGGACTTCGTGAGCGTGTACAGCTCGACGCAACACTCCTTCGCGCCCGGCACCTCGAGGATCGAAGGAGGGCGGTAACCGTCGAAGGCGATGTCCGCGTAAGCGAAATCGTGTACCAGGACGACATCGTGCTCGCGGGCGAAGTCGACGATCCGCTGCATCCACGCCAGGTCGACGCACGATGTCGTCGGATTGTGAGGGAACGACAAGACGACGACCCTCGGCTTCGGCCAAGCCGACTCCCAGGACTCCATCATGTTGTCGAAGAAGGCGTCCGCAGTACCGCCTTCGGGACGACCGGGATCTTCGAGGCGCACCTGGCGCACCTCTGCGCCGGCGAACAGCGGCGCGTAGAGGTGGATCGGATACGAAGGAGAGGGCACGAGCGCGCTGTCGCCAGGACCGAGTAGCACCCACATCAGGTGGGAGAGACCTTCTTTGGCCCCGATCGTGACAACGGCCTCGGTGTCCGGGTCGATCTCGACTCCGAACCGCCTCAGATACAGCGAGGAGATCGCCTGTCTGAGCTTCGGGATGCCGCGGCTCGCCGAATAGCGGTGGTTCCGGGGGTTCCGAACCGCGTCCACGAGCTTCTCGACCGCCACGTCGGGTGACGGGATGTCAGGGTTGCCGAATCCGAGGTCGATGACATCTCGCCCGGCTCGCCGCGCGCCGAGCTTGAGGGCATCGATCTGGGCGAACACATAGGGCGGGAGCCCGTTGATCCGGCGGAATTCCATCCTTCAAGCGTACCGCCGCGCCACACGAGCTCAGTGGTCCGACGGTCGGACCTACTTAGAGCCTTCTCCGCCACGCAACGCCGAGGAGTCCGCAAGGCGCCTACGCGCCTCGCCCGCCGCTTCCGCCAGCTCTTCGAGCGTCGATCCGGCAGCCGGCCATGTGCAGACGGCCCAGGTGGCGCCCGCGACCCCTAACTCGGACAGATTGCCGGCAATGTCGTCGGCGGACGGCCGGCCTGTCTGGTCCGTCTGGCCGGGGACCTGGCCTGCGATGCCACCCCATGTGACCTCGGTGGCGTAATCGTCGCGGACCGACGCGATCTCGTCTGGGCCTGCGCCCCACAGGTTCACGATCGCTCCGACATCTCGTGCGATCTCGATCGTCCTTGCCCTGCCTCCTATCCAGACGGTCACCCCGCAGTCCATGAGCGCGCTGGCACAGCCTTCGAGCGACGAAAGACGTTCCTCTCGCGGGGCATAAGGGATCCCGTAAGCGAGGTTCTCCTGTGCGCTCAGATGGTCGCCCACGCCCAGACCTGCGACGAACCTCCCTCCCGAGATCGTGTCGAGGGACCGTAGCGATGCAACGAGAACGGGATCGGGCAACAGCCCGATTCGAGCGACAAGAGAACCGACGGTCACAGCGTCGGTTGCTGCGGCGATCGCACCGAGTAGCGGCATGGCGCTGAGTGACGGCCGGTCTGGCCGGCCGATCGGCCAAAGGTGGTCGAAGACGAAAACGCCGTCGAATCCGAGGCGCTCCGCGAGAACAGCGGCGTCCACTGGCGACGCGTCCTCGCGGAACGACGGAACGGTCACGCCTATTCGCATTGGCGAATTCTCACTGGACGATCGAGCCCGTCCGGCTGCCGCCGCGCGCCATGAGCGCCGCACCGACGGCCCCGGCGAGCTCGCCGAGCGCCGCCGGAACGATCGGCACCGGCGGCCTCTGTGGTCCGGCGTAGAGCACCTCTGCATAGGCAGCGCGCGTCGGTTCGAGCAGAAGCTCCCCGGCTCCCACCAGACCCCCGCCTATGACGACGACCGAAGGATCAAGCAGCGCCGTCAGGTTCGCGAGCCCGAGAGCGATCCACCATCCGAGCTCCGCCATCACCTCCAGCGCACCGGGATCGCCGGCCGCCGCAGCTTCGGTGACATGCTCGCCGCGCACCGATTCCGCGTCCCCGCGCGCAAGTGCCATCACTGCCTTGAGCCTTCCCGCAGTCGCAGCCTCGCGCGCCAGGCGTGCCAGACCGCTTCCCGACGCGTAACGCTCCCAGCATCCACGCCGGCCACAGGAGCAGAGCGGCCCGGAGGGATCCACGACCATGTGGCCGGCCTCCCCGCGTAGCCGTGCACGCCGCGGAGCACTGCACCCCCGGAGATGATGCCCGCACCTATCCCGGTGCCGAGAGTGATCACGATTGCGTCGGACGCGCCGGAGGCGGCCCCGAGCACCCACTCGCCCAACGCTGCGCAGGTGGCGTCGTTGTCGATCACGACGCCGTGCACACCCGTGGCTGCTTTCATGCCGGCCTTGAAGTCCACCCCTTCCCCCGCGGGCAGGTTCGGCGCGAAGTGCATCGTCCCGTCGTCGTCGACGAGGCCGGGCACCCCCACGCCGAGGGGCGGGGTCTGGCCGGTGCCGGGCTCCGAACCGGTCTCCGCCATCAACTGACCGACCACCTCTGATATCGCGGCGATGACCCGGTTGGTGCCCGCGGGACCTGCAGGGCTCGCCAAGCCCGACGCCGCGGGCAGATCGACACCGTTTGCAAGAGCATTGTGATGCGACAGTGGGCTTGCGGCACGGGCCTGGCAGACGACCGAGCAAGAGGAGTCGAGCGCCACTCCGAGCACCTTCGTCCCACCGACGTCGACCCCGAGCGTCAGACCCGGATGGCTCGTGCCCGTGCCGGTGGATGCGGCCCGGGAAGGAACCTCGTCTGAGCCCTGCACGTCAGTTCGTGAGCGACGACTCGACCCTGGCCCGCAGATCCTCGAGGGCGATGTGCATTATCCGGCTCTGCGCCCTCCGCTTGATGAAGCCCGGCAGCGGGACCCGTAGCTCGACCTCGAGCACGTAGGTCACCTGGGTGCGGCCCTCGCCGGCGTCGTCGAACGTGTACGCCCCGTCGAGCTTGGCGGTCAGGTCACCGCGGATCTGCCTCCACGCGATCGTCCGGGGTGCCCCCGCATAGTCGTACACGAGCGTGTAGCTGGTGCTCCTTCCGAACGCGGCTGCCCTCCAGGCCACTTCGAGCGGCCGTCCCGAGGCGTCGCGGCTGGTCACGTCGACCTGCTTGATGTCGGCAGCCCAGTCGGGGTACCGCTCGACGTCGCTCACGACCGCGAAGCAATGCTCGGGAGTCGCTCCCACGACCATTCGCTCGGTGGCCTGTTCCGCCACGCTCATCCCCTTCCGGCCCGGCTGATCAGCATTCCACCTCGTTCAGGGCTGCGGCCAGCCTAAGGGAGAGGCCGTCGTAGTCGTATGACTCCACGACCCTGCGCCTTGCCGCCTCGCCCATAGAGCTGCGGAGATCGGGGTCCGAGAGGACCCTCCTGAGCGCCGCGGCCACCTCCCCGGGATCCGTCGGGTCGTCCACGACGATGCCTGTCTCGCCGTCGATCACAGCCTCCGCCGCGCCCCCGGAGCGCCCGGCGACCTGCGGAACACCGCACGCGGCAGCCTCGAGGAACACGATGCCGAATCCCTCCTGTTCCAAACCGTGCCAGCGATCCCGGCATGCCATCACGAACACGTCTGCCGCTCCGTAGAGCTCTGCCAGGTCCGTGTCTTCGACCCGCCCGAGCAAGCGGACGGGTGCGCCGGAGGAATCGATCAATCGCTCGAGTCGCGAGGAATCTCTCCCCGCTCCGCCGACCGCGATCGTCAGGTCCGGGAACGACGCCACCAGCGCCGCACTCGCTCGGATCAGCACATCCATGCCCTTTCGCGGCACGAGCCGGCTCACGCTCACCACGAGAGGACCGTCCGATGGCAGCCCGAAAGAGCTTCGCGCTCTCGCCTTGTGCTCGGTGTCGAGCGGGCGAAAGCGCGTCGTGTCGACGCCGGGCGGCACGACAACGACACGAGGTGTGTGACCGGAATGTCTTGAACGACCCGCAACAAGGCGGCAGACCTCCGCTGCGGGGTACTCGCCAGCACAGACCGCGAGAGCGGACCGGTCGAGCACCTCGCGCATGACGTTTCGGGCGACGGGGAGACGCCCGGGCGCCGCGATCTCGGCGCCATGGAGGACGACCGCATACGGCAGACCGAGTGCCGGCCCTATCAGTCCGAGTGGCAGCGCGGGATCTATCACCACCAATCTGGCGTCGATCTGAGCCGCTAGGTCCCGGATCTTCCTCGCCAATCCGGGGGTTGGCAGCAACACGGGCGACCGGACCCGGTCAATGCGGTTGCCGCGAAGAGCCTGAGATGCATCGAAAGCCTGGGCATCGGGGTGAGAGGACGCGGTGAGGACGGCAAACGAAGCGGGATCCAGCCGGCGCCACAACTCCCAGAGATAGACCTGGATCCCCCCGACCTTGGGCGGGAAGTCGTTGGTGACGAGAAGGTGCTTGAGGCGCTCGGTCAGCCGACACGCCTCACATGCCGCGGTCCGGGAACGAGGCCCACGTGCGTGAGCATACGAAGAGCCCTCGCCTCGTCTGCGTCTATCACCACTGCGTCTCCGGGCTCACGGTTCAAGATGAAGGACACGAGGCAATCGTCGCACGCGTCGGTGTGCTGCATCACACATTCGTCACAGCTGATCACGAACGCGTCGCCGCGGGATTCCGGTTGCGATCCGACCTGCATTGCGGGACCTCCTGGTCTGGTCCTTGCGGTTGCCCGGCGATCTTCGACCGAGTCGTTTCTGTTCGCTGTCCGCATGCAGGATGCCACCAGGGTGTGCCGACCTCCCCCGATGGGTGGTCCAGCCGACCTACGTCTCTTCGAGGACCTCGACGGCGTCACCGTGACCGCACCACCTGCAGGTGACGTCGATCACCTTCTCGTTGATCACCACTTCCTCTTCGATGCTCAACTCGCCTCCGACCGAGAAATGGTGAAAGGACCGAGTCCGGCGGTCCGCGACGACGTCGAACCGGGTGAGGTTGCCGCAGGCGGCACACCGATAGCGAGCCGGAGACATCCTCGCAACGGTAATGCCAGCCGTTACGATCCGGACGTCGAGAACGCCACGGTGCGTGCTCTCGTGACCGCGGCAACGGTCGGTGCTCTAGTGAACGCGGCAGGCGCCCCAGGGATCGACCCACCGATCTCGTACCGGCTTCGGCTCTCGACCGGGGATCCCTTCGAATGAACCACCCCAATTCTACGATCCCTCAGGTGGTGCTCGTAGACACAGGCATCGGGCTCTCACAGCACGCCGAGGAGCTCCTTCATCGCGTGACGTTCGTCGTGATCGACGTGGAGACGACCGGATGCGAACCTGGGCCCGACGCTCTCACCGAGGTGGCGGCAGTTCGTTTCACCGGTGGAGAGCCATGCGGGACGTACCACTCGCTCGTCGACCCGGGCGTTCACATCCCAGGGTTCGTAAGCGAGCTGACCGGCATAGACGACGAGCTCGTGCACGGGGCACCTGACATCTCGGCTGTCCTTCCGCAACTGATGGAGACGATCGGTGACGGTGTCCTCGTCGGGCACAACGTCGGATTCGACGTGTCGTTCATCGACGCGGCACTCATCGGAAATTCGTTGGAAGGGATCTCGAATCCCGTCGTGGACACCTTGCATCTCGCCCGACGCCTGGTGCGCGACGACGTGATCGACTGCAAGCTCGCCACCCTCGCCCGCAGGTTGCGATTGGACCATCTTCCTTCTCACCGTGCGCTCGAGGACGTGCTCGCTACCGCGGACCTCCTTCACGCACTCATAGAAAGGGCAACCGGTTACGGGGTTCTCCGGTTGTGTGACCTGCTGTCGTTCTGACGACGAACAGGTTCGCCGCTGACCGGGGTCGGGCTCGAGACGAGGGGGGTCGGATTCGAGACTACGAGCGTGCCGCGTCCTGTGACACGCGGACGAGCTCCTCGAGAACATTGGCCGCCCGCCCTTCGTCGATGACGACCGACGCGAGCTCGACGCCTTCCGGCATGTCGCTCGCAAGTCCCGCCACGACCAGGCCGGCTGCGGCGTTGAGCACCGAGATGTCCCGGTGGGCCCCGCCCGCTCCCGACAGGACGTGTCGCACCGCTTGCGCATTCCTCGCCGCATCGCCGCCGCGGATGTCGTGAAGGGTGGCACGGGGGAAACCGAGAGGTTCGGCGTCGATCACCTTCTCGATCACGGTCCCGTCGGAAAGCAGCTGATGAACCTTGCTCGGGCCTGCCGTCGACAGCTCGTCGAGCCCGTCCGACCCATGGATGACCATGGCGGTCTTGCAACCGTTCGCGATCAGCACGCCGAGCATCTTGTGAGCCATGTCGGGATCGCTCACACCCACCACCTGCCGACGCACACGGGCCGGGTTTGCGAGAGGTCCCAGAAAGTTGAACACCGTGGGGACGCCGAGCTCACGTCGAACCGGGATTGCCTGGCGCATCGCCGGATGGAACCGGGGAGCGAAGCAGAACCCCATCCCGACTTCCTCGATGCACCTGCTCACTCCATCGGGCCCGAGGTCGATCACGACGCCCAGAGCTTCGAGAACGTCGGCGGAGCCGGCCAGAGACGACGCGGCCCGATTCCCGTGCTTGCAGACCCGGCCCCCGGCTCCGGCCACCACGAGCGCAGAGATCGTCGACACGTTGATCGACCCGCTCCGGTCCCCCCCGGTCCCGCACGTGTCGAGCAGGTCTCCTTCGACACGCAACGGCTCCGAGCGAGCGAGCATCGCGCCGACGAGCCCCGTTATCTCCTCGACCGTCTCGCCCTTCACCCGCAGAGCGGTGGCGAACGCTGCGATCTGGGCCGGCGACGCCTCACCTTCGAAGATCTGGTCGATCGCCGCCGCTGCCTCGTCGGCGGTCAGGTCATGCCTCTCGAAGAGCCGTCCGAGCACGCCCGGCCATCCGCCCATCTGATCGAAGATCTCCTTCGATCCCTCCACCGCCATCGCCTCCGCCTCCTCCGCGAGCATCAATCCCACCACAGGTCGCCGTCGAGGACTCCCCGTGCCACGAGGCCCAGCTGAACCTGACTAGTCCCTTCCACGATCGTCAGCTGCTTGGCGTCGCGGTACCACTGCTCCGCCGGATGGTCCTCCATATACCCCGCCGCACCCAGAAGCTGAACGCACAAGCCAGACGCCCGTACCGCCAGCTCGGTCGCGTGGTACTTGGCGGCAGACAGGTACGGGACCCACTCCTTCGTGAACTTGCCTTGGTCGGCGAGCCATGCCGCCCTGTAGGTGAGGAGCCGCGCCGCCTCGATGTCGATGGCGCACTTGGCGATCTCCCATTGGATCCCCTGGAAGTCGGCGATCGTCTTGCCGAACGCCTGGCGCTGCTTCACGTAGTCGGTCGCGTACATGAGCGCACCTTCGGCAAGCCCGATGCCCCTTGCGGCGACGACCGGACGCATCGAGTTGAGCCCGAGCATCGCCAGGCGGAACCCGCCTACCTCCCCGATCACGTTCTCGGAGGGCACGTGCACGTCCTCCAGGACGAGCTCGCCCGTGTCCACCCCGCGCACCCCCATCTTGTGATCGGTGCGGCCGACGGTGACGCCCCCGAACGAGCGCTCGACGACGAAGGCGGTGACAGAGTCGTGCGCCCGGCTTGTCGGGTCACCGGTCTTCGCGAACACCGTGTACCAGTCCGCCTCGCGGACGCCCGACATCCAGCACTTCGTGCCGTTCAGCACCCAGCCGCCGGCGACGTCGGGGTCGGCGACGGCACGGGTCCGCATGCCCATGACATCGCTGCCGGCCTGAGGCTCGGAGAGTCCGAACGCCGCACGCTCGCTGCCGTTCGTGATCCCTTTCAGGTAGCGGTGCTTCTGCTCCTCGGTGCCTGCGATCAAGAGCGGGCCGGTAGGCAGGCGGGTCAGCAGGAGCATCAGCGCAGCCGTGTTCGAGTACTTCGCCACCTCCTCGATCGCGAGAGTGAGTCCGAGGATCCCGGCCCCTGCACCTCCGTACGCGGTCGGGATGCAAAGTCCGAGAAGGCCGGCGTCGCGGAACACCTCGAAGAGATCGTGCGGGTAGTCGCCGGAACGGTCGATCTCGCGGGCTCGCGGTGCGACCTTGTCCTGGGCGATACGGCGAACCGTGCTCGCGAGCTCAGAGAGCTCTTCTGAAAGCTCGAAGTCCATCTGTCAAGGTTACCGGTGCGAAAATCCGGCCCACCTGGACCTCAAGAGGTCGAGGAGTAACCGCTCGTGGTTGTCGAGACGCCGAGCTGTCCCCTGACGGACTGGAGGCTCTCGACCTCGGACGCAGGAGGAGGAGAGACCGTCACGGGCACTCCATAGTCCTGTAGGTCGATCGTGAACATCACGGTGCCGACATCCGGCTCCGCGATCCCCATGGCGATCCTCCTCAACAACCCGGAACCGTCGATCCAGACGTGCATCGTCGCACCGCGAAGCGACTGTTGGACCGAGCTCGGCAAAGAACCCGCTCCCGCACCGAGCTTTGCGATGTCATCGGGGAACTTGACGCCGTACTCCGTTGCCTGCACCCCGTCCACGGACGAGCTGGCAACCCGTGTCACCACGAGCCCTTTGCGCGTGAGCGCTAGAAGGAAGCTCGCCGGGTTGCCTTCCGAGCCCAGGCCGTCCGTCGCCGCGGAGGAGCTGCCGATCGGAACTTCGATCCACGACTTCCCGGGCCGAAGGACGCTGCTCAAGCCGGGGACGCCGGCCAGCTTCTCGTAGACCGCACCACCGACCTCGACGACCGTCACATGGAGCTGCTCTGACAGGACGCTCACCGTCATGGCGATCTGTGCGCTCTGGTTGCTGAAGTCGACCGATCCGTTCCCGGACTCGGAGAACGCAGCCGAACCGGTCGCCGAGATCGACATGGTGAACCTGGCCGTCCGGTCCGAGATCCCGTGCTGCGCCGCGAGCAACACAGCTTCGACCGGCGTCGACCGGGTCGTCCCTGGAGAATTCGTCGACCCGCTGGATCGCGCCGGGCCCGATGAGCTGCACGCAGCGAGGCCGATGCCGAGCATGGACACGGCCGCCACAGCAGTGGCTGACCTCGCAAGGCAGGTGCAAGCGCGGGAACGACCTCCAGGTGCCTCAGAACGCTTCATCAGACTCACCACCGCCCTTCCGGCCGCCCGGCCGGCTCACAAAGATTAACTTCTGAGCGGTCGGAAGAACACACTCCGCGGCAAACGGATCGCTGGCAGTGCGGGGATGGCCTGGTTCGGCGCCTCGGACCGAGGTCCGGTTGCGCTGATCCGGCGGCTAACCGGGAAGCTAGGCCGACTTCCTGCGCTGACGCAGGATGCGGCGGCGCTCCCTCTCGGTCGCCCCGCCCCAGATCCCCTCGCGCTCGCGAGCCGACAGCGCGTGCTCGAGGCACGCCTCGCGGACCGGGCAAGTGGAGCAGATGGACTTCGCGGTGCCGGCTTCTTCGTCCGTCACGGGGTAGAAGACCTCGGGGTCCACTCCCCGGCAGGCGGCTCGCCTTCGCCAGCTTGCGGCACTCAGGTGTGCGTTCATCTCGTTCACTTCCTCGGGCCGATACGTCGGCATGCTGGGCACTTAGGGTTTCCGCCGGACCTGTTAGCAGGGACACCTCTCCCCAAATCAGGCACTACGGAGGAAGGTGAAGTATGACGCAACAGGGGTGCAGATGTCCAGGCTTCTCAAACCCACAAGATGCAAATTCCTTGTTGACCTGGGAATATCGCCGCTCTCTGCGCGAACTCACCACAACTCCTGGCTCATTCGTCCCATGGACGACATTGTTTTGTCGTTTTTCTCAAATCCATCACAACTCTGGGTGAAGCGAGTTTGAACGAGCGCCCTCAAGGTCTCAAATCGCTTAGCAGCTCGAGCCGGGTTTCCTCCGACAGCTCGGACTCCACCTTGTAGGCGGGGTGATCGGAAGCGAGCGTCGCGGGCCCCGAGGCGAACAGCTCGACCTGGGCCGGCGTGAATACGAACCGTATGTAGTGGACGGACGCAGTCACATCCTGGCGGGTGAGCTGCTCGGCGTGGCTCTCCTCGGGCAACGACCTGACCTCGTGCTCGGCGAGACCGCCGGCGGGGCTCCCCAGTCTGATCACGAGCGCCCTCTCGATCCCCACGAGCCTGGGCAACCACTCACGGAGCGCCCCGTCGTCGGTCAGCTCCAAAAAGAGCGTTGCCGACAATTCCCCCGGATCCGGGATCAGGGGGTTGTAGACCCTGAGCTCGTCGAGGATCTGGTCGTCGGTCGCCAGCTTCTCGACTCGGGCCATCTCCTGGATCTGGTAGCGGACGGTCAGCACGTTCTCGAACACGACGCTCATGATCGGCCCGAGGGCGACACGCCTGACACGCTTCGCGTCGAAGACCCGCTGCTGCAGCTCGGGGCGTTCGCGCTCGTAGGCGCGCAGGTCGCTTATGTCCTCGATGCCGAGCTTTCTGGAGTCACCCACCCAGATCACCGGCCGGCTCCCGACTGGCCGGCGCCCCACTTGCCGGCTCCCGACTGGCCGGCGCCCGACTTGCCGGCTTCCGACTGGCCGGCTCCCGTCCGGCCGCCTTCGACCCCGGGCACCTGCCTCGGATCCGAAAGGATCCGGGCAAGTGACGGGTGCGGGTCGCTGCCGCCGTCAAGAGACGGACTTGAGGCCTTCCGCGAACCGGCCGGCGTGGCTCTTCTCGGCGCGTGCAAGCGTCTCGAGCCACTCGGCCACTTCGTTGAGGCCTTCGTCACGGGCGGTGCGGGCGAAGCCCGGGTACATCTCTGTGTACTCGTAGGTCTCACCCTCGATTGCTGACTTCAGGTTGTCCTCGGTCTTGCCCACGGGCACGCCGGTGACGGGGTCGCCGATCTCGCGCAGGAAGTCGAAGTGACCGAACGCGTGGCCCGTCTCACCCTCGGCCACCGAACGGAACAGAGCCGCCACGTCGGGGTAGCCCTCGACGTCGGCCTTCTGGGCGAAATACAGGTACCGGCGGTTCGCCTGGCTCTCGCCGGCGAAAGCCGTCTTCAGGTTCTCTTCTGTCTTTGAACCCTTCAACTGGGCCACTGATGATTCCTCCTTGTATTTGATCGATCTGTGTATCGGTGTCGATCTGCGGGTTGGTGTCGATCTGTCTGCACTCGGCGCACCTGCCCCGGAAGACGACCTCCGCCCCTCCGAGCTCGAACCCCTGGCTCGAGCCGTCGGGAACGGTCAGGTGCGAGAAATCGGCGTGGAGGTCACGGACCTTCCCGCACGAGCTGCACACGAGATGGTGGTGGGAATCTTCGACGTTGGGGTCGAATCGAGTGGTTCCCGTCCCAACGTCGAGCGCCGCCACCTCGCCCATGACCGCCAGCTCGTTGAGCGTCTGGTAGACGGTCTTCAAAGAGATGGTCTCCATCTCGCTCCTCGCCCTCGCATATACGGCGTCGGCACTCGGATGAGTGACGTCGCCTTGCAGAGCCCGAAAGATGCACTGCCTCTGAGCCGTGACCTTGCGGCCACGTGACCTGAACAGCGTGGTCAGCTCGTCGGCGGTCTTCACATGAGGGACTCTAATCGCCAACGATTGTTTGTTGACCATCAATGTCGGAATCGGTCGCTTGAGGCGAACGATTGTATACATGACTGTTTATAACCGTCGAAATGCGACGCCGAGGTCGGTGCTCCGGAACGGTCTCACACGACAGGATCTGTGTGAGGAGCCACCTGAAGGCGGAGTTTGGGTCTGTGGCAGGCTGACTCCGTGAACCGCGAAGACTCGTTGCGAAGGTTCGCGGAAGAGAAATTCGACGTCCTCGTGATAGGCGGTGGGATCACAGGTGTCGGCGTGGCTCTCGACGCTGCCTCGAGGGGCTTGCGCACGGCCCTCGTGGAGCGCCACGACTTCGCATCCGGCACCTCTTCCAAGTCCTCGAAGCTTGTCCACGGGGGCCTCAGGTACTTGCAGCAACGGGACTTCCGGCTCGTCTACGAGGCCCTGCACGAGCGCCAGATCCTGCTCGAGAACGCCCCGCACCTCGTCGTGCCGCTCCCCTTCCTCATCCCATTGTTCGGTCGCGACGGAGTGGTCAACAAGGCCGTGTCGCGCACCTACTCGACGGCTCTGTGGATGTACGACATCACCGGCGGGTGGCGCATCGGCAAACGCCATGAGCGCATCGGACGCGAAGCGGCACTTGGCCACTTGCCGACCCTCAAGGCGGACAGGCTCGTGGCCGCGTTCATCTACTACGACGCACGAACCGACGACGCCCGTCTCACTCTCACCGTAGCGAGGACAGCCGCGCGTCGACCACGGTGCCGCCTTGGCCAACTACGCCGAGGTGACCGAGATGCTCCACGGCAGAGACGGCCGCGTCGCCGGCGCGAAAGTGCGTGCTTGGATCCCCGGTGCCACCACCGGCTACATCGAAGTAGAAGTAAAGGCGTCGGTTGTCATAAACGCGACAGGCGTGTGGGCCGACGACGTCAGGGCTCTCGACGAGGCGACACACCCACACTCGCTGCGGCCCGCAAAGGGAATCCACGTGACGGTCCCGGCGAGCCGCATTCCTGCTGACATCGCAGCCGTCATCCCCGCTCGCGCCGACCGTCGCCAGATATTCGTCGTGCCCTGGGCCGACGGCGACGACGTCTACCTGGGCACGACGGACACCGACTGGGAAGGCCCACTCGACGATCCAGCGTGCCTGCCCCAAGACGTCGACTACCTGCTCGAAGCGGCGAACGCGTCGACGACGAGCGCCCTCACCCGCGCGGATGTCACCGGGGTCTGGGCGGGTTTGCGCCCGCTGCTGGATCCAGGTGACCGTCACGTGAGCGCCCGGACCAAGGACCTGTCGCGTCGGCACACGGTCCACGTCTCCGATCGCGGGGTCGTCACGGTCACGGGCGGCAAGATGACCACCTACCGGCTCATGGCGGAGCAGACCGTCGACGCCGCTGCGAAGGTGCTCGGCATTCCGGTCGCCAAATCGCGGACCCGGCACCTCAAGCTCATCGGGGCACCGACCAACGCCGGGCGAGGGGCGCACGCGGCCGATCTCGCCGATCTCGCCGACCTCGCAGGCACCCGGGCGGCAGACCACTTCGGGTTGGCGCCTGACTCGATGAGCGCACTCGTGAAGCGCCACGGCACAGAGGCGCCGGAGATCCTCGACCTCGCATCGGGCAGGCCCGAGCTGCTCCAACCTCTCGTCGAGGGACTGCCCTACCTGAAGGTCGAGGCAATCTGGGCCACCCGCCACGAGATGTCGCTCACCGTCGACGACCTCCTCTCCCGGCGTACCCGTTCGGTGCTTCGCAGGGCACGGAGCTCTGCGGCCGCCGCCGGCCGGATCGCGGAGATGCTCGCCGCCGAGGTCGGCAGGGAACCTGACGACATGCAATCGGAGGCCCAAAGGTTCAGCAAGGCGGTCATAGCCGACCTCGATCGAGCAGGCCTGCGTGACGCGGGACTGGGCGAAGCGGGACGCGGAGCCGAAGCTGATGCGGAGCAGGCCGCACGATGACGGTTCCGACACCTGTCACGCCCGTAGACGCCGAGCCGTCGTCTGTCACCGACCGACTCGCAGGCCCGCGGGTCCCTGTCGACGAGGCGCTGCTCGCACGGTTGCGCGACTGCTGCGCCGAGGTGTCGACCGACGACGAAGACCGGACCGAGGCCGGCCGCGACTGGTGGCCGATCGCCATCCGGTGGGCGACGAGGGGCGCAGTGGCGCACCGGCCGGGCGCGGTGGCGCGACCTTCGTCAGCACAAGAGGTTGCCGCGGTGGTCGCGTGCTGCAACGACGCCCGCGTCCCTGTGTCGGCTGCGGGCGGACGCTCGGGGGTGTGCGGCTCGAGCGTGCCGGTGTTCGGAGGGGTTGCGCTCGACATGACGGGGGTCGAAGGTGTCGTGGACATCGACACGACATCCTGCGTCGCCGACGTCAGGGCCGGGACCTTCGGCCCTGAGCTCGAACGCACTCTGCGGGCAGAGGGCACGACGCTCGGGCACTGGCCGCAGTCGATGGACCTCTCGACCGTCGGCGGTTGGATCGCGTGCCGCGGAGCCGGCCAGTACTCCACCCGCTACGGGAAGATCGAGGACATGGTGATCGGCCTGCACGTCGTGCTCGCCGACGGAACCACTGTCACCACCGGCGGGACCGCGCCGCGGGCCGCCGTCGGCCCCGACCTGAACCAACTGTTCGTGGGATCGGAGGGAACGCTCGGGATCGTGGCCGAGGCGAGGTTGAGGCTCCACCCGGTCGCGCACACAGAGAGCCGGCGAGCGTTCGGATTCGCCGACTTCGCGCAAGGCCTCGAGGCCTGCCGTCGGATACTCCGCCGTGGCGCCACCCCGGCTGTTCTCAGGCTCTATGACCACGTCGAGTCCGAGCGCAACTTCTCCGACGGATCGCACGCCGTCCTGATCGTGCTCGACGAGGCCGATCCCGTGATGCTCGAGTCGACGATGGCGATCACAGACGTCGAGTGCCGTGATGCGGGAGCCGACGTTCTCGACACCGAGCTCGTCGAGACGCTGGGTGCAGCACCGAAACGACGTATCGGCCCTCGCTCCTCTGTACCGTGGCGGAATCGTCGTGGACACCATCGAGGTTGCGGCACGGTGGTCGGTCCTCCCCGGTCTCTACGACTCGTGCATGGACTCGCTGAAGTCGGTGGACGGGACCTTGGTCGCGTCCGCCCACCAGTCGCACTCGTACACCGACGGTGCGTGCATCTACCTGACGTTCGCCGGTCGGATGCCCGATAGCGGCGGCGACTCTGGTGATCAGGCATCCGACGTGTGGGCGGAGAGCTACTACAACGCGGCGTGGACCGCGGTCATGGACGCAGTGATGCGTGCCGGAGGAGCGATAAGCCACCACCACGGGATCGGGATCAACCGCTCGAGGTTCATGGCTCCCTCTCTCGGAGGTGGAGCTCGGCTGCTCGAGTCACTCAAGGACGCCTTGGACCCGCGAGGTGTGCTGAATCCCGGAAAGCTCGGGCTCCCCTCACCGTTCGGAGAGGTGGGCTGGCCCTGACCATGGGCGTCCTGGTCGTCGACGTGGGCAGCTCGAGCGTGCGGGCTGCTGTCGTCCAGCCCGACGGGACTGTCGGCCACGTGCACTCAGAGCCCGTCGTCACCTCCTCGCCCGCTCCTTCTTTCGTGGAGGTGGACGCGTCGAGCGTCGCGACCTCTGTCCTCTCGGTCGCCCGCGCGATCGCTCGCCGAAGCGGGCCGCGTCGATGGGGTAGGGATCGCCGACCAGCGCGCGACGACCGTCGTTGTGGGACCGTGCGTCAGGCGAGCCCGTCGGCCCGGCGATCAGCTGGCAGGACCTGCGCACCGTCGTCACATGCCTGATCCTGCGCGAGCAGGGCGTGCTGCTCGCCCCGAACGAGTCTGCGACCAAGCTCGGCTTCCTGCTCGACCTCGCGGATCCCGACAGGTCAAGGGACCTCTGCTTCGGGACCATGGACACCTGGATCGCGTGGACGCTTTCGTCCGGCAGCCTGCACGTGACAGATGCGACGAACGCGGCAGTCACGGGTCTCAGGACTCCCGACGGGAACCACTGGAATCCGCGTGTTATGGAAGCTCTCAAGATCCCCGAAGCCGTCCTGCCAACAGTGGTCGACTCGTCGGGGGCGATCGGCGAGGCGACCGCGCTCGAGGGCTCTCCTCCTATCTGCGGGATCGTCGGCGACCAGCAGGCGTCGCTCGTCGGCCAGGGATGCACGCTGCCCGGCCTCGCGAAGATCACGTTCGGAACAGGGGGCTTCCTCGACTCGTGCGTAGGACCGGATCGACCGGCGTTCGCTCGGCGTGGCAGGGGCGGCACGTTCCCGATCGCGGCATGGCAGCGAGCCGGGCGGATCACATGGGGGGTCGAGGCGATAATGCTCTCGGCTGGATCCTGCGTCGACTGGCTGCGCGAGGACCTCGGGCTTATCGCCACGTCCGCCGAGACCGACGACCTGGCGGCCTCGGTGACCGACACCGGCGACGCATGGTTCGTTCCTGCCTTCTTCGGGATCGGGACTCCCGTGTGGGACTTCGGCGCGCGCGGAACGTTCGTAGGCATCACGCGAGGAACCGGACGTGCCGAGATGGCGCGCGCCGTGCTGGAAGGGATCGCTCAACGCGGCTGCGACCTGATCGAGGCCGCCGAGACCGACACCGGCGCCGCGATCGATTCGGTCCGGGTGGACGGCGGGATGTCGGCAAATGCCACGTTCCTGCAGGCTCTCGCCGATTTCTCGGGACGCCGGGTAGAAGTTGCGCCTGTGACCGAGTGCACGACCCTTGGTGCTGCTTACATGGCAGGTATGGAGTTGGGGTTGTGGCGCGACGAAGAAGACGTCGCTGCTTCGTGGCGTCCGCGACGCGTCGTCGACCCGCTACTCGGCGACGGCCCGAGAGCGGCATCGAGGCATCGTTGGTTGGCTGCGCGCGACCGGGCACGCCAGACGATCCCGGAGCTGTCCGCTGTTCAATTCTGGGACACATGATCGGCTCACGGAGAGGTTCGGACCGACTCATAGACGTGGACGCCGGAGCCACACATGAGGAACACCAACCTTGGGTTTCTACTTCGAAGATAAGGGAACAGCCCTGTATATAAGGGGATCGGAGGCGCACTCATGAAGCGATCCATCAGGTTTCTCGTCGTTGGACTGATAGCGGCGATGCTCGCAGGCCCGTTGTTCGCGTCGGCAGGCGCCTCGGCCGCGCCCTTCCGAGCACAGGACACTTCTTTCGGGCCTACCGAGCCGCCCGGCTGGTCTGCGGCACAGACGATCGACCCACGCACCGGTGCAGCGGTGACGGTCGCGTGCGCGTCGGCGGCATTCTGCGTGGCGACCGACGCCGTCGACGGTGTGGCGCGCTGGGATGGTGCCAGCTGGTCGGCCCCGACGACCGTCGACACCCAACCGAGCGGGGCGCAGGGTTCGTCGGTCGTGTCCTGCCCGACATCTTCGTTCTGCATGCTGGTCGACAACACTGGCGATGCCGTCACATGGAACGGCGCGTCTTGGAGCAGCCCGAAGAAGTTCACGGTCGGAGGTGACCCGCTTGCAGTGTCGTGCCCCGACTCCACCTTCTGCGTCTCGGCCAACTCCACGGGGTCGTTGCTTTCCTACAACGGCACGACGTGGTCGCCCACGAACGCGCCGGCGGGCTACCAGGCGGTCGGAGTGACCTGCACCTCGCACACCTCGTGCACCGCAGTCGCCAGCAACGGCACCGTGCTCGTGTTCGACGGAACGACCTGGGCCACCCACACCTCGTCCGGTGCGCCCACCTTCGCCAACCTGCCGGGGATCGTCTCGTGCCCCACAACCGGATTCTGCGCGGCCGCGTTCTCGGAGTCGCTCGCGACCTGGAACGGGTCGAAGTGGACCGTCAAGGGTGACGCCGCCGAGAACTTCACCGCCGTCTCGTGCGCATCTGCGACATCGTGCGTCGCAGTCGACACCGTGGGAGATGCGATCACCTGGAAGGGATCGGCGTGGGGCTCCGCTCAACGAGCGGACCTTTCCGCTGACGCTCCTTTCGCCTCGGTGTCTTGCCCGTCGGCCACATCGTGCACGGCTCTCGACTCGAGCGGGCACGCGGTCCGTTACGACGGCTCCAGCTGGACGGCGCCGGCGGTGGCATTGAGCATCGGCGGGAGCCTCGTCGGGGTCAGCTGCCCGGACACTCTCTTCTGCGCAGCGGTGGACTCCGAAGGTGGGGCCCTCACCTGGAACGGGATCAAGTGGTCGAAGGTGACAACCATCGACCAGAAGCGGCTCTTCTCGTCGATCTCGTGCACGTCTCCGGCCTTCTGCATCGCGTTCGACGAGGTCGGGAACGCGTTCAAGTTCAACGGCTCCACGTGGTCCGGACCCACCGCGGTCCTCGTTCAGCCCCAGCAGGTGTACCTGTCTTGCGTCTCTTCGGCGTTCTGCGTCGCGGTTCCCGCTACCGGAGGCACCCCGATGCAGTTCGACGGCACGAGTTGGAAGGCGATGCCGGGTTGGGAATCGGGCACCCAGCAGGTTTCGGTGTCCTGCGTCTCGCGCTGGTGGTGCTTGTCGATGGGTTCGGACGGTCTGACTCAGCTGTGGACCGGGAACAGTTGGCTCTTTGGGGGCGGGACCTTCACCGAGCCGAGAAAAGTTTCGTGTCCCTCTTCGTCTTTCTGCGTAGCTGTCGACCTCGACGGTATGGCTCAGACCTGGAACGAGGGCACCTGGTCGAACCCGGTTTCCATCGACCCCGGGCAGAACCTCACCCAGGTCGGCTGTGGAGGGATCGCGTTCTGCGTGGCGCTCGACACGGTGGGCAACGAGATGACCTACACCGGCAGGTGGAGCTCGCCACAGGGGCTGGACGGCGCTCCTGTCAACCGTGCGAACGCCGCCGACTCGGTCTCGTGCCCGACGGAGAGCTTCTGCACCGCGGTCACGGCCGACGGCGCGGCCGTGACCTACCAGCACGCTTACGGGCCTGACGCCTCGTACTTCATGGCGGCGTCCGACGGCGAGGTGTTCGCATTCGGCTCCGCCCAGTCCTCCGGCTCGATGGCCGGGGCCGCGCTTGCAGACCCGGTGGTCGCGATGGCCAACACGACAGACGGCGGTGGCTACTGGCTGGTCGCCACCGACGGCGGGATCTTCTCGTTCGGCGACGCCGGATACCACGGATCGATGGGAGGCCGGTACCTGTACAAGCCGATAGTGGGCATGGCTTCGACGCCCGACGGAAAGGGGTACTGGCTCGTCGCTTCCGACGGCGGCGTCTTCTCGTTCGGCACGGCCAAGTTCCACGGTTCGATGGGCGGCCGGAAGCTCAATCAGCCCATCGTGGGCATCGCTTCTACGGCGGATGGAGGCGGCTACTGGCTCGTCGCTTCGGACGGCGGGATCTTCGTGTTCGGCGACGCGGAAATTCATGGGGTCCATGGGGGGCAGGACGCTCAACAAACCCGTGGTTGGCATGAACACGACTCCCGACGGAAAGGGCTACTGGCTCGTCGCTTCGGACGGCGGCATCTTCTCGTTCGGCGAGGCCAAGTACCACGGTTCGATGGGCGGCCGGAAGCTCAACCAGCCCATCGTGGCCATCGCGTCCACCCCTGACGGCGGCGGCTACTGGCTGGTCGCCTCCGACGGCGGCGTGTTCTCGTTCGGTGACTCGATGTTCGCCGGCGGTGGTGGATACGTGTTCACGTCAGGCCCCGGGCCGGTCGTAGCAGCCTCACGCCGAGTGAAATGAGGGATCTCGGAGCGAAATGAGGGATCTCGTTCCTGCGGGCATTCGCGCTTTCAGGAACGGGGCAGGTTGCCGATAACCTTGGAGTGATGGAGCCGGCGCCCACGGGTGGCCCTTCCGCGGCTTCCCACGCCCCCCAGGCCGGTCCAGGAGGGTCAAACGGCACCGCGGAAAGTGGCGAAACGCTAAAGGGAGCGGCTCACGTGGGGCACGAAGGGCTCAAAGGGCTCGAACCTGAAGACCTGTTCGGGTCTCAGCCCATCCCAATCGATCCGAGCGGACTCTTCGAGCCCGGCACCCCCTTCACTCCTGGTGCGCCTTTCAACGGCGTGGCGTTCAACCCCGCCGGCACCGTATTGCCGGGCGGCCAGCCTTCTGAAGGAACCCAAGCTGCTGGGCCGGAAGTCACGTACTCGAACGGGTCCACGTCGGCGCATCAACCTCCTCCTCCCACCGGATCTCCGGTCGCATCCCAGCCTCCCCCCCCGACGAGCCTGCCTTCCGCCGTCCAGCCTCCCGCTCCCCCGACGAATCAAGTGACCGCACCGGCTCAGGTACCGCCAACGAGCGCGAAGGTCTCGGTTCCGCCGCCTCCCCCCTCGGGCGGCATCGTGTCGCAACTTCCACCGACTCCGACTGGTGCGGCCGGGTCCAATCTTCCTCCCGCCCCCGCCGGCGCAACAGTGAGAATGCCTCCGCAGCCACCATTGGAACCCGCGCAGCGGGTAGAGGTGGAGGTACACGCGGCGACTCAGCCGGTCGCGGCGGCGGGACATGCGGCGACTCAGCCGGTCGCGGCGGCGGGACATGCGGCGACTCAGCCGGTCGCGCCGATTCGGCCGGCGGTACCTGTTGGCGTCGAGCAGGCGGTCGCGCCGGTGACGTCGTCGAGCCCCATCGCCGGGACCCCTCCGACCAGATTCGCGGCTCCGGCAGCCGACGCCGTCCCGAGCGCCGTCGCTAGCCTCACCGGAGCACAACAGGCTGCGCGGCTCGACGATGCGATAGAGCTCGGCCAGGCGCTCGTGGCGAACCTGCGTCACGTCGTCCTCGGCACCCCGGGTGCTCTGACCGCGGTCGCCGTCGCCGCGCTGAGCGGTGGTCACCTGCTGATCGAGGATGTGCCCGGCGTAGGCAAGACGGTCCTCGCGCAAGCCCTGGCGGCATCGCTCGGCACCGATCTGTCGAGGCTCCAGGGCCATCCCGACCTGCTTCCGAGCGACGTCACAGGCGTATCGGTCTTCTCACCCGACACGGGCACGTGGGAGTTCAAACCCGGGCCGGTCTTCGCTCACGTGGTGCTTGTCGACGAGCTGAACAGGACCCCGCCGAGGACGCAGGCTGCACTCCTCGAGACGATGGAGGAACAGCAGGTGAGCGCGGACGGAGAGTCCTGGTCGCTTCCGGTCCCCCACCTCGTCATCGCGACCCAGAACCCGCACAGCCAGTTGGGCACCTACCCGCTCGTCGAGAGCCAGCTCGACCGCTTCGCACTGGCGACCGCCATCGGTTACCCCGACGCGGACGTGGAGACTCAGATCGTCCTGCAACACGGGGGCCGTCCCGCTCTGTCGGACCTGAGGCCGGTCTGCACGCCCGAGCAGTGGCACGCCGCCCAGCTTGCTACTCAGACCGTCGTTGTCGAAGAATCGGTCGCCGCCTACGCTGTCGCGCTCTGCCGTGGCAGCAGGAGCGTCGCGGGGGTCCGGCTGGGAGCAAGCCCGCGCGCCGCGATCTGGCTGGTGCGGACCGCCCAGGCACATGCCATTCTCGCCGGTCGTGCGTACGTGACGCCCGGCGACATCAAGGCGATGGCGTTGTCGTGCCTCTCTCACCGGCTCACGACCGACGAGGGAGTGGCGTTCGGAGTGAAGGTCGTCCGCGAGCTTCTCGAATCCACTCCTGCGCCCCGGCCGTGAGAAATCCAGAGCCGGGGGTCGCTCATGGCGGCTCCTGAACCTGGCCAAGTTCGCCTGCCACGGCTGAAGGGACGACTTCGCCCGGTCAACGCCGTGGGCCCCATTGCCGGCTCGGTCTTCACCGTTCTCGCGTGGGCGGCGATAGCGCACAACAGCGGATCGGGTTGGGTCCAGGCCTTGGGGGTCATGCTCGGCTCGGTCCTGCTGGTCGGGATCTTTGCTCCCGCTTACGTCGTCTCGCGCGCGGGCGTCGCAGTACGGGCCGCGCCGGCAGACGGGGTCGCCGGCGAGCCGGTCGACCTCGAGATGGTGGCGACGACCCGGGTTCGCGTGAGGCCCGTCGCACCCGCGGGCGTCACAGGATTCGCCGGGCCGAGCAACCGCGATCCCGCCGAGCGGGCGGCCGCGCTCGACCAGGAGCGCGAACCCGCAGGGGTGATCGTCGAGGGGACTCCCCAGGTGCCGGCGACCCTACAGGTCGTCCCTTCGCGCAGAGGGATCCTCCACGCGATCGAAGTGGAGATCGCGTCCGCCGCACCCTTCGGCATCCTTTGGTGGTCGAGGCGCGCGACGCTCGCACTTCCGGCCGAAGTGTGCGTCGCACCTAGGCCGACCGATCCCCTGTGGCTCCCTCCGGAGAACGACGACTCGCGCGGGGAGTCCCAGAACCGGCGATCTTCCGCATTCGGAGAGACGCGCGGCGCACGCCCGTACCAGCACGGAGATTCGCGAAGGGCCGTCAATTGGCACGGCGTCGGCCCACACCGGACACCTGATGGTCCGCGAGATGGAGGTGCCTTCGGCCGAGCCCGTGACGGTTCGTGTAGCGCTTCCCGGCGACCCCGACGAAGCCGACGTGCTCGCAAGCAAGGCGTTCGCGACAGTTCTTGCACTGATCGGGCGGCAGCGACCTGTGATGCTGGCGACTCACGAGCAGGCTGGTGACCGGATCGCACTCGTCACCGGAGCCCGCGATGCGGGCCGCAGGCTGGCGCGGCGCCATTCCCTACGGAACGGGCCAGGGGTCGGTGACGATCGAGGAACCGACCATCAAGCGCGACGCCGAGCCACCACAGAGGCCCCGGAGCACAGAGAGCACCGGCAGATGAGCCTGCTCGAAACTGTAAGGAGGGCCAACCGGCCTGGTCCTCCCGAGCATTCCATCCAGCTGCGAGTCGCGTGCACGCTCGCCGTCCTCGTCTCGGTCGTCGCCTGCTACGCAGAGCACGAGCTGTCTGCATTCGTGACCGTCCTCATTAGCGTGCTGCTCTGCGCCGGAATGGTCTTCTCGTACCGAACGCGCAGGTCGCCGAGCGGTCTCGTCAAGGTGTTCCTGGCTTTGTTCGCAATCGGCGCGTTCACGTGGTTCTTCTTCACCGCCACGCACCACGCACAGTCCGGGGACATCGGCTCGGTTGAAGGCCCACTCGCCGCGCTTTTCGCGTGGATCCAGGTCGGTCACTCGTTCGACGTTCCTGCACGCCGCGACCTGACGTTCACCCTCGCCGGATCGGCGACCCTCATGGCAGTTGCCGCCGCGCAGGCTCTCACGCCCACATTCGGCATATTTGCCTTGCTCTGGTTGGCGCTCGGGCTTTGGGGCCTGTTCTGCATCTGGGACTCGATGAGCTTCGGCGGGCGAGCCAGTCCCGCAGTCGTCGCCGCCACGATAGGAACGGTCGTGCTCGTGGCCTTCGGCGCGTTGCTCGTGCTGCCTGCACCGCGAGCATCGAGCACGATCCTGTTCCCGTCGAGCGCGAGCGGTGACGTTTCTCTCGGCTTCGGCGGCGCCCTCACGGGCGACGCGGGATCGCAGACCCAGCCTGCACAGGCCGGGTCGTCGAGCGGGCCGACGCGCGTGGGCGGGTTCCTCGGCTTCTCGAACACGCTCGACACGGCCATCCGTGCGTCGTTGTCCAACCAGGTCATCATGCACGTCCGTGCGGCCGTCCCGTCGTTCTGGACAGCCGAGACGTTCGACCGATGGAGCGGTCAGTCGTGGTCGGTCACCGACCCCGACAACCGCATCATCACCGGAGGCTCCCCGTTCGTCCTGCCCGACCCGGAAGGCGACACGCTCGTCGGAGAGCCCGACATCCAGACCTTCTACCTCGCGACGACCGGGCCGAACCTGATCCTCCACGCCGGCGACGCTCACCAGGTTTGGTTCCCGTCGGCAGGACTCGTCGACTCGCGCGACGGCACGATCCGCACGAGCCTCGGGATGGGACCGGGCACCGTGTACACGGTCCAGTCGCTGGTCGACAGGCCGACGGCAGCGGAGCTCGAAGCGACGTCCACGAGCGACCAGGTCCTCGACCAGCAGGACGAGCAGCGCGACACTCAGCTGCCGTACGCGTACCCCAAGGTGGAGGCGCTTGCGAGGTCGGTCACCGCCGGCAAGCCAACCGTCTACGCGAAGGTGCAAGCCCTCATCGCGTGGATAGGCGCGCACACTCGTTATTCGACTGACATCCCGCCGCTGCCCAAAGGCGCCGACGCCGTAGACGAATTCCTGTTCGGAAATCGAGTCGGGTACTGCGAGCAGATCTCCACCTCCCTCACCGTGATGCTCCGGACGCTCGGGATCCCGGCGCGAGAAGCGGTCGGGTACGTGCCCGGCCCGTACGACCCGATAACCGACCTGTACGACATCCAGGCGAGTGACGCCCACGCCTGGGTGCAGGTGTGGTTCCCGTACTACGGGTGGCAGAGCTTCGACCCGACCGCAGTCGTCCCGCTCGCCAACCCGAGCCCGGCGCACGTGCTCCTTCACGACGTCGCCACCATCCTGGCGAGGGCGCCCTGGGTCCCCGTCGGGGTTCCGTTAGCGGTGCTCTTGGGGGCGGGCTACGGGCTCCGCGCGTGGCGGCGCCGCCCGCAGACATGGGCCGAGCAGGTCGCACGCAAGCTCGGCCGGCTCGGAGCGAGGGCGCGTTCACCGCGCCGGCCGGGCGAGACGCTCACCGAATTCGCAGCGCGTCTCGACGCTTCCTCGGGAGATCCTTCGGGGACGCTCAGAGCTGTGGCGACGGTTGCCGAGGCGGCCGCCTACGGCCGGCGCGAGCCAGCGCCCGAGGTGCGCGCGCAGCTCGATGCAACTCTCAGGGCGTCGCCTCTTTGGCGCATCAGGTTCAGGCTCCCGTCAAAGAAACCGACACTGTCACGAAGACCGGTACAGGACCATGTGAACGTGCTCGCGGGGGTCGACGAGCCGGGGGCCTTCACCCCGCCAGCAGGCCGAGAGCCTGATCGAATGTCGCACCCTCGCTGAGCAGCGGGCGGAAACCCATCAGCTGGCGCGGTCGTCCGAACCCGACGGCGGCGGCGAACCTCCCCGAGCGCCCGTAGACAGCGACGAATCGCCCTTCATCGAACGAGCCGTCCACCACCCGGACCTCGTCGTCCGGCCCGGGATCGCCGAGCACCTGGATCTTCACGTCGTACTGGTCCGACCAGATGTACGGCACGGTCACGAACGGCTCTGCGGATTTGCGTCCGGCGAGCAGGCTGCGAGCCGCGGAAGCACCTTGCTCGGCGGCGTTCGTCCAGTGTTCCGCCCGCACCGACCTGCCGCTTTTCAGGTCCGGCCAGCGAGCGACGTCTCCCGCCGCGAGTACGTCGTCGGTCGCGTGGAGAGTCGAGTCGACGACGACGCCGTTGTCGATCTCGAGACCCGAGCCCTCGAGCCAGGTCGTCGTAGGGACGATGCCTATACCGACGACGACCACGTCTGCGGCAAGAGCGCTCCCGTCGTCCAGAGTGACGACCGGCCCCGTATCGGTCTGCGATATCCCCACGACGCCGGTACCGGTGCGCACCCGGACATCGTGTGCCTCGTGCAGGGATGCAGCGGCTCGGCCAACTTGCTCTCCGAGCACCCTGGCCAGTGGCACGGCGAGAGCTTCGAGCACGGTCACCGTCGCACCGAGCGAGCTCGCAGTCGCTGCGACCTCCGATCCTATGAACCCGCCGCCGACGACGACCAGTCTCGTCCCGGGACCGATCATGGAGGCGAGCCGCCGCGAGTCGTCGAGGGTACGAAGCGTGACTACCGTGTCGCTCTGCTCGACGCCGGGAAGGTTCCTCGGATGAGAACCCGTCGCTATCAACGCCTTGTCGAAGCGCAGTCGCGTGCCGTCGTCGAGCTCGATCCCGTGCCCGGCGACATCGAGCGTGACGGCCCTGTGCCCGAGACGCAGGTCGATCCCGAGCTGCTCGATCATGTCCGGAGCGACGAGGGAGATCCGCGATTCGTCCCACTTCCCGGCGAGGAATTGCTTGGAGAGCGGCGGCCGGTCGTATGGGTGATGGTGCTCCTCCCCGACCACCACGATGCTTCCCGAGAAGCCCTCGTCGCGAAGGGCGGCGGCCGCGCGCATCCCGGCGAGCGACGCGCCGACTATCACGACGGAGTCCAAAGAATCGCCCTCAGGAGCCGAACATGGTGAGCCACTGCTCGACCGAGCGCGGTCTGAACACGTAGTTGTGAAGACGGGTGTCGCCGAGCGTCGCGGACGGCTCCGCCGCGTAGAAGTGCCCGGGGTAAAGGACCGTATCGTCGCCGAAGCGAGCGAGGCGGTTGGTGATGGACTCGTACATCTGCTCGGGATCCCCGCCTGGCAGGTCGGTCCGGCCGCAACCCTCCAGGAACAAGGTGTCGCCCGACACGAGCCTTCCCGCAACGCTGAAGCACTGGCTTCCGGGAGTGTGGCCGGGCGTGTGCACTAGCTCGATCTCGAGGTCACCCACCCTCACCACGTCTGCGCTCGAATGCTCGACGAGCTCGGATCCTCCGACTCCGGTCTGCCGCGTCACCCACCGCGCTTCGTCGTGCTGCACATGCACAGGCACGCTCACGCGCTCGAGCAGTTCCGACAGGCCCTCGATCGCGTAACCCATCATCCCGCCACCGACGTGGTCCGGATGGGCATGCGACACGAGAACGCCCGACAGCCGCATTCCGTCAGTTGCAAGAAGGTCGAGGAGGCCTCCGACGTCGTAAGCCGGGTCGACGACGACAGCCTCGCCCGTTGCGCGGTCGCCGATCAGGTAGCAGAAGTTGACCATCTGACCGGCGAGCGGGTCCTCTTGTGCGAAATCGCGGCCCGAGAGCAGCTGGCGGAAGTAGAGCCTTTCGTCGCGGTCCGGAATGTCTGCCATGGCTCGGACGAGACTATCGGGAAAGAAAATCGGCCACCCGAGAACCGATCGGGGGCCTGCGGAGTGTTATGGCTATCGAAAGAGACGATGCAGCGACCCTTGCGTCCCTGGCACTCCGGCCCGACACGACGCGGCTCGAGGACCTGTACGCGAGCGCTCAGAGACGATTGGTGATCCAGATTGCTGCTCTGACCGGCGACGTCGCCGAGGCCGAGGACCTGGTCCAGGAAGCTTTCGGCAGGTGTCTTGCCAGGTGGGCACAGGTGGCCGGTTACGACGATGTCGAGGCTTGGGTCAGGTCGGTGGCGTACAACCTGGCACGTTCGCGCTGGCGCCGGTTGAAGAGAGGGGCGAAAGCGCTGGCTCGGATTCGGCGTGACGAAGCTCGACCGGACCCCGATATCGAGAACGTCGCACTGATGATGGCGGTGAGCAAACTCGCTCCCGGCGAGCGCGAAGCCGTCGTCCGTCACTATCTGCTGGACCAGCCCATCTCGACGGTCGCCGTTCAACTCGGAATACCCGAGGGGACTGTGAAGTCGAGGCTCGCCCGCGCGAGGGCCGAGCTTGCCGAGATGTTGGGACCGGCTGCGACAAAGGAGGACCTCCATGGATGACTTGGCGACCAACGAGATCGAGGCGCGCCTTGCAACTTTGCGTATGTCGATCCTCGAGCGTCCCGCTCCCGGACTGGACGAAGTACGCCGGCGGTATCGTTCGAGGCGCCGGCGACCGCTCCAGCTCGCAGTGTTCGTCACGGGAGTGGTAGCCCTGGTCGTTGCCCTTGTCGTCTACGGGGTGAACCCCTCGGGTCGTTCATCGCCAACCCATCCGAGCCCGGAATCGGCGTTGTCGCAGAAGATCGACTCATTCGCCGAACAGGGTGCCGCCAGAACCGGTGACCCAGATATCACCGAGGTCCGTTGGGTGGCGACAAACCGCAAAGCCGCTGAAGCGCTACTCGGAGACGAGATCGTAAGCACGAAGCCTGCCTACCTGAGCACGATTCCTGTCTACCTTGTGGAGATTCCCGGGTTCTTCAGCCCGAACGTATCGGTGCCGAGTCGATGTTCCGGAGGAGTGCACGGAACGGTGGAGGACTACGTCATCAGCAGAGCCACGTTCAAGGTGTTCGAGGCGGGAGTCGGTTACCGGTTTTCGGATCTGAGCAAGCTCGGCACGGTTCACGTCGACCACCTGCGCAGTGGGCCACTGTTCCCTCCGACCACTTCGACCACGAGCACCACAAGTGGCGTCTGCGCGGAAGAGCATGCGCGTGCTGCGTTCGTTTCTCTCGCCCAGAAGGGGGCCGACGGCACCTTCAGCGCCACCTACGACGTCCCGGCGCAGCTCGAAAGCGTGGCGACGGTCGTCAGAGTCGCCCATCTCGCTCCCGCCGGCTCTGAAACGCCGACCTCGGGTTCGTGGATGTTCGAGGTGATACGTCTCGGATCGAGAGACGAATACCTGTGGGTCTCGCGTCCGCACAGCACCGCCTTCTGCACCCACTCCAACCAGTTGGCATGGTCCTGCGAGCAGACGAGCCTCACTTTTCCTCAGGGAAACGGCTGGAGCCTTGATGCTGCTTACTACTTGCCGCTGACCGAGCTCTACGGGATCGAGCGGTCCGATCTGGATTCGGTTACCGGCAATCAGGTCGTCGACGGACTTCCGGTTGGCTGCCTCACCGACAAGGTGGCGAGCAACGGCGCGACCCTCCGCTGGTGTGTCACCTCGAGCGGAGTACTGGCATCGTTCTCGGCGGTCCCGCCACAAGACGGCGCCGAGTTCGGGGGCTCCCCGGCCGACGCCACAATGACGGCGGTATCGTCGTCGGCTCCGGCTTCGCTGTTCACACTGCCGTCGGCTCCCGGGCCCTACACCGGAATGCAATCGCCGCCCAGCAATTAACCCGGCCATTGAACCCAGCAATTGAACCCAGCAATTGAAACTGTGATCGAACGCGATCCGTCACTTGTAGACCTTGCGCCTGAACACGGCGTGCGGGCCTTCGCAGCGATCGAGGAAGACCAGCCCGTCGAGATGGTCGAGCTCGTGCTGGACGGCACGGGCCTCGAATGCGTCCGCTGTTACTTCACGCCGCTCACCGTCGGCGTCGATTCCCGTGACGGTGACGAGCGTGGCGCGCGCCACGTCGCCGGTCAGATCGGGAACGCTCATGCAGCCTTCTCGGCCCGTTTCCGACGAGCCCAGCGCGACGATCTCCGGATCGAACAGGACCAACTCACCATGGCAGGACCGCGCCTTGCGGTGACCGGTGACGTCGATCGCGAACGCCCGCAGCGGCACTCCGATCTGGGTGGCGGCGAGCCCGACGCAAGCGGGCGAGGCTCTCATCGTGTCGAGAAGGTCGACCGCCAGGGCGCGCGCGTGGTCGTCGATGCGACCGACTCTTCTCGCGGGGGAGCTGAGAACGGCGTCCGGCAGGAACCGGACACGCCTCACCGCCATTCAGCCAGGACCGTCTCGCTCAGAGCACGTCGGCGTCGTCCCGCCGCACGGTGCAGTGAACCCCCAACTCGCTAGCGGTGCGCATCACGGCGGAGGCAACTTCGTCCGCGGAGCCTGCGTGTACGACTGCCCTGAGGTGGAGCACGTACACCGGTTGCTCCGGACCGCCCACAAGCTGGGTGGACAGGTCGACGACGTTGCCGCCGCGATCGGCGAGCGCTCCCGCTACTGCGTGGACGATGCCGGGACGGTCCGCGCCGTGCACCGAGATCGTCAAAGACTCAGAATCATCGTCCGTGTCGTCGAACGAGACGCTTTGTGCGCCAGGTGCCGCGTCCTTCAACGGCCTGACGGCGATCACGAGGTCGAAGCGGTCGACGACGGGCGCGAGCGCCGACTCGAGCGAAGCGGCGGTCGTCTGGTCTGGTGCCGTAACCACGAGGAGAACCGCAAATTGTCCCTGGAGGATGGTCATCGTCGAGTCCTCGAGGTTGCAACCCTGCTCCCCGAGTGCGCCACTCACGGCTGCCACGATGCCCGGGGTGTCGGCTCCTAGCGCTGACAACGAGAACCGGGGCATGGGTGCAACGTTAGGTCGACCGGCCGGCCATGGCCCGGACCACTCATGGCACGTCGGGCGGCCTACAGTGTGGCGCCCTGGTGGCGGCCGGGAGGAGGACCCGATGGAGATCGAGCAGCGCTACACCGTTGCGGGGTTGATACGGGCCAACGCGGAGAGGACTCCGGACCGCACGATGCTCGTGGACCGGGGCCGGAGCTGGACGTGGGCGGAGCACCACGCACGCGCCTGCCGGGTGGCCGGAGCGTTGCGATCGGAGGGTGTCGGTGCCGGTGGTCGGGTCGCGTTCTTAGACCGCAACGGGGCCCACTACTTCGAGACGCTCTTCGGCGGGTCTCTTGGGGGAATCGTGAACGTCGCGGTCAACTGGAGGCTCGCGCCGGCCGAGATGGGCGCTGTCATCGACGACTCACGGGCCGAGGTGCTCGTCGTCCACCGCGAATACGTGCCGTGCCTCGCGGGGATGGACAGCGGACTGCCCGAAGTCCGCAGGATCGTAGTCATAGACGGGGCCGCAACCGGCACCGGCGACTATTCGCCGAACGCTGAGGAGTATCGCAGGAGATTCGTCGGATACGAGGACTGGGTCGTCGATCAGGCCGAGACCGATCCCGGGCACTTTCCCGATCCGGGCGAGGTCGCGCTGACAGCTCTACACGTCGGGAACGACGGGGCTCCCGAAGGGCGTCATGCTCAGCAACGCCAATCTGGCGACCGCGATCGGCGGAGCGGACCTGACGTTCCAAATCGACGACGACATCGTGAGCCTCGTGGCGATGCCTCTGTTCCACATCGGTGGCTCCGGCTGGGCACTGTGTGCGATGTCACGCGGGGGAAAGTCCGTCATCCTCCGTGACACCGACCCTTCTCAGCTTGTGCATCTGGTCGAGACCGAGCGGATCTCCCACATGTTCGTGGTGCCCGCCCTGCTCATGTTCATGCTCGCGATGCCCAGCATCGCAGATGCAGACATCTCGAGCCTTCGCGAGGTGTTCTATGGGGCCTCGCCGATCGCAGAAGACGTCCTCGTCTCGTGCCTGCGGGTGTTCAAGTGCCACTTCGCTCAGGTCTACGGGATGACCGAGACCACGGGTGCGATATGCGCGCTGACGGCCGATGACCACGACCCCGACGGTCCGCGCCACCACCTGTTGCGCTCGGCGGGGAAGCCCCTTCCGGGTGTCGAGCTACGGATCGTGGACCCGGACACCGCCGAAGGCCTCGCGGCCGGCTCTGTAGGCGAGATCTGGACGAGGTCCCCCTACACGATGCTCGGCTACTGGCAGAAGCCCGAGGAGACGGGTCGTGTAGTGGACGCCGAAGGATGGCTCCGGACCGGGGACGCCGGCTATCTGGATGACGAGGGCTACTTGTTCCTCCACGACAGGATCAAGGACATGATCGTCTCGGGGGGCGAGAACGTCTACCCCGCAGAGGTCGAGAACGTGTTGCTCTCACACCCGGCCGTGTCCGACGCAGCAGCAATCGGAGTGCCAGACGACCGTTGGGGCGAGACGGTAAAGGCGATCGTGGTTCTCGCACCGGACATCGACCCGGCGTCCGATCGAGACGCGATCGTGTCGGGGATCATCGAGCACTGCCGGGGACACCTCGCTCATTACAAGTGCCCGACGTCGGTCGACTTCGCCGAGGTGCTGCCGCGGAACCCTTCAGGCAAGATCCTCAAGCGCGAGCTGAGAGAGCCGTACTGGCAAGGCCGCGAGCGTCACATCAACTGATCAGACCTCGTCGTCATCGGGCTCGTCCTCATCGAGATCATCGCCCGGCGACTCCTGTGGGTCCCCATCGTCCTCCGCCGGCCTCGCCGATGCCTGTAGGCGCGGGACGAGCTGTTCCACCTGGGAACGGGTCCGCCGCACCCTCCGGTCGAGCTCGTCGACCAATGCCGTGGCGCGCTTCAGCCTCGCGACCAGCTGGTCGACGTCGACGTCGCGGTGCTCGAAGAACTCGACGATGTCGTCCAGCTCGGTGCTCGCCTCGGCATAGCTGAGCTCGGATACGGGAGTCTCGTCGGGTTCGTCTGTCACAACGTCTCTCCAGTCGGCCAGGCATCTTCGGCACGCATCGCGACATCCTCCACGGCCGAGCGGGCCGAGCCGTCTGCGAAGCGCGTGGACATCAGGTCACCCGGTTGGAGCTGGCCTGCCGACCTGAGTAGACGGCCCGCGCTGTCCAACGTGAGTGTGTAGCCGCGTTCGAGCTGGCGCTCCAGATCGTAAGCCGCGAGCAACCGCCTCGACGCGGCCACCCGATCTGCCTGCCGATCGATCCCGGTGCCTGCGAGGGATCCGATCCGCACAGCTCGGGCCGAAAGGTGAGCTGCGCAAGTCTCGACCTGTCGGGGGGCGGTACGGGCGAGACGATCCGAGCGCGCGTCGACGCGCTCTTCGTGGCGTTGCAGCTGTTGGAGAGCGCACCTCACGAGCCTGTGCCTCGTGGCGTCGTCGCGCTTGCGGACGTCGTCGAGCGCCTCGTGAGCTCTCCTGGTGATCGTCTGCGTCCGTTGGGCGACAGACTCCCACCACGCGGCGACCCTGCCCACGAGTTCCTGGCCGCACTCGGTCGGCGTCACGAAGGACCTGTTGGCGATGACGTCGGCCACCGAACGATCGCCCGTGTGCCCGATCCCGACCCACACCGGAATCGGCATCGTCGCCATCGCGTGGGCGACGGGCTCGGTGTCGAATGCGGCAAGGTCAGCCTTGGACCCGCCTCCGCGCACCACCACCGCGATGTCACAACCACGGCGCGCGAGGGCGACGAGAGCGCCTGCGATCGACGAGGGTGCCTGCCGTCCCTGCACCGAGGCGGCCGCTAGGACCACGTCGAACGCGAATTCAGAGCCGAGAAGCTGGCCAACGAAATCGCTGTGTCCCTCGGTGCCGGGGCTGGCCACGAGCCCGACCCGGAGCGGCACGGGCGGTACGGCGAGCCGACGGTTGCGCTCGAGCAGGCCGTCGCTGCGCAACAGCTCGAGCAGGGCGGCGCGACGCTGCGCTAGCCGCCCGAGGATGGCCGAGACATCGACCTCGCTCAGAAGGAAGCCGAGCTCGGCTCGCGGCTTGTAGAAATCGAGTGTGCCCCGAATCACTACGACCATGCCCGCCTCGAGAACGACGCCCTGGCGAGCCAGGCCCGCCGAGATCGGCTCCCAAGACGTACGCCAGCACTTCACCTTCAGAACCGGGGTCTGGCGGTCGCGGGTGCCGTCGGGATCGACGAGGTCCATGTAGCAGTGCCCCGTGCGGTCCGAGACGCTCTGTATCTCGCCGCGCACCCACATCGACCTGCGCCTCGGGAACGCCCGGGCGATCGCGACGTCGATCCTGTCGTAGAGCGCCGAGATGGACAACGCGTCCGCATGCTCGTCGAGCAACGACGGCTGGGTGATGCTTGCCACCGAGCCACCATAGCGACCGGCCGTGTTGGGACCTCCTGGATGGTGCGAGACTGGGTCCGACGGTGAGCCGGCCGGGTGGCCGCGGCTCGGGCCGCGAGAGCGGGATCGTGTCGAGGAAGGTCGGGACTCCACAGGGCAGGGTGCTGGCTAACGGCCAGTCGGGGTGACCCGCAGGAAAGTGCCACAGAGAAGAGACCGCCGATGGCGGGCCCCAGGCCCGTACAGGCAAGGGTGAAACGGTGCGGTAAGAGCGCACCAGCGGCCGGGGCGACCTGGCCGGCTTGGTAAACCCCACCCGGAGCAAGGCCGAGCGTGGGACATGGGCGGCCCGTCCGCTCCTTCGGGGGCAGTCCCCAGGTAGGCCGCTCAGATGGATGGCCACCCCGCTCCGACAGGAGCGGACAGAATCCCGCCTACAGGCCGGCTCACCGTCGTTGGAGCTGTAACCAGGGCCTTCACCGTGGATCGCAACACCATGTCCGCGAGAAGTTCGCGCAGGCGCCTGATGAGGAGATACCGGCTGCGCCAAGCACGGGACCGAGCACGGCCTCGACGGCTCCGCGGGTGCCATCCTCGTCATCGGGAAACAAGCAGTGCTGCCAGTTCGAGTGGGCGGGCGGCACGCGAGTGGCTGCACTCCCCATCGGCGCTCAGGCCAAGGCGGCTAAGTGGTCGACAAGTTCGATGAATTGTCGCCGGCCACGAACGAGGGCTGGCTGTATCCACCGTGGTTGATGCGTGGCCGGCTGTATGTCGTCTTCTCACGGCGTCCGATTCCCGAATATGCCACCATTGTCGTCTGTCGATGCAACACAGCGAGGTGCAATGAAGCTTCGAATGTCGGCGGGCCCGCTGATGATCACCTTACTGCTAGGTGGCTGCAGTAGCGGAGTCCTGAACTCGGGATCTCCAGCAAAGTCGTCGTCAACGACGACCCGCTCCACGACACCCTCCTCGACAACTTCTCCCCCAACTACAGCCGCCTCCAAAACGACCGTCCCGGCTTCCCCGAGCCTCGTGGCGCAGGTGACGAGCGTGCCCGAGTCAGTCTTCGTGAGCGTCGGCCTTCCAACTGAGTTGGTCAACTATCCCATGAAGATTAAGGGTGACCTCCCTCCCCTTACCGCCAACGGACTTCCCCAAATGCTCTGGATGGGTGCTGAATATTGTCCGTTCTGCGCGGCTCAACGCTGGTCCATCGTGATGGCGCTGTCCAAGTTCGGGACATTCTCTGGCCTGAAGACGACTTACTCTTCGGCGACGGACTTCGCCGCGGATACGCCGACATTCAGCTTCTACGGATCCACCTACACGAGTAAATACCTGACGTTCAGGCCCTACGAGCTCGCGACCAATGAGCAAGCGACCTCCTCAACGGCGTGCAATGTCAACGGGTATGCCTGTCTCGAGATCCCCCCGCAATCTGACACCAACCTTCTGGAGAGCCAGGCCATCTCAGGCCAGGCCGCAGGCAGCTTCCCGTTCCTGGACTTCGGCAACAAGTTGTATCAATCTGGTGCCAGCTTCGAGAATGAGCCCCTCGCGCTTCAGGGGTACACGTACGACCAGATCGCCTCTCGACTTTCCGACCCGAGCAGCCCGATCGCACAGGCCGAGGACGGGTCCGCCAACTACATAACCGCAGCCATCTGCGCAATGACCGGGGGTCAGCCAGCCGCGGTGTGCTCGGCTCCTTACATCCAAGCGGCGCAGGAGAAGGCAGGTGTGTCATAACACGATTCCCGGTTCCTCCGGTCTTGCGAATCATGGGCGAACGCCGCCGCTGCGCCAATCGAGGATCTCGAACCGGGGCCGGCAAGTCGGGCCGCGGACAGCCGGCGGTGTTCGAGTGGTCCGCCGCCCTTTCGATCACGAACACGAACACCAACGACACCAGAAGAGGACCTACCACGTGACGCGCGAGATTGCGTCAAAAGCTGAATACGCCACCTACGAAGCACAATCCACTTTTCGTCAATCTCCTTGCCAGGAAAGGAAATAGACGCGAATCGGTCTCAGGGTTGAGCTATGGGAATCTGGTAAGACACTGGTCGTGGTTGACACGATCGACCCGAAGTACCACACGGACTCCGCGGAATATCCAGCGGAGTGCCGCTACTTTCACCACGACAACAACGACTGCAAGATGGGTAGCCAGATCAAGCCCGAACATCGAGAAGCGGGCACAGGGGACAAGCCGCTCTGTATCTATTGCTAGCGCACTGCCCTAAACCGACCACTATTCCTGCCGCCCTTCCACGATTGGGTCCTTCGAGAACGGAGTGATCTCGGTCATCGCGAGCATGTGATGAAACCGCCGGGAAATGACGTCAGGAGGACTCGACGAGGGTATTGCTCGTGTCCCCAGGATGGGAATAGGACCCAACAGCGACACAGTCCGTCACCGTTGGGCAAGATACACCGCCCAATACTGCACCGTGGCCCTCGTTCCGGCTGGGGACAATCGACCAGGATGTCCCGTTCCAGGACTCGATGAGGGTCCCTCCGGCATAGTACGAACCCACGGCTATGCACTTTCTGGAGCTGCTGCACGATGCGCTGCTGAGGCCGGCGATGACGCCACTCTGGGAACTGGGGACGATGGACCAGGAAGTCCCGTTCCATCGCTCTATCAGAATTTTTTCTTCCTCTGAGGAGTCGGTGTGATCGCCGACGGCCATGCAGCTCGTCGAGTCTGAGCAGGACACTCCGCTGAGAGCCATTTCCTCGGTGTAGCTCTTGGCCCGGATGTTAGAGACGATCGACCACGACCTGCCGTCCCAATGCTCGACCAGGGTTCCGAAGTATTCGTCGTGCACGGAGTACCAACCCACTGTCATGCAACTTGCTGGACTGACACACGACACGCCGGTCAGGACATCGTTTTCGTCCGTGCTCGGGCTGCGAACCACCCTCCAAGAGGACCCGTTCCAATTTTCGACCAGTGCCAGGCCCTGATTGTTGGAGACACGGGAGCCGACTGCTTCACAGTTGCTCGTGCTGATACACGTCACTGCGTATAACGCGTTGGTGGCATCGTCCGGGCTCGGAGTGATCGACCATCGTTTGCCGTTCCAGGATTCGATGAACATCTGGTTCTCTTGCCCCACGTAGCGCTGGCCAACTGCTACGCAGAAGTCAGAGGTGGCGCAGGACACCGCAATAAGGGCATATCCGTGCGGGTTGGCGACCACCGACCACTTCGTGCCGTTCCAGGACTCGACAAGGTTCCTACCGTCGTTCTCGCCGTATTGACCAACCGCTACACAGTGAGTTGGGGTGACGCAGGAAACGCCGAGGAGCACGCTCGCTCTCGGATCGGGACTGGGGACTATCTCCCAGGTTCTTGTCGTGTCACGGGCGGGTGCAATCTGCTCTTGAGCTACGGGCGTCGCCCGATGGACGCCGCCCAGTGCAACCTGACTGCGGGCAATCGGAATGAGACTCGCAGAGGAGGCTGCGACGATCACCAGGAGCATCAGGAGCGCTACGACCAGCTTCGGTCTCGGGACTCTGGCCATGTCCCTGTCCTTGTCGAGGGTGGCGTCGGGGAGCCCAACCTACTTGAATGAAGCCGCCAATACGCCCGGAGCTATCGCACCCTCGGCCCTACCAGCACATGCGGGCGTGTGTAGCGGTCACGGGCACGCGACCACCGACAGCGCCTTCGAACGCACGCTTGTCCCCTGCAGATAGGTCTCGACGTCAGAACGGTCGAGAGGTCGTGCGAAGTGGTAACCCTGCCCCAACAGACATTGCTCATCGAGGAGGCGCACAACCTGCTCGGCGTCCTCGATTCCCTCGGCCACAGTTTCGATGCCGAGCGAGGATGCGAGTTGTATGACGCTGCTTACGAGCGCGTTTGCCTGCACGGAGGTCCCCATCGCCGCGATGAACGACCTGTCGATCTTCAGCTCGTCGATAGGCAGAGTGCGAAGGTGGCTCAGAGACGAGAAGCCTGTGCCGAAGTCGTCGACCGCCAGCCGGACGCCGATGCTCCTCAACTCCGCCAGTTTCGTACGTGCCAGTCCGAGATCGTCGACGACACTGCTCTCGACGAGCTCGAGCGTCAGGCAGCGTGCAGGCAAGCCTGAGTCGTCGAGAGCTCGTGAAACCGATTCGACCAGATCAGGCTCCCGCAGCTCGAGGGGCGAGAGGTTCACTTGTACCGAGAGGGAAGCACCACCTTCGATGTAGTCCGGCCAGCGGCTCGCCTCCATGCACGACTCGTGCAGTACCCAAGTGTCGATCTCGTGGATGAGCCCGGAGGCTTCAGCCACCGGCAGGAACGTGTCGGGCAAAAGGAGTCCGCGCGTCGGGTGCTGCCATCTGACCAGTGCCTCGAAACCGTCCACTTGCAGAGTGCGCAGGTCCACGATTGGCTGGTAGAGCACGCGGAGCTGTCCACCCGCTACGGCTGTCCCGAGATCGCTTTCCAGCTCTTGGCGGTCCGTAAGGGCCATCTCCATCTCAATGTTGAACATCGAATAGTGGGTCGACGCGTCAAGCTTCGCGTGGTACATGGCCGTGTCGGCAAACCGGAGGAGTTGCTCGGCACTCTGGGATTCAGACGTGGTCATCGCGATACCGACGCTCGCCCCGGGGTGGACGAGGTGGCCCGATATGAGCGCAGGTTGTCCAATGATTCCGACGAGACGTTCGACGAGCTCGCCGACGGCCAGCGACGAATCGACGTCTTCGAGAAGGATCGCGAATTCGTCACCACCTATTCTCGCTACCGTGTCGCCGGATCGGACGGCTGATCTGAGCCGGTCGGAGACCACTCGCAGAAGGTCGTCTCCGGCTTCGTGGCCGAGCCTGTCGTTGATCGACTTGAACCTGTCCAGGTCGATCATCAGCACGCTGTGCGAGCTGAGAGGGCTGCGTCGTCTCTCGAGAGCATGTTCGAGGCGCTCGTAGAAGAGAGCCCGGTTTGCCAGTCCGGTCAGGGTGTCGTGGAACGCTCGGTAGTGGAGCTCATCGAGCAGCACGCCGTTGCGCTCCTGCTCCACAACCAGGGCCTTGCGCCCGAGCAGTTGACTAGTGGCGACGAGCACGGCCACAAGCACAGCGATGCCCGAGATGCTCAGCTCCGGGAAGATCGGTTCGTGTCTCTGCACGAGGAACAGGAGCGTGAAGGCAACGAAGGCGGCCATGTACGGCAGCGCGGTCGAGTTGGTGCTCCTGAGCTCCGACGCAGGCTCGGGATCTGTGATCTTGGTCTGCGTCGCCGACGAAATCGTGAAGAGAGTCGACGCGATCAACGAAAGGGTGTCGACTCTGTCGCCACCGTGGTAGCCGCCGTGCAGGCCCAGATACGAAACGATGGTGTCGCTGATCACGTAGAAGACGATTCCGGCGGCCAGGACCTTGACCGGCCGGCGTGAGCTCGGGGCAACACCTCTTTGCAGCGTCCTGACGGCAGCGAGCAGGAGGAGAAGGTCTCCCAAGGGGTAGATGACGGCGTAGACGACTTCGTGCGTGGAGTGTCCCCGGCTCGCGGCTACAGGTCCGGCGACGAGATACCAGAGCAGGGCCCCCGCACTCAAAGCGATGATCGTCGTATCGAGAGAGAACAGCCACCGGCGCACGGAGCTTCGCCGAGTCGTTGCGAATCCAATCAGTCCGCAGAAGAAGAAGGCGTAGAAGACCGCGTCAGACCAGTCGGGCGCATCGGCAACATGGCGGATATTTTCCTGATACGCCTGTAGAGCGTCACCGATCACATAGCCGAGGATCCCAACTGCTACGAGATTCCACGAACGACTCCTCCTGCGGTCCGTCCGAGTCCGGACTGCTGCACCGACCGCACTTGCGAGAGCCAACAGATCCGCAAGGATGAAGAAGATGTCCCCGATCTCCGACTGATGAACCGTCTCCCGGCCTCGTATCGCCTGCCAGACGATATAAACAAGAAACAACGATGCGGCGGCCATAACCGTCCGCGGTGCTCCGCAAGACCTCCATATTGCAAACCTGTCCAGAGGCCGCGGCTCCTCGTCGACCGGGGCGGTGCCGTGCTCCGACGGCCTGAGCTGGCTCCCGCTTCCATTCGATTGCATTACCGAAATATCGATGATCTGCCACGGGGCTGCTAGGGGCTTTCGACCTTATCTCTCACTATCCGTGGTGTCTTGAAGTCTCTGCGTGCCTGCCCAAAGCAGTGGATCGCCTTCCGAGAGGGCGACAAGGACCGTTTGCCACCATACGACCCGTGCCGAGCCAGAACTCGAGGATCGCACCATGCCAGGCCCTCTCGGAGGGTGACGTCCAGCGGCAATCGCAGGAAGCTATTTACGCATTTCGATGAGGTAACGCTGCGAATGGGAGACGAACCGTCCGTCTCGGACGATCTCTGCATGGAGGTCAGCGAGCCGGTCGTGGTAACGCTCGACAGTGAAGTCGGGAACGGTCCAAGGCACCTTGCGCAAGAAGTGCACGACCGCGCCGATGTCGAAGAAGGCGACCTCGAGCGACTCCTCGCGGAGGTCAAGGAGCTGAAGTCCCGCTGACACAGCGTCGGCCACGGCTACTTCGGGGGACCGGCTCGCATTCTGCTCCTGCGGGCCCATGAGGTACTCGTACAGCTCACGGTTGGAGCCGGCTCCGACCATCTGGGAGATGAAGGTCCCACCCTCCTGGAGCACGCGGGCGACCTCTCCCCAGACGACGTCTATCGGGTGACGGCTCGCCACCAGGTCGAACGCCTCGTCGGCAAATGGAAGCGCCTCGTCGTCAGCGACTCGCACGACTCCCGCTCCGAGAACGCCAAGTCTCGAGCCTGCGAGCGCTGCGTTCGGCGGCCAGCACTCCGTGGCGGCCAGCCGCTTCGGCCGCCGAGAAGCCCGTTCGAGGGCCCAGGCGAAAACCTCGCCTCCTCCTGTCTGGATGTCGAGAGCTGATCGAGCACGACTGAGGCGCTCCGAAAGCATCACGGCGTAACCCCATGACGGCCGTTGCTCGGTCGCCCGGCCGTCGAACCACGAGAAGTCCCACCCTTCGACTGGCGCCTCCGTACCCTCGGCGACGAGCGCCTCGAACTCCACGTCCAAAGACTGCACTACGAGCGACCGGGGCGCCGGTCTCGACCAGATCGCGTCCTAGGCGAGCGAAGGTCGCTGAGGAGAAGCAGCCGCTCGCTTGCGCCGTCGCTCCCGCAAGGACCCGTTCAGCAGAATGCCGCCGCTGACCAGGATGACTCCCCCGATGCAACACATGACGACAAGGACGCCCACACTCCCCCCGCTCGACTGAGCCAGCATCTGGTCGTAGTCGAACGTGCCGGGGTTGGTTCCCCCAACGATGGTGCAGGTGTCAGCAGGGGTCATGCTCTGGCCGTTACAGGTCGCCGACGGAGGCTCGCGGTAGACCGCGATACCGCCAGCAACGAGGCCGAGCCCGGAGAGGACGAGGATCACTCCGAGCACCCAGCTTGTCCTTCGTGCCATCCGGACCCGCCGGGCGTTGCCCGGCTTCGCGACGGAGTGCTTGATCGAACAACCAGGATGCGTCCAGGTCGACCAAGACTCCAAGACCGGGATCGTCTTACCGGTCGCAAGGCACTTTCGGAAGACGACGACCTGTCCGCAGCTCGGACATGTCACTCTCGGGGCGTTGCCAGGCGCCGGGAAACTCGCCTTGCAACCAGGACAGACGATTCCCACCGTCACCGCCGCCGGATCACTCATCATCCCGCCTTTCACCCATGCGAGATCTACCGATCGCCTCGACAGATCAAGCTCCCCCAACGCCTAAGTGCCACCAGCCTTTTCGTTCCAGATCCGCGGTGTCAAGTGCGATCGGCTCACCCGGGTCCCCAACCACCGCCCGCCCGCGTGAGCTACGTCAGGGACTCCAACTTCCGCCGCTCACCTTCAGCCTGCTGCCCGGAGCCACCGTCCCGCGTCGGCCGTAGCCGGTGACCGTGTCGTCGATGAGGGCGACCGTGCTCCCGTGCCAGATGGAATAGACCGCTTCGGTGGGTTTGTCGGGCAGGAGGAGCGTCGCGAAGAGGATCCTCGAGTCGATGATCGTGACCCTCGTTCCGGACAGCTGCATGCATGCCACAGGCGCGAGGGCTGAGCAGCGGATGACGTCGTGCTCGAACGTGAAGGGCCCTCGAGTCCCGGGCTGACCGCGTTCGTTCTCCGACAGGATCGCGGCTCCACCCTGTTCGAAGTCCATCGTGCAGTTCTCGACTGTCACGTCGCCCGTGGAGGCACCGTCTCCAAGTCCCTGGTTCGAGAAGAAGAGCAGTCCCCCGGGCGCGACGCTGCACCCGTCGATCGTTATCCGCCGCGACTGCTCGGTCGGCTGGTCGGCTTCGAGATCGAAGTCGTCGTCGGCGATGTTCGACATGGTCACGTTCCTGATCGTCGCCCCCACGACCGAGATGAGCCCCATTCCGGCGCGCCCAGTGCCGTCGACGTCGAATCCGTCGACCGTCAGGTCCTCGTTGGGACGCACTATGTCACCCGACTCGTCGTGCAACCGCCCCCCGGCTCTGAAGGGCGACAGTGTGAGCGCGTCACCCCACACGTCGTAGACCGAGATGTCATGAAGCGTCGTGGAGATCGTCCCGGTGAGGATGATGCCGGATTCGAAGGCGTGTGGGGCCAGGTAAGTGTGGGCCATGTGGGGACCCTTGATCCTCATGTGCTCGAGCGTTGTATACGACCCGCCGACAACGTCGATCGTCGACCAGTCGGTCTCCGATGTCGTGCGTTCGAATGTTCCTCCGTCGATCGTCAGATGATCCGGCTCGAAGATGTCGATCCCATCGTTCACGAGGTAGCAGGCACCCGGCCGAACATGCCACGTCGAACCCGCCTTCAAGGTGTTCAACCACGCCTGTAACTGTTCCGACACGTCGGTCCTGCAAGACGAATCGATCGAGGACGGCGGGCCCACGCCGCCGTGACCTGCGCTCGAATGCCTCGGGTTGTCTCGAAGTGCGAGGGCGAGGAAAACAGCAATCGCCGAGCCGATCACGAGGGTGACCAGGAGGGTGAATGCGACGGCTCTCGATTTCATCGGGACTTCTCGTTGAGCGAACCAGCCCCGCCTCAACGCACGATAGGTCAAGCGTGAGCTTCGGCCGCCGCGACCGCCACCGCCCTGTCGTCTTCTGATTTCGGTGCCTCGGCCGGCGAGGCGTGTCCGACGAAGTCCTTCGACTTCACCATCGCGAACGCCGCCACTGCACCGGCCAGCACCGCGGCGGCTCCGACAACAAAGAGCACGTTCATCCCAGTCGCGAACGCGTGCTGCGCGGCCAAGACGACGGCGTGGGACCCGTGGCCGTACGCCCTGGCCGCCGGCACCCCGCCCGACGCCACGTCACGGGCGAGCCCGGGGACGTTCCTTCCGAGCTGGGTTTGAAGTCCGGAGCTGAGCTTTTGCTGGAATATCGCCCCCAGGGCGGCCACCCCGATAGACAGCCCGCCGATTCGGAAGGTGTTGTTTATCCCCGAGGCCATACCCGTGCGCTGAGGAGGCACCACCCCGAGCGCGATCCGCGCGATCGCGGGGTTCGCGACTCCTATCCCCACACCTATGAGCAAGAGACCCGGAAGCAGTACCGTCCAAGTCGATCCAACTGTCAGGCGAGCCATGAGGCTGATGCCGACCGCAGTCACCGCGAGGCCGGCACCGAGCGCGATCCCCGGCGGGATGCGTTCTGCAGCCCTGCGCGAAGCCACAGGGATCACGAAGGTGAGAAGGGTCGCGGGCAGCATGCGTAACCCGCCCTGCAACGGGGAGTACCCGAGATCGTTCTGGAGATAAAGAGTGATGTAGGGGAACATCGCGAACATTCCGGCGCCGACCATCAAGGTCGCGAACGACACGCCTGTGAACGAGGGATTGCGGAACAGCGCAAGGTCGAACATCGGACGTTCCTGACGCATCTCGGCAGCCACGAACGCGGCCATGAGCACCGCGGCCCCGACCAACATCGCCAGCACCTTGGTGCTCGACCACCCGTCGTCGTTGCCGATCACGAGTGCGAACACGAGAAGGAACAGCGACCCCGAAAAGGTGACGAGTCCTGGCAGGTCGAGCCGGTTTGCACCCGGGTCGGTCTTGTTGACCATCCTGCTGAACCCGAGAGCAAGCGTCACGACGCCGATAGGAACGTTCACGAAGAAGATCCACTGCCATCCGAGGCCGTCGGTGAGCGCCCCGCCGACGAGGGGGCCCACCGCCACCGTGCCCCCGACTGTCGCCCCCCATATCGCGATCGCGGTGGTCCGTTTGGAAGCGTGGGGTCCCTGGAAGTCCTGACCGATCAGAGCGAGTCCCGTTGCGAACATGGCCGCACCGCCGATGCCCTGGACGGCTCGCGCCGCTATGAGCATCGCGGCGCTCGTCGACAGACCGCAGACGAGGCTGGCCGCGGAGAAGACGACCAGCCCGAAGAGGAAGACGCGTTTGCGACCGAGCCGATCCGCGAGCGTGCCACTTGTCAGGATCAGGGCCGAGAGAGACAGCGCGTATGCGGAAATTAGCCATTGGAGGTCCGAGAAGCTCGTGTGGAGCTTGCGCTGGATCGTTGGCAGCGCCACCTGCACGATGGTCACGTCCACGAGCAGCATGAACGTGGCTAGGCAGACCGCGATCAACGTCCACCAGTGTCGTTCCAGCCCTCTCGTCCGACGGGCGCCGGGTGGGCTCTCAGCCGTCACCGATCACCTCCGTCGGCCGAGTTCTGTCCGATCCGTTCCGGCCCACCGCAGCCACCCTAAACGGTTCGGCGCTCGAGGCGGCCTGCTGTCAGCCGGCAGGAGTCGGTGACGTGTAACCCGACAGGTAGGCCACCGAACCAGGACCGTCCGCCTTGTACTGGTCCGTCCCGACCTCGACCACGCTGAATCCCGTCATGTCGCCGTCGCCGTTCACGACGTCGGGACCTCGCTCGCCTGCGTGGTAACCGATCACGATGGCCACGTGTGAGGCGATGAGGGTCGCCGTGTCGAGCCCGTAGACGGCAACGTCGCCTGGACGAGGCGTGTACCCAGAGTTGACCGGATGCCATGTTCCGTGCCGCACTCCCCACTCGTAGAAGCTTGCAGCGGACGAGTCGATGTCCCCGTTCGCGAACTTGTAGGTCACGAGTGCACCTGACTTCAGCCATACCCAGGCTGCGAAGTCCGCGCACCATTCCTCGTCGAGGTTCGAATTGCCGCAGGCGGCGGTGCCGGCGTCGAAGTAGGCGCTGTACTTGTTGCAGTACGTATCGGAGGGAGCGGTGCGGTAGCCGAGCTGGCTCTCGGCCGTTTCCGCGATGCGCTGACCGAGAGAGCCCTGCGGCACGGCTCCTGGATCGTCAGCTGCGGCAGCGCCCGCCGAGCCATGGGACGTCAGGTAGGCGACCAGGTCCACACCTGCGACGATGGCGAGAACCAAGCCGAAGATCACCATTGCGTGGACTCCGTGTGGTCCGGGGCGCCTCGCGGCACCGGTGCCCGCAGGCCCGGGCTGCGACGTCGATCGCGCCTGGAGCTTCTGCCGGGTCCTCTCGATGTCGACCGAGGTCCAGTCGTCACGGGTCTGCACAGCGCTTGGAGCTTAAGTTCCCAATCGCCCGGGACGACGTCGCCCACCACGCGCTGCCCCTTTCTCGGCGAGTCGCCAATTCCCGGGCGAGTCGCCAATTCCCGGGCGAGCGTCGCCGCAGCGGAACGAACCAGCGGAATAAAACAAGTGATAGCTTGCTTTATCTCAGTGATGTACGACGGCGGGCCGGGAGCGAGGCACTCGATACCCCGCAAGGTCCGCTCCCGTCAGGAGGTGGCGAGCATGAAGGTCGCAATGGTCACAGGAGCTTCGAAAGGGCTCGGGAGAGCGATCGCAGGGGGGCTGGCCGAGCGTGGCTGGTCACTCGTTATCGACGCCCGAGGCGGTGCGCTCCTGAGGAGCGCCGAGGAGGAACTCCGTCGGATCGCTGAGGCGTCCGTCGCTGGAGAGTCGCCGGTCGTCGCGATCGCCGGAGACATCGCATCGCCGGCGCACAGGTCCGAGCTCGTCGAAGCCGCGCGACGGCTCGGGGGCCTGGACCTGATCGTGAACAATGCGAGCACTCTTGGTTCGAGCCCGCTACCGCGGCTCGTGAATTACCCGATCGGCTCGCTGCGCCACGTCCTCGAGGTCGACGTGCTCGCTCCCCTCGCTCTCATCCAGGAATCCGTCGACCTGCTCAACAGCTCCGACCGACCGCGGCTGGTCAATATCACTTCGGACGCCTCGATCGAACACTACGAGCGGTGGGGTGGCTACGGGCTAGCGAAGGCAGCTCTGGACCACCTGAGCGCGACGCTCGCAGCCGAGGAGCCCGGCGTTCGGACTTGGGCGGTCGATCCCGGCGATCTTCGCACCGACATGCACCAGGATGCATTCCCCGGAGAGGACATCTCGGACAGGCCACTGCCCGAATCGGTGGTCGCGCGGCTCGTCGCACTGATCGAAAGCGATCTGCCGAGCGGTCGTTACAGATTGAGCGAGATCCCGGTGCGTGAGATCCCGGTGCGCGAGGTCTCAGGAGATGGAGCAGAGCGATGAGCGCTACCGGGACGACCGCGACTATCGAGAGCCCAGATCTCGCCAGCGCGGATCTCGCCAGGCCGAATCTCGACAGGGCAAGGTCAATACGTGACCTGCTCTCTTTCGAGCTCCCTCCCGAGCTCGAAGCATCTGTTCCACCAGAAGCACGGGGGATCACCCGCGATGCGGTGCGGATGCTCGTGGCGACACGATGTGACGGGCGGATCGCCCACACGTACTTCTCCGAGCTTCCCCGACTCTTGGACGAGGGCGACCTGGTGGTGGTCAACACGTCGGGAACCCTTGCTGCGGCCATAAGCGGCACGACACGGTCGGGACGATCGGTCGAGGTGCACCTCTCGACCCGACTGCCGGCGGGATTGTGGACCCTCGAACTGCGTCAGGGGCATGACGCGCTTCTCGACGCGCAAGCAGGAGAGTCGATCCACCTCGACGGTGGCGGGCGGGTCGAGCTGCTCACCCCGTACTCGGAGAACGAGGGGGGTGTGAGGTTGTGGGTGGCGACGCTCGCTGCTCCGGGTCCCGTCGCCAGCTACCTGACGGTCCACGGAAGGCCCATCCAGTACGGATACGTCAAAGGCTCGTGGCCGATCTCGACGTACCAGAACGTGTACTCGACGGAGCCGGGCTCCGCCGAGATGCCGAGCGCGGGACGACCTTTCACTCCTGAGATCCTGACCCGACTGGTAGCCAGGGGAATCGGCGTCGTTCCGGTCCTGCTCCACACCGGTGTCGCCTCGCTCGAGGCCTCCGAGCCTCCTTACCCGGAGCCGTATCGCGTGTCAGGTGCGACCGCGCACAGAGTAAACGACACTCATCGCAACGGCGGGAGGGTGATCGCAGTCGGCACCACGGTCGTGCGCGCGCTCGAGACCGTCGTGGACGAGAGAGGTCGACTGCACGCGGGAAGCGGATGGACCGAGACGGTGGTCACTCCCGACCGGTGTGTGCGCTCCGTCGACGGACTGTTGACCGGCTGGCACGAGCCGGAAGCGTCTCACCTCGCGATGCTGCAGGCGATTGCAGGCTCTGACCTGCTCGAGAGCTCCTACGCCTCGGCACTCGAGAACGGCTATCTGTGGCACGAGTTCGGCGACGTCCACCTCGTGCTCCGGTGAGACCGTCCGCGCAGGCGGTTCGCACAGGCGGTCATCTACACCGTCAAGAAGCCGCCCTCACCGAGGCGCCTACGTCGTCCAGTTCCTCCGGCGCCGGCGCGTCATCTCGCTCGAGCGCGGTCAGCGGTCCGAGATTCCTACCCTCCAGCAGAACTGCCTCGATCTCGTCGGCCGGGCGCGGCTTGGACCAGTAGAAGCCCTGCGCGAGATCGCAGCCGAGCGAATCGAGCGCATGAAGCTGATCCAGCGTCTCGACGCCCTCGGCGATCGCCTCGAGACCGAGCTCGTGGGCGAGATGGATGACCGAACCGGCGATCGTCTCGTCCTCGGCGCTCTCCCCGAGTCCCGCGACGAAGAGCCTGTCGAGCTTCAGAACCTGGACAGGGAACCTGCGGACGTAGATCAAAGACGAGTACCCGGTCCCGAAGTCGTCCACTCCGATCCGGACACCCAGTGTCCGCAACCCGGTGAGGCACCGCTCGGCGCTCACAGGATCCTCGATCAGGGCCGTCTCGGTCAGCTCCAGACAAAGAGATCGAGCCGGAAGACCTGAGGTTTCGAGGATCCGGCGGACGACGTCAGGAAACTCCGGATCGACGAGCTGGCGGCCCGACAGGTTCACAGACAGGCTCAAGGATGAATCGATCGTCTCCTGCCAACGCGCCACCTGCGACGCGGCATGTGAGAGCACCCAGGAGCCCAGGGGCACGACGAGCCCCGTCTCCTCGGCGAGCGGAATGAAGTCCGCAGGGTTGACGAGCCCGCGTTCGGGGTGCTCCCAACGCACCAGGGCCTCGAACCCCGACACATGGCCGTCGAACGACACGACCGGCTGGTAGAACACCCGCAGCTGGTCCTCGTCGATGGCGCGCCTCAACTCGCCCTCGAGCTCGAGACGGGCAAGGGCTTTCGCGTAGAGAACGGGATCGAAAAGCTCAGCAGACGCACCCCCGCGCTCCTTCGCGCGGTACATCGACAAGTCCGCGTCCCGTAAGAGCTTGTCCGGCGCTGGCGGAGGAATCACTGGCCACTGCTATTCCCACGCTTGCGCTCGGGTGCAACTCGAGGCCGAGCAGCTCCAGGGGCGCCGACACTGCCTCGATCACGCGGTCCGCGAGAAACACCACGTCGCTCGTATCGTCGAAGTCCTCCGCGACGACCACGAACTCGTCGCCTCCCACGCGCCCGACGGTGTCGCCCACCCGGACGGCGGAACGGATTCTGTCGGCGACGATCGTGAGCATCTTGTCGCCCGCGTCGTGGCCCAGGCTGTCGTTCACTACCTTGAAGCGATCCAGGTCGAGCATCATTACAGCGGCAAGGCCAGGGTTGCGGTCGAGGCGGGCGACCGCCGTGTCGAGGCGGTCCCGAAGAAGCGCACGATTCGGAAGCCCGGTGAGCGAGTCGGTGAGAGCCTGCCTGGTCAGCTGGTCTTCCAGTTCCTGGCGTTGCGACACGTCGCGGATGAAAGCCTTTGCGAAGAATCCTCCATCTTGTTCGACGAGAACGAGGGAGACCTCGGCCGGGAACTCCCGGCCCTCGCGGTCTTTGAAGAAATGCTCCGAAGGTGCTTCTGTCGGCGCGCGTCGACGAGCCGGACTCGAGAGCCTGAGTGAGGATCTCGTTGTACGACTCCACGTACTCCTCGGGAACGATCATCCTCATGAGAGGCATCCCGAAGGCCTCGTGGCTCGACCAGCCGAACAAGCGCTCGGCTGCCGCATTCCAGTCGGTCACACGGCCCGATGCGTCCATTCCGACGAACGCATCGCTCGTTGCCTCGATGGTGCGCCTGAACACCGTCTCGGACTCGAGATGAGCCTGTTCGGAGCGGAGACGCTCTGTCACGTCCTCCACGACGCCGATCCCGAACAGGACGCGACCTCCGGGATCGCGAACTGCCGAAGCCGTCACACGGCCCGTCATCACCGAGCCGTCTGCGCGCGTGAACCTTCTATCGAGCTGAAATCGATCGATCCTTCCGTCGAAGAGACGCTGCGCGTAGTCAATTTCGAGCTCGCGATCATCCGGATGATTGAACTCGACGAAATTCCTGCCTATCAGCTCGTCAGCCGCGAACCCGAGGCTTCGGCAGAGCGAGGAATTGACGTCCTGGACCAGACCGTCGACACCGACGAGCGCCGTCCCGACCGGGCTTTCGGCGAAGACACGGCGAAAGTGATCACGTGCGGAATGAAAGGGGTCGCTCGACGCCGACGAGGTCTCGCCAGGAGCCGGAATGGCCTTCTCGCCATCTCGGTCAGGTCCACCTGCAGTCACAGAACCTGACGCGACTCCGGTCGCGCTGCAGAGCACGACGTGACCGATCACCTCACCTTTTGTGCTCGTCAAGGGAGTGGCGGCCACGAGGCTTGGTGGTCCGTCGACGTCTTTGCGGCTTATTGCGAGCGTGCCCGACCACGAGCCGCCTCGAGCGAGAATCTCGAAGATCCCGGACCCTTCGACGGGTCGCACGGGAGCGAGGAGCTCGTCGAGTGCTCTGCCGACTGCTTCGTCGCCGGTCCATCCGAACATCGACTCGGCTTCGGTGCTCCAGTGAACGACGTTCCCCCACAGGTCGGCGGAGATCGTTCCGAGTCCCTCGGATCCCATGAGCTTCGTGCAGAGCGAGTCGGGCAGCTGCCCGTTGGCGAGCAACGCCTCGGTCAAATCGTGCCTGTGCAGCAGCCGGCGCCGGCCGGACCTGGATCCCCCCACCCGTTGATTATCGAACTTGCCGCCGCCGGTTAACCCCACCGGAACATCAACATCTGGATTCGAGCGCCCGCGGAACGTGTTCGAGCACGAAAATGCAGGGATTGACGATTCCCATGTCCGTAGGAACGCACAGAGTCCCCAAAATCCTCACTACTCCGCGTGGTAACGCTCACACGCCCGTTGCCATGCGCCGATGCAGAGACCGGAGGTGGGTGGTCGTGTCAGCAATGTGTCGCAAATGCCTGAAAACGGCGTCAGACGAGTCACGTCGCTGTTCCACATGCGGCGGGCGGATCGTGCGATTCTCCGACACGGGAGACGTCATCGAGATCGAAGCCACCATGGAGGAGCCGAGCCAGGGCGGCGGAGTGCCACCGCTTTTCGCGAATCTCGAGACCCAGTACGAGCTCGCGGTTCCCATGGCGAACGCCGCCGCCCCGGCGATGGGTACAGGGCTACCCCAGACACAGTCGGCATATGCCCCTCCTCAACCGACCGCTCTCGTAGGCAGTTCGTTCGGCGGCGCAGTCGCAAGCGTCGCGGCTCCTCCGAACGGCTACTGCCAACCCCTGTTCTCCGGTGCACAACCCGAAGTCCCGGCTCAAGCCAACGGGCACACCGCCCCTGTCAACGGGACCTACGCACAGCCGATCAACGGGCAGTATCAACCCGATCCGGTCACCAACGAGCTCGGCGGCCTCGCTCCACCGCTGCCCATGGGCTACTCCGAAGTGGGCCGCCCCCCGGCCTCTCCGCCGCCGCCTGAGCCCGCCGGCACGTTTCTCATGCCCGTCACTCAGATCGACGACGTCGTGAGTGAGATCCTCCTGCCGTTCGGATTCGAGCGTCCCGCACCTGTTGTCGAGCCCCCGCCTCCTCCTCCGCCATTTCTCGTCGAGCCGCATCACATTCTCGGCCAACCACCACAGGCCGTCCCGGAGCAACAGAGCCCTCTGCCACAGATCGTCCACGAGCAGCAGCTGCCCCCACCACCAGCAGTCATGCAGCCGCAGGTCGTCGCGGAACCGCAGGTCGTTCCGCAGCCGCAGGTCGTCGCGGAACCGCAGTTCGCACAACCGCCGGCGTTCCCACCACCGCAGGTCGTCCAGCCCGAGGTCGCGGCGCCTCAAACGACGATCGCGAGCGTCCCGGCCGCGATCAGGATGGCGCCCGCGACGTGAGCGCCGCTTATCGCGGCGCGGATCGGTTCGTGACCTGGGAGGGCTGCGGGTATCTCTTGCCGACGATTGTCGAATGCGATGTGGAGCACTCCCTGGCGAATCGCGAATATCTGTTCCCGTTCGCCAGCGTGGTGGAAATTCCGCAGGACCGGTTACCGACGGCGATGGGACCGTCGCTGGCCGTCATGGCGATGATACGATCCAAAGTTCCGCACGCCGGCTGCTCGAATCTCCGCTGGTGGGGCGTTTGAATTTTGGTCCGATTCCGACGATGCGGATCAGTTGGGACCAGCCGCATGAAGGGAATCTTTTCGATCACCTGTATGCTAGGCGGGCGTTTGAGGCGGCGTGATGGGGCCGCGCTGCTAGAATCGAAGCATGGCATATCCTGAACATTTTATTACACCCATGCGGGCCGACCTTACGCGTTACGGCGTCGAAGAGGCGCGGACGCCGGCTGACGTCGACCGGATGTTGGCGCCGGGAAGCGGAACCGTGATGATGATCGTTAACTCGGTCTGCGGATGCGCTGCCGGAAGAGCCCGGCCGGCTGTGGGACTGGCTC
>CAWDEI010000002.1:0-640037 GCA_963801315.1 uncultured Acidimicrobiales bacterium | reverse complement strand
CCACGTTTCGCCAGACAACCGAGGAGGTGATCAGAGGCTGCGAGGCGGCGTGGAGCTATTTCGGTGGCGTCTTCCCCGTGGTCATCCCCGACCAGATGTCGGCGATCGTCGACAAGGCCGACAACATCGAAGCTCGGATCAACGACACCTTCATGGAGTACGCGCAATCCCGGGGCTTTGTGACCGACCCCGCTCGCATCCGTCGGCCGACGGACAAACCTCGTGTCGAGCGTGCGTTCAATACGTCAGGGGAAACTTCTTTAGAGGCGAGGACTTCAGGGACTTGACCGATGTGCGCACACGCGCAGAGACCTGGTGCAGCGAGACCGCAGGAATGCCGCGTGCATTGCGACCCGTCGGAGTTCGCGGTGAAGAAAGATAGCGGGATATGAACGCCCCGGCACCTTCTGTCTCCCCCGAGCTTCGAACGCTCATGCGAAAGCTGCGGCTCGGCCAACTCCTAGACACCCTGCCCGAGCGCCTGGCGCTCGCCCGAGCCCACAATCTCAGCCACGTCGACTTCTTAGAGCAGCTCTTCAGTGACGAGGCCCAACGCAGAGACGCCACCTCCGCATCGGTGAGAGCACGCGCGGCACACCTCGATCCCACCATGGTGCTAGAGGAGTGGGACTCGTCGGCGGAGGTCACCTACGACAACCAGATGTGGAGCGAGCTCGTTTCGCTTCGCTTCGTCGACGAGGCCCACAACGTCCTGATTCTCGGGCCGGTCGGCGTCGGCAAAACATTTCTGGCGACCGCACTGGGACACGCGGCGTGCAGAAGGCGCATCGGTGTTCACTTCGAGCGCGCCGACAAGCTGCACAAGCGCCTCAAAGCGGCGCGTCTCGACGCGAGTTACGAGCAGGAGATGAGAAAGCTCATCGACCTGCTCATTTTGGACGACCTGTGTCTCCAACCGCTCGACATGAACGAAACCACCGACCTGTATGAGCTCGTAATAGAGAGACACCATCGAGCGGCCACCGTGATCACCTCGGACCGAGACCCGAGTGAGTGGCTGGCGATGATGGCAGACCCACTGCTCGCGCAATCTGCTGTCGACCGCCTGAAGTCAGCCGCGTGGAAACTCGTCATCGAGGGCGGCTCCTACCGCCCGCGCGAGAAACCGACCCTCGGCATAACCCCGAAGACGGCGTCCACCACCCGCCGACGTCGGCGCGCTTGACATCCACTCATTCCTCCAGGATCATCACCTCGCCGGCGTGCGGTCAGGCCCTAGGCGGTCCAATGCTCGTGGCAACGCGGTGGTCCAATCGACCTGGCAAGTCACATGTGATCCCCGGATCGGTGGCCAACTTTGGTGAGCCCGTGATCTCGTGCTCGAGTCCGACCGATTGCGTGATGATGTTCTCGACAGTGAATGCATCGGAGACTGCCGGGGAAGTGTTCGGCTACAAGACCATGGACGGCGGGCAATCTTGGATGAAACTAACGATTCCGAAAGATCTGACCGACTTAACCGACATTACGTGCGCACCAGAAACGACCTCGTGCGTTGCGAGTGGCGAGTCGAATGGTGCCTTCGGACTATTCGGCTTCGCGCTCGGGGCTCCATAGTCAGTTCACCGTGTCTTGAGCGACCTCACGCTATCCCCGTGCAAAGGGTCTCTCTAGCTTCGATCCACCGATGAGTGACGCGTCGGGCATCGACTGAATCGATTGAAGTTGCCTGGGGCCGATCGCCGGTGTAGTGGTTGCTAGAGGCGCAGACACGGCGTGAAGGACCAAGGCTGCGTGAAGTTCGCGTCGGTTGTCAGCGCCCTCATGCGATCGTCTGCGGTGCGCCGGCCGCGAGAATCGAAGCTACACGGGGACCGGGGCAGGGCTCGGAGAAGCCCGATTGCGCGCTCGAAGGCGTTTGCCCATGGCCACTCGAGCGGAGCGCGCAGCGTCGGTCGTCCCGATCTGTCAACGAGGCGGGCCGGGACGGACAAGAACCTGGTCCGCACGGTGCGTGCGACCGTGAGCTCGCCTTCTTGAGTGATCTCACCGAGCATCGCGGTCCAGCGGATGAGGTCATGGGCGAGCACCGCGCAGATGAGCCATGCGGCGTTGGCGAAGAAGTGTCCGGACGGGACGTGCTCAAGACCGGCGCCTTCTTTCAGGTCTCTTATGGCGAGCTCGACGGTGGCATGGGCTCTGTGGAACTCGTCCACCTCTACTGCGTCGCCTCCGAGGTCGGTTAGAAACCCGAAGTGTCGCCAGTCGGGCCACAGCTCGGCCTGGGGACCTGACGAGGCGCGTGCGGCGCACGATCAGTCGCCTGCCGTTGTAGGTGCACTCAGCAACTTGAGCCTCTCCGTCACACGTGTAGTCGATCGGGATCCATGCCGACTCGTCGATGAAAGAGACAATTTCTCGAACGGTTTTCACCATCTTTATGCCCATCGTGTAGCCGACGTCCAGGCACTCGAGGGTCCGGATGGTGGCTTCCGACCAGAAGCCCGAGTCGAAGCGCATGTACAACGGTCCGGTCCCACCAGCTCTGCGCACCCGGGCGACGAGCTCTTCAATGAACCGCACCGCTCCGCGCTGGGTGTTGGCGGCACCCTTTCGCATCCTGGCGTGCAGCACCCCACCTGTCAACGCCCGTGTGGCGAGGATCGGGTGGTAGCAGCGCTTCTTCGTGTACCCGTATCCGGCTCCAGCTTTGGCATTGCCGCAGACCTGACAGATTGTCGAGTCGACGTCGATCACTACATCTGCGGACCCGGGGCCTGCCCCGAGTGACCATGCGCGGTGAAGGGCTTCTGCGAGCACCCGGTCCAACTGTCGGATGTGACCGAAGGTAAACGACCGCAAGAACGTGCCGAGCGTCGACGGGGCCATGACCCGGTGACCGAGCACGGATTCGGTGGCTCCCGCTCGCAGCATGTCGGCGTGATCGATGTGAGAGCCGCCCGCCACCATGGCGTGCACCAAGGTGAGCACCTTGCGTCCGGGAGCTGCCCCACCGACACGTCCAGAGAGGCGGACGGTGGCGTTCACCAGGCGCTCGAGACCGAGGCGGACCACGAGACGTGGCCACGAGCAGCAGCCCGGCGTTGGCCACCAGATTGGGCTCGTCGAAGGTCACCTCGATGCGGTCGATTCCGCGCGATACTGCGTTCACTGAAAGTGCCTCCTGGTTCTGGATGAAGCTGCGTCTCGACACCGCAATTCTTCCAGGCTGGGAGGCACTTTCCGCGAATGCGCGGCTACGTACTCACGTCAATCTTCGGTGTTTCCAGGCTAAAAGTTCCAACACTCAGAGATATGGCCTCCGTGTACCGCGACGGCGGCAGCGGCGATGCAAATGCTCAGAATAACCATGACGCTGGCAATGCATGCCGCCAGCCGATGAGACCTTCTCGATAACGATACCGTGATCGTAAGAGCTGCGCATGCAGCCACGCCAGCGTCCAACCACCGGCCCGCCGACGAGGGATTAAAGAACTGAACTGAGCTGCCAGTGCAAGCCGGGATGCGTGGAACATCCTTGATCCAGATCAGGAACGACGCAGCAACGAAAATGGCGATGGTTCCCGCCACAATCGAAAGCATTCGACCTGGCATCTCGATTTGGTCTCCGTGGTCCAAGCGTCGATCCTGGTAGGCAGCTGGGAGCGAGCCGTCCCTGTCGCTCCGCAAAGCGTCTCTCGACGCCAAACTTGGGTCATTGCCGTTCACGACCCGGACGCTACCGTGTGCCGACCTTGGAGATCAGCCCTTCTATCTTTGTCGCTCCTGGTGCCGCCACAGCGCCCCGAAGGGGGTGACAGATAAGGACATGTCGTTATCTTGTAGTTATGTTTTCACGATTCGTGAGCAGGCCATCGATGTCCAAGAGCTATAAATGCCGTTCAGAGCGTCGCAAACATTCTCAGACCACGTGAAGTGACGCACGTGGGCCTATTAGAAGTGCGCCTGCTGTCTGCTCGTCGCCGCGAGGAAAGGGACCGTACGGAGCAATCGTTGGGAGTCTCGGTCTCCTACCACCTCGCTTCCCCAAGCGACCATGTCGATTCCGCACCGGTGATCCTCGTCTTCCAGAACTAGGTACTCCTCGGCCAAGGTCGCCGCGATCGAGACGAAGTCCAAGTCGATGAGCAGCGGGCAACAGCGAAGATCCTCTCGACCAACGTTTCGTTCAGCGTCAGGGGCTGCGCGACGAACCATTCCCGCAATCTCGATCGGTTAACTACGTGCACGTCACCCGGGGCCTCTCTCACCTCAAACTGGCGCGCATTGACGACCACGACCACGCCCCGTACATTGATTTCCAAATCGCACGCAGTACCCAGGAGCCTTGTCACGCGCTCGGCTTCGAATCGACTATTGCGAATGTAGGGCTGCCCCCGGCGGTTCACCATGAACTTCTCTCCTGCGACCCGGATCGAAGCATTCTTGTGGTGCTTGGTGTTTAGTGAAAAGACTCCGCCTGGCCCTATGACGAGGTGGTCGATGTCCGAGCCCTTGTCGCCAATAGGGATCGAATGCAACACATGCCAGCGATTCCCAAGCTCTGCGAGTTTCTTCGCCACGAGCATTTCACCCTTTTCACCCATTCGCCACGCTCGCTCATTGGTGTGCACCCTGAGAACGCGATTAAGCCATGTCCATACAGGGCGTTTCTGTTGCTCGGCGATTGCAAGTGTTCTTAGCGTTTGACCGGGGAGATTCTTTGCGAGGTCGAGACAGGGTTCGTCGGTGGCGCTCGAACCAGCTGTTGTAGTGCCGGCACGGCTGGCGTCATGACGTTCACAGGGCGTTAGGGTCCCGTCGTGAATGAAAGGCGCCGTATCGTCGCCGGAGCCATCGGGCACCCCGTTAGCCGCCCCCGACATCCTCAGTTCAGGGTGCATGTCCATCCATCCGGCAACGGCAATCTCAAAAGCCTCGGCTCGGTCCGCTAGCTGGATCACAGGCACTCCGCTCTCGAGATCAAACCATCCAATCGTCTGTCCGTCGCTCTCGTTGACATAGAGGCGGTCCATGCCGTAGCGCCGCCAACGGTTTGCCGATACGGGCTCGCTCGGCTCGTCGTTTATCGCTCCGCCCATCCCGCCTCCGTGGTTCGGCGCCCGATGCTCGACTCGTCACATCGACGGTTGGCCATGTGGACTTAAGAGCAGTGACACAAGGTTTGATGTCGCTACGGAGCAAGTTTCCACGCGGATCCGCGTCTAGAAACTCTGCAATCTGGAACCAAATGGACCCTTCCAGAGCAGAGACGCAAGCCGCTCACCTGCACTTCTGTCGTCTGGAGCGGTCCAGTCGGAGGACACTAAGACTGCATGCTCTACTGCGAAATCTAGAGGCGGGGATCGACTGGTTCGCTCTCGAGCGCGAGGACTCCGAACACGCATTCATGTACGCGGTAAAGCGGTTCGGAAGCCACAAATCGCTCGAGGGCTTCGATTCCGAGGGCAAACTCCCGCTGCGCAAGCGATCGTTTGAGCCCGAGGCCGCGAGACCGGAGTCGCGATAGGTGACGCTCGGCGGTGTACTCGGGTCCATAGATGATCCGTAGGTACTCCCGGCCCCTGCACTTGATGCCCGGCTGAACAAGTCCTTTCGGCCCTCGATGCACGACCTCGACCGGCTTCACCACCATGCCTTCGCCACCGTTCGCTGTGAGCTCTTCCCACCAGGCCGTGCCAGCTTCAACCGAAGCAGGATCTCTGACTTCAACCGTTATCGATTCCGTGCGCCGGAACGTGGTCGGATCGGATCCACACAGTCGACCAAGCACCTCCAGGTGCCACAGATGGTCCTTCAGGGCGTGGACGACGCCCTCCCCAGCAAGTATCTGAAACGGAGCGAGTTTCAGGTCGTCGACACCATTCACGGGCCAGCAGTACCTCCGATAGGCAGCGACGAATCCGTCGATCATGGTTGACCTGTCCCGAACGTGGTCGACTAGGCCGCCGGTTTCTACACCTCGGGCCGTTGCGGCTTCGACGGCAGCCTGCTCCGCCGCGAGCGCGCTCGTAGCCGCGGCGCCCACTGATGCGTATTGATGTCGGAGGAGTTCCTCGGCCTTTGCGGACCATGGCAGAAGTTCGCAGTCGAGTGCTAGCCAGTCGGTATCCAACTCCTTCCAGAATCCGCCACGTTCAAGGGCGGCTCGGACTCGCCCGAGGAGGACTCCCTCTGTCGCGCCATCCGAAAAAAAAGGCCGGCCCGTCCTCGTGAAGATGCTGCCCGCAGTTGGCGAGTTGATCCCGAATCGCCGTTCCGCCACCGACGGCTCGTGGCACACCACGACGACGGCGCGCGAGCCCATGTGCTTTTCTTCACAGACCACATGTTCGACCTCACCCGCTCGAAACGCGGCGAAGGCTTCGTGTGGATGCTCGAGAAGACCTTCTCGATCCGAAGTTGCCGTCGGCGCCATGGTGGGAGGCAAGTAGACGAGCCACCTTGGGTCAACGGCGAAACGGCTCATCACCTCCAGCGCGGTGATGGCGTTCTCCGGACGAATCGTGACCGAGTGCGACAGGCGGGTCTCGATTATCCGCTTGCCGACGACGTCATCGATATCAAGATCTGTAGGTTCCCGGTCCTCCGGAGTCTCCGAGTCCGATGGCGCGAGGGGGCGGATCGGCTCGTAGTAGACCTCGTGTGCCTGCACCGAGACGAGCTCACGTTCGGGGTACCTCAATGCAGACAGCCGGCCGCCGAAGACGCAACCTGTGTCGATGCAGATGGTCTTGTTCACCCATATCGCCTCTGGCACGGGCGTGTGTCCGTAGACGACAAAAGCACTACCGCGATAGTCCTCGGCCCAGGGGTAGCGAACGGGAAGCCCGTACTCATCGGTCTCCCCGGTGGTGTCCCCGTACAGAGCAAAGGAACGAACCACTCCCGAAGCGCGACCTTGCATCTTCTCAGGCAAGCCGGCGTGGGCCACCACGAGCCTTCCGTGGTCGAGTACAAGGTGGCCTACGAGTCCATCGATGAATTTGGCAACGGTCTGTGAGAACTCGGATGGCTCTGCAGCCAGCTGTTCCAGGCTCAGGGCTAACCCGTGGCTGGTCGTCACATTCTTCCCATTCAGGGCTCTGAGCAGCTTGACCTCGTGGTTCCCGGGGAGGCAGAGCGCTGTTCCGTCGGCCACCATTCCCATTGCAAGTCGGAGCACCGCGGGCGTAGCGGGTCCGCGGTCGACCAGATCGCCGAGGAAGAGCACTCGGCGGCCTTCGGGATGGTGCGCCGTCGTCGCTTCAGGAGAAACCTCGTAGCCCAGCAGGGTCAATAGCTCGACGAGCTCGGTGAGGCAACCATGAACGTCTCCGATGATGTCGAACGGTCCCGAGTCCTCGCGCCGGTCATTCCACAGAGGCTCACGTTCAAAGCTCGCTGCTTCGATCTCCTCGGTGCCTGAGAGGACGAACACCCGGTGGAATCCCTCTCGCCGAAGTCCACGAAGTGAACGCCTGAGCTGCGACTGCTGATTGCGCAGCACGTGCGCTCCGAACTGCCGTTCGGGACGGGAGGCGTTGCGCTCGGCGCAGACCTTTTCGGCCACGTCAAGAACGACAGCCACCGCCAAGACGTGATGCTCCTTGGCCAACCTGACGAGCCCGCGCCTGGCTTCTGCCTGCACGTTTGTGGCATCGACGACGGTGAGGCGACCGGCATCCAGACGCTTGCCAGCGATGAAGTACAGGACGTCGAAGGCCGCGTTGGTCGCGGTCTGGCTGTTAACGTCGTCGCTCACGAGCCCGCGGCAGAAATCGGAGGACAGCACTTCGGTAGGCAGAAAGTGGCGCGCGGCGAACGTCGACTTGCCCGACCCGGATACGCCTACGAGGGCGATCAGCGAGAGCTCGGGGATCTTGATGTTCATTGAGAGAACACAGCCATCTGCGTAGGGGAGCCCGCCTCAGCGTCAACCGGGCCGATACCGGAAATGACCACTTCGTAGCCCTGGCGCTCTGCCACTCCGCGAGCCCAGGTTGCAAATTCGAGTCCGCGTCCATTCGAAGCGGTGGTCCCGGTGCCGCAGTGACTCAACTGGAAGGTTCTCGAACAGCACGTTGTATTCGACGTTCGGTGTGGTGAGGACCACGAGTGGCGGATGAGCGTGGGCGAACACGACGCGCTCAAAGCTCCCGAGCCGAGAAGGTTCGAGGTGCTCCACGACCTCGACGATGGCGGCGGCGTCAAAGCCCTGTAGCCGACGGTCCCGGTATGTGAGTGAGCCTTGGAGCAACTCGACCCGCTCTCGTTGACTAGGCGCCATCGATTCAAGGTGCAGGCGGCGACCGGCGATCTCAAGCGTCCGGTACGACACGTCGACGCCCACGACTTGTTGGATTGTGGATCGTTTGAGGAGCGCCTGTACCAACTTTCCTTGCCCACATCCGAGATCGAGCACTCGGCGCGCTCCGGCACCGACGATGACAGCAGTTACGGCAGCCAGGCGCTGCTCGTTGAGGCTGATTGGCTGCTCGACGGCTTCTTCCTCTGCGTCACGCGCCGCCGCTTCTTCGTCCGGGTCATCTGGATCGTCTTCGAGCAGACGGCCCATAGCCTCTCGCGTGAGATGACGGTCGTGCCGGAGATAGCGATTGGCGATCAGCTCCCGCTCAGGATGGCTTGCGAGCCACTGGCCGCCTCGGCGAAGCAGCTTCTCGACCTCGTCCTGACCTACCCAGTAGTGCTTGTCATCGTCGAGCACAGGGAGGAGGACAAAGAGGTGTTCGAGGAGGTCCTTCACCTTCATGGTGGTATTGAGCCGCACAGCGAAGTAGCGACTGTCTCCCCAGGTGGGAAACACAGGGTCCAGTGGGATGGTCGACGCCTCGACGATGTAACCGAGTGGCTCGAATATCCGCCTGAGGATGGTCTCCCCGCCTCGGCAGGGCACCACCGGGAGCATGACCTCGAATGGGATCTCGAGCTCAGCCAAATGAGGCCGCTCTTTGCTCCTTCCGCTCATCGCCGTCGAGAAGACCTTGGCGAGCGCGACGGACATGAACGACGAGGTCACGAATGGCCTGTCATTCACGTACTGGGACAGCGAGAAGTCACTCCCGCTCGGACCGCGTCGATTTCGAACAAGGCCAACCGGATCGACGTCCACCATCAGCGCCATTGAGCAGCTCTGCTCGGAGGCTTCGGGGTATATGACGTGCGCCGTACCAAAACTAAGCTCGACTGTCTGATGACGTTCGGGGTTCTTGTGCAGCAAGAAACCCAGGTCCGTCGCTGGATGGTAACTGGTTGAAATAGTGAGGATCATGGTTATGCCGGCTCAGCTGGGCAACGAGTCACTCTTACACTCCAGATTTTAGTCAGCGAAGTAGCCGAGCCCGAGGGACGCTCCCCTCTCTGCATCGACGGCCGCCAAGAGGGCTTGAGAACACAGGCAGGACTCTCGGTCGTGCCACTTTCGTCGCAGAGCCCTGCGCAGCAATGCCGAATAGTGCTTAACGGAAATGACGATCTACCATGTAGTTTGCATCTTTCGCCGGGTCGCCACATCCCGCAGAGCAGATTCCCAAAGTGAGAACACGGCGTTGAATCACCTCGTGTCCAAGGCGGACACCGGGCCCCGATCTCCAATCGGGTGCAAGTGAGGGTTCTTCGTGCGTTCATCGCGACGAACATGAGGGGCGTGAACCTGTCGATCGCTGGCCTGGGTTTCAGTCGTGCCGAGCTCGAACGCGGCGATCCGGATCTTGGCGACCTCGAGGTGGTCCTTCAGGCATCCGGCATCGAGGTCGACTGGTTTTTCCAGAAACACATGCTACGAGGAGGCATCGGGCTCTCCTCAGAGACCCTTGTGATGGGAGGTCTGTCCTCAGTTCGGGCCACGCTGCGAACGATGGGCCGAGCGATGCCAGAACCAGAGGACTATCCGACCGCTCTATTTCCATATCTCCGGAGAAGAGTGTGGCCATCAACACTGGCCGAGGCTCGCGAAGCTGTCGAGCGAAGCGGTCGACCGATCTTTGTGAAACCCCGCGCGGTTCGCAAGCGGTTTACGGGAGTCGTTCTTTCGGATCCCCACCAAAGGCCTCTTAGCCAGGTCTCCGGTCGAACCAAGGTGTGGTGCAGCGATGTAGTCCACTTTCAGAGCGAATCCAGGGCGTTCGTTCGCAGTTCCGAGCTAGTCGAGATCAGGCACTACTGGGGCGATCCTGCTCGGCCTCTAGACGAAGCAACCGTCTTGTCAATGATACAAGGCCTCGGCGACAACGCCCCTGCCGGTTACGCGCTCGACGTTGGCGTTCTTGACGATGGGAGCACCGCGCTGATCGAAATGACAGACGGATTCAGCTTGGATCGCTATGGGCTGAACGCCGCCGCCTATCTTGCTGTCGTATCTGCCCGATGGCGGGAACTTGTCGGAGTGACATGACATCTGGGGATGATCCCGCCTGTCGCAGGTCCTAGTCTCTATCCTAGTTCTATTGCCGTCTCGGATTTGCGGACGCCGTCCCCCTTGCAGACGTTGTGCCTGCTGAAAGCGTCACGCATCACTTTGCGCCGTCCAGCTCGATGGATCAGATCGTTTCAGGAATCCGCGACGCTCGATTCTTCGTCGCCATATTACTAATAGAGACAACGTTCCTCTCACGCGAAACCGCTCGTGGAGCGATGCTGAGGCATGAATCCGACTCAGGGCGTCAAGGCCTCACGAACGTGTTCGATGGCTGCGTCAGGGTCGATTCCCAGCTCTGCAGCAACTCCTGCATATACCAAGGCTGCGTCGCGGATCCGACGGTCACCCTCGGCCCGTCGGGGTGCGCGGGGTGTGCTCTTTACTCTGGTGCCGTGCCGGCCACGGGTCTCGATAATTCCCTCGGCCTCGAGCTCGCGGAACGCTCTTGCCACAGTCCCCGGTGCCACCCGAAGGTCGGCCGCAAGTTGGCGGACTGTCGGAAGACGGCTGCCCAACGGAAGGTCGCCTGTTGCGACGAGCCGGCGTATCGAGATGCGAAGCTGCTCGAACGGTGGAGTCGGCGATCGAGGATCGACACTGACAATCACCGCAAGATCGGCCTATGGACACGCCACTCCGCCCCTCGGAATGCCCATGCGTAAAACACGCCAATGAGGGTGCAGAATCCCCCAGTGATGCCGACAACACTCAGCCAGGTGAAGGACGCGTAGCCGCCCATCTCGAACAGGCTCGAGGCCATGCCGATCAAAGCAATGGCCATTCCAGCGGCGGCGATGGTGTGAAGCGCCTGGGTTCGCAAAGCATCGTCGAGCGCGACCAGGACGGGGGTGGTGACCGGCTGGGCGCGGGCCACGAGCACTCGTACCGCAATCAGCGTCGCTGCGGCGGCGATCCCAGAAATCGTGGGCGCAGCCGTTGTGCCGAAAAAGGTAGGAAAGGTTCTATGTGGTTCGAACTCATACACGAGAATTCCGAGGCAACTCACTCCGAACGCAACGACGGGCGTGACCAAGGCAACCCGAGGCAGGTAGTTCGACGGATTCCGCGGAAGTAGCGATGCCGTACGAGCTCCGAACGGGCGTGATCCAGGAACCAATGCACTGATAAATGCCCCGAGAAGGTATCCGATGACTGCGTAGACGATGCCGGCATTCGGGATGCTCACGCCGGCGCCGAAAAGGACTGGGTACAGGCTTAGGCCCAGAGCTGCTCCAGCGAAGCGGCAAACTCGCCCACGTAGTGCCGATCGCTTCACAACAGGGAGCGCCTCCTGGGTTAGCTCGACGCCGTAAAGGGCAACGAGCCGACCCTTAAAAACTCTCAGTTCTCGATCTGAGAGAGGTCGAACTGCCATCACTGCAAGAGCGACGGGGACCACCGCCCACACGCCGTAGAACGCCATGTCCGTCCACATGGAAGACATCTTGCCATCAAGGCAGTTTTGTGTCAATGTACTGATACATAGATTCAATCCAGGAGGTCGGTGTGGCTATCGAGCTCGGGCGATTCTTAAGACCTAGGCCACTCGCAGCGGCGGCACTGATCGTTGTCACTGCCTTCGGAGCGTCGGTGCAAATGGGCCTCCTTGTTCCCCACTTCGGGCACCCGCTCACTGCGGCGCTTGTCAACCTTTTTGAGGCAGATTCCGTGACGAATCACTGTGTCTGAGCCTCCACCTCCCGAGATCCGATCAAGGCAGGGCACAAATCCCAAAGGGGGTCTCCGATCGCAGGGTGTCGCCAGCCTCGCCGAACACGTATGCAAGCTGGTGGATCACCCACATATCGTGACCAGGGGAAGAATCGTCCGCAGTAGCCGTTCGCGTCCTCGTAGCAGCCGAAGCGATCGGGGAATGCCGGCCGGTACTTGAAGGTCCGGAAATGACTTTCTGAGTACGGGTTGTCGTCACTTACGTGCGGTCTGCTGAAGGACTTGGTGACGCCGAGGTCGGCGAGCAAGAAGGCGAAGGGCTTCGCTCTCATAGGCGATCCTCGGTCCATGTGAAAGAGAGCTGACCTTTGCGATCCCCTGTTTCGCCACGGCTTCAGAGATGAGGACCTTGGCAAGGTGGGCGTTCTCGGCACGTGCGAGCATCCACGCTGTCACGTATCTCGAGAAGATGTCGATCACCACGTAGAGGTAGTAATAGGTCCACTTCTCGGGCCCGTGAAGCTTGGAGATATCCCAGCTCCACACCTGGTTCGGCTCCTGCGCCACCAGCTCGGGCTTCACCTTGGCGGGGTGGGTTGCCTGGCGACGGCGCTCGTGCACCTCGCCATGGCTGGCGGAGGACCCGATACATGGTCGGCACCGAGCACATGTAGATGCCCGAATCGAGCAGCGTCGCGTACACCGTCGGCGGAGAGTGGTCTACGAACTCGGCGCGAGTTGAGCGTGTCATGGACCTCTGTACGCTCAGCCTCGGTCAGTGCCCGGGGCTGGCTGCCAGGCAGCCCTTCGGGCTTCACCGGTGTCGGGCTCAGACGATGACGTCGATACCAGCGTGCCTGGTCCTCTCCGACGGCTCTACATGCCTGGCGTACTCCGACGATGGACCTCAGTTGGCTGATGGCGTCGTCGATCACTTCGTCTCGCCTGTCTGTGACTCCGCGTTGTCCGTGGCGAGCTGATCCAACAACGCCGAGAGTTTTCCCTGGATCTCGATGACCTTGTTCGCCTTGTCCAGCTCTCCTTCGACCTTGGCAAGCCGAGCTTCGCAACCTGGCGATCTCCTTGTCTCTCGGATCGGCGGGCTGGCGCCCGGCGGGCTTTCCGAGCTCTGTCATCGCCCCAGCGTCGCGCTGGGTGCGCCAGGTCGACACGAGTGACGAGTACAGACCCTCTCGTCTTAGGAATGCGCCTCTTTCGCCTTTTGGAAGCGCGTCGTACTCGGCAAGGATCCTGACCTTGTACTTGGCCGAGTACCGACGTCGCCCGCGGGCTATCTCGGGGACCTCGGGGTCCGGGACAGCTGTTGGTTCCATGCGCCCAGCATCGGCGCGCGCGGTCAAGGGGTGGGTGATGGTTGTTGTCATGGGGATTCTCTTTCCCCGCCCTCTCAGCTCAATGAAAAGATGAAGGGAACTGCCTCACGCAAGGTTGACACAGAGGGACCAGAGGTTCGGTCGTTTCATCGACCGAGGACGGATACGCCCCCACTGCCGTGCAGTCCGTCGCGCTCGTACGGGCGACGGAGTCGAGCACGGTCTGGCTAGTGATTCCGGGATTCGGGACGATCGACCACGCGGTGCCATTCCAAGACTCGATGAGAGCCCGATCACCCAGAGCATGCTTACCTGTCAGTCGTGAGTCGATGTACCAACCGACTGCCACACAGAAGTTCGTGGCTGGACACGCGACGGAGTTCAGGACATCCTCACTGTCTACAAAGGTCGGCTTGTTCACCACGGCGGCCCCGGCATCAGGGATGGCGAAGCTCGACCCGACAAGCAAAGCAACTACGAGCGCTATGCCCTGCGTGAGGGCGACTCTGGGTCGTGACCGAAGGATCGAGACGCCTTCTGCCAGCCGACTGCCTCTCGTCACCCAACGAGATGAGCTCATTTCCGTTCCCCTTGGATCGGCTCTACCTATCTCGGACGACGAGGGGTCCACTTGTCGGATCACCTCTCATCGACCGAAAACTCTGGTGAGAGCCGAACATCAAAACGGATCGATGTCAATCGAAACCCCCACCGTCCAGGGTTACTGCGACGCTTGGATCACGCATGACCTCATCGAGGTAAGGGTGGATGCGACTCCCAAAGTCGCGGCTCCGGGCGCGAGCTTGGATGAGTCAATGGTTGACTTTCGCCAACGGATGCGTTCGTGATGAGCTTTCACTCGGTGCCTGACTTGCGTGTCCTGATGAGCGGTGTGGTGTTCGGCGAGCAGCCGAGGTGGCATGACGATCGCCTGTGGTTCTCCGACTGGGGGACGCAACGCCTGATCGCGGTCGATTTGAACTGCAACAGCGAGGTCATGCTCGAGGGACGAGCGTTTCCGCTGTGCGTCGATTGGCTCCCCGACGGTCGCCTGCTGGTCGTCTCTGCGGACGACGGCCTCCTTCTGCGACAGGAGCGCGACGGCTCGCTCGTAACTCATGGCGATCTGAAGAATGCGTCTGCTCCTCCGGCAGTCAACGAGCTCGTCGTGGGTAGGGACGGCAGCGCCTACGTCAATGGTGGCGGCTTCGATCTGATGTCGGGAGAGGAATTCGCCCCCGGGATTGTTGCGTGCGTCGCACCCGGCGGCTCGGCTCGCCGGGTGGCCGACGGCCTCGCATTCCCGAACGGCATGTTGATCATGCCCGACGACCAGACGTTGGTCGTCGCCGAGTCCTACGCAAAGCAGCTCACGGCATTCGACATCGCGGATGACGGCGGCCTTTCGAACAGAAGGGTCTGGGCCGAGTTGGGCGATGGGGTGCCGGATGGGATTTGTGCAGATATGGAAGACGCCGTCTGGTACGCCGACGTGCCGAACAAGCGCTGTGTGCGCGTCCGCGAGGGTGGCGAGGTGCTTCAGACAGTCGAGCTCGACCGTGGCTGCTTCGCATGCGCGCTCGGCGGCGCCGACGGGCGAACCCTGTTCATGATCGCCCAGGAATGGAATGGGCCTGCGAGCATGTTGCAGGGACGGACCGGCCAAGTGCTGACGATGGACGCGCCAGCACCCGCCGGCGGACGGCCGTAGATAGCTGGAGAATCGGCGTGGGACACGATGTTGCAGCAGGTGCGGAACGCAATAGACCGATCGACCCGAACGACTGCGAAGAGTGCGGATTCGACGGGCCTGGCATCACGGAGATGACGGCAGAAGACTCCATTCGGAGCCTTGGGGCGCGTTACCACGCAACACTCGCCGCATTGGGACCGGACCGAGACGCGCGCTTGCGACAGCGCCCTGACCCCAACACTTGGTCGGCGCTCGAATACGTGGCCCACGTGCGGGATGTCATCGCTATGTGGGGATGGATCCTGCACCGAACACTCAGCGAAGCACGGCCTGAGCTACCTGCCGCGGACCCAGGACTTCAGGACCGCATTGCTTCGGAGTCCTCGTACAACTCTCAAGACCCGGAAACCGTCGACGGTGAGCTGTCGGCGAACGCCATGCGGATGGCCGACAAGGTGGCATCGATCGACTCGGACCATTGGCAGCGCACTGCACAATTCGGTGACACCGAGGTAACGCCCCTCTGGATCGTGCGCAAGGTCGCCCACGAGGGCCATCACCACCTGATGGATATCGAGAGGTCCCTGAGCACCGCCCGGGGCGATTGATCGCAACCTGGCGAAGAGCTCGGGAGTGCCAGGCGTTCGTAAAATGTCCCTGCCTATTGCCGATCGAGTATCTCGGTCGACGCCCTTTCGCCGGAGCGGACCGCCCCGTCGATAGCGCCGTGTGACGTCGTCGCGGTTTCGGTCCCGGCCCAGTGCACGCGCCCGAAGGGTTGGCGCAACACGGGTCCGTATCGAGTGAGGATGCCTGGAGGGAAATGCGCCATCGAGCATCCACGCGTCCACTTCTCGGTCCACCATGGTGTCTCGATGAATTCGCGAGGTGACGCGGCAGCGGGACCGAGTCTCGCCGTGAGCGCGTCGAGAACCGCACGGCGCCGCTCGGTGGCGTCGAGGGCGTCGACTCGTTCGGCCACTCCTCCGAATGTGAATGAAGCGATGACGCCGGGGCTGCCCGATGCCGGCGTCGCGTCGAGGGTCACCTCGGCGGCGGAGCCAGGTTCGGCGGTTTGACCGCTGAAACCGTCGGTTCGCCAGAACGGCTCGTCGTAGACCAGCAGGGTCTTCGTCTCTGAACCAGCGACGGCCTTGCGATACAGCGTCATCCGATCGTCCGGAAGCGGAGGATCGAACTCGATCTCGAGGGTGAGCGCCGGAGGGATGGCGACAACCGCGTGCGAGGCAGACACCTCCAGACCTTCTGCCTCGACCAGAACGCGGTCCCCGCTCTGTGTGATGGAGTGGACGGGTGCATTCAGGCGGACCATGCTGCCCAACTCGTCGGCGACTCGTTGCGCGATCGATCCCGCGCCACCATCGACCATGTTCTCCTGAGAGCCGCCCTCGATCGAAAACAGGGTGTTGATGCTGCCGTGTGCTCGCACCAGGAAGAGCAGATCAAGGAACGACACACTGTTCAGGTCGCTGGCAAAGAGGCCCCGCACCGCCATCTCGAACAGGTCACGGCCGATCGTGCTCCGGATCCCCGACCGCTCGAGATACCAGGCCACCGACCGAGAGTCCCACTCCTCTGCACGCTTGGCCTTCCACGGTTCCTCCATTGGAACTCGCCTGGCCATTCGATCGAGCTTCAACTGCGACAGCGCGATCGTAACTACCGCAAGTGGACTGATCTTCGGGATCAGGCCGGTATACCGACGAGTTCGTCCTTCACCGACAAGGAGGTGAGCGCCCTTCACCCACGTCTTGTACGACGAGACTCCGACCTCTCGTGCGAGTCCGAAGATCGCGTCGTGCCCGGGCGCGAGCCACGCGCCACCGCGGTCGACTGGTGAGCCGTCGGACAAGAGTTGCGTCCAGACCCTGCCACCGACGCGATCACGCGACTCGAGGACGACAACCGATTTCCCGTTCTGGGACAGCCGCCTCGCAGCCGTGAGTCCCGCGTACCCGGCCCCCACGACACAAACGTCCGCTTCGATCCGCTCCGGCATGCGAGCCGCACCGTACTCTCGTTTCCCGCAGTCGGCGGTAAGGATCCGAGCTACGGAGGCCTGGCTGAATTTAGGGGAGGGCCACCGAGAGCGTCCCCGGAGGTGGCCGCCACTCGACTACGTAGATTCCGTTCTTCGAGACGAGAAGCTGCGCCTTCAGGGTATGCACCAAATAGTTGACCGCTTCGACGGTTATGAGTGGATTGACGAGCTCCCTACCCTCGTACGGCGCAAGGACGAAAACGGTGGTGGTGGCCTTGACAGGGAATCTCTGAGGGCTGCTGTAGTAGGGGTAGACGTAGTACCGCCCGCCGAACCTCCCCACGACGCCCTGCGAGGCGACGACCTCGTCGGACATACCGAGGGCGCCCAACTCCTGGCGGATCACGATCGCCGCAGGTCCGGAGACCGTGAACCAGTCGGGTCGAAGCTGCGAGAAGTAGACCTCCGCGCGCTGCCGAAGTGGGGATGACGACGGCTGCACACACCACGATTACGGCCGCGATCCGCCATCGCGCCGACCTGGTCGGCGAAGGCCGCTTCGGCAGCTCGAAGATGTGCGCGTTCGATCGAGCCCACCACCGCAAACCCGACGAATTGGCCCCCGACAAAACCCTCACGACCACGATGGCCGATCCGACGACGAGGAACGGTATGACGGGCAAGGTCTGAAACGAGCCTGTCTCCGAGATGAAATTCGGCTTGCTGGTTGACAGCGGCGGGAAGGACCCCGACGAGCGCCACCATCGCACCGATCGGGGTGATGACGCCGATCAAGCCGCCTAGCGCAAGCGACCTCAGCGCGGACCATCGGCGCGCCCAGAACACGTTCCAGATCCGAGATGGGTGGGACAACACCCCCCCGAGAATCGCTGCCAGACCAGGATGGGAAACGTGGCCCGCAAGATATCCGTAGTTGGTAGGAAGCTCCGTCCCGAGGTCCGCGCCGAGTGCCGAGACGAGGCCGTACCACGCGATCCCCAGGACCAGGACCGTAAGAGCGCCCAGATGTTCGCGAGGCGACCAGCGCCGCGAGAACGGAAACAGCGATGCGAACCCGATGGCAGCCACGAACACGGCGACGACGCTGCCGAACAACACGGCCACGCAGGCGGTGAGGATTGCCGCGACTGTTTTGCCCCTCCAGAGTGCGTAACCGGTACCGACCAAGAACGGAACGGACAGGACCTGCAAGTGAACGTCGAACGAAACCGATTCATACCAGACGGGTGATAGCAAGGTGAATATTGCCGCGCAGGTGAATACGACTTCAGACTGCCGCCGTCCCAACGACGAAGCCACCTCCCAGAGCCACGCGAACGTCAGGTACTCGGCGGCGACGATCGCCAGGTCCTGCAACCACAGCAGGACGATCGGCTGAGGGTAGATGAGGTGGAGGACGGCAAGAGGCCACATCACGAGCTCGAGATGGTTTCGCCAGAACGGGTAACCCTGGAGCGAGTCGACTGGATTCAGGTGACCCGTTCCGATCAAGGTCCATGCCTGCGAGTACGTGGCGAAGTCGGGACCGAGGTCGTCGCGGTGGTAGAGAAATGTGCTGTAGGCGACAAGGACCACCAGCTGGAGTAACAGCACTCCGACGCCGGCCTTGAAGAGCCAAGGTCGGCCTTCCTTGCCCGACAAGATCCTCATGAGGACTCGGATCTTGCCGCCGCGACTGGCCGACTCGGTTAGGGTGAACGGCAAGGATCTCAGCCGATGCTGATCGTGACGGGTCTGATGTCACCGAAGTCGGGACTGACGGTGAGCACACGTTGCCGGTTCTCCTCGGCGTCGAGCAGCTTCGTTGCAAATCTACCGAGAACCACCGAGACGCCGCGCGCCCAGACGTCGATGAGCCATCGGAACGGCAACCGAGCGTGTACCACGTCGGGCCCGCGAGCGAGATCGGGCGAATCGCTCTCGTCGATCATGTCCAGTGCGACCGCGAGATCTGGTTCATTGAGCCAACTCCGCAACGCCATCGTGACGCGCCCGTAGAGCGCGACGGTGAGTGCCGCTCGCTCAGCTGCCACCCGCTCGTCGTCACCGGATATCCGTTCTGTCCATTCGGCAAGCACCGTAGCGAGGAGGCGGTCCGAAAGTCCGCCTCCCAATTGCAAGAGGGCAAGCGCTTCATCCTGCGGGGCACCGGTCGCCAGGACGACGGGACCGGTTCGGAATCGCGCCTGGGACGAGTACGCGAGTGAACCGCTACGTACTCCTCTCAACAGAAAGCTCCTGGGCGAACTGCCGGCTTGGATCGCGGGCGTTCTCCTCACAAAACCAAGCGTCTGCTCATCGATCTGAACGATCGGGTCGCCGGTCCCCCGGCTGGCGAGAACGAGGAGACGCAGGTCGTCCCGATGACGGTTCCAAGACCCGTGGATGTCGACGCACTCGCACGAGTCCCCGCCGAGCGCAGTCAACGCTCTCTCACCCTCGGGGTCGTCGTGGTTCAGCAAGACGAGCGCGCCGTCGTGCCACCGTATCGTGTGCAGTTGTCCGGAGCACATGATGGACGTCTCGGCCCCGGGGTGGTTCCGCCACCATGGTTCGGTCATGTCCGCTCTTCGAATTCCGGAATTTCGACTGTGATCACGGCCCTTTCGTGAGAACCTGTCGGCGTTATCCGGAGCTGGGTCGCCCGCGGGTCGAGCGCCGGCCAGTACGTGACTGCGCCCTCACCGATATCGCCTCCACCTCCCCAGCTGCCAATAGCTCCCAAGTAGGAATTGCCCATGTCGTCCGCGGCCCACCATTCGACACGCGGGCCTGTGACGGAGTACGGCATAGCGCCCCTGGGCCCAGCCGAGTCGGGCGACACTACGACATGAACTTCGAAGTTGCCGTCGGCCACCATCAACGCTTCGAGGCTGGCGACCATATCGTCGAAAGGTGGCGTCACGACTCCCAGGGCAATGATCCCCGAGCGTCCTCCCTGGCGCGCTACACCTGCGAGCAGCGCCGCCCACGGCTCGGGAACGATCGCACTCGGCTGCTGCCCCGAGAAGGCCGCGAGCACACTAAGGACCTCGTCGATGACCGGGTTGTCGCGATCGAGCGCCCCTACAGCAACAAGGGTCTCGATCGCGGCATCGATCGAGACGGGACCGATACCGAGGTGGTGCGGCCCGTGTCTCCCCGCGGACATACGAGTCCACAGGTAGCGCTCCGCAGGATCGACGTCAGGCAGCGTTTCGACTTCGACGTAAGGGGGGTCCGACTCGCCAACGAGATTCACTCGACGGGGTCCCACATCCAGCCATTTGGTGTCCTGAGCTAGCGGGTGCATCGTGGTCAATCGACCGCGGAATCCACCCTCAGCTCCGCCCCCACCACTGAAGTGAGCACTTTCCGTGTGACCCCGGTCGTCGGTGAGCGTCGGCTGCTGGATCGAGCCCCCGGGTCCCGTCGGAAGCATCGGCGGTATGCCGCCGGACGAGGAGGCGGTGATGCAAACCGTCGTCCCACGGTCCCCGAGCGACGCGTAGTGAACGTCGAGCTTGCCCCATGGTTCCTCGAAGCTCTGCTCGCACACGACGACGCGTGGAGCCTTCAAAGGCTGTCTGGTACCTCCGAGCGATCGACCAAGTCGACGGAAGCCCCAACGGCCACCCCGGCCCCTCAGACCCGATGCCAGCTCGTAGTCGTCGACGATGTCCTGGGCCCGCTCCCTGGGCATGGCGCCGACGGCGACAAGTGCGGCCGCGATCTCGAGGAACGGGGTGTCCCAAGGATCGCGACCCTGCGTGCGTGACTGGTCGAGCAAGGCTCGCTCGCCGGTCAGCCGAAGATGAAGCTCCGGGTCGAAATCGCCAGGCACGACCTTCCAGCCTTCCATGAGCGGCGCCCGCACCCCCGGCAATGTGGCATCACGCCTTGACATCACACCGGGCGCCGGTCGTGCACACTAAGTGTGTGAACGACCAGTCCACGGCGACCGAAGCACTGGCGACTGCGATCGCCGCGCAGGTTCCGGTCCTCCTTTGGGGACCGCCCGGAACGGGAAAGACGTCTGTGATCCGTGCCATGGCCGAAGCGGCGAACTGGCCTTGCGAGACGGTCATCGCTTCTATTCGCGAGCCGTCCGACTTTGCAGGGCTCCCCGTCGTGAGCGGCGGTCAAGGCGATGATCCCGACTCCGCCCGAGTGGACTTCGCCCCTCCGAGATGGGCGCGGCGGTTGGCCGCGGCCGGCCACGGCGTTCTGTTCTTCGACGAGATCTCCACTGCACCGCCGGCGGTACAAGCAGCCTTGCTTCGCGTGGTGCTCGAGCGCACGGTGGGCGATCTCGTCCTGCCGGACCAAGTCTCGGTGGTGGCGGCCGCCAATCCCCCCGAGCAGGCGGCCGACGGTTGGGATCTGTCGGCTCCGCTCGCCAATCGCTTCTGCCACTTGGACTGGCCCGCGGATGCACGCACGATGGCGGACGGGTTCGCTTCGGGTTGGACGACACCCGCTCCACCGGAACTGCTTGGCGAGTGGGAGAAACGCGTCGCCATCACACGGAGTTGGGTGGCGGGATTCATCACTGTTCGACCAGCCCTCGCAATCGATGTACCTGCCGAGGCCGCAGGAGCCGGACGAGCATGGCCGAGCCCACGCACCTGGGACATGACCGCTCGGCTGTTGGCAGCCTCCGAGGCTGCCGGTACCGGCGAGCTTGCTAGGTCCCTATTGGTGTGCGGCGCGATAGGACAAGGAGCGGGCGTCGAATTCCTGACGTGGCTCATCGAAGCGGATCTCCCCGACCCCGAGGCCGTCCTTGCCGATCCGGACAGTTTCGATCTGCCCGAACGCGGTGACCGGGCATACGCCGCACTGTCCTCGATCGCCGCGGCGGTTGCGGCTGATCCCACTCCCGATCGTTGGGCGGCCGGCTGGGTCGTCTTCGGCAAGGCCGGCGAGGCGGCCCCCGACGTGGCCGCGACAGCGGCAAGAGCGCTCGCTCGATGTCGCCCGCCCGGCGCCCCCGTCCCACCACAGGTGGCCGCGTTCTCGCCCCTGTTGCGCGACGCCGGCCTGCTGAACTGACGGACTTCGTGCCATTGCTGCTCGATTCGCGCAAGGTCGCCGCGGCGCGGCTATGGGCAGCGACCAAGCTGCCCTACCTGGCGAGCGCCCTCTTTGCGTCGAGAGTGATCACCGACCCTGAATGCCGTACGGTCGCCGTCGATGCGGCGTGGCAAATCCATGCCGATCCGTCCGTCGTCGAGTCACTGAGCGTCGAGGACCTGGGCAAGCTGCTCGTCCACCTCGCCGCACATCTTCTGCGAGATCACGCGGCGCGGGCGAAGGCACTGCGAGTGGGCGAGGGGGATCGGGCTACCTGGAACCGCGCCACCGACGCCGAGATCAATGACGACCTGGCGCGAGACGACTGCATACCGCGAGTGGCACCTGACGTGCCAGCGGACCTGGGATGCGACGAAGGACATCTCGCCGAGGCGTATTTCGGGCGAGCAACTCCCGGCCCGCGTCACTGGGACTGCGGCCCGGGATGCGATGGGAGCGATGGGGGAGATGGGGGCGATGCGAGCGGTCGAGCATCAGACGAGCAGAAAGGCATCGGCGCGCAGCAGGCACAGCTTCTTCGCATCGGCGTGGCCGCCGAGGTCCAGCGCCACCACGCCCAGTACCCGGGGAGCGTCCCGGGCGGGTGGATCCGATGGGCGGATTCGGTGCGCCCGTCGCGAGTCGACTGGCGGCGTGTCCTCGCGGCGGAGATCCGACGCTGCGTCGCGAGAGTGGCCGGCAACGTCGACTACACCTACGGTCGCCCCTCGAGGCGCGCTGGTTCGGTCCCGAACGTCATCCTTCCCTCCATGTACCGGCCTGTTCCGAACGTCGCTGTCGTCTGCGACACTTCGGGCTCGATGCACGAACAGCTCCTGGCCAGAGCGCTCGCCGAGGTGGAGGGCCTTCTCGCACGTGGTGGACTGCGTCAGGCGCAGGTTCGGGTACTGGCCGTCGACACGAACGTCCACGCGGTCCGTCGCGTCAGTCGGGCCAGTCAGGTCGAACTCGCCGGCGGTGGCGGGACCGACATGGGCGCCGGCATCGCTGCAGCCGCCGGGCTGCGCCCACGGCCTTCGGTGATCGTCGTGCTGACCGACGGATTCACACCTTGGCCCGACCAACCCCCGAGAGCTGTGCGCGTCGTCGTCGGACTCCTAAGTCAATCGACACTCCCGAGTGGTCGTTTCGCGCCACCCTCCTGGGCCCGAATCGTACGCATCGAAGAGGACGCCTCTTTAGCCGGGTAATGGAGCACGAAACGGGTCGGGGATCGTTTCGAGGACATCACCATCCGGTGGTGGTCAGATGGCCGATTCAACCGGGGATCGGTTCGTTGTTACCACGGAGGCTAAATGCCGTCTCTTGGAACTTCTGCAAACCCTTGGTGTAGCAAATCTCAAACCCCGAGTCGACCTGCCACAAATACGTGTTCATCCCAGCCTCTAACCAACCGTGGTGAGCGGCGTAGCGAAAGTAATCGAGCAGATTATATTGCTGGCTCTCCTCTTGGACGGTCGGGTAATAGATGATGAAGTCGCCTTGGCAACCAGACCCGACACAGCCACTCTCGTAAACAATATAGTTCACTCCGTCGATTGTGGCTGGACCGACAGGAGGTCCAGCTGGCACCTGATTGCAGTTGTACGACCAGATCATCATCTCAGTGTGCGTTGATGCTACCCACTTCACTGAACCGCCGAGCCAGATGTCGTCCGCACTCTCGTAGACGTTCCCTGTGCAACTCGGTGGATCGGTGATGCGGAAGTTCTGCGTCAACGACGTGAAAGACGAGATTTTCTTAGCAGGCATAGTTACGTTCGAGTCGGGATAGGATTGCACGGCTCCACCGTCAGCAGCTTTTGCCGCCTTCGCCGTGACATACCATGAGTTCATTCCGCACGAGTACAACGTCTGGTCGATGTTGATGTCGTTCCACACGTCCTGCGAGACGGCGCTAGCGCCGCCGTAGTTGGCGCCACCAGAAGGGCGCGACGTGACAGTCGTCGGGTCCGTGCAGATGTGAGTTCCGGGTACGACGTTGGTCGAGTTGCCCGCCGACTGCGCGACAGACGTGTTTCCAACGACCGAGGCGGCAACGATCGCAAGGGCAAGGATCAGGCGCTTCATCGTGGATCTCCGTTAGCTAGGCAAGGTTGCAACGGCGGCTGGAGTGATCCCGAGTAGCGGCGATGGCCAACAACTCCGGACGGTTTGCCGTTGGGATACGTGTCACCACATGCAATCGCCAGTATTGCTCTCTGCATTTTTGTTCTCCATTTCCATAGGGGTCGGGTACGCATCGACTTGTGAAGAACATCCCGGGCGCTCTGCAGTATTCGAGCGGTGCTGTGCCTGTCCGACTGCGCGGATCGTCGACGAGCAAGACCATCGAATCGCTCTTCAACTAGTACTTCGATTATTTAACTAGTAATACTCTTAGCGCCGAGTCCTTCAGCTGTCAACGAAGTTCACAGAATGATTACCGAGTGAACGTTCACGCTCGCCCCAATAGCAACTCTTGCGGCATGGCACTAGATTCCGTGGTTGCTGTTGCTCCTACTGGGCGACCACCTCTGCTGGATACCACCTGGCGACCGAAGCGTCGGCGAGCGATACTTGCTCGTTCCAGGGCTTCAGCCGTACTCCTCTTTTGTGACCGTCGATCGCCGGTCGTTCGACGAGGTCCCATTGCTGCGAGTACACATACTCGAGCGTCGCAAAACGGCGAGTCGCCCCGGTTTCGCGACCCAGGCGTCCCTCCTGTAGCGCCGTACGGCGATCCCCTCCATCGCTCGGTTCGCAAAGCCTCCGAAGGCGGTCAAAAGTCGCCTGACGCTCACGATATTGGAAGTGATGAAGGAAGATTCCGATCTCAGGTTCGATCAGCCTCTCGTTACATTCGATCCGGTGAAAGTTGTTAACCGGCCCGATCGGAGCCCCATCGTGGTCCCAACGGAACAACGGGTGCTTCCAATGGCGAAGAGAACACTGGGCGAGGCGCACCTCCTGGCATAGCGGCTGAAAGTCGAGTGGGTGACGGCCAGGGACATTTGCGTGCTCCCCGGACGGATAGTGATTGAACGCTCGAGCACCTGCGACCCGAAAGCGCCGGTCGAGACTCGATACGTACTCTTGGATCGTAGTGCCCGCCGGCCCGTGGGAAAACTCATCCGCGTCGCATATGAGCCACCACATGTGTTTCTCACCGCTCGCTTGCGAGTATTCCTCAACAACGTTACGGATCTCCGACATGCGCCGGATGTCGTCGAAGTGCTGTGTTTGGTAGACAACTGCGATTTCGGCACCCGCAGCTCTGGCTTCTTGGACGGTATCGTCGGGGCTGTCGTTGTCGATGATCAGTACGCGATTGCACCCTTGGGCGTAGGCATTTTTGACGCACGACGCGATCACGTCTGCTTCACACCAGGGCGCGATGATTGCATTAACACGGATCCCGGTCAGGGGTATCGGGGTCTTTGGTTGCGGCTCAGGCTTGGACCAGCGCCTTGCCACGTTCAGCGCGATGCTCACGTATCCTGCACGCCTGCGAAGCGCCCGTTTCAGTCCCGGCTCGGACCCGTTCGGGCCACTCATCAGAGCACTCACGTATAACCGGCCACTGAAACTGCCAGCCTGGTAAATTTCGCCATTGCCTCCCCGCCCCCCAGCGAATCCGCCACCCATGGCTGCTCTCAGAACATTCGCCAGTGCAAAGTATTGCTCCGATTTGGCGAAATTCAAAGTCGGTGAAGCCCAGATCTGTGCAGGCTTGTTTGGGCGACTTGTCCGCCGGCCTTGCTATCTCGCGGGCAGGTCCGTATCTCTGACGCTCCCGGCTTTCGGCCAAGCCGATGCGTGACTTCACCTGAGAGCTTTTGTTCGAAGCCCGTTTCGTCGATGCCTCAACCATGCAGGACCAGCCAGCACCGCTGAGATCTACGTCCCTTCCCCTTACGATCGACCCACGTAGATGACGGGAACGGACCTCGACGCGGCCGCCGATCCGCCTTGCCGCGAGAAACAGAACGCCGAAGGAGCCGATCCGGTCACGTCGCGCCGACGTCGAAGAACGAAGCGACATTCGCGCCGGTTCCGCGTCATTGTCCTTCTGGGCATCGGGATCGTATTCGCATGGATCGCAGGCGCCGCGGTCGTCACCCTTCTCGGATTGCGCGACGCAAACCACGCGATGCAGGCGCTTCAGCGGGCGAAAGCCGAACTGTCCGCCTCCCAGCTCGAGACGGCAGGACCCGAAGCAGCGTTGAGGCAGGCGCAAGAGGAGTTCTCCGACGCGAACGGCCTGCTTGATTCCCCGCTGCTCAGTCCCGGACTCGTCATACCTGTCGTCGGCCGCCAGATCACCTCTGTCAGGGACCTCGCGCACGCAGCCAGCCAGGTCTCGTCAATAGGGGTCGGCGCCGTCTCCCAGTTGCGGTCCGTGATCGACGCTCCCCACACGAGCGGGCCGGCCCGCGTCACCGCGCTTAAGCGCCTGGCGACTCTCGCGTCGACGACGGACGATCAGCTTGCAGGCGTCAGCCCAGGCCCGTCGTCGGGTCTGTTGAGCCCGTTGGCGAGCCGCTACAACCAATTCGTCTCCGAGGTCCAGCAGGTGAAGAGCCGTCTCGACCATGCGTCTTTGGTCGCGGGATCACTCGACCAGATCCTGGAAGGCCCCTCGCGGTATCTGCTGCTCGTAGCCAACAACGCCGAGATGAGAGCGGGCTCCGGAATGTTCCTCCAGGCAGGAACCCTCTCGTTCAGCGACGGCCACGTGAAGATGGGATCGCTAGCGGACACCGGCTCCATCGAGGTGCCCGAGGGAGCGGTGCCTGTCAGCGGCGACCTCGCGGCACGTTGGGGGTGGCTGGATCCCGGTCAGGACTGGCGCAATCTTGCGCTGACGCCCAATTTCGACGAGATCGGGCCGGTCGCCGTCTCGATGTGGCAGGCGGTCAAGCATCAGCAGGTGGACGGGGTGATCGCGATCGACGTCGAGGCCCTACAGCAGCTCCTGCAGGTCACGGGGCCGGTGACGCTTGCAGGTGGAAGAGTCGTCTCGTCGACGAACGTCGTGCAGCTCCTGATGCACGACGAGTACGAGAACGTCACCTTCTCGAGCACCGAGGCGCAGATACAACGCGAGAGCCTCCTCGGTTCGCTTGCCTCGGCAACGCTCCAGGCCCTTCAGGACCGCCCTCTCGACCTCAAGACCCTGGCCACGACCATGTCGGAGGCGACTTCGGGGCGGCACATCTTGATGTGGTCCAGCGACGCCTCCCACGAGAACGCATGGGTGGCCGGGGGGGTGGCCGGTGAGCTGACCAACAACTCGATCATGGCGGCGGTGCTGAGCCGCAGCGGCACCAAGCTCGACCAGTACCTGTCGGTGAGCAGCGCCCTGTCGGTGAGCACCGTCGGGGGACGCTCACAGGCGAGTCTCGCCGTGACTCTCGAAAACCAGACCCCGCCCGGTCAGTCGCCCTACATCGCCGGCCCCTACCCTCACCTGGGGACCGTATACGGGGAGTACATAGGCTTCCTTGCCGTAAACCTCCCGGCCGACGCCAACTCCCACTTCTACGCCAACGGGGCGACAGGTCCGCCCGTAGCGTGGGGGGCGGAGGGGCCCGTGTGGCTCCTTGCGGTCCCCATAGACGTGAAGGCCGGCCGCAGCCAGACGGTGACCGTGCACTTCGTGATGCCAGGCGTGCACGGAGACATGACCGTAGTTCCGTCGGCTCGGATCCCGCCCGAAGCCTGGTCCTTCAGGGGTAGGAGCTTCACAGACGCAACTCCGACCACACTTTCATGGTGATTCATTCGTTGCCATAGTCACTGATACGGCTGCTGAGCTGCATGTTGGCCCGATGTTGATGTTCAGTAGGGCGTCCAGTGAGGTTTGAGATCCAGGATGTGTCCAGCGCCACAAAGGTCGCGGGGGATGCGGCGGGCGGTCACGCTTCGGCGAACCGGTGAACCGGCGTCAACGGGGGGCATAGCCGGTCCGGGGTAACCCCCGGACCGGCCTATTTGAGAGGTTGAGTAGAGACATGAAACTTCGTGTGCTCGGAACAGGCGTGGTCATGACCCTGTCGCTCGCCGGCGTCGTTGCGGCGACACCTGCGACCTCGTACGCCGCTGCTTGCTACACGGGGTGCCACACGACCACGCCCAAATCGGCCGGCGGCAGCCCTGCGGCGGCAGACTCGGTCGCGGACGGAACGGCGGATGGTGGGGCGACCACGACCCAGGCCCAAGCATTGGCGTTCACAGGGGCGAACGTGCTTCTTCCGGCCGGCATCGGCGGCGGAGCGATACTCGTCGGCGGGGCGCTGATGTACGTGGGCAGACGCCGTCGATTGAGCTCAGCCCCCTAGACGAGGCGGATCGCTCTCACGACCCAGCGAGAGTCGTCGAACAACGACGGCCTGCTCCAATAGACGTACACGCTCTGCAACGAACGCCACCGTTCAACGCATGCGCGTTCATTTGCATCTACACGCAAGGTGCAGCATCTCCCAAGGAGGTGCCTTCCCACAGATTTGGCAGTCAATTTCTGACTCAATCTGACCAATCCGACACTGTTCAGGGCTACTCGAGGTTGACTTGTCGACGGATTCGGCCGCTCTCGCACCTCTCCTGGGACGGTCAGCGCAACCAATTTGATCGGCGTGTTACGAGACCCTCGGGCGTTCGCGAGCGACCTTCTCGAGAAGCACCTTCGCATGGCTCCTAGGATTCCTACAGTGGACGATCCAGCCGCCCCTACCGACCATCGTGCCCGGCACGATAAGAGGAGTAGCTGCTGGGATCACATATGGCCTGGATCCGACCGGCGCCATCGACTTGGCGGTTCTCGAACATGTTCTCTAGTGGCGCTGACACGATACCGATAGTTCGAGGTATGCAAACCGACCGATACCCGAGCGCGCGGTCCACGGGCTGAGGGTGGCGAAGGTTAGACGCGTCGGCGGAGGCTCCCACAAGGAGCTTCGGGCGCGCTTATCCACAAGTCTCGCCGCTCGGATGGGCTTGAGCCCGGCGACGGCCGGCCGAGCCTTCGTGACCATGGCCGACCAGGCCTTCGCATCGGCGTCGAACTTCTTAGTGGGCGTAGCGGTCGGCCGGATCGCTGGGCCCGCCGGGCTCGGGGCGTTCGCCCTCGCTTACGTGTGCTGGATCGCCGTCAACAACCTCCACCGCGCGCTGGTAACCGATCCCATGGCCATACACGGCGACGCCGTCAGCCCAGAGGCGTCGGTCCAACTGCAACGCGGGTTGGCCGCCGAGGTGGTGCTCGGGCTGGCAGCCGCGGTCGTGCTGTGCTGCGTCGGGGCAGGTTTGCTCGTGGCCGGCGCCCACACCTTCGGGGTGGGTGTTCTCGCCGTTGCGCCCTGGATTGTCTTCCTGGACCTGCAGGACTACTGGCGGTGGGTGGGATTCATGAAGGGGCAACCGGGAAAGTCACTCGCCAACGACGCCGTATTCAACTTCGCCCAGGCCATCGGGTTCCTCATTGTCATCCTGAGCGGTCTTCGTTCGTCTGACGCAGTCGTCGCCGTGATCGGCGCTTGGGGCTTGGGCGCGACCGCCGGAAGCCTGTATGGCCTTCACCAGTTCTCGGTCCACCCGTCGACACGCGGAGGCATGGCGATGCTTCGGGAGCGATGGCACATGAGCAAGTGGTTGGCCGGAAACTCGCTCACGAGCTCGGGGGTCAGCCAGGTCGTCGTTCTCATCGTCGGTGCCATGCTGGGACCTGTCAGCCTTGGTGGATTGAAGGCAGCCCAGGCCCTTGCCATCGGGCCATTGTCGGTCGTGATCAATGGGTCCGGCAGCATCGGGCTGCCCGAAGCGCAGCGCGAGCTGAAGCAGCGCGGTTGGCCCGGCCTGCGCCAGGTGGCTCTGCTCGTTTCCGGGGCCGCCTTCCTAAGCGCCATGGTGTGGACGGCTGTCATCGTCCTGGTAGGCCACGATCTGCTCCGGGACGTGTACGGTCCCGCGTTCGCCCGATACGCACCGGCGGCGAGCATCGTAGCGATCTCTCTCCTGATGCCTACGTTGGGCCTCGGGCTCACGATCTCCCTGAAGGCCATGAAGCAAACGCGGTCTCTGTTCAAGGTCCAGGTGATCGGGGTGTTCGTGGTCATCCCTTCGCTTGTCATCCTGGCGCTTGCGTTCGGGGTGAACGGTGCGGCCTTAGGCCTGTTGTTGTCGAACATTGCGACGCTTGCCTGCGTGGCAGTGTTCACCCGGAGAGCGCGTCGCTCGCTGCTCGCCGGCACCTTGCAACCGAACTCCGACGACGAAGCCCCGCTACTCGAACTCGCCCCATAGCGCTGCCGTATGTCGCCTGGTTGGAACCTGGCTGGCGCCGCAAGGGTATAGGACGACACGTGTTGGCCGCCCAAGGACGGGCAGCGTCCTTCGGCGACTGCGAGGGCGAGGGCGAGGGCGAGGGCGAGGGCGAGAGACAGGACAGGGTAGCGCCGACCACTCCACGTGCTGCGGTTCGGAGCGGCGAAGGATCGCGGTGACCTCGCGGCCAGCCAATCGCAGCGGCACCAGGGGCCCCTCACCGAGCGGTGCTCGGTCACAACTTTGCTACAACACCACAGTTGCAACTCCACTTCACATTCCCCACAGCGCATTGCGACAAATATGACGTACGCGTAACAGAGATATGTCGCAAGGATTAAGCACGCGACATTCTCCACCGGCATCGGCGGGGCGATCCTGGTCGGAGGCGCCCTCATGTACGAAGCCAGGCGTCGCCCGTCACAGCTCGGACTCTGTATCGCAGATCGCTCAGCCCAGCCCTAAAACGGGATTGGGCGACCTCAGCAGTGAGCGATCAGCGGTCGAACCTCATGAAACGCGCCGGCTGCCTCTGGGTGGGCCGGTTTTGCGTCACATCCAGCCCCAACTGGCCCTCTTTGCGTCACATCCAGCCCCAACTGGCCCTCACCGAGCCGCGCTCAGTCACAACTTTGCAACAGCACCAGTAGCAACTCCACTTCACATTCTCCACAGCGCAATTGCGACAAATATGACGTACGCGTAACAGAGATATGTCGCAAGAGTCGAACACGCAACATCATCGCCGACACGTCGCTGCGACCCTCGCAAATGCATCAAGAAGCAGAGGTTTCCCTTGTCTCACGCGGAATTGCAGGTCGCTCGTCATTATGAATGGATCGCTTGACGTCTCGCGTCCACTGTGTACACTGCACGATACAGCCAGGAACGTCACAAGCTTCCAACGGCCTGTGCCCAGCCCAGGGATCCTGGTTGTCATCGCGTGCAGACCGACTCGCGATACTCCGCTCTATGCCCACCTACGCCACCCGTTGCCACATGTGCGCACGCACACTTGATGCCAGGTCGCCGCAGGGCAACGACTCGACCGTGATCGTTTTTGGTGCCGATTTATCCGCAGTTTTCCCAAGGGGACTCCGGACAACTCTGGAAATTGATGATGTGTAGATCTCGTCATGACGGCGCAAAAATGCCGTCTGGCAAGCACATTCGAACATGCCCCGCACCTGAGGTTTGGACAACCACGCGGTTGTCTAAATAGTGGGTGTGCTCATGCCGATGAATGATGAACGTCGTAGCCACCTAACTAGCCGTAGCCACCTAACTAGTCACTGTGCGGTGTTCGCGCCGTTGCGAAAATTTGGCGAACGAGTACCGCCAGTGATGCATGGCATCGTCAAGACGGAGCCATTGACTGGTGAGCCGCCGCCCGAAACCGTCAAGAAGGCCAGGAAAGCGACCAAGAAACCGCCACCCGAGGAGCCCACATGACACCCCGCCAAATCGCACTTGCGCTAACTGCACTGCTCGCCGTTCTGTTCGCGATCAGCCTCTCAGTCGTGCACTTCGCCTCCACTGCAGGGGCGAAGCCGCAACTGGTCGCTCCCACGACCGGCACTCCGGTATGCGGTACCGCTCAGCTCGAAGGGTCGACCACGGCGCCAGCCGGAGCGACCACCGTCCCGGCAGGTCTCGACACGGGCAGCTACGACACGCCCGACACGACCTACTGGTTCGCGCCCGGAACGCACACCCTCGGGACAGGCGAGTACGCGCAGATCATTCCCGGCGACCGTGACACGTACGTCGGCGGCTACTCGAGCACGCTCGGTGAAGCAGTGCTCTCCGGCCAGCAGCTCAACGACTACGCGTTCACAGGTGATGCCACCGATGTCACCATCGAGTACCTGACCGTCACCGACTTCGGTGTCTACACATCTGACACGTCTGATGGCAATGCCGGAGTAGTCAACACAAGCTCGGCAGCCGGTTGGACAATCGAGGACGACACGATGACCGAGAATGGTGGAGCGGGTGCATATCTAGGCACCAATAATGTTGTCGAACATAATTGCTTTTCGAGGAATGGACAGCAAGGTTTCGGAACTTATGACGCTAATGGTGGTAGTCCAGTAGTTGACGGTGCCGAAAATATAACTGTCAGCGACAATGAGTTTGTTGATAATGACGAAGGTGGATATGACGAAAAAACTGGGTGTGGTTGTGGAGTCACAGCGGGCAAGTTCTGGGCCACCGACGGCTTCACCTTCGAGGACAACTACGTCCACCTCTCCAACCCCGCGAGCGCGACCTTTACCGGGGACCCGTGCGTCTGGGCCGACACCGACAACAGCGGTGGCGTGATCGAGGGCAACTATCTGACGGGTTGCGATGCCGAGGGCATCGTCTACGAGGCTGGATACTTCAACACCATCGCGGACAACACCATCGTCGACTCGGGCTGGCTCTTCGGAAACAACCCCGACGTTGCCGGCTTCCCGCTGGGCGCCATCTACATCTCGGAGTCGGGCTACGACTCACGGGCTCCCTCCGAGACGGGCGGCGCTGCCACGATCACTGGAAACGTCATGACCAATGACTGGGGCGGTGTAGTTCTGTGGGAGAACTCGAACCGCTTCTGTGGCGACGGCTCTGACGGCGTCTGCACGCTGGTCGACTCGGCAGCCACCAAGAGCACCTGCCCAACGTCCTCGACCAAGGCCAGCTCGGTCACGATGTACTGGGACTGCCGTTGGCGCACACAGGACGTCGACGTGACGGACAACACGTTCTCACTCACAGCATCCGACATCGGCTCTGACTGTACGCAAGCGAACGACTGCGGCTTCAACGGCATCTTCAGCGAGTACGCCACCTACACGCCTTACAAGGTGGGGCCGTCTCCCGACGAGTGTGACAACCAGCGGACGCTCGGATCGTGCTCGACCGCGATCCCGGACAACGGGTTCGCCATACCGGTCTCGCTCGCGACCGATCAGAACGACGCCTTCAGCGACAACACGTACTGCGGGCCGTGGTCGTTCATGACGATCAGCCAGGGTGACGTCGCGACGTTCAATCAGTGGCAGGCCGGGTACACAGACAAGAACGGTGCTGACGTTACGTCCACGCCGCAGGACGCCGGCTCGACGCTGAACGGGAGCACCTGCTCGGGCAACGGAACCACGACGACAACGTCCGACCCGACCACGACGACGTCCGACCCGACCACGACGACGTCGACGACCTCGCCGCCTCCTCCCTACACCGGCCCGGTTTTCGAGCGGGCGGTCAGCGCCGTCGGAGTGACGCGCATCACCACCCCTGCGTTCAGCATCTCCGCGCAAGGGCTGCTGCTGGCGGAGGTATCGGGTCGCGGACCGACGGGTAGCGGCGCGAAGGGTCAGACCTTCAAGGTGACCGGCGCGGGTCTGACCTGGACGGAAGTGCAGCACACTTATTCCGGCAACGAATACACCGAGACATTCGATGCCCAGTCGCCTGAGGCTCTCAGCGGTGTGAGCGTGAACGTGACGGCGTCGGCCAAGGGCTACGATCTGCGGCTCCAGGTCTCCACTGCTAATCAGTGACACGTTCGTCGTACTCGCAAGGGCAGCCCTGACCCGAAGCGGTATTTCGGCTCGGTCCGCAGAACCACAAGGCCGCGAAGCACTCTCACCGCATGAGTGAGTCAGCTCACTCTCGATGGTGGGTTCGTCGAAGACCGATGCTTCACGAACCTGGTCATCACGTGCTCTGTGACGAGGTCTTGAATCCGCTCGCGGTGAGAGGAAACGAGCAGCCCGTGGTCGAGGCCGGGTATGAACTCGAACCTGAAGCGTCCTGAGGCTGCGAGTCTCGAAGTTGCGTGGTTGGATGAACCCTGCCGGATAGGCCTCGCTTCGCGGTCCCCGCATATGAACATCAGGTCGACCCCCGAAACGGTCAGCTCCTTGATCCATACCATCGGCCGGCTGCCGAACGCCATGAGTGTCCTTATGCGCCAGCCCAGACCCGGAAAGCGCTTACGCAGTCCTGACAGGGCCCCCTCGCCGCTGAATTGCTGGATCACGTTGCCCCTGGGCAGGGCGACTCGCCTTCTTTCGTGGACGGGTTGGCCCGCGAGCATCTCGGGCGGCTGGAATGTGAGCACCGGGTTGAGCGCGATCACCCCTCGGGGGTGCAGCTCCATGGCACTGTCGAGCGCTTGATAGGCCGACGAGCACAGTCCCACCAGCACCACGTCGGACGGGTCGTCCGGTGACACGGCCTTGGCGATGTCCGTGACGTCATCGAAATTCACCGGCAGGCGTATGACGAATTCAGGCTCGCCAGGCCTCACAGGACTTTCACCGAGCCCGCTCATGTCGACACGCACGGACCTCACCCCGCTCACGGCCCACTGGCGGGCAAACTCCACCCATAGGCGTGACGGACCTACGTGAGGCTCGGTGGCAACGTTCAAGAACACGATCGTCGGCCCGGACGACCGACCCGGCACCTCGGTGGCGATGCCGAACAACCCTGCAGGGCCGAGCGACACGGGGCGCTCGACGACCTGCCTGCCGTCAGGCCCGTCGGCGACCGCCACCGCCCCCGCCCGCCTCGGGACCTTCACCGGGACCTCTTCGGGCGGTGCAACCGACGACAACCATTCGGCGACCCGCTCTATGTCGTCTAACGGGAGCCGCTGGTGCGGTGCCTCGGCGTCGAGGAGGTCCTGCTGTCCCGTCAGCTCGCCCCAGTCGACCGAGCCTCCGTCCAGGCGCTCGGCGAGCCCCCCGTCGACGCTCGTTCCGCTGCGGGTGAGAACGAGAACCCGTTTCGCTGACGCTCCTCTCCCGGTACCTATGCGGAGCTTCTTCAGGTCCTCGACCGTCTGCTGCTCGTATACGACGCCGGGAGTCTCGACGGACCCGTCCTCGCGACTTGCTTGCACACCGAGAGACATGCTGGCGATCGCGCGCTGCTCGGAGACGAACGAGCGGCCCGACTGGATGGGGTCGATCAGGACCAGTGCGTCGATCGCGCCGTCCGACGCCGCTGCGGCGTCGGCCAAGAGAGCGCCCGCGCGCATACCGGCGAGAGCCACCCATCTGATGCCGGAATCGCGAAGCAGCTGAACGGCTTGCGATATTCCTCCGAGCCACGAAGCGACGCGGTCGGGGTCCGTGCTCTTGCCCACCGAGTCGCCCGTGCCGTCGTAGTCGAACCGTACGACGCAGAAGCCCTTTTCTTCCAAGCGGACTGCGTACCTGCGCAGCGCGTAGTGAGAGAGGAGGTAGTCGCGCCCGAGCGGCGCACAAAGCACCACGCCTCCCCGGGCACGGACGCCCTCCGGGGTGTGGAACCAGCCGAACAGGAGGCGGTCAGGCGGGCCGAACCAGACGGGTGACGCGGTCAACTCCCTCGAGCCTCCCCTCCGCCGGAGCCGGCGAGGTCAATGATACGTTCCGAAGACCAGCAAACAGATACCGAGCCTATGCCGCCGCAGGATTCACCCTCGGGCCCCTCGTCGGGCCCATATCGCCGAGGAAAGCTGCTTCGGAAAGTCGTCCCTCTCGCGAAGCGCCTTCGCGACGTCGCTTCGCCGGGGCCGAGACTCAGGCAGTACGACCCCGTGAGCAATCTCGCGACCGAGGAGCATCCGGTTCGATCCGCGGCGTTCCCGGTGATCGAGGTTCATACTCACCTCGGCCGCTGGCTCACTGCCGACGGCGGCTGGATGGCTCCCGACGTGGGCGACCTGCTCGCCACGATGGACGAGCTCAACCTCTTCATGCTCGTCAACCTCGACGGCCGCTGGGGAGACGAGCTCGAGGCCAACCTCGACCGCTACGACCGTGCCCATCCGGGCCGATTTGCGACCTTCTGCCAGATCGATCTCGACGTTCTGGACGGCTCGGGGGGGCCCGACGAGCTCGTCAAGTCCCTGGAGCGCTCACATCTCGCGGGAGCGAAGGGCCTCAAGATCTGGAAGAACCTGGGCCTTATGGCCACCGTGAGTGGTCGGAGGATCCTGCCCGACGACCCGTTGCTCAGACCCGTATGGGAGGCAGCCGGGGCTCTAGGACTTCCGGTCCTCGTACACGTCGCCGATCCGATCGCCTTCTTCCAGCCCATGGACAGGCACAACGAGCGACTCGAGGAGCTGCTCGCACATCCCTCGATATCGCACGCTGTTCACGGACTCGCAGTCCGTGAACAGATAATCAGGTCGCTGGAGACGGCCGTAGCAGAGCATCCCAAGACACAGTTCATCGGTGCCCACGTCGGTTGCTTTGCCGAGAACCTCGCCTGGGTGTCTCGGATGCTCGACGATCACCCGAATTTCTGGATCGACACTGCAGCTCGCGCCGACCTCGGTCGTCAGCCACGCGCGGCCGCCCGACTGATCGAGAGGCACCAGGACCGGGTCCTGTTCGGTGCGGACGTGTTCCCGATAGACCCCGACGTCTACCGCGTCTACTTCCGGCTGTTCGAGTCCGAGGACGAGCACTTCAGCTACACCCCAGGTCCCGGGCCGTCCACCGGGCAGGGCCGCTGGAGCATCTACGGCCTCGGGCTCGCGCCGGAGCTGCTCGAGAAGCTCTATAACCTGAATGCGGCCCGCCTGCTCTCCTGCGACCCACCCGCCAAGCCCCGCCGGCCCGCCTGACGCGGGATGCCCCGACAGGGGGACTGAGCACCAAAGTCGTAAAGATGGGCGGGTTTCACGACGACCTATCTTTAGGGCGCGGTCTTGCCTAGGCGTTCGGGGGGACGGCTCCCCGGGTTTGCGCGCACGTGAGGAGACTCGATCGTGAGAGTTGCCGTATTCGGCCTGGGATACGTGGGGACGGTCACCGCCGCGTGCCTGGCATCGCGCGGCCACGAGGTCACGGGGGTCGATGTCGACGCCGGCAAGGTGGAGATGATCTCCGACGGCCGTAGTCCCGTCATCGAACCTGGGCTCGACCAGCTGGTATCCGACACGGCATCGCGTGGCACTCTGCGAACAACCACCAATGCGCACGAGGCGGTGGAAGGCGCCGAGATATCGATCGTCTGCGTGGGCACGCCCTCGGCGCCGAACGGGAGCACCGATCTGCACTTCGTGCAGAGGGCCGTCGAAGAGATCGCCAAATCGCTCGGGGCCAGAGGCGCCGCTGGGGGATTCCACAGCGTCGTCGTCCGTAGCACGGTGCCGCCCGGCACGGTCGACGAGCTCGTCACACCGATCCTCGAAGAGGCTCTCGGCGGATCTGGTTCGGGCTTCGGTGCTGCGATGTGCCCGGAATTCCTCCGAGAGGGTTCGGGCGTCGCTGACTTCTTCGCTCCTCCGTTCACGGTCGTCGGGACACAGCACGACAAGGTTGCCGACGCCATGACCGAGCTGCTCGGGTTCTTGGACGTGCCGGTGAGGGTCGTCGCTACGAGGACGGCCGAGGCGCTCAAGTACGCGTGCAACGCCTTCCACGCCGCGAAAGTCTCTTTCGCGAACGAGATCTCGCGCGTCTTCCGGCCGCTCGGGATCGACTCGCGCCAGGTCATGGAGCTGTTCTGTTCAGACATGCAGTTGAACATCTCGCCCAGCTACCTGCGGCCCGGCTTCGCCTTCGGAGGACCCTGTCTCGGCAAGGACCTCCGCGAGCTGCTCCACCTCGCAAGGATCAACGGCGTAGAGCTTCCGCTTCTCACGGGCACGATGTCGTCGAACGAGATCACGGTCTCGGACGTGGTCAACCGCGTCACGGCGTACACACGGACCGGGGACACCATCGCTTTGCTCGGGCTCAGCTTCAAGGTCATGAGCGACGACCTTCGCGAGAGCCCGAACGTGGAGCTCGCAGAAAGGCTGGTCGGTAAAGGCTATGAGGTTCGGATCCACGATCCCGTCGTGAAGCCGTCCCAGCTGATAGGCACCAACCGCCAATTCGTCGAGTCAAGGCTGCCGCACCTTCAGAGGTTCATGTCGGACACCGCGAGCCAGGCGTTGGCGGAGGCGAAGCTGGCGGTCGTCTCTTCCTCCGACCCCGGGGTCATAGAAGCCCTCGAGAGCTCACCTCCGCCTCGGATAATCGACCTGATCGGCCGGCTCGGTGGAAATGTCGAGGCAATCCAAGGGTATGAGGGCGTCGGATGGTGAGTAGTTCGCGAAACGGGCACGTCTGCATAATCGTGCAGAACCTTCCCGTGCCGTTCGACCGCCGGGTGTGGCTCGAGTGCCAGGCGTTGCGGTCAGAGGGGTACGAGGTCTCTGTCGTCTGCCCGAAGGGCACCGACGACCCGAACCGTCAAGTGATCGAAGGCGTCGAGATCTACAAATACCGGCCGTATCCCGGCGGAGCAGGGAAATTCGGGTATCTGCTCGAATACGTCTACTCGTTCGCCGCAACGGCCTGGCTCGTCGCGAAGGTTTGGCACAAGCGCAGGTTCGACGTCCTGCAGGCCTGCAATCCTCCCGACATCTTCTGGCCGCTCGGGCTCCTCTTCGGTGCACTGGGGAGAAGCCGGTTCGTGTTCGACCACCATGATCTCTGCCCCGAACTCTTCGAGTCGAGGTTCCCCGACGGTCCGCGTGCCGTCTACTGGGGACTTCGCGCCATGGAACGCTTCACTTTCGCGTCGGCTGATCACGTCGTGTCGACCAACGAGTCGTACCGTGCCAAGGCTCTCGAACGAGGACGAAAGCGCCCCGAGGACGTGACCGTCGTGAGAACGGGACCCGACGCCGACCGGTTGCAAGCGCGGGACCCGGAGCTGTCGCTCCGCCGGGGACGGCGCTATCTGGCGGCGTACATCGGGGTGATGGGACCCCAGGACGGCGTCGACATAGTACTGAGGGCGGCCGACACGATCATCCGCCGTTTCGGGCGCAACGACATCGCTTTCACCCTCATCGGCAAGGGCGACTGCTACGAGGAACTTCTGGAGCTACGCGACACCCTCGGACTCGGTGACGCCGTGGAATTCACTGGTCGTGCCCCCGACGAGCTGGTGGCGCGCATCTTGTCCAGCGCCGACATAGGGCTGTCCCCCGATCCGAAGAACCCCCTCAACGACGTCTCGACGATGAACAAGACCATGGAGTACATGGCCTTCGGCCTCCCTCTGGTCGCGTTCGACCTGCACGAGACCCGGGTCTCCGCAGCACAAGCCGCTGTGTACGCGAAGCCCAACGAGATCGAGGACTACGCTCGCAAGATCGTCGAGTTGCTCGACGACGAGCATCGACGCAAGGAGATGTCGATCGTCGCGAGGACCCGTATCGAAGACGAACTAGCGTGGCAACACCAGCGCGAAGCTTATGTCGGTGTCTACGACCGGCTGCTCAGGGGTGCCCGGCAGACGAGCGAGATCAAGCCGACAGTCTCCGGCGTCGCTCGCACAGCCTGACGGGAAGGATCGGCTGTGTGCGGGATAGCAGGCTGCTACGGGCAGACCGACGGAGAGACGCTCGTTCGGTTGATGAACGATCGGATCGCTCATCGCGGCCCGGACGCGGACGGGCTGTATTCGTTCAAAGACGAGCGCGTCAGCGTGCAACTGGCGCATCGTCGCCTGTCGATCATCGACTTGAGCGCGGCAGCGGACCAGCCACTGTCGAAAGATGGACTCACCATCTCGTACAACGGAGAGCTCTACAACTACAAGGAGATCAGGGCCGAGCTCGCCGCGTCCGGGGTGCGATTCACCACGAGCTCTGACACCGAGGTGATCCTGGAGGCCTGGCGACGCTACGGCTCGAATGCGCTCAGTCGCTTCCGCGGGATGTTCGCCTTCGCCCTGTTCGACGAGGCGACCGGAAAACTGGTCCTCGCAAGGGATCCGCTCGGGATAAAGCCTCTGTATTGCATGCAGCGCCACGGAGGGATGATCTTCGCTTCCGAGCTGAAGGCACTGGTTTCGGCCGTGGGCAAGGAGCTCGTGGTGGACCACGGCACCCTCGTGGCGTCGATGCTCTATTACTGGGTGCCGGACCAACGGTGCTCGCTTCTCGGCGTGAGGAAGCTTCCACCCGGATGCTGGACCGAGATCACGCCCCGGGGGGAGTCCAGGACCGAGCGCTACTTCTCGCTTCCCGAGCTCGCTGCCCAGGCGTCGAGCCAGGAGCCCGAGGATCTGCGGGCGGTCATGGAGGATTCGGTCAAGGCCCACCTCGTCGCCGACGTCCCCGTCTCGAGCTTCTTGAGCGGGGGACTCGACTCGAGCATCGTCACGGTGCTCGCGAGGCGGACCAATCCGGGAATGGACGCCTACACGATCCGGTTCCGCGAGCAGGACCAGCGTCTCGAGGCGATGCCGGACGACGCCCTGTACGCGCGCAAGGTTGCCCGGCAGTTCGGGATCCAGCTGCACGAGATAGAGATAGCTCCCGACGTCGTCGATCTCCTGCCGCGAATGGTCGACGTCCTCGACGAGCCGATAGGTGACCCTGCAGCCATCAACACTCTTCTAATGTGCGATGCGGCGCGCGAAGCCGGGGTCAAGGTCCTGCTTTCGGGGATGGGTGCGGACGAGTTGTTCGGCGGGTACCGCAAGCATCTCGCCTGTGTGATGGCCGCGCGTTATCAGCGTCTGCCGTCGGGCGTGCGAACGGCGGCCCACAAAGGTGTGGGAATGCTGCCTGTGACTGCACGAGGCAGGGGGCTTCGTTACGCCCGCTGGGCCAAGCGCTTCTTGACGTTTGCAGAGTTGCCCGAGGAAGAGGCGTTTCGGCGGAGCTACACGCTCTACGACCCGCCCCAGCTCGAGGCCCTGCTCGATCCGGAGCTCGCTCCGTTCGTAGCCGACGTGATCGAAGAGCACCGGCAGATCTACTACGACACGCCTTTCGACGACCACGTGAACAGGATGTGCCTTGCGGACGCGAGGATGTTCCTACCGGGACTCAACCTTGCCTACACCGACCGGGCAAGCATGGCGGCATCGACAGAGGTGCGGGTTCCCTTCGTAGATCCCTTCGTGGCGAAAGCTGCGTTCTCGCTCAAGGGGTCCGACAAGATCCGAGGGAGGCGTCAGAAGGTCGCACTGAAGCAGGCGGCAGAGGCGTGGCTCCCGGACGACATCATCAACAGGCCGAAGGCCTCGTTCAGCGCACCGCTCAGAGCGTGGGTCGCGCACGAGCTTCGTCCCGTGATCGACGACAACCTTCTGAACGGGGAGCTCGTCTCGACGGGGTTCTTGCGGCGCAGGGAGCTCGAGCAGCTCGTGGAAGAGGAGCGATCGGGACGCGAGGACCGCTCGAAGCAGATCTGGCAGCTGCTCACTCTGGAGCTTTGGCTACGCAACGCCACAAGCCTCGGCGTCGGAAGCTAGAGAAGATCGCGGGAGGACCAGATGAAGCAGGTTGCGCAGAATTACCGCTCGGGCGAGCTCTCCGTCCTCGACGTGCCGCCGCCGGCGTTGCGTCCCGGCGGCGTGCTCGTCAGGTCCCTCTACTCCCTCATCTCCACAGGGACCGAGGTGATGAAGGTCAAAGAGGCCAGGCTCTCTCTCGCCGGCAAGGCACGGGCACGTCCCGAGCAGGTTCGCCAGGTGGTCGACACGGTGACCCAGCAAGGCCCGATGGCGGCCTACAAGAAGGTCATGTCGAAGCTCGACGCGTACACGCCGCTCGGGTATTCGCTTTGCGGCATCGTCGAGGGGGTCGGAGCAGGAGCGGAGGAGTTCTCCGTGGGGCAGCTGGTCGCGTGCGCCGGCAACGAGCACGCCCTGCACGCCGAGGTCAACTGGGTGCCGACCAACCTCTGCGTCCCGGTTCCGGGCGGAGTGGACCCCAAGCTCGCCGCATTCGCAACGGTCGGAGCCATTGCGATGCAGGGCGTCAGGCGATGCGAGGCCCAGTTGGGCGACACCGCATGTGTCATCGGGCTCGGCCTCGTCGGTCAGCTCGTCGTGCAGCTTCTCGTAGCCGCCGGAGTACGCGTGGTCGGCCTCGACATGGTCGAAGAGCGCTGCAAGATGGCCGAGAGGGCGGGGGCCATGGCGTGCGCTACCCCGGAGCCCGAAGGCGTCGAGCACATTGCGAACCTCCTCACCGAGGCGACAGGAGGCCTCCTCGCCGATCACATACTCATCGTTGCCGGGGGCACCTCGAACGGACCGGTCGAAGCGGCAGCGAGGCTCGCAAGGGACCGGGCGACGGTCGTCGACATCGGCAAGACCCGACTCGACCTGCCCTGGAACGCCTACTACGACAAAGAGTTGGACGTACGTTTCTCCAGGTCCTACGGCCCGGGTCGCTACGACGACCGCTACGAGCTCGAGGGCATCGACTACCCCGCCGGCTATGTGCGCTGGACCGAGCGGAGGAACCTCGCATGCTTCGTCGACCTGCTTGCGCGGGGCGAGCTCGACGTGGAGCCATTGGTCTCGGGCACGTTCGCAGTCGAGACCGCAGTGGACGTCTACGACCGCCTGAGCTCCGGTGACCTCCACGGCGTGGGCTTCTTGTTCGAATACCCTTCCGGCACTCCAGACGAGCAACCGAAAACCCACGTCGAAGACGGCCGGAGCTCGACGAGGCAGGTTGGCGTTGCGACACGGCCCGCCGGGCAACCTCGGTTACGACGACCGGACGGAGCAATCGGGGTCGGCTTCATCGGTGCGGGGAGCTACGCGTCGTCGATGCTTCTCCCCCACCTCGCCGCCACCGATGGGGTCGCGCTCCGTCACGTGGCAACCAACCGGTCGCTCAGCGCGCTCGACGCAAGGCGCAGGTTCGGATTCGCCGAGGCGAGCACCGACGCGGAAGCGGTCCTCCAAGACGATTCGCTCGAGGCGGTCTTCATCGTGACGCGACACCATTCGCATGCCGAGCTCACCTGCCGCGCCCTCAGGGCCGGCAAAGCAGTCTTCGTGGAGAAACCTCTGGCACTGTCGACCGAGCAGCTAGGTCAGATCCTCGACACTGTCAACGAGACGGGCAACGACCGTCTCATGGTCGGTTTCAACAGACGCTTCGCACCGATGCTCGTGGAGATGCGCTCCCGCTTCGGCACCCGCTCCGGCGGGTCGATGGCCCGGTACTCGGTGAATGCCGGACAGCTCGGCACGAAGAGCTGGTACAGCGACGAGAGGCTCGAGGGCTCGCGTTTCGCCGGCGAAGGAGGCCATTTCATCGACACTCTTGCGTGGTGGTTCGACGCGCTGCCCACCGAGGTCTACTCGATGGCATCGAAGGATCCCCATGACGTTCAGGTGAACCTGCGCTTCTCCGACGGCTCCGTCGCGGTCATCTCCTATGTGACCACCGGAAACCCGCGTTATCCGAAGGAGATACTCGACGTCGCCGCATCGGGCCGCACCGCGCGACTCGACAACTTCCGGCGCTCCACTGTCTGGTCGGGACGGCGCAAGCGCGTGGCACGGGTCTTCGGAGCCGTCGACAAGGGTCAGGCTCCACAGCTCGACGCTTTCATCAGTTCTGTGCGCTCGGGTGCACCGATGCCCATCTCGCTCGACTCGCTCGCGGCAACCACGAGAGCGACGCTCGCCGTGGCGGCGAGCCAGTCGAGCGGCAGGCCGGAGCCCGTTTGAACCGCCAGCGGATCGAGTGGTATTGGAGGCGCCTGCGCCGCATGTCCGGCGAAGAAATGGCGTGGCGCGGGCGCGATGCCGCGTGGCAGGCCGTGTGGGCGCGCCGACAGGTCAGGCCGGGAGAGCAGGTCCGATGGCCCGAGGCGCGCCAGGGGCCTCCGATCACGTCGCTTCTTCCCGACGGCACCGAGCACAAGATCCCCGGGCGTGCGAAGGAGGCGCTCACGAACGAGGCGGAGGCGATCCTGAAGGGCCGTCTCACGCTGCTCGGAGTCGAGAGGTCGGACCTGTTGTCGCCCGACTGGTTCTACGACCCGGTCACCGGACGGCGGGCACCACGCGACGACTACGCGTTCCACATCGAGCACCGGTCGGAGTCGGTCACGGGCAATGTCAAGCAGGTATGGGAGCTGTCGCGCCTCCAGCACCTGACGCTCCTGTCTGCGGCCTGGTACGTGACCCACGACGACGCGTACGCCCGGACCGTGGACGAGCAACTGAGGTCATGGTGGGGTGAGAACCCCTTTCTGTCGGGGGTGAATTGGACGAGCGGGATCGAGGTGGGGCTCCGCCTGATCAGCTTCGTCTGGATCAGGCGCCTCCTGGACGGCTGGACCGGAGTGTCGGCGCTGTTCGAAGAGAACGAGCTCGCCATCGCGCAGGTCGCTTGGCACCAGGAATACCTCTCGAAGTTCCGAAGTCGTGGATCGTCAGCCAACAACCATGTGATCGCGGAGGCCGCGGGTCAGCTGGCGGCCAGTTGCGCCTTTGCGTGGTACGCCTCGAGCGCACGCTGGCGCGAGGAGTCCGCCGACCTGCTCCAGCGCGAGCTGGACCTGAACACCTTCCCGAGCGGACTCAACCGCGAGCAGGCCAGCGACTACCACGGGTTCGTGACCGAGCTCGGGCTCGTGGCCGCAGTCGAAGCCGAAGCGGCGGGGCACCCGTTGAAGCCGCGCACCTGGGAGCTGCTTGCGCGGATGCTCGACGCCGAAGCTGCGGTTCTCGACACAAAGCTTCAGCCGCCGCGCCAGGGCGACAGCGACGAGGGAAGGGCCCTGCTGCTCGACGCCCCCAGCGTGAAGCGCTCGGCGGTGATGCTCGCAGCGGGGTCGGCTCTGGTCGGGCCTGCCCCGTGGTGGCCCGACGTCGACGGGGGCGTCACGAGCACGGTTCTCGGTTCTCTGTTCCCGGGCCGTTCGCCAGTAGTCCGGGGAAGGTCGCGACTCCGGCCGTCGCACTTCGCCGACGCCGGGCTGACCCTTCTTCGCACCGCCCCCGGAGCGGAGCCCGAGATCTGGTGCCGTTGCGACGGCGGACCTCACGGATTCCTGTCCATCGCAGGACACGCCCACGCGGACGCGTTGTCGGTCGAGATACGACACGGGGGGATCGGCATCTTGGTGGACCCCGGCACGTACTGCTACCACGGTGAGCCCGAATTCCGGAACTACTTCCGATCGACACTCGCCCACAACACCATCGAGCTCGCGTCCAGAAACCAGTCCGATCCGGGTGGCCCTTTCCTCTGGCTCCGTCATGCCCGGACGACCGGGGTCGAGGTCGCCCTCGACGAATCAGGAGATGTGAGCGCCTGGTCCGCCGAGCACGACGGCTACACGACGCTCGACCCTCCCGCGCTTCACCGACGAAGTGTCTGCCTCGACAAGGGGACTGGAAGCATCGAGATCGAAGACCTCATCGAGACCTCGGGCCGGCACGCGATCAGGTCGGCGTTGCATCTGGGGCCGGCTGTCGCCTGCCGGCTGCAGGGAAGCGTTGCGCTGCTCTCGTGGCACGCCGACGCGAGCGCCCGCGGGGGGTCCGCCAAGATCGAGCTCGACGACAACCTGTCTTGGTCCGTGCACCGGGGGGAGACAGACCCGCTGCTCGGGTGGTACTCCTCGAGCTTCGGCTCGGTGGAGCCGACCTCTGTCTTGTTAGGAGAAGGGCACTGTCGCCCCGGGGGGAACTCGCTTCACACGACCATCACCTTCTCACCGCGAGCCGAAAAGCCATTTGCCGAAATGCCATTTGCCGAAATGCCATTTGAAGGAAAGGGTAAAGTGGTCAAGTGACTACACCGCGGGCGAGTAGTCCCCCATTGCTCCAGACCAGTCCGTCGGCGTCGTGAAAGACGGCCCGCAGCGCCCCGAACGGAACGGAGCCGACGGCGGACACCCCGGCATCAAGGTCGCGATTGCCACGTTGAACCGTCCGACCGGCACAACGGGTGTGCAGACACACGTGAACGAGGTCTACGGGTTCCTGGCGGGACGTGGGTACCGGCCGAGGATCATCACTCCGTTCTCATGGGGCCGTCGACTGAGCATCCCGGTGTTCGGCGTCCGCCGGGCGATCCACCCGTTCAGCACCGGGGCAAGCATTGCCTGGTACCGCTACTGGCACTACGTCTTTTTGAAGCGCGCTCTCGAACGCGAGCTGTCCCTGCCAGGGCCGGTCTCCGTTTACGCACAGTGCGTGCTGTCGGCTCGAGCAGCCATCGAAGCCCGCCACGACCGCTCGCAGAGGGTCGTGGTCGCGATCCACTCGGACGGCTCCCAGGCAGACGAGTGGGTCGACAAGAAGATGCTCAAAGTCGGATCCCGCCGGTACCGCTCGATCGCAGAAACGGAGAGGCAAGTCCTGCCGTTGGTGGACGGAATCGTCTACGTGTCGGAGGCGGCGCGCAAAGGTATGGCGAAGCATGTAGGCGCCCTCGACGGGATCCCTTCAGCGGTCATCAGAAATTTCGTCGCCATGCCGTCGATCCCGACACACAAGGGGTCTCGGGATCTGGTCACGGTCGGCAGTCTCGAGCTGGCAAAGAACCACGAGTACCTGTTGCGGGTCCTCGACGTCGCAAACCGAAGCGGACACAGGTACACCTTGGACCTGATCGGAGACGGTGCTTGCAGGCGAAGTCTCGAAAAGCTCTCCAAATCTGTCGGTCTGGAAGGCCAGGTGAGGTTCCTGGGGGCTCGATCAGATGTCAGAGCCCTGCTCCCCGACTACAGGGCGTACGTGCATTCGTCGTTGAGAGAGAGCTTGTGCCTGGCGATCATCGAGGCGATGGCCTGCAAGCTGCCGGTGGTGGCCGGTGCGGTCGGAGGAATCCCCGAGCTTTTCGAGGCTGGGCGCGAGGGCCTGATCTGGCCACTCGACGACCCTGAGGGTGCGGCACGGATACTGATCGACCTGCTCGACGACGACAAGGCGCTGGACGCCCTCGGGTCGAGGGCGCGAGACCGCTACGAAAGTTGCTTCGACGCGGAGTCGGTCGGGCCGGCGCTCGAGGAGATTCTCTTCGGAGAGCCGCCGGATTCGATGCCGCAAGGTCCGGTGGCGCCCGCTTCAGTCTCGAGAGACCGGCCGTGACCAGGATGGAGCCTCCGAAGCAGCCTGAAGACTCACCGCGGTGGAACAAATTCGGAACAACGACACGCCAATTGCAGTCGAGTTCGGGTAAAGTTGCCGATCTGTCGGGTGGGGCCAAGTAGGCCTGTTCCGGTAACCGAAGAGGTTTGCCTCGTGAGTCTCGGTGCCGGTTCCAGAACACGGACCCAGCCACAGAGGAAGGTCATAAGGCAGCTGGGGGGCAGTCACGCCGGCGTAAGCCCGGACGACTCCTCTCAGGCCGTCAGAGCCCGAAGACCGTAACTCGACGGCCGGTGACGCTTTGCTCCCCGGAGGAGACGAGGTGGACGAACAGGATCTCAGTCTCAGGGACTCGCTCCGAGTCGTCCTGCGCCGGCGTCGAATCGTCGCGGCATTGTTGCTCGTTGGGTTGCTCTTGGGAATAGGGTACGCGGTCGCGGTCCCGGGGCTCGCGTCGGCCAAGACCCTCGTTCTCCTACCGACGGCTCCGCTCACGACATCGGGGACGCCGGCACGCGACATAGCGACAGAGCTCAAAATAGTGACGAGCTCGGGCATCTTGAACCCGGCCGCAGCGTCGGCCGGCGTCAAACTGCCTTTCACGACTTTGCAGAACCGAGTTTCGGCTTCCGCGGTCACCGACGACGTGGTGCAGATCGTCGCGAATGCGCCGGACTCAGAACATGCCCAGAATCTGGCCAACGCCGTGGCCAAGCAGTTCGTGAACAACAACTCCGCCCAATCTTCGCTACTCGAAAGCGGAGCGGAACAGCAAGCGAGCACGGAACTTGGTCTGCTCAACCAAGAGATCGCCACCGCTAACGCGCTGCTCAAAAGGGCAGAGGCCTCGAATAACCAGTCGGAAGTCGCGCAATTGACAGTGAACCTCGGCACGCTGGGTCAGGACCAAAAGCTCGCGTCGAACGAGCTCCTGCAACTCGAAGCCGATCGCAGCACTCCGGGCTCCGGCGCCGAAATTCTGCAAGCGGCGACTTATGCGGTCAAACCTTCCGTATTTCGCATTCCCGAGCTTGGCCTGATCGGACTGGCCGGCGGCCTGTTGGTCGGGATCTGTGCGGCATTCGCAATGGGACGGCGCGACCGGCGACTGCGCCAGCGCGACGGTATAGCCAAGGCGGCAGGTGCGCCCGTGCTCGCGTCGTTGACCGCTGTACGGCACACCAAGAGCGGCGATCTTGTCGAGCTTCTCGACGAATTTCAGCCTTCTGTCAGTGACAAGGCCAACCTGAGGACGCTTCTAGACGAGCTCGACGTCCATAGGCTCTCAGCACGAACCGAACAGCCCTCCCAAAACGGCGCGACCCAGGTGGTGGCAGGGGGCACGAACGGATCTTCCGCTCAGACCGGCTCGTCGGTGAACAGCGGGGCAATGGACCTGTCCGCCCTGGTGCTCGCCGGTGACGAAAAGGCGGTCGCAGCCATCACGAAGCTCCCCGCATTTGCTGCCAGCTTGGGGATACCGGTCGCCCTCGTCGTCGACGGCTCTAACGCATCGACTCAGCGGCTCGCCATCGCGTGTGCCGCACGTGACCCGCTCGACGTCGGCGCCCCGAGACCGAACCTGCTCACGTACGCGTCGGTTCCGTCGAAAGGCCCCGAGGGCGTCTCGCTCACCGTCACAGTCGAGGTCGTCGATCCGGTCACGCTCGACGTCTCTGACGTGCCCTCCGCCCCGTCTGCCCCAGGCCGCCGTCAAGGTGCCATTCTCGTCGTGTCTTCCGGATTCGCCACGCCAGAGGATCTCCAAGTCGTTGCTCTCGCTTCCGAGCACCGTGGACAACCACTCGTCGGCGTAGTCGTGGCGGACCCCGAGCGGACGGACCAGACGTCCGGGCAGCAGGCACCCCGGCGAGTGATGGGCCCTTACGGCCCGCGGCAACTCGCTGCGCTCAGGAACGCCACACGATGAGCGATTACCTGCCGGTCGACGAGCCTCTGGGCGGCCCGGGAGCCGAGACACAGCCCTCCAGGCGCTACATGGGTCAATTCGTGAGCCTGCGCTATGTCGTCAAGGCGCTCTCACGCAGAAGGTGGCTCTGGATCAGCTTGGCTGTCGCCGGCCTACTCGCCGGAATGTCGCTCCACGAGGTGATACCCCCGAAGTTCACAGCACAGACGACGCTCCTGCTGGCTCACAACCCGAATGACGACGCGGCCAACGACATGGCGACCGATGTGGCGCTCCTCCAGAGCGATACCGTAGCCAAGGAGGTCGTCACCTCGCTGAGGCTCAACATATCTCCCGAGAAATTCGTGGGCGAGTATGCAGGTGTCGCCGTCACGGACGAGGTGCTCCAGATCACGATGAGCGCTCCAACCTCCGCAGAAGCGGTAACGCGCGCAAACGCGGTGGCCGACAGTTTTCTGAGCTTCCGGGACGGCGTGTACGAGACCCAGAACAACGGCGTCATAAAGACTTTGACGGGCCAGCTAACGGTTGCCCAAGGGCAAGGCAACACCGCCCAAGTGAACTCGCTCGAAGCTCAGATCCAGAGCGACAAAGCCATCATTGCCTCGATCATTTCAGGGAGCTACGTGATCTCCCCCGGAATCGCGACCACGCATTCCAAATTGAAGGTGTTCTTGGCAGACGGCGCATCGGGTCTGGTGGCGGGGCTCGGACTCGGTCTCGGGATCGTGGCCGTGTGGAGCATCGTCTCTGACCGGATCCGCCAGCGCGACGAGGTCGCATCTGCGCTGGGTGCCCCTGTCGACCTCAGCGTGGGCAAGGTGGGGCGTTCGAGGCTCATGCGCAAGCGACGGCTGAGCGGCCGGCTGAGCCGGCCCGGCAGGGCGGTCGAGCTCATGGCCCGGCAACTTCGTACGGTCGTCCAGACCGACCCGAGACCGAAGCGGCTGGTGGTGGTCTCGGTGGACAGTCTCGAGGCCTCTGCGCTGAGCCTTGCGATCCTCGCCGGAAGGCTCGCAGTGTTCGAAGGTAGCCGGGTCATGGTCATGGACCTTTCGCCTGGGCGTGTTCTCGGTGAACTTCTCGGGGTGTCCAAGCCCGAAACGCGGATCGTGTTCGTCAAAGGGGCCTGGGTGCCCGTGCTCGTCTCGGTCCCGCCTGAGGACGACCTGTCCGTCGAGATGCCCGCGCATTTCGACACCGACGACCTCCCCGGCCCATCGTGGACCACACCTCAGGTGGTCCTGGTGCTGGCCACGCTCGATCCGGGCACAGGAGCCGGCTATCTGAGCTCGGTGGCAGACGAGGCAGTCGTGATCGTGACAGCCGGAAGGTCAAACGCAGCGACAGTGCGGGGGACCGGCGAGATGCTACGGGCCGCCGGCATCTCCGTACGTGGCGCCATCCTGGTGGGCGCCGATCGAAATGACGACAGTCTCGGATACGCCGCCGGCGCCCAGACCTCCAGGAGCATGCCCGGCGATCTGGACGATCTGATGGAGACCTCCTACGCGGCCGCAGGCGCTGCCGAGAACCACTGAGTCCCGTGTCGTCGAGCACGATGCAATCCCCCGCCGTACCCTCCGTCGCGTCCTGGCTCCCGCGTTCACGTTCGACCGACCCACAGCTTGCGGACCGCTCGACCCGCCGCCGGGTGGGGTTCATCTGGGCGCTTCTGTTCTTCAACGTGATGTCGTACGGCAGCCAGGAAACGGTCGTCCACATCCCGACAGACCTCGGGAAGATCATGACCCAGGGAGCGCTGGGGCTGGCGTTCCTCCTAGCGCTCGCGGTCAACCGCAAGCTCGTGGTGCGACCCAACACCTTCCTCGTCCTCATGTCCGTGCTCGCCATAGCGGCTGTGATGGTGAGCATCAGGGACGAGGTGAGCATCATCGGCTCGGACTACCGCGCCATACGGCTCGTTGTCTTCGTCGCGACACTCTGGCTGCTCACACCTTGGTGGGGCCGGAAGGACATGATCCTTCTCCGTTACCAGCTCCGTGCGCTCTGCATCGTCCTTGCGCTCGTGCTGCTGGGGCTCGCGATCGCTCCAGGCAAGGCCTTCTCCTACGACGGACGCCTGAGCGGCGACATCTGGCCGATCCCCCCGACACAAGTGGCGCACTATGCCTCGGTCACGGCCGGCATGATCGCCGTGCTCTGGTTCTCGGGAATGGTTCGGCGAAACATCGCGATCGTCGTCTTCTGCGGATGCGTCGGGATCATCGTTCTCACCCACACGCGCACTGCCCTCATTGCAATGCTCGTCGGGATCCTTGTCGCAGGGTTCAGCCTTTTCTTCCGTCGCAAGCGGGTACGCAACGTCTTCGGCATCGTCCTCGTCATCCTGCTGCTATCGGGTGTCGTGCTGCTCCCTGCCTTCACCCACTGGTTCAGCAGAGGTCAGAGCAGCCAGGAGCTCTCCCAGCTCACCGGGAGAACCGTTGTCTGGAGCGAGCTGGTCAACGCTCCGCGTCCAGTCGACAACATGATCATCGGGATGGGCCTGTCCAACGACGGGTTCAACGGGTTGTCGATCGACGACAGCTGGTTGGCGGTGTACCAGAGCCAGGGAATCCTGGGTGACGCCCTTTGCGGTCTCATCCTGCTGTCGCTGTTACTCATCGCTGCATTCAGACCCCGCGGGCCTGCGAAAGCGGTCGCCTTGTTCCTACTCGTGTACTGCCTGATCGCGTCGTTGACCGAGACCGGGCTTGGCGAAGCGTCCACCTACCTGCTCGACCTGACGATCGCGGCGTCGTTACTCGTGCCGATGGCGCCGACGCTGCTCGCCGCCGACCGGGAGCTGGCATGAAGGTCCTGATGATCCACAACCGGTACCGCTCGGACTCCCCGAGCGGTGAGAACCGCGTGGTCGACCAGGAGTCCGAAGCCCTGACGCAGGCCGGTCACGAGGTCCGGCACTTCGAACGCGAGAGCGACGACATCGACGGTTTCTCGCTCCGCGAGAAGGCCGCCATCCCCGGACAAGTCGTGTGGAGCCCGAGTGCAGCTCGCGAGATCGGCCAGGTGCTTTCGTCCTTCAAACCAGACGTCGTCCATCTTCACAATCTCTTCCCGATGATCAGCCCCTCGGTGTTGCACTCATGCCGTCGACACCTGGTGCCTGTAGTCGTGACCTTTCACAACTACAGACAGATCTGCCCGAGTGGCAGCCTCTTCCGCGACGGTCAGATATGCCATGACTGTGTGGGGCGGGTTCCTCTCCCCTCGATCCGTCACGGTTGCTACCGGGGATCTTCCATGGCGACAATTCCGCTCGCTGTTGCGAATATGGCCACCAGGTCAACGTGGCAGACGCTCCCGTCCGCGTACATTTTCATCTCGAACTCACAGCGTCAACTGTTCTCGAGCCTCAACCTTCCTGACGATCGCTGCTTCGTAAAGCACAACCTCGTCTACCCGATGAACGCCGAGGGGCCAACCGAGCCGTTGCCAACCGAGCCGTTGCCTACCGAGCCGTTGATCGTGTACCTCGCTCGCCTGGACGAGGCGAAGGGCCTGCCCCTGTTGATGGAAGCCTGGGACCGTTTCACACCGGACGCCTTGCGGCTCGTCATAGCCGGCAGCGGCCCGCTCGACGCCGACGTGAAGGACTGGGCCGGTGCAAGGCCGTCAGTCGAATATGCCGGCCTGCTCAACCGCGACCAGTGCTTCTCGCTGCTTGCGAGGGCCCGTGCCGCTGTCGTGCCCTCGCAGTGCTTGGAGACGTTCGGGCTCGTGGTTGCGGAGGCGATGTCTCTGGGGGTGCCTTCTATAGCCTCGGCGCTCGGAGCTTTGCCCGAACTGATAACTGACGGCGTCGACGGGGTGCTGTTCCCACCGCAAGACGCCGCTGCGCTCGCGAAGCTCTTCGGCGAGGTCGAGCGCGATCCTGAACGCTTTGCGGCGCTCGGGCGCGAAGCGCGCCGGACCTACGCGCAGCGGTTCGAACCGCACAAGATCATCGCGCAGCTCGAGGAGATCTACCGGTTCGCGATCGAGCACCCCGTCTGGATCGAGTTGAACGACACGGGAGCGCCGGCATCTGCAGGCACGGGCCTGCCACCCTCAGGATCGGTGGCTTCGTCGCTTCCGCGACGCGCGCCGGGTCAGCAGAGCGCGCCACAGACAGCCGCAACGGACGAGGCCGACGTAGCCGGATTCTGGGAATCTCATCCCTGCGGAGACGAGATGATCGGTGGGCTCGTCGATAGATATCGACAGGACTTCTCCGCCTTTTTCGCCGCGTACGACAAAGCACGCTACGAGCTCGAGTCGCACATCCCCGCGTGCCTCGATGCACTGAATGTCAGTGGTAAGAAGGTCCTCGAGATCGGTCTCGGACAGGGAGCCGAGTCCGAACAGCTGATTCGCCGCGGGGCACGCTGGACCGGGTTGGACCTGACCAAAGAGTCGGTGCGCCGGGTCGAGATCCGCCTCGCGCTCAGAAATCTCGAGTACGAGGACGTGTTGCAGGGTTCCGCAACCCGCATTCCGGCGGACGATAATTCGTTCGATCTAGTCTTCTCCCACGGGGTCCTCCACCATGTTCCGGACATCCGGGCTGCCCAAGCCGAGATTCACCGTGTGCTGCGCCCCGATGGCCGTCTGGTCGTGATGCTCTACGCTCGCAGATCCTTGAATTATCAGTTCACCATCAAAATGCTGAGGCGCGCCGCACTGCTCACCGCATGGCCGGCTCGGGGCCGCATTCGCGGTGGTCTTCTCGGTAGTCATCTCCGCAATGCCGAGCGCGACGGGCTCTTGAACTACCTGCAGATGGATCGGTTCGTCCATGCCAACACCGATGGTCCATTGAACCCGTATGCGCTCGTCTACGACGTCGCAGACGTCAGGCGCGACTTCCCGGACTTCAGGATCACGCGAACGCACAAGGAATTCATGCACGCGCCGCCGCTCCCTGTTCACGGACTGCCGGGGGCGAGCTTGATGGGGTGGCACCTGTGGGTAGAAATGAAACCGGTTCCCCGCATGGTCGACGCTCAACACGGACGACTGCGAAAGCAGGTCGGCGCCGTCCGCAACGACCACTCAGCGCACCTGGGCACGCTCCCCGGACCGAGTGGGGCAGATGTCGCTAGCTGAGCCGAGCCCCCCTCTACCCACGGCACTCACCTCGGAGCCCACTTCGGTCCCGCTCCACACCAAGGGCCCGCGTCTCTCGAGTCGGTCCGTCGCGCTTCGCCTACTCATAAGCATCGTGTTGTTCGCGTTCGTCGCCATCGGGGGTGCCTACTTCGCGTCCAATCCAGGACTTACGCCTGTCGACCGGCTGGCAAACAGGATCCTCCCCGCCGAGTACGGCGTCCACTGGCTTACGTACATCACCTACCTCGGCCGGGCTCGCGTGCTGATTCCCGGCGTCGTGGTTTGCTGCGTCCTAGCCTTGTTTTGGGACCGGCGCAGGGCCGTCACCTGTCTCGTGGCTCCGGCGGGTGCTGTAGCCATCACCGAGTACCTCGCGAAGCCGGCGGTAGGACGCATGGCCGGCGGGAGCCTGACCTATCCGTCAGGCCATATGACGTCGATTGCCGCCCTCGTCGCGGTATTCGTGCTCGCGGTGCCGCCGAGGTGGCGAACCCCCGCTGCCGTCTTCGGCGCAGTGGTGGACCTCGTAGTGGGAGCCGACCTCATACTGCTTCGGTGGCACTACCTGACCGACGTGATCGCCGGATTGGCGGTGGCCATCGGCACCGCGCTCCTCGTCGACACCGTCCTTCACATGCTCCGCGGGCCCCGGTGGCTCAACGTGGAGCGGCAAACCGGACGGAGCTGGCAGAGTTCAAGGCTCTGACCTCCCCCGACAGCGGCCCGGGCTGCACCGACGCCTTCGCACCCTCCGCATGGAGCACGAGGGTCCTCCGGGCGCCAGGGGGGAGATGGAACCATGAGTCGTCGGGCCGGTAGCCGGGAACATCGACGACCACCCATTCGGCGAACCGTTTGGTCGCGACGTCGAGGACCCACGCGCCTCCGTCGGCACCGACCAGCTGCGCCTCGAGTCCGATATCGGACTCGACCGGCCGCATCCCGCCACCCGGTTGATGGACGACGACGGGCACAGGATGTCCCGAATCCGTGAAGAAGGTGGCGGCCACGACGTCGTGAGCGGGCGGCGTGAACGAGAACGCGCCCGACAGATCCCTGAAGCCGTCGAACATCTCGGTCACCTCGATCGTCGCGGCTGACCGACGAGCGACAACGACACGCCGCTCGGCCGACTCGACCATCAGCTCTCCGCGCACGAACAGCTCGACGCGGATCGTCCCGGCCTCTTCGGCATCCGTGTCGTTCACGACGTGGAGGTCCAGTCCGTTCAGACCCTCGTCGGTCAACAGGAGCGCCACCGGGGCGAGCACCCGTTTGAGGGTGTACCACGGAGCCTTGGGCCTGCCCAGGCTGTCGACCACACCCCAGCCGGCCCCGGGTCGAAGGTCGCTCAAAGCGAGCACTATCGCGCCGGAGCACGTGGATCCGGGCCTCCGCCACTCGCTCATCACTATGTCGAAGAGCCTCGCCACGGTCGCACGACCGAGGTCCAGGGCGCGCTCGGCGTCGCGATAACGCAACGCGAACGGATCGACGCCGTACAGCTCGCGGACGTAGAAGCCCTGCATGTCCTCGAGGTCCCAAGAACGTCCGGCATCGTGGTGAACGGCGAGCTTCCAGGCAGGATCGTGCCCGGCGCGGGCCGCGCCGCCGCACTCCTCGTCGACGGTCCGGCGCTCGGGCGGGGTGGCGAACGCTAGACATTCCGACGCGAAGCGGACTCCAGCTCTTCTCGCGTCCTCCACCGGGCGGAGGTAGCCGCCGATCCCGAAGTAGTGGCTCACTCCCGAGTTCATCTGGTAGGGAACGATCCCGCCGGTCGGGTTCGAGGTCGCGTAAGGGACACCGGGGAGGAGCGCGTCGACGAGATCGGGGATCACCCGATCTAGCACAGGAAAGTCCCACCGAGCCCGAGGGATCGAGGTCATCGCCGCCTGCTCTTCTATCTCCTGGCTCCCGCACACCAACGCCAACGACGGCCTGCCGGAGATCAGCCCGAATTGCTCGACGAGCTCCGCTTCGAGCTCGGAGACGAAAGAAGGATCGTCGGGAGGGTCACTGAAGGCGAGCATGCACTCCTGCCAGACGAGGATCCCGAGCTCGTCACAGACGTCCCAGAAGGATTCGTCCTGGTAGACACCAGTGCCTGGCAATCTGATGAGATTGATGTTGGCGGCCTTGGCAAGCTCGAGCCTCGCGCGCACATCCGCTGCCGACGGAGCAAGACCGACCGGGTCGACCGGCATCCAGACGGCACCGCCGCAAAAGATCGGTTCTCCGTTTACTGCGAGGCTGAAGGAGCCGTTCGATCTGTCGAGGTCGATCGTACGGAACCCCACACGCCCGAGGTCGATCACATCTCCGTCGATCTCGAGCCTCGCACTCGTACAGGGGCTGATCACCGTGCGTGTGCGGCCACCAACGCTCGACCTCACCGACTCTCAGCGCACCTGTCAAGACGAGGTCACCCTCCCGCTCTTGTGCGTCGAGGACACCCCTTGTCTCGCCGACGACGAGCGAAGCGCCCGACACCGGGCCGGGCACCGCGCACGACCAGCTCGACAGCGAGCGTGCCCGCACCATCTTCGAAAGACGTGAGCAGCCTGCGCCCGACGAGGCGAGGGCTATGGGCAGCCAGGAGCCGGATCGGCCTGTACGGCCCCACCGGAGCGGGCGTGACTGCCCATCCCGGCAACCGGCCCAGAAGCGTGGTGCGTACGAACCTCAGGTTCTGGTGCGAGACGAGGTACGTCTTCCAACGCGGCCGCGGCTTTCTTCGCCCCTCGAGTGCCACGTCCAGAGATGCGAAACGGATCCAAAGCTCGTTGTCGTCTGCGAGCGAGTCGACCTCGACCTCGTAGGAACGGAACATGTTCTCTGAGTGCAGCAGGTGACGGTCGTTCAACCAGACGTCGGCGATCGTCGCGAGACCCCCGAAGTCGCATCACGTACGGCCCGGGCGGCTCGCCGGGGCGCGAGAACGGCACGTGGAACCACCAGTCGAAGGCGTCGTAGTCGGTCGCAGTCCGGGTCGCCTCCCGGCGGAATGGACCGCCCCGGCGGCGGTGCCCGGGACCTGGGCTGCGGTCCATCTGCTGGCTTCGAGAGCGCGCACGTCGTCCGGGCTCTCGGCCGAGCCGGGCGCGATCGACCGGCATTCCCAGGAGAGCCCGAGAGAAGGTCGACCTGCATTTCTGACAGCCGTCCGGCTAGAGCGGGAGGAGCCAGGGTCAGGCGTCGGCCGTCACGCCCAGAGCAGGCCGCGCGACACCCGGAGGCCAGCTGGCCGGGTCCAGCCCATGGGTCTTCAGAAGTGCCAGCGTCACGCGGTCCACACCGAACGCGACGCACGCGCTGTGAGCTGTCGACCCGATGAGTCGGTGATGCCGAACGGAACGCCGAAATGGTCACGGTGGCAGTTGGCAGACATGATCGCTGTCGGGCGCTCCTTGGAGCACACCGGAGTGACGATCTCCATCTTCAGCGCCTCGTCGAGCTGGTTGGCGGCGAGCATCGTCCCCAGCCGCCCGAAGAACGGGTCGTTGGCAGGAACCGCCTCCACCTCGAGACCGAGCCTGCCGAGCAGTTCCAGCCCGCGTTCCAGCCCACCGTCCCGGTGCAGTCTGCGCCCGGTCGGGCTCGCCCACGTAGACGTACTCGTGCATGCGGAACGCCTGCATCCGGGTGGGGTCGATGCTCGGCTCGCAACGGAAGCAGTAGCCGTTCACCTCGAAACGACGGCCACCTTCTGGGAGTGTCCCCGAACAGAGCGGATAGACGGGATGGCACGTGGCCGAGCAGAGAACGACCTCGGCGGGCACGAGACAAGCGGGCCAGTCGCCCCCCGACTCTGCGCAGCGAGATCAGCTCCGCGTGCTGGCGATCGGTGCCCCTGAAAGTGTGGACCGAGCCCATCAGGTCCGGGAACGACTTCAGGTAATCGGTCTTGTCGAAGACCCACCTGGCGAGCACGGGCGGGAACGAGAGGACCTCGGCAGGCTGGTCGACCATCGAGGCGGTTATGAGCCGGTCGAGGGCAGCGACGATGCTCTCGTAGACAGAGGACTTCGCCGTAGAGCGCCGTCCACCCCCGTGTCGAACAGGAGCCCTGCGGCGAACAGCTCGGCGCGGAACGCCGCGTAGCTCGCCGCATCCGCTCCCGGGTTCGACCGCTCGGCGACCTGCGTCTTCGGCGTCCACGGCTCAGACGCTATCGATCTCGAGGCCGGAAGGCCGCGCGAATCGCCGCGACCGACTCGAAGGTGGCCTTGCGGAGCATGCTCTCGGGAAACTCCACGTCGAAGGCCTCCTCGAGAGCGAGCATGACGTTGACGCTCGCGTGCGAGGTCATCCCGGCCTGGAATAGGTCGGCATGGTCATCGAGGGTGGCGACGTCGACCGGCAGCCTCGCGTGCTCGGCCAGCACCTTCCTGATCTGCTCGTCCACTGCCATCTCTCCTCCTGACCCCTCTTCCTACCTGACCCCTCCCCCTACCAGCCCGGACCGGCTCGGTTGGCGGGTCCACCGCCGCGCACGGGGCGAGGCGTCACGACCCCGGGCACGGCGGCGGACCCGTATCTCATCGACCCGATGCTGCCCGATCTTGACACCCCGTTGCCCTGACTGACGGACCTCGGTGCCCGGCACCCATCATGCCCGGGCTGGCAACAGCGCTCGCGCACGGACGTCCCTGAACCGGTGCCGACGTCCGGCGTGAACCGGCACGGCGGTCGTCTCCGGCCTGCGCGGTGGCCGCCCAGCTCAGTAAGCCCCCGGCTCTGTAGGACGCACGCCGGCGTGTGCCACATGATCCGCAGGTCCCACTTGAGGGACCACGAGGCCACGTACAGGTAGTCCAGGCGCCGCAGCTCGTCGAAGTTGAGGTTGCTCCGGCCCGACACCTGCCACAGACCGGTGAGCCCCGGCCGAACCTCGAACCTGCGAGCGGCCCAGCCGTCGATGCGCTCGGACTCCTCGAGCACGAAAGGCCTCGGGCCCACGAGTGCCATGTCCCCGCGCAGCACGTTGAAGAGTTGGGGGATCTCGTCGAGGCTCGTACGGCGCAAGAAGCTGCCCGAACCTGTGGATCCGCGGGTCCTCCTTGATCTTGAAGAGCCCGTCCGATCTCGTTCGACTTCGGTGAGCTCGTGGCGGGTCTCCTCGGCGTTCACGTGCATGGTCCGGAGCTTGTAGATCGTGAACGGTCGCCCACCTCGGCCCGACTCGCAGCTGACGGAACAGCACCGGTCCGGGCGAGCTCACCTTGATCGCGATCGCCGAGACCAGACAAGGACCGGCGACAGGAACATCAACCCGGCGGATGCAACAGCCATGTCGACGGTCCGCTTCATGAACCTTGCCGACATGCTGAGCGCCGGTGGGGCTACGTCGATCATCGGCAGTCCGCAAAGGTCGTCCACCTGCGACCGCCACGACAGCAGCTCGAAGTAGCGGGGAACGATCGAGATCGCCACCTTGCCCTGAAGCGGCCTCATCTGCTCGACGAGTTCGCCCGGGTGGGTCCGCGAGAACCCTACCAAGATCCGGTCGACGTCCAGCTCCTTGCAGAGCCTCGGCACGTCGTCGATGGTCCCGACGATCGGGGAACCCGGCTTCGGGTCGTCGTCGACCGCTCCGACGAGCTCGATCGTTCGGATCGCTGGCGAAGTACCCGCGGATCCGCTCGACCATCATTCCGCTGCCGACGATGAGCACGCGCTCACGGTTGACCTTGTTCGACAGCTCGGAACCTGCGCGCCCCGGCACGGCCCGATCGGCACGAGCAATCAGGCCCATGAGAGCCATCGAGCTGCGAGCTGGGCAGCGTGGATCTCGCTGGCTCCGTCGATACGGTGGATCAACACCCCTGCGCCGAGGGTGAGGAATCCCCCGATCGCCATAGCATGGGCGATCCTTCCGAGGTCGCCGAAGGACTCCTTGCGGAACCGCCTGTTGCTCTGCTGGTACAGCCCGTAGAGCGCGATGGCCAGAAGAGTCACGAACGGGAACGCGAGGTCGTCCATGAAGTTGGACCCGAAGCGGTGAAGCGAGTTCGCCGGCTGAGGCGACAACTCTGCGAGCAGCACGAGACCCGCTACGAGCGCCACCGTGAGAGAGACGAAGTCGGCGGCTGCCATCAACCAGATTGCCGCTGCTCGTCCGCTTCTGTCGGGAGACCGATCCTGAAATGTGAACCTCGGCACCGGCCGAGTCCGGCAAGGTGCCACCCGGCTCGGTCTGCTCCTGCGGCGCGCCGGCCCGGTTCGAGATGTCGCTCACGGGACGGAGGGTCGATATCTTGGACGCGGTCCCGTCGAATCCGCGGGCGGCCCGGGACCTGTCCGTCCTGTCGTCGATGCCGACGATCATGATGGCGAGATCCCTGAAGACAAGGGTCGGCCCACTGCCGAACAGGGGCGCGCCACCCCCGACCACCTGAACCCCCTCATAGACCTCACCCTCCGCTTTTTATGCGACGCCCCCGCATGTCGACCACGTCGATGCGAACTGCACGCTTCGTCCCCCCCGCCGCTGGCCCACGGAGCTTGCGTCCCGTGCCATCAGCGGGCACGGTCATTCGACCGGACCATCCGCCAATGGAGTGCTTTGGGTATTTCAGGCTCTGTGATTCCTAACCACACAGCCACGACAACGATTGTGAGGGACAAACCTCACCGTGGTCCCTATGTTGAATCAACATTTGGCCAACGGCAAGTGTCGTGGTCAGGGGCAAATTGGCCCGAATCGGACTCTTGTTGACCCTCGCGAGCCCACAAGCAGGGAAAATGGAACTTTCCGGTGCTCGGGTTGATCGAGTGGATCGTGTTGTTCTTGGTGCTGATGGAGTTGACGTTGTCAGTGGGGCCTGCGAAACCGGCCGCCTGCAAGAAGCGGGGTTGCAAGATCCCGGGCCGCAGACGGCGGGGCCCGAGGTGGCGACCGGAGGGGCCTTCCGGGGAAGCGGGGCTTAAAAAAGGCTGGGAGTTACCGATACACAACCTGAACACGGCCGTCCGGTTGGAGTCGTCAGGTTGGCGTCCTAAGTTGGCACGGTACGTGGGAGGTGTCCGTGAATAGCTCGCAAGCCGGCCTGAGGGTCGGCGTGGATCTGACCAGCGTCGCAGAGGTGGAGGACTCCGTCGCCCGCTTCGGGGACCGCTACATCAGGCGAGTTTTTACTGGCCACGAGATCGAGAGCTGCTCCGGGGACGACGGCATAGCCTCGTCCGGCCTGGCGGCGCGCTTCGCTGCGAAGGAAGCCACGATCAAAGTGCTAAGGCCGAGGCAAGCTCAACCCGATTACAGATCAATCCAAGTGCGCCGGCACGCCGACGGTTGGTGCGAGATCGAGCTGTCGGGAACGGCGGCCGAGCTGGCAGAAGCCGAGGGCGTGCGGCACCTGGCACTCAGCCTCACACACGAGGCGGGCATGGCGGCAGCCGTCGTCGTGGCCGTCTGTGACAACTGACAAGGTGGCTCTCAGGTGACTGCCGTGGAACAGACAACGAGCATCGGCCAAAGGGCGGCGTCGATCGCCGAGAAGGTGGCAGCGCCGTACGCCGACGAGGTCGACAAAGAGGCACGTTTCCCGGCCGAGGCGATGAGCGCTCTCAAGGACGAGGGACTGCTCGGCGTGCTCGTCCCGCCGAGCTCGGGGGGCCGGAGGCGTCCATGAGCGAAGTCGCGGCCGCTGTGACGGCGCTCGGCCACCATTGCGCGTCCACGGCGATGATCTACGCGATGCACCAGATCCAGGTCGCTTGCTTGGTGCGCCACGGGCACACCGACTACTTCAGGAATTACCTGAGAGATCTTGTCGTCGGGCAGCCACTGCTCGCCTCCGCGACGACCGAGGCCGGAATCGGCGGGGACACCCGCACGAGCGGGTGCGCCGTCGAGCGCACGGGGGACCGCTTCAGGCTCGAGAAGAACGCTCCGGTCATCTCCTACGGGGCGAGCTCGGACGCGGTCCTGACGACCGCGCGCAGGGATCCCGACAGTGCCCCGAACGACCAGGTCCTCGTGCTCTGCGAGCCACCAGGGCTGCACCTCGAGCCGAAGGGCGAGTGGGACACCCTCGGGTTCCGGGGCACTTGCAGCCTCGGGTTCCGGCTCGTGGCCGAAGGTGACACCCAGATGATCCTGCCCGACTCGTTCGACGTGATCTCGCGCCGGACGATGCTTCCGGTGGCTCACGTGCTCTGGGGATCGGTCTGGCTAGGGCTCGCGACCGAGGCGGTCGACCGGGCACGTGGCTACGTCCGCGGAGAGGCACGCAAGAAGCCTGGCGTCACGCCACCAGCTGCGATCAGGCTCGCAGAGCTGGTCGCGGTCCTGGCCCAGTTGACCTCTTTAGTGCGGTCCGCAGCCGAGCGCTATGACGCCGTCGTGGAAGACAGCGAAGCCCTCGACGCGATGGGCTTCGCCATCCAGATGAACTCCCTCAAGATCTCCGCATCGACCCTCGTGGTCGAGATCGTGGGCAGGGCGATGACCATCTGCGGGATGGCGGGATACCGCGAGGACTCGCCGTACAGCCTCGGGCGGCTCCTGCGCGACGCTCACGGGGCTGCAGTGATGGTGAACAACGACCGGATCATCGGCAACAACGCCCAGATGCTGCTCGTTCACAAAGACCGTTGAAGGCCTGAGCGAACCCGCGACCTCGTCGAACGGCGCCATTTCATGAATCCGTTGAGCACCGTGCTGCAGCTCGTCTCATTGAGCCCCGACGCCTTCGAGCCTCATCCGCTCCACCGCGCGGATCGTGACTGGACCGAGACGAACTGCTGGCAGGACATGATGATCGAGGTCCTCCACCTCCTCGATCTCGATCCCGTCGCGGCATCTGCCTTCACCCTGTCCACGGACTTCGAGGGCAGCCAGTGGACGCTGTTCAAGTATCCGCCCGAGGATCTCCGGGCCCTTTTCGGGATCGAGGTCACGGAGCTATACGTCTGGCGACCAGTCATCGACCATCTCGAGATCGCCTTCAGGGACCGACAGCTGCTGACCGTCGAGGTGGACGCCTTCTTTCTCCCTGACACCGCCGGGGTCACATACCAACTCGGCCACGTGAAGACCGGCATCGTCCCTCAGATGCTCGACAGGTCGGGCCGACGGATGTGGTACTTCCACAACGCGGGGTACTTCGAGCTTTCCGGGGACGACTTCGACGCGATCCTTCAGCTGAACGGTCCGAGCGTCCACGTGCCGCTCCCGTACGTCGAGGTGATCCGCCTGGACCGGATGCGGCGCCCCGACGCCCGGGAACTGAGGCTGAAGGCCGTGGAGCTCACCCGCGAGCACCTGCTCCGGAGCCCGACCACGAACCCGATGCCGCGCTTTCGCGAGCATCTGTCGGCGGACCTTCCATGGATCGAGGAGCACGGGGAGGCGGGCTTCCATCCGTACGCGTTCGCGACGTGCAGGCAGTGCGGCGCATCGGCCGAGCTTGCAGCCGCCTTCGTCGACTGGCTCGACGAGCACGACGGAGGAGGGCTCACGGCCGCCGCAGAGTGCTACCGCGAGATCTCGGGAACCGCGAAGAGCCTCCAATTCGCCTTGGCTCGCGTCGCGCGTCACAGGAAGGTCGACCTCGACGTGCCGTTCGAGAGAATGGGTAGGGCGTGGCAGGAGGCGACCGACGTGCTGAAGGCCCGATATCTGGGGACCTGACCGGGCGCCGTTGCCGGACGCAAAAGTGACCCGAGCGCCCGAAACGGGTAGAGGGTCGTATGCGAGCTCTTAAAGACATCGGCGGGCGGCGCCGATGCCCATATGTGGACCTAGTGTCCCATCCCCCTCTGCAACCCTGTCTCATGCGCCGGACGCGCCTGGCCGTGGACCCCGACATGGCTTGTCCGCGGGATCGGGGTTAGCGTGACCGCCGAAAAGGATCCCAGTGCAACGGACGGGCCAGTGCAGGACCAAGACCGATTCGGACTGAACGAATCCGCCAAGAACGGCTCGAAGAACCACCGCCAGACAAGCAAGGTCGCCGCCCCGGAACGACCCTTGGCGACCACGGCCCAGCGCGGGCACGCCTTCAGGCACATCTTCTGGGACCCGTCCGCGCTCGCCGGTGAGCACCTCGGCACGGAACCCGACGCACCGGTCGCGCGGGCCGTCTGACTGGACCCAGACCCCGATCGGGGAGGGACCTCACCCCGAACCGAGCGAGGACGCCTCGGATCCCCGGGATCAGTCCGCCGACAGCTCGCCCAGACGGCCTGGGGCACGACGCGACCTGGCGTTCCGTTATCCGACTGCGGCCCTGGAGCCCGCGGCGGCCTTGTTCGGGTGGCTGTGCCTAGCTGCGCTCGGTGCCGAGGGATTCGCGAGGAGTATCGCCAACCAAAAGTTCTCGGTCGCGTCCCCTTGGTTCGCCGTATTCCTGGCCGGCGCCGTCGTGAGCATTCTTCTCGCCGGCCGCCGCCGGAGCGCTCAAGCGGTCCGGCGCCTGCTTGCCGAGGTTCAGCGCAGATATCCACCCTTCTCGGCCATGGACGCAAAGGAGTCGTCACGCCGAGCTGACGAGTTCCTGTCCGATCTGATGGACAGGTCCGCCACCTTCGTAGGGGGACGAGCCGCCGCGCTCTACCTGCTGGCGGCGGGGTCGAACGTGCCGACTCTCCGAACCGGGGTCGGGATGGAGCTCGCCTCACCGGCCGTGTGGGCAGCGATCGACGTCGGCATGACCGAGGCACGGCCGGTTGCCATGGCCGAAGACGCGGAGCGCACGTGGATGGTCCTCTGCGCACCTCTCGTCATCGGCGACCGCGTGACGGGGGTGATCGTCGTCTCGGCTCCCAGGCGTTGGTCGAGGTCTCGAAGGCTGCCCCGCCTCCAGCAGGTCGCGGAGGCCGGGGCAGCTCTCATAGAGCGAGCCCGGCTCGGAGAAGAAGAGTGGCGGAACCGGCTCGGCGTCGCTCATGCGAGGGGCCACCTGGCGATCCTGGCCGAAGCTGCGGTCACCCTCTCCACGGCGGCGGAATCGACCGACGAATCGTTTCTCCGTCTCGGAGAGGTCATCGTCCCCGACTTCGCCGACTGGTTCGCAGTCCACCTGGACGAAGGGTCAGGAGAGCTGACGAGCGTCTCGGTGGGCGACGACAGGGCCGCATCTCACGGTCTCGACGGAGCTCGAGCGGAGCACGTCCGGTCGGCCTCGCGGGCCGGGCGCTATGCGGGCGGACACATTCACCCCGACGGCGAGGCCCTCGTGTTCTCGGCCATGGCCACCGGCGGCGCAGTGGTGTCCTCGGATCTGGCGGCCGGCTGCGCCGAGCCGGGGCGCCAACCCGGGACCGAGCCCGCCCTCAGCTTGATGCAGGCGTCGCCCACCAAGGAGATCGGATCGCTCATGGTCGTGCCCCTCGAGATCAGAGGCGGACCGGTCGGGGCACTCAGCTTCGTGACGTTCCCCGGAAGACGGGGATTCAGGCCGTCTGACCTCGAGGCGGCATTCACGTTGGCAGGCACCGCGGCGGCAACCGCCGAACGGATGTTGCTGTTCAAACAGGGAAAGGCCCTTTCGGCCTCCGCCGATCGCCGTGCAGACCGTCTGCGCCGGCTCGTCGAGACCGCACTCGTCGTGAGCACCCCACTCAGCGAGCCCGAGGTGATCCAGGTGCTGGCGGAGCATGCAAGGCGCGTTCTCGGGTGTGAGCGGGTGGTCGTGACCAGCCGCAGGCACGGCTTCGCGGTCGAGACTTCGTGCCCGCCCGATCCGAGCGCTACCGAGTTGGCCGCCGCCCGCGACGCTACCGACCGAGTGCTCGGCGGAAGCCGGTCGGCGCAGGAATCGTCCACGATGGGTTTCGCCTCGTTTCGCTTGGCCGAGACCGCGTCATCCGCCACTCCCGACTGGGTGGCGGCTCCAGTCGACCAGGCGGCGGGGATGGTCGGCCGGGCGATGGTCGCACTCGGTACGGGACCCGAGCGATTCGGGCCGGACGACGAAGCGGTGCTTGCCCTCCTTGCAAGGATGGCCTCGGTCGCGCTCGAGCGAGCGGCTCTCTACGAGACCCTGCGAAGCAACGAGCAACGTCTCACCGTCCTCGTCGAGTCCTCACCGCTCGCGATCGCGGAGCTCGATCTCGACGGGACCGTTCGCTGGTGGAACCGGGCAGCGGGGTATCTGTTCGGTTGGGACGAATCAGGCCTGGCACCGCGCGCCATACCGGTTACCGGCGAGGCCGCTGCGATGCTCGACGCTCTGTGGGAGCGAGCGAGGCTCGGGATGGCGACAGTCGGCGCTCTCGTGCCGGCGCGCAGGCCCGGCGGTGAGCTCATGGAGCTGTCCTTGTCGGTCGCTCCGCTGGAGGAGAACGACGGCTCTACTGGGGGCATCCTCGCCGTGGCGGAGGACGCAACCGAGCGCGAGCAGGTGCTCGAGCAATTCCACCGATCGCAACGTCTCGGCGCGATGGCCCGGTTGGCCGGAGGTATCGCTCACGACTTCAACAACCTGGTGACCGTCATTCTCGCTTCGAGCGAGACACTGATGCGACGCATCGGGCCCGACGACCCGATGCGCGCCGAGGTGGAAGCCATCCATCGGGTCGGCAAGAGAGCCGCCGCGCTCACCGGTCAGCTGCTCCAAATCGGGCACAGGAGCAGCCTGCAGCTCGTAGAGACCGACACCGCCGAGGTGATCGCTGCGATGAGCGACGATCTACGCAGGCTCTTCGGACCTCATGTCGACGTGGAGATCACGACGGACGGCGCGAACTCTCCACTGCTCGTCCTGGTCGATCGCGCCGAGCTCGAACGCGCGGTGCTCAACCTGGCGTTCAACGCTCGTGACGCAATGCCCCAGGGTGGAAGGCTCGTCATCGAGACGCGCCTCGCGCGCGACGAAATGGGAACCAAGAGCTGGGTCGTCATCTCGATGACGGACACCGGGATCGGCATGGACCCCTCCACCGCTGAGCACTGCTTCGAGCCCTTCTTCACGACCAAGGGCAGCGCAAGCGGCACAGGCCTCGGCCTTGCCACGGTCCACGCAATAGTCACCCAGTCCAACGGGAGCGTGAACGTGGAGAGCACCCCGGGCATGGGAACCACCTTCACACTCAGGTTCCCCTTCGCCGGCAAGCCTTCGGTGCCGGCCGAAGAACTTCGGGCTCAGGCTTCGAATCGGTAGCCGGCCCCCCGGACTGTCACGATCCAGCGCGGTTGGCCGGGTTTGGTCTCGATCTTCCGACGGATCCGCCTCACATGCTCGGTGACAGTGTTGGCGTCCTGCCATTCAGAGGACGAGTCCCACACCTGCGCGAGCAGCTGGCCGCGCGTGAAAACCCTTCTCGGTGATCGTGCGAGAAAGAGAAGAAGCTCGAATTCCTTCGCCGTCAGCTCGATCTTGCGCCCGTGAACCCGTACTTCGCGAGCATCGGGGTTTATCTCGAGCTCGTCGAAGACCAACGACGCCAGGTGAGCCGGCCGCCGGCCCCGAGCCCGCCGCAGCACCGTCTCGATCCTCGCGGCCAGCTCGGCGGACGAGAAGGGCTTCACGACATAGTCGTCGGCACCGAGCTTCAAGCCGAAAACCCTGTCGGATTCCTGAGAGCGAGCTGTGACCAAGATGACAGGTAGGTCGCTCGTCCGGCGGATCTGCGCCAAGATCGAAAATCCGTCCTCGGAGGCGAGCATCACGTCGAGGATCATCAAGTCGGGAGGACGCGTCGAAAGAAGGGAGAGTGCCTCCTGACCTGTCGATGCGTCCCTTACCTGATACCCCTCGGCTTCGAGCAGGCGAACGAGCAGGCTCCGGATCTCGGGATCGTCGTCTACGACGACGAGCCTTCCCGATTGCCCCGGAGGGGGCGCGAAAACCTCTGCGGCTTGAGCGACCACGTTCGGAAGCGTAGTGACGACTTCTCCTTTTTGAAAGCGCTGTGACGGTAGTTAGGGCATTCTTGTGATGAGGGTCGTCTGGGACAACGGAACCACAACGAGAAACTCACGGCGGCATAGGGCCTTTTTCTTCAGGCGCCGGGCTCGAGCTCCTCGCGTTCGTATGTGCGCAACCGGTCGAATTGCTGTTTCAGCCCGGTGCGCCGCCCTCTGTCGTTTGCCAGGTTCTCGAGCTCCAGGGGGTCTGTGGAGTGGTCGTACCACTCGTGATCCTGGTCGTCGAAATCGCTGTCTACGTCGAAGAGCTTGTGGCCCGGGTCGGCGCCCCACAGGCCGGTAGACGGCTTGCCACCCCCGATCCCGTAATAACGCGCGTACTTCGTCGTTCCGTCGAAAAATCCACGAAGCGCGTAGCGCACACCGTTCAGGCGCTGCGTCTGTGCGGAATCCTGTGCGAACAGGACATGGTCGCGTACGGTGGCTTCGGGCCGGTCGAGCACCGGTCGGAGATCGACCCCCTGAAGACCATTGGCTTGAAGACCATTCCCTTGAATGCCGTCGCCGCTCGCGTCGACGGCTCGCGGATCAACGCCGGCCAGGCCGCAGATCGTCGCCGCGAGATCCACGTGTGTCGCCAGGGCGTCGGTCGTGGTGCCCGCCTTCGTAACCCCGGGCACCCTGATGTACAGCGGGACCCTCATTATCTCGTCGTATACGAACGGGCCTTTCGAACGCAGTCCGTGCGAACCGCACATGTCGCCGTGGTCGGACGTGAACACGACGACCGTGTCGTCCCACGCCCCTGACTCAACGAGTGCTTTCAGCACCGTTCCGAGACTGCGGTCGGCCTGACGGTGGAGCTCCACGTAGTAGTCGAGGTGTCTCAGCCACGCGGCCTTGTCCCCCGGATCGATCATCCCCCAGATCCCGTGTTGCTGGTCATATCTCCACTGGCGGTGCGCCTCCGGCTTCGTATGGAGGTCGTCATCGAAGTTCGGCGGCAGCGTTTCGCAGACCTCTTCGTAGTCGTCGGTATAGATGGGAAGTGGGTCGTCCTCTTTCCAGGCAGCCATCGCGAGGAGCTCCCTCGCGGCGGCGACCTCCTCGGGATGCGCCTCGGCGTAGCCGGGCTGGTCTATCGGGAACCACATGACGTCGTGAGGGTTCACCAGCGCGACCGTGAGGAACCAGGGCTTGCCGCCAGGAGCCGCGCTCACATTGGTCCTGATCCACTGTGCAGCGTTCGAGGCGATGATCGGGTCGAACGCCACCCCCGTCCCTGCCCATCCCATGAAATGCCGGTCATTGCCCTGCCAGTCGGAGAAGCCGTAGGCAGCCATGTCAGGGAACGCCGACTGAGAAAGGTGCCACTTGCCGATGTAAGAAGATCGGTATCCGGCACGGGAGAGCATCGACCCGATCGTCGCGATCCGCGGGTCGAGCTCGGTGTGCTCCGGTTGGATGACGTTGTCGACGACGCCGTGGCCCGGTAGGTATCGCCCCGTGAAGAGACTCGCACGGCTCGGAGAACACGGCGACGAGTGGGTGTGGTATCTCGTGAATTCGAGCCCTTCTTCGATGAGCCGTTGGCGCCACGGAAGCTGAACGGAGTCCGGAAGCCAGCCGCGCTGGCGCTCTTGGTCCGACACGACGAGAAGGATGTTCCTACGCTCCGAGCGCACCTGAGAGAAGGTAGCCCACAACCCCGACCGCCTCGCTTGTGGGCGAGGAGACTTTCTCTCCTCCGGGGAGTCGGCGGCGACCGGGCTCGGGAAGGAGGGCGCTCACCCCCGAAGGGGGAGGCCTGGGGCGGCGCACACCTCAAGCCCTTCCCGGCCGCCGCCCACCACCCGGGGGTAGCAGAGCAGCCGTGGGCACCGTAGGCGGCCAAGGTAAACGCAACGTAACCAGCCGCGAACGACCGGATGAAATCGTGAGATCGTCAGCTTCTCGGCACGGGTCTTCCCTCGGGATCGAACCGGAAGCCCACGCCGCGCACCGTGAGCAGGAAGAGCGGGCTCGCAGGCTCCTCTTCGAGCTTCACCCTGAGCCGCCGGACATGCGTGTCGAGCGTGCGAGTATCGGTGAGCTCCCGACCGGCCCAGAGCTGGTCGATCAGCTCTTCGCGGGTCCGCACCTGACCAGGGGGGGACAGGAGCACCGCCAGAAGGTCGAACTCGAGGCGCGACAGGTACACGGCCCGCCCGTTCACCGATACGTACCGCTGCCCCAGATCCACCCGGACCGGGCCGGCCTGTATCGCCTCGCGCCTGGGTGCCGGCACGGGCGGGATCTCGGCGGGAAGGACCCTCGGGCCGATCGGCGAGCGTCTGAGGACGGCCTGCATCCTTGCGACGAGCTCGCGCAGGCGGAACGGCTTGGTGACGTAATCGGACGCACCAAGCTCCAGGCCGAGAACGACGTCCACCTCCGAGCCGAGGGCGGTGACCATGATCACCGGAACGGGTGCGAGGGCCTTCATGCGCCTGCAGACCTCGGTGCCCGGCATCCCGGGCAGCATCAAGTCGAGCAGCACGATGTCGGGCGCCCGCTCGTTGAAGCTGCGGAGCCCGTCAGGACCGTCGACCGCGAGCTGCACCTCGTATCCCTCGGTCCGCAGCCCGATCTGGAGTGCCTCGCGGTACGACTCCTCGTCCTCTACCACGAGCACCCGTACCGGCCTGTCGGTTCCGACCAGGATCTGCTCGGTCATGTGTGTCACCTTCGGCCTGTCTGGCGGTCCGGCGCGTACCGCTGCGTTACGGCCACGATGATCCGAGAGACGAGGATCAGGATCACGACGAGAGCCACGAGCAAAAGGGCCGCCTCGTTGGCGAGTTGGTGCGCAGAGTTGTACGGCTCGTCGTAGAAGGTGAACACCACGTAGGTGAGGTAGCCCACCGGGCTGTGAGTCAGATGCCATGGAGCCGCCGGCAGCCCGCTGTTGAACCCGGCGGTGTACAGCAACGGGGCCGTCTCTCCCATTGCGATCGCGATGGCGACGATTATCCCGGTGGCGATTCCCGGCGCTGCCGGTCGGAGCACGACTTTGCGGAGAATGTAGCCACTGCCGAACCCGAGGGCCTCGGCACCCTCGCGGTAGCTGGTCGGTACATTTCTCATCGACACCTCTGTGGACTTCGTCACGTACGGGACCACCAAAACCGACAAGACGATGAGCGCAGCACCGAGCGAGTATCCCCAGTGGAGCTGCACGACCAAGGTGACGTACCCGACGTAGCCGAGCACGATGGACGGAACGCCCGAAAGGACCTCGGACAGCGCCACGCAGAAGAGCCCCGCGTCCCTCGGTGCAGAATTCCGCCAGGTAGACCCCGCCGGCGATCCCGACGATCCCGGCGATTATCCCGACACCGACCGCGATCTCGAGGGTCCCCACGATCGCGTTACGGAGCCCACCGCCGATTCCTTGGGTATCGGTCGTGAACGCGCTCCACTGCCAGTGCGGCACTCCGCGAAGAAGAATTCCGCCTACCACCGACACGACGGGCACGAGGACGAGAAGAAGTGCCAGCGCCGCGAACCCCCAGGCGATCCGGTTGGTCGCACGCCTCCTGCGAAGGTGGATCGCAACCCCCTGCCTCCGCAGGCCCGAACGCGCATCACCACCTAGCGCGCCATGGCCGGAGGGCCCCCGAGGTGCCTCGTCGGACGACATGTCAGATCCCGCGTCCGACGGGTAGGACCGTGGTCGCCACGCGCCTCACGAGCAGACGCGCTCCGATATTCGTGATCAGAGTGATGACGAGGAGCACGAGCGCGATCTCCGCAAGCGTGGCGATCGCGAATCCGGTGCCGTCGGTGAGGGCCCCGTCGAGCTGGTTGACGATCACCGACGCGATCGTGGCGAACTCCGAGAAGATCGAGTGCGGGACCACTCCGAGCTCGACGCCGCTGATGATCGCGACGGCGATCGTCTCGCCGAGAGCTCGGCCGAGTCCGAGCATCGACGCTCCGACGACTCCGGCACGGACCCACGGAAACGTGACGGCCCTGACCGCTTCCGCATCGGTCATGCCGAGAGCCTCTGCACCTTCGACAGTCGCACGCGGGACCTGACGAAGCAGGTCCCGCGTGGTCGCAGCGATGATCGGTACAACCATGATTGCGAGCACGATCCCGGCAGGAAGGAGGCCCTCACCGAAGCCGGTCGGACCGCGGAAGAACGAGAGCACGGGGACGTCCGGAACGTGGTTGGCAATGCCGGCGAGGTGCGTTGCCAGAAACGGGCCGAGCGTCAGGTATCCCCAGATCCCGTAGACGACGCTCGGTACTCCGGCAAGCACCTCGAGACAGAATCCCACTCCGCTCGACAACCTTGCAGGCAGCTTCTCGACGACGATCATCGCTGTTCCGACCCCTATCGGGATGGCGAGGACGAGAGCGATAACCGAGGACTCGAGCGTCCCGATGATGAGCGGCAGGGCCCCGTAGCTGGCGCCGACCGGATGGCTCACCCCGTCTGTCGTGACGGGATACGCGTAGAGGGCTCCGAGTCGCCAGTTACTCCGCCCGAAGAATCCGATCCCGTTGTACCTGATCGCGGGCAACGCCTTCACGACGAGCACGACCACGATCAGCGCCAACGCCACGAGCGGGATCAGAGCGAGTGCGCGCAGCCCGTGAGGCAGGATCCGTTCGAGGCGGGGCGACCGGCGGGTGCCTGGAGCCAGTGGGGCGCCACCGGTCCGTGCGACCGGTACCTGGACGGATCCCACCGTATGTACTTCAGAGTTCCCGTTCGGTCCCGCCGGACGCGGGTCCTTCGCCGGTCACGAGATCTTGCTCAACTGGTTAACGGAGATGTTCACGACCTGCGCCGGAAGGGGCACGAAATGGACCTGGTCGAGGTAGGACGACACGCTGCCACCGGCCGGGTCGATCGTCCATGCCAGGAATGCCTGTATCGCCGCCGCATCCTGAGAGCTCGACTGGTGAGCCAGGACGATCGCGTACTCGTAATTGACAATCGGGTAACCGTCCGCCGCAGGGCCGTAGATCATGGAGATGGTCCCGGTCGACGGCGTCTGGCTCGCGAATCCGGCCGCCTCAGAGGTGATCGTCGATGTCGTCGGCAGCTCGAAGTTCCCCGACTTGTTCTCGAGCTCCGCCTCCCCCAATCCCGCCGAGAGCGCCTTGGAGAGGTAGCTGATTCCTATGTAGGCGATGCATCCCTTGGTGGCCTCGCACGTCGAGAGCATCCCGGAGTTCTTCTCCGCGCCCTCTGCGCCGGGAGCATTGGGGAATTGGATCGACGTGCTGTAGCTGTACTTCGTTCCCCATCCACTCGGGTCCGCGTCCGACAGGAACGACGTGAACAAGAAGGTGTCACCCGAGCTGTCGGAGCGGTGCACGGTCACTATCGGCAGGTTCGGGAGCGTGACCCCCGGGTTCAGGGCCTTTATCTGGGATGCATCCCAGTTGGTCACCTGGCCCTGGTAGATGGCTGACAGGAGCTGGCCTGACAGCTTCAGATTGCCGCTGACGTCAGGGACGTTGTAGGCGATGAACTGCGACGAGATTGCGAGAGGGATGTTCATGAGACCCGAGTACTGGCTCACCTGAGTCGGCGAGAGGTACGCGTCGGATGCGCCTATCTGAACCGTCCCGCTCGCGGAAGCGGACACGCCCGTGCCCGATCCGGTCGAAGCGGTCGTCACGTTGATGTTCGGGTACTTCTGCTTGGCGCCGCTCACCCAAAGGTTGAACAGCGGGTAGAGAAGGCTGGATCCCGTCTCGAGCAGCGATACAGAAGAGCTCGGTGCTTTCGCCTCGAGACTGGAGAGCGAACCGCTGGATGAAGTGGTAGCAGTGGTCTGATTCGTGCTCCCCGAAGACGTCGAGGTCGACGAACTCGCCGAGCTGCACGCGGCCAGCGTTATCGCGGCGGCTCCAAAGATCGAGACAATGACAGCTCTGTGCGACCTGACGCGGCGGGACACTTTCGTCGGTTGCTCGTGTGCGGGCATGCAGAAGCTCCTCTCTGGTCGTCTTGATGAGAACTCGTGCTGTGAAGTCGCCTTCGACTGGTCCACAGACTGGTCTCCGACTGCCCTTCAGCCGAACCTTCCGCTCACGTAGTTCGCTGTCTCGGGTTCTTCCGGAGCGTCGAAAACTCTGGCAGTCTCGCCCGACTCCACGAGCCGGCCGTTGTAGAGGAATGCCGTCATGCCAGCGATGCGACGGGCCTGCGCCAGGTTGTGGGTGACGATCACGATCGAGAGCTCAGGTGCGAGCCTGCGAACGAGGTCCTCCACCATCTCGGTGGACATGGGGTCGAGCGACGAAGTGGGTTCGTCCAGCAACAGGACATCCGGCTCCACGGCCAGCGCTCTTGCGAGGCAGAGCAACTGCTGCTGACCTCCCGACAACCTGAACGGCGAGTCGCCCATCCGGTCAGCGATCGCCGACCAGAGACCAACCTGCTTGAGGCGTTCTTCTGCGATTTCCGGCAGATCGGCGCGAGCTGCAAGGCGGTGGGCCTTCACCCCTGCCACCACGTTGTCAGCGTATCGACATGGGAAAAGGATTGGGCCGCTGGAAAACCATTCCCACACGCCGACGAACGAGTAGCGGGTCCGATGAGCCGTCGTATATGTCGAGACCTTCGAGCTCTATGGAGCCGCGGCGCCAAAACCCGCGCACCTTGTCGTTCATGCGGTTGAGGGTCCGCAAGAACGTGGATTTGCCGCATCCGGTTGGACCAATGAGCGCCGTGACCTCTCCAGGCGGAAAGGACAGGCTGACGTCGGTGAGGACCGTCTTCGCCCCGAAGCCGAGCGAGACGTCGGTCGCGGTGAGGACCGGGCGCGCAAGTGTCACCGTGCCGGATGTCGCTCCGGTTGTGGGCCCGACCGGACCTGTAGCGGCGTCCGGGGGTGCGACCCCGGCTTGGCAGCGTCGGAGAGGTTCGATCCATCTCTCCCGCAAGGTACACACGCCAAATGAACGCGGAGCAAACTGCGGGTTACCGGTGAGTGATCGCTCGGTGAACTCGTCGACCGGTCAAGCGGGCGGTGCGGGAACGGCTATGCGTGCCGTTGCTCTTGCCTCGTCGGGCGGCTGTTGCGCCTTGACCTCGGCCGGTACTCGGGGCCGGTCTCGTCGATCGCCGATGCCTATCTCTCCACGGCCACCTGATTCCCAGAAATCGAGGACCGCTGCGGCGTTCGATCTTCCGGCTTGTATGAGAGCGTCGGAGCCCGAGAAATCGTCGTAGCGCGACAGAGCCTCGGTACCCACGCAGAAGGCGATGACCTGGACGCCCGGAGGAAGGTTCTCCCGCTCGCGAGCGAAGCGCGTGTGAACGGCGATGAAGAACGCTGTCAGCAAGGCTTCTACGGGGCGGCGCGGAGTTGCCGGCATGTAGTGAAGAGGCCCACACAGGAGGACGAAGATCCGCGTGCAGCCCTGTTTGATCGCGCGACTGATCGGCACGTTGTCGACGACACCGCCATCGATGAATATCTCGCCGTCGACGTGCATGGGGGGTAGAAGCGACGGCAAGGCCGCCGAAGCCAGTACCGCGTCGACGACAGATCCGTTGGAGAACCACTTGGCGCGCCCGTCGGTCAGTGATGTGGCCACCACTTCGAGGGGGACACGCGCATCCTCGAAACGCTCGAGCCCCGCTCCGTGCTCGATGATGTTGCGCAAGCCGTCGTTCGGGTGAACCGCCTCGCGCTGCTGAAGGAAGCGCCAAGGCGTGGGAACCCGGCCATGGGGGAACACGTCGTCGCTCGACAGGCCTCGCCAGATCGTGGCCATCCGCTCGACGCCGGCGAGCGTCGGGTCCGTTACGAAACCTGCGGCGTTGACTGCCCCCACGCTCGCTCCGTACACGACGTCGGGGACGATGCCGCGCGAGACGAGAGTGTGGAGCATCCCGATCTGCGCCGCCCCCCTCGAGCCACCACCGGCCAGCACGAATGCCGTACGGATCGGTTCGCTCGCGCGGTTCCTGCCGAAGAACCGGTGGATACCCGTCGGTCGTTCGGAATCCAGCTCGCCGAACACTCCCCCCGGGAGAGGCTCGGACATCACGACGAACCGTCCGTCGCAGAGGTGCTGTCACCGGTCTGGTCCCTCAACCTCCTAGCGTCGCGGTCGCGGCCGACCGCCCATCTGACGGCGAGAACTGCAATCACGACCATTGCCGCAGCAAAGAAACCGAATACCAGGTAGAACGCCACGCTATCCCCCGACCTGCACCGAGAAGTGCTGGCCCGAGACGACCCAGCGCCTTCTCATGCCACGCAGATTACCAATGATGATTTGTAGGCTGGATGACACACCTCTCGGCAATGCTGACTGTGTGAGACATGCGAATGCCGTTTCTCTGCTCGACAAGTTAAGAGGCGTAGGCACACCGAGGCCCCGAGTCGATCCCGAGCTCGCAGGCGGCCTGAGGGAATGGCTCGAGGACTGCCTCACAGGCGCGGTCGCGACCCTGGGAGAGCAGGGTCGAGCGTTGCGGGTGGACAGCCACATGCTCGACGGGTCGGCGGACTCTGCAGCGGAGCCGTCCTCGCCTTCGCATCGAGGAAGCTCGGTGGACTGCGTCGTGCTCCGAGCCCTCGTGAGGTCCCTGTTCCGTCAGTGGGTAACCACGGGGAGCATCGAAGACCCGCTCCGAGACGCTCTGGAGGGCCAGGCCGCCTCGGGGGACCCCGAGGGAGCGGTCGACCTCGTGTCGAACATGACCGAAAATCAGCGCCACGCGTTCGACAACGTCGTGCGCTTGCATGCGGAACGGATAGCTGAGACCTGGCCGGCGCTCTCGCCCGCCTGGTTCCCGAGATCCCACGAAAGGCTCACGATTCCCCTATGCGGTGGCCGGGTCATGCTCGCCGGAATCGCCGACCTCGTCGTCGGACCGTCAGCCGCATCCGAAGCGTCGGTGTGCCTGGTCGAGATCGAGACAGAACGACGCACAAGAGAGCCTCGCGACGAGCTTCACTTCCTGGCTCTCCTCGAGACGCTCAGAGCCGGCGCTTCACCGTCTCGCGTCGCCACGTACTACACGCGAACGGGTGAGCTGGAAGCCGAACCAGTGGACGAGCATCTGCTCGTCCGTGCTCTTCTTCGGGTCGTGGCGGGTGTCGAGGAGCTCTGTTCACGACAGTCGTGCCGTGCTTCACGCTTTTCGTGGTCCACCGCGGCCCGCGAGAGTGGTGTCTTCGAGGGCGAAGCCTCCAGATGACGGCCTTGCCGACATCGCAGGTGTTGCACGTGACCCTCCCGCGGGCTTCCACCCTCACCGACGTGCTCCTGTCCCCACCGGGCCCTCCGGTCGACGAGCGGGAGTTGACGCGTGCCCGCGAGAGTCTGGTGACAGGGCTCACGAGAGCTTCGGTCGGCAACTCGCGGGGCTCGGCGCTGCGGATCGACGCATACCGTCTCCAAGTCGCCTTGAAGGGGCAGCGAAGAGCCTTTGCTCCCGATACCTCCTTCTCTCCTTCTCCCGCCTCGTGCCGGCGCGCGATCGGGATCGCTGCTGTCGCCCGATGTGTGCGCAACCGGGCACCGGCGCCATCCCAGGCCGTTGCGGATGTGCTCGAAGACGCGATGGATGCTCAGACGGGCGGCGGCGGGCGCAGCTGGTGGGCGGAATGGTTCCGGGGAAGCCCGGCAGGGACAAGGGCAGTCGTCCAGTCCGAGGCGGTCGTCTGGGCCACCCAGCTCTACGGGGCCCTCGAATGGGTCAGGATCGGGCCAGAAGCGCGGTTCGGCTGCGATCGCAGATGGCCGTGCCCTGGATCTCCTCAAGTCACGCTGCACTCCAAGGTCGACGTCCAGGCGTGGGCTCAGGACCGGCCGGTGCTGCTCGTCATGGCGACAGGGGTGGCCGGCTCTCACTGGTCGCCGGCGCTGGCCCTTACCGCTCTTGCAGCAGGTCTGGTCGGCGGCACCGACTGTGTGCCGGCGAGGGTGGTCGGTATCTGGCCCGCTTCGGGGCAGATCCGGATCCTGCCGATCGAGCACGGAACCCTCGAGACAGCCTCGAGATCCGTGACCGAGGCGGCACTGGCCCTGGCAGGGATGGCTCGGCCCGCAGACTGACCGCGTTCGGTGGGAACATTGCGACCGCCGGGCCGGTTGACGCCCCCAGACGAGGAAGAAGGCCCGGTAGCGTCGTTGACCTGGAAGGCAACCCTGCATCCGAAGCAGCATGACCATTAGACACTTCACCGCTCCGGCAAAACCAGGTCCTCCGCGTGACAGGCCCCAGGCGCCCGCACCTCCTCCCCCGCCTCGTTGGCGCAGCTGGGTGCTCCTCGCAGGGATCGCGATCACCCTCCTTCTGCTCTTCGCTTCGAACACGAAGTCGACGCCGACGGAGAATTACTCGTTCACGCAGTTCCTCGCTCAGGTTCAGTCGAACAAGGTCAAGACCGCATCGATCGACTCGACCGGAGGTGTATCCGGCACCCTGTCGAACGGCGACGATTACACCAGCCAGATCCCGACGGCCCTCGAAGACACCACTCTCACGGGCATTCTCGAGTCTCACCACGTCGACATCACAGGTGTCGGCTCAGGATCCAGCTTCTGGCTCGACGTGCTGTCGCTCCTCCCGTTCGTCTTCTTCCTCGGGCTCTTCATATGGCTGGGTCGACGCACGCGTCGGCAGCTCGCCGGCGGGATCATGGGGATCGGAGGCTCGAAGGCAAAGGTCTACGACGAAGACAGGCCCTCGACGCGTTTCAGCGACATCGCGGGCTACGAGGGCGCCAAGCAGGAGGTCATGGAGGTCGTCGACTTCTTGAAGCATCCAGACCGGTACGCGAGCGCCGGCGCCATCGGTCCTCGCGGTGTCCTCATGGCGGGCCCGCCGGGTACCGGCAAGACCCTCATGGCACGGGCGGTGGCGGGCGAAGCCGAAGTTCCATTCCTCGCCTTGACCGGCTCGAGCTTCGTGGAGATGTTCGTCGGGGTGGGTGCGAGGCGCGTGCGGGATCTCTTTGCCGATGCCCGCAAGCGAGCGCCCTCGATCATCTTCATCGACGAGATAGACGCCATCGGGCAGAGAAGGGGCGGTTCGATCGTCTCCAACGACGAGCGGGAGCAGACGCTCAACCAGATGCTCGCCGAGATGGACGGATTCGACCCGACCACCGGGGTGGTCGTCATGGCGGCGACCAACCGGCCCGACGTGCTCGATCCGGCGCTGCTACGACCTGGACGCTTCGACCGAACGGTGGAGATCCCGCTCCCCAATCAGGCCGAAAGAACGGCCATATTGAAGGTGCACTCGCGCGAGAAGCACCTCGGCCCCGACGTCGATCTCGAGGCCGTGGCGCGGGGCACGCCGGGGTTCTCGGGAGCGGACTTGTCAAACCTCATAAACGAAGCCGCCATCATCGCCGTCCGCCACGACCGGCAGGTGATCGCCGCTCACGACATCGACGAGGCACGCGACAGGGTCATCCTCGGCCGGCGCGATTCATCCAACGCCCTGCTGCCCGAAGAGAAGAGGTCCGTGGCGATACACGAGGCCGGGCACGCGCTCGTAGCTCTGCTTTCGCAGCATGCAGACCCGGTTGCAAAGATCTCGATCCTGCCTGCGGGGCGGGCGCTCGGGGTCACCGAACAATTGCCGGTGGACGAGCGGCACCTTTACTCCGAAAGCTACCTGCACGACTCCCTCGCCATCAGGCTGGGGGGCAGGGCATCGGAAATACTCGTGAGCGGCGAAGCATCGACCGGAGCCGCCAACGACCTCGCAGGAGCCACGGAACTCGCAATCAGGATGGTCCGCGACTGGGGTCTTTCACCTCGCCTGGGCCCGATCGGGTTCAGCTCGGATGGAGCCGGCGCCGCAAGCTCACAACCGTGGGCCGCACGGCCTTTCGCAGAGGGGACGCAGTTGGCGATCGACCAGGAGGTGAGCCGCCTGCTTACGGAAGCCGAGCAACGCGCGACTCAGCTGCTCGGCGACAACCGTGACGCGCTCGACGCGCTGATCGACGTGCTCTTGGAGAAAGAGACGATCAGCGGCCAGGAGCTCACCGACGTCGTCCGCGCAGTCCACGCCTCTCCGCGACCTGCCGGACCACGTCCGGATGTCGGGCAACGAGCCCCAGCCAAGGCGGCCGAGGTCCCCATCCCCGGGGTCAGCTAGTCACCGATCTCCTTCACGAGATCGACCGCCGCCTCCATCTGCTCCACGTAGTGGGTGCGCGACTCGTGTCTGAACCGCATGCTCAGTCCGGTCGCGCCGGCTGCCGCATATGAGCGGAAGGTCTGACTCGTAGCCTCGGGATCACCGAGAGGGTCGACCGGCGGCTCGGGCGCGAAGACCATGTCGAGAGGTTCCTCGCGACGGCTGATCAGCTCGCGGATCTCGTGATCCTGCAGCATCGTGTGTAGCTCGCCGAGCTCGAGGCGAAATGGCATCCAGGCATGACCGAGCTCTGCGGCGCGCCGCAGCGACCTCCTCGTTCGGCCTCCGACCCAGACCTTCACGGGTCGGGGCAGGCCCGATGGTTCGACGATGAACCCCGAGAACTTGTAGTGGTCACCCTCGTATGTGGGTACCCGGACACCCCAGGCTGCACGGATCGCGCGAATCGCATCGTCTGAGCGGTCTCCACGGCCCTCGAATTGGTGTCCGAGCAGCTCGAACTCGGGCTGGAGCGAACCGACGCCGACCCCGAGCAACACTCGACCATGGCTCAGCAGATCGAGAGTGCCGAGACGCTTCACGATCTCCAGCGGGTGGTGGTAAGGCAGCACGGTCATATGCGTGAGGAGTCCCATGCGTTCTGTGTGAGCAGCGATGAAACCGAGCGTGGTGAACGGGTCGAAGTAACGCCCGCCGCGTATCCCGGATGCCGACTCAGGGATGCCGATGTGCTCCGAACAGGCGATCCAATCGATGCCGGCTCCTTCGGCCGCCCGTGCGATCGCGACGACGTCCTCGACCGAACCCGTCTCCTCCCATCCCGGAGGGTCGAACCTCGGGTTCATGTGAAGGATCGGCGTAACGATCCCCATCTTCATTGTCACCGGACCTCCGATCGGCGACTGCGGAACGACTGACCGCCCGCGCCGCGCTTCACCGCTGTAGAGACTCTGCACGCCCGAGGTCGATGTCGTCCAGCAGGACCCGAAGGGCCTCCACCGCTCGCGGGACCGCCCTGTCGTAGCCCTCCGCCTCGATTCGCGGGCCGATCATCTCGAGATCGAAGGCTCCGCGGTAGCCGACAGCCAGGATCTCAGCCAACACTCTGGCGAGAGGGATCATCCCATCGCCCGGCACGGCGCGGTCCGGCGTGCAACGGGTCCCCGGCATCGTGTCGCTGACCTGTACAAGTCCGATCAGTTCCGCAGCTTCCTCGAGCGTTCGAGCCAGCCCACGCTCCATCCAACATGCGTTCACTTCGACCACGACACCCATCCCCGAGGCCCGGACCAGGTCGACGGCATCCCGAAGGGTGTGGACGAAACCGACGTCGTGGCGAAGTTGGTTCGTGTGCTCGAGAAGCACGCGGACCGGGGCGTCGCGAAACAACTCCGCCGACAGTTCGCACCAGGTCGCTGCCGCCTCTTCCCAGCCGAGCGACCCTGCAGGTCCCGTCGTGACGACGAGGGCTTCAGCGTCCATCGTGACCGCGTCTTCGAACGCAGACGCGATGAGCTTGCGGTAACCGGGCCACGACGCGGGTTCGTCGAGTGGAGGGCCCCAGCCGAGCAGATTGCTGACCCTGAGACCGGCGGCGGCCACCCTTGCGGCGTCTCCGTCTCTGACCTTTCGCAGCGGGATCCCGACATCGGTTATCCCGTGGCGGTGCCAGAACGCGAGATCTTCTCCGAGCGTCAGACGGTTGGTGCATATACCGTTCACCGAGACGCGTCGACCATCTCGTGCATTCGCCGCGATGGCGATCCGAGGTTCCTCCATCACGGGCCCCGCCCCGCGGCAAGCCGACCTCTTATTGTCTTATGATACGAGGATAGTAAGCACGATTCACCTCCAAGGGCGTCGGTGACGGCCGCCCCGCGGGATCCTGAGCCCGCGACGACGAACGGGGAGCGGCTGGCGCCCTCGGTCCAGAGCTTCAGGCACCCGACCGCGGCCGGCCACGTCGCTGCGGTGCTGAGGAGGATGATCGTCGGACGAGAGCTTCCAGACGGCTCCACCCTGCCCAGGCAGGAGGACCTGGTCGTCCAATTCGGAGTGAGCCTTCCCTCTATCAGAGAGGCGCTTCGGATGCTCGAAGCCGAAGGGCTCGTCACGGTGCAACGCGGCAACCGGGGAGGGGCCGTCGTGCACTCTCCTGACGCGACAGCGGCCGCATTCACGGTCGGACTGGTGCTCGAGAGCCAGCGGACTCCGCTCGAGGACGTGGGGGACGCTTTTGGACGGGTCGAGGTCGAGTGCGGTGTCCTCTGTGCCCAGGCACCGGACCGCAGAGAGCGCATCGTCCCGATCCTCGAACGTCTGAACGTCGTGGCGGAGCAGTTGGCGGGCGGGCCGCCGGGCCCTTACGTGGATGCGAGCCGGTCATTCCACGACGCTCTAATAGAACTGTCAGGAAACCGGACCTTGACGGTCCTCTGCGGAGCTCTCGGCGTCCTTTGGAAAGGACAAGTAGACCGGATCGACCGGACGGAAACGAAGATCGACCGGGGACGATTCGCCTCGGGAGACCGGTCTTCAGGTTTGAACGCACACCGCGTAATAGTCGAGGCAATAGTCGACGGCGACACCGAACGCGTCCGCTCGGTGCTACTGGCACACAACATCGCGGCGAACTCCTTCTGGACCCCCGTCGAAGGCCTGAGCATCGTCGACGTCACGAGCGACGGCCTCGAGGCATTGCGCGCGATCGCCAATCCGTTCGGAAGCTCGGAGCTCGACCGCAGCGATGGAGCATGATCAGCGGGGATCGCGCCACATCGCCCATATGGTCGGCCCTCTGGGCACTTTCATCTCCTCTGTGACCGCGAAGCCGTGGCGTGCGTAGAAGGCGATGTTCTTCTCCTTCGACGCTTCGAGATAGACACGTTCACCAGTGGCGTCACACCGCTCGAGCACACCTGAAAGCAATGCGGACCCGACACCTTTCTGTTGCCACTGCGGATCGGTACCGAGCATCTGGAGGTACCAATGAGGCTCTCGGGGATGGTGCGTGTCGAAGTACATGAGCCCTGCTGCACAAACCACGAGCCGGCGACGGAGAAGCCGTGCCATGTTCAGTCCCATCTTGGCATTGGTGCGCCAGCCCAGAGGAAAGGTGCCCGGAGGATTCCAGATGGCCGCACCTCGCAGCGACTCGGTCGTGTACACCTCACCTAATGGCAGGGCGGTCCGGACGAGTGCCTCGAACAGGCGGGGAAGGTTCCTCCGGCGACCAACACCTTCAGGGAACATCCAGGTCATGAGCGGATCGTCGTCGAACGATCTCGCCAGCATCCGGGTGAGAGCGTCCATGTCGTCGAGACGCGCGTGCCGGACGGGGTCTCTGATCGCCGGGTCGCCACCCGCGGTGAACGGCTCCATCCGGCGAAGTTAATCGACCTTCCCGGTCACCTTGTGTCTGGCACGGAAACGACCGGCGTCGCAAAATTCGCCCCGGAGCTCACCCGAGCGACGGGTCGATCGTGGCGATTCGGAGACCGACCGAGCCGCGAGCTGTTCCAGACGACGAATCCCGACGAGAGCACCATCGCAGCACCTGCGATCAGGGGGTTCAGCAGCCCGCACGCCGCGAGCGGGATCGCCACGACGTTGTACGCGAAAGCCCATGCGAGATTGCCGTGAATCGTCCTCAAGGTGCGCCGGGCCAAGTCGATCGCGGTGGCGACGACCCGAAGGTCCTCGCGGACGACGATCAGATCTGCGGCATTGATCGCCACGTCTGTGCCCGACCCCACTGCGAGCCCGAGGTCAGCGACGGCGAGCGCGGGGCCATCGTTGACCCCGTCACCGACCATCGCGACCGATCGACCCTCTTCCTGCAGGCGGCGGACGAAATCGACCTTGTCAGCCGGAAGGGCGCCGGCAACGACATCAGTGACCCCGATCGACCGAGCGACCGCGAGAGCCGTGGCCTCGTTGTCGCCCGTCAACAGGATGCAACGCAGGCCCAGGTCACTCAGCTCGCGTACCGCGGCGCCGGCAGTGGGCCGGACGGTGTCCGAAATGGCAAGAGCCCCGACGATCAGTTGGTCGCGGCTCACGAGCACAGTGGTGTTCCCCCGAGCTTCCCACTTGGCGCAACTCTGCTCGAGAGACGGGGGCACCTCCCTCCCCGAAGCAGCGACCAGGTCCGCTCTTCCCACCGAGATCCGGTGATCGCCCACAATTCCGCTTGCTCCGAGCCCGGGCGTTGCGATGAAGCTCTCGACGTGCGGAAGGCTTCCAAGCTGCTCGCGTGCGGCGGCCGTGATCGCCCTTGCCACAAGGTGCTCGGAGGCCTGCTCGAGCGCCCCTGCCCACTCGAGAAGCGAATTGCGGTCGATGCCCCCGACCACGTCGATGTCGGTGACCGCCATGGTCCCGGTTGTCACCGTCCCGGTCTTGTCCAGAACGACGGTGTCGACCTGTCGAGACGCTTCGAGCGCCTGATAGCCCTTGAAGAAGATCCCGAGACGCGCTCCCTGCCCCGACGCGACGAGGAGCGCAGTCGGGGTTGCGAGTCCGAGAGCGCACGGACAGGCGATGATGAGAACCGAGATCGCGGCACTGAACGTGTGCTCGGAACTGCCGCCGACGAGCAGCCAGGCGCCAAGCGTCGCGACGGCGACGGCGAGCACGGCGGGCACGAACACACCCGATATCCGATCGGCCAACCGCTGAACCGAAGCCTTGGAGTTCTGGGCGTCCTCGACGAGCCGCACCATGTGGGCCAACTGGGTGTCCGATCCGACGCTCGTAGCCCTGACGACGAGGCGACCTCCGACGAGGACGGTGCCACCGACCACCGCGTCGCCGGGACAGACGTCAGCAGGCAAGGACTCGCCGGTGATGGCGCTGCGATCCACGGCCGACTCTCCGAAAACCACCAGGCCGTCGGTTGCCACCGTCTCCCCCGGTCGGACGACGAACTGGTCGCCGACGGCGAGCTCGCTCGTGGGGATCCTCCGCTCGACACCGGTCGCGTCGAGCACCGCCACGTCCTTTGCACTGAGCGAAGCGAGGGAGCGCAGGGCGTTGCCGGTCTTGCGTTTGGCGGTTGCCTCGAAATACCGGCCCGCCAGGAGGAAGGTCGTCACGCCTGCGGCTACGTCGATGTATATGGCACCCCCAGCTTGATGGGTGACTACGAACAGCAACGATCGGGGCACACGGCTGGTGTCTCGCCAGAACATCGCGTAGAGCGACCACCCGGTGGCAGCCGCGATCCCGAGCGACACGAGCGTGTCCATCGTGGAGACACCATGTCGCGCACCGTGGATCGCGGCCTTGTAGAACGGCCAGGCCGCCCATGTCACGACGGGCGCAGCCATGACGATCAGCAACCACTGCCAGTAGGGAAACCGGATCGCCGGGACGAGCGAGAACGCGAGCGACGCGTCGCAAAGGGGCATGGAGAACAGCAGGGCCACGAGCAGCCGGCGCCCGAGCGACCGAACCCGATCGTCTGGGTCGGCTGTGACCGACGGTGAGCCGGTCTCTGCCACGCGCTCCGCCGAGAACCCGGCGGAACTGATCTCGTCGATCACCCGCTCGACGGGGATCGTGCCCGCGAGCACGACCCTTGCCCTCTCGGACGTGTAGTTGACGCTCGCCTCTACTCCTTCGAGAGCATTGAGCTGCCTCTCGATCCGGGCTGCACAGGCTCCGCAGGTCATTCCGCCGATCGCGAGGGACACCCGGATCTCGGCGGGTGCAGGAGTTTCTGTGATCTCTGCGACGACCACTGTCCTAGGCGCCTGTCCCTCTGGGTCGGCCACAGCCCCTTAGGGCTGACGGTTCGGCGGTGGTTGGGGATTCGCCACACATACTAAGAAGGGCGGCGTCAATCCTGCGAAAGAGGACCGTCCCTGTCGAGACGGGCGCAATCTGCGCAGTGCCCCAGCACGGCGAAGTGACGCGGGTCGATCCTGAAGCCGTAGTGGCTCCTAGCTGCGGACGCCAGGCCCACGAAGTAGTCCTCGGGGGCCTCGATCATCGCCCCGCACGCTTCGCACACCAGATGGCCGTGCGTCTCTGAGGCCAGGTGGTAAATGGCAGGACCATGCCCGAGGTGCGCATGGACGACGACACCCAACTTCTCGAGCTCGTCGAGATTCCTGTAGATGGTCGAGAGGTGGACGTCGGGGGCGCGGACCTGGACTTCGGCGGTCAACTCTTCGGCGGTCCGATGCCTGGTGCCCTCCAGAAGGCACTGCACCAGGAGCCGCCGCGAGGTGGTGATCCGGCCCCCGTCCGCCCTGAGCAACTCGAGAACGTGCTCCACGGTCCGTGGCCCGGCCGTTGCCTGTTCGACCGAACCCGCCATGAAGAAAGGATACCTTCCGTTTGATGCCTCCAGCAACCTCTTGCGTCCAGCTCGCATTGTTGTGAGAATGTGCCCGCCCGAGCAAGGAGGCGCGAATGGGAAGAGGCGGGCGGCTACGGACCATCCAGGACTCCCTCACCCCTCGCGAATGGACGCGTGTCGGAGCGATGGCGGCAGTTGTGGTCGGTCTCTATGTCGCCGGCTTCGTGATGCTCAGTGCTGCGATCCCCCATCACTACCGCTTGTCGTCGAAGGAGGTGTTCGGGCTGGGCACGGGGGTCCTTGCGCTCACGCTCGGAATGCGCCACGCGTTCGACGCGGACCACATCGCAGCGATCGACAACACGACCCGAAAATTGATGAGCGAGGGAAAACGGCCACTGAGTGTCGGGTTCTTCTTCTCCCTCGGCCATTCCTCGATTGTCTTCTTCATGGCCGTGCTCCTGAACTTCGGAATCCGCTCCCTGGACCAACAGGTGAAGAACGGCTCTTCGGGTCTCCACACCGTCACCAACATCGTGGGCACAGGGATATCCGGATTCTTCCTCTACCTGATTGCAGCACTCAACGTCGTGATTCTCGTGTCGATCGTGCGCGTCTTCATGGAGATGCGCAAGGGTCGCTTCGACGACGAGGAGCTCGAGGAGCAGCTGAACAAGCGCGGGCTGATGAACCGGTTCTTCGGGCCGCTCGCCCGGCGGATAGACGCCCCTTGGAAGATGTACCCGATCGGCGTGTTGTTCGGTCTCGGTTTCGACACAGCCACCGAGGTGGCGCTTCTCGTGATTTCGGGAACTGCTGTCGCAAGCGGGTTGCCTTTCTACGCCATCCTGTCTCTTCCTATTCTGTTCGCCGCAGGAATGAGCCTGTTCGACACGATCGACGGATGCTTCATGAACTTCGCATACGGATGGGCCTTCGCGCGGCCGATCCGCAAGGTCTATTACAACATCATCATCACGGGACTATCGGTTGCGGCGGCGTTCTTGATCGGGACGATCGAGTTGCTGGGCCTGCTTCCTTCGGAGATCGACCTTCACGGTGCATTTTGGAATTTCATGGCCAACTTCAACATCAACGTGGCAGGGTTTATCATCGTCGGGATGTTCGCGGTCACCTGGCTCGTCGCCCTGTCGGTCTGGCGCTTCGGGCGCATCGAGCACCGGTGGGACACGGCCGCTATGCGGGCGCGCCAGTTGGAGGGATCGGAATCCGGCGATAATCGCGTCGAACCCGCCCTGTTGCAGGCCGAATAGGGCTTATGACAGCCGCGCCGGCGGCCGGGGGACGAACGTCGGGGAGTCCCCGGCGGCGTACTGTTTCGACGGTGCCACACGAGGATCACGGCGGCTCACCGGGACAAGGACACGGACTGACCTCTGTAGGCGACGAGCGCTATGTCGTGCTCAGCCTGATCCTCATCACCACTTTCTTGGTGTTCGAGATCAGCTTTGCCTTTGTCGGCCATTCCCTCGCCCTGCTCGCAGATGCCGGCCACATGCTCACCGACGCGGGTGCTCTCGTCGCCACCCTGACCGCCATCCGGCTTTCCCGCCGGCCGGCGTCGGGCGCCTGGACGTTCGGGTTGAAGCGCGCAGAAGTCTTGTCCGCCCAGGCCAACGGGGTCACCTTGCTCGTGATCGGGGCGCTCGTCACCTTCGAGGCGGTCCATCGACTCATGCATCCTTCGACTGTGACCGGGAGCATCGTCATCGTTGTGGCCGCCGTCGGGATGGTCTTCAACGCAGCGGCTACATGGTCACTCGGCAAGGCCAGCCGCACGTCGATCAACATCAAGGGCGCTTTTCAACACATACTCACGGACCTCGTCGCTTTTGCGGCAACTCTCGTCGCCGGCATCGTCATCGTCGCCACCGGCTTTCGCCGGGCGGATTCGATCGCCTCGCTGTTCGTCGTCGTCCTGATGATCCGGTCCGCTTGGGGATTGCTTCGCGAGACGGGCCGGGTGCTCCTGGAAGCGGCTCCTGTCGGGTACGACCCCGACGCGATAGCTGGTGACATCGTCGCCAACCCGTCGGTCGAGTCGGTTCACGACGTCCATATCTGGCTGATCACCAGTGGCTTCCCCGCACTTTCTGCGCACGTGCTAGTGGAGCGCGCTGCCGATTGCCATGCGGTGCGGCGGGAGCTGGAAGACATGCTTCGTGAGCACCACGACCTCGAGCACACGACCCTGCAGGTCGACCACGCCTCAGAGGGCCTCTTGAAGATCGGTCCGACTCCCCCGCGTCACGCCGGCGGCCAAGAGACGACGCTCAGAGCAGGTGACGGCCTGAGGTGGGTCCCACGAAAGTCTTGACCTGTCCGCATTGCGGGGTGCTGTCCACGAACGACTCGAGGTTCGTCGAGTGGTGCCACTCCTGCGGCTGGCACGCTGACCCCGACCCGCCGCCTCCTCCGCAGGGGTGGATCAAGCGGCGATCGGCCCATCGAGCGGATCGATCCGTCCGCGAGGTGTTCCGGACCTGTGCTTCGGCCGGTGACCTCAGGACCCTTCGAGATCCGTCGAAGACCGTCGCTGTTCTATGCGCCGTCGTGGTGCACTTCGCGACCTTGGCGGTGCTCGTGTTGGCCGTGTACGTGGCGACGACATCGCTGGTCCTGCCCATAAAGCTCTTCCTGATGACGGTACTGGTGGGAACAGCCGTCCTCGTTCGCCCACGCTTGGGAAGAGCTCCAAAAGGAGATCTCGTGACGAGAGAACGAGCTCCGACTCTTTGGGCGTGTGTCGAGGAGGTGTGCCGGACGATCGGGGCACGTCCACCGCACTTCATTCTGGTCGACGGGACCTTCAACGCAGGTTACGGGTCGGTCGGCCTGAGAAGAAGGCGGTACCTCAGGATCGGGTACCCGCTCTGGAACGTCCTCTCCTCACAAGAACGCATAGGACTGCTCTCACACGAGATGGCACATGACGTGAACCACGATCTCAGGCGCTCGGTCATCACATACACGGCCCTCAACTCGCTGACCCAATGGTTCCGCCTGTTCACACCCTCGACCCGCGCGGTGCGTCGAAGGCGGACGGTGGCACGCACCATGTCTCGGAGCAACGCCGTGAGCCAGTCGATCTCGAGCCTCGAGATGATCACTCCGATTCTCTTCGCGCCCATCGCCGCCATGGTCGCCCTCGCCGGAAACCGGCTCCGCCGAATTACCGAACGCGTCGGTCAGCACGCCGAGTACCTGGCGGACGACCTTGCAGCCGACGTCGCGGGAAGCGAGAGCTTCAAGGACCTCATCGTCAAGCTGCTCGTGGCGGACGCATGCTTTCGCGCATTGCAGAGCGCATCCCAGCAGGGCGTCAGCGACCTATGGGCCGCCGAAGCCGAATTCGTTGCTTCGGTTCCGGCATCTGAGATCGACCGCCGTCGTCGGGTAGCCGGTTCGAGACTCCAGCGTGTGGACGTATCTCACCCACCTACAGAGTTGCGGATCCAGCTGATCGAGTCGCGCCCGCAACGTTTGAGCCGTGTCCCCACCCTTGCACAGCGTTTCGACGAGGTGGACCGAGAGCTCCACCCATCGGCGGAGCGAATCGAGGCCTCCATTCGCCAGCAACATCCCCCTACGGTCCGTACAGCGTCTTGAACTTCGCCATCGCTGCCGCGGTCTTCCCGATCATCTTCGTGGGGGAGTTGCCGGACAAGACGATGTTCGCATCACTTGTCATGTCGACGCGTGGAAAACCGGGATCGGTGTGGCTCGGGGCAGCTACTGCCTTTGCGGTCCATGTCGCTATCGCCACGACAATCGGGGTAGCACTGTTCCGCCTGCTGCCTCACCGCGCCGTCGACGGGATCGTGGCTCTCCTGTTCCTCGGAGGCGCGGCATTGGCGGTCAGGGAGGGGGTCAGGGCGCGCGACGAGGATCCGCTCATCGTGCGCGAGGCGGCATCGCATCGACGTGTCGTCACGACGGCGTTCATCGTCATATTCGTGGCGGAATGGGGTGACCTGACACAGATTCTCACTGCAAACCTGGCGGCGCATTACCACTCGCCACTGTCGGTGGGCCTGGGCGCGCTCGGGGCTTTGTGGGCCGTGGCGGCGCTCGCGGTCATCGGCGGCCAGGGCGTCCTGCGATTCGTGAGCATCAGGACGGTCCGTTTCGTGACCGCAGGCCTGCTCGTGGCCCTCGCCTGCTACGCGGGTTGGCAGGCCGCATGATCGTACGGCTCGCTACTTGCGGGACTTTCGCCCGACCCTGTTGAGTGCTCGACGAAGGACTGCTGCCTCGCCATCCGAGAGATTCTCGGCGAAACGGACGAGCGCAGCATCGGGATCGCCATCAGCGGCAAGTGCATGGTGCATCAGGACAGCGGTATGGGCGCCGTTGCTGCCATTGGCAGCGAACCGGATCGTGCGTCCGTGCATGCGCCGCCTCACCAGGCCTTTGTGAGTCAGGCGATCGAGAACGGTAGCCACCGTGGTGTAGGCATACTCCGAAAGCTCGTCGGCAACCTGCCTACCGGACACCTCGCGATCGCCTGACTTCCAGAGGATCTCCATGACTCGGCGTTCGAGGTCTCCGAGCTTCGCGGCGTTGCACGAACAGGCATGACACGAGCAGGGGTCGCACGAACACATTGGGTTGCTACACGTTGAAACAGTGGTCATCGACGAACACACGCTCCCGATTCAGTCAGCCAGAGGCAGTCACCGCCCGAGCATTTTACAGCGTTGCCGGTGGAGCATTCCCGACCCACAGGCCTAGAACATCAAGATCAGCATGAATCCCATGGCAACGCACATGACCACGTGGCTCAAATCCTCTAACCAAGGCCTGGTGAGCACCGCCTCGATATCCGACGCTCCATTGACCGGAGAGCTCACAGGTTCTTTGGTTCCACCCGTCCCGATGCTGGCGTACGCGAAGGCGTGAGACCCGTGGTGCGAAAGACCCTTGACCGGAGAAGCAAGCGTGAAGATTGCCGAGGCGAAGAAAGTCACCACCAATGCGAACCCGATCCCGGGATCAAGCTTCGCTGCACCCGATGACATCGACATGGACATCGCCGTTGCCGCTGGCGTCGATCCCGGCGGGAACAGATACATCAAGAGCATCGCGAAGTTCATCGACGCGTGGATTGCTTCGTGCGGTTTGTGCAGTCCGAAGCGCTGGATGGACTGAAGGCTCCGCACGATGAACCAGGTCATGAGTGCGGCAAAGATCAGCTCCCAGATGGCACTTGGTCCGAAGGCCCAATTTGCCACGAACATGCCGGCCATCGAAACGCCCATGAAGGCATGTGCGATATCTACGTCGCGCCCGGAATGATGACGTCCCGTCACTGAAAGGACCAGAAGCGCAACGGAATAGGCGGCAACCGTCAGCATGACGAGGGCGAAGAGGTAATAGAGCCACGACGGCGTTCCCACAGCTGATCAGGCCTCCCTCAGTGCCAGATTCACATCTGACCGAACGTCGGCCGACCGAGGTTGCGACGTGGTCATGGGCCAATAGATCAAGGCGAGAACGATGACCAGAGGACCCGAGTTGGGATCCGTGGCGCCGCCGGCCAGGATTCCTCCAAAGTTCTGAACGGCGACCCAGATGGCGGCGAAGGCGGCGATACCAATCACCAGCGTCACCTGAGCGATCTGGGGCCGAAGGAAGACACTCGCCGCCACGATCAGGCAGAGAATTGCAAGCAGAATCGCCGCCGTGGCCCCATGATCGAGAAAAAAGGACGCAGACACCCGGTCGATATGGGCGAGCCAACCCGGCTGCCCGGTATTGGCTCTGGCCACCAGGTCGTGGAGGGCTTCCGAGGAGCGTCCGGATCCGACTACTGACAGCAACGCCAAGAGGCCCCACATCGCTACCCAGATGGCCCGAGCGGCCTTCAAGCCGACGCTGCGGGCAGCCAAGAACGGAGTGTTCGAACCCTCCCTCGGCCACAGCAGAACAGCGAGGACGGCATAGAAGAGCACACCTCCAGGCCCTCCTCCGAAGGGAGTCGCAGTTCCCTGGAAGGTCCCGCCGGCGCCCTCACCGAACCACCAGACGGCAAGCGCCCAGACGATGGAGAGTGCCAACGCAGGCTTGCACGATCTCTTCCAGACGATGCCGAATGCGATCAAGAACTGGATGCCGGCGAAAAGCGTGTTGGTAAGGATCGGCGCGTGGTAGACGATCGATCCGTTCCAGGTGATCGTGTGGGAAACCCAGCTCGGATTCCCGCTCGCCAACCCGTCCAACATCCCGCTGAAACCATTGGGTCCACGAGTGAACATGAACGGCTGGATCTGCAGTACCGCGTCGAGCAACCAGATGGTGGCGAGGACCAACTGGAACGTTCGCTGAAGATCTCGGGGCGGCCGATTCACGAGGGTGGTTCCGACCCTTGGATCGCTCAATGGAGCGGTCCGTTCTCTCGCCTCAGCAATCGTGACCATCCACAGTCTCCAGGTACCTGGTACGACGCCACGTAGTACTACTACCTCTGGTCGTAGCCCTGCAACCAAAACGGCCCGGCGGATCGCCGGCCATGAGCTCTATCGCATCGGTCAGGCACAAATGGCCAGCTCAAGACCTTAAGGAGCGCCACCCACGTCGTACTCCGCGTAATCAGGACTCCACATCGCAGCTTGGACGGCGGACTCGATGTCCTCGTCGGTCGCCGCTTGCGCCAGCCCCTTGTCTCGAGCCTCGCGGGCAACGGCGATCGCGACGCTCGTGAGATCGAGCGCAGGTCGGAGAGCCTCGGGTAGATGGCTCCCTGCCTCGAGCCGCTCGTCAGGGACGATCTCCGCCAGAGTGATGGCCGCGACGAGGAACATCCGATCGCTCACCTCCGAAGCGCGGGACACCATGACTCCGAGCCCGACACCGGGAAAGACGAACACGTTGTTCGCCTGACCGACGATTCGTGAGCTGCCGTCGACTTCCACTGGATCGAAGGGGCTCCCGGTCGCAATCAGCGCCCGCCCTGGTTGCTCCACGAAAGGATGTCGGAAGGAGTCGCCTCGCATTTCGCTGTCGGGTTGGAAAGCGCCAGCACCACCGGCCTGTCGGTGTTCGAGCCGCCATCTCGCTCACAGCGGCCTCGGTGAAGGCGCCGGGCGTGCCGCACGTCCCGATCAGGATGGTCGGGCTAGCGGCGCGCACAACTTCCTCGAGGGCGTACGGTCCAGCCGGTCTCGAAACCCAGTCCGAGACAGCTCGCTCAACGGGACAGCGAAACGGACGCTTGTCCTCCTCGATGTCGCGACGACCTTCGATGTATCAGACCTTGCGAATCGAGCATCAAGACAGCACGGCCGACCTGCTCGTCTCCGGCCCCGTCTTCTCGCATGGCGGACTGGAGCAGTCGTGGCGATGCCGATGCCCGCCGCACCCGCGCCCACGAAGACCGCACGCTGTGCTGTCAATGGCTCACCGGTGGAGCGCAGCGCGGCCAGGATTCCCGGCCAGAGACCACCGCCGCAGTCCCCTGGATGTCGTCGTTGAAGCTGGGATCCGCTGGCGATAGCGGTCGAGGAGCCGGATCGCGTTGTGTTGCTTCAAGTCCTCCCACTGGAGCAGAGCTTCGGGGTAGACCTCTTCGACGGCTTCGACGAAGGCTTCGATGTAGGCGTCGTACGGAGCGCCGCGCAACCTGGGTTTCGGTAGCCCAGGTAGAGCGGGTCGCTCAGCAGGTCCTCGTTGTCAGTGCCGCAGTCGAGCGAGACCGGGAGCGTCATGACGGGTGGATGCCGGCTCCCGCGGTGTAGAGGGCGAGCTTTCCGATCGGGATCCCCATGCCCCCTGCTCCTTGGTCGCCCAGCCCCAGGATCCGTTCGTTGTCCGTGGCCACGATCAACCGGACCTCGGGTTGATCGAGCGTTCATTAGAAGCTCCGGCATGCGATCGATGTCGTCCGGGGTGATCCAAAGTCCCCTCGGACGTCTCACGACGTGGCTGAACTCCTGGCAGGCATATCCGACCGTAGGCGTGTAGATGATAGGCGCAAGCTCCTCGAGGTGATCGACCAAGATCCGGTAGAACAGGATCTCGTTGCGGTCTTGGAGCGCCGCCAGCCCTATATACCGTTCGAGATCGTCGCCCTTGCGGCGGAGATGCTCGAGCTCGAGCGCTTCCTGTTCCTCGATCGTGCCAGCACCGCCAAGGCAACAGGCCTCGCAGGCCCAACGCCTCACGCTCCTGCTCACTGAACGCCACGTCCTTGTTGAGCGCCGGGCTGGCGAGGAGCTCCTTGCCGAACAGGCGTCCTGAGGCGGGCCGTCGACCCAGAGAAGCATCTCCCACATGTGCCTCCTCGTTCGATTCCATGGCATACAGGGCAGGCGGGCAGGCGGACTTCACCCACGAGGTCCCCACCGACACCGGTACGTTGCTCTTCCATTATTCACGCCCCACGAACTATGGAGCGGTGAGCGGCAGCTTCCACGGCGCCGCGGATGTGTGACACTCATCCTCGGCATCGCTGTCTCGCATCTGCCGGAATCTCGTTGCCGATTACCGTGCGAGCGTGGTCGCACTCGTCCTGGTCGTGTTTTCGGTGGGCCTCGACAACCTTGGGGCGGCGACGGCTCTTGGCGTCTCCGGTGTCGACCGGAAGCTGCGAGTCAGGGTCGCGCTCGATATTCGGTGTCTTCGAGGGTGCAATGCCGGTCGTTGGCCTGCTCCTCGGTCACTCGGTGGCGCGGGATCTGGGTGCGGCCGCGAACCCCGGCGCAGGCACATTGCTGGGTCTCGCAGGCGCCTACGCGATGATCACCGAACTTGTCGGAGAAAAAGGGCGTACTCGGAGCCCGGAACCGAGCATCAGACGTCTGGTATTACTAGCCGGAACCTTGAGCATCGACAATCTCGTCATCGGTTTCGCTCTCGGCGCTCACCGCGTCAACCTCCTGATCGCCGCCGTCACAATCGCCTCGGTGAGCGTTTGCCTTTCGCTTTTCGGCCTCGAGATCGGCGGCCGCGTGGGCAAACGCCTGGGTCGAAGAAGCGAGCTCGCCGGCGGAGCTGTGCTCATCGCGGTGGGGGTGGCGGTCGGGACAGGTCTGATGTGATCCCGTCCGACATCCCCGGTCCGCCCTCACCGCCTCGGTACGGTTGCTGTCGATGGACGATGCGCCCGAGCTCAGCCGGGACGACTCCGTGGCCTGGGGCGTTGCATCGAGCAACGAGCCCAGGTGGCCCGCCCTCCTGGCGGTCCTGGCCGCCGTGGCTCTGCAGCTCGTCCTGCCCGACGGCCTCATTCGAGGACTAGGAAACCGGGCTCTCATCCCGGCTGCCGAGGGCGCACTCATGGTGGTTCTCCTCGTCGCCAGTCCCGGGCACATCTCGATCGAGCAGTCCCGTCTCCGCGTCGTCGGAGTAACGCTGATCGCGCTCATCACCGGCGCGAACTTCGTGTCGCTAACCGAACTGATCCACGCATTGCTCTATGGCGCAAACACCTCGGGTAGGCCTCTCGTATACGCGTCCGTGCCGGTCTGGTTGACAAACGTCATCGTGTTCGGACTGTGGTACTGGGAGCTCGACCGTGGCGGTCCCGCTGCGAGGAGATTGGTCGGTCACCGTCGACCCGACTTCCTCTTTCCCCAGATGTCGACTCCAGGCTCGTCGCCCGGATGGACGCCCAGCTTTCTCGACTACGCCTACACGTCGTTCACCAACGCCACCGCATTCAGCCCCACCGACACGATGCCGCTCACCGACTGGGCGAAGCTGCTCATGATGCTGCAGTCGCTCGCCTCGCTCGTGACCGTCGCAATCGTGATCTCCCGGGCGGTCAACATCCTGAACTGATCGACCTCGCGAACACCCCGAGCTTCGTACGTAGAGTCAACAACGTTGAGCGCTCTACCACCCCGGCCTAAGCCAAATCGCCAGCGGTCGAGTTCAGAGGAGCGATGTGGGGTACGCCTGCCCGGAAGGTGACCGATGCGACGTAGAAAGCTCGATATCCGCCATTGGCGTACCCAACCTTGCCGGCCCAAGCCGAGAAGGCGAGTTCCAGGCCTTGGGGACCGCGGAACAACGACGGACCCCCGGGTCCCGACATCCCTCTTGCACTCCTCAATACCGGGCCATCGGGACTGTCGACACATGGTCCCAAAGGCGAGTTACAAGTGGCGTAACCGATGCTGTAGCTGGCGCTGGAGTAATCATTGCCGGCGTAGAAGAGATAGTAGACACCATCTTCCTCGATCATGTCAGGACGCTCGATGTTACCGCTTTGCCAGGACTGGTCGGCGTTCAGCAATTCGCGAGGAGTTCCCACCAAGTCAAAGTCTGAGCTCAAGGGGGCGACCCACAACGACGTGGTTTCGCCTACGGCGTTGCTGTTGAGCTTCCAGATCAAGTAGAGCCGACCGGTAGAAGGGTCAGAGAATATGTGCGGATCGATGTCTCCTCCGTCCGAAGGGTCGCAGATGAAAGGTGATGAAGAAGTGTCGACAAACGGACCGGACGGCGAATTCGACTCGGCTTTCCCGATGCATTGGGCACCAGACGCCGTATCCCTTGCGACGAAGAACATCAGGAAGTGGTTGTCGCCAAGGTTGGCAACGGTGGGAGCCCACGTGTAGGCGAAGGTTGCCCAGCCCGGCAACTGCGGCATGGCGTTGGCATCCTCTGTCGACCAATGAACACCATCGGTCGATGTTCTGAAGGGGACGTTGTAGAGATATACCTGTGTTGAGTAGGCGTAATAGAGGCCGTCGGCATAGATGACCGAGGAGTCGGGAAAGTCATGATCAATTTCCGCAATCCACGTGACAGCCTTTCGACGATCATTCTCAGTCGACACGACAGTCCGCTTCTTGCCAACGGAATGATGCGGTGTCCGAGGATCACGATGTGTTCCCGCGCCCAGCTGGAAGGACAGATCGCGAGCCGTCGCCCCTGTCTTGCTGGCATTCGGATTCGAGATGAGAGCGGCGACAAGAACCAGCGGCAAGATAAGACCGATGACGAGCGCGGCTAGCTTGAAAAAGCTTCCTTTGCCGAAGCTCTTGAAAGCGATTTCATCCTCACGAAGACATGTCGTCTTCATGTCCCTCTCCTTTATTCGGCCCGGTCTCTGCTGCGCGGGGTCGTGTCCCACTATGCGAACCGGCCCTTAAGCGACCCTGACCGATCGCTTAAGCCGCTTTACTCTCGGCTTAAGGAGTTCATAAGCGTGGGGCTTGGTTGACGCCGGTCATCGGCTATGCCGAACGCAAAGAAAGAGAGACGGGTGCTGGAGACCCATCTCTCTGTTCAACCGTCTTCGACGGTCAGCAACAAGCTCTTCGAGTCAACGCGATGGTTCGGCCCAGTCGGGCTGGGGCCGTTCGCGCATGACGGCACTGTGTTCAACGGGCCTCTCCGCAGCGAGAGTGATGGCGCTGACACCGACGCCGAGACTCGCGGCGAAGGCGAAGACCCCGACTGCGATCCTGAGCCCGATCCCCGTCTTCATCTCCCCTCCTTCATCTGCGCTGCCGCGGGTGTCATCTCCCAATATGAGAGTTGGCCCTTAAGTGGTCCTGACCGATCGCTTAAGCCTCTTGACGTGCGGCTCAAGGGGTCCATAAGTCCAGGCGAGGAGGCGCGGATAACATTCGGTGCAGCCCCAGGTGCAGGTCCGTGACAGGCGGCAGGTGTGATGCGATACCGGATTCTCGGACCCCTAGAGGTGACGGACGACGAGGGCAGGACGGTCGCCCTCGCCGGACGATCCGAACGGGTCCTGCTCGCCTGTCTTCTGCTCGAGGCCAACCGGGTGGTGTCGTCGGACCGTCTGATCGACGCCCTATGGGGTGAGCGACCTCCCGAGACCGCTGCTAACGCCGTGCAGGTCCACGTTTCCAAGCTGCGAAGGAAGCTGATCAAACCCTCGGGCTCTGATGGCCCACTCGAGACCAGCTCGCCGGGCTACGTGCTTCGGACCGCCCCGGGGGAGCTCGACTCGGAGCGCTTCGAGGAGCTCGTCACGATTCCCTCCAGTGGAGAGCCATCCGAAACCTCAGAGCGGTTGTCCGAGGCGCTCGAACTTTGGCGCGGACCTGTGCTTTCGGGCCTCGAGAACGACATCACCGCGCACAGCGACATTGCCCGCTTGGAGGGTCTACGAGTCTCCGCGATCGTGCGCCGCATCGAGGCCGACCTCGCACTTGGTCGCCACGCACAACTCGTGGGCGAACTCGAGGGGCTGATCGCATCCAACCCGTTGAACGAGGGGCTGCGCGGACAGCTCATGGTTGCCCTCTACAGATCAGGCCGCCAAGCCGACGCCCTGGGTGTGTATCGCGAAACGCGCCGGGTCCTGGCTGAAGAGCTTGGAATCGACCCGAGTCCAGTGCTTCAGGGGCTTGAGTTGGCAGTGCTCAACCAGTCGACCGAGCTGGATGCCCCCGCTGAACGTGCCACAACCACCTCGCTCAACGCGAAGCGACAGTCCGGGACTCTCACATTCCTGTTCAGTGACATCGAGGGCTCGACAGCCCTGCTCAGACGGCTGGGGGAGGATTCCTACGCCCAGGTTCTGGCCGACCACCATCACCTCATCCGATCCGCCCTTGCCGCGCACGAAGGGACCGAGGTCGGCACCCAGGGAGACGGCTTCTTCGCCGTGTTCCCCTCATCGAGGGCCGGTGCAGCGTCGGTAATAGAAATGCAGCGGTCATTGGCTTCACATGAATGGCCGAACTCGGAGCAGATTCGCGTTCGCATGGGTATACACGCTGGTGAAGCGAGCGAAAGGTCCACCGGCCTCGTGGGCCTCGATATCCACAAGGCGGCTCGAGTCGCGGACGCCGCCCACGGGGGCCAGGTATTGCTCTCGGAGACTGCCGCAGCACTGGTCCGCGACTACCTTCCCGAGGGGGCTTCGCTTCGGGATCTCGGCAATCACCGGCTGAAGGACCTCGGACGACCAGAACAGATCTTTCAGTTGGACATCGATGGTCTACCCGACGAGTTCCCTCCAATTCGGACTCTCGACAATCCGGCGCTGGCCAACAACCTGCCGGCGCAGCTGTCGAGCTTTGTCGGTCGCGAGGTGGAACTGTCACAGATCCGTGCAGTAGTCGAAACCTCGCGCCTCGTCACGTTGACCGGCCCCGGAGGCTCAGGTAAGACCCGCCTGGCTCTACAGGTGGCGGCCGAGCTCCTGGATGGTTCGAGCGACGGCGTGTGGTTGGTGGAGTTTGCAGCAATATCAGATCCTGACTCGGTACCAGATGAAGTGGCAAGAGCTTTAAGAGTTCGGGAACTGCCTGACCGCACGATCGACGAAGCGCTAGTCGGTACGCTGCAAACTCGCACGCTGCTCCTGGTTCTCGACAATTGTGAGCATCTGATCGAGAGCGTGGCGAGCCTGACCGAGACACTGCTGCGCTTCTGCGCGGGGATAAAGATCCTCGCAACCAGCCGAGAGGCGCTCGCCGTGCCTGGAGAGACGGTCATTCGAATCGCACCAATGGCGACACCGCCTTCCTCGACCGAACGCCCCGAAGACGTCAGAAAGTTCGAAGCCGTAAGCCTCTTCGTGGAGAGGGCATTTACGCACTACGCCCCGTTCCAGCTCAACTCCACAAATGCGGCAAGTGTGGCTTCAATTTGCAGACACCTGGACGGAATGCCGCTTGCCATAGAGCTGGCTGCTGCTCGTCTCAGCTCGCTCTCAGTTGTCGACGTCGAGGAGCGACTCGGAAGCCGCTTCCGCCTTCTTACCGGTGGAAGCAGAACGGCACTCCCACGACAAAAGACTCTTCTGGCAGCTGTGGACTGGTCCTATGACCTCCTGACCACCGTCGAGAAGGCAGTGTTCAATCGACTCTCGGTCTTCGTCGGCGGATGGGATCTCCGTAGTGCAGAAGTTGTCTGTGACACGGGCGACACGACAACTCGAGCCGTAGCAGACGTATTGGGTTCACTGGTCGACAAGAGCCTTGTCCACAGCGAGCCAGGACCAAATGGGACAATCCGGTACCGCCAGCTGGAGACGATTCGGGATTACGCGATCGACAAGCTCGCCGAAGAAGGCAGGGGCGCCGTCGCGTCAGCTAAGGCGGCCCACGCCGAGGCGTTTCTAGCTCTCACCGAGACCGCAGCCTCTCAGATGACAGGTCCCCAGCAGTCCGAGTTGCTCGCGCGTCTCGAGCTGGAGCACGAAAATCTTCTAGCAGCTCTCTCCCACTTCATGGAGAATGGAGACGGCGAGTCATCGCTACGATTCGCTGTCAGCCTTCGAAACTTCTGGTTGGCGCGCGGTTACTACAATGAGGGAATCGGGATTCTCGAATCCGCACTGGCACTGGGACACGGCCCGGATATCGACGAGTTTCGTGGCAGTGCGCTGGTTGCGTGCGGAACCCTTCGTCAACACGCGAGGAGACACGACGCAAGCGCGGTCGGACCTCGACGAGGGACTGGCCATCGCGCATAAGTTGGACAGCGCTCAGTTGGTCGCCGACTCGTTGTGCGAACTCGCATGGTTGGAGTTCTGCCAAGAAAACAGCCAGGTGGCGTTGAACACGGCTAGCGAGGCGATAACTGCATCCCACCGAGCAGGGGACCTCAACCTTGTCGGGTTCGCCATGAGCATTCGGGGCAGTGCCTGGTTCCAGAGAACCCAGCTGAAGCCCGATCGGATTTCGACGAAGCATTTCGATGCTTTCGCACGACACAGAACAGTGAACGACTGAGCAGCGCCCTATGTCGTCTGGCGATTCACGAGCTCGAGACAGAGAATCGGCAGGTAGCTCGCGATCACTTGTCCAAAGCCCTGAAGATCGCAACCGACCTACGAAATGATGGACTGCTGCCACACGTTTATGCCGCGCTTGGAAAATGTGCGATGCTCGATTCTGACCCCGTAGAGGCGCGCGAACATTTCAGAGCCTGCATGGAGCACGCGCGGCGGGTGGATGATGGAAGGGTCATCGCCTATGCGGCATTCGGCTTGGCGTACTGCGCGACCGCGGCGAACGACTCGAACGCTGCACTGCTCCACGGCGCGGCAGACACGCTCCTTGACGTGTTCAGCGAAAGGCTGGAGCCGACCGAGACGACACTGCGGGATCGCGACCTCGCTCATCTTCGAGACGTCATGAGACCCGAGCATTTTGACGCGGCGTACCATGAAGGCCGGAGCCTCGCACAGCACGACGCCATCGCGCTCGCCTGGTCGTATCTTTCGAACCCACCTTCTGCCTAGGAAACCCGGTCACCCCAAGTGACGGACCCCAGAAACAGCTAATCCCGCGGGGTGATCAGCGACTCGGCGAGGAGATGGGCAGCGAGACACTTATAGAGACCGGGAATTGAACGATAGCTACTCGCTCAGGTCCCGCTCAGAACCAGATTCTGCTGGGCCTTCTTCAACTTGTCGGCGAACGACCCGACTGCAAGGCAATACGATGCCGCCGGGCACGATACGCCGCTGAGAGAATCGCTCGATGAGAAGTTGCTCTTACCGATATTCGGGCTAGGTGTGAGGGCCCAGGAAGTCCCGTTCCAGGACTCAATCATCGTGCGGCTCACCTCGAAACCGTCGGGCAGATGATATCCGGCTGCGACGCAATCGGCGGGGCTGGAGCAGGTTACCGAGTCAAGTGAGCTACCTAGCCATGGAAGCTTGGCGCCAGCCATCAGGATCCATTTTGAGCCGTTCCAGAGAGCGATGAGAGGCCGAAAATAGTGCGGGTTCCCGTGATAGATGTATCTGCCTACGGCTACACAGTTTGTCGGGCTATCACAGGAGACACCTAATAGGTCGTCCGCTTTGGTTCCGGGTCCAGAGGGACTCACTCCTGGGTCCGGCGTAGGTGTGATCGACCACTTCGAGCCGTTCCACAATTCAGCCAAGGTCAAGAGACCCGATTTGTTCTTAATGTAGTCGCCTACCGCCTGGCAGTTTGTGCTGTTCACGCACGAGACACCGGAGAGCTCCGGGAGTCGACCGCGGGGTGGACTTGGCACCTCGGACCAGGATGACCCGTTCCAAAGTTCGGTGAGAGTTGAGTTGTCTCCTGAATCGGTACCGACCGCGGCACAGAATTGCGTAGTGGTACATGAGACGCTGGCGAGAGAGGTGTCGGAAGGAACGGGATTCGGAGTTACCGACCAGCTCTCACCGTTCCAGGATTCGATCAGTTGCCCGGGATTTTCGATTCCGTGAGCTCCTACTGCAATGCAAAATTGACGATTCACACATGAGACACCGGAGAGGACGTTTAGGCTAGGTCCGTCGTTCGGACTCGAGACAATGGACCACTGTGTGCCGTCCCAGGACTCGATGAGTGTCCGGATGTCGTCGACGTTTCGGTAGTCGAATGAGTTTTTACGGTCGTAGGAGCCCACTGCCATACAGAATGTCGAGCTCACGCACGATATAGCGCTCAACTCGTTGTCCCCGTCCCCCTTGTCTGGGCTCGCTGCGACCCTCCATGCCTTACCGTTGTAGGACTCGATCAACGTCTGGTCGGCTGACGACTCGCCCGTTGGTGCTCCTCCTCCGGTTGGAGGAGCGATGTCTGCGAAGGCACCGACTGAGATGTCGAAGATCCTGGGCTTTGGGCAGTTGATCCCGTTCGAAACGTTGTCGCCCTGACCTTCGCTGGCGCTAGTCGACACACCCCACTGGCTCCCGGTGAAGACTTCCGCAAGGTTCCGCTTCGACTCTCCGTTCGAGTAGAAACCGACGGCTACGCAGAATGTGTTCGTGGCGCACGAGACGGCATTGAGCTGATTAAGGCTTGTTCCGGGATCGGGGCTCGAGGCGAGACTCCACTTGGTTCCCTTGCCGTCCCAGGAGACAACGAATGTCTGCTCACCGGTGGCCGTCTTTTCGTAACCGACGGCGGCGCAGAGAAACGCCGATTCGGTGGTGCAAGACACGCCGCGGAAGAAATCGGAGGTCTCAGCAACCTGTGGAACGGTCCGCACTGACCAGGATCGGCCGTTCCAGCTCTCGACTAGCGCGGAGCCCTCCGATGACGACTGGAGGGAATAGTCACCTGCTGCTACGCACAGGACGGCACTTGTGCAAGACACGCCGGCGAGCGAGCTGACTCCAGCAGTACCGCCGGGACTCGGAGTCGGTTCGACGGACCACTTATCGCCGTTCCAGGCCTCTGCAAGAGTTGCTGTCCCACCGCCCGAGTTGTCAGAGCTACCCACAGCCTGGCAGGAATCCCCGCCACTGCAGGCAACACCCGCGAGCGAATTCCCTTTCGTCCCGGGATTCGGGCTCGACTCGACGGTCCAGCGGCTTCCGTCCCATGATGCCACGAGCGTTTGGGATGACCCCGAAGCCTTTGTCGAGGACCCCACGGCTACACACAGGTTCGAGGCCGGGCACGCAACGGAGTCGAAGACGTTGTCGCCGGATCCGACGTCGGGGCTGGGGACGACCGTCCAACTCTGGCCGTCAAACAGCTCGGTCAGAGTTTGGTCAACAGAGCCCGCTGTGTAATAGCCAACGGCGATGCACGACTTGCCACTTGTGCACGAGACGCTGTTCAAAACGTTGGTGTCGGGCGACCGCGCAGGGCTGAGTTTCAAGGACCAGGAGGTGGGCGGCCCTGCGGCGACCCTGGCAGCCGAAATCGGTTTCGAGCCTTCCGTGGGGCCCGCCAGCTGTACCACGGCGATGGCAAAGACGAGCGGAAGGACTGAGAGCAAACGCCTGGAGATCACGACTGAAACTCCCGAACGTGCTGATTTGGAAGTGCCAGGCCGCCGGGAGAGAACGGGACCGTAGACCATGCTTCGCATGGTGGGCGCGCCGCACCCCCGGTCCGACCTTGCCCTTCATGAAAGCCAAGGCAGCTCAACGGCATCCCACATTCGATCATGCCCCACCACTCACGGGTCTCCGCTCCTGCGGGTACCGTACCGCTTGGACTGCCGGAATTCCAAGGCCTCGCCCGGATCGCAATTGGTTGTCGGGACTCTCGTCAAGAGGTCAACTGGTGGTCGGCGTCTTCCTGTCGAAAACGGAAGACCCAGTCCTGCGAGACGTCGTCGGCTTGCGGCATCATCGGGCCCATCTCGTTATCAGGTTCGCGCGGGCTGATGCCGAGCACGTCGAGTACCCGGCCGACGGTCGCCGCTCGCGTGTTCACGAAATCCTCGTAGATAACTCGCACAGGCTCACGGCCCGTGGCGTGGAACCAGTCCTCCCAGCGGGCATCCCAGAGGTGCACCCGAGAACATCATCGATACTCCGATGACCCGCCGCGATATGGCGTCCTTCAAGGCAAGCGCCCGGTCGCTCGACCAGGGCGTGGGCACGGTTCTCGAAGCCCTCGAGGAGACCGGCCTGGTTGACAATACGTTGGTGATAATGACCACCGACCATGGTCTCGCCTTCCCCGGCGCCAAGGCGACCATGTTCGACCGCGGTGTCGGCGTGCTGTTGTTGATGCGAGGTCCCGGTGGTTTCGAGCGCGGCCGGGTATTCGACGCGATCGTGAGCCACCTCGACATCCTTCCCACGATCTGCGACGTCGCCGAGATCGACCCGCCGGACTGGCTTGAAGGATTGTCGCTCCTGCCCCTCGTGCGAGGCGAGCAAGACGAACTTCACCAGGAGATCTTCTCGGAGGTTACCTATCACGCCGCCTACGAACCCCAACGAGCCGTGCGCACAGCGCGCTACGAGTACGTGAGACGGTTCGACGAGCGGCACCCCGGCCGAGTCCTCGCCAATCTCGACGACGGCCTGACCAAGGACGTCATGCTCGCTTACGGGTGGGCTGACATCGATCCACCGAAGGAGTCGTTGTACGACCTGTGGCTCGATCCGAGCGAGGGGAACAACCGGATCGACGACCCCGTGCTGGCCGGCGTGCTGTCGGACCTGAAGAGGCGGCTGCACGACTGGATGGTCCGGACTGAGGACCCGTTGATCCATGGCACGGTTGCCCCGGCGGAAGGCACCTTCCACAACACGGTCGACCAGATCTCACCGAGCGATCCGACCACGCCCCCGACCACGCACAGCCTCACACTCAAGCACCGGGCGCGCAACGGCCGACCACCCGGCTGACGCCGCCGCCCCAAGAGGTGCCGCGGAAATCTCATGCCCATCTCGGATGCGAGCACCCGCCAGGATTAGGGCCATAAGGCCCTGTTGCACTCAGGTCCAGAGTCGTACCGTCTAGGCAGGGCCAATCGGCCCGTCATCGTTTTAACTAGTTCGAGAGAGGTCGGGATGATGAAGGCTCTCGTGTACCACGGACCAGGGAACAAGGCTTGGCAAGACGTGCCGAAGCCTGAGCTTCAGGCGGACACCGACGCCATCGTCCGGGTGGATGCAGTGACCATCTGTGGAACCGACCTGCATATCTTGAAGGGCGACGTACCAGTCGTAACCGACGGACGCATTCTCGGACATGAGGCCGTAGGAACCGTCGAGTCAGTGGGTTCGGGCGTCAAGAACGTCAAGCCCGGCGACAAGGTCCTGGTGTCTTGCATCACCTCGTGTGGATCGTGCCGTTACTGCCGCGAAGCCCGTTACGGGCAATGCCTCGGCGGCGGCGGCTGGATCCTCGGATATCGGATCGACGGCACCCAGGCGGAGTACGTTCGTGTGCCCTTCGCGGACACGTCGACCTATCCCGCTCCGGCCGGAGTCAGTGATGAAGCCCTGCTCATGGTTGCTGATATCTTGCCGACGGGTTACGAGGTCGGGGTGCTCAACGGAAAGGTGCAGCCCGGCGACGTAGTCGCGGTGGTTGGTGCGGGTCCGGTCGGACTGGCAGCGATCATGGGTAGCCGCTTGTTCAGCCCGGCGCACGTCGTCGCCATCGACCTCGCCGACAGCCGCCTCGAGGCAGCAAAGCAATTCGGCGCAGACGTCACGGTCAACAATGGTCGTGAAGACCCCGCCACCGTCCTCGCCAGCTTGACCGACGGGCTAGGGGCGGATGTCACCATCGAAGCTGTCGGAGTTCCAGCCACGTTCGAGCTGGCGGCGGCACTGGTCCGGCCCGGGGGCCATGTAGCCAACATCGGTGTGCACGGTCAGCCCGCGACGCTTCACCTCGAGGACCTGTGGATCAAGGACGTCACGATCACGACCGGCCTGGTGGACGCCTTCTCGACGCCGACGTTCCTCCGCCTGCTGCAGGGCCACCAACTCGATGCCGACCGTTTCGTCACCCACCACTTCGCGTTCGACGAGTTCGAGCGCGCTTACGAAGTGTTCGGAAACGCTGCAGAGACGGGCGCCCTCAAGGTGTTCATATCTCGGACGTGATCCTGGCTGGAAACCGGCTAGAGACATTCAACACCGAAGCAAGCTCATAGCTGACCCGACTACGTCGCCAGCTCGGCTTCGCATCGATCCGATTCGCGCGAACGCGTTCGGACCCCGATCAGACAAGCACACGCAATTCCCACACAACTGCGAATTATTACCCGTTTTCCCTACTTTCGATCCTTTTCCTTCGACTCCCGGATGCCGACAATAGATATGTGATCGATGGAATTCTCCGACGTAGCCGCACCTCTGTCGGGCCAGCGGACGAAACCAACACAGTAGAAGCCGGAGGTCGCGGAATTCAGCGACCCCTGGGACGAGGCGGACTCTTTGCCGTGTTGTTGGTGGCACTCGTCGGTTTGGCCGGCGTCGGCGGAGGGGCGTGGTACTGGCATTCTCGCAATGTGACTCAGTCCCGCACTCAGTTCCGGACCTCATCCAGTGAATTGTCCGGCGACGTGACGAGGGTCCTGAACCAGTACGGTGACCTCTTGTCTGGCTCGGCGGCATTGTTCCATCAGGGAGTCGTCACCCGGACCCAGTACGTCGACTATCTCCAAGCTGTGGGATTCGGGTCGGCCCGGTTCTCGGGCTTGAAGGGCGTCGGGCTCATCCAGCGAGTGACATCGGGCGAAGTGCCCTCATTTCTAGAGTCGCTTCGCGCCGATGGCCTCGCTGTCACGTCGATAACTCCGGCGGGCCGACGCTCGCAGTACTGCTTAGGGTCCTACGCCGACTGGAGCAACCTGCAATTCAACATCCCACTCTACGGCTACGACTTCTGCACGGTGCCTGCGATATCCAATGTTCTCACCCGAGCTACTGAGAGCGGGCAGCAGCAGGTCCTTACAGGGTCGCTGCTCGGAGCCGCTTATGCCTCATATTTCGTTCTCGTTCAACCCGTTTACACCGGATCGCCCACATCGGTGTCCGAACGCGAACGTCAAGTGAGCGGCTGGGTTCTCGGTATCGCAAGTGGGCCTGGACTAATTCAGTCCATATCACACCCGTCCGGCATCCAGTTCCTCGTTTCCAGCGAGAGCGCTAGTGCTTCAAATCCCGAAGCGATCCTACGTTCGCCCGCGTCGATCACAACGGCTGGCGGCTGGTCCATCAAAAGCGTCATCAACTCGTACGGGGTGTGGAACATTTGGTTCCGACCCGCCCCCGGGGTCCAGCAACCTGGTGCCGGTCTGATCGGACCCATTGCCCTGCTGTCCGTCGGGTTGCTTGCGGTCGCACTGCTCGCCGGACTTCTCGGGAGCCTGTTGACTTCGCGTATCCGTGCACTGCGCGTGGTGGATCGAACTACGAGATCGCTCAAATCCACCGAGGAACGCTTTCAGGTGCTGGTGAGAAACTCGAGCGACCTGATCGCCGTCGTGGACGACAAGCTGAGGCTGATCTACGCGAGTCCGGCTGCAGAGCGAATGCTCGGATACGTTCCGGCGGAACAGGTGGGCCGAAGCCTGCTCGATCTGATCCATCCCGATGACCTCGAGGCGACCGCGCGGTCGTTCTTCACGGAAGCACTGCAGCCGGGCATCCACCCAGTATCGGTCTTCCGCTTTCAAACGGCGGCTGGAGAGTGGCGCGTCCTCGAAGTGATAGCTACCAACTGCCTGGACGACCCAGCCGTCGCGGGCATCGTAATGAACGCTCGGGACATCACTGAACGAACCAACCTCACCCGAGCGCTTCGTACCCTCGGTAAGTCCAATCAGGTCCTCGTCAATGCTTCGGATGAACGTTCGCTGCTCTCAGATACGTGCAAGATCATTGTGGACGCCGGTAGATACCGTTTGGCTTGGGTGGGATACATCGAAGATGACAACGAGCACAACGTCCGCCCCGTGGCGACGGCCGGCGCGTCGGACTACCTGAAGAAGACCACCGTCCACTGGTCCGATGATGATTACGGGCGAGGCCCGACGGGCGTTGCAATCCGCACGCGGACCGTGCAGGTCATCGACGATGTGATCATCGCAACGACGTTCGCTCCGTGGCTCACGAGTGCTGCGGAGAACGGCGTCCGCTCCAGTTGCGCCCTGCCCCTCGAAGTCAACGGTTCCGTTATCGGAGCTCTTTCGATCTATGCCGCCGAACCGAGCGCCTTCGGGCCGCCTGAGGTCGCTCTGCTGAAGGAGTTGGCCGACGCGCTCGCGTATGGGATTGGGCGCATTCGCGATGCTGACATGCTCGAGGCGAGCGAGGAGCGCTTCCGAAGCCTGGCCGGTGCCGCACCGATCGGCATCCTCGAGGTCTCGTCGCCGGCGCTCGTCAACTACGCCAATCCTCGGGTCGCTGAGATCACCGGGAGACGCGCCGAGGACCTCATGGGTCGGAGCTGGATCGATGCCGTCCATCCCGAGGACAAGTCGGAGCTGATGGGGCTGGTCGACAGTCAGCACACCGACCGGGTGAACGTCGCCGCAAAGTTCAGGATCCAGCGCCCTCAGGGTGATATTCGTCACGTCCGTATGTTGGCGGCACCCAAGGGAGATGGTGACAGTGGATACGTCGTGACCATCGAGGACGTCACCGAAGAGGTGAAGGCCAGGGAGGCGCTCAGCTACCAGGCGTTCTATGACAATCTCACCGGCCTTCCGAACCGCGCCTTGTTCCTGGACCGCCTCAACCAGGAACTGGCAAGACAGAGGCGGAACAGGTCGAATATCGCCGTGCTATTCCTCGACCTCGACCGCTTCAAGTTGGTGAACGACAGCCTTGGACATGAATCAGGAGATATCGTGCTGAGGGAGGTGGGCGACCGGTTCAAGCGGAACATCCGGGCTGGAGAGACCGCGGCACGCCTGAGCGGTGATGAGTTCGCCTTCATCATCACAGACATTCACAAGGTCGAGCACGCGGTAACGGCCGCCAAGCGGGTGCAGGCATTGCTAGAGCCTTCGATCCAGTGCCCGGGCCAGGAGCTCACGGTGACTGCCAGTGTCGGAATCGTCATTCCTGCGGCCGATGCTGACGCGTCGACAGTCCTGCGTGACGCCGACGCAGCGATGTACCAGGCCAAAGAAGAGGGCCGCAACCGATGCGCGCTCTTCGATGAAGGCTTGCACCGCCGCTCGGTCGAGCGCCTCGCAATGGAGGGTGACCTACGCCAAGCGCTGGTGCGGCGCGAATTCGAGCTGTACTTCCAGCCGATCGTCGACCCGTCAAACGGGCGGCCGACGGGCGCCGAGGCCCTGATCCGGTGGCATCATCCGACGTACGGGCTCGTCCCGCCCGTCGAGTTCATCCCCGTGGCCGAGGACTCCGGATTGATAAGGCCCATCGGGCAATGGGTATTCGACCAAGCCATGTCGCAGCTGGCTCAATGGGACGCGCAACCCGATGGACCTCGCCTCGAAGGACTCAGCGTCAACTTCTCCTCCAAACAACTGGACGACCCCGAGACCCCCGACATCGTCCGCGAGGCACTCGAGCGTCATGGCATCGCCCCACACCGCGTGTGCGTCGAAGTCACCGAGTCCGTGGTCATGGCGGACAGTGAGTCCACCCGGCATTCCTTGGAGTGTTTCAAGCTCTTCGGCTTGCGCGTAGCCATCGACGACTTCGGCACCGGGTATTCCTCCCTTGCGTACCTCCACTCGTTGCCGGTCACCACGGTGAAGGTTGACCGCTCGTTCGTCGAGCGACTCGGGACCGCCGACGACTCCATGCCGGTAGTGAAGGCTGTCGTCGAGATGAGCCACGCCATGGGACTGCGCGTGGTAGCCGAGGGCGTGAGTAACGAATACCTTGCGACAGCCGTCTCGATTATGGGTTGTGATGCGGCGCAGGGATACTTCTGGGCCACGCCAATGCCTGCGCAAGAGTTCGCCGAGTGGTGGAGGGAAGCCGGACGACGAGCCGCTGCCCTGTCAAGCGCTTCGTAGTCACCCGCTTTACAATCCACCCCGTGCAGATCACGCCGTTAGATGAGAACGTCAGGAGCGGTGTCGGTGCTCGATTTCAGGCGGTGGGACACCAGGGTGGGAAGGAATGGCCCTTCGGAGTTGGAGGTGAGCGTCTTTGACCGACCGTCAACTTTCGAGTTCTCGACCACTGGTGGGCCGATCGGCACACCCGACGATGACCCGCGCCGACGTACGTTCACATTTACCTCCGAGGACGGCGTAACTCGGATCGTCCTCAGCCGCCGGGATCCTTTGCCGCCTGAGCCTCGGCTGATCCCTGATCGACCGGCAACGAACGACTCATCTGCGACCAGTCGGGACACCAGCACGATTTCGTCACACGAGCCCAGACAGACAGTTTTTCCGCTTCGGATGGGGAGTCGGGACCGATCGAATACCTAACACCGATGGAATACGAAGGCCTACACTCGACCAAAACCCAGGCCGGACGATCATAACGCCGGTCCACCCAACGGGGTGAGTGGCCTTGAGCCGGTGTTTTGTTCGATTGCTCGGTGGCTCGATCGGCCTCTGTCGGATCTGCTTGGTGAGGATAGCGGACGGAGTGGCGAGCGGGACGGCTTCACCTTTCTAAGAGGGTGAGATGCCAGCGGTAGGTGAAGGGGATCCCCTCCTACGCCAAAAGGACGGAACAATTATCGGGCCGAGACACTCCGGAGTAAACCCAATCCGCCGGTGGTCGACTCGATGCAGAGTATAATCGCGTTCCCGTTCTCCGTATGGGCGTTGGCAATTTCGATCACCAAAAAGGCGGATCGTGAAACCCAAGTCGTAAGCTCGCTCGCAGAAATGCGATTGGTTCCTAGTCCTCGGACCGCGTCGCATCACCGACTGGCGTCGTTCAGGTCGTACCGGCCGAGTGTCATCTTTTTGCCGATCGGGTGGATCGGCCAATCAGAGATCAAGCTGCTGTGCCGCAAGGAGGAAATACAAACCGTGGAGAGTCACAAGCTCTTCGTGCGTGCCTCGCTCGACCAGCCGCCCTCGATCGAGCACAAGTATGAGATCGGCATGACGGACTGTCGAGAGGCGATGCGCGATTATGAGGGCGGTACGATCGCCAAGAACTCGTTCGAGATTTCCCTGGACGGCACGCTCTGATTCGGCGTCGAGAGCGCTCGTCGCCTCGTCGAGGACGAGGACAGCCGGACGAGAGTACAGGGCTCTTGCGATCGCAAGGCGTTGACTTTGCCCTCCCGAAAGCGCCATACCCGACTCGCCGACCTTTGTGGAATACCCCAGGGGTAGCCGCTCGATGAACTCGTGCGCGTTGGCGAGATGCGCCGCTTCGCGAACCCTTGAAATGTCCAAGTCATAGCCGAATGCGATGTTTGCTTCAATCGTGTCGGAGAAGAGATAGGTCTCCTGAAGCACGAAACCGATGTGGCGGCGCAGTTCGCGATGGTCGAGCCCTTCTGCGTCGATACCATCGAAACAAACTGATCCAGCGGTAGGAGCGACTAGCCCCGCCACGCAACGCGCAAGGGTGGTCTTGCCGGACCCGCTTCGACCGACGATGGCTACGGTCATTCCCGCGGGGATGTCGACCGTTATGTCGTCGAGCACCGGCGGCCCTGACTCAGAGTACGAAAACGTGACGTCTCTCAAACTGACCTGCCCAGAAATCGATGGCACGGGTGCAAAGCTTCGGTCCTCATCTTGTTCTGGCTTGGTGTCGAACACGTCCTGAGCGCGACCGGTGAGCACCTGGGCGTGCTGGAAGCTGTCGGCGAGGACCAAGAGTTGCTGCATCGGATAGGTCGCGAGAGCTACGAGAGTGACGCAGGCAACGAGCGCGCCGACACTCAGCGAATGGTTGAGGACCTCTTCAGTCGCAAGAGCCAAAAATCCAGCCAGGATGGCGAACCCAAGGCCCTGTGTGAGTGCCGCATAACCGGCTCGCAAGCGGTCAACCCTGTTCTGGCGGTTCGCGAGTTCACTTTGATGGCGGACCAGACCCGTCTGAAGAAAACTCTCTGCAGCAAGTGCTTTGGCTGTCTCTATACCCTTCACGATCTCAATCTGCCGCGAGGCGTAGCGACCGGCCTCCTCCTCCAATGAGGCCGTCGCCGGGCCTAAACGGTTCAAGACGAGTCGGGCGATCAGCAGGTACCCAGGCACCGCCACACAAAAGGCCACGCCGATGGGAATGCTGTAAGCGAAAAGGAGCGCAACAGACGCGACAAGTTGCGCACCAAGAGCGAGAGACAGGATCCCAATGTCGGAGGCGAGCATCCGCGCCTGACGAAGGCCGTCAAGACGGCGTTGAAGATCTCCCGTGCGCCTCGAGGCGAAATACGAAAGTGGCAAGGACAAAAGACGTCCCGACAGGAGCTGGAGGCCTTCCCGGTCAAGAGCCGTCGAAGTGCGGAGTATGAGCAGGCGCTGAATCAAAGTGCCAACGGTCAGCACCAAGGCAACTGCGCCAAGGATTACGAGGATCGAGCCGATGTTCGCGCCCTGCCCTGGCCGCACTATGCGATCGATGACGACCTGAGTTACGACTTCGAGACTGAGTTCGAGAGCGCTCAACGCCACTGCCATCGCAGCCACGATTGCGATGCGACCGAGGTGAGGTCGCGCCAGACTGCTCAACCATTCCAGTCCGTCCAGACGCCTACCGCCAGGTTGAAACTCGGGTCCCGGGGTTACCTCAATGATGTAACCGGTCCAACCGTCGCGGAACTCTCCGACGGGAAGGCGGCGGCGACCAAGTGCCGGGTCGAAGAAGGTCGCCGACTCGGCTCCGACACGGGTCAGGACCACCCAATGGTCGCCTTGCCAATGAACAATCGCAGGGGTCGGCAAATTGGCCAGCTCCGACTTGGAGGCCTTCACTACGCGGCCCTCCAATCCAAGTGTTCGGGCCGCTCCGAGGAGGCCGCCGGCACTGGTGCCGTCCACCCCTGTGCCGACCAGAACCCGGAGCCGGCTGAGAGGTACCCGCTTGCCGTAGTGGCGACAGATCATGCTTAGCGCCGCTACGCCGCAGTCAACCTCGTCGATCTGGCGTACGAGGGTGAAGCGCCGAAAGCGGCTCGGCCGCTCTCGGAGTTGCGCATCGGAGCTCGGAGGGCCGGATTGTCCCGGCTGCGGGATGGCGTCGAGGTGTCTCCGCACGTCCCCGGCTCGTTGGGCAAAATCGAGGGGCAACCGGGCTACTCGTTCGTGATCGTACGCAGCAGCCAAGTCCTCCAAAGCCCGGCGGATCTCAGGGTGCCTCCCCGTCAGTTCGTCAAGGTTCGCTTTGCTTAGACTCAGCAAGACGGCACCAGTGAATGCCGTAACGGTTTCGGAGGAAGGGGATCCAGATATAAGGGCTGCCTCCCCGATCAAGTCCCCTCGCCGAAGATAGCGACGACGATCGTCGCCGCTCTCGGCAAGGGTGCTTACGACCAGCTGACCCTCTTCGACGAGATAGAGGAAGTCGGGGAACTCACCTTCGACTGTGACTACCTCCCCTTCGCGAACCTCCATCGGACTTAGCAGCTCAACCAGTTGAGGAAGAACACTGCCAGAGACGCGAGCGAGGGGAGAGGCCAACCGGAGTAAGTCGGCCACCTCGTGACGACGACGCATGCCCGACAAGACAACTTGAACCGAGGGCTGGGAAGCCGCCACGGCACGGAGGACGGCGGCGTCGAGACGTAACGCCGAGCCCTCAGTAGTAGCGCGAACCGTTGAGGTGCGCTGTCCTTCACGAAGAAGCGCCCCTTCCCCGAAAGTCGCTCCGGGTCCCAGCGAAGCAAGCAACACTTCTTCGCCATCGTCTCCCTGCCGAAGGACGCGGACCCGGCCCGAGGAGAGTACCCAAAAGGAGTCGGCCGGATCGTTCTCGCGGACCAGAACATCACCGAAGCTGAAGGCGACACGTTCGAACGCAGCCGTCACCAATCTCTGCACTTCCACGGGAAGGTTCGCCAGGAATTCAACAGCAGCAGGATCGATGACCTGCTCCCCCAGTTGTTCAACCATCCCATCTCACCCAGCGATCGAGTGCGGCCTGGACTCGCGCTTTAGCGCAGAGTTCGGCGGCTGCGGCTTCAATCCGTGGATTTTCGAGTGACGGCGGACGGCGCCCCCAGACGACAAGGGTCGTCGTCATCGCGCTTGACGATGCGACGACGACCGGCATACCGATGGGACTGGAAACTGCAGCGGACCGATACCTTGCGGGAAGTTGTTCGGCGCGTATTACGTCCCGTTTATGGTTCTCCTCGGGTTTCCGTGGGTCATCCGGTAACCCGGAGCGCGCGATCGGTCGGTAGCTCGACGGTGACCCCGCCACAGCAGAGGTAGATCATTGCGATCACTGCGGCGGCGGAGTGGTGGCCGTAGCCGCGGTGGTTGATGAGACGGACCTTCGAGTTCAGTCCTTCGAGCTTGGAGTTCGACAACCCGAGCTCGACTGCATAAAGGATGCGCTCGCGATTCGCCTTCACCGTTTTAGCGAACTTCACGAACGCCGGGATGCGGCAACGCTGAGCCCAGCAGATCCACCAGTCGAGGTGCCGACGGGCCTGAGAGGGCCAGCGCAGGCGGTAGAGATCCCGGAGTCCTTCTTTCAGCTGCCACGCTCTGTAGAGCACCGATGAGCGCAGACGCAGGTCATGCAGGACATCGAGCTGGTCGGCGGTGAGGTCCGCCTGGTCCTTTAATAGCGCCCAGCGGGTGTGCTTCCACCACGGGGCGTTTCGGTGCCCGATCGAGCGCAGCATGTTCCACGTGTCGCGCCTCGTTGGTCGAGCGCCTCGTTGGCGAGCTTCACCAGGTGGAACGGATCGACGCACTGGGCCACGTGGGGAGCCTTCGTGTCGGTCGCGAGCTTGTAGGCCCCGCCCATGTCGAGGCTTATGGCCTGAAGGCGCGCCGTGCGCTCCGGTCCGAGCTCGTCGTAGAAGGCCTCGAGCGTGGTGTGGTCCTTTCCCTCGCCGACCCAGACGACTGCGCCCTTGCGGTCGTGATCGGCGACGACTGTCAAGTAGCGGTGACCCTTGCGGTAGGAGACCTCGTCCACCCCGATGCGGTAGAGGTCGTCCAACCTGGTGTCGTCGATGGTCTCTGTGACGACGTCTCTGACGATCTTCGCGACCGCCTCCCAGCTCACCCGCAAGAGCTTCGTGATCGTCGTCTTGTCCACCCGCTTCGCGAGCCAGCAGACCACGTCTTGGAAGTCCGTGTGTGCCGGGCGCCTGGCCGTGCCCAGGGGACCTCCTCTGTGCGCACCCGACCGCAGCTGCGACAGTCGATCCTGCAGATCTCGGCTTCTAGAAAGCACCTGGAAGCTCCGAGGTCCAGGTGCCGCCAGCGACGCACCGAACGGTCGTACACCGACCAGGTCTTCCACCCGCACTGACAGCGGTGCTTCCCCCGCCTGCGCCTTAAAGAGACCACGATCCCCTCGGGGCAGAACGTCACGCCGGCGACCGATGCGCCGACGAGGCCCAACATCTTGTTGAATGCAGTGGTGACGCGCATGTGTTCTCCCAGGTGGTCAAGGGTTGCTTGGTCGCACCTGAAACTACGAGGGAGCCGCATGCGCGTCGCTTCGCGAACAAGCCCCGGCCAGAGCCGGGGCCCATCACATGATCGCTGGCGCCACCTTCAGCACGGCGGGCGTCAAGGGTTCACTGCGTCGGCCTTCGGCCGCCCTTGACCCCCGCCTTCCACTATCAAAGACCCACGGAAACCCGAGGAGATATGCACCCGCTCGCGCGCTCACGGTGGCGAGAGTGTCGCCATCTTGTCGGCAGCAACAGACAGCTTCGCGGGCTGCGTCAGGACTGGCGAAGTCCGCCCACTCCAAATCCACTTCCATCCAGGAGTTAGCCTGAGCGTCAACGACTCGTTCCAGTTCGATCCGATCGGACCCGCGCTGAACCATTTCACTGTGCGCTGCTCGCAGCGAGACCCAACGCTCGCGTTCCGGAGGCGGGGATCCATTCGAGGATTCTGCCCAACAAGCCACGGCCGATGCGAGCCGCAAAGAGGCGGACTCCAACTCTCCCGAACACACCGCCTCGACCCAACTCGCTCGCTCGTCGTATGGAGGCTCGAGGGCAGTAACCGATTCATAGCTGGCACGTTGTGAGTGATCCAGCCACTTCAACCACTCGCTTTCGGAGATCCCCCAGCGTTTGAGCCAGCAACGAAGATCTTCAGCTGCGCCAAGGCCGCGAGGATAGCGAAACTGGCGCGTGGCTGACCGGAGTTCATCAGGCGACGGTGAGCCTAAACCGACCGATGCGGCCACCGCATTCTGAGCGGCGCGGCGCTCGAGGGTCACCCAGGTGCCGTCGTCCACCATCGAGTCACGAACTGCAGTCCAAGAAAAAGCGGTGCCACATGCAGTGAATGCGACGTCGCTCAACGCGTCCCAAGAGGGTTCCGCGTCAGATGCGCCACGGGAATCCGGCAGCTCGGGACGGATAGAACGACCATTTCGGTGTCCCCGTTGGCGCGAGAACGCTCTCACTGCACAAAATCTCCGCCCGAGCTCAGGCCCACGCTTCCCCGCCCGTTACGTATGTCATTCAGTTCCGATGAACCTGTCTAGGCGATCTAGTCCAGCTAGACATTGAAACGGCTGGGGCGCGGTCATTGACTGAGCGAGACGCCTGGTTTCGGCAGAGGCGCAGCTCCTCGGTGGCGCAGTCGAGCTCACAATCCCCGTGTGCAACTTTCGCTACAGGGTTGGACCGCCGTTTGGGGGCTTCCGACATGCCATCAAACGCGTAGACCTCTCGCCTCTGATCTGGAGTTTGACAGCTGCGACCGCCTGCGACGGCCGCAGCTGTCACTGTGAATACCGGCCTGACTGCTATCTGGGCCTTCCCTCGGGCCTGCCCTCACGGTTGCCTTCGGGGCGCCCACGGTACCGACTGGCACCACCTTTAATGTTCTCCGCATCCTCCTGGGATGCGTCAAGGTCGTCCACCAGGTCGGACTTGTTGGCGACTTCGTCGTTCGAGTGCTCACTCATGGTAAGTGTCTTCCTTTCCGGCGTCTATTCCGTCTCGTCGAATCCTTAATGACCACCTTGTCGAAATCTTTCCCGACACCAGGATCGTAGATCGTCTCAAGAGCGCCTGTCTGTAAGCAACCCGACACATGGCATGAACGATCGGCGACAATCGCACCCGCTGTCTCTGGCGCAACACACGTCTTTAGGTCATTTACACACAGCGTGGAAGATCGGCCGAAGGGACCCCCTCAAGGGGCGCCTGCTCGACGAGCCAGTTGGAGCGGATCAACTATTTGGACCCGACCCCGGGAAATCTTCACCAAGCCACGTTCCTCTGCCTGCTTCAGTACTCGGTTAGCTGTCTGACGGGTCGTGCCGGCCAATTCCGCGATGTCATCCTGGGTAAGAGGAATGACGACTTGCTCGCCAGGGTCGCCCCAAAGCCTTGCGGCATCGAGGAGACGACGAAGCACTCGGGCCTCGACGGGCGTGTAAAGGGCCTCGAGCAAGGAATCCGACAGAGCCTCCACTCGATGGCCAAGTGCGCCGATCAGGACCTCATCGACAGAAGGCTGCTCTCGACGGAGGCGCTCGAAATCCTCCTTGCGAATCGACAGGGTTTCCGCTTTCTCGAGAGCGGTCACGGTCGCAGTCCGACGGGCGTCAGCGTCAAGAAGTGCGAGGACACCAAAGAAGTCTCCGGATCCGAGCAAAGAGAGCATGGCTGTTTCGCCCAACGGCGTCGTCACGCGGACGCAGAAGCGGCCACTTTCGATGAGGTGCAAGGTGTCCCCCAGATCTCCCGCGTGGAAGACCACTTCGTCCTTGACGAAACGCCGTCTCCGGGCGATGGCGAGAATACGCCTGCGGTCCTCTTCTGGCACTCGTTCGAGCAGCGGCCATTTCACCGCTCAGATCTTGACACGTCGTCGCGAGCCTTACCGGACTCACGCGTGGGCGACGAGTCGTAGGCGGATATTCTCGCGGTGCAACACCGCTTGATCAGACCTGCACTCGAGGCCCATCACGGAGAAGAGGTTGACACTCAAGGTGATGCGCTTTTTGGCCAAGTGGGCGTACACGCCGCATCCGTAACTTGGGCCGGTGCCAAGTAGTAAGTGGAGGTTCGCGGATTTGAACCACCAAGTTCTACGTCGCGAAGCGACAGGCCATCTCTGTTAGAAGTGAAGTCTGTGACGAGTGAAACATTGGGGCCGTTGATCGTCGCCTGCATTTCCATGGCGTGAGACATTTGACTGTGTATTCTGGCGCGTGATTAGAGGCGACCAGCGTTCCCGGCGCGTGAACAGAAGGCGAAAATGAACATGCTCAGTGGAGTTCGATCGCGCAATCATTCGCGGCGCTTGTTGAGCGGCCTTCACAAGCGTGCTGGCATTATCCGCTGTCGTGATTGCGATCCCATTCGCAGCACCAGCGGGCGCCGCGCCGACCGCGCTCCGGCTTGGCTCCGTGCCGCTCGTTCCGAAGGGCGCGGTCCCCTTGGGGTCTCTTGCGACATCGACCGTGCTGACCATCGACGTCGCCCTCAAGCCGCGTGACCCAGCCGCGCTGGCGGCCTACGCGACGGCCGTCTCTACACCGGGGTCATCGCTGTACCGCGACTACCTTCCTGCAGGAGCATTCCCGCAGAAGTTCGGGCCTACCAGCGCCACGATCGAGTCGGTCGCAAAATGGCTTCGGGTACAGGGCCTCCGGCCGTCGGCGATCAGTGCGGACCACCTCATCTTCCCCGTGACGGCGACCGTCGGCCAGCTCGAGCGCGCATTTTCGATCAACCTCGTTCGATACAACCTCGGAGACCGCATCGCCTTTTCGAACACGGCGGCACCGTTGATCACAGGCGCTGTCGCAGGAGCGGTCCAGGGCATCATCGGCCTGAGCAACATCTACTTGGCGCAGCACCAGTCGATACTCTCAGCACCCTCAACCAAGCGGCTCGCCAAGCCGCGCACCAGCCCACGTGTTTACAACGCTGGCCCCACACCATGCACCGATGCCGAAGACGACGGCGAGGACTACGACGCGTACACCGCGAACCAGCTCGCGACTGCGTACTCCTTCACCAGCCTCTACAACGCATCGGACCTGGGAGCCGGCCAAACGGTGGCCCTATTCGAGCTCGAACCGAACGAGACATCCGACATCAGCGCCTATGAGAGTTGCTACGGCATCAGCACCTCCGTCACCTACATCGAAGAAGACGGGGGAGCCGGCTCGGGATACGGCTCGGGTGAGGCGGCACTCGACATAGAAGACGTCGCCGGGCTCGCCCCCGGCGTCAAGATCGACGTCTACCAGGCACCTAACTCAGAGACCGGCCTCATCGACAACTACACGGCCATCGTCGATGCGGACACGGCGAAGGTCGTCTCCACCTCTTGGGGCTTGTGCGAGCCCCTGGAAGGCTCGGAGTGTGATCAGCGAGGAGAACACCATCTTCGAGCAGGCCGCGACCCAGGGACAGTCGGTCTTCGCCGCCGCAGGCGACCACGGATCGGAGGATTGCTACGAAAGCGGCGGCTCGACGTCTCTCGCGGTCGACGACCCAGCGAGCCAGCCGTTTGTAACCGGGGTCGGCGGCACGACCCTCTCCGCGATCGGTCCTCCACCCACCCAGTCGGTGTGGAACGAGAGCTCTACCTCCGAAGGCGCCGGCGGTGGCGGCATATCCAGCTCGTGGACGATGCCCTCCTACCAGTCCGGTGCGCCGAGCACGCTAAACGTGATCAACTCGAACTCGTCCGGGACGCCTTGTGCGGCCGCGAGCGGCAGCTACTGCCGGGAGGTGCCCGACGTGACCGCCGACGCAGATCCCTATGACGGCTACGTCATCTACTACGACGGATCACTGGACGGCGATCGGTGGAACCAGCGCCGCGGCGCCGCTGTGGGCCGCCTTCATGGCGCTTACCAACGCCGGGTGCGACAGCACCTATCGGGTTCGCCAACCCGACGCTCTACAACGTGGCCGGCGGCTCCTCTTACTCGTCCACGTTCTCGGACATCACTAGCGGGAACAACGACTACACGGGTACCAACGATGGCCTGTACCCTGCCGGCACCGCATACGACATGGCCTCGGGGCTCGGATCGCCTAACGGCAGCGCCCTGCCGGCCGCGCTGTGCAGTGGGGGGTGCAGCCGCCCATCGCTGGTGGCGTCACGCCGTTGACCCCGGACCGGATACTGGACACCCGGGTGGACAACGGGGCGTCGGGGCCGGTGCCGGCGGACGGCGAAGTGAGTCTCCAGGTCGAGGGCCGCGGCGGGGTGCCGGCTTCCGGGGTCGGTGCCGTCGTGCTGAACGTGACGGTGACCGCTCCTCAAACCGGCGGGTACTTGACCGTGTATCCCGACGGGGTGACCCGACCGGTGACGTCGAATCTGAACTTCTCGAAGGGCGAGACGATTCCCAACCTGGTTGTTGCTCCGGTCGGATCGGACGGGAAGGTCGACTTCTACAACGGGTCGGGAGGGACGGCGCAGATCGTCGGCGACGTATCCGGCTGGTTCGCGTCGGGCAGTGCGGGGGCGGGTGGCCTGACGCCGTTGACGCCGGATCGGATAATGGACACCCGGGTGGACAACGGGGCGTCGGGGCCGGTGCCGGCGGACGGAGAAGTGAGTCTCCAGGTCGAGGGCCGCGGCGGGGTGCCGGCTTCCGGGGTCGGTGCCGTCGTGCTGAACGTGACGGTGACCGCTCCTCAAACCGGCGGGTACTTGACCGTGTATCCCGACGGGGTGACCCGACCGGTGACGTCGAATCTGAACTTCTCGAAGGGCGAGACGATTCCCAACCTGGTTGTTGCTCCGGTCGGATCGGACGGGAAGGTCGACTTCTACAACGGGTCGGGAGGGACGGCGCAGATCGTCGGCGACGTATCCGGCTGGTTCGCGTCGGGCAGTGCGGGGGCGGGTGGCCTGACGCCGTTGACCCCGGACCGGATACTGGACACCCGGGTGGACAACGGGGCGTCGGGGCCTGTGCCGGCGGATGGCGAAGTGAGTCTCCAGGTCGAGGGCCGCGGCGGGGTGCCGGCCTATGGTGTCGGCGCAGTGGTGCTGAACGTGACGGTGACCGTCTCCTCAAACCGGCGGGTACATCACCGTGTATCCCGACGGGGTGACCCGACCGGTGACGTCGAATCTGAACTTCTCGAAGGGCGAGACGATTCCCAACCTGGTTGTTGCTCCGGTCGGATCGGACGGGAAGGTCGACTTCTACAACGGGTCGGGAGGGACGGTGCAGATCGTCGGCGACGTATCAGGCTGGTGGAGCAGCGCGTAACCCCCGAGTTCGTCGGCTAGAGAGCGCGCTGGCGCCCTCGTGGCTGCCGGCTGTGCCTTCTACGCGGTGAACCCGACGTCGACTGCGCGCCAGAAGGTACCTCGTGCGTGGAAAGTGGCGAGATGGCGCGACGAAGCGGGGTGGCCCACCGCAAATGCGACGAACCACCCCGCCAAGTGTCGACTAGAAGATGCTTCCTGAATCCGAAGCACCCTGGTAGGCGGCGCTCCCGGAAGAGGTAGCCGTGAAGCTCCAGACAGCGTTAGGAGCAGGCGTGCCGAAGCAGTACGCGATGCCCAGGAAGTTCGTGGTTGCCGTGCATGCCGTCTGCTGGTTTCCCGTTTGCGGGTTCACGAACGAGAAGGTCACTGTCTGGCCTGCGATAGGCAAGTAGTCGACCGACGACACCAGGACGGCTGAGTAGATCCAGCCCACGAAGTGACTGGTCGGCAAGGCGTACAGAGTTGCCGGTCCCGCCAACTCGACGACCCGACTGTTGTTCTGGTCGGCCACGAAGACCGTGCCTTGGGCACTCACGGCTACGCCCTGGGGTGCGTTGAATCCGCTTCCGATGGAAGTCTGGGCTCCGCCCCTCGCTGGCACTTCGATGACCTGGTTCCCACCGTAATCCGCGATGAACACGTCTCCCTCAGTGTCCACAGTGACACCCGTCGGGAAATCGAGCCCGGTCCCGATGGACACCATCGAGCTGGAGCGAAGCGGGCGCTCGTATACCGTGTTGTTGCCGCTGTCAGCAATGAAGAGATCACCCTTTTGGTCAACTCCCACTCCGAAGGGGACCGCAAGCGAAGAGGCAACAACGATCTGTGTGCCACCGCCAGCAGGAAGCTCGAGAACCTGTCCCGAGTTCGTGTTCGCGATGTACACGTCGCCAAACGGGTCTACGGCGACCGAGGTCGGGTTGTCGAGTCCAATCGCCAGCGTGGTCTGCTGACCCGTCCGAGAGTTGATCTCGACGACCCGGTTGTTGTTCGAGTCAGCGACGTAGAGATTCCCCCACGCGTCAACAGCGACACCCTGCGGGTAGTCGAACCCCGAGCCGATCGTGAACTGAGGACCACCGTTGGCGGGAACCTCGATCACCCTGTTGTTCCGCGTGTCCACGATGTAGACGTTCCCCGCGGAATCGACCGCGACTCCATCAGGATGGTTGAGACCTGTGCCGATGGTCGTCTGCGACGAGTAACTCGTCGGAGTGCTTGCGCCGGCCGCCTGCGCTCCCGCAAGCAGTCCGAAAATCGAGACTCCCAAGACTGAAAGCACGGCGGTCGCTCGCAAGAACCTGCAGCTCGGCGTGGCCGATTGATCTGTCTTTGGTTTCAAGTGTCCACTCCCCCCCTTTGTGTCGGATCTCGGCATCTACCGAGCCGGAACTCTTTGCGCCGGGACGTGGAAATACCTGGTTGCTACTCCAACTGCCGTGACTCCGCATAGACACGATGGACCGCGACTTCAACGACACAGCCGGCTCGAACGAACCAGATCTTCCTCGTTCCAAACAGCCGTAATCGCACTGCGGTTAGGCCGAAGACCAGATCATTGCATTAGTTCATCAATATTGGGACACCGAATCCCCAACATCTGCGCAACCGAGCACCGCAACAGATCGTTGCATCGTGCACCCTGGGAAACGTCCCAGAGCAAGGTCAACTCGAGACCAACGCGCAGCCAATTTCCAGACAAAACAGCCATTTCGCTTGCTTTTGGGGACTTGCCAAGCCTCGACGAATGATCCGGCGTTAGGCCTTGTGATTGCCGCGTCTAGCTTCGCGTCCAGAACTGCCGCACTGTCCGCCTGACCTGCGGAGGGAGGGTATCTGCGGAGGGAGGGGGATTCGAACCCCCGGGGGCTCAACACCCCAAGGCTTTTCAAGAGCCTCGCATTAGTCCACTCTGCCATCCCTCCGGGCAGCGAGGGTAGCGCCCGCTCAGGGTCTGATCTGAGATCGGATGTCCTCCATCCACCGCTCCGCCTCACGCCAGGCTTCGCCGACCTTTAGACGGAGCGTCTCACCCTCTGAGCCTTCTGCGGGGTAAGAGCCGAGGAACTTCACGCCCGCCATCTCCGCATGAAGGACGCGCAATGCGTCGGCGACGACTTCGTCGGCGACATGTCCTTCCATGTCGATGATGAAGCAGTAGTTGCCAAGCCCTCGTTTGGTCGGTCGGGATTCGAGCTTGGTGAGATTGATGCTCCGAGCGGAGAACTCGCTGAGGATGGCGTGAAGGGTGCCCGGGTGGTCCTCGCGCTGGAAGCACACGATGCTGGTCTTGTCGTGACCCGTGGGAAGCGGGACACCTTGCCTGGCGACCGCCACGAACCTGGTCTGGTTGTCGGGGTGGTCCTCGATCGCGGCCTCGAGGACCTCGAGCCCGTAGAGCTGCGCGGCGAGGAGGGGCGAGAGAGCGGCGACATGCGGGCGGCGCTCCTCGCCTACGAGCCGTGCCGCCTCGGCCGTGGAGTTCGTCGCCACGATCTCGACCGATGGAAGGTTCGCCGACAGGAACCGCCGGCATTGCGCGGTCGCATGCGGGAACGACATGAGCCGGCGGATGCTTTGGATCCGAGTGCCCGCCGGGCCGACCAGGTTGAGATGGACGTCGAGCACGACCTCGCGCTGGATCAGCAGGTCCACCTCGAACACCAAGCTGTCGATGGTCGCGCTGACGGTGCCCTCGATCGAGTTCTCTATCGGGAGAAAGCCGAGATCCACCTCTCCAGAGCTGACGGCTTCGAGCACGTCGGCGAGTGTGGCCTTAGGCATGGAACCCGCTACGAGGTCGGGCTGGGTTGACAGCGCCTCTTCCGTGAAGGTTCCGGCAGGACCTAAGAAGGCGACCGACACGGGCATCGGACTGCCGTCGGAAGCCTTCGCAGGGGTCGCAGCCGGCTCCATTGGCGGGCAGGATAGTGGTCCCCATGGACGAGCCCACCCTCAAGCAGCTGATCCAGGACCTCCTCGCGGGCACCGTCACTCCGGACGAGGCGGTATCCAGTCTCAGGCGACTTCCGTTTGCGGACCTCGGTTTCGCGAAGGTCGACCACCACCGCGCCCTGCGCCAGCGCTGCGGTGAGGCGGTATACGCACCTGGGAAGACGGCAGAGCAGTCCGCGAGCATCGTCGCCGAGCTGCTCCGCGAGCCCGGGGAGAATCCGGTGCTTCTCACGCGAGCCGACGCTGACCAGGTGACCGGAAGCCTCTCACGGAGCCCCGGCGGGCTCGTCTCGCAGACCGGCCTCCTCGCGACAGTGGCATGGCGACCCGCGCCACAAAAGCCCGCGCGCGTCATGCTGATCACGGCAGGTACCGCGGACCAGCCCGTCGCCGAGGAGTGCCGTGCAGCCCTGACGGCTTTCGGTCTCGCGCCGCAGCTCCTCGCCGACTGCGGAGTCGCGGGTGTGCACCGCCTGCTCGCGTCGGTCGACCAACTTGCAGACGCGGACGCTGTCGTAGTCGTGGCCGGCATGGAGGGAGCGCTCGCGAGCCTGGTCGCAGGCATCACGCCCGCACCGGTGGTGGCGGTGCCGACTTCGGCCGGGTACGGGGCTGCGCTCGAAGGCGTGACCGCACTTCTCGCAATGCTCGCGTCTTGCGCCGCGGGCTTGACGGTCGTGGGGATCGACAACGGGTTCGGTGCCGCCGCAGCGACGGCACGCATCTTGCTGTGAGCACGGGAGCCGGCGGCCGGCGGCACACAGCATGGTTCCACTGCTTCGCCGGCATCGCAGGCGACATGGCCCTCGGGAGCCTGCTCGACGCGGGAGCCGACTTCGACGAGGTCGTGGCTCTGCTGAAGAGACTCCCCTTCACGGGATGGTCGCTTGCCGCCGAGCCGGTGCTGCGCTCAGGGATCGCGGCGACCCAGGTGATCGTCTCGGTAACCGACGACGTGGTCGTAAGGACACACGCCCACATCCTGGGGCTCCTCGAAGAGGCTCGGCTTCCCGAGCGCGTCACCCGACGTTCCACAGCCGCGTTCGCAGCGCTGGCCGAGGTCGAGGGCCGCCTGCACAGGCGTCCTCCATCACAGGTCCACTTTCACGAGGTGGGCTCCCACGACGCGATCGTCGACGTCGTCGGCACCATGGCTGCTCTCGAGATCCTGGGCATCGACACCGTGACAGCATCTGCAGTCGCGGTCGGGACCGGAACGGTCAGGACTTCCCACGGCGTCCTGCCGAACCCGGCTCCAGCAGTAGTCGCTCTGCTCGAAGGAGTGCCCACCGCAGGCAAGCCGATCAATCTGGAGCTCACGACCCCCACGGGCGCCGCGATCCTCGCCGCCACGGCGAACTCGTTCGGACCGATGCCTCCGCTTCGAATAGGAGCCACCGGATTCGGTGCGGGCAGGCGCGAGATCGACGGTCTTCCGAACTGCACCCAGGTGGTGATCGGCGAGCCCGTGTCCGAGGCGGGGACGGCCACCGCCGGACAACCGGTGATCCTGCTCGAGGCGAATATCGACGACGCGACAGGTGAGACGCTCGCTCATGCGGTATCGAAGCTCCTCGATGCCGGCGCTTACGACGCTTGGCTCACACCGGTGATCATGAAGAAGGGACGGCCGGGTCACGTCCTGAGCGTCTTGTCCGACCCCGCACTCGCACAAGACCTGCGCGTGCTGATGCGGTCCGAGACCGGCACGCTCGGTGTGCGGGCGACCCTGACAGAGCGCTGGGCCTCGGAGCGCTCCGAGCACCAGGTCGAGGTCGAGGGGATGACGGTACGGATGAAGGTGAGCCCCGGCAGGGCGAAAGCCGAGAGCCGGGACGCCGCACGGGTGGCGAACCTGACCGGCATGCCCCTACGCGAGGTCGTGGCGATCGCCGAATCGGCATGGCGCGGTCGCTCTGATGCGGGTCCCCCGGAGGGGGACGGGCCCGAATCGGCATGACCGGGCCGCCGTCCAACCCGCCCCACCGACAATGGGAAATGTAGAGGGGGCGCCCTGGCGGACGCCCCCTCTACTCAGGTCTAGCTGGAAAGGCGCTGCGCTCCTTCGTTTCTCCGGCGGGACCGATTCCGGCCCGGAGCTCAGCGGGTAACTGGCTGGGATTCGCCAGGTGGTCCAGCGAGCCGACTCAGCGGCCAGCCACCTCCAGGGTCCCAAATCGTATGTTCAGTTGGACCACCTCCTTTCTCTGGTCCCGACATCGTATCCAGAGCCGGTACCGAACGTGAACACCACCCCGGACACGGCTCAGGTCCCGGCTGTGAAGCGATAGACGTTCGTCTCGCGAGGCTCGAAGCCGAGGTTGACATAGAGGCGGTTGGCGTCGACGCGAGAGGGCCGCGAGGTCAGGTCGACGGTGCGCGCCCCCATGGATGCGGCCCGTTCCACGGCCGCTCGGACCAGGAGCCCGCCAACCCCTCCGCCGCGCGCCTCGCCGTCCACGACGACGTCTTCGATCCAGGCGCGGACCCCCGTCGGGATGCGGAACACCGCAAGCGTCAGGGACCCGATGATCCGATCGCTCTCGTCCCGGGCTACGAAGAGCACCGTGGCGGGGCTGGCAGCCATCTCGGCCACGTCTTTCCTCGTCGGGGCACTCGAGGAGGAGGACAATTGCGGCACGAGCCTCGACAGGGACTCGACGACGTCGTCCGATTCCTCCGTGATCTCGTCAACCTTCACGTCTTTCGGGCTCATGGGCTTGTCAGGCCGATTCGCTCTCGGTCGCTTCGTGGCCTCGCCACATCGGGCGCCTGACGGTGTCGTACAGGACGTCCACATGCTCTCCGCGTAAAGCGGCGAAGACGTGGGCTCCCCAACGCTCGACACCCGCCAGAGGGCTCGGAAGCGAATCCAGATCGAACCAGCCGACTTCGCGGCATTCGAGAGGATGGGCCTTCAGCTCCCCTCCTGTCGCGCGGCACTGGAAGACGAGCGAGTACAACGGGATCCGGGTGAAACCGAGCCGCAGTCCGTCCAACACGGCGATCAGCTTGACGGGCTCAGCCTCGATGCCCGTCTCTTCCAATACCTCCTTCACGACTACCTCGGCCGCTGAGTACCCGACGTCGGCCCATCCGGTCGGGTACAGCCACACGCCGGAGTCCGCGCGTTGGACGAGGAGCATCTCGCCTTTGTCGTTACCGACGGCCGCTCCGACCGCGACCTTCGGGGTCACGTAGCCCGCGACACCTTCACCCACCTGCCCGAGCCATTCCTCCACCCGGCCGTCGGCATCGTCGACGCCTTGGGCTCCCGACTCGGCGGCCGCCGCGATGTCTGCGGCCACCCGAAGGACCTCCTCGAAGCGCTCGCGTTCGTAGAGGTTGTCGCTGAACCCGAGTCCGGTACGAGCGATCGCCGCCAGGCTCTCGCTCCAGCGCAGCAATTGCCGCAGGGAGACCTCGGGTTCCACCGTTTCTGACGCTACTCGGTGCCGGCTCGAACCTCGGTCGGCGCCTCCGGGGCGCCGGGCCTCGTCGATTCCTGACCCGGAGACCCGCCTGATGCCTGCGCCGGGCCCCCGATGGGCCAGAATGGAACATGGCGGTGAACAGCGACTGCAGGCACTACATCATGCAGTCGACGTCACGCGGAGAGAAGCTCGAGCGATGCCGGATGGATGCCAACGAGCAGCTTCCCTTCGGGTGCCCTCAGGGTTGCCTGTTCTACGAGCCTCGCAAGGTTTCGTCCGCAGGGTGGACGGTGCCTCCGACGTCTCCTGGCGAACCCCCCGAATAGCTCAGCGGGCTCACCGCTGATGGCGGCGGCGATGCTCTAGGGCCTTCGCTGCCCCCCAGGCGAGCGCAAGGTCACCTACCCGGTCGCCGAGCACTGCCAGCGACGCCGGCGTGAGCCCGTAATCGTCGTCGGGAAACCTGCGCATCTGGAACTCGTCGCGAACCACCGCGGGAACCCCTGCGTGGCTCAAGACAGCAGTGGCGAACGCGACCAGGGGCCGCACGAGTGCAAGAGGCGTCGTGCGTTGTTCGTCGACGTCTGCCGCGAGCGCCGCCCGCAAGGTTTCCGCCACGGCGGCCGCCGCCTGACTGCCCGCGATCTGCGCAAGTAGCGCTATCTCGGATTCCACGCCCGGCTCCGCTATGCCGCCACTGGTTACCCAGTCCGCGAAGCGACCATCGACCGCGCGTGCGATCCAACCCGGCACCGCCTCGATCACGGCGGCTGCGAGCTCCGATCCGAGCCGGGCGAATTCCGTTTTCTGGTCCAGCGGGGTCAGCTCTCGACCACGTCACCGAGCAGGTCCACGCTCACTCCCTGCTCGCGCAGCCACGCCACGGCGCTATCTACTGATTCGGGAACGCCTGCGATCTCGCAGATGATCCAGCCCCCGTGGCCGTCGACCTGAGCTCTCCTTATGTTCGGCTCGACGTCGTGCAGTCGCACCAAGCGCGCGATCACAGGTTCGCGAACGAGATCCTCCGGAAAGGTGAGCTTCACCCTCACGTCGGTCCTCCGTCGTGGTCGCGCGTGACCGTGTCGGATCCCGAGCGGACGGCTTCCATCAGCGCCCCGTTCAGGTTGCCGGACCTGAACCCTTCGAGGTCCAGCGTGACGTAGCGGTAGCCGGCGGCTCGAACCGCGGCCACGACCTCATCTCGGCGGTGAACGGCTTCGGTGAGCTCCTCGGCACCGAGCTCGATTCGCGCCAGCTCGCCGTAGTGGCGCAAGCGGATCTGGCGGAACCCGAGCGCCCGCAGGCCCGATTCTGCGATCGCCACAGCGCGAAGTGTCGGTACGGTGACGGGAGTCCCGTACGGAATTCTCGAAGCCAGGCAAGCCGCAGCCGGCTTGTCCCACGTCCTGAGGCCGAGCCGCTTCGAGACATGACGAACCGTGCTCTTCGTGAAGCCGGCCTGCACGAGAGGGAACACCGCGCCGCGTTCGGCTGCTGCGTGCTGGCCCGGTCGGTGATCCCCGAGGTCGTCGACGTTGACCCCTAAGACGACGGTCGCGTCCGCGATTGCCGCAATCGGAGCCACGGCATCGAGAAGTGCGCCCTTGCAATGGGCACACCGCGTCCCGTCATTCTCTCGATAGGCGGGGTTCGCGAGCTCGTCGGTCTCCACCTCGACGTGGTGAAGAGACCATTCGCGCGCGAGGGCTCTCACATCCGACAGCTCTTCTGGGGCGAGCGAGGGCGAGACGGCAGTGACACAGATCACGTTCTGAATTCCGAGCTCGTCTGTGGCGACCTTGGCCAAGAACGCTGAGTCGGCACCACCGCTGAAGGCCACTACCACTTTGCCGAGTACAGCCAGGCAACGCCTCAGCTCGGCCAGGCGATCATCTAGCGCCGCGTCGTGCACCGTTTCAGGCCCAGGTGCCAGTGAGTCGCTCGACGAGGTCGCCGATCTCGCACACCATGCCCGTCACGAAGGGGCCGAACTCGGCATAGAGAGCCGACGCCTGGTCGAATCGCATGTCGTAAACGCATTCCTTCAGGTCGTCGGGACGTGTCGCAAAGAGCGTGACCCCCCACTCCCAGTCGTCGAGGCCAGTCGACCCGGTGACGAGCTGCAGCACCCGACCACGGAAGCGCCTTCCCACGGCACCGTGACCGATCATGAGCTCCTTGCGCTCGTCGAATCCGAGGGCGTACCAGTTGTTCTCAGGGCCCCTTCGCTTCGACATCGGGTAGAAGCAGAAAGCGGGCTTGTCCTCCGGAGGAAGCACCGGGTACAGACGCGCCTGCTTCATCTCTTCGGGGAGGCCGTCTGCGTACTCGGAGAGCTCCGTCAACGACGTGTACGACCAGACGATCTCGGCGCCGCACCGGCGCACCGCCGACTGGAAGGACTGCAAGCGCCACACGTCAGGCCCGAGGGCGAGAAGGCAGGCGTCCGCCTTGTGCCCGAGCAGCGCTGCGGTCACGACCTGGTCGCCTCCCGTCCGGGCCTTCTTCGCAGCCGCTAATAGACCTTCGGTGTCGGTCCCCGGCGTAATACGGACGAAGAGGTGCAGTACGGCGAGCCCTTTGGACGGGCCAAGCGTTGGTTCACGCCGGCGGTCCTCATCTTCACCTGGTGATCCGGGTCGCACCACCGCACCAGTCTACGGAGACGGTTGAGGGGCGCCCCTAAGGAGCGCCCCTCAACCAGCCAATTGCCTTGAGCCGGTGCGCCGGCCCATTCGGAGTCTCTCAGGCTCACCCCTACCCCCGAGAGGGTCGGGGCAAACCTAAGGGGGGTCTTCGGGCTCGGCCTATCGCCGAGTCGACCGTTCAGACCGAGATCAGAAGTCGTCCATCCCGCCGCCGGGCATGGCGGGCGCATCCTTCTCGGGCTTGTCGACGATCACGGCCTCGGTGGTGAGGAAGAGGGCGGCGATCGATGCCGCGTTCTGCAGGGCAGACCGCGTCACCTTGGCAGCGTCTATGACTCCTGCTTTGAAGAGGTCCTCGTATTCGCCGGTGTCGGCGTTCAACCCCTCTGCAGGCCTCTTCATGTTCCTCACCCGCTCGACCACCACGCCGCCTTCGAGGCCGGCGTTCACGGCGATCTGCTTGAGCGGCTCTTCAACCGCGGGGCGACGATCCGGGCCCCGGTCGCCTCGTCACCTTCGAGCTTCTCGGCCCGGTCGAGCACCTGGGCCTGTGCACGCAGCAGAGCAACCCCGCCGCCGGGCACGACACCCTCTTCGATGGCGGCCTTGGTCGTGGAGACGGCGTCCTCGATACGGTGCTTCTTCTCTTTCAACTCGACCTCGGTCGCTGCACCGACCTTGATCACCGCGACTCCGCCCGAAAGCTTGGCCAGGCGCTCCTGGAGCTTCTCGCGGTCGTAGTCGGAGTCGGTGTTGTCGATCTCGGCCTTGATCTGGTTGATCCGGCCCTTGATGTCGGCGTCGGTACCCGATCCCTCGACGATGGTCGTCTCGTCCTTCGTCACGACCACCTTGCGGGCCCGGCCGAGCAGGTCGAGCGCGACGTTCTCGAGCTTCAGCCCTACCTCCTCGGTGACGACCTGGCCACCGGTGAGGATCGCGATGTCCTGGAGCATGGCCTTGCGACGCTCGCCGAAGCCCGGAGCCTTCACCGCTGCGCTCTTGAACGTCCCACGGATCTTGTTGACGACCAGGGTGGCGAGCGCCTCGCCCTCGACGTCCTCCGAGATGATCGCGAGCGGCTTGCCGGTCTGCATCACCTTCTCGAGAACGGGGAGGAGGTCCCTCACCGCCGAGATCTTGCTTCCGACCAGCAAGATGTAGGCGTCCTCGAGGACAGCCTCCATGCGCTCGGGGTCGGTCACGAAGTAGGGCGAGATGTAACCCTTGTCGAAGCGCATTCCCTCGACCAGGTCCATCTCCATGCCGAAGGTCTGAGACTCCTCGACGGTGATCACTCCGTCCTTGCCAACCTTGTCGATGGCCTCCGCGATCATGTCGCCGATCTCGGAGTCGGCGGCCGAGATGGACGCAACCTGCGAGATCTGCTCCTTCGACTCGGTCTCCTTGGAGATCGCCTTCAGCGAAGCGGTCGCGGCCTCGACTCCTGCCTCGATCCCTCGCTTCAAAGACATCGGGTTCGCACCTGCGGCCACGTTGCGGAGTCCCTCATGGACCATGGCCCACGCGAGGACCGTCGCGGTGGTGGTGCCGTCACCGGCGACGTCGTCGGTCTTCTTCGCAACCTCTTTGACCAACTCCGCCCCGACCTTCTCCCAAGGGTCCTCGAGATCGATCTCCTTGGCGATGGACACGCCATCGTTCGTGATCGTGGGGGCTCCCCACTTCTTTTCGAGCACGACGTTGCGACCCTTGGGGCCGAGGGTGACTCGGACCGCATCGGCCAGCTTGTTCATCCCGTTCTCGAGGGACCGCCGGGCCTCCTCGTCGAAGGCGATCAGCTTGGACATTCCTGGCTTCCTCCGTACGTTCGATGGTGGCGAGTGCCGAACCGGCACTCCGGGGAACCGACCCCGCAACCCAGCCGCGACCGGCCCTTTACCGGCTCGCCAGCTCTGTTAGCAGTCTACAGGCTCGAGTGCTATCGGTTAGCACTCTACACACCCGAGTGCTAACAGCTAACCACCTCGCCGACACGGACGCAACCTCCGGCCACCGCGGGGACGATCGAGATCGTCTGGCCGTCCTCGACGGGAGTGCCGAGGCCCTGGAGGAACCTGACGTCTTCGTCCGCGACGAACACGTTGACGAATCGCCGGAGGTTTCCGTTCTCTTCGAACAGCCGGTCAGCGAAGCCCGGATGGGCCGAATCGAGTGCGGCGAGCACCTCACCCACCGTCTGCCCGTCGAGCTCGAGCTCGCCTGCACCGCCGGCGAGGGGTCGCAGTTGCGAAGGGATGCGAACCGTCGCGCTCACAGGCTCACCGGACCGCCCGGCGAACCAAGGTCCACGGCCTGCGTGAACGCTTCGAGCGTCGGGGCGATCGTCACGGACGGTCCCGTGGTCGGCGTGAGGGCTTCTACCGTCTTGAGCCCGTGACCGGTGACGTAAGCGACGACGCGCTCGTCGCGCCGCACCACCCCTTGTGACGCGAGCCGCGAGAGTCGCAATGGTCACTCCGCCGGCTGTCTCTGCGAATATCCCCTCCGTCCTCGCAAGGAGGCGGATCCCGTCGAGGATCTCCTCGTCGGTGACAGACCCGAGGGCTCCCCCCGACGACCTGACGGTCTCGAGGGCGTACCAACCGTCTGCCGGGTTCCCGATCGCGAGCGACTTGGCGATGGTGTGCGGCTTCACGGGCCTGATGGCGTCGGATCCCTCTGCGAACGCCGTTGCTACCGGAGAGCAGCCGGCCGCCTGCGCGCCGAGATCCTCACGTGCGGCTCGGAGTCGAGCAGGCCGACGTGATGGAGCTCCTTGAAGCCCTTTGCGATCTTCGTCAGCTGGCTGCCCGAGGCAACCGGCACGACCACGTGGTCCGGCGCTTCCCATCCCAGCTGTTCGGCGACCTCGAAGGCGAGGGTCTTCGACCCCTCGGCGTAGTAGGTCCGCACGTTGACGTTCACGAACGCCCATGCCGGGTATTCGCTCGCCAGCTCTGCGCACAAACGGTTCACGTCGTCGTAGTTGCCGTCCACTGCGACCACGAGCCCCCCGTAAACGGCCGTGGTGACGATCTTCGCCGTTTCGAGGTCCCGCGGCACGAAGACGACCGACTGCATGCCGGCTCGTGCGGCGTGTGCCGCCACCGAGTTCGCAAGGTTGCCCGTCGACGCGCACGCGGCCACCTTGAAACCGAGCTCGCGCGCCTTGGTGAGGGCAACGGACACGACGCGGTCTTTGAACGAGCCCGTCGGGTTGGCGGTGTCGTCTTTGATCCAGAGCTCTCCCAGGCCGAGCTCCGATGCCAGGCGATCGGCCCTGACGAGCGGGGTCATTCCCGCTCCGAGGTCGATCGGCGCATGGTCGTCTACGGGCAGGAGGTCCGCGTACCTCCATATCGTCTGCGGCCCCGAAGCGATCCGCTCTCTGCTTACGGTGCCCCTCAGCCTGTCGTAGTCGTAAACGACCTCGAGGGGCCCGAAGCAGTAGTCACAGACGTGCAGCGCCTCTGCGGGAAACGAGCGCGCGCACTCACGACACCTGAGACCTGTCACAAAGCTCACGGGACCTCCCTCATCGCTCGGGCATTGGCACCTGGCTCGAACCCCCCTGTGGCAGGTTCTCAACTGGTTGCCGCGGCGTCGCAGGGCCCGTCCCTCGGCCGCTCTGGATGATTGGGTACATGTTAGACGTTGGCAGCACGCGAGCCAACCCCGTGCACCCGATCGGCGCGCGGTCAGGGACCCTCGGCGAGTGCCCGGGGCGGCGAGCAGGCATGGGAAGATCGGATCGTGATGGCGGGACGCGTCCACAACCACATCGAGTTCCAACCCGAGCAGCTTGCGGCGGGCCGCCGGCGCAGTGTCTCTGTGTGCATCCCCGCCCGCAACGAGGAGGGGACCGTCGGCACCATCGTCACGACGGTTCGACGCCGCTTCATGGCAGCCGGCGGAGGGGTGGACCTCGTCGACGAGATCGTGGTCGTCGACGACGGCTCGGACGACGGGACAGCACAGGTGGCGGAGAGAGCCGGTGCGACCGTCGTGCGCATCGTTGGCTCGCCCGGTGGCAAAGGCGAGGCGATGAGCCTTGCCATGCAAGCGAGCACAGGGGATCTGATCGTGTTCCTCGACGGGGATGTAGATCCATTCCCTCCCCATTTCGTCCCTGGGCTGCTCGGGCCAGTGCTCACCGACGAGGACGTGGCCCTCGTTAAGGCCTCCTATCTCCGTCCGTTGAACGGGGTGCCGGGCGAGGGCGGCCGAGTGAACGAGCTGGTTGCGCGCCCGATCATCTCGCTGCTCTTCCCGGATCTCGAGCACGTGCGCCAACCCTTGGCAGGAGAGACGGCTGTCCCGCGCACGGTTCTCGACAAGATGCAGCTTGCATCCGCCTATGGAGTCGAGATCGCTCTACTGATAGACGTCGCATCTCTTTTCGGTGCCCACTCGATCGCACAGGTCGACCTCGGCGTGCGCACCCACCGCAACCGGCCGCTCGCCGATCTGCGAATGCAGGCGTCCGATGTCCTGCGCGTCGCTCTGGAGCGCGCCGGCATGCCGATCTAGCGCTAGCCACTCTCCTACTCGGCACGCGACCTCAAGACGGCCTCGGCGGCGATTGCCGCACAACCCGGTGCGTCCGCCCGAGCACGGTCGAGGCCGTAAAGCTCCGACATGTCCACCACCTCGACGAGTGCTGCGGGACGTCGTTCGTCGCGCAGAGCGTCCTCGGCGACCTGACCGGCAATGGCGATCACTTCTTTGCCTGCCGCCGCCGCACGCGCCGCAACTCCGCTCACCACCTTGCCGGTCCAAGATGTCCTGTCGAGCCGTCCCTCGCCTGTGAGAACCAGGCAAGCGTCCCGGATCCGGGCGTCTAGGCCCACCAGGCGGGCGACAAGGTCGAAGCCCGCCACGATCCTTGCTCCTGCGACGACCAATCCCCCGGCAAGACCACCTGCCGCGCCGCTTCCCGGCAGCCCGTCGACGTCGACGTCGACGCCACGGTTCCGGTATTTCGCGGCCAGCTCCCTCAGACGCTCATCGAGCAATTCGACCTGCTCGCGTCCGGCGCCCTTTTGCGGCCCGAATATCCGCGCAGCTTCGAGGAACCCCACCGTCACGTCGCATGCGACGAGGATCTCCGCCCCCTTGACACCGCCGGCCTCGTCGATCGCCTCGAGCGCACCCAGACCTCCGTCGGTCGTCGCCGATCCGCCGACACCGACCAGGATCTGCCTCGCTCCGCGCGCCGACGCGGCAACGATCAGCTCCCCCGTACCTCGCGAGGTGGCACCGACCGGATCGTTTCCCTCGGCTCCGCCTGCGAGCACGAGACCCGACGCTCGCGCTGACTCCACGACCGCCAGATCGCCTGCGAGCCGCCAGACGGCGTCAACAGGGCTGCCGAGAGGGCCGGTCACGACCTGCGTCTCGAGCTCCCCCCCGAGCACGCCGAGAACGTCGAGGAAACCCTCACCGCCGTCAGACAAAGGGCAGGCGTCGGCCGCCCAACCCGCTCTTTGTGCGCCCTCGGACATCCCGGCGGCGATCTCGGCGGCGGTCGCGGTTCCTTTGAACGCATCGGGGGCTACGAGAACCCTCGCAGGCTCCCCCGGGCTGCCCGGCTCGCTCATCCTTGCCATCTGTCAATCTTGGCCCGTCACCTGAGAAGTTTCTGTGGAACGGCCGTCCGGAGCGACTCGATGGGTAGGGTCGCGCCATGGATAGGGTCGGTCCGTGAGCCAGGCCGACCTGCTCGTGGTATCGAACCGCGGGCCCCTTTCATTCCGCTTCGACGAACGGGGACGACCGGTGTCGGCCGGATCCGCTGGAGGGTTGGCGGGGACCCTTCACAGCGTGTTCGAAGGAAGCGGCGCGACGTGGGTGGCCTGCGCCATGAGCGAATCCGATCGAGCCGCCTCGGCAGAAGGCCTCATGACCGAGAAGGGTCTCCGGCTCGTGATGGTCGAGCCCGACGAGGAGCGCTACCAGATGGCGTACAACGTCGTCTCGAACTCGACGTTGTGGTTCGCTCATCATCACCTGTTCGACGCACCACGCCGCCCGAAGATGGACTTCCGCTTCGCCGAGGCCTGGAGCGTGTATCGCGACGTCAACCTGTCGTTCGCCGACGCCATCTGCGACGCGGCGGCACAGGGGGCGGTGGTCCTCGTCCAGGACTACCACCTGACCCTGGTGCCCGAGATGCTCGCCCGCCTGAGGCCCGACCTGTCCGTGGTCCACTTCTCCCACACGCCCTTCGCCGACCCGAACGTTCTTAGGGTCCTGCCGACGACGGCGATGAGAGAGATGCTCGAAGGGATGGCCGGCGCGGTGGCCTGCGGGTTCCACAGCGCTCGTTGGGAATCCTCCTTCATCGCGTGTTGCGCGGACGCCGGCGTGCAGCCGCCTGCCACCTTCGTGTCACCGCTTGCGCCCGACGCGGTCCAGCTCGCAGAAAGGGTTTCCGCCCCTGGCGTCGCCAAGGCCGCCGAACGCCTGAGATCGCTCGTCGGCGACCGCAGATCGATAGTCAAGATCGACCGGGTCGAACCCTCGAAGAACCTGTTGCGAGCCTTCTGGGCGCTCGACGAGCTGTTGCGCACACGCCCTGATTGGCGTGGACGGGTCGTCCTGCTCGGCCTGTTCTACTCATCGCGTCAAGACCTCCCTGAATACCTCGCTTACGGGACCGAGGTTGAGCTCGCGGCCAAGAGAGTGAACGACACGTGGGGGACGGGCGATTGGTCGCCCGTGGTGCTCGAGATCGCCGACGACCAGGACCGGTCTCTTGCCGCTCTCACCCTCTACGACGTCTTGTTGGTGAACTCTCTTCGAGACGGCATGAACCTCGTGGCCAAAGAAGGCCCGATCGTCAACGAGCGCAACGGTGCGCTCGCCCTGTCGACGCAGGCAGGTGCATACGACGAGCTCGCCGAAGCAGCTCTCGGACTCAACCCGTTCGACGTATCGGAGACCGCGGCCGCCATCGCGACCGGGCTCGAGATGCCGGAAGAAGAGCGCGCCGCACGCGCATCGGAGCTCAGGCGCATCGCAACCCGTCGCCGGCCCGCCGACTGGCTGGACGATCAACTGGCGGCAACGGCTCTCTCACCCGCCCGCTAGCGCCGGACCGCCGGCGCGTCGGGCAAGAGCTCGAAGGAGCCGGCACGCCTCGCTCGGGCCGTCGACGACCATGTCGGCAGTAGCGAGAACCTGGGGTGGCGACTCCTCGTCGCCCACGGCCACGCGCACGGTCGCCGCACCCGTGCGCGGATCCGATCGAGAGCTTTGAAAGCATCGAGATCCCCTATGTCGTCGCCGAAGTAGCAGGCTGCGCGCATTCCCTTTCCCAAAGCGGCGACTACCGAGCCTTTGTCGACGTCCACGGGCGGCATGAGCTCGACCGACATGCGACCGAAGCGATGTCTCAGGCCGACCCTGTCGGATTGGCTCTCCGCGAATCCGATCGCCCAACCTTTCGCGGAGGGGGCACTGCGCCAGTGGATCGTAAGCGAGACCGTCTTGTCCTCGAGACCCACTCCCAAGGGAACACTTCGTTCGGCGGCTTCGCGTGCCGCGGCAACGATTGGCAACCAGGGAGAAACTCTCGGGTCGACCCTGACCTCGCCGCCCACGACCTCTTCCATCCCGTACAGCCCGTACAGCCGCACGGACGGGCCCGCCGTCCGCAAGCGTCTCTGCAGGAAATCTCCCGGGCGGCCGGACACGACTGCTACACAGCCGAAGCATCCTGCAAGCGCTCCGAGAGTTCGCGCGGCACCCGGAACTGCCCGCGCGCTCGTCGGGTCCGCCACGATGGGTGCGAGGGTCCCGTCGAAGTCGACCATCACGGCTGATGTGCCGGGATCCTCGAGCAGAACCGCAAGCCGGCCGAGGTCGGGCTCCTCGCGGTCCGCAGCCAGGTCTAACTCCGACGAAGGCAGATCGGGCTCACGGGTTGGCTTGAGAAGACGTGGTCGGGGGCTGGCCGAGCGTTCCCGCGTCCGCACGTGAGGCGAGATCGTTTCCGAGCACAACCACAACATCGGCTCCTGTCGTGGTTGCCACAGGGGGCGTCGCACCCGGTGCCACGATGACCGACGACCCGAGCGTGAGCGCCTCGGCCACCTCGAGCGCCATCGTTCTGGTGCCTTTCCCGACGAAGTAGACGGCGTCGTCGGATTGGGGAACCGTGGTGTCGTAGGGAGGAAATGCTGACGAATCGAACCCAAGGTTCCCGAGCCACTTCCTGACCTCGCTGGCTCCGTGGGCCGTGGTCGTGCCGTTGGCAACGAGCACCTTGATGGCCGAGCGCGCCACGGCGGGCAGGGTCGTGGTCGTAGCTGGCCGTGTCGTGCTCGTAGTGGGAACGGGGCTCGAGATGTGCTTCTTTGCGGGCGGGGCGGCGGAAACACGCGGGCCACGCGTCGCAGATGGAAGAAGGACAATTCCGAGAACGATCACCAACGCAAGCACGAAAGCGGCTCGGACGATGCGGATTCCCGGCGGGGCGCCCGACTGCCCGTGAGCGGTCGCGCCCGGCTCGTCGTCGTGACCCGTCGGTGGCTCGTACCGGCCGGTCATCGCGGCCTACCTCCTCGGGCGGTGTGGCTGGGCTGCCCGCCCCTCGAAACGGTCCCGCCTTCGCTCTGACTGCTGACGGCGCAGTCGTCGCACAACGAGTGGAGCGTGCTCCAACGCGTCAGCCGAGCCGGCCAGTCGCCGGAGGGCCGCATAGTACTGCGAGCGGGACAATCCGATCTCGCGGATCTGCGAACCCTTCGGATCCCTGAGCGTCCACCACGACCCCTCCAGATCCAGGATCTTACGGTCGCGTTCGGTGAGAGGCATCGTTCGTTCAGACTGCCCCTCCGGGCGCGGGGAAGCAAGCATCCCTGAATCAAGCTTTTCGGGGTGCCGTAGCCGCATTTCAGCTCTTCGACAGACGCCAGCAGCAGTATTTCTGAGTGGAAAAGACTCAACTTATTTGTTTCAGATACAATCCGGCGGATATACTGACGTGTGGATAGAGCCAGAAAACTGAACAGGAGAGATAGAGATGCTCGTGAAATTTGATCCGTTCCGTGAACTTGACAGGTTGGCTGACCAGGCCTGGGGTCCTCGGCGCGTGACGCGCTCCGCGGTACCGGTCGATGTCCACCGGGTCGGAAACGAATTCGTGGCACTGCTCGACCTGCCGGGCGTGAGCCCCGACACGATCGAGTTGACCCTCGACAAGCACGACCTGACGGTCACCGCCGAGCGCCGGGAGCCGTCGTACGAAGGCTCTGAGACCCTTGTGAGAGAGCGACCGACCGGCAGGTTCGTCCGGCGGCTGCACCTCGGCGAAGGGCTGGACCTCGACCAGGTCAAGGCCGAGTACGAGCACGGGGTCCTGCTGGTGTCGATCCCCTTGGCCGAGAAGGCCAAGCCCCGCAGGGTCGAGGTGCGGATCGCCTCTGCGCCTGGCGAGCCCGACGCAAGTCCGCAAGCGTCTTCAGAGGCGGAGAGGGCCGACCAGCCGGCAGCCTGAACATCCCTTCGGGGTCGACGATCGCCGGGATCGCGGCAAAGGGGTCCCGGCGATCGTCGCGCTGTGCCCGCGGTAGCTTGGCCGGACGCCGGTGTGGCGCAGCTGGAAGCGCAGGCGACTTGTAATCGCCAGGCCGTGGGTTCGAGTCCCACCACCGGCTCTGTCGAGAGCCGAGGCGGGCCCGTGACTGACTACAGATCTCGCCTTCGAGAGGACCTGAAGGCAATGGCCAGACCGGCCGTCTGGCGCATTTCGGATGCGTTGTCGTCGATGCCGCGGCGAGCTGCTGCCACCTCGCCGGCTCGTGAGCCAGGTACCGGGCGATTTCCGGCACGTCGGAAAAGAGTTCCTCGGTCACGCCACGACGATCGGAGGGCTCCTGCCCGACCAGCGCGTCCTCGATATCGGTTGCGGGCCCGGAAGGATGGCCATCCCGTTGACGGGTTACATGTCGCGCGATGGGAGCTACCAGGGGGTCGACACCTGGTCCGAGGGAGTCGAATGGTGCACTCAGCACATCACTCCCCGCTTCTGCAATTTCAGGTTCGCGTCTCTTGGTGACGGCGGCGGCCCTGACGGCGGAGTCGACAGGTTTCCGTACGCAGACGGGGAATTCGACTTCGCGATCCTCTGCGCGCTCTCGCGGCTGGACGACAAGACGTTTCGCACGTACATGCTCGAGGCCGGTCGCCTGTTGCGCCGCGGCGGCATCTACTTCGGAACGTGCTTCTTGTCATACGACTCGGGCCATCGCCCCGCGCGCGAGCCTCCCTTCGTCTTCTCGGAGCCGCAGATCGAAGCCGCTCTGGGATCCGCCGGATTGAAGATCGGGTCGGTCCATCGCGGCGCCTGGGCTGGGCACCCGGCACCGCTCAGCTATCAGGACCTGATCGTGGCGATCAGGTCGTAGCGGAGCCATCAGGTCGTAGCGGAAGAGCGCGCCTCGCCGAGCCAGCGATCGAGGAAGGGGTACGCCAGCTCTCCGTGCCACTGGTGGCCCCCGTCGAACACGTCGTGAACGAGAGCCTCCGGCTCCGCTTCGAGGGCCCCGTAGACCTGGCGCAGCTCGGCGACGGTCCTCGTGGCGGCGGCCAGCGGAAAGATGTCGTCGTCGCGCCCGGTCTCCACGAGCAACGGTCGTGGGGCGACCAGTGCCCCGAGGTCCACGTGCTCCAGACGACCGAGCATCCCCGGCAGGACCTGGGAGCCACACATGTTCCACGGCATCTTGTGGGCTTCGGACCACGACGACAGGTACCCGCTCACGACCGCGGCCGAGATGCGCTCGTCGGCAGCGGCGAGGAAAAGGGCGATGGTGCCTCCGTAAGAGAGACCCGCGACGGCTATCCGCCCGGAATCCACGAGCGGGTGACCCTCGAGCAGGTCGACACACCTCGCCATGTCCCACAGGTTCTGCGCGAGGGGGTTCTCGCCGGCCATCACCGCGTGAACCAGATTGGTGTCGCACGCGTAGTGGTCGGGGGGGTTCCAGTCGGCGCGCTCGCCGAAGCACCGCAGATCGGGGGCGAGGACGACGTAACCCCGCGTCGCCAGCTGATGCGCGTAGTCGCCGTTAGGAGCTTCGGTGGAAGCCAGCCCGCAGACGAGGTCCTTGCCTGGACCGTGTCCGTGGACCGCAAGCACGGCGGCACCGGGGACCTTGCGATCGAGAGGGATCAGAAGGTACGCGGGGACCGACATGTGACTTTCGGTGTCGAAGACGATCGACTCCCTGCGGTAAGTCCCGCAATCTTCGCTTCCGCGGATCTCCAGCTCGAGCGGTACTCGCTCAGGCGAATGGCCGAGCAGTTCCGCCAATCGTCCGCGGCAGCGTTCGCGCCATTGGACGATCGCGTCGGTGCCGGCGCCGGGGAACGGGTCGCTGTGTTCGGTCTCGCCGAGTCGGACCATCCACGAGTACCACGGAGAGAAGTTGCGGCGGACCTCGAACGCGGGCGCACCGTCGGCCGTCGGGCTCACCCTGTTGCGAGCGGTGCCCAATTGTCCACGACCTGCCAACAGGTGCCCTGGGGAATCCCGTTGTACGTGAGCACGCACTCGTTGTGGGTCGGGCTGTTGTTGTAGATCCTGACCACCCGGTATTGCGTCGGTCCTGCGAAGTCGTCGGGACCGAAGCTCAGGATCGGCGACCAGGTGCCCGGGAAGTCCTTGATGGTCGCCATCGCCTCGACGAAGGATCTCACGGTCAGATCCGGGCCGGCCTTCGTGGCCGCCGCCGCGAAGAGCTCTATGGCCTGGCACCATCCCACGATCGGGCCCTGTTCCTCGATGAACGGAGACTTGCCCTTCGGCGGCGCGTTGTGCGCCTTCCAGATGTCGTAGCACTGCTGGACTCCCGGGTCGTATCCCCCCTGGCTCTCGGGAAGCGGCGTCGTCCTACCGTTCTGCGTGACGGAGGGCTCGTCGGCCCCGCCGAGGGTCTCGGTGGTGATCCCCTCCTGCAGGTTCAGGGCCTGCTCGAACGGGGTCGGGATGAGGCCGAGAGCGCCCGTGATCGTGTTCTCGTAGTCCGAGAGCAGCAGTTTGGGGAAGTAGCTCTGGCTGGTCTCGGCCTGGAGGTACGGGAAGAACGAGTTGAAGGGGATGATCGGGATCACCGACTGCACCCCGTCAGCCGCGAGTCGCTCGGCGACCAACGGAGCGTCCGTGGTGATCTCCGACTGCTCCGAGGTCTGCGCCGGCATCCCTATCACTACCGGGGCGGGAAGTCCCGCTTGCTTGAAGAAAGGCAGCAGGTAGTCCTTCACCGCGAGCTGGTCGGACGAACGGTCTCCTTCGATGATGCCCACCTTCTTCGTCCCGCCGAGGAGCCCGGCCTGCACTCCCCACTTGACGAGCGTGGCGAGGATCTGAGACTGGTTCGGACCGATCCACCAGAGATAAGGCGAACCTTCTTGCAGCCACTGGTCCACGGTCGTCCACGCTCCGATGAACGGCGTGTGGCCCTCCTGGGCGATGCAGAGCTCGTTGTCGCCCGTCCAGTCGCCGATGCCGTCCAAAACCGCGAATACAGGTGGGCTGCCCTGGGTCCACTGCTTGCAGAGCGACCTCATCGACGTCTCGCTCGTGGGGTCGAAGTTGGCGATGTCCGGGATGATCTTGCGGCCGTGGATCCCACCTGCGGCATTGATTGCGTTCACGAACGTGTTGATCGCCTGTACCTGTTCCGAGTACTCGATGTCGCCGGCAAAGCCGAAGTTGCTCGACAGGGACGTCAGGTTGGAGACGGGGAATGCAACCGTGATGGAAGTGGCGGTCACCCCTCTCGAGCTGTTGCTGGCGGTCTCAGGCGCGGTCAGCGGCGCCGTGGGCGATGTGCCCGACGGCGTCTTCGAGGTGCTGGATGACGCGGTGATGCCGAAGACGACACCGCCCACGATCACGAGCAACAGCACCCAGCTGACGGCCTGGGTGCCCATGGGACGGCGACGGAATCGCCGCCACGACCTTTTGACGAAGGACCCTGAACCTGATGCCGCCACCCGCCCTCCTCGTTCTCTTTCTTTCTATCGACCCAAGAGCAATTGACCGAGGATCGACTGACCCAAAGGCCCCACAGGGGCAGAGGGTCGCCGGAACCAGCCACACGATACGACCGAGAGCCTTCAGGTCCAAGACGCGATCGCCGCAAAGCGACCTTTGATCGACAACTTCCCGTGTCCGGCGCACGAATCAGGTGGATCTGCAACAGCCGGCGGGTGCAGACTGTCACCATGGCCGTGACAGTGCGCCTCGACATCAGGCCCCTCTCTCCGGTGATCGGTGCCGAGATCGGGGGTCTGGATCTGTCATCCCCCCTCGATCCCGAGGTCGTGACCATGCTCCGCGAGGCTCTCGCGCACCACTTGGTCATCTTCTTCCGCGATCAGGACCTCACCCCCGAGCAGCAGGCGGCTTTCGGTCGCCAGTTCGGTGAGCTGACAGCAGCCCATCCCGTGCTCGCCTCCCTCGAGGGGCATCCCCAGGTGCTGCCCATCGACGGACGCCTCGACCGGGCTTCGTGGTGGCACACGGACGTGACGTTCTTGTCCACGCCTCCGCTCGGGTCGATCCTGTACATGCGCGAGGTACCCGACGCCGGCGGCGACACGATGTGGATCAGCATGCAGGCCGCATACGACGGGCTTTCAGAGCCGATGCGAGCGTTCTGCGACAAGCTCATCGCCTGGCACCATGACCCCTTCTTCGCGGCCGACGTGGACGCCAAGGGTGGTTACGAGTGGGATGGCAAGCACCACGAACGACTCTTCCCGACCTCCCACCCCGTCGTGCGCGAGCATCCTGAGACCGGTCGCAAGGGTCTTTTCGTCAACCCCCAGTTCACCCGGTTCCTCGAAGGGCTCTCACAGCACGAGAGCGAGACCCTGCTCGAGATGCTCTACAGCCACTCCACGAAGAAGCCGGAGTACAGCTGCAGGTTCCGCTGGCGGCCGGGATCGGTCGCATTCTGGGACAACCGGGCGACCATGCACTACGCGCTCGACGATTATGGCGACGCGGTCCGGGTTGCCCACCGCGTGACCCTGCGAGGAGACAAGCCCTATGGCCCGGCCCGGCCCGAGGGCGAATCCGGGTCGTCGGCCGCCTTCCAATAACCGCGACCCTGTTCCCCGGGCATACCGGCCGCCGCGACAACCTCTCTGTACCATTCCATCGCTTGGATCCATCGCGGATCCATCGCTGGATCCATCGCTCGGATCCATCGCGTGGGCGCCCCGAGCCCCGTGTCCCGAGCCCCTGACGGAGGCGAGTCAATGGCGAACCGAGAGGTCCCGAAGAGGGGTGCTTCCTCTCGTCGCCGGCCGACCAGCACCTCGTCGTTCGGTGTCTCGCGACGTGAGGGTCATGACTCGTCCGGCTTCTACGACAGGTTCGAGCCGCCGCGAATAATCGAGGACGACGCGGTTTCCGAGTGCCCTGTCAGAGACAGCGTGCTCTGCGCGGACGGGCGCCGGATGGACGCGTTGCCCGACCGGTGCATCGCCCTCGTCGTCACCTCTCCGCCGTACTTCGCAGGGAAGGAGTACGAAGCCGAGCTCGGTGAGCGCGGGATCCCGGCCACGTATCTCGAATACCTCGGAATGCTGCGCGACGTGTTCGCAGAGTGCTGGAGAGTGCTCGAGCCTGGCGGACGTATCGCCGTGAACGTGGCGAACCTCGGGCGCAAGCCCTACCGGTCGTTGTCTGCGGACGTGATCCGCATACTTCAAGACGACCTGGGCTTCTTGTTGCGCGGAGAGATCCTCTGGGTGAAAGGGCGAGGTGCGAACGGCAATTGTGCCTGGGGCTCTTACGCGTCTGCAGCGAACCCGGTGCTCCGCGACGTGACCGAGCGGATCGTCATGGCATCCAAGGGACGCTTCGACCGTGTCCCGAGCCGAAGCAAGCGGCAGTCGTCCGGCCTTCCGTTCGAGGACACGATCGATGCCGGAGACTTCCGCTCGTGGACGCTCGACACGTGGCATTTCCCGCCGGAGTCAGCGAGGCGGGTAGGTCATCCCGCCCCTTTCCCGGTGGAGCTCCCGAGGCGGGTGATCGAGCTCAACACGTACAAGGGGGACTGCGTTCTCGACCCGTTCTTCGGGTCGGGTCAGACGGGGCTCGCCTGCATCGCGACCGGTCGACACTATGTCGGCGTCGACATCGACCCGAGCTACGTCGACCTCGCCAGGTCGCGCATCGCGCAGGTCGAGGGATCTGACGAATTGGCAAGCGCGAAGGACGACAAGGGGGCAGCCAAAGAGGCCGGCAGGGGGAGCCGCAAGGAGAGCAAGCTCGACGTCAAGGAGAAGAGAAGGCCGCGGGCGCCTTCTGAGCTCGCCCCGCTGCCGCAAAGGGCTCGAGGCGGGACCGGCACAGAAGGCTGAGCGCGCCATCCGTGCCGGACGACCGGACCTTCGTCACCGAGCTCGCGACGGCGCTCGGAATGCTCGGGAGCGCCGACGTTGCTCAAGCTGTCAAGCTTCGATCCTCTGAGCTGCGCATCTCCGACGAGCACTGGGACCGGCTCGAGGATCTGACGGAGGGACGCGGCTGGGCCGTCGAGGCGCAATCGGCATTCGAGAACGGCCAAGCCTTCTTGGACTCCCCCGACGCGTTGCGCGGGCGCCGACCGATCGTCGTCGAGTGGACGGCGGGCCGGAGACCACCCGGCGACGAGGTCGCACCGATCGACTTGAGGGTGGACCACGTGTTCCTCGTGAGCTGCAAGTACCTGTCCGCGAACATCTCGAACCCGTCTCCTGCCCGGCTGTTCGACGGGCTGCTCGCGACCACTGGCAACTGGGTCCGCGGCGATTGGTACCTGGAGACTGCTCCCGTCGAGCTGAAGGAGCTCTACCTCGCCTGCAGGCGTGCCTCGGGGCAGTCCGACCTTCCCGACGATCCCGCCCTGCTGCAGCCCGAGGACCGGCGCCGGCTCCGGCGGGCCTTGCCCGAGCGCTCACTTCCCGACGTGGTGAGACCGGCCTACCGCGACCTGTGCCGGGCGGTCAGCGTCGCATCCGCAAATCGCTGGAACGAGGCGATCGACCGGTACGGCAACCCCGAGCAGGTCCTTTGGAGATTGCTCCGAATCGGCAGCGCGCCTTACTACCTGCTGGGTGCGAGCACCCGGGCACCACTTCGTCTCCGCATCGCCAGCCCATGGGACTGGCGCCAGCAATTCAGGTTCTCCCACCTCGAGGTGACACCTGGATCTGCCGGCCAGCCACAGGTCGACTTCGCTGCCGCGTACGAGACGCGTTCCTCGCGCCGCGCGGCCACCGTGCGCGGGCACGTCGAGGTCCGCTGGAGCCATGGGCGCTTTGCCAAACCCCCCGAAGCGAAGATCTACCTCGACACCCCGACAGACCAGCTGCCCGGCTATTACCCGCTCTCCCCGCCATCGGCGGGAGCAGCGGCCAACGGTCTTTCCGGAACACAGCCTCAGTTGTTCGACGACCTCGAACACGACTTCTCCGACCAAGGCGGCTTCGGCGCGCCGAAGCCGGGGCCTGATTGGGCATGACAGCCTCCTAGACGGGTACCGTGATCCGGTGTTCGGGTTCGTAGACCCACAGGCCGACATAGACCCCGGCAAGCCGGCAGTGCTCATCGGAGACAGGAGCCTCTCCTACGGAGAGCTCGACCGCCGGTCCGCGGCCCTGGCGCACGTGATGGTGGACCGCGCTGTCTGCGTCGACGACCCGGTTGCCGTCATGCTCCCGAACGGGTTCGAGATCATCGAAGCCGGAATCGCGACCTCGAAAGCGGGGGCGGCATTCCTTCCCGTCAATTGGCACCTCGGGCCCGACGAGGTCGGATGGATCCTGTCGGACTCGGGCACCCGCTTGCTGATCTCGCACGCCGAGATGGCGGAGACCGCCTTGAAGGCGCTCGAGCACGCGCCCGGGTGTGGGCTCGTCCTCGTAGGAGACAATTCCTCCGGCGGGTATGAGGCACTGTTGTCGCAGGCGCCAGGAGGCGACCCCGAGGTCGAGGCGCGAGCCAGCTTGTCCTACCGCTTCTACACGTCCGGCACCACGGGCCGGCCCAGAGGGGTAGAGCGCGATGGCGCAGTGGACGACCGCACAGGCGCGTCCACTAGGCGGGTGCTCCGGATGTGGGGGATCGACGCGTCCGATGTGTTCCTGGCGACCGGACCGATCTACCACGCAGCCGGCTCGTATGCCTTCATCAGCCTGCACGCGGGGGCGACGGTCTCGGTGCTCCCCAAGTTCGACGGCCTCTCGTGGCTCGAGTCTGTCGACCACCACAGGGTGACCGTCACCTTGATGGTTCCTGCGCACTTCATCCGCGTCCTCGAGGTGCCTTCCGACGAGTGGGCGAAGTTCGACCTATCGAGCCTTCGTCTCGTCCTTCACGCTGCGGCACCGTGCCCGATCTCGGTGAAGCGCCGGATCATGGAGGCGCTTCCCCGCGCTGAGATCTGGGAGTTCTACGGTGCGAGTGAAGGTGGCGTGAGCCGCATATCTGCCGAGGAATGGCGCGAGCGCCCCGGGAGCGTGGGCCGACCTTGGCCGGGGGTCGAGGTGACGATCAGGGGCGAAGAAGGAGAGGTGCTGGGACCAGGGGAAACGGGCCTCGTCTTCATGACCAGCCCTGGCGGTCGGTTCAAGTACCACCAGGACCCTGACAAGACCGCCGCGGCATGGCAGGGCGACAGCTACACCCTCGGCGATGTCGGCCATCTCGACGCCGACGGCTACCTGTTCCTCACCGATCGGGCCGCCGACGTCGTAATAAGAGGCGGCGTCAACATCTACCCCGCCGAGATCGAGCAGGTACTGGCATCGCATCCCGCGGTCGTCGACTGCGCCGTCTTCGGCGTCCCCGACGACAGGTCCGGCGAAGCGCTCAGAGCTCTCGTCGAGCTCCGCCGGCCCACCGACGCAGCCGAGCTGGCGGAGCACTGCCGCTCTCACCTGGCCGCCTACAAGTGCCCACAGGAGATCATCGAGATTCCCGAGCTGCCGAGGGACCCGAGCGGCAAGGTCCGCAAGCGCCACCTGCGCGACCAGGCCTGGGAGGGGCATTCCAACCGGATCCGCGTCGACTGACGCGCGGGATCACGGTCTGGGGCTGCTCACCAGCTTCCATTGGCTGCCGTCCCAAGACTCGGTCACGTCGTAGGTCGTGTCGCTCGATGGGCCCGTGTAGAAGCCGACCGCCTCGCAGCTGAAGGCCTTCGGGCACGAGACGCTCACGAGGATGGCGCTGTGCTCCGAATCCGCGGGATCGGGGCTCGGGACGACGCGCCAGATCTTGTCGCGCTCTTGCTCTGTGAAGGTTCCGGCTGACGTTCCGACAGCCATGCACGTCGTCGGCTTCGAACAGGCGATGCCCATCAGGTCACCGGTCGCATTTGCGCCCGTGACGAGGTGCCAGCTCGATCCGTTCCATTTCTCGATGAGGGGGATGTCGGAAGCCGACCTGTTGAAGTAGTTCCCGACAGCGGTGCAGTCGGTAACGCCCACGCACGAGACGCCCGTCAGCTCGTTTTCGGAACCGGGGCGCTGGTTGGGGCTCGCGACGAGCGTCCAGGTGGTCCCGTTCCAGACCTCAGCCAGCGTGTGGCTGTTCCCGGTGCTCGTGAACGAGTCTCCCACCGCGACGCAGGAGGCCGCGTCCCCGCAGGCGACTCCGGACAGGAGGCTGCCGGCGACCCCGGAAGGGTTCGGGCTTGGTACCTGCGTCCAAACAGTGCCGTTCCAGGTGGCCGCGAGGGTGAGCGACTCGCTTGCGGACCCGCTCACGGGCTCTTCATAGGAGCCGACGGCCGAGCAGCTGACCGCCGAGACGCAGGACACGCCGGCAAGGTCGCTCGATATCGCGCCGCTCGGTGCGGGGCTCGGCACGATCGACCAGCTCTCCCCGTTCCAGGTCTCCGCGAGCGTCCCGTACCTCGAGAAGCCGACGGCGAAGCAATCAGTCGCGTCCGGGCACGAGACGTCCTCGAGTCCGCTGTATGCCGGACCGGGAGTCGTGACGACGCTCCATGACGAGCCGTCCCATTCCTCGCTGAAGGGGAGGCTCGCGCCGGAGCCCGACGCGTAGTCGCCGACCGCCATGCAGTCGGTGGTCGTGACACATGAGACCCCGGTGAAGGTGAATTCGCTCGCGCCGGACCCCGCACTAGAAGCCAGGCTGAGCGCTCCCGCCCCGGGTGCTACGACGAGCGCCGAACCGATTGCGACGCTGAGAACCGCGAGAACCGGTATCGACCGGTTTCTCCTACAAATCGTCACCATTGTCAGTGTAAGCAGACTCGGCACGGATGTCACCGTGCCGAGTCCATATTCCTGAACGTGATCAGGTGTGTTCCTTGATCTTCGTGCCGCTCTCGCTGTAGTTGATGTCCCCGCCGCCGGTCGCGCTGATCGACACCCCGACACTCGGCGAGGTGACATAGCCCTTGTCGTTCTTCGCCGTCACGGTCAGCACATTGCCGTTGTTCAATGCCGAGAGATCGATCGCCGCAGCACCAGGAGAGCCCGCCGTGAGCGCGAACTGGTTCGACTCGATCGTGCCCGTGATCGATCCGTTGCACGGGTCTGTCGAACAGTTGCCGCCGTTGTAACCGGCGTCCATCGCAACCCCGTACCCCGAGTAGTCCTCGAACATGTTCGAGATCGCGTCCTGGCCGGTCAGAGAGCCTGCTTCGTCCGAAAGGAAGAAAACTCCTTCGGCCGGATAAGTGGTGGCATCCGACGTATTCGCGATCAGGTCGGTGAAGATGTTGTCTTCGACTGTCGCCGGCCCGTTGTCCTCGAGAAGAGCGCCCTGGAAGAAACCCGAGATCGTGTCGTCCTCAATGACCGTCTGTGCCGAGTTCAAGAACGTGTCGACACCGATGGGAAAGTCGGTCGAGGCATTCGGGTCGGCGCTGCCTTCCACGATGTCGTCGTTGACGAGGTCGATCGAGTCCGAGGAGCCCTCGTCCGCGAGCGCCACGGCTTCCGGTTCTCCACTCGTGTACGCATAGGGGTAGGGATTGGTGATCGTGAAGCCGCTGATCTGTGTGAGACCGCCTGTCGTACCGACGTAGACGACTCCGTAGTACACGCCGCCCGGGTCGAGTCCCGCCCCGTTGATGGTCGTCGACGACGCGCCTGCACCCTTCAGGTTGATGGGCTTGGTGATCTGGACCGTCTGGTCGTACGCACCGGCGGCCACCTTTATCATCGTCCCGGCCGGTGCCACGTCGATGGCGTATTGGATGGTCGCGCACGGCGAAGCGATGCAGTCGCCGGTGTCAGAGCCCGACATGGAGACATGCTCGGTCGAAGGACCGGATGCCTGCGCTGTGGTCGCAAGACCGGCGACACCGACAGCGCTGAACATCGACAATGTGAGGAACGAGGCGGCAATTTTGTGTCTCATGGGGGTATCTCTCTTCGCTCGGACGAAATCGGACGAACGTTCGGAGGTTAAGTACCCGACCCCTCCATGTCAACGGAGATTTGTTTCGTCAGTGGCCAAATCGGTCACAACGTGAAGGTTTCCCTGTCATCGCCAAAGGCTCTGAGTCATTCGTCATCCCGATAGCACCGGAGGAAGCCTCCGGCGATGATCGGCGCTCCCGATTGCGGTCGCTCTCGGTCGGACCCTGAATCAGCATGAGCCCCGTCAGCGTCAGCCAGCCGCGAGCTCCGTTCGTCCTTGACGAAGGTTGGAGATGACCCTGTTGAGCGTGTCGAACTCGTCTTCGAGGTGTTCGGGCGATGCGGATCCGGCGAACAGCTGAGGCCATCGCACTCGCAACACAGAAGAACCGGGAGGTGGCTCCTCGAGTCCGTTGAGCCATTGGGCACGCCCGTCGACCAGATGGACCCGGGCAACCCGCGCGGAGGATCCCGAATGCTCAGGGGATCTGTATGCAAGGTCGAAGTAGCTCACAGCGTCGTATGGCCAACGCCGGGTCCGTGTCACCGTGCGCCACTCGATGCCCGCCTCGGACACCACGAGAGCTCCTCGCACCGCAAGTCGGATCGTGAGTGCAGCTGTGGCGACGCCGAGCACGAGGCGGAAGGCGCTGAAAGGTTCGAAGGACTCGATCAGGAAGTAGAGCGCCAGCAACCCGGTCACCACGGTCGTGAACGACAGGGGTCCTGTCCGCCCGCGCACCGTCGTGGGCAGGTGGGTATCGGGCAGTTCGCCCGCCGGTCCTGCGGGGGTCCGTCCACTCGCGTTGTGCACTGGCCGCTCCTGGTCCAAAGCGTAGGCCAAAAGGTGCAAGGCTCAGTGGAGCGTAGGACGGAAGTCCCGGTGATTGCACGGACAGGTCCCGACTCGACAGTCCGGTCTCGACTGGCCGGGTGCGAGCGCAAAACTCGCCCGCCACTCGTATCGGCATAAGGCGCGCTTGAGTTGAGCGATTTTTGTGACTTTCTTTTCTTCACGCTCCGTGATACTCGGTCCCTCTGAGCGCGAATCACTCGCTTCGCCAAATGCAAAGGGGGGCTTACCCGGGAGTCGGAGTCTTCAAACCCGACGGATCTGAAATTTCTTCGAGATCACCGAGTCTCGGAGCTTCGCCGGGCCTCTGAGCCTGGTCGGCTCGGAATTGAGTGAGGCCCCACCCGTGGGTGGGGCCTCACTGTCGATTGTTCGTCGCGCCCGGGGCCATCGAGACCCGAGGGCGCATGGCTGCCTACGGTCTCGTGAAGTCCACCTCGCCGAACGTCGGCGACTTCGCCGAGTCGGCGCCGAGGAAGATCTGCTTCTTCGTCGCCGGGGCGGCCGTCTTCCCGATGTTCAGCGTGAAGTGGACATCGTTGCCGCATCCGGCGAAGAACGAGAACCCGTCCAGGTCGCCGTGGTTCACGAACTTGAACGTGATCTCGCTTGAGCCCACGAGGGTGACCTTGTCCTTCCCGTCATTCTTTAGAGAGCTGAGGTCCAAGAGGAGCGCGGTGTAGTTCCCGTTGCTCGTCGTGACGGTTCCGGTGAATTTGACGTTGCTTCCGGTCGGCTGCGTCACGTAGAGCGTCCACCAACCGTTGCTCTGTCCGATGTAGTAGCCCTCGGGCCCGCCGGCAAGGATGCTCGGGTAGCCGTTCGATATGGCGGGCCATGGACCGAGCGTGCAACCCACCAGCACGTAGTACGGGATCGTGCTGTTGCTTGCGGCGTCGTTGGTGTCACCGACGTAGGTGGCGTTGAGGAGGAGAGAGCCGTTGTCCGGGCCGCCGGCGTCACAAATACTCGATGGCCAGTACGTGCTGAGGGTGGCCTCCCCGCCGGTCACTGAGGCCGAACCGAGCGTGCCTGACGTCGGACCACAGCTCGCCACACCAACCGTGTAGAAGGTGAAGATGACGGACCCTCCTGCAGGAGCGCCGCCACCGCCGGTGTCCTTGACCTCCGCCTCAAAGGAAACCGGATCGCCAGGACCGGTGGCCGGGGGGTCCTCCGAGATGATCGTGACCCTGGTCGGTGTCGGGGTACCCACCACCATGCTGACCGTGACATCCGCGGAGACATTGCCATCCGAGTCGGTCAACAGGTAAGTGAAGCTGTCCGTCCCGGTGAAACCCGAATTCGGTGTGTACGAGAACCCGCCGTCACCGTTGGAGTCGAGGGTGGCCGTGCCATTCGTCGCCTGGGCGTCCAGGGCCGCGGTGCAGCACGTGCCAGTGGGGTCGGTGTCGGTGGCTCCTGTGAGCAGCACACCGGCAGGAGCGGTCCAAGTCGCGTTCTCCGGGATCGAGTACGACGAGTCGGGCGCAGTAATCGTGCCTGCGTCCATGGGACGCGCGTGCGTTCTGGCTGACGCGGTGGCTATGGCCGGTGAGGCGGCGATCGCTCCGTACGACACCCCCAACAGCAACCCGGGTACGACGAGCATGCTGACTACGTGCTTTCGAAACATCCGATGCATTCGGAACCTCCGCCTCTTTTTCAATAGTGAAATAGATATGGGTTTACGCAATGATCGGATGACGCTCGGGAAAGATGCAGAGTGCAACGCCCCCTCATCCGCCGTGGCACACACAACGCCTGCTTGCCAACTGCGCACTCACACTATGTCGCTTCGCGTGCCAGGAATCAAGCTTGGACTCGAGGCGATACGAATCCACGCCGGCGGAATCTGCCTGGCCGTGTCAGTCCCCGGTCGGTGCGACTGCGACACGGCTCTCCATGTGCTTCGCTATCTCGAAGCAGGCGACCGCTCCGGCCGCTGCGACATTCAGCGAGCCGACGGATCCGTGCTGAGGAATTGACGCAACGACTTCGCAGCGTCTCTTGGTGAGGGCGGAAAGGCCTTTGCTCTCGTCGCCCAGGACGAGAGCGACCCCGGACCCGTCGTCGAACCCCCCGACATCGATGTCGTAAATCGACTGCGCGGCACCTGCATCGAGGCCGATGCAGGTGACTCCTGCCGATGCGAGGCGCCCGATGGCCATCGGAATGCCCGGCGCAACGGCGATTCTCAGGTGCTCCACAGCTCCCGCCGCAACCTTCGCCACCGCCGGCGTCACGTGCGCGGCGCCGTGCCTTCCGAGCACCACCCCCGTCACGCCGGCGCATTCGGCGATCCGCAAGAGCGCTCCGACGTTCTGCGGATCCGTCACGCCGTCCAGAACAAGGATGAAAGGCGGGCGCGACCTGCCCCTCGGCCCGACGGGCTCGCAGAGCTGATCAAGTGGCGTCTCTTTCAAAGGTTCGGCGAGTGCGACCACGCCCTGGTGCGACCTCGTGCGCGCCTCGGCGTCGAGCCGACGGGGCGGAACCATGAGCATCCGGGCACCCGCACGGTGAGCCAGGCTCGTGATCCGGTCCAGCTCCGCCGAGGGGTCGAGTCCCTCCGCCATCCACACCTGCCTCACGGGACGGCTGCCGGCGGAGAGCAACTCGAGCACAGCCTGCCTGCCCTCGACCTGTTCGCCGCCTAGCTCACGTCGGTCGGGCAGGCGGCGTGCGGGCGGGCGTCGGTCTGGCTGTCGGCGTGCTGACGGGCGTCGGTCTGGCTGGCGGCGGTCCGAAACACTCCGGTCTGAAGGACGGCGATCTCGCTGGCTCGGGCCGAACTGACTCCCCTGCTCCCGGGCTCGGGGTCTACCCTCGGCCCGAGAAGACGCACCACGGGGAGGTGCCCCGCGACGTGACGGACCGCCGGGAGCCGCTCCACGCGGCGCCGAACTGCGCGGAGCCGCGCTGCGCGGAGCCGCACTGCGCGGAGCCGCGCTGCGCGGAGCCGCACTCCGCGGAGCTGATCCACGCGGCGACGAACCACGGGGAGCCGCGCTGCGACGCGACGGTCCGCCCGGCGGTGCACCGCGACGTGACGGACCGCCGGGGGCGTCAGCCCGGGAGCCCTCGCGGCCCCGGGGCCCGCCCGGGACCCCGCTTCGAGCGGTTCTCTTCGGTTGCCCGGATCGTGCCTTCGCCGCTTGTTTCGGGGCTCCAGGTGCAGCGGGCCCTCCACGCGAAGTCTGGACCCGACGCGTCACGGATCGCCCCGAGGTGCCTCCGCTCCTACGCGCGCTGGCGGAGCTCCGATCACCCGGGGTGCCGCGTTTGTTCGGGTCCTGCCGGGGTCGCGGGCTCACGTCGCCTCAGCTCCGGCCGAGGAGAGAAGGACGACCGCCAGGCACGCGATCCCCTCCACCCGCCCGAGAGCGCCGAGCCCTTCGGCCCGCTTGGCCTTGACGCTGACGGGAGCTCCCAACACGGCCGCCAGGTTCGAGCGCATGGCAGGGGTGTGAGCCGACAACCGGGGCCTCTCGCAGACGACTGTGCAGTCGGCGTTCACAACCGTCAGCCGGTTCGCGGCGATCATCTCTGCCACAGTCGTCAGCAGGCCGATCGAGCTCGCGCCGGCCCATTCGGGTGCGTCGTCCGGGAAATGCCCTCCCAGGTCGCCGAGCCCCGCCGCTCCCAGCATGGCGTCGGCGAGGGCGTGGCTCAAGACGTCGGCATCGCTGTGACCCTTGAGCCCTGCTGCTCCCTCGATGACGACCCCTCCGAGCACGAGCCTCCTGTCGGGATCACCCGAGAAGCGGTGGACATCGAAGCCCTGCCCGACCCGTGGAGCACCCGGACCGGAGCTCATGGGACAAGACCAGCCATCAGGAGCCTCGAGCACCCGCAGGTCGCCGGGCTCGGTGAGCTTCAGGTTGGAGGTCTCTCCCGGGACCACTCGCACCGTAGCCCCGAGCCCTTCCACCAGTGCGGCATCGTCGGTGGCTTCCGGTTCGCCGACGTGCGCCCGCCGGAGCAGCTCCGCCCGGAATGCCTGGGGGGTCTGCACCGCTACGAGGTCGGTCCCGTCGAAACCGTCGACACCACGAGTCCCCTTCGACGCGCTTCAAAGTGTCCGCCACCCGGAGTCCCGGGACGGCGGCGTCCGCACCGTCGCGCACAGCCTGGACCACCGCCTCGAACAGACGGCGTAGAAGCGAGTGGGCGGGCCGCATCGTGAACCACCACCACCTCGACGTCGGCTGGCACGGCCTCGAGACCCGCCCTGACCGAGATGCCGCGCGGTCGGGCCCCCGGCGACGACCACTGTCGGCATCGCGAATGATCGAACCGACCTCCGACTCCGTTTCGACGAGGGCGGGACCACCAGGACGACGCCCTACGGCGACCGAACGCGCCGCCTCGACCGCCATCGACACGACAGGACGCCCGCCGAACTCGGCGAACTGCTTGCGGCCCCCGAAACGGCTGCCCGTCGCCGGCCGCGACGACCACGGCCCAAGTGTCCGGTTCGACCTTTCCCGGCGCGCCGGCGACCACCTTTGCGGACCCGTGCTCCTCCCGGACCCTCGCGGCTACGGGAGCACCTCGTCGAGGCGCTTTTCGGCTTCCTCCTCGTTCACGTCCAGCGCGAACGTCAGCTCGGAGACGAGGATCTGCCGGGCCCGCCCGAGCATCCGCTTCTCCCCGGCGGACAGGCCCTTGTCCTTGTCGCGGATGGACAGGTTCCTGACCACCTCGGCCACCTGGTAGATGTCTCCCGGAGCGGAGCTTCTCCGAGTGGTTCTTGTAACGCCGCGACCAGTTCGTCGGCATGCGCGCCTCTTTCTTGCGCAGGACGGCGAACACCTCTTCGACCTCTTCGTCGTTGATCACCTCGCGGAGGCCGACCCCTTCGGTGTTGTCGGCCGGAACCTTCAAGATCAGATCTCCGTAGGCGAGCCGAAGGACCAGGTACTCGCGTTCCTCTCCGAACGCAGACATCTTCTCGCGCCGCTCAACTATCGCCGCGCCGTGGTGGGGATACACGACTTTGTCGCCTATGTCGAACACAAGAAGGCTCCTCGGGGCACGAACCGCCCACGGCTCGCGTTGGGCAGGCCACGCAAAGTGGGAGGGGCTGAACATCGCCGAACATCAAGTTTACCTGCTCGGCCAACGCACGGCCCGCACAGAGGTGCTCTCAGGCGTTGTAACGGTCCAAGATGGAGGTCTCTGCCAGGCGGGCGAGGCCCTCTTTCACCGACTTGGCTCGGGCCTCGCCGACCCCCTCGACCTGCTCCAGGTCGGACGACCGAGGCCCTCATGATGCGTCTGGAACTCGAGAATGCGACTACGAGTCGGTCGAGCAGGGTCGGGGGCAACCGAGGCAGCTTGTGGAGGATGCGATAGCCCCGCGGCTCGACCGAGGCACTGAGCTCCTCGTCGCGGGGCAACAGGCCGATCGCCTTCGCCACGCGTGTGCCTCGAGCAGGTCCTCGAAGCTGAGATTGCGCCAGCGCCTCGAGTGCATGTTCGAGCTGAGACCTTCGGTTTGCCGTCGGGTCAGACGAGGCGGCTTGCGAGCACAGATAGTCCTGGACGACGAGAGCCCGGACGTCCGCCACGCCCTCTGTCACCTCTGCGAGCTGCAGGCGCAGCAACTGCCCGTCGTCACCGAGCTCCACGAGCCTGCCTGCGGTCTCGGCAGCGATCCTCACGAGCTGCTCCGCAGGCTGGAGGACCGCTACGACGTCGCGGACGGTGACGGTGTCCTCCAACTCGAGCGACGTGAGCGCGGCGAGGGCAACGTCGAATCGCTCCCGGAAGCGCTGGAGCGACTGAAGGCCTTGCGTGGCGCGGTCCATCACCCGCCCGACTCGTTGCAGAACGTGGCTCTCGGCGTGCCGGTAGACGGTGATGAGGTTCATCGCTGCGGAAACCGAGACGACCGGGCACGTCGATCGAACGAGCGACCCGCTCCGCCGTACGGTGCCTGGTGCCGGTCTCACCCGTCGGGACGTTCGCGCTCGGCATCAGGTGGACGTTCGCCCGAGCGATCCGTGACGCGTCGGACGACACGATGATCGCGCCGTCCATCTTTGCGAGCTCGGACAGCCGCTGAGGGCTGAACTCCGCGTCGAGAAGGAACCCCCCGGTGCAGATCGAGAGCACCTCGGGACCGTCTCCGATCACGACGAGTGCGCCCCTTTCGGCATGCAGAACACGCTCGAGACCGTCTCGAAGCGGTTCCCGGGCGCCACCATGGCGAGCGAAGCCGCCATGGCCGGGCTCAGGCTCGGCTGCACCCGCCCATGCTATGGCGGCACCCCGTGACGGCGGGCTCAGCCGCGTGCTCCGGCGTTGCGGGCTCAGCTGCCGGCAGCTCTCAAGTGGTGTCCGCCCGCAGGGCCTCGCGCCACGAGCTTCACGGCGGCTGCCACCGATTCCACCCTCATGAGCTCCGGTCCTCCCGGGCAAGCGGGAGTCGAGCTCGGGCACCACGGCGTGACGGAACCCAAGTCTGTATGCCTCTGTGAGCCTGCGCAGTGCGTGAGGCACCTGGCGCACCTCGCCGGCGAGTCCGACCTCGCCGAAAGCGAAGAGGTCCGCCGGCACCGCGAACTCCGGTTGCGGCAGACAACGATCGCCATCGCCATGGGCAGATCGGCCGCCGGCTCGTCGACGCGCATCCCGCCGGCGACCGAGCAATAGACGTCGGCCCTCGCGAGCCCGATCCCGCACCTCTGTTCGAGCACTGCGAGCAGCAGGCCGATCCTGCCGGGTTCGAGCCCGCGGACGGTACGCCGCGGGCTGCCCGCAGTCGATGCGACACGAGCGCCTGGAGCTCCACCACGATCGCCCGTTCGCCTTCGACCGTCGGGGAGCACAGCACTCCCCGTCGCATCGGGATGCCTGTCGCCGAGAAGCATCCGGTAAGGGTCCGACACCTCTGCAAGCCCGCCCTCGCCCATCTCGAACAGGCCGAGCTCGCCGGTCGGCCCGAACCTGTGCTTCGCAGCACGCACCATCCGCAGAGCATGGTGACGGTCCCCTTCGACGGTGAGCACGGTGTCCACGAGGTGCTCGAGCGAACGGGGGCCGGCGAGGGTGCCCTGCTTGGTCACGTGGCCCACGAGGACCACCGCCGCGCGATGGGCCTGCGCAAGACCGACCAGCAACTCCGAGCACGCGCGGACCTGGGCGAGGCTCCCCGGCGGCCCCGCCACGTCAGGCAGAGACACCGCCTGTATCGAGTCGACCACTACCAGGTCGGCACCGGTGGAAGACACCGCGTCGACCACCGCTGTCGACGTCCGTGCCGGAGTGCACCAGCAGGCTCGTCGGGCAGCGGGCCGAGACGCTCTGCGCGGAGCCGGACCTGTTGGGCGGATTCCTCCGCCGAGACGAGCAGCACCGGCGCACCCATCTGCGCCCTGGACCTGAGCGCCTGAAGGAGGAGGGTCGACTTGCCGACTCCTGGCTCGCCTGCGAGCAGGGTGACCGATCCCGGGACGAGCCCACCTCCGAGCACGCGGTCGAGCTCGGGCAAGCCGGTCGATCGCGGCTCGGCCTCGCGGGGATCCACGCTCCTAAAGAGCCATCGTGGCCTGCCGGCGCAGGTCCCCGCCCGCACCTCGGCCCGGCCGCCCGATCCGCGACCCTCAGCGCGGCCGCCTGCTCGCGTGAGCCGGCGGGCGGGCCGCTGCTCGACGAGCGAGTTCCACTCCCCGCAAGCCGGGCATCGGCCCGACCAACGGACAGCGCTCATCGCGCCGCACGCCGTGACGCAGATGTGTCGGAGCCACACCGAACCGTGGGCCCACGGAGGACACCGTAGGAGCCTGGGTGCTACACCGACAGGCCTCGACGTGACGAGCTCGGGTCGCCGGTACCTGCGAGCTCGACTGGCGGCGGCTCCACCCCTTCGACCGAGTGGAACACGATCTCGCCGTCCTCGACGTCGACGACGACGGTCTCGCCCACCCGGAACTCCTTCCAGAGAATCCGCTCGGAGAAGGGGTCCTCGATCATCTGCTGGATCGCACGGCGTAGCGGCCGGGCGCCGAGCTGAGGGTCGTAACCCTTGTCGGCGAGCAGGATCTTGGCCGGAGGCGTCAGAGCAAGCCCTATGCCCTGAGCCTCGAGCTGGTCGCTGACACGCTTGACCATCAGGTCGACGATCTCCACGACCTCCTCGCGCGACAGCTCGTGGAAGACGATCACCTCGTCGATGCGGTTCAGGAACTCCGGGCGGAAGTGAGCCTTGAACGCCTCCTGAACCTTGCTCTTCATCCGCTCGTAGGTGACCGCCTCGGACGACTTGGCGAACCCGACCGACGACTTGCGCAGGTCGGCGGTCCCGAGGTTCGACGTCATGATCAGGACGGTGTTCTTGAAGTCGACGGACCGACCCTGAGCGTCCGTCAGGCGGCCGTCCTCCAGGATCTGGAGAAGGGCGTTGAAGACGTCGGGGTGTGCCTTTTCGACCTCGTCGAACAGCACGACCGAGAACGGCTTGCGGCGCACGGCCTCTGTGAGCTGGCCGCCCTCCTCGTAGCCGACGTAGCCCGGGGGCGAGCCGACGAGGCGCGAGACGGTGTGCTTCTCCATGTACTCGGACATGTCGAGCTGGATGAGCGCGTCCTCGTCGTCGAACAGGAACTGGGCGAGGGCCTTTGCGAGCTCGGTCTTCCCGACGCCGGTCGGGCCGAGGAAGATGAACGAGCCGCTCGGCCGCTTCGGGTCCTTCAACCCGGCCCGGGTGCGCCGGATGGCACGCGACAGGGCCTGGATCGCCTCGTTCTGGCCGATCACACGCTTGTGGAGCTCGTCCTCCATCCGGAGGAGCTTGGACGTCTCCTCCTCGGTGAGCCTGTAGACGGGGATCCCGGTCCAGTTGGCCAGCACCTCGGCGATCACCTCCTCGTCGACGACGTCGAACAGCTCCATGCCCTCGGCCCGCCATTCGGCCTCCATGGCCTGCTTGCGGTCGAGGTGCTCCTTCTCCTTCTCGGCGAACTTCTTCGCCTGCTCGAAGGCCTGCCGCTCGATCGCCGCGTCCTTGTCGGTGCGGACCTTCGCGATGTCCTCCTCGAGCTTCTTGTAGTCGGGGGGAGTGCTCATCCTGCGGATTCGCAGCCGGCTCCCGGCCTCGTCGATCAGGTCGATGGCCTTGTCGGGCAGGAAGCGGTCCGACAGGTAGCGGTCGGCCAGGTTGGCCGCAGCGACGAGTGCCTGGTCCGTGATCGTCACCGAGTGGTGCGACTCGTAGCGGTCGCGCAGACCCTTCAGGATCTCGATCGTGTGGGCCACGGTCGGCTGGTCGACCTTGATCGGCTGGAACCGCCGCTCGAGAGCCGCGTCCTTCTCGAGGTGCTTGCGGTACTCGTCGAGGGTGGTGGCGCCGATCGTCTGGAGCTCGCCACGGGCGAGCATCGGCTTCAGGATCGAGGCGGCGTCGATCGCTCCCTCGGCGGCGCCGGCACCGACGAGGGTGTGGAGCTCGTCGATGAACAGGATGATGTCGCCGCGGGTGCGGATCTCCTTCAAGACCTTCTTCAGGCGCTCCTCGAAGTCGCCGCGGTAACGGCTGCCTGCGACGAGCGCTCCGAGGTCGAGCGTGTAGAGCTGCTTGCTCTTGAGGGTCTCCGGGACGTCGTTCACGACGATGCGCTGGGAGAGCCCCTCGACGATTGCCGTCTTGCCGACCCCGGGCTCTCCGATCAGCACGGGGTTGTTCTTGGTGCGGCGCGACAGCACCTGCATGACGCGCTCGATCTCTTTCTCGCGGCCTATGACCGGATCGAGCTTGTTGTCGCGGGCCAGCTGGGTCAGGTTGCGCCCGAACTGGTCCAGCACCGGGGATCCGCCCGGTCGGGCTCTCGGACGGACGACGCCGTGCCCGGAGCTCTCCTTCCCGCCCTGGTAGCCGGACAGCAGCTGGATGACCTGCTGGCGGACCTTGGCGAGGTCGGCGCCCGAGGCTGATCAGGACCTGGGCGGCCACACCTTCGCCCTCGCGGACGAGCCCGAGGAGCATGTGCTCGGTGCCGATGTAGTTGTGTCCGAGCTGCAGCGCCTCGCGCAGCGACAGCTCGAGGACCTTCTTCGCCCGCGGCGTGAAGGGCGGCGACCCGGTCGGCGCAGTTCCCGACAGTCCGATCGTCTCTTCGACCTTCTCGCGCACGGCCTCGAGCGACACCCCGAGCTGCTCCAAGGCCTTCGCCGCCACCCCCTCACCCTCGTGGATGAGGCCGAGCAGGATGTGCTCGGTACCTATGAAGCTGTGGTTGAGCAGCCGCGCTTCTTCCTGCGCGAGCACCAGGACTCGGCGAGCCCTGTCAGTAAAGCGTTCGAACACTCAGACCGCCTCCCTCGACGGTTCAGTTTCCCGACTCGGAGTGTACCGGCCGGAGCACTCGTCCCGATATCAACGCACCACCCTGGGCGGCTACAGAGAGGGTCGGCATACATGGCCGGGGACATGAGCACCACCACTCAGCGTGGTATTCGTTGCTCCTGACCCCATCCACCCGACTCACACCCTTCAGCTCCCGCTCGCCCGCCACCCTGGTTGTCGGACTTCTGTCGCTGTGACCTATCGTCTCGATTGGTGAACGCCTCCGCTCTCCTCGGTGTTCCCGCGGTCGAAGAAGGTCTCGTCCGTCTGGAACCCGCCCTGCTCGACGCGGTGACGTCCGGCGACGGCTTCCTCGACCAGGTGACCACGCATCTGATCAACGGCGGCGGCAAACGCCTCAGGCCCGCACTTGCAATCGCAGCCGCCACGGGATGCGTCCGCGAGGCGACCGACGACGACCTGGCGGGAGCGGTTTCGGTCGAGCTTGTGCACCAGGCCTCGCTGTATCACGACGACGTCATCGACGAGGCGGTCATGCGCCGCAAGGTCGAGAGCGTCAACACGCGCTGGGGAAATCTCGTCGCCATTGTCGCGGGCGACTTCCTACTCGCCAGATCGGCAGAGATCGCCGCTTCGCTCGGCCAGGAAGTTGCAGCCCTCATGGCGAACACGCTCGCCCGCCTCTGCGAGGGCCAGCTCGTCGAGATCCGCTTCAAATTCTCCGTCGAGCGGACAGAGGCCGACTACTTCGAGGCGATCGCAGGAAAAACTTCGGCTCTGATGGCGACGTCGTGTCGGGTGGGGGCGATCACGGCGGGCCGCACGGCCGACGAGATCGAATCCATGACGCGCTTCGGAGCTGCGCTCGGGATGGTCTTCCAGATCCGCGACGACGTCCTCGACGTCATCGGAACGGAGAAGGACCTCGGAAAGCCCGTCGGGCAGGACCTGGCGGAAGGCATCTACACCTTGCCGGTCCTCCTCGCGCTCGCAGACGAGACGTCGGGTCCGTTGCTTCGACCGCTTCTAGGCGGTCCGTTGACGCCGGATCAGGTCGAAGAGGCGCGCGCGTGTCGTCTCGGCGTCTCCCGCTATGCACGCAACGATGGCCGTGGGCCAGCGGTTCGCGGAACAGGCCGAACGCGAGGCCGCAGGTGCGCCCACACCCGAGCTCACACGGACGCTGTCGGACCTAGCGCGCAACTTCATGGACGACCTCGCTGTAGTCGCGCCCTGACCGAGAAGTCGCCGACGTCTTCCGGCGCGTCGGTCTTGGGCGCGTCGGTCTTGGGCGCGTCGGTCTTGGCGTCGATATTGGAGTCGTCGGTGTCGGGCGACGTCCGGTTCGGTCAGTTTTCTGCGGTTCGCCCGGCGGTTTGTTCGGGGCGAAGCGTCGGGAACGCAATGACCTCGCGGATGTTGGCGACGTCGGCGAGGATCATCACCAGCCGGTCGATCCCGATCCCGAGCCCTCCGGTCGGAGGGAGCCCGCGGTCGAGAGCCCTCAGATAGTCCTCGTCGACCTCCATCGCTTCGAGGTCACCCCCCGAGCGCGCCAGGGCCTGGGCCTCGAAGCGCGCGCGCTGGTCGTCGGGATCGACGAGCTCCGAGAACGCGTTCGCCAGCTCGCGGCAAGCCACGATCGCCTCGAATCTCTCCGCGAGATCAGGGTCGTCGCGGTGGCGACGCGAAAGGGGCGAGACCTCCGCAGGGAATTCGGTGACGTAGACCGGTCCCCACAGGTCGGGCTCCACGGTCTTCTCGTAGAGCTCGAGCAACAGCTTGCCCGGGCCCGCCGACGAGTCGGCCTTCCCGCCGGCGCGCTCGAGCTCTTTGGCCAGCTCGTCGGGCGGGCTGTGCACACTGACTGCGCGGCCGATCGCCTCGCTCACGAGCTCCGCCATGGGCGCCCGGCGCCAAGGCGGCGCAAGATCGAGAGGCCGGCCTTGATAGGTGACGGTCGTGGCCCCTGTCATCTCGATCGCGAGCTCCGACACGAGCGTCTCGATGAGCTCCATCATGTCGGTCCAGTCCGCGTACGCCTGGTACAGCTCGAGCATCGTGAATTCCGGGTTGTGCCGCGGTCGACATCCCCTCGTTACGGAAGACCCGCGCGATCTCGAAGACCTTCTCGAACCCGCCGACGATCAACCGTTTCAGGTAGAGCTCGGGCGCGATTCGCAGGTAGAGGTCGGTGTCGAGAGTGTTGTGATGCGTAACGAAGGGCCGCGCGACCGCACCGCCGATGACGGGGTGCAGGATCGGTGTCTCGACTTCCAGAAAGCCGCGGCTGTCGAGCCTGTTGCGCAACGATGCGATCACCCGGCTGCGGAGCTGGAACGTCGCACGTGATCGCGCGTTGACCCACAGGTCCACCTCGCGTTGGCGAAAGCGCGTCTCTGTGTCGGTGATCCCTTCCCACTTGTTGCCGAACGACCGCCGTGCCTCTGCGAGCTGGACCCAGCTCTGCACCCCGACGGAAAGCTCACCCTTGCGGGTCTTCAACACCCGCCCACCGGCGCCGATCCAGTCACCGAGCGACAGTGCGGAGAACCCCGCAAGATCCTCCGTCACGCCGTCGCGTGCGAACAGCTGGATGCTCCCGGACGAATCATCGAGCCTCGCGAACGCGATCTTGCCCTGACCGCGCACGAGCATGACGCGTCCCGCGACTGCGACCTCGACGTCTGTCTCCTCCCCGGGCTCCAAAGACTCGTCGAAGCGCTCGTGAAGCTCCGCCGCCGTGACCGTGCGGTCGAACCGGTACGGGATCGGCCTGTGCCCGCGCTGGGTGTCCAGGTGATCGGCGCCGTCTGTCATGGCGCTAAGAGTGCCGGACGTTGCGCTCGTACACCAACCTGAGGCCGTGCAGCGTGAGCCACGGCTCGTGGTGCTCGATGCACTCCGACAAGGGGGCTATCACGTCGGAGAGGCCGCCGGTCGCCACCACCGCAGACGGGCCGAGCTCGGCCGCGAACCGGGTGCACATGCCGTCCACCTGTGCGGCGAAGCCGTAGAGCGCACCCGACTGGATGGACTCGACGGTCGACTTGCCGATGACGCTGCGGGGCTCGACGAGCTCGACGCGCCGCAACGCGGCCGCATGGTGGAAAAGGGCGTCGAGCGATATGGCGAGACCCGGGGCGATCGCCCCGCCGAGGTACTCGCCGTCCGTGGAGATCGCATCGAACGTCGTCGCGGTCCCCATGTCGACGACCACGCATGGGCCGCCGTACAGGTCGTAGGCACCCACGGCGTTCGCGATCCTGTCGGGGCCCACCTCTTTCGGGTTGTCGTAGAGGATGGGCATTCCCGAACGCAGCCCGGGCTCGAGGACCACACAGGGGACGTCGAACCACCTCTGCGGCCATCTGGCGCAACGACGTCTTCACGAGTGGCACTGACGAGGTGACCGCCATTCCGCTCACGACGTCGTCGAACTGCAGCCGGGAAAGCTCGAGAAGGTTCGAGAGCAAAAGGGCGTGCTCGTCGGGCGTGCGATCGTCCACCGTCGAGAGCCTCCAGTGATGTGTCATGCCGGTGGGCTCGGGAGGTTCCGACGAGGCGGGCCTGGCGTGCGCCGGGGGGCCGTCGTCGGGTCCGAGCGAGAACAGCCCGATCACCGTCTCGGTGTTGCCTACGTCGATCGCGAGCAGCATCTAGAACGCTCCTGCGGTACCGGGGCCGCTCAGCAGGTCGAGCCCGATGTCGAGAACGGGAGCGGAATGCGTCAGGGCCCCGACCGATATCAGGTCGGCTCCCGCCCTCGCGAATTCGGCCGCTGTCTCGATCGTGACGCCGCCCGAGACCTCGACCAGAACCCGGCCTGCAGCTCCTCTCGAGCCGATGAGTTCCACGCATTCCGCCACCTGCTCGGGCTTCATGTTGTCGAGCATGACGACGGAGGCGCCGGCATCGGTGGCCTCGATCACCTGGCGAGGGTTCTCGCACTCGACTTCCACCATGCGGCCCGGCCATAGCCGGCGCGCTCTTGCAACCGCGTCGGAGATGGCGATGCCGGCGAGGTGGTTGTCCTTCACCAGCACGCCCTCGGACAAGTTCCCGCGGTGATTGGTGCCACCGCCCGCGCGCACAGCGGCCTTCTCGAGGGAGCGCAAGCCGGGCGTGGTCTTCCTCGTGTCGAGAACCCGCGTTCTCGGGTTCGCCTCGGCGACCTTGTCCACGAACGCCCGCGTGAGGGTCGCGACTCCCGAGAGGTGGCAGAGAAAATTGAGCGCGGTGCGCTCCGCGGTGAGTATCGGCGCGAGCGGACCCTCGACCAAGGCGATCTGGTCTCCCGCGGTGACCCGGCTGCCGTCCGGTCGCAGCCAGGCGACGGTCACCCTGGGATCTGTGAGCGCGAACGCCTCAATCGCGCAGCGGCTGCCGGCGACCACCCCGTCGCGTCGGGGTATGAAGGCGAAACGCGCACGCGCCGACTCGGGGACCAAGGAAGCCGACAGGTCCCCGAGCGGTAAGACGTCCTCGGCAAGCGCGCGGCTCACGGCGTCAGTCACGGCCTGGATGGGCGGTTCGGCGGCCGGTGCCGGGTTATAGGAGTTCGCCATGCACGAGCCTCCTCTTCCACTCTGGACGTGCCTGTGGGAACTCGAGCCTCGAGTGCGCTCCCCTCGTCTCCTCCCGCAGCCCGGCCGACACGAGGAGCGCGCTCGACACGGAGCACAGGTTGGCGAGCTCAGCCGTCGACCGGTCGAACGCAGGACCGGCAGACTCTGCGCTCCACGTCGGACACCAAGCGAGACGCGGACTCCAACGACGCGGCGCTCCGGCTCACCCCCGCGCCCTCGGTCATCGCGCGCTGCACCAGAGCACGCAGCTTGACTGCATCGTCCGATCCCCCCACCTGGATTGCAACCTCGCCTGATTCACCGGCTCCACTTGCCGCCGGCGCGTTCGGCGGCAACGGCCTGCGGCCGACCCAGGTGCACGGCACCTCGGCCGCCGTGGTGTCGCCGTGAAGCACGGCTTCCATCACACCCGTCGGTTCGGGGCCCGTGCGTCCCGAGCTGAGCGCCTCTGCGACCCTGGCCCCGAAGACCATCCCTTCGAGCAACGAGTTCGAGGCCAGACGGTTGGCACCGTGCACGCCCGTGCACGACGCCTCACCCGCAGCCCACAGGCCTGGCAGCGCGCTCGCACCGTCGAGGTCGGTGAGCACCCCTCCCGAGATGTAGTGAGCTGCCGGCGCTATCGGGAGCCAGTCGACCGCCGGGTCGAGACCAGCGACGCGAAGCGACTCTGCGAGCGTCGGGAATCGGCGGTCGAAATTCTCGAGCGCAGTGGCGTCGAGCCAGAGGTGGTCGACTCCTGTCTGCATCATCCGTTCGGCCATCGCGCGGCTGACGACGTCTCGTGGGGCCAGCTCGTCGACGAACCGATCGCCGCGGTCGTCCCTCAGCAGCGCGCCGTGCCCGCGAAGAGCCTCGGAGAGAAGTGGGCGGGGCATGGCCGGGTGGTGGAGCGCCGTCGGATGGAACTGCACGAACTCGACGTCGGCGACCGGGACCCCGGCTCTCAGCGCCATCGCAATCCCGTCGCCGGTGGCCTCGTTCGGATTGGTCGTCACGGCGAACATCTGGCCGGCGCCCCCGGTGGCGACGACAACCTGGCCGGCGCGGATCGAGCGGAGCTCGCCGGCAGGATCGAGCGCCGCGACGCCGATGCACCGGCCTCCCGACACGAGGAGGTCGATCGCGAGCCAGCGCTCGAGCACCGCGGCCGCCGTGCGCGCGACCGCAGCGACGAGCGCCCGTTCGACCTCCGCACCGGTCGCGGCCCCGCCCGCGTGCAGAACGCGCGCGATCGAGTGACCTCCTTCTCGTCGCGCACGCCAACCTTCCCGATTCCTCCGAGTCGAACACGGCGCCCATGCCGATCAGCTCGCGTACCCTCAGCGGCCCCTCGTCGACGAGCACCCGCACCGCCCGGTCGTCGCAGAGGCCGGCACCGGCGGCCAGGGTGTCAGCGAGATGCAGGTCGGTCGAGTCCTCGTCGCCGCCGATCACCGCGGCGACGCCACCTTGGGCCCAGGCCGTGGCGGACTGCGACAGGTCTCCTTTGGTCAGGATGCCGACGCGCAGTCCCGGCACCTCGGCAAGGCGGACGACGGCCGACAAACCCGCCACCCCGCTTCCGAGGACGAGCACATCGAGATCGAGCGCTTCTGAGGGTTCTCCGATGGTGCCGGCCGCGTCCGTGTGCACAAGTGGTCAGAGCGTAACGGGGCGTCGCAGCTCGGCCTCGAGGCGAGCGGTGGACTCGTCGACGCAGCGGTTCGTGGAATCCACGTGGACGACACGCGGCACGAAGGAGGAGAGCTCGGCCTCCTCGTAGTCGGCATAGGTGATGACGATCACCTTGTCACCGCGATGGACCAGGCGCGCCGCCGCGCCGTTGAGACAGACCTCACCCGGTCCGCCGAGGATCGCGTAGGTCTCGAAACGAGCCCCGTTGTCTATGTCGAGAACTGCCACTTGTTCGTACTCGCGGATGTCCGCAAGATCCATGAGCTCGGGGTCCAAGCTGATCGAACCGACATAGTCGAGATTCGCGTCGGTGACCGTCGCGCGGTGGATCTTCGACTTCATCATTCGCCGCCTCATGCTCATCTCTCCTTCGAGCTCATTGCGAAGCTGCTGCCGTCGACCTCGACGCCAACCAGGGCGCCGACGTTGTCGATCAGCCGAACGTCGCCGACTCGCGCCGCTATCAGGAGGCGAACCTCGCCGGTCAGCTTCGCGGGAACGGACATCGACAATGCGTCCACGACCTCGGCGTACTCGGGCTCGACTCGGGGTTCGGCCTCGAGCACCCTCAGCATCGCCTCGCGTACCGGTCCGGGCCGGTCCTCCCCCGCGGCGACCACGGCGGCGCCTGCGACGAGCGCGCGGTTGATCACCGATCGCGCGCCGCCTGCCGTCTGCGTCGAGGCGAACGTTGCGGCTCGACATAGCGAGCCCGTCCGGCTCGCGGACCGTCGGGCATGCCACGACCTCGACCGGCATGCACAGGTCGCGGGCGAGCCTGCGGACCACGGCCACCTGCTGGAAGTCCTTCTCGCCGAAGTAAGCCCTGGATCGTCCTGCCATCGAGAGCAACTTGGCGACCACAGTCGCGACGCCGTCGAAATGGCCGGGACGGAACCTCCCCTCGAGCTCGTCGCTCACGCCGGCCACGTGGATCGTCGTCGACGGGTCCTTCGGGTGATCGGGATAGAGCTCACTCACCTCGGGGACGAACACGATGTCGGCACCTGCGTCGGCGAGCGTCTCCAGATCTGCTTCGAGGTCACGCGGATAGGCCTCGAGGTCGCGGGGGTCGTCGAATTGCATCGGGTTCACGAAGATCGTCACGGCCACGAACCCGCACTCGGCGGTCGCCCGCTCGACGAGGGAGCGGTGCCCCGCGTGAAGGGCGCCCATGGTCGGGACGAGACCGACAGATGCGCCCGCCGCACGTGCATCGTCCAACGCGACTGAGAGCTCGGGGCCCGTCAGCACCACCCGCAGAGCGCGCGAGTTGCTCACGTCACGCCACCTCGACGGGGACCACGTCGTCTACCTGGCGGTCGGGGGTCTCTCCGAACGTGGCCGTGGCGGACGAGGCCGTCGCCGATTGCGGCCCGTCGGCCAGGCGGCGCGCCAGAGCGACGCCCGCGTCATAGCCGGCCCTCTCCTCGGGGGCGAGAGCCGCGCGGTGGCGGGCCAGCGTCGCTGTGTCCCCCCGTGCCGCCGGACCGGTGAGCGAGGCCTCGGGACCGAGCCTCTCGACGTCGGCGAGAGCAGCCCTCGACAACCCGAGGAAGACGTCGAGGTCGAGCCCGATTGTCTCGGCGACCCTGGCGACCTGTCCCATCAGGGCCACCACATGGTTCGCGGCGATGGCGGCCGCGGCGTGGTAGGCGGCCCGGTTCTCGTCGCGCACTGTGACCGTGCGGCCGCCGAGGCTGACAGCGAGCTCGGTCGCGATCGGGTCCCCGGCGACGGCGAAAGTGGCGCCGGCAGCAAGCCGCGCAGCCCCGACCTCGGGTGTGGGCATCGGGACGAGCGGGTGGAGCGAGGCGCGCCTCACGTGTGGAGCGAGCACCTCGAGGCCTTGCGAGCCCGAAAGATGAACCACCGCCGTCGAGTCGACCGGGCGGACCCTACGGGCCACCTCCGCGATGCGGCGGTCAGGGACCGCGAGGATCAGGACGTCGACCCCGCTCGCCGCGTCGGAGGGGTCGTCTTTCGAAGAGACGAAGCCGGCTATGTCGTGGCCCGCCGCGGCGAGTGCGCTCGCAACGGACATGCCGGCCCGTCCAGGACCGATCAGGCGAACAGTGGCCACCTACCAACCCCTTTCTGCGATCCAGCCCTCAAGGGTGCCGGTCGCTCAGGAGACAGATCTCTCAGGCGCTCATGACTCTGGTGCCGAACCCACTCAGGCGCTCGGCATCGAGCTCACACAGAGTCTATTAGGCGGCGGACGCTTCCTCCAGCCGCTTCGAGGCGCTCGGCCCCGACGAGCTCTGGAGCAAGGTCGGCAAGCGGGGCGAGGACGAACCGCCTCTCCCACATGCGCGGGTGCGGGACCTGTAGGTCGGCCTCGTCCACGGTCAGATCGCCGACGAGCAGGATGTCGACGTCGAGCGTCCGCGGGCCGTCCGGGACCTCGCGCTTTCGGTCCGCTTCGGCCTCGAGCCGAGCGCCGAGCTCCAGGAGCTGCCGCGGCGACATGACCGTTCGAAGCTCGACCACGACGTTCAGGTACGGACCCTGGCCCGGCGGACCGCCGACCGGCTCGGTCTCGTAGACAGGCGACACGGCGGCGACGCCGGGGAGACCGGCCACGGCACGTCTGATGAACGCCAGCCTGTCGCCCAGGTTCGACCCGATACCGATGAAGGCCCGTGCCATGTCGCTCGCGGGGTGGTCCTGTCGCTCGTGCGGGTGATGCAGACACCGGCAGAGCGAATGTCGAATGCGACGGGGGGCCTCAGCTTGCGGACCGACACGGTCACCTGCTCGATGCGGCCGTCCGAGAGCAGGGCGTCGGCTATGGCGGAGGCGAGCGTCTCGAGCAGGCGGAACGAAGCGCCCGTGACCACCTCCGACGCCGCTTCGACCAACCTCTGGTAGTCGACGGTGTCTGCCACGTCGTCGCTCGACGCAGCGCGCGAGGTGTCGACGACGACGTCGAGATCCAGCTCGAACGGCTGGGCGGACTGCCGTTCCAGCTCGCCGACGCCATGGTTTCCGAGAAGCCTGAGACCCCGCAGCTCGATCACATCGGAGGTCACTGCTCCACCGGGCGGTCGCTCAGTCGTTGCGGGGCGAGGGTTGGGAGCTCCTCAGATCCGCCGCCTGTGAGGCGAGCTCGCGGCCGAGCGGGCCGAGCTGCCGACCCGACAGGCGCTCGACCACGGCCACGGCCTGAGGTCCTGCAGGCAGGCGCCCCGACCACTGCAGGAATCCAGCCACCACGCCTACCACGCTGTCGCCGAGCTCCTCTTGGTGGATGAGTATCCGTTCGCCCTTGCCGAGCCACTCCTCGAGCTGCGAGAACAGCTCCGACAACGTCTCGCGGGCGTCGCCCGACGGCGGCACCGGGAAGTGCGCCGAGGCGATGTCACCCTTCTCGTAGGCGTCGAGGTTGTGCGGGGAGGGGAGCATCGACACGATGCGGGTGAAGCCCTGGACCCGAAGCCAGATGATCTCCTCCTGACGGCGGACACGCCGGTGGTGGGGTGCGAACCCGCCCGGCCGCTCGCTCATGGCGAGCTGGTCCTGGATCACCCAAGTGAAGTTGCGCGGGGGGATCCCTGCGGCCCACTTTCCTCTCATTGGTCCTCTCCAGCGTTGATCTCGATCCCCTGCGGGCGCCCTACACGGGCCGGCCCGACGAGAGTGGCGGCCTGCACAGTAGGGCCGACGTCGTGGACCCTCACCATCGAGGCGCCGGCGAGCATCGCCCATGTCGCGGTCGCAAGAGACGCGTCGAGTCGCTCTTCGGTAGGCGTCACCGAACCGTCGGCCTCGGGTGCGACGGTGCCGAGGAATCCCTTGCGGCTCGTGCCCACGAGAACCGGGAAGCCGCAAACGGCCAGCTCGGGAAGGTGATGCAGGAGAGCGACGTTGTGCTCGATGGTCTTGCCGAAGCCGATCCCTGGGTCGACCCACACCTCGGTCACCCCGGCGGCGACAGCCGTGGAGGCGCGGTCGAGGAGGAACCCGTGGACCTCGAAGGCGACGTCGTCGTAACGGGGCGCCACCTGCATGGTCCTCGGGCTTCCCTGCATGTGCATCGCGACCCAGCCCACGCCGGTGGACGCCGCCACCTCCCAGAGGCTCGCAGAGACGTCGTTCACCAAGGTTGCGCCGGCATCGATCGCTGCCAGGGCGACGGACCTCTTGGTGGTGTCGACAGAGACGCGTACCGCGCCGGCGAGCGCCCCGACGACGGGAAGCACCCGTCTCCGCTCCTCTGCCTCGCTCACCGGCTCGGCGCCCGGGCGGCTCGACTCTCCGCCGACGTCGACCACGTCGGCGCCGGCTGCCACGAGCTCGAGCCCATGCTCGATGGCACGGTCGTGGTCCATGAACCGCCCTCCGTCAGAGAACGAATCGGGTGTGACGTTGAGCACACCCATGACGAGAGGACGCATATCTCCCTACAGTAGAGCCCTCCGCAACTGGCCGGGCGGGGCCAGTGCCCGTTATTTCGCTCAGCCTCGGTGTGGGGCGAACGTCAATTTACGGCGAACGCCAATTAGCTCAGCGTCCGTGGACGAACGCCATCGCTTCTGCGCGGGTCCTGGGGTCGTCCTTGAAGATGCCGCGAAGCGCCGACGTCACCGTCAGGGTTCCCGGCTTCCTCACCCCTCGCATCGACATGCACAGATGCTCGGCCTCGACCACCACGAGCGCCCCTCGAGGAGCGAGGGTCTCCATCAGGGTGTCGGCGATCTGGGAGGTCATCCTCTCTTGGACCTGCAGGCGCTTGGCGAAGGCGTCGACCAGCCTGGCCAGCTTCGACAGGCCGGTGATCCTGCCGTCGTCACCCGGGATGTAAGCGACGTGGGCCTTGCCCATGAACGGCACCAGGTGGTGCTCGCACAACGAGGCGAAGGGGATGTCGCGCACCATCACCATCTCGTCGTGATCCGCGGCGAAGGTGAGGGTCAGGTGCTTGCTCGGATCCTCGTCGAGCCCCGCGAAGAGCTCCTCGTACATTGCCGCCACCCGACTCGGCGTAGCCCGGAGTCCCTCGCGATCGGGATCCTCTCCGATGGCGATCAACAGCTCTTTCACGGCTCTTTCTATGCGCTCGGGATCGAGGCTCATCGGCCAGCCTCAGGCATCGGTCACCTCGCCGGTGTAGACGTGTATGTCGCGCAGGTTCCTGAACCGCTCGGCGACGTCGAGCCCGTAGCCGACCACGAAATCGGGAGGGATGCGAAAGCCGACGTAGCGGATCTCGAGATCGGTTCTCTGACGCCCCTCCTTCACGAGCAGGGCGCACACCTCGAGGCTGGCCGGCTGGCGAGCGAGCAGGTTCCTCCTCAGGTACGACAGGGTGAGCCCGCTGTCGACGATGTCCTCGACGATGAGCACATGGCGGCCCGTGAGGTCCGTGTCCAGATCCTTAACAATCCTCACGACACCGCTCGTCGAGGTGCCGGTGCCGTAGGAGGCGACGGCCATGACGTCGACCTCCACGGGGAGCCTGACCTGGCGTGCGAGGTCGCTCATGAACACGAACGCCCCCTTCAGGACGCCGACGAGAAGCGGTGGCCGGTCGGCGTAGTCGGCCGCGATCTCCGTTCCGAGCTCGGCGACCCTGTGTCGCAGAGCGGCCTCGCTCACGACGACTGGTCCGATGAGGGGATCGTCCCTCCACCTGCCGGTGCTCAACTTGGCTCCGCTCGCAGGCGTCCCGCTGTCCTGCGCACCCGGGTGCTCGGGGCGACCTCGGTCCCGAGCGTCTCGCCGCGGGCGACGGCGAGAACCCTCTCCACTGCGGCAAGGTCGGGCGGGTAAGGACCGTCTCCCCGGAGCCAGCTCCTCACCGCCCTTCTCGCCACCGGCGCAGGTGCGCCTGCGATCTGCGCGGCGTCGGTCGGATCGAGGTCGTCTGCCTGCGCCGTGAACCAGTCGGCGTCCTCCCCGGCGAGAAGCGCCAACCGGGCGAGAAGCGGGGTCACGTCGCGCCCGGCGAGCTCGGAGCAAAGCGGCAGGAGCTCGTGTCGGACCCTGTTCCTGAGGATCGACGGGTCGCTATTCGTCGGGTCGCAGAGGGGATCGAGACCGGCTCCGAGCGTCACTTCGAGCGCCTCGCGGCGACGCACCGAGAGGAGCGGGTGCTCATGCCCGGGTCTCATCGAGCCGAGGCCGTCGGGGCCCGTACCCCTCAGCAACCGCAGGAGCACTGTCTCGGCCTGGTCGTCCATCGTGTGACCGGTGGCTGCGCCCGTGGGAAGGACCCCCCTGCGGGCATCGCGCGCACGCGCCTCCAGGTTGGGCCCGGGACGTACGTCGGCTCTCACCGAGCGGAAGCTCGCCCCGAGGCGTCGTGCCGCCTCCTTCACCCTGACCGCCTCCTCGCCGGACCCGGAGCGCAGCCCGTGGTCGACGTGGACGGCCGTCACGTCGCATCCGGCAGAGGTCGCGAGCACGAGAAGCGCCAGCGAGTCGGCTCCGCCGGAGACGGCGCACGTAAGCGGGTCTCCTGCCTGCGGGAAGGTGCAGCGGGCGAGAAGCGACCGAACCCCCTCCTCGGGACTCACCCCGCGACGAGCTGAAAGTTGTTCATCCTGGCGACCCAGGAAGACGGGTCCCTGATCTCTTCGAGCGACGGGAGGCGGTCCGGGGCTTCCCAGACCCACGCGAGCAGCTCAGGACCCCCGACCTTCTCCACGGCCTCGATGAACTGCTCCCCCTGCTCGTACTGTCGCAACTTGGCGTCCATGCCGATCAGCTGTTGCATGATCCGGGCGGCTGGTCCTGCCCGCTTCCGCCGATCGCGCAGAACGCCCGCGAATCTGTCGGCCTCGGGGACGAGCTCCGCCCCCGCCCGGTTCATGGTGATGTCGCCGTGACCTTCCAACAGACTCATGAGCGCCTGGATCTTGCCGATCGTCGCCAGCTGCTCGGGGCCAGCCACGAGCCCGATGAGCCCTGACTGCTCGAGCGGATTGCGCCCGGCCCTGATCTCGTCGATCGCCCGGTGGAGGGACTCGGAGAAGCGGCCGGGGTCCGGGGTCATGCCCGCGAGGCCCTCTTCTACGAGCGAAAGAAAGTAGTCGTGCAACCAGGGCACACCCGTGAACTGACAACGATGGGTGACCTCGTGGAGCGCGATCCAAAGGCGGAACTGGTCGGGGGGAAAGCCGTGCCTGCGTTCTAGCCCGACGATGTTCGGACCGACGTACGAGACGATGTCACCGCCCGACAAGGCATTTTCAGGTTCGTCGCCGCTGGCCTGCGAACCCGCCGGCAACGGAGCGTTCGAAACCGGGTCCTCGGCGAAGAGGATGTCGTACTGACCGAGAACCCGAGTCGACATCCACCCGATGACGAGCCCGAGCTGCGTGCCTGTCACGGCGCCGGAAACCGATGACAGCGGACGGGGGAGCTGGGTCTGCTCGATCTTGTCGATGAGCGGAGCCAGAAGCCTCCGGAAAGACCGGATGTTGGCACGGACCCAGTCGGCCCGGTCTACGACCACTCCGCGGGGAGGGCCTGAGCGCGGTTCGAGGCCGGTCGCCCGCACGACGAGCTCTTCGGCTTGAGCGGTGAAGCGAGCGAAATCCGCTTCGACCGCTGCCTCGGTCTCGGAGTCGAGCACCAGCATCTGTTGGCCCGAGATCGCCTTGAGCCGGCCGGAACTCACCCACACGCCGACGCGCTCCGCCACGTCCCAGGAAACAGGGCTGCTCATGGAACCAGCATAGAGAGATGCAGCCTCGGACCCGCCATCGAGGCGGTTTCCCTACTTCTGATCCTCTTCTTGAAGCTCCTCTTGTTGGAGCGCCGACCGGATGCGCTCGATCAGCTCGGCCGGCACGCGTTCGGTGCAGCGGCTGGCGATCACGATCCTCAGCTCGCGTTCGAAGCCGACGGCCTGGAAGCAGGGAGAGCAGGCGTCGAGATGCCTCTGGATCTGCTCTCGCCGCAGGTCGGTCAGCTCGCCGTCGAGGTACTGGTAGAGACGCTCCACCGTTTCGTTGCAATCGGCGGCGCTCTCACCGGTACCCATCTGTCTCCTCCCCTCGCTCTGTCGGCTGGCCGATGACCCCGGGCTCACGCACGGTTGTCCGCCGCGACCAGTCCGCGAGCCTCGGCGTAGTCCAGCAACGCCTTTTGGAGGGCTCTTCTTCCCCGGTGGATCCTGCTCATGACCGTGCCGATGGGCACATCGGTTATTTCGGCGATCTCCTTGTACGAGAACCCCTCTACGTCGGCGAGCAGAACTGCGATGCGGAACGCCTCGGGGAGCGACTCGATCGCCCGCTTCACCTCGTCGTCGGTGATCCGCTCGAGAAGCTCGTCCTCGGCGGAACGCCCTACCCCTGCAGCCGAGAGCTCGCCGAGGCGCTTGTAGAGGTAGAGATCCTCGATGTCCTCTACGTCGGCCTTCTCCGGCCGGCGCTTGGCGGCGCGATAGGTGTTTATGAAGGTGTTCGTGAGGATCCGGTACAGCCAGGCCTTCAGGTTCGTGCCTTCCTCGAAGGACCCGAAGGCGCGGTAGGCCTTCAGGAACGTCTCCTGCACGAGGTCCTCGGCATCGGCCGCATTGCGGGTCATGCGCAGCGCAGCCGTGTAGAGGGCGGGCATGTATTCCATTGCCTGGTCGGTGAACTGCGACCGGTCGGCCATACCGAGCACTGTACCCGTGGGGTGGCTCAGCTCCCCCTCAGTACTCTCCCCCTGAGCGCCCACAGGGCGAGGGTCATGCTCACGAGCCCGATCCCGGCCAGCGCGGCAAGTCCTTCCAGGACCGTTCCGGCCTGCCACCCTGCGGTTATGAGTGAGCGCAGAGCCCCGAGCAGATATGTGATCGGGTTGTAGGTGGCTATGGCGGACATCCAGCCCGTGAGCGACTGCTTGGGCACGACCGCGTCGGAAAGGAAGAAGAGTGGGAAGAACACCACGAACGAGGCGTTCACGGCGGCCGGGCTCCCGGTCTTGAGGGCCACCGCATAAGGAAAGCCCGTGAAGGCGAGACCCCAAAGCGCCGAGAACGCCACGAACGCGAGCACGCCCGCTATTCCGGAGGAGAACCGGACGCCGACACCGAAACCGATCGCGAGAACCGGGACGCACAACGCGATGATCACGACCACATCGGCTGCCATGAGCCCGAGAAGCAACGCCGACCGGCGAATGGGCGTCATGCAGAGGCGGTCGAAGTAACCGCTCTGGATGTCCGTCACGAGGGTGGGTGCCCGGGACATCCCGGTCACAGCGAAGGCGATCGCCATCGGGAGCAGAAATGCCTTGTAGTCGAACGCGCCCTTGGCGAACTTTTCGAGCGCCCCGAGATTGACGGCATAGAAGAAAGCGGGAACGAAGACCGCGGGAAGGACGGACGCGGGCTCACGCGGGATCTGGCGCAGCGCCCGGCCCGCCACGGACACCAGGTCCCGTGCAATACCGGCCTCTTTGCCCCTGATCGTCGGGGTCGCAACGTCCGGCGAGGCCCAGGCTGCGCTCACGTTGCCCGCTCGAGCGGTGTTCCTCATCGCACCTCGCCATCGGTTGTCGGGGAATGAGTCAGCTCGCGGTACACGTCGTCGAGGGTGGGTGTGCGAAGGGTGATGCTCTTCACCTCGAGGCGCGCCTCGCCGAGCACGATCGCCACGTTGCTCAGAGCCGCCGGGCCGTCGGAGGTGGACAGCACCAGCCTGTCGTTCTCCGTCAAGACGCTGTCGATCGCGGCCAGACCTCCGAGATCGTCGACGGCGCCAGCGAGGTCGCCGCGGATCTCGCCCGAGGTATCGGTGTGCAGGTCCACCACGATCAGGTCCTGGCCGATAGCTCTCTTCAGCTCGTCGGGTGCCCCGACCGCCGCCAGGCGGCCGTGCGCGATGAACCCGACGCGGTCCGCGAGGGCGTCGGCTTCTTCCAGGTACTGGGTCGTCAGGAAGATCGTCATCCCGAGCTCCGAGTTGAGCCTCCTGACCTCGGCCCAGACGCTCTCGCGGCTGGTCGGGTCGAGTCCCGTGGTCGGCTCGTCCAGAAAGAGGATCTCCGGGTTGTGCATCAGGGCCGCCGCCAGGTCGAGCCTGCGCTTCATGCCGCCCGAATAGGTCCCTATCAGCCGGTCTATCGACGAGCCGATGTCGACGAGCTCGAGAACCTGGTCGAGGCGCACCTTTATCTCGGCTGATCTCAGGCCGTAGAGCCTGCCCTGCAGGGCCAACAGCTCGCGACCTGTCTGGCGGTCGTCGAGGGCCGCTTCCTGGAGAGCGACCCCGATCCGCAACCTCACCTCCTGCGGGTTCGCCACAACGTCGTAGCCGGCCACCGTTGCCGTCCCTGCCGTCGGGTGAAGGAGCGTGCAGAGCACCCTGATGAAGGTGGACTTGCCGGCCCCGTTCGGGCCGAGGAATCCGAAGATCTCGCCCTCGGCGACCTCGAGGTCGATACCGTCCACTGCCGTCAAGGCGCCGTACCGACGGACCAGCCCGACCGTCTGCACCGCAGGTCCGCCATGAGGCGCACCCGTCGCCGGCAGACCCGCGTCGGCGGGAACTTCCGGCTCGACCGTGAGCTGCACGTCTCAGATACTAGTCAGTATCTGAGATACTGTCTAGTAGGTTTCTTGGTATAGTTCTGGGCGAGGCTCAATGGCACTCGATCCCCTCACACCCGACCGGAGGCGCCGGCTCACGCGCGACCACCTGCTCGACGCCGCCGCTCAGGTGTTCGCTGAGCGCGGTTTCCACGGCGCCTCGTTGGACGAGGTGGCTGCGGCTGCCGGTTTCACGAAGGGCGCCGTCTACTCGAACTTCAAGAACAAAGAGGACCTGTTCCTCGCCCTGCTGGAGAGATACTGGGCCCGCGAGTCCGAGGCCCTCCACGAGGCACTCGCCTCGGAGGTCCCGCCCGAGTCGCGCCTATATGACTTCGTCGCGCTTATCCGCGACGAGCTCACACAAGCACCGGGCAATTGGCCCGGTCTGTACCTGGAGTTCTGTGTCTACGCGATGCGCAACCCGGCGGCGCGCGAACGACTGGTGCAGCTCAACGACGCGATCGTCGATTCGGTCGCCGACATAATCGAATCCGAAAGGAAGCGATGGGGCATCGAGACCGACGAACCGGCGAAGCATGTCGCGATGATCATCGAATCCTTCTTCCGGGGAGTCGGGATATTGCGGGCACTCGACCCCGACGCCGTGGATGAGCATTTCCTCGGGACCGCAATCACTTTCCTGGCGCGCGGAACCGTGCCGTCCAACCCGGTCGCTCCTCCGACGGTTCCGCCGTCGCCCTGAGCCGCCGGTCGGCCGCGGCTCAGCTCGACGACCCGTACTGGATCGGGACTATGAGCACCTGGTTCTTCGCCCATGCCCCGTCGACGAGCTCCCAGTCGGTCAGCTCGGACAAGCTCGCGCTCAGCGCGTCGACCTTCCCGTCAGCTGAGACCGACACGCTCTCTGTGCCGGCGGGCAGAGAAGGCAGGTACTGCCAAGCCGTTTCGACGTTCGTTCTCGTGACCGCTGCTTCGAGAGCGCCTGTGGGTGACTTGGTCTCGACGACGAGAGTCCCGTTCGGCCCGAATCCCGACGAGACGATCACAGCGCGCGAAGGGAGGGGAAGGGCTTCGGAGTATGACCACGCATAGGGCTGCCCAACGCCGCTAAGCCCGTAGAGAACGTTGACCGACCCCCTCCTGCTGTCGATCAAAGCGACGACCCGGCCTCCCTGTTCCGACAGGCGCAGAACGCTGAACTCTCCGTCGGACGGGGCAAGCTTCGGACCGACGAGTTGCAAGGTTCGTCCGCCCGGGACGCCGCTTGCGTCCTGGAAGATCCCGACCACGCCCGGAGTCGTGCAATCCGACCCGACGAGCTCGCCATTACCCGAAGCTGCGAGCGCCGTCAGCTTGCCGACACCGCACGAGCGGCCCGGTCCGGACGCCGCCAGTTCGGTCCTCGTGTAGATGGTCGGCCAACTCGTCTCGCTCGCCGTCCCCATCGCGACCGTGGAGCCGCCGTCTTCGATGGCGGCGAGCTGCGAGTCCGGTGAAGAGGGTGCTGTCAGGACGTCGGGCACCGGCGCGATCCCGAAAGGGATCAGGCCTGCGCTCCATTTCGTTCCTTCGTCGGAGCTGACGGCGAAGGGAGAGAAGGTCAACAGGTTGTTCGGATCGAACACCACGGCGATCGAGCCGTCGGGACCCGGTGATGCCGCGAACCCTCCGTTGTCGGCGACGCCCGGTGGTGTGACGAGATTCCAATCCGATCGGCCGTAGGGACGGAAGAACAACTGCCAGAACGTGTTGAGCGGATCACCAAGGCGCCCCATGGGAAGGATCGCCCAGGACCCCGCGGGTGTCACGAAGGAAGACGCGAGTGTCGTTGTGGGCCACGCATCTGCTGACGTCCCGGACTTCGGTGCCGAGCTCCCTACGAGCAGGCCGGCCGCAAGTGCCGCAGCTGCCGCGACCACTGCCGCGCCGGCCAGCGGGGCCGAGCGGCGGAGCCTCGGTGAATTGTCGTCGCGAGCGGGCCTCACACGACGTTCGGGTCGTCGGTCTGCGGAGCTCCGCCCATTGCGGGCATCAGGGAACCGTCCTCGGCGCGGGAGCGTTCTATTGCCTACAGCGCTCGGAGGCTAACTGAACTGTCATACGAGCACACTTCCGGCCTAGGAGGCCGGCGGAGCGTCATAGTCGGGTGGAGTGAGGAGAAGGTCCTCGATCTGGTAGTGCTCGCGCCAGTCGAGCAGGAGCGCACGCACCGTCGGGTACTGCTTCGGTGTCCCGCTCTTGCGGTCGATGACGGCAAGGGAGTAGCCGAGGCCGTGGAAATAACTCAGATATTCCGACGGGGTCGATCCGGACACCTCTTCCAACATCGCTTCGCTGAGCTCGGTCGTGACAACGGGACGATGTCGCTCGATCAGCTTGCGAGCTCCTGCGACGACCCGGGCCTCGGCTCCCTCCACGTCTATCTTCAACAAACCGACCGGCTCGTCCACCAGGTCCTCAAGCCGGAACGTCGGCACCACCGTGCCGGGAGTCGCCAGGAGGTCCTCGTTGTCCACGAGGCTGCCGTTCGAGCCGATGTGGGTCGAGTAATAGGCCCAACCTGTCTGCGTGTCGCACGCCACGGGCAGCAGGGTTATGTTGCTCCGCCCCTGGAGGCGCATCGTGCTGAGCAGCAGACGGCAGTTCTCCGAATTCGGCTCGATCGCAATGACCCTGCCCTCCGGTCCGACGAGCTCGGAGGCCAATATCGAGTAGTAGCCGATGTTCGCTCCAACGTCGACGACCGTCATCCCGGGCCGGCAGAAACGCTTGAAGACGTCGGTCAGGTGTGGTTCGTATTCGCCGGCCCGCAAGGTCAGGGAGACTGAAAGGTCGGCAGCGTCACACAGAAGCTCGACATCACCCACACGCACCAGGGTGACGTCGTCCCGGGCGAGACGGACCGAGAACGCCGTCGGCGCAAGTTGGTGTTCGACCGCGCCAAGCATCCGGCGGATCGTCGACGGATCTCCCAACTCTCCCTCGCCGGCCGCATCGACTGCTCGGCGGACTTCAGGGTCGTCCAACGTCGGATACAGCAAGTCCACGAGTTCGCCGTAGGTGAGCCCGCGTTGTGGCATCTCTCCACCCAAACGGTGGACGGCCCTTACCCGAATCGCATCCATCACGCGTTCGAGATTCGTCAGGGGACGATCCTGCGCACGACGTCTTGCGGATTCTCCAGAACGCCCCATACGACAAAGCTAGTTCCCGGCCCTCCGGGGGTGGGTCGAGACGCGAAGATGCCGCCGGTCTCCCTCTCGGAGCAACCGGCGGCACCCTCATCTCGAACAGCCGGGCTGTCACACGCTGCTTCGTCGCATCATCATGAAAATGGCGATTATGACGAGGATCAGTACGACAGTTCCCAATCCGATGTACACGGCTCTTCTCCTTTCCCCTTCGCAGAGGCGCGGAACACGTCCTGCAGAGATCTAGGTGTAGGTGTCCTCCCGACGCATGACGTTGCCGCGCCCGTCGTCGACGACTGTTCGGTGCCTACGGAAACCCGTCCCGCCTACACCGAGCGCCAGAAGCGACAGCACGAACCCAACCGCTCCGACGATCATCAGGATCACGCCGACGGTACGGATGTTGAAACCGTGTTGATACGGGCTCACAGTGACAGCGAAGTCAAGAATTGCGCCTAGTGCGAACACCACGACACTCGCAGCTATACCGCTTATCATTTCGAACAACCTCCTCTTACGGTTACGCGCCTCAGAGTTGCCTTCTACCCGAAAAGTGCCCGAGAATACTGGTAAAGAAACTGCCGCACTCTCGGCTTCGATTTACCATCGGTACCAGCGGGCGCGCCCACCCGACCCTTCGCCGCGAGCGAAGGCGAAGCCCAGCACCCACACGAAAAGCACGACGAGCGCGATTATCCACAGCGTGTGAACGGCAAAACCGCCCGCTCCCAACAGAAGAGCCAGCAGCAGCACGAGCAGGATGAGTCCCATCAGGAACGACCCTCCTGTGCTGCGCGCTCGCGGCCCTCAGATGCCTGTTCTTCGGCACGGTGGACCTCAGCTTGCGCTTCGCGCTTGGCTGCATCTCGGGCGGCTTGCGCCTTGTCCTGCTGCGCCTTTCCTTCGGAGACGAGCTTGTCGTTGTTCGTCACCGCGCCGGCGGCTTCCTTGGCCCTGCCTTTGACCTCTTCGACGACGCCGGTGGTGGCTTCCTTGGGTCCGCTTGCCATCAGTTCTGTCCTTTCCTTCCGTTGCTAGCTGGGCACCACTCTCATAGCGATGAGCGATGCGTTACCGAGAGCATCCCCAGATGCGACGCGCCTCAAACGGTCGCGTCAACCGTTGAGCCTCCAAGCCGGAGAAGCTCGCGCAGACGGTTACCTCTAAACAATTCGGGTACCTGTCTGGCGATAAACATGTCCACAAACACTCCGGCATTCTCCTGGCGTTCAGCGTTTCCTCGATGTTCGAGGCCGGATACAGGCGAGTGTGAGGTGAGAGGTTCATGCGCATAGGGACGTTGCTTCTCGTGGCGTGGCTCGTGATCGGTGTCATCGCCGCGGGCCAACGGCACTACTTCAGCGGGTCTGACACGAACTGCACCAAGGCCGGCACGATCGCGGTGACGATCGTCGCGGGACCCCTCAACTACGTGGGGGTCAACCCGGAGATCCACGCCTGCAAACTTCCCCAGCCGAGCAAGTAGCGCGCTTCGGCACTCGGAGTCAGAAGAGCAGGCAGCGCACCGGCGGCGCGGAGGGGTGAGTCAAACGAGCGGATCGAGGCCGGACGCGTAGAGCCAGCCAACCGCTGGGCCTGGGTCGCACCTGATCGACAGGCTGCGGCCGGAGATCGCGGTAGAGCGGGCGAAGCTCTCGAGAGCCCCGACCACAGCGCCGTCGATGCTGGAGACGCCCCGCATGTCGATGGTCAGATACTCGTTCGGCGTATAGGTCAGCTGGTCCAGTTGGGCGTTGAGTGCTGCGAGCGACCATACGTCCAAACTGCCTCGTACGATCAACGTGGCACGAGCTGCATCGCACCTGAGCTCGATCGAGCACCCTTGACCGACCGACAGGTCCGGCGGATCCGACTCACCGAGCGATGTTGCAACCACTCCGGGCCCATACCCGCACGGACTGCGCGATAACGACTCTGGCGACTCAATGTCCCAGAGCACCGGGCGATCGTCGGCACCGGCGCGAGCAATCCTGACCGCAGGTGACGGGTCCAAATGGACTGGATAAAATCGTGGCTCCAGCTTGGACCGTCAAGCTCGCCTTGTGACCGGAGTTCGAGGATTCGATCATGACCGAGTTGGCAAAGTTCGAGGTCAGCGCAGCTAATGCCCGCGCCGGGGTTACTGCGGACGGCGATCGGCCATCTGTGCTGTTGACGATCGCGGGCGAGGTGGATGTGGCGAGCTCTCCACGGCTCGAGCTCGAGTTGGAGAGGTTGCTCGACGCCGGGAGCGTTGACGTCGTCATAGACATGGCGGCCGTCGAGTTCATCGACGCTTCGGGCATCGGTACGCTCGTCGCTGCTGCTGAACGTGCTCGCACCGCAGGCGGCCACATCGTCGTGAGCCGCCCGAGCCCGAAAGTGAGCCGCGTGATCGACATGCTGCGATTGAACGGCGCGCTTGCCACCGTGTGGGATCTCGAGAGAGCGGAGTAGCTCGTCGATCAGCTTCTCCCGTCGAGCTCGGCCCACACCGTCTTGCCGCCGGTGGATGTGGGCCGGATTCCCCATGTTCTGGCGACGCGGTCGACGATCACGAGCCCGCGCCCACTTCTTGCACCTGAAGGCGCGTCGACGATCTGAGGGGTCTCCGGGCTGCCATCGGTCACCTCGACGAGCAGAGCTCCGTCGAAGTAGTCGAGCGCGACATTGAAGTTGCCTCCGGCGTGGCGCAGGGCATTCGCAGCCAACTCGCCCACCACCAACACGACGTCCTCGGGCGAGATGCCCCAGTCTGCGACCACAACCTGGGCGAAGCGCCGGGCCGCGGTCACTTCCTCGACGTTCGAGTCGAAGTTACGTTCGGTTCGAATCAAGATTTGCCTCGTGCCTGTAAACGCGAACCGTGAGTCGTTGATCAAACGATGCCGGCCCTGCAGGCCTGCTTTGTGTTCGAAGACGTGCGACGTCTCATCTCGACCATACCCAGAGCCTTCTTTGCATAACTGGCAGCGTCGACGGCAGATCGGGTGGTGAGTGATGCGAAGGCCCACCTCTGCTGGCAACTACGTGTGCAGCAAGCAAACGACCCGCCTCGCTAGGGCGGGCCGGTCGCAATCTGTGAGTAGGCGGTAGATGCTTCCCGTTTTCTGGTACCCCACCTCGGAGCCCGGAAAACGTGACCAACCCTCCCATCGGGGTGTGTCACCTGTCCTTTGCCGGAGTCTCTTGCTCGAGCGAAGCGATGTCGAGCCTGGGAAGGGACCTGAACGCTTGACCTGCGCATTACGAGTCACTTAGGTCGAACGTCGGCTCATACAGCCATCGGGATCTTCGATCTGACACGCACTGCGTAAACCCACAACTCACAATGAGTAATCACCGGCCGTCACGATTCGGCGCCGGCTCTAGCGGCCTCACCGAACGACGCCATCCTTGCCCCACCGGGAAGACAGGGAGATGCAGACGGCTGCCAGGGCTCGATGTCCCTGGGCGCAATCTCAGGACGAAACAGGCCCGCTCCCCACGTCGTAGTTGCACGTCGGGCCGCCCGAATCGACCTTCTCCAGGAGCCCTCCACCGTCAGGGGCCCCGACCTCGATATCGGTTTCCCCCGTAGGTGAGGCGAGCACTGTTCCGTCGCCCGGAGATCCAACGTTTGCCAACGGGACATCGATCTCCACGACTCCGTTCGTGCCGAGGGTGAACAGTCCCGTGTCGTCGGTATTGACGGTGTTGTAGCTGTTCTCTCCGCCGGTACTGGTGACGGTCCCATCGTCGAAGGTCGGGGTTGCGCCCGGGACATCGGTCAGCTGAGCGTTCCCGAAGTATTCGGTCCCGTTATAACTCCACAACCCGTACCACTCGTCAGCGGCAGCGCCGGTGGGGACGGTCTCGGAGAGATCGGACACATTGAGAAGAACACGGAGCGAAGTTCCGTCGGCACTCACGCTCATTGCCCCGTGGATCAAAGACAATTGAGGATCCGAGTTGCCGAGGGTGTCGGTCGCGGTGTGTGGAGGATTCGTCCAAAGGCCCGAGGTGACCGAACAACTGTTGCCACCTCCGTTGCACGAGTTCAGACCAGGCTGGCCACAGTCCTTCGGCGGCTCGGGAGGTACATTGACGGTCGGCTTGAGGGTCTCGTTCCCGGTGGCATATTGGGCCAGAGCGGTCACATTCGGGCTTCCAAGCCCGGACACATAGTCCCAGCCGCTCGGGTCAACGGTGGGTGTTCTCGGGAGTGCCGTGTAGTAGCCGTTCGCAGTGACGGGGCTGGTCGTCGTCCCGTTGCCTACGTCGAAGAACGCGTTCGCGTCCTCGTTCGGGTTCATGCCGATCGAGTAGAGGACCGGGTCGGCGAACCCGAGTGTGTAGTCCCCTTCGACGTTCTGTTTGGCTGCCGCCTGCACCCTCGTCCACATGCCCATCCAAAGCGGCGACGCCAGGCTCGTTCCCGCTCCCGCCTGATCGTTCACCCCGGCCATGGTCACGTCGTAGCCGTTGGTTGCTATGTCACCCGACTGGGCTGCAACGTCCGGAATACCGCGACACGGCGTCGGCGACGAGTATGGGGAGCCGTCGGGCTGGCTCAGACAGTCCTGCTCGTCGAGCATCGGGATCCCCTGCTGGAAACTCGGTTGGGGAATGTAGAACGTATTCCCCCCTCCAGTGAAGGTCCACGCCGTCTCGACCGCGCGCTTTGCGTTTGATTTCGTGGTCTTCTTCTTGGTGCTCTCGGTTCCGTAGAGAACCGTCCCTCCGACCGCAACCACGTACGGGCTCGACGCCGGGTAGTTCGTCTCGGGGTAAGCCTGGTTCGCAACACCGTTGCCGGCACCTATGACTACCGCGTCGACAACCGGACACGATGATCCGGTGTCCCCTGTCGAAGAGAAGAGTGTCTTTCCCTGAAGGGTGGCCTGCTCGAGCGCATTCTCGGATTCCGTGGTGAACTCGACACCGGCGGTGCCCGCCGCCCCGCCTTCGGGAGTGCTCGTGCCACCACCTGTTACGGGACTTGTCGGATCCTCCTCGCACTCTCCGAAAGATGCATTCGCCTGGTACGGGCCGTGCGGGTCGGAACCCCACGCACTGATGTCAGCCAGAACCGACGCATCTGTGAGATCCTTAGCGAAGTACAGTTCTTCGTACAGGGCCTTGGGCGACATGCCGGTTGATGCTTGAGTGTCGATGTCCCATTCGCCGCTGCCTGACGTGTCCTGAAAGTCGTCGCCCACCGAATCGATCTTGATCTTGACCTGGGGAAGGTGGTGCTCGGCCTCGAATGCGCGCAGGTCCGAGATAACCCCAGAGACGGCTCCTTCGCCCAGGACCGCCATCGTCTGGCCCTGACCGAAGTCCGCATCGGGATTGGAGATCTTCGTCGGCTGGCCGTAGATCGACCAGAGGTCCTGAGGTGTCGTGAGACCGACACACTCGTTTTCTTCACAGGTGGTCTGATCGGTGTGAGCGGCGAGAAGGTTGTTCAACCCGATAACTCCGCTTACGTCGAGGCCAGAAGGAACCGTCGGCCCATTCGTGTTCGCGTAGAACGTCTTGTCGCCTTCGCGGAAATCGGACAACGTCACTGAGAACGTCCGCTCTGCTGTTGCGGCGGTTCCGATCAAGAGTAGGTACTCGTTCGTGTTGGGGGCGAACGCGACCTTGAGCCCATCTCGCGTGGCCCATGCCTTCAGGCTATCGAACGTCGAGTTCGGAACTCCGAAGTCCATGGCCACCTGAGCCGCTGTCATGAAGTGGTGATAGAGCGGGCTCTTCGGGTCGTAGATGGCGTGATACGCGGCGTTCTGCTCAGCTGCATGGGGGTTGGCGAGGGTAAGTCCCACCTCCAGGGAGGTCGACGCCGGAGTCGGCCCGAGATTGTTCGCGTAAGTGAGACCACCGAGCACGTCGGTGCTAATGACGGCGGTTCGTAAAACTGCGCTACTGGGTGGTGCCGCCATTCGTGTCGAACCGGCGGCGACTGCTGCGACGCTGTTGAAGCCGACCGCGGTGATCAGAGCCGCGGCTCCAATTAGGCCGAACAAAGCACGACGCATGGACACCGACCATGCACGCGAACCACATGAATCCTTCCAGGACATTTCCATCTCCTAGCAAGAGTGTGATACCGCCGGTATTGCGTCGGGCTGTACCCACAAAGGACTCGCGATCAAACCAGGGCACCGAACTCGGTCGGATTCGAAGCAAGTCCTGAGGGGACCGACAGCCCCTGGCACTACCGAAGCAGCACCTGACTCACAGTCAGAAACCAGCCGAAAAGCCGGAGGAACTGAATTCCGATTTGGAGCCTGGGAGGGGACTTGAACCCCTGACCTGCGCATTACGAGTGAAGTCTGTATCTCGTCACCCTTAGTCGCCGCTCGTCGGTACCGGCTCTTACCTGCACCTTCGTTCTCACCACTACTCAATGCTCGTCACGATTCGGCGTCAGTTCTAGCCCCGGGACTAGCCCAGCGAGGCACGCCACTAAATGGCCACCCCGCGATTCACCCGTCTCAGCTCTACTGAAACATAGGGGAATATAGGAACTCCCTATATACCCCTACACTTCGATATACTTCTGGTGATGGACCCCGTGCGGAACCCCTACTCGCCAGGCGCCGGTCGGCCCCCAGCGGCGCTCGTGGGCCGGGATGCCGAGATAGAGGCGTGGCGAGTCGCCGTCGAGCGGATCCAGCTCGGGCGTTCGGCACAGCCGGTCTGCCTCTACGGACTCCGCGGAGTCGGCAAGACCGTCTTGCTAAACGTGTTCCGGCGGGCCGCTTTCGACCGAGACTGGATCACAGCCCATGTTGAAGCGTCGCGCGAGAAGCCGCTTCGCGATTCGCTCGCCGATGCACTGCGGATACCCCTGACGGACCTCGCGGGGAAACCGAGTGTTGGCCAGCGGGTGTTGCAAGGGTTGAAGACCTTTGGGAGCTTCCGCGTCGTGGTCCATCCGGGCGGGGAGGTGAGCTTTGGCATCGACCTGTCCGCTGTGTCCGGAGGCGGAGGAGCCGACTCGGGCGAGCTGGAGGCAGACCTCACAAAGCTCACACGGGATCTGTCCTGGGCCGCCGCTGAACAGGGGGTCGGACTGGCTCTTTTCCTTGACGAGGCCCAGGACCTCACCGACGACGAGCTCGAGGCCGTCTGTGGCACGGTGCACCACGCCGAGCAGAACGGGTGGCCGGTCGTCTTTGCTGTTGCGGGGCTCCCGAGCTTGCCGCGAGTCCTCGCTGAAGCCAAGTCGTACGCGGAACGCCTTTTCAACTTTTCCCGGATCGACGAGCTGCCCGTGCACCTTGCAAGAGACGCCATCACCCAACCCTCCTACGCCGAGGGCGTCGACTGGGATGCGGCTGCTGTCGACTTAGTCGTTGAAGCGACCGGTGGCTACCCGTACTTCTTACAGCAGTACGGCCAGGACACCTGGAACGTGGCCGAGGCAACAGATCCTCCCGTCATCGGACTCTGGGATGCCCGACTCGGGGCACAGCGCGCCCAGACCGCTCTTGACGACGGCATCTACCGAGTTCGCTGGGACCGCGCCACTCCGACCGAGCAGCAGTATCTCCGCACAATGGCCGAAGATGGCGAAGCGGGCTCCAGTTCCGGCGCGATCGCTAGGCGGATGAACAGACGACTTTCGAGCGTCGGGCCGATGCGCTCGCAGCTCATCTCGAAGGGGCTCGTCTACGCGCCGGACCACGGCCGGGTCGCCTTCACTATCCCCGGTATGGCCGACTTCATCTCGCGACAGGCGAGGCCATAAAGCGGCGCCTCTCGCAGTTCCCGCATCCGCCGCTCCTCGTCCTGCAACTCGGCAATCAGCCTCATGGCCTAAGAGCGTACGCGGATAGGCGCTAGGCGGGACTCCAGCGGTTGCGCCAGTCGATGAGCTTGGCCGTGATCAGAAGGATGACAGCCAAGGCCAGCTGGGTGAGTCGATGGGCCACCTTGCGGTCGGGATTGCGCCTGAGCTGGCCGTAGTTCGATAGCCAGGAGTTGGTGCGCTCGACAGGCCATCGCATCCCGAGGGGAACGGCCCTGGGTTTGTTCATCACCCCCCATTTCACGCCTTTCTTCCGCTTCTTCGCACAGACCACGTCGTCGATGTCGCTGTCTGCGCACAGGGTGCGAACAGCGGCACTGTCGTAGCCCCGGTCGAGGTGCAAGGTCTCGATGTCGGCAAGCAGTCCACGCTTGTGGGCCTCTTCGAGGGTCGAAGGAAACAGCACCGTGTCGTGTCGGTTGGCACCGTCTGTGGACCAGCCGATCGGTATGCCGGCTCGGTCGGTCAAGATTGACCACTTCCACCCTGATTTCCCCCGGTCAACGGGACTTTTCCCGGTGCCCTCGCCGCCCATCGGGGCCTTGTGAACACTGCCGTCCACCGCAGCTTCTGTGAGGTCGAGACCAACGATCTTGTCGTAGGAACGAAGCGCTTCTTCTGCCACCGTGGCGATGACCCCCAGCTCTTCCCACTCGTCACGGCGTGCCCGCAACGTCGTGTCGGACACCGCTTTGCCGATAAGACGTTCGGCGTCCACCCACGAGCACCCGGTCACGAGTCGGATCAGCATTGCCTCGAAGCACACCCGGTCAGAGATCCGGGGCCGGTGACAACCCAGAGGGTGGCTTTCTGACTTCGGGCGTGTCACCAGGGGTTCTACAGCGGCCCAGACGGCATCTACCACTTCGGGATCGAGCGCGCGGCATGATGTCAACATCCTCCACTTGGTCGTTGGTGGTTGGGTAAGCACCCCGATTCTCTCGGGGGCCACCACCACGACCGGTGGATGGTCACCTATTCGCGCGGCCTCTTAGTTCGGAAAGGCACACAAGGGCTGGGAGCTGGAGCCTGGGAGGGGACTTGAACCCCTGACCTGCGCATTACGAGTGCGCTGCTCTACCGTCTGAGCTACCCAGGCTGGCCGTCTACCAGGGATTTTGTCCGCCCTGGCGCCGCTATCGTCCTCATGGGCCCAAGTGAGCCCAAGCGGGACAAGAGCGGCTGTCCAGCAGGTTAGCGACAAGAAGAGGTCCGTCTGGGATGGGCGGAACGACCAGGCCGAAAACGTCCGAGATCGGTCAGAGCGTCGATTCAAGAGTTGTCCACGGGGCGAAACCCTAGTCAACTGTCACTACGGCCCGGTGGATCGATGGCTTGGGTGCCTCCACGGACCGCTGTTGGAGCGTGTCCAGCTCTGGGACGGCTGGATCTGTTGGCCGGAACCCCGCCACCACGCCCACAGGGAAGGTCCCGCGTAGGAGGCAAGTAGCGATCACTCGCTCGTCGGGGCATCGGTGAACTCGATGAACGGAGACGGCGGAAGGTATTCAGCCGGTACGTCCGACTCGTGAGAGTAGTGCTGGACAACCATGACGTCGGATGTTCGATTCTCTTTGAACACGCAACAGAGGGAGATGTCACGGGCGTCTGAGAACGCCTCGGCAACAGGCCTGTCACCGATCCGAAGCTCATCGTAGCGATACGACAAGATGCGACCCACGAGGCAGTACTCGCACCCATCGGAAGAATGCCCGACCAGACGGCCGACCATGCAATGGTCAAGTCCGTCGTCGACGAAGTAGAGCGCCGAATCGTCGTGGCCCAGACCGGAGCGGACGTAACCGGCGTCTGTTTGTTCGAACAGTCGGTGGTGATGCTTCCTGTCTTTCATGGCCCAAAACAGAGGCAGAGGAATCGTACCCTCGGCCGGCGCATCCGAATCGAGGGGCGTCGAAACCGCGGAATCGACAGGTAGTGGGAAGACGCCGATTGCGCTAGGTGACAGCCCTGACACCGACGAGATAGGCCACGCGCCGAGACCCTCGGGGCTGATAACCGGTGGCGCCTGTTCCTGACCGGTGGGTTTGCTTTCGTGCTCGGGGGACGCGCGCCTCACTTTTCGGTTCTTACGACTCCGTGATCCCACCTTCCGATTGTCGCGCAAGTCGACTGTGGCGACGACCTGCCACCATTCTTACTCCCTCAGGTCTTACTCACTCAGGTCTTACTCACTCAGGCAGACTGGAGACGTGCGGGTGGAGGTTCACGTTCGACCAGGCTCGTCTAAGACGGCCGTCGGCGGGGATCATGACGGGGCCCTTCTCGTCCGTGTGGTCGAGCCTGCCGACTCGGGGCGTGCGACGGTCGCCACACTGAAAGCGGTCGCCAGGGCCGTCGAGGTCCCGGGCCGATCAGTGAAGCTCTTGCGCGGAGCCACGAGTCGACGAAAGCTTCTCGAAATCGAAGTCGGGCCGGTAGACGAGGTGCGGGTCCAGAGCACATTGGAGCGGCTCCGGAGCAAAGCGCACGCGTGATCGACGTGCGAGGTTCAGAACCTCAGGCCTCTGACAGCGCCGAAAGCCGCAGGAACAAGGCTTCGAGCATCAGCATCTCGTTGGGGTTGCGGACGAGCTCGACCGCGATCGCTCCCACCACGTCGCACGCCTCGGAGAAATCCTGGACCCTTCCGTTTGCATGCGCCGAGGGATCGTTCGCCTTCTCGACGGCTCGATCCCTGTAGGCGCGAGCGAGCTCGGCTAGACCCGCCCGCAAGTCGTCGGTACGCAAGCGCCGCTCCTCGCGCCGGTGTCGCTCCTCGATCTCGCGACGCCCGGGGATTCCTTTCTCGCCGGCCGTCTTCGCCCTTTCAGCAAGCTCCTCGAGCTCGGCGAGGTGGTGAGACCTGAGCGGTTCGACGGCGCTCGACGACGCCTCGAGCAACTCCTCGGCGAGCCGGACCACCGTCGCCCCCGTCCCGTCGAGACGCGAAGGCACTTGCCGCCAGAGCTCGCGCCGCTGCTCGACAGTGGGGTCGTCCAAGAGCAGGCGCGCACGGTCCGGACTACCGCCCGAAGCATGCGCGGCCCTGAGAGATGCATCCTGGTCCGTTCCCGACGCCTCGAGCCACCTACGGAGCTCCGCTTCGGGGACCGGTGAGAGATTGAGCTGCACGCAGCGGCTCGCGACTGTGGCGAGCTCCGGGGTGACGGATTCGGTGAGCAATACGAGGACGGTCGACGTGGGCGGCTCCTCGAGCGTCTTCAAGAGCACCGGTGCAGCCAGCCGCGCGAGGTGGAGATCGGGAACAACGACCACCTGGCGCGACGCTTCGCGTGGTTTGCGGTAAGCCACGCGCACGACACGGCGAGCGTCGTCCACGGCCAGTTGCGCGCCTGCACGCTCGATCTCGACCAGATCAGGATGAACTCCAGACAGCACCCTTCGGCAAACATCGCAGTGACCGCACCCGCCCGACGGGCACAAAAGGGCTGCGGCAAAGCCCCGGACAACCTCGCGTTGCTGAAGCCCGGAGGCGCCGACGAGAAGGTACGCATGAACCGGGCTCCGGGAGGCGGCAAGCAATTGCTCTATAACGGCGTCCTGTCCCGCTACGGCGCCGAAAAGAGCGCGCGATGGGCGCAATTCGGCTTGCGTCATAGCCGCACCGCCTCCGGAGGTTTCCCGAGCCTGGTCGTCACAGCATCGAGTATCTGAGCCTCGACGTCGCCGATTCCGGCCGTTCCGTCCACCACGACCCAGTGTTCGGGATCCGCTCGGGCGAGCGAAAGGTAGCCGCGGCGGACGACCTCGAAGAAGTCGTCGCCCAGGTGCTCGAGGCGATCCGTCCCTGACGGCTTCATTCGCCGGCGTGCCACGTCGAGTGTGACGTCGATCAGCACTTGCAGGTCCGGGTCGAGACCGCTTGCAGCGAATGCTGTGACCGGCTCCAGCCCTGCGAGGTCCAAGCCGCGCCCGAAGCCCTGGTACGCGATCGTCGAGGCGGTGAAGCGGTCGCTCACCACCCATCGCCCTGCGGCGAGCGCGGGTTCCAGGACCTCAGCTACGTGCTCGGCCCTGTCGGCGGCCATCAGGAGTGCTTCGGCGCGAACGGACACCGAGCTCCTCGACGGGTCGAGCAACAAGGCCCGGAGATCCGCTCCGAGGCGGGTGGACCCTGGTTCGGCTGTAAGCACGGCTCCAAGCGATCGCGGCGAGGTTCATTGCCTGGGTCGACTTGCCGCACCCATCAATCCCTTCGAGGACGACGAGCCGGCCTCGACCGAGGTCGGCTTCACTAGCCACGATCGGGAGGTTATGCCTTCGTTGTCTCGGCGGACTTGGTCGTCTTCGTGGCCTTGGCTGCCTTCTTCGCTCCGGCCGTCTTCTTCGCCTTGGTCGCCTTTGCCGCCTTCTTCGTGGCCTTCGCCGTCTTGGAAGCCTTCTTCGCTCCGCGCGCCCTCTTCGCCGGAGGCCCCGCGGCCCTGCGGTCGGCGAGCAGCTCCGAGGCGCGCTCGATCGAGATGTCCTCCATGTCGTCACCGCGACGAAGCGACGCATTGGTCGTCCCGTCGGTCACGTAGGGCCCGAACCTCCCGTTGCGCAGTGTGATCACGAGGTTGGTCACGGGGTCGGTGCCGATCTCCTTCAAGGGGGCCGCGGGCCCTCTTCCCCGGGCGGCTTTCGGCTGTGCGAACAGCGCAAGCGCCTGGTCGAGCGTGATCGAGAAGATCTGATCCTCCGACTCGAGGCTGCGAGTCTCGGTGCCGCGCTTCAGGTACGGGCCGAATTTCCCGTTGAGGGCCTGGATCTCGTCTCCGGAGGCTGGATCCGGGCCGACAGCGCGCGGCAGTGTCAGAAGTCGCAGTGCCTCCTCGAGGGTCACCGCAGCCGGAGACATCGTCGAGAACAACGACGCCGTCAACGGGCGCTCTCCGTCCTTCGCCTCGCCGAGTTGGACGTAAGGCCCATAACGACCAGCACGCACGAACACTGAGAGCCCCGTCGCCGGATCCTCTCCGACGACCCTGTCGCCGGAAGGAGCGGCGAGCAACTCCTCCGCACGCTCGATCGTCAACTCGTCGGGAGCAACGTCTTCAGGGATCGAGGCGCGGCTCTCTCCGTGCTGGAGGTAAGGGCCGTAGCGCCCGACGCGAACGACGATCTCCTCGCCGTTCGACCCGGTTCCGATCGGTATCGAATTGATCTGCCGCGCGTCGATCTCCCCGAGATGGGTCGCCACGTCTTCCTTCAGTCCTCGCGCGTGGCCACCGCTGCCGTTTCCGCCGCCTGCATCGACGGGCGAGCCGAAGTAAAAGCGCGTGAGCCACGGCAGGGCCTGCTCGCTTCCGTCGGCGATCCGGTCGAGGTCGTCCTCCATCGCAGCGGTGAACCCGTAGTCGACGAGATCTCCGAAATGCCGCTCGAGGAGGCCTACGACAGCGAATGCAGTGAACGAAGGGACGAGGGCGGTCCCCTTCTTCCAGACATATCCGCGGTCCTGGATCGTCCCGATGATGCTGGCGTAGGTCGAGGGCCGGCCGACTCCCTGCTCCTCGAGTGCTTTCACCAAAGATGCCTCGGTGAACCGAGCGGGCGGCTGAGTCGTGTGGCCTCGCGGCTCCATGTCGGAGCCGGAAAGGGCGTCGCCCTCGGCGAGCGCCGGCAACTGCGTGTCGCGCTCGGCGAGCTCGGCGTCCGGGTCGTCCGATCCCTCGACGTACGCCCGCAGGAATCCGGGAAAGGTCACCACCGTCCCCGAAACTCCGAACTCCGCCACCTCGCCCTGGCCGGCGGCGTTCGGCGACGCGGCGCCCTCGATCCGCACCTGCGCTGTGGTCCCTCTGGCATCCGACATCTGGGAGGCGACGGTGCGCTTCCAGATGAGGTCGTAGAGACGAAGCTCGTCGCCAGAAAGTTCCGGAGTCGCCTGCTCGGGGGTGCGGAACGTGTCGCCCGAGGGTCGGATCGCTTCGTGAGCCTCCTGGGCGTTCTTCACCTTGCGCTCGTAGCGGCGCGGCCGGTCAGGCACGTAGTCGGCACCGTAGAGGCGAACCGCCTGGTCACGGGCTGCGCCGAGGGCCTCGTCCGACAGCGTGGTGGAGTCGGTCCTCATGTACGTGATCCAACCTTGCTCGTAGAGCCGCTGAGCGACCTGCATAGTGCGCTGGGCGCCGAAGCGCAGCTTTCGCCCTGCCTCCTGCTGGAGGGTCGAGGTGATGAAGGGTGCCGCCGGGGAACGCCTGAACGGGCGCTCGGTCACCGACTTGACCGCAAAGGGGCGGCCGGTCAGCCTTCGGGCCAGGTCCTCCGCTTCGGCCTCGGCCAGCAGGCGCACCTGGCTGTCCGCCTTGAGATCTCCCGTCTCTGTGAAGTCTCGGCCGGCCGCGAGAGCCGTCCCGTCGAGCGCGACCAGCGTCGCTTTGAAGATCCTCGACTCGGACCCGGAGCTGCCGGTGGAATCCGCCGTGCCGGCGCCGACCGCCGGTGCGGCGAAGGTGCCTTCGACGTCCCACCAGCCTGCGGCCCTGAAGCGCATGCGGGCGCGCTCGTGCTCCACGATCATTCGGGTCGCGACGCTCTGTACACGCCCGGCCGACAGCCTGGGCATGACCTTCTTCCACAACACCGGGGAAACCTCGTAGCCATAGAGGCGGTCGAGAATCCGACGCGCCTCCTGAGCGTCGACCATCCGGCGGTCGAGGTCCCGCCAATTCTCGACGGCGAGCTGGATCGCGGGGCGCGTTATCTCGTGGAAGACCATGCGCTTCACCGGGACGTCCGGCGACAACACCTCGATCAGGTGCCAGGCGATCGACTCCCCTTCGCGGTCCTCGTCCGTCGCCACGTAGACCTCGCTCGCCTGGCGGACGGCCTGCTTCAACCGGCTGACCACGGACTGCTTCTCGGGCGAGATCACATAGAGAGGCTTGAAGCCGTTGTCGACATCGACTCCCAGGCGCGCCCAGCCCTCCCCCCTGTACGCAACCGGCACCTCACCCGCCCGCCTCGGCAGGTCGCGGATGTGACCGACGGAGGACTCGACGACGAAATCGGGGCCGAGCATGGCCGATATGGTCCGGGCCTTGGCCGGCGACTCCACGATGACCAGGGGTTTCGCGGAGCTGGGCCGGCCGTTGGCGCGACTGTTCGAAGGATTTGGCATGGTCAGGTCGAATTCTCGAGGAGAGGTTGGCTGCGGCAAGCGTGAGCGCTCCGGCCCGACTTGTCAATCCGACCCTCCGGTCGGCGGGCTCTCCGGACGCCCAACACTCCTTGCGGGTGCTTCAGCCTTCCACAGCCCCGACGGCAGGCGTGGCCACCGTGCTGTCCTCTCCGTACCCCGAGGTCGCCCGCTTCGAGAAGGTGATCGCACCCCCCAGGATAACGATCGCTCCTATGGCGATGCCGTAGCGGGCAACGTCGTCGTGGCGGAGCGTGATCACAGCCGGGAGGATGAGCAGTGAGACGAGGTTCATGACCTTGATGAGCGGGTTGAGCGCCGGCCCGGCCGTGTCCTTGAACGGGTCGCCGATCGTGTCACCGATGACCGCCGCCTTGTGGGCATCCGAGCCCTTGCCGCCCTCGTTTCCGTCTTCTATGTATTTCTTGGCGTTGTCCCACGCCCCTCCCGAGTTGGACAGGAAGTTGGCCATCAGCTGGCCGGTCAGAATGGCCGCAGCCAGGAAGGCACCTAGAGCGGCGTAGTTGATCCCGAATCCGACGATGACCGGTGTGAGCACGGCGAGCAGAGCCGGGGTGACTAATTCGCGCTGGGCCGCAGCGGTGCAGATCGAGATGATCCGGCCGTACTCCGGCTTCTCGGTGTAGTCCATGATCCCCGGGTGCTCGCGGAATTGCCGTCGGACCTCCTGGACCACGGTCCCCGCGGACCGGCCCACGGCTCTGATCGCAAGCGAAGAGAACAAGAACGCTACGGAACCGCCGATGAGCAATCCGATGAAGATCGTCGGGTTGGCCACGTTGATCTGCGTGTGCGAATCGTTGAACAGCGCCGTGCCGGTCGCGCGGAGACCGAGTTGCGACGCGATCGTCTCGATGAACGAGCCGAAAAGCGAGACCGAGGCGATGACGGCCGATCCGATCGCGACACCTTTGGTGATTGCCTTCGTCGTGTTCCCGACCGCGTCGAGGCTCACCATGATGCGCTCGGCCTCGCCGGTGAACTCCCCCGACATCTCGGCGATTCCCGCAGCGTTGTCCGAAACCGGCCCGAAGCTGTCCTCGGACACGACCATCCCCGCGGTCGACAGAAGGCCGATCCCTGTGAGGGACACGAGGTAGAGGGTCAGCTCGATGTTGGGCTGTCCGGCCGCGTTCCGGCCTGCGAGGAGGACGGACACGCCTACGGCCACGGCGATTGCAAGGATCGCCCATACCGTTGACTCGAGACCGATGGAAATTCCGGCGAGGGTGGTCGTCGCCGGTCCGGTCCGCGCGGCTTCGGCGATCTCGCGCACGGGCTTTCGCTCGGTCGAGGTGAAGTGCTCGGTTATCTGGCTCGCTACGAGGGAGAGCAGTACGCCGGTCAGAACCGCGTAGAAGGCCTTCATGTAGTGGAGATAGAAGCCGGCGACCAGGCCGGCGCCGAGGGTGGTGATCACCGCAGCTGTCCAAAAACCCCTGTTGATCGGGGCCATGGCGCTCTTGTCCTTGGCCCGGCCGCGTACGAGCATGACGCCTATCGCCGATGCCAATATGCCGATCGCGGGAACGATCAGGGGGAACACGACGGCGCGCGCCGAGTGGGCCTCGAGCGATCCGCCGAGGGAGCTGAACGCCGCGTAGCCGAGGATGATCGCGGCGATGATCGTGATCACGTACGACTCGAAGAGGTCGGCCGCCATCCCCGCACAGTCCCCCACGTTGTCGCCGACGTTGTCGGCGATGGTCGCAGCATTGCGAGGATCGTCTTCGGGGATCCCGGCCTCGACCTTGCCCACGAGGTCCGCCCCCACGTCGGCCGCCTTGGTGAAGATTCCTCCTCCGACCCTCATGAACAGTGCGATCAACGACGCTCCGAACCCGAATCCGACCAGGACCGCGGTCGCTGTGTTCTGGAACGTGAACACGATCACCGTCGCACCTAGGAGGCCAAGGCCGACGCACAACATCCCGGTGACGGACCCGGTGCGGAAAGCGACCTTGAGAGCCTCGGACATGCCGCCGCCACGTGCGGCCGCGGCAGCGGTCCGGACGTTCCCTCGCACTGCGATGCTCATGCCGATGAACCCCGTGAGCCCAGAGAGGGTGGCACCGAGAAGGAAACAGAGCACCCTGAACCCGCCGGCCGAGGCGAACGAAAGGGCGATCGAGCCATCGGGACGGACGACCTTCGTAGCGGTGAAGAAGATAAGCACGGCAAGGGGGATGACGACGGTAATGATCGCCCGGAACTGCCTTCGCAGGAACGCCTGAGCTCCTTCTTGGATGGCCCTGGCTATGTCGCGCATGCTCTGGCTGCCCTGGTCGGCGCGAAGAACCCCTCGCATGAGCAACAGGCCGACGGTGATCCCGAAGAGCGCTGCGACGAGAGCCAGCACCAACCACGTCTTCTCGGTGCCGGTCAGGACGAAGCCCTGGTAGCCCCCTTCGGCAGCGAGGAGGTGGGTCATGGTCCTGAGACTCCCTTCGATAAGGCCGGGAGCACCAGGCCCCTGGGTTACGTGCGGATGTAGGCGTGACGACTACCGAACACGGGCACAAGAAGCACGCGCCGCCGGTCCACGCCTACGGCAATCGGCGGACGAGGTTACCGACTGGGCGGTCTCTACGGCAAGGAAGACCCCTGAGTCGTTCCCACAGTGGAGCTTCAGGGCTTCGAAGTGGTGCTGGCCGGCACTCCTTCTACGCCTGCCAGCAACTCGTAATCGGGGTTCAGCATTGCCGATCCGCCCATCCAGGCCCCGACCATGCCTTCTGCGACCAAGCGAGCTCCTTGGCGCAAGCCGGGAACCTGCCTGCGGCCTTGGAACACGAGCAGGATCGACCCCGTCCCGTCGACGAGCGTGCATTCGAGGTTGGCCGTGTCCGTGCGCGTGGGGACCCGGACAGAGTGGATCCTGCCCGCCACCCTGACGCGCTGGCGCCATTGCACGTCTCCGATCGGCGTGGTGCCCTCGACCCTGGGCATTCCGCCTGCATCGGACCCGAGGCGTGCCCTTGCCCTCGCGCTCCTTCGCGAATCTTCTTTGTGCCGAGACTCCTCACCTGCGCGCATGATCCGGCTCAGACCGCGCATCCTGCCGGCCCAGGTGAACGGACCGAGACTCTCCGACAGCTGGTAAGGAACGATGGTCGCGTTCACGTGGCCGAGGATCCCCACCGCTGCGGCGATGCGGTCGGCGCTGCGGTCATGGAGCAGCCGCCGCCATCCGCTGGTGAATCCTCTTCTGGGCAGAAGGATCGTCACCTCGGTCTGGCCGTCCGCGGCTGCCTCGGCAGCGAGCTCGAGCGACGCACGGGCCAGCCGGCGATCAGGGCATTCGATGATGTCGAGAGGCAATCGTGACAGCCCTAACCTTCGCCACTCCTGCTCCAGACCAGCCGGCTCCTTCGGGTCGACAGCGAAGTGCACGATCCGCAGTGTGTCCGGGGTGAGCGTCCTCGCATACTGAATGGCGCGGGCGGTCGCGAGATCCAGCCGGTCGATGAGCACGATGACGGCGTGGCGTCTCAGCACCGGTGCCTCGCACGCAACGAGGGCTCCCTCCTCGAGCTCGGTCTGCTCTGTCGAGTACTGCCGGTGCAGCAGGAGAAGAGCGGCCACCCCTGCGGGGAGCAGGATCACCACGATCCACGCGCCTTCGCCGAACTTGGAGACCGCGATGATGACGTCGACGATCCCCGACAGCACCCCCGCAGTACCGTTGATTGCAAAGCGGCGCTTCCAACCATTTTCCTTGTGCTTGATGTGGTACTTCGCCATGCCGAGCCCCGCCATGGTGAAACCCGTGAAGACACCTATGGCGTAGAGCGGTATGAGCTTGTCGACCTGTGCGCGCGTGACCACGAGCAGGGCCACCGATGCGGCGGTGAGGACGATGATCCCGGTGGAAAAGACGAGCCTGTGCCCGCGTTTCATGAGTTGGCGCGGGAGATACGAGTCCTCCGCCGCAAAGCTCGCCAGGTAGGGGAATCCCGTGAAACTCGTGTTCGCTGCGAGCACGAGGATCAACATGGTCGCTCCTTGAAGCAACACGTAGAGCGTCTTGCCGAATGCGCTGGTTCCGTAGACGTACTTGGCGATCTGGGACACGACGGTCGGGGTGCCGTTCAGATAGGGAACGGGGTGCACGATCGCTGCGAGCGCCCCGACCCCGAGTACCAGCGATCCGAGGATGACGCTCATCCAGACCATCGTGATACGGGCATTGCGAGCTTCGGGTTTCCGAAAGACGCTCACCCCGTTGGATATTGCCTCGGTCCCTGTGAGCGCCGACCCCCCGGAAGCGAAGGCTCGCATCACCACGAACACCGAGGCACCCAGAAGAAGGCCGTTGCCCGGTCGGCCGATGTCGACGGCTCCGGGGTGACCTACGAGGGAGTGAGCCCGAAGCGTCCCACTGATCGCCCTTATCGTGCCGAAGCCGATGAGGATCACCATGTTGGCCACGAAGAAGTACGTCGGAAGAGCGAACACCCGGCCCGCTTCGCGGACACCGCGCAGGTTGATGTACGCGATCAGCACGACCAGTCCCGCGGAGATCCAAACCGTGCCGTTGTCGCGGGTGAGTGCCGGGAACACGGACGTCAGGGCGGCCACTCCCGCCGCCACCGAAACCGCGACGGTGAGCGTGTAGTCGATCAACAGCGACATGACAGCGACCTGGGCCACCTTCGGCCCGAAGTTCTCCCTCGAGACCACGTAGGCGCCGCCGGCCTTCGTATAGACCTTCACGACCTCGAGATAGGAAAGAGTTACGAAGATCAGGACGGCGATGACCGCAAAGGTGATCGGCATGACAAGAGAGAAGGCCGCTATCCCGACCGCTCTCACTAGAACGAACAGAATCTGCTCGGTCGCGTACGCAGAGGAGGAGATGACGTCCGACGACAGGATCGCAAGAGCAGTAGGGCGCCCGAGGCGCTCCGTGGACTGGCGCTCGGTCGCGATCGGGGGACCGAGGATGCGGTTCTTCAACCGGTAGCGAAGGGTCTCAGGAAGGCGTTCTGCAACCTGGGCAGGAACGATCTCAGGCGCTAGCCGCGAACCCGATCCGGCACCAAGGTCGTCCAGGAGCGGCGGCTCTGCGACGGAAATGTGTTCGTCTGCCACCGGGTCAGGTTAAGCACTCTGGGACACTGCGGGGATACGTGCCCGTTTCGGGCGTCGTTCGGCACTTGGGTTGCCGGGTCAGTGCCAGCCGTGTTGCATGGTGGCCGATGCACCTTGTCGTCGTGGGTTGCGGCCGCGTCGGGTCGGGAATGGCCATCCGTGTGGCCGAGCTCGGTCACAGCGTGGCCATCATCGACAAGAATCCCCGGGCGTTCCGCCGGCTACCCCCTGAATGGCCCGGCATCAAGGTCGTGGGGTCGGGCTTCGACCGTGACGCCCTCGATGCCGCCGGAGCGCCCAAGGCAAGTGCGCTAGCGGCGGTGACCAGCGGGGACAACTCGAACATCCTGACCGCGCGCATCGCCCGCGAGACCTACGAGGTCCGTCGGGTGGTTGCCAGGATCTATGACCCCCGGCGAGCCGAGATCTACCAGCGCCTCGGAATACCGACCGTGGCCACCGTCTCGTGGACCATCGACCGGGTGTTGCAACGGATGCTGCCCGAGGCAGCGGCCGCCGAGTGGACGGACCCGACTGGGCGGCTGATGCTCCTCGAAGAGCTCCTTCCCGATTCGTGGGCGGGGCAGCACGTCCGCGAGCTGGTCGACCGCGGGAAGGGCCGGCTCGTAGCGGTCAGCAGGGCGGGAGAGCCTCGCCTCGACGTCGCGAACCTCCTCGGACAGGAAGGAGACGTTCTTCACATCGCCGTGATGAAGCAGGACGTTCCGGAGCTGGCGGTCGAGCTCGGGCAACCGGCACCGGTCCGCGATCGAGACTCGGCGCCGGGCGACGCCACATGAAGGTTGCGATCTGCGGCGCAGGAAACGTCGGAACTTCGATAGCCACAGATCTGGCCTCGGAGGGACATGACGTCCTTCTCATCGACAAAGACGTCGATCTCGTCGAGCGGCTGCGCCCCGAGCTCGACCTGAAACTCGTCGCGGCGGACGGCTGCGAGGTCAGCTCCCTCGACGCGGCCGGCTTCGGGGTCATCGATGTCGCCATCGCGGCCACGGGGGACGATGAGGACAATCTCGTAATCTCGTTGCTGTCAAAGCAGGAATTCGCAGTTCCGCGCGTCATAGCCCGAGTGAACAACTCGAAGAACCAGTGGCTCTTCAACGAGTCGTGGGGAGTCGACGTCTCTGTGTGTATGCCCCTCATGATGACCGCACTCGTCGAAGAGGCGGTCTCGGTCGGCTCGCTTGTCCGGCTGTTGCGCCTCGAGCGCGGGCATGCCTCGCTCGTCGAGGTGACCCTCGCGGACCATTCACCCGCAGTCGGCGTGAGCATCGCGCAGCTCGGAATACCCCGGGACGCCACGATCGTCGCCGTGGTCCGACGTGACCATCTGGTCGTCCCGCGGGGAGACACCGTGCTCGAGCCGGGGGACGAGGTGCTGGCCCTGGTGACAGGCCAATCCGAGCGTGCGGTCCAATCGGTCCTAGTGGGCGACTGATCGGGCCCCGGGCGACGACAAGGAGCGCGTCGGCCGTAGAATGCCGCCGTGGAGGCCGCTTTCTTCGACCTCGACAAGACGGTCATCGCCAAGGCGTCCATTGCGGCGTTCGGCAGGACCTTCTATCGGGGGGGCTTGATCTCGAGGTCCACCGTCCTGCGAGCGCTTGTCTCGCAATTCGTGTACCTCCACCTGGGCGCAAGCGAGCAGAAGCTCGCACGCGTGCGCGAGTCGGTGCTGGATCTGACCAGAGGTTGGGACCAGCAAGAGGTCTCCCGTCTCGTGCGTGAAGCGCTCGACGACATCGTCGAGCCGATCATCTACGCCGAGGCGCTCGACCTGATCGAAAGGCACCAAGCTGCGGGCCGGCTGGTGTACCTGGTGTCCGCCTCGCCCGAGGAGATCGTGCGGCCACTCGCCGGCTATCTCGGAGCACGCGGTTCGATCGCGAGCAAGGCGGTCGTCGACGCCGATGGCCGCTACACGGGGGAGATGGACTTCTACGCATACGGGCCGTTCAAGGCAGAAGCGATGTCAGAGGTCGCCGAACGCGAGGGGATCGACCTCAGCGCCTCGTACGCCTACACAGATTCATACACCGACGCGCCGATGCTCGAGCTCGTGGGCCATCCGGTAGCGGTGAACCCCGACCGGGTGCTCGCACGTCTGGCACGAGAACGAGGGTGGGAGGTGGCGGCGTTCACCCGACCCGTCCGGATGCGCGACCGCTTGCCCGTCCCATCGGGAACCGCCGCCGCGACGGGTGCCGCTGTCGTCGCCGTTGCCACGGGAGCCGCCGTCGTAGCCTGGCGGTTCGGTCAGCGACCGCGCTCAAGCGACTGAGGGCACTCACACTTCTGGATCCTCGACGGACGCGACCAAACCCGGCCGCTGCATTCTGTCGAGGCCCTTCCTGGCGGAAGGGAGCGATTGTCCAGGGCGCCAGATCAGCGCCCTTCAGCTATCAGGCTTCGCGAAGCCGCTTGGCGGCAACCAACCCGAGGGCTACTAGGAGGGCGAGGACGATCAGTTTCTTCACGAGGAGTGATCCTATCGGGCTCGAGACGAGCGTGCTCGGAATCGAGGTTGCAGCTCCGGTTGCAGATCCTCAGACCGTGAGCAGATCCCGTGCCCCAGTGTCCGAGGACGGGTGACGGAGCTTCGACATGGCGCGCGCCTCGATCTGGCGGATCCGCTCCCGTGTCAGGTTGAAGTGCTCCCCCACCTCTTCGAGGGTGCGGGGCTCTCCCCGGTCGAGGCCGAATCGAAGCCGGAGGATCTCGCGCTCGCGCTCGTCGAGTGGCGAGAGCAGCCTGCTTATCTCGTCCGGAAGCAGTGAAGTGGCGGCCACCTCGAAGGGTGATTCTGCGGAGCGGTCCTCGACTACGTCGCCGAGCTCTGCGTCGCCGTCCTCGCGAAGCGGCTCGGAGAGCGACAGCGGCTCTGCACGGAACCTGAGCGCCTCGATCAGCTTGTCCTCCGGCATTTCGACCTCGGCGCCGAGCTCAGCAAGGGTGGCGGGACGCCCGAGCTTGAGCTCGAGGCGGGCCTGAGCCTTCTGCACCCGCGCGAGAGTGTCGCCGGCATGGACCGGGAGCCTGATGGTGCGGCCCGTGTTGGCGATCCCGCGCGTGATGGCCTGACGGATCCACCACGTGGCATACGTCGAGAACTTGAACCCCTTGCGCCAGTCGAACTTCTCGACAGCGTGCATCAATCCGAGGTTGCCCTCCTGGATGAGGTCGAGGAGGGGTAGGCCCGAGGCTTGGTATTTCTTGGCGATCGACACCACGAGCCGCAAGTTGGACTGCACGAAAGTCTGTTGCGCCCGCTCCCCCGCGAGGAGCTTGCGCTTCAGCTCGCGGCGCCGCGCAGGGGTCAGGTCCTTGGGTTTCGCGCTCAACGCCGACTCCGCCTCGCGGCCGGTCTCGATCGCCTGGGCCAAACGGACCTCGTCGTCCTTGGTCAGCAACGGGTATTGCCCTATGTCTGTCAGATAGAGCCGTACGAGATCTTCCTCGTCGCGCTCGACGCGCTCCTTCGCCAACGTCACTCCCTTGGAAGAATTCGGCACGGCTTCGCCGCCCGGGTGGTCTTGCCGTCCGGCTTGTGCCTGCCGACGCGCATGTGAGAGCCGCGAACCGCCTCCCTGGCCCGCCGACCTGCTACGTAAGTTTAACGGGGGCGTCAAGCCCTGATTCGCGTGCTCCCTCGGACGGTCCGCCTACGAGTCGACCGGCATGCCCCGATCCCGGTCGCATCGCCCTCATCGCCCGTTTCTCCCGGGCCAAGGGACGAGTCCCGGCCCGCTGCCGACCACTAGGGCTTCCAATCGTTGCTGGTGAGCAGTGACGACCGCGACATCATGAGGTCGCCTGATAAGGCTCTGGACGACCAACTCGACCGCCTGCCAATCCTCGATCTCGTCTCTCAGTGCCAGCCGCAGTGCACGAATCACAGGACCGTCACTTACGGATACGGCTCTGCTCAGGTGGTACCCGTACCCGCAAGCGAGGCGCGGCGAGACGACTCTCGCCAAGCCGACGAGCCTGACCAACGTGCCCCCGCCTCCCTCGTCGCTGCCTTGAACCCCGCCGAGTGTCGAAAGCAGCTCCGCTACGCCCTCGTCGGGAGCGACCGTGAGCAGGTCCGGGTCCACGACGCCCTCGACCTCGGGAATCCTCTCCTCCCAGAGCTGCGCGTGCCATGCATGGTGCCGGCTCTGGACGTCGAACAGAAGACGGGCCTCAGGCTCTGTCTCGGTGACGACCCAACCACCGAGAACCTCGAAAAGACGCTGCTCGACCCACCTGTAGCACCCGAGCAAGCGTGCGGACTCCACGAGTGTGAGCGCGACGCCCATGGGCGATTCCTGTCCGACCGCATCGTCGAGGACGCCGCTCACTTGATCGCCTTCGAGCGACCGACGGCCTCTGGGCGACCCTCCGCGTGGGGCACCGCGTCGCGGAATCGGTTGGTGATCGGCATGCGCCGATCCTTGCCGAATGCGCGAGTCGTTATGCGAACACCCGGAGGCGATTGTCGACGCTTGTACTCGGCCGCGTCGACCAGCCGGGCGATGCGATCTGCCGTCTCGGGATCGGCGCCCGCGGCAACGAGCTCAGCCACCGACTCGTCCTGCTCGACGAGGCCCGCTAGCAATGGATCGAGAACGTCATAACCGGGAAGTGAGTCATCGTCGCGCTGGTCCGGACGCAGCTCTGCAGAAGGCGGTTTGTCGAGCACCGAGCCCGGGATCAGATCGCGTCCGGCCCGCTCGTTGCGGTAACGGCAGAGTCTGTAGACCATGGTCTTCGGCACGTCGCGTATGACGGCGAATCCGCCGGCGGAGTCGCCGTAGAGCGTCGAGTAACCGACGGCGAGCTCGCTCTTGTTGCCGGTCGTGAGCACGATCCATCCAGGTCGCGCGTTCGACATCGCCATCAGGACCACGCCACGGATGCGCGACTGGAGGTTCTCGTCGGTGAGGCCTCCGGGCGCCGTGCCGAGCACCGGGGTGAGCAGCCCGGCGAAAGCCTGATGGGCCGGCTCGATGGAGGCAACCTGCAGCTCTATGCCGAGGTTGGCGGCGAGGTCTTCGGCATCCGTGACGGAACCGGGACTCGAATACCGCGACGGCAATGCGATCCCGTGCACGTTCTGTGCTCCGAGGGCGTCTGTGGCGATGGTCGCGACGAGCGACGAGTCGACTCCACCGGACATGGCGATGACCGCGTCCGTGAAACCGTTCTTTCGGAGGTAGTCGCGCGTTCCGATCGTGAGCGCCTCGTAAACCTCAGCTTCCTCGTTCAGTGGCTCCGGAGGGGCGGGCGGGCGCCGGTAGACCGGATCGCGCGGATGCGAGCTCAACTTCACGAGCTCGACACCGCGTGCGTGCTCGCGTCGCGGTTCATCGGGCAACTCGATGTCGGAGACCAGCACCTCTTCACGAAATTGCGCCGCTTCTGCGACGATCGAACCCTTGGCGTCGACCAGGACCGAGCCCCCGTCGAACACGAGCTCGTCCTGTCCGCCCACCTGGTTCACGTACGCGATCGCACAGCCCGCCTCAGCGACGCGCTCTTCGAGCACCGCGAGCCGGTCGTAGCGCCGGCCGACCGAGTAAGGCGACGAGTTCAGGTTGACGACCAGCCCCGCACCACCTACTCCTAGATCAGCGACGGGACCGCAGGGAAACCAAAGGTCCTCGCATATGGAGACACCGACGACGGTCCCGGCGATCTCGAAGGCAGGGAGATCCCCGGACCCCGGAGCGAACCAACGCTCCTCGTCGAACACTCCGTAGTTGGGTAGGCGTCTCTTGTAGTACACGCCTGCCACGCGACCCGAGGCGCATATCGCCGCAGCGTTCCTCAGGCGCCGGGGGACGCCACGCACCGCCTCGTCGCGGCCGGCCCTCCCTAGCCGTTCCGGCTTTGCCCGTCCGCGGTCGCCTCCGGCAATGTCCACGAACCCGACCACGGCCGCGCAGGCGGTGGTGAGGGCCGCCACTCGCTCCAGCCCCGCCAGGTTGGCGGCGATGAACGCTGGCTTCAGCAAAAGGTCCTCGGGCGGGTACCCCGTCAGGGAGAGCTCCGGAAACGCAGCGATATCGCACCCGGCCGCCTCAGCGACCCCCAGGGCCGCCAGCACGCGCTCCACATTTCCGTCGACGTCGCCGACCACGGTGTCGAGCTGGCAAAGAGCGACCCGGATGCGCCCCATGTCAACGGAGCCTAACCGTGGGGTTCGCGCTCACACCCACGAAGCGCCCTGCTCGCGACCCTCCGCCTGGCATGCTGCACCAGGTGCCGAATCCCGCAGCCGACGCGCTGCTCGCCCTGGCAGCGCGCAGCGCCGCACCGCAACGAGTTGCGCTCGCCTTGTCGCGCTTGGAAAGCGGGCTCCCGGATCAAGTCGACGCGATGGTCGACGGGGGTGCTCCCAACCAGCACGCTCGCGCATTCGTGGCCGTGGTCGCCGCGAGCGATTCACTCGGTCGCTTCTGCATCACTGAGCGTCGGGCGCACGACGTCCTGCGCGATCTCGACCGGCAGGTCGACCCCGATTGGGTCGACGAGCATTCCTTGGCTCTCGTCCACCGCCTTGACATCCTCCGGATCGCGGCGCGCGACCTACTCGGGCTCGACTCGTTCGACGAGACGACTCTCGCTCTGTCGGAGTCCGCCGCCCGGGTACTCGATGCATCCGTGGAGGTCGCTGGGCCGAGCGACGGCGATCTCGCGGTGATCGGAATGGGCAAGCTCGGAGGAGGAGAGCTCAATTACGCGAGCGACGTCGACTTCGTCTTCGTGACTGCGCCGGCTCCCGACGACGACAGGGCGAAGCGAGTTGTCGCCGCCGCCAGGCACTCCTTTCGCGTGGACACCGACCTGCGCCCAGAAGGAAGGGCGGGCCCGCTCACAAGGACGCTCGACGGCTACCGGGCCTATTGGGGCAGGTGGGCGCAGACGTGGGAGTTCCAAGCGCTCATAAAGGCATCCGCGGTGGCAGGCGATCCCGACCTCGGGGCCCGCTTTACCGACGCGGCGCAGACCCTTGTCTGGGAGCGCGCATACAGCTCGGACGAGCTCGCGTTGATCAGGAGGCTGAAGGCGCGCTCAGAGGCGATGGTCGTCAGCCGCGGGATATCGGACCGGGAGCTGAAGAGGGGACCTGGTGGGATACGCGACGTGGAGTTCGCCGTGCAGCTACTGCAGCTCGTGCATGGACGGCGTGATCCGTCGATCCGCTCGAAGTCGACCCTCGGAGCTCTAGATGAGCTAGCCGCCTCCGGCTACGTCGATGAAGAGCAGTCGTCCTCGCTGGCTCGGGCCTACCGGTTCCTACGCACGGTCGAGCACAGGCTGCAGCTGGTCGAAGAGCAGCAGACCCACACCGTCCCTTCGGAGCCGGCCGCGAAAGAACGGCTCGCGCGCGTCCTCGGGTTCGAGGACGCGACTGGAGCTACCGCCACGGCTCAATTCGAAGAAGCGCTTCGTACCTGCAGGAACGAGGTGCGCTCACTGCACGAGAGGCTCTTCTTCCGGCCCCTTCTCGAAGCGTTCGCCGCCCAACCCGCAAGCGACGAGAGGGCGGTCCAGGACGCGGCAGGCCCGACGTCGCTCGTACAGGTCGGGATGTCCTCCGATCAGATCGCCGACCGGCTCAGAGCTTTCGGCTTCGCTGATGCTGAACGGACAAAGGCCGCGGTCAACGAGCTCGCACAGGGCCTGACGCGCAGCTCGCGGCTCATGGGGCAGATGTTTCCTCTTCTGCTCGACTGGCTGTCCGTCACGCCCGATCCGGACCTCGGGCTTCTCGGGCTGCGCAACCTCGCTCTGCATCCGCACCATCGCTCGCTACTCGTCACCACGTTCCGCGAGTCGCCCGAAGCGGCCCGTCGCCTCTGCCTGCTTCTCGGATCGAGCAGGACACTGGGCGAAGCAGTCGCCCACAACCCCGAGCTCATGTCGCGCCTCGGGGACGACGACGCTCTCGCGTTCGAGCGAGAAGAGTGACCTGCAGGCCGAGCTCTTCGATCGAATGCGGGTCGGAAGCGGTGCGACCGGGCGAAGGGCAAGGTTGTTCCGTTTCGACGAGGAGCAGCTCGTCCGGATCGCAGCGCGCGATCTGCTCGACATGGACGACATCTCGACGACCGCGAGCGCGCTCAGCACGGTCGCCGAAGTGATCCTCGAAGTGGCGGTCGCCGAAGCCCGACCGCAAGTCCCGTTCTGCGTAATCGGCCTCGGTCGCTTCGGAGGAGGCGAGCTCTCCTACCAGAGCGATCTCGACGTCATCTTCGTCCATGCGACCCCCGGGAAGACCAAGTCGAAGAACCACGAGCCCCACGAGCCGGAGGCGGTCGGTTCAGATGGCGCATCCAGAGCCAAGGCGGTGCACCCGACGGCAACGGCGGGCCCAGGCGAGCTAGCGGCCGAGAGGTTGCTCCGGCTCATTCACGGGTCGAGTCCCGCAGAACGGATCTTCAACGTCGACCTGGGGCTCCGGCCGGAGGGGGGGCACGGGCGCCTTTCACGCGACATCGACGGGTTCGCCGTCTATTTCGAACGTTGGGCTGAGACGTGGGAACGCCAGGCGCTGCTCAGAGCAAGGGTCGTCGCCGGGGATCGCACGGTCGGCGATCAGTTCTTGCAGCTCGTCCGCCGCTTCGTGTGGGAGCCGCCCATCGGTGACGACGAGATCACAGAGATCCGGCGCATGAAGGCGCGAATCGAGCGAGAACGGATACCTGCCGGCGAGGACCCGCAGTTCCATCTGAAGCTCGGCAAAGGTTCTCTCTCCGACGTCGAGTGGACCGTCCAGCTCCTCCAGCTGCGCAACGGGGTCGAAGGAGCTGGCACGATGGACACACTCGGCGACCTCGAACGTGCCGGCGCGATCACCGCGCTGGATGCCGGGGCATTACGCGATTCGTACCGGTTCTGCGAGCACACCCGCAACAGATGGCACCTCGTCGGCGCCCTGCCGGGGGGCGCGTCTCCTGGCGATTCCCTGCCCGCGCAGGCGCACCAGATGTCGAGGCTCGCTCGCAGCCTCGGGACGACGCCCGCAGCGCTACGCGAGGACTACAGGCGGGTGACCCGCAGGGCACGTGGCGTAATGGAAAGACTGTTCTACGGCATCGAGGCACCTCGAAGGTCCCTCGGGGAAGCTTGAGATCGAGTAACTCGCATTCGACCGGACACCTGTTTAGGAGACAAGTGAGACGGTTCTCGGCGGAACTCCGGTAAGCATAGAGTTCGGCAATGCAGACTGACTCGATCCGCAGCCCGTTCTACGAGATAGCGGCTTCTCTCGGCGCGACCTTCATGGAGGAGTCCGGCTGGTATTGGGTAGAGGGGTTCGGGGACGAAGAGGCGGAATACCGCGGTGTACGCGACGACCTCGGCGTGTGGGACGTCTCGCCTCTCAACAAGTGGGAATTCACGGGGCCCGATTCGCTAGCGGTCGCACAGAGGATTCACACGGGCAACATCCTCGGGCTCGAGGTCGGTCAGGTGCGCTATGGCGCGTTGTGCGACGCCGAAGGTCTCATGATCGACGACGGCACCGTGTTCCGGCTCGACGACCGCGTGTGGGTGATGACGAACGGTTCCGACCACGCGGACCACTTCGCCGAAGCCTCCGACGGTTTCGACGTCGAAATCGAAGCAGTGACCTTGACGATGCCACACCTCGGCTTGCAGGGCCCCCGCTCGAAACAAGCCCTCGTCCCTCTTTGCGAAGCCGATGTCGCCGGGCTTCGGTACTTCCGTTTCCTGCCCGAGCAGACAACCGTCGGTGGCGTCCCGTGCTTCGTGTCACGTACCGGATTCGGCGGAGAGCTCGGCTACGAGCTGTTCTGCCGCCCCGAGCACGCCGCCGATCTCTGGGAAGTTGCGGTATCGCAGATGAGCGCCCGACCTTTCGGGGTGGGCGTCCTCGAGAGCTTGCGGGTCGAGGCAGGGCTCGTGGTCCTCGACTATGACTATGCAGCTCATGAGCGCACCCCTTATGACCTGTCGTTCGACCGCTTCGTCGCGCTCGGAAAGGTTGAGTTCATCGGCTGCGAAGCGCTCGAGTCCATAGCCCCCAATCCGCCGCGGCGCCTCAAGACTCTGAAGATCGAGGGCGACGAGCTACCGGATTACGGCGTCGAGGTGACGAAGGACGGAGAGCCGGTAGGGACGCTCACCAGCCCTGCCTCGAGCCCGCGCTTCGGTCAGATCGCTCTAGCCATACTCGAGACCGGTGTCTCGGCTGACGGGGAGTCGGTCGATGTGAGCCTGGGAGGCAAGACGGTGCCGGCAACCGTCGCGCCTCTTGCGATCTACGACCCGGAGAAGAAGCGTCCACGCGCTTGAACGGTCACCTTGGCGCTGCCCGGGAATGTGCCGTCTCCAGGATCTCGGCGAGGATTACCTAACGTCATATTGATAGTCACGAAACCAAACGGAAATACAGGAGTGCGATCGTCATGGAGATGGGCGACCTCTTCGAGGGCTACTTAGCGTCTTTGGAGAGGTCGGGCGGCCTTGCACGGCCTTACGACGAGGTGTTCGACACGCGGGGCGGCTCCTACGACCACTACGGCGACGTCGTATCCGTGGTTGCGGAAATGAGCTCCGAGGACCTGGCCGCTCGGGCACTTCGCCTGGCACGCGCATTCATGGACCAGGGCGTCACCTTCGACCTCGACGGCGAAGAGCGGCCGTTCCCCCTCGACGTGGTTCCGAGGATCTTCACCACGAAGGAATGGCAGGTGATCTCGGACGGCGTTGCTCAGAGGGTCAGGGCGCTCGAGGCGTTCCTCGACGATATCTACAACTCCGCCCGCATCCTTCACGACGGCCTGATACCGCACCACCTGATCACGAGCTCTCCTGGGTTCCTCCGGTCGGTGAAGGCCGTCAATCCGCCGAACGGCGTGAGGATCCAAGTCGCGGGCATTGACATCGTGAGAGACGAGGACGGCTCGTTCGCCGTGCTCGAAGACAACCTGAGGAGCCCGTCGGGCGTGAGCTACGTGCTCGCGAACCGAGCCGCAATGGCCCGGGTCCTGCCCGAGATCTTCTGGGGCCAGAGGATCCAGCTCGTGGCCGACTATCCAGCCCGCCTCGTACAGGCCCTCCGCCGCGCGGCTCCTGCCGGTGTCGCCGACCCGAACGTCGTCGTGCTCACTCCAGGCGTCTACAACTCCGCTTTCTACGAACACGCGCTTCTCGCACGACTGATGGGTGTGCATCTCGTAGAGGGGAGGGATCTCACCTGTCACGGCGTGGACGTGTACCTGCAGACGACCGACGGCGAGGTGCCCGTCCATGTCATCTACAGGCGCGTGGACGACGATTATCTCGATCCCCTTCAGTTCAGGCCGGATTCCCTGGTGGGTTGCCCCGGGCTGGTCAACGCCGCTCGCGCCGGGCGGGTCACGGTGGCGAACGCGATCGGCAACGGCATCGCCGACGACAAGCTTGTCTACGCGTATGTGCCGGAGATGATCCGTTACTACCTCGACGAGGATCCCATCTTGAACAATGTCGAGACCTACCGTCTGGTCGACGGCGACGAGCTCGAACATGCCTTCAAGAGACGCCACGAGCTTGTGTTCAAGCGGGTTGACGGGTCCGGTGGGAAGGACATGTTGATAGGTCCTCACGCGACCACCGACGAACTCGACAGGATGGAACGCGCAGTCCGGTCCGATCCGCGCGTGGATAGCCCAGAGAACGGTCTCGCTATCGACGTCTCCGACGTGGATAGACGGACGCATCGTCCCGCGCCGAGTGGATCTTCGGCCTTTTGCGGTGAACGACGGCGAGAAGATCTGGGTCATGCCCGGGGGCCTCACCCGGGTGGCGCTTCAAGAGGGAAGCCTCGTGGTCAACTCGTCTCAAGGGGGAGGGTCGAAGGACACCTGGGTCATAGGAGGCTCCCACGCCCCGCCTGTTCAGACGGTGGCGACGGTCATCTCCCCGAGCGCGGGACCTCCGATGGACATCGGTCCTCTCCTGCAGGACGACCACGGCCAGCAACAACAACAGCAGCAGCAGCAGCAGCAATGAAGAACGCTTTGTTGAGCAGGGTCGCGGAATCCATCTTCTGGGTCGGACGCTACGTCGAGCGCGCCGAAGGGACCGCCCGGATCCTCGACGTCGTCGTGTACCAGGCGCTCGAGCAGAGCAGCAGCGAGGCAAGCTCCGCGGCAGCAAGAAGGCTCCTCGCCGTGATGGGGATGCCCGACGATCGAGAACGCGAGCCTCTGGGAGGTGACAGAGCTGCTGGCGCGCGACTCGCGATCGAGATCTTCGATCGCCGGCGCATTCCGCGCTGCGAGGGAGAACACGAGAGCGGTACGTCATGTGGTACCTGTCGAGATGTGGGAGAGGATCAACGCCACGTGGTCCGGGCTGCCGGGCCAGTGGGAGGCGGCTGAACTTGCCGGGCCTGCTGCCTACCTGGCATTCGTGAAGACGCAGACCGCAGCAATCACCGGGCTCGCAGACACCACGATGAGCCGCGACCAGACATGGCACTTCTTCACGCTCGGTCGATGTCTCGAACGCACAGACGTCGTCGCCAGGCAGCTCGCCACACTCCGCTTCGGTGAGATATCCGACAGTGGGCTCGTGATGCTGTTGCGATCCTGCGGGGGTTACGAGCCGTACCTCCGGCTGGCTCACGGAGTGGTCGAGCCCAACCAGGTCCTCAATTTCCTCCTGAGGGACAGGCTCTTCCCCAGATCCGCCTTCGCCTCGCTCAGCGTCGCCGAGCAGTGTCTCGAGAACATGAACCCGATCGCAGACGGGAGCTGGGACGAGGCCAGGGGTCTGATCGGAATGGCTCGCGCAGGGCTCGAGTACTCGGAGCCGAGCGTTCTGGGTCATGGCCTGAACGAACGGCTCGAGGGGCTACAGCGAACCATATCGGCGGTGAACGACACCGTCACCAGGCGGTTCTTCGCTCACGACATGCCCACGGCATGGCGACGGTGGGGTGGATCGTGAGCGAAGGAAGAGGTTGGCGGATAAAGACCGAGCACATCACGCGCTTCCGGTACTCAGATCCCGCGTTCGCCTCTTACAACGAGGTGCGCGTCGTCCCTCAGAGCAACAGCCGCCAGACGCGGCTCGAAGCGAAGCTCGCAACCACACCGCATGCCGCCCAGTACACGTACTGGGACTACTTCGGGACCCAGGTCGTGGCCTTCAACATCGACCAGGGTCACCTCGATCTGCAGATCACGAGCTCGTCGCTGGTCGAGACCAAGCCACCGGAGACGCGACCGACCGCAAGATGGTCAGAAGTTGAGGCGGCACACGACAGTTTCTCCGAGTACCTGGCTCCGACAGACCAGACGGCGCCGGACGCAGAACTTACGTCCGTGGCAGGTGAGCTGAGGGCAGATTCGCCCTTGGCGACCGTCGACGCCGCGGTGGCCTGGGTTCACGACAAGCTCGAGTACGTTCCAGGGGTCACGGGCGTCCAGACTTCGGCATCCGACGCGGCGCATGCCGGCAGAGGTGTCTGTCAGGACTTCGCCCATCTGTCGCTTGCCCTGCTGCGGGCGGCCGGGGTGCCCGCACGCTACGTGTCGGGGTACCTCCACCCACGCACCGACGCCGAGATCGCCGAGCACGTCTCGGGCGAGAGCCACGCGTGGATCGAGGCGTGGTCAGGAGGCTGGTGGCCCTTCGACCCGACGAATGCCATCGATGTGGGACCCCGTCACGTGATGGTCGCCCGCGGGCGCGACTACTCCGACGTCCCCCCGGTCAAGGGCGTTTACGCAGGTAACGCCGACAACACCATGTCTGTCGAGGTCCTCATCGCAAAGATGGGCTGACCCGCCTCCATCCGCTGTACCATTGCATTGGCGAAAAGTTGTTCCTCGGTGGTCGTCCGTGACAGGTGGCCGCTCCGAGGGGGGGATAGGAAGGAGCGGGACTGTGAGCAAGGGGGCAGGATTTCGCGCGCCGATGGCGCGACGGGGTGAGCGCAAGAGCCTCGGACACCTGTTGGCGGTGGTCTCACTCGGTGGCTCTGTCATCGCCGGTGCGACGGTGTCCTCCACCCAGACAGCCTCGGCCGCAACCGAGACGGTGACCAACTGCTCGGGTTCGCCCACGATGGCGGGCTCGCTGCCGTACGAGGTGCAGCGCGCCCCGGCAGGCGACGCGATCAATTTCGATCTTTCTCCGAGTTGCTCCCTCATCACGATTACCGGTCCGGTCGAGATCGCCGAGAACCTCTCGATCGACGGTCCCGGGCAGGCAGCGCTGTCGGTCAGCGGCGGCGGGACGACCGAGGTCTTCGACGTCGTCTCCGGGGCGGTGGTCATCTCGGGCCTCACCATCGAGGACGGCGCGACCACAGCGGGCGAGGTCGGCACGACGGTCGATCAGCAAGATGGCGGCCCTGGCGGGAACGGTGGTGACGGCGGCGGGATCTACAACTCGGGCAATCTCACGCTCACAAACGACGTCGTCACTGGGAACTCCACCGGATCAGGGGGTGCGGGAGGCTATGGGAACTCGGGTCCCGACTCGTCAGCCACAGGTGGTGACGGCGGGAACGGCGGTGACGGGGGCGGGATCTACAGCACCGGAACGCTCACCCTCACGAACGTGACGATCTCGGACAACTCCACCGGAGAAGGAGGTACCGGCGGAGGTGGCGACCTGACCGACGGCTCCGGCGGCAGCGGTGGGAACGGCGCCGCGATCTACAGCTCGGGGACGCTCACTCTCACCGGTTCCACCCTGTCGGACGACACCACGGGAGCCGGAGGAGCGGCCCCGAGCAGTGACGCCGCCTTCGGCGGCTCCGGCGGTTCGAGCGGAGGCGGAGGCGGGATCTACAACTCGGGAACGCTCACGATGAGGCTCGACACCGCGACGAACGACGCCACGGGCCCCGGCGGGACCGGGAGCGACGCAGGAGGCGACGCCGGGGGTGGCGGCTCCAGCGGGAACGGCGGCGGCATCCTCAACACCAGCTCGGGTACCGCCAATGTGAGCGACTCCACGATCTCTGACGACAGCACCGGGGCGGGCGGCGGCGCAGGCGGCTTGAACGGCGGCGGCTCCGGCGGCAGCGGTGGGAACGGCGGGGGGATCTACTCGGCGGGGGGCTCGAGCATCAGCAGCTCCAACGTCTCGGACAACTACACCGGCAGCGGTGCCGGCGGACCCGGGAGCGAGTCGATCGGCGACAGCGGCGGCAATGGAGGAAACGGGGCCGGGATCTACTCGGGGGCAACTCTCACACTCGGCAACGACACCGTCGCGGGTAACGAGACGGGAGGCGGAGCCAACGGCGACACCGGTGAAGGGTTCGCCGGCGGCAATGGCGGCAACGGCGGAAGCGGCGGCGGGATCTACGCCTCGGGTGGCGCGACCCTCGCCAACGACACCGTCGCGTACAACGACGTCAACCCCGGCGGCTCCGGCGCTACTGGAACCGATGATTCGGGAACCGACGGTTCGAACGGGGTCGGAGGCGGGATCGATCCGGCAGGATCCACTACCAAGCTCACGGCCACGATCGTCGCCGCGACCTTTGCCGGGGGCGACTGCTCCGGTCACGTCAGCGACAGCGGCTACAACATCGACGACGACGGGTCGTGCGGGTTCGCCTCACCCAGCATCAGCGACTCGCACACACTCGATTCCACCCTCGGAGCGCTCACTCCTAACGGCGGCCCGACCGAGACGGTTCCGCTGCTGGCGGGCAGCCCCGCGATAAAGAAGGTCGTGCCTTCGGCGGACTGCCCCAACCCCGACCAGCGGGGTGCGAAGAGGAAGGTGCCATGCGACATCGGTGCCTACAGCACCAGGGGAAATCCGAAGATCAAGAGCTTCTCGCCGGCCAAGGCCAAGGCCGGGAAGCTCGTGACCATCAACGGTTCCAAGCTCTCAGGGGCGACATCGGTGAGCTTCAACGGCACTCCGGCTGTCATCAAGTCCGACACGCACACGATGATCACGGTGGATGTGCCGGCGGGAGCGACCACCGGACGAATCAGTGTCACGACGTCGGTTGGAGGGACCGTGACGAGCATCGGCATCTTCACCCTGAAATAGGCGCTTGCGGGGTCGATCCCCAAGAGAGTGCCCGCGACTCCTCGGCCGTGTCCCTGGATGGCAGGCTCTCTGCATGACAGCGCCAGATCCGAAAGACGACCTCCACAGGTACCTGCAGACCGCTCGAGACGCCCTGTTATGGAAGCTCGACGGGCTGTCGGAGTACGACATTCGCCGTCCGATGGTGCCAACCGGAACCAACCTGCTCGGCCTCGTAAAGCACGTGGCGAGTGTCGAGCTCGGATATTTCGGCGAGACCTTCGGCCGGCCTTCCGACGAGCCGCTGCCCTGGTTCGAGGATGACGCCGAGCCCAACGCGGACATGTGGGCCACCGCAGACGAGTCCCGAGACCAGATCGTCGGGCTCTACCACCGTGCATGGGGACACTCGGACGCGACGATCGACGCGCTGACGCTCGACGCGATCGGTCGTGTGCGATGGTGGCCCGAAGGCCGCAGCGAGGTGACCCTGCACCGCATCCTCGTGCACGTGATCGCCGAGACCAATCGTCATGCCGGTCAAGCCGACATCGTTCGCGAGCTCATCGACGGCTCTGCCGGCCTACGCGAGGGCAACGACAACATGCCTGCCGGCGACCGGCAATGGTGGGAGGACTACCGCAACAGGTTGGAGAGCGCCGCGCGGGATGCGGGCGGGATCTAACCGAGGAACTCATCGACGCGGGCGACGAACACCGCCGCATCTTGGAACAGAAATCCATGCCCGGCGTACGGATAGAGTGCGAGCTGCGCGTCCGGGATGATCCTGGCCAAGAGCCGGTCGTTCGCGACCGGATCGAGGGCGTCGGCAGTGCCGTCAGCGACCAGGGTCGGAATCCGGAGATCCTTGACGAGCGCGCCAGCCGGATCGATCCGATCGAGCCAATCCTGGATCGCGCGACTTTGGGCCGACTTCACAGATGTCGGCGCCTCGTAATACCCGGGATACTGAAGGATTCCTTTCACGTAAGCCTGCTCGGCGGCGCTCTCGTCGGCCGGGAAGAGGACGCTCAGGACTCTTGCCGGGTTCGTACTGGCCGCATCCGCCGCGGCTGCGGACGGCACCGGGAGGGCCGTGCCGGTTCCGGCTTGTGTCGCTGCGAGCACGAGGCTGCTGACCTGCGAGGTATGCAGCACTGCAAGTTCCTGGGCGATCATGCCGCCCATCGACCATCCGAGCACGGCCGTGCTACGCAGACCGAGGCTCGAGATCAGTGCGCTTGTCTGGTTCGCCATTGCCGTAATCGTGAGAGCGCTGCTCGTCCGGCCGGTGTCTCCCACTCCGGCATTGTCGAAGATGATGACCCGGTGACGGGAAGCCAGCGCGTCGACGAAAGCCGGAGGCCAGTCGTCCATACTGGCGCTGAAGCCGGTGATGAGCAGCAGAGGGCTGCCTCGACCCACCTCCCGGTAACCCACCGGGCCTGCCGCCGTCATTGCGACGTTGACTCGTGCATCCAGGATGTTCGCTGGTACCGCCACAGCGATGGTGGTCGTCGACGTGGTGCCGGCAGACCGCGTCGCCGTCGACCCTGCCGACGACGCACAGCCCGCTAGCAGCGCGGATGCGACGAGCGCCGAGAAACAGGTATGCCACGTGCGCTTCGCTGGCATCGGGGTGTTCAGTTCGGTCCTCGCGGACCGCCAACGTACTGGGAGAGCGATCCGAGCTGCTCGGCCGTCCCGACACTTATGAGCACGTCGCCTGCTTCGATCACGTCCTCGGGCGACGGGTTCGTGAGGAACGCGCCGTCGGACCGCCGGATGGCCAATACCAGTGCCCCGGTTCGGTCGCGTATATGTGTGGAACGCAGGGTCATTCCTGAAAGTGGCGACGCGGCTGACACAGCGAGCTCCTCGAGGCGGAACTCCAGGGTCCCGTCGTGCATGACGATGTCGACGAAGTCCACGACGTGCGGCTGCGTGACGAACGACGCCATGCGGTCGCCGCCGAGATGCTGCGGGTTCACCACGCGGTCCGCTCCGGCACGTACGAGCTTCGGCTCGGAGGACTCGTTGCGGGCGCGCGCAATGATCTGCAGATCCGGTCGCATCGACTTGGCGGCGACCGTGACGTAGAGGTTGTCTGCGTCGGTGTCGAGCGCAGCCACGAGCGTCGCTGCGCGCTCTATGCCCGCGCGCAGCAGTGTCTCGTCTTCGGTGACGTCCCCGTGCACCGATGCGTACGGCACCTCACCCAACCGACCAGGATCGCGGTCGACGACCACGACCTGGCGCCGGGCGCTGGCAAGGAACCGGGCCACTTCGCGTCCTACCCGCCCCCAGCCACAGACGATGACGTGCCCGGACATTCTGTCGATGTCCCGCTCCATCTTGCGCCTCCTGACGAGGTCTCTCATATGGCCCTCGATGAGAATCTCCAATACCGCCGAGAAGGTGTAGAGCGCGGTTCCCACACCCACCAGGATCAAGACGATCGTGAAGGCCTTGCTGCCCGCGTCGAGCGAATGCGGCGAGTTGAAACCCACCGTCGTGATCGTCGAGACGGTCTGGTAGAGGGAATCGAGGAATCCGAAACCGAAGCCGATGTATCCCAAGGTGCCCGCCACGATCACGAGCGCGAGGGCCCCCAACCCGATTCTCACTCTCACGAACGGGCCTCTCATCGGGCTCATCGTGCCCTGAGGCGGATGCTCACGCCCTTTGCCGTTCCTCGCGCACGACCCGGACACGATGGACGAAGAGCAGGGCCACCGCGATCACCGCCAGCGCACCCAACGCGTAACCCGCGTCGCTGAAAGCCTTCAAGACGTGGTTGTAGCTCGATCCGAGGGCATAGCCCAGGCTCGCCAAGGCCGCGCACCAGATTGCACATCCGACGACCGTGAACATCACGAACTTCCCCACTGCCATCTCCCCCAGCCCAGCAGCGAAGGAAACAAAGGAGCGAAGCAGCGGGATGAATCGCCCGAACAGCACGAGTGGCTCACCATGACGGTTGAACCAAGCCTCGGCCCGATCGAGGTCCTTGTGGGTGAGAAGGACGTACTTTCCGAACCGATCCACCAACGGACGCCCGCCGTAGAGGCCGATCAGGTAGCCGGTGGACGACCCCAGGACCTCGGCCAAGACAGCCAAGACGATCACGACGGCCAGGTTGAGGTGGTGAGGCTCGTTGGGGATCTGGCCGCTGGCAAGCACCCCGCCGTATATGACGGCCAGCTCGGAGCCGACCGGCAGACCCATCGCAGAGATGAAGCTCAAGACGAAGACTGCGGCGTAGCCCCAGGTCTCGAGAAAGTGCTCCACTATCCACCTCCGGTCGGGCGGTCTCTTCGCAGTTGTCCGAACGCCCCCCGCAGGAGACACCCCAAATCTACGCACAGTGGATCTGACGGAAGTTGAAGTCCGCAATGCTCGCTCCTGATCGACAGGAGTGGCAGCCTGGCGCCATGCATACCCGCACTAGCGTGGGCCGGCATGGAAAAGAGCGGCGGATTCGGCTCGTGGCGCCATTTGTCGGGTCGCTTCTTCGTGGCGCTCATGCCGATGGGCCCGCGGCCTGCCGACGAGTCATGGGCGTTGGATCAATTGCTCATCGGCGAGCGCGAGCTCTGGCATCGCATGTCGGGACCAGACCGGCGCCATGCTGTCGGTGTGGCGAGGGACTCGATTCGTCTCCTCGGTTCGGAACAAGTGAGCCGCGACATCGTCGCTGCAGCCCTTCTGCACGATGTGGGCAAGGTCGAGTCATCGTTCGGGACCTTCGCTCGCGTCGGGGTCACCTTCGCGGCGATCATCTTCGGAAGGTCGCGGGTATTGCACTGGGCCGGTGCTGCTGCGGGCACCGAGCGGCCCTCGCTGCGGGCACGAGTCGGCCTTTACCTCACGCACGACAGCTTGGGTGCCGACCTGCTCGAGCACGCCGGGAGTGAGGAGCTCACGGTGTCCTGGGCCGCGGAGCACCATTTGTCGCCGGAGCTGTGGACCGTGGACGCCGGCGTCGGCGGCGTCCTCAAGGCAGCTGACGGGGACTGACACTGCAGGGCTCGACTGACGAAGCCGCGCAACGGTTCAACAGGCGTCGCTTCCTCGCGTACGGTCTCGGGGGGACGGTTGTCGTCGTAGGTGGCGGCGCAACCGTCCTCGAGCTCATATCTCACGGCGTCCTCCCAGGACAGCAGGAGCTCGATGAGCTCGACGGCGTGTGCTCCGTATCGAGCACGGTGCTGACGTTCGAATCACCCGGACCGTCGATCTCCGGATCGTTCTACTCGCACGCGCGCAGTCGGACGGTCGGTTACACGATCGCCTACCCGCCCCATCACGGCCCGGGAATGGCGCTTCCGCTGGTGGTGATGCTGCACGGTGAAGGCGGCAACCACAGCGACGCCTTGGCGGGCATGTCGCCGGCGCAGGCTCTGGCTCTCCTCTCGGACCGTGTGCCCCTTCTCCCGATGGCAATGGTGACGGCGGACGGTGGCGAGGGATACTGGAATGCTCACCCCGGCGATGACCCCATGGCCATGATCGTCGACGAGATCATTCCGATGTGCCGGCAGCGGGGACTGGGCCTGGACCGGATCGGAACGATGGGAATCTCGATGGGAGGCTACGGCGCGATCCTCCTCGCGGAGAAATACCCACAGCTCGTCGACGCCGTAGCGGCGATCAGCCCGGCAATCTGGACCAGCTACGACCAGGCACAGAGTGTGAACCGGGACGCGTACGCCTCGGCGGCCGACTTCGAAGCAGACGATGCAGTGACTCACGCGAGCTCATTGTCGGGGATCCCGGTGCGAGTCACATCGGGCAACTCCGACCCCTTCCACCCAGGTGTTCAAGCGTTGGCAAGGGCCCTCCCGCCCGGTTCGGTCACCGTATTCTCAAAGGGGTGCCACACCGGTCCGTTCTTCACAGAGCAGGAGCCGCCTTCTCTCGTGTTCCTGGCTGAGCATCTCTCTGCTTAGCCGTCCCGCTGTGGTCACCCGCGACCCCTTGATAGGTGGTGCACTTGGTGGAGATGGATCACCGCTCTCGACGGCCACCAAGATCCCGGAGTGCTCGCTCGCTGATCGAGGCGTCGGCTCCGATCCGGATCTGCGACAACGGTGGATGGACGGACACCTGGTTCGGAGGTCCCGGCCGGATCCTCAACATCGCAGTGAGACCGGGAGCCGTCATCTCGGTCCGCGAATCGGCGGGGCCCGAGCCCGTGATGTTGGACGTGGAGGATTTCGGCGACCGGTACCCCATCGCTCCCGGCATTCGCCGGGTTCCTCGCCACCCCCTGATCGAGGCAGCTGTCGACGCGTTACCACCACCAGCCGGCGTCACCGTGGAGATCAGCATCCGTTCAGGGGTACCCGCGGGATGCGGTACCGGGACCTCGGCCGCTGTCGCGGTGGCGCTGCTAGGCGGATTGACCGGCCTGCGATCCGGGCACATTTCGGCCCGCGATGTCGCATACAAGGCCCACAGCCTGGAGGTGGACATCCTCGGTATCGAGAGCGGAATACAGGATCAATTTGAGTGCAGCTTTCGGCGGGATCAACTACATCGAGATCGATCGCTATCCGGATGCGATCGTGCATGAACTGCCGCCGTGGAAGGAGCTCGGCTCTCTTCTTACGCTCGTCTACCTCGGCCGTTCGCACGATTCTACGAGTATGCACCGCCAGGTCATCGAGACGATGACGGATCGGCCGTCCCCCGTGCTGACGCTGTTGCGTGACGCGGCGATCGCGGCACGTGGGGCGGTGATTGCTCAGGACCTCCACGGTTTCGGTCGGGCGATGATTTCCAACACTGATGCTCAACGCTGTCTCCACCCTGCGATAGTGGGCACGGACGCAGCACGGGTCATTGCGGCCGCTTCTTCTCGAGGTGCGATCGGGTGGAAGGTCAACGGGGCCGGCGGTGAGGGTGGCTCCGTCACGATCCTAAGCTCCACCGGTGAAGCGAAGAGGGTGCTCGACGATCACCTCGTAACGCTGGACCCGCGCTACCGAGTGCTCCCCGTCGAAGTAACGACTGCCGGGCTCGAGGTCCGAGCAGCGGGGAGAAGCGATGGCTTGTCTCCTTTTCGGTCTGGGAGCAAGAGTTGAAAGCCAAACCACGGGCTAAGAAAAAGCGAGGATTGGTGAGGTCATGAGCTCACTGCTCACCGAGGTCGTCATCGAGTCAACCGATCCGGTGCGCGCCGCCGCGTTCTGGAGTTCGGCCCTGGGTTGGGAGTTGCGCGAGTACCTGCCTGGGAACGTGCCTTGGACGTCGGCGACAGGTGATCCGGACCAGCACGACCTGAAACTCGTCTTCGTAAAAGCCCCCGAGGGGCGGGCGCCGAGAAATCGGCTGTACGTCAACCCCGCGGGGTGTGAGCTCGCCGACGAGGTTCAACGCCTTTGCGAACTCGGCGCCACGGTGGCGGACACGCCTGCCGTGCAATCTGCCGGCGCGGGAGCTCCATGGGTCGCCCTGGTCGACCCCGGCGGCACCAGCATGACGGTACTGCCTTCTCGCGTCGACTGATCTGATCGTCCGAGTCGCTCGAAATGTATTGGGCCCAGTCGGCTAGGACCCAGAGCGCGCGCCGCGCCCGTAGGCCCGGGAAGAGTATTCAGTCACCATCCTCTGGGCGGTGAAAAAGGAGCCGTTCAACGAGATGGCAGAGCGGCGGACGGCGGCGAAGTCGTCGGGCCGCCCGTAGTAGAGAGGTGCCACCACCTCGGCCAGGACCCGGTAGAGCTCAGCCTCGTCGGAAGCGTCGACCAAGGGATCGCCGATCGGCAGGTCGGCAGCGGGCCCCAGGTCGGCACCGATGGCCCAGCCAGTGACGCCCTCGACGTTTCCCTCGAGCCACCATCCGTCGAGCATGCTGAGGCTCGGGACGCCGTTCAGAGCGGCCTTCATGCCGCTCGTCCCCGAAGCTTCGTGGGGCGCTACCGGAGTGTTCACCCAGACGTCGGCTCCGGCGACGAGCAACGCGGCCAAGCTCATCCCGTAGTCCTCGAGGTAGACAACGGTGACGCTACCGGTCAGCTCGCGTCGCCGCGGCGTTGACCCGCTCGATCAGAGCCTTTCCGAGCTCGTCGAGGGGATGGGCCTTACCGCTGTACACGACCTGAAGGCCCCCGACCCTCCGAGCGAGCTCCTGTGAGCTCGTCGGGCCGGGACAGGAGGAGATCGTTGCGCTTGTACGGAGTCGCCCGCCGACCCACCCCGATGGTCATCACCTCGGGGTCGAGGGTGACGCCGTTGCGGCGGGTGACTTCGTCGAGGAGCACCTGCTTCGCCTCGGCATGGGCGGCGCGGATCTCCTCGAGCGGAATCCTGCTCGCATAGCGGATCGTGATGTTGTCTTCGCGCCAGCGCGGCAGGTGCCGGTCGAAGAGGCGGGCCGTGCTGGGCGCCGCCCAAGTGGAGACGTCCACGCCGTTGGTGATGGCTTCGACGCGGTACTCGGGGAACATGGCCTGGGAAACCTCCCCGTGACGCTGAGAGACGCCGTTTATGAAGCGGGAGAAGAACATCCCGAGCAGGGTCATGTTCAGGGTCCCATCCTCGAGACATCCGATCTGCCTCAATCCCTCGGCCAGCTCGTGCCCGAGGACCTCGGTCATCACCTGCGGATCGAAGCGATCGTGGCCCGCGGGAACCGGAGTGTGAGTGGTGAAGACGCAGCGTTCCCGAACCGCCTCGATGTCAGCCGGCGACGCACCGCTGATCTTCGCGTGGACCCGGTCAGAGAGAAGGGCCACCGGCACCAAGGAGGCATGGCCCTCGTTGAGGTGATAAACGCCGATCTGCTCGTGGCCGAGCACGCGGAGCATGGCAGGTCCGGCCAGTCCGAGGATCGCCTCCTGCGAAAGCCGTTCGACGACGACCCCTGTGTAGAGATGGTCGGTGACGGACTGCTCGGAAGGTTCGTTTTCAGGGAGCAGGGTGTCGAGGAAGTAGACCGAGACGGTGGACCCGCCGATTCCGTGCAGGACGCGCCGCCACACCCCGACGACCACAGGCCGGCCCGCCACGGCAATCTCGACCTTGGCGTCGAGCCGCTCCAGATGATCGGCAGGCCTCCAGTTCACGGGGAGCTCGACCTGGCGCCCGGCCTCATCGAGCTTCTGCGTGAAGAAACCCCGGTGGTAGAGCAGGGTGACCCCGACAACGGGGAGACCAAGGTCGGCGGCGGACCTGAGAAAGTCCCCGGCCAATACGCCGAGACCTCCACTGAAGGTGGGGATCTCGTCGATCAGGGCGATCTCCATAGAGAAATAAGCAATCGTTTCGTCGGACACCCGCCTGAGTCTGATGCACCTACTGGCGCGCCGCACCTCGAGGAACATTCCCCCTCGTAGGCGTCGACTCGTTCGGGTCTGTCGCCTTCTCGGGAACACCGCCCACGCCCGTGCCCGCAGGGGTGCCCGTCACCTGCAGCGTGCATCGAGACGCTGCTTCTCGAAACTCTGACCCGAGCTCAGGAACCGCAGTGCCACGGTGTCGGTCGTCGAAGGGGTTCTTTCGTTGAAGGTCGACGAGTCCTGAGTGGTTCAGAGCTCGGTACGGCATGCTGAGCGCATGTAACCAAAGGGATCGTTGACCGCAATGACGTGCCGCAGCCAATAGGTGCTCCAGGATTCGTCGGATCTCTTCGGGGTGAATCCAAGTCGAGACCATGATCCATCTCGCGAGTCGAGCATGGCGACGTCCTTTCCTCCAAGGACAAAGACGAACGGTTCTCTCGTGATGGCGACCCGACCAGCTCCGAGGCCTTCCAGTTGACACCATGAGACAAGTCGCGAGAGCAAGCGAAGAGACCCGTAGTGTGCCCGCGACCAGATCGCCTGGGGCCCCGACAGGTCGAGTCTTTCCTCCATCTCGTCTTCGTCGATCACATCGAGCGGCACCGCTTCTGAGCGAAAGCCTTTCCAATCTCCGCGAGCCCACACGAGCTTGGTGGCCAGTCGGTCGAGCCTCGGCACGTCGATGTCAGGATCGATACAGAATTGAACGAGCCGGTCGTGTTCCACTGCGAGCAACCCGGAATCGACCAGGTCGAGAACGAAGGTCGCATCTCGCGTGGACTCGATGGCGAATCCGTACTCGAACAGATCAGCAAGCTGCTCCTCGTCGAGCAATTGGCAAAGCAAATTGAACGACCGAATCGACGCTGCCACCGAGAAGGTGGACCGGTCCTCGAGGGGATGACGATCGCGGCCTTCAGCTCCCCGGTCATGCCATGAGGACGAAACCGACGCGTCGAGCCTCCGACCACCTTCTACGACGGCGGCCTGCTCGAGAGCAGATCGCCTCTCCATCAGCCACCCACCAGGGGTCGCACCCAGTAGATGGCAGCGAAACCCGGGACGTACCTGCGCATGAGCAAGAGCTCGGTGTCTATGTCATCGCCCGCGAATGCGATGAACCCGAGCGCTTGTTGGCGTTCGAATTCCTGCCCGGCCGTTTCGGCGTCGTCGCACACGACGGTCGTGTGCCCGGTCTCGTCCACGGTGTACATGGTGGTAGTCAATCGAACCTCCTAGTTCGTTCGTGTACCTGAAAGACGCGGAACATCTGAAGGGGTTACACTTTTCGCTCATGTAAGCCCTCTGCCCACCTCCGCATGACTCCGTCGGGCCTTGTCGCGCCCGTCGGGTCATGAGAACAGGAGGTGGTGTATGGAGGCACTCGAGGAGATCGCTCGTCTCCTGCCGAGGCAACGGCAGCGAATTGCTGACGAGGACGCCGTCCAAGAGGGTTTCTTGAAGATGGCCAGTCGGGGGACCGAGGGACTGGAGAACCCGGGGGGCTACTGGTACACAGCGGCACGCCGGGCACAGTTCGAGCGCAGCCGAAAGGCTCAGGCCGAGCGGCGCACCATCTCACGATGGCTCGAACTACAGAGTGTCGAACGGCCTCGAGAGGATGCCGACGAGGCGCTGATACAACTCCTCCCTGACCTGGTGGAGAGGCTCAGAGGTAGGCGCCGAACGCTTGCGCAGCTCGAACTGGCGGGCGTCACGCGGGTGAGCGACCTGTCCGAGCTTCTCGGAATAAGCCACGGAGCGGTCAAGGTTCTCCGTCACCGAACGTACCGGCAGCTCAGACAAGCTCTCGTCGAGCAGGAACGCCTTTCTTTGCAACGGTCGAGCAGTAGCTGGGCGTCTTAACTGGTATGGGACAGGAGGTGGCGGTGTCCTCACCTGGCGGATATGCGCGATCCGGCGGTGAGAGTGATGCGCGGGCGGCCCTCGACCAGCTATTTCGCAGCTCTTGGAAGGATCTCGTACGACTCGCAACCTTCCTGACGGGATCTCTGCCGGCAGCAGAAGACATAGTCCAGGACACGTTCGTCCGATTCGAGGCGAGGCAGGCTCATCCTCAGGATCCAACCCGGTACTTGCGGGCGTCGGTCGTGAACGCTTGCCGTTCCTATCACCGTCGACGCCTTCTGGAGTTTCGCCACCGCGCCATCGTTCCCCGTCCGGGACCCGAAAGCCCGAGGGAGTTGTGGGATGTCCTTGACCGAGTCTCCCAACGCCAGAGAAGAGCATTGGTCCTGCGCTACTACCTCGACCTTCCTGAAGATGAAATCGCGGAGATCCTGCACTGTCGCCCTTCGACGGTGCGCAGCCTCGTCAAGCGCGGGCTGGCGGCGCTGAGAGAGGAGTTGTCCGAATGACCGGACCCGATGATGCGGGCGAGACCCGTCTACGCAAGATGTTCCGCGATGCCGCTCTCCAGATCGATCCAGGAGAGCCCGCGCTCGGTTCCGGCGTGATGGCGCCCCGAGTTTCTCGTGCAGCTCCTTACAGGCTCACGCTCGTTGTGGTGTTCTGTCTTGCAATCGCCACGGCGGTGCTGATCGACGTTCATCCTTGGGCAAGATCGGGAAGCACCGGCCTGAACGGTGCCGGCAGCGGGTCTTTTCTGGCCGTCAGGTCCGACGGGGCTGTTGAACTGCTGGCACCAGAGACCGGGGCGGTCCTGCGAACGCTCGTTGGTCCGTCTCCGGTCGACTCCGACGGCAGACACCTCAGCAGACCATACGCGGTGACTTCAGAAGGCGACACCGCTTATGTTGGTTATCTAGAGCCCAGCGCCATCATCGAGAGCGTGCCACTCGGTGGAGGCACCTTGAAATACGTGACCGGAGGCCTGTACCCCGCGGCGAACAGCGCCGGGACGAGGCTTGCATTCGTCAGGTTCCCCGATGCAGGCGGAAAGGCAGCGGACAGCGATTCCACAGGAGCCGTTGTCGTCCGCGACCTCGACACTGGATCAGAGCAGTCGGTGTACCCGATGACGGGCTTCACCTTGGTATCCGGGCTGTCGTGGTCACGAGACGGCACCCAGTTGGCCCTTACCGGAATATTCATGTCCAAGGCCAGTGGTCCCCTTCTTGGAGACAGCTTGCTTGGTGTTCAGATATTGGCCGTCGACCAGCCGAGGTCCGATACGAATCCTCACTTCATCGGCACTCCCACACCAATAAGCTCGGCGAAGAACACCCCCACTTGGTCCGAGGCGCAATTCGTTGGCTCCGGGCACAACCTTGCCGTCCTCGCCAACAACACCAACGGTCCTTGCGCCGCAATATCAACGACAGTTCTGTCGGTGGATCCTGCAACCGGACAGACGACGACTTTGGCAACCTTCCCGTTCGAGGTCTCGCGTGCCGTATTCGACCAGCCCGGAGACCTCGTGGCCTTCCAACGCAACCTCTGTCCGTCCTCGGCACCGGCTTCGACTACCACGTCAACGACGGCACCAGGGTCGACCCCGGTCCGGAGCCCCGGGGCGAGCGGTGGTGGATCCTTCTCGGCCTCACCGATACAGGGGATGCTCGAAAGGTGGTCTCGTGGGACGTCGAGCGTCCTGGCAACCAACGTGGTCACCGAAACGTTCGTCACCCTGAATTCGTGACCGCAAGTAGATTGACCGGGTGACCGCAACCGATGACGGTGGGACCGACGACGCGCTCTTGAGCTCGGCGCGGCAATCGAAGCGATCATTGGCAGCAGCCCTGCGTTCGCTCGTCGCCGACGTCGTCGACAGAGATCTCGAAGAAAGCGTGGCGCTTGACCTCGCAGCAAGAATTGAGGATCTGCGCGGGCGCGCACTCGGAGCTAGACGTCCCCGCTATTACGAGCAGGACATGGGGGAATCGGCAAAAGTCTCATTCATCGACTTCAGCGCGATCTCGGGACTGGCCCACCCTTTTGGGATACCGATGCTCATAGAGGACGCAACCGATCCGGACGGCGCTCCGTGCATACGTGCCAGGCTGACGATCGGGCTCGCACACGAAGGCCCCCCTCACGGAGTGCACGGCGGCGTGATGGCCGCAATATTCGACGAGCTCCTCGGCCACGCACAACAGGTTCACAAGACCCTGGCTCTCACCGCGAGCTTGACCGTTCGCTACAAGAGCATCACCCCTATCGACGAAGAACTCGAGTTCTTCGCCCAGGTGACGCATGGGACCGGGAGGCGTTGGAACGGACGGGCAACCTGCACCGCCGGCGACAAGGTGACCGCCGAGGCAGAGGCATTGTTCATAGCATTCGACTTGAACTCGATCGGGGCGCGCTGACCGGGCAGTCAGATCATGCGCCGGCGGCTCGCCCGCCAGCCCCACCTTCCGAGGACCGCGAGCATCCCGAGCAACAAGAGGATGAATATGGTCGGCCCCGCGATCTTCACGAGGAATTCGAACCCAGAGACGAAGCCGGTCCAGCTGTCGTGCCAGGCCCTGCCAAGGCCCGATCCCGGGTGCGAAACCCGAACCGGAGTCGGCGGAGGCTTGTGACCAGGTTCGGTCAAAGTGACCGACAAAGAACCATAGGTGGTCTCGTTGTTGAGAACCTGGAGCTGACCCTGAAGTTGTTCGATCTGGCTCTGGATCGTGTCGAGTTGCTCCTGGACGGCGAGGATCGCTCCGATCGTCGTTGCCTTGGTCATGATCGTCAGGTACTGCTGCCGGCTCGCCTGCATGGCCGCGATACGGGCTTGAAGATCGACGTACTGCCCGGTCACGTCCGTAGAAGTCGTATTGACGGAAGTGACATGGCCATAGGTCTGAACCTGAGTCACCAGCGATCCGAAAGACGGCTCTGGGACCTGCAAAACGATGGTCGCAGATGTGCCGCCCGGCACCCCGGTGGCGAACTGAGCCTGCGTATTGGATACGAAGCCTCCATCGGCACCGGCCAGGTTGGTGAGCTTGTCGAGCACGGACTCGAGTGACCCGTTACCGATCGTCAGGTACACCGACCCGTTCGCCTCGATCTTTGCCGACTCGCCGACGATGCCTGACTGAGGTGCCGATGATCCCGGCGTTTGCCCAGAAGCCTTGGCGGGGTTGCGGGACGTCGGGGACGAACCGGCCGCGCTACCCGTAGCTCCTGCGGAGGATCCAAACGAGCCGCCGTGAACCGAAGCCGGAAGGCCGGCGGCTTGTATGGCAGAGGACGGGTTGTTGGACCGCGAACTCTCGTTCGAGAGCGTGATCCCGGCAACGAGCAACACGACCGCAGCGGCCACGAGTGCGACGCGAGCGCGTCCACTGCTCGGGATTACCTTGTGGCGACTGGCTGTCCTGACGGGGGGCAACGGCGGAGTTGCTGCGGCCAAGATCCTTTCGGTTGCTCCCTCGGACGCTTCGAATGACGCGGCGGTCTCGTTGAGCGCCCGGCTGAGTACGTCCTCGTCGATCATGGTCATCCGAGCACCTCCGACTCGTCTCTTGCACTGCCTGACAGTTCCTGCCGCAGTGGGATGTACACCCAAGAGCCGGCGAGCTTCGTGTAAACGGGACTTCACCGTGCCGGGCCGGCGACCGATCGCGGTCGCGATCTCGCGCTCGGAGAGCTCGGCGTAATACCTGAGGACGATGACAATTCGCAGAGAGCTCGGCAGATCTCGCAGCGCGCGTTGCACATCGTGTCCCAACGCGATCTGGTTCGGCGCGTCCTCGACGAGCGAGATATCGCCAAGATCCTCGTCCGAGGACCGCCGATCGCGGTGAGGGATCTCCTGACGAAGCTTTGAGTTGCACGTATTCACGACGACCCGGTAGAGCCAAGGCCGGATGTCTGCGCCTGCACCAACAGAGGCGCGAAACCTCCATGCCCGCAGGAACGCTTCTTGCACGGCCTCCTCGGCGTCCGCAGGGTTGACCAGGATCAGGCACGCCGTCCGGTAGGAACGTACGTAGTTCTCCTTGACCCAGGTGTCAAGATCGTCTGCCGGCATACGACCTTCCGCACATTTGGTCCACGACCGATCGCTCTATGGACATACATCTCTAATGACGCATGCGGAGACGAAAAGGTTCGACCCATACGACAGGAAACTGATCGGCCAACTCATTGCCGGATCTCACTGCTGCGACGTGTGCCGATCTACCGCTTGACGGTATAACGTCAGACGTACTATATTGTGCTCATGGTATTCACATCGGCGAACAGCGGAAGTCCGGAACGTGCCTGGCAACGATCAGTCGGCGCGTTGGCTCGGTTCTGCATGTGGCTCTCCATCGTTGTCATGGGCCTGGCGCTTACAGCGTTGGGTGCGTTCGTGGTATTCGTCGTAGCGCACCATGCGGCGCCAGCCGGCGGTGGGGGCTGACGAAACGCGAGGGCGCAGCGGGTTCGCCGCTGGTCTTGCGCTCGCGACAGTGACCCCTTTTGTACTTGCGCCGATTCTGGCTCCGGATGGCAGTAGAGGAACGACTGAGGCACTCGGTGCTCTCGTGGTGGTCGCGTACGCCGGCCACCTCGCAGTAACCGGGTGGTTATGGACCGTGCCGAGCGTCCGGCAGATCGTCCGCACTCGCCCTGGGCGCCTCGTTCTATTGCCTGCGATGCTTGTTGCCGCAGGGGCGCTCGTGGGACTTACCACACCTGTCAACGCGATCAACTGGCTGTTGGTTGGATTCTTTGTATGGCAGTTCACTCATTTCCAGCGTCAGAATCTCGGGCTCGTGACCCTCGTCGGCGCGAAGTGGTGTGCCACTCCGCTGACGGCGCTCGAGCGCAGACTTGTCGTCATCGCCGGGTACTGCGGGACTGCAGTGCTTATAGCTCGCCCGGTACTGCTGGGCCTGCCAGACCACACCATGACTACGTCGTTGACGGGACCGGTGGTGCGATTGGCGATGGCAGGCCTTGTGGTTTGTGCGATCTGCACCACGATCGCTTCGGTCCGCCAGAAGCGGCCGATGCCGGTCGTCACCGCGCAGCTGGCGGCCGTATCGTTCTTCGTGCCGGTATTCGTCTTCGAGTCTGCTCCGGCCGCAGTGACCGGTATGGTTGTCGCACATGGCCTCCAGTATCTCTGGGTCGTCGGATGCCGGAGCCACTCAGGACGTCCTCGGGGTCGCTTCGAGGGTTGGCGAGCGGCGGCCGCTGTCGCATCGGTCGCGGTCGTGGGAGGTTCACTACTCGAGGCGATGTCGGAGCTTCGCTTCGCACAAGCGAGCGGAATCCGCATGCTTTACGGCGCGTACCTAGGGGTCGTTATGGCGCATTTCGTCGTAGACGGAACAGTTTGGCGGACCGCTGCTCCGTTGCGGAGGAACTCTGTGCCCGTACGGGCTCGAGTAGCTTCATCAACATCCGGAGTGTCCTGGTGAAACCAAAGCAACTGGCCGACTTGGGGCGCTATACCGGTCCGGCTACTCTCATCCTCTCGAGCCTCGCTGATGGCTCCAAGCACGGCTACGCGCTGACCAAGGACATCGAGCAGTTCGCCGGTGTGCACCTGTCTCCCGGTACGCTCTATGCCGCTCTCACCCGCCTCGTCGACCAGGGTCTCATCGAGCCGGTGCAGTCAGACGATGATCGACGGCGCCCCTACCGCATCACGCTGGCCGGCTCCAGCGCATTGAGCGCGCAGCTCTCCGAGCAGAGGCGTGTTGCCGACGTAGGTCTGCGCAGACTGGCGAAGGGGACTGCTTCATGAACGACCTCTTCGACCGACGCGCTTCTCGACTTGCGCTCCTCTATCCGCGCGTGTGGCGAAAGCGATACCCGGACTTCGTCGAGGTTCTCGCGTTGGAGCTCGCGGACCACCCTTGGAAGGCCCGACGCAACGTGATTTGTTCGGCAGGCGTGGAACGCCTGCGATCCAGTGGCCTTCTTCCGACCGGCCCCGCAGACCGAGCTCGTTCGGGTCTCGCGCTGACGTACGCAGTGCTCATCCCCTTCGCCGGCCTAGCTATAGGTATGTGGTCGCAGCTACACACAGGCCTTGTGGCGCAAGGCCGCGACGCACTGCCCGTCCTTCGGGCAGCCGACCTGTTGCTCGCGATCGGAACGTTGATCGCCGTCGCGTCCTTCGTAATTGCCATCGCCGTGATTTCAGGCCGGGTTCTGTGGTCAAAGCACGACCTCGGCGCTTCGAGTGGGTCTCGGGTCTCACAGCTTGTTCGACCCACTTTCGCATTCGTGGGATCAGTCGCAGCTCTAACTCTGGCCGGCTGGGCCGCGGACCGATCCGGCTGGTACTCACCGGCGGCCGTTGCACTTCCCGACCGAGGCCCTGTTCATCTCGTCACGCTGTGGGTTCGTGGTGTGATCTCGACCATGACCCCGGCGTGGATTCACCCGAGCTTGTTCGGACGCATGCCGACCGGGGAGCTCCTCGCCACATTTCTCACTCCGATAGCGACGATCGTGGCTGGTGCCGCTCTAATGCGCATGATCATGCGGCTCCCTGTCAGCCGTCCGAGACGAGTCGACGCCGCACTCGCCATCGGAACAGCCGCAACGATGCTTCTCGTGCTTGCTTCCTGCGTGAGATGGCTCCTGGCTCACCCCACCCAGCAAGGTCCGACGCCTTTGTTGACGCGCGCTGACCAACTCGCTCCCGGCCACACGGGATGGGGAGTTGTCATCTTGCTCGGTGGTCTGGCTTTCGCTGCCGTTGTCGGAGCCGCCCGGGTCATCCAAGGTCGCGATGGGCTAGATATGACATGACCTCCGAAGAGAAGCTGCCTCAGCGTCCTCGAATTGGACTGCTCCGGAAGAGCAGAGGTCGTTGACCTCATTGTCGCGGCCCATGTTGATCCCTTGCCTGTCTGATCTTTGGCGCAAGGTCCGCTCGACGCGCTCGACGACGTTGAAGCCGATTGCGCTAACGTTCGACGAGGCGGGCCCAACCTGTATGGCCTGGGCGGAGAGAGTCATGCGAAGAGTCCCCATCATCGTTGCGGTGGTCGCTGTGGTTCTGATGGGAACTTCCTGCGAAAACACCGCGAGCGTGGTCAAGAACCCGCAGGCGCATCACGCTGCTAACCCGGGCGTAGGGAGCTTTGCCGGCACCTATGCACTTGCCGTGAAGCCCAACTTCTGTGGGCCCACCGGTAGTGATCCTGACGAGGTGATGTACGTCGACGGATCCAACGTCACTGTTCCAACTGGCAATGGAGTCGGTCCCTTCACGGGAACAGCGACCCGCCAGGGCGGGGAATACCGCCTCGTCCTGGCTCAGCCGGCGAACGAGATCATGGACGACATCACGATCACGGTAAGTGGAGGGGGTGACGACCTGGCTGGAACAGGCGAGGAACATTTGGAGGCCGGGAACAACCCATCTTGTTCGATCTCGTTCACAGGACACCGGACCTCGACCTCGCTAACCCCATCAACCTCGACCTCGCTCCCTCCCGTCGCAACCACAACGCCGTCGACATCATCGACGACCTCCACGACGGTCGCTCCTGCTTCGCAGATCACGTTGGCGGGTATTGATGAAGCTGCGGCGGCGCGAAGCGGGCTAGGCGCGGGGACCACGGCCACATGCGGCCCGGCCCCGACCGGTCTCGGAGTTGGAGCCTACGTCGCTTGCAAATTGTTCAATCCGAAGGTAGGGGGAGCGGTAGAAGTCCTTCAAATCACGGGCGCTTCATCATCTTCGTTCAAGGTTGTGAGCGGGCCCGGTTCAGACATTGGTTGTTCAGAGCTCAATGCCGGCGAGCGGGCGGCCCTCACCGCAGCCGGCACAACCTGCAACCCGAACGAATAACGCTCCAGGTAAGGGAAGTTGGGGATCCCACAAATACGTAGTTCGCCGGATGGACCGTGAATGCCGAGCCTGAGGCCCCAGGGTGTTCCGAGTGGCGTATTGGGCTGCAGACAGTCTCACTTGAGAGCTCAGTTGTCATACGCGTGTTGCGAGGCCACACTGCCCATGTGCACACACTGGTAGCCGGCGCCGGGATCGCTGGATTGGCGCAGCCATCGCCATGAACAAGGCCGGCCACGACGTCGAGGTTGCAGAGAGGGCATCCGAATTGCGAGAGATCGGTGCGGCCCTTTCGTTGTGGCCGAATGCCATTGCGGCCCTGGACCACCTGGGGCTGGCAGAGCAGACCAAGGCGCGGTCCGTCGAGGCGCGACGATTGAGGACTCTCCGACCCTGTCAATGCTGAGCGAGCACTAGTCGAGTACCAGCTGGCGAGTAGCGAGGAGTCGAGGTCGTCTGGACGAACATGTCGCCTTCGACCGTCGAAGAGGTGTTGCTGCAGCCACCCTCGCTCCTACTCTGGTAGCGAGCTACCGCGGCACGAATCGGCAGGATCTGTCCCAATCGGGTGACTCCCATGAGGTCCGACCAGTGCACACTCACGGTGGGATGGTCGCAGTCGGCGAAGACCTCGGACCACATCATCGGATCCACGAGAGATTCATCGGGAACATCGAGGTGACGAACCAGGGTGTCGCCGATCCATCCGGCCCAGCCCTCGCGATCCTTGGAGATCCGCAGGCGGTAGGGGCGACCTGCCTCCCAGTCAAAGTCTCGGGTATTGGGATTGCCGAACGAGCTCGGTAGCGCAGATGGCGAGCCCGAGAGCTCTCTCCCGCCCGGCCCGTAGCCGCCCCAATTGGCATGGCGCATGAGGCGCGGCGCGTCGGCGCCCCACTGCAGACCGAGATGGGCCGCGGCCCCGCTCGGAAACGACACCTGCAGAGCCCAGAAGTACAGCCTGGGTACCACTGGTAATTCGGGCACGCGGAGCGTCACCGCCACCTCGGTCAGCACGAGGTTTTCAGGCAGCTCCCAGATCAGGTGGAACGACGACGCCCCGTTTGCCGAAGGTGGGCGCCCTGCGATCCGTTCGGTCCTCTGTAGCCGGACCACTGTGGGGTGCAGGAACCGTGCCCAACGACCGCCAGGTTGTCCCATTGCCCGGAGCCGCCTCCCTGGACGCAGTTTTCCAGACGCGAACCTAGACGCGGTGTTTTTCAGATTTCGAACTCGGGATCATCACGTCTGCCGGCGATGCAACGGAGCAGCAGGCACACCCCATGGTCAGCCGAAGAAGCAGGGTATCGAGCGATGTGGGAGCATCTTGCGACTTGTCCTCTCTAGGGCCGGCGAGCGAGAAAAACAGACAGCATGAGAGATACGATCTTGGACGTGTGCCCGAAGAATGGGGCCAATGCGGCGGAAAGAAGTCAAATGGGTGACCTATCGCGAGCGGCCGCACGCCTCCGAATCTCCCGAACTGATCGATCGATGGTAGGGATCGGACCAGTCTTGTGATGGTTGTCAAGGGCGGATGGCGATCGGCTCTTGTCATCGCGCTTCTTGCGATCGTTGCAACGAGTTGTAACTCCGGGAGCTCTTCTCAATCGCGCCCGGCGGTGATCAATTCTGGACAACTTCCTCCCTCCGCCGTTCTCGTTGGCGGAGCGGGCGGGGCGAAGGGTGCGGAAGAAGCGACCGGCACCACGATCCCTCTGGCTAAGCAGGATCCAACGACGGCCCTCTTTACGGCGATCGGAGTGTTTCAATCCTGTCTGAAGGGGTTGGGAGTTACTTTTTCGGGCGCTCCTAGTGCGAATGACCCCAACTCGCCCACCAACAACCCCTCTTACATCAAGAGTCTCACGACCTGCGCCGCCCAGAGCAATATCCTCCAGGCGCTAAACGCGGAAAAAACGGCGCAGGACAACCTGACTCCGACTCAAGTCCTCAACGAGAACAAGATCTATATCAAATGGCGCGTATGCATGATCTCGCGCGGATGGGGAGTTCCCGAACCGAAGCCGGATTCCAAGGGTGCACTCTTCTCGTTCGGCGTCGGAGGAAGCGGTGGCCCCCAATTGACCCCACCACCGGGCGAGAACCTCCTGACGAGCCCTGACATCGAGGCTTGCGTGGCGCTCGCGCAGCAAGGCAAGTCCTGATGGAACCTTCCGGGAGTTGAGAATGTCACGTAGAAAGAAGATGGTCACGGGTGTGGTTGTGGCAGTGGTAGTGGCTGCAGCGGTTGTGACTTCGACCGAGCTCAGCAGCTCTGGTTCAACGAAGAATCAGGAAGTTGTGATCTTGAATACCGTGCAACGCCGGACTCTCCAATCGACTTTGGCCTTGACCGGCACCCTCGCCCGCAAGCAGATCAGGAACGTAACGGCAGCGACCGAAGGGTTGGTCAGTGCCACTTACTCGACGGACGACTCGACCACGCACGCCGGTCAGACCATGTTCGCAATAGACGGACGCAGTGCCATCGCCGAGACGGGCACGGTGCCCTTCTTCCGGCCACTGGGGCCCGGTAATGAGGGTAACGACGTTCTCCAGCTCAAGAGGATCCTGCTCGCCGCCGGCGATGATCCAGGACCGATGAGCCCGCTGTTCACCGAGCAAACGCAATTCGCATTGGCACAGTGGCAGGCGGAGCACCACTATCCGGATGCCGCTCCCGCGGCTTCGCAGTCCGTCACCGTGGCGCTCGAGCAAGGGACGGGCTACACGCTCGGAGATGATGTCTCGGCTGGCCTGATCATCGGACCTCCGGCCGACGAGACCGACGCCACTCATACGGCTGGCGCCGTCCCTCGCACTCGGGCGATCCTGGAATCCGACTCAGAACCTCTCGTCACCCCCGTCCTCACTATCCAATCGGAGGACGAAGACGTCGCGGAGGGCGAACCGGCCACCTTTGTCATAAGTGCATCGGCGTCGTCTAGCACCGCCATAACAGTGAATCTGATCTCGAGCGGGACCGCAGGTTCCCAAGACATCGTGACCCCGCCCGTCTCTGCAGTCCTGCCCATGGGAGACACATCGACGACCGTATCCGTGCAGACACGCGTGAACACGCTCGTCGAGCGAGACCCAACGATCGTCATGTCGATCGCTTCCGGCTCGGGTTACACCGTGGGGTCCCCGTCATCGGCGCTGACGAACATCATGAACGACAACGTGCCTTCGCTCCAGATATCAGGCGGTACGACTCTCTCGCCTGGTAGCGCCACGACTCTTACCATCACGGCCAACGAGGCTCCGATACAGACCATCCAGGTAAACCTGAATCTCCTGGGAAGTGCCGAGGAAGGAGTCGATTACAACCCTGTCGATCCGGTCGTGACGCTCGATGCCGGGAGGACCTCTGCAACCGTGACGATCGGCACGTTGGACGACAAGCTGATCCAACCGGCGAAGTACATCGTGGCATCCATCGCACCTTCCTCTTCGTACACCGTAGGAGCTAGAGGTTCGGCGGTCATCACAATCATCGGTGGTAATGCCCTTCCCACGGTGACCCTGACGTCGGCCACGAGATATCTGCAGAAGGGCGAACCCTACGAGGTAACGATCAGTCTGAGCGAAGCAATGAGCTCGTCATTGACTATCGACCTCACCTACGGAGGTAGTGCCAGGCAAGGATCCGACTACACCCTGCCGGGCGGCAATGTGGTCGTGCCTGCGGACCAGACGTCGCTTCAAGTCGCAATACCCACCGTCACGGACAACGTGGTCGAGTCGAATCGGGTGCTTACCGTCTCGCTCGCTTCCAATTCGGCGTACGAAATCGGGACACAGAGAAGCGTGGCGGTGACCATCAAGTCAATGGTGTTACCCGAGCTCAATATCACTGCAAGTACCTCGACTGTTGCCCAGGGCGGGGCGGCATCCTTCGTCATCACAGCGAACCAGCCCGTGGTCGAGAACACGTCGGTGAACTTCACTGCTGAGGGCACGGCTCAGCCCGGCCAGAACTACGAACCGCTCCTCGGGACGGCGCTGCTCCTGGTGGGCCAGAGCCGAGTCACGGTCGTCCTTCAAACCCTGCGCACAGACGTCATGTTCGAGCCCACCGACATGATCGTCGGGGCATGGCCGACGCGGGTCGGACAGGTCTTCGTCAAGGCTGGTGACCCCGTAACTCCCGGTGAGCCGATCCTCAGCCTCACCGAGCCGGACCTCACCGTCACGTTGCAGGCCTCCGCCTCGAACCGGTCGATGCTGGAGGTCGGCCAGTCATGCACAGTGCAGATCTCAGGTGCCACCACGTCCGCTTCGGGCACGATCATCGAACTGGACTCCGCCCCAACCGACCTGGCCTCTTCGACACCCGGCGCCGGATCGACTCAGGTTTATGAAGGCCGGATCGAAGTGCCGGACCTCAACGGAGCCGACGGTTCAGCGGTTTCGATCACCGTCGTCGATCAACAGGTGGATGACGCATTGACGGTCCCCATCGCGGCGGTCGAGCAGAACGGAACAGGGGCAGACACGGTACGGGTCTACGATCGCCGGAGCGGCAAGGTCACGGCGGTACCTGTAACCACAGGCTTGACCGACGGCTCTTATATTCAGATCACGAAGGGCCTCAGCAACGGTCAGACCGTCATTGTCGAAGTTGATCAGCCCTAATGAGTGCAGGTGACAATGCTGCCGGCCCGCAGGGCAGGCAGCTCCCGATTGCCGAACCACTTCTCGAACTCGACGGTGTGTCTCGGGTGTATGGAAAAGAGGTCGAGATCTACGCGTGCGCGACGTCTCGCTTCAGATAATGGCTGGTGATTTCATGTCGATCGTCGGACCGTCCGGCTCGGGTAAGTCGACCATGCTCGGCCTCCTCGGCGTCCTCGACTTACCGACGAGCGGAACTGTCCGAATTGCCGGACGGGACGTCAGCGCACTCGACGATCCGAATCGCTCTCGGCTACGCGGCGACTCCATCGGGTTCGTATTCCAGCAGTTCCACCTGATTCCCCACCTGACCGCCCTCGGCAATGTCGAGACGGCACTGCTGTACCGAGGCCTCCGGCCACGGCATCGTCGCGCAAAGGCTGCGGAGGCGCTGGATCGACTCGGCCTCGGGCGCGGGCAGACCATCGCCCCGTGCAACTCTCAGGTGGGGAACAGCAACGCGTGGCACTAGCTCGTGCCATTGTGACCGAGCCGCTCATGATTCTGGCCGACGAGCCGACCGGAGCCCTCGACTCGGCAAATGCGGAGCACGTGCTCGAGATCTTCGCCGGACTCGAGTCTCCGGATCGGGCGGTCGTAATGGTGACTCACGACAAGGCCGTCGCCGATACGGCGCGTCGCCATGTGTCGATGCGCGATGGTCAGATCGTCGCCGACGAATTACGGGTGACGTGAATGTCACGCGATCTGATCAATGTCGCCTGGAGCGGACTCATGGCTCGCAAGGTGAGGACCTTGTTCATCATGCTCGGGTCCGTGATCGGAGTGGCCGCAATGGTGGGCGCAGTGGGACTGACTGAGAGTGCCAAGGGTTCCCTCCAGGTCCAGTTGGCGGAGTTGGGCACCAATTTGATCATCGTGCAAGCTGGGGGAACATTCGGATCGCAGAACCCGACGCTCCCGGGCGATGCTGTGCAGCGTGCGCAAGCAGTGTCGACGGTGTCGGCAGCGGCGGCCACCACCAACATCTCAGGTGTGGTGTCGCTGCCGGTCCAAGGGGCTAGCAGTTACTACGAGGCATTCCCCGTTCCGGTGCGCGCCGCCGACGTCAACCTGCCAAGTGTTCTCCAGGTGCCGTTGTTGGACGGGCGGTGGTTGAACAACGCCGACAACCGGCTTCACCTGCGTTCGGTCGTACTCGGCAGCGGGATCGCCCAACAGTACGGGTACCTGCCCGGTGAGATGCGGACGATCCAGCTCAACAGCACGAACTTCGGGGTCGTCGGTGTGCTCGGGCCAGTAGCGCTCGACCCCACGTTGGACAACGCCGTATTCGTCACCCAGTGGGCCGCTAAGCACCTACTCGGAACGGATGGATTGCCCGACGAGCTGTACGTCCGCGCCGAAAACGGAACCACCCAGGCAACCGCAAATGCGATGCAGGCCGCAATCAGCCTAGGAGGTACGGATCAGCTCACGACGCAAGTGCCGAGTGACGTACTGGCAGCGCAGGCACAGGCAAACAAGACGCTCCAGCAGGTCGCCCTATTCGCCGGCCTTCTGGTGCTGACGGTTGGTGGCCTCGGCATCGCGAACGTCATGTCGATCTCAGTCATCCAACGGTCTGCAGAGATCGGCATCCGGCGAGCGGTCGGCCACAGTCGGTCGAAGATCGGTGCCCAGTTCTTGCTCGAGTCGCTGTTCGTCGGCTTGCTGGGCGGTGCGGTCGGCGCCCTTCTTGGTGTAGCGGTGGTCTATCTCGTCTCGTCTATCGAGCATTGGGTGGTCGAGATCGGTTACGCCCAGATACCCATCTGGATGGGTCTGGCGCTCCTGGTCTCCGTCATCGCAGGCTTATACCCCTCGATCAAGGCCGCACGCCTCGAGCCGCTCGAAACCCTGCGACTCGGATGAACTCTGAGCCGGACGCTGCAAGTTCGGTTCGGGTATTTCGTTGCAGAGGGTTTTGTAGTCGAGAGCCCCGCGGCTTTGTGGGGGCACTGGTTAGCGAGATCGAGATGTCGTAATAGAGCATGCAGCCACTACGCGCTCTGATTGGACCGCTCCAGACGGAAGAAGTACAGCTCAGAGAGGTTGCGTCTCTGCTTTGGTGCGGTCTACTTGGGGCGAGATTGCAGAGGTTCTAGACGCAAATCGAATGGTGGCATTGCCCGCCACGGACGCATGTTTGTTTGCTCGTGCGTCACTCGCCATCACACGCGCGCGTGTCGGGGAATCCTTGGAGGATCCCCCGACACGGTTCGGGCGATCAGTGCAAAGACAGGGTTCGGGGCGATCAGAGCAGGGCCGGCTCCAGGTGCTCTGTCTCCGACGGCCGCTCCGTCTCCGACAGATCCACCGCCGGAGCGACCGTTCCCCGGGGGGCGGCCCGCTCGGTCCAGATGTCGAGCACGAGCAGGCTCAGGTTCGACACGACCGCCGCACCGATGATCGTCGTGATCAACGCCATGAGCCCGCTGGTCACGTGGAAATCGAGTGCGGCTCCGACCACCGCACCGACACCCGCGGCACCGATGCCCTTGGCCCGCATCGCTTTCGGCGTGTCGCTGCGGACCCAGCCGGCGTAGACCCCGAGCCAGATCGGCACCGCGACCGAGACTGTCAGCAGCGGGTCGACGAGCGGGCGGCTCGGCCAGAATCGCAGTACCAACAGTGCGCCGAGGATCCATCCGCCGAGTCCGAACACGATCGGACCGGCCGAACGGATCCATGCGCCCGTCTTGCGGCCGGTACCGCCTCGACGGCGGATCCGGATCGCCAACACCACGAGCCAGATCACTGCCAACAAGGCGAAGCCGACCATTGTCGCAAGGATGTCCTTGGCAATCCCTGCCTGCGTGGGCGATGTGGTGAAGCTGACAACGTTCGGGGTGTAGCGGGACGTGTCGACCTGGCCGGTGGCGTAGAACGTGGTCAGCAGCTGCGTGCTGGCGCTCGGCTCGTAGGAAAAGAAGTCGTCCGCGTGCCCGAGCCCGGACAGGATGACCTGATGCCCGTTGGAAAGGTGCGGCAACAGCTCCTTCGTAGCGTTCTGGGCCGGTGTTTGGAAGTCGAGCGTCCCGCCGATGAGCAGCGTCGGAACGCTCGAGTTCTGCACGCTCGTGTACTGGTTCTCACCCGGATTGGCCGGCCAGGCGTGCACAAGGCCTCCTGCCCCCCATATGAAGTCCCCGAGGGGATTGCCGATGATCGAGCCCCGGTCCGCGCCGGATCTGAAGTAGCGCTCGACGGGCTGCGCGTCGGCCATCCCGATGCTTGCAAACTCGCCCCAGACGAATGACTGGGGAAGGACGAGATTGGCCATTGTCGATAGCAGCCACAGGCCGCTCGGGTCGCCCTGAGCGGCGGAGATCCACGAGTCGAGGGTCTGCGGCCCGGACAGTGGCGGATCCACCGCGGTCGCCTCATTGAGCCCCATGAACGTCCCGACCAGGACGTTGCCCGGCTTGATCGGCAGAGAGAACCAACTGCTCGGCATGTCTGCCGCCGTGTGCTTCATGCTCGCGGCGAGGTTTTTGGTGCGGGCGCGGCAGGCAGGCTGTTTCGCGCACAGCGCCGAGTAACGCTCGATCCCCTGATCGATCTCGGCTCCGCTGTAGATGAAGTTCCCGGGCGGGTTGACCCCGACCATCACCGAGCGGTCGACACTGTTCGGGTACCGCCACTGGTAGATCATCCCGAGACGGGTCCCGGCGCTCTCGCTGAGCACGTCGATGCGCTTGTAGCCGAGCGCGACGCGAGCGGCCTCGATGTCGTCGGCCTGCTCCGCCAGCGTGTAGCCGGCGAGGTCAACGCCGCTTCGCTCAAGCCGCTTCGCGCACGAGGCGAAGGCCTGGGAGTACGCGCTCAACGACGCTTTGCCGAGGAAGTCCGCGGAGTTGTCCAGCGCCGCCGTCACCTCGGGACAGTTCAGCACCGAAGAGCCGTCGACGCCGCGGTAGCCGACCATAACGACATCGTGCTGGGCGGCGTAGCGGCTCGCTTGGGGGAACGTCATATTGGTGATGCCCGGGCCGCCGTTGAGGTAGAAGATTGGCGCCAGCGGGTGCGATGAGCGAGCCAGGACCCGGATCACCGGCAGCGCGATCAGCCGCGACTTCGAGCTCGCTCGGTTCTCCGGCACGACCAACGTGCCGCAGTCCGCGGGCATCGCACCCTGCGCGGTCGCGTAAGTGCACGCGTGCATGGTCAGCTGGCCGGCGTGCGCCCCCTGCGGGACCGAGACCGCGGCGTCGCCGGGTGCGAACCGGAGGTACGTCAGGCCGAACAACATTGCCCCGATGACCACCAGGGCAACGATCCGGCTGGGGTTGTAGATCCGCTTTGCCTTCATGACGGTTCCTTCGTTTGTGCGCTGGCGGGTTTGGACGGTGTTTTTCATTGACTTCTCCAGTCCGGAATGAGGTAAATGCAAGAATGAAGTTGGATACGAATCCGATCTCAATGGGCCGCCGCATGCTCCAAGCGGCCTCGTAAATAAATCAAGGACTCGAAGGAACAAGACGGGGTGACACGTGGGACTGAGGGCTTCGATCAGCTCTCGATCTGGTGCGAAGTGAACCCCCTTGTAAAGAGCCAGATCGGCAGGATCAGCTCGAAGAGGCCGCCGGGAACAAGTGCAAGCATCCCTAGGCCATGAGTCACGCTGACCAGTTTGAACATGGCCAACATGCTTCCCATCAAGAAGACCGGATAGCCGATGAGGCCGAGCACGGATAGGTTCCTCGGCACGATTCCTGATGTCAGCAATGCGGACGATAGGACGAGCCCCGCGGCACCAGAGACTGCGTAGACGGCGAGCACATACGCATCCCACTGCGCGTAGCTTGTCAAGAGGTACACGCCCACCGCTACGAGTGTGAGGCACTCAGTCATCCTCAATACGAAATAGGCCTGCGAGCGAATCGGTGTGTGCGGCGTGAGGATTCTCCGCATCGCAGCTCCGTTGGCAGCGACCGCGAGGCCGCAGCAGAGCAGAAGGAACACCCCGGCGATGAGGGCGCTGTGCGCTTTCGCGCTCGAAAAGTACGAGCGGATGAGCGTGTTACCGATCGCGAAGGTGAATGTGGCTGCAAGGAAGCAAAGTCCGACAAGGACCGCTGTCCTTCTCACGGATGTCGTGGTCGGCGTCGGATCGGCCATGGCCGCCACGGACGTGGCGGGTGCCCGGTCCATCGATCGGTCGAGCATTGCTGTCTTCATGGTCCCTCCATTCGTAGGCTTACGTTGTAAGTAACGTATACTTACGGCGTAAGGTTGTCAAGGGCAGCACCGGGAAAGGCGGCGGGGGATGGCCCGGAGGCACAGCTATCGCCCTGGCGGCTGGCCGGGGTGCCCAAAGGAAGACCGATCCTGTGTTCAGGTCGAGTCGAGGGCTCTTTCGAGGCCGTCGAGGATCAGGTCGAGCCCGAACGCGAACTCATTGCCATAGTCGTAGCCAGGCTTGAGGATGTGCTCGACGGTGAACTCGGTGAGGTGGGGATACTCATCGGTTGGGACCTGGGCAATCATCATCTCCGCCACTTCGATCGTCTCCTCCTCGGTGTCGCCTAGGGGCAAGGTGGCCTCTTGCAGGGCGAAGCCGTAGATGTAGCCGTCGAGCGCCGAGAACGCGTGGGCAGTCATCGGTATCGAAAAGCCTCCCGCGGAAGGCTGCCGATGACGGCGTCGTGGTGGCGCAGCGTGCCGGGACCGGGTGAAGTACGCGTCGACATCAACGCGATCGCCCACGGATGGCGCCGCAGGGCCTGCCGGGCGGATTCGGCCCGCTCACGCATTGCCGCCTTCCATTCGGACCCGCGCGTGGGCAGGTCGATCTCGCCGAAGACCAAGTCGACCATACCGTCGAGGAGCTGGTCCTTGTTGGCCACATAGTTGTACAGCGACATCGCCTCGACCCCGAGTGCTTCGCCGAGCTTGCGCATGCTGAGCGCTGCGATGCCGCTCTCGTCGGCGAAGGCCACGGCGGCAAGCACCACTCTTTCCCTAGTCAGAGGCGTACGAGCCCTTGTGGCCGGCTTGGTCTTCTTAAGCACCTGCTTCCCTCCACGTTGATGGCACTTGACTTTCCTTACGCCGTAAGCCTACAATGACTTACAACGTAAACCGCCGACAATCGGAGAGATCATGACCCAAGGAACGCTCACCCGGTACACGGACCAGAAGACAGCGTCCCTCGGCGCCTGCTCGGTGTCGGTGGCCCGACACGACCTCGGTTCTGCATCCGATGGCCCAGTTCGAGGGGGCGGGATCGAGAGGCGATCGGATGCGAACCATTCGGTTGGCAAGGCCAGCACCATTGCGGGAGTCGGACTCCTGCTCATGTCGGTGCTCTCGGCCATCGGATATCTCTTCGCCGTAAAGGGCCTCGTTGTTCCGGGGGATGCTGCCGGGACAGCGAAGAGAGTCGCAGACCACGAAGGGCTGTTCCGGTTCGGCGTTGTGAGTCTGTACCTCGTGGCCGTGCTCGATGTCGTGGTCGCATGGGCGCTGTACCGAGTGTTCAAGCCAGTGAGTGTCGCTCTTTCGAAGCTCGCGGCGTGGCTCCGAGTTGCATATGCCGGCGTCTTCGTAGTCGCCATCAGCCAGCTCGTCGGGGTATTCAGCTTGCACGCTCAGGCGCTCCGCCACATCAACTCCTTCACCAACATCTGGGACGCTGGGCTTGTCGTCTTCGGACTGAACCTATTTGTCCTGGCCTACCTGGCCTACAGATCGGGTTACGTCCCGAGGGTGCTGAGCGTCCTGCTTGGCATCGCAGGTTCCGGCTATGTGTTCGACACTGTCGTCCGGTCGCTCGTCCGAGGTTCGTCGTCCGATGTCGCCGCGATTACGGGAATGGGTGAGTTTGTGTTCGCGCTCTGGCTCGTGTCCCGAGGGCGCCGCATCACGGTGAGCGATTCTGAATCCCGCGCAAACTCAATCGGAGAAGCCCGATGAGCCCGGAGAACCAAGCGACGAAAACCCCAACGCTCGGGCGCTCGATCGAACCGAAGCCGAGGCCGGTCGGCGCGGAGACAATGAAGGCGATCGTCCAAACCGGATACGGCAGCGCACCAGAGGGCGTACTACGGCTTGAGGAGATCGCCCGTCCTACCATTGGCCACGACGAGGTCCTCGTGCGGGTACGAGCGGCCAGCGTGGATCGAGGCACCTGGCATCTGATGGCAGGCCTGCCCAAGCTCATGCGCATGATGGGCTTCGGATTGCGCCGACCCAAGCAACCCAACCCGGGCCGGAGTCTGGCCGGGGTGGTCGAAGCCGTCGGCGAGAAGGTGACCGAGTTCGAGCCCGGCGACGAGGTCTTCGGCACCTGTGACGGTTCCTTCGCCGAGTACGCCCGCACTCGAGTGGAGCTGCTCGAGCGCAAGCCGAAGACCCTTTCGTTCGGGCAGGCGGCGACTGTTCCCGTCTCCGGCATGACCGCGTTACAGGGTGTCCGTGACGGGGCCAAGGTGCAGGCCGGGCAGCGGGTGCTTGTCATCGGCGCGTCGGGCGGCGTAGGTACGTTCGCCGTGCAGGTCGCCAAGGCGTTCGGCGCAGATGTCACCGGTGTGTGCTCGACAAGCAAAATCGACCTGGTCCGGGCTCTTGGTGCCGATCACGTAATCGACTACACGAGAGATGACTTCGCCGAGGGCGACCCGCGCTACGACTCGATCATCGACATCGGCGGAAATAGCCGGCTCTCACGTCTTCGTCGATCCCTCACCCCTGGAGGAAGGCTCGTCATCGTCGGAGGCGAGACCAGCGGACGGTGGCTGGGGGGCTTCGACCGCCAGCTCCGTGCCCTTGCACTCTCCCCACTGGTGAGCCAAAAGTTGGGCGTCCTCGGTGCGAAAGAGAACTCGGCAGACCTGTCGGTTCTGCGAGACCTCTTCGATGCAGAGAAGGTCAGACCGGAAGTCGACCGGTCCTATCCACTCAGCGAAACCGCAGCCGCCATCCGGTACTTACAAGAAGGTCATGCTCGAGGAAAGGTCGTCATCGCTGTATGAGGCCGAGATCGTTCCGAGACTCGATGGTCGACGAGCAAACCTCGTTACTTGGAGTCAAGCGCTCGTAACTGCGAGGAGTAGGCCTGGTTGAACGAGTCACTGGTTTCGAGCTACGCGCCTAAATCCGCAATGAGGACTAACGATGTCCTACATTCCAAAGTCCTGTGCTCTGAAAGCTAGACCACCGACCCGCGTCATCCCATGGCCTGGCCTGACGATGGCCATCCCGTAGCTTCAAATGCTCCGTCAAGATGGGCCGGGTGGACGGGTTTGTCTAGACAGGTTTTGAGCTTGTTCGCGATGTTTTTGGAAACGTCGTGGGCAAAATCGCTGGCACGGGTGCCGGGATTGCGGCCTGGTACGACCGAAAGCGGGTGGTAGATCTACACGGCGGATACGCCGACGCTGTTGGTTCTAGATGTCGTAATAGAGCATGAACTCCCAGGGATGCGGCCGCAGGCGGATCGCGTCGACCTCGTTCAAGGTCTTGTAGGCGATCCAGGTCTCGATCAGGTCGTCGGTGAAGACGCCGCCGGCCCGCAGGAACGCGTTGTCGTCCTCGAGAGCCTTGAGCGCCTCGTCGAGCGACGACGGCACCTGGGGCACCTGCGCGAGCTCCTCGGGCGGCAGGTCGTAGAGGTCCTTGTCTACGGGGTCGGGCGGCTCGATCCGGTTCTGCACACCGTCGAGGCCCGCCATGAGCATGGCCGAGAACGCGATGTACGGGTTGCACGAAGGATCGGGACAGCGGAACTCGACGCGCTTTGCCTTGGGGCTCTGTGAATACAGAGGGATCCGGCATGCCGCCGAACGGTTCCGCTGCGAGTACACCAGGTTGACGGGCGCCTCGTAACCGGGCACCAACCGCTTGTACGAGTTCGTCGTCGGTGCCGCGAACGCGAGCACGGATCTGGCGTGCTTGAGGAGACCGCCGATGTACCAACGCCCGATGTCCGACAGCCCGCCGTACCCGTCCCCGTAGAACAGGGGGTTCCCGTCGCGCCACAGCGACTGGTGGCAGTGCATGCCCGAGCCGTTGTCCTGGAACAGCGGCTTCGGCATGAAAGTGGCCGTGAATCCGGCCGCTCGTGCAACGTTCTTCACGATGTACTTGTAGAGCGTGAGCTTGTCGGCCATCACGAGCAGCGTGTCGAAGCGCATGTCGATCTCGGCCTGGCCGGCTGTGGCGACCTCGTGGTGCTGGACCTCGACCTCGATGCCGAGCTGTTCCATCTTGAGGATCATCTCGGAGCGCAGGTCCTGGAAATGGTCTGCCGGTGGAACAGGAAAGTAACCCTCCTTCGGCCGGATCTTGTATCCGAGGTTGGGCGCACCGTCCTTGCCTTCCTTGCCGCTGTTCCAGTGCCCCTCGATCGAGTCGACCTCGTAAAAGGCGGAATGACCGTCCTGCGAGTACCGAACGTCGTTGAAGATGAAGAATTCTGCTTCGGGCCCGAAGTAGCAGGTGTCAGCGACTCCCGTCGTCTTCAGGTACGCCTCTGCCTTCTGCGCGACGTAGCGCGGGTCGCGCGAATACGACTCGAGCGTTATCGGATCGCGGACGAAGCAGTTCAGGTTGAGCGTCTTGTGCTGCCGGAACGGGTCGACGATCGCCGTGTTCGGGTCCGGAAACAGGAGCATGTCCGACTCCTGGATCTCCTGGAACCCCCGGATCGACGACCCGTCGAATCCGATGCCTTCCTCGAAAAGGTCGTCGGTGAGAGCGTGTGCGGGAACGGAGAAGTGCTGGGTCAGTCCTGGCAGGTCGATGAACCGGAAGTCGACGATCTCGACGCCCTCGTCCCTGACCAGGCTGAGCACTTCCCCTGGGGTCCGCTGCTGCACATCTCCTCCTTGGCTCGACTTCGTTCGTATAGCTCGGCGTACCTGCCGCCCCATGTCTACGTGCCGCAACCCGTTGCGGCACCATGTTGCGGCCTGGCTCTCTCTGCAGACAAGTCCGGCTCACCCGGCGACCCTGGCGTGGGCCCGTTCGGGCGGGACCGCGCCGGCCCGTGACTGGCAGAACCTGACCAGCCGACCGCCGCCAAAGACTGGCACCGCCTCGTTTCTGCCCCGTTGCCCGTTCGTGAACGCTCTGTGAACCTGCGCTCGGCCGGGTCACGGGGCCGCCGGAGGGCTGGGAGAATCTCGTAGCCCCGATCTCGCAGCACCCCATCGGAGGAAGCATGCGCAGCCAGCAGGAATACGTCTTGAGGACGGTGGAAGAGCGAGCCATCCGGTTCGTGCAGCTCTGGTTCACAGACGTCCTTGGCACCCCAAAGACGTTCAGCATCACGCCTGCAGAGCTCGAGAACGCCCTCGACGAGGGCATGACCTTCGACGGATCGGCGATCGACGGCTTCAGCCGTATCCAGGAGTCGGACGTGCTCGCCAGGCCCGACGTGAAGACCTTCCAGGTGCTGCCCTGGCACCCGGCCGACGTGCCCGTGGCGAGCGTCTTCTGCGACATCTTCAACCTCGACGGCACCCCGTTCGAGGGTGACCCCCGCCATGCGCTGCGCCGGATGCTCGACAAGGCCCGGGCGCAGGGTTTCACCTTCTTCTCGGCCCCCGAGATGGAGTACTTCTACTTCGCCGATTCGGACCCCAGCCACGTGCCTGTCACGATCGACTCCGGCTCGTACTTCGAGCTGACCGCCACCGACAAGGCCACCGACCTGCGCAAGCAGAGCGTGCTCACTCTCGAGGAGATGGGCATCCCCGTCGAGCACGCCCAGCACGAGGATGCGCCGAGCCAGCACGAGATCGACCTCCGGTACACCGACGCTCTCACCATGGCCGACACCGTCATGACGGTGCGCCTGGTCGTGAAGGAGACCGCCCACGCCTCGGGCGTCCACGCCAGCTTCATGCCGAAGCCCCTGTCGGGCGTGCAGGGCTCGGGCATGCACACCCACTTGTCGCTGTTCGAGGGTGACACCAACGCCTTCTACGACCCCGAGGACCCCTACCTCATCTCGGGCGTCGCCAAGCGGTTCATCGCCGGCCTTCTCCGCCACGCCTCTGAGATCACGGCCGTCACCAACCAGTGGGTCAACTCGTACAAGCGGCTGGTCTCCGGCTACGAAGCCCCCATCCACGTCTCGTGGGCTCGCAACAACCGCTCGGCGCTTATCCGGATCCCGGTCGTGAAGCGAGGCAAGCCCGAGTCGACGCGAATCGAGTACCGGGCGCCTGACTCTGCCTGCAATCCATACCTGGCATTCGCGGTGATACTGGCAGCCGGGCTGAAAGGGATCGAAGAGGGCTACGAGCTGCCCCGCGAGGCGGCCACGAACCTGTTCGCCATGACCCCCGAAGAGCTCGCCGCCGAGGGCATCAGACCGCTTCCCGGCAGCCTCAACGACGCAGTGATCGAGATGGAGCGCTCGGAGCTCGTCGCGGAGACCCTCGGCGAGCACGTCTTCGAGTGGTTCATCCGTAACAAGCGGGCGGAATGGGCGGCGTACAAGACTCACATCAGCCAATTCGAGTTGGACCGCTACCTGCCATTGCTGTGATCGTTCATCCTGTGGACCCGGGAGCCGACAGGGCTCGGCGGGTCGACCGCAACAGGAGCACGAGAAGAGAGGCCTAGGGGAACGAGAGGTGGAGCCACTGCTGTGCTTCCCTGACCCGTTGCCGTCCGAGGTCGCGCTCGCGCTCGACAGGGCCGGCTTCGCGTGGAAGGCGGTCGACCGCCCCGAGCTCGTCAGGGCTTCCGAACCTGAAGACGGCTGGGCCGGTGCCCTGATATGCGCGGATGCACATCCCGACCGGGCGTTCGCGATGTGCATGCACCTGCGAAGCGGCGACGAGCCGCTCAGGCCCCTGCTCATCGTCGTGCGCGCCGACCAGCTTTCCGACCTTCGATCGCGCGAGAGCTACTTCGACGACTTCTGCCTGATCCCGCTTCACGGAGACGAGCTCGGCGCCCGGGTCGAGCAGCTCATGCGAAGGGCCGGCCGTGGGCCGACGACAGAGATCATCGAGCACGGTCCTCTCGTGCTCAACCTCGAGACGTACCAGGCGGCAGTGTCCGGACGGGTGCTCGACCTGACCTACATGGAGTACGAGTTGCTCCGCTTCCTGGCGGCTAGGCCAGGCAAGGTGTTCACCCGCGAAACCCTGCTGAGCAGGGTATGGGGTTACGAGTACTACGGCGGAGCACGAACCGTCGACGTCCATATACGCCGGCTGAGAGCGAAGCTCGGCGAGGAGCACGCCCACCTGATCCAGACCGTGCGGTCCGTCGGCTACCGCCTCGGCCAGGGAACCTGGTCGGGCTGAGCCGCAAGCCAGGGAGAACGCTTACCGACGGGCCAGGGCCCACGCCTCGATCTCGACCTCGGCCCCTATCGGCAGCGCCGCGACCGCGACCAGGGTCCGCGCCGGACGGTGCGCGCCGAGCTCCTCCACGTAGACCGCGTTGAAGGCCGAATACTGCGAGATGTCTGTCAGATAGACGGTGGTCTTGAAGACGTCGGTCCAACCGAGCCCGACCTCGCCGAGCACCGACGCGACGTTGGCCATCGCCTGGCGCGTCTGGGCCACCAGACCGCCTTCTGCGAGGGCGGGGCCTGACTCGCCGCTCGCTAGCCCGACCTGGCCCGAGCAGACCACGAATGGCCCGGCCTCGACGACCGGGGTGTAGGGGCCAACGGGGGTGCTCATCTCGAAGCTCCTTTCACTCTCGTCTCTGACAACGGCCATCTGGGCGGAAGGCCGGCACCTATCCAAGCCGACGCCGCAGCCGCCGCGAAGACGGCGTCGGACACGTTGACGGGGGGGCCTCCCGATCGTTTCACCTCGACCTCGACGGGGGGCGTCTCGCGCGCAGACAGGATGCCGAACGAACGGATCGTCAGGTCGAGGACCTGTCCCGATCCGTCGACGGCCACTGCCTCGCGCCTGACCCAACCGAGCCCCTGGTGGACCGCACCCACGCAGTAAGAGCGGAGCACGACGTCGTCGAGAACCTCGCCGGCGTCGACGGCCACGCGGACCGTGTGGTCTTCGACCGTCACGCTCGCACACCCACCCTCCGGAGACGACGCTCTCGCCGTCCACGCTGGGCCGGCCGCGATTGGGCCGACCGCTATTGGGCCGCGCTCCGACAACGCGCGAACCGCTTCGAGGAGGATCGACGCCTCGACCCATCCCGCCCCGCGCACGTCGGCCGACACGGGAGGACCCGCGATGTCGACCACCTCCACGGAGCACATGGGCGCGTAGGCGGTGAATTCGTCGACCCAGGCCGACAGATCGCCCGAGCCGGGGGTGCGCCCGACGCGCACGTGCCCGGTTCCGTCGACTCGCATGCGAGCGGCGATGGGGGGCCTCTTCGGGCCGAGGTGCACGACGTCCTCACGGCTGAACAGCACGCGGACCGGCTTGCCCTGCTCGGTTGCGAGCGTCCGCGCGACCTCGGTCACGATCGAGTGCGCCTTGCCGCCGAAGGCCCCGCCGTTCGCAACCGGTGACCTAGGTTCGCCGCCGGGCTCGCACCAGGAGGCATCGGGCTCCAGGTAGGCGGGCTCGACGAAGGTCGTCTGCAGTGAGACCGCACTGTCTGCTCCCGGAGTCTCGTCTGGAACCTCGAGCGGCCAACTCGCCCCGGCGCCAGAGTTCCGTCCTTGGACCTTCTTCGAGAGGCGCCTGGCCTCTGTCAGGGTGTCCGCCACCGACCATCCGCCTTCTGTGTCCGTCACGGCGACGAGCGCACCAGCCGGCGCCGAGTCGTCGGCGAAACCCCCGAGCCCGACCGCGACCTCCGAACCCGCCTTCTGCGGGCATCGACCTTCGATCTCGGCGCGAAGAGACGCCGCCGACATGTCGCGCTCGGGCCCAACGGCCACAACGGGCGTTCCGGCCGGTGACGTTCGGACCGGTTCGCGTAGCACGGCCTGCGCATCGGCCGCGGCGTCGAGGATCGTCCGCCACCCGGTGCACCTGCAGAGGTGCGCAGCGAGCGCCAGGCACACGTCCTCGGTTGTGGCAAGAGGCTTGCGCTCGGCGAGGGCGGCGAGTCGCATGATGATGCCGGGAGTGCAGAAGCCGCACTGGCTCGCTCCGGCTCGCGTGAACGCGTCGGTCCACACGGAAAGAACTGACGGGTTCAGGCCATCGAGAGTCGTGACCTTGCGACCTTGGACTCGTCGTGCGGGGGTGACGCACGAGACGCGTGCGGCGCCGTCGATCCAGACCGTGCAGCATCCGCACTGGCCCTGCGGGCTGCAACCGTCCTTCGCAGACCTGAGGCCCAGCCGATCGCGGAGCACCTCCAAGAGGGTGGCGCCGTCGTCGTCGACCGCAACGGCGCGACCGTCTACCGAGAAGGTGATCTTTTTCGATCCGTCCTCGCCGGCGACGTCGTCGGCCCCTGAAGCGTCCGGAGCAGCGATCAGCTGAAAGAGGACCCGCAACCGCAGGTCCGTGTCGCGTTCGGGTTCGAGATGTGGAAGCCGGCGTCGTTCAATCCGTCGGTGTACTCGAGCGTCGAACCCTTGAGCAGCTGGGCGCTCGCGGCATCGACGGCGACGGTCACGTCTCCGTAGGCGCGGATCACGTCGTCCTCGGCCGTCTCGGGGTCGAAGAACATCTCGTAGCTGTAGCCCGAGCATCCGCCGGGCCTGACTGCGACCCGCAGGACGAGGGGGCCCTCCACCGTCTCCTGGGCAAGCAGGTCGGCGACCTTCTTCTGAGCCGCCTCGGTGAGGATGATGGGATCCGGCCTCTTTCCAATGTTGACGGTGGTCATCGTCGTCACGGTCGGGCCTCCTCGAGTTCTCCGTTGCGCCGGTGGATGACGCCAGTTGCGTTCACCGACTGCCGGGTTCGCCTTCCAGGATACCGGAAGCTCGTGCCGCCGCCCCCACAGAGTCCTCGCGGGCGACGATGACACCTAGGCGGAGCGCCACCCCCCGTTAGGCTTGATCCGGTGAGCAGCCTCGAAGCCCAGGCCGACGCTCCGCTGCCCGATTCGCTTCCGAGCAGCGAGGCACTGCTCGACGCGCTCCGGGGCGTGATCGACCCGGAGCTGGGTGACAACATCGTGGACCTCGGAATGGTGAGGGGTGCCACCGTGGACGGCTCGGGCCGCGTGGAGGTCGAGGTGGCCCTCACCGTCGCTTCTTGCCCTCTTCGCGGCCAGATCAACGACGACGTGAGCGCAAGACTCGGCGCGCTCCCCGGCGTCAGCACCGTGGAGGTTCGCACCGCCACGATGAACCCCAAGGAGAAGGCCGCCCTTATGGACAGGGCGAGGCGCAAGGCCCAGGAGGACAAGGCGGCGACCGTCGACTTCCCTACGACCGCCAGGGTCGTCGCCATCGCCTCGGGCAAGGGCGGCGTCGGAAAGTCCTCTGTAACCGTGAACCTTGCCGTGGCCCTCGCCCGGCTGGGCTTCGTCGTCGGGCTGCTCGACGCGGACATCGCCGGGTTCTCGGTCCCCCGCATGCTCGGACTCGGCGGCCAGCTCCGCGGCGACGAGACGCGGAAGATGCTCCCGATGGAGCAGTCCGTCGGAGAGGGCCTGCTGAAGGTCGTCTCGATGGGGTTCCTCGCGGACGAGGAGAGCGCGATCATGTGGCGCGGCCTGGTGCTCAACCGGGCGCTCCAGCAGTTCCTCGAAGACGTGCGGTGGGGAGATCTCGACTATCTGCTGATCGACATGCCTCCGGGAACGGGCGACATCTCGATGGGGCTCGCAAGGATGCTCCCCCGCGCCGAGGTCCTCGTCGTGACCACTCCCCCGATCGCGGCGCAGAAAGTCGCCGGCCGTGCGGCCGACATGTTCCGACGCGCTCACGTGAGAGTCGCCGGTGTCATCGAGAACATGACCGCTTTCGAGTGCGAGCACGGTGCGAGCTACTCGTTGTTCGGGGAAGGCGGTGGGGACAGGCTCGCGGCGGAGATCGGTGTACCGGTCATAGGCAGGATCCCGCTCCACCCCGACATGGTCGCGTCGGCGGACCGCGGGGAGCCCGTTGCGCACGGAGACGACGGGCCTCTGGCCGCTGCGTTCGGACAGCTCGCGTCGAGGGTCTCGCGCGACATCGCACCGGTTGTCGACACGGCGTCGTGCACGGCACGCCTTCTCGACGACATCGAGCGCCGGCTCGACGAAAGCGGGCTTGGTTAGGACTGTGCCCGGTTAGGACTGTGCCCGGTTAGGACTGGGCTCGGTTACGACCGGGGCGCAGGCGCCCCGCCTTTCTCGTCGTCCCCCGACCTCACCGGTTCGTCGCGCCTGACCCGGCCGTCACTCGTCACGCTCCTGACGGCGGCCTGAACCTGTGCGGGCGTGAGGCCCGACGTCGGCGTCGGGACCCAGGTCCCTACCGCCTGCTCGTAGTCCGGGTCGCCCGGTAAGACGATCCTCGCCCCGTGGCCGTCCGAGATGACGCGCGGCAGGACCGCGGGAACGTGCTCGACCGCTGCGGCAGCTTCGAGAAGCGCATCGGACGTCTGGAAGCGGGATATCGCCTCCAGGTTCTTCACGGTCGGGAAGATGAGGTCGAATTCCCCGGCGTCGTTGCGGTCGAGAGCGTCCTGGGGCCCGGTCCACACCGTCTCGACCGTCTCGTAGTCGTCGTGGATCGCCGTCTGTCCCGGGGGGACGCACGCCACGAAGAAGCGGGTGTCGAACCGTTTCGGCGCCGGTTCGGGGGTTATCCAGTGCGAGAAGTACAGCACCCGGTCCACCGCGAGCAGCACCCTCGCCCTCTCGCAGGCCTCGAGGAAGCCCACCCGCTTTGCGTTCACCTCGACCCTGAACCGGGCTAGGCGCGACTCGGCCCCATCGTCTTGTGGCCGGTAAAGAGCGCCGCCCGTGGCGCCGGCAGGGTAGGCGAGCAGGATGCCGGCTTCCTCGAAGCACTCCCTCAGGGCGGCCACGAAGAACGCGAGCCCCCCGCCCCCCAGCCCGAGAAGCTCGCTCGCCTGCTCGTCGGACCTCCCGGCGCAAACCGTCTTCGCGAGCTCCGAGCGGTCCGCGTCGTCGACCTTCCCCCCGGGAAAGACATAGGCACCGCCGACGAAGTCCGAGTCCAGATGCCGCCGCAGCATGCAGACCTCGAGCCCGGTGCTCCCGTCGCGCACGAGCATGATGGTCGCCGCGTCGCGTGCCGGCACCGGGGGCATCGTCGAAGGCTACCCAATGATGATTTGGCGGCGGCAGGCACCGACGGTCGGACCTGCTGATGCGTGCCCGTGAGCGGGCTCGTTACTCTGGCCCGTGATGGTGGCGCAGAACGAAGCTTCTGTCGCCGACCCCCCGGGCGGCGGGCGCACGTCGCATCCGGTACCGGTAGGCCTCCTCACGCTCGGTGTCGTCGCCATCGTGCTGCTGGTCGTCGTCGTCCTCGTGGTGCTCCAGCTGACGGGCACGTCGACCCAGGCTCACGCACCCACCGACGTGGAGCAGGCGTCGGCCGGACTCGTACAGGAGTTGGAGACGGTCCCTGCGAGCACCTTCGACGCGGTCGGCGACCCTTCGGCGCCGTTGCTCTCGGCCCCCACCGTCCTCAGCGGCAAGCCGGTGCTTGAGGTGAACCGGCTTCCCGCCGTGGTGTGGGTAGGCGCCCTCTACTGCCCTACCTGCGCTGCAGAGCGTTGGGCGCTCGTGATCGCTCTCAGCAGGTTCGGCACGTTCGACAAGCTCTTCACCACCGCGTCGGCGGGTTCCGAGGTGTTCGCCGACACTCCCACTTTCAGCTTCGACGGCTCGGTGTACCGCAGCCGGACCGTCGCTCTGTCGGCCGTGGAGGAATACGGGAACCAGCCATCGGCCTACGCTCCCGCCGGATTCCAGAAGCTCCAGAGCCCGGACGCGCTCGAGTCCTCGGTGATGCGCTCCTATGACGTGGCGCCGTACGCGCATCCCGGCTGGCTGCCGTTCCTCGACGTCGCCGGCAAGATGGTGGTCTCGGGCTCGAGCTTCTCGCCCGGCGTGTTGAGCGGCCTGTCCATGCAGCAGATCGCGAACGCGCTGTCGGACCCGGCGGATCAGGCCGCTCAGGCCCTTCTGGGATCGGCCAACCAGATCACCGCCGCGATCTGCGCAGCGACGCAAGCCAAGCCGGCGGACGTGTGCAGCACGCCCGCGATCACCTCTACTTCCAAGATCCTCGGGTTGAGCCCATCATCGTGAGCGTCGGCGAGGCCCTGTCGATCGTCAGGGTCGATCGTCAGGGTCGATCGTTCTCAGGCTGCGTCAGTCAGCCGATGCGCTCGCTCAACTGCTTGCGTTCCACCTCGTTTAGCCCGCCCCAGATCCCGTGCGGCTCGCGAATCCGTATCGCGTACTCGAGGCACGCGCCCTTCACCGCGCACGTCGCACATATCTCTTTCGCACGAGCCTCACGCGCCGCTTTGTCTTCCTTGCGCTCGGCATGGGTTGGTGGGAAGAAGACCGCTGCCTGCGGTCCTCTGCACGCCGCCCGCGCCTGCCACGCCTCCCCGAGTCTCTGAGTGGTGACCACTTCCCCTCCTCCGAGAGGACGCTACCTTGGCAGTTTGTGCGCGACAAGGGGTCCGAGCAGGGATTTTTCGGACCGGGCGCCGCGCGGCGGATACGCTCGCCCCTCCATGGACGTGGCCGCATTCTGCCGGCAGAGCCGGGTCCTCATAGTCGCCGGCAAGGGTGGCGTCGGAAAGACCACGGTCTGCGCCGCCCTCGCGCTGATGGCTGCGGAGGCCGGCTTGTCGGTGCTCGTGGTGGAGCTCGAGGGAAAGACCGGGCTGCCTCTCGCCTTCGGGCAGGAGGGACCCCTCGAGTACGACGGCTCGGTGCTCGTCGCAGGGACCGAGACGGAGGGCGAGGTCTTCGCGCGCCGGATCACGCCCGACGACGCGCTGCTCGAGTACCTGGCCGACCACGGGATGAAGAGGTTCTCCAAACGGCTCGTCTCGTCCGGTGCTCTCGACGTGGTGGCGACGGCCATTCCGGGGATCCGGGACATCCTGGTGCTCGGCAAGGTGAAGCAGCTCGAGCGCGACGACCCCGCAGACCTGTTGCTGCTCGACGCGCCTGCGACCGGGCACGTCATGACCTTCCTCTCCTCTGCGAGCGGGCTGCTCGACGCCGCCCGTTCAGGCCCTCTTCGCGCCCAGGCGGCGGACGTGGTCGAGCTTCTGACCGACCCCGACAGGTGCCGGGTCGCCCTCGTCACGCTCCCCGAGGAAATGCCTGTCAACGAGGCGGTAGAAGCCGCCTACAAGCTCGAGGACCGGGTGGGTGTGAGCCTCGGGCCCCTCATCGTGAACGGCTGCATCCCGATGGTGGACGGCCTGCGCGTGGATCCCGCAGAGGCAGCTTCGGAAGCCGGAGCCGAGATACCCGACGAGTTGCTTCGCGCGTTGGGCGCGGCATCCGACTTCACGACCAAGCGCGAGCAGCAGCAGGACGAGCAGCTCGAGCGTCTCTCGGACGAGCTGCCCCTGCGACAGGTCCGGGTACCCGAGATACCAGGCGAGGTGATCGGTCCCGACGAGCTCGCTCGGATCTCGGAGGCCCTGCGCGCCGGCGTCGAGGAGCTTCCCTCGTGACCGACGAACCCGACATGACCGACGAACTCGATGTGACCGACGAACTGGACGAGGACGCGGACCTGGCCGACGAGCCGGTGTCATGGCAGTCGCTTCTGAGCGAGCACGACATCGTCGTCGGGTGCGGATCGGGTGGCGTCGGCAAGACGACGATCTCAGCCGCACTTGCGCTCCAGGGGGCGCGGATGGGCCGGCGCGCGTGCGTTGTCACCATCGACCCGGCGCGGCGCCTCGCCGACTCGCTCGGCCTGGAGAGCCTCGGCAACAAGGCGCACCGCGTCGAGGGGCCCTGGCACGGAGAGCTGTGGGCGCTGCAGCTCGACCCGAAGAGCACCTTCGACGATCTCATCCGCAAGCACGCCGACACCCCCGAGCAGGCCGAGGGCATCTTCCAGAACCGGATCTACCGGAACCTGACCGAGGCCCTCTCGGGCACTCAGGAGTACATGGCGATGGAGAAGCTCTACGAGCTGGCCGAAGAGGACCGCTTCGACCTGATCGTCGTGGACACGCCGCCCTCCCGAAACGCCCTCGACTTCCTGGAGGCGCCGGGCCGCCTGACGCGCTTTCTCAGCAACAAGATCTTCCAGTTCCTGCTCATGCCCACCCGGGCATCGCTGCGGGCCTTCACCATGGCGTCGCAGGCGCTGCTCAAGACGATCTCGAGGGTCGCGGGGGCCGAGATCGTGAACGACGCGGTCGCGTTCTTCCAGGCGTTCGCCGGCATGGAGGAGGGATTCCGGCTGCGCGCCGTGCACGTGAGGAGACTTCTGGCGGACCGGTCCACCGCTTTCGTGCTGGTCGCCGCACCGCGTGCGGACACGGTCGTCGAGGCCGGATGGTTCGCCGACCGGCTCGACGATGCGGGGCTGCAGGTCGACGCGCTGATCGTCAACCGCGTCCACCCGGTGTTCTGGCCCACCGCCGACACGTTGCCGCCGCCGCCCGAGGGCGAGACGTCGTGGCCCGGCAATTTCGGCGACCTCGTGGACAACCTGCGCGAGCTGTGCGAGGTGAACGCAGGCGAGGAGGCGACGATCTCGGAGCTGGTCCAACAGGTGTCTCCTGCGCCAGTCGTGAGGGTTCCTCTTCTCGACGCCGACGTCCACGACCTCGCAGGCCTGGAGAAGGTGGCCGACGCTCTGTTCGGCTCCCCGGCCGGGGGTTAACCTGCAGCCGATGCCGAGCATCCTGGTCGCCTCAGACGCCCCTTCGGTGCGCTCGGAGATCCTCGCGGTCGTTGACGGCCGCGCCAACGAGGTCGAGCAGGTCGCGTCCGGCCCCGAGGTGCTCGCGGCGGTCGCCGAGAAGGCGCCCGACCTCCTCGTCGTGGACATGCAGATGGGGAACATGGGCGGAATGGCTGTCTGCCTCGACCTGCGCCTCGAAGAGTCGTACGGGGCGCTCCCGCACATTCCCGTGCTCATGCTTCTCGATCGCCGTGCCGACGTGTTCCTCGCCCGTCGCTCCGGAGCAGAGGGCTGGCTCGTGAAGCCCCTCGATCCGATACGCATTCGCAAGGCCGCCGCCGCTCTCGTTTCCGGCGGCACCTTCCACGACATGTCCTTCCACCCCTTGCCCGAACTGGTCGTGAGCGCGACCTCGGCGCAGAGCTCGGCGCCGCAACCACCTCCGACTTAGTGGTCCGCCGACGCCGGCGGAACGCTCAAGGCTCCGACCTCCCGCGAGCGGCGAAGTCGACAGCCGCCTCCGATCTGCAAGAGCAGCACATCGTCGCTGCTCTCGCCGACCTGCACGACACATCTGTGAGCGAGGTCATGACCCCACGGGTGGACGTCGTCGGGCTGCCCATACCGGTTCACGCCTCGGACGTGGCGCGTGCGGTCAGGGAGTCGGGCCACAGCTGCTTCCCGGTCTACGACGACGACATCGACAACCTGGTGGGGGTGCTCTACCTGAACGACCTCTTCCGGGCCGGATGGGCGATCGACACGCGGTCCGCCGCAGCCAACGGGAGCGGGGGCTCCGAGGAGAGGTCGAGCCCGATCGACATCTCGCGGCGCCTGCGCCAGCCGTACCTGGTCCCCGAGTCCCACCTGGTGCTCGACGTCCTCGCCGAGATGCGCAGGGTGCAGCGGACGTTCGCCGTCGTGGTCGACGAGTACGGCGGCGTTGCAGGGGTCGTCACCGTGAAAGACCTGCTCGGGGCCCTGGTCGGCGACCTGTACGACGAGTTCGACTCCGGCGGCGAGCCCGCCTTCGTAAGGGTCGACCGCAACCGCTGGCTCGTCGACGGTGGGGCGAGCATCGACGACGTGCGCGCGCATCTCGGCTTGGCGCTGCCCGAGGGAAAGTACGTCACCCTCGGCGGGTACATCTTCGACGCGCTCGGGCACATCCCTTCGGAAGGCGAAAGGCTCAGGTACGACGACTGGGAGCTCCGGGTGGTCGAGATGGACCGGCGGCGGGTCGCGAAGGTCGTGGCGGTACAGCCCTCGGGTCAGCTCTCGGGCGCGGAGCCCGACGTGCCGTTGCCATTTTCATAATTAGACAACAGTTGTGTATACTTGTGTGCACTCCGAAATCGAAATCCGGCCGGTCGGGTGTCTCTCCGCACCTCGGTGATGGCGGGAACGGCCCTCGGGACATTCGGTTGGCTCGGCTAGCATCGCCGCCGGGCCGAAAGGACATCGGCTCATCCGGGAAGTGGCGCAGCTTGGTTAGCGCGCAGCGTTCGGGACGCTGAGGCCGCGGGTTCGAATCCCGCCTTCCCGACTCAGACACCGCGTTCCCGACTCGGGTTCGCAGCTCGCCGGTTTCCGGCTCATCGGATTCTGGCTCTTCGGATTCTGGCTCTTCGGATTCTGGCGGGGCCCACCCAAGCGCGAACGGCGGCGGAGAACGGCGCTGGACTACGTTGTTCGCATGAGACCGCTTCGGGCTGCACGCTGGACCGTTGTCCTTGCACTGCTCGCAGGGAGTGGGGTCTTGGGCCTGGCCTGGGGCCTGTCCGCGGCTGCGAATCCTCTCGCCTCGGCGCACTCGCCAGGCGCCGCACGGACCGACGCCACCACCAGCTCGGACAACCTGTCGAGGCTTGTCGTTGGCGGCGTCGCCGCGAAGACAGTCACGCTCGAGAGCCCGAAGCCCTACACGCCCCACGCGCAGCCGGGAACGTTCGACGACTACCACTGCACGCTCATCAACCCGCACATCGTGGCGAACTCGTACATCGTGGCGAGCCAGTTCTATCCCGGCAGCAAAGAGGTTCACCACGCGATCCTGTTCCTCGTCCCGCCGAACCTCGCTGCCGCGGCCGAGCACGCTGACAAAGGTGGCAAGGGATGGTCGTGCTTCGGCGAGGCTCCAATCCCATCGACGGGCTCGGACCAGATCTCGAACACGCCATGGCTGACCGCCTGGGGCCCGGGCGCACCTGAGAACGTCGAGCCTGCGGGCACGGGAGTTCCTCTCCCGGCCGGAAGCCTCGTGATCGAGCAGATCCACTACAACCTCCTCATAGGTGACAAGCCCGTCCACGCCAAGCTCGAGCTGCAGCTCGTGCCGGCGGCCACCCGGCTGAAGCCCATCAGCCTCGGCCTGTACGCGGCACCTCCCGACATCCCGTGTCCCGCCGGGGAGCACGGCCCGCTGTGCAACCGCGCAGCGTCTCTCGCGTACACCGGCAGGGAGTTCGGGCAGAGCCAGGTCGACTTCATAAACCTCCTCGAGCAGATCTGCGGGAGGAACCCGGTCGACCCGCCTGCGAGCGACACGACCTCGTGCACTTGGCCGGTGGGCCAGACGGCCGAGGTCGTCCGGGTCGCCGCGCACATGCACCTTCTCGGCGTGTCCATGCGAGTGGTGCTCAACCCGGGGACATCGGGGTCCAAGGTCCTGCTCGACGTGCCGAACTACGACTTCAACTACCAGCGCTCGTACAACATGAGCGCACCCGTCCTCGTGAAGCCGCAGGACCGGATCCAGGTCAGCTGCACCTACAACCCGCTGCTCCGCCAGGAGCTCCCCTACACGCGGAACCTGCCGCCGCAGTACATCACCTGGGGCGACGGGTCGGCCGACGAGATGTGCCTGGCCATCGTTCTGATGGTTCCCGTCTCCTAGCGGCGGACCCACCAAGCCGTACGAGGGGGGCGCCGGCAGGCCGAACCGCGAAATCGAGGAGCTGAGCCCCGGACCTAGGCTCAGGCGGTAGAACCATGGTCACCGACCTCACCGCCAGCGAAACATCGACGTCCGACGACGAGCGACGTCTCGCGACGGCTGAGCTGACGCTCGGCGGGATGCACTGCGCGGCTTGCGCCGCGCGAATCGAGGGAGCCCTGGCCGACCAGCCGGGAGTGGTGAGCGCCGCGGTCAACTTCGCGACGACGCGCGCCTACGTCGCGTACGACCCGTCGTTAGTCGAGCAGGACGCGCTCTGCGGGGCGGTAGAGGACGCCGGCTACTCGGCATCCCCGTTGACGGACGATCACACGATCGAGACCGGACCCTCGGATCGCTGGGCGGGCAGGGCTGCGATCTCGTGGGTGCTCGCGATCATCGCCTTCTGCATCGCCGTGTTCGGGCCGGAGTCGGCGACTGCGGGATGGAGCGTGCTTGCGCTCGCCGCGACCGTCGAGGTCGTCGGGGGGTGGCCGTTCCTGAAAGCAGCGCTCAGGCAGCTGCGCCACGGTGCGACGAGCATGGACACGCTGATCGTGGTCGGCACTCTTGCAGCGCTCGCAGTGAGCGCCGTGGAGGCGATCGCTCTCGGCGGGCGCCACGTGCACCTGGGTGGCGGCGGCGCCTTCGCCGCGCGCCTGCACGGTGTGATGGCCCCGCTGATCATCTCGATCCTGGCGACCGGACGGGCGATCGAACAGCAGGCCCGTAACAGAGCGACGCGAGCGATGCACTCGCTCCTCGGGCTTCGTCCTCCGACCGCCCGGGTCGTCGTCAGCCCTGAGGACGAGACCGGTGAGCTCGTCCCGCCCGAGAGCATCCCGGTCGGCGCGCTCGTCCGGATCCGTCCCGGCGAGACGATCCCCCTCGACGCGACCGTCGTGGCGGGGCATTCCGACGTGGACGAGTCGATGCTCACAGGTGAGCCGTTCCCCGTCGCGCGCTCCCTTGGGGAGCAGGTCATCGGTGGGACCCGGAACGGGAACGGCGTGCTCGTCGTGAGGGTCGACGTCGTGGCGGCGGAGTCGGTGCTCGCGCACCTGCAACGTCTCGTCGAGGACGCGCAGCGGGAGAAGGCCCCGATGCAGCGGATCGCCGATCGGGTGAGCTCGGTGTTCGTCCCGCTCGTGCTGATCGCGTCCCTCGTCACGTTCCTCTGCTGGTGGCTGATCGTCGGCGACTTCGGCAAAGCCGTGCTGAGCGGGATAGCGCTCCTGCTCGTGGCTTGCCCTTGCGCGATGGGCCTGGCCACGCCGGTGGCGATGATGGTCAGCTGCGGCCGGGCGTCCGCTCTAGGCATCCTCGTCCGGGGCGGCGACACGCTCGAGGCTCTCTCCGGTGCCGACACGGTGGTGTTCGACAAGACAGGGACCCTGACCGAGATCACCGCGACCGTCACCGGCGTCGTGCCCTCGCCGGGATTCACCCGTGACCAGGTGCTCGCCCTCGCCGCGGCAGTCGAGGCGGACAGCCCGCACCCGGTAGCCGTCGCGATCCGCCATGCGGGTTCATCGTTCGCCGGCGTCGGTGGCCCGGCGCCCCGGGCGACCGCCACCACAGAGATCCCCGGCGTCGGGGTCACCGGCACCGTCGACGGCCGGATCGTGGACGTGGTGAAGCTCGGAACGACCGGGGTCGCAACGGCGATCGCCGACGAGGTGAAGCGGTTCTCCGACAGCGGCGAGACCGTCGTGATCGTGAAGAGCGACGGCGAGCTGATCGGCGCGATCCGCGGTCAACACCCCACTCCGGCCTGAGGCGGCCGCGGCGGTCGAACACCTCCGGTCCATGGGCCTGACCGCGGTCGTGCTGAGCGGCGACTCCGCGCCTGCCGTCGAGTCCGTGGCCAGGAAGCTCCGAATCGAAGGCGCGCGAAGCGGCCTCAGTGCGGCAGAGAAGGTGGACGCGATCCGGGCGCTGCAACAAGCGGGTCGCCGGGTGGTGATGGTCGGTGACGGGATCAACGACGCACCGGCTCTCGCTGCCGCCGATGTCGGATGCGCGATCGGCAGCGGGACCGACGCGGCGCTCGCGAACAGCGGCGTGGCGCTGATGGGGAACGATCTCGAAGGTGTGCCCGCCGCGATCGGGCTTTCGCGATCCACGCTCGCGAACATCCGGGAGAACCTCGGTTGGGCGATGGGTTACAACATCTCGGCAATACCGCTGGCGGCGGCCGGGTTGCTCGATCCCCTCGTGGCCGCGATCGCCATGGGCCTGTCGAGCCTCGTCGTCGTCCTGAACAGCCTCCGCCTGATGCGTTTCGGGAGAGCGGGGCTCGACCGGGTGCGTCCTCCGCTCGTCATGCGAGGTGCGAGAGGATTCGTCTTCGCGGTGGCGATCCCCGTTTTGCTCTTCGCAGGTGCGACGGTCGCGGGTCAGGCGATCTCCCCGGCGAGGGGCCAGGCGCTGCTCCCGACCCTCTACGACATCTCGACCGTGACGCTGCCGGGCGGCAGCAGCGCAGAGGCGTACCTCGATCCCGGATCAGCCGGCGTGAACGCGTTCCACCTGATCTTCCTGAACAACGGGAACGCCGAGCCCGTCTCGTCCCCATCCCTCACCGCCTCGCACGACGGCGCGCCGGCGGTCCCGATGCGACTGGTCGAGCTGAGCACCGGTCACTACGCGAGCTACGGGGTCCTCGCCTCAGGTGGTTGGCGGTTCAACGTGGGCGCCGACGTGGACGGGCGTGAGGCGTCGTTCTCGATCGAGCGCACGCTTCACTGAGTCCCTTCACTGAGTCCCTTCACTGGGTCCCTTCACTGGGTCCCCTCACTGGGTCCCCTCACTGGCTGGCCCACTGGCTGCCTTCACTGGGTGGCCGAGGCGACCTCGCCGCGAGCCCGCAGCCCGTCGAAGACGATCGACAGCATGCGGTCCTGCGAGCACGCGTCTCCCTGAGCGGATACGCACGCTCCCATCACGAGCCCGAAGAGGTCCGCCAGAACGACGTCCTCGCGGACCGCTCCCGCCTTCTTGGCCCTCTCCAGGAGGGTCTCCATGCCGGCAGCGAGCTTGTCCTTGGTCTCGCCGAGCCGCTCCTTCACCTCGATGCCCGCACCCGAAAGTGCGTCCACCAGGTCGCGCTTGGCCACGCTGGCCTCTGACATGCTGCGCAAGAAGCTGAAGAAGGCGCTTCCGGGATCCTCGCTCGTCGCCAGCGATCTCGCCTCGTCGACCAGCTTCTCGACCCTGGTGACAACGACGGCCTCTGCGAGGGCCTCCTTTGTCGGGAAGTGCCTGTAGACCGTGCCGACCCCGACGCACGCTCGCCGGGCGATGTCGTCAATCGGGACGGCGATCCCCTGCTCGGCGAAGCAGATCTCAGCTGCGACCAGGATCTGAGCCCGGTTCCTCCGGGCGTCGGCACGCATGGAGAGGTGCTCGCAGGCGTCCGCTGAACCCTCTCCGCCTTCTTTTTGCCCGCCCTCGCAGTCAGCCACGACTCGCTCCCCGGTTGACAAACGGAACCACCGTTCCGTATAGTAGTACCGGAACCAACACTCCGATTATAGCTCGGTGGGGCGAGAAGTCCACAGGAGGAGCACAATGACATCGACTTTGGACCTGGTCCGATCCACCCCGCCCGCCGCCGACGGGCCCGACCCCAGAAGATTCCGCGCACTCGCGATCATCGCGGTAGCTCAGCTGATGATCGTCCTCGACGCCTCGGTCGTCACCATCGCCCTGCCGTCGGCGCAACGCGCCCTCGGCATATCGGTCGCCAACCGCCAATGGGTCATGACCGCGTACACCCTGGCCTTCGGGGGGCTGCTGCTGCTCGGGGGCCGGATCGCCGACTACTTCGGGCGCAAGCGCATGTTCGTGATCAGCCTTCTCGGGTTCGCCGGAGCCTCGGCGCTCGGAGGTCTCGCACAGAACGCAGCGATGCTCTTCAGTGCACGGGCGTTGCAGGGATCGTTCGCTGCGGTGATGGCGCCCTCGGCTCTGTCGCTCATCACGGTCACGTTCACCGAGCCGAAGGAAAGGGCGAGGGCGTTCGGCGTCTACGGAGCCATCGCCGGAGGCGGAGCCGCGATAGGCCTCATTCTCGGTGGCATCCTCACGCAGTACGCCTCGTGGCGCTGGACGCTGCTCATAAACGTCCCGATAGCGATACTCGCAGCGGTGTTCGCCACGCGAGAGGTGCGCGAGAGCCGCAGCGAGATGCGCAAGGGTTACGACGTGGCCGGGGCGGTCACCGCGACGACCGGCCTGCTGTCGCTCGTCTACGGGTTCACGCGCGCCGGGACCGACGGATGGGGATCGTCGGTCACCATCGCGCTGATGGCGCTCGCGGCCGTGCTGCTCACGTCGTTCGTGCTGATCGAGCGCAACTCCCGTCACCCTCTGTTGCCGCTGCGCGTCGTTCTCGACCGCAACCGCGGGGGATCGTTCATCGCGGCGCTGCTGGTCGGGATCGCAATGTTCGCGACCTTCCTCTTCCTCACGTACTACTTCCAGGGTTCTCTCGGGTACTCGGCGGTCCGCACCGGCTTCGCCTTCTTGCCGTTCTCTCTCGGCATCATCACCGGAGCCACGCTTTCGAGCCGCATCCTCCCCCGTCTCGGCCCGCGAGTCGTGATGGTCGCCGGATTCCTCCTGGCCGCGTGCGGGCTCTTCCTGTTCACACACATCGGGGTACACACCGACTACCTCACCCGGCTTCTGCCGGCCGAGGTGATCGTCAGCTTCGGGATGGGGACTGCGTTCGTGCCGCTCAGCAGCACGGCCCTGATCGGAGTGGACCCGAGCGACGCAGGCGTGGCGAGCGCAATGGTCAACACGACCCAGCAGACCGGGGCGTCACTCGGAGTGTCGTTGCTCAACACGGTGGCCGCTACGGCGACGGCCAACTTCTTACTGCATCACGGCACCAGCCCGATCGCCCGCGCCGAGGCGTTCGTCCACGGCTACACGATCTCGTTCACGATCAGCGCGATCCTGCTCGCAACGGCGGCCGTCACCACCCTGCTGATCCTGAGGGCGAAGCGCAGCGACATCGCTCAGGCCGATCCGACCTCCGAGCCTGAGAGGTCCTTCGAGCCCGAGGCGGCGTTCGGGTCCGGGCCTTCCTTCGAGCCTCAGCCTGTGCCGGTCTGGGTGCTGCGCGATCCGGCCTGAGCAGTCAGACAGGTGACGAAGGGAGCGATCCCCCGGTTCGTGCGAGCGGACCGGGGGATCGCAACGAAAACCTTCCCTCAGACAGCCGCGGCGAACGCGTCGAGAAGGCCCTGCCAGCCACCTCCTGAGTCGAAGGCTGCACGCATCTGCTCCGCGGAGTCCCCGAACCGGTCCAGGTCCCGGTGCTCGAGCTCGACACGAGTCCGGTGAGGGGATTCCGCTACGAAGCGGACCTCGACGGTCGTCAGAAGCTCGGGGTCGTACTGCCAATTCGCGGAGATCTGCCAGCAGAGCACCAGCCGATGCGGAGGATCCCAATCGAGGACGCGGCCCCAGTCGCACTCGCTGCCATCCACGCCGACCTCGTACCAACGTCCCCCCGCCCGAGGTTCCATGACGACGCGTTCGAGGTCCGCGGAGCCGATGTGATGTGGCCGGCTCCACCAGTCGTCGATCCCGTCGGTGAAGACCTGGAAAGCCTTTTCGACGGGGACGTCGACGGTAATGGTCTTTCGCACGGATGTTTCGGTCATCGTCATTTCCCTTCTCCTTGCTCGCTCTCGGCCGCCGCCTTGAAAGCGGCAAGTGCCTGGTCCCAGAACCCGTCGAGGTAGTCGCGCAACGCGGCGAGCCCGGCCGGGTTCAGCTGGTAGACGCGACGCGTCCCGCTACGCCGGTCGACTACGAGTCCTGCCTCCTTCAACACCCGCAGGTGCTGGGAGACAGCCGGGCGACTCACCGCGAAGCCCTCCGCCAGCTCCACGACGGCCCTCGGGCCGCCAGCCAGGCGCTCGAACACGCTCCGCCTGGTGGGGTCTGCCAGAGCCGTGAGAGCATCCTGGTAAGTCGCCACTTACGGTAAGTTATGACTTACGCAAGAGCCTGTCAAGGGGAAGGGCGATCGGGTTCTCTCAGTCCCGGGTACCGGGCACCGAGCCCCGATGCTCCCGGCGCCACACCAGCCTGAGCCCCGTCCATGTGTCGTCGATCGCGCAGACCTTGTTGTCCACGAGCCCGCGGGGAAGCGCCATCTCCCGGACGACGTGATCCGTTATGTCGGTCTCGACCCCCGATCCACGCTTGGGCCACGCGACCCACAGTCCGCCGGAGGGGAATATCAGCTTCTCGAGCATGCCGAGGCGCTGTTCGAGCTTCGACCGCGTCGTCACGAACTCGACCACGACATCGGCGTGGCCGCGTGCCTGCTTCTTCACGGCGACGCCGGCGGGCAGCCCGTCGATCACGCCTGGTGGCGCATTGAAAAGCGCGACGGTCGCTCCCTCTTTGATCCCGAGCTTCATCGCGACGGGTTTGCCGCTGTATCCGGCCACGGCTCGTCAGTCGGCGAGGAGCTTCTGGCGCGCCGCCTCGAGCTCGGCACGCGCTTGCGGGGTCACTTCGGGCAGCTGCAGGTCGAACGCGTCGATGGTGCGCGTCAGGATTCCTCCGACGAGCGCGCGCAGGACGTACTTGTGATCGGCAGGGATCACGTACCAGGGGGCCCAGGGAGTCGAAGTGGCCGTAATCGCGGCTTCGTAAGCCTTCTGGTAGTCATCGAAATAAGCCCGCTCCGCAATGTCTGCCGCCGAGAACTTGTAGTGCTTGCCAGGATCATCGAGACGCGAGAAACCGCTTCTTCTGCTCCTGCTTCGAAACGTGGAGGAACAGCTTCACGATCCGCGTGCCGTTGCGGTGCAGGTGATGCTCGAATGCATTTATGTCCTCGTAACGTCTGCTCCACAGTTTTTCGCCGGCGGCGGTCCCAGGCGGAAGATTCTCCCCGGCCAGGATCTCGGGATGGACCCGCACGACGAGAACCTCTTCGTAGTAAGAGCGGTTGAATATCCCGATGCGCCCGCGTTCGGGCAGTGCATTCGAGCACCGCCAGAGAAAGTCGTGCTCGAGCTCGAGCGAGGACGGCTGCTTGAACGAGGTGACCTCGCAGCCCTGAGGATTGACCCCGGACATCACGTGCTTGATGGTGCCGTCCTTGCCGGCAGCATCGAGCGCCTGGAGGATGACGAGCAGCGCGTACCTCTGAGTTGCGTAGAGCAGTTCCTGCGTCCTCGAGAGCTCGTCCCGAAAGCCCTCGAGATCCTGCTCTGCGAGCTCCTTTTGGGCCGTCGAGCCTTCCCCGCCGAGCCAGGGTGTCGCGGCACTCTGACGTGCTCCTTCGACCGAGCCCGGCCGGGTCTCCGGGGTGGACCATCAGCTCGTCGACGACGTTCGCCTGCAATCTCACCCCTACCACCTTCTCCTGATCTCGTTCTCCTGATCGGTCACGAGCACCATCGCACGGGTGGCCCGTGGTCGCCCGCGACCCCCACGACCACCGACTCGTCTTCGGGCCAGTGCGTGGCGAGAACACCGAAACCGCGCTCTGAATGGATCCCCGGCTCCATGCGGGCGTACACGAGAGGGGTTCGCGACGAGGCGAGCGCACCGGCTCGAGCGACGACATCGTCGATCCGCACGCGAGTCGCAGGATCAAGGTACTGCGCGACGACCGACTGCCAGACGACGGTCGCGACGCCGTCGTCGTGGCGAGCAAGGACGCGCTCCAACCACGAATCGGCCGCCTCCTCGTCGACGACCGGTCCGTGGCGCAGAGCGACGGCCAGGGCCGCTCGCATCCTGGCGACTCGATCTGGCTCGTCCGGCCATATGTAGGACAACAGAGTCAGCTGTCCCTCAGCGCTCGTCGCGTCGATCGGTGAGACATCGCACCCGAGGCGACGGGTCACTACGAGGCCCGCCGCTGCTCCGGGTGGGTCCTTAACCGGGGACCCGATCCACGGGTCCTCGAACACCAACGGTGACGCAGCGTCGCCGAGAACGACGTCGCCGACCCGGTACGCATACTCGGGGGCGAGCAGGTTCAAACCTGCACTGGCTCCGATCTCGAGAAGGCGGATTGGCGCCCGGTAGCGCTCCGCCACCCTGAGCAGCACGCCGAACAGGACGGCCGAACGTCCAGGTTCGTTGGTCTGGACCGTACGGCGCAGGGAGAGCCTCACCTCGCCGGCGTTGGCTCTTAGCGAGTTGCGGGCGGCGACCCACGCCCCTGCCGGAGACCTCGTGCCTCCTACGGTCGGGTAAAACGGCGCGAGCTCCGGCGCGCGATCGGAGAGAACGAGGCGGTGAAGCGACGCGAGCACCCGCAGAGCCGGCGCCTGACCCGGCGGGAGTGGCACGCCGTCGATCAACTTCGCTAGGTGGCCGCCCGATTCGATGTCGTCGGCAGCGCCGCGCATCAACGCGACCGACAACGGAGAACGCCCGGCCGCCTCGATGGCCGCGGCATGGCGCCGGAAACGCGTGGGCAGGTCTGCCTGTTGCGAATACTGATCCCCCGAGCCTGCGAACGGCACGGCATCCTCGCCGGCGTCCTTGCCGTGCGGGGAGGACGTGACGTCGAAGTCCCCGGTCATGCGAGAGCTTGCTGGATCTCTTCGATGTGCGGGTCCCAGTGCAGGGACCGGTCGATCATCGCAGGACGATTCGTGCCGACCGCATCCTCGAGCACGTTTGCGGGAAGACGATCGAGCAGCGCGGTAACCGCTCGAGCAGCCTCGTGGGCGATCCGCCTCGCCTCCGCAGCCGTTACGGCGTGCCAGCCGCGCTCGCCCGCGGCGTTCGCAAGCTCCGTGATGTCGTCGGGCAGATCCTGGAACCAACCGTCACTTATCCGTCGCTGCCACCTGGTGGCGACCCAGTCGTCGTAGAACGCGAGGTGCGCAAGAGTCGCGGAGACCGTCCAACCGGAGCCCGTACGCGCTTGCATGGCATCGTCTTCGAGCTCCTCGAGCTCCTCGATCACGGCCGCGAGCCGTTTCAGAGACGCATGGGTGGCCCGAAGCAGCTCCTCGGGCTCGGACACGGCGAGGTTTGACCCGCGAACCTGCGGGCTATGCCCTGACGACAGCAGCTACATGCGGCAGAGCGAGGATGAGCTCTAGAGGCTCACCGTCCTCGGATCCGAGAGCGCGGCGAGCGAAGGCGGCGAGAGCGATCTCGTGGGCGACGTAAGCCTCGGCGATCTGACGCTCGGCGTCGTCGGTCGCGAGCTCGACGAGCTGACGGTATTTCGCAAGGAACTCGGTGGTGATCCCCTCGAACGAGCCGAGGAACTCCTCCCACGAGATGCCCGCCAAGGCTTCGGCGAGCTCCGCCGCCGTAACGAGCGTGGCGGCGGTGTCGCCCCGGTCGAGCTGCCTTCTCTCGAACACCGGCTCGGCCAGATCCTTGGTCGCCTTCTCGAGCACGGTGAGGACCTCGAGCTGATGGCGGCGCCCGGGGTCGTCGGTCCGATCGGCCAGTGTGCCGAAAAGAGCCTCACCGAGTACCTCGCCCTGGTACGACTCGACCCACAGCTCCGAAGCGCCCACAGCCGTACTCTACGGGACAGTCCGGCGCTGTGGGACGATCGCATAACCCGCCCGGGCGAGCAATGTGGGAATGGCGCGGACCGCGTTGCGATCCTGCTCGCGGTCCGCCTCTTCCAATTGCTCCCACGGCACCAACATCGGGTGCAGCTTGCGCGAAACATCCCTCACGGGGCCGGGCTTCCAACCGTCTGCGGTCAGCTTGCGCGTCCACCTGTCGTGCTCGTCCACTGACAACCGGTTCAAGTCCTCCGGCGAGAACTCGAACCGGGCAGGCCCCCAGCTCGAAGTCGTCACCATCTCGAGGTTGGCTGCCTTGAGCTTCCTTCCTATGTCTGCTGCCTGATCGCGGTTCGACTCCTTCAACGGCTCCGGTAGAAGCTCCCAGGGCTGCATCGCCGGGTCGTTCTCGTCGCGCCCTTTCAGTCTTTCGTTCTTCAGGAACTCGTTGTGGATGGCCTGCGCTATCAGCTCCCGGTCGCCGTTCAGTAGCACTTTCGGGCGGCAGACCTGGTCGAGCAGAGCGAACCCGCTCACATTGAGCGGCTCCTCCGAGCCGGCAAGACCGAGGAGTCTGGCAGTGTCAGAGTGACCCCTGGTGCAGAACACGATCTCGAATTGCTGAGGGAGCTCGCCTCGTACCCTGATCGTGGCCATGAGCCCCGAGGCGTCATCGTCCAGGCAGACGAAGACAACCGAGAATCCCCGATGGCTTGCCGCTTCATCGAGACCGAGATCCGAGCAGTCGGGATCGGCGGGATTGCTCGAACAGGCGACCAGGTCGGTCACCTTGCCGATGTCGGGATACCGTCTCGCCAGGTCCTCGCATTGTTCGGTTGCATCGGGTGCTACCAGGATCACACGAAGCCTCCTGCTCGCGTCGGGACGCAGCGACCAGCGACGTGCGGCCTCGACGACGAGGTTGAGCCCGAGGCGATGCGAACCGACGACGATGAGCTGCGGTGACTCAGTCGCGGGTTCGGAAAGGAACGTACCGTGGGAATCGAGAAGAGCGCGGGGCCCACTACGGTTGACGTTGAAGAATTCGAATTTCACCGGGCGGCGGCCCGGATCGGCAAGCGAAGCCTTCTCGAGCAGTTCGCAGACGCTCTCGTCGTTGACATGGACGAAGCACGCGAGAGGCGCGAGGCGGCGACCGACGAGATCCTGAGCGAGCAGGGCGACCTCGGCGTTGGTGCCGTCGTCACCGCAGACGACGACCATGTACCTGGCGCGTCTCAGCCCGGCCTGACCGAGCAGGAGCCAGTCCGTCGCTTCACCCACGAGCAGGGCGATCCCGTGTTCGCGGCACTTCTCCACTTCGGTCTCCGATGGCGCGCGATCTATCGCCACTACCGGTAAGCCCCAATCTGCAGTTGCAAGTCGGAGCCCGCAACGTCCCAGTCCACAGATGACCACGTGACCTCTGAGCAGGCGCCCGCTTCGGAACCTCGCCCATCTGTCGCTGAAGATCGCGAAGATGACGCTGAATCCCGCATAGACGGTGATGAGCGGGGCCAACCAGCGGGCGACCTCCAACCAGGAGCTGTAAGGAGGATCGGCCGCGGTGCTGAATTTGAACAACAGGATCGTGTAATAGATGCGGTCCGGCCAGGCGAGTCCCTGCACGTGAGAATTCGCCGGTCGCGCGAGGAGGGAGCCCGCATTCTCGTAGACATGCCCGTACCCGATAAGGCCCAGCACGAAGGCGGCGAGCGCGGTTGCGATAACGACCCGCCAGCGCCAGCGGCGCCAGAATGCGTGGATCCGCTGCCGGGCACGGCTATTGAGCCCCGGCCCTGGCCTCGGTGCGGCATCGACCTCGACCGCCCGGCCACCTCTTTCCGATGCCGGCTCCGGGCCGAGCCCGTCGGACATCTGGGCGCTCATTCTCCTGGGTCAGTCTCCGAGCGTGTTCTTCCAAGGGCTCAGGTCGAGCTTCGGATATCGGGTCTGGGTCTCGGCGATCAGCGCCTCGTCCCAGATCTCGTGACCCGGCGGAGGGAATCCGAACAGCTCGAGCTCGCGTGCGGTCGAGCGTTCGACAAACCTGGTCCATTCCCGGTCATTCGAACGCGACTGCGCCTCGTCGTAACCGATCCACTCGGTCGCCGCATTGCGGAATGCCAACGCGATCACCGTTCGGGCCGTACCGGGTTTGGCAAAGGCAGTTCCGCGGTGGAACACGTCCGACCGGTACGCGAGGTACGAACCCCGCACCCCGATCGCCGGCCGCTCGGTCGCGTAGATCTCAGGAGCGTGATCGGGCATCAGAACCGGATACTCCGGCGAGATGCTCTGCGTTTCGCGCACCGAGACAAGACTCGTGGGGTTCTCGGACTCGGTCACGTCGGTCATGTAGAGGAATCCCTCCAGGTTCCACCAGGGGGGGCGACCCACTGCGGGTAGCCACGAGTGGTTCCGGTCGGTGTGCATCGGCTGCTCGTAGTTGGTCACACCCTCGTACTTGGCGGTTCCGTGGATCTGGTAGAGCCGGATATCCCGTTCGCCGAGAGCGCGCTCGGCGAAGTCGACGATCGATGGATGCACACAGAGCCGGTTGAGTGTTCCCTTTCCGGGAAAGGGAAACTTGCCTTGCCAGATGTGCTGTTCGGGCCTGAAGCCCGGGCCGTCCGCAGGCCACACGAATTCCTCGGCCGTCTCGCGTGGACGGCCGAGTCTCTGTTCGGTCACGCCCTTCGGGTCCGCGTGGTATTCGTCGTTTGTCGGGAACATCACGTTCAGGTCCTCGGCGGCGGCGTCTATCTCGTCAGCCGAGATGAGTGCAGACAGGAGCACCCAGCCTTCGGTACGCCACGTCTCCACTTCCTGCTCGGTGGCCAACCGTGATGCCATCAGACGCTCTCCGTTTCCCTGTCCGGACCTGCTCTACCGACGCCCAGCCGAGGGTCGTCTTCGACCCACGTCGATCCTGCGAAGAAAGTGCCACGCTGCCCCGAAGAACAGGACGATCATCACGATCAGGATGCCGATCGCAAGAACCCATGGCCCCGCAGCGTGGCGCCAATCGCCCGTTCCCACTGCCGAGTTCATCAATTGCTGTTGAATGTACGGAGTCGGATAGGGCTGCCCGACCAGCTGGCGAATCTCAGCGTTCCCGATGGTGAGACTGTCGAGGTACGACGTCATCAGCTGGTTCAGGCTCGTCGTCGAGGCCACGGCCTTCATCCCCCAGTTGGCGCCCGTCAGGTCGCCGAGCACCTTGAGGAAGGGGCTCGGGTTCTGGGCTTGCAGCAGAGGAAGCGAGAGCGTCATCTGAACGACCAGCACGATGGGCAGCGAGAGCACGGCCTGGTCCGACCTCTGCACACGAGCGGAGATCGCAAGCCCGAGAGCCATGCCGCCGAGACCGGAGAGCGCGACGGCGATCAGGATCTCAGCCATCTGAGAACTGAGCACCGATCCGAGGGCCAAGGGCCGAAGCCCTGACAGCAGCCCCGGGAACGACTGTTGCATCAAGGGGATGATGTTGTAGGTGTCCTGAGGGGGAAGTGACTGCCGCGAGAAGCCTATGAGCACCAGCACCACGGACTGAACGACGGTGATAGTTCCGAAGACGAGAGCCTTGGAGCCGAGATAAGCGGGGATCGAGAGCCCGACGGCCCGCTCGCGGCGATAGAGGGGGAGCTCTTTCACGATCTCGCGTATCGAGTTCGAAGCCCCTAACCATGTTGCCGACACCACGAGCAGCCACAAGAGCAGAGCCGCGAACGGACCCTCGTTCGTGGACAAGGTGTGGGCGGGGAAGAGAAGGGCGATTATCAGACCGAACAGCGGGGCCTGCAACGCGAGCAGAAGGAGTGTGCGCCTGTCCCCGCGCAGGATCTGCAGCTGGCGGTGTACGAGCACCGAGAGCTGCCGCAGCGGTCTCACCGGGCTGAGCGGGCGCGCCGCCCGGCCGCCGTGGGTCACCCAGAGCGCCACGTTCGCTTGACGAAGCGCCCTGTCGACGAAGCGGTCGTGGTCGGAGTCGGCGCGGAAACGTTCCGCCAGGTCGTCGACTTCGGGGGCTTCGAGCATCCGGAAGATCTCCGCGTACCCTCCTGTCACGCCCTGCCGGGCGAAGTAGGCGAGCGCGCGGTCAGGGGGACCGTAGTAGGCGACGCGACCGCCACGGGTGAGGAACAGGACCCGGTCCACGAGGCTGAGGCTCTGTGTGGCGTGGGTGACGACGATGACGATGCGTCCTCTGTCAGCCAGTTCGCGCAGCACCGACATGACTTGGTGCTCGTTGCCGGGATCGAGCCCCGAAGTGGGTTCGTCGAGAAACAGAAGAGCGGGCTCGGTGAGGAGCTCGATCGCCAGGCTCGCCCGCTTTCGCTGGCCGCCCGAGAGCTTGTCGATCCTGAGGTCGGCCCGCTGCTCAAGCCCGAGCTCGTCGATCACTCGCTCCACCCGAGCACTCCGGCCTTGCTTGCCGAGGTCCGGCGGCAGGCGAAGCGCTGCCGCGGATTCGAGCTCCTGGCGGATGGTCAGCTGCGGGTGGACGAGGTCGTCCTGGGGTACGTAGCCGATACGGGAGCGAAGCTCGTCGTAAGCACCATAGAGATCCCGTCCGGCAAAGCGCACCCCACCTTCTGTCGGTGCGGCGAATCCATTTAAGGCACGAAGAAGCGTCGTCTTGCCGGCGCCGGATGGACCGACTATCGCAAGCACGCTCCGAGACGGCAGGGAGAACGCGACGTCCTCGAGCAGCGTTGCGCCACCCTCGGTCACGACCTTCAGGCGAGCGACATCGAGCGACGTGTCGTCGCTGGCGGAGAATTGCTCGAGCTTTCCCTCGCGGAACCGGAACAAGTGGTTGCCGAGCGCGACGATGTCCCCGTCGGACAGGAAAGCGCGCGACACCTTCTCGCCGTTCAAGAAGGTGCCGTTGTGGCTTCCGACGTCCCTCAGCACCCAGGACCCGTCAGAGCCACGCCTCAATTTCTGCGTGTTGGCGCGACGCCCGCGGATCGTCGGCAAGGACAACGTCACTTTCCGGGTCGCGCCCGATGGTCACCACGTCCCCGGTCGGCTCGTAGACGCTGGAGAGTCGACCGAAGCTCGCCTCTTTGCCCGCTGCCGGTGACCCAACGTGTGGGGTGGCGGGAACGGCTGGTGATCCCGCTGCCGGGGCTCGCGGAGCCGCAACGGCCGGCGACCCCGACGCCGGCGTTGCGGGGACCGGGGTTTCCGGGGCCGGAGTTGCAGGGGCGGTGCAGGGGCCGGAGTTGCAGGGGCGGGAGTTGCAGATTCCGGCGCCGGGTTCCCTGGCACGCGCAGGTCCGACGGAGCGACCGCCTCGTCGTCAGGTTCAGTGACGAGCACCAGCTCGAGGACCGCCCCGTTGCTGGCGGGACCGAGCGTGACCGTCTCGGACGACGTGATCACGAGCTGCCCGACGCGCCGACCGTCGACCCAGGTTCCGTTGGTGCTCCCGGAATCGACCAATCTCCACGCACCCTCGGGTGTGGCCTCGACCTTCACATGGTTCCGCGACACCTTCGGATTGTCCAAGACGATGTCGCAGGCCGGGTCCCGCCCGATCTCCACCGTCGTGCCGGGTGCCCAAACGTAGCGATGCCCGTTGACTTCGATGTCCGGGTACCGCATTTCGGGCATCCTATCGACCGGCTTCAGCCGAGGTCCGGCTCGCGCACCGCTCGCTGCCGCGCCTTAAGTGATCCGGCCCTGGACCGGTCCGAAGTCGATGACCATCGGGCGGACCAAGAGACGTTGTCTCGGCACGACCGTCTTCTGCGTCTCACCGTCGGGCAGGACGATCCATTCCGAGTCGCTCAGGTTTCGTAACGTGAAGGAGCCAGGTTCTTCGGGATGGCGCTCCACCACCCCCAATCCCTGGTCGTACGAGTGGTCGTTCAACAGATGGTGCGACGTGACGGTCGACCCCTCGCAGAGCACCACCGTGTGGCCGCGCACCTCGAGAAGGTGAGGTGTCGGGATGACCGAGCCGCAGTTCCAGCATGCGTGAGACGGATCGTCGGGATCCCAGAAGACCTCGGCCGTGCAGGAACAGATGTCTGCGACATCGGACAGGCGGACGAGAGCTCTCCGCCATGTGATCGGCGTCACGCGCGCCGAGACGGAGGCGGTCTTGAGCCCCGTGGTGAAGGCCTTTTCGAAATGAGCGCGGAAGAACTGTGGGTAGATGCTCCAATAGGTCAGCATTGCATCCCCGGCGGGGGGCCGATTCGAGTCGTCGTCAGGGTCGAACACGAAAAGGGGGTCGGATCCGAAGTTCCGGCGCATCAGCTCGTCGGAGGTGACGTGATGCTCCTCCGACCAGGAGTACGTGGAGTTCGCCCGTATCCCTTCGAGAGGGTGACCCCGGACGAACACGATGAACAGGAAGACCGCCAGAGAGTACAGATCGGTGACCGTGCACGGGAGGAGCTCGTCGCGCAGGATCTCGGGTGCCATGAACTCGTTGCTACCCTTGACGAACACCTCTCCTTCGTCGAGTCCGACGTTGTCGTTGTCACAGATCGCCACTTCCGCGTTCACCGGGTCCACATACAGATTCTTGAAGCTGATGTCGCGGTAGCAGTGACCCGACGCGTGCAAAGCCGCAAAGGCATCGACGAGGTTGCGTCCGATCCTGATCAGCACTCTGAAGCTCGGCTCGTTCTTCAGCATCTGCGCGAACGAGATGAAGCGCGATGTCATGTACGGCATCACGTAACCGAATCCGCCGAGCTCAGCGCTTTCGACGAGATCTATGGGCCATATGAATGCCTTGTGGGGGCGTTGACGCTCCGTCAAGGCCCCGATCGACTTCTGCAGCGCGGCAGATCGCGGGGTCGGACGGAGCCATTTGAGAGCGAGAAGCGTCTCACCCACCGTCACCTCGTAGACGACTCCCTGTGCACCCTGGTTCAGTTGGCGTCCGACGGTCAATGATGCCCCCGCCCTGAGCATCGTGAGCGTGTCGCCCTCGACGGGCATCCGGCTCATGACACTGCTGCGGTCGGGACGACGCCAGGACACAGGTCTGCGGAGGTGCCCTGCTTGGCTTCCGGTACGCACTTCACGGCTAGGGAGCGCGTGTCTATGAGGTATTCCACTTTGCCCCCGAAACCGGATACGGAGATGGTGCTCGGAGTCCCGGTCATCGGCGGGCCGGGACTGTCGAGGCGATCCGAGGAACGAACCTCACTCGGGTCGGTGATGGTGATCTGCCAAACCCGGTCATCCGAAAGCACGAACAGCCACTGTCCCTCTTGCACATATGGACCGACGCCCACATGTGCGGGCAACGGGACACTTATCTTCGTTCCTGTGAGCGGGTTACGGACTGCTATCGAGGGGGCGGGCGTCCGGGAATGGGGCTTGTCAGGCTGCTTGCTCGCTGCACCGCCCGAAAGTACGACGCCGAGCACCGCGGCGATCACCGCCGCGACCACGACCGACCCGGCCGGTATGAGCCAACGGCGGCGCACGCGGACGCGGCGGGCCGCACCCCGGTCGTCCTGCCCGACGGCGGCCAGAATCAGGGCAACCGTGGTGTCGTCCCCGCTTCCCTCCGAGGATGCGCACCGCTTCGTCCATTCCCGAAGCTGGCCGCCGACCCATCGGGGCCCGTGCTCTCGCAAGAGGTTCGCCAGATCCGCCCCCACCGCAGGCTGCCAGGGCTCCGCGACCTGAGAGTTTCCGTAACCGTCGGTGGCGAGGATCACGGCGACCGGGGTCGAGGCCGATCGGTCGATGCTGCCGAGCCGGAAGGCGTCCAACGCCGTGGTCTGACAGAGGCTGGTTGTCCTGTGTCCGTCGAGACTCGGGTCACCCGGGACGGGTTGGAGCACGGAGCCATCCGGTTCGACGGCGACGACGTCTCCGTCACCGATCTGGATGCACAGAACCGACGACGGCATCCAAACGGCCAGCAAGAGAGTCGACCCGTATGCGACCTCGGGCGCGTCGCCTTCCGCTCGCAGTGCCTCTTCCTCCGCGCTGAACGGATCGGATGCCACGTCGCCGGCAACCGTGGAACGCCACGTCTCGAGGATGGAAGGGATGATCGCGTCGTGGGCCAAGCCTTCGATCTCGGTTATCGACCGGCTGGATCCAAGCCGATCCGAGGCAGCGGCTACACACTCGCACGCCGCGCTGACTGCGAACCGCGAACCGGTGGCGCTCCGGAAGTGCCGTCTGTTGCCGTGGCCGTCGGCGACGGCAACGACGACGGCCGGGTCACGACCGAGGTCGATGTCCGCCGTGAGAAACGCGTCCTGGTTCGGCAGGTCCGACGCATCGTGGGCCGAACCGCGCGTGCTTTCTGCGAACACGATCCACGACGTTGCCCGCGAAGGGACGTTCCCCGGCGGTCCCACGGACTCTGTGGTCATACGATGGTGTCTCGATCGGAGGCGATCGGGTCAGACGCAACCTGGGGGCGCAGGATCTGCCTTGCCATCGCTCCTCGGTCCGCTGCTCCCTCCGACATGTGCGAGACCGCGATCGACACGGCCACGAGCCGGTCGGCAATTTCGTCCGTGTTCTCGGCCACGAGTACGGGAACCTGCGGATCCCCGATGAACCTTTCGAGGTATTCAGAGTCCGCGTCCCGTCCGATCGCCATCGCCAGGCGAAGCGCCGAGTGCCCGGCCCGGAACGAGGTGAGCGCCTCGAGTCCCGAGTCGAACTCGCCCGGCCCGTCAGTCGGACGCCCGTCTGTGACAAGCAGGATCGCCGGGTTCAATGCCCTGTTCTCGAGCTTGCCAGGTCCGATCGCCGCCGCTACCTCGCGAAATGCAGGGCCCATGTTCGTCCAGCCATGGTGCACTGCCTGTAGCGGCTGCCAGTTGACCTCCTGCACCGGAGTCGGCTCCTTCACGTGCCACTGGCAAACGGTTGCGAACCCGAGCACGCGCACCAGTACCTGAGCCCGCAATTGGTCGCGCTCCCACTCGGCGAGATGCGAGAGCATGTCCGCTATCGCGAAGTTAAGAGCCTGCATCTTCTCTCCGGCCATCCCGCCCGATTGGTCCGCGACGACTATGAAGTGAAGCGGCCGGCGAGCGACTCCGCCGCCTGGCATAAGCGTGCGAGGAACTTCGGGAATGAGTTCTTTACTCACCCATTCAACCCCTCTCGGAGCGATCCGGACGCGGGGGCAGAATACCGTTCTCCGGTCGAGGTGTCATCGCCTGTCAGGGGGCTCAGCGGATCGTTCCCTCGCCGGCGACGAGGGGAAGGTCGAGGGTGGTAACCCAACCACCAGGCAGGTCGTTGACGGCCGGGATGGCGTTGAGGGCTCGCAGTCCCGTTGCCAGACAACCTGCCGCGGCCGCATCGCGACCGGACCCGTCGGTGAAACGGAATGCGGTCTCCTGAGTGATCGAAGGGCTCCCCTCGATCACGACCTGGTAAACGTCGTCCTGATGCCCTCTCGGCCAATCAGGAGCCGAGCCGTCCCCGACCCGGTTCACGTGTTCGAGCGAGATGCGTGGCTCGCCGCCCACGATCCCGTTGATGCTGAAACGAACCGCCGCCACCGTTCCCGGGACAACGACTCCTTTGGCCGTCTCGATCGGGGAGTCGGTGACCCACTTCTCCCAGGTGGTCGTTATCTCGTCGAGCTTCACTCCCGCAGCGTGCGCGATCATCGGCACTGTCGCGCCCCACGCGACGATCAGGATCTCAGGGGTCTCGAGCAGACACCGGTGCTCTGGCGGAAAGCCGATTCCCATCTCGTTCTCGTAATCCCCCACGTAGTTCGTATAGTCGAGAAGCTCCCTGGCGCGGACCGATCTCACCTCGCCGCAAAGCCCCATCAGCGTCATTGGAAAGAGGTCGTTGGCGAAGCCGGGATCGATGCCCGTCGTGAAGCACGACGCATTCCCGATGTTGCAAGCCTCGGTGATCGGATCGATCCATGTCGGAGGGTTGTACTGCGAACCGGGCCACACCCAGGGCGTCATGGCAGTCGAGACGACGTCGATTCCCGCTCGCAGAAAGGCACCGATCACGCGGATGTTGTCGTCGGCATATGCGGCGGTGGGGCCGTAGTGGGCAAGTGCGTCAGGGGCCAGAGCGACGAGCTCTTCGACGTCGGCCGTCGCCACCACGCCGATCGGCCCTATTCCGCACAATTCCCCGCGTCGCGTCCCGCTTTCTCCGCCTGGTGGACACCGACCCCGACGAGCTCGAACCCGGGGTGACGGACGATCTCGGATATGACCATCTTCCCGACGAAACCTGTCCCCCACACGACGACTCGCTTGGTCACTCGATCCCCTCTGTCCGGTCAGACCCGATCACGTGCGGCCTGATCACGTAAACGTACTGATCAGGCGAGAGTCACGCCGAACCGGCAGCGAGGACCGAGCGGGCGTCATCAAGTACCTTTCAACATCAGGGAGGCTCAAGGTGAAACTCTGGGACGACGATCTGGAGAAGGCCCGACCGACGATCAGGGCCGAGTCCCAAGAGTTCGTCGGGCGCATGTCCCCGACGGAACCTGACACCGGCTCGGTGGCAGACCGCGTCCGGGCCCGCAGAGAAGCGGAATCGGCGTGGGTGCTGCGCTCGGACAAGGCGACTGACCGGATGATCGACGGCCCCGCGGGCGCGCTGCGGATTCGCGAGTTCCGCCCCGACCAACCTGTCGGAGCAATGCTTCACATCCATGGTGGGGGGTGGATGACCGGCAGCCCCGAGATGATGGATCTACTCAACGATGCAATGTGCCAGGCGCTCGACCTTGCCATCGTCAGCGTGGATTACAGGCTCGCCCCCGAGCACCCGTATCCGGCGGGTCCCGACGATTGCGAGGCCGCCGCCCTGTGGCTCATGTCGAATGCTCGGGCGGAGTACGGCACGGACCGCCTGCTGATAGGCGGGGAGTCCGCCGGAGGCCATTTGTCCGCCGTGACCCTTCTGCGCTTGCGTGACAGGCATGGGTCTGCGAATCGATTCTGTGGGGCAAACCTGGTCTTCGGCGCCTACGACCTCAGCTTCCCTCCGAGTGCCATGGGTATCGGCATGAAAGCGGGACGAGACCTTCTCGACCCCGAGAGCATGCGCTTCATGGTCGAGCAGTTCGCGCCCGGGATCGCGCCCGACGAGCGCCGTTTACCTGACTTGTCGCCTCTGTTCGCCGAATTGTCGGGACTGCCCCGCGCATTGTTCACCGTCGGTACCGCCGACCATCTGATCGACGACTCCCTGTTCCTCGCATCTAGATGGGTGGCCGCGGGATGCGAAGCGGAGCTGCTCGTCTACCCGGACGCTCCTCATGGATGCATCGGTCTGCCGACCGTCATGAACCACTGGTGGCCACGGCTGCTCGATTTCGTGCGATCCTGCCTGGAGCGGGGGTGACTGGCTCGGGGGACGACAGTCGGAGTCGCGGGATCAGGTGTATTTCTTCGGAACGGACCAATCCCGGTTCGGCGAGCTCGGCGGAATGTTCATAGGTTCGGTCGGCTTCCAACCGCTCGCCTCGAGGTCTTCGAGGACATGGACCATGTTGTAGACGTCCTCCTCGTAGCAGAAACGGCCGTTGCCGGCGTATATCAGCCTCGAATAAGCGGACTGCGTGTAGGGAGAACCGCCGGGACGTGCTCCGGGAATGATCTGCGTCCACTTCACGACCACGTCGTTTCCCTCGATTGCGATGAACTCGATCGGGAACCGCCAGTCCCCGAGGCCCACCATCGACTCGTCCAGCCACCGGGCGATCTCTTCGCGACCCTCGATCCGTCCCCATGCGCCGTCGATGTAGACCGCATCGTCGGTGTAGAAGTCGGCGAGAACACCGAATCCCGGCTGCTCGCCTGCGTCTATCTGTCTGCGCATCTCGTGGTACCGCTCGACCGCGGCAGCCACCTCTTCACGCGGGTATGGCACGTTCGCCTCCTTGCTCCCGACTGCCGGGACGGTCCGAGCGCGGCGCCGAGACTAACAGGGCAGGACATGGCGATCAGCTCGCTATTGTCACCTCGGGGCCCGGGAGCAACTCCCGCTCCTGAGGGAGGAAAATGAACGACCTCCGAGGAAAGGTTGCGGTCGTGACCGGCGGAGCCGCCGGCATCGGAAGAGGCATCGTCGAGGCTCTGCTCGAAGAGGGTGCACGCGTCGTGATTGCCGACATCGAGGCGCCCGTCCTGGAGCGGGCGCTGGACGAACTCGCAGACCGCGGAGACCTGCGCGGAGTGGTGACCGACGTGTCGGACTACGCCTCCGTCGAGGCTCTGGCCGACACCGTGTACGAGAAGTACGGATCCTGCAACATCCTCTGGAACAATGCGGGCGTCACCTCGGGTGGAGGAGGTAACCCTTGGGAGCAGGAGCCGAACGACTGGCGATGGTGCTTCGGGGTGAACGTCTTCGGCACCTCCAACGGAGTGCTCGCATTCGTCCCGAGGATGATCGCATCAGGGGAGCCCGGAGTGGTCGTCACAACCTCGTCGGGCGACGGGGGGATCGCGCCGGTTCCGTACGCGTCGGTGTACGCCTCTTCGAAGGCGGCGATCAGCTGCTTCACCGAGGCCCTAGCTCATCAGTTCATCGCCCAGGACACGAACCTCAGGGCGTGCGTCTTCTACCCGTCCGGCGGGTTACTCGAGACCGGTCTCTGGGAGGCTCAGCGCAACCGGCCCCCCGAGCTTGCGAGGACGAGACCCCGGCCTCCTGCACCAGGCACCACGTTCGCGGAGTTCAAGGCTGCTCTCGCAGCGGCCGGCAGGCCGACCGAGACCGTCGACCTGAAAGAGCTCGGACGGTTCGCCGTCAACGGTGTGAAGGAGGGTCGCTTCGTGATCAGTCACAATCTTGACCACGCGGGCCGTCTTCTGCATGCCAGGGCGGATGCAATTGCCAAAGGCGAGCTACCGCCGTCTGCGCTCGAAGGGATCGCGTGATGACGACGACCCCGAAGACGACCCCGAAGACGACATTGTCCCCGGACCACCGCTACACCATCATCTCGGCCGACGCGCACGCGGGCGGCGACATCCCCGACTACCGGCCCTACCTTGCGGCGGGTTGGCACGACGAGTTCGACGCCTGGGCGGGCTCCTACGTCAACCCGTTCGCGGACCTGCTCGCTGCAACCGCTTACCGGAGTTGGGATTCCGACCGCCGTCTGGCGGAGAACGACGCTGACGGCATCACGGCCGAGGTTCTCTTCCCGAACAGCGTCCCGCCGTTCTTCGAGGAAAGCAGCCTCGTCGCGCTACCACCCGGTGAAGACGACTACGACAGGCGCTGGGCGGGCATCAAGGCGCACAACCGTTGGCTGGCAGATTTCTGCTCCTTGGTTCCCGGACGGCGCGGCGGCGTCGCGCAGGTGTTCGTCAACCACATAGAGGACGCCCTCGCGGAGATCCGCTGGGCGGTCGGGGCCTTCTCACCCTTCGCCGGGATCCTTCTGCCGTCGATACCGCCCGGCTGCGGGCTCGCCCCGCTGTGGGAACCGGTCTACGAGCCGCTCTGGGATCTGTGCGAGGAGCTCGGCGTCGTGATCAACATCCACGGAGGCGGCGGGATCCCCGATTACGGCGACCACGAAGTTGCCCGGGCGATCATGCTCATCGAGATCCCCTGGTTCTCCCACCGGCCGGCCTGGCACCTGATCTTCGGGGGGGTCCTCGAGCGTCACCCGAGTCTGCGGGTCGCGCTTACCGAGCAGGGGCTCGCGTGGATCCCACGAGGCCTCGACACTCTCGATTGGTTCTACGGGCGCATGACGCTCGGGAACGCGGCAGAGTCGAACTTCTTCGGCGCCGCGGCGAAAGGGATGTCGCTCACCCCGCGCGAGTACTTCGAGCGAAACTTCCATGTCGGTGCGAGCTTCCTTCGGGCGAGCGAATCCGCGGTGCGCCACGAAGTCGGGGTGGAGAGGATCATGTGGGGAGCCGACTATCCCCATTCCGAAGGCAGTTACCCCTACAGCACCCAAGCCCTCCGGGCGGCCTTCGGCGAGTGCGACCCGGCGGAAACCGTGCAGATGCTCGAGTCGAACGCGGCCGAGCTCTACGGATTCGACCTGCCGGCCTTGCGCAAGATCGGTGACGCCATTGGTCCGACGGTCGCCGAGGTGGCGACTCCCCTCGCTGTCGAGGACTACCCGACCGACTCGACGTGCAACGCCTTCGACCGACGCCAGGTTCTGCGCTCCTGGTAAACGACGTAGGTGCTGCTCGTCACGCGGGAGGCGTCATCCCGTACTCGGCCTTCCACCACCTGGCGCCGGCCCGGGCCCCTGGTTCGCTCAGGCGGAACGGGTCTTGGCCGAGCACATCGGGTGAGGGGCCGATCTTGGCCGCAATCGGAGCGAGGGCCTCGAGGTCGAACCCGTAGACCTTTGCAGCAGTGAGCCCGAGCATCTCCGCAGAATCGTCGACCGGGACATCCCTGAAGTCCTCTTGCAGCTTCGAAAGCGTGTGCGGCCACGTACCTTCGGGATGAGGGTAGTCGGTTCCCCACATGACCACGTCCGTGCCGATCGTGTAACGGCGCCGGATCTCCTCTTTCGACATGGTCGAGGCGCCGATGAAGATGTTCGTCCCGAAGTAGTCCGAAGGGAGCTTCGAGATCTTGCCTGCGAGCAACGCGGCGAGCTTCTTCGTGGTGTGCCCCCCGCCCATGTACTGGTCCCACTTCCACATCATGTCGGGGGCCCAGTACGCGGCGGCCTCTGTTACCACGAACTTCAACCTGGGGTGCCGCTCGAAGGCCCCGCTGAACAGAAGGTGCCAAGCCGGGCGAACGGCCCACCAGACGACCTCGGCGAGGTAGATGCCGGTATGCTCGCCGTACTCTTCCATCGAGGCGTCGCCCGAATGGGTGTGGACCGGCAGGTCAGCCTCTGCGCACGCGGCCCAGACCGGATCGTAGACAGAGTCGTTGTAAGGCGGGCGGCTCCTCCAGAGTGTCGGGATCATCACTCCTCTGATCCCGGGTTGCGAAGCGATCCATTCGATCTCTTTGACGGCGCGCGTGACGTCGTGGGTGATGGGCACGAGAGCGATGCCGCCGCGCCGGTGAGGTGAGTGAGAGCACATCTCGGCGAGGAACCGGTTGTGGGCACGCGCTCCTGCGAAGGCGAGCTCGGGGTCCTCGATGGCACCCGCAGAGAGCCCCGCTCCGAAAGGAGGCGACGCCATGCCGGTTATTGCGTCCGCGTCCGGAAAGAGGACATCGGCGGATACGCCGTCCGCGTCGAGCTCCTTGTCCCTTACGCTCGGGTCGTATGCACCCTTGAGGCCTTCCTCGTTGTCCTTCTCCCACCCCATGATGTAGTCGTAGTTGAACTTGAGAGACTCCTCGCGACGAGCCGTCCGCTCCGCCAGGTAAGTGTCGAAGGCACGGTGGTACCTGGAGTCGAGGAACCTGCGGTATTCCTCACAAGCGAGTCCCGCGTGACCGTCCGCCGAGACGACCAGGTAGCGATCGGAACCACTTGCAGGTACGTAGCTCATCGATTCGCTCCGAGCACCGACAGGTCGTCGTACCGCTGGTGGACGAAGGGAAGGACCCACTCGGCCGGCACCCGACTGACGATCTCGCCGACCTGTCTCGATGCGATCTCTGCGTACTCGAACGACACGACCCGGTTGACCGGGAAATCGGCGATCGGGTCAAGTGGTGCCTCGAGGAGCTTGCACTCGCCGGTGACGGACCTCACGACTCGAGCTGTCTCGTGCCGGCGGCAATACACGAGAGCCGGGTCACCCTCGAGCCCGACCCCGTTGGGGTTCGGGAACGCCTTGAAATAGAAATCGACCTTGTCGATCTCGTAGCCCGGATGCTCCGGACCGACTGTGCCCGTCAACTCCGCGACGGTCGATCCCATCCGCGCGACGCGGCCCGTCAGGCGGTCCCCATCAAGCTCCAAGGTGACATCTGCGATCTTCTTCGGCTCGCCGAAGGTCTCGCGTCCACCCGTCGTCGCCTGCTCGGTGGTCATCGGCATGAAAAGCGCGTACTCGCCGTCCACGTCGCCGTGGCGCGCCTTCACCCCGAACCAGCCGGCACCGAAGGGTTTCAGCCCCGTTCCCATGTCCACGACAGCTATGCGGATCCTCGCCGTCGGCGACGACGGCTCCAGCGGCTCGGGGAGCACGGATGCGATCAATTCGGCGTCTGTCTCGAAGACGACCGTTACCGCCCTGGACCAGATCGGGCTCGTGGTCGCTTCGACCTCGCGGTTGCGGACCTGTTCAGGCTGACGAGCGGCATACCGTATAGGTGCCATCGCTTCCCCCATCTTCGAGCGTGGGCTACTCGGAGATTGAAGTGTGTCACACCGGCGGCGTCGTGATCACGAGGTCACCGCGAACCTGTCCGCTGGGTCGATTTCTTGCGGCTCGAACCCGTTTTGGAGCTTCCCTTGCGCGGGCTCGCGCGCTGCCGGGGGCGCGTCCGGGAACGCAGATACTCCTGGACCTGCAGCCGGCGCTGCCGCTGCGACGAGCTCTCGACGCCGCAGAGCAGGAGAGCGGCCAGTCCGAGCATCTGCAACAGCCACCAGGGAAACTCGCCGAGACCCCACTGAGCGGTGACAGTGGTGAAGAAGGCGGCACCCGACGCCGCAACCAACCTGTTGCCCTCGAGGGCTGCCGCAGCCACGAGTCCGACGGCCAACGCCGGCCATACGTAGTAGTCGGTCATGACCGATTCGGTGGCGCATCGCAGGGCAAGAGCCAGAGCACAGCCCCATACGAGCAGGTCGGGCCGTTCCTTCCAACGTCGCGCCCTCCAACCGACCGCACACGCGAGTAGGAGCCCGACGACCCGCAACGGTCCCGCCGATACGGCAAGGCTCATACCGCGGCCCGAGATCGTCGGGGCCAGAGTCGTCCAGGGCGTCGCATGGTCAAGGTTCGGGAACGTGGGCTGGTCGGCCAGGACATGCACGGTCTGGCGGAAGTTCGAAACGAGAGGGAACAGAGTGAGGACGGCGGCAGGGATCGCTCCTCTGAGCACGAGCCCAAGAGCGCGGTCCTTACCGGCCACGGCGAAGAGGATCGGCAGGACCATGATCACGAGCGGCTGCGTGACGAGCGCTGCTCCGAACAGCCATCCTGCGCGCCGCCACCGGTTGTCGAGACCAGAGAGCAGCGCATAGAGAGCGAGCCCAGTCGCCATCGCATCTTCGGGATGACCCCAGAAGACAACGACGTTCCAAAGAACGATGCCCTCGATGACCATCAAGGCGACGCGTCGGCTCGATTTCACTCCGAGCCGCTCAGCCACTGCGTCGCAGGCGAAGAGCGCGACCGTGCTGAGCAACAACGACAACGGACCCAATAACAACCAGGCACTCGGATGCGCTACGAGAAGTCCGGGGGTCTCCGTTCCGAGGTGGAGCGAGTCAGAGAGCGCCGCGAACGGCACGAGCACCAATACGAGTCCGGGGAACGAGACGAAACCCGTGCTCGGGCTGTAGATCTGACCGAAGTGCCCGTGACTGGCATCCAGTGCGGCGAGGAAGCCTCCCCACAGGTCCTGAGGCATCACCCAGTACGAACCGTGACGAACCAAGGGGGCCCACCAAATCGTGTACGCCATGCCGACGATCACGATCACTGCGGAGGCGTAAAGCGGTCCCCTCCTATGCGCCAGCCGATCACCTAAGCCGTTCGCCCCAGGTCGAGCTCGTTTGGCTCCGGACATGTCATCGACTACTCGCGCGTCGAGAAGCCGAATCGCAGCCGTCGCGAGGGCTCATGTTGTTCCCCTTCGGCGTCTTCACTCAATTCAGGGTCACGCGATGGTATCGCCGGGGTCGACTGCTCGCTTCTCCGATCAGGCGGGCTCCATCCCATGTCGTCGCATGAGCGCAATTTCTTCGGCGCGGTCGGGCGGTTCGGGCAAGGCCCACAGCTGCTCGAGCTGCTCGAAGTACCCGTCCAACGCAGGAGCATGGAGAACGAGAAGCCGGGCCGGCTCGTCTCGGGTGTTCCCAAAGGTGTGCGCCTCGCCCGCGGATACCAGGACGAACGTGCCGTTCGCACCTTCGAAGACCTCGCCTGCGACGCGAAACTCGACCACCCCGTCCAAGACGAAGTAAGCCTCGTCGTTTCGGACGTGGCTGTGAGCGGGGGGCATGCGGCCGCCGGCAGGCAAGGTCCTTTCCATGAGAGAGAAACGGCCCTGCGTGCTCGCGTCGGTCGCCTTGAACCACATCTCGCTGCCACGTGCTTCGCGTCGTAGTCCTTCACCGCTTTCGAAACGGAGCACGACTGACCTCCAAACTCGAAGAACATCCGTAGGACGTCGACCTTAGAACTGCGAGGAGGTGGAGCTCGAGTTCTCGCGTGCAAGAATAATTTCGTGAACGGGCCGAGCGGTTCCCCGAGCCCCTGATCCATGCCTACCCGTCACGACATCTCCGGAGTCCCCCTTCAAGACTCTTATGTCGCGAAGCGCTGTCCCGTGCGGGCCCAGAACGAAATCATCTTCCCGACCGAGCCATACGAGCCCGATCCGTTCACGCGGCGGCTCTTCGAGCTTGGAAGCGCCTTCGAGGGCGAGATCGTCGACGAGCTGCTCGCTTCGGAACCGGAGGCCGTCGTCATCGAAACGACCGGATCGAAAGCTGAGGCGGACACCCTTCGCGCCATGAGCCGTGGGGCACCGCTGATCCTGAACGGTCGTATCGTCGACGCCGCGGCCAGGCGGGTGGGCAGGCCCGATGTTCTCGTGCTGACGCCGGACGATCTCTATCGCGCCGTGGACGTGAAGAGCCACGGGGCTCTAGAAGAGCCCGGTCAGTCGGGCAAAAGCGCTCCGGCCCTCGTCAGTCCGCTCACCTCTGTGAGGTTCGAGGCCGCTCTGCCTGATCCGACGTTCGCAGCCCAGAAGCGAGAGGAAGACGTCCTGCAACTAGCCCACTACCAGCGCATCTTGGAGTCCATGGGCTTCGGAGTGGTCGAGAGGCGGTTCGCGGGGACCATCGGCACCGAGCGCCGGCTGCTCTGGCACGACCTCGACGCCGCGATCTGGAGGACTCCGTCCCTGTCGGCAAAATCCAAGCTGCGGTCCGCCATGGACCGCTATGACTTCGAGTTCGACTTCCGGCTCGACATCATCGCCGTATCGCTGCAGCACCAAGTTGATCCCACCGTCGACCTGCTCGTCGTCCCGGTCCGCTGCCACCAGTGCCCGACCTGCCCCTGGACCGTGTACTGCGCACCGATCCTGGAGACTCCCCCCGGCGACGTGAGCCTGCTGCCGCGCATCGGTTGGATCCAGCGAAAGGTGCATCACGATCATGGCGTCACCAACCTGGCGGAGCTCGCTGCGCTCGACGTTGCGACCGCGCAGCTGGTGGCACAGGGTGTGAACGTCGAGCGACTCCTGATGGCAACCGAAGGTGAGGCACCTACGACCGTTCTCGAATCGATCGACGGCATCGCTTTGCGTGCAAAAGAGGTGAGTGCTCTCAAAGCCGCCGGGATCACCACGGTGGGCGACCTTGCAGATCTCTGCCGTGTCACGGCCGGCTACTCAGGGTCGGGATTGCCGCTTCCTACCCACATCGACCTCGCTCGCGCTTTCCTCGGGCCCGAAGCCACATACCGCAAACGCGGTGTGGCTGCCCTAACTGTGCCGCGGGCCGATGTCGAAGTGGACATCGACATGGAGAGCGTGCAGAACGCCAGCTACATGTGGGGATGTCTCGTGACCGACCGGTCGGGGGTCGACCTGGTCCCACAGGAATACCGGGCATTCGTGACGTGGGACGAGTTGACCCCGGAAGTCGAGGCCGAGAACTCGCTAAATTTCTGGCGTTGGTTCACGAGCGTTCGCGATCAGGTGATCAGCTCGGGCCACACCTTTCACGCTTACTGCTTCAACGCCACCGCCGAGAACACCCAGTTGCGTCGTCTCGCGACGTCCGCGAACATCGCAAATGAGATCGAATTGTTCATAGCTTCCGACGAATGGGTCGACATGCTGCGAGTTTGGGACTCTCAGTTGATAACCGGAGGATTCTCTCGCCTGAAGACGATCGCACCATTGGCGGGATTCAGTTGGCAGGTCGACGACCCTGGCGGGAGTGAGTCCATGGTCCAGTACGACGCAGCGGTGTCGGGCGCCCCCGAAGCCACGTCGGCTCAGGAATGGCTGCTTCGGTACAACCGGGGCGACGTGGAAGCGACCTTCGCTGTCCGACAGTGGATCGACCGCGCGGTCATCCGCAGCATCGAGGACCTGGGCAGCTAGGTGAGGATCCTGGTGACCGGGAGCGCAGGTCACCTCGGGGAAGCCCTCGTACGGGTACTCGCGGCGGACGGGGAGGATGTTGTCGGGCTGGACACGGTTGCATCTCGCGAGACGGACGTCGTCGGGAGCATTCTCGACAGTGCACTCGTGCGCCGCTCGCTGGAGGACGTCGATTCAGTGATCCACACCGCGACGCTGCACAAGCCGCACATCGCAAGCCACGAACGCTCAGCTTTCGTGGACACGAACGTCTCTGGAACCCTCAACCTGCTAGAACAGGCGGCCGACGCAGGTGTCGACACATTCGTCTTCACGAGCACGACGAGCGCGTTCGGCGACGCTCTCACCCCGAGCTCCGGCTCTCGTGCCGCCTGGATCACCGAACAGGTGACGCCGGAGCCGAAGAACATCTACGGAGTGACAAAGACGGCAGCTGAAGATCTCTGTCGGCTGTTCAGCCGTGATCGCCGACTCGACTGCCTCGTCCTCCGCACGTCGCGGTTCTTCGCGGAGCCCGACGACCGCGATGAGATCCGGGATTCGTACGACGACCTCAACCTGAAGGTCAACGAACTCCTCTACCGTCGGGTGGACATAGACGATGTCGTGGCGGCTCACCGCCTGGCACTGCAACGAGCTGGTTCCATCGGCTTCGGCCTCTACATAATCAGCGCGACCACTCCGTTCTGTCCTGACGATCTCGCGGATCTGCGAACAGACGCCCCCGGGGTCGTGCGCCGTCTGTTCCCCGCGTTCGAAGACGTTTACGCCGAGCGGGGATGGATGATGCTGCCCGGAATAGATCGCGTCTACGTGAACGCACTGGCTAGGCGTGAGCTGGGTTGGAGGCCGCGATATGACTTCGGGCACGCACTTGACCGTCTGCAGGCCGGCCAGGATCCGCGGAGTTCGCTGGCACGCTCGATCGGCGCCAAGGGTTACCACGCACAGTCAGGCGACCTCTACAACGTTCGTTGAGCTCGCGCCTGACGGGGCCGGCGGAAGCGCTCGGAGCTTCAGGAGGGTCCCGGTAGACCAAGGTCGTCGCGCACCACCTCCGAGAGGCGCTGGCTTGTCAACTCGTCGGCTAGTACCCGGGCCTCGACACCGCTGGTGGGACCGTACGACCCGATGTCTCGCAGGTCGATCGACAAGAGGTAGTTCTCCGAGAGCAACGCCTGGATGTTCCCCCGTGCGCCGGCGGGCCATGTCTGGCCAGCAAGCTCATTTTCGAAGCCATCGAGCGCACGGACGAGCAGGATCGACTCTGCCGTGACGCGTGAACCACCCGAGCCGGACCTCTGGTCGTAGGCCGCTACGGCGTATGCCTGCACAGCGAGGTTATAGAACGAGACGTCGGAGAGGTACTGTCTCGCGAACCCAGTGGCGGGAATCACGGCAAAGCCACCAGAGCGGAAGCTCGTCGGAACGAGCAGGGGCCCTTCGGCGACATCCATTGCTTCGGCGTCCGCGCCAACGAGAGCCGGTTGCCGGCCGTTGACCTCGACCCGGGAGAACACCACCCGTGACATCGAGGGATACGGAAGATTCCGGAGCGGATCGGCCGACAACACGGGATCTTCTTGAAACCATTCGGCGAAACTGAATGCTTGGCCGGCACCGTAATCCGTATCCACCGTATGTTTGGAACCGGTCGTCAAGTCTTCGAATTGAAGCACCCAGCCCGCGCTTTCCAAGTGCATCTCGACGGAGACCGCGTCGGTGGTCTCGACTGACGCTATGCGAATCGGGTGAAAGTTGCGAGCCGTGTCGCTCCAGAACCCGTCGTATACCTGAGGAAATCTTCCGCCCGCTCTGTTCTCCGTTTCGGTGATCCCGACCTGCGCGAACTCTCCTTCCGCATTCTGGACGCCGATCCAAGTTGAAGCGGTGCCGTACGGTGCCCCCGCAGGAATCGACGTGATCAGTGGCACGCGAATGTCCGCGGCTATCTGGTCGACTGGACCGAACAATCCGTAGCCGGCAAAACCTGCGGTCGACGCTTGCAGCGAGCCGCCAGGTGAGGGCGACGGAGCCAGATGGCTCTCCGGAGCGGTAGCAACCGAAAGCACCGCTGCTCCTGCGCCGAGAATCATGAGGGCGCCGACCGAGAGCCACGACAAGAGCCGTCCCCGGAGCACCGCGATTCAGGATATCTGCGGGGCGTCAGAGTGTTCGGCTGAAGAAGTGGTATCTGATCTGATACCATCTTCGCGTGGACGCCGCCGCTCTCATCCGCCGGGCCAGGACCAGGGCTGGTCTTTCGTTGAGGCATCTGGCGCAACGGGCGGGAACTTCGCATGCGACGCTTTCGGCATACGAATCCGGCCATGTGATCCCGTCGGTGCAGACCGTGGCGCGCATCATCCGCGTGGCCGGGTTCGGAGTGGAAATGGAATTGATTCCTCTCGTCGGCAGCGCCGACGGCAGCCGGGGCGATGAGCTAGTCCAGGTGCTGGACCTGGCGGCGGAGTTCCCTGGACGTCACTTCCGCGATCTGAGATATCCGATATTCGGCGCGCAGTGACGAGTCTCGCCGAGAAGGTCGTTGCAATCGACCTGGCACTCAGGAACGCCGGGATCGACCACGCCTTCGGGGGTGCCCTTGCGCTCGCCTGGTGTACCCAAAGAGCTCGCGGCACCATCGACATCGACGTCAATATCTTTGCCGGGGTAGACCGGGCGCGCGAAGTCCTCTCGGCACTGCCGGACGGCGTCCACAGGTCGGACGACGACATCGAGCGGGCACGGACCGACGGCCAGGTGCGCCTCTGGTGGGACGGCACACCCGTCGACGTGTTTCTCAGCACCACCGAATTCCACGGCCAGGTCGCAACCCGAACGCACTCAGAGCAGTTCGCAGGTGCCGAGATTCCCTTTCTCTCGTGTACCGATCTCGCCGTGTTCAAGGCATTCTTCGACCGAACAAGGGACTGGGCCGACCTGGAAGACATGGCCGGGGTCGGGACCATCGACTTCGACCGCCTGATCGGGGTGCTCGTGCGCTATCTCGGCGCAATCGACGAGCGAGTCGAGCGACTGCGCCATCTCGGACGATCCGGCTGATCGTTTACCTCGAGGTCGTCCTCTCAGGGTTAGCTGACCGGGCTCAGAGGTTGACCGCTGCTCGTGTAATAGCCCGCACCGTCCGGCCCGTCGGTGTCGTACGACGAGTACGGCGCCTCGTAATAAGTCCCGGTGGTGGGGTCCTCCACCAGCTGCTGGTCGTTGAGGACATCGTCAAAGCTCTCGACTTGGCCGTCGAAGTTCTGCCACTCCTGATTGAGGTTCTGCAACTGCTCCAAGTCCTGCGTGAAATTGTGTTGGATGCTGCCTGCCATCTGGATCAAGCCGCTGTTGAGAGCGTTCCATGTGCTCTTCGTCGACAACGCCATCCGGATGACCCCTGAGGTGTAGCCATCAGAGTCGGTGACGGCGGTGGCATGGATTAGGCCGCGGTCGGCTACACCTTTGACAGATCCGGTGAACTCCTCGAATTCGCTCTGCTGCTCGGCACCGCCGGACACGGTCTGAGTCGGACTCGTGTCGGTCCATACAGCCTGGACATCCCCGACCCCTGCGGAATTCAGGTAGTAGCCGATGAGACCCTGTGCCGAACCCGACTCGGAGTTAGGCACGACTTCTGCGAGAAGATATGTGACGTCGGCGGTGTTGCCGAGATTGAGGATGATCCCGTTCTGGTTCAGACCTGCGATTGCCCAACCCGGAGGCATGATGAAGGTGAACGCTTGGTTCCGAAAGACCTGGAACAACGTTGCTTTCTGAGGGCCATAGCACCGGGTGATCGACGACAGGATGCTCTCGTCGGCGGTGAATTTCGACGCCGGAGCCCAGTAAGCGAAGAAGACGACCTCTGCGGCGGCGAGCTTGGTCTGCAGAGGGATCAACGCCACGGTCGCCCTACCGGAGATATCGACGCCTTTGACCCGGGCGGTGATGGAGGCCGAAGGGATTCCTCCCGTGCTCGTGGTGACACTGATCGTGCCGCCGGCACTCCTCGTCTGCTTCTGAAGGTTCTCGAGCGACTGGTCGAAGAAGCTCGTCGGCGTGACGTCGCCGGTCTCGAGCGCCGGGATCACCAAGACTGCCTCCGTTGCAGCGGTGTTCGCCTCGTCCTCGATCTCGCTGTTCAGAGTCGAGAGGTCCCACCCGGATGGGACGGCGATGTGGAAGCCGTCGTACGTGTCGTGCGTGAGCGGCAGCGTGCAGCTCGCCGTGACGGGCGGGGATGTCGTCACCGGAACCGACCCGTGAGACGGCGGGCTGGTCGTTTTCGACGGCTCCACGGTCGTGGAGGAGGCACCGTTACGGGATCCTCCAGAGTCGGTGGGACTCGAAGATCCAGTCGTCCCGCAAGCCGCCGTCGATACGACAACCATCAGCGCAGCGAGCAACCCGAGCCGGGCGATGTACCCGTGCATGCCGAAGGTCCGGTTCGTGACCGAACTCATGGCTCGAGCGAAGCCGGGTCCACACCGATACCGCCGGCCGCGCTGCTCGTGTAAGCGGCGAGTGCGAACCGCAAGACGTCGACCGCTTCCGCACCGCTCCACAGCATCGGGCCCTCACCGGTGTGGAGCCAGCGCAGCCAATGGCGCCCGGAGTCCCGGAAGCTGCTGGCCCAGTCATCGTCCAGGGCGTGCCAAGAGCGCATCTCCCCGTCTCCGTAGACCTCGAGGCTCGGCTGTTGGATGCCGCGGCCGGTGCAGCGGTTCACGCGCGCGTATCCGCGTCGTCCGGTCACCTCCCAGCGTTCGTCGTTGGTGTAGTAGTCCGAGCGCAGGTACATGTCGATCGCCAAGGTGATGTCCCATACCCCCCGTACGCCGTCGTGGTGCTCCCAAACGATCGTGGTAGGAGCATCGATCTCGACGCCGGGAACGACTTCTGTGTCTCCCACCCAGGCCCGTACCTCGCGGACAGGGCCGAATAGCCAGATGGCGGTCGCGAGCTTGTGCCATCCATCGTCGAACACGAGGATGCCGCGGCCAGATCGCATCTGCTGCATCTGCCATTCGTAGCTGCTCGCGGGGACATGCCAACCCCCACGGCCGCTCCCCACCATCTTCATGTGGTAACCGCTCACCTCTCCGAGCGCGCCGGACGAGACGACGTCCTTCAGCTTCACGAGCGGCTCGTAGAAGATGTAATTCTCCATGACCCTCAACAGCCGGTCGTTGGCGGTCGCAGCTGCGAGCATCCGGCCGGCATCGGCGAGGTCGTTGCACATCGGCTTCTGAAGGTTTACGTGCCAGCCATTCTCGAGAAGCTCGATGACGCCGTCGGTGTGTAACGGAATCGGCAGGAGCGCCTCGACTGCGTCGACCTCTATGCCGCTGCTCGCCATCTCCGGCACCGATGCGAAGGTTCGTGCGCCGGGCCAGTCGGCCTGGCGCTCGGCGCGGCGCTCCTCGCTCGGGTCGACGAGCGCAACGACCTCGACATCGGGATTGTCCACATAGGCCCCCACGTTCAGGTCGTAGATACGGCCCAAACCCACGAAGGCGGCCCGGACGGGCCGGTCGTACGGGGTAAAGCTCACCGCGGCCCTAACTCCTGCTGCAGTTCCACCGTGTTCCCGGCTGGATCGCTGATCCAGATCTGCACCGTGCCTGCTCCCTGCACGGCACGGACGAACTCGATGCCGCGCTCCTCGAGATCTGCAACTGCGGCATCGAGGTCTTCGACCGAGACACAGAAGTGGTGGCCGGTGGGGTCGATCGTGTTGCCGGTCGGAGGCGCTCCCACGAGATGCAGCTCCTGATCGCCGACGACGTGCCAGTGGCCCGGCACGCCCGGGATATCGGGTCGGGCTTTGTCCCCGAGGCCGAGTACGTCGCCGTAGAAAGCGACCATCTCGTCGAGCGAGGTGCCGTTGGCATTGATCGAAACGTGTTGGAAGCGCGTGACCTTCATCTGGGATCCCTTTGCCTCAGAGCTTTCTGCGAGGTTGAGTCGAACCGAATAAGGCCGCCCAATTGAACGTGACCTTCCATCCGAGCGGTGTTCTTGTTACCGTTTGATTCGTGCCGCTGATTCTGCCTTGTGGACACTTTGGCTCCGGCGCAGCGGAGGGCGCAAATACTCGACGGTGTCGGCGCGGTATCTTCGAGCAGACCATAAGACCATGAGAATGTGGACGTGACGATCCATCCGGGGGACGACGATCGCCATCGGAGCCTGACGCGCCGGGAGCTGCTCGCCGCAGGCGCTGCGTCGGGAGTCGGTCTATTCGTGGCGGGCTGTGGCCGGGGAACGTCGTCTTCCACCGTGACGAGGTCCACAGCCGTCGCTCCCGCCGGTTCTGACATCGGTGCGATCGAACACGTGATCTTCCTCATGATGGAGAACCGGTCGTTCGACCACTACTACGGCACCTATCCCGGCGTGAGGGGATTCGACGACCATCCCGCCCAAGACCTCGGGGCCTTCTCCCAGGCCTACCCGGCGAACACGTCTTCGGCGCCGGTCGGCAGATTGCTCCCGTTCCACCTCGACACCGTGAACACCGATATCGCCGACTGCACCTTCGATCTGACGCACAACTGGGTACCACAGCACCAGTGCCGGAACGAAGGGCGGATGGACTCGTTCGTCCGCGTACACACCGAACCGCAGAACGAGGGGCCGGCCCAGGGGACCCTTACCATGGGCTACTACACGCGCGCCGACCTTCCCTTCTACTACGCGCTTGCCGACGCCTTCACCCTGTGCGACGGCTATCACTGCTCGGTCATGGGCCCGACACATCCCAACCGGCTGATGCAGATGTCGGGCACCCTCGACCCGTCCGGCAGGTCCGGCGGACCGGTGATCCACACCAACTCCTCACCTTCTGCCATCTTCAGCGTCAGCTGGGACACCATGCCGGAGGTCCTCGAGGACGCAGGGGTGAGCTGGAAGTACTACAACCCGTCCGGGTCTCTCTACAGCATGGATACCATGCGCAAGATCGGACTTACGACCGACAGCGTTCTTCCGTACTTCTCTCAGTACCAGAACTCCCGATCTACGTTGTACGAGAAGGCTTTTCTCCAGACTTTTCCCGGAGATTTTGCCGCCGACGTCCGTGCGGGAACCTTGCCCCAGGTGAGCTGGATCAGCACTCCAGTCGGATATGACGAACATCCGCCTGCGCCGTCGTTCCTCGGAGAGTGGTTCACCGACCAGGTCCTCAGCACGCTGGTGTCGAACCCCGACGTGTGGTCCAGGACGGTGCTGTTCCACATGTACGACGAGAACGACGGTTTCTTCGACCACGTCGACCCTCCCGTAGCCCCGTCGGGAACGGTGGGCGAGTTCCTCACAGGAGCGCAGCTCCCGTCGGATGCGGGCGGAATCGCCGGACCGATCGGGCTGGGGTTCCGCGTACCTCTTCTCGTGATCTCGCCCTTCAGCCGCGGCGGCCACATCTGCTCGCAGACGTTCGACCACACTTCACAATTGCGGTTCATCGAGGAACGCTTCGGCGTGAAGGCGCCGAACATCTCCTCATGGCGTCGTTCCACTGTCGGAGACCTGACCGCCACTCTCCTGATGGGCCGAAAGGACCTGACCGTACCTAGGCTCCCTGCAACTCGAGACGACGCCGGCTATCTGGCATCCAAAGGATGCACCGAGACCGACCTCCTCGAAATCGCGACGAACCAGCCCGCCTATCCCTTGCCCAATGTCCAGCAGATGCCGACGCAAGAGCCGGCCACCTCTCGAGCGACGACCTGAACTCACCGGCAACCTGACACTCGAGACCTCGTCCGAGCCGCAGTCGTCGGTTCAGGACGTTTCGGCCATCCCGACGTTGGAGTCGAGCCACTCCCGGAATGCCCCAACGTCCCGGAGGAAGTCGACGATGCGCCGCTTGGGAGCCGTCGTGTCGAGCCATTGCCCAACGGACCATTCCTTCCAAGCGGTCAGGCCTTTGTGCCGGAGCATCTCGATCCGAGGGTGGTCACTCCTATAGCCCCTCGGTGCAGACTTGAGGATCTCGTGAGCTGTCACCGTGATGCGCCTCTTTCGGAGGCCGGCCACCAGACCCAGCAGCTCGGGGCCCGTCCGATCGTGCGCGACGGCCGCCCGGAATCTGGTCAGCTGATCGGGAGACGGCATATAGAGGCCGGCGCCCACTCCAAGAGCATCAGCTGAAAGCGAGATATAGCCGGCGTCGTTACGGGCCGCGATGTTGGTCTTGTACGGAGACTTGTCCATGCTGAACCGAGAGTCACGGTAGGGCCGGAAGACACGTCCCTCGCCGAACTCGGGCGCCAACTCGGCCAACAGGGCGTGCATGGGACCGAGCACCTTGTCCGTGTAGAGCTGCTTGTGAGCTGCCCAGTAAGCCTTGGTGTTGTCGAGCTCAATTCCCTGAAGGAACTCCACCGCCTCGACCGGCCAACCCCGAAACGCCTTATCACTCCGAGCTTGGGGCGATCCGACAGACGCCGTTCTGCCTGCGGGCACTGCATCAGCCTACTTCCGTGAAGGTCGCGGCCGACGAGCTACGTTGACCTCATGACCAGATTCGGTGTCCAGCTACCCAACTTTTCCGGGTTCGATCCCGGCGACCTGTTCGATCACATAGCCGGCCTGGCGACGAGCGCAGAGGAGTCGGGATTCGACTCGGTGTGGGTCATGGACCACTTCTTCCAGCTGCCGCCCCTCGGTGGACCGGACCAGCCGATGCTGGAGGCGTACACCCTTCTCGGAGCACTCGCCGCCCGAACGCAACGCGTTCAACTAGGCACGCTCGTGACCGGCGTCACCTATCGCAACCCGGGCATCCTGGCCAAGGTGGTGACAACTCTCGACATCGTTTCGCGGGGTCGAGCCATCCTCGGAATTGGAGGTGCGTGGTACGACGTCGAACACCAGGGCCTCGGTATCGAGTACCCGAGCGACGCGGTGCGTCTCGACATGCTCGAAGAGGCGGTTCAGGTGTGCCGGGCCATGTTCACCGGCGACGACGTCAGCTTCACGGGCAAGCACTACCGGCTGGACCACGCGCGCAATCTTCCCCGACCCGTGCAATCCGGCGGGCCGAAGATCATGATCGGCGGAGGTGGCGAGAAGAGGACCCTGCGACTGGTCGCCCTCTACGCGGACAAGTGCAACGTCACCGGCGACGTCAGCACGCTCACCCGCAAGATCGACGTGCTCCATCGGCACTGCGCGGAGGTCGGCCGGGACCCGGCTGAAGTGGACGTAACTTGGATGAGCCCGCTCATCCTGACCACCTCCGAGGAGAACACCGCTGAGATGCGCGGCATCCTGAGTGCAAGTGGGTCCGCAGCGGAGATTGCCGGCTTCACCGTCGGCCAACCTCATGAGATTCCCGACCTGGTGGCGGGTCACATCGAAGCTGGCGCCGATGAAGTGATCTTCAGCTTCGCGTTCGCCGACGCCGCGGGGATCGCTGCAGTGGGTGAGGCGTTCGGACTCGAAGGCTGATAAGGCGCTCCGCCCGGCTTGAACCCCTGGGGACCGGCGCTTGACGGATCGCGCGCCACCAGTGACAATTCGCTGGCGCAGCGGCGGGAGGCTTCTGCCAAAGAATCCTGAGGAGGCCCAATGTCCGGACAGGGTACGACCGCGCTTCACTTCGAGCCTCCCGGCCCAGGTACGTGGAATTTGGACCCTGTGCACTTCCCGAGGCCGGTGACCCTCTACTGGTCAGAGACTCACCCAGAGCCCTTCCGCCGTGGCGTGAGCGAGTTCATGGCGTACTGCGGAACGCTCTTCGAAACGCTTGAGACGCAATACGTGAACGGCTTCGCATACAACGCGATGCGACCGGTGTCAGAGGACAAGATCCCGGAGCGATTCGCCCGGGCAGACAAGGTGTGGGAAGACAAGGTCTGGCGCGAGCAGCTGCGCGAGTGGGACGAAACGGCCAAGCCCACGGCGATCAGGACACACCGCGAGCTCCAGGCCGTCGACGCTGACGCACTCTCCGACGACGATCTGGTCGCATATCTGACCCGCTGCCGAGATCATCACTCACAGATGATGTATCAGCACATGCGCTTTACCGGATCGGCGATGTTGCCGGTCGGCGACCTGCTCGCACATCTCGGGGCCTGGGCGGGCGTCAAGCCTTCCGACGCACTCGCGATGATGCGCGGCGCGGCTCCTGTCTCTGCAGGAGTCTCGGGCGAGCTCGACCGACTGATTGCCGCGATCACTCAGGACACCGCTGCTCGTGCGCTCCTCGAATCTGATGGCGATCCCGGCAAGGTGCTCACGGAACTTCGTTCGTTCGGCGGGGGTGTAGGAATTGCCATGTCGGAGTATCTGGATCTCGTCGGCTGCCGACTTCTCGACGGCTTCGACATTTCCGGACGCTACGCGCTCGAGCTCCCCGACGCTCTGCTGCGATCGATCCGGTCGTCGGTGAGCGGCGGCCACAGTGAAGTGGTGGACGTCGATGCGCTGGTCTCTGACATCCGATCCCAGGTGCCCGACCAGCACCGCGCGGAATTCGACGAACTCCTCGCCGAGGCGCGCCTCATGTACCGCCTGCGCGATGAACGAGGCGTCTTCAGCGACATCTGGGCCTCGGGCATCATGCGCCGCGCTGTGCTTGCAGCAGGTCGCCGGCTCGAGAACAAAGGCCGCGTTCACGATGCCGAGCACTTCATCGATGCCAGCTACGGCGAGATGTGCTCGCTGGTGGCCGGTGCACATGGCCCGTCAGCCGACGAACTCGAGCAGCGCTACGTGGACCGCAACTCACGCACGGCCAAGGACGCTCCGATGTCACTTGGACCGCCGGCGCAACCGCCGCCTGACCCGTCCGGGCTCCCGCCTGGTATGGCGAGAGTCATGCAGGCTATGGGCATCGCGCTCGGCGAGGTGTTCGGAAGCTCAGAAGCGCCCCACGAGGGGAACCTCCTGCGCGGTCTCGCTGCGAGCGGCGGCATATACGAAGGTCCGGCGCGGCTCGTCTCGGGCCCGTCCGAGTTCGATCGAATCGTACAAGGCGACGTGCTCGTGACCGAGTCGACGAGCGAAGCGTTCAACATCCTCCTGCCATTGCTCGGCGCGATCGTCACGGACGCGGGGGGTCTGCTCTCGCACTCTGCGATCGTGGCGCGCGAGTACGGCATTCCCGGTGTGGTCGGGATGCGTGACGTGACCAGTCGAGTCGCCGATGGCACGCGTGTCAGAGTGGACGGCGATGCCGGCGAAGTAACGGTCTTCGAGTGACAGACGTCGTCTCGCTCTCCGACGCTCACGATGAATCGCGATTCGGGGCGAAGGCAACCGGCCTCGGGGCTGCTCAGCGCACAGGGCTAAAGATTCCACCCGGCATCGCGCTGTCAGGTTCGATCGTCGACGCGGTGGCCGCCGGAGACGAGAGCGCCATCGAGCAACTCACCGCCGCTGCCCGTCCGCTGGTTGGACCGCTAGCGGTGCGCTCGTCAGCAGCCGACGAGGACGGTGCCGATGCCAGCTTCGCCGGTCAACACCTCACTCTGCTCAACGTGCCTTCGGTCGACGACCTGCATGCGGCGGTCCGGGAGATCTGGTGGTCGGCGAATTCCGACTCAGCGATCACCTACCGCCAGCGCGTGGGCCTGTTCACGCGTCCGAGCGTCGGAGTCGTCGTCCAGTCACTTCTCGATCCCGACGTCGCCGGGGTGCTGTTCACGCAGAACCCGATCAACAAGGCAGACGAGCGAATCATCGAGGCGAGCTGGGGACTCGGCGAAGTTGTCGTCGCGGGGCGTGTGATCCCCGACACCTTCCGCATGGACCGTGACGGTACGGTGCGCGAACGCACACCCGGCGTCAAGAAGATCGCGATTCGAGCCGCCTCCGACGGCGGCACCGTCGAGGAGGTAGTCGCACAAGACCTCGTCGAGAAGCTGTGTCTCGATGATGATCAGCTCGAGCAACTCAGCTTGCTCGCCGAGAAGTGCGAGCAGGTATTCGGGGCCGCCCGCGACATCGAGTGGGCGTTCGCAGGGGGAACGTTGTATCTCCTGCAGTGCAGGGCTGTGACACGGGCAGGGTCGTCACGGCCGCCGATGTCGCCGGGTGCGAGCCGTCAGGTCGAAGTGATCGAGCGAGTCCCTCTGTTCGCCAACATGAGCCCGCGCGACGTCGAAGGTATCGCGGCGCTCTTCAAGGAGCGCCGCTTCACCACTGGCGAAACCATCACCAAAGAGGGCGCCGGCGGAGCTGCCTTCTTCGTCATCGAGTCAGGTCAGGCGGCTGTATCGGTCGGCGGCCGACAACGCGCGACGCTGACCGAAGGTGACTACTTCGGCGAGATCGCTCTTATCGACGAGGGTGCGCGATCGGCCACCATCACCGCGAGCACTGATCTCGTTTGCTACGGGCTCACCTACTGGGAGTTCCGGCCGCTCGTGCAGCAGAACGCAACCATTGCCTGGAACCTGCTCCAGACGCTCGCAAAGCGACTGCGCACCGCACAGACCGACGAGCGGTCCTAGCCTCAAGAAACGAGCGAGCATTCGACAATCGGCCTGTCATCCGGTCGGAGCCGGCAGGCCGTTCGAGCGTGCCACGTCACCGAACCAGCCTGCGCTCGGCTTGGGATGGCGCACGAAGGTTCCCGGTACCACGCTGTGGAGTCCGAACTTGGGCCGAAAGCCGTGCGCCCACTCGAAATTGTCCAGGAGGCTCCAGACGAAGTACCCGCGTATGTCCACACCGTCGTCGAGCGCTCGCCGGACACCTCGCAGCGCCTCAGTCAGATAGGCGATGCGCTCGGCATCGTCCTCTGTGGCGATCCCGCTTTCTGTTATGAGTACCGGCAGGCCGGTCACCGCCGCCGCTCGCCGGGCGCAGTGCTCGACCCCTTGCGGCCAATATTCGTATCCCATCTGGGTGGTGGGAACCTCCGGATCGTTGGGAGCCTCGCCGTCGGCGCCAAAGTGCAGACGGGAGTAGCACTGGACCCCGATGAAGTCGTCACCCTCGGTCGCCCGCAAGAATCTGTCTTCGAGGATCTCGCGAGCCGCTTCGAGCACGCCCTCCCCCCCGGGCTCGGCCACCATCTCGTCCATGGACAACGTCAGGCCCACTTGGAAGTCGCCGGGTCCGGATCGAAGGGCGTCCACAGCTGAGCGATGTGCTTGCACCATGACGTCGTTTACCGCCAGGTGACGCAACAAGTCGTCCTTGACGCCGGGCGGGGAGGTTCCGGTGGTGTACCCAGTCAGACCGATGAGGTTGAGCTCGTTGATTGTGCACGCGACGCCGATCAGGTCTCCGAGATGAGCTGCCGCGCGGGTGCAGAAACGGGAGAAGACACCGGGCGCATCTGCGGCTTCCCAGCCGCCGCGTGCCGCGAGCCAGCTCGGTGTCGTGAAGTGATGGAAAGTGATCACGGGGAGAATGTCGCGCTCACGGCATGCCGCACACATTCGGCGGTAGTAGTCGAGCGCGGCTGCCGAGAACTCGCCCTCGGCGGGCTCGATCCGGCTCCACTCGAGCGAGAACCGGTATGCGCCCAGACCCATGCCCGCGACCAGCTCGATGTCCTCGGGCCAGCGATGAAGCGAATCACATGCGTCTCCGCTCGACTCTGCACAGCCCGAGCCGGGGTTGTGTTCCCACGCCCACCAGTCGTTGTTGACGTTCCCGCCCTCGATCTGATGTGCTGCGGTCGACGTGCCCCACAAGAACCCTTCGGGGAAGCTGATCTCCGCTGAAACGGGATCTGGTCGGTCCACCACCCTCACTGTATATATACGGACACTCAGGCCCCGACATCGCGTTTTGGATGAACAGGGAGGCGTGACGCCGCAATCCTTGCCAGATGTGCCTCTTCCGAGGTGAGCGGGGGGTGCGCGAGTGGTCTGGCGCTCGGTGCCAACGAAAGGAGCAGGAGCTCGAAATATCGGAGCCAGGAATCGGAGGAGATCGACGACGTCGCTTCGATCACACCTCGAAGAGACCAGAACAGGACGATGACGTCCTCGTAGACCAAGTCGGCACGAACGGTGCCTGCGTCCTGTGCCCGGCTGAGAAGGGTTCGGGTGAGCACCTCGATCCGATTACGCCACTCGCTGTCTGACCTGCTCCACAGGCGCCCGAGGCAACCCGAGTGCTCGGCTTGAATCCATGCGACTGCCCGCAGGAACTCTGCGAAGCCATTGGCGGCCGTCTCGTTCTCGAGCGCTGTTCTCGCTGCGGAGAGCACTGATTCGAGCAGTTCGTCCACCACCGCTTCGATGAGCAGTTCCTTGGTCGGAAAGCGGCGGTACAGCGTTCCCATGCCGACCCCGGCGCGCTGAGCGATGACCTCGACACCGACTTCGACACCCTCCTCGTCGAAGACAGCCAGTGCTGCAGCGAGGATCTTGACCCGGTTACGAGCGGCGTCGCTGCGCAGAGCCGGAGTCCTGGTCGACTCGAGCTCCGGTATCCGAGGTTCCCGCCGGGCCGAGTGCGAGCCGGGTACGCCACGAGCCGGCGGTGAGCTTCGGGTCGTCATTCTGAGATCGTCCCACCGGCGATAAGGGCGAGCTCGGCGTGCTCGACGTGGACGTTGTGCTCCAGATCCTCGCCGGCAGGCAATGGCTCGGCAGTGGGAATGAAGAGTGCGGCGATCACTGCCACGAGAGTCATCGCTGCCAGAAATGCGAAACCCCGGGTGTAGCCCGACTCCGCGGGAAGCCCGGATTTGAGAAGTTGAGACGTCACGATACTGGACATGATTCCGGCCCCGACGGCCCCCCCGATGGTCCGGATGTTCGCGTTCATGCCGCTGGCCACGCCTGTCTGGGCAGGAGGCACCGCCTGGACGATGAGGTTGGACATCGCAGAGAACGCGAGACCCAACCCGACTCCGAGGATCGTGCTCGCGAGATAGATCTCCCATGGATGTGAATGCGCGAAGGCGAGCACCAGGTACGCAACCGTGGAAGCGATCGATCCCATGATTACTGCGGACTTGGAACCCACCTTGGCGGCGATCTTTCCCGACAACAGGCCGAAGACGAACATCGTCGCAGTCAGTGGAAGGAGGTAGAGACCTGACTGGATGATGCTCGCTCCGAACCCGTAGCCAGCTCTCCTGGGAGTCTGGAGGAACTCGGGCAGGAATGCCATTGCGGAGTACATCCCGACACCGAACAGGAATGCCACGAGGTTGTTGGTCCACACCGCTCGCACCCGCATCATGTGCATGTCCACGAGCGGGCTCCGGGCCCGGAGCTCGACAGAGATCCATCCGACGATCAGGACCGCAGACAAGATGAACAGAGCGATGACCTTGGTCGAGCCCCAACCCCAGCTCGGGGCTTCGGTCACCCCGACGAGCAACGTCACCAGCCAAGCGGAGAGAATGATCGCCGCAAGCCAGCTGATCCGGCCCGGTGCCCGGTTCGGTGACTCGGGTACGAAGAGCTTTGCGCAGATGACCGAGATCACGCAGATGATGAGTGGGATCCAAAACAGCCAGTGGAAATCGAGGTGATCGACAATCGGACCGGCTAGAACGATGCCTGCACCGCCTCCCACGGCGGCCATCGCCGCGACGATCCCAACGGCACCGGCGACCTTGACCGAGGGGAACTCGTCTCGGATGATTCCGAACGCCAAGGGCAGCACGGCCCCACCGATCCCCTGGATACTGCGAGCGACGATCAGTAGGCCGATGGAGTTGGACAGGCCGGCAAGAACAGAGCCGAGGGCCAGTGCCGACAGAGTTGCCACCAACATTCGCTCCTTGCCGACCATGTCTCCAAGGCGACCGAGGATCGGAGTGGCGACCGATGCCGACAGCAGGTAGGCGGTGAGGACCCAGGTGACAGTGGACTGGGAGGTGTGCAGCGCGTGCTCGATGGTGGGAAGCACGGGCAGCACCAGCGACTGGAGGAGGGCGTACGCGGCCGTCCCCAGCAGCAGTACTGCGAAGGTGAGCCGGTAGTTGGTGCTGTCGAGAGACTTCGTCATCTCCACCTGCCGAGCGGACCGGTCGTTTGGGGTGCGAACCTAACATAACCGGAGTGACGCCTCCACTTAATGCGAGGCAAGGCAGCAAGGTGCCGAACTGGGTTCCGCAGCCGTTGCAGGCCTTAGTCGGCGCTGATAACGAAGCGAAGCGATATCCGATTCGATCTTCGAGACGGTGTGCACGAGCGAAGCGGAGCCCCAAGTCCGTTTTCTCGCAGCCCGGTCAGCCCTAAAACCCGAACCGAACAGCTAGTGCACTTCACGCCTCGGCCGATTCATCCTGCAAGGACGTCGCGCACCGCGTCGCGCAGCAGGTCACCCAATTCCTGATTGGACGTTCCCTCGAACGCGTCCCCGGACATGAAAAGGCCGGCGAAAGCGGCGCCGAAGGAGCAGGCCATCCGGACGCGGTCGCGCAGCGCGAGACGGGGGTCGGCGAGCACTCGACGGAATTTCTCCTGGATATCGTCGTGCTCCGCCTCGTGCTGTTCTCGGTGCAGCATCTCGAGAGCAGCCTGATTCCGCTCGTGGAACAAGAAGAGCTTGCGCTGGGCCAGCATCTGACCGACTACCTGGTCGAGCAATTCGCCCCACAGCTCGAGGGTGACCGGCTCCTCGGTCATCCGGCCGAGGGCGTCCTTTCCGAACTCGTGCAGGCGCATGTGGAGCGCCATGAGGATGTCGTCCTTGGAGGCGAAGTGGTAGTAGATCGCCGCCTTCGTCACGCCCAAGCTCTCTGCGATCTCCCGTAGCGAGGCTCCGTCGTAGCCCTTCTCGGTGAAGAGCTCGAGCGCCACGTTGAGGATTCGTTCCCTCGTAGAGGCCGTCTCCGGGGCTTCGTCGCCGTCGAATTCCCCGTCCTGCACCTTCTCGGGGGGTGCGAGTCCCGGATCATGGCCTGTTGCTTGTGTCACGGCCGACATCCTATCTCGGTGATTTACTTGACGACAAGTAAGTTCGCTGCTTACCATACGACCAGTAACCCAATTTAGCGATCGACAGGTAAGGACATCACGGATGGCCGCTGATTTGATGATCGAGGCCGAGGGCCTGGTCAAGAGCTACGGCGAGACTCGGGCCCTGGACGGTGTGGACTTCACCGTGGCGGCCGGCTCTATCTTGGGCCTGCTCGGACCGAACGGCGCCGGCAAGACGACCGCCGTGCGAATCCTGACCACACTGGCGCGACCCGACGCGGGCCGAGGGACGGTGGCCGGGATCGACGTGGTCGCGCACCCCGCCGAGGTTCGGCGCCACATTGGGGTAGCCGCACAGGACGCCACGTTGGATGGGCTACTGACAGGCCGCCAGAATCTGGTGCTGGTCGGGGAGCTGAGCGACATGGGCCGCGCGGCCTCGCGGGCACGGGCAACCGAGCTGCTCGCACTGTTCGAACTGACTGACGCCGCCGACCGGGTCCTGAAGGGATACTCCGGTGGCATGCGCCGGCGACTCGACCTGGCGGCGAGCCTGATGACGCGGCCCCCTGTGCTGTTCTTGGACGAACCCACGACGGGGCTCGACCCGACGAGCCGCCAGCGGGTGTGGGACGCAATCCGGGAGCTACTCCGTGAAGGAGTCACCGTGTTGTTGACCACGCAGTATCTCGATGAAGCCGATGCCCTGGCCAGCAGGATTGTCGTCATCGACCATGGTCGGGTGATCGCGAGTGGTACGCCGCAGGAATTGAAAGAGGCGAGCCGGAGCGCGCATCTGGAGGTGACGCTGGCCGCGCCTCACGCCACGGCCGAGTTGGCGCTGGCGTCGTTGGTAACGGGCCGAATTCATGTGAGCGACGATGGACGGCGCCTCAGCGCCGCAGTCGACAGCTCCCCGGGATTTGCGACTTCTGTCGTGCGGGCGCTCGATGAGGCCGGAGTGTTGGTCGACAACATCGAGGTCCGACAGCCCTCGCTCGATGACGTGTTCTTCTCGCTCACCGGCGGGCATATCGAGGAGGACGACGGTGAGGCCGACGTAGACACAAGTGCCGCTGCGGCTGCGAACCGTCCCGAGCTCGAAGGAGCCAACACGTGACGACCACGACGTCGGTGCCGCAAAGGCTCATCGGAATAGCGGCTCCGGAAAGGCCCTCGCGGGCTGTTTGGGGTCGGGTCCTCGACGTCTGGGCGATGACACGGCGCAACCTGGTCCACATCTCGCGGGAGCCGATGCAGCTCTCCGACGTGACGATCCAACCCGTCCTGTTCACGGTGCTCTTCATCTACATCTTCGGCGGGGGTATCCCGATCCCCGACGGCGGTAACTACAAGGATTTCGTCCTCGCCGGACTGCTCGCTTTGAACCTCGTGACCTCGACCATGGGCACGGCGGTGGGGCTGAGCACCGACCTGCACGAGGGCATGATCGACCGCTTCCGGACTTTGCCGATGTGGAGGGCGGCTGTTCTGGTAGGGCGCTCCATCGCCGATCTCATGACGGCCATGCTGTGCGTCGTCATCGTGGCGTTGACAGGTCTCGCCGTCGGGTGGCGGACCGATGCCAGCTTCATCTCGGTGATCAGCTGGCTTCGCCTTGGTGCTGTTCTTCGCGTACTCGCTGTCGTGGATCGCGGCGTGTGTCGGATTGAACAGCAAGAGCCCTGAGTCGGCGGCTTCGTTCGGCTTCATCGTTCTGTTCCCGTTGGCATTCGTCTCGAACGCCATGATCCCCACCCAGCACATGCCCAGCTGGCTGCAGGTCGTGGCGAACTGGAATCCCGTGAGCGCGGTGACCGCCGGAGCCCGTCACCTGTGGGCGAACCCCAACCCGTCCGCCACCATTCAGGCGTGGCCGATGCAGCATCCGGTGGAGGCTGCGTTGATCTGGTCCGTGCTGATCCTGGCGATAGCCGCTCCCCTGGCATCGCACTTCTTCAAGCGACGGACGACGGAGTAGGGATCGACCTCGCGGCACTCTGTGACGAATCGAGAGAACCGCAGGTTCTGACGGGAAGGCTACTGACCCCTGGTGTTCGACCCACATCAGGTGGTGGACTGGAACGGTGCGGGTTGTCATAGCTGGTGCCGGTATTGCTGGCTTGGCTTTGGCCGGTGGGCTTCAGCGCCGGGATCACGACGTGACAGTTTTGGAGGAGACTCCCGAGCTCCGAACCGGTGGGGCTGCCATCTCAGTGTGGAACAACGGTGGCTTGGCGTTACGGTGCCTTGGAATTGAACTGGGCGATCAGGGGAGGGTGATCGAACGGCTCGAGTCATGGTCTTCCAAGGGGTCATGTGTCGGATGGGTCGACGCGGCGCGCCTCAACCGCAAATTCGGTATCGATGCCGTCACCATCCCTCGAAGTGAGATCTTGAAGCACTTGGCCGATCGGTTGCACCCTGGGACCATCCGTTTCGGGGCATGTTGCATAGGGGTCCGCTCCTTACCTGATCGCGCCGTAGCCGAACTGCCTGGCGGCGAGGGCTTGGAGGCCGATCTGGTCGTCGGCGCTGACGGGCATCGCTCCGTCGTTCGGTCGCTCTTCGCACCACCTGGGCCGGTGACACCAACTGGATGGGCATCTCTCCAAGGTTTGAGCGCTGCGCCGTTGGCGGTCACCGACGGAACGACCTCGATCTATGCGACAGGTGCCGAGGGCGGCATGGGATTAATGCCCGCAGGCCGCGGCCTGCTCCAATGGTGGTTCGACGTTCCTTGGCCCCCCGATCCACCGCCATCTTCAGTCGCGAAATGGCTCGGCGATCGCTTTGCACGATGGCGACCTCCCATGCGAGATCTGCTGGACGTCATATCTGACCGCGACATCGAGCCATTCCCTCATGGCTGGCACTCGGTGCCCCGTCGGCTGCACACGGACCATGTTGTGCTCATTGGCGATGCTGTTCACGCCATCCCCCCCGTGCTCGCTCAGGGAGCAAACCAGTCAATCGAAGATGCCTGGGTTCTATGCCGGGAGATTGAAGCCTCACCTTCGATCTCGAGCGCGCTTCTGAGCTACCAAAAGAAACGGCGGCGCAAGGTAGCCGCAGTTTCTCAAGTAGCTAGGTTGCCGATGCTGCGCCTCTACGGGCTCGCCAGTCGACTGCCACGTCAGGCGTCGTTCCAAGAGTCGATCTTTACGTGGTCATGGGGGACCCTGATGCGGTCGTTCAGCAGCACCCTGTCCTCTGTCCGGTAGGCAGTTGTCAGCAGCCCCTTAGTGAGATGCAACAGACTCCCCGACGAGATCCCGATGTCTTTGGCCGCGCGCTCATGGATTGGGCGATCGGGGGAACTGATCCGGAGTTCATCGAGCGAGACGACGGCTTCACCGACGAGGGGGCAGGCCACGAGCTCTACCTGGCGAAAGCCAAGGATTGGCCCACTTCGGAGCTGCGAGCCCTGCGGTATGTCCGAGGGCGCGTCGTGGACGTGGGATGTGGCGCCGGAAGGGTTGTACTGCACCTTCAGAAGTCCGGCATCGACGTCGTCGGGGTGGATTCCTCGCCACTTGCAATCGAGGCATCGCGGCTCCTTGGAGTGAGACAGTCGTGGTGTACCTCCATCGATTCGCTGACCCGGAGAATCGGCATGTTCGACACGATCGTGTTGTTCGGCAACAACTTCGGCATCTTCGGTACGCCAGAGCGGCTCCAGAAGGTGCTGACGGAGTGGGCCGATCGGACCGGCCCGGGTGCTCGGATTCTGGCCGAAAGCACCAATCCCTACTGTGGCGGCGCACCGGCAATTGACAGAGGCCACTACCGTCGGAACCAGCGAAGCGGGCTCCTACCTGGAACAGTTCGATTGCGCGTCCGTTACCAGAGCTCGGCCGGCCCATGGTTTCGCTGGATGTTCGTGTCCCGCAGCGAGATGCGCACCTTGCTCCGAGGTACGGGTTGGCATCAGGCGCAGGTTCTCGGCGGACTTCCAAGCGAACCATATGTGGCTGTTCTGGAAAAGCGCACCCGTCCCACCTGAAGGCAAGCAGTACCTCTACGGCGCCGGCGTTCCGACGGCGCCGGAGTAATCGTTGGTGTTCGACAAGTTCTGGTGCACCTGCGGCCATGCTCCCCTCGGCGCCGAGGACGGTGCACTTGTCCGCCAGATGAACAACTCCCCTTCGCGCGTTCCGGCCACGAGCACCTGCTGCGACATGGACCCCAACACGCCGAACACTGCACCACCGCTCACCCATCCGCCGGTCAGCTTGGGAAAGCCAGGGGCTTCGTCGCCATCGGCATCGAGCGCACGCAGGTCGGAGTCCGAGCTCGCCTCGACGGCGTATGCCTGCCCACCGCTTCCGGTCAGGTCGGCGACGATGGGCTGGTCGAAGAACTGCTGGCTGTCCATCTCTTGGGGGTACCCCGAAAGGAACTTCCCGGTTGCCGTGCTCCAAGCGTCGAGCTGACTCTCGTGCGGCGACTGTTCGGCCGGTTCCGAGACGTCGATCAGCTCGCCGGCGCTCACTGCTCCGGTGATCACGTCCAGTGACCCGACGCCTCCCGACGCCTCGCCGAGTGGTGCGATTATCGGCATGCCGAGCGCTGGGATGCTCGTGCCGAGAATTCCCGGCGTTGAATTCGACTTGGACCCTGCCGGTCCGGACTCGAGCACGTCGGGCAATCCGTCGGTCGTCCCGAGTGCATCCGTGCCGTTCGGCCTGAGCAAGTAGACCGGTCCGACATCGCTCTCGACGGCGATCAAGGGCAGGCTGCCGGCAACAGTGGCCACCGCAGGACCATTGCTCGCGCCGTCGCCGATGTCGGGAAGCAGATCAGGATCGAGATCCGCTATTGCGACGGGCCACCCGGGGAGGAACGCTCCTGGATTCGGATAACCCCGCGGATCAGGGTCCCCGGCCGCTGCGCGGTGCAGCGACCCGTCGGGCCAGATGGCATACACCCGCGTGTTGGCCGCACCCGAGAGCTTCCCGACCGCCGAGAAGAGCGCCCCCAGGGTCCCGAGCGACGCATCGGGTGTCCCGGTGTACTGCTCGTTCGAGGTCACGACGACCTCGGGTGGCCCTCCGGGGACGAGTTGGGCGATCGCCGGCGTGTCGACAAGCTTCGTCCCCGTGTCGCCCCCGGCCTGGGGAAGGAATGTCACCTGGCCGTTGGACGGATCCACAGACCGCACCTCTTTCGGGTCAACCACCTCGACGGGCCAGCCGGGTGCCGGCCGGCCGTCGGGCTCCCACACGTACACATGACGGTCCATCGCCGCGGCGACGACGTCGAGTGTGCCGTTTCCCTGCAGATCACCGAGCACGGGCGCGCCCAAGATTCCCCGAAGCACTTCGTTGTCCGTGTCGGTCACGCCGGGTCCCGAGAACGCAGCGTCGGTCCGCACCGGCCAGCCCGCCAATAGCTTCCCCTCGGCATCCCACGCCCACACCCGTCCAGTGAGGTCCGTGGCCACCACGTCGAGCTCGTGTCCTCCGGCGTCTGCAAGATCTCCCACCGCCAGGCCACCGACGATCTCCCCTCGGGGTATCGCACTTACCGCCATCGAGGTGTACGCCTGCTCTCCGGGGTGGTAGCCCGTGTCAGGAGCGGTCTGCACGGGCCAGCCGGGGAGGTCCTTGCCGTTCGAGCCGTAGGCGTGGACAGTGCCGTCGGCAGTCGCCACGACGAGAGCGTCGCTGCCTCCGGGCCCGATTGGAGCCAGCACCGGAGATGCGACGATCGAGCTCGAGAACCGCATGGGAGCCCGGTTCAGGAGGCTCGAGTCCTGGTGGAGGAACTCGGTGCGCCTGGCCATGCCGACCATCCCAGCTGCGTCCTGGACGACCACCCGGATCGTGAACATGTAATCGTCAGGTTGCGGCTGACCGGTCGCGGTGACCGGCGACCCATCGAGGTTCACCGTCTTGGGGAACAGCGCGGCCACTCTCGACAAGGGCACCTGGGCCAGTGTCCCGGTGCGCACACCGTGCCCGGTGCCGCTCGATACCACGCGCCACGCCGACTGTGCAGGTGCCTCACCGGGGGCCACCTGTACCTCGTAGCGCCATGAAGGGCTCCGAGTCGTCCCGATCACCCCCGAGACGGTCACGTTCTGGGACGGGGAGAGCACCTGGTACCAGGGCAGTCCGTCGATCTCGGCCTGGGGAGGGATGCGCCCCGACGAGATCCATTGCACCAGTCGTGCAGCATCGATGCGCCCATATCCGCTCGTCGGATCGAAGCCTGACCCGGTGGGATCACGCTCGGTCGTGACGAGCGGCAGATCGGTCTCCACCTTTGTGTTGTCGGCGGGGCCGCTCGGGGGAGCGGCAGTGGAGAAGTCGACGTCGTCGGCCGACATGGTGACGAGCTGGGTGATCTCGTTGGCAGAGAGAGCCACCGGAGCACCTGACACAGTGTGAAGTCCGGGGTATGGCGCTATCACATGGTCGGCCATCGCCACCGCAGCAGCGGACTCGGCCAGGCCGACGATCCCGCCGGTCTTTCCGGTCGCCTCGGATGAACACGAAGTGCTCTCTACGCTCACCGAGATGTTGGCTCCATAGTTAGTGCAGCCGTTCAGGTAGAGATAGCTGGGCGGCGAAAAGCTGCTTTCCTGGGTCACGCTGTTCACGACGATCGTGTTCTCGAGGACAGCCGGCAGATTGTGATGCTCGGACTCCTCGTCTGCGGCGCTCGCGACGACGGGCACGCCGTGGTCCTCTGCATATGCGATGGCTTCTGTATCCGTCTCGGTCACGTCGTAGGTGCCGAGCGCCTCCTGGATCACCGTCGCTCCCGAGTCGACGGCGAAGAGTGCCCCCTCTGCAAAGGCGTTTCCCGAGGTGATGAACGAGTCGCCTACCTTGATGGGCAAGATCATGCAGTTGGGACAGGTGCCCACCTCCTGCTCGAGAGTCCCGGCCGCTCCGCCTGAGTCTTCCGCGGTGCCGGTGCCGTGGTCGTAGTGGACTGCGTCGTACGGGTCGTTGTCGTCATCTACGAAGTTCCACCCGGCGATCGCGTCGGTGAATCCCGCAGGACCGCTCCGAACGGCGTAGTACCTGCTCCCGCGGGTCCCGAAGGTCGCGATCAGGTCGGCGGGCGAGATCCCGGTATAGCTGTAGCCGCTCCCGTGGTTCGTCGCGCAGAAATAGGGCCTGGCGATTCGGGGATCGTTCGCGTACTGCTCCACGTTCAGGATCCCCGAGCCGTCTATGTCGTAGGGGTCGGTGTCCGCGAAGTGCTGCTCTTCGGCCTCGAGTTGCGCCTTCGTCTTGCCCTGGGCGTTCTCCGGGGCGGGCAACGCGTCGCGGTTCAAGTAGATCTTGTCGACGAGCGCCGGGTCGCACCACTCGATGCCAGAGTCGGTAACGGCGATGACGGTGGAGGGTCGGCCGGTAGTTGTCTGCCAAGCGGTGTCGACACTGTTGCCCTCGACTCCGCAAAGCTCCTGAGGGCTGTTTGCAAGCTCGGGATCGCTCGAGCGAGCGCTCGTGAGCTTCACGTTGCCCCCGTCCACACTCCAGTTAGCCGGGCGCTCGGGGATCGTCGTCCTCGGTGTGTGCGGATCGGTGATCCAACTGGCTTCCGAAGTGCCGACTGGCGCAGTCGGCCACGGGAATCGCCCTGTCTGCGCAGCGGTACCCGAGCCGATGTTGGGATCGGTTGTCCGAGGCGGACACGATGCGGGTCGACCATCCACGACAGCCGACGCGGTGGGCAGAGCAGCCGCGGGGAGGAGTGCAGGTAACGGTGGCGGTGACGAGGTGTGCCCGCCGCACGCGGCAAGAAGGGTGACGCTGGCGAGCAGCACCAGAACCACCGGGAGGCGGGGCCGGCGCGTCATCCGGTCAGCACTCTGACGGGCGCTGCGAACACCGAGGATCTGCCGGCCGAGCCTGCGACGGAGCTACCCCAGCTCGTCACCAAACGGGTCGTCGAGAAGGTCGCGATCCCGAAGGTGTCGCCGGGGAAGACGTCCGGGCTACCGAACTGCTGCGAGATCCGCACCGCATCTGACAGCCATCCTCCTGCCCCACCATGGGCGCTCACCGAGAACGTCCGCAGGTATAGCGCGTAGCCGCGCGGGTCACTGCTGGTCAGCCATGCCACGTAGGCTTCGCCAGGCTCGGCGCCGGCGACCTGCGTAATGTTGGGAACGTCTTTGTTGCCAGTGGTGGCCTGGACCGGAGTCGACCATTTCTTGCCACCGTCGACGGAGAACGACACCCAGCCGATGTCTGTCCTCTTTCCTTGGACCTTTTCCTGGGTGTCCCACGTCGCATAGAGGTCGCCGGAGGAGTCGGTGGCTATCGAGCCGTCGTTCCACCACTCGTTGATCTCTATCTCGCCGGCGCTCGCGCCGACCTCGACCGGTGCCGACCACGTCTTGCCCCCGTCGGCTGAGGTGGTGAAGTACTCGTGCCCGTGGGCGAGCTCGAGGGTACGGCTGTTCACGACCTCGTAGCCCTCGTAGAGGACATCGACCGCGCCGTCGGGTGCGACCGTCACGTCGCCCTCATCGGTGCCGCCGTCGGGATAGCTCGGGTTGACAACTGCAATCGGCGAGAACGTCTCCGCATCGTCGGTCGATCTCTGGACGACCACGTTGAGGTCGCCATTGGTCGCCCAGCAGCTTCCTGTTCGGCTGCACTTCGACCTGACGTCCGAGTTGGTCGGGCCGTAGTCCCACGCGACATACAGCGTTCCGTTCGACCCGACCGCGAGATAGTCCGCATCGCCCCAGTTGTGGCTCTGCGCCGGCGGGAGCGATCGCTCGACTTGGAACGTGCGCCCGTGGTCGTGGGAGACGTCGATGACCGGGTAGGTCTGGTGGTCGATGTGGTTCATGAACCCGGCGTAGAGCGTGCCGTCGGGAGCGACAGCCAGTGCGGGATCCCAGCCACCCCTCGAGCCAGGAAGTGCCACGGGTTCTACGTAGCTTTCGCCCCCGTTGGTGGAGCGAGCAAAGCCGACGCCGTTGTCGTGGTCGCACCCCTCGAACTCCTGATACACGTAGCCGCGAGTCGGGTCCACCGCCTCGGAGATATCTCCGGTGCCGGGGCAGCCGACGCTTACGTCGCTGATCGGCCCGACCGAGTACCTGACGCCAGTTCGAGACAGATTGGCCATGTGGCTCGATGTTGAGGCGGCGGCCTGCGCTGTGGCAACTGCCCCGAAAGCAGAGAGCAAAACCGCAACAGCGGCCGCCGACACGAACGCACGCCGCGGGGCCGGTCTCATCAGTCTCATGTGAACCCCTGTCGTCTGAGCACGTGAATGACCCTGGATCCCGGCAGAGGCAGATTGCTCGGCACCTCTCCGGTCGAGAAGGCGGTGCTGACAAGGTACAGGGCTTCGTATTCGAGCGATCAGCTCGAGCAGCGCCTGACGACGAGTGCAATACTCCGGCTTCAGAAATAGGCGGTGGGTTGACGTCGAGTTGTTTTACACCTGCAACACTCTGACGAAGCAATTAAGAGGAGAGCGGGGGACATCTCAGCGATACCTGCGATCGATCGACAAGGGGAGCTCGTGGCGGACCAACTAGTAGCATCGCCAGCCCTCGACACGCGACCTCGCGATCGACGGATCAAACCGGTCGTCCGCGGAGCTACGAGCCGCATGTCCACCCGGATTCTTCGGGTTTGCGAGGTAGGGGAAGACGACGAGCGTGCGTGGAGGGACCTCGCCGAGCGCGCTGCCGAGCCCAACCCCTTCTACGAGCCCGACTGCCTGATACCGGCTTCCGAGCACCAGATCTTCGGTAGTGACATAAAGCTGGCCGTCGCCGAACTGGACGGGCGCTTTTACGGCTGCGTGCCTTTCCGTGCGGTCAACCGGTGGAAGTTCCCCTACCCGATCCTGACGTCGCAGGTACGAAGGATGAACGGTCTCGGCACTCCGCTGATCGATCCCGATATGGGCGTGGACGCGGCCACCGCGCTCCTTAGGGCGCTCGCAGACCAAAGGTCGCCGCTACATGGAAGGATTTTCGTTCTCGACACCTCCGGCGCAGGCGGGCCCGTGGCCCTCTACCTCCGCGAGGCGGCACAGAGGCTCGGATTCTGGCTCTGTGCATACGAGACATGGGAGCGCGGCAAGCTGGTCCGAAGCGACGGGCCGGAGTACGAGAAGACCGTCAGCTACAAGTCTCGCCGCAACCTTCGCCGCCAGATGCGCCTGATCGGGGAGGCCGCCGGCAGCCAAGTGGACCTCGTGGACCGAAGCAACGATCCCGCCGGTATCGACGACTACATCGCTCTCGAGTCGCTCGGCTACAAGTCGAAGAAGGGGATCGCGATGACCACGGTTCCCGGCGAGCCTGAGTATTTCAAGGAGATGTGCTCCAGGTTCGCTGCGTCGGGCAGGCTGCGGCTGCTCGCCCTCGAGGCAGGACCACAGGTGATCGCGATGCAGATGTGGATAAAGGCCCGCGAGGGTGCATTCCTAATCAAGGGCAGCTACGACGAGACATATGCACAGTTCGGGCCGGGCGTCCTCCTGCACACACACGCGATCGATTTCTTCAACAAGGAGACAGACTCGGAGTGGATGGACTCCTGCACGGGACCAGACCACAAGCTCATGCTTCGCCTGTGGAAAGACACGCGTCCGATTGAGATGCTCGCGATCGGGTCGAGCAGGATCGATCGTGCGGTGATCAAGGGGTTCATGGCGGCGCGACCGCTGCATCGCAGGTACTACGAACTGACCAGGCCGAACCACGCGGTTCCCGGGAACGACGGAAGCAGCAAGGTGGCACCCTCGGCGAGCACCGAGGTCTGACCCCTCCGGTCGGCACACGATGCAAGGTGGACGTCTCCACCCTCCGATCCACCCGCCAACCAACCCACGGGTGGACGACGAGACTGCCGTCTATGGCGACACTGTGATCCATGACCTCCACCGATTGGATCATCGACCTTGCGCTCATCGGCATCGTGTTCTTGCAGATCCGCGGGCGCCGACTCAGCCTCCGTCAGCTACTCATCCCGGTAGCGCTGTCCGCTTGGGCCGCCGACAGCTACCTCAAGGGCATCCCTACGGCCGGTAACGACCTGGTCCTCGTAGCACTGGGACTCGGCCTCGGCATCACCCTCGGTGTGCTGGCAGGGATCTTCACCCAGGTGACCAGGGCCGCCGACGGGCATCCCTACTCGAAGGCCGGGTTGCTGGCCGCCGTCTTCTGGGTCGCAGGCGTGGGAACCCGCCTTGCCTTCCAGCTGTACGCAACTCACGGCGGTGGCGCTTCGATCGAGCGGTTCTCGCTGTCGCACTCGATCACATCGCCCGAGGCGTGGGTCGCGGCGCTGATCTTGATGGCGATCGGCGAGGCCGTCACCCGCACTGCGGTAGTGGGCTTGCGCGGCTACAAGGTTGCGCCACAGCACTTCCTCGGTCAAGCGAGCACAATTACCGCCGGTGACCACGCCTTCTGACCCAGCTGCGGGCGTAAGACACCCGGCTGCCCTGGCGATCAACCTGGCGGCGCTCGGTGCTCTTGTGTACGGGATAACCACCGAGGCCCACCTGGGTCTCGGTGGTCGTCATTTGGCGGCATCGTTGCTGCTTGTCACCGCGACGGCGGGTTGGTGCGGGTGGCTCCTCGGACGGCTCCGGGGCTTGCCCAGCTCACGTTCGTGTCGTTGTCCACACTGGGTCTTGCAGGCGGGGGGCTCACCGCGTTCGCTGCTGTCGCCGTCGTATTCGTGGGTGTGGCGTCACTCGGAGCGACCATGGCATGGGACCTGCCGAAAGCGGTGTGGGTAGCCCTGACTGGCCCCGCGGCCATGGCGATCGCGCTGAATGCGACGGGCCAGACGACGGCAGACCTTGGTGGCGGGGCGGGGGCGGTCGTCGCTGGCGCGGCGATGGGCGTCAGCCGACGCCAGTCTCTTCAAGCTGCCAACAAGGCGGCGGAGATCCAGGTCAGCGAGGCCAAGGCGGAGACTGAGCGGGCGCGCGCCGAACTGCTCTCGGGACGTAACCACATGGCACGCGAGCTGCACGACGTCCTCGCCCATACCCTCTCAGCGCTCTCGGTCCAACTCGAGGCTCTGGACGCCATGATCGACGACGGGCCATCCCCCTCGACTGAAGTCTTGGAACAACTCGAACTGACAAAGCGGCTCGTGCGCGCCGGGCTCGAGGATGCCCGCGGTGCAGTTCGGGCTCTTCGTGAGGACGCGCCGCCGCTCGAGGAACAACTCGCCGACCTCGCCGGCGATCGCGGCGCCCTATTGGCGGTGAGCGGCCCGACTCGCCGGCTGGGACCGGACGTTTCACTGGCTCTGTACCGGGTGGCCCAGGAGGCGCTCACGAACGTCGTCAAGCATGCTCCCGGTGCGACCGCGGAGATCAACTTGGCCTACTCGGACGGGCGGGTTTGCCTGTCGGTGGTCGACACCTACTCGAGGATGGATCCCCGCCTCAACGGGTCTTCCCTCTCTGAAAGCGGCGGCGGATATGGGCTTCAAGGGATCAAGGAGCGAATCCTGTTGTTGGGCGGCCACGTCGAGGCCGGCCCGACCGATCGGGGCTGGAAGGTCCTCGCAGAGGTGCCTGCGTGAAGGTTCTCATCGCAGACGACCAGCGCGTCGTCCGTGAGGGCCTCGCCACGATCGTCGGCAGCCTCGACGGAGTAGAGGTCGTGGGCCTGGCCGGCGACGGACGAGAGGCGGTGGCATTGACGGCCGATCGTCAACCGGACGTCGTGCTGATGGACTTGAGGATGCCGGTGATGGACGGTGCAGCGGCGACGGCCGAGATCCGTGCGAATTACCCGGCGACATCGGTCGTCGTGCTCACGACCTACGCGGACGATGAGTCGATCATCGCAGCTTTGAGCGCGGGCGCTACTGGATATCTGACGAAGGACGCCACGCGAGACGACATTCGCCGGGCCCTCGAGGCGGCCAGCGCAGGACAGACGGTGCTCGACCCGTCTGTGCAGGCTTCTCTCGTGCGGGCCGCGGTCGGCGGTGCTCCGCGCTCGCCCGACTCCGTACCGCGCGATCTACCCGACGGACTGACCGAGCGCGAGGCACAGGTATTGGCGTTGATCGCCCAGGGCCTCTCCAACAACGAGATCGCCTCGCAGCTCTACGTCGCAGAAGCGACCGTGAAGACCCACGTCAACCGGATCTTCGCCAAAACCCAAAGCCGAGATCGTGCACAGGCCGCCGCCTATGCGCACACACATGGGCTAGCCGTCTGATCCGCACGCCTCGTGTCACCCTGCTCCGTGCTCGCGGATACCCCACGACCTAGAGCGGGCACCTGCCGGTGGTCATTCCGCCTTCAACATTGCTCGAATCTCTTCTCGCAGCTCCGGACCGTCTACGTGGCCATGGACATCGGCTGCGTGCATCGCAGCAGCCCGAACAACCTCTTCCTCCTCGCCGGCAATGGTGAGTGTGCAATCGCTCTCGCTCGGCATCTCTCGGCAATCCGCGACCTTGCGCGTCATCTAACCTCCTCAGCTCGTGTTTTTCGAGAACAGATCAGCCTCTAACCAGGCGGGGCTCAGCCCTTGACATAAGCCAGCTTTTCCGCGACCTTTCCGTCTCGGACACGGAATATGTCAATGCCTCGGACGTGCCCTCCGTCCCAGTCGTAGCGCCATCGCTGGACGACCCTGTCGCCGGCGACAAAGCGCTCCTCTGTTTCGAAGTTGGCGTGCGAATCGTCGAAGATCGGTTGCCATGCCCCGCGGACCGCAGCCTTACCCACAAAGCGGGTTCCGTCGGGAGCGGGTCCGGTGTTGTCGAAGATGCAATCGTCTGTGACGAGCTCAAGTGTCGCTTCCAGATCGTGATCGTCCCACGCCTTGGAAAAGGCGATCACGACCTGAAGTGTGTCGGCGTTCATGTCCTCCATGTTATGGACGGCCTTCCAGAACGAGATTGAACGGAGTCTCTGTCGCCCGACGAAACGAAGAGAACCCTGCTTCCTTAGCCACCTCACGAAGCTTGCCCTCGCCGGCCTGCGCACCAAGAGCGGCGCCTACCTCCTGTGACAACGATGCAGGAGTGCAGACCAACGTCGACACCGAGTAGAACACCCGGCCTATCGGGTTGAGGTTCTCGGTGGTGTCGTCATTGGCAAACGGCTCGACGAGCAACCAGTGTCCATCGTCATTGAGCGACTGGCGCGCATGACGGGCGGCGCCGACGGGATCACCCATGTCGTGAAGACAGTCGAAGTGACAGACCATGTCGTAGTCGTTCCCGGGGTACTCCTTTGCCGAAGCCAACTGGAACTTCACCCGGTCCGATACGCCGGCTGCGGCAGCAGCGTCATTGGCGTGACGAATCGAAGGCTCGTGGTAGTCGAAGCCCCAGAAGAGTGACTTCGGGTATGCAGCCGCCATGATGATCGTAGAAGCGCCGTAACCGCAGCCAACGTCCGCCACCTTGGCTCCGGCCCGAAGTTTGGCGTCCACGCCGTCCAGAGCAGGAATCCATGACTGCACGAGGTTGGCCCCGTAGCCTGGGCGGAAGAAGCGCTCGGTTCCTTGGAAGAGGTCGGGATCGTGCTCGTGCCAACCGATCCCATCCCCGGTTCTGAAGGCATCGACCGCCTTTGGAAGAATTCGGGTCGCGGCCAGCATCCCCTGGAATCCCCCGATCACATATGCAGGGCTCGTCTCGTCGACGAGGACGAGTGACTGCTCCTCATTGAGGGTGTACTTCCCATCGCCGAGATAATCGATGTACCCGGCTGCAGCAAGTCCCCTCGCCCACTCGCGGACATAGCGCTCAGTCGTCCCCGTGCGTTCTGCCAGTTCCTCCGAAGTCATCGGGCCGCTCTCGGCCATGGCCTTGAAAAGGCCGAGCTTGTCACCGATGTTGATAAGCGCTCCGGACAGGATCGAGCCGAAGTCACCGACGGCCTGATGGACATAGCCCATCAACTTCTCTTCACTCACCACCATGACGGATTACTCCTTTCCACACCGCCTACCTGGACTTTACGTGATTGGTCGACTGATTTAGTCATCCGCCCTAGGCTAGTATCTTATGCCTGTGCCCAACTGTCAAGGAAGACCCGTGGCCGTCAGTATGTCCAACTCGGTCGGTCCGGTAGCGGTGCGCTGATGGCGCGGGCTTGGGAACAGCGCCCGGTATCAGAAGCCCGCCAGCAGGCACAGGCAGCGATGATGGACGCGGCCGAGCGCCTGCTGTACGAGGTCGGGTATGCAGGAGTTACCACCCGCGCGGTAGCGGAAGCCGCCGGGGTGAACAACGGGCTGGTCCACTACTACTTCGGCTCGATGGAAGAACTTCTCACCCAGACCCTTCAGCGCTTCGTGGACCAGCTCGCCGAAGCACTCGAAGCTCTATATGAGGACCCGAACCTCACTTTTGCTGAGAAGTGGCGCCTCGGCTCGCAGTTCTGGGTCGAGGAGCCCACGTCGCGCTTCCCCAAGATCCTGCTCGAGTTGTTGGCAATGGGCTGGAACATGCCGGCGCTGAAGTCCCGCTTGACCGATGTCCACGCGCGCTTTCGCGCGATATTCGAGCTCCACTTCGGCGAGGCTGCGCGTGACTACGAACTCGACGAGAGCCGATTCCCTTTGAAAGTGATCATCGCGGCGGTGACGAGCTACCAACTCGGTCTGATCGTCGAAGGTCTGTCGGGCGTGGACGAAGGCCACAGGGAACTCGTCGATTGGATCCAGCAATTGATCGACGACCTCGAAAGCAAGCCTAATTCCGCAGCCGACTGATGGGGCGCTCGACTTAGCGCAAGATAGAGCCATGGAACCTCTTCGGATCGGCTGCCTCGGCGCCGCCAGAATCGCGCCGGCGGCGCTGATCAAACCGTGGCAAGCCAACGATCGGGTCCTCTGTGCCGCAGTGGCGGCGAGAGATCCGAGCCGAGCCCGAACGTTCGCCGCCAAGCACGGCATCGACAAGGTACACGAGTCCTACGAGGCACTGCTCGCCGACGACGAGATCGATGCCATATACAACCCACTGCCCAATGGGTTGCATGGAATGTGGACGCTCAAGGCGTTGGCCCATGGCAAGCACGTGCTTTGCGAGAAGCCCTTCACCGCCAATGCCGACGAGGCCCAACATGTTGCCGACGCAGTGGCGGCGTCGGGGCTGGTGGTAATGGAGGCATTCCACTGGCGATATCACCCGATGGCGGCGCGCATGCTCGAGGTGATCGCCGGCGGGGAGCTCGGCGAGATCCGGCGCTTCCAGGCGGCATTGTGCTTCCCCTTGCCGCGGTTCAATGACATCAGGTGGCAGCTCCCACTCGCAGGGGGCGCACTCATGGACGCGGGTTGCTATCCGGTGCACATGGTGAGAACGCTCGCGGGCTCGGAACCGGCGGTGGTCAAGGCTCGAGCGAAACTGCACTCGGCGGGCGTCGATCGCCGTATGGAGGCAGAGTTCACGTTCGCGGACGGGCGTAGCGGTGGCATCTTGGCATCCATGTGGTCGTCCACGTTGCTGCGGATGCGCGTTGTGGTCACCGGTACTCAGGCAACTATGAATGTCTTCAACCCGACCACTCCTCACATGTTCAATCGACTCAGCGTTTCCGGGACGAAGGGGAAACGTCATGAGCGGGTGAAGGGCGCTCCGACCTACGAGTACCAGCTCGAGGCGTTCCGAGCCGCAATACAGGAAGGGACGCCCACCCTCACGCCACCCGAAGACGCGGTCGCGAACATGCGCGTCATCGACTCCATCTATCTGGCTGCAGGATTGCAACCCCGCCCCACCTGGATTGGGTCTACCGGGCGGTGACGATGCTGACGATGCGTCCTGGCACCACGACTATCCGGGCGACCGTGGCGTCCGCCACGCGTCCTGCCACGGCAGGATGGGAAAGCGCTGCCGCGCGGATGTCATCTTCGCCCGCGGCGGCGGACACTTCGACTGTGGCCCGGACCCTGCCGTCCACCTGCACCGGGTAGGACACGCTCTCGACGAAGAGCTTCTCGGCGTCGGCCTCAGGGAACGGCTCGTACGCCAGCGTCTGTTGATGTCCGAGGCGGTGCCACAGCTCCTCGCCGGCGTGCGGGGCGAACGGTGACAGCATCAGCACCAGGGCCTCGGCCACTAAGCGCGAGACAGGAGCCCGGCGAGCCGTCAGGTGGTTGTTTAGCTCGGTCAACCGGGCAATGGCGGTGTTGAACCGTAGCCCTTCCATGTCTGACCGCACGGCATGGACGGTCGTGTGCAGGAGTCGTTCCGTTACCGGGTCGGGGACGTCGTCGACGACGGTCGCCTTGCCGGTGCCCTCGTCGATCATGTTGCGCCACACTCGCTGCAGTAAGCGCATCGACCCGACCACCGCCTGCGTCTCCCATGGGCGCGAGACGTCGAGAGGCCCCATGGACATCTCGTAGAGCCGCAGCGTGTCGGCGCCGGAACGATCGCACATCTCGTCGGGGGTGACACCGTTCTTGAGCGACTTTCCCATCTTCCCGTACTGTCGCTCGACGGGCTCGTCGTGGTACCAGTAGCGGCCGTCGCTCTCCATGACTTCGTCGGCCCGCACGTACATCCCGCGGGCGTCGGTGTAGGCGTAGGCCTGGATGTAACCCTGATTGAACAGGCGGCGAAACGGCTCGCGGCTCGACACGTGACCCAGGTCGTGTAGGACCTTGTGCCAGAAGCGTGAGTAGAGCAGGTGCAGCACGGCGTGCTCGACACCGCCCACGTAAAGGTCGACGCCGCCGGTATCGGTCTTGTCCTGTGGCCCCATCCAGAAGCGCTCGAGCTCCGGATCGACGAATGCCTCGTCATTGTCGGGGTCGAGGTAGCGCAGCTCATACCAACAGGAACCCGCCCACTGAGGCATGGTGTTGGTCTCCCGCCGATAGTTCCGGGGCCCGTCGCCGAGATCGAGGATGACGTCGACCCAGTCCTCGGCCCGCGCGAGCGGTGCGGTCGGTTCGGCGTCGGGGTCGACGGCCCTCGGCCGGTAGTCGTCCATGTCCGGAAGGGTGACAGGCAGCTGGTCCTCCGGCACTGCATGGGCGATACCGTCGTCGTCGTAGACGATGGGAAACGGCTCCCCCCAGTAGCGCTGGCGACTGAAAAGCCAGTCGTGCAGCTTGTAGGTCACATTGGCGCCGCCGTGGCCGCTGCTCGTCAACCAGGTCAGGATCCGGAGCTTTGCCTCATCGACTCGCAAGCCATCGAGGCTGACTGCTGCGTTAGCGGAGGAAATGAGCTCGCCGTCGCCGAGCCACGCGTCGGACCACTCGCGGGCTTCGGTCGGATCGCGACCGTCGCCGGCGGCGACCACGGGCCGGATGGGGAGGTCGAACGCACGGGCGAACTCGAAGTCGCGCTGGTCGTGGGCGGGCACGGCCATGATCGCGCCCGTCCCGTAGCCCATCAGGACGTAGTCGGCGGTGAAGACGGGGATGCGCTCTCCCGTGGCCGGGTTGTGGGCCCACGTCCCCGTGAACACGCCGGTCTTGGGTCGCCCGGCCACCTGCCGGTCCCGCTCGCTCAGGGCGGCAGCCCGGTGCCGGTAGGCCTCTACCGCCTCGCGCGGGGTGGAGGCGCCGCCGGTCCACAGCTCGCCGGCGACGTCGGACCAGGCGTCGGGGACGCATGTGTCGAGCAACGGGTGCTCGGGTGCCACGACCATGTAAGTCGCGCCGAACACGGTGTCGGGCCGGGTGGTGAACACCCTGATCGGATAGCCCGCGCCCTCGAGCGGGAAGCTGATCTGGCCGCCCTCGGAACGGCCGATCCAGTTGCGCTGCATGGTCTTGATCGATTCGGGCCAGTCGAGGTGGTCGAGGTCGGCCAGTAGCCGGTCGGCGTACGCGGTGATCCGCATCATCCACTGGGTCAGCTCGCGGCGCACGACGGGGAAGTTGCCGATCTCGGAGCGGCCGTCGGCGGTGATCTCCTCGTTGGCCAGCACCGTGCCGAGGCCCGGGCACCAGTTGACCGGAACCGACGCCCGCCAGGCGAGGCGTCGTGCGTCGAGAGCGGCGGCCCGCTCCTTGCGGTCGAGCTCAATCCACGGCCGCCCATCAGGCGTGGGGGTGGCGCCGGACTCGTAGGCGGTTTCGAGCTCGGTGATGGGCCGCGCCCGGCAGGCATCCTCGTCGTACCAGGCGTTGTAGATCTGCAGGAAGATCCACTGGGTCCACCCATAGAACGACTCATCGGTCGTCGCCACCGACCGCGTCGGGTCGTGGGCCAGCCCGAGGCGGGCCAGCTGCTCGCGATAGCGCTCGATGTTTGCCTCGGTCGTGGTCCTCGGGTGGGTACCCGTGGCGATGGCGTACTGCTCGGCAGGCAGGCCAAAGGCGTCATAACCAAGGGTGTGCAGGACCCGGTACCCGCACATTCGGAGGTAGCGCCCGTAGACGTCGGTAGCGATGTAGCCGAGGGGGTGCCCGACGTGCAGACCGGCATCCGACGGATACGGAAACATGTCCAGGAGGAAGAACTTTCCGGCCGGGCCCGGCTCCGGATTCCGCGCCACGATAAAGGTACCGTCCTCCTTCCACCGGCGCTGCCAGCGCGCCTCGATCTCGCCGGCGAGGGTGCCCGTGTAACGCTGGGCAGGGACGTCGACGTCACGAGGTTCCGCGTCGGTAGCCATCACGAGAGCGTACCGATCGTCTCCCGAGCCCTATTGCTTGGCAAGGATGGCGGCGAACTCGAGCACGAGGTCGAGCAGAACGGGTCCGGTCGTCGTGACCTCAGCGCGCACGATCTTTCCATTAAAGGTAAATGGGGCCGAATAGCCTTTCCCAACCGCCGGGCCCCATTCATATCCGCAGGTCATTCCGATACCAACCTCGTTGAAGACCGCAGGGGTAAACCGCTCGATTGCTCCCTCTGCCACCTTTCGGTCATCCACGGCAAGGATCGCCTCTCCGCCACCGTTCTTGTTCGCCTCGAACGTAAACGACAGGACGTGACGCCCGGGGCCGACCACCTCATCTGCCTCCACGGTGCTCGTGCTCCTCCCATAGAGGTTGTGGACGTATCGCAGGCGTCCGGCCAGAAGATGAAAAGACCATCCACCGAGAGCGCAGCCCAACGCGAGCAGCGCACCGTTCGGAACCACATCCTGACCAACGTCGACGAGTACAGATACAGCGTGGGAACGGTTGCAAAGCCGTGGCGCGACCGACTCTGGAACCGGGGCTCCCCCTTGAAAATAGCGATGAACCTCACGCGACGGTCTGGGATCGGGCTTCGGGTGAGCAATCGCCTCGAGAGGCCTGTTGTCCAAGGGCAAGACGTTGTTGCGCCGAGCCTCGACCCACCACAGATCTATGAGCTCCTTGAGCTTCTCCTGGTGCTCATCCGCCAGGTCGTCCATCTCAGAAAAGTCTTCTTCGACGTGATAGAGCTCCCAAATGTCGTCGTCAAAGGGTGCGCTCACGCTCAGCCCGTCGTCGTACATCGGCCCTACGGGATGAAACGTCACTGCCTTCCAACCGTCGTGGTAGATGGCTCTTGAACCAAGCATCTCGAAGTACTGAGTGCGATGTCGACCCGGCTCCCCGCTTGCCGATTCGTCCAACAGGTAGGCAAAGCTCGCTCCGTCTATTCGCGACTGAGCGATGCCCCCGATCGCGTCGGGAGGATCGACCCCTGTCAATTCCAGCACCGTGGGCATCACGTCGATGGCGTGCGCGAACTGTCCACGTATTCCGCCTAATGACCGAGAATGGTTTCGTCGGGGAAGCCGAACGATACAGGGGTCGGCTATCCCGCCTTCGTGCACTTCGCGTTTCCAGCGCTTGAGCGGTGTGTTACCGGCCATCGTCCAACCCCACGGGTAGTTGTTGTGACTCAGGGGACCACCGATCTCGTCGATCCGCCGGTACATCTCGCCGGTACCCGCGGCGTCGAAGTTCGTAAGACGCCCTTCGTTGATCGTCCCTGCCTTGCCACCTTCGGAGCTCGCACCGTTGTCGGAGACGACCATCACGACCGTATTGTCGACATCCCCCGTGTCCTCGAGGAAGTCCAGGAGTCTTCCGATCTGGGCGTCGGTGAAGGAGAGATAGGCAGCGAAGCACTCCATGAAACGCTCGGCGAGAGCCCGCTCCTTTTCACCCAGGCTCTCCCAGGCTGGTACCCAAGCAGGACGCGGCGACAACTCTGTACCCCTCGGGATCACACCGAGGTCGAGCTGGCGGGCGTAGGTCTCTTCGCGCCATTGATCCCATCCGACGGCGAAGCGCCCCCTGTACCGCTCTATCCAATCCGAAGGTGCGTGATGTGGAGAGTGGCAAGCCCCTGTACAGAAATAGAGGAAGAACGGCTTTTCGGAGTCCACGGCGCGCAGATCGCCGAGAAACTCGATCGCTCGGTCCGCGAGATCTGCGCTCAGATGGTAACCCTCTTCGGCGGAACGAGGAGGTCGGATCGCGTGGTTGTCGTGGTACAGCGCCGGCATGAATTGATGGGCTTCACCTCCGTGAAACCCGTACCAACGGTCGAAGCCTCTGCCGAGGGGCCATGTGGACCGTGAACCGGCCATATCGGTTTCGCCCTCGGGGCTCAGGTGCCACTTCCCGATGGCGTAAGTGGCGAAACCGTTTTCCTGCAGGATCTCGGACAGAAAACCGTTCTCTCGAGGCGGCTTTCCCCAGTAACCCGGGAATCCGATTGCGAGATCCGCCACGCGTCCCATCCCGCTGCGATGGTGGTTGCGACCTGTCATGAGGCACGCTCGAGTGGGCGAGCACAGGGCCGTCGTATGGAAGTTGGTCAGGCGAATTCCCTCTGAAGCGAGGGCGTCTATGACCGGTGTGTCGAGGTCCGATCCGTAGCAGCCCAGCTGCGCAAACCCGACATCGTCGAGCACGATCAGGACGACGTTCGGAGCATCTGGTGGAGGCGACGGTGTCGGTGGCCACCATGGTTCGGAATCCCGCCAATCATTTCCTATGCGACCCCCGAAATCAGACTGCGTCATGGCATTCCACTCCCCTGCAAGCGGCCCGAGCTACGAACCGACGCCCGAGATCCAACTCTGTGGCCGACAAGTTAACCAATATCTGGATTCGCCAATCACCGTTCGATCATGCGCATCTGATCTTCGCTGTGGTGTTCGCCGGCCGCCGGGGTGATGTTCGTGAGCTTGTCGAGCTGCTCGGGATTCAGCTGGATGCTGTCGGCGGCGATGTTCTCCTCGACACGGGCGACCCGCTTGGTCCCGGGGATCGGAGCGATGTCGTCGCCCTGAGCCAGGACCCACGCCAGGGCGACCTGAGCCGGTGTGGCACCAGCCTCGGCGGCGATCGCCTTGACCTCGTCGACTGCTCGCAGATTTCGCTGGAAGTTCTCGCCGACGAAACGTGGGTTGCTCTTGCGGCTGTCGTTGTCCGCGAAGTCACCGGTGGAGCGGATCTCTCCTGTGAGAAAGCCGCGACCGAGCGGGGAGTAAGCGACTAATCCGATTCCGAGTTCACGCAACAGGGGCAGGATCTTTGGTTCCGGATCTCGAGTCCACAACGGAGTATTCCGATTGCAGGGCCGTGATCGGATGGACGGCGTGAGCTCGGCGGATCGTGTCGAAGCCGGCCTCCGAAAGGCCGATGTGGCGGATCTTCCCCTCGGCGACGAGCTCGGCAAGAGTCGCCGACGGTGTCTTCGATCGGCGTGTTCGGGTCGACGCGGTGCTGGTAGTACAGGTCGATGTGGTCGGTTGCGAGCCGCCGGAGCGAGCCCTCGAGTGCGGTACGGATGTTGGCTGGACTGCTGTCGAGCTTCCAGGTCCCGCCGCCCGCGTGCGAGACGAGACCGAACTTCGTCGCTAGGACGAGCTCGTCGCGGCGGTCCTTGATGGCTTGGCCGACGAGCTCCTCATTGACGAAGGGGCCGTAGATCTCGGCGGTGTCGACGAGAGTCACGCCGAGATCGAGTGCCCGATGGATGGTGCGGATGGACGCGGCATCATCGCTGCCCGCGCCGGTGTAGGCGCTGGACATGCCCATGGTGCCGAGTCCGATGCGGGCGACGTCAAGCGTCCCGAGGTTGATGTGCTTCATGGTTGCTGTCCTTCCCTCGATTTGATTCAACGAGCCGTCACTGCGGAGCGAGTTCACCGTAAAAGTTCGAGGCGGTAACGCCACCTTCCATGAGCGGCAGACCTCGAGTCAACCCAAACGACTGAGTCTGTATTCGAGCAGGTAGGGCCGGGGCTCGAACGACGACCGGGTCCGCAGATCCGTTGCCGCCCAACCGAGTCTCTCGTAGAACCGGCGCGCGCGACGGTTCTCTTCGAAGACTCGAAGCCAGTAGAAAGCATGGTCGGTGCCCGCGTTCGTCCGTCTGAGCTCCTCAACGACAAAGTCGTGAAACGACACGGCAAGGCCACTGCCCCATAGTCGCACCGCCGTTCCGAAGTGCAAGAACTCGTTGTGGCGTGTCGCGGCGAATCCGGTCAGTGCACCACTGCCATCCGTCGAGACATACGCGTGAATCGTCGGGTCCTCGAGCTCTTGTTTCCAGCGTTCGAGGATCACCTCTCGCAAAAATGGGAAGCGGTCCTGCGGAAAGATATGTGACAACCCGGTGACAGCACCTTCTTGCTGGATCACAATGAGAGCGCCGAGGTCTTCGCCTGCCAGTGGACGAAATGGCATGCATCATTGTGTCAGGCGTCAACTGAACGTCCGGGAAGCCCTTGCCACGTCTACGGCTCTCATAGACGGTCCCGGGGAAAAATCGACGATTCACGTGTCAAATACCAGGAGTATGGGAATGATTCGGCGCACATAAGGTCCAGAACCGCCTCATTCGCACGCGGAGGTCACAGTGTCACGTCTTCGTACGTTCCGTCCGGTCGTCCGGACCATGATCTCGGCCGCCCTGTTAGCGGCCGTCGGGTCATTCGGCGCTTCGGCTGCTGTCGCCGCGCCCCGGGCGGGGGTCAACCAACTGATCGCGGTCCGAGGTAGCACCGCCGACAGCCTGAACTGGGCCGGTTACGCCGTGACCCCCGGCTCGGGGATAACTGCTGTCTCGAGCATCTTCACGGTCCCCTCAGTCGGAGTGCTGCCTCCCGGCTTCTCGGCTTCGTGGGCAGGCATAGGCGGATACACCACGTCGGACCTGATCCAGGCGGGTGTCTCGGAGAACTCGGCGATCGGCGGCGAACTTCTCGGCGGACAGTACAACGCTTGGTATGAGATCCTTCCGGCCAGCGAGACGCCGATCAGCGGCTGCAGCGGCGACGCCAGCTGCACCGTCAGCCCGGGCGACAAGATTAGCGTCAACATCTCCAACGCCGGCGGCGAGAACTGGGACATCAGCCTCACCGACGCCGGCAAGTGGTCCTGGTCGACGTCAGTTACCTACGCCTCCTCCGAGTCCTCGGCCGAGTGGATCCAGGAAGCCCCGAGCCTCGAAGACGTGCAGACCATCCCGGCCGATGTCGGGACCGTGTCGTTCGGCTCCACCTCGACCTTCACTGAGGGAGGCACCACTTACACCATCGCAGAAGGAAGTCCGACCCTCATCGACGAGTCGCCCCTGACTGAGGTGAATGAGGCGACGACGTCTCCCTTGGCGTCGGACGGGCAGTCGTTCAACGTGTGCGTTTACGCACAGAGCTGCGCCGCGCCCTAGTCCTCAAAATGCGACCTCGGGTGTCCCTACGCTGGCAGCCGCACGTAGAATTCTCAAGTGGCAGCACAGGACCTCGACGTAGCTCTGAGGCTTTGGCCATCAGACGAGGGGGTCTGGAGAGCACACGCCGACCCCCACTATGAGTCCGCCAATGGGATGTTCGGTGGCTGGACGACAGCCGTGGCACTGCAAGCGGTCATCGAGAGCGACGACGGCAACGCTAAGCCCTCTGCGATCACCATCAACTTTGTTGAAAGGATCGAGCCGGGAAGCTACTTAATCATTCGTACTCGACTTCTAGGTGGAGGCCGCTCGGTGAGCCACTGGCTCTCGGAGTTGATTTGCGAAGATAGCGGTCGATCACTGGCATACGGCTTGGTCGTGTTAGCTGAGAGGCGGGCCTCCGACGGGATGACCGACGTCAAGATGCCCGACGCACCCGATCCTGGCACCCTCGAGGCAATCCATCCCGCCCCTGGGCCTGCAGGTGAAAGAAGCGTGATGCGGCCAATCGAGGGATACCCTCCCTTTGGTCGCGCTGAGCACGTACTCCACGGCCTGGGTGCGCGAAACCAGCGGTCGGTCAGTCGATCACGTCCAGCTTGCGTTTCTGGCCGATTTCCGGCCTCCCCGAACCTTCTTCTGGAGCGAAGGTCCCCGTTCTAGTACCACGGGTCGCGCTTTCTGTCTACTTCCACGCCAGCGACGAGGAACTGGTTCGAGTTGGCGACGACGATGTTCTAAGTGAAGCGTTCGGGGTTCGCGGTGCTCAGTCGACCTCGGAAGAACACTTGAGGCTCTGGAGCCGCGAAGGAGCGCTGCTGGCGACTTCTGTTCAGATGGCCTGGTATCGCTAACGCGCCGACCGACATCTCGCGCAGATACCTCCTCATCGCACTATCTCGACACAGGTCAGGTCGAAGAAGCTCGCGGCGCCATTGGGCCTGTACTCGGTCGATCGGTTCTTGCAACGCGCCTTCGCCAAAGCTGGGCATCCAGGACGACGACGATAACGAGGAGCACGAGCAAGCCGCCGACGACGAGAGCCAACTCGAACGCGGACTTCTCGAACCCCAGCGATTGACTCGACCAAGATCCCGCGCCCTTCAGCAAGAAATACTCGGAGCTTGGGTCGTTGTCCGTGAGAAGAGGACCTGGTCCCGTATAAGCATTGACCTGATTGTTCTGCATCCAAGTAAGACTCGAGATGATCCCGGGCCATGAAGCAGTAGGTACTCGAGCATAGTCCGGAGCGTTGGCCAAGTCGGCTTGCGCGGCATGAGAGCCGAATATCTCTTTGATCGTGTTCGGCCGGAAGACCATCGGCTTGTCGGAACCGAGCAGAAACATCCCAACGGGGCGAGGACCTCGGATCACAGTCATGTAAGGAAAGGACGACCTAAAGGTCCTGAGGAATAGCTTTTGCTCAGGCGCAGGGGTGTACGGGAGAAACACAGAGAGGATCCCGCCGGGATTGAGACGCTCACTGGCTTCCTGATAGAACTCGTGAGTCATCAGAACGACAGTACCTGCGCTCCAGACCGGCGGCGGGAAGTCAGCGGTTATGAGGTCGAAGTGCTTATTGGTGAGCCGCACATAATTACGACCATCTGAGATGATGATATGACCAAGTGGATTGTGGAGATACTCATTCGCATCGAGATAGAACCAGGACATCAGAGACGGAATCGTCGGATCCAGCTCTACAGCTGTTGTGTTCATTCCGAGAATGATCGACGAGCGGTACGTAGTACCCATCCCGAAGCAGATATCGAGCATCGAGGATGCCTGCGGCATGAGCGTCTTCGGCAGGTAGGCCAAGAGCTTGGTGTCGATCGTGAGGCTCGTGATCCCAACTCCGTTTACCAACAACCTGCGCCGCAAGGGTGGACCACCCACGACGTCGATTGTCGCGACACTGTCGTCGAAGTGCTTCGTCCGCAGACCCGATTGCCGGCTGACCTTCTGAGCGTAAGTGAGGTTCGCCGCAGGTTCGAAGAACATGACTACGAGAGCACCGCAAAGGCAGATCCCGAAGACAGCACGGACGGTTCTGCGCCTTCGCGCGAACACGATCGCGAGTGCTGCACCAAGTACGGCTTCGAACAAGCAAAGAAGAACGATCGACGTCAGTGTTCCGAGCGTCGGAATCAGAACGAAGCCTGCAATGACCGTGCCAACGACACACCCAGCTGTGTTGAACGCGTACAACAGCCCCACTCCACGGCTCGCCTGGTCTGCAGTCTCCACGAAGAGCCGCACTGTGAGGGGAAACGCGTAGCCGAGCAGGGCGGTGACTGGGAAGATGAGCGCGACGGCGATGGGTAACGAGGGCGGTCCGTCGACGTTACTGACGATCACCGGCACAAGCGTGAAGGCGGCAGCACCGGCGAGACACGCACCGAGCGTCGTGACCTGGGGCGTACGGCTCTTGTGGCGCTCGTAAACAAGACTGCCCCCCGCGATTCCGATCAGGAAAACGGCGAGAACTGCGACAAAGATGTAGATAGAGGAGCCGGTAGCCTGCAGTAAGACTCGAGTCCAAAGCACCTCTAACGCCAGACTGACGAGACCGGAGGCAAACGTCACTCCGAGGAGCAGTACCTGACGGCGGCCCAAATGGAGTGAACGCTTCGCTGCCGCTTGTCGCTCCTTTGTCGCGAGAGGGAGCTTTCGCGAGATGATGAGCGCGCAGGCACCGGCAGTGACGTTGAGCGCTACCGCAACCAGTGTTGTCCCTCGGAGGCCGAGCAGCTCGATGAGGACAAAGCCACTCACCACCGTGCCCACGACGGCTCCGAGAGTGTTCAATCCGTATAGGCGAGCGATCCGATCCCCGACGTCCGGATCGGCCCTGACGAGGTGACGGGTCAGCACAGGCAAGGTCGTCCCCATGATCAACGTCACGGGAATCAGAGCAAAGAACGCGAGCCCGAATCGGATGAGTGCCACTTCCCCGGGGGGAAGAGAGAGGTACGCATTTCGAAAAACAGTCGCGATGGCGTCGAAGGCGAAAGGCATGAGTATTGCGAAACAGCCAACGGCAATCTCGAGTACTCCGTAGACCAACAGGGGGCGTCGCAGTTTCGGTCCGATCGCTGCGCCGAGGAGCGATCCGATCCCCAGTCCGGCGAGGAACGCCGTGACGGTCGTGACGATTGCCTGGGTCGTGTTTCCAAAGATCAGGACGAGGTCGTGCGTCCAGACAACCTGGTAGATCAGGCCCGCCCCACCTGAAGCCATGAAGAGGAGCGGTATCCAAGAGTCTGACGCCGCTCTGGATTGCATCACTTCGTTTTCCCGAGGAGAGGTCTTCGTCCGGTGTGCGTATCCAGAAGCAGGCCGTCGCGATAGACCTCGAGTCTTACGAGTTTGCTGGTCGATATTGCCTGGGCCAGCCACCAGTGGTCAATGTAGTCGGATATCACCTCTGCGAACTGCCATCAGAGCTGCACTGACGCCCGGGGAACACGGTGGCGGGCCATTCGGTCGAACGCCACTCGGTGTACCGGCGCGAGCAGCTTCCAGTAAAGAAAGCCCGGTATGCCACGGGGGCGGAACGCGGCTACCTGGTGAAGGGCGCCTTGACCGACGCGGTACCCCAGCCAGGCGTCACCGGGGAACCATCCGACGCTCCGCAGCACCAGCTCGCCCGACCCGACCCAGGCGATGCGCCACCAGTCGACGAGCGCTCCCGGCACCACGGCCGCGGGCCGGCGTCGTCGAAGGCGTTCGCCTACGAGGCGCCCGAGGACAAGGCGGGCCATCCACCCCGGCGCAGCGCCGTACCAGCTGAGCCGTCCGCCGATCGTCCCCAGATCGCGAACGACCACGTCCTCGGTACCTGGTGGGATGGCGACATCGACTACGACGGAGTAGACGCCGTCGACCAGGCCGTTACGGCGGGCGAACAGCGAGCGACTTACTTCCTCGTCCTGGTCGTCGAGCGCGGCGGCAAGGGCGCGCTCGACCCCCATCGGCGTGACCGAGAACGCCCGTCTCGCCGGCTCGGGATCGACCACCACCACCTCGGTGACGAGACTCTCGATCAACGCATGGCTAACCGAGCGATCGACCGGCGTCACGAGGTCGACCCAGTACGACGAGAGGTGCGGCGTGAGCCACGGGATGTCGATGATGCGACGGGGACGTAGACCCCGGACGCGGGCGTACGCAGAGATCATCTCGCGGTACGTCGTGACGTCGGCGCCGCCGATCTCGTAGATGCCGGGAGCGACGTGGAGCGACTGCTCCAGATAGGCAAGCAGGTCGACGAGCGCGATGGGCTGGATCCGAGTGCGTACCCACCGCGGACAGACCATGGCCGGCAGTCGCTCGGTCAGGTAACGGAGCATCTCGAAGGAGATGCTGCCCGAGCCGAACACCACCGCGGCCCGAAGCTCGACCACGGCCACGCCGGCAGCGGCGAGGGCCGAACCCACCTCGTGCCTGCTTGCCAGGTGTGCGGAGCCCGGTGCATCCCCGAGCGCTCCGACATAGATGATCCGGCCGACGCCGGCCTGCGCCGCCGCCCGACCGAAGGCGGTGGCCAGACGGAGGTCGACCTCGCGGAACCCACCACCGGCGGCCATCGAATGGACGAGGTAGTAGGCGACCTCGACACCTACCAGGGCGTTGGCGGTAGCGCCTTCGTCGCCCACGTCAACTGCGATGGCCCTCGCGTCCGTCGAGACGGAGTCCACGGAACGGCCGAGGGCGACCACGTCGTGCCCACTGCCGAGCAGGTGCGTCGTGAGGGCACGTCCGACAAAACCAGAAGCCCCGGCGATGGCAACGATCATCGGGAGCCTTTCCCAAGAGGAGATTCCAAGATTCAGTATCCCAGCTCAGCGGCCGGGACCCCCCACATCTCGGGATCCCAGGGCAAACTGGTAATCGGGCCTCACGTCCCGTCTTGAGTTGCGCCGGCTCTCCGTCGTCTCGAGCTTCTAGTGCTTTTTTGCGGGCAGGCCGAAGGGTCACGATTGCTTCTGAACCGCTAACTTTCGGCACGCAACCGTTCGCGCAGCAAGAACTTCTGGACCTTTCCGGAGGCAGTGCGTGGAAAGTCGTCGACGACCCTCAGTTCTTCGGGCCACTTCTGCCTGGCAAGACCCGCTCTTTCGAACTGTGCCCTAGCCGCTGTGAGATCTGGGGCAGCCGCTCCGGGGGTGAGCCGCACGAGAGCGCACACGTGCTCGCCCAAGCGTTCGTCAGGCGCGGCCACAGCAGCCGCCTCGGCTACGCCCGGAAGGCGCAAGAGCTGCTCCTCCACCTCCAGGGCGCTGATGTTCTCGCCGCCTCGGATGATCACGTCCTTTATACGGTCGACGATAGTCAGCCATCCTTCGTCGTCCAGCACACCCACGTCCCCGGTATGGAACCATCCACCGGCTTCGAATGCGCTAGCCGTCAGCGTCGGATCCGTATAACCGATGAAACAGTCAGGGCCTCGGCTGAGGATCTCTCCGCGCAACCCTGGCGCCAGGTCCGTGCCCTCATCGTCGACGATGCGCAACTCGACGCCCAGAAGGGCATGGCCATCTGTGTGCATCCGCTTGTCGAGCGGCTCCTCGTGACGAGCACCAGAGGTAGACGGGTGTTCGGTCGACCCATACGAGCGCACCGGGGAGATGCCCAGGTTCGTCATACGCTCCGTGACGGCAACCGGGACGGCCGAGCCGCCAAGGCCAATGCGGCTCATGAGCTTCAGGTGCCTCGGGGTGATGTCGGGGTGATCGAGCAAGCTCGAAAGGAAATACGTCGAGCCGCTACCAGATGCAAGGTTGTCTTCGAGCATGGCTGCCAGCACTGCACCCGGATCCCACACATCGATCAGATTGATCGGCTCTCGCTTTTGGACAGGAAGCAGCAACCCACTCAGCATGCCAATGCCATGGCCCACAGGTGCCCCCACTAGGAGTGGAGGACTTCCGGTTTGCATGGACGCGAGCTGCTCGATCTCGAAGCAGATCGTGCGGTGTGAGTGCACTACACCTTTGGGGTCGGCGGTCGTACCTGAGGTGTAGGCGACGAGCGCTGGCGCATCGGGGTCGACTCCGGCCGGCTCAGTGACGGGGTCCGCCTCGAGCACATCGGCAAAACGTTCGGCCCACGACGGCACCGGGTCTTCGCTCAAGACGATCACATGCTCGAGATCCGGTGCTTGGGAACGCAGGGTGTCGACGACCGCCAGATAATCGTTGCGGCCGAAGCGGTCGGCGGTTACCAAGGCGCGCACCCGGGTGCGACGAAGTATGTAGTCGACCTCCTTTGCCCCGTAGAAGTGCACGATGGGTGTGACGATGGCCCCGAGAAACGCGGCCGCCCAGAAGGACACGGCCGCCTCCTTCCAGTTTGGAAGCTGAAAGGCCACTACGTCCCCTGCAGCGATTCCTCGGGCCCGAAGTGCGCCGGCCAGGTGCTGAGCCTCTTTGAGAACATCGCCAAAGGTTCCGTCGAAGGGCCGGACCGTCGAGCGGATTTTCATTCGCTGGCTGGGTTGCTCAGCGACGGCACTCGCGATGACAGATCCGAGTGAAGCGTCGTTCCACCAACCCTCGGACAGGTACTTTTGTTCGAGCAAGGCGGGAACGGTGCGCAGCCCCCACTCACTGGCCGGGCTCGTCATCGCGCAACCCACGAGCACGTGAGATCGTCTCCCACACCCGGCACTCGGCCCGGTAAGCGAGCCGGGTGGTGGAGGTAGCGCGCCGGATGACCCATGACCGATCTTCCCTCGCCCAATAGGTCGACATCCGATATGACGGTTCCGCGCTGGCGGAAATGGTCCAGTTGCAGCATCTCATCCCGGTCGAGCACGGGCGACACCGGAACGTCGTGCTTCTTGAGGGCGGCCACGACCTCGGTAAGAGGCCGCCTGGCGACCTCTTCGGCCACAGCTGCATCGAGCTCCTGTTTGCGCTCGATTCGTTGAGGGAGGTCGAGCCCGTCGAGGTGTTCGAGACCGAGCCCCCGGCAGAGTCCCGACCAAAAGGGTGCCTCGGTCAACACGCCAAGCGCGACCCATTGCCCGTCGGCCGTGGGGTACGTCCCATAACCGGGAAGACCGTTCATCGGCAGATGGGAGCCCACTGGAGTGAGTTGCCCGATAGCACCGGTCCACGTAGCGAGGACGTCTGAGATGCCCACGTCGATCCGTTCTCCCTCGCCGGTTGTCCGCGCCCGGAGACATGCTGCGATCGTGGCCATAGCTGCCGTCATCCCTGCACCCAGGTCGCCCACGGGCAGGGATCCGAAGGTCGGCGCACCGCCACGGGGCCGAAGCACTCCGGCGTACGCCTGATAGTTGACATCGTGCCCCGGTACCTGGGCGAGCGGCCCGTCGGCGCCGTACCCGGAGATGGAGCAGTAGACGATGCCCGGGTTGACCTTACGAAGCTCGTCGTATCCGACGCCTAGGCGGTCGGCAACGCCGGGACGGAACCCTTCCAAGACAGCGTCGGCGTCGGTCACCAGGGCAAGGACCTCGGCCACGCCGTCTTCATTCTTCAAGTCGATGACGATGCTGCGTTTTCCGGCGTTGAGCACGGCGAACAGCTCGGGAAAGACCCGCATCGGGTCGCCGCCGGGCGGCTCGACCTTGATGACGTCAGCCCCCATCTCGACCAGCAACTGCGTGGCGTAGGGAACCGGGCGCCAGATCCCGAGATCAACGATTCGCACACCCTCTAAAAGGGCAGAGCTCATGCTCGGTTCCCGTTGCGTCTGGTCATCGGGTCAAACTTACCGGCCGAGGGCACTAGAGCCAGATTGAGTGCACGCGGTAGCTTCGGGCAGTCAAGGAGGTGGCACGATGGCCACTAAGGAAGGCTGGCTCGTCGCCGACAGCGACATGCACGTAATGGAACCAGCCGATCTCTGGCAGCGCTACATCGACCCGCAATGGGCGCATGCCGCGCCGGTGGGCCTGAGCGAGATCGAGCGCGACATGAGAGTGCGGGTAAAGAACGCGGTGCTCCTGCGCCTGGGCCGCACGAGTCCCAGAGAGAAGGGTCGGGCCTGGAGAGCCGATCAGGATTCAGCTTTCGCCCATGCAGAGGAACGTGGCTGGGATGCCAAGTCACAAGTGGTGGCAATGGACATGGAGGGAATCGACTCGACCGTTCTTTTCCCAAGCCGCGGGTTGTTCGTGTTGTCTCTGCAGAGCGCCGAACATATCGGGCCAGATGGCATGGACGTCGGCCTGTCGTCGGCCATCGCCCGGGCCTACAACGATTGGATGTTCGACTTCGTCTCCGACACCGAGCGTTCCAACCGAGTGTTCGGATCGGCCATGATCGCACCCCATGACGTAGGCGCCGCCGTCGAGGAGCTGGCTCGCAGCGTCGAGCGTGGCTTCAAGGCCGGCTTCCTCGTCCCCGGTCTCGTCGACAACAAGCCATGGCACCATCCCGTCTATGACCCACTGTGGCGGGAGGCCGAGCGGCTCGGTGTGCCGATCTGTTTCCACGGTGGCGGCACCACGTACCTCAAACCGGACTTCGCCTTCAGCGAGCACCTCGACAAGCTCATGCTGTGGCACCCCTTCAACCAGCCACTCGGGATCATGTTCGTGGTCACCTGTTTCACGTCGGGTGGCATCTTGGAGCGTTTCCCTCAGCTGAGAGTTGGACTGCTCGAAGGCAACTGCTCATGGGCGCCATTCATGATGTACCGCCTCGACGAGCACTGGGAGTGGACTGGGAAGTACGAGGCCCCGGAACTTCAGATGGAACCATCGCGGTACTTCCTGCGCAATTGCTTCGTTTCGTGCGAGGCCGACGAAAAGGTGGCCAACCACTACTTCGAGGACTTCGGCGACGACAACGTCGTCTTCTCGACCGATTACCCGCACGCCGACTCCAAGTTCCCGCACGCCACCGAGTCGTTTCTCGAGCTCCCATTCGAAGAGTCCACCAAGCGCAAGATCCTGTGGGAGAACTATTGCAAGCTCTACGGCATCACCGAGGCGGAGGGCTGAAATGACGAGCGTGGACGAGAACCGAGAAGCGGGTCGCGAGATCCAGCGCAAGCTGTGGGGAGACCGGGCGGCCGACGCCGACAACCCTGCTACGCCTGCGGGAAAGCTGGCCCCTGATTACTTCGACTTGGTGCGTCGCTACTGCTTCGGCGACGTCTGGGCACGGCCGAACCTGGCCGTGCGGGATCGATCGATGATCACCGTGGCGATGCTGGCCGCGCTGGGGAGGCAGGACGAGCTCAGGGCGCACCTTATGGGTGCTCGCAATGTCGGCATCTCACGCGAAGAGCTGATCGAGGTGCTTATGCAGGTCGGCGTGTATGCCGGTATCCCGGCAGGTGTTGCCGCTCTCACGACTGCGTCCGAGGTATTGGGCTCAGACTGATCCCGAATTCTCTGCGGTCGGGATGTCCGGCAGAGATCGAGCTGGCTCAGCTGGCTGGAGGGCTCAACTCGAGTGCTACGCCGGCCAAACGCTCGACGACCTCGACCAGGTCGCTTATGTCGTGGGTGCCAAGACCTTGGGCCTTGGCGAAGCTGAGCATCTCGTGCAGCACTGAGGCGATCGGCAGGGGGACGCCCAGTTCGCCTCCGGTCTCGATCATGAGACCGGCATCCTTCGAGGCGAGCTCCAGTGAGAACTCTGCGGGCGCGCCCCGCGTGCCGATGTTCTCGACCCGGCTGTTCAGGTAAGGAGTAGCTCCCCCCGCCACGCGCAGCATGTCCACCAGCGTGCGCAGGTCCACGCCGCTCTTCGCCGCGAGCGCCAGGGTTTCCAACGTCACCCACATTGAAGCGAAGGCATGCAGGGAGTTCGCCAGCTTGCCGATGTTGCCACTCCCGAGCGGGCCCATGAGGAACGTGCCGCGCCCGAGCGACTGTAGGAGCGGTTCGACGCGCGCAAACGCGCCCGCGTCGTCGCTTCCCACGATGAACACGAGCTGGCGGTTGCGCGCTCCTGGGGCGCCGCCGGTGAGGGGCGCCTCCACGAGGTGCGTGCCCGATGCCGCGAACCTCTTTCCCATGTTCCGCACGACAGAGGGGGAATTAGTGCTGAGATCGACGAGCACCTTGCCTGATCCAGCTGCAACCCCGAGCCATGCGTCGGCCACAGCTTCCATGGACTCGGGCGTGGGCAGCGACAGAAACGTGACGTCAGCTGCCTTGGCCACCTCGGCAACCGAGCCTGCGGCCGAGCCACCGGCACTGGTCAATGACGCAATCTTGATCGAGTCGATGTCGAAGATGGTGAGCCGGTGACCGTCGGCCAGAAGGTTGGCGGCAAGCGCCCCGCCGATGTTGCCCAGACCAATGAAGCCTATGTCGTGAGGTTCGAGCTGCGGGGTGTGGTCAGTCATACGATCTCGACCACCATGGCGCTGCCCATGCCGCCGCCGGCGCACATGGACACGACCCCGATCGTGCCGCCGCGACGACGAAGCTCGTGGAGCATGGTGATTACCATGCGAGTTCCGGTGGCTGCCACCGGATGCCCCAAGCCGCAGCCGCTGCCGTTGACGTTCACCACGTCGTGGTCGAGACCAAGCTGACGACTGCAGGCCACGGCCATCGAGCAGAAGGCCTCATTGATCTCGAACAAGTCGACGTCGCCTATCTTCATTCCGGCGCGTTCCAACGCCTTGGGAATTGCCACTGTGGGTGTGAGGCCCGTCATGGTGGGAGGCATGGCGACGGAGGCCCACGAACGCACCCGCCCGAGCACGGTAAGACCGTCGGCCGCGGCCAGGTCATCGGCGGCAACGACAACGGCGGCGGCCCCGTCGTTGATGCCTGATGAATTGCCGGCGGTCACCGTCGCGTCGGGGAGCTCGGGGTGCAGCACTGGAAGCGATGCCAGTTTCTCCAATGTGGTATCGGCTCGGGGCTGCTCGTCCGCCTCGAACGTCGTTACGTTGCCGTCGACGCCGACAACTGACACAGGCACGATCTCGTCGGCGAACCTGCCTGCGTCACGAGCGGCTGCAGCCCGAAGGTTCGAGTGCAAGGCCCATTCGTCGGCCTCGGCGCGCCTAACGCCCGCACGGCGGGCGGTGTTCTCGCCCACCGTGATCGACATGTCGCGGTTGGGCGCATCTTCGGTAGCCGGATGGGTCGGTGAGTACCACGGTTGCAGGTCGCCAGGCGACCCGGGCACGGCCTTGAATACGCGGGGAGTCGTCGAAAGGCTCTCGGTCCCGCCGGCAACCATGAGCCGGTCCATGCCTGATCGGATACTGCCTGCCGCTATGGCGATTGCCGAGAGGCCCGCCGCGCAATGGCGATTGTCGGCCAGCCCCGGAACGCCGTCCAAGCCGAGACGGACAGCGGTGTGACGAGCTATGGCTCCTCCCCCCTGCAGAGACTCGCCCAGAACGAGGTCGTCAAGGGCCCTGCCGTCGATGCCTGCCCGTTCGATCACGGCCGACACAGCTACCTCGGCCAGGGTGAACGCATCGACGCCGACGAGCGAGCCCTTGTAAGAGCGGCCAATGGGCGTGCGGGCAGCGGCGACGATTACGGCTTCGGTCACGAGATTCTCCTTCGAACTGACTACGCCATTTTCCCGCAAATACCGGAAGAGTCCCAATTCGCCGGCGCCGGCCCGGCACCGGCTTGTGCCGGCACCGGCGTCTGAGCGGTAACACCCCCTGGCCGTCAGGGTGCGGCCGCCTTCACCGGAGCCGGCCACGCCACATGGAGTCCAGCCTCAGTCATCGCTTGCTTTCGTGCTCGAAGAAGCCGCCTTTGCCAATACGGAGGTCGCGGTACCGTCGATGGCTGGTGACGAGGATTCCAAAGGGTGCACGGCAAGAACTCCTAACGACAATGGAATTCCCTTCGCGTCAAGGTCTTGTGGCACTCGCCTTGGGCCCGGTGACCACCAGGCGCCGGAGCCGAGGAGCTTCATCACGGCTGGTACGAGGACCGCCCTGACGACTGTCGCGTCGAGAAGCACGGCGAAAGCCACACCGAGCCCGAGCTCCTTCACGAAGACAAGTCGTGAAAGCATCAGGGCGCCTATCGCCAACGCAAGGCAAAGCGCAGCAGCGCTGACGATTCCTCCCGTGTGTTCGAGACCAAGTGCCACCGCTTCGCGGGGTGGCACTCCGGCGTCGTGCTCCTCCTTCATCCGTCCTAAGAGGAAGACGCCGTAGTCCGTCGACAGCCCGAACACGACTGCGAGGATGATGATAAGTGAGGTCGATTGCAGAGCGCCCACGGCGTTGAACCCCAGCAAATGTCTCAGGTGACCCCACTGGAAGGCCCAAACGAGGAGCCCAAAGGAGGCTCCGATCGTAAGTACGTTCATCGCTACTGCCATGAGGGGAAGCAACACCGAACGGGTCATGGCGAACAGCATCACGAGGGCGATCAGGATAATGAGCCCGAGCACGACCGGCAGGTGTGATTTGAGGCTCTTCTGCAACGTCAGGAAGGACGCCGTCTGTCCTATGACAGTGACCTGCTCTGGACCGTGAAGCGACTGAATCGCCTCCACCGTTCGTTGTGCGGTGGGTGACAGTGGTGCTGCGGTGAGTGCCACGCTCGACTCCCACACCGATCCGCCTAAGTGATCGAAAGGCGAGACCTCCTTTACACCCGGGACGGCAGCTACCGATGCAACGTAGTTCGCTAGAAGCCGCGGGGTGATCTGGTCGGAATCGACCACAAGGCTCGCCGGTGCTTCAGAGAAGGCCGCGAACTTGGTTTGGATCAGCTGATATGCCATTCCGGCGGAGCTGCTCGTCGGCAAGGCGCTCGCATCACCCCCCGTGAACGAGACGTGCAAGAAGGGTGCAGCAAGGACCAACAAGACCAGGACTGCCGACATCGCCCAGACGGCAGGCCGGCGCATGATCAGAGTCGCGATCCGGTACCAGCGTCCTCTCGTCTCCGAATCGCTGGCCGCGAGATGCTTCGACCGCGCCGAAGTCCGCATCGCGATTCGCTCCCCGAAGACAGACAGGATCGACGGCAGGACGAACAGAGCGAAGGCGCCAGCCGCCAACACGGTGATCGCACCAGCAACTCCCATGGAGTAGACGAAGCGCTCGGGAAAGATAGCGAGCGTGGCGAGCGCTGCAGCGATCGTGATTGAACTGAAAAGTACGGTGTGCCCTGCGGTCCGCCTAACGGTCGCCAAAGCAGCATCGATCGACCCGTGTCCGCGGTATTCCTCGCGAAATCGCGAGACGATCAACAGACTGAAGTCGACCGAGAGCCCTAGACCCAATGCGATCACCAGGTTGAGAGCGAAGACCGACAAAGGCAGGACCAGCATGACAAGTCCCATCGCACCCAAGGTCACCGCTATGGCGAAGATGGCACCGACGAGTGGCAGGGCAGCTGCCCGGATGCCACGAAACACGAAGAAGAGCAAAAGGATCAGGAATGGCAAGGCAAAGAGCTCCGCGCGACCTAGGTCCTGCGAGGAGACCGCCGCGATCTGGACATCGGCGACCGTTGGTCCACCGAGCCAGGTGTTGCCCTTCAACGAGGGTTGCGCCGCAATGGCTTTCTCGAGAGCCGTCACGGCCTGCTTCTCCTGCACGGCACCCACTGTGGCGACGACGACGGTGAGGCTCCCGTTACTCGAGATCATCGTCTTGTCACCAGTGTTGGCGTAATCCAAGACGCTCTTCACCTCCGGACGTGCCCGGAGGATCGATGCGACAGTCGCCACCCTGGCTGGCAGGGGCGATGAGACACCGATCGGCGCGGAGGTGCGGACGACCACCTCGTATCCCTCTTCAGGATTCGCGCCAGTGGCCCGCTGGATCTGATGCTGCGCCAAGACGACCGCCGAGCCAGGGGCGTCGTAGTCGCTCAGTGACGAAGTGAGGTGCGAGGAAGCTATCCCTCCGCCCACCAAGCCGAGAAATGCGATCGCACCAGCTGCCCAGAGGACCGTCTTGTTCCGTCGACGCTTACCCGCGACAGAACCTTGCGCAATCGGAGACTTCCGGTTCATGACGTTCGCTACTCCTGTGGTTCCCAATCCGCCTGTCTCGAGCGCGTTCGAGCGCAACGACATGCTCGCCGCCTTGGGGGTCACGTTCACGCCGACCGAGCGTGGTTCAAGAATCCGTCGGCGATTGCCACGTCAGAGCCTTCTTCTGGGATCAACAGCCAAGCCGCCAGGTAGATGGCGATGCCTGCGCCACTGAAAAATGACAAGGCCACGACGATCCGCACGAACGTCAGATCAAGGGCAAAGTGCTTTGCGAGTCCTGAAGCGACGCCCCCCAACATGCGTCCTTCGACCGACCTGCGTAGGAGCCTGGGCTCCTCTTGGTCCTTCTGATTCGTCTTGATGTCCATTGAAACGGCCTGCCCTTCCGATGAGATCGTGAGCGGCGCTCTCGATATAGATCACTGTACTCGCTCTAGCGCCATTGTCAAGAGCGGTGCTCACAAGTCAGATGACCGCTCTCATTTGTGGCATACTGAGTTCATGGCATCCACAACAAGCCTGAGGGCTCGTGTCAGGGCTGAGTTGATCCAAGAGATAAAGGAGGAGGCACGCCGACAGGTGGCCGAGGCAGGTGCGTCGTCCCTCTCGCTTCGCGCCGTGGCGCGCGAACTCGGCATGGTCTCCTCAGGGATCTACCGGTACTTCTCGAGCCGCGACCAGCTCCTCACAGCGCTCATCATCGACGCTTACGACGCGATCGGTGCCGCCGCGGAGTCCGCTGACGGTGCTTGCGAACGAACCGACTTGGCCGGACGTTGGCGTGCATCCTGTCGGTCTGTGCGGAACTGGGCACTCGAGCACCCGCATGAGTATGCGCTCGTATATGGATCACCTATCCCGGGCTACGTTGCTCCCGAGGACACCGTAGGTCCGGCGAGCCGGGTCACCTTGGTGATCGCTGGAGTGGTGCGCGATGCAGCCACAGCCGGCCAGCTCAGTGACCCATTCGTGGCAGAGCTCGCCCCTCGGCTTTCGAAGGCGGCGGCGATTGAAGCTGAGCGCCTGGAGCGGGTCGCGCTGCAAGGAGTTCCCGACGATGGCATCATCCGCGCCCTCGTAGCGTGGACGCAGTTATTCGGACTTGTGAGTTTCGAACTCTTCGGACACTTCGTAGGTGTCATCGAGGATGCTGAGGCGCTCTTCGACCAGGCAATAACTGACATGGGCGCCTTCGTCGGCATTGCTCCCTTAAAAGCGGGACGCCGAACTCGATCGACGCGCCTGTCACGAGCTTGACGCGCTAATTAGAACCGCCATCCACTTCTTCTTCTCGGCTCAAGGCTTTGTACCAATTGCTATTCACCGGCATGGCAAAGTCATTCGATTTCGTCGTGGTCGGCGGTGGTTCGGCAGGCGCTGTCATCGCCGCCCGACTCTCGGAGGATCCGGAATGCCGAGTAGCCGTTTTGGAGGCCGGTGGTCGTCCACCCCTCAGGCGTCGATGCCCGCTGCCTGTCCGGCACTGCAGCTGAACCCAGAGACTGACTGGATGTACACGGCCGATGCGGGCAACTGCGGGCTCGGGCTCGCGGACGGCCGGATGATGGTGCCCCGCGGCAAGATGCTCGGTGGTTCGTCCTCCATCAACTACATGGCTTATGTTCGCGGTCACCCTGGTGACTTCGACTCCTGGGCCGCAGGTGGAGCGACCGGTTGGAGCTACGACGACGTACTCCCTTACTACAAGAAAAGCGAAGGTCTGGCGCCGAGCGGAGACATCGTCGTCGATACCGAAGCGCACAACACGCAAGGCCCCCTGGGAGTGTCGGTGCGGGCTCCCGTGCTCGCTGGCACGCAAGAATTTCGTCAGCGCCGCGATAGCTGCGGGGATCCCGCCTGGCGACTACAACGGCCGCGATCGCGGTGGGCCAGGTGGAGTCGTCTCGCTCATGCAAACCACGACGCGCCAAGGCAAACGGTCGAGCACTTACCATGCCTTCCTCAAGGGGAGGTCGAGCAGCGCCCGAACCTCGCAGTGATCTGTGGGGCCCACGTCACCAGAGTGATGTTGGAGGGGCGTCCGGGCAGCTTGCGGGCCACTGGTGTCGAGTACCGCACCGCCGACGGAGAGGTTGTCATCGCCCAAGCTGCCAAAGAGTTAATCCTCAGCGCGGGAGCCGTGGGATCACCCCAGATCCTCATGCTTTCCGGCATCGGCCCAAGGAGCGAACTCGAAGCCGTGGGCGTGACGTGCCAGCTCGATGCTCCCGACGTCAGCAAGCACCTCAAGGATCACCTTCAGGTCGGACTCTTCTTCCCAGCGCCGGGTGCGGGCATCTCGATGAGTCAGATGGGTCTTTCCATGGGTCCCGACGTATTGAGAGCGCCCGCCGGGCCCCTGCCGGCCGACCCTGCCGAAGATGCCACCTTGCTCGAGGAACTCTCCGCTCTCATGCAAGAGGCCGAGCGGCGGTTGACGGAATGGGCGACCACGGGACGAGGCTTGGCATCGTCGTCGTTGTACGACGCCAGCGCTTGGTTCTCCACCGGCCTTGGCGATCACCACACCCACGACGCCCAACTCGCGATCTTCGTCTGCGGCTACAACCGCGACATATGGCGCGGCTGCCTGCGGGTGGACCCAGATCAGTACTTCGACGACGCCAATGTGGCCCTGGGCCCCGAGGCTGAGACGGTCATCGTGCTAGCCAACCCGGTGCAACCCCAAAGCGAGGGCGAAATCGTCCTCACAAGCGCCGACCCACTCGATCATCCCGGCATCCGCATGAACTACTACAGCGACCCCCACGACATGAAGGTCATGGTGGCGATTCTTCGCCGAGCCATCGAGGTCGCGGCCAACTGGCCGGGGCATCGAAAAATCGGTCCACTCCTCGTGCCTCCTGCTCTCGCCGCCAAACACGGCCACGTAACAGGTGCTGTCCCAAGCGACGATCTGCTAGAGGACCTCGCTCGCCACTATTCGTTCACCGTGTACCACCTGACGACCACCTGTCGGATGGGAAGCGTGGTGGATCCCCAGCTTCGTGTGATCGGAGTCACCGATCTGAGGGTTGCCGACGCCAGCGTCATGCCGAACGTGGTCAGCGGGAACATCAACGCGGCGTCGATCATGATCGGCGAAAAAACAGCAGAACTGATCGCCGTAGACCACGGCTTGGAGCTGAAGGAGTTCGTTGTCCAAGCAGGTTGAGCCTGATCTACGACACCGCGAGGAAGTTAGCCACTCAGCTGTTGACATCCGGCGAAGAGAGGCCGAGGCATGGAACCGAATCTCCGAACTTCGGAGCAAATGGGGTTAGCCGGACTCAACATGATCGACCGCTAGTTGGCGAGTGAGCGCTTGGAGCGCGGCGACGTGCGCCGTCACGTCGGCCGATCCGGCCAGCGCTCGCTGGGCGACGAACCCCAGGGTTAGAGACGTCAGCAGCTCCGCCATAGCCTTAGGCTCTGTCATAGCGTCAAATGTCCCAGTGGCCTTACCCCGTTTCACCGCGTCGGCAAAAAGGTTGCGAAGACCCGAGTACGCGGCACGGGTTGTTCTGTTGAGTTCGGGGTCGCTCTGGGAGTGGCTCCAACCGTGGAGTGAGACGAGCAGGCGGTCGATGTCGCCTTTCTTATGCCGGCCGAAATTGACCACAGTGCGCAGCACCTGCTCGACGAACTCGGATAGCGGCGGTGGCTCAGGATTGGTTAGGACCGGCGCAAGGTCCTCGGCCATGGCCGCCATCCCCTCAGTCACAACGGCATTGATGATCTGATCCTTGCCCTTGAAGTAGCCGTAAACGGCACCGGTCGACAGGCCGGAACGGGCAATGATCATCTCCATCGACACGGCTTCGAGGCCGTGCTCCCACAGGCAGGCGCGTGCCGCTTCGAGAACCTGCTCACGCCGCGCTTCGCGCCGCTCGTCGGTGATCCGGGGCACGCCAGCAGGGTATCACAAATAAAACGAATATTCTCTCTTGACACTCCGGCACGGGTCTGTTACAAAACGAATATTCCCTCGTTATAGGAGCCATCGTGCGCACGCGAACCGGGAGCCAGCAGCTGAACCTCTCGATCGTCACCACGGTCGTCTGCATCGCACTCGGGGCGGTCTCCGCCGCGATGGCGTCGTTGAACGTCGCCATCCCCGACCTGGTCCGTAGCACCCACGCCAGCCAGACCCAGCTCGAGTGGATCATCGACGCCTACCTGCTGGTCTTCTCGGTACTGCTGCTCCCCGCCGGAGCCTTGGGCGACCGCTACGGCCGCCGCAAGGCTCTCATCGGCGGCCTGATCGTCTTTGGTGCAGCATCCGCGGCGGCGATGGCGGTCTCCTCCGCCAATGACCTGATCGTTCTGCGCGGTCTGATCGGGCTCGGCGCCGCGTTCGTGATGCCGGCCACACTGTCGACGATCACCGGCACGTACCCTCCCGATGAGCGAACGAAAGCAGTCGGCGTCTGGGCAGCCGTCGCCGGGGGGAGCGCCATCTTGGGGCTGCTCTGCTCCGGGGTTCTCCTCCACTGGTTCTCCTGGCGGGCCGCCTTCGCTGTCAATGTCGTCCTCGCCGTGATCGCCCTGGTCGGCAGCGTCCGCTTCGTCCCAGAGTCATCTCAACCGGACGCGCCGGCACTCGATAAGGGAGGCGCTCTGCTCGCCACGGTCGGGCTCGTCGCTCTGGTTTTCAGCATCATCGAGGCTCCCGACGCGGGCTGGCTGAGCGCCCGCACCCTCGGCGGCATGGCGGCGGGTGTGGCTGCGCTGGCGGGGTTCGTGGGCTTCGAGCGTCGCCACCGCCACCCCCTTTTAGATCCCAACCTGTTCTCCAATCGCAAGCTGTCGTCCGGCAGCCTTTCGATCTGCATTCAGTTCTTCGCTTTCTTTGGGTTTACCTTCGTGTCCCTGCAGTACCTCGAGGGTGTCCGTGGCTACAGCCCGCTTGTCGCCGCGCTAGCCGTGCTTCCCCTTTCAGCAACGATGATGCCGGCAGCAAGACTCACTTCCGGGTTGGCATCGCGGTTCGGCGCGCGCACCGTTTGCGTCACCGGGCTTGTTCTCGTCGCAGTTGGGCTTGTGATCATTTCGCGGGTCGGGACCGACACGTCCTATCTGGTGATGCTGGCTGGTCTCGCCCCGCTGGGCATCGGCATGGGGGCGGCAATGACGCCCGCAACAGCAGCCATCACCGAGGCACTGCCCCAAGCGCAGCAAGGGGTGGGCTCTGCGCTGAACGATCTCTCCCGAGAGGTCGGCGGGGCACTCGGCACAGCGGTCATCGGCAGCGTCGTGACTGGCGTCTACCGCTCGAGCCTGAAGCTTCCCGGGGCCCCGGTCTCCCTCGTGAACCAGGCACGGGCCTCGTTCGCCGTAGCCATACACGCAGGAGGGTCAACGGGCGCCCACGCCCGCGAGGCCTTTGTCAAAGGCATCCACACCGGGCTTCTATATGCAGCGGGCGCGGCGATCATCGCCGCGATCAGTGTCGCAACCCTGCTCAGAAGCGAGGCCAGGACGAGCCAGCTCGTCGGCGTGGCCGAGCGGGGACAGCCGGCGGGCGTTGCAGAGCAGATCCTCGTTCGGACGATGTCGAGTCAACCGATCGATCCGACGCTTGTTGTCCGCGATGAAGCGGCCCGCGCCCGGCGCGTCGCTCCCGTGATGAGCGCCTCCGAGAGGTGGACACGATGAATCAACAGCTCCCTGCATCGACGCCGGGGCCTCCACTCGGCGAACTCGATCCTCTAGCCGCCCTTGACGACCTTCTGTCGAACGTCGGGCTGTCGCGGGCCGAGGCCGGGGCCATTGTCTCCTTTATCGGGCAGGACCCGATCCTGCCTGCGGCGCACCGTCTCGGTGCAAGCATCTCCATCCCAATCATGGCAGGTGCAGTTGCAGCAGTTGCATTCCACCGCCAACGCGGCGGTCCCGCACAGGACCTCGAGCTGGATCTGCGCCAAGCGGTGCACGCAATCAATCCGGGGGCCTTCTGGCATCCGACGCTGAATGGCGAGACGGCACCCCACCCTTTGGTATTGGACAATCCCTTCCTCATCACCCCTTACCGCACGGCTGACGGCCGTTGGGTCATGGCTTCGGGCGTCTATCCGCACATGGTTGCTCGATGGTGCCGCTTCTTGGATGTCCCGCCTGACTCCGCCAAGGTCGCCAGAGCCGTCGCGGAATGGGACGCCTTCGAATTGGAGGAAACCGCGAGCGCCTCCGGACTGCCGGTCTGCGTCGTGCGTACCCCAGGTGAGTGGCTCGCCCACGACCAGGGAGCGCTCCTAGCCGCTCGGCCGGTCATAGGGCTCGAGCGGATGGGCGAAGCGCCAGCTCGGGACTTCGGACGCGCCGAGCGTCCTTTCGACGGTATACACGTGCTGTCGTTCACCCACGCTGTCGCAGGCCCCACTGTCGGTCGAACCCTCGCGGAACACGGAGCGGATGTGCTGTGCGCCACCCGACCGAATGACTACGAGCACGAGTTCATCTACGCCGAGGCCAACGTCGGATCCCGAAGCACCTACATAGACCTCGATAGCCCGGTGGGCGAGAAGCGGGCTGCCGAGCTGCTGGCTCATACGGACGTTGTGGTCAACAACCACCGCAACGGATCGCTCGAGCGTCGTGGTCTCGAACCTCGACAACTTGCCGAACAGCACCCCGGTCTGGTTTACGTATCAGTCACCTGCTACGGGTCGACCGGACCATGGGCCAAGCGTGGAGGTTTCGACATGAACGGCTCGGGCGCGTCGGGTCTCATGACTATCGAAGGAACCGAGTCTGATCCGAGACTTCCGGTCACGGCTCTGATCAATGACTACATAACCGGCTACATGGGCGCCATTGGCGCCACGGCAGGGTTGGTCAAGCGCGCTACCGAGGGCGGCTCGTGGCATGTAACAGTTAACCTGACGAGAACCGCGATGTGGTGTGGATCCCTCGGTCTGGTCGACCCTGATCTCGCCGGCTGTGACGACGAACACAGCATTCGCGAACCTCTTGCCTACGATGCTCCAAGTCCGCTCGGTAACGTTCACATGCTCGCCCCACCCGTGCAGTTCTCGCAGACGCCACCCGCGTGGCCAGACCCAATCCTGGTCCCTCGAGGATCGAGTCACGCTGAGTGGCGGACCTGATCGCGTTCACTCTGTTTGATACAACAACCGTCGGCGGGGAACGGGATCTCCCAGTCGGACGCTCCCACCATCATGGTCGCGGCGTACTTCGACAGCCGCACCAGATGTCGCCGGCACGATAGTTCAGATAGAACTGTCAGGGCAGCGGAGAGCAAGGGCAGCGGAGACTCGAATCGAACCCGCGACCTGTGGTTGCAAACCAATCTGAGTTCAGCGGTGTGCTTGGCTCGAATTGTGCAAGTGGGCGGACACCGAAGCGCGCAGAGCTAACTGCTCTCCGATACAGCCTCCTTCCAGCCTCTCGGGATCCCTGGCAGGAGAGGAAGAGGGCGATAGTGCGTCGGCTATTTGACCTTGAGCCGCGTGGGGGCGGAGGCAATGTTGTAGAAGGTTTCGCCCAGCAGAGGCGCCGTGTAGGTCACGGTCACTGTCTCATGACCTTTGATCTCCGGCACGGTGAATCCGCCGGAGATCATGGGCGGGGTCAGCACCGGGTAGTTGTAGACCGCCGGGGTGACCGTGATCTCATTGGCCGCGGTCGTCCGAGGGTTACCGCTGCTCTTCAGGGTTACCGTCACAACCGGTGGGGCGGCCGAGCCACTGCCGAGCAGGCTCTGCAAGCCAGTGACGGTCGACAACCACCAGTAGGTGGTGGCGCCGGGGGCGTCGCTCACATCCACGACCTGGCCAGGCGTTGCCTTCTTGGCCGAGATGGCCAGTGTGGGACCGGGTGGAATCAACGGCTGACCGCTGTAGTTGACCAGGGCGCTGCCTGCCCCGACCACTTTGAACGTGGTGAGGTCGATCATCGCCAGGGCGCAACCGATCAACCCCATGTTGAGCTCGGCCTGGGATGGCGGACACGTGGCATTCGGGTCTGAGGACTGAGTTGTGGGGAGGGTGTAGGTGTAATTGAGATTGCCGGAAGGGTCCGTCAACGGGAAGGCGAGCGCCGCCGGATTGATCTCAGGAAGGGCGGAGAGCAAGGCCGTGAGCCCCGAAAGAGAGGTGATGTCCCCGTTAAGGAGGGGTGCCGCCTGGGGGTCAATTCCGAGGAGGAGGCTCACCTCCATAACCAAGTATGGATGCGCCGCCGACAGCCCGGTGCAATCAATAGCGATCTGCTCTCCAGCAGATGCGGACGTAATGAGCGGCAGCGAGCTGCCGTTGAAGGTGCATGCCGGCACGGCCGTAGCGGCTCCCGCCGGCGGGACCGCCCCACTGGCGCCGATGGCGGAGAACGCACAGACCAGGGCCACGACTGCGACGCTGACGCGGGCCCAACGCAATCGAACCATCATCAAATCCCCCTTCGACTCGTTCTGTGCGTCCAGCAAGTTACCCGCCGCGAACCAACGCGAAACATGGCCTTCTACCCTTTCTCTACAGCAGCAAACTGTCGACATCCTCCGCTTGGTAAGAGGCGGGGAAATCCCAACCTGCAACAAGGTGATTCCACAAACCATCGAGCCTTGGGTTCGCGGCAGCATTGACACGATCGGGTCGACAAGATGCCCTCTGGGATCCCGAGGGCCTTTATCGCACCGAGAAGTGCTTCACAGACAGGCTTTGCCGTCGCACGGGTGACGACCCGAGCACAGACGGAGTGCGGCCGAGCTGGTGGAGTTCTAGAGCTTCGCGTCCGATCCACCACCTTGGGTACCGGAGATCGATCGCACCCGGGGTGGACCGATGCGGACGGTGCGTCGCTCAGCGCCCTCAGCGCTTTCATCACCACCGCTGCCGAGCTCGGTGACCTCTTGGGGACCCTCGCCGCCGACGACTGGACCCGGTCGACTCCGGTCGAAGGTGTCTCCGTGCGCGCCATTGTCGAACACCTGGTGGCCGTCGAGCGCTACGTCCTCGGGCAACTCGACCGCCGTCCACCTCTTGATGCACCCCGGCGAGAAGACCACTGGTCACTGGCGACAATGTTGGCCGCTGACATGAGCGACACATTGGATTCGGTCGTGGCCGCCAGCTGGTGGTCGGAGCTGCTCAATGTTGTTGCCACCAGCGCAGAGCTGGGACCGGACCACCAAGTGGCATACCACCACTTGGTCGGTTCTTTGCGGGGACTGCTGGTAGTGCGGACGTTCGAACTGTGGACCCACGGTGACGACATTCGTCAGGCAACCGGTCGACCGCTCAATCTGCTCGACGAGGATCGGTTGTCGTTGATGGTCAACCAGCTCATGCGTGTGCTACCCCTGGGTCTCGCCTTGTCGGATACCTCCCGGCCGGGGTGTACGGCCAGGATCAATCTGACCGGCTCAGGAGGAGGGCGTTTCGACGTACCCCTCGCCTTCGGCGAGGTGTCAGGCGAACCCGATATCACCATGACCGCCTCTGTCATCGACTTCTGCCGGCTCGCTGCCGGCCGCTTGGCCCCTGATGAGCTCGACATCGTCATTGAGGGCGACGGCGGGCTCTTGAGCCCCATCCTGACTGGCGCCACCGCCTTTGCCGCTGACTGATTGAGAGACGTGGGGCGGTGGTGGCCGGTTTGAACAAGCGCAATTTTCTGCCCCTGGGGTGATCCGGTCATCGACGCGTAGACGAATGGGTATGGAAGCAGCTCGAACAATGGGAGGGACCATGGCTGTCGGTTTCGTAATGCAGTTTTCCGACGTCGGGATTGATGGTTATAACGACGCTATGAGGAACCTGGAACTGGAATCACCGGGCGTGAAGGATGTCAAAAACGATTGGCCAGCTGGCATCATCAGCCACGTGGCGGGTGCGACCGAACGAGGCTGGTGTGTCGTCGACGTGTGGGAGTCCCAGGAGAAGTTCGATGCTTTCATGCAGGGTCGACTCGGGCCCGCGATGGGTAGGGCAGGCCTGCCCGAACCACAGGTGACCGCTTTCGAGGTCTATAACCGTCATAGCTGAACGTTCGCACCGCGTGTTCACCCATCGAGCATTCTGAGATGGAACCGCTCACGGCGCGACTCCGAACTCCACTGAACTGCAATGACCCGAAACGCGAATACGGCTCGGAGAGCCGTGGACCAGGGTGCGCGACTCCGAGGCACAGCTCGCATCGTTCTTCAAGGAAGTCCGTAGGATGCTCCTCTTGAACGACGCGTATTCGCGCGCTTGGAATACAGTTATCCAGTCGAACGCGCATCGACGAATGGTGCGCATAGCCAACCAGGAAGGAGATCACTTCCCGTGATTGCCATCTACATCGTCACCAAGAACATGACTAAAGAGCTGCACACCAAAGGTCGCGAGCGTCTAAGTGACGCCGGGGCACCTGAAAGCGCCATGAAGCTCCACTCATGCTTTGGTGAAGATGGCCAGCTTCAGGTCTTCGATGTCTGGGAGAGCCAGGAGGCATTCGATGAGTTCCTGACGTACCTCGGGCCGGTCATGGAGGACCTGGGCATCGAACTGGCCGGGCCGCCCACGATCATGCCGATTGTGGACCTGGTCCAGCAATAGGGGCTGATCCCCCTGCCCGCGGGTAGAGAAGGGTGTACCCGAGGCGCAAACCCCTTCCAGTAGGACTCTGAGGGAATCTTTCCCGCAGCGTCAACCGTCCGGGAATGCTCCGACACGTGGCTGCAGTTCGGACATCACCCGTTTGTGGCCCCAGGGGGTCTGACGCCGTCAGCCCCATCCGACGGCTGTCTTGGGCGCTCCGGATCTTTCCAATGTGCCAGCTGGGACCTACTCTCGCCGTTCAGCCCAGCCGCAATCTCGAATCTTTCGCTGGATCCTGAGAAGTGCAGTCGGAGTCGGCGGCAACGTCTGTCGACACCGAATACCGACACCGAATACCAACCAAGAATGGTTGCATAGCTGATGCCGAGGGCAACGAGTTCGATCTCGATGTCCTTACCGGTTCGAGCAGGGCCATCACGGAAGACCTTGAGACCGTTACTTGTGGAGCCTCGGTAGATCGGTCTCAGTAGATCGGTTAAGTGGAGGTGCTGGGACACTATTCGAACCTCGGTGGCCAGGGAGAACGCGTTCGTTGAATCCTCGAAATGGTCCCGAACGGGTCCACAGCGGTCAAAACTCGAACCCCGAGACGTGTCTGCCGACGTCTCGATTCGTCTCAGATCAAGCAGTTGGTAGCAGGTTACGCCGATGGCACCCCAATCGCCGAAATTGCCACAACCTTCGGAGGAGTCGACCAAAGGACTGTCCAAAAGTACGCCCGCAGAAATGGGTTGCCACGTCGATCGCCACGGCTTGGTCCTAACCAAGCCAAAGAAGCTGCCGATCTTTACGTTGCGGGTAGCTCATTGGCGAGTGTGGCAAAGCACTTCGGCGTTGCCACGGACACCGCTGCCAAGGCGCTGACTGGCGCCGGTAGCAAACTGCGACCTCGCCGTGGATGGAATTATGAGTAGTGCGTCGCCGAAGTGGCGTGAGTAGACGTTCGGGCCAACACAGACCGTTTCTCCGTGCGGTCCGTGTGAGAACGCTTGTCTCGATCTTGGCGCAGCGGAGTATCGGCTCGATCGTTGCCCACTAGCCCCCACGCCAAAGCGCTACTCGCGATGGTGCCCTCGTTCGATGAGTCCGCTCTCGGAGGCGAGTATGACCGCTTGCATCCGGTCGCGCAGTCCTAGCTTGGTGAGAACACTCGAAACATGCGTCTTGATGGTCCCCTCCCCTACAAAGAGGTGGGCAGCAAGTTCCGAGTTGCTTTTTCCGGTGGCCAGCAGCTTCAAGATCTCAGTTTCTCGCTCGGTGAGACGCCGAAGCTCAACTTCGTTGCCGCGACGTATCGGTCGGTGAATGAACCCTTCAATCACCTTACGGGTGACTGACGGTGCCAGAAGAGCATCGCCGGCAGCGACGACGCGCACCGCATGAACGAGCTCCTCGGACGGGGCATTCTTGAGAAGGAAACCACTTGCCCCAGCACGAAGTGCTTCGAAGACGTAGTCGTCGCGCTCGAAAGTGGTGAGAATGACGATCCGACTTGGGGTATTCGCATCCCGCATGATGCGGCCGGTGGCCTCCAGACCGTCCATTGTCGGCATCTGGACGTCCATGAGCACGACGTCCGGCCGAACTGAGCGCGTCATGGAGATCGCTTGTTCACCATCGCTTGCTTCGCCGACGACCTCGATGTCGTCTTCGGATTCGAGGATCATCTTCAAGCCCGTTCGAATCAACGCCTGGTCGTCGACGAGAACGACCCGGATGGTCACGCTGCATCGCTGTTCAGCGGGAAGGTCGCGTGTACCGCAAACCCGCCGCCCGGTCGAGGGCCATCCCGGAGGTGCCCTCCGTGGAGTGCAGTGCGTTCGCGCCCGTCTCCAGCATGCCGACCTCAGGATCGGAGCGCGACGACGAAATCGAACAAGCCGGCAAGCTCCAACTCAAGCACGCCGGGTCCGCATCCCACGTCGAGGAGCTGTCCAGCGCCGTCTAGGGCGAGTTCGCGGGCCAGGGTGGTGGCCAGCTCGCGCGAGCAGGAGGGGCGACCGGGTGCGTAGTGCTCGGCCGTGCCCCGAAACGCCTGCGGGTCGAACTCCATGTCTTGACTCTGGCACGTCACCGCCCCGCTCCCGTCGTTGGGGGACGGCCTATTGGGCAGACAGGTACTCCGCCAGGTCCTAGCCCCGAGGTGCGAAGAACTCGAGTGCGATGTTGTCAGGGTCTCGAAAGGACAATGCCGAGTACCGGGGCGCGTCCACGATGCCACCGTTGGAAATGCCGAGTTTGTCTAGATGGATTTCCCATGCTCTCAACTCATCGCGGCTGGCACAGCCGAAAGCGACATGATCGAGCCCCGGCCGGCGCTCGTTGAACGGCTCAGTGCTGCTCAAATCAGGGAACTGAGTTAGACCGACGAGTGTGCCACCCGTAAGCCAAGCGACACGCTGGAACGGACCTGTGTCCTCGTCAAGAATCGGGTCCGAGCCGAACAGGGCCTTGTACCAAGGAGCACTCCGTTCGAGGCTCGTAACCGTTAGCGCAACGTGAATAATCGCAGGGAACTCAGGCATGTCTTGTCTGCACCTCGGGCAAGGAACGAATGTCACGTCTTTGGCTGGCCGCTCTCTGGGAATAGAAACTACCTGACAGGACCAGTCCGCCACGCTCATGGAGGCCCCAGTTCCGGCGTACCGGGACAGTCGCGCTGCTCGCCTGGCGCCCCGTTCGTCAGGCCGTCGACCGAATGCTCCCCACGACCGCCTCCATCCGGTGAAGCTCGGCGGGCGACGCGACTCCTCCGCTTTCGAAGCTGATTCCTGGTGAGAAACTCGTAAGTTCGAAGCACCAAAGGGCTAAATAAAGGCCAGCGAGGCGGCGCCAGGCCGGTCAACACGGTAGATGTAATGCAGCGCATCATCAATCGGGTTGTCGGGCGACGTAGGGCCTTCAGCGACCCGCTTCAAGCCAGCCTTCTCCAGCGCACGCCAGGAGGCCACATTGGCGGCCACCACGGCGACAAGCACCGCGGGCGCATCAGAATACGAGTTCCAGGTGTCCTCAACGGCCGCAGCGATCATGCGGGATCCGAGACCGCGACCGCGCAACGCTGGGTCCGCGATGAGGTAGTCAAGCTCGACGGCGCCGACTGGCACCTCGATAACTGCCGAGAATCTCGTGAGATCTTGGGGGTAGTCGTAAATCGCCGAACGCTGCAGCAGGCCGATTGGCAAGCCGTCGAGGAGAACGAGGAGGTCTTCCCCCGGCTCCTCGCCTCGCGTACTCGCGCCGAAGTCGCGCTCGACCGCCTCAAGGGCTGTCTCATGATTCCACCACCGTGAGACCTGGGGCTCTCGCAACCACTCGGCGAGCATGGGAAGGTCCCCGGCAATCAACGGCCGCCACGACAAGGACCCATCGCTAATCCTCTCCACCGCCACAGCGTAAATCCCGATGTACTACGACCTCGGCAGCGATCCCGGCGAGCACAACAACCTCTTCCCCGCCAAGTTGGACGGGGGCTCGATGTTGAATTCTTCCTCCCGCACATTGGCCAACTGGAGAAGTCCTTCGCCGAATATCCCCACATCAAGCCCGGCTAGGAGTTTCAGGGCTACCCAGCCGAGACGTAGATTCCCACGTATCACCTATGTGCCGGTCAGGGCGCCCATCCGGCGTCCTCGCCCCCAGTCCTCGTCGGCTGGGTCCAGTCGCTGTGGCCGATTCCGCCAATCTCGCGGGTTCGACATCGTCATTTGCCTCGGTCGGCGAACGGTCGCGAGAAACCCCCATCTACCAGGGCATTCGTTGTGATTCCTACTGTTGTGATTCCTATAACCGAGTGGACCTAAGCGGACAGTTCGCGAGCCGCCGCCCCACCCCTGCTACGCAGGAGCTTCTGGATCTCGCCGCCTCGTTCGTGTGACTCAGATCACTACGCTGAGTAGCTCGGTGATCACAACGAGGCCCCAGTCCAGGATACGTGCCCGTGTCGCTGAGCACGAACGGACCTGCACTCGTACTCTTCGAGCATGGACCGACCCGACCCCCGCTACGCCAAGAACGGCGATGTGCATATTGCCTATCAGATCGTTGGGAATGGCCCTGTAGATCTGCTCTACACACCGGGCATCTGGTCCAACTTGGACGTCATGTGGGAGTGGCCGACTTGGGCTCGGTATCTTGACCGACTCAGTTCGTTCTCCCGTCTCATCCTGTTTGACATGCGCGGTGTCGGATTGTCCGACCGCGGTAGTGGTCCACCGGTGCTTGAACTCCAGATGGACGATGTCAGAGCGGTTATGGACGCCGCCGGCTCCGACGAGGCCGCGATCTTTGGAGGCGCGCGGGGCGCCGCCATGACGATGTTGTTTGCGGCCACCTACCCGGAGCGAGCAAGGGCACTCATCTTGTATGCGCCATTCGCCAAGTCCGTACGAGCCGACGATTGGCTGTACGGCCGCACCGAGGCGGAGCAGCAACGGTTCTTCGATCGGTTCACAAGCGAAATGGGAACAGCAGAGAATCTCGATCTCCAAGGCCCGAGCTACGACGCAGCATTCAAGGAGTGGTGGGCCCGTTTCGAGCGCCTCGGAGCGTCACCTGGCACCTGGCGCGAGCTCGCCGAGATCTTGGGCCAGGTTGATGTGCGGGCGGTGCTGGCCCACATCCAGGCACCTACCCTTGTACTGCACCGCACGGGTGATCGAATCTCAGATGTTGCCCAAGGGCGAGCCATCGCTGAGATGATCCCAGGCGCGAAGTTCGTCCAGTTGGAAGGCGAGGACCATATTCCCATCCTCGGGGACCCAGACGCGATCGTAGATGAAATCGAGGAGTTTTTGACGGGCGTCCGCCCAACGCCTGAACACGATCGGATGCTGGCGACTGTCCTGTTTACCGACATCGTCGGCTCGACGAAGCTAGCGGTCGAGCTGGGCGATCGCCGGTGGCGTGATCTGCTGGTCGAGCATCACAGCGTCGTTCGCAATCAACTCGATCGATTCCGAGGGAAAGAAATCGATACGGTAGGCGACGGCTTCTTAGCAAGCTTCGACGGGCCTGCTCGCGCCATACGCTGTGCCCACGAGATCTGCAAAAGCGTCCACTCCTTGGGTATTGAAACGCGAGCGGGGCTGCACACCGGCGAAGTCGAAGTCATCGGCGAGAAAATCGGAGGTATAGCGGTACACATTGGCGCCAGGGTGTCAGCCCTCGCCGATCCGGGTGAAGTTCTTGTATCCAGGATTGTCGTTGACCTCGTCTCGGGTTCAGGCATCGAATTCGAAGACCGGGGTGAGCACGAACTCAAGGGAGTGCCGGGGACGTGGAATCTCTTTGCCGTCAAGGTTTGAGGGACCAGTGCAAACGGTGGCAAGAGCTTGTCGGTTGAGTCAGCTCGGAGCAATCTGTGGGTAGCAATTAAGCGATCAAGCGCGAGCCGCTCTGACCAGCCAGAACGTTGAGTTTTCCACAACGGAGTGGAGGTGATCGCGATGTTTTCAAACACCTCTCACCAGGGACAACGCGTTCATCGTCCTCTCAAAATTGGTCCTGACGGGCCCGTAAACCTCAAACCTCGAACCAGAAGAAAAATCCCAACCCGGCTCTCAAAAGCGCAAGTTGGCGAAATGGCCGCTGCTTACCGATCGGGGAGCACAACCTACGAACTGGCATCAAGGTTCGGCATCCATCGCGTCACTGTGTCGAAGTTCTTAAATCGAGAAGGTGTATCAATAAGAAACGCCTCTCTCACAGCCGATCAAGTCAACGAGGCGATCAAGTTCTACCGCTCAGGTCTTTCCTTGGTCGAAATCGCTGATCTATGCAGCGCCGATGACGTTGCCGAACTGGACGGTGTCGAGCTTCACCCCGCCCATTCCCGGTCCGGTCTCAGGCGGAGCGGCAGCCTTCGCCTGCTCCTCAGTCTCGAACACCTGAATAGAGACTCCGTGGGTGTCATCGACGGCGACAAAGTACGCGCCTACGAATCCGGGAGCTCCCTTGAGCATTGGGATGAACTCTTGGTCGAGCGCACGCTTTGCCTCGGCCTGATCCTGGATCTGCACATGGACAACGGTGGCATGCATGATCAACCTCTCTCTTGTTCCTGGTCAGCACCGGGATAGTCCGGTGCAGTATCACTGTAGTGATCGCTGGTAGTATGAATCCAATGGGTGGACCTGTCAAGCGGCCGTACCGATCGCCCCTCCGGGAGCAAGCAGCCCTGCGCACGCGCGACGCAGATCCGGGACGCCGCAGCTCGGCTCTTCGTCCGGCAGGGCTACGTGGCCACCACGATGCGCCAGATCTCCGAGGAGGCGCAGGTATCAGAACGCACGACCTACCTCGTATTCCCCTCGAAGCTCGAACTCCTCTTGGAGGTCATCGGAGTCGCGACGGCCGGCGACGACCGGCCCGTGCCCATTGCCGAACGTCCCGAATTCCAAGCTGCGTTGTCTGAACACGACGGCGAGAGAGCGCTGGAGTTGGGTGTTTCGTGGATCTCCAAGCTCCTCGAACGAGCGGGTGCACTCGTCATGGCCGCCTACGAGTCAGCCGGTGCCGATGAAGCGTTACGTGAGGCCGCCATGCATGGAGAACGAGCCAGAGCGCAGGACTTGTCGTTGATTGCCGAGGCCCTCCAGGCCCACGGTGCCCTCCGTCCCGACCTCAGCGCTGGAGAGGCCACGGATATCCTCCTTGTCCTGATCTCACCGCAGGCCCACCAGATGCTTCGGAGAGATCGACGACGAACCATGGCCCGCTACCAAAGCACCGTTCTCAAGGTGCTCAAGTTGGCCCTTCTGCGCGAGTGAGACCCAAGGCGCTGCCTTCGAGTGAGTGCATCTGATTGAGCGGGCATCCGAGATGTCTGACAGCCGCCGTGGACCTAAGCGGACAGTTCGCGAACCGCCGTCTCACCGCTGCTATGCAGGAACTCCTCGACCTCGCCGCTACGTTCGCGTGATTCGGATCAATGCGCTCCGGAGCATGGTGATCACGATGAGCGACATCTTTACTGGATGCGGTCTAGGCGAACCCGAGGCGCCTTAGGTATGCTCTCAGCCGTCGCATACCACTGTGCCGGTTGTAGGGCACCGGGTGCCGGTCCGCGTCCCGCTTGGTGTAGCGCGAGCGAGACCATGGTGCGGCTGATGCGGGTCACTGCGCCGAAACGAAACGCGTCGGGGTCGACGGAGCGAAGGCGCTCGTAGGACGAGCGGAGCCGTTGCGCTAGATTCCGCTGCAGCGCTCCGAGTCCGAAAATTGGGAGCGACTCGATCCCGGCGCAGACGATGCCGAGGTCGAACTCGGGCGGAGCGAGTGTGAGGTCCGCCCAGTCGATGACCTGGGTGACGCGGCCGTTTTCCACAAAGGCCTGGTTGGGGAACAAGTCACCGTGGCATATGACGCGCTGTCCGGGAAGCGTGGGTTCGCTCTCTCGTAACCACGCCACGGCGGGACGTAGCTCCACAAGGTCGAGATCCTTAGCACAGCCTTCGATCTGATCGATGCGCCGCGCCAGACTCACCCGCTCGCCCATTCCGACGGTTCCCAGGGAATCGATCACGGGTTCTGGCGAGAGGGTGTGAAGGCGCGCGTGCGTCTCGGCGAGCAGCCGCGGCCAAGTCCCCAAGGCTGCCTCGCGGAACTCAGTGACGAGCGACCGCAACATGCCGAACCCTTGAGTGTCCTGTCCGATCTCGCCCATCAAAAGTGCCCGGCCGCTGGCTCGCTCCATGATCTGGAAGGCGCCGCCAAGAAGGGTCGTCGTCGAGGTCGTGGAGCAGCACACGAGGCGCCAGTGGGACGAGCGCGTTCTGCACGACCGTCTCGAAGAGCGCTTCTGACTCGTCCCGATGTGGGCGCAGAATGCGCAAAATCAGAGAGGCGTCCCAGGGCGGCTCGGTTCTTGCTAGTCGGAAGGTGTGAACGAACGTCTGGTTGCCGCCGAGGACGCGACGAGGGGCTTCCTCGAATCCAACTTGCTTGCCAAGCTTTGTGCTCAGCAGCTCGAGCAGCGTCGGAGCCAGTGTCTGGCTCTGTTCCGGGTCGATCTCGGCGCCGGGCCGGGTTGACATACGGTCATCGATTTAATTTAATCACCGGAACAGTGCAAGAAGGGTCGCCACGATGCGTTATCGCTGACGGGTGGACACTTCGATCTCATTGATTCAGTCCCAATCGTCACTAAACCGCCGAAGCTGGAACACCGCCTGAAGTCGCAATCTCTAAGAGGTAAGGAACTAAGCGCGAACCGCTCTGAGCAGCGAGAACGTTGACTTCTCCACAACGGCGTGGAGGAGACGGGACTCGAACCCGCGACCTGTTGGCTGCAAACCAAAGCGCATTGAACGCTGTAGCGACCAGCGTTTATGCAGGTCGTTCGGGAGCGAAGTGGGCGTAACTATCTGCTCACGCGACGCACGTCGAGCAGCTTTATCGACTCAGCCATCATTTCGAGAGTGACTTGCCCTTCGAGTTAATCCAAATCTGATGCGCTCATCCACGGTGCCGCCTCTGTAGCAGAGATGCTACAATACGATAATGACCGACATTCCCGCACGTGACTTGCGAAACGATGTCAGCGCCGTGCTCCGTCGAGTCGAGCGCGGCGAACGCATGAGGGTGACGGTCAGCGGTCGTCCTGTGGCCCAGTTGCTGCCATTGCCCGCCCGGCCAAGGTCGATGGCCTGGAACGCCTTGTTCCAAGACAGTCACCGATGGCGGGCCGACCCCGAGCTCACCCGCGAACTGGCGGAGCTTCTGCCCGGCACGACTGACGACCTCCCCATCGCGTGACCTCGTCCCGCGAGGACGTCGATAGTGAACTCGCGCTCGCGGACACATCGCTCTTCATCGCGGCCGAGCAAAACCGACCACTCTCGTCACGTCCGCCCGAGCGCGTTGCCGTCTCCGTCGTAACCGTCGGCGAGCTAAGGCTCGGGGTCCTCGCAGCACGGGACGGACCCACGCGGGCAAGACGGCTGGAGACCCTGTCAGCTGTGGCGGCGCTCGACCCCCTGCCGGTCGACGAAGGAGTTGCTCACGCCTGGGCGACCCTGCGCCTTGCACTTCGAGACGAGAGCAAACGAATGCCGATCAACGACTCCTGGATCGCTGCGACGGCGATCGCCAACGACCTGGCAGTCGCATCCCAAGACGGCGACTATGACGACATCCCCGGTCTCCGAGTGATACGGGTCTGACATCGTAGGCTCGGCGCCACTGACGGGAGCGAGGTTTGAGTCCTGTTGACTGCCGGCCGACAAGAAATACCGCAACTGCCGCCGATGCTCATGAACTGACGGGTCGGGTGGGTGTGGGTGCCCGTGAGCGGACGACTCTCAAACGAAGCGATCAAGGAGAGAGTTAAGGGGCCACCTCCACATCAGATCTTGGTGTCAGACGCAGGCGGAGTTGTCGGAGGTCGTTCCGTTCTTGCCGCCCTTACCGGCCTTACCACCTGTGCCGTTAGCGCCGTCTGCACTGTGGGCTCCGGATTCACCGTTGTAACCGCCGTTTCCTCCTGTCCCACCACCTCCGGCGCTCCCGCCCGGCGTTTGGGCCGTGCCCGCGGTCAACGTCGGGTCCGAACAGGTGTCGGTTGTCCCATTGAAACTGCCGCTCGGATCTGCAAGCCACACCGAAGCATCGTCGGCGTTTCCGCCCGCACCACCCTTCCCACCGTTACCACCGTTTCCACCGTTACCACCCACGCCGCCGACACCACCGTCTGAGGTATCGGACGACTCGCCACCGTTCGCGCCTCCGCCGCCACCGCCGCCGTAACCGCCATTTCCCGCATAGTTGCCGCCCCCACCAACGACAGCGTTTTCGGTGAAGAATGTCGTCGTGGCCGTGGCCGTTCCCGCTGTGGTCAGGTCTGCAAGGCCGCCTCCAAAGCCTGCGCCACCGTTCCCACCCGTACCGCCCATTGCACCGCTCTGTGCGACACCGCCCTTTCCACCGGCGCCACCTGGCTCGCCGCCGGCTGCACCACTGCCGCCATTTCCTCCACCGCCCCCCTGACCACCGTCACCGCCGCCTTCGCCGTTACCTCCGAAACCACCGGCACCGCCCTGAGCGCGTCCGGACTCAACGGTGCTGCCTATAACACTGAGGCTGCCGTCGTTCGCTATCGCACCGCCCTCGCCGGTCGCGCCTGAACCTCCGATAGCGCCTGGCGTCGGGATTACACCGGTGTCGCCGGGGTTCCCAGGAAGACCCGGGCCGCCGGCAGGTCCATCTGGCCCGTTCGGAGCGTCATCGCCGGCGCCGCCTTGGCCGCCGCTCCCCGAGCTTCCCCCCGCTCCACCCGAACCGCCGGGACCCGTGTCGAGATCGGCCCCGTTGCCACCGTTGCCACCGGAACCACCCTCGGCAACGCTGCCGTCGAAGATCGCGCCCTTTATGGTCGCCGTGCCTTTCACATAGAGCGCGCCTCCCGCGCCGACTCCACCTGCGACGCCCGGCTGTGGTTCTCCGCTCGTCGAACCGGGCGTGCTCGAACCGGGTTCTCCGCCCTTGGCACCAGCGCCTCCGGCACCACCGGACTCTCCCGAAGTAGTCGCCGCTTCGCCGCTGCCGCCGGTCCCGCCAATTCCTCCGACTCCTCCAGTTCCACCTTCGCCGCCCTCTCCGCCATAACCGGCCCCGCCGGCTGAGCCACCTGAGACGGACGTCGAAGTGAATTCGGTGGTCCCCGTCGTCATAACGAGGGAATCAGTGGTGTAGATCGCCCCACCTTCGGCTATCCCTCCGACACCTCCAACGCCGCCGGCTCCACCGGGCGCCGGAGTCCCAGCGTCACCTCCCTTGCCACCTGCTCCACCTGCGCCACCTGGTACCGCGCCAACTCCACCTCCGCCGCCTTGACCACCAGGGCCGCCGTTGCCGCCCTGCTGCGCGCTCCCGCGTAGCCTCCTGCGCCTCCCCTGGCGACGTCACCACTGAAAGTGCAGTTGTCGATCGTCAGAGAGCCGGCGTTGTAAATGGCGCCACCGAGAGCTTCGCCGCCTGCGCCTCCGGCACCACCGGCTCCACCAGGTGCCCCGTTTCCTCCGCCGCCGCCCGTCGCGCCTACTCCACCCGGACTCGTCCCTCCTCCGCCGGTTCCCCCTGCACCTCCGCTACCGCCATAGCCGCCCGGGCCTCCGGTGCCACCCGCACCTCCGAGAGCCTCGTTGCCGCTCAGGGCCACATTGGTCAGGTCGACAGTTCCCGATTTGATTTCGATCGCTCCACCTTCGGCCTTCTTCCCGGCTTTCCCCGCGCCGCCTGCACCTCCAGCAGTGCCGTTCTTGCCCGCTCCGCCTTTGGCCCCTACAGCTCCAGGTGAACCTGGCGCTCCGAACACCCCGTCTGTCCCGTCCGCTCCCGCCTTTCCAGAGGCACCTTGTGCTTCTCCGCCCGAAAGGGTCATGCCCGGGCCGGTGATATCGAGAGTCCCGCCGGCGACTACAAAGAGTTGGGATGAGTCGTCGCCATAAAGGTCGACCGAGTCACCTGATTCGACGGTGATGGGGAGGTTCTCACCCGACGAGACGGTCACGGGGGTGTTCGTCGGCCACTCGACGGTTCCGCTGCATTCGAATTCCACACCCGTCCCGTGACTGTCTGCGATCGCCGTCTGAAAAGACGAGTAGTTGCAGGTTGTTATCGCGACCTGCGCCCCAGCTCCGGAAGGAATGAGGATCAGACCCGCGAGCCCGAGCACGACGGCTCCGGCGAATTGGAAAAGACGAGTCCGCAACGCTGTCTCGAGGACTGGGTTCATTGTTCCCCCTCACCGGATCGCCCATTGTGGGGACATATTCCTCGTTCGAGGTTAGCCGCGACCACTACGGCTGGTTCGTGCCGAGCGAACGGTGAGGTCTCATTAAAAGGTGTGCGTACATCACCCGAGATGCGGCCCGATTGACTGGCGTCAAGGACCAGAGCCAATGGGCTAGATGAACGCGGATACTCGATCCAGAGTGTCGCGAAGGTACGAGACCTCACAGCCTCGGTAGATCGGTTGAGTGGAGGAGACGGGACTCGAACCCGCGACCTGTTGGTTGCAAACCAACTGCTCTACCAGCTGAGCTACTCCCCCGACGCTTGCAATGCCTGGCCATGACTCGGGTCATCACGGCAAGAACGATCGTACGGCCTGATAGCGGGGACGCCGCTGACTGCCCACCGTCGACCCTCGATCCGACACGGAGATGATACGCGGTGCAGTTCGTGTCACTGGCGGTATCGGGGCGCGGATCGAGGGCGGCAATCGGTTCTCCGGTGAGCCCAGCCTTGCGAGGCAGGCAAGAATGTCAGGCGTGCCCGAGCTGCCCGAGGTCGAAGCGCTCGTCCGGTTCCTGGACGAGCACACCCGCGGGTTGAAGATCCTGAGTTGCGAGCTGTTCTCCATCGCTGCGTTGAAGACCTTCGATCCCCCTCTCGACTCGATCGTGGGCGCCTGCATAGAGAGTTGGTCACGGCGGGGGAAATACCTATGTTGCAAGGCCGGAAGCACGTGGCTCGTCATGCACCTCGCTCGTGCCGGATGGGTGAGGTGGAAAGACCAATCTAAGCCGGCAGCCCCACGCGACGCGTCCGGCGCTCGGCGCGGAAAGGGCCCTATGGCGTTGAGCGTCGGGCTCGAGGGCGGCGCCGGATTCGACGTCACCGAGATGGGATCGCAGAAGCGGCTGGCCATCTGGGTGGTGAGTGACCCTTCGCAAATCGAAGGGATCGCCACCCTCGGCATCGACCCACTCGATCCCAGCTTCACCGCGGAACGGCTCCAGGAGATTCTCTCCGGGGAGTCGGGCACCGTGAAGACAGTGCTCGCACGACAGTCGGCAATCGCCGGCATCGGAAATGCCTATTCCGACGAGGCGCTCCACGTAGCGCGGCTATCTCCGTTCAAACCAGCAGCGCGACTCAGCCCCGAGGAATTGCTGCGCCTCCACGATGCAGTGGTGAGTGTCGTCAAAGACGCGGCGGACCGTGCGGCGGGATTGCCGGCCTCCGAGCTCAAGGGGGACAAGAAGCGCTCGATGAGAGTTCACGGCCGCACCGGAGAAAAATGCCCCGAATGCGGTGACATCGTGCGCGAAGTGTCGTTCTCGACCCGTTCGCTTCAGTACTGTGCGACGTGCCAGACCGGCGGTAAGCCCCTCGCCGATCGCCGAATGTCGCGTCTACTCCGATAGGAGGCTCCATCAGGTGGGAAGAGTCAACGACGCCCTTGGTCGCATCGGATTGCCCGCCCCGATCGACGACCTGCGCGCACGTAGTTGGGACGTCGTCGTAGTCGGAGGCGGGCACAATGGATTGACAGCTGCGGCGTATCTCGCCCGAGCCGGGCTCGAGGTCCTCGTGCTGGAACGCTCCGCCAGGCTCGGTGGAGCATGCACGTTGGAACAGCCGTTCCCCGACCCCGCTTACGCAGTGAGCCCTTGCGCATACCTGGTCGGACTACTGCATCCGGTTGTGGTCGAGGAGCTCGAGCTGCACCGACGGGGTTACAGCGTGCGGATCGTCGACCCGCACCTTTGGTGTCCTTTCGAGGACGGCACATCGATCGCTCTCTGGAACGATTCAGAGCGCAGCGCCAGAGCCGTGAGCGAGCTCGCGCCGCGAGATGTCGACGGGTTCATCGCCTACGAAGCTCTGTTCGCCCGCCTGCGCCGCGCTCTCCGGCACGGAAGTAGAGATACCTGGATCGGCGACTCGCCCGACCGCGCCGAGATAGAAGAGCTGGTCGATCATGACCCCGAGGCGATCGAGGTGCTCTTCGAAGAGTCGATAGCGAGCGTCGTCGAAAGGTATGTATCAGACGAACGGCTCACCACGGCGCTCCACGGGCAGGGGATCATCGGAACGAATGCCGGCCCGAGGGATCCGGGAACGGCCGCAGTCCACCTGATGCACAGCTCCGGCACCCTCGAGGGTCAACCGGGTGCCTGGGGCTATGTCGTCGGCGGCATGGGACGGGTTTCGTTCGCTCTCGCAGAAGCGGCCGAGGAACACGGGGCGGTTCTCGCATGCGGGGTCGCGGTCGCTTCGGTCGTGCCTGGTGAGGGAGTCCGTCTCGAAGGTGGCGAGCTGATCCGCGCTGCGACGATCGTGTCGAACGCCGACCCCAAGAGGACGCTCTCGATGCTCGATGGCGACGTGCCACCGGAATGGGTGAGACGAGTTTCCGAGTGGCGGACGGACAGCCCGGTCGTAAAGGTGAACTGCGCGCTCGACCGGTTGCCGGCCTTCAGCGCTCGCTCGCCGGACGTCGAGCCCCATCGGGCGATGGTCACGATCTCGACCGGTGTCGACGCCACGCAGAAAGCCTTCGAACAGAGCCTTCTCGGCGAGCCCGCCCCGCATTGGTGCGAGGTCTACTTCCACACGGCATATGACGCCTCGGTCGCTCCCCCGGGACGGCATGCCATGAGCGTGTTCGCGCAGTACGCACCCTACGAGCTCGCAACCGGATCGTGGTCGACGCGGCGCGAGGAGATCGGAGACGACGTCCTGCGACAGGTGGCGCGCTTCGCTCCGGACATTGCCGATTGCGTGATTCACCGAGAGGTGCTCGGGCCGCCTGACATCGAGGCGAAGATCGGCTCGACGGGAGGTCACATATTCCACGGCGACTGCCTTCCCGAACAACTGTGGGCCAACAGGTTCGCCCCTCGCACACCAGTCGAAGGGGTATATCTCTGCAGTGCCTCGACTCATCCGGGTGGCAGCGTCATAGCGGTCAACGGGCGCAACGCGGCCATGGCGGTGCTCTCGGACCGCGCGAAGCCGAAGGCGGCCCCCCGGTAAGCTCTGGCCCGGCTCGTCTCTTCACCGCATGACTAGCGGCCCCTTCACCAGGTGGCTCGCACATGCCTGCAGGCAGCCCCGTGAATCCAGGTCCTCCGATGAACCACTCCCATTCGACGCGACTAACCGTGCCTGCGCTGATCGCGCTCGCCGTACTGCTCGCCGCGTGCGCCAGCCAGCACGCTGCCACAGGTCCGGGCAAGTCGGAGCCGACCACTACGACGGTCGCGACAGGCGTTGCCAGCACGGTCCAGAGCACCAGGCCCAAGCAGCCTGTCGCCCCGAAGAAGACGAAGCAAAAACCCCATCCCCGGCCGACCACCACCACGAAACCGGCACCGACCAAGACGACACCCACGACCTATCGGGCAGGACCTTGCGCGCCCGGTTTCGTCTGCGGTCATGTCACCGCCATAGGCGACTCCGTCATGCTCGACGCCCAGCCCGACTTGCAGTTCGACATTCCGGGCATCGACGTGGAGGCCGTGGTGAGCCGTCAGTGGGACGACGGGATCGCCCTGGTGCAGGAACTGAAAGCGGATGGGACCCTCGGCTCGATCGTCGTGATCGACCTCGGAACCAACGGCCCCGTCGACATGGATCAGTTCCAGCAGATGATGTCCGCCCTTGCCGGCGCGTCCGTAGTCGTGTTCGTGACGGTCCACCTGCCGCCCTCTTACAGCTGGGTGAACTCGGTCAACGCGACGCTCGAGCAAGGCGTCCCGACGTACCACAACGCCAGGCTCGCCGATTTCAACGCGCTCGCTGACGCGAATCCCGAGTGGTTCGGGCCCGACGGGGTGCACATGCCCATCGGAGGCACGGGCGCACAAGCCATGGCGCGGTTGATCGCCGGCACGATCTGACTCCCACGAGCCGCACCGCCCGGCTAGCACCACGCACCTGCCCGCACCCCGGCGTTCCGGGCCACATTAGGGTGCCTCGTCGTGGACGCCCGAACGTTCCTCGGCATCTCCCCTCTCGACATCGCGTTGAGCTGGCGCCTCGACGTCACACCTGAGGTATCGACTCCGGGAAGGTTCCTCTACGGAGGATGTGGGCTGGCAGCGGCACTCGTCGCCTTGGAACAGGCTTCGGGACGCGAGACCGCTTGGGCCACCGCGCAGTACCTGTCGTTCGCCGAGACCGGAACCACGCTCGAGCTCGACGTGACGCTCGCAGTGACCGGTAAGCAGATCACCCAGGGACGAGCCGTCGGTCGGGTACGAGGACGCGAGATACTCACCGTCAACGCCGCGCTCGGCCACGGACAGCTCGAGCTCGAGGGAACTTGGGTAGAGCCGCCCGAAGTGCCACCCCCGATGGACTGCCCGGAGAGAGTCGTGCCTCCGATGTTCGCCGACAGCGTCCTCAGCCGTGTCGAGGTGCGGGCTGCGAAGGGCAGGATGATGGAGGCGCTCGACGGCCAACCCGGTGACGGGTCCTCCGCCTTCTGGGCGCGCCTGCCAGGACACCTCGAGCCCTCCGCCGCGACGCTCGCGATCATCGGGGACTACGTGTCGGGAGGGCTCAGCGAACCTCTCGGCAAGCGCACCATGGGAAGGAGCCTCGACAACACGATCCGGGTCGCGCGCATCGTGCCTACGGAGTGGATCCTCTGCGACATCCACATGCATGCGCTGTCCCGTGGGATCGCACAAGGGCAGGCCTTCTTGTGGTCTGAGCACGGGGTGCTCCTCGCCACCGCGAGCCAGTCGCTGAGTGCCCGCCTATGGCCGGCTGACGTTCCGTAGGTCGATCTCGAGCGAGCAACCGAGCTCTACGAGATCGGTCCTTCCGTTGTCCTCTGCGTAACGCAGCCCTTGCACGTTGAGCAGGCTCACCGGCGTGTCATCGAGGGGATAAGGCCCCCAGTGCCACGTTCCCTGATGAAGGACCACGGGTTGCAGAGGATGAAGCAGAAAGGCCCTGACTTCATCGAGGTCCTCCGGCCTCTCGAGCTCGGAGCCTGCAGCCGCGACCACGATCACGCAGTCGCAGTTGAGGGACATCAGTGCCTGGGTGTGCGTGACGTGGTGGAACAGCTCGTCGCAACGCAACCCGTTCGCGGTCTTGGAGACCTCGGCGAGGGAGTGCCCGATCACGTTCAGGTGAACGTCATCCCACTCGTACCGGAGCCTGTGATCACCGTCCCGCTCGTCGGTGTCCTCGACACGGCACCCAGCCGAACGGGGCCCACGCCCCTTCGTCGAACGCCTGCACCTCAATGGTCCTCATCGCAGGTCCCACGGCCCAGCCCCTTCTCGGTGATCTACGCTGACGTCGCCGTCAGACTACGACCGAGGGTCAGGAGGAGCACATGGACGTCCGCAACATCAGGGACACCTCGCCGGTTGTCGAGCACAACGGCACGGTGCCGGTGTGGTGGATGGTCCCCTCGCGAGAGATGAAGGACACCACAGACGGCGGGTTCCTCGAGCTCGTGAACGAGTTCGAGGTCGCCGGCGGCGGGTACGTCGAGCCGCACTCTCACCCCACCCACGAGTTCTATTACGTCATGTCGGGCCGCGGGATCATGCGCATCGAGGACGACGAGCGCGAGATCGGTCAGGGCGATCTCGTGCACATCCCGCCCGACAAGGTCCACACCCTGCGACCGACGACCGATCACGCCCCGATCCACTGCTTCTGCTTTGCGATCGGAGTACCGGGCGCGGGGCCGATCGACTACACGAACCACTGATACCTGGGCGCGCTCGGCGCGACAAGGCGACGGGACTCCTGACGTGGGCCGGATACTCGTAACGCACCGGCTTCCCGAAGGGGGAACCGATCCGCTCGGCGAAGCGGGCCACGAATTGGTCGACGGCTTCGGGGACGGACCGTGCTCGGCGTCCGATCTAGCTGAACTGGCACCCGAATTCGACGGGATCGTCTGTCTGCTGACCGACCCCATCGACGCTCTGGTCCTCCGGTCCGGGGCCTCCGGACGGCTGAAGGTCGTCGGCAACGTGGCTGTCGGCTACAACAACATCGATGTGGTGACCGCACAGCAACTTGGGATCTCGGTCTGCAATACCCCGGGCGTCCTGGACGAGACGACGGCCGATCTCGCTTTCCTCCTCGTCCTGTCTGCGTCGCGTCTCGCCTCGGATGCGAGCCGCGACCTGCGCGCGGGGCTGTGGCACGGTTGGGGGATCAACCAGTACCTGGGCCGTGACGTCCATGGTTCGGTGCTCGGTCTCGTCGGGTTCGGGCGGATCGGAAAGGCGATGGCACGCAGAGCCGAGGGCTTCGGCATGACAGTGCTTCACCATTCGCGACGGCCGAGCGCGTCGCCCGGATACGTGGCCGATCTCGACACACTCATGACGTCCTCGGACGTGGTCAGCCTCCACGTCCCTCTGACCGACGAAACCCGTCACATGATAGGTAGCCGGCAGCTCGAACTTCTCGGCGCAGACGGAGTGCTCGTCAACACGTCTCGAGGGCCTGTCGTGGACGAGGTTGCGCTCGCAGAAGCTCTCGCCAAGGGCACGATCTTCGCGGCGGGTCTCGACGTGTACGAGGACGAGCCGGAAATTCATCCGGCGCTGCTCGACGCCCCGCGTGCCGTTCTCCTGCCCCACATCGGAAGTGCCACACGGGCGACTCGCACCCGTATGGCTCGCCTCGCGTGCGAGGGCGTGCGCGACGTGCTCGCCGGGAGCGAGCCGGAGAATCTGGTCAGGCCGCCGGCTTAGCCGGCCACCTCGACGGGCGCAACTTCGACGAGCGCGGGATCGAGGCCCAGCAGCTCCATCGTCGTCGAGCCGTTGCGAAGCGCCTCGAACATCGCCTTCTCCTTCGCCGCCCTCGCTCGGCCGGCTTCTACGACAGTCGTAAGCGATGCGCCGGAGACAACCGTCACCCCGTCGGCATCGCCAACCACCCAGTCACCCGCAGCGACGGAGACACCGCCCACGACCACCGGCACCCCGACAGTTCCCGGTGACTGCTTCGTGGCTCCGCGCAACGCGACGGCCGCAGAGAAGACCGGGAAACCGTGTGCGGCGATGGCGTCGACGTCGCGCACGCCTCCGTCGATGACCAGGCCGGACAGCCCCCGGGATTCTGCTCCGGTCGTCAGCACCTCGCCCCAGTACCCACGCTCGGGCACATCGCCCACATCGACGACCAGCACGTGACCGGGTGCCGCCGTTGCCACGGCGACATGGATGGCGAGGTTGTCGCCGGGAGTGCATCGGACGGGGACGGCAGGCGCGGCGATGCGGGCGCCCGGCCAGGCGGGCTTCACACGCGCACGCATCACCCGGCCACCTGATTCGCCCAAGGTCGCCGAGCCGAGCTCGATCAGCTCGGCTCTGACCGATTCATCCTCGGATCTCACCGGGTCACTGTCACCGGCACGGCCTCGGTCTGTCAAGCGCCGATTGGTAACCTTCCGCCCGTGCCGGCCCGACCCATGTACCCCGTGTCGGCGCGACCCATGTACCCCGTGTCGGCGCGACCCATGTACATAGTCACCGAGGTGGCCCCGTACCCGCACGGCCCCGCGGGCGTGCACGGCGTGCTCCCCCAGGCGACGACGGCCCTGGCCGAGCTCGCGTCGATGGCCGGCCTCGAGCCTGTGCCCGTCACCGACGTGGCGTCGATCCCGGCTTCGGACCTCGCCTCGGGCGCCGTGCTCGGGCTCTTCACGATCGGCGAGACGCCATGGTCAGCCGAGCAGCGCTCAGCAGTCGAGTCCGGGGTTCGCGACGGACGGCTCGGAGTGCTCGCAGTGCATTCTGCGACCGACTCGTGTCTCGACTGGGATTACTACGGCCGGCTGGTCGGGGCGCGCTTCGACGGACACCCTTGGACCACGGAGTTCGAGGTGCACGTGCGCGACCGCAACCACCCGGCGACGAGCGCCCTACCGGATTCGTGGAGCTGGCGCGACGAGGTGTACCTGTTTCGAGATCTGCGTGCTGACGCCCGGGTGCTGCTCGAGATCGCTCCCGGGCAGCTCGACATGAGCGTCGAGGGCGCTCGCGTGCCGGAATGCGGGCTTCCGCTCGCTTGGTGCCACAACGAAGGTGACGGTCGGGTGTTCTCGACCTCCCTGGGTCACTTCCCTTCGGCGTGGGAGAGCCCGATGTTCCTGGCGTTCCTTGCCAGCGCGCTCGGATGGGTGATCGAGGGACCCTGAACAAACGGCCCTTCGTGTCATCGGCCGGCTTTGTGGACGGCCACGACCACTTCGATCTCCACCGCACCGCCTCGCGGCAGAGCGGCTACACCGATGGCAGAACGCGTGTGGCGCCCGGCGTCGCCGAACACGTCGTGCAGGAGCCTGCTCGCTCCGTCCATGACGGCCGGCTGCTCGTGGAAATCCGGCGCCGACGCGACGTATCCGGTCACCGTCAGAACGCGCTCGATCCGATCCAGGGAGCCGAGCGCGTGCTCCAACACGGCTAACGCATTGAGCGCGCAGACTGCTGCGGCAGCTCTGCCTTCGTCCACGCTGACGTTGTCGCCGAGCGTGCCGATGCAGGTGAGCCGACCCTCGATCCGCGGCAGCTGACCGGATGTCCTGGCGGTTCCGTCGTGGACGACGACGGCGTCAAGGGGATCGTGCGGGGGATGGGGTCCGTGGAGCACCAGCCCTAGCTCATCCAGCCTTGACCTGATACGCCCTTCCACCGGGCGCATAGTACGGGCTTCTCGCGGGAGCTGTCGTTGCTCGGGCGAGCCCGGGCGATACTGGTGGAGTGGTACCCATCTCGCCGGACGGCGGGCCAGTGACCATCGACCTGAACGCCGACGTCGGCGAGGTCGAGGATCCGGCGCAGCTCGAGGTGGCCCTGCTCGAAGTCGTGACGAGCGCCAACATCGCGACGGGGGCTCATGCCGGGAACCCGGCCGTGATGGATGCGGCGGTCACCACCGCTATGCGCCTCGGAGTCCGCGTCGGGGCACACCCTTCTTACCCTGACCGCGAGGGCTTCGGTCGCCGAGTGATGCGGACCTCCCCCGAGTTGCTGCGATCCGAGTTGCTCGCCCAGATCGGCGCGCTCGATTCCATCGCCCGGGATCACGGGACGCGGGTGCACCACGTGAAGCCTCACGGCGCGCTCTACCACCAGGCAGCCGTCGACGAGAGCTGTGCGGAGCTCCTTCGAGCTGTCGTCGAGACCTTTCCAGGAGTAGCCGTCGTCGCGCCCGCCGGAGCCGCGTTGCTCGCCGCCTCGTCGGCCGGTGTCCGCACGATCGCTGAGGCATTCGCCGACCGCGGGTACCGCTCGGACGGGTCTCTCGTCCCGCGTGGCGAGCCCGGCGACCTGCTGACAGACGCCGGGCAGGCGGCGGACCAGGCGGTGTCGATCGCGGCTGACCGTCGCGTCCCGTGCGACGAACGGGACCTGGGTCGAGGTTGTCGCCGAGACCATTTGCCTGCATGGCGACACCCCCGGTGCTCCTGCGATCGCTCTAGCGGTTCGGACTGCTCTAGAGCGCGCCGGGGTCAAGGTCGAAGCGACGGGCTGATGCGCCGCGTGGTCGGGTTCGGGGAATCCGCTCTCCTCGTCGACCCGGAGCCCTCGGAAGATCCACACGAGCTCAGCCGTGCTGTTCGCGACCTGGACGAGGTAGACGAGGTTCTCGCAGGTACGGCGATCCTCGTGAAGGTCGCCAGCGGACGGACCCAGTCCGTGACGGAGAGGCTGCGTGCGATCCCTGCGCGCCCACCTTCTGCTCGCAGAGGTCGGGTCGTGGAGATGCCCGTGGTCTTCGACGGCCCCGACCTCGACCAGGTGGCGCTTGCGGCCGGCAGGTCGCGACACCAGGTCGCCGACTCCATCGTGCGCGCGCGCCTCTACGGGTCGCCTATCTCGGCTTCTCGCCTGGATTCGCCTATGTGGAGGGTCTCCCAAGCTCACTGCTCGGCATCGAGCGAAGGTCGTCACCGAGGACCTCGGTCCCCGCAGGATCCGTCGCCGTGGCCGGGGGTTACCTGGGCGTGTACCCGCGGACGAGCCCGGGGGGCTGGAATCTCATCGGGCGCACCGACCTCGTGCTGTTCGACCCGTTCGCGGAGCCGTACGCAACACTCCAACCCGGAGACCGCGTGCGACTCGTCCCCACCGACGAGATCACACGACCCTCCCCACACGAGTGGGCCCCCGGGCGGCCTCGGTGCAGCTCGTCTCGGCGGGTCGTCGTCGAAGAACCGGGGTTTCTCACGACGCTCCAGGACGCCGGAAGGATCAAGGTGGGTCATCTCGGCGTTCCGGCCGCAGGAGCCGCCGACGCGGAGTCGATGCGCCTCGCCAATCTCATCGCGGGCAACGTCGAGGGCTCTGGAGCACTCGAGACCACCCTCGCCGGGCCGGTGGTTCGGTTCGACTCGTCGGCTCACGTGGCGGTCGTAGGGGCGTCGGTCGTGCTCGACGGAAGATCGGTGCCGACCGGCGCCGTCGTGCAGGTTCCTGCAGGCGGACGGCTCCAAGTCGGCCCGTCTGCAGGCCTCAGAGGGTACGTGGCCGTGGCCGGAGGGATCCGGGGCCCGGAGATGTTCGGGAGCTGCTCTTCGGACGAGCTCTCCGGACTGGGACCGGGACCGCTCGAGGCCGGCGACGAGCTCGGGATCGGAGTTGCCGGGCACCCCCGCGGCTACGCATCCGGGCTCGCCCGGGGCTCCGTGATCCGCATCCTCCCCGGACCACTGTCGGTGAACAGGAGCTCGTTGGCAAAGTGGGCGGCCGAGCCGTTCAAGGTTCGCCCTGACAGCAACCGCATCGGGGTCAGGCTCGAGGGGTCTCGCCCCGTCGAGCTGTCGGAGCCACCGAGAGGTTCTCACGGCATGGTGCACGGCGCGGTCCAGATGCCCCCGTCCGGAGAGCCGATCGTCCTGCTCTGCGACCACGCCACGATGGGGGGCTACCCCGTCATCGCAACCGTCATCGGAGCGGACATCGGAGCGTTGGCCCAACGCCGCCCGGGCGAATCGGTCAAGTTCGAGATCGTCGACCTCGAGCAAGCGCTCGAGGCCCGCGTGGCACTCGACCGGCAATTGGCCCGGGCGCCGACCGGGTTCTTCCCGTCCGTCGTCGACTCGTGAACGAGCGGTGCGCTACAGCTCAGCCCGCCAGCAGCCGCGCGGCAGCGGCTAGCCCGATGAGAATGATCAGGACTCGCAGGGGCGGAGCGGGAACCCTTAGGGCCAACCGGGCGCCGGCGTAGCCGCCGACCAGGCTCGTCACAGCGAGGAGACCGGCGTAGGTCCACGCCACGTGAGCTGCAACCACGAATACGGCGGCCGCGATCGTGTTGACGCCCAGTGAGATCACGGATCGCAACCCGTTCATGCGGGCGAGGCGGTCCGGCATCGCGACACCGAGCACTCCGAGCAACAGCACCCCGAGCCCGGCGCCGAAATACGACCCGTACGCACAGGCAGCGAGGACTCCACCTTGAGCCACCAATCGTCTGCTCCGGCCGCCTGCGCGCTCGAGGCGCTTGGAGAGCAACGGCTGAGAGGCGAAAAGACCGCACGCGACCAGTATCAGGTAAGGGGCGGCCCTGCTGAACGCGCTGCTCGGCGTCACGAGCAGAAGAACAGCTCCCCCTACCCCGCCCGCCACCGCGACGGGCGCCAGGGTCCGCAATCTGTCCTTTTGGTCAGCGATCTCGCGGCGAAACCCTGCCACGCCACCGAGGTATCCCGGAAAGATCCCGACCGTCGATGTGACGTTCGCCCGCAGCGCCGGAACGCCGACGGCAAGAAGCACCGGGAACGACACGAGTGTCCCGCCCCCGGCGATGCCGTTCACGATCCCCGCGCCGAGCCCCGCCAGCGCGACAAATGCGTCGCGCCACGGCCCGGTGACGGCTAACAGCACTGCCGTCGCCTCACGTTCGTCCGACGGCAGGAATGAGCGATGCCGACTACGGGGTGAAGTAGATGATCACGTCGATGCGCTCCATGACCTCGTCGTCGAGCTGCCCGATGACGTCGAGTGCCTTCATGTTCTCTTGCACCTGCTCGACGCGACTTGCACCGGTTATGACGGTGGACACGTGCTTGTTGCGGGCACACCATGCGATCGCAAGTTGCGACAACGTGCAGCCGAGCTTGTCGGCGACGTCCTTCAGGTCCCGGACGCGCTTGTTCCGCTTGGGATTGGTCAGCTGGTGCGTCAACCACTCGTAGCCGGGCAGCGAGGCGCGGCTTCCTTCCGGCACGCCGTCCAGGTACTTCCCGGTGAGCAGTCCCGACGCGAGCGGGCTCCAGGTCGTGAGACCGAGCCCGATGTCTTCGTACAGTCGCGCGTACTGCTTCTCCACCTTGTCACGGTTGAAGATGTTGTACTCGGGCTGTTCCATCACCGGCTTGTGGAGGTGGTGGCGATCCGCGACGTCCCAAGCAGCGCGGATCTCGTCCGCCGACCATTCGGACGTCCCCCAGTACAGGGCCTTGCCCGACGAGACGATGTCGGACATGGCCCAGACCGTCTCTTCGATGGGAGTCTCCGGGTCCGCACGGTGACAGAAGAGCAGGTCGACGAAGTCGAGCCCGAAGCGCTCGAGCGAACCGTCGATCGCCTGGAGGAGGTACTTGCGGTTCAGTGTGTTGCGCATGTTCGGGGCGTCATCGAGCCCCCAGAACACCTTCGTGGACACGACATAGTCGTTGCGTTTCCAGCCGAGCCGTTCGAACGCCTTCCCCATGATCCGCTCGGACTCGCCACCGGAGTAGGCCTCGGCATTGTCGAAGAAGTTGACGCCCGCCTCCCCCGCTGCGGCAATGCAGTCGACGGCGAGCCCGACGTCGAGCTGGGGGCCGAACGTGACCCAGGAACCGAACGAAAGGACGCTCACCTTCAGACCCGAGCGGCCGAGCCGTCGGAACTCCATGTCCATGGGGACTCTCCCGTCTCCTCGATATGCGACCGGTTGTGGTCGACTCACTATGCGACCCGTTGTGGTCGACGTCGTCGACGCGGCAAGCCTACGAGGAACCGGAGTCCCGACGCCCGACAGCGAAACGGAACCCTCCAGGCCCCCCATCGGCTCGCGCGACGACCCACTTGAGCATGGTCACCCTGCTCTTGCCCGTGCCCGTCGCAACCGGCGGACCTCGCGGGAGGTCAGTGGACCGACTCGGGTTCGACCTCCTTGTGCAGCCGGGCGAGCTCTTCGGCGACGAGACGGTCCCGCTCCTCGATGTCGCGCTTGGCGGCCGCCGGGCTCCAGCGTCCTCGCATCGTGAACACGAGACCGAAGAACACGACCATCCCGCCGATGCAGACCCACCACCATCTCTTCCACTCGTTCGGGGATGTCTTCTGTGCCGGGACCAAGACCTTCTCCGAGCGCAGCAGGGACTCGAGGTCCGGGGCGCCGACACTGGCGATCTGAGCACTCGAGAGCGCTCCACCGGCCTGGACGATCGAGGCAAGAGGTTGGAATCTCAGCAGCGCCGGCGCCTCGGTGCCGGGCGGCACGAGGAGCAGCTCGTCGCGGAGCACCTGTTGCAGGTTCGGATCGCCCACCTTGGAGATCTCTGCACTCGTCACCGGTTTGCCCGCCTGGATCGCGGACGCCAAGGGGTTGAAGGCCAGGAGCGCCTGCGCCTCGGCCACACCTCCGAGAGAGCTCGGGATCTTCCCGGCAGCCGCGAGCCGGCGCTGTGAGAGATCGCATAGTTCTGCAGGATCACGGCGAGCGCCTCCGGGCCACGCTCGCCGGTGGCTCTCAGCTGTGCGAGCAGAGCCGGCGGCGCCGGCGGTGGTATCCGAGCGCCGGGCGTGATCGACGGCACGTAAGGCTGTGCGGCACCGAATGCCTGGAGCTCGGCCAGGCTGCTCGGGTGAGTCTTAGGGAAGTTGACGAGGATCTGGGCCAGAGCGTCAGTCCCGGGCTCTTTGACCCATTGCAATTGTGCGATGACCGAGGACGGGGCGGCCGGCGGCGGCTTCGCACCCGGAGCGAGCGAGGGTGCGTAGGGCTGAGCGGTCTGGAATGCCTGCAGCTGGACTCCGGCCGCATAGTTGTCGACGAGGGTCGTCGCCGTGGTGATCACGTGCGGGAGGATGAGGAACGAGACCGCGACCACGATCCGCAGGATCCAGCCCCAAATTGCGAGACCCGAGGCCGCCAGCGTGGGGTTGTGCGATTCGACCTGTTCTGTGTATCCGGCCATCCACGGGCAGTAGGCGCATCCGATCGCCGTTGCGAGAAGCACTATGACCAGGACGTTCGAGTAATACCCGGTATGGGGGTGGTTTATCTGCAAGATCAGGACGATCATCATCACGATCGAGCCGACTGCGCCGACGAGCATCAGAGGTTTTCGCACACGTAACTTGTCGGAGACGACGCCGAAGAAGACGAGCGCTCCGGACAGGACCGCGGCGTACCACACGTTGATGCCGTCAGCGTCGGGCGTGGAGCGATTGAACACCACGACCCAGTAGATGGTCAGAACGCTCACCGACGCGTAATAGAAGAGGAGGAACACCGCGATCCCGAACGACGAAGCCACGAGGTCGAGCTTCAGCATCGTGCGGATCGGATGGGCTGTGGCGGCTTCGATGTCCACCCCCATGGCGCGCGCCTCTACGAGCACACGGTCCGCCTCGCTCACCATGAGCTGATCGCGAAGACGGGGGGAGAGCTCGCGCAGCCAAATGAACGAGATCACCACCACGCCGATGCAAACGAGGCCGGAGATGTCGAATTGGTCCTGCCATGGCCCGAGGTGCGGCAGCGTGCGCGTGGCAACCAGGCTCGCGGCGAGGCTTCCCATCGTCGGGCCCAACGCCCAGAAGCCCATGGCGGCGCCGCGACCCAGCTGCGGTGAGAAGTCACGCATGAGCGCCGGTGTGGAGACGAGTATCACGCCCTCCACGAATCCGATAATGCAGTACGCGCCGACGAATCCGAGCTTCGAATGGATATGCGGCACGTCCAGCTGAACCAGACCGACGATCAAGGTCCCGTAGATCGTCAGGTTGGCGCGCCCGATCTTGTCCGACAGACCCCCGATAAATGCGGTGAACGCCCCGATTGCGTTCGCGATCACAAGCACGTAGAGGAAGTACTGGAACGACATGTGGTAGTAGGGCAGCAGCAGGGGCGTGATCGCCCCCTCCACGTAGTAGAGGTAGTAGAGGACGATCGTGGTGAGAACGACGACGCCCAGGTACCCGTACCGCGGAACCGACTTCGGGTATTGACTCAGCTGCCTCGTCCAAAGCGCATTTCGGAGACGGCTCTGTCCCGGACCCTGGGGCGCTACCGCTGTGGTCATACGACCTCCCTGATGAGGCCCCGCCTGCGATATGTGCGCAGCCTCAGGGAGTCCTCGTGGCGATGCTACTTCTGAAGCCTCCGCTCGGCCCGGGAAATCTCGATGCCACACATACGCGCATGCAGCACCGCTCGTGATCGGGCACGCTTTCCCGCTCCCCATTCGCATGCTCGGCCCACCACGAACGCGAGTGCCTCGAGGCGGAAGTGTCGACCGACCGTCCGAGAACGAACACGCCGGCCACACTGGTACCGACCGAGTTGAGCGCTGCGACAGCGCTAAGGGCCCGCGCACCGGTGACCCAACTGTCGTCCACCACGAGGACCCGACCGCGGGTGCCAACCTCGCGATCATGCGGAACGAACGCAACCGTGCTCGGCTTCAGATGACTCGCCGCCTGTTCACCCACCGACAGCCGCACGACTCCCAGAGATCGCATCGACGGCATGCGACCGAGCACGGCCTCGAGTGGGTGAGGGGCAGCGACGGTCCTTCCGATTTGCGACGAAGGCACGACGCACCAAGCATCGAATCCCTCCGTCTCGAGGGCGAGGCACGGTCCGTGGACGGAGAGAAAGTGCTCGGTCCTGGCTACGAGCAGATTCGAGAAGTACCTCCTCGCGGCCGCCACCGGGGCGTCCTTGTACCGCCTGAGCACGACATTCCACTGGTCGCCAGGTCGGTACAGACCCATCGGCACGATCGGCGGCAACGAGGTCGGGCCTGTATCGAGCCCGGTGCAGACCTTCAGGCAGCACCAGCAATGGAGCGATCCATTACGCACCGGACCACGGCATGTCATGCAGACTCCCGGTCCGGCGCGCGGTGCACTCGCGGGCGACCTCCGGGCTTTCGGCTCGACGTTGACGAACGAGATCACGACGTCGCCGCGTCCCGCGGTTCAGTCCTCGTGGCGATACAAGAGAAAGGTCCCGGTCGCCCGGCTCACCAGCAAAGCATCAGCGTCGCGGACGGTCGCTTCTGCGTAGGCCACCTGGCGCGCCATCCGGACGACCTCGCCCCGGACCCGAAACGGAGCGCCGAGTGCCGCAGGGCGCATGGTCTCGGTCTTCATCTCCAGAGTTCCGCGCGTACGGTCCCGCCCTCTGAGCGCTGCGTTTATCGCGAAGTTCATGGCGGCGTCGAGGACCAGGGAGTGGATGCCGGCCTGGGCGGTCCCGTGCGGGTTGCAGGCGAGCTCGGTGGGCGTCCAGTCAGCTCCCACCCACCCGAGGTCCTCGCCGTCCACTCCGTAATCGGAGAAGCCGGCCCCAACCAAGCCGATGATCTTCATGCCGCCGTCTCCGAGCCAGCGGTCCATGTTCTTATAAGTACTCTCATGCTCATTCATAATATCTCATTTCGAAATCCATGTTCGGCAGCTGCAAACCAACCGTAGCGAAGCGGCTTGGCGCAATCCGGCGGATTCCCGGTACGATCACCCACGGAGTTTTCTTGACCGGTCGGTCAGTTTCTGACCCGATCGAGAACAGAGGAGAGGGAGATCGCCATGACGACCGCAGTCATCGTCGACGCAGTTCGGACCCCCGGGGGCAAGCGAAACGGAAAGCTCCGCGGGTGGCATGCCGTGGACCTGGCGGCAGAGCCGCTCAAGGCGCTCGTCGAGCGCAACGACCTCGACCCCGCGATCGTGGACGACGTGATCATGGGATGTGTGATGCAGGTCGGCGAACAGGCGGTGAACGTCGGTCGCAACGCGGTCCTCGCCGCCGGTTTCCCGGAGTCCGTCCCCTCGACATCGATAGACCGCCAATGTGGGTCGTCGCAACAGGCACTGCATTTCGCTGCTCAGGGAGTCATCGCCGGCGCGTACGACGTGGCCATCGCCGGCGGCATCGAGCACATGACGCACACGCCCATGGGCTCGTCGGTGGTCAGGGACCTCGGCTTCCCCTTCGGCCCAGCGATGATGAACCGCTACCAGGAACGTGGCGGGCTCGTCTCGCAGGGCATATCCGCGGAGCTGATCGCCGACCAATGGAACCTCACGCGCGAGCAACTCGACGAGTACAGCGCCCGTTCACAGGAATACGCCGCCAGGGCGACCGAGGAGGGTCGGTTCGAGCGCGAGATCCTTCCGCTCGCTGTGAAGGATGACGAAGGCAAGGTCACCGACGACGTCATCCGGACCGACGAGGGGATCAGGCCCGGAACGACCGCCGAGGTGCTTGCGAACCTGAAGCCCGCCTTCAAGGCTGACGGCAAGGTCACGGCAGGCAATTCCTCTCAGATCACAGACGGTGCCGCCGCGGTCCTCGTGATGAGCGAGGAGAAGGCTGTCTCGCTCGGCCTCACGCCCAGGGCTCGCTTCTGTTCATTCGCACTTGCAGGCGTCGACCCCGTCACCATGCTCACGGGCCCCATTCCCGCAACGAGGGCGGTGCTCGAGCGCGCCGAAGCTCTCGATGGATGACATCGACCTGACGGAGATCAACGAGGCATTCGCTTCAGTGATCCTGGCCTGGGAGAAAGAGCTTCACCCGGACATGTCAAAGGTCAACGTCAACGGCGGTGCGATCGCAATCGGCCATCCCCTCGGCGCGTCAGGAGCAAAGCTGATGGCCACGTTGGTGAACGAGCTCGAGCGCACCGGTGGCCGTTACGGGCTGCAGACCATGTGCGAGGGTGGAGGGATGGCGAACGCGACCATCATCGAAAGGCTCGGCTGAGACCACCGGGGACCTTTCGGACGAGGTTTCGCTTCAGCGGTACTGCGTCGCTAACCCGAGCCCCGTCACGAGCGAAGCGATCCCGCCGGCGAGGTACCACCCCGAGCCGTGGTCCGGGAGGACCTCGACGTAGCTCAGGATGATCACCAGCGCCCCCACGATGAACGCGGACAGGATGAGCGGCCCCATCCAGCGCGGGCTCACCTTTCGACTGCGCGGGACCGGCGGCGTGTAGCGGGCACTCGCCACCTGGGGCTGGCGCACTGCCCGCGTCGTCGCCCGTCCGGTCGAGCGCCCTTTTCGCGATGCCCCGCCTGGTCCCTGCTTCCCGCTGGCCATGGCCGACGAGGATACTCAGGTCGGGAAGCCTCGAAGGAGCCGAGGGTAACATCGGGGGTTCGTGAGACCCCGGGTGGTGCTCGTCGACAACTACGACTCGTTCGTCTACAACCTCGTTCAGGAGCTGGGCGAGCTCGGCGCCGAGCCGGTGGTCCATCGCAACGACGCGATCGACGTGGCAGGCATCAGGTCGGAGCATCCTGACGGGATCGTGATCTCCCCTGGTCCCGGACGACCCGAGGACTCCGGCATAAGCCTCGCAGTCGTCGAGCATCTCTCGGGCGAGATCCCGATCCTCGGGGTGTGTCTCGGCCATCAATGCATCGGGCACGCGTTCGGGGCACGGATCGTGCAGGCGCCGGTCATCATGCACGGCAAGACCTCGATGGTCAGCCACGACGGACGCGGACTCTTCTCGGGACTGCCCGACCCCTTCGTCGCCACCCGGTACCACTCACTCGTGGTCGATCCCGCCTCCGTGCCGGCAGAGCTCGAAGTCACGGCGACCACGTCGGACGGCGTGATCATGGGCCTGCGCCACAGGGAGCTCGCCGTGGAGGGTGTGCATTTCCATCCCGAGTCCGTCCTCACCGACTCGGGGCCGCGATTGCTCCAGAACTTCCTCGACGTCGTCTCGTCGGTGCGCACCTGAGTTCTTCGCTGGACACAGGGTCGTCGAAGGGCACAGGGTCGTCGAAGGGCACAGAGTCCCCGCCTCGCCGCCGCCGTTAGCCTTCGGTCGATGGATACCGGTCTCGTCGATCTCAGAAGTGACACGGTCACGCTCCCCACGGCGGCCATGCGCAAGGCGATGTACGACGCCGAAGTGGGCGACGACGTCTACGGCGAGGACCCGACCGTTGCCCGCCTCGAAGAGCAATTCGCATCGAGGTTGGGCAAGTCCGCCGCCGTCTACGTGCCTTCCGGCGTGATGGCGAACCAACTGGCCCTCAGGGTGCTCGCCAAGCCTTCGCGCGTCGTGATCGCAGGTCGTCGACAGCACGTCGTCGCCTACGAGGATGCAGCCGCCGCGGTGAACAGCGGGCTGCAGTTCCACACGCTTCCCGACGAGGACGGGACCATCTCCCCGGCCGGTATCCGCTGGGCGATAGAAGCGGCAAACCACCACATGCCGAAGCCGTCTCTCGTATGTGTCGAGAACACGCACATGGCGGCGTCGGGCATGCCGTGGCACCCCGCCGATCTCGAAGCTGTGCTCCAGGCGGCCGGCGAGATCCCTGTTCACATGGACGGTGCTCGGCTGTTCAATGCCGAAGTAGCAACCGGAGTGCCGGCCGCCGACGCCTGCTCTGGCACGGCCTCTGTCATGTGCTGCCTTTCGAAGGGCCTCTGCGCGCCGGTGGGTTCGGTCCTCGCGGGCGACAGCGACATGATCGCCGAGGCCCGGATAGAACGACACCGTCTCGGCGGCGCCATGCGACAAGCCGGCATCATCGCAGCCGCAGGGCTCGTCGCGCTCACCACGATGGTGGAGCGTCTCGCCGAGGACCACCGCCGCGCGAAGCGCCTTGCCGAAGAAGTCGCCGCACGTTGGCCCGACGCGGGCTGTGACCCCGAGCGAGTTCTCACGAACATCGTGGTGTTCACGCATTCGGACCCCCCGAAGCTTCTTGCACACCTCCGGTCGCACGGGGTGCTCGCCGGCACGATCGCGCCCGACGTCCTCCGCCTGGTGACCCACAAGGACGTCGACGACGAAGGCCTGAAAAAGGCACGGCTCGCCGTGCAGAACGCTCCCTAGGCCAACTGCCTCGACCGGAAAGCTGGCCGGCCCGAACCTCGTTCAGCCCGACAAGCTCAGGACCTGCTGCAACGAACGTCAGATGACGTCGCGGCGATATGCGCTCAAGAGAGAGGGAACGGAAAGCCAGTTCGGGAACAGCGCTGCCGTCGTAGAAGTCGTCGCCGGAGGCCCGGGGCACCCGGGACCGTCGGCGATGGTGATCGTGACGTTGCTCCCCGAAGAGACCTGAGTTCCGTTTGCGGGGCTCTGCTTCGTCACGTTTCCGCAGTCCTTGGGCTTGGAGTCAGAAGGGTCGTCAACTGGTACGGGGACCAGCTTCAGACCGGTCAACTGGCTTTCGGCGTCCGACGCCGGAACGAGATAGAGATTGGGGACAGTGACAGGCGGACCCGTCGATATGACCAGGTTCACCGCTGTTCCCGCCGACACCTTGGTCCCGGGCACCGGGACGGTCCGGATCACGTCGTTCACGGGGACCGAGGAAGAGAACGTGTACTGCGATTGTCCGCACGTGAGGGTGAACGACTGGATGATCGCGCAAGCGGTCTGGACGTTGTCACCCTGAACGGGCGGGACCGAGATGGTGTTGGCATTTGTCGAGGTGGTCGACGCCGGCACGTTCGACACGGTCAGCGTGACGATCGAACCCTTGCGGGCCATTGTCTCCCCTGTTGGGCTCTGGGTGCAGACGTCGCCGTTCGGCTCGTTGCACGACGCCTGAATCGAGTCGACCTGGAATCCCGACTCGAACATCGCGCTCTGAGCGTCGTGAAGGGTGAAGCCGACCACATTCGGAACGAGCACGTCCGGGACGCTCGGGGTCCCCGATCCGACGTCGAGGGTTATCGTCTGACCCTTCTGGACCTTCGTGCCCGCGCTCGGGATCGTGCCCAGCACGACACCCCGCTGCGACGCGCTGCTCGGCTCGGGGGATTCGATGGGGTTCAGGCCCTTGGCCCGGAGCGTGTTCTCCGCAGCAGCCACCTGGCTCCCCGTCACCGACGGCAGCGAGAACGAGGTAGAGCTCGAAGACCCGATGTGCCACCAGCCCAAGGTGTTACCGAGGAACCCCACGACCACTGCCAGGGCGATCAGAAGGATGACCAGGATCGCGACGTACAGACCTGTGCGGGAGGGCTCCTCCTCCTCGACGAATGGCGGCTGGACCTGGGGCAGCGCCTGGGTCTGTCCCCCCGGAAGCAGTTGGGCCTGCGTGACGTTCGGCGCCGAAGTTGCCCCGACCGCTCGACCCTCGCGGAACCTGAGGAGGTCGACGCGCAGGTCGCCTCCTGTGGCGTAGCGGTACTCGGGGGACTTCGCCATGCATTTCAGGATGATCGCCTCGAGATCCTGAGGCACCGACGGGTTGAATTGCCTCGGGGCCGGTGCCTGCTCACGGACGTGCTTGGAGGCCACCGACACGGGGGAGTCACCCATGAAGGGAGGTCGCCCGGCAACCATCTCGTAGAGCACCACCCCGAGCGAATAGATGTCGCTCCGTGCGTCCACCCCGAGGCCTTCGGCCTGCTCGGGCGAGAAATAGGTCGCGGTGCCCATGACGGCGCCGGTCTGGGTGAGGCTCTCGTCGGTGTTCACCGCGCGGGCGATTCCGAAGTCGGTGACCTTCACCTGGCCTTCGTCGGTGATGAGGACGTTGCCTGGCTTGACGTCGCGGTGGATGACCAGGTGACGGTGCGCGTAGTCGAGCGCGAGAGCCACGTCCGCTGTTATCTCGGCTGCTCTGTCAGGGTGAAGCGGGCCTGCGGTCCGAAGTATGGACGACAGCGCGCGCCCGTCGATGAACTCCATGACGATGAAGTACGTCCCGGAGTCCTCTCCCCAGTCGAAGACGGGCACGATGTTCGGGTGCGACAGGTTGGCGGCGGCCTGTGCTTCTCGCCGGAACCGCTCGACGAACGTCCGGTCGATCGAGAGCTCGGGAAAGAGGACCTTCACCGCCACCGGACGGTCAAGCAGGCGGTCATGGGCGCGGTAGACCTCTGCCATCCCGCCACGTGCAACAAGATGAACCAACTCGTAACGCCCCGAAAGGACGCGCGGGGCACCTGGATCCATGTGTGTCAAAGCCTACGTCCTCGCATATTCCGAGCCCCAGCATCGGGACAGCGGATTCCGTCGCCGGCACGGCGAATTCCGATGAGGGGTGGACAAAATCCGGCCGAAACAGTCATCCGTTACCGCCGAAGAGACCGTTGAGGACTGTGCGCACGATAGGCCCCGAGACCGTAGCTCCGCTGGCCGACTTGGCCTGGTCGGGTACGACCACGGCTATGGCCACCTCGGGGTGACTCGCCGGTGCGAAAGCGATCATCCAGTCCGTCGTCGCGGTGTTGCCTTGCCCGACCTGGGCCGTCCCCGTCTTCGCCGCCACCTGCCAGGCGGACGGGAAGATGCCGTAAGCGGTGCCGTTGGGCTCACTAACCACACCCTGCATGAGGCTCGAGACTGACTGCGCCGTCTGCGGAGAGGTAGCTCGGAGCCACTCTGCGGGCTGGTACGTCTGCACGACGTTGTCTTTCGGATCGAGGATCCGTGCCATGACGTGAGGCTTCATGATCACACCGTCGTCTGCGATCCCGGAAGCAACCATCGCCATCTCGAGAGGGGTTGCCAAAACGTCGCCCTGACCGATTGCCGAGTACGCAACGAAGGGCTCGTTCTCTTCGAGGGCTATTGCCGACATGCACGGGGTCGTCAGCGTCAAGGTCACGCACGACACAGCCGAAGGGTTGGTAGGCAAATCGATTGGCGGCCGCGCACCGAATCCGAACGCCGCCGCTTCGTCGACAAGGTTGGCCGCACCGAGGTCAGTGCCGAGCAAGGCGTAGCCCGTGTCGCACGAAGGTGGGAGCATCTGCTGGAGAGTCCCGCCGCACGGTCCAGGCTCAGCGTTGTGTATAAACAAGTTCGTGCCTGGTGGCTGGTACGTCGCTCTATAGGGAAACGACATGTTTGCCAGCTGGGGATCGTGATCGTAGGCAGCGGAGCTCGTGATCACCTTGAATGTCGACCCCGGCGGAAATCCACTATCGAACGCCATCGGCAAACCGCTGACGTATCCGTGCGGATCCCGTGCGTTGTAAGCCGTCCAGCCTGCCCCCTCCACTGCAGGGATCTGCGAGGCGAGAGAGCTCGGGTCGAACGAAGGGTTCGAGTACATGGCGAGCACGTTCCCGTTGGACGGGTCCAGAACGACTACTGATCCATCGTCGTTCCCGAGCGCCTGCTGCGCGAGCATTTGGAGCTTGTCCGACAGGGTCAGGACCACGGTGTCGGTTCCCTGTTCGGTGCTGATCAGATCGCCGAGGTCGCGAAACGGTTGGGTCCTGAACTTGAGCTCGCTGTCGTACTCGGCCTCGACCCCTGTGAACGTGCCGAATCTGTACGAAGTGAACCCGACGACCTGGCTGAAGAGCGATCCGGTGGGATAGACGCGCTGGTACTTGTAGTACGCGCTCGAAGGAGTCGGCTGGGAGGAGGCGAGCACGACGCCGTCACTGCTCACGATGATCCCGCGTGGCTTGGCGTACTCGTCTTCGATGGTCCGGGGGTTTCGAGCGGCATTCTGGTACTGGTTCGCCTTGAGACCCTGGATGTTGTCGAGCTGGATCAGAAGCGCGCAGAAGCAGACGATCATTGCAACGCCGAGCCAACGGATACGCCTCGCCATTATCCCGTCCCCCCTTCTGGAGACAGTCGTAGTCGGACCGGCCCCCCGAGAGCGGGCGGCGGTCGACGAGGTCGACGAGGGCTTCGAAGTAGTCGTGGGCGGTGGCAAGGTAGTTGGCGGAGAGGTCACCACTGCCTTTTGCGCGGTGGGACAACGCGCGATGGCAGGCAGGCCTGCAGGCGGAGCAGTAGTTGTAGTGGCACCATAAACACCCTGGTCATATTCGCACTCGGTGATGACCATACGTCGGACCAAGGCCCGCGCCGCCGCGGGCGAGGACTCGGAATACGATCCGCTCACCAGCCCCTGGACTTGATTTGCAGGAACCTCCGCCGTCGTGACTCCGGTCCTGTCGACGGTCTTGGGCTGGAACCACAGGAAGCCACCGGGCTTTCCCTGATCTACGACTATCTGGCTTCCTTGAACCGTGAGGAAGTACGACGTGTCCAGGTACCACCGGATGAGCCCCCAGGCGCCCGCGAGGACCGCGGCGACGGCGAGCAGGAACACGACGAGTCGGCCCGTTATCAAGCGTGGGCGTCGATCGGCGCTCGGATCCCTGCGCCGACGCGAAGAGACGGCCCGATCTTCGCGGCGGACCTTCGTTTCCCCGACGGGGAGAGCATCGAGAAGAACGCCCCCGGCGGCTCCTGCGTCGTCGTGCTCGGTCCTCGATCGGGCCCCCGGAGTCGCGTCGACCGTCGAGGTCGCTGACCTCCGGACCGGCGACCCGACCAGCATGGCCGAACGTGTCAGCGGTACGGGTCGTGGGCCTGGACCAGCACTCTGCCCGTTCGGGAGGCTCTCGGCCCCTGCGAGCAGACGATCGGAGCCCTCTGAGGCGAGGATGTCGAGGACGACGACGGTGATGTTGTCGTTGCCCCCCTCTTCGTTCGCCACGCTCACGAGGTCCTCTGCAGCCTTCGCCGGAGTGTCGTCGGATCCGAGGATCCCCGCTATACGCCCGGCATCCACCTCGTTGCTGAGACCGTCGGAGCACAGCAGGTAGCGATCCCCGACCTGCGGGACGAGCTCCCACGCGTCGACCTCGACGAAAGGAGCGACACCGAGCGCCCTGGTGAGGATGTGGCGCTGAGGGTGTTGAGCGGCTTCGTCAGGAGTCAGCTCTCCGCGGGCCACCAACTCCTCGGCGACGGAATGATCGGTCGTCAACTGCTCGAGATCTCCATCGCGAAATAGGTATGCGCGAGAGTCTCCGACGTTCACGAGGGCGAGGCGTTCGAATCGCCGTTCGGTTCTTCGATCAGTGCCGCCACGGTCAGAGTCGTGCCCATCCCGCGCAGGTCCCACTCAGCACGACCCCGCTCCCATACGGCCTTGTTCGCCTCCTGGACCGCGGCGAGAAAGCCTTCGACCGTCGGCTCGCGGCGGAACGACGCCTCGAGAGCATCGACCGCCGTGCGAGCCGCAACGTCGCCGCCGGCATGACCACCCATACCGTCGGCAACCCCGTAAAGAGGACCGCTCTCTATGGCCAGGTCCTCATTGACAGACCGGACACGCCCGACATCGGAGGCCGACCCTGAACGCAGGGCCGTCAAGGTGTGCTCGCGTCGACAAGGCGCCCGATCACCGCGACACCTCGAACACCGTGCCTCCGACCTGGACGAGATCCCCACGGCCGACCTTGGCTGGAGACGTGAGGCGTTCGCCGTTCAGCCAGGTGCCGTTCGTGGAGCCCAGGTCTTCTACCCAAAGAGTGCCGTCGCGTCGGTAGACGCGTGCGTGGATGCTCGAGGTGTAGGCGTCGTCGACACGTACACCGCATCCCGGCGCTCGGCCGACCGTGACCTCTTCCGGGAGGTCGTAAGTCCGGCCCCGCTCCCCTTCGGGCTCGGCAACTCGTAGGACCATCCGCGCCCGCCTGCCCGATCGGCCGGGTGGAGCAGGCGTTGGGCGGGCGTCCGCGAGAACCGCCGCAGCCCTCCTGGTCTTCGGGGGACGGACCTCCACCCATACCGCCCGGATGACGCGAAAGAAGAACAGCCAGATGAGAACGACCAGGAACACGCCGAGCGTACGAGCCAGATTCGAGTTGTCGAGGACTGTCAGGTCGAACACGGTCGTCAAGAGGCCTCGAATACAACCGTCGATGTGCCCACCTCTATCTCGTCACCGTCGTTGAGAAGCTGCTCTTTCACGCGCACGCCATTGACCCGCGTCCCGTTCGTGGATCCGAGGTCCACCACGACGACGTCCGAGCCTCTTCTGCGGATCTCGGCGTGCCTGCGGCTGACGTTCGGGTCGTTCAAGACGACGGCGCACTCAGGCAAGCGCCCGAGGACCAGTGATTGAGACCCCACGCTGATCCTCCGACCGTCCGGTGAGCCTGATGGAGCCCTGCAGGCAGCCCGTCCGGGCCTTCGCGGACCTCGGCGTCGATCGAGTAACGATTGGGGCGTATCGCCGGGTCCTCGCAAAGCTCGACCTGGACAGGCCCCACGAACTCGTAGCCCTCGGCCCGGGCGTGCTCTCTTGCGGCATCACCGAGCTCGCGTCGCGAGCGAATCGAGGAACGACGAGAAGCGCTCGTAGTCTCCAGCCGGAAGATTGACCTTGAAGTGGTTGGGCGCGATCAAGCCACGCACTCCCACCCTCCTGCCAAGGTCCATCTCACGAGTTATCCGCCGGCCGATCTCGACCGGCTGCAGCCCTGAGCGGAATGCCTTGGCGAAGGCGCCCTCGACCAATCGCTCGAGACGTTGCTCGAACTGCTGGAGTCCCATTGTGAGGCGCCAGCCTACCGGGCGAGGGGTCTCCATCGGCGGACGATCCGGAGCCTCCCGACCGACGCGACAACGCCCCCGACCAGCGTGTTCGCGCGCGGCGATCGCGCCGGCTGCGATCAGTTCCGACCGTCGGGTAGCGCCGGCGCCCTTCGGGAGCGCCCTACGGGACTTCTAGCTCCGATCGACACCCACACGGGCCATCCGGAAGGCACCGCTAAGCTCGGCCGCTCCGGGCGAGTGGCGGAATTGGCAGACGCGCAGGATTCAGGTTCCTGTGTCCGCAAGGACGTGGGGGTTCAAGTCCCCCCTCGCCCACCGACTGTGATGTCGCGAGACATCCCGGACAACTGTCGCGAGACATCCTGGACGAATCCTATGACTTCGGTTGGGGCTGATAGATCTTCTTCGGGTCGATGGTGAGCTCACGGATGAGCACACCTTCGTCGTTGACGATCCTTACGTGACGGTTGGCGACCAGTAGAAGGATCCGATCGCCTGCATACGCTCTTCCGATCCCGATGTGAAGCAGCTTGGATCGGTAACGAAGCGTCACCTTGCCGGCTTTGTCGACCCGGTCACGTCGCACCCTGTAGTGGGCAGGGACCTTGAAGCCCTCTCTGGCGGGGGTGGCCTTGGTCCGGGCGGCAAAGGCCTGAGCCGGCGTTCGTCTTCCGATCGCCCGGTGGGGACGGACGTTGTTGTAGTACTCCCTGAAGGCGTCGAGCTGGGCCTGGAGCTCTTCGATTGAACCAGCACGCTTCTGTTTGGCCAGGTACTTCTTCAGGGTCTGGTGAAATCTTTCGACCTTCCCGCAGGTCTGAGGGTGATACGGCCTTGAGTGCTTGTAGGTGATGCCGAGAGCCAGCAGCTCGCTCTCCATCACACAGCGCCCGTTTCTGGCTTCGGCGGTGAAGATCCCACCATTGTCTGTGAGCACCGACGCCGGTAGGCCATATTCTGCCGCTGCCAGGTGGAATGTCTCTACGACGTCCACAGCCTTCGTCGTCTTGAAGGCCCTCGAGGCCACGAGCAGCCTCGAGTTGTCGTCGAGGATGTTCAGGACCTCGACGTCACGGCCACGGGAGATCAAGACGTGGGTGGTGTCTGCCTGCCAGCATTCGTTCGGAAGATCGGCTTGGAATCGCCTCCAGGAGCTGCGTGGCCTCTTGTGGGGTTCCGGAACGACAAACCCCCGCCGAGAAAGCACCCTCCAGATCGTCGCCACCGAAGGCACGGGTTGGCGTGATCGGCGTTTACGAAGTCTTTGAGTCAGGTGGTAGTGAATCGTCTGGGGTCCTGCGTCGAAGCCCTCGTCCGTCAAGGACTTCCGCAACTCCACGATCTCGTCTTCGACCGAAGGAGCGATCCTGGTCGGAGAACTGTGTGGTTGACGGGAGAGCGGCTTTAAAGCCTTCTCGCCCCCTTCGCGGTATCGGGCCAGCAGCTCATAGAGCCAGCTCTTAGAGACGTCGTGGTCTGAGGCGACCTCAGCGACGCTCCGGCCCTCGAGCACAACTGCATTGACAACGTATCCAGCGAGTTCCATGCGCACACCACCAATTGTCGGTGTCCGCTATGTCTCGCGACAGGTGTCCAGGATGTCCTGAAATCAGACACCCCCTCGCCCACCGACCAACCAACCAACCAAACCAACCACCAACCAACACACACACACACACACACAACACACACACACACAACTGACTGGTGGACTGGCTGGCTGGACCACCCTGTGTCCTGTTGCGCGACGAGACAAAGAGAATGGAGGTGGCTACGCCTGCGTGTTATGCCCAGCCCCATCCCCCAGGCGAGCCGTTCGTAGAGTCGGCTGCGTCGCCCACCACCATGGGTGGGCCAGTTTGCATCGCGCTGGCTCGGCTCCTTGATCTCGATGAGCTATGAGCCCCCCGGGCAGTCCTCCTTGACTACAAACTTGAAATCGAGTCCCGTGGCAGGTTCGGTCGCGTCCCACACAACGAAGTCGACGGTGTTGACACCGACGGCAAAATCGCCGGGTGACACTGGTCCGAACGCCGTCCCGGCGCCGAAGTTGGCGGCGGGCGGGTTGACGCCGTCGTAAGAGAATCCCGCACCGGTCGCCTGCTTCTCGACGAAGTTTCCGTTCACGAATACTCCCGCCAGGTTGTCTGCCTTCATGGTTCCGCTCATCGAGACCTTCGTGAGACATTGAAGCGTGAATGTGGCGTCGTAGATGTAGAAGTTGCACCTCTTGTGCCCCGAGGGAACGTTTCCTGCAGGACACGACGGTGGTGATGTCGCCGGCGAGTAGATGAAGCCTCCGGCGTCAGCAGCGTTGGAGGCCCCGGTCGCGTTCGGTCCGACCCAGTTCGTGCCCGCTAATGGAGAGCCCCACCCGTTGGCGGTCGCCTGGGCTGCGGTAATCACGAACGGGTTAGACGGATAGCCCGTTGCACAGGTGGGCGAGGGATAGTAGGAGTCGACTTTCACCGATGTGAAACCCGTCGTGGCGCTCCCGTTAGACGGGAAAGCACAGAACGAGGTGTTCGGGTCCAGACCCGTCGAACCCGTGGTGGTCCCGCTACCGACTTTGATCTTCGTGATCTGGAGCGGCGCTGCTGACGCGATCGTTGTCGAAGGGAGCGCCAACGAAACAATCCCCGCCATCGCGACCAGCGAAAAGACGCCAATGCACCAACGAAAGACTCGCTGAGATCTCATCTTCGTTCCTCCCCTTCTCGATTGGAGTGGGGAAGGGCGCGATGGATTGCAACCTTCGGTTGGGGAGAGAGAAACCCCAAGTTGGACGCCGCAAGTGTCGATCCGTCCCTCCACCGTTCTCCTGCTTTCACCGTTGGCTAGTCCCGTCTGCGCGGGTTGTCAAGTGCTCGTCGCACGCTGAGGCTCGTAGCGGATCATTTGGCTTAATCAACAATGTCGTTCAACATTGGCAGCGCTCGAACGCAAGAGCTGCTACGGGCCCAAACGAGAAGTTGAGAACCACCTTCTCTGCCAGCCTCGCGCGGCCATGCGGGAAGCCAAGGATCCGCTGGTCGTCGTCTATGTCGATGAACTCGTCGTCGAGGTCGATGTCGTGATCGCATCCCGGCTGCCACCGCCGCGACTCCTGGTAGCGCGGTCGACGTCGAAACGGTCTGTGGAGCCGTCAGTCTTCCGGCAGCGTAAGCAGTTGCAGTGACCGCGACGGCGGCGGACGAGCACGAGAGCACCAAGGAGCGGTCGTCGACAACGGCCAGACTCATTATCGCTCGCACCGGCAGTGGCACCCATTCGGCGTGGCAAGGAGGTGGGTGCTCCGAAGGGTGGCGGATCCGGTGGTGTCCTGGACATCTCTCAGGCCACCCAGCGATCACGTCAATCGCCTCCGCTCTTCTGCTTAATTGACTTGTAGGTACCGAATAACTCACCTGGGCAGCTCAGCTGGACTTTCCCCCAAAGCTCGCGAAGATCTCGGAGCGCCCGTCGATCATGGATAATTCATCCGTGACGAGTGCGTTCAAGACGCGATACATCCGGAGTGGCGACGTCAACATCGCTTACCAAGTCGTGGGCAACGGGCCGGTCGACCTGCTGTGGATCCCGGTCTTTGCCCAGCACCTAGAACTGTCCTGGGAAGAGCCGAACCGCCGGGCTTGGCTGACCGCCCTCGCGGCTGAATATCGGCTGATCGTCTTCGACAAACGGGGGACGGGCTTGTCGGACCGCTTTACCGGCGCGCCGACGGTCGAGGTGCGGATGGACGACTGCCGGGCGGTGCTCGATGCTGCGCGTTCAGAGCACGCTGTGGTACTGACGTCGGGTGACGCGTCGTATCTGGCGCTGGTGTTAGCCGCCACCTACCCGTCGCGGGTACGCGCTGTCGCCCTGTGGGACGCGCAGTATCGGGGGACTTGGGCGCCGGACTATCCCTGGGCACCGCCCCGCGAGGAAGCGTTGCGAACGATCGAAGAGATGGAGCGCAACTGGCCACGCTCGCTCTTTGAGTCGATGCAGCGGACCGCGCCAAGCCTCAGCGGTACCGTGCTGGAGGACTTCGTGCGGGTGACCCGATTGAGCGTGAGCCCGGGGTCCGCGGCGGCATATCGACCGCGTGACGCTCGATGCCGACGTGCGAGAGATCCTGCCCTCCGTGCACGTGCCGGTGGTGATCATGGCGAAGACCGGTACGCCGGCCGCGGACGCAGGGCGTTGGGCGGTGTCGCGACTCCCTGCCGCGGAGTTCGTCGCGATTGATCGTCCTGATCAGGCACCAGTCGTCGGGGACATCAGGCCGTTGCTTGACGAAGTGCGGCGGCTTGCAGCCAGAGGGGCCGTCGGCGGTGGGGTAGTTGCCGACAGGCTGCTCGCGACGGTCATGTTCACCGACATCGTCGGCTCAACCCGCGCGCAGCCGAGCTCGGTGACAGTGCTTGGAGAGCGATGCTCGAACGCCACAACGCGATCGTTCGCGATCAGCTCGCGCGTTCCGGGGCGTAGAGCGCGACACCGTGGGCGACGGATTCTTCGCGTCGTTCGATGGCCCCGCTCGCGCGATTCGTTGCGCGTGTGCGATACGCGATGCGCTCGTCGAGATCGGTATTGAAGTTCGTGTTGGACTGCATGCAGGCGAGTGCGAGCAACTTGAGGGTAAGTTGTTCGGTATTGCGGTGTCGACAGGCGCGACGAGTGTCGGCGCTGGCCGGGCCGGGCGAGGTGCTCGTCTCTCAGACCGTACACGATTTGGTCGCTGGCTCGGAGATCTCTTTCGACGACCACGGTGTCCAGCAGCTCAAAGGCGTGCCAGGCGAATGGCGGATCTACGCCGTCGCCGGTATCTAGCTCGCGCGTCGTTCGGCACGGGCGATCACGGTCCATGCCCAAGCATCGACGGTGAACGGGCCGGCTGGATGAAGCTCGCGGCACCGCATGCGTAAGGATTCGCACTGGTCATCGGAGCGACCCGCTACGTACTCCCCGGCTGGGCCGATGCCAAGGGTGAACGGCTCCCACCATTCGTCGAAGTCCGGATGGGCGACGGACACGATGTCGGAGGTGTCGTCGACGACCGTGAGGCCCGCGTCCATCGCGGTCGCGCCAGGTCACCGGCCCGCGCTCCCGCGAGAGCTGACTCGTCGGGCGCAGCCGGGTCAAGGTCCGCTGTCGCACGCCAGAACGTGGAGAGCGGTCCACGACCTTCACCGTGGTCCCACACGTTCACAGCGACGAGGCCGCCATCCATAGTCACCCTCCCCATCTCCGCCAGCCCGGCGACTGGATCGCGCATGAAGTGCACGACGAGCTGCGCTGCAGTCACGTCGAAGGTCGGCGTCCGCGAAGGGGAGTCGTTCAGCGGCCGCTCGGGCAACTTTGGCCGTGACGCTGTATCGAACCGCGTGGGCAAAGGCTGCTGTCGGATCGACGGCGTACACATGGTCGGTGCCGACCTGCTCGGCGAGAGCCACGGTCAGCGCGCCGGCACCACAACCCACGTCTAGGACGCGGTGCCCGGCCTTCAACGCTAGGCGGCGGCGTAGCGCTAAAGCGAGCGGCCGCGAGTAGCGACCCATGAACCGGTCATAGGCGGCCGTTCCAGCATCAAAGAACATCGGACCCTCCTCCGCACTCTAGGCGTTGACGGCTTACGAGATGAGAACCCTCGGAAAGGGCGGTTCAGAAACTGATTCGAACAGATCCTGTAGGTGCCGAACAACTAATCCGGGTAGCTCAGCTGGACTTTCCTCGACATGAGGCTCGCGTCGAAACTGGGCCATAGCGATGACGTCCCTCTATGTTGCTTTCGTCCGAATTCTCGAGGTGCTCCGGCTCGCACGTCGCGAGAGTGGAGAGCTCGCGGTCGAAGTGGTTGTTCTCCGCCTCGAGGGAACGAATGCTCCCGTACCATCCCAATTCCCGATTTCACCGTTCATCAGGCGCTTTCTCGTCCTGACTCTCCTGAGATACCTTCCCCGCGGTGCGCGGTAAACGAACCCAAAGCCAGTTGTGGGCCGTCGTCTACCTCGCCGTCCGACAGGTCCTCGAACTGGTGGTTCTCCTCGCTCACTCCGAAGATGGTAAGGACATCGAGCTTCACCGTTTCGGCCACCATAGGACCGACAGCTTTGCGCGCAAGCACTCCGGATGCCGCGCTCGGACGACTTCGATTCGTCGGGTGGAGTGACCAGGTCCGCCGCCAGAACCAGCTTGGCTCTAAACGTCGGATTTGGAAGGTCCTGGAGCTTGAGGACTGATGAAGCCTAGCACCGCCCTCCCTAAGATTGCCTCGCCCATTCACGGTGAATGGCGGGACCTGGGAGGCCTGAGTGGACACTGAGGAACTGAGGGGCATCCAGTCCCCATTGAAAGCTCGCTATCGCCAGGACCCGGCGGCGGCCACAATCACCCTGGAGGCCGAAGGTCGTCTTGGGAGCGCAAAGGTGAGTTGTTCCGTCACGACAGGTCGGGCAATGGTCGAGGCGGGACTCCATCCGGCAACGGGTGGCGACGGCAGCTTCGCCTGTTCCGGAGACATGCTGCTTCAGGCGTTGGTCGCTTGCGCCGGCGTTACGCTTCGATCCGTCGCCACCAACCGAGGCCTTGAGGTCGAGGGCATCGTTCGGGCAGAGGGTGACCTCGATTTCCGGGGCACGTTGGGCGTCGATCGGAATGCGGCTGTCGGGTTCACTGCGATCCGGTTGTCGTTCGACCTAACTAGTTCGGCTTCGGAGGAAGAACTCAATGCCCTTGTCGAAACGACGGAGCGATACTGCGTCGTTTTCCAGACTCTGGCTCGATCACCCGAGCTTCAAGTCACGTCCGCGTCGAAGTAGAGGGTGGTCCCTCGTCTCGGTACCCTTTCTCGTGATGGTCGATCCTCTTCCCAAGTCGGAAGACCAATAGTCGACGAGGAAGTGGCACGCCTATCCAGCGCAGGACTCAGTTTGAAAATCGAGCGATCAGATCGACGGGCCTCCAGGTTGGAACGCCGGTCTTTGCCTCACTGGAGGTTCCGGCGCAGTTCGACGACTAAATCAGCCACCGCAGGGTTCAAAAGCTGTCCCGCTAGACCCACAGACAAACAAACAATCAACCACACCACCAACCAACCAACCAACCGATGTGATCACGCGAGTCCCCCCGGACAGATGTCGCGAGACTGTGAGGATTCACCCAACCACGGCGTCGAACTGACAACGTCAGAGCGCGGTCGAAGTGGTCGTTCTCAACCACGAGGTGGCGGTGCTCCGCCGACAGGTGTCCCGCCCGGCACTGAGGCCATCGGACCGAGCTTTGATCGCGGGCCTTAGTCGGCTCCTTGGTCATAGGCGCCGCGGGAGATTCTTCGACCAGCCCGAGACACTGCTGCGTTGGCATCGAGACCTGTTGCGGCGCCGTTGGACCTACCCCGGTCGCTCCTCCGAAGCCAAGCAGCCACCACGTTGGCCTGTGACTTCCTTACCGTCGCACCGGGCCAACCGTATACCGCAACTGAATCGGGCCTTCGCAGACCGGTCCGAGCCCGCGGGCTCGGCGGCGAAATCACTCAGTCGCGGTCGAGGGTCTGACCGAGCCACTCCAGCGCGAGCTGCAAACGCTCTTGTGCTCGTCCTCCGTGGTTGCCCGGGTTCTCCGTGACCTTGTGCGCGATGCCCGCTTCGGTCAGGCGGTGGCTCAACACCCGGTGCCCCCAGTCGTGGGGGTCGCTTGGTTCGTCCTCGCCATCGCCATCCTCTCGACCGACGTCAACGGCTCTGCCTCTAAAGTCCTCGTCGGCGACCTCTTCGTACTGTGGGTCATCACGCTGGTGGAGTACCTCGTGCGTCTGGTCGTCACCCCTGACACGCCTGGCTATCTCAAACGACGGTGGGTGGAGCCGGCGACAGTATTGATTCCTCATCTCCAGGGCTGGCACGTCATCGGGATCGAAAAGATGACCCTCCTCGTGCGCGAGGGGGAGCTAAGGGTTGAGACAATCCTCAAGCACCACAGCCTCTTCCGAGTGCTCATTGCAGTCGTCGGAACTCTCTTCATCGGGGCTTGGCTGGTGCTGCTCTTCGAAGAGAAGGCCAAAGGAAGCAACATCCACAATTACCCCGACGCACTTTGGTGGGCCATCGTCACTGTGACCACGGTTGGTTATGGGGATCGGTACCCCGTCACCGAAGGTGTGAATCGGCCCGCTGCTCTTAGTCGGCTTCTTGATACTCGTAGTCATCTTCTGGACTGACTCTGCTCAATGGTTCTTGCGCTACACCGGTGCGGATGCCGAGTCGGGTACTTGGTACGGATTCTGGTCTGGCTTTGGCGGCGCGATTCCTGACTTCCTCATCCTCGGCAGTATCATCACCATCTATCGCCACCATAATTGCCACGTCAAAGGATGTCTGCGACTCGGGAAGCCGGTCGAAGGCACTCTCTATCTTGCTTGCCCTGCGCACAATCCGGCACATGAAGGCAGCAAGAGATCGGTGTCAGAGGACATCATCAAGCTCGCTCACAAGGCCCACCTTGACCGTCAGGCGTCGTGATCCAGCGGTCGATCCCATAAGGACACGAAGTCTGAACTGGCCGCCCCCCGGTTCTTGGCCGCTTCGCGGTGCCAAATGATGTCACGGTGCGGCGACCTACTCCGGCACTCAGAACGATGACAACGACACCTCAGGCTAAGTCGTCCACGATCGCGTGGAGGTCCTCACCGGCTGCGCGCAGATCAGCCCCAGTCGCTACTACATCGTTGTAGTAGCCGACCAGCATTGTCGCGTCGCCTGGATAGTCGCTCGGCACCTGAGATAGGAGCGTGGAAATTGATACCGCTTGCACCTCAGTTGCCGCAGTCGAGATTTTGGCCTGTAGATCGCTATCGGCGGCCTCGGCCCCGCTTACGCTCACTCCGCGCTGTTCGGCACTCGTAATGGCCGACTGGATTTGCGGTTCCAACGCTGTTGCCTTCGTAACGATCGCGCTCTCCGTGCTTGCCACTGAAGTTAGGTCGACCTGCGGAGAGGTGAGGGCATAGACCCAAAAGTCCCTTACCATCGCCTCGGCGTCACTCACTAGCTCTGCACAGGTAGTTGCCCTCGGCACCATCGCCTCAAGGCCCTCAATGCCTCCATCTACGAGTCCCGTCTGCTCGTCAGACACGATCGTGTCGAGCATTGACGCATCCGCCGAAGGAATGTCTTTGGTGTTGGAAATCCTCGTCAGAAGGGTTTGGAGTTGGGTGGATCGGTTCGAAAGAGCCGCTTCCAGGGTCTGCTGCGCGGTCCCGAGGGTCGCTGCTGAACACAACGGATCAGATGCCGAGCCGCTACCTACGGTTCCGAGAGCGCTCGCCCTTGTCACTGATGTCACAAGTCGAGCGCCAGCCGAAGCGGTATCAGGGGTAGCTGCGACAAGGACGACAGATGCGCTGGCAACAAGACTCCAAGCGCCAAATACGACCAAGACGTGAATCCGTTTGCTGCTTCGCATGTCAGCTGTCCTTTTTTCCGTTGGCAACGTCCGTGCTCGTTGCGTTCAAGAGGGATTCGAGTGTCGCCAGGTCGGGAATTGAGCTGGTCAGTGGCCGCCGAGTTGATGTGGGAGGCCGTGCTTCTCGTGGTCGTCGTGGGGTGAGCGACTGTGGTCGATGTCGGAGCCGCAGTGGTCGAAGGCACGGCCGCAGTGGGCGCTGTCGTCCCATCCGACGCCGCATGAGAGGAAGCCGAACTACCGCATGCTCCGAGAGTGAGAGCCATTGCGGCTGTCAAGGTAAGACCTGCTAGCCGTAGTTTGTTCATCGGTCCCCCCACCTTGTCCGCTGATCCCGAACGGCTCCAAAGCACCATCCCGGACCTGTCGACCAGGGTAGGTAGTCCTTTTTAGCCTTCTGTTACCAAATTGTTAGGAAATTGGTCATCCATCTTGGATTTGACAAGCCGTCGCTCGGCGCGCAGTTCCGAAAACTCGATTCGGAGACTCACGCCGCAAGCTCGTACTCGTGAATCAGCCCACGCCCTGGACACCGGAGTTACGGATCGTCCGAGAGCGGAAAGGGTCGATTGGCCCTGCAAGACAGCGACCTGGCGGGGCGATAATTCGGTGTGCTGAGCAATATCGCGGTGCCAGCAGACAGCGATATGGACGAGCAGGCGTCCAAGTGACCTGCGGGCTCGCGGTCAGCCATTCCGGCCATCTTCTTCGTGCTCGAGATGACTGATCCGCGGCTGATAGGCGTATTACGGGCAGCGCCCCGGGTGGGGCTCTTCCTCGCCCGAAGCAGTCGCCGAACACGAGCGCGCCGGCGAGGACGACACCATCGTGCCCGTCCAACCGACGCCCGCCCTGGCCCTTCAGGCATACCTCGACGAGTTGCTCATCGCGATCTTCCGCCATCCCGACCTTCTACCAAGCCCTGACGACTATGCACCGGCGGCGGCCGATTTGGCAGCCGTCCAGACTCTCTTCTCAGAGCGCGGGTGGCTGGATCGCCCGGCCGAATATCACGAGAGCCCCCAGGCACCCGACGACGTTCGCGCCTGCCACGAGCATGCGCTTGGCCTTGCCTACGAGCACGTCACGTTCACAAGCGGCTGGGAGCCCTATCCCGAAGAACCAGGTCGAAACAGGTGGTTGAGCCATGAAGCCAACCGCACCGTGCACGCGTGGGTATCGCGGGCGCCGGGTAGAGAACACCAATCCTGGCTCGTCTGCGCCCACGGCTTTGGAATGGGCTCGAGCCCCTCGATGGATTTGCGCGCATTTCGTACCAACCAGATGCATCGCCGGGGCATCAACGTAGTCGTACCGGTGCTTCCTCTCCACGGTCCCCGAGCCTCAGGCCGGGTGCGCGGCGAGGACCTCATGACCATCGACTTGGTCGACAGCATGCACGGCATGGCCCAAGCCACCTGGGACCTTCGTCGAGTGGTCTGTTGGTTACGAGAGAGCCAGGGAGCGACCACGGTTGGAGTGATCGGGTACTCACTCGGGTCGCTGGTTGCGGCGCTCGTCGCTGCACTCGAGGACAACCTGGCATGCGTCATCGCCGGGATCCCAGTGGTCAGCTTGCCGGAGCTCTTCCGTCGGCACAGCCTCCCGCATATCGCCCGCTTGGCGGACGCTCACGGCGTGCTGGGTCAAGCGGCCGATGACGCGCACTGTGTCGTGAATCCATTGGCCATTGACTGCAAGGTGCCACTCGATCGTCGCTACATCTTCGCCGGCTTGGCTGATCGGATGTCGACGTTCGGCCAGGCTCGGGAGCTGTGGCTCCATTGGGGCCGGCCCAGCCTCGCCACCTATGCCGGAGGCCACGTCGGCTTCTTCTGGTCGAGTGCGGTCCGAAAGCTCGTGAACGATGCGCTGACGGATTCGTTCCCACCAGCCCGGACCCTTTCGAGCCTCCCCGACTAACCGGCAGGCACCCGCATGGAACTCGCAGGGACCGGCCCCTTGGCAGTGTGGCCCGGACGCGTCGCAGCCTCCACCAGCTCACCCAGTGCTCCGGGGATCGCGTCGGCAAGGTCCCACACCTCGGGCATTAGGTCGGGACAGGTGATGATGCCGAAGCCGATCCGATCCTCCTCCGACAACACGGTGATGTTGAGTCCCGCCCCATCGGTAATCGGCCCAAGCGGGTAGAGACCCACAAGACGGGCACCGGCCATGTAGAGGGGGACCGGCGGTCCTGGCACGTTAGACAGGATCAGGTTGTGCACCACTGGATGGTGGTCCGCGACGTGCAGGGTCGAGTACAGGCGAGCTCCGAGGGCAAAGGCGTTGAGCCAAAAATGCTCGGCCCAACGCATCAGCGTGTCGGCGCCGACCATCTTGTGGATCTCCTTTGCCGCGAGCGTTGGCAGAGGCGATCGCCCGCAACCGCTCGACGGGGTCCTTTTCGTCGGTGGCCAGGGTCGAGAACATCACCGAGACCTTGGTCACACCCACGCGTTCGGCCGTCTGATCGTGGACGGACACGGGCGCGGCGGCAAGAAGTGACCGATCGGGTAGTTCGCCACGATCTTCGAGATAGTGGCGAAGCGCGCCACCCACAACAGCTGTCACCACGTCGTTGACAGTGACTCCAAATGAGTCCTTCACCTTCTTGATGTCGGCCAGGGCGACGTCGCTAAACGCAACCGAACGGCGTGCGGTGATGGTGGCGTTGAAAAGGGTCCGCGGCGCAGTGAACGGCTTGGCCGTAGGACCGCCGTTGTCTCGTTGCCCTCCGAGTCGCCACACGGTGGTCGCCAGGTGGAAGGCGGTCGTAGGCACGAGTCGGGCGAGCTCGAGGGGCTCGGCAAGCCGAGCGACCACGCTGTGACCAAGGAGCTCGAACGGGTTCGGCGGCCGCTCCGCACACCACTCATCCGACGACAGTGACGGGGCCGGCGGGACGGGCTCGAGGTCGAGCAGGTGCCCCATCATGCTCGCACCCGAGACGCCGTCGATTGTCGAGTGGTGCATCTTCACGAGGATTGCGACGCGTCCATCGGCCAGTCCCTCGATCACCCACAGTTCCCACAGGGGCAGGTCTCTGCGCAGTGACCAGCTAGCTATGTCACCGACGACATGCGCCAGCGACCGTTCGTCACCAGGAGGTTCGATGACAACGCGATGAAGATGGCGATCGATGTCCAGATCCGGATCATCGACCCAGAAGGGTCGGCCCAGGTTGAACGGCGCCCATGCCAGCTTCTGATGGACAGAGGGAATCTTGGGCAGGCGCTCGTAAGCCATGGAACGGATGCGGTCGTACGAGTAGCCAGACGGCATCGTGGAGGGATCGAGGAGCAGGAGTCCGCAGACATGCAGGTGCGTGGTTGGCGTTTCGCAATAGAGAAACGCTGCGTCGAGCCCTCCAAGTTGCTCCATTAGCCCGTCTCCATCCATCGGCCCGAAAGAATCGCGGGCTTGAGACGGAACAGGTCGCCTTCTTCGAGTGTGGCGACATTGAGAGCAGAGAGCGACCAGCCAGCCAGTCCGAGGTCTTCAAAGCCCTCGACTCGCCTCACGGGCCCGGTGGCGAAAACGGTCCATCGCTTCCCGCTGTCCTCCTCAAAGCCATCAGCCTGCAAGGCGGCGATGTTGTCGTGGAGAGCCTTCGAGAGCTGGTCGCCGGAAGCGGCGAACAAAAGATCTCCATCGTTAAGGGTGTAATGCACGGGTACCACGACTGGCATCGCTCTCAGAGAGAGGGCGATGCGTCCGAGCTGAGCTCGGCGCAACAGGGCCAAGCACTGATCGTCGTCGAAGTGATCGTTGTCCAAAAATCCCATCCTCTTACTATCGCGACGCGACGCCCAGGTCGGACAGTGGCAAAGGTCCCAACTTGTCCATCTTGGGCGAGTGAAGGTGTCCGATCTCAGGATTGCCGGGAGAACGCACGTGAATCGAGGATTAACTCGAAAGCACCCGATTGCTCACCGGGTGGACCGCATCCGCTGATAGGTGCGGGGAGCCAAAGTTCGGAGGATCGGTGCGACAAGGGGCAAAAGAGCCGCATTGATCTCCAGCCGCTCGTCAAACAGCCGGCGGAGTACGAGCGACGAGACCTGCTCTTCGGTGCGCCGGACTGCGCGCGGCGGCATGGACAGTCCGCCGTCGTGCACGGTCGTCAGTCCCATTTCAGTCGGCACCCATCCTGGGTACACCGCGTGCAGGAACACACCGTCAGGCCTCGCGTCGTAAGACAGACTCTCCGTTGCCGCAGATAGTGCGGCCTTGCTCGCTGAGTAGTCGGCTGCTCCGGGACCTGGAGCACGCCCGTCGTCCGAACTCATATTGGCGATTGCACCGAACCCTCGTTCCCGCATCCCTGGTAGGACGGTCAGCATGCCGGCGACCGGAGCGATGAAATTCACTTCCATGATGGACCGAAGTGACGCTGCGGTTGCCGGTTCGGTGCGAATGATCCCGCCGACGCCGGCGATGTTCGCCAGGATGTCGATCCGGTTGTGTTCGTCCTCCACCTGTCCCAGCATGCCGACGAAAGAGGCGACATCGGAGAGGTCGCAGACCCGGTAACACGACTCCGGGCTATGCCTCTGCATCTCATCGACGAGGGCTTTCAGCCGCTCCTCACGCCGCGCGATCCCGATCACTACCGCTCCGGATGAGGCGAGGTCGAGCGAGAGACGCCGACCGAGGCCTGCCGAAGCGCCGGTCACGACGGCGACCTTCCCCCGGTAGTCGCATGCAAACCGTCGGATCCTCAGTCCCACTTCGACCTCCGCACCCCGCAGACCGAGCCGGTGATCAGCCCGTGGAACAGGCGCACACCTTCGGGCACGTCATTCCCCGGCAGCCATGAGCGGCTCGCCAGATCTCTCTGCGATTCACGAGCCGCGAGATGCGGATCGACCAAAGCGCGTCGTCCCTTCCTTCAGCCCTGTTCGGCCGCTCCATCGCCATTCTCTGAAGTCGAGATTTGCGAAGGGAACGAACCCGAATGAAGCCTCCCTCGCCGAGCAGCACAACTCCCACTCGATGTCATCAAACGCGGTGTTTACGTTCTGGTCTGATATATCCAGGTCAATCACCGTCTGACACATTTGGTCCCCTCTCCGTCCGACCCCTGCTGCTCCTGTCTAACTCCGGCCGCGGAGACCCGGTAGAGGCAAAAGCCTCTACCGGACGGGATCACCTCTCATAACAACTAAACGTCCACGCCGGGACGAGACACCTCGATTATCCAACCGTGCGTGCTCGCCCACCTGCGCTTCGTGAAGAGCAGAAAGGCCCTATCCGTGCTGAGGTGACCTCGCCACAATGAATTGAAGGAGAGCTTGATCATCGAGGCGTTAATGAATCACAGATCCGACTCGGCTCGACGTGATCGTGGAGTAGGGGGTATGGCGTGACCGACATTACTGCGCTCGACGTTGTTCAGAAGGCCTGGGTAGTCGCCGATCTGGAGGGATTCGTGAAGCTGTGGGATTCTGACGGGGTATGGACACACTCGGGCAACTCACAGATCTCTGGGCCTCACAGTGGCCACTGGGAGATCGCGGAAATGGTTCGGGTTGCATTTGAGGTTAGCGGTGGGACTCTAAAGGCGCGACCAATCGAGTTAGCCGCTGCGGATGAGAACTCCGTCTTGGGTTACTTCCAGCTTGACGCACAACGGCCGGGAGCCACGATCCACCAGCATGGGTTCCAAAGGTGGGTGGTCCGCAGAGGAAAGATCGAGTCTCTCGACACTGTGTACTGCGACCAGGACGAGATCGACGAGTTCTTCAATTGAGCAATTCGAGCTGAAGGCATGGAGCTCCCATTCGACGGGCGTCAAGAATCGCCTTCTCAGATCGCTGACGAACGATGAGGCGGCTGAGGACCTATGAGGGCGGCGGCGGCCTGGCGGGCCGCTCGAAGGCCGCTCAGGTAGGCGGCCTCGACGGTGTCGGCCACGGGACTCCATACGGTTGCCGATCCCGCCCAAAACAGAGCGCCGGTGTCCGGCGCAGCGAGCCCCGCCCGCGCTCCCACCGAGCCTGGTGGGAGGAAGGTGTAGCCGCCCAGCGCGTACGGCTCGGTGAGCCAATCGACGAAGCGGGCGGCTCGCACGAGCCGCGCCGGCCGGACACGGGGGAAGACCCGGCTGAGGTCTTGGAGGGCGATCTCGACAGCAGCGTCGGGGCCGGCCTCGGATAGTGCGCGTGCTCGGGGCCCGGTGGCATAGGCGATGAGCACAGGAGGCCCGTCGATGCCGAAGGACGTCGGCCAATAGAGGGTGATAGGCCCCGTCCCGCAGATCATCTGGGACATTTGACGTGGCCAGAACCGTTCTTCAAAAGAGAGCAGGACCTTGGTCACCGGTCCCGTAGCGATGCGCTTGATGGCATCGGCCTTGCTCTCAGGCAGAGATGGTTTGAACGCCACGATCCCAGCTGCCAGAACCCCGTGCGGGACGGTGCTAATAGCTGTCCGCCCGCTGAAGGTGCGACCGTCTTGGAGGGTGATCTCGACGCCGTCGGTCCCCCAGGCGATCATGGCGACCTTGCACCCGAAGCGGACGTCGAGGCCGGTGGCCACGTGCAGCGGCAAGAGGTCGTAGCCGTCGATGACCCGGTGGTTGACGCCCTCCTCGAGACGGAGCACCCCGTCCGCCGCCAAGCCCTTGACACCCACCTCGTCGACGCCTCCCGGTAGGTGGGCGGTAAGCGTGAGTTGGGCGAGCTCACGGGCTCTGCCCCGGTAGCCCTTCGCGGCAATGAACGATGCCGCGCTCATGTCGTCGCCTCGCAGCCGATTCAGCGACCAGAGGATGTCGAAGCTTCGCCACACCCCAGGGTGCAGCAGGTGCAGGGGCAGCCACCGCGTGCCTCCTCCGCCGGTGAACCACGAACGTGAGTACGGGACCGCCTGGACCCGGAGTCCGGCGGCGCGCACGTCGCCCCAGATGGCAGCGCCGACGCCGTGGACGAACTCGGCGCCTGTCTCGATCGGTACGTCAACGAAGTCCCGAACCGTCTGCACTCGCCCGCCGACCTGGTTGGTTGCCTCCAGCACGATCACACGGGCTCCGCCACCTGCGAGAGCCCGACCGGCGGTCACCCCTGCCATGCCCGCTCCCACTACAACGACGTCGGCGGTGGTGTGCTCTCGGGTCTCGCCCATTTCAGGCGTCCGAGACGCTGTGTTCATCGAGCCACGATCTGATCCTGGGGAAGATCTCCGTTGGCGAGGCGCGGCCGGCCACGAGGTCATCGTGGCCGAAGTCGAGCGAGAAGCCCGACGACACTCCGGCCTCGATCCATTTCTTGTCAGTGCCGCCGACGGTCTCAAATGTGGCGCGGGTGGCTTCAGGGGGTCGCTGTAGGTCGTGGGCTGCGGCCATGATCAACAGGGGCAGGTCGATCTCGTCGAGGTGGTCGCTCCACACCGTGGTGTGGTCGAGGCTGCGCATCACACCGTGCTCGATCCAGTCGCCGAACTGGTCTGCGAGGACGGTCGCCTCGTCCGGGATCCCTTTGTAGAGGTAGCGGGCCGGACCGATCGGGTCGGAGTTCTGGGGCCGGAAGCTCGATTCGAGTTGCTTGGACTTCGTGAGCGCAAGGATCGGCCCGGCAAAATGCGCTCCTGCACGGAACCCGATCCGCCCATGGCGTCGCATCTGGGGTCGAGTGGTGACGCCAGGGACCATCGCCGTCGGCGGGGTGAGCACAGGCGAGCCGAAGGTGACCCCACCACGGACCCGGTCCGCCGTCCCTGAGATGACCGACGCATACAGCGCTTGACCGCTCATCTCGAGGCCCAGCCAGAACGCCTCTTTCGCTCCCGACCGCTCGCAGGCCCTGGCCACCGCAGCAGGGAGATCCCGTTCGACGAAGTCATCGAAGCTCCACTGTGCGTCTGCGCTCGGCCCGGTCCCGGGCCAGCTTTCGCCCCGACCCCGCAAATCGACGGCGTAGAAGTCGTAGCCGGCATTCGCCAGATACCGGGCGAGGCTGGTCTCGGGAGTCAGATCCCAGATGAGGCGGGAACCCGCGAATCCGTGGCCGGCCACGATCGGGAAGGGCTTTCGGTCGCCGCTAGCCGCATATCGGTAGAGCGCGACGCGCCAGCCGTCTGTGGTTTCGGCATAGAGAACCTCGTCGTGACCGGTGTCGAATTCCAGCTCCCGATAAAAGGCCTTGACCTTGCGCCCCGCCAGCGTCCCGGCCGCTGCCACAAGCGCGCCGGCCGCGAAGGCGAGCTTCTTGCCTCTGCTCATGTCCCGAGCGCCTCCACCCGATGGACAAGCGATGCCGCTTCCTTGGTCGAATCGCGGAACAATCCTCTGCGATAGAGATCGGGGGCGATTGCCCGAGCGATGCTCCCGACACGCAGCCACCGGGGAACGGTCTGCTCGAACCGGTCGTCTTCGACCGCTCTGACCACCAGAGAGGCAACACGTTCGGAGCTCACCGGGCGAGGAACCGAACGCTGGAACGGCACTCCCCTGGCCTTGGTGAAATCCGTCTCCACCGGTCCGGGGTTGACCAGCGACACCGCTACGCCGAAGGGGTGCACTTCGGCCGCCAGCGACTCGCTCATCCCCACCACTGCGAATTTGCTGGCCGAGTAGGCCGCCTCGAAAGGTGCGCCCAGCTTCCCGGCGACCGACGCCACATTGACGATGTGCCCCTTGCGACGCGCGACCATGCCATCGAGTACCGCCAGGGTGGCGTAAACCGTGCCGAAGTAGTTGACGCGCATCAGGTGCTCAAATGTGTCGGGCGCCTCTTCGAGCATCGACGCGTAGGCGCCGATGCCAGCGTTGTTGACCAGAATGTCAACCGGCCCCAACGTGTCGGTCAGGTGCGCGATCGCTACCCCGAGCTGGTCGCGGTCAGCGACGTCGGCGACGGCAACCCCCGACTCGAGGCCGAGCTCATGGGCCAATTCGTCCAGCTCGTCCCGGGAGCGAGCGATGAGGCCAACGATCGCACCGCGCTCGTGCAGCGCCCGGGCGGTGGCGCGCCCGATACCGCGTGACGCACCCGTGATGACAGCAACGGCGCCGGCGATTCTCACATCACCACTGCTGGCGCCGGCGCAACGGCGAGCGACCGCACCAGGTGCTCGATGACGGCCATGGTGGACCTCGATCTCCCCCGAGCCAAGGATGTGCAGCGTCGCTTCCATGAGCGCGCCGACCAGGATGCGGGTCAGCGCTTCGGGATCCAATCGAGCCAGTTCCCCCCGTTCCATCGCCGTCTGCAGGAGACCTTGCACGAGCCCCAAGGCGTCCTCGTGATCCGCTCGTCCCGAACTGTCGAGCGCGGCCGTGAACCATGCCTCTCTCAGAAACGTTCGAGCACCGGCCATCGACTGGATCGTGGCGAGAAATGCTTCGAAGCACCCGATGAGGTTGTCGACTGCGGGGCGGTCGGGTCATAGACCGCCAGTGCGTCTTGGGCCAGCTGACCCCAAAGCACGCTTTGCAGGTCGCGGGCCAAGTCATCCTTGTCCGTGAAGTAGTAGTAAACGGCTCCTTTCGTGACACCGGCCGCCACCGCCACGTCGTCGACCGACGCACCCCGATACCCGCGCTCGCCGAACACCTCTACGGCCGCGTCGAGTATCCGCTGCTTGGTGTCCCGCACGACCGGATCCCGTCTCGACACCGTTCTCCTCGAGGGGCACGAATGGGCCGGCTAACCCATGTCCTACTTTGAGTATGCCGATTGTACGTTCAGTATGGACGGACGACAATAGATCGAGGAGGTCGTCGACAAATCCGCGAGCTGTCTGGCTCTGGCCGAAATGAGGGCCGGTCGTCCCCCATTTGCCTGATCACTGGACGAGCACGTGTGAAGCGAAAACGTCGCCCTCTCGCGGCGACCTGCGGTTTTCCATTTGATTGCGCTCGCAAGTATATGGGAACTCGGAGGCAACGGCGTGGGAACTGGCCATTCACCAGGACAGTCCCCGCCCTGGTGAATGGGGTTTGTCAGTAGCCAACACACACACAGGGACCCCGACAAAACCTCGGGGGTCTGACAGACAAAACTCTTTGCGGATGGGCTGTAAAGGGGTTTCGGCGCCGTAAACGAGGTCCCGCGGTGGGAGTCGAAGCAGCCAGTGCGAGCCGCGTAGCCCGTCAGAGGGTCACGCGCCAGGTTCTTGGCGCGCTTCAGCCCGCCTTGTTCCAATTGAGATAGGTGCGAAACGCCCTACGCGATCATCGGTGGGTCTGGCTAAGTCACCAGATTCATAGCCGTCTCGACAATCCACGCCTCGATCTCGTCGTATGTCCAACCGGAATCCCGGCCCAGCGTGCGCCAGGTCGCGGGAAGGGACAGGAGGCTCAAGATGTCGGCGGCTTTAGTGGCGTTCAGTTTCTGACTAAGGGCACGGAGCGCCTCGAGTCGCTCGACTGCTACCCCCCACCCGAACCGATGGATTACGAGCCCTTCTTCCCATGCTTCGGCGGCGACCGGCTCGAAGGGCGCCGCAGCCTCGATCGCGGACATCAGGTCGCCGGAGGTCTCCATGAGTCGCCTGATCACCGTTACGAAACCTGAGATCACCTCGAGTGGGTCTTTCACTAGCGACAGCGCGGCTTCGATGTCTCCTGGAACTCCCGCCAGTCGGGGGATCTGCTGGCGAAGTTCATTCAAGATCGCAGGCTTAGGGCCCACGCTCACATAGACGGTGGGCACCGCCACGTGCGCCGCGGCCGCGATGTCGGCCACGGTAGTCCGTGGATAGCCGCGCTCGATGAAGAGGGCCCGTGCCGCGTCGAGGATGGCCTGGCGGGTGGCCGCCGCCTGCTCCTCCCTGCGCTCGGAGTGGTACTTGGCTCTTGACACTGTCTTCAGTTTATCCATATCATATTCACTATAAGATAGTTATGGTTAAATTGAGGAGCACCTGGATGTCCCGGTTCCTGTTTGCGACGTATCCGAGCCCTGGGCACGTCAACCCGGCCAGCGCTGTCGTCGGTGAGCTCACCAGACGTGGACACGAGGTGCGCTGGTACACAGGACGTCGATTCGCGGAGGTGGTCACCAAGGCCGGAGCGCACTTCTGCGCTATGCCCGACGCTCTCGACTGGGACTACGAAAACCTCAACGCAGCGTTTCCCGGGCGTGTCGAACTTAAAGGCCTGAAGCAGAACCAGTTCGACCTCACGGAAATCTTCGTCCGACCTCTTGGCGCACATCTCGATGCCCTGAAGGCGCTCCTCGTGGATGAGCCTGCTGACGTGTTCGTCGCTCACACCATTTTTCTCGGCGGAGGGTGGTTACACGAGATGGGTGGGCCGCCGAACGCAACTCTCGGCGACACGTGTATCACCTACCCGAGCAGGGACGCCGCCCCCTACGGGATGGGACTGGCGCCAATGAACGGCTGGTTGGGCCACCTGCGAAACAGAGCCCTCAATGCCATCAGCAGAGCCACCATCCTGGCTCCGGTCACGAAGGCCGCAAGACAGGTCCGGGCCGACCTCGGGCTGCCTGGCACGCCGGCGCGGGGCCTCGAGTTCGGCCTGTCCCGATATCTGCACATCCAGCTCTGTCCTCCCGGGTTCGAATACCCGAGGAAGGATCTTCCTCGTTACGTCCACTTCGTTGGGGCCCCGATTCCGCCGACCCCGGCGGAGTTCGATATACCGAACTGGTGGCCGCGGCTTTCGGAATCGACCCGTGTCGTCCTCGTCACACAAGGGACCATCGCAACCGATCCGGGAGATCTACTCGCGCCATGTCTCGAAGGGCTCCGAGGGGACGATCTTTTCGTAGTTGCCACAACCGGCCGAGCTGATCCTGCCGACCTCGGGGATGCACCCGCGAACGCTGTCGTTGAGAGGTTCGTGCCGTATGCCGCACTATTGCCCCATGTCGACGTCATGGTCTCGAACGGCGGCTTCGGTTCCGTGCAACTAGCCATTGCCCATGGGATCCCGATGGTCGTTGCGGGCACCGACGAGGACAAGAAGGAAGTGACCGCCCATGTGGGTTGGTCGGGCGCAGGAATCAACCTGCGCACCAAAAGACCCTTGCCGAGCGCCGTTGCCGGAGCCGTGAATCAGGTGCTGAACGAACCCAAGTTCAAAGAGCGCACCTTGGAGTTGCAGGCACAGAACGCTCGAGGAGGTTCGACTAAGGCTGCTGCCGACCTCCTCGAAGGCCTCACCGTATGACCGGGTCGAATCGGCGATCCACGCGGCCCAGTCGCCGTCTGGGGTCGCCAACGCTTAGCGCCAAGGGCACGACGTGCGGCAAAACTACGGATCGGAGCGGAAATAACGCCACCTGGCCCTTTCCCAGATACCTCTAGGTCGCTCTGTGCTCATCCGCAGTTGTTCGAGCAGGGCGTCGTAGTGCCTGGGACGCCAGGCAGTGCAGCCTCGGCAATGGCAATGAGCTGGGCCGGCGTCAGGCCCACGGCGCTCAGGACCAGGTAGTGATCGCCTTGGGCCGACGGGATGCCGACGTAGAGGGTCTCGTTGGTCGATGACTGAGTTCGTGCCCGGCGACGCTGTGACGAGGTAGCCCTGGTACGAGCTGACCGGCACTGGCTCGGCCGAGGGTGGAACAACAGCCGTCCCCGCTGCCAGCACGACCTCGACCTCGACGCATCCCCCGTCGCCAGCCCTGGCGCTTTTCCACATGTGGGGCTTCAGTTCCTTTCTGCTCGCCTTGAGGAGTTAGAGCACTGGCCGTCAAAGGTCTTGAAGCCGGACGGGAGCGCGAAGTCGTATCCCGCGAGCCGCAGGGTCACGCCCCTACTCAGTGGCAAGGTCGAAGACTCCGAGCTGCCTACTGAGCGATGCCCGGCTGGTGTTCGCCCGTTCGGGGTCGCAATCAGCAAGCCGATCACGACGGCCGCGGCCGCCAGAGAGGCAGCTGCCCCGAGGGCGGAGCGGCGAGAGAGCCGGCCTGATCGACGCTGCGACGGTCGCCCATCACCGGACGAAACGACCTGCGGCCGCCTCACGGCCTTGTCGCGCTCGACCCGTTCGATGCGGACCGCCTCGGTGAGTGCTTGCCTGCCGCCGGCCCGCGCCTCCGGACTGGGCGACGACACGTCTGCCCGAAACCCTTCCAATTCCTTGAGAAACATCATGTCTGCTCCTTTCTGAAGCGAGTGCGATAGACAACCGCATCCGCGTCGGCCTCATCTCCAAGGGCGGTTCGGAGCCGCTGGCACGCACGCGATATCCGGGAGGCCACGGTGCCGGGCGGGACCCCGAGAGCGGCGGCGATCTCTGCGTACGACATCTGCTCCCAGAGATGCAGCAGCAATGCATTTCGCTGATCGAGGCTCAGCCTCTTCAAGGCGCGAGCGAGGCGGGGATGCTCGACAGAGTCAGCGCCAGAATGTGCGTCTCCGTCGGCCACCCCGAGCTCACGGGCAGCCTTCGTGACCTTGGCGAGAAGCCGCCGCTCAGCCCGACGATGGTTGCGAAGCAGATTGGTCGCGATGCCATACAGCCAGGGTCGAATGTCAGCCGCCTCGGCGTTGAACCTGGTTCGTCGCTCAAACGCGACGGTGAACACCTGCGCAGCGAGATCGTCGGCCAGGCTCTCGCCGACGCGGCGCGCGAGGTAGCGGTGGATGGCGTCGAAGTGTCGGCCAAAGATCTGCCCGAAAGCCTCTGGGTCTTCCCGAGACAACTCCACGATCTCGTGATCGGTCAAGAGCCGTTCGCCGTCGTCAGCTGGTTCCAAGAACCGGGGATCGCTTGTCACTACCTCTTATTGTCCGGCACCGACTGCTTTCTTCCCGAAGCAGGGGCGCGATGAAGGTCTCACAAGGTGGGGCCGGGGCAGCTGGGGGCGCCAGCGTGTCCATTTTCATTGCGCCCGCAAGTATGTGGGAACTTTCAGGCAGCAGCGTGGAACTGGCCAATCAGAAGCTCAGCAGACCCTGGTGGGGGGGGGGGGGGGGGGGGTTGTCGGCAGCCCACCCACCGACCAACAACCAACTAACCAAACCAATGTGAGTCGCAGGCGACATGCGAGACCACTGAGGCGAGACATTCGTAGCCATCCTCAGTCAGACTCGCCCAATAGGATGGCGGTTTCTCGTCGCCCAATTTGCGGTGCCTCAACGGTGAGCGGTCGACACTGATTGTCGTGGCGTTTGCAACGCTGGGATGAGGGCACGAGGCTGATCTCGGGCGCTCCGGGATCATCGAGGGTGGGCCCCAGAGCCACTAATTTCGTCTTATTGTGGATAATTCCACTGACTTGAGCACTGTTCCGAGCAAAAGCGCGGCAAAGAAGCCGTCCTCAATCGAGCGCATCCGGCGGTTGGAGAAGCTCGAGCAAGAGCGCCTCGAAGAGAAAGAGCGCACCGAGGAACGACGGCGCCAAGCGGTCGCCGGGGCGAAGCCGCTGGGCGGGCGCCACGATCTCGTCGACCGCATCGAACGAGTGACGAAGTTCCCGATGGCAGTCCTGGGGGTCGCTTGGCTCGTCCTCGCCATCGCGGTCCTTACTACCGACGTCAACGGCTCTGCCTCTAGAGTCCTCGTCGGCGGCCTCTTCGCGCTGTGGGTCATCATGCTCGTGGAGTATCTCGTGCGCCTGGTGGTCACCCCTGACACGCCTGGCTATCTCAGGCGGCGGTGGGTAGAGCCGGCGACCGTGCTGGTCCCACCTCTTCAGGGCTGGCACGTTGTCGGCATTGAAAAGATGACCCTCCTCGTGCGCGAGGGGGAGCTCCGGGTGGAAACAATCCTCAAGCACCACAGCCTCTTCCGAGTGCTCATTGCCGTCGTCGGAACTCTCTTCATCGGGGCCTGGCTGGTGCTGCTCTTCGAGGAGAAGGCCAAGGGAAGCAATATCCACGATTACCCCGACGCACTCTGGTGGGCCATCGTCACCGTGACCACCGTTGGTTACGGGGATCGTTACCCCATCACCGAAGGTGGCCGGGTCGTGGCGGTGATTCTGATGCTGGTGGGAATCGGTCTCATCGGCGTGCTGACTGCCACGGTTGCCTCCGTGTTCATCAAGGAACACACCGATGCCAACAAGGAAGAGTTCAAGAAAGGCCACGCCGACCTGGGCCAGCAGCTATCCGTGATCAGCGACCGGCTAGCCGACGTCGAACGCCGCCTTGGCGCGACGCCCGCCGAGGTGGCGGTGGTGGATGCGACAGCAGACGCCGAGGCTGCGGCGAACGGGCCGGTCGAACCAGATCAGTGAGCGTTGTCACCCAAAAACGGTCCTTGCCGGAATCAGCTGTCGTGGTTGGTAGAAGAGCACCCTCTTCGATATCAGCATTGGTCAAGAGCTCCCGTGTGATACTTCTTTGGTTCACCGTAGTGAGGATCAAAGGACTGCGCTATTGGTTCAGTTTGGCACCAAAGACCGTCTGGTGTAGATGACGGCGAAGGCAAAGAGGTCAGGAGTAATGCCATGAAACGAGGTCTCATTGTTGGTTCGCTGCTCTTAGTTGGCTTCTTGATACTCGTAGTTATCTTCTGGACTGACTCTGCTCAATGGTTCTTGCGCTACACCGGTGCGGATGCCGAGTCGGGTACCTGGTACGGCTTCTGGTCTGGCTTTGGCGGTTCGATTCCTGACTTCCTCATCCTCGGCAGTATCGTCACCATCTACCGTCACCATAATTGCCACGTCAAAGGATGTCTGCGACTCGGAAAGCCAGTCGAAGGCACTCCATATCTTGCCTGCCCTGCGCACCATCCTGCGCATGAAGGCAACAAGAGATCGGTGTCAGAGGACATCATCAAGCTCGCTCACAAGGCGCATCTCGACCGTCAGGCGTCGTGAGCCTCGGGGCCTTAGGACATGAAGTCTGGATGGCCGACATGCCGAGTAACTCGTCCGGCCGGCGGTCACCTAGGTTCGCCCGCTTTAATTAGTGCTAGCAAGTATGTGGGAACATTCAGACAACGGCGTCGGAACTGGCTGTTACGGACAAAGTCTCACTAGGAGCAGTCACCAAACCGGGAACGGCTCGATCAGGCGAGGTCGAAGCGATCGAGGTTCATGACCTTGTCCCAGGCAGCCACGAAGTCACGCACAAACTTCTCGTTCGAATCATCACATGCGTAGACCTCCGAGATGGATCGGAGCTGGGAGTTCGAACCGAAGACGAGGTCGACGGCGGTGCCGGTCCACTTGAGCTCGCTTGTCGCACGATCGCGACCCTCGAACACGTTCTCAGACGAGACGGATACCTTCCATTCCGTGCTCATGTCCAGCAGGTTCACAAAGAAGTCGTTCGTCAATGCCTCGGGTCGGTCGGTGAAGACACCGTGTTGGGACCGCCCGAAGTTGGTGTTCAGGGCCCGCATGCCGCCGACCAGAACCGTCATCTCCGGGACGGTCAGCGTCAACAGGTAGGCGCGGTCGACCAGAAGGGTCTCCGCCGGCAACTTCTCTCCGGTTCGCAGGTAGTTGCGGAACCCATCTGCGGAGTGTTCGAGCACGCCAAACGACTCCACGTCGGTTTGCTCCTGCAGGGCATCCGTTCGCCCCGGCACGAATGGGACCGCGACGCTCGTGCCCGGCTTTCTTCGCCCCTTCCTCGATCGCAGCGCACCCGCCCAGAACGATCAGGTCTGCGAGCGAGACCTTTGTTCCGCCGGACTGTGAAGTGTTGAAGTCCTGCTGGATCCGCTCAAGGGTCCTTAGTACCTTCGCCAGTTCGGCCGGATCGTTGACCTCCCAGTCCCTTTGCGGCGCAAGGCGAATCCTCGCCCCATTGGCCCCGCCACGCTTGTCGGTGCCTCGGAAGGTCGCCGCCGACTTCCAAGCAGTGGAGACCAGCTGGGAGATCGAAAGTCCCGATGCGAGGATCTTGGCTTTGAGAGCAGCGATGTCCGCGTCCCCGATCAGTTCGTGATCCACCTCGGGGACCGGGTCCTGCCACAGCTGCGGCTCCGACGGAACCAAGGGGCCGAGGTAGCGCGAAACGGGTCCCATGTCACGATGAGTCAGCTTGAACCACGCCTTGGCGAACGCGTCTGCGAGCTCGTCCGGGTGTTCTTGGAAGCGTTTCGCGATAGGTGCGTAGATCGGATCCATCTTCAGCGCAAGGTCTGTCGTCAGCATCATGGGGGCGTGCCGCTTCGACGGATCATGGGCATCGGGCACAGTGCCCTGCGCCGAGGGATCCTTGGGAGTCCACTGCTTCGCACCGGCAGGGCTCGTCGTGAGCTCCCAGTCGTACTTGAACAGGTTGTCGAGGTACCCGTTATCCCATTTCGTCGGCTCGTTGGTCCATGCGCCCTCGAGTCCGCTGCTGAGTGTGTCGGCCCCGTTGCCCCGCCCGAAGGTGTTCCTCCAGCCGAGGCCTTGCTCCTCGAGGGGGCATGCCTCGGGTTCCGGTCCGCCGTATTCCGCACCGACTGCACCGTGGCACTTGCCGAAGGTGTGGCCGCCGACGATGAGCGCAAGGGTCTCCTCGTCGTTCATCGCCATGCGAGCGAAGGTCTCTCGGATGTCCCTGGCGGCAGCAAGAGGATCCGGGTTGCCGTTGGGCCCCTCCGGATTCACGTAGATCAGTCCCATCTGTACGGCGCCGAGAGGATTGGCAAGCTCCCTGTCGCCGCTGTAGCGCTCATCTCCAAGCCACGTGTCCTCAGGCCCCCAGAGGACTTCGTCTGGTTCCCAGATGTCTTCTCGCCCGCCGCCGAAGCCGAACGTCTTGAAACCCATCGATTCCAGGGCGCAGTTGCCGGCGAAGATCATCAGATCGGCCCAGGAGACCTTCTGGCCGTATTTCTGCTTAACCGGCCAGAGCAACCGGCGCGCCTTGTCGAGGTTCACGTTGTCGGGCCAACTGTTGAGCGGGGCGAAGCGCTGAGCGCCGCTACCACCGCCGCCCCGCCCGTCGGCGATGCGGTACGTGCCTGCGCTGTGCCACGCCATCCGGATGAAGAGCGGCCCGTAATGGCCATAGTCGGCCGGCCACCAGGGCTGCGACGTAGTCATCACCTCGATGACGTCCTGCTTCAGCGCGTCGAGGTCGAGAGTCTCGAACTCCTCTGCGTAGTTGAAGTCTTCGTCCATCGGATTGGACTGGGGCGAGTGCTCGCGCAGAATCTGCAGGTCCAGCTGATTAGGCCACCAGTCCTGGTTCGACCTCGGACGAGTCGGCTTGGGAGTCGAGCGCGGGGATAACCGGGCTCTCGCTTTCGCTGCCACTCTCAGACATGTGGGTGCTTCTCCTCACTCTTTGTAGCGATCAACCGCCTGGTTCCGTTCTTCTGCACAATTGTCGCAGGCGCCCGCAAATCACCTCGGCCCGACCTAACACGAAGAGCCGGCGCTCGCTTCGCGGCGCGACCAAGTGGGGATAGTCCGCCTCGACGTCACACACTGCTTCGCACCTGTCGCAGACCAGATGACCGTGATGATGGTCGGGATTGAGTTCAACCCGCCAACTCCCGGTCCCGAAGCGAGCAAGGCGAGTTTCTCCGACAGCCTCCAACTTGTGGAGAGCCTCATAGATCGGCTTGAGCGATACCGTCGGCAACCCAGCTCGGACGTGGTCCCAAATCTCCTCGACGCTGAGGTGACCGTCGCCTCCGTCAAGAGACGAAAGGCAGCTAGGCGTTGTGGCGTGACGCGTAAGCCCTTGCTCCGGCAAAGCTCCACTGGGGCCACAACCCCCTGCATCGCCCAGTAACTCTAACCCCTGATCCTTCCCTTCAACAGTGCCTGGAGTTTGCGTACCGAGGCGCCGACGCAGCCCTGTGGCGCCGGGCTGGCCCGCGCAAGCTGCGACATCGGACCCAAGTGGGCCGACGTGAACAGAACCCGGTTCCCGGGGACCAGGTGGTTCATACACAGGAATGTGTCGACTACTCGCTCGCAGTGTGACGGTCCGCTACCGGACCGTCCGCGGCGTTCACCACTACCGCGTGGAAGTTCACGAACTCGAACAAGCCGTGGTGGGACAACTCCCGGCCGTAGCCTGAGGCCTTGATGCCGCCGAACGGAAGTCGTGGGTCAGAGACCGTCATACCGTTCACGGCTGTGTGCCCGGCATCGAGGCGTGTTGCGAACGCCTCACCGGCCGCAAGGTCCGAAGTCCAAACTGCGCTCCCGAGGCCGTAGACGCTGTCATTGGCGAGCCGCAGTGCCTCCTTGCTGTCGTGGGCTCGGAGAAGCGGGACAGCAGGGCCGAACACCTCCTCTTCGAGGACCGCCATGCCGGGGCCTACGTGATCGAGGACCGTCGGCTCGTAGAAGAAGCCGGAAAGGTCCGGAACGCGTCCTCCTATCAAGATTCGTGCACCCTGGGTCACGGACTCGCGGACCTGCCGCTCCAGGGCGTCACGCAGATCCTCCCGGGCAAGAGGCCCCACCGTCACACCTTCTGCGGTCGGGTTGCCGAGGCGTAGGGCGCGCACGTACTCGAGCAGCTTTTCTGTAAAGGCGTCTGCTACTTGTTCCTCCACCACGATGCGCTTGGCGGCGATGCATGACTGGCCCGTGTTCTGGAATCGACTTCGCGCTGCCCACGCCGCCGCTGCATCTAGGTCAGCGTCGGCGAGAACGACGAAGGCGTCACTACCACCGAGCTCGAGCACGGTCTTCTTGAGTGCCCGCCCGGCAACAGCGGCGACCGACCTGCCAGCGCGTGTCGATCCGGTGAGGGTCACGGCCGCCACTCGGTCGTCGCCCACGACGGCCGCGGCGACGTCGGCGGTGCGATCGGGCGAAACCACGAGCACAGACAGTGTCGAGCTCGGTAGGCTCGCTGCATCCGCTACTTCGGCGAGAGCCAGCGCGCACCCAGTGGTAGAAGGAGCATGCTTGAGCACCACCACATTTCCCGCTACAAGCGCCGGCGCAAGGGCGCGTACCACCTGCCAATAAGGGAAGTTCCAAGGCATGATCGCGAGCAGGACACCCAAGGGCACTGGAACCACCAGGGATCGAAGCGCCTCGGTCTCGACCATCTCGGGCTCTAAGAATGCCGGCGCATGCTCCGCATACCAGTCGCACGCGCGGGCGCATTTCGCGACCTCGGCGCGGCTTTCTAAGAGAGGCTTGCCCATCTCTTTTGTTGCGAGAGCTGCCAGCTCCTCTTGCCGCTCACGTAGTGCGATCGCAAACCGCCGCAAGCCGTTGGCTCGCTCCGTCGGCGGGGTATTCCGCCACCCTCTAGCTGCTGAGTGGGCTCGATCGAGCAGTCCATCGAGCTCTTCGGCAGTCGTCTCCTCATAGGTGGCGAGAGGTCGTCCCGTCGACGGGTCGATCGTCGTCACGCTCACAGGGCCTGCCCGTTCTCTAGCACGAGAGCAACTCCCTGACCCGATCCGACACAGACTCCAAGAACTCCATAGCGAGCGTGACGAAGGTGAAGCTCTGTGGCCAACGTCAGGACATAGCGGGTCCCGGATGACCCGAAAGGATGGCCGATCGCCACGGCTCCTCCATTCGGATTCAGCCGCTCGTCGGGAACCTCGAATCCGTCCAGTTGGTGCGGCAGCTCCTTCAACACGCCAAGCGCTTGAGCGGCGAATGCTTCGTGAACCTCCCACACGTCGATGTCTGTGGGCGCCAGCCCCGCTCGTTTGAGGGCCTCGGCGATGGCGAACGCGGGGGCGATCCCCATGTACTGGGGGTCGAGCGCGTGTGTGGAGGACGCCACGACGCGCGCCAACGGCTCGACGTCCAATTCCTCGGCGGCCGAGGCGCGGGCCAAGATGACGGCACTTGCTCCGTCGCTGAGCGGAGAGGAGTTCCCTGCGGTCATCTGCGTCGTGTTTGGTTGGGGAGGAAGCGCGGCCAGCTGCTCGGCCGTCGTGTCTCCCCTGATGAGCTCATCGTGCTCAAACGTTCGGCCCGGGATCTTGCGGGTTCCGGGCATCTCCACCGGGTGGATCTCGGCGGCCAGTCGGCCCGAGTCGCGCGCCGCGGCAGCATGGAAGTGCGAACGTAGGGCAAAGGCGTCGATCTCCTCGCGGGTCAGCCCATAGCGGTCAGCTACGTTTTGGGCGGTCCTGATCATCTCGACGTATGCGTCACGCGCAAGCAACACAGGGTTGGGCGGACCACCTGCCCCTGCCCACATCGTGTCTAGGAGCAGTACAGGGCCGCGTGGGCTGAATGGGGCGTCGCCCTTCATCTGGGCCCAACCAGAACGCGACATCGACTCGACCCCGGCTGCGATCCCAATTGCGAGTTCGTTGCTTCGGATCGCGTGCGCTATCGAGATTGCTCCAGTGAGCGACGATGCACAGAAGCGATTCACAGTGACAGCGGGAACCGAGTCAGGGAAACCCGCCGCAAGGGCGCCCCATCGGGCGATGTCTCCCATGCCCTCGTGAGCGGTGTTCACACAACCCGCCGTGATGTCCTCGATTCGGTCGAGCGGGACGCCGAGCCGCTGACACGCGGCCACCATGGTTTGCCCCAGAAGATCATCGGTACGGAAGTGCGACAAGGATCCTCCGTAGCGGCCGACCGGCGTTCGCACTCCACCGAGGATGAATGCGTCGGTCACACGACGAGGGATGCTTCGAGGGTGATCTCAGGAACACCGGCCAAGGCTCTGCTGACCGGACAGCCGGCCTTGGCCGCCTGCGCGTGCTCGACGAACTTGGCTTCGTCGACTCCGGGGACTCGTCCGACCGTTACGAGAGCGATCTTGGTGATGCTCGGAGCTCCGTCGACCAGTCTCAGCGTGACTTTGGCATCAGTGTGAACCGACTCAGGTGGAGTGCCTGCCTGGGCGAGGATGTTTGCAAGAGCCATGGAAAAGCACGCCGCGTGAGCCGCTGCGATCAGCTGCTCGGGGTTGGATCCCGGACCGTCCTCGAAGCGGGACTTATATGTGTAGCCACCACTGATCGTGTCGCCTGCGGTGAAGGTTCCTGTACCCGTAGGCACGTCACCTTTCCATTCAGCGCTTCCGTTTGCGGGCATCATGACCTCCTGGGGTGCTCAACTTCGGGTGTCGACTGATGGTTCAACTTTGATCTGTACCCGTTGTTCCCAGATTCGGGCAATTCATGGGCGTCGGTGCATTCGACTGAGATCCCGGGAAGGCCTGATACCAAAAAGGCGATGACTTCGGCGATCACGCCTGCTGCGCTGCCCGACGCAGAAGCGAGTTGGCATCAAGGGCTTTGATTCATTGGTGCCGAATGAGCTGGCGCGGATCGGCAGGCGTGGCACGTCGGGCTATGACCGCACCATTCTGGAGATGCGGGCGGGTGACATCGGATCGCGTTCGCAGTAAATTGGCCCTAGCCTCTGGCACTCCGACGGGTGGTCAGGGAGCTACTGCCGGTGGCTCGGTCGAGCAGCCTCACTCGTTCAAGGAGTGAAGTGGTCGACCCCCATTAGGAGGACATCGGCGCCATCTTGATCACCGCAAACGCAGCGCCCTCGGGGTCCATGAGCACGGAGAATCGACCTGGAGGAATATCCGTCGGCGGGACCAAGGTCGTGGCACCGAGCTCGCTCGCCTTCGCCACCGTGGCATCGGCGTCCTCGGTCCCGAAGTACACGAGCCAGTGAGCAGGAACCTCGGCGGGAACCATGTCAGGCATGGCCATCATCCCTGCGACCGACTTCTCCCCGAGCTTCCACTCGGTGTACTGCATACCCTCCATGTCGAGTTCGTTGGGTGTCCAGCCGAACACATCCGTGTAGAAGGCCTTGGCTGCGGGGAGATCTCTGGTATTAAGTTCGTTCCAGGCGAAAGAACCTGCCTCGTTGGCCAGTTCGGCTCCCATGAAGGTCTTCGGCTGCCAGATGCCGATGGCTGCCCCTGTCGGGTCGGCGAAGACCGCCATCCGCCCGATGTCCACAACATCCATGGGTTCGACGAGCACAGTCGCACCTGCCTTCTTGGCACTGTTGACCGTCGCGTCAGCGTCTTCAACGGAGACGTAACAGGTCCATGCACTCGGCTGACCCTCCATCATCATGCCCATATTGCCGGCGACGGTCTTACCGTCTTTGCGCATCAGGATGTAGTGGCCCATATCCTCACCTTGGTCGTCGGCCTCCCACCCGAAGAGGCCGCTGTAAAACGAGTTGGAGCCTGCCAGGTCCTTGGCCGCGTGGTCGACCCACGACGGTGTTCCGGCGGCGTAAGAGGTGAACTCGGGCATTGACCGTTCCTCCTGGTTGTAGTCACTCTTGCAGAGAGTAGCGAAGACTCTCGGCGTTCGATGCCGACGAGTACGCCGTTGCTGTTGCGCACGCCCTCCCGACCAAGCCAGTGGGCTGAGTCATCCCCGCCAAACCGTAGGTTGCTGGCGTATCTCACGCCGAGCGGTCCGCATTCAACACGCGATGATGACCTCAACCGGGAGATGACCCGCTCCACTGGCGTCGAGACGTGTTCCCGCGCCGATTAGACGACTTCGGGGTGGCCATGCACCGCGACACCGCTTCGACCCAAACGAATCTGGGTTGTGGTGACCACAAAGTAGCTGACTAATCTAATTTAGGGTTCGGCAACGGTACATTCGGAGAGGTCAAAATGATCCTCCAATAGTTAGGAGGCGCAGGATGTCCGACAAGCCCAGCTATCTCTCGCTGTTGAACGCCATCGCCCTGAACGAGGCAAAGGCCCACCGCTACCTCCAGGCGTGGATCGAGAAGACCGACGATCCCGAGGTCAAGGCAGTGCTTCAGAGGGTCTCATGGCGGGAGGGCGAGCACGGGATGAGCTTTGCCAAACGCATGAACGAGCTCGGCTACCAGGTGCGTGACAAGAGCGAGTACATCACCAAGCAGCAATACTCGCTCGCGACGTCTGATCTATCGGACCGCGAAAAGATCGAAAAGCTCGGTCTGCATGAGCTCGACAAACTCCTCGACTACTTCGACACGGTGTTCAAGGACCACACGATCGACATCGAGACTGGAGAGCTGCTCGGCCGCTACATCGCGGAAGAGTTCGACAGTGCGAGGCTGCTGCGAAACTGCTGGGAACAACTCTGCGCACGTGATGGAACCAAGAGCGTTCCTGTCGACGTGTGATGAGATCAGGAACGCTCTGAAGAGACTGGCTTTCGGTGTCACATGGTGCGTTCCGTTCGGTGCTCGGCCTTGCCCTGGTGCGTACCCCGATTACTCGTGCGGGAGTCTTCTTATTGAGTGTCCGGTGGTGTATCTGCATGTCGAGACGTGTCCTGATCAGGACATGACCGAGGCGGGCACCTTGATCGAGCCCTCCCGTACGATATCGAGGTGCCCCCCGACCTCGCCGGCCAGGCGAACCTTTCCGGTTCGAGTGCCGACGATGCCGTAGTAAGCATCGAGGAGATCGAGGACGCCGTTCTCGATGGGGACAGCCCGATCGGCCCCAAGCGCGGGACAGCGACGTCGGCCTTCCGCCATCGCACATTCCGGGTTGTGTTCTTGGGCTTCTTCGCCTCCAACATCGGCACCTGGATGCAGAATGTCGTTCTCGGCGCCTACGCCTACGACATCACCCATTCGAGCACGTTCGTGGGGATCGTCATCTTCGCTCAGCTCGGCCCGACCCTCGTGTTCCCTATGCTCGGCGGGCTGTTGGCCGACAAGGTCAACCGCAGAAAGTTTCTGGTCCTGCTTTCTTTGGAGCAGCTGACGTTCTCCGTCGGCCTGGCCTTCGTTGTGTGGTCGCCCACTCCCTCGCGACTGCTGCTCGTGGCGATGGTCGTCATGGTCGGCGTCGGTAGCGCCATGTTCGGGCCTGCCTACTCGGCAGTCCTGCCCATGTTGGTCGGTCGCGAGGATCTTCCCGGCGCCATCTCCCTCAACTCGGCGCAGATGAACGGCTCGCGGGTGATCGGTCCGATCATCGGTGGGCTTCTCTACCCGCTGATCGGCCCTGCATGGATCTTCGTCATCAACGCTGCGACTTACTTGTTCGTCGTGGGCGCTCTGTTGGTGGTGACGCTCCCCGCGGTTTCCCAGGGGATACAGCAGGCAAGCCATTGGCGTGAGCTGCTCGTCGGCATAACGGTGGCCCGTCGAGACCGCGTCGTTGGGAGGGCTCTTGTCACGGTCTTCTTGTTCTCTTTGCTCGCATTGGCCTTCATAGGCCAGATGCCCGTCGTCGCGGCGCACAATCTGGGCATCCAGCCGAGCTCCACCAGCTACGGAATCCTCTATGCCAGCTTCGGAACAGGCGCACTGGTCGGTGCCATATCCATCGGTACGGTCTTCGCCCATGTTTCAAAACCGACCATCGTACGAGTGTGCCTAATCTGCTACTCCGTTTCGCTCACTGGCTTCGCCTTCGTGCGATTTGCTCTGGCTGCCTATTTCGTGGTGGCGGTGGTCGGGGCCTTTTACTTTGCGTTCATCACTTCGCTCAACACATCCATGCAGGCGCGCCTGGAGAACGCCGTGCGAGGCAGAGTCATGGCCCTTTGGATGATGGGCTTCGGCGGTACGGTGGGAGTGGGCAACCTCATCGTAGGCCCCGTCGTCGCCGCCCTGGGTATTACCAACGTGCTGCTCTTCGGCGCCGGCGTCGCCCTCCTACTGGCATGGTTCGCAGACGTCCGAGCTCCTGCCGGTCAAGCCACGGGTCTCGGGTTCGAGCTCGCCAAGTAGGCCTCACACGAAGGTTATGCTCGCCGATCTGGCGTTCTGGGCGAGCCCGCGACCGCGTTCTGTTCGGGATCATGGGGCACGTGAGAAACGCTCGTTGGCTCGACCTCGTCACCCCAAAGGGACAGCAGTTTGACGAGCACCTCCTCGGCAGCGGCCACCCCTCCGAGGTGACTTTCTCCCGGCCGAACGAACAGCTCGGCACCGGGGATGAGTGATATGACCTGGCGGGCTTGCGTCAGCGGAACGATGTAGTCGGCGTCGCCATGCCACCACGCGACGGGCGCTGAGATGGACTTCAGTGAGAAGCCCCACGGTCGGGTGAACAAGATCAGGTCATACACCGGCGCGCGCAACCCCCGCCGACTGTTGCCGACCAGATCGTCAAGGAACATGGCCTTGACCTCGGGCAGCGCGAAGACCCGCCGGTCGCCTTCGGGCGACAATGCCGCGTAAAGATCGAAGGCGTGCGATGCCGCTGGGCGGATCAGGCGCACGAAGGTAGCAAGGGCCAGCGACATCGGTACCCGGAGCGGCGGAAGGATCGGTGAGAATCGGGCAAACAGACCGACGACCCCTCCGGCGACGGCGTCGGAGCCCTTGCTGGGAACGACACCACCGAGGATGCCGACCGCGGCGACTCGAGCCGCCAATGCGCTTGATGCGGCCAGCGCGTAAGGACCGCCGCCCGAGAGACCGACCATGGCAACCCGCTTCAGTCCGAGCTGATCCAAGACGATCTCCAGATCGGGTGTGAAGTCGAAGATCGAATCGTAGAGATGGGGCGTCGAAAGCCCGGCGCCCGGACGGTCGATGCCAATCAATCTGACATTGAGCCCGAACGCGGCAACGTGTGCGGCTTCGGGAATTTGGCGGCGAGCTCCGGGAGTGCCGTGGAGCCAGACGACCGGGCGTCCCCCAAGCGGACCGAACTCCGCGAAGCTGAGCTTGCGCTCACTTCGGACCAGGATCGTTCCCTCGACTCGGGGGGCGGTGATCAGGCTCACGAGCAGCGATTATTGCGTGGTCCTGTGGGAATCCGGGGCCTCACACCTCCTCCACGGTGCTCGGAGATCATGCCCCGTCTGAGACAGTGCGACCTTGCGTACCAGGTCCCAGATGTCGAGGTTCGCAAACGGAACGAAGCCGACCGAAGCCTCCCGCGACGAGGCGCAGAGCTCGGACTCGATGTCGTCGATCTCCCCGCACAATCCAGAATCGATAGCCGTATCGAGCATGCTGGCCTCGCCCTCGTCGTCGGAGACTCTGTACTGCCCTTGCTACTCCTCGACTCGGACTTTGTATAGGGCCGAACGGCCTGTTTGGAACCCGGGGCAGCTCCGCCAACGGAGATTGGACCTGCTCTCTTCACGTTTCCAACAGTTGGAGCGCCGCCGAAGCGCGTCGCTCGATGTTTCCGTATCCGTTCACCTCTGCTGTGGAGTTTGCCTTCGTGAGAAGCTCCCGAGCCCTCTCAGCGTCACCTGGCGAGTTGCGTTCAGCGAGCATATTTCCCCATAGGAGGTCAGTCTGAGCCGCGAAGAACTTGGCGTGCACCCGTGCGCTCGACGCGGCGGAGTTGGCAAAGTAGGCGTTCGCCTCGTCGTAGCGGCCAAGGACGGTGGCAAGTCCGCCGAGGAAGTAACTCACCGGACCCTCCACTGTCGGGCCCTCGGTCGTGGACCAAACATCAGCCCACGAGCTGAGTTGGTTGAACAGGGGTCCGGCATACCGAGGATCACGGCAATGAATGGCAGCACCGCTGTATGACACCATGCCCGTGAGCCACGCCGAATCCATAGGTAGATCGAAATCGCCTGCTGCGAACTCTTCGAGCAGGAGACGCGCCTCGTCGAGGTGGTCACCTTCCACGTAAGCCATGGCGAGGACCGCTATGTAGGTGCGGATGCCGGGGTTGTCGGCCACCGTCTGCGTGATGAAGGGGACCAGTTCCCCCATGGTCCCCCGCTGAAGGCTCACAATAAGAGTCTGTGCTCCCCAGATGAGTGCTGCATCGGGTTCGCCGCCCTCCGTGCCGATCTGAAGGGCTTCTTCGGCCAACTGTTCAGCCCGGTCAGTGTCTCCGGAGATCTGAGCCCTAGTGGCACGCACGAAAGTCAGCACCCAGTTAAGCGACGGCTGGTCGAGCGTCTCGGCGGTCGACCTCATGATCTCGATGCAACGGTCCATCTCGTCGATCTCCCCGGCGTAGGCCGCGGCGGTTGCACGCCGATCGGCAGCCAAGAAGAGTTGTACGGGGTCACCGAGTTGTGCGGCGAGCACCAGGGCGTCTGAGGACGAGGGGATTGACACCCTCACTTGACTCGGGTCAAACACGAGGTTGAGAACCCGAATCATCATCGCGTCGTCACCAAAGGCCCCGGCGATGGCTACAGCTTCCTGGGCCAGCGCTTTGCGGCGATCGGGTGCTCTGCCGAAGGCCAACTCCTGGCACAGCGTGGCGAGAACGAGGGCCCGATCCGGATCATCTGCCGGAAGTCGCTCCAGTGCTATCTCTAGGATTTCGACCTTGTCAGCATCGACACGACCGGCGGCGCTGACGAATCCACGATTGTTGGCCATGGCGGCTGCCACGAGTCGCGATGTGTCACCGGCTTCGGCGGCTTGGCGAGAAGCGTCGAGGAGCGTTTCGCGAAAGGCGGGGTCACCCGTCTGGCGCTGCGCCGTACCGAGCCCGATGGCCAAGTCGATACCCACGACGGGATCGAGGTCGGCGGCCCGGGGGAAGAGATCGAGGGCCTGGGCGTATGACCGCAGAGCATCAGCGGGGGCGAGTGCCGCTAGTGCAGCATCGCCCGCTTGGCGGGAATAGGCGATGGCTTTAGTGAGGTCCATGGGTTGGGTCGCGCTCAACCAGTGCCGGGCGAGTTCGCCCACCCGCGCCCCGACACGATCCCCGCAGAGATCCTCCAGGGCTTCGGCCACCTGCCGGTGCGCCCGGGCACGACGGTTTGGACCCATGTCCTCATACAAGGTGCGCTGTATGAGCGCGTGGACGAAGCTGTACCGGCCGGACGAATCGTCCGGTTCGCGAACGAGCGCCACGGCAGAAGCGGCTTCGAGGATATCGAGCAGCTGATCGTCGGTGGTCTTCGTCGCCCTTGCCAGGACATCGAGATCGAAGTCCCGACCGATGACCGCTGCCACCGACAGCACCCGCGCGGCGTCATTGCTGAGTCGTCCCACCTTCGCCCCGATGACCTCGCGCACGCTGTCGGGCAGGGAGAGCTGCGCCAAGGAGTCCTGCGTCGTCCATCTCCCCGTGGCGTCCTGGTAGATAGCCCCGGTGTCGGACAGATGGCGAAGTACCTCGCCCACGAAGAACGGATTGCCGTCGGTCTCGCGATACACGGCGTGGGCGAGACGCACGCCAGCGTCGTCGAGCGCGTGACCGGCGGCTGCCTCCATGAGCGCAATCACGCCTGTGTCGTCGAGCCCGGTGAGCTCGATACGAGAGACGCCGCTCTGTCTCCGCAGGGCGGCCAAGGTGACGAGAAGCGGGTGCGAGCGTGACAACTCGCTATCGCGATAAGTCCCGAAGACGAGCACCCGCATTGCGTGCTCCGCGGCGATCAAGTGGCGAAGCAGAAGCAGACTTCCCTTGTCCGCCCACTGGAGGTCGTCGAGCACGATGACGACAGATTCGTGCTCCGACGCCGCGGCCAGTAAGCCGACTACGGCCGCAAAGAGTAGGTACCTCTCGGTGTCGGAGTCAGTTGCCCTCGTGGGCGGCAGGTCGCGAATGCGGCTGGCCAAAACGGGTACCAGCCGGGACAGTTGAGAACCGTGGACTTCGACGTGAGCGAGGAGTTGATCCTCGGGGGCGTGAGTGACGTAGTGGCCGAGAGCCTCGGCGAAGAGTTGGTAAGGGGTGGCGAGATCCTCTTCGCAGTGGCCGAACAGCACACAAGCTCCGGAGTCGAACGCAGATCGCGCTCGCTTGCGCGACGAGCGTGGACTTCCCGAGCCCAGCTTCACCCGAGATGAGTATTACCTCGCGTTCCTCGCCTCCTGCCACGCGCTTGGTGGCGTCGGTCATCAACTGAATCTCGGCTTCGCGGCCGATCACGCCGACCGCGGGGCGCACGGCCAGACGACCAGGCAGCGGGACAGTCGCTCCGGTATCACGCGCTCCGTGTGGTTCCCACAGCATTTCGACGGTCTCGACAGGGTCGGGTAAGCCCTTCAGAGTGAGCTCCCCAAGTGAGCGTGACACGAGACGACTGCGTCGCCCGGCGGTCATCCGAACGATCTCGGCGGCAAGGACCTGCCCGCTTTCGCAGGTTGCACAGAGCCTGGCTGCCTCGACGACCGGATCGCCGAAGCAGTCGTCGTCCTCTCGCGTTACCTCCCCGGCGCTCAGGCCGACCCGCAGGCCCACCGGGTGTTCATTATGCCGGTTGTCCCATTCCACACCCTGTTGCATGGCCACGGCGCAAGCCAGGGCCGCTGACGCTGAAGCGAACACGACCATGAGCCCGTCACCGAGGTTCTTCACCTCGGTGCCTCCGGCCTCTGCGATGGCCTGCCGCAAGGTCGAGAAGTGCCCCCGTCGAACCTCTTCCGCGGCATCTGGCGTCAGGCGCTGCGACAACTCTGTCGAGCCCACCACGTCGGTGAACAGGATCGTCGCGCTCTCGATGGCCAAGAAACACCCTCCCGCCTGGAGACACCACCGTAGGCGAGTTCCGGAATCGCCTGTCGAGGCGACTGAAGGCCGTCGTCGCGAGCTAAGGCAGGCCCGACCTCAGCCGAAGGTCCGGCATTCCCGATCAAAAACTGGAAGTGCGAGCGTTATCGACCGCCCCGCGGATTCATCTGAACCCTTCAGCCTTTCAGCCAATCTCTCGGCCGATCCTCAGCTCGGGAGTGCAACTGAATGGGCACACGTGAGGCGAAGAGAGGCTGGGGGACTACTTCTTCTGCTTGATACACCCCCGACATACTCGATGCGCAACTTCTCGCGCACCTTCGCGGGCCGGCTCTCTCGAAAGCACTCCGGCAGTTCCGGGCCGTGCTTGACACGAAATCCCTTGGGAGTTAGTTACTGGAGTACGCAAGACTACAAAGCGAACCGGGAGGCTCCAGTGGTCGATGCCGCGGTCGGTCCGAAGGTCCCCGAGCTCGAGCCGACCTTCCGTCACCTCGACGACGCGGACGTCCCGTGGCAGCAAGTGCGCGCGGTTCGTCTGGCTGACGGCACGGTAGCGTCGGTGTGGGAGAAGTGGCTCGCCTTTTCACCTGACCCGATGTACCTCTCTCTGTATGCCAAATGGGATCCTGGCGTGATCCAGCGCCGGCACGGTCATCACAGCCCGCACGTGCTCATGGTTCTCGACGGCGAGATCCTCTGTGGCGATCGCCGCTGCCCGACTGGCACCCACATAGAGCTGCCGCAGGGCGCTGCATTCGGCCCATTCGTCGCAGGGCCTGAAGGAGCAATCCTCTTCGAGGTGATGATGGGCGACCCCCGAGGATGGGGTGACGATCCAGAGTCGTTCGAGCGCGTGCTCGCGTTGCATGGAGCTCAAGCGCTTCCCGACCCGCCGATCAATCTGCCCCTGTGGCTCGAGGACCTGCGCGACCGATGGGTGACCGACTCGCCGGAGCAGGAGCCGTCCCGTTGACCCTACAGCGGGCATGTGCCGGCGATCATGGTTCGGTAGTGCTCGGATTGTTGGTCTCGACCAACTCCTCCAGGCGGCTCCGGTCGCAAGGGTCGAGGCTGGGTACTTCGTGAGGCGCTGGAGCGTCCTTATCGGAGCGGCTTTGATTTCGATGTCGCTTCTGTCGGCGTGCTCACCAGGCAAGGCAAAGTCAGCACAGCAGTCGACGAAAAACGCGACGACGGCAACCGCGCCGGCTTGGGGAACAACGAAGGCCGATCCGTGCGACTCGATCCAGTCGGCTGCATGCCTTCTTCCTTTTCCCGACGATTACTACACCGTCGCAGACAAGGCGATGCCCAACGGCCTACGAATCGACTTACCTTCATCAGGGTTTCCGGAGAGTGCTTCGGGCTCGGAGATCGACGCCGCGCCCTGGGATGCAAACGACGGATTCAGTCCCGGATCGGTCATACTCGCCGTCGTCCCTGGAGTCGACATCGGGAGAAGCGCGATAGCAACCCTTTCGGATATCGGATCCTCCCTCGAAGCGGACGCGCCCGTCGTCCTTCTTGACGCTACGACAGGAGTCCGCTGGCCTTACTGGGCTGAGCTTGCACCAGGATCAGCCGGGACGAGCGACCCGGTCCTCATGGTCCACCCCGCGCGCAACCTCACCGAGGGGGACCGATATGTGGTGGCGTTGCGCCGACTACGCACCACGTCGGGAGCGGAGATCCCTCCACAACCCGCCTTCGCAGCAATACTGGCTGACACAAGACAGAAGTCGGAGCACGAACAACTCCACGCAAAGCACCTCCGGCAGGTCCTGGCGATCTTGAATGCTCACGGTGTGACCGATTCCGCGATGTTCCTGTCATGGGACTTCACCGTGGCGAGCGAGCAAGACCTGGCCGGGCCGGAACTCACAATGCGCAACCAGTCGTTCGCCGCTCTCGGGAGCCGCTCACCGACGTTCCAGATCACCGGTGTCGAGAACGATCCAGCTGGCAACACCCATGTTGCTCGAGTAATCACCGGCACCTTCGAGGTGCCCGATTTCCTGTCGAGTCAGGGGATCACCCAGGGTTCCGTGTTGAACGCGAATGCGTCGGGAATGCCGGAACAGTTGGGTCATGACGATGTGAGCGCACCATTCGATTGCGAGATCCCGAAGGCTGCCGACTCCGACCCGCAGAGTGGAGCGGCGTTCGTGCACCCAGCACGCATAGGCATCTACGGGCACGGACTCTTCGATGATGACACCGAGGTCATGGCCTCGGGAGTGCCCGAGCTCTCAGATGCCTACGACTTCTCCTTTTGCGCTACCGACTGGTACGGGCTGTCGGACGTTGACGGTGATCCGGCCTTTGCTCTCAAGGTGGTGTCCGACCTCAATTACTTCCCCAGTCTCGTCGGACACTTGATGCAGTCCTTGCTAGATGCGCAGTTCTTGGGACGCCTATTGGACGACCCGATGGGCTTTGCTTCGAGCGCTGCGTTCCAGGATGCTCGTCACCGCTCTCTAATCAACCCGTCTTCGGGGCTCGTCTACTACGGCAACTCCGAAGGTGGGATCATGGGCGGCGCATTCATCGCGTTGTCACTCGATGCGCGCCGAGCAGTGCTCGGCGTACCGGGGATGGACTATGCGGTACTCCTCGACCGCAGCTCCGACTTCGCACCGTTCCTCAGGCCTCTCGAGTCGGCCTACCCCGACCACGCTACAGAGGAGATCGGGTACGACCTTTTGCAGATGCTGTGGGACAGGGCCGAGGCAGACGGGTACGCACAACAGATGACAGACTCGCCGCTCCCCGGAACTCCGTCACACCAGGTGCTCTTGGAGGAGGCGTTCGGAGACCACCAGGTCGCGAACATCACGACCGAGACCGAGGCGCGCACGATCGGGGCGCTCGTCCACACGCCGACCCTTGCTCCGGGACGTTCGAACGAAGCAGAGCCGTTTTGGGGTATCCCGAGTCTGCCCGCTCGGTTCTCCGGGGACGCAGCGCTGTTCGTGTGGGATTCGGGGGTCCCCGCAGCACCAATCGCGGACGTGGCGCCGTCGAGCGGGCCGGATCCGCACGACACCGTTCCGAGGATGGTGCCGGCATTTTGGAAGCAAGCCGATGAGTTCTTCGCGACTGGGCAGATCGACGATGTTTGCGGCGATGCGCCCTGCAGGGCTCCCTACCCTTGAGGAGACGGCTCTTTCGCCGAACCGACGGACCAGCTCACTGGTTCCGGAGTTCTTGGTAGGTGCCCCCGCTCGACCACCGAGCCTGTCAGCGTTGAATGGACTTCACCTCGAGGAACTCCTCGAATCCGAAGGCACCGCGCTCGCGGCCGATACCGGACTTCTTGTAGCCGCCGAAGGGGGCCAGAGGATTGAAGGCGCCGCCGTTGACGTCGACCTGGCCGGTGCGGAGTCTCTGGGCGACTTCGATCCCGTGTTCGGGCGTGCCCGCCCAGACACCTCCCGAAAGTCCGTAGTCGGTGTCGTTGGCGATCTCGATCGCCTCTTCTTCGGTATCGAAGGGGATGATCGAAAGGACGGGCCCAAAGATCTCTTCCCGTGCAATCGTCATGTCGTTGGACACGTTCGAGAAGACGGTCGGCTGAACGAAGAAGCCCTTATCGAGGCCCTCGGGAGCCTCGGGACCTCCCGTTACCAGAGTCGCCCCTTCTTGGACGCCTTTTTTGATGTAGTCGCGGACCTTGTCGCGCTGGACGGCCGAAACGAGCGGACCGAGGCCAGTCGTCGCGGCGAAAGGGTCTCCCGGGGCGAAGCCCGCTGCAGCGGTTGCCGCCAACTGCTCGACTTCGGCCAACTTCGACCGCGGCACCAGCATCCGCGTCGGCGCCGAGCACACTTGGCCCGAGTTCAAGTAGCACCCGAACACCCCAGCAGGCACCGCTGAGGCCAGGTCGGCGTCCTCCAGAATGATGTTCGCTGACTTCCCGCCCATTTCGAGCGACACGCGCTTGATGGTCTGCGCGCAGATCTCCATGACCCTCTTGCCTGCCCGAGTCGAGCCGGTGAAAGAGACCTTGTCGACCAGGGGGTGGGCGGCGATCGCCTCTCCGACTACCGGTCCGAGCCCGGTGACCATGTTGAAGACACCTTTCGGCAGCCCCACCTCGTCGATGATCTCGGCCAGGATAAAAGCGTTGATCGGAGCGACCTCGCTCGGCTTCAACACGACGGTGCACCCTGCTGCAAGCGCAGGGGCGACCTTGAGAACGATCTGGTACAGGGGAAAGTTCCACGGCGTGATGGCGCCCACGACACCTACGGGCTCCTTTACGACGAGAGAGTTACCGATCTCCTCCTGCCACACGTACGCTGCGGCGCGCGAGGCGTTATCCGTCAACTCCCCTATGGGCAGCCCCACCTGGAATGTCTCGGTGAAGCTTCTCGGCATCCCCACCTCGTGGCTGATCACATCGGCAACCTCGCTGGCGCGAGCTTGGAGCCCCTCGGCGATCCTCTGAAGATACGCGCCACGGTCCTTAGCCGGCGTAGCTGCCCAGGCGGGAAAGGCGCGGCTTGCCGCCTCGACGGCTCGATCGATGTCCGCAGGGGTCCCGGCAGGGATGGTCGCGAACACCTCCTCGGTCGTTGAGTCGATGACGTCGAGAGTCTCAGGCCCAGAAGGCTTGACCCAGGCTCCGTCGATATAAAGGGAATCACGAACGATCATGACCGCACCTCGTTAGCTATCGACCGCAGTTTGCGGTCATCGGGGTGGACGGTATCACCGACAGCGGGTTCTTACTCGGGGCGCACTATTCCGAAGCGGGCAGTGCTGATGCGCCGGCTCGTAGGGTCGCCGGTCGAGTCGGGCGAATCGGAGCGAGCGCGTGCCGACGAGGTCCGGACCACATCGCCGGCGGAGCGTCGATGGCACGGGCCAAGGCGTAGGCGGCCGCCTCGTAGTTGACCCGCCAACCCACGAAGTCGAGCCAAGCATCCTTGGTCGAACGCTCGAGCGGAAAGTCAACCCTACGTAAGCGGTCGATGGCGTCGACGAACTCCTCATAGGTGAGCGAGATTCCGTCATTCGGATCGGCCTGGTCAGGTATGTCGAAGCCACGGGCCCGGGCAATGGCAGCCAGGCAGGTGAAGCCACCGCGAAGGCAGAGGCGCGCGGATATGGCACCAGGAACGTCCGATAGCAAGGACAAATAGAGCGCCGCGGCATCGAGCACGGCCAGTTGCGCTGTCAACCACGAAGAGAGGTGTCGAGGGGAGCGGAAGGAGATGAGGGCGATGTAGGTGGTATGGCTCTCCGACACATCGGCAGACCAGCGCTCCCACTCCTCGAACAGCGCGGGCAGTTCCCCCACCGCCGAGATGCCTGTCCCCAGCCCGTAGTGGGTGCGGGCAAGTAGCTCGGGTCCCCACGACGGCACCCCGGCGCGGGAGTCGAGCATGGTCACGAGGGCTTCGCGGCGGTTGAAGGCGGCATAAAGCGTGGGGAGGTAGCCGATCTGGAGGGCCACCGTGCCCAGACCTACAAGGGCCGCCAGGTCAACCAGTCCCTGTGGGGCACTGGCGTGGGGGGCCAGATAACCGAGCGTGCAGAGCGCTGAGCCGGCCAGTTCGAACGCGCCGGCGAGCCCGGCGGCTCCAGAGAACGGCCACAGCAGGAGCCCGAAGCCGACCTCGAATGCCGCCAGCCACACGACGATCTGCAAAATGAGTTGAATCGGAGCCTGGGCAGCCAGAATCCGGTCGCGGGGCTCGTACGAATCGAAGCGGTCGGCAACGAAGTGGAACGCCGCATCAAGGGGCAGGGCAACGGACCGGGTCAGCCGGCTGCGAATCCGGCGCGGGACAACGACCGTACCGATCACGCTCCATGCGGCGGCGACGATCAGAAGAACACCAACCACCGCCGCCACGTCACGGCCGACAGCCATGCCTCAGCTTCCCATTGAATCGCTCAGGTCTGCTCGCAACGGGCTCGAGTGAAGCCGGGCTCAGACCTTCACGACGACCTTGCCGGTGTTCCCGCCAGTGAAGAGAAGGTTCAGCGTGTCCGGAGCGTGCTCGAGCCCTTCGACAACCTGTTCGACGTGCTTCAGCTTTCCCTCGAGCACCCAGGTGAGGATGTCCGATTGCGCATCGGCGAAACGCTCCGCGTAGTCAAGGATGATGAACCCCTCCATCCGGCCGCGGCGTATCAACAGGTTGATGTAGTTCGACGGACCGTCCGGTGGGCCAGCTTCGTTGTAACTCGAGATCGCGCCACAGAGGACGACGCGCCCGTGCATCGCGAGGTTGCCGAGCGCCGCGTTCAGGATCTCGCCGCCGACGTTGTCGAAGTACAAGTCGATCCCCTTCGGGGCCTCTTCGCGGAGTCGACGTGCGAGCGATCCCGCCTTGTAGTCGATGGCCGCATCGAATCCCAACTGTTCGACCACGAATGCGCACTTGTCGGCCCCTCCGGCGATGCCTATCACCTTGCCGGCACCCTTCACCTTCGCGATCTGGCCCACCGACGACCCGGTCGCGCCTGCCGCGCCGGAGACCACGACGACGTCGCCTTCTTCCAGCTTGCCGACGTCCAGCAGCCCGAAATACGCCGTCATGCCCGTGACACCGAAGACGTTGATGGCAGCGAGCGCGTCGATCCCCTCGGGAAGTGTCTGCATGACGTTGCCGTGCCCGGCTAGCGTGTAGTCCTGCCACCCCACCATCCCGAACACCAGGTCGCCATTGCGATAGCGATCGGAATACGAATGAACGACCTCGCCGATACCACCGCTTCGGATGACCTCTCCGATCCCGATGGGCGGAAGGTAACTGTCGGCATCGTCCATCCAGGTCCGGATCGTCGGGTCGATCGACAGGTACCGCACCCGGATGAGCGCCTCGCCGTCACCGGGCTCGGGCAAGGGTGATGTCTCGAGCGTCAGGGTCGACTCGTCGACGAGGCCGGTCGGTCGACGTGCCAGCACGAGCCGGCGATTCTGTTCAGTCACCCTCTCAGTCACCCTCGAGCTGTGATCGGTATGTTTCGCATGGTGTGCGACCTTAGCCACCTCGTTGCGGCCGATAAGCCGCCACGAGAGGTCAGCGAGGCGAACGGTGATTCTCGAGGGCCGTCCGGCAGGCTACGAAACCGTCTGAGCAGATCGGCACTATGGCCGAACGGGCTCGGACGGACAGCCGATGGTCACGACGCCATCGCGGACGAGCTCGAGGTTCCTGTCCGGACCCCAAATGAGAGTCCTGATGCCGCGGAGGAACTGCGGATCACTCCACGACCAGAACTTTCCGTGATCGACGCTGATCTTGGTCGGCTCCGCGTTCCAACACCAGGCCGAGCGGAGTAGGGACCCCTGGGCCTCGACAAAGACACTCCATGCGAGGGCTGAGATGGCGAATACGAGGAGAAGTCGGCGGAAATGGCGCCATTGAAGGCCGGGTCTGATCGTCCGTCTAGTTGCGATGAATTCCACTGCTGGTAGCGCAAGAACCGAGAAGAACGGGATTACGTCCGTAAAGTACCGGGGTCCATACGAGTCCCCACCCCACCAGTAATGGTGGGCCGATATCACCAGCCATTGCAATATCAGAATAGCTACGATTGCCATCCAAAGGCCTGTCCACTTTCCCTCTTTCCGCAAGATGGCAACGCCAATGCAGCTGAGGACCACCAATGGGCAAAATATCACCAGCCCGCGTGATGGACTCACCAGGGTGCCGGCCAGACCAATCGCAGACGTCGTCGACAGGGACAGGCCACCTTCCCTGAAATATGGTGACAGGAGCGAGTGGTATGCGAGTTCGTTGACGACGAAGAACGGCGTCAAGGAGATTGCCGCGCCAGCGAGGCAACGTAGAACCTGTCGCCGATGAGCGAACCAAATCCACACGAAAACCACAACCAGTGGGATGATGTCGGTGGGGCGAACAGCGTAGGCAAATCCGAGGAATAACCCAAGTAACACGGATCCGTGCTCCCCGTTCTGCACGCGGAGAGCGAAGAGGATTGCCAAGCTGAGGAGCAGGACCGACGGGCCTTGTTCCCATTCGGACCGGCCAGCCGTCGACCAAACCGGAGTAGCAAGAAAGAAAATCAGCGCAACAGCCGCCGCCCAAAGCCGGCGCCTCGATCCTAGGTTCGACAAAACGCGGAGAGCGATGAAATACATGACGACCGATGCCGATGCGACAACAACCGACATCGAGAATACCTGCACCTCCAGGTCGTCGCGATTTGACCGGAGTAGGGCGACGCTTCCGTGGCCGATCCCAAGGTGATGAAGCACATCGATGGCGACCACCCAAGGGACGCTGAATAAAGATACCGCCCAAGGGTAAAGCGGATAGACCTGACCGTGCGCTAGAACAATAGCCCGACCCGGAACGGGCATTGTATTTCGCACAAAATCGAGACTTATGGTGTGGAAGTGCACGATCGCCACCGAGACACTCACGGCTCTCAACGAGTCGGAGGTGATGTTATCGGTCGATGCCTCGTTGATGGCAAATGCGATCAAGAAGATCAATACCGGTATTCCACTCGTCCACCAAGACCTGAGAACGGCTGACTGAGACGCTGATCCGGTCGCATCAACCGCAACGTCAACTTTCTCCGTTTTCATGTGCAGGAGGTCTGTGTTGTAGTCCCTGGCGTCACAAGACGAAACGCTACGCGATCAGCGCCTGGAGCGGGTGGCTTGCGCAGCCGGCCGCCGCGGGGGTTTGGAGCTTGGCGAATGAGCCGCTCGCGGACCTCCGACTTCTGCGATCCACCCCTTGTGGATGCTCCGCGGCGACGCCTCCGTCACTGAGCAGCTGCAGCGAGGTGGAGGCGAGGGTGACAAAGATGAGTAGCCTGCGAAGATCGACGCGGTCGGCGATCGCACCGCCCCGGGCGCCGAGCACGATCCACGAGCACTCTGCCAGTACGAAACCGGGAGGCATGGCAGAGTGTCGATGGTGAAGCTGTACCTGAGTTCGTTCCGTCTCGGCCGCAATCGCGGGGTGCTCCGTGACCTCGTCGGACGAGCCGGTCGCGCGGCATTGGTGTTCAACGCGTGCGATGTCTATGGGGACAGCCGGCTCCGCAACCTGGAGCGAGAAACCGAAGACATAGCGAGCTTAGGTTTCGAATGCGAGGAGTTGGACCTCCGCGCATACTTCTGCGACCTGGAAGGACTGCGCGGCCGGCTCGAAACCTACGATCTCGTTTGGGTAGTCGGTGGGAACAGTTTCGCGCTGGCAAGGGCCATGACCCAGTCTTGCTTCCGGAAGGCGGTGTCCAAGCCCCTCGACGATGGACGACTGGTCTATGCCGGATACAGCGCCGGCATATGCGTCGCAGCCCCCGATCTCGAAGGCATCCACCTCATGGATGAGCCCGACGCACTGCCCGACGGATATCCAAAGGATGTCCGAGCCACGACACTGGGTTGGGTTCCCTGGCGGGTCGTTCCCCACTGGCGGTCCCATCACCCCGAGGCACCTCTGGCCGAACTAGCCGTGGAGCACCTGCTCCACGCCGGCTTGCCCTTCAGGACCCTTCGAGATGGCCAGGCAATCGTCGTCGAAGGCAACGAATCGCGTCTCGTTTGAAGCCACCCGGTCGTTCATCGCGAAGCGGTGTTCGGTCATGGTGATCTGCTGTTCCCGGAAGTCGAGGACCGCTTCGGCGGCTCGCCCCGCACCGGCTCATAGCCGGCGAAGATCGATTCGACATTGCCCTCGCCGCCGGTGAGCCCCGGTAACAGTCTCTGGAGATCACGCGATCGCTCCGCCGGCATCATCGCCTCGACCGTCGAAAAGCCACCGCGCACCAAAGTCTGCTCGACGTGGCCACCGAATCGGGCTATCGCGTTCAGGAGACCCCCGATGCTCTTGGTAGGCGATTCGATGCTGAGGCGTAGCACCGGTTCGCAGACGCACGTGCCTGCCTGCTCGAGCGTCTGCACAAGCACCATCGGAGTCAGCTTTCGAAAATCGGCGCTGGTCGTGCGTGCCATAGGGATGTTTGGTTTCACCGGCCCGTCTCCGACGTAGTAATCGCAATTTGTGAGCGTCACTACACAATCCGTGACTTCCCATCCATACAAGCCTCGTCTGAGAGCGCTGCGGACGTACTCCGTCATATGGTCGACGAAGAGACTCTCCGTCTTGTAGATGTACAGGGGCACCGACCGTTCGTCGACATCGAGAAGGAACTGCACGCCGGACCCAGCTGGTGCAGGTTCGACCCTGAGGGCGAGGGTAGCCATGTACGGATTCGCGTCCGAAGTGAGGAGAGCGACAGCTTCGCCGCTGCGAACCGGACGCTCGACATAGATTGTCGTCGTCTCGCGGAATCCAGCTTCTATCCCATAGTCGTCTGCGAGCGTGGACTGGATGACTTCTTTCTGAACCTCCCCATAGAGCGACACAGATGTCTCGTTCAGATCCGCGTCTTGCCGTACCCTGATGAATGGATCCTGCTCCGCCAGTTCGCCGAGCGCCGCCCGTAGTCGGGCTCCGTCGGCAGGGTCATGGGCATCGACAACCGACTCCATGGTCGGAGGGGCGAATTGTTGCTCCGATTCGTCGGTGCCAACCTGACCGATCCGGTCACCGATCTGGACGTTGCGCAGGCCCCAAATCTTTGCGATGTTGCCGGCCGACACCGAACTCCCCGTTTGGTCGGTGTCGCGATCAAAAGTCGCGATCGCAGTCACCTTGTCCTCGTGGCCTCGGCCATATACGAGCCGATCACGAGTTCGCACGGTGCCGGAGAACAGCCTCACGTATGCGATTTTTTCTCGTGCCGCACCACGCTCGATCTTGAAGACTGTGCCCGACGTTCGAGCTTCGGCATCGTCGGGGCGGCTAGCGGGGAGTAGGTCAGCGACTCCGGACATCAATTGGTCGATACCGGCTCCCGTACGCGCCGACCCGAAGAAGACTGGATGAACAAGACATTCCTTCGTTTGAAATCTCAGTTGCTCCTGAAGTCGGCCACGAGGGAGTCGGGATTCCTCTTCGATGTAGCTGGTCAGAATCTGTTCATCGTGTTCGGCGAGCGTCTCTAGGAGCTCAGATCGGTGATCAGCGTCGTCTGCATCAAACGGTCTGCAATCGGCCGCCTTGGTCCCGAGGGCAGATGTGACTCCCATCGGGATGATTGCTATTTCGAGTATCTGGGAGATCTCTCGCAACAAGGGCCTTTCTCGAGCGCCTACGCGATCGATCTTGTTGACGAAGAGCAGGGTCGGGATGCGAAGTCGCCGCAGCGCCCGCATCAACACGCGCGTCTGAGGTTGGACACCCTCCACAGCAGAGAGAACCAGAACGGCACCATCGAGAACCTTCAGTACCCGCTCCACCTCGGCGATGAAGTCAGGGTGGCCGGGTGTGTCGATCAGGTTGACAGCCAGGTCACGTGAGATAGGGAATGACGCGACCGCTGACTTGATCGTGATCCCGCGCCGCCGTTCAAGGGCAAGCGAGTCTGTCTGTGTGTCGCCCTTGTCTACACTCCCGAGCCGGCCGATGACTCCAGCTGAATAGAGCAGCCGCTCGGTCAGGCTGGTCTTACCGGCGTCGACATGTGCCAAAATCCCTAGGTTCAACAATTGCATGACGCGTCAGGTCCTCTCGATAGGTGATCTCTCCTTTCTTGATGGACACAGACGCTTGGCGCATTTGCTTCTCCTAGTGATCGGCTGTCGTCGAGAGTAGCCCAAGCGACGGAGGACCGGCCGTCTCCGTGTCGAGAGTGGGTCGCTCGTGGCGGCGAATGCGGACCTTCAGTCCCGCTTGATCGCCTTCCTCAGGCGCGACCCGCACTGGCAGGGCGTACGACGGAAATCCTGTCGGGTGGACTCAAGCGGCCCCAAGCCGAAAACTAGGATCTCAGGGTGCGACGACGTCTCCCGGTGACTTCCTATTGCCGCTTTCGACCGTGCGTGGGACTCCTGCTGGCGATCATCGCCGCGATTGGGCTGGCCGCCTGCTCGCCAACTGGAAATGGCAAAGGTGGCTCGGCATCCAAAGCCACGTCCTCTCCCCGAACGAGCGTCAGCAGCCATAGCCCCACGACCCGACTTGGTTCCGATGGAGTGCAATCGAGCGCCGTCATGGCAGAGAATCGCAGGACTGGTACCTCCGACTGGCGGATCACGAATCAGGCCACAGGCTTCATTGAAGGCTTCGCCAATTACGACTACGCCCAGCAGGGTGACAACGTCGGGCTCTACGTCTCGACCAGCGAGGCGAGTTTCCACGTCGTCGCATACCGGATGGGGTGGTATGGAGGTTCCGGGGCGAGACAGATTTGGCGGTCTGCGCAGATCGCCGGCCGCGATCAGCCACCTTGCGCTTTAGACCATTCAACGAACATGGTGTCGTGCGACAACTGGTCGCGGGCGCTCACGATGGCCGTGACTCCTGAATTCGTGCCCGGTGACTACCTACTAAAGCTAACGGCTAGCAATAACAGCCAGTCCTACATTCTGCTTACGATCTGGCAGCCGGACAGTCACGCCACGTATCTGGTGATGAACCGCTCGATGGTCGAGCAGGGTTGGAACACTTTCGGCGGCTACGACTTCTACCAGGGGCAGGGGTCCTGCATCCTCGACTCCTACCAATACCCTCCCTGCAACCGTGCCCGGGTAGTCTCCTTCGACCGCCCGTACGCTGGGAACGGGTCTTCCGACTTCCTGACCAACGAGTATCCAATGGTGCAGTTCATGGAGGAAGAGGGACTTGACGTCACCTACTGCACCGACATCTGCATCTCGGAGCATCCGGGATTTCTCCTGCAACACAAAGTGCTCGTCGACCTCGACCACGATGAGACGTGGACGAACTCCGAGCGTGAAGCGGTGTTGAACGCTGCAGCCAAGGGAGTGAACATGGCCTTCTTCGGTGCGGCCACGCTCGTTCGACACGCCCGTCTGGAGCCTTCACCCCTAGGCCCGGACAGGGAAGAAGTCGACTATCGCGACTCGACCGAAGATCCCTTGGACGTCGGGGGAGATCCCTGGGAGGTCACGGGCAATACCTGGTCATCACCACCGACGAATTGGGACGCGGAGAGCTTCCTCGGTCAGCTCTACAGCGGCTTCATGGAACCGAACGTGCCCAACGCGCCGATGAAGGTATTCGACGGTGGCTCGTGGCTCTTCCATGGGACCGGGCTGACCAACGGGGGGGAGATCCCATCCGTGATCAACTCTGATATCGAGCACCTCGATCCGGGCGGGCCAATGCCGCAAGACCTTCAGGTCCTTGCACATTCACCTATCCCTCTGACCGAGGCCTACACCAACCAGGGCGAATGGAACGGGTACACCTATTCGGACGTCACGTACTATACGGAGCCTGCGAGGGGGGCGGGCATCTTCGACAGTGGCGACAATGTGTGGGTCGCCACTCTTCAACCATGCTCGGGCTCGGCTCCCGGATGCCCGGCACCACTGATGCGCCAGCTAACTGCGAACGTGTTGCGATTGTTTGGACAGGGACCGGCCGGGCAACGGGAGCCGTCGCACGCAAACTGGCAATCTGTCAGTCCATCCGGCTCGTAATGGTTAGGGTTCCTGTACGACAATACGCGCATTCCAGGTTAGAACCCGATATGTCCCGACGATGAATATGTGTGCAGGGACACCCCACGTTCTCGTGGCAGTCGTCGCATTATCAGACCCCCACGGCATGGCCAGATTGTAGACGAAGAATTGGAACTTTTGCCGTTGATACCAGTCAGCGGCAGATTCCCTCATGAACCTTACAAGTACTCCGTCTTCACCGAGCACGACCGGGCGAACCTTGACCTGACTCTTAGTCTCGACGGTAACAATGCTCGACGACCAATAGTCACCAATCCCATTAGTCAAATGGTTCTCCTGGAGCCAGGCTCCGAGCTCCGCGGCGGGTTGGGTCGGGACTGCTTGCGCGAGCGTATAGCCGACGCACGACACGATGAGGAGGGAGATCGCGATGCCGAGCGCGGAGACCAGGCTCGACAGCCTCAAACTTACGAGCCGCGACCAGTATCGTCCCACCAATCGACCGGTAAGAATTGCGGCAAATATCACGCCCGTGACGAGGTATCGGCTGTACTCAAAGTCGTCACTTATGGCCAGAAATACGAATGACGCACCGGAGCCAGCGGTTGCGAAGAGAAGCATGTAATCAAGACGCCAAGACTCATCTTCGGAACTCGGACTACCAGCTTGCGGAAGCGATGGCTGCAACGGGTGTGACCGCGCGAACCCGCCGAGGACGCCCCGGACGAGAAATCCCAGCTCCACGACGATGCACACCGTCATCAGTATCGCGGGGACAACGTGTATCGCCTGAAGCGGTCCCGGTACCCCACCTGTTCCGAGGTGTGAGCCGCTGGCACCGATGAGCTCGAAACTGTAGGACACGGCGTGGACGATGTTGACGAGCATCTGGTGAAAGCTCGCCAACGGGTTTGCGGGCCCCACAGTGAACGCACCGAGAAATTCGAAGATCTTGCGCAGCACCACGGTGAGGGGCAGAGAGATAATCGCAGCCGAGGAGATGATGACTCCGCCGCGCAACGATCTGTCCCGGATCATGGCGGCAACTCCCACGAGGAAGATCGGTATGACGCCATAGAAAAGAATCTGCAGGTCGCCAAGCAATCCGAGCGTCAAGAACACGACTGAAAGCAACCACCCCCAGCCGAAGCGAGGGCGTCTCAATCCAACGAACGCCAATAATGAGACCAATGCCGTTGCAACATGAAATGGACCTCGGACGAAGAACGAGGCAAATGCGTGCGTCGGAAAGGCGAGCAAGGCAACCACGGTCACGCTGCCTGCCATCGCCGCAGCACCGCGCCGACCTTCACGGGCCATGATCAGCCCGACGACGATCACAGCCGTCGCGATTATCGCCGGGACCGCGAAGAGAAGACTCGGCCTGATACCGACGATGACGCTAGCCAGTGCGTAGAACGGAGCGTCAAGAGTCCAGAACGAGTCATACGATAGCGCCCACCCGTGCAGCAGCACGTGCCCGTTGCCCATCGCCTGGCCTTCGAGGGCAACAGAAGCCCCATCCGAGATGCCGATCGCGGCATGGACACCGGCGGCATACAGAAGGAACGCGACTCCCACCGAACCAGTTGCGACGGCGGCAGTGATGAGTGCATTACGTCTCCAGGAATATCGAGCATCTGCACGAGATGCAATGGCCCCAGGTGTGGGCGATCCCGGCTCCACTGATCCGGGTCGCGGGTCGCGAGGCGATGCCCGCGGCTCCCTCGTCCTCATCGAACGAACGTACCTCACCAACCCAAGTTGCGACGAGCACCGAAGTCGCACTATCTGCACAACGTTGAGCCTGGATCAACGGCTCGACTGTGGAACCTGCTACCGTCATCGTCTCGATGCCGGCGACTGGTTCGGGTCCGACGGTGAACGGCAAGTCGACCACTTGGGAAGCCGCTGCTACTTCCCCGTTCGGCATCATCGAAGTGTGCAAGATCCTCGCCGTCTACGCGGCGTGTCGAGTTGTAGTCACCGCCGCCATCTGTATCTATCCATCTAATGTCTCCGTCGAGAGGCGATTCGAGGCATTCGACGCGAGCTATTACGCGGAGATAGTGCGACAAGGCTATCCGAAGGTGCTCCCAAGCTCCGGCCAGAGCGCTATTGGATTTTTCCCGGGCTATCCTCTCGTAGTCCGCGCAGTAGATGATGTGTTCCGAACCCCGATCTGGCTTGGTCTAATAGGCGTTTCGTTACTTTCGGGAGCGATCGCGACTCTCCTGATAGCACTCATAGCCAGGGAGACCGGGATGGCCAATGCCTCGAGGGCGCCGGCCGTGATCTGGCAAGCTCTTCCCGTATCCTTTCTTCTATCGGTCGGTTACAGCGAAGGGCTTTTCGTCGCTCTTTCTGCGCTCTGCATGTTGATGCTCTTGCGCAATCGCTGGGTCGTAGCGAGTCTTTGCGCTGCTTGCGCGGCACTGACACATCCCACTGGAGTCGTATTCGTACTCGTAGGACTGATAGCCGCATTTACCAGGGGGCGAAATCGACCTCAGGTCAAGGCGCTCGGCGTCAGCGCGGGCGCCTCCATTGGAATCCTTACATTCTGCGTCTACCTGAAGTTTCACGTCGGAAGCTTTACTGCCTATTTTGCCTCGAAACGCCAGGGATGGGGGAATCACGAAGACTTCGGAGAGGCAGCGGTAAAGTTCGTCGGTAGAGCGCTCATAGACCCGACGCTCCACCCATGGTGGGACATCGTCACTATGACCATGGCGTTAGCCTTGATATTGCTCATCGCGATGATCAGAACACGAACTCCGGCAATGTTGGTAGGCTATGTCTTGGGGGTGTTATTCTTGGCCACGACCTTCGGCATAGCCTCGATAACGTCCTTTCCTCGAATGACCTTTGCAGCTTTTCCTCTGTTCTTTCCTCTGGGAAGGTGGTTCAAAGGTCGAAGGACCCTTGTTGCAACCGGCTTACTCGGACTTAGTGTCGGCCTCGCCGGTGTTCTCGGCGTAGTTGTCACGACCACCCAGCACATAACGCCATGAGCAACGCCTAAGTCCTGCCGACCTTTTCACTTCTTCAGGGGCGTGCACCATCTGAGGAAACTGAAACAGGTTTGCGGGATGATATCTGCGGTGAACGAAGGCAGTCGCGTCTGGAGCGACTTGATTGATTGCCCCCCCGTAGCTCTCGATACCTATAATCACGGCGCTCGGCGGCGTCCGTCGAAAGAAGTCGAGCAACTCGACCCAGTCCGGGACACTGATGGGTTCGGCCACGATTCTCGACTCGACGACAGCACGGATGTCCGGTGGAACCTCAGGCAGTTCCTTCGGGTCCGCCTAAGGGCAGACCAGAGGGGTCGTCTACCGGACCGGCGCCCAGAACCGGACCGCCGGGGACCGCTGCGAGCGATCGCTAGGCTCAGGCTGGAATGTCCGAGGAGTCTGCGGCCGGAGGAGATCGACGGATGGACGGTGCGACCAACGGTCACCAGGGCGATGTCGATCTCACCCAAAGCGCCCTCTATGCCGATGGCTTCCCTCACGAGGCTTTCGCTCATCTGCGCCAGAACGCTCCCGTCATGTGGCAAGCGTTCCCGAAGGGTTTCCCGGGTAGTCACGACGACGGCTTTTGGGTGCTCTCAAAGCACGAGGACGTCCAGGCCGTGAGCCGCAATCCTGAACTCTTCAGTGCCTTTGACGGGCCTCAACTCAGCCACCAGCCCGAGATCGCCGGGGCCATGCTGGTCAGCATGGACGGGTCAGACCACGTCCGGTTGAGGAGGCTCGTCAGCGCCGGGTTCACACCACGAATGGTGAAGCATCTGGAGCTGCAGATCCGGCAATGGGCGGAGTTGATAGTGGATCGTGCTCTCGAACAAGGGGAGTGCGACTTCGTCGCAGAGATCGCCTACAAGCTTCCGATGCACGTGATCGCCGACATCGTGGGGATCCCAATCGAAGATCGTGACGGGCTTTTCGCTCTTACCAATCAAGCCCTGCAAGCCGGTTTGCCCGAGAACCCGCGATCGGACGGGGAGCAACTCGAGGCCCAAATTCAGATGTTCGACTATGCGCACAAACTAGGGGAGGAGAAGCGCGTCACTCCACAGGACGACGTTTGGACGATCCTGTCGACGGTCGAGATCGAAACCGACGACGGTAGCAGGACCATGCTCAGCGAGATCGAGCTCGATCTGTTCTTCATGCTGCTCACGATTGCCGGGAGCGAGACAACCCGAAACGCCGTGTCCCAAGGCCTCGTTGCGCTACTCGACCATCCCGAACAGCTCGAGCGACTCCGTAGCGAACCCGGGGCGATCCCGCTCGCAGTCGAGGAGATTCTTCGGTGGTCCTCGCCGGTTTCATATTTCGCCCGAAGGGCTGCGCAGGATACTGAAATCCGCGGCACACCGATCGCCCGAGGCGACAGGGTGACCATGTGGTTCCCATCGGCAAACCGAGACGAGGACGTCTTCGACCAGCCCTATCACTTCGACATCACCCGTAGACCGAACCCTCACGTAACGTTCGGCGGTGGCGGCGTGCACTTCTGCCTCGGCGCCCATTTGGCCCGTCGTGAACTGGCCACACTCCTAGAGGTTCTCTTCGAACGCTCCCGGCATGTCGAGCTCGTAGGAACGCCCTCCTACACGACCCTCGGGATCTTCAATCCGATTCTGCTCTTCATGCGGGAATTGCCGATTCGAATCGCGTAGAGGAACCACCCGGACCAAAGGAGGTCGGGAAGGCATGACAGCGGATGGCGACGAAGGGGCGGCCAAGTGGAGCTCCGCTTTCGCCGCGGCATCGGCGGCCGGGATGCAGGCTTACGAAGATGCCTTGGTGGGCGCCGTCTTCGAGCCCTGGGCTGAGTACCTTCTAGATGGTCTAGGAGTAGCCCCCGGTGAGAGTCTGTTGGACCTCGCCACAGGACCCGGCACAGTGGCCCGGCTCGCTTCGTCTCGATTGGGCCCATCCGGACACGTCCTGGCGACCGATTTGAGTGACGCCATGCTTGCGATTGCTGAAGCAAAGGGGGCTGTGACCGGGGGCTCCCGGATCGAATACCGTCGCAGTCCAGCCGTACCTCTCGACGCGCCGGTGGGCGCTTTCGACGTGGTGTGCTGTCAGCACGGTCTCCAGTTCTTCCCTGACCGGCTTGGTGCGGTGGCGGAGATGCGCCGGGCACTCCGCAGTGGAGGTCGACTGGGTTTGGCGGTATGGGCGGGCATCGAGTCTTGCCCGCCATTCGCCGCCGTAAGAGACGCCATAAGGGAGGTCATGGGCTCCGAGGTGGCTGAACGTTATGCCAGTGGCCCATGGGGTCTGCACGCTCCGGCGGAGCTGGGCGAAATGCTGACCAGTGCTGAATTCACGGAGGTGTCGGTAGAGGAGGTTCGACGGCCGGTTCGTTTCGATGCGGGCGCCAGTCAACTCGATCGCAGCCTGGCCGCCTCAGGCTTGGCAACGGAGATCGCAAGTCTTCCTGGAGAAAAGCGAATGGCCATCACCCGCGCTGTCGCAGACAATCTGCGCTCCCTGACCAATGCAAGCGGAGCCGTGGAGTCATACCTCACATCGCAGATAGTTCTGGCCACTGCCTGCTAAGCAGTGACGGGCGTATTAATGACACATCACAGGAGAGCGTTGACGTGACGATCGATTATGCGACCCTCATCGCTGACGAGACCGCAAGGGTCGTCGGCGCGTACGTGTGTGACCGGCACGCGGCAGTACCGTGGTCAGACCGCTGGACGGTCGGGACAGTTGCTCGACACGTCGCATCGACTCATCACGTTGTTGCCGAGATCGTCAAGGACCGACCGGACGCCGATTTCGGCCTTTTCGCAACTCTCGATACCCCGCCGAAGGACGCGCCGGAGTTCGTCGACTGGTTTCGCTCCGGCACGACTTCTCTGCTCGATCAGCTGTCGAGCGTGCCCGTCAGCGACGAGTGCTGGTCATGGTACGCAGACGGGCGTACCGCCGGGTGGTGGGCTCGCCGGATGGCGCACGAAGCCGTCGTTCACGGCTGGGACGCCGATGCTGCGATCGGTAAGGAGCACTCGATTGCACCCGAGGTCGCCTCCGACGGGATCGATGAATATCTGGACGTGTTCGTTCAAGTATCACGAGTCGGGCACAATTCTCCAGCTGGACCTACGATCAGCTTCCAGTGCAGTGATCGCGGCGATCAATGGTGGCTCGACCTGTCGGAGCAGGGGAGCCGAACCGTGAGTCGCGAACATCGACAGTCGGGTGTGCAGATATGCGGAACCGCTGAACGACTCCTTCTCGTTCTCTGGGGACGCCTTCAGGCGTCTGCCGCAGGAGTGGACATTTCCGGAGACATCACGCAGTTGGACCGCTGGTCCGAGCTCATGCCGCCCGTGTGAGGCCTTGCGCCCCGTACGTGACATAGCGACGCGCGCTCATCTACCCGACCTTGGCAACCTCGGCGACGAGCTCGGGCACGAAGCTGCTGGCATTGACAGTACCGAGCCCGGAAGCCATGTCGTAACCGGGGCCAGCCGTGTAGCCGGTAATGCCGTCGAATGAGTTGTTGCCAGAAGTGATGTCGACGATACCCGGATCAGAAGCCGACTCCATCGCATAGAGCGCCGGGTTCAGATAGCCCAGTCCCTTGCCCGCCACCTGGTCAGCGATCGCGACTATTCCGGCGAACTCGGGAGACGCCTCACTCGTGCCCCCGACCGGAAACCAGGCCCCGTCGAGGTAGAGCTCTGCACCACCAGTCTCAGCAGAAGCACTCATTGACATGTCGGGCGCCCCGCGCCACGCTCCGACGACGGACGAGACCGAGCTTTGGAACGTGGGGATCGGGAACACGGCCGAGCGTCCGCCGCCGCCGGCACCGAGAGACGGCTCATTCCACACCACAGGTGCGCTGGATTCTTTGTACGGGATAGTCGTGGTGATGCTGAACTTGAGGCCGCCAACACTCGTGACGAGTGGATCAATCGATGGCCAATTGACAACCGGCGTGGTGTAAAGCTCGGAGCAGGAGGCATTTTCGCAGCTCGTGACGCCCTGGTCGCCCGAGGCTGCGAGCACGGTCACTCCGGCCGCTTTGGCGGCCGTGAAGGCGGTCCGGAAGCGAGCGATCTTCTGAGCGAAGTCGCTGCCGAACGTCTGCTCAGCTGCCCCGAAGCTCTGCGATATGACCACCCCGCCGGTGATTCCGAGCTTCTTCTCGTTCTCGATCACGTAATTCTCCGCAGCCACGATCTGCTTGAAGCCGGCCTTGCCGACGGTCTCGTTGACGGGCGTTTCGACGAGGAGGATGTCCGCACCCGGAGCAATCGCGTGGGAATACTCGACGTCGAGGGTCGCCTCGGTGGCCCACGAGGAATTGCTGCCCGTAATCGCGCCCTCGGGGTGGATGATCTTGAAGCTCGGGGGGGCTGGCAGGTCGAACCCGGTGTCGAAGGCCGCGAGATCCGCCTTGATCGTCGGTGAACCGTACGCGTCGACGATCACGATCGTCGAACCGGTTCCGGTGTCGCCATCCGCGTAGAGCGGGGCAAGGTCGTAGGCCGCCTCGAACTGAGCCGGCTCGTAGCAGCCGCAAGATCCGGGCCCGGGAGGCTGGTCGGTCCGGAACACCGGGCCGCGCCCAACCGACAACAGAGGAACGGGGCGACCGATCGAGAACGTTCTCCCGGCGTGCGCGGCAGCGCTCAGCGAGGCCCCCGGCCCGAGCGCTAGGGCAGATAACGCCGATGCGCCGCATGCGACAGCGACCCGAACCTTTCGCGACCGGAGCACGGACGACGCCAACCGTCGCCGATACCACCTGCGTTGCCCGCCCAGCGACCCACCAACCATCAAGCGCGACATTCGGCCCCTCCGTCTCCGCCCCCGAACGGGACTGACCGCCATACCGTAACCCTCCGTTATCAGTCGGTCCGGCACGGACGACTTCGGCTCGCAACATAAGCGTGCACGCTCGAGCAACGGCCAACTTTTCCTGAGCCACCGAACCGATGATCCTCCGCTAGGCCGGCGCGCTCGTCAGGTCCCGGTCTTCCAGCTCCCAGGCGTGGTCGAGCATGTGCCAGGTACAACGTCGGATCAGGAATTGCAGCGCCCATGACCGCGCCGACTCGTCGCGAGCGTGATGCTCGCGGATCCCCTCGACGAAAGCATCCCGGTAGGCGCTGAGGGACTCGGCGTCGTCCCTCGTCTCCAGGGGGAACTTGACGCCCACCTTCGGCGCGAACTCGTGGATCTCCGCGCCGTTCACGTGACGGATGATCTGTTCCCGCTCGCGGCCGCCGCCACGCGGACCCTTCCGGAGTTCGGGCGACACGTTCGCGGCGACGTCGTCGAAGGTTCTCCATGATGACCGGAGCAGCGCGATCTTCCGCTCGCACTCGACATCGGTCATCGGGTGGTTCTCGGGAGCGGCGGACCTGGCCGAGACGCCGTAGAAGTCAGTCATCCCGGTCCCCTCGAGCCGCTCGACCACTTCAAGATCACCCGTGGCCGCGAACTCGGCACCAAAGCCTGCCAACTCAGCCACCTTTGCGTACCGGGACCGATACGCGTCAAGAACCCCCAGGACGTCCCCGCCGATCTTGGCGCTACGGTCCCATCCCGGCCAGTCGAAGGCGCAGGCAACCACCCGCTTCTTCTTGCCCTGCTCGATCATCACCCGGACCGGATCGGCCATGCGAAGCACGGTAGCAGTCGCCCTTACATGGCCGTAGCCTGCGACGACCTCGAACGAAAGCAGCCTCGACGACGCCGACTGGGACATTAGGACCGACTGCCCTGACTGGGCCGTCCGTGCGATGTACCAGCACGTGTTGGGTGCATGCGAAGCGGGTGCATCCCTACGCGAGAACCTCCACCAGCTGCGATGCGCCCGGACGCGTCACAAGCAGAAGGGCGGAGCGCTCGAAGCCGCCTTGTCGGCGGTGCAGGTGGCGGAGCGAGCAGATCTCAAACCGACACAGATCGTCGATCGGCTGGCATCGACCGCCGCAAAGACGGTGCGGGGTCGTGCACGAACACCCGGGGTCGCGACTTGGCTCAAGCCGTCGACCAACCCATCAAGCTCATTGCCGCCCACGACGGCCGCATCGTTGCCGATGTTGTCGCTGAATGGGCGCGCCGACACGGCAAGGCGTTCGTACTCGAGCTCGCCGGAGGGCGCATCAGTACGGCGGGACTTCTCACAACCGTCGTCCCGTTCTGAGAAGTACCAATGGATCCACAACTCAGGACCACTTCTAGCTAGAGCTCTGGCTGCCCATTAATGGCACGTGTAAAGGCGGATAGTGACGCCGCCGATGGGGTGGCAAAAGAGGTGTTCGATCTGCTCTCTCATTGGAGTCCTCGTGGGATCTCATCGCCGAACCGTAAGACAAGGCAGCACGGGCTCATCGTCCAGAATGACGCGCACTCCATCCGTGCGGCTTCTCCTGCTCCTCTTGGTAGCCGTTCCGACGCTGTCCACCGGCATAATCGTGGCCTCGGATGCCAGGTCGAACTGGTCATACCGGGAAGACGCCCAAGTCGCTGCCTCCGACGCCACGACGCTTCAGACTCTTGCGCTCGCAAGAGCAGAACTGAATAGCGCCCGCGTCCCGGCTGAAGCGGTCTCCTTCGCGGCGTCGATCGGCGTCAACGAGAACCTGCTTTCGTCACTTCTTGGAATTGACTTCAAGACGGCGCTCGCGGCGAGCGAGCAGGCGATGACGTCGGACCCAACGTTCAGTTCGACTCCGATGCTCCGTGAGGACCTCGCAGTATGCCGCTCGATAATCCCGGAGATTTCGGCGGGAACGATCGGCTATCCGCGCGTCAAGGCCGACTTCGCCAGATTCGCCTCCGACGTCGACGACGCCTGGTACGCCGTCTTCGCCAAGCTCCAGGTGGATGCAGAAACCTGGCGGCCGCCCGGGTCGTTCGAGGTTCAATTAGCCGCCCTCCGGCAGACGTATGCGGCGTTCCTTGCCGGCGGGGACGAGATCGAGGGCTCGATCTACGTCTTAGAAGGTCAGGGGGGGACGCCTGCCAAGCAAGAGATCGTTCAGTCATCAGCCGTCTTCTCGGTTGCCGTCGCACAGTTCAGCGAGAACCTCGGGCCCAAGGCGAGCGCGGCATGGGACGCTCTTCGGACCGACCCGGCAAACCGGAGCTTCGAACAGACCATCGCACAGGCCGTGTCGGTGGCTCTGACCGGGAGCCCACCACCTTTCGAGAAGGATGTGGCGCAGGCCGGTGTGGCGATGCGAAAAGGGCTCCACTATCTGGGTGACCTCGACTCGCTGGTGCGCTCCGCATCGGCCGATCTGCACGACCTCGCTATGACTCAGGCCAGTGGGGCCTCCTCGCATTTCGTGAGGGAACTTGTCCTATTGACACTGTTCTGCGTTGGCGGGCTCGGAGCTGTGATTCTCGGCGCTCGGATCTTGTCGAGACCGATCAAGCGACTGGCTGAGGCTGCTCAGCAGGTGCACGACGGCGATTTCGACCTGAAGCCCATTCCCAACCGTGGACCGAAGGAGCTGTCTGTGACCACGGCAGCTTTCAACGACATGGCCATGACCCTAAAAGCGGTGGAGGCCAAGACCATCGGTCTCGCAAGCGAGGACCTGTCGAACCCGGAGCTTCGTGCACCATTGCCGGGTCGTACCGGACAGGCACTGCAGCTAGCGGTCGACAAGCTGGTTGCCCGTATCCACGAGCGCGAAGACCAACGTCGCCAGCTTCATGAGGCGGCGACCCACGATCGTCTTACGGGCTTGTTGAACCGCCCTGCGGTGATCGACTTCCTCTCGAATGACGTGACTCGTCGAAGGGAGGCGGGAGAGACGGTCGCGGTGCTCTTCGTCGACATAGACGAGCTCAAGCCGATCAACGACCTTTACGGCCACGAAGTGGGAGATGCCGCTATTCGCGCGACCGGACGTGCCATCGCAAGGGCTCTCGGTGCCTGCGACGTCGTAGGTCGCCTGGGAGGAGACGAGTTCCTTGCCGTGCTTTGCAGCGAGCACAGCCGGGATGGCTCCGACGTAACCGAGCGGATCCGGCGCGAAGTGTCCGGAGAGACGATCTCGGTGAGGGATATGACGGTCCCGTTGAATTGCAGTGTCGGCGTCGCTCTCGCGCGATGCGACGCGGACACCGATCCCATGGAGCTCATGAACAGAGCTGACCAGGCAATGTACGAGGCCAAACGTACGGCGAGAGCGGAACGAGATCGTCTGGCGGCCGAGACCAGCAAGGAGAGCGCAACACTCAGCTGAGGCATATGCTCACGCTGCAGGTTGGCTACTTGCTACTCAAAACACGCAGCGCGGCTAGTGCCTGCGTGGGTCCTAAGACGGTGCGCTCGGTCCGCCGCTGCGGACTCACCAAGCATCTCGGCGCGCATCAAGAAGGAGGCGCCCAATGTCGTCCGTCCGTGTCCACTGCGTCTCGGTCTCTTTGGACGGCTATGCCGCCGGCGAAGGGCAGAGCCTCGATTCGCCGTTCGGCCACGCGGGGAGCCGGCTCTTGGGATGGTTCGCTGCCACCCGCACCTTCCGCCAGATCCACGGTGCGACGGGGGGGACGACCAATGCCGACGACGTCTTCGCGAGCCGATGGGAGCCCGGCATCGGAGCGGACATCATGGGGCGCAACATGTTCGGGCCTCAGCGCGGCCCGTGGGAGGATGCGAACTGGAAGGGGTGGTGGGGCGACGACCCGCCTTACCACAACCCGGTTTTCGTGCTCACTCACCACCCGCGTCCTTCGATCGAGATGGAAGGCGGCACGACCTTCCACTTCATCGACGCCAGCCCGGCGGATGCTCTGACGGTTGCTCGCCAGGCCGCTGGTGATTTGGACGTCCGCATCGGCGGTGGACCGAGCACGATTCGGCAGTTTCTCAGCGCCGACCTCGTCGACTACCTGCACGTCGTGATCGTTCCAATCGTCCTCGGACGTGGCGAGCCATTGTGGGAAGGGCAGGAGGGGCTCGAAGAGCGCTTCGCAATCGAGTCGGTCACCACCCCGAGCGGCGTGACCCACCTCGTCTGCCACCGCCGCTAGGGCGATGTCGACTTCGGACGCAGGAAGAACTCCCGCTGGCGTTATTGATCCGTAGGCGTGAGTCTGCCGGCGTCGGACCGATCGTCCGGGAGGTTTGTCGCGGACGCGGTGTTGGGTACCGACACGGGCAGAAGGGCCAAAGGGCGACTCTTGTCCTTGAGGCCGCCCGGCGTACGCCTAGAAGAGGGGGAGCTCATGAGGGCACTGCCGAGGCGGCGTTTCCGTCGCTCCGCCATGACTGCCGGCGTGCTTGCAATGGTCGGCACGCTCACGACAGGGGCACTTCCCGCCGTGGCGCAACCGTCGGAGGCGGGTGAGGCCTCCCAGTTCCTCAGCTCTGCGCTGGTCTGGAATTGGTACGCGTCGCCACCGGGTGCCAACACGGGTTGTCAGCCCACGTCTGCCCATCCCTACCCGGTCGTGCTCTCCGAGGGCACTTTCGGGAACATGTACAACAGCTTCGGCGCCATCGCCGCGGACCTGGTGAACAACGGGTACTGCGTGTACGCCTTCAACTTCGGCCAGACTATCGACCCCTCGATGTTCGACGCCATGGGCAAGATCCCGGCATCCGCCGGCCAGCTCTCCAGCTTCGTCAACCAGGTGCTGGCCGAGACCGGAGCGAACAAGGTGGACATCGTGGGCTGGTCGCAGGGTGGCATGATGCCTCGCTACTACATCAACGACCTCGGCGGGGCATCGAAGGTAAACATGCTCGTCGGCTTGGCGCCGTCGAATTACGGCACGACCGTCGACGGCCTCACCACACTGATCACGGACTTCGGCCTGCTGGGCATTTCCACCGCGCTGCTATCTGTCAAGTGCGAGGCCTGCGTTCAGCAACTGCAAGGCTCGTCGTTCCTAGAGAACCTCAACCAGACACCCACGGCTTCGAACGTCAAGTACGTGGTGATCGAGACCGAGGACGACGAAGTGGTCACCCCGTATACCAACGCCTTCCTGCCCGCCGCGTCCAACGTGCAAGACATTCTGCTGCAGGACCAATGCCCTCAGGACGGCAGCGACCACGTCTCGATCCCCTACGACTCGAACGCCCTTGCGGACATGATCAACGTCCTGGGGCCTGACTCCGCCAACTTTGTGCCCAACTGCCGGTCGGTCGGACCGATCGTCGGCAACGTGTAGGCGCCAGCGCACACTCGTCCAAGCAATCACCTGCCTTCGTGCTGTGAAGGCGGCGAGCGGGTGGTGCCAGGGAATTCTTTGCTCAGCGGGTACCGCTGGTTCTTGCCGCGCCGTGTTTCTCCCCGTAGGTTGGGGACAGTCAGGGTGAGTCTTGCGCATCGGAGATCGAAGGGGCCGAGTCGAAACAATGGCAAAAGGCACTCGCGGGCTGAATGCATCATGGAGGAGGTTCCAACGCCGTTCTTTAGGAGTTCGGCTCGGAACGGTCGTAGTGGTCATAGTGGTGATCGGGGGGGTCGCCTACGGGTTGAGCACGAATTCCGCTAACAACGCCGCCCCCAGCACCACGATCAGTCCCTCTGCACAGGTCTTGGCCCTCGAGAACGCGAGCACGAGCACTGTCGGGATAACTTCGAAGACGATTACCATCGGTTTTCCCGTGTCCAACCTGGATGCGCTCGCTTCGAACCTTGGTTTCGTGGGCGACGAGGAGTACAACGAGCAGGCTAAAGCGATCGATCTCTTCGTCGACCAAATCAACAACGAGGGTGGCGTCTACGGACGGAAGATCATTCCCGACATCGTCACCATCGATCCGACCGACGAGACCAATATGCGATCAGTATGCAAGAACTGGACGGAGGGTCCGGGGGCTGTGTTCGCGGTGCTCGACGGTGTAGGGAGCTGGGACGGAGTCGACCAACTCTGCATCACGCAAGAAGGGCACACCCCGCTGATCAGCCAATGGACGACCGTGCCGAATTTCGCTGAGCCTGGAGAGCCCTATCTATGGTGGACAGGGCCGAACCAAGCACAGATCCTCATCGCAACGATCGACTGGGCGCAGAGCAAGGGCTACATCTCGAAGACCAACGCGCTCGGGATCGTCGCCGGTGACCGTCCGAGCGACCAGGACGCGCTCAACGACTACCTCCTCCCCGCATTGAAGAAGATGGGTATCACCGCTGTGGTGGAGCCGATCGCGGCAAACCCAGACGAAGCTGAGAGCACCGAACAAGACGCCCCGCTCGTCCTCGAAAAGCTGAAGGCCGCAGGCGTCAAGACGGTGCTTCCTCTCATTCCCTTCAACGTCTTCTTTCCCATCCTCTCCTCTGAAGGTTCTCAGGAGTACTTCCCCAGGCTTCTGCTGTCGGACTACGAGTTCTCCATCGAGTCTTCCCTCGGGATCCTCCAAGTCTTCGCGAAGGCGCTGAACGGTCAGGAAGGAGTGACAACAGAGACGCTGGGTGGGATTGACGACGACCGACCCTATTCGCAGGGCGGGTACGACCCTGGAGTGCGGCAGTGCTGGGACTTGTGGCACAAGGTGTATCCACAGACCCCTAAGGGAAACATCAATGACCATATAGAAGAGCAGGGGCCAATTCAGGGCTGGTGTCAACAGATCCGCCTCCTAGACGATGCGCTGGAACTTGCTGGACCCCATCTCGACAGACGAACGTTCGTCGAAGCGATGGCGAAGATCACCAATTTCCGCGGCGGCTACTCACCCGTCTTCTCGTTCGGACCGGACAAGATCGCAGGTCCGTCGCAGTACCGGGTCGTGAGCCTCCACATCAACAGCCCGCCCAGCACACAGTGCAAGAGGGGTTTCGGAAACGCTCCTCCCGCCGGCGTCTGCTGGGTCGTCCAGCAGAATTGGACGCCCCTACCGAACGTGCCGAACGGCGGTTACTCGTAGGCTGCGCGATCGAATCGGGCCGGCGGCGGCGTCTGTCTGAGGCGATTCGCGCTCGAGACCGGGTTTGCGCGTTCGAGTCCAGTCGGACCGGAGCACCCAGATTCGAGTGGTGAAGGGCGCGCTCAGCGGCCACTCCAGGCCTGCTTCCATGAGCTCAGCGCCTTGTCGTCGCACCACGTTCGTTCGAGTCGTGTCGGGACCGCCTGCGAGATCGACGTCGACGACCTCGTAGATCCGAGTCCGGGTGGAGCCCACCCGGACGCAGCGGTCCCGCATCGTTCGTGCGCGTGGTCAGTTGGAAGGCGAAGACGACCGCCCGATCGCCGTCTGCGGACACATAGGCGAGCGCAGCGCTCTCACCCGGAGGGACCAACCGCCACAGATCCCCCTGTTGGACGAGCGGTCGGATGTCGCGGTACAGCTCCACCGCTCGGCGGCAAACGGTCAGCTCGCCGTCGCTGAGGCCCGCGAAGTCGAGGTCGAAACCGAACCGTGCACTCATGGCGACCGCGCACCCGAAGGCGACGGGCCGGTCTCCTTCCCGGGTCACGTGGGCGGCGACCACATTGGCGGGCAGGAAGTGGGACGCGGCCCACTGCATCCGCAACCGGTCCACGGGATCGGTGTTGTCCGAGAGCCAGACCTCGTGGAACCAGCGCAGTGACCCGAGGTCGACGCGCCCCCCGCCCGAGGCACACAGCATGAGGGTCTGCTCGGGGTGGCGTTCGGCGACGGTCTCCATCAGGCGCCAGGTGGCCCTGGTGTGGTCGATCCAGTAGTTGGCCTGCCGGTCGGCGCCCAGGGTGGGTGACCCGGGATCGGTCAGAGGGCGGTTGGCGTCCCACTTGAGGTAGCTGATGCCCGGGTTCTCCGCCAGGACGCGGTCCACCACGCCGCACACGAAGTCGGCGACGTCGGGCTGCAGGACATCGAGAACCAGCTGGTTCCGCCATTGGCGTGGGCGCCGCTTCGGTTGGCTCGACCACCCAGTCCGGATGCTCGGTGTAGAGGGTGGAGTCGCGGGTTGACCATCTCGGGTTCGACCCACAGCCCGAACCGGACGCCGCGCTCGTCGGCCCGCGCAATGAGGGGACCGAGGCCACCGGGCAGCTTGGCTTCGTCGACCTGCCAGTCGCCCAGGCCCGCCGTGTCGTCGTCTCGGGGGTGGGTGTCGCCGAACCAGCCGTCGTCGAGCAGGAAGAGCTCTGCACCCAGGTCTGCGGTGTGGTCGATGAGCCCCAGTAGCCGCTCCGTGTCGAACGAGAACGAGGTGGCCTCCCAGTTGTTGACGACGATCGGCCGCAGCTGATCGCCGTCGCGTGTGGCATGCTCGCGTACCCATCGATGGAGGCGGCGGCTCAGAGGCCCCAAACCCTCGGTCGACCAGACCCAGACCTGCTCGGGAGTGACGAAGGTCGCACCGGGATCGAGCACGTACTCCGGCGCCGCCGGGTTGTGCCCGCACCAGACCCGCACCGTGGGGGCGGTCGTCCGCTCGAAGGCGAAGCGGGTGTTGCCACCCCAGGCCAGCGCCCCGGCGACGGTGACACCGTTCGACTCCTCGAGCGACCCGTCGGGAGCGAGCAGGAAGAAGGGGCAGGACCGCAGGTGGGGTTGCACGCCGCCGCGCGAGTCGACGACCTTGATCCCAGGTGTGAGGGACTCGGTGGTCGTGGTCCATTCGGCGGACCAGTCACCCCCGCCGAAGTGCGTCAGGCGGGGAGAGGCGGCGGCCAGCAGGGGCGAGGCTGCGGCGACCTCGTGGAGGGTGACCGGCCCCGGGCTGACTGTTGGTGATGCTCACCCACTGGCGCAGGACGCCGTGGTCCTCGGCGAGGAAGCACAGCGTCACCTCGAGCGGGCAATCGGGGTCGACGAGGATGATCTCGGTCTCAGGCCCGGCTACGCGGACATCCTCCACCTTGAGGCGAGTGGTCGTGGTGCCGTCACTATGAGTGACCCGCAACGACGGCGCCCGGGTCGGATCCTCGTCGTAGGCCGGATAAGCCAGGGGGTACAACGACGGTGGGACCCCGGCCGGCAACTGCTGCATATGCCTATCGATGTCCGGCCCGAACCCTGCCTGGCGCAGCCGTCCATGGTCACCGACCAAAAAGCCGTATCCGGCGCCCCGGACGACACCACGATGCTGGTCACCGGAACACCAACGCAGAACTCATTCCGGCGGTTCTGCGACGATCAGCTCGGCGTCCTCTTAAGCGTTCCCGGATCTTGCTTCGGCATCTTCTGGATGAGAGGTACGGGATAGGCACCATCGTCGGGATTCAGCTCGATTATCTGCGTGTCAGTGCATTCGTCGCTGATCGGCGGTTCCTTTTCGTCATCGGATACGGCGGGCAGCTTCGGGATCTTGTAGTCGGGAGAGGAGATTCTGGGAAGTGTCGACAGCAAGTTGCCGACGGTTTCTTGACGCCAAGCAGAGATGTTCGGGACGTCGACGTTGAACACGCTGGCTATGAACTGGAGTTGGGACGTGTGGTCGAAGACATCCGAGCAGACCCACCCGCCCTTCGAGAACGGCGAAACGACGAGCATCGGCACTCGCACGCCGAGGCCGATCGGTCCCGCAATTCCTCCAGCTGTCGACGGCAGAGGATCGACGGTCAGGTACTCACCCGGAGTTCCAGTCTGCGCAGTAGGAGGTGGCACATGATCGAAGAAACCGTCGTTCTCGTCGTACATGATGAACAGGACAGTGCTCTGCCATATGTCGGGGTTCGACGTGAGGATGTTCAGGATCTGTTGGGTGTACCACTCCCCGAGCTGTGCAGGAGCGGGAGGGTGCTCGTCATAGGAGTCGGGAGAGATGATCCACGACACCTGAGGAAGGGTCCCATTTGTGACGTCGGCGGTGAAGTCGTCGATGTTCGGGTTCTTCGCCGTCAGGCCGCCCTTGACGTTCGGACCGTAGTAGCTGAAAGCGCTCTGGTATGCGTAGGACGACGGATCAGCGTTGGCGAACTGATCGAAGTACAGAAGCATGTTCTTGCTGATGAAGACGCCCGAATTCGGCTGGTAGACGGACCCGAACGGGTTGTAGCACTTCCACGACACTCCGGACGCAGTGAGAACGTCGGGCATCGTCTCCCAGGTGCAGGTCCCCTGGTAGGGCGACAGTTCGGAGTTCGTCACGATTATCGGTCCGCCCGCTACCCCAGCAGGATCGATGTTCGCCGAGATGGCCATCAGGCGATTCGGATGCGTAGGTCCCAGCACCGAACAGAAGTAGTTGTCACAGATCGTGAAGCTCTGAGCGAGCTTGTAATAGAAGGGGATGTCGTACTCGTTGTAGTAGCCCATGGTGTTCGTGCCGAGCTGGTTCTCGTAAGAAGGAGAGGTGTGGGTGGAGACGAACGAGTCCATCGCTCCGTTGTTCCAACAGGCGTGCTCAGCAGGCCACGCGTGCGACAGGTCGTAGGTGCACTCTCCCTGTCCCGTGAGCGTGCTCATTTGGAACGGCAGCAGAACGTTCGGCGGTTGCTCGCCCGCGGGGGCACCGGAGCCGCCGTTAGCGGAATTCCAGGCCTGGGTGAACGCCGCGCTGTTGTTGGTGTCGTCGAACCCGGCGACTCCGCCCAACTTCCCGAAGTAGTGGTCGAACGACCGGTTCTCCTGCATCAGGAACACCACGTGCTGGATCGAGTTGGAGCTGGCAGGGCGGACCCGCAGCGCCTGCTCCAGGGTCTCCTGAGCGCTCGGTCCCGATCCCCGGAGCCTTGCGAGGCTGAGCGCTGCGGCTCCGGAGATACCTCCCGCAAGTACCTGTCTGCGACTGAAGATGCGATCGGTCATGTTTCGGGTTGTAGCACAGAGGGTTCGTTCGTGCTGAGAACAGCGTTGTCGGTCGTCACGAGGGGCCAAGGTCGAATCCGTGACTGGCCGAACGAGCTACGAGTATTCGGCTGAGAAGTAGGTGAAGCGCGTCGCTATCCTTCGGTGTCAGGCAGTCCAGCATCGCCGAGATGTCGGCTTCGAATCGGACGGCGACTCGAGACGCGAGCGACCGACCGTCGGCGGTGAGGCGCACCAGTACGGCTCGTCGATCAGCCGTGGAACGAACTCGCTCGACGAGGCCGCGGCGTTCGGCGCGGTCGATCAGCCCGCTGACGCTCGACTTGTCCAGTTCGAGGAACTTGGCCAGCTCGTTGATGGTTGGTTCCCTGTCGCGAAGCACTCCCATCAAGCGAGTCAGGATCATCGATACCCCGTGTTCCGCCGCGCGACGAGCAAGCGCGTCTTGGACCACGAACGAGAACTGAGCCAGTGCGTCGACGGCGCTCAAGTCGCTCGTCGCTTGGATCTCCGAATTGGGATTCGTTCGAGATGCCATTTGCGCAAACCCTTTGATTTGGTACGTACCACCAACTATATTAGTACGTGACACCAACTAGATCGTCGGAAGGCCTGGGGGTTACACGGACGTGGCAAGTATGAACGCTGCTGTGGTCACGTCATTCGGTGAACCACCCCACTACCAATCGTTCGAGGTGCCTCAACCGGCCGCTGACAACGAGGTTCTCGTGGACATGCTCGCCGTCGGCTTGCACCCGCGAACCAGAACCGGCGCCGCCGGGGCTCATTACACGAGCACCGGCAAGTTGCCGATGATCCCGGGAATCGACGGCGTCGGGCGGCGGTCAGATGGGACCAAGATCTACTTCGTCGCGGACGACGACGCAGTGGGGACGATGGCCGAAAAGGCGGTCGTGGACGTTCGTCGGTCGATCGAGCTGCGTGACGACGTCGACGTGGCAAAGGTGGCGGCGGCACTGAACCCCGCCATGTCAGCGTGGGTCGCGCTTCGCGTTCGTGTGCCGATCGAGAGCGGCCAGAGTGTCCTGGTGTTGGGCGCAACCGGTAATGCCGGGACGATGGCAGTCCAAGTCGCGAAGCGGCTGGGTGCCGGACGGGTAATCGGAGCTGGCCGCGATCTGGTTCGCCTCGAGGCGCTGATGTCGACCGGGGCCGATGCCGTCGTCCGCCTTACAGACGATGCCGACAGCACTGCGCGGGCGCTCGCCGAGGAGGCTGCAGAGGTGGATATCGTCATTGACTACCTATGGGGGAAGCCGGCACAAGACACCATGACGTCGCTTCTGACGAAACGTTCTGATCGGAGTCTTGCGATGAATTGGATTCAGATCGGGTCAGTCGCCGGCCCGACGATCGACCTGCCTTCGGTCGTGCTGCGATCGGCCAATTTCCGCATTCAAGGCATCGGACAAGGTGCCGTCTCGCCTGAGGCGTACCTCGCAGAGCTGCCGTCACTTGTCGACGAGATCGACGCCGGCACCGTTGGTGTCAGGACGAACTCCGTGGCCCTTTCGGACGTCGAAAGTGTCTGGCTTCTGCCAGACGTCCCAGGCGAAAGAACGGTACTCGTCCCGTGATGATGACGTCGCGGCTCGTCGCCCTCTGCTTCGATGTGAACGATCCACACCGTGTCGCGCGATTCTGGGCCGAGGCGCTGGACTGGGAGGTCCGCGACGAGTCCCCGGATGAGGTCCGCATCGTGCCGGCGGATGACGCCACATTCCGGATCGTGTTCCTCGCGGTTGCGGAGAAGAAGGTGGGCAAGAACCATCTCCATCTCGATCTGTCGACCACGTCCATCGACGACCAGACGGAAACGGTCCGGAACTTGATCGAACTCGGCGCGCACGGCGTCGACGTCGGTCAGCGCCCGGACGAACGTCACGTCGTTCTCGCCGACCCCGAAGGCAACGAGTTCTGCGTGATCGAGCCGGGCAACTCCTTCGTCGACGACAGCGGACGGCTCGGATCGATTACGTGCGACGGGTCGCAACAGGTCGGCTACTTCTGGAGCGAAGTGCTCGGATGGCCGTTGGTGTGGGATCAGGACGAAGAAACCGCGATCCGCGCCCCGCTCGGAACGGGCCCGTTCATCACCTGGGGTCCGCCTGTGCCCCCGAAGAACACAAAGAACCGGCTTCATCTCGACATCGCTCCCGACAACGGCGATCAGCGAGCGGAGGTGGACCGCTTGATCTCCCTTGGTGCGACCCGAGCCGACATCGGGCAGAGCGATGTCGATTGGGTGGTCATGGCCGATCCCGACGGCAACGGGTTCCGTGTCTTGAGCGAGCGGTAGCGGACCGCAGACGGGAGCGAGTTGGTCGGAGATGCCTCCCTCGAGCTGAATGAGGTCAGACAGTTGTACACCGGCAACGGCTTATGGGAGACAGCGTTCGGCTCACAGCCGGCGAGCCCCTCGAAAGAACCAGTGCACGCCGTACCGGTCGGCAAGATGTCCGTAGCTGCCGAAGGGCATGTCCCGCAGGTCGTCGAGCAGTTCCTCGTCTGCACCAACAGCGAGCTTGTCGAACGCCGCCCTCAGTTCACCGTAGTCCTCTGCCTGCAGGTAGACGGCAACGGTGTTTCCCGGAGTGGGCACCCTGGTCGGATGTAGCCAGTCGGTGGCCGAAAGCTCGACGGAGTCACACTTCAGGTGGGCATATGTCACCTTGTGCTGCTGCTCGGGTGGCGCGTCGTTCCCCATCGGGGTGTCGCCCAGTCTCGTAATGGTCAGGTCACCGCCCAGGCAGGACTGGTAGAAGGCCATAGCCTCCGCGCATTTTCCGTCGAAAAGAAGGAAGGGTGTGAGGTTCATCATGCTCGCTTCTCTCCCTGTTGCTTCTCCAACCCAATCTTTACGAACCCTCCTCAGGCTAGCCAAACGTATGTTCGCTGAGCAGCCCTCCGCTGCTGCGATTCCAAAGGTGCCACGGGGATGTCACATCTGAACTGACTCTGGCTGTGAGCAGGCATTTGCTGGCCAACGAGCACGACGAGGTCAGGCTGCCACTCGACGGTAAGGTCACGGGACCGGGGAACGAACCCCAGAATGGCGGAAAGGGCTGAGGTGGGCGCAGTACGTTCGAACACAGGGAGGATCCTCCTCGCGGCGAGTGCCGGGCTGCTCTTCATGCTCACCCTTCCGATCAACGCAGTTGCCGCGTCGGCGCTCCCCTCGCAAAGCCGAAGCGCGGCCGCCGAGGCCGGCGTCGGCGCCCGGCCGGCGTCGTGCGCTGCGAAGGCCCCTGCTCGCCACGCGCGCTGTTACCTCAGCATCGAACCCGGCGGCGCTTCGCCTCTGTCCTCACCATCGGCTGCTTGCACGGTGAGCAAGCCCGCCGGATGGTCGAGTTGCAATTTGCAGGACGCGTATGGCGTCAAGCAGGCGGCGAAGACAGACGGGGGCGGCAATCTCGTCGCTGTCGTCGACGCGTACGACGATCCCAACGCCGAGGCTGATCTGGGGACATTCCGCTCGGCGAACAAGTTGCCAGCCTGCACGACAGCCAACGGTTGCTTCGAAAAGGTCAACCAACTTGGCCAGCAGGCCAATTATCCAACCCCGGATGCGGGGTGGGCGGGAGAGATATCGACCGATCTGCAGATGGTGTCCTCCATCTGCCCCCTCTGCCACATTCTCCTGGTCGAGGCGAACTCGAGCGGGTTCGGAGACCTTGGGACGGCGGAGAACGAGGCTGTCGCTCTGGGAGCGCACGTCATCTCCAACAGTTGGGGGAGCGACGAGTTCAGCGGTGAGGCCAGCTACGACGCCGACTGGGACCATCCCGGAGTCGACGTGACCTTCTCTTCCGGTGACGGCTCCTACCAAGGTGGGGTGCAGTACCCGTCCGCGTCGCCGTACGTGACGTCCGTGGCGGCACACAGCTCAAGGCGGCCAGCAACGCGCGGGGATGGTCGGAAAAGGCGTGGGTCAACAAGAAGAGCGGCACTCCGCCGACTCAAGGATCCGGGAGCGGTTGCTCGGCTTACGAACCTAAGCCGACCTGGCAGAAGGACTCCGGTTGTTCCAACCGTACGACCTCCGATGTGAGCGCCGTCGCGGCGAACGTGAAGATCTACGACTCCTACCAGGAACCGGGATGGCTGTACGCCTTCGGTACCAGCGTCTCCTCACCGATCATCGCGGGGATGTACGGCTTGGCCGACAACCAGCCGACCTACACGGTCGCCGCGTCGGCTGCCTACGCCGCTCCATCCCAGGACCTCAACGACATCGTCAAGGGAAGCGAGGGCACCTGCTCGCCGACATACCTCTGTCAAGCCGGTCCGGGCTACGACGGGCCCACCGGTCTCGGAACCCCGAACGGCATCGGCGCCTTCGAGGTGCCGGTTACCGGCCCCCCGACGATCACCGACGTGACGTTCACCGGATCGTCCGCGAACCCGACAGTGACCATCACAGGCAGCAATTTTGGTTCCGAGCCTTCGGGCAGTCCCGCCGGTTGCAGCACCACCGGAGACAACTTCCCCGAGACCACCCTGACCTTCAACGACACGTCGGGCTCCGGCTGGGGCGCCGGAACGGGAGGGGATTGCATCGGCCTCCTCGTCTCTTCGTACACTGCCTCCCAGATCGTGTACCAATTCGGCTCGGGCTACAACGTCTACGGAACTGCCAACAGCGGCGACTCCTTCAACGTGACGGTCCAGAACGGCGGCACGTACGGCGGAACCATCACGTACACGTGAGAGTTCGCCGCGGCGCGATTCGTGGCGCGTCGCGAAGTTGGGGTTCACGAGTCGCTCAATCGGAAAGAGCGTCCCCGAGTTCCCAGGGACGGCCGCCGGGCCGCACTCCGGCGGAGCATCATCGGAGCCTGCAAAAGTTCCGAGCCGACACCTTTTTCAGACCGAACGCCGGAAGCGATAATCCACAGCACGCGCGAGCCGATCTTCGGTACCATTATGCGGAGAAGGCTGCAGGCGGTTCTGACAGTGCAGGCGGCGGCGGGATTGGTGGCACAGGCACCTTGGAAAGACGGGCATCAGGCCACAGGGGGTCCTCTGATTCCGGGCGCATTGAGAATCGATCACCCGCACGACGACATCTTTCCCATCAGGCGAACGTGACGACCGACACCAGGAGACAGCGGTGCCTTACTTCTTAGGGGTGGACCTCGGCACGACGTTCACGGCTGCGGCCAGCGTCGCCCCAGACCGACCTCCGGAGATGGAATTTCTCGGGAACCGCGGGGTGTCGATCCCCACCGTCGTCTTCGTCGCTCCCGACGACAGCGTTCTGATCGGGGAGGCCGCCGTGACGAGGGGTCTCGACGACCCCTCTCGGTTCGCCCGCGAGTTCAAGCGGCGAGTAGGGGACACGACGCCACTCATTCTCGGGCGTTCTCCGTACTCGGCCGAATCTCTCATGGCTCGGGTCCTGCAGTGGGTCGTCGCGGCCGTTACCGAACGCCACAACGAATCCCCCACCCTCTCCGCCGTCACCTACCCCGCGAACTGGGGCGGATTCAAGAAGGAACGACTGGCCGAAGCGATAGCCCAAGCCGGTCTTGGAGATCCGCGCCGGGACGAAGGACATGTGATCATCTTGACCGAGCCCGAGGCGGCCGCCGCGTACTACGCGTCGACCGAGAGGCTCGAGCCCGGCCAACTCATCGCTGTGTACGACCTGGGCGGGGGGACGTTCGACGCCGCCGTGCTCGAGAAAACCCAGGGTGGATTCGATATCAGGGGAGCGCCGCAAGGGATCGAGCAGCTGGGAGGAATCGACTTCGACGCCTCGATCCTCGCTCACGTCGACCGCGTGCTCGACGGCGCAATCAGCACCTCGGATAGCGCAGATCCGCTCACCCGGCGACGATTGGCACGGTTGCGCGCGACGTGCACGGACGCCAAGGAGGCGCTCTCCAGCGACAGTCGGACCACGATCGACGTGACGCTTCCGAACGCGGAGACGATGGTCACAATCTCCAAGAACGAGTTCGAGGAGATGATCCGCGTCCCGCTGGCGGAAACCGTCGAAGCCATGACGCGTGCGCTCCGATTGGCACAGGTTCGGCCGAGCGATCTGCGGGCCGTGCTCCTCGTCGGCGGCTCCTCGCGAATCCCGCTCGTGTCGGAGATCATCTCCCGCGAGCTCGGCGTGCCCGTCGCCGTCGACGTCCATCCGAAGCACGCCGTCTCATTGGGAGCGGCGATCACCGCGATGACGCGCAGCGAGGCAGCCGCATTCGCCGATCCTGCTACACGCCCTCCGCTGGTTCCTCCGCCCGTCGTCGACGTCAGCCCGACGCCTGGACCTCCGCCTGGACCTCCGCCTGGACCTCCGCCTGGGCCCCCGCCAGGACCGCCCCCGGGACCCGAAGTGCCGCCATGGTCGCCGCAACCGCCACCTGGTCCGGACGTCCCGCCGTGGTCACCGGGTCCGCCACCGGGTCCGCCACCGGGTCCGCCGCCCGGTCCCCCGCCATACGAAGGCGCGGTTCCCGTGTGGCGCCGTCCGCTCGTCCTCGCGGCGGTCGCCGCCATCGTGGTGATAGGAGCAGTTGTGGGCGTGGTGCTCGCAACGAGCAAGTCGACGAGCAAGCCACCTGTCGCGCTTTCCACGTCGACAACCGCTAGTTCGACGACGACAACCGTACTTCCGACATCGACGACTCTCTCGGCGGCGACCAAGTTAATGAATCTCATCCCGACCGAGTTTCGCAACGACTGCACGCAACCCTCGACTCCCACATTCTTCCCGGGTCAGACGGCCGAGTGGGATTGTGACGGTCCAGCTGGAGCGGCGATGTCGTTCATCTACTACTCGTCGTGGCCCACACGTGCCGCGATGAACACCGCGTACTCGGCATTTATCTCCAGTGAAGGGATCACACCCAACCAGAAGGAGTGCCTCAAATCCTCGTTCGTTCCGAAATGCACAGATGTGTTCACATCGGGGAACGACTTCAAGGACAACGACCTGGCTGAGTTCAACTTCTCATGCGGGACGAACCAGATGTGCCCCAACATGGTCTTCACATCCGACGATGACGTGATCCAGGTGATACAGGCAGGTCCCGGGAAGGGTCAAGCCCTCAACACGTACTGGCAGCAGACGGTGAGCTTCCTTTCCAACAATGCCTGAACGAGCATCCAGATCTCGCTGAGACACTTGGGGGAGTGAAGGCCGACGTGGCATCTGAACAGAAAACGGTTGCGCGCCTGTCTGCCGCTCTAGACGACCTCGAACAGCTCTCGGGTACCGGCGGCCGTGCGGACCTGCTCTCCCGGTTGACAACGATACGCCAGGCATTGGAATCCCCGTTCGTGCCCGTGGTGTTGCTCGGCGCGTTCAAAGCAGGCAAGAGCTCGCTCATCAATGCTCTTGTCGGCAGACCGGTATGCCCGGTGGACGCCGACGTGGCGACGGCGGTCACCACGGTCCTTCGTTATGGCGACGTGCCGGAAGCGTACGTCTTCCGATCTCCATCTGTTGAGGAGATAAACGCTGCCCAACGAGACACTGGAGACAAAGCGGGGATCGGAGATGATGCCGAGGCGCTCTCGAAGGAATCGGTGCCTCTCGACGAACTGACGACCTACGTCACCGAGTCGCCACTTCCACCTTCGGCGACCCCGGTGGTCCTCGCCGAGATCGCCCTTCCGGCGGACCTGCTGCGCACCGGCATCGTGCTCGTGGACTCGCCGGCGATCGGAGCATCGTCTGCGGCTTTTGCTTCACTTTTACTCGGTGGGATGCCCAGGACAGAAGGTGTTCTCTTCCTTTCCGACGCCGACCGCGAATATTGCGAGCCGGAACTGGACCTTCTGCGCGACCTCGCGGGAATGGCCGAGACCGTGGTTTGCGTGGTGACCAAGTGCGACCTACAGGTGCACTGGCGCGAGATCGTCGAGCTCGATCGGAAGCATATCCAGGCTCTCCGCTTGGACGTTCCGCTCGTAAGGACGGCAGCCCCACTGCGCGGTGCAGACGCTGTCGAAACTCAGCCGGACTTGGAATCGGGCATCCCAGAGCTGGCCCAGATCCTGACGAGCGAGGTCCTTCCTCGAGCGCTCGACCGGCTCGCCCGCGAAGCGAGCTGGGACGCGATCCAGGTGCTCGGCTCCCTGCGCGCCGTGCTGTTGGCGGCACGTGAAAGCCTGGATCCGGCACGTAAGGAACTGGCCTTGCGACGACTGCGCGACGAGGTCGACGCCACGAGCCAGCTCGTCTCGAGCGACGCGGGATGGCGCCAGGTAATTGACGACGGCTTCTTCGACGACAACTCCGGTGACGAGATCAGGGGTATCGACCAACTGCTCGAGGATGTCCCGTATCTCACCGAGCGCGCGCTCACGAGGGCGAAGGAGGCAGTCGGTCAACATATCGAGGCAACCGACGCCAAGCAGCTCGAACGAACGCTCGGAACGGTCGTAGACGAGATCCTGCTCGACAGTGTCGAATGGGCTCAACGTGAGCTGCGCGCGCGAGCATCGAGGCGCTCACGGCCAGAGTCACGACGACGTTCCTCGCTGAGACCGAGGAGCTCGTTATCGATATGCCGTCGTTCACCTCGGTCATCGCGACAGATGCCGCCGACGCTGAGAAGGTCTCGCCGATGGCCACTGGCCTCTCACTGGGACGGGCGCACTCGTATCACGACGCGATCCAACAGGTGATCACCGGCGTCGGCGGTCTCGGTCCGCTCACTATTCCTGGACTTGCATTCAATCTCGTGGTGGGCGCCCACGAGCTGCGCAAGGCGCGCAAAGAGCAGTACCGGAGCGTTTCAGATCGGTACTTCGACCAACGAGGCCACGACATCCGCCGATCGTGGCTCAACGAGCTGCGCCGTCACAGACGACGACTTCGCGAGGTGTTCGGCCGTCGGGCGGAAGAGGTCCATCGAAGTGCACGCGAGGCGCTGGCGGTCGCGGAGCACGGCGTGTCGGTCATGTCCGGCGAGGACGCTCGCCGGCGTCTCGAGGACTTGGCGGCAGAGACAGCGAGACTTGACCGTGTCGAACGAGAGCTTTCGGACATCGTGGCCCGTGGATGATTCATCGATGTTGGACGAGGTTCGTTGGTTGGCTCATCGGGTGCTCGACCTGAGCATCGGTTCTCCCTCCTACAACGCAGTCGACCGGCTCGTCTCGAGCCTCGATGGTCCGGTCCGGATCGTCGTGATGGGACGCGCGAAGGTCGGCAAGTCGACGCTCGTGAACGCGCTGATCGGCGAGAACGTTGCTGCCACCGCGCCCGGTATCTGCACCCGCGTCGTTACCACCTATCAGTGGGGCCCGACACCGCGGGCGTGGGCGCGCCTACGAGGCGGAGAAGAGCGAGAACTCGCCGCTTGGACACCCGGGGCTCCGAACGTTCCGGATCTCGATGGCCTCGAGCCGTCCGAGGTCGCGGAAATCGTTCTCGAGCATCCCCTGGAACGGCTGAAGGGGTTCAGCCTGGTCGACACTCCCGGGATCGAAGTGTGGACGAGCAACGGCACCGAGGAGGTCGACGCCGCTCTCGAGCTCGTCTTGCAGTCCGCAGACGCAGTGCTCCACATGCTCGGGCACCTCCACGCGTCTGCCCCATCGCTTCTGGACGACCTTGCGCGCAGCGCTGCCAGTCCGGTCGGCGGCATCGGTCGGGTGCTCGTCTTGGCGCGAGCTGACGAGCTTGGCGGCGCCGGCCTTTCTGCGATGGAAACAGCTCGCCGAATTGCCGCTCGCTACGCCAGCGATCCACGCCTACACCGACTGTGTCAGTGGGTCCTCCCGGTGGCGAGCCTCGCCGCCGAGGGCGCGACCAGGCTTGACAGCCGCGACGTGGAGATCGTCCGGGAGCTTCTCCAGGCACCCGCGCCGGAGCTCGACCAACTGCTCCTCTCGGTCGACCGCATGACGCAGACCGAGTCGAAGGCGGCTTCGTCGGAGGATCGAACGCGGATCGTGGAGCGCCTGGGGCTTTATGGAGTCCGGGTCGCCGTCGGGCTCATACGTGAACAGCGTGATCTCCAGGTAGGCGACCTCGCCGATCTCCTCAGCAAGGAGACCGGTCTGAGCTCGCTCATCGACGCCATCGACACCGTATTCGTAGCGCGCCGGGACACGCTTAGAACCCTGCGTTCACTCGACGTCATCGGATCGGTTCTCACGACAACGCACTTCGGTGGTGGTCGAACGTTGATGGCCGAGATCGAGCGGATCAAGGCGGCGGGTCATGTCTTCAGCGAGGTGCGCGTGCTCGACAGCATTAGAAGTGGCGCTGTTCCGCTCTCGGCCGCTGACGCTGAGCTCGCGCTTCGCCTCCTCGGGATGTTCGGTTCTGACCCGCCGACCCGAGTCGGCCTCCCTACGGCGACGACTCCCTCATCGCTCAGTGACGTCGTAATGGATCAATTGACACACTGGCGGGAACTGGCAGAGACCCCGAACGCCCCGGAAGAAGTTCGAGATACTGCGACCGTCCTGGTTCGCACCTGCGAGGGGCTCCTCGTCTCCCTCTCCGGCCCGAGTTCGGACCCGCACTAAACGGCACCGAGATCGCGGTGCACGCCGGTCAGCATCTGCAAACCTTGCTGTCCTGCGACGTTCCCCTCAACCGGGAGCTGTCACGTCACCCGAAACCGGCCGTGGCGGGGGCGTTCGTCGGCGGTCCCTTGGCGGGTGCAGGATTCTCAGTCGGCCCGGACAGTGGAGGCACTATCTTCCCCGCCGGGTACGGGCACACCGTCGTGGCCGGAACGCACACGGTGACGCTCGTCGGGAAGTCGAACCCGGTGGCCACCGCGACCGGTGTGGCAGGTTGACCGTCCGTGAAGGTCACCCTCATGACCCGGCCCTCGTAGTTTCCTGGCCCGCAACCGGTGAGCGGTCCGGTGCACACGATGTGGATGTCGATGAAGTACAGGGTCCCGTCCGGAGCAAAGGCCATCCCGAACGGGTTGTATTGGTCAGCGTTCTTCCCGAGCTCGGCGATCGTCGTTCCTGGCAACGAGCCCCGCCCCGACTCGGGCTGACCGTTGCCGGTCACCCAACGAATAGCCGGATTCCCGATGTAGCTGCTGACCGCGAAGCAGTCGCATGTCGGGTCCTTCGCGACCCCAGCGGGAAACGGCACGTTCTTGACGAACGCCGACACCTGCACCTTGCTGCGTGGGTAGATGCCACCTGGGCATTGCGATGCGCTTGCCGGCAACGACACGGCTGCGAAACGGAGGACGCTCGAAGTGCCGGCGTTCGGCACGAGCAGGTCGCCGTTGTCTGCGAGAGCCATCATCCCTGGCTGAGCCAGGCCGCCTGACCCATCTGTGTGGTGCGGCCCGAACCCTCCGGTGGTCGGACCGTAGACGATGCAATAGGTCGTGTAGCTGGGGGCGAACCACTCCACCAACCTCCCGCTGCTCGGCGGTGGGTACTGCCCCTGGGCGGTAGCGATGTCGTTGCCGAATACGTTCCCGGCCTTGTCGATCACGCATCCCGTGTAGGTCTGATTGTTGTTGAAGACCCCGTTGGCGCTCGGGGGCGAATCGCTGCCGATGCTCTGGCCGGGCATCTTGTAGGGACCTGGAACGTAGAGGGACTGGCCGCTGAAGGCTCCGTTGGGGTCGTCGAGCTCCTCACCGTCGCCGGGCTGCTTGTAGGGTTTGACCCCTCCAAGGTCGTGTTGGCTCGGCAAGGTCGGGTCGTACCCTACGACGAAGCGGCCATCGGTCAGGATGCACATCTGACCGTTCGGGTCCCATGGGGCAACGAGCTGGCCCTGGGTCCCCGAGGGCATGGAGAGGAAGTCCTCCTCTTCGTTCTGGTCCCAGTACACGAGATAACCGGACTTCCCGGTGACGCCGCCCACGATATGGCCAACGGGGCCGTTCGAGATCAGGTTCGTCGACGCTGTGGTCTTGGGCAGGGTGGTCTTCGGCACTGTGGTCTGGGCGGAGGTGGAACCTGAGCACGCTGCCAGGATCGACCCCACGCACAGAACAGCCCCGAGCTTCACACCCGTGCTCAAACGCCTCATCGAAACTCCCCTCACCGGTCCGCCCCCCGTCCGCGAATCTGCGCGGTCGTCATACTACGAGAGCGGTCGTCGACGGCACGGTTACGACGGCTCCTGTAATTCGGTGAGACCATCCGCAAGCCTCGCAGCCGGCGCATCCCCCGAGATGGGACGTTCCAGCGGGAAGTGGCAAGCCGCTCGGTGGCCGGGTCCGAACGCACGGAGTACCGGTTCCACCTCGGCGCACAGCTCCTGTGCTGCGGGACAGCGGGTGCGGAAGCGACATCCGGACGGTGGGTTGACCGCGCTCGGGAGCTCGCCTTTGATCCCAACCTTTACCTTGGTCCGCTCCACGGACGGATCGGGCTCCGGGATGGCAGCGATGAGCCCGGACGTGTAGTGGTGCGCCGGTCGTCTGTATATGTCCTCGCCGCTTCCAATCTCAACGAGCTTTCCGAGATACATGACCCCGATCCGGTCAGCCAGATACTTCACAACAGACAGGTCGTGTGAGATGACGACATAAGTGAGCCCGTGCGTCTGCTGAAGGCGCTTCATCAAGTTGAGCACCTGCGAACGTATCGAGACGTCGAGCGCACTCACCGGCTCGTCCGCAACGACCAGCTGAGGGCTCAATGTGAGCGCACGCGCCAATCCGATTCTCTGTCGCTGTCCGCCGGAGAACTCGTGTGGGAACCGCTCGACCGAATTGGGTGGGAGACCGACTTCTCGCAGCAGGTCCTGGATGATGGCGTTACGAGCTCGGGGGTTCGCCAGGTGTTGGATCGTCATCGGCTCCCGCAAGATGGCTCCGACACGCATGCGCGGGTCGAGCGAAGCGATCGGGTCCTGGAACATCATTTGAAGATCGCGCCTGAAGTGCCTCAGGTTCCGACCCCGAAGACCGGCAATGTCGGTACCGCCGAGCGTGATCGTCCCGCTGTCTGGCTTCTCGAGACCGATGACCAACTTTCCGAGAGTCGTCTTCCCGCAACCGGACTCGCCGACGAGACCGAACGTCTCACCAGCTCCGACAGCCAACGAGACGCCGCTCACGGCCTTGACCGAGTTGACCCGGCGCTGCAGGATCGCGCCCGCAGTCACCGGGTATTCCCGTACGACGTCGGTCAAGACGAGAAGTTCTCCCACGCTGGGCTCGCCGGCGGTTCCCTCAGGTACAGGGCGGACAATGGCTGCGAGAGTCGATTCTCGCTCCTCCGGCTGGCGGCGATCGCGCCTGTCGGCCGGCCCGTCCACAGGATGCCAGCACGCGAACAGATGATCCGCCGCTCGGTCCGAGAGTTGTGTCTCGTCCGAGGCGTCCGAGAGCTGAGGCTCCCGAGCGGTGCAGTTGTCTGTCGCGTACCGGCACCTTGCGGCGAAAGTGCACCCCTGCGGCGGATCGGTCAAGTCAGGCGGGATTCCGGGAATGCTGAAGAGGCGCTGCGTGCGATCCTGGTTCAGAAGAGGAATCGAATCCAGAAGTGCCTGCGTATACGGGTGGTGCATGTGGTCGAACAGTTCGCGGGTCGCCGCGCCTTCGACGATGCTGCCGGCGTACATGACGTTCACCCGATCAGTCCTGCCGGCCACGACTCCCATGTCGTGCGTTATCAGGAGCACAGCCATCCCGAGCCGCTCTTTCATCTCGTCGAGGAGACTCAGGATCTGAGCTTGGATGGTGACATCGAGCGCAGTGGTGGGTTCGTCAGCGATCAGCAGCTTCGGCTCACACGCGAGCGCTATCGCGATCATCGCTCTCTGACGTTGCCCCCCCGACAATTGGTGGGGAAAGTCGCCGAGCCGCTCCTTCGGGCGGGGAAGGCCGACAAGGCCGAGCACCTCCTCTGCTCTCGCCATGGCCTGTGCCTTCGTCGCGTTTCGATGAAGTCGGACCGGCTCGGCAATCTGCTCGCCGATGGACATCGTGGGGTTCAGCGATGTAGCCGAGTCCTGAAAGATCATCGCAATCTCGTTGCCACGAACGTCACGGACCTCCGGCTCGCTCATTCGCGTGAGGTCGCGCCCCGACAGGTTGATCGAGCCGGACACGATCTGGCCGCCCTTCGGCAGGAGCCGCATTATCGACAAACCCGTCATCGACTTCCCGCAACCGGACTCTCCGACGAGCCCGAGGGTCTCGCCAGGCGCGATCCGCAAGTTGATCTTCTCGACGGCGTGGACGACCGATCGGGAGAGCTTGATGCGGACCGTGAGGTCTGTGATCTCGAGAACCGGTTCCATGGCAGCGGTACGGCTCAGCGCTGCCTCAGACGCGCGTCAAGTGTGTCGCGCATTGCGTCCCCGATGAAGTTGAAGGCCATGATCACGAGGACCAGGCACGCTCCAACGGGATAGACAAGCCACCAGTAGCCGTCCTGGAGATATTCGAGGCCTCCGGAGAGCATGTCTCCCCAGTCGACGGCGGGATAGTTGAGCCCGAAGCCGAGGAAGCCGAGGAGTGCCAGCAGGCCGATGGCGTCGGCCACCTGGAACGTGGTGTTCACGATGACCACGCTCATTGCGTTCGGAATCAGGTGCTTGTAGATGAGCCTGGATCGGCTCGCACCCATTGTCCGTGCCGCTAGCACGAAGTCGCGCACCCTCAGGGTGAGCACCTCTCCGCGGACGAGCCTGGCCGATCCCAACCAGGAGAAGATTCCGATGATCAACGCGAGGCGAACGACGGTTGCTCCGTAGTGGGCGCTCACGATCAACACCACGAGCAGGATCGGGATAGAAAGCAGCACGTCCACGATGCGCATGAGAATTGCATCGATGATGCCGCCGACCAGTCCGGCAATGGCACCGACCAGCGTGCCGATGAACGTTGCTATGACCGAGGAGAATAGGCCGATCTCTATGGCCGTCTGGCCCCCGACCATGATCCTGCCGAGCTCGTCGAACCCGTTTCCGTCGGTTCCGAGCGGGTGGCCTGCACCGGGTGGTTCGAAGGAGTTCACGATATTCGTGGATAACTGGTTCGTGTGGTACAGGTGCGGTCCGAGGAAGCAGAACCCGATGAAGAACACGACGATCGCCGAACCTGCGACCGCAAGCTTGTTCTCGACGAACGAAGCGATCGCCAGCCGCCAGCCGGCTCGCGGTCCGCGAACCTGGCCGCCTTCCGGAGCCCCGCCACCAATGGTCGAACCTTGCACGTCTTGGGGTGTTTGTCCGGTGGGGGAGCTCATACGATCCGAATCCTTGGGTCCGCGACACTGAGGGCGACATCAGCGACCAGATTTCCGATGACCGTGAGCACTCCACCGATCAACACGAGTGCAATCACTGTCGGGAAGTCCTGGTTGTCAAGTTCGTTGACGAAGAGCAGACCCACCCCGTGAAAATTGAACAGATACTCCTCGACGACGTCCCCGCCTAGAAGTATCGGAATGGACAACCCGATGAGGGTGATCATCGCAAGGCTCGCATTGCGCAAAAGATGTCGGCGCAAGACCGCTCGTTCGGGCAGTCCTTTTGCCCGCGCCAGCCGGATGTAGTCCTGCGCCAGCGCGTCGAGAGCGGACGAACGCATGTAGCGCGAGTAGCTCGCGATGCTCGTCGAAGCGAGGGTGACGATGGGCAGGAACATCGCGTGGATGTCGAGAATGTTCCTCCAGACCGACTCGGATTGACTTGCTTCGGCCGGGAACCAACCGAGTTGGATCGCGAACAACCCGATCAGGATCAGACCGAGGAAGTTGTCGGGCATCGCGTATGCGGTGAAGGCGACCGCCGTGACGGCCTGATCGGCTACCGAGTTGCGCTTCACCGCCTGGAATATCCCCAAAGGGACGGCGATCAGGACCGCCAGGAGCAAGGCGATCCCGGTGAGGTAGGCGCTGCGAGCCCAGTTCTCAGCGAGCAGAGAATTGACCGTTTGGTTCAGCTTGTACGAGTAGCCGAGGTTGCCTTCCAGCAGCTGGTGGAGGTAGGTGAAGAACTGAGCCCACACCGGCCGGTCGTAGCCGTGCGCCTTGTTGAAGTCGGCCACGGCCAGGGGGCTGGCCTTGTCGCCGAGAATCGCCCGGCCCGGCGACGGGGCGATGACATGCAACATCGCGAAGGTGAGCGCCGCGAGGCCGAGCGTGACCACGACCGCTATCGCCAGCCGGCGCAGGATGTAGGCGGTCAAGGTCTGTCGTCTCTACCGGTACTCGGGGACCTGGGCTTCCGCTCCTATGGACGACGGTTACGACTTCACGAAATACCAGTACTCCGGGCTGAACTGGTACTGAGAGGAATCGGTGAAGCTGGCCGCCGGGCCTCCCAACGTGTTCTTGAAGGCTGTCACCTGGTCGGGGTTCGGCTGGAACAGCGCCGGCTGCTGAGCGATGATGTAGCTGATCTCGCTCTGCACGGCATTGGGATTGGACGAGTTCACGGAGTCGTTGATCAGAGCATCGGCGTGGGGGTCCGAATATCCGCCCGAGTTGAACGACCCGTTCGTGTTGAAGATCGTGTCCGTCGTCGGGTAGAGCGCGTCCGTGTCGCCGCCGTAGTCCTGCATCGCCCACGTGTTGTCCTCGTTGGGATTGGCGGGGTCTTGGAGGTCCTCGGTTATGTAGTTGAACGTCTTCGACGAAAGGTTGATGGTTATGCCCAACTGCTTCGCGTTCGAGGCGAACGCCTCGCACTGAGAGCCGATGAAAGTCGGCTGGCTGGCGTAGACCAGGTTCCAGGTGAGCGGCGTACCCGCGGGGATTCCCGCCCCGCACTCGTTGCTGCCCGTTCCGGATCGCGTGCAGGTAGTGGTGCCGCCCGCCTTCACGTCCCATCCATGTGACGTGAGCAAGTCCGATGCAGCGGAGATGCTGAACGGATACGGATTTGCCAAAGCATTAGTGGGAGCAAATTGGCTGACCGGAACCGGTGGCACTGGTCCATAAGCCGGCCCCGCGGCGCCGTCGAAGATCCCTTTCGAGTTGATCACTGCGGTCTCGTCTTGCAGATGGGCGAGAGCCTGACGGATATAGAGCTGCGAGATGATCTTGTCGAAATCCCCGGTCTTGTCCAAGAAGTTGTAGGGAATGTAGTTGAAACCGAAGTCGGGGTATCCCCACACGCTGTATCCGAGTGACTTCAGCTTGGCGACCTGGGGAAAGTCACTGAAGTCGACGGGACCGACATCCAGGCTCCCCGTGAGGAGCTCGTCGAACTCGGCCTGGTACGAGGTGAAGGCGACATTGTCGATCTCCGTGATGTGCGGCTTCACCGGGCCGCTGTAGTTCTTGTTGACGACGAGAGTGTTCCCGTCGGTCGACGGGTCGAACGACTGGATCTTGTACGGTCCGTCCACGACCTGCCAAAGAGGGTTGCTCCCATACGTGGAGAGGCTGGAAGATGCCGCGTTGAGAAAATTGTATATGGCCTTTGCATTTGCCGGGTTCGTGAAGTCTACGATCGGACCGTTCTGGCTCGTCTTCGACCATGCATGCTCAGGCATCGGAGTGATGGTTATCAACTGGCTCAGGAATTGGTAGTTCTGATTGAAGGACTTGTTCATCGTGACTATGACGGTTGTCGCATTCGGCGTAGCGACAGAGACCACGTCCTGGGGAAACTCACCGGGGGTGAATGCGCCGAAGTTGTCTGCGCTGAGGTTGACTGCCGCCTTTGCAATGTCTATGAAAAAGGCGACGTCTGTCGATGTGACCGGCTGACCGTCCGACCACGTCCAGGTCGAGTTGAGAGTGATCGTTGCAACCTTGTTGTCATCCGAGAACTTGGGTGGTGCGGAAGCGATGCTCTGTGAGTAGTCGATCGCAGGCTCGTCGCCGACGGGTGCCCACCACAGTGGGCGCCACATGAAGTCGTCGAACTGGTCCGTTGTATACACGGAAAAGTCTTGCTCAGGTGTGATGGGCATGATGTAGGTCGGGCCGCTTCCGGGAGTCTCTGCGATCGTTACAGTTCCCCCTTCTTCGGGGCTGCCCTTCGCTTGAGGTAACGAGCCGAACTGCCCGTTGCTCTGAGTAGGGCTCGTGGGCGAGGACTTGGTGCTCGAACTGCAAGCTGCAAGCAGGAGCATCGCGACCGCCAGGGTTGCTGCGAACGATGCAAGCCTCCGCCCATTGCCCATTTTCCGACCTCCATCAAAGTCGTTGAGCAGCGATGGCGTGCGGCTCGTGATGGCGACGGAGCATAGGGTTAGCAGAGAGTGAAATACCAGGCAGTCACGTCCGGTCGGTGATTCGACCTGCCGGGATTCCACATTTGCTTGCGCTCAGCAAGTATTGGAACGCCGATCCGGCGGCGGGAACTGGCGCTCCGAAAGGACATTCCTTACCCTGGTGGTCAGGGATTTCTGGGTAGCCTGCGAACGAGTTGTAGTGCACCACCTAGGGACGCAACGTCTCGGTGTCTGGCAGAGGGAGCGGGGTTCAAATGTTCGAGGTCGTAGTTGTCGGTGCCGACGATTCGTCGACTGCCCGCGAGGCTGTAAGGGTCGCTGCAGATATCGCCAAGCTCGGAGGCGGCAAGTTCCATATCGTCACGGCTTACGACCCGAAGTCGATTCGAATCCAGGACCTTCCTCAGGAGTTCCGGTACACGTCGAGCGTGCATCCCGCAGACATCCTGCTCGACGCCCTGTCGGCACTGGCCAAGGAGCGGGGACTCGAGCCCGTTGTCCACGCAGCCACCGGAGATCCCGCCGACGCCGTCATCCGGGTCGCCGAGCGCGAGAACGCGGATCTCGTCGTGGTCGGGAACCGGGGAATGAAAGGCGTGCGGCGAGTGCTCGGGAGTGTTCCGAACACAATCGCTCACGGAGCGCCGTGCTCGGTGCTCATTGTCGACACCCGCGAGGCCGGCTAGCACAGACACCTGGGGCTTCGAGTGTCAGCTCAATCGTGATGATCGATAGCGACCGGAGGAAGGTCTCTTACCTCGTTCTTCGTGAGATTGAGCCGAACGCCTGCTTCGACCCCGACGACTGCGCTGATCGGGATAGCGACGTCCTTCTTGCCCCAGAGATGCCCCTCGGCGAGGAGAACGTGTGTCACGTGGTGGTCCGTCGGGTCCACGACGAGTCCGTGGACACTTCCGATCGGACCGTCCGTCGCGTGAACCTGCTGGCCGCGGCGCACCTCGACCTCTCCAACCGGCACCCGGTCGATGGTGACAGGGCGCGGATCAGGTCCCAGGTCCATGCCGCGCGTGTCTCCCGATGCCAGCCCACGCAAACCAAGTCCGCCAATGCGCATGCCTATCCCACCCTGGCCCAACCCGCCTAGCCCGAAATAGGGCAACGAGAACATCTGACTCTGTCCGTAGCCCCACTGACCACTTGCTCCTGGCAGGAACTTCGTCTCTTCTGCGTCCTCGAACGCTTCGAACTCTGACATCGTGCATCGAATGTGAACCTTGTCCGCATCTGTGTCGACACGATCGATCGGGACCAGGTGGCCGACATGCTGCCGATGCCTCGGTTCCACGACGAGGTGGGCGATCGCCCGGGCGATCGGGTCTACGACCACGCGCGTCAATTCACCACAGACTCCGTCGTCGCACGTCACCTCTGCCCCGATGATGAAATTCTTCCCCAACGCTCACGAAGAAGACGCCTCCTGTGCCGACCTCAATCGTTGCTCCGCCCCTTGCGGTTCTCGATCGGAACGTCGCCACCATGATCCCGCCGAACATGCGTGGCGGCATCTACCAGCTCACCGAGCGCTCCCGGGATGGCATCAGCCAGGTCCCAGACCCGAGGCACCAGGTCGGGGCAGGTGATGATCCCGAATCCGACACGATCCTCGTTCGACAATACCGTCACGTTGAGCCCGGCCCCATCGGTTATGGGTCCGAGTGGGTAGAGACCTACGAGCCGAGCGCCCGCCAGGTAGAGAGCGACAGGGGGTCCCGGAACATTGGACAGGATGAGGTTGTGAACCACGCGGTGGTGGTCGGCCAGGTGCATGGTCGAGTACAGGCGTGCACCGAGGCCGAAGGCGTTGAGCCAAAAGTGCTCAGCCCAGCGCATGAAGGTGTCGGCGCCGACCATCTTGTGGATTTCCTTGGCCCGGAAGTTGGCAGAGGCAATGGTCCTCAGTCGGTCTACGGGATCCTTGTTGTCCGTGGCAAGCGTCGAGAACATCACCGACAGCTTGGTCGCGCCAGCGCGTTTGGTCGTTTGATCGTGTACGGAAATCGGTGCAGCGGCCAGGAGCGACTTCTCCGGTAGCTCGCCGAGATCCTCGAGGTAGTGACGGAGCGCTCCACCAACGACTGCTGTCACCACATCGTTCACAGTCACTCCGAAAGCGTCCTTCACCGTCTTGACGTCGGCCAGAGAGACATCCGTGAATGCGACCGAGCGACGCGCCGTGATGGTGGCGTTGAACGACGTCCGGGGTGCAGTGAAGGGCACGGCCGTCGGCCCGGCGTCGTTCCCCTGCCGCCCGAGTCGCCACACCGTGGTCGCCAGGCGAAATGCCGTGTCCGGCACGAGTCGGACCAGGTCCAATGGCTCAGAGGCTCGTGCCGCAAGGCTGTGAGCGAGAAGCTCGAGTGCATGCGGCGGACGCCCCGCTCGCCACCGGTCGGGTGCCTGCGCACTGGTCGTGGGCTCGGGCTCCAAGTCGAGCAGGTGACCCATGATGTTCGCACCCGAGACGCCGTCGATCGTCGAGTGGTGCATCTTCACCAGGATGGCGAAGTGTCCATCGGCAAGCCCCTCGATCACCCAGAATTCCCAAAGGGGAATGTCCCGGCACAGCGGCGTGCTGGCGATCTCACCGACGACCTCAGCCAGAGAACGCTCGTCTCCAGGGGCATCGAGCACCACGCGATGAAGATGGCGATCGATGTCCAGATCCGGGACGTCCACCCAGAAGGGCCTGCCCAGATTGAGCGGCACTTTCGCCAGCTTTTGGCGCACCGCGGGAATCCTCGGCAGCCGCTCGAACGCCATGGAACGGATCCGGTCGTACGAGTATCCGGATGGCATCGTCGAAGGATCGAGGAGCAACAGTCCGCATACGTGCAGGTGCATGGCGGGGGTCTCGCAATAGAGAAACGCTGCGTCGAGCCCGCCTATCTGCTCCATCAGCCTGCTCCGAACCATCGTGGTGAGGGAGTCCAGTCACCGTCCAAATAGCCCACATGGCCACCATGGACTTCCAGGCTGGGATCGCCTAGTGGCAAAGGTCACAACTTTGTCAGAGCACCTGCGATCGCTTCGCCCTTAGAGCGGTGCTACCGCGCGGGAGGTCCCACCACCTGCCCTTTAAGGCGCGAGGCAGCCTCGCAGAGCCGAGCGACTCTCTCATCGGTCGCACGCAGGTTCGCTTTCTCCGCTTCCGACAGAGCCTCCTCGAGTGCCTGGAGGCGACGGTTCATGCGGGCAAGCAGAGCGCTCGAAACGACGATCTCGCCGTCCCCCAGGCCCAGCTGCCTGGACCGCTTGCGGGACTGGTACGCCCGCTGTCTGCACGACTGACTGCAGTATCTGCGTCTACGGCCCTTGTCGTTCAGGTTGTCCAGTGAGCGGCGGCACCACTCGCACCGTTGCTCCATCTGCCTCCCCTAGGACCGAGAACCACGCGAACCAGAGCCGCTCGTGCAACATCCGGGCTCGTCCTCTGCGCAGGCGGTGCTGGAGCGGGCCGACGCGGCACGAACCCGACCGTCTTAATTGCTCCCGTCATTTCTCAGAGAGGTAACACCCGGCCCGACTCGCCACGCGGGATCCAGGTGCGTCCGACATACCCCTCGCCTTCTATCTCTGCTTTCGGCAGTCCTCCCTCATAAGGCAGAGTTCCGATTTGCCGACCGGTTCCCGACATCGTTCTGCATGGCTCCTTGACAGGTGCGGTGCAGCTTCGGAGAAGAACGATGACACGTCCGCATGCTCATGTCATCCTCAATAGTGGCGATTATTCATCATTTTGAGGCGTTCGACTACCAAATAACGCCCTGCGGATCGGAAACGTAACGCTCCGGCCCCGTCGAGTCACAACGACGAGTTTCCGTGACAAAGTGACAGTGATATCTGTCATGTTGTCATATTGCTGTGCCACTCTTTCGCTCCTCGGCTTGCGCCTCGACGGCATACCGGAGGAGAACACTCAGGATCTCCGCGGTGAGCGCTCCGATCTGGGCGGGCGTCTGGTCGAAGTCGATCATCAGTGCATGAGTCGTAAACGCGGAGAAGTGGAGAGCAAAGGCCAATTCCAATGCCTCGGGAGGTTCGCCCGTCCCGCCGGCCTCGCGCCAAGCAAGCGTCACGAGGTGGCGCACACCTCTACGGCGGAAATCACGCCGGAGAACGGACACCTCGGCAAGCACTTCAGACTCCGCGAGATTCGGCGCGTGCAGGTCCCAGAAGGCGTCACCGATGATCTCGGCGTTCCTTGTGTGGATTGTCGACCCAAGGCCCGCCAGCCACCCTTCGAGGTCGTCGCCGGGTTTGGGCAGCCCTTCGATGGGCCGGCGCCCGCAAGCCTCGAACATGTCGTTGACCGTCGTGATGATGAGGTTGCTCTGGCTGGAGTAGTGCCGGAATATCGTTCGAGGGCTCACTCCGGACACCCGTGCGATCTCTTCTATCGTCGCGTCGAAGCCGCGTTGAGCAACGACCTGCATGGCGGCTCGTCTTATGCGGTTGCGCGTGAGCTGCCGTTGCTCCTCTGCCAGTGAAGTCGGACGAGCGCTCTCTGGCTTGTTCACGGCAACTACCTTCCACGGCCTCAGACCCGACTCAGATGGTGCCACGAAGTCAGCTTCCTCGGTGGTCGGCACCGAACGGCAAGGCCGGCATGTCCTGCAAACCCGGCGAGGGCCTCGAGAGTCCATCGGTATCTCAGGGGACGCGTTTTGGTACCGTCGCCGCGATGCTGGCGTCGCCGCGCTACGAAGGGCCGACGATCATCTCGATTTCGGGAGCACCGGACGATTCGCTCGGGCCGCTGTTGCGGCAACGCAAACGCTTCGACGAGATGCTCGTGGACTTGAGCGCAGCCGACTGGGACCGGGCGAGCCGCTGCCAGGGGTGGACCGTCCAGGATGTGGTGACGCACCTCGTCGTGGTCAACGCCTTCTGGTGCGGCTCGATTCTCTCGGGTCTGGCCGGATCTCCCACCCGAATACTCGCCGAGTTCGATCCGGCCCTCACTCCTGCCTTGATGGTCGCCAAGATGCGGGACCTAAAGCCCCGAGAGGTGCTCGACCGTTTCGTGGAGTCGAACGAAGCGTTCCTCGAGGTCGTCGGCGATCTCGACGGCCGTGCTTGGTTGGCGGTCGCCGAGTCACCCGCGGGCCATGTCCCGGTTGGTGTCGTAGCACATCACGCGCTCTGGGACTGCTGGATCCACGAACGCGATATCGCACTCCCGATCGGGTTGACCCCACCGACCGAACCCGACGAGGTGACGTCCTGCCTACGTTACGTCAGCGCGTTCACCGCAGCGTTGGCGATCGCTTCGGGCAGCTCGACAGCCCGGGTGTTCGCCGTCGAGGCCGATGACCCCGCGTCGCGCTTCGTGCTCGAAGTCGGCGAGTCCGTCGAACTTCGAGATGATGCGGCTCCGCCGGACGCTCCTTGCCTTCGAGGAGATGCGGTAGAGCTGGTGGAGGCGCTCAGCATCCGCGCACCGCTCCCCCGCTCCGCCCCGACCGGATGGCTGGATCTCCGCGAAGCTCTCGCCAACCTTTTCAGGGACGAGTCATCCACCGGCCTCTGAGCAGTCGATCCCGGTCCGTTAGTAAGGGTCCATTAGTACAAGTACTTGACTATCAAGCTGGCTGTCTATTAAAAGGGGCGCCGATGGCGCCAACCTTCCCGGCGGTCGGCGCTGGGGCGCCGCCGAGCGAGCGAATCATGCCGGCGAGGGTGGGACGGAGGCTCCCCTGGCTCTCCCCGGAGGGCCAACCCGGCTGGGCTCGCCCGATGCTGTTGGCCGTCGCTTTGGTGTCCGCAGTCCTCTACACGTGGCGAGCCGGCACCTACCTGGAGCTCTACTACGCGGCCGCCGTCAGAAGCATGTCGACGAATTGGCACAACTTCTTCTTCGCCAGCCTCGACCCGGACGGAACCGTGACGCTGGACAAGCTGCCGGGGGCATTTTGGATCCAGGTCCTGTCTGTCCGGGCGTTCGGTCTCCACACCTGGGCGATCGTCCTCCCCCAGGTGATCGAAGGTGTGATCTCGGTCCTCGTGCTGTACAGAATCGTTCGGCGACTGTGCGGCCCGGTAGCCGGCGTCGTCGCCTCCGTCGGCATGGCCGTCTCACCGGCAACGGTTGCTTTGAACCGCGGAAATATCTCCGACACCTTGATGGTCCTGCTCTTGTTGCTTGCCGCCGATGCAGTTGTCGCCGGCCTCAAGACCGGCGGGTGGGGAGGGATGCTGCTCGCCGGCATGTGGGTGGGCCTCGCCTTCCAGGCGAAGATGGTCGAAGCCTGGCTCGTCCTACCGGCTCTCGGGCTCGTCTTCTTCATTGCCGCAACGGGAAGTTCGAGACAACGGCTTCTTCGGATGACCGCGATGGGGATCGTCGCCGTGCTGGTGTCGTTGACCTGGATGACAGCCGTGACGCTGACGCCGGCGTCGACGCGCCCGTATGTCGACGGAAGTCAGAACGACTCCGTGTTTCAACAGGTCTTCTCCTACAACGGATTCGGCCGTCTGGATCAGTTGTCCCCCGATCAGCTCCTCACCCGGTCGATCGACATCAAGATCCCACCACCACCACCTGCTGGATGGAACCGTCTGCTCGCCGGAGGCTTCGGTAGGGACATCGGCTGGCTGCTGCCAGCTGTCCTGGTCATCCTCGTGACCGGTCTCGCAGCGACCTGGCGGAAGCCGAGGTGGGATCCCATCAAGGCGAGCTTCATTTTGTGGGGCGCGTGGCTGCTGACATTTGCAACCATCTTCAGTACCGGCTCGAGCATCAACTCGTACTACACGGCGGCACTTTCCCCGCCGATCGCCGGTCTGATTGCCGCCGGGTTCACCCTCGCGTGGCGTATGCGCCGGTCGATCCGGACAAGGAGCGTCGTTGCGACGACAGTCCTCGTAACGATCGGATACGCGGCGTGGCTTCTCCCAACACACGGGACGGGGCTTCCCGGATGGATCCTTCCTCTCACCATCGCAGCCGGAGCTGCGGTCCTCGCTGTGATCCTCGTGTCTTGGTGGAAGCCTTCGATCTCAACGTTGCTCCCGGCAGGGATCGTCGCGTCGGTAGTCGCAGTGTTGCTCGTCCCGGCGGTGGCTTCCGTCTCGGTCGCGACCAGTAGCCTCGGGCCGTTCGACACACCGTTCCAGCCTGCCGCGGTCACATATGGAGTCAGGCAATTCTTCGACATCGTCTCCGCCACATCGAAGCTCATTCCGACACTCGAGCAAGCTCGCAGCGGCGCTCCGTACCTCATGGCGACTCAGACCTCGGCGCTCGCATCAGCCTTCATCTACGTGAGCGGCCAGGAGGTACTTCCCATAGGCGGCTTCACGGGAACCATCCCGGAGCCGACGCTTGACACCATCAAGTCGATGATCCGCTCCGGGGACTTCCACCTCGTGCTGCAATCCCCCTCGACGACCGATCCCCGCTTGGTCTGGATAGCCAGGCATTGCATTCCCGTTCCCCAGCCCAAAGGGGTCGGTGTTCCATCTGCCCCGCGTTACGCCATCTACTACTGCCTGCGGTCGTCCGGATGACGCCGACCGGCACAGAGCCCGGCCTGCCGGGCGACCAAAGACCGATTGCCACGCGTAGACGATGGTGATCTAATTCCTGCGGCCAACTACAGAGGGGGGAAATTCGATGAACGAGGTGCCCCGAGCGCGGCGTTCCAGCAGGGGTCGTCGCAGGCTGGTGAGATCATCGTTGATTGCACTCGTGTCTGGTCTCGCTCTCATGGTGAGCGCCCTCGGGTCGTTGCCGGCAGGCGCGCAATCTCCGGGTCTCAATTACGTCGCTCTCGGCGATTCGTACACGGCAGGTGCGGGAATATTGCCGCTGTCCGCGACGGCTTCGGTCCTGTGCCTCCAGTCGACGAACAACTACCCTCACCTCGTGTCGTCGGCGGAGGGTTGGAACCTCAACGATGTCAGCTGCTCGGGAGCGACCTCCTCGAACATGACGACATCCCAGTATCCAGGAGTCGGACCACAGTTCGGCGCACTCTCCTCCTCCACGAACGTCGTCACGGTTGGAATCGGCGGCAACGACAACGGGCTGTTCCTCGACGCCCTCGTCTCATGCGGCGTCCTCGACATCGCCGACTTCCTGAACGTCGGGTCGCCCTGTAAAGCGGTGTTCGGAAACACGTGGGCCGACGACGTCGCGAGTGACGCAGCCACGATCGGGGGTGTGCTCCAGGGGATCCACCTGCGTTCGCCTAACGCCCGAGTCTTCGTCGTCGGGTACCCGGACATTCTCCCTCAGAGTGGGAACTGCTATCCGACGATGCCGCTCACGACCGGGGACACCTCGTACCTGAACGGCGTCGAGAAAGATCTCAACTCGATGCTGCAATCAGAGGCGTCCGCGAATGCTGCCGTCTACGTGGACACGTTCACTCCATCGATCGGCCACGACGCCTGCAAGTCGTCGAGTGTCCGATGGGTCAACCCGATCATTGCCACGAATGGTGGGATCTCGGTCCATCCCGATCCAACGGGCGAAGCCGAGATGGCCCAGTTCGTCGAGTCGGCGATAGCATCGAAGGGACTCTGATCGACTCAGCCGACGACCGTCCCGTACATGTCGTTGAGAGGGTACGACAGCAGTTCGAGTCGCTCGCCATCAGGTCCCGGAAAGTACGCCGAGGTACCGTCCACGACGAACGTCTCGATCCCGGCCGCCTGGACCTTTGCCACCAGCCGATCCCACTGCTCGGGCGAGACGGAGATGGCAATGTGATGCAGTCCTCCAAGCACTTCTCGATACTCCCCCACGTCGAGACCTGGGAAGTCGAAGTATGCAAGATAGTTGTCGTGTCCGACGTCGAAGAAGAAGTGTGTGGACCCGCGGTAGTCCCGGTTCTCGAACAGCTCGACCAGCGGGAACTCGAGGAGATCTTGGTAGAACGTGATCGTTCGCTCGACATCGCTGCACACCAGCGCGAAATGATGGAGACCCCTCGCCGCTGACGTTTGCCGTTCTCCGACAGGCCGGAGGTAGCGAGCCCTCAACGTCTCCCATTCAACGCTGCGGTCGACGTCGCTGCCATGTTCAGTCATTGAGATCCTCCTATGGTCTGAATCATCGTCGCGAAGCAAGTGCCTACGAGCGTTCTCATTGCTCGGCGAACTCGAGAAGCTGCGGTGCGAGCAGCGGCCAGCGCTCGAAGAGATGACCCGTGCCGTTGCGCGCCGCTTCCGAACGTTCGATCCACTCGCGGTCTCCCCAAGGTGGTTCGACCAACTCCGACCCTCCGATGAGCGAGTGGAGTCCCTCGGAGGTTGCACGAGTGTGGTACGGGTCACTCATCCCACTGAGGAAGATCAGGGTCGGCACGCGCAGGCGGGTGAACATCTCGTCGTCGATGCCGGGCACGATCGCTCCGGCAGCCGGACAGTAGACCGCCATCCATCTCTCGAGCACCATGATGAACTCCTTCGGGTCCAGGCCGAGCATGCGTTCCCGGTTGCCCGGGTTTCGCTCGAGGACCTCCGCCCACTCGGGCAGGTCCACTACCGCGTCCATCCCACCTTGCCACGCTGCGCGGATCGACTCACCGCAGTAGACGATTCCCAACGTCATCAGCCCGAAGATCCCCCCGGAGATCCACCAGACAGCGAGCTTCGCGACCGACTCGGGGTGTCTCGCCGCTGCGAGAAGCGAGACGCGAGCACCTCCCGATCCGCCCACGACGACAGCCGGCGCCATGTCGAGAGCCTCGAGCAGGCCGGCGAGCCGGTCCGCTTGCATCTCGGACTCCGAGGCCCCGGTGAAGCAGACATCGGAGGCGCCGGTGTTAGGTCGATCCCAGACGAGTACCTGGTGTCCCGCAGCTGCCACCTCGCGAGCCAGTTCCCTCACACCCGGTGTGTCCTTGCTGAATCGGCCGCCCGGCGTCACGACCCAGGGCGAACCCTGGCCGATCACCTCAAAGGCGATCCGGGTACCGTCGATGTCGATCGTCGTCAATCGATCCCTCCTGCGTGCCTCAGACTCCGCCCCTATCGTGGCTCATTCGGTCGTACGACGTCCCACGCACGGCACAGCTCAAGGTTCTTTCGAAAGGTAAGGTGATCCCCATGGTTGACACGCTCGACCAGGTCAGGGTCATCGACGCCGACACGCATCTAACCGAGCGGCACGATTTGTGGACGAAGCGTGCTCCGGCGGCCTTCAAAGAACGCGTGCCCCATGTCACACAGGTCGACGGCTGTGCCACGTGGGTTGTCGAGAACGACGTCGTCCTCGGACGTGCCGGTGCCGGAGGTGTCGTCGACAAGCAAGGAGTGAAGGGGCGATCGTTCGAAGGGCTCTACGAATGGGAGATCGAGCAGGCCCACGAGGCGGCGTACGACCCCGTCGCCCGGATGGAACTGCTCGACGAGACCGGCATCTGGGCACAGATCATCTTCCCCGGGGTCGTGGGCCTCGGCGGGCAGTCACTCGCTGAGATCGTGCAGGACCCGACGCTGCGCATGATCTGTGTGGAGATCTTCAACGACGCGGGCGCCGAGCTGCAGGCCGGATCCGGGGATCGACTGCTGCCCATGGCGATCTTGCCCGCGTGGGATGTCAACGCCTGCGTCGCCGAGGCCGAGCGCGCAGCCGGCCTCGGCCTGCGAGGTGTGAACCTGACGTCCGACCCGCAGGACCTCGGCGCCCCCGACCTGGCCAGCCGCGCCTGGGACCCGCTGTGGGATGCATGCAGCTCACTGTCGATGCCGGTGCACTTCCACATCGGGGCCAGCCTGACGACGATGAATTACTTCGGAACGTACCCGTGGGATTCCCATGACGACGACACCAAGCTCGCGATCGGCGGGACACTCCTGTTCATCGGCAACGCCCGGGTCGTCGTTAACATCATCTGCTCGGGGATGCTCGATCGCTTCCCGGATCTGAAAATCGTTTCGGTCGAGAGCGGGACGGGCTGGATCCCGTTCATCCTCGAGGCACTCGACTACGAGATGGACGAGAACGCGCCTCAGGCCAAGGCGAAGTTGTCACTTCTCCCCTCGGAATACTTCAGGCGGCAGATCTATGCGACGACGTGGTTCGAGAAGAGGAACCTGGCATCGCTCATCGAGTCGGTCGGCGAGGACAACATCATGTTCGAGACGGACTTCCCGCACCCGACCTGCCTTTACCCCGACCCGCTTCGAACGGCGGAAGCGAACATGCGTGGCCTCAGCCCCGGGGTGAGGCGCAAGATCCTGGGTGAGAACGGGATCAAGCTCTATCGGCTCTGAGAAGCGATCCGGGGGACATCGTGGTTGTTACGTCGGCGTACGAGTTGGATCTGCCAGTGCTCGACACGGTCGGGCTCGAGCGAGCGGAGGCCTTGGAGGCCGCCGCTCGGGCAGGGCGCCAGCACTGGCTCGCCCGCACCCCGCTCGGTTTCTCGCTCACCCGTTACCAGGATGCCGTGGCTTGCTTGCGCGACCGCCGGTTTCATTCGGCGCTTTCTCTCATCCCCCAGATGGCCGGCGTCGAGCCCGACAGCTATCTGGAAAGCAGGCGAAGGTCGATCCTGTCGATGGAGGGCGAGGAGCACACCCGACTTCGCCGCCTGGTGGCTCCCGCATTCACACCCGCCGCCGCAGACCGGCTCCGGCCGTTCATGCACGATGTCATCAACGAGCTCTTCGATGCTGTGTCTCCGAACGGCCTCTGCGATCTGGTGGCCGACATCTGTGAGCCGTACCCGATCCCGATCATCTGCGAGCTTCTTGGCGCGCCCAAAGACGACTGGATGCGTTTCTCCGAGTGGGCCACCGACATCTTCCGGATCTTCAACCAGGATCTGGAGACGGACATGCCAGCGATCGAGCGAGCTTCGGGCCAGCTCGACGACTACGTTCGATCGTTGGTCGAACAACGCCGCGCCGTCCCGGGCGACGACCTGCTCAGCTCTCTCATCGCGATCGAGGAGGCCGGTGACCGGCTGTCGGTCGACGAGATGGTCATGCTCGCAGAAGCCGTGCTGATGGCCGGAACCGACACCACGCGGAACCAGCTGGCATGTTGCATCGCGCTTTTCGCCGAGCACCCCGACCAGTGGGCGCTCCTCGTCGAGAACCCGGGGCTCACCGCTTCAGCGGTAGAGGAGTCCATGCGCTATCTCGGAGCGGTCCGAGGAACGGCCCGAGTCGCATCCGAGGACATCGAGTACCGAGGTGTTCTGTTCCCGAAAGGCACGCTCGTCTTTGTCGCACTTGCAGCTGCGAACCGCGACCCCGCAGCCTTCGGGTCCCCCGACGATCTCGACATCTCACGGCGGCCAGCTACCCAGCACATGACCTTCGGATCGGGCATTCACCATTGTCTCGGCGCATCTCTCGCCCGCGCCGAGTTGCAAGAGGCTCTCCCCGTATTGGCCCGTCGCATGCCAAAATTTGCTCTTGACGGCCAGGTCGAGTGGAAACCAGCGACATTCGGAATCTGGGGTCCCGCCAAACTCCCGCTGCGATTCGAACCTTCGTCGGCCGCTGGATCGAAACCTCGGAGCTCCTCAGAGTAATTCGTGGGGCCTTCGAGCTGCGACGAGAACCCTGTCGAGGGTGGTTCGTAGCTCTTCAGCGCCGAAAGGCTTGGTCAGCATCTCGGCGCAACCGAACTCGAATGCCTTCGAGCGTTCGTCCGCCGCGGCATTGGCGGAGGCGATCACGATGGGGGTTTCCGGAAGTAGATCCGCCTGCCGGATCGCCGCAAGGACCTGCCAGCCGTCGATGCCCGGGAGCCGCAGGTCGAGGATGATCGCGTCGGGTACCACGGTCTCGAGCGCGGAAAGCGCTTCTTCCCCCGTGGAGGCATCGATGACCATGTACCCGGCAGTCTTGAGGACGATGCGGAACGTGAGCATCAAATCTGGCTCGTCTTCGACCACGAGGACAATGCCCTTCATAGGTGCTCCCTGAGTCGGAAGTTGAATCTCGCCCCCGGGCCCGTAGCGTCGTACCAGATCGTCCCGCCCATCGATTCGACGATGCGGCGGGCAAGAGCCAGCCCTACACCTGAACCACCGACCGTGCCGGCCTTCTTTCCTCTTACGAACGGCTCGAAGACGGTGTCCACAAGGTCGGCAGGCACGCCGTCACCGTCGTCGGAGAAGCTGACGACGGTATCGCCGTCCCGGTGTTCGGCGCCGACACTCAAGTGGTTCCCGCCGTATCGGTAAGCATTGGTCAGCAGGTTGGTCAGAAGCCGTTCGAGCTGCACCGGGTCGGCTTCGACGACGAAGTGTTCCAGGTCCGTGGTCACCGTCTTGCCGTCGGGAGCAGGTGCGCCTTCGAGTACGCGGCTCATCGTCTTGTTGAGATCGACCGGCGCAAAGCCCACGTCGGCACGACCGCCCTCGAGCTGGGAAAGGTCCAGCAGGTTGGCGACCAAGGTGCTCGCCCGCTGGCCCTGGCGCCTCAACGCACCGAGCGCGTCGGCTACGTCTTCGGGTGACATCTCCCCCAGTCGGAGCGCCAAGGTCTCTCCCAGTGCAGCGAGGGTCGCGAGCGGCGTGCGTAATTCGTGGGCGGCATGATGGATGAACTGATCCCGTGCTCCCTCGAGCCTCTTGCGATCGGTCACGTCGCGCACCGTTGCGGCGACGAGCTTTCCCTCGGCAGTGTCGACGGGTGCGAGGCTGATGTCGAGCGGGAACTCAGATCCGTCCGCGCGCATGCCGTAGAGGTCGAGGCCGGAGTCCATTGACCGCGTGTAGGGCTTATGGATGTATCGCGACCGTTGGCCGACATGAGCGTGACGAAAGCGGTGCGGCAGGAGAACCTCTACCGCTTCGCCGATAAGCCTTTCGCGTGGATAACCGAAGAGTCGTTCGGTCTGTGCGTTCACCAGAGCGATCTTGCCATCTGTTCCGATCACGATCACGGCGTCGGGCGCAGACTCGAGGAGCAAGCCAAACTTGTCGGGCCGCCGCCGCTCTTTGATGTTGCGCACCACAGCAGTGACGACAGGCCCGCGACTGGTTTCGAAGTGCGACAGACTGACGTCGATCGGGAACTCGCTCCCGTTCGCGCGCCTCCCGACGAGATCGAGTGCATCACCCATCGGACGGGACCTGGGGTCGGACGTGTAGAGAGAACGGTGGGCTCGATGGACTTCGCGAAGTCGCTCCGGCAGAAGCACCTCAACGGGTTGCCCGGCGAGCTGACCGCTCTCGTAGCCGAACATCTCCTCTGTACGGGCGTTTGCCAGAATCATCTTTCCCCCAGGGCCGGTGATGACCACCGCATCGGAAGAGTGCTCGACAAAGGCCTTTGCTGCCTCAAGAGCCCACGCTTCGGAGCCTTCGGACCTGTCATGCAAGGTGACCGTCTGGGCGCCGTCCAGCACCATCTCACGCACCTCGGTATGCCGGGATGGATCGGCGCGAGGAGCGCTCTTCGGTCAGCGCGCGGCACAGCTCTTGGTAGTCGGTTTCCATGTGGTGTAGATCGACGCGACCCTGTGCCAGGCTCCCGGTGTCCGCGTTCGTCTCCATCCGCGCACAGGACGACGTGAGTCGGCGACCACCCAGCTGGCCCGCGCTGCCCTTGATCTTGTGCGCGATCCGGCTCGCGCCGGGAGCGTCGTTCGCCTCCAGGGCCTTGCGGAGCTCGGTGAGCAATGTGTCAGTGTCGTATACGAACTGCTCGAGGAGCTCGCCGAAGAAGTCCTGTCCTGCAGCGCCGCCGATAGCGCAGAGCTCGTCGATGAACACAAGGTCGACGGTGGGAACACCAACGACCAGGTCACCGGACTGCGACTGTGGCAGCGGTGCCGTTCCGTATGTCATGGAGCGGGCGACCAACGCGAGGAGTGTCGCCTTACTGATCGGTTTGGCGAGGTAGCCGTCCATACCCGCGTCGATGCAGCGTTGACGATCCTCGCGGCGGGCTCCGGCGGTCATGGCGATGATCGGTGTGTGTCGCGATGACCCCTCGTGGCCGCGGATTACGGCGGTCGCTTCGTAGCCGTCCAGCTCGGGCATCTGACAGTCCATCAGGATTGCGTCGTAGGCTTGGGCCGCTGCCGCTAACACCGCTGCAGCGCCATTCGGTACGGCGTCCACGTGATGCCCGGCCCCCGACAGCATCGCGACCGCGACCTTCTGGTTGATCAGGTTGTCCTCTGCCAGCAGCAGCCACCCCGTCCGATGATCGGACTCGTGCGACGGAACAGGGGATTCCACTGCTGGGGTCAATTCCTCCGTCGACAGACCCAGTGCGACCCGTAAACATGACCGCAGATAGTCGAGGTGGACCGGCTTGGTCACCGATGCCCTCACTCCTGCTAACTGTGCGCTCGCGGGGTCGACGTCCTCACCGAGCCCGCTCATGAGTATCAACCGCACGTCGAGGGACGGATCGCTTGCAATGGCGCGGCCGAGCTCGAGTCCGTCCATCCCGGGCATGGTCCGGTCGACGACGGCCACCGAGAAAGGCTCGCCGGCGTCGGTGGCACTCCTCAACGTCTCGAGAGCGGACGGCCCCGACTCTGCAGTCGCGACGCGAAGTCCGAGAACCGTCAGATATTCGGACAGGGCGGTCCGCTGCGAAGCGTTGTCGTCGACGATCAAGGCACCGACGCCACGAAGCGATTCGTCGATGGAGGACACGCCCGAGTTGGTCGCGAAACCTTCAACGGGGCCGGACATCGTGAACGTGAAGGTGCTGCCCACCCCTGGATGACTGGCCACGGTGCAGTCACCTCCCATCAGTGCGGCGAGCTGGGCACTGATCGCGAGGCCCAGACCAGTTCCTCCGAACCTTCGCGACGTGGACGTGTCAGCCTGTACGAAGGGTTCGAAGATCAGTTCGAGCTTGTCGGGTGCGATACCCGGCCCGGTGTCAGAGACCTCGAAGCGGACGACCGAGGGCACGTCGCTCTGCACCGCGTCTGCAGAGATCCGAACAACGACCTCGCCCTCCTGGGTGAATTTGATCGCATTCCCGATCAGGTTGGTCAACACCTGCCGCACCCTTACCGGATCACCCCTCATCGTCTCAGGGACCGAGCGTTCGGTGAAGGCAACCAACTCGAGCCCCTTGCAATGCGCAGATACTGCGAGTAGGTCGACGACGTTCTCGACGATCGTCCGGACGCCGAACTCGATGTCCTCGATCTGGAGCTTGCCGGCTTCGATCTTGGAGAAGTCGAGAATGTCATTGATGATCGTCATGAGCGCCTTTCCGGAGTCGCGGACGGTCATCACATAGTCACGCTGGCGGTCGTCAAGATCGGTCTCGAGCAGAAGATCGACCATGCCGATGACACCGTTCATCGGTGTACGGATCTCGTGGCTCATGTTCGCCAGAAAATCGGACTTTGCCTCGTTCGCTTGATGAGCGAGCCGGCGATACCCCGCCTCACTCGAATTCAACCGCCGGTGGGCAGTCGCGACCCGGCGCGCTGTCGCCAGCCGAGCTTCGAGCTCGTCCATAGAGCACGGCTTCACCAGGTAGTCCTGCGCGCCGGCTCGTAAGAGGTCGCAGACATGGGACGCCTCTGCGCGTGCTGACAGCATGACGACGGGGATCCAGGCGGTCGAAGCCGTCGCTTTGAGCTGACGGAGAACCTCGCGCCCGTCCCCGTCCGGAAGCCCCAGATCGAGGAGGACCACATCGGGGTCGTCTCGTCGAGCACTCGCGACCGCCTCCGCGGCCGTCGAAGACTCGACGCATTCCCAACCCATTGCGCCCAGCGACAGACGCACCGTGAGCCGCATGTCGGCGTCGTCGTCGACCAACAGGGCGAGAGGCCGACGCTTCTTGGTCTCGCCGGGCGAGGACTTTGGCGCGCTTGTCGATCCGATCTCGAGACCGCTCCGCGCCGTGGGAGGGTTTACCCGGCCTCGATCCGTTCGTGATGACGGGGGTCTTCATGCAAGCTGCTCGATGAGGAGAGAGGCGTTGACGTTCGCCTGGGTTCCCCCCGCGAGGGTCTCCAGAGTGACGGACGTCGAAGACGAATGGTTGCGCAGGGTCAGGACGTCTCCGGCGGTCAGGTCCACTATCACCTGCCCGGTGTCCTGCTGAGTGCCGGCGCCCGAGCCGTAGATCGTCCCGGAGACGGCGGACCCGTTGTCCATCAGGGCGAACTGTCCGGGCTCTACTCCCGACACGGAGAAGTCGACCAGGTAGGTGCCCGTCGAAACGACGTCGACGGCAGATGTTCCCGCCGTGTGTGTGAACCCCGAGAGCGGGCCGTTCGAGCCGAACGTGATATCGGACTCGACCCCCACGGTCTCGGCGCTGACGTTGTAGACGTACGCGTAGTCGGGCTGGCCGGCTGGTCCCTGGGGCCCCGTTGCCCCGGTTGCGCCGGTTGCGCCGGTTGCGCCGGTTGCGCCGGTCGCTCCGGTCGCTCCGGTCGCTCCGGTCGCTCCGGCCCGTCCCGCAGGCCCAGTTGCGCCGGCTGGTCCTCTAGAACCGGCGGGCCCACTCGGCCCGGCAGGCCCTGACGTACCCGCCGAATACTCGCTCGCCGCACCGACTATCGGCGACGCCGTGCCGGCCAAGCCGCGTGAGCCCGCATACCTGGCATCTCCGAACGAGAAGACCCCGCCGTCGGAGGCAACGAGCCAGTAGCCCTTGCCGTCGGACGTGGACGTTATTCCGACGATGGGCTTGTCGAGGTGGCGGCCGCTCATGCCGCCGTAGTACGCAGCTCCACCGTAGGCATAGACCCGTCCCGCCGACGTCACCAGCCAGTAGCCGGAGCTCGGGCCGGCCTCCGTGCGGGCCGCGATATCTCGAACGGCAGCTGCTCCCGATCCCGAGCTCGAGAAAACCAGGACGGCGAAACCTAAGAGGACTGCGGCGAAAAGGCTCTTCGCCAGGCGAGGGCCGGGGAGCCTTCCCCATTTGCGCTGAGGCGGAAAATCGGAGCCAGAAACGCTGCTCGGGTTAAGTGTGGCCGTTCTCTCAATCTTCATGTATGCGACCTCCTGGTCGATTCGAGCGCGTCGGACTTCTGGCTGCATCGTCGAGAACAGGCCGGCCCGCGGAGATGCAACACAGCGGGCATCGATGCACCCATACGTGCCTCCTTGGCACGCCGTCGACCGACGAGAGTCAGCTGGATCAGTATCTAATGCCCGGTCAGGTTGTCATCCCGCCGGCCCGCTCATATCGAGCGCTATCTGCTTGCTGAACTCCCGATGCATCCGGGAGTCGAAGAGCACGTATCTGTTCTTTCCCCGGTCTTTCGCTTGGTACAAAGCCACATCGGCGTCGCGGATCAGCTCGGCTGCACCTGCGCGAGAGCCCACGGCCACTCCGATGCTGGCGGCGATGGTCAATGACCCCACGCCACCGTCTTCGAGAACGAAGGGCCGAGAGAAGGCTTCGAGCAGCCGAGTCGCGACGATCTCGGGGCCGCCGCTTCCGATATCTCCCTCGGCCAGCACTACGAATTCGTCTCCACCGAGACGCCCGACGCTGTCGTTGGCGCGCACCGTCTCGGACAAGCGGATGCCGACAGCCTTCAGGAGCTGGTCCCCCACTTCGTGGCCGAAGGTGTCATTGACCTCCTTGAAGTTGTCGAGGTCGATGAACAGGGCGCCCACCAGCAATGGCTCACGCTTGGCCCACGCGAGCATCCTCTCAGCCCGATCGAGGATCAGGGCCCGATTGGCCAGTCCCGTGAGCGAGTCGTAGAGAGCCTGGTGCCGGAGTTGACGGGTCCGCTTCTCCACCAATCGAAGAGCCGTCGTACGAGAGCGTGTCAGGGAGGCGAACAGAAGGAACAGCAATGCGCTGATCGCCATACCGAGAACGCCAACTCCGACCGCCTGTTCGGTCGCAGTGGAACGAGCCGAACCGACCACTCGAACCACCCATGAGCCATCGGCGCTGAAACCAATGTTCTGAGCGAATGCAGGCCCGCCGACAGGCGTGCCGATCGACGCGATCTCAGCAGCGCTGGAGCCTGGTTCGTCGAAGGTCACCCTCACCGCGAGCTTGTCGTCCGCAACGAGATCAGATCGCAGCAGAGCAGGTCCGCTGAAGGTGCCGACGATCCAACCACGCAGGTCCCTCTGACGGTCCGTCTCGGACCGTGGCGCCGTCGCACTCGAATAGACGGGAGAGAACACGACGAAGACACCATCGAGACCGCTCGTCTTGGCTATGGTTCCCGCGTTCAACACCGTCAAGTTCCCACTGTCGGCAGCCTCGGTGAGCAGTCGAGGGATCGGGGACGGATTGTTTCCGGGCGGGATAGTCGAGCTGCAGAAGTCGAAGTTGGTCGGGATCACTCTGGCCGCGTCGGAAGTGGCGATGCCGAACCGCTGAAGGCAGTACTCCGGGCGCTGTCCGGCCGGGAAGACCGTGTACGGAGCCGAGACGGGTTCGTTCACCGGAGGGTCGGCGATAACGGCCCGACCGAATTCAGCCAACTGTCCGGGCATGACGCGTTGGACGAACGCAAACCCGATCGCGCCTGGAAACCGCTGCGCGATGCCAACTGACTTGTACCAGGTTGCCAGTTCGCGGTTCGTCAGGCTCGGAAAGGCCAGCACACCTGCGCTCTGTGCGGCGACAAAGTCGATGTCCTGGCGGAGCGACGACGACACGGCCGCAGAGATGTCCGAGGCGTCCGCCGTGAATTCATTCTTTGTTTGCGTTTGCACGTAACCGTGCAGCGCGTGAGCGCCGATCGCCGACAGAGTGATCCCTCCTGTCAAGACGACGACTATGACGACATTCCAGGGGCGCACCCAGCCGGCTCTTTGCTCCGGAGATTCGACGTCTTTCGGACCAACCTCGGAATCAGTTCTGAACGACTCGCGATCATCGGCGGAGGTCATATCCACGGAGGAGCCTTCAATAGCCACGGTCAGAAGAACGAACCGAAGGTCGGTTCGCGGGTGCACCTGTGACCCGAGACACCTCGGGCACCTCCTTTCCGTTAAGTCATCGGAATTGATTCCCTTCTGTATTAGAGCCAGGAGGCCTTTCTCTCCCGAAGCGCGAGAAATCGAGGTTCCCGGGCCCGGCCACACGGTCCGCACCGGACGAGACCCCTCGAAGAGATAGGTCATCTGAGTATGTTTTGATGTTTTCGAGTGCATATTGAGGTCAGACTCACCGAGAGGTTCCAGCGCACATCGTCGTCCGCCGGACGAAGTTCGTCGCCCGCATGTTTACGAGCTCAGGACCAGCTTCTGGACTTGCGATGCCAACTCGTCGACATGAGGTTCTGGGACGAATGCTGCTGCACCTGCAGCGAGGGCTCTTTCCTTCCAGATTTCGAACGCCGAATACACGATCACAGACGAGCGTGGTGAGCGCTCGCATATCTCAGAGATGATCGCCGTGTTGGGCATCCCGTCGACGGACAGATCAAGCACCACGATCTCGGGCTGGGACATATCGACGACCTGGAGCATGGTCGAGGCAGTGTCCATTTCCGCAGTCACTATGACACCGCACCGTTCGAGCACTTGGGTCACGAGGTGCCGCGTGGCCGGGTCGGAAGAGAACACGATGGCCCGATGCTCGGTGAGAATCGCCTCCCAACTCTCACGGCACTCAACCGTGAGCGGGCGATCCAGAATGCTTCCGAGTCGGTCGAGAAGCTCGAATGGCGGAATTCCCTTCGGGACGAAGCCGATCGCGCCTGTGTCGAGCAACGACATTCCCAACTCCGGGTTCATGCCGGAGACGACGATCACGATTGCCGTCGGCGCCACACTTCGGATTCCATGGAGCGCGCTCGCCCCGTCCACCGCGGGCATCGACAGATCGAGCAATACGAGATCCGGCTGGAGAGCGTGAGCCATTTCGATCGACGCGTTTCCGTCTGCCGCCTCACCGACGACGTCGAATTGTCGGCAATGTTCGAGAACAGCCCGAAGAAAGCGACGGGTAGGAGCCACATCGTCCGCGATCAGCACCCGGAGTCGCTTCAGATCGCGCGTATCCTCGGACGAATCCGAAGTATCGCCGTCCATTGTCGTGACGAGACCGGAGCTACTCGGGAGCGAGATGAGATTCAGGTGGACGTCGGTTTCGAGATCCTGTAGCACTGACCGTTCCCTTCCTCGACGGACGCTCGTGGACCCACCACGTCGGGGGAACCACGATCGAAGCATCGGTGCGCGTCATTCTGCGCTTAATTCATCGAATGCGCGATTGACCTAATGCATTCGAGGTATCTGGCGGGGATATCAATGCGCGGGGTTATCTCCGACGCTGGTGTCACATGGGTCGGATCAAGCCTGACCGCGCAGCGATGACGACGGCCTCGAGCTTCGAATGAGCTCCTAGCTTGTGAATGATGTTTTCCGCGTGCTTTCGAGCCGTGTTGAGCGAGATGAACAACCTGTCGGCGATCTCCTTGTCCGAGCCGCCCTCGGCCATCACGCCGAGCACCTCGAGCTCGCGGCGACTCAGATTGGACCCGACCCCGCCATGGCCATCTGTCCCATGGGGAAGGAGCATCAGGAGCATGACCGGGGTGATCAGCACTTCGCCGGCGTGAGCGGCCCTCACGACGGAGAAGAGGTCCTCGACGGATCGCGACTTGCCCACGAACCCGGAGCATCCCGCCTCGAACGCCCGCCGTGCGAGTCGCTCGTCGGTTTCCGAGCTCGTGAGCATGACCACCTGAGTGGAGGGAACCTCCCGCTTGATCTGCTCTACGGCGGACACACCGTCACCATCTGGAAGCTGATAATCCATGAGGACGACATCGGGGCGAAGCTCGAGTACTGCTGACACGGCATCGCTCACCGTGCGGCGGACGCCCACGACCTCGAAGTCTGCGCAACTGTCGAGGAGCCGAGTGAGGCCCTTTGCCAAGATCTCATGGTCTTCGACGACGAGAACCTGAATAAGGGCTTCGTCTGACGGATCGTCAGTCAGCTCCGGTCCCGGCGTCTCATGCGTTCCGTTGCTCGACACATCGACGTGACCATTATGCCGGTCCGTCCGGTCGGCCACCTCGACTTCCCAACGCCGCGCACTGAAGTGCTGTTGACGCGTCATATATCTGACCGAACGGGAATCGCCATCGAAGCCGGTCCAGCAGGTGGCCAAGACCTACCTGAATATGACGTCAGTGTCAGCCAATTCGTTGACCGGGGCCAGATGGACAGATAACACCGAACAGCGCTGACCTGCTCATTGCCAGCCGGACCGGCCCTCGCTGATGTCCGCACGGGCCTCCCTCACTCGGGACCGCATATAGAAGGGCACTAACTCGCGGGGTCCCGGCGAGGTCGGGCCTAAGTATCGCGCATATTCCAGGCTAGGTGTCAATATCCGGTATTGCGTACTCTAAAACGTCAGCTTTGGGGTTGCCGGACCCGGCCGAGTCGCGCACGCGGGCACAGCATCTTGCACAGGCGGGCAACGCTGTCGGATACCGCAAATGCGTAGTCGGGCGTACCGCATACGGATACCAGACGCGAATGCGAATTTACAAATTGGCATTTCAAAACACGAATTCACTTCAAACAGTAAAGATTGAACGATTACCCTTGCCAATTCGAATTCCGTGGAATACCCGACGGAAACTCGGTGGTTGCAAGCTCAGAATTCGCTAATTAGTGGAATTTGTTGAAAATGCGTTCCTCGACCGCTGGAGGGCGCGGCTCGGAAGGGCCGATGATGTAGCTGTGCACCCTGTTGCCTCACTTAATGACGTGGCGCGGCTGGGAGTCGAGCCGTTCCTTGCCGCGCTCGTCAGATCGTCCGATGATGCCGTCATCGGCAAGACGCTCGACGGAGTCGTCGTGTTCTGGAACGACGGCGCTACTCGCCTCTACGGCTACGAGCCTTCCGAGATGGTCGGGAGGGACATCTCAGTTCTGATCCCATCGGATCGTCCTCACGAGCTGTCCCGCCTACTGTCCCAAGTCTCGGAGGGCCGGACCGTTCGAGAATTGCACACGAAGCGGGTGCGAAAAGACGGGGCTGTCGTTCCTGTGTCCATAACCGTTTCACCCGTGGTCGGCGACCACGGCCAGATCGTCGGCGCTTCCACGATCGCCCGCGACCTGACCCAGCATGTCGCGCAGATGAGGTCCTTGCGCGAAGCCGAGCGACGTGCCGACGAGGCGTTGAGCACACTCGAGACCCTGCAGTCGAGTGCCCCCGTCGGCCTCGGATTCGTAGACCGAGATTTCCGCATAGTTCATATCAACGAGAAGCTCGCAGCGGTGAACGGGTCCAGGGTCGAGGACCAAGTCGGCAAGACGGTATCGCAGGTCGTCCCGGAGATCTGGCCGCAGATCGAAGCGTTCTACCGAAACGCACTGGACAACGACGAAGCCGTGAGCAACATCGAGATTTCTGGTGAGATTCCCACTGAGCCCGGACGCCGGCACTACTGGCTCGCGAGCTATTACCCGGTTCATCTCCGGACCGAGATCATAGGTGTCGGAGTCGTCGTCGTCGACGTCACTGAACTGCGTGAAGCGGAGGAATTCCGGTCGATTGCCATGAATCAGATGGCTGAGGGCCTCTTCGTGATCGACGACCGAGCCCGGCTGACGTACATGAACGTTGCAGCCACGAAGATGCTCGGCTGGACAGAGGCAGACTTGATAGGCACAAGCTTGTACGACCTGGGCCATACCAAGCAGGGTGATCGGACCCTCGTCTCCCCAACGATGCAGAGTGCTCACGGGGACGAAGACGTGTACGTCTGCAAGGACGGGTCGACGATTCCTGTCGCATACTCTGCGGCGCCTATCTTCAGCGGAACGGTGGGTCACGGTGCCGTCGTCGTGTTCCGCGACATCACCAAGGAGAAGGCCGAGCGGATCCGCGTGGAGCGCGAGTTGGCCGCTCTCACATGGGTAGGCCGAATTCGCGAGGCACTCGACGAGGACAGGTTCGTCCTTTACTCACAGCCCATCGTCCCCCTTACCGGAGGTCGGCCGAGCGAGGAGCTTCTCCTGCGGATGTTGGGCCGGAACGGCGAGTTGATCGCACCCGGCGCCTTCATGGGTGTGGCCGAGAAGTACAGCCTGATCGAGGAGATCGACCGCTGGGTGGTCAGGCAGGCCGTCCAGCTCGCAGCGACGGGTCGCCACGTGGGGGCGAACCTGTCCGCCGAGTCGATCGTCACACTCGATCTGCTGGCCCTCATCGAACACGAGTTGCGTCTTGCGGCAGCGGATCCGTCCAACCTCGTGTTCGAGATCACCGAGACGGCGCTCATGCGCGACATCGCAAAGGGCGAGGCGTTCGCACGCGGTGTCGTCGAGCTCGGGTGCCAACTGGCGCTCGATGACTTCGGCACGGGCTTCGGGACGTTCACCCACGTCAAGAGATTGCCGATCTCATTTTTGAAGATCGATATCGAATTCATCCGAGATCTCGTGTCGAGCTCGGCAAATCAACACGTGGTGCGGGCCATCGTCAACCTCGCAAAAGGATTCGGATGTCAGACGATCGCAGAGGGCGTGGAGAACGCGGAGACGTTGGGGCTACTTCGAGAGTTCGAAGTCGACTTCGCGCAGGGCTTCTTTCTCGGGCGCCCGGCTCCCATCCCCGACAGCCGGTTGGTCCCATGAGACGACGGGGCTGAGCAGGTGGGCGACACGGTGCAAGAGCGGTCCGCAGGAGCTGATCCCCCTACGTCGACGCCCGTGGGCCGACGACGATGCGCCCGATGCGGGGCTTGCGCGCTCGAGATCGTGAAGAATCCCTTCACGAATACGCTCCAGTGCAAGTCGTGCGGGGCCCGGCAGGACTGACAACGTCCGGGCACAGCGAGAGCAAGGTCCGCGAGCGCCAATAGCCATGCGAGGATGCGAGATCCGAGCCTTGACGCCAACAGATGGGCGCGGGAGGATCTCCGGCAACGGCGGAGTTCAGGAGGAACGATCGTGCCAGGATTCACGACAGAGGGCGGCGAAGTTTTACCGGTGAGTGAAGGCGGCGCGGTCGATCCGGACGGCTCACCCGTCGCAGGCCTTTTCACACAACAGGGCGGCGGCGGCGAAGGCGTGACCGGTGGAGGCGGAGGCGGAGGTGACACCGGCGTCACCGGAGTCAATACGACCGGCGGCGACGGCGGCGGAGTTCCGGGAGCGACCGGCGGTGACGGCGGCGGAGTTCCAGGCGCGACCGGCGGCGTCGCAGGAACGCCGGGACCGGGCGAGGGCACTGGCTAGAACTGCTCCCCCGCAGGTAGCGACCAGGGCGTCCTATCTGATCTGCGCCACGCCGCGAACCGGAAGCTACCTGCTCTGCGACCTCCTCGAGGCGACCGGCGTTGCCGGTAGGCCCACCGAGTACCTGTTGGCCGGTTACAGGAAGTACTGGACCGAACAATGGGGGACCTCGACATACCGCGAATATCACGAGCGCATCCTTTGCGCGGGCACGACGCCGAACGGTGTCTTCGGCACCAAGGTCCACGGAGCGCAACTCCTCGAGTTCCTGCGTCTCGCCACGGGAAGGGCGCGGACGTGCATGGAGGATCGGCCCGCGGTGGTCGCAGCGTGGTTCCCCGATCCGATCTACATCTGGTCGAGGCGAAGAGACGCTGTCGCCCAGAGTGTTTCGTGGGCCAAAGCCCGACAGACAAACTTGTGGTGGGACACAGACGCTCCTCCCGCTCCGCCGCTCGGAACTCCGATGCCTGACGCCCTACGGTTCGACTTCGGTTTCATCGAGCGGTCTATGTACTCGCTCGTCGAATGGGACGGCGTATGGCGGGCACACTTCGACGCAACGGGCATCAAGCCCGTCGTCGTTTGGTACGAAGACATGCTGGCCGACTATCGGGGCACGGTTGATCGCGTGCTCGATGTCCTGGGCGTCGAGCGTCCAGGAACCGTCGGGTCGGAGCCGGGGTTCCGGCGTCAGGCGGACGGCACCTCGGAGGCCTGGGTATCGCGGTTCAAGCGCCTCGAATCGGCAAAGCACGAATCAACTCTCGCCGCGCTAGAGGGTCTGCACTCCGGGGAGGTCATCTACGTTTGCGCCGGCCGGATCGCATCTGACCGGATACCGCGCGACGCCATCACGATCGCTGTCGACGGTTCATGGTCCCCCGCGCCAGCCTCGTATGCGGTTCTTACCCGTAGGCCCAGATCTGTTCCCATAGCCGACGTCGTGATACCGATCGGAAGCGTCCCCGTAGAGCACTCTTTCGTAGTCCGGTGCCTCCTCGACCGACGAACCGGCGAGGCCGGGGTTCGCAACCGGCTGTCGGTGACAAGCGATCCAAGTCCGGCCGGCATCGGCCGATCTCTTGCCGCTCACTTGGGTGCCTCTCGAATCGAGATTGTGGGTCAGTGAGCCAAGCTCAAGGAGTTCTCGGGGTGACCCACCTGGTGGCGCCGTCGAACTCTGCCGCTTCGTTCTCGGGATTCGAGGCCACGAACCGAGCCGGGGCAACGGAACACTTCGAGGTGTTCTACGACAGGGTGCTGGGTGAGACCGGGCGGGCGGCCGGCGGAATCGTCTTGAACAGGGCGGAGCGAGACCTGTCGCTTATCCGGGACTGGTTCGACGTGGAGCCGGGATGCGAGCAGTTCGTCGTCGTTCTCGGCCGTTTGCCTGAGCACTCCCGCACCTACCGCGACACGACGCCGGGGGACGACAAAGTCACCCTCTTCTGTGACACCCAGACGACTCCACGCCTTGAGGCGCTGCAGTCGTGCTTCTTCGTCGCCTTTCAGCTTGCAGATTGGATTGCCGCGGCCGAGGGCTGGGACGAGGTCGTCGGTGGAGCCATGGCTCGCGTCCTCGCGACTTCCCTGTACCCCCGTCGTTTAGGAGGTTTCGCGACAGCCTGGGTGTGGATGGAAGGCGACCGCAACGACGCCGACTTGGACCATGTCCCGGCAGCGGCGACCGGGCGAGCCGTCTTGTTTCTCAACTACCTTCACTACCAGCTCGGTTTCTCCTGGAAGGAAATCACGTCCGTCCCTGCAACGACGCTCGATGCGATCGCTCGCCGACTGACCGGATCAGAAGATCCCCTTGCGGACTTCAGGGCGCTGCTCGCAAGTCACCACCCCGTCGGTCAACCGGCGGCTTCTCTGCCTGACAATCCCTTCCCTCTGGCTGACGAGCCCGCTTCACAAGAGAGCGACCTGCCGGGCACTGGGTCCCCGAGGGAGCGCGGAACCACGGAGAGTCCGAGCGACCGGCGCGTCTGCCTGTTGACGGGTGCTTCGGGAACATTGGGATCGGAGCTCTGCATTCGCCTCGCTGACCGCTACGACTTCGTAGCCGTCCACCACCGGCGCCCGACCTCCTCGGACGTCTTTGCGATCGAGGCAGACCTGACGGTGCAGGGCGAGTGCGAACGGATCGTCGAAGCGGCCCTCGCCCGGTTCGGTCGAATCGATCTCGTCGTGAACGCGGCGGTCTCCTCGAAGTGGGGACCGATGCTGGCCTCTGCGCCTCTCGTCGAGAGTGCGCCCTCCCAGTTCCTGATGAACACGGTCGTGCCTCTGCAAGTCGCCTGTACCGTCGCCCGCATGTTCTGGCAGGACCTGACGGACGAGAATCGCCTCTGCAATCGCGACGTGATCAATATCTCGAGCATCTCGGGCCAGAACCTCTTCGCCGGAGAGGGTCAGAGCGTCTACGCCGCATCGAAGGCCGCTCTCGACCATTTGACAGGCCACATGGCCCTCGAGTTCGCGGCGATCGGGGTGCGCGTCAACTCCGTGGCGCCGAACAGCTTTCCCAGGAACGTCCCGACCAGCCGGGTCGTCGAGGCGATCGAACGCCTCGACCTAGGAGACGGGACCGGCACGATCGTCGTGGTCGACGGTGACGCCGACCACGTCATCAGGCTTTTCGCGCCCTCAAAGCGCTAGCGACCGACCGCTCGCTCGAGTTGCGCCTTGGACATCTTGGAGCGCCCATCGATGCCACGGCGCCGGGCTTCCTCGTAGAGCTGATCGCGGGTCCGACCGCCGGCACCCTTGTGCGAGCGCAGGCCCCCGCGGCGACCCGACGAGATGTCCGAGGTGGAGGTACGACTCGAAGTTCTGGCTTCTCCGGATCTGGCCCTCTCCTTGTTGACGGTTCGGGCGGCTATCTCCTCTGCCAACGCTTCGGAATCGCCTCGCTTTTCGAGGCCTTCTTTGATGTGCTCGTACTGACGCTCGCGCTTCGAGCTCCAAGCCTGTCGGGGCATGTTCGCGCTCCTGTCTCTTCGCCTCCTAAGGGTGTCGAAGTCACAGGTACCCGACCGCAATCGGGTCTAACCGCGATCCGCGGAGCTATCCGATACCACCGCAGCCGACGAGCGATCTCGAATCCTCGAAATAACCACTCACTCCATTGGTGTCCCAACGAGCTTCGGCCTGAATGTACTGAGATCCCACGATCAGCGTCGAGATCGTATTGCCACCCGTCTTTCCGTTGAACGTGTAGTTCTGTGAATCTATCTTGAAGCCGTCCTCGAAAATACTCTCATGGACGGTGTTCCCAGACGCATTGGGGAAATCGGAAAAGCTGTAAGTCACCTTCTTGCAAGTTATGGTCGCCGAACCTGCGTGAGCCCACGCGGCGGGTGCCAGCAACGCCAGGAGGGCAAAAGCGAGGGGCACCGCTGCTATGACCCGCAATAGCCCTCTCACTGGTCGCCGTCCGCTGGTCGATTCAGCAGTCCTGTTGTCCACAACGTTCATGGTCACCTCGCATCTCGGCTGACTCGCCTTGGGATACCCGGAGCCTGTCACTGTTACGCCACCTGTTCTTCACAAGGCTATCCCAACCCTGATTCATCTTTTGCGTATCCAACGAGCAACGAAGTGGTGGGGACCGCTGGTCGACCACCGAGGGATCCGACTTGCATCGCCGTGGCCTGCTAGATCTTCGCCTGCATGCCGGTGAGCCTCCACCACGTAGTCAGCTTCAACCTCGTCTCGATCGTCGTCCTGTCCCTGGCGAGCGCCGCCTCCTATGGCCTCGCGGCTGTGCTCCAACATCGGGCGGCCGTCCGCGAACCGCCACAACAGACGATGCAGGCGGGGCTGCTCGTCCGCTTGGCTCACAGGCCCGTCTGGCTCATAGGCAACGCCCTCGACGGGGTCGGCTACGCCTTCCAATTCCTTGCCCTGCGGAGAGGATCCCTCCTTCTGGTCGAGCCACTCCTAGTGCTCAGCCTCGTCTTCGCACTGCCGGTTGCCTCATGGCTCGAACACAGGAGAATCTCTACGGCCGAGTTGGCGCCGGCCGGAGCCATTGCCGCGGGATTGGCTCTGTTCCTCGGAGTCGCCCGCCCGGGGATCGGCCATCCGCAGGCTTCGATACTCGCCTGGTCGGTCCTCACCGCCGTGATTGCCGCTGCATGCGCGCTATTGGTCCTGGGCGCTCAGGGCCACTCGCGCCGTCGCGCCGCTGTGTTGCTCGCTTTCGGTTCGGGGATGACCTTCGGATACGTCGCAGCGCTCACCGAGCGCACCGGCCACATCTTGAACCGAGGGATCGTGCACACACTGTCGACGTGGGAGCCGTACGCTCTCGTTGTCGGAGGAGCGGTGGCGCTGCTGTTGACTCAGAGCGCGTTCAATGCGGGGGAGCTGCGCCTGTCGCTTCCGACCCTCACCGTCGCCCAACCACTCGTCGCAGTGGTGATCGGTCTCGCCATGTTCGGTGAGCCGATCAACCACCGTGGATTCGCGCCCGTTGCCCTGGTGGTCGGCCTGGTATTGGTCACGTTCGGCGTGTTCGCTCTTTCGCGCTCTCAGATGATCGCTCCGCCGGACCATGTGCACTGATCGCTCCGCCAGACCATGTGCACTGACTGGCTCCGCCAGGCCATGTGCACTGACGAACAGCGTCATTTACCTCAAACGGTGCCACGGGAAAGCGCTGTTAGGCCCAACCCGATCAGATGGTCGAAGAACAGCTGTGGCTGCTGGAACATCCAGTCGTGGTCGATGGCCCGCCCGTCGGTGGCGGCCGCGACGATGAACGGGGCGCCGAGCTCGGCGGCGAACTGCATTCCATCGGACCGCGACAGCACCGAGTCTCGATTCGCCCAGAGGACGTAGGCGGGAACTCCGTCCTCCTCGACTTCCGTAGCCTCGCCGTCGCGCCCGCTCGTAAACGCCCACATCGCTGCGTCGACCAGCTGACGGGGGTGTGTGACCCAGTTGCGCGCGAACGCAGATGTCGCCTTCGGCGTTGCCAATTGAACGAGGCGCCCAGGATGGCGCAGTGCTTCTTTGGCGAGCCCCCACTCGCGCGACACGGCCAGGGTGTCCGAGAACACGAGCTCGACGACGCGTTCAGGAAACTGCGAGGCGAAGCCGAGCTCGATAGCCCCGCCGAACGAGTGCCCGAGGATGCTGACGCGGTCGAGGCCGAGATGGTCGAGTGTGGAGGTGAAGCCGTCGAAGACCCTGCGATAGCTCCAACGACCTTTGAACGCGAAGAGATCCGGGACGACGACACGGCAATGCCCGGCGAGCAGCTCCACCAGGCCTCTGTAAGTTGCCGGCCGCATGGCGTAGCCGTGGAGCAAGACGAGGGGGGCACCCTCGCCCGTGTCGATCGGAACCCTGAGCTGCATCTGCGAACCATCCGGGGCCTGCGGGTGACCGGCCCAAATTAGAGTTCAGGTCCGAAGCGCTGAGGCGGCGAGGAGGAAGAGGCCACCGCGACTTCCGTACAAGAATCGGGCCCTTGTATACACCGGTGTCTCCGAAAAACCAAAATGGAAACGGCCGGCCGAGGTCCGGCCGCCCGGAACAGAGGCGCAAAATGCCAGGTGACCACGAGATCCAGGAATCGCCTTCGGTCGTCGCATGGGAGATGTCCGGGCACCGCAGACGGCTTTGCGGGCTCGAGGTCTTCACCGTGGAGGTCGGACCGGCTGCAGAGGAGCTCTACGAGCCGCTTCTCGTGATTCACGGCTTCCCCACCTGCTCGTTCGACTACAGACTCGTAGCAGCAGGACTCGCCGAGAACCGCAAGGTTCTGCTGCTCGATCTCCCGGGGTTCGGGCTCTCCGCCAAGCCCGACATGCGGTACTCGATCGAGATGCATGCCGACGTGGTGATGGCCTACTCGCACGAGATCGGAGTCATCCGGCTGGCGCTCATGACGCACGACATGGGTGACACGGTCGGGGGAGAGTTGCTGGCGCGGCAGTCGGAGGGTCGGTGGCCCGTCGAAGTGACCAAGCGCGTGATCACGAACGGGAGCATCTACCTGGAGATGGCCCACCTGACAGACGGCCAGCAGCTCCTGCTGTCTCTACCCGACGAGGCGGTGGCAGTCGGCCCCGACCCCTCGGCGCTCGCATCGGCTCTCGCTGCGACGATGGCAGCAGGCTCGGCCGCGGCGCGACAAGACCTCGCCGGCGACGCAGAGCTCATCTGCCGCGAAGGCGGCAACACGCTGCTCACGCGGACAATCCGTTACGTGGAGGATCGCCGGAGAGCCGAAGACAGGTACACCGGTGCTATCGAGACACATCCCTCTCGCTTGGGGGTCGTCTGGGGTTCGGACGACCCGATTGCGGTTCGCGAGATGGCGACTCGTCTGCTCGACAAGCGACCGGATGCAACCCTTTGCGTTCTCGAAGGTGTGGGGCACTACCCGATGCTCGAGGCTCCCAAGGACTTCCTCGCAGCCGCGTCCCGCGTGCTCGATGTGTCCTGAATCGGCCCATCCCAACCCGAGGGTGAATCGGGCCGCAGACAGGTCAGGTGGCGTCCGGCAGCAGCCGCGTCTCGATGGGTTCTTCGTCGGCCCGAGCGCCGTCGCGCCGAACGCTGTAGGCGCGCTTGCCTCTGATCTCGCTCACGGCCTCGGCCAACTGTGTGTTCCGGTAGACGAGCCCGACACCGTCGTCTGTCGCATACCCGGCAGGCAACGTGCCGTCGGCGACGAGTCTCTGGAACAGCGGGCGGCGCCCCGGCTCTGAGTCGTAGTGGACACCATTGGAGTAAGGGACCAGAGCCAGTCCGTTGGTCACCGGCCGAAGATCGGGCCCGAAGGAATCCGTCGTCCCACCGACGTGCCAGCACAACGATCCGGCGGACACTCCGGCGAGGACCACTCCTGCCTTCCAGACCTCCGCGAAGATCGAGTCGAGGCCGTGGAGGCGCCACAACGCCAGCAGGTTCGCGACGCTGCCGCCGCCGACCCAGATCACGTCGTGATCGAGCAGGAAGCCTGAGACGTCGCCGACATTCGGCATCGGGAACAGGTTCAAGTGGGTTACGTCGATCCCCGCTGCTCTACCGGCTTCGTCCAGCCAGGCGTTGCGGAACCGCTGGTCACCGTTCGCCGTGCCGAGATGGCACAGGCGCGGAGCCCGGCCGCTCACGCCCGACAGCTCGATCGCGTGGAAGACCAAGGGGGCGAAGGCCAATTCGGTGTGCGTCCCACGCTTTGCCCCACCGGACGTCGCGAGGATCGTCGGCGCGTCGGCGGTCATCGGGCAACGAGCGTAGCGAGCAGTTCGACGCCCGACCTGCGCTGAGCAGCCTAGACCTGGAATTTCCGGAAGAAATTCCAGATGATCGTGGACGCATTTATCTCGAATGTCGTCGGGCCGGTGACCGAAGCGATCAGCTGGCTGAACTTGCTTCCGGGCCACGCGTGGCCGCCGCCGAGCACGATGTAGAACTCGACGGCCGTGCCCGCCGGGCATCTGTAGACGCGGAGGATCACGTGTGGGCTCACTTTGGTGTCGACGGGAGCGGATTGGCACCCGTCGCGCCGCGCCCAGGAGGCGACCGTGGCCGGGTAGCCGGGCCCGTCGAGCTTGGCGGGGGGGATCGATACCGCCGGCGCCGGGCCTTTCCCCCCGAACAGGTGAGTCAGCAACGCCGAGTTGTAACCACCGTTGAAATAGAGAATCGGGTCCGCCGTGCCGTGGAAAGCAAGGATGGGCACGCGGCGGCTCGCCACGCACGGGCTCGGAAGTTCGACGCCGGATACGGGGGCGAACGCGGCGATCCGGTTCGACATCGCACACGCAAGCAGCGAGGTCATGAACGCTCCATCGGAGAGCCCCGTCGAGTAGATCCTCGTCTCGTCGACGCACCACGTCGCCTCGATCTGATCGAGCATCTCGGACACGAATGCCAGGTCCGGATTGGAGGGTGAGTACATGCTGTCCCAATGCGCCGGGTCGCCCGAACCCTGCGGGAACACCGAGATGAATCCGTCCTTCTGCCCGAGCGGGCCGAATTGGGTCGTCAGCGCCTCCAGTTGTGCTCCCTCTCCAAGCCCGTGGAAGTCGAGCACGAGCGGATACGGCCGGTTGTCGGAAGCTCGAGGTGGCGTGGAGATCAGGTACAAGCGAGAGGCTCCGTTGACGGTGACGGTCCTCTTCGCGAGGGTCAGCTCCTCGCCGTTCGACGAGGCGCGCGAAGTACATCCGCGAGACGGGCGGGCAGGCAATGAAGCGGTCGAGTCGGCCGTCGGAGGAGAGACCGGACGCGTGCTACGGGGAGAGGAGCCGCCCGATTGCGCACAGCCGGCGGCGAGCGCGCTGACCGAGAGCGTCGCGAGCGTCGCGACGACTCTACGCAGGCCATGTCGTCTCGCAGTCAGAGAAGCCGTAGGAGCTCCCTCTCGATCTCTTCGGGCACGGGCAAAGAGCCAGCGGCGCCGGGGAACGCGAGCGCACCTTCGATGGTCTCTGCGATAGGACGGTACCGCAGGCCCGAGCCCAGCGCGCGGGACACGTCAACGGTGTTGGCTGCCTCCCACCCGCTCGCGCCGATCCACAGCTGGATCCCCATCCACGGGTCGAGCCCGGCTTCGAGGAGTCGCGCCGAGGGTACCCAGACAAGCTCGGCATCTACACCCGGAACGGCGCAGTCATTGAGGAAGTCCACGAAGGCGACGGGGCGGCCCGTGACGTTGAAGATCCCCGAGAATCCTGCCGTCGCGGCGGCGACGAGCCATCGAGCGAGGTCGCGGACGTCTATGAACTGAAGAGGGTCCCCGGGATCTCCGGGAGCGAGAACCCGGCCGCCCTTCGCCATCCTGCGCGGCCAGCAGGCGAACCGGTCGGTCGGGTCATATGGACCGACGATCAGTCCGGCCCGTGCCACGGTCGCGCGCTCGGCCAACCCGTCGAGGAGCACGCCCTCGCACAGAGCCTTTCTCGCGCCGTAGAGCGTCCCGGCATCGTCGCCCGCATCGAGGTCGAGAACCCGTGCTCCCTCGAGCTGGGACTCGGTTGTCGCGTGGTCCGCGTATACGGAGAGCGTCGAGACGAAGACGTACCGGTCGACGCTGTCTCTCAGTACCTCTACGGACCGGTCGACGACCGAGGGCTCGTACGCGGCCACGTCGATGACCGCGTCCCAGTCCCGTCCTCGGAGCGCCGACAGATCCGTCGACCGGTCGCCACGGAGCTTCTCGACCTTCGGGAAGAGGTCGGGGTTCGTGACGCCGCGGTTGAACAGCGTCACCCTGCACCCGGCGCGCAACGCCTCGACTACGACCGCCCTCCCCACGAATCGGGTGCCCCCGAGGACGAGGATGTCGAACGGGCCGGGCCTCACCGTCCAGTGGCCCCGTCCAGCTGCTCACGGATGATGTCGGCATGCCCGGCGTGCCTCGCCGTCTCCTCGATCATGTGGACGAGCACCCAGCGCAGCGTGAGCTCCGAGTACTCGGGATCAGCGCATCGCTCGTCGCTCGAGCGTGACGACGAGACGATCTCGTTGTCCCGGGCGATGGCTCTGCCGTAGTACGCCAGGTGCTCTCGTATGGCCAGCTCGTCGTCGAGCGGTTCCCCGGGCTCGGGCGAGGTCGACCCCGCGAAGCGGATCTGGAACCAGCTGACCTCCGCCGCGGTCAGGTGCTGCACGAGGGAAAGAAGGCTCGTCCCTGATGCAACGGGGGATGTCCTCGCCTCTTTTTCGGTGACGCCTTCGAGTTTGCGGGCAAGCGAGTCACGCAGATAGTCGAGGAAGCTGACGAGGGTCTGCAGCTCCGGCCCGACGAACCTGGGTGGCTTTCGATCAGACAGCGCAGTACCTCTCAGACGCCTTGTCGACCCGCCAAACCCTACTGCCGAAAATTCTGCGGTAATGATCGAGCGCCACGTCCGATTCCCGCCAGACGCCCGGACTCTCCTTCGGCATAGTCGACGATATGCCCTACGAACCCGCGCCCTTTTCGATCTCGGCGCTGCCCTCCGACGAACTCATGCGTATCCGAGCGGCCGGATCCGACGACTTCGGGAACCCCTTCGACCCGAGCGTCGCTGACGAGCGTGGGTCCCCCTTGCGGTGCTGCCTGCGGGAGTGCGAAGCGGGTGAGCGGATCGCCCTCATCTCCTACCGCCCCTTTGACTGGCTCGGCCCTTACGCCGAGGTGGGACCGGTGTTCGTCCACGCCGAGCAGTGCGGCGGCTACACGGAAACGTCGCAATACCCCGAGGGATTCACCCACCGGCGGCAGCTGCTCCGCGCTTACGACTACCGGCACCGGATCAGCGACGCCATTCAGGCCGTCAATGGCACACAGGCCAGCCAGGTCCTGAGCTGGCTCCTTTCCCGGCCCGAGATCGATTTCGTCCACAGCAGGAACCCGGAGTGGGGCTGCTACATGTTCAGTGCCCGGTGCTCGCGAGAGGTCACCCCACGGGACGGGTGGGCCATCGACCGTTAGTCGGAAGCCATATAGCGAACCCAACGCGCACAACCTGGGGCTGACCGAGCGTGTCTATCAAGTACCAGTACCCGATGGAGGTGACGATGCCGCTGTCTCGGAACACGACCGCACCGACGGAGTACCTGTCGAGGTAGGTGAGAAGCTGGGCCTCGGCGACCGCCGGCGCGACGTATGGGAGCATCGAACCGAGATTTGGGGCGCTGAGCATCTCCTGCACATGCGACGGAGGCAATTGAGGAGGCAGCCTTTGGCCGTGTGGTTGACCAGGGTCGGCGATGTTCGCGTAGCCCCCGATGATGCGGAATCTCATGTCGGCGAGCGCCGCCCAGGTCATGGCTTCTGCGCTTGTCGGGGTCGCGAAAGGAACGGTGAGCACCACCGACCCGGGCGCCACCACGCTCTCTACGGTCGTCGGCAGTCCTGCCGGCCACGGAACACTGGCGCTCGCGAACGGAGCGCTCGGAAGCAAAGACACCACTATGACGCCCGCGAGCCCTAATAACCTCACCCGCTTGCTGCGCAACCGCTCTCCGAGTCCGGCGCGCGCCCTGCCGACCGTCACCTGTCTGTAGCGCACCGAGTCGAGCCAAATCCGTTCGACACCGACGGCGACGATGAATGAAACCGGCAATATCACGAACAGTGCGTACCGAGCGGGAATCGTGTTGTCGAACAACGGCAGGTGCGCAAGAACGTCCCCCGGCAAAGGGATCGCCGACGGCCACAAACCGATCACCAGATGCCCCCCCAGTGAGAGGACCCACGCGGCCAGCGCTGCGCCTGCCATCACCATGACCGTCGCGTCGCGTCTCAGCCGACGCACTATCAGCAACAGCATGATCAAAAGAGGGATCCCGAGGTAGGTGCCGTTCTCCGAGAGGTTGCCGGAAACGAAATAATTGCCGATCCAAGACAAAAAGCGCGGGGCCAGCAGCTGATGGGAAGTCGGGATGAACACCCCGAACAGATCCGCTCGTGCCGACTGCAACACAGAGACGTCGACCACGGGTCCGCTTATGTGACCTGGGCCGAGCAGCATCTCGTACAGGGGGTACGCAGCGAGAGCCGCGAACGACCCGAACGCGACGATGCCTGCCCTGATGATGTAGGCGATTCGCATCCTGACGAGATGGCGGAACCGGACCGCAAGTCCTGTGCCGACCACAAGCGCCATGAGCACGCAGCCGCTCAGGATGTCGGGCGAAGTAAGGAACTGGGCGGCCGCGGCAACCCCGATGAGCAACCCGAGCACGATAGGGGACATCCGCTGTCTGCGGACCAACTCGTCGCCGCACAACATGAGAAGCGGCGGGATCGGCACGAAGATCAGATCTAGGTGAAGCTCCTGACTGGCCATATAAGGGCCGAATGCGTAAAGCAAGCCGCCCAGAAACGGCGCCTGCCACGAATGGCACCATCTCCGCAGGACGAGAAACATGCTCGCTCCCGAGAGGGCGAACGAGAGTCTTACGAGGAAGTTGAACGTGGCGATCGGACCGAGCGTGGCCGTGATCGGCCAGCCGAGGATTCCCAGAAGCGGTACCGAGGTGTTGTTGGCGAGGTTGATCCCACTCGGGTAATCGAGGTAATTCGTGTTGAAGATCGACAGGCCGTGCGTCAACGCGTAAGGCACGTACGACAGGAACCAGGTCATCTGGAACGGGTCATTGCCGGCCGGGTTTCCACTGCCGGCGATCGGCAAATGGCGCGTGTCCAGAGGTCCGACGGGCAGAAACGCGAGGACTGCAAGGGCCCCGTAGGCCGCGAGGCATCCTGCCACCGGTCGCCAACGCCGGCGGCTCCGGCCGGGAGCCGCGTCTTGCTCGTCGGGTCCGGGACGGGTCGGATGGCGATCGGGTGCGACAAGCTCCGTGCGCGCACCACGCTCGGCAATCGTGGTCATGCCGAGCTCCTCACGTGCTGCAGGCCGCGAACCGAAACCGGCTCATCCGCCTCACCCGAATCGGCGTCGTCCTGCAGACGACCGCGCCTTGCGAGCACGCCCACCACCGTCAGAAGCAACAGGCCCATCCCGATCGCCCGGAACAGCGAATCGTTCGCGGCACCTCCGAGCCCGAGAAGCGAAGAGCTGGGTGTCCACAGATCCATGGTGAACACGATGCCTACGACCCCCGTGACCGTACGCATCGGAGAGCCCGGAATGAACACGGTCATAGCCAAAGGCACGAGCGTCAGCATGAAGTGGTACTCCGAGAGCGTTCCGGCGAGGAACGCTCCTATGAGAAGGGCGCTCGTCGCGGTGATGACGCGCAGCCGGGGATCGGTCATCCGACTCCACGAGAGCCACGTTGCCAAGACCACGAGGACGACCGTCACGACCCTTAGAAGGATCGTCGCGCCCTCCGGGAGGCCGAGCGTGCGCGCAACGTCCACCCAGGCCGAGTTGTACTGGACATCGGTTCCGGTCCTGTTGAGCAGAGTGGGCAGCTTCGTGAGCACCTCGCCGGGCTTGGTCAGGATGGCGAGGGTCACCCCGTTCAGAACAACCGGGATCCCGACCGCGAAACCGAGCGCTCTCCATTTGCGCGCAAGGAGGAAAACGATCAGAACTGCAAGAAGCATTGGTTTTACCGAGAGGCTGAGCCCTATCACGACGCCCGCCGCGATCCAATGATCTCGCAATACGAACAGGAAGAACAAAGCCAGCCCCAAGAAGCCGAGGATGCTCAAGTTCTCGAGCGACATCTCTCCCCTCATCGAACCGGTGAGGGTCAGGAAAACAACGCTCGCAGCGGCGGTCGGGCCCCACCAGCGCGCGCCGATCGCGATGGCTGTCAAGATCACAGAGACCGAGCCGATGACCTCTGTTGCGACAAGACCACCGAATACGAGCTGGTGCTGAGTGAGCGGCGCGAGAGGCCGGAGAAACAACAGAGAGCTCGGTGGGTACACGAAGGCCTGGACCGAGTAGGGCGCGCCGCCTTTGACGAACAGCTGCTCGGCTCGCCATATCGGAATCAGGTCCCAACCGAGCACATCGAGGTGGTGTGGGCCGTAGTAATAGTAGAGGTGGACCCACGCCAAGACCGCCTCCACCCAAAGACCGGCAGTGACCAGTCCGATCGCGGCCTTGGGCGGCGACATCGCGCGGAGCTTTGCCCATCTGGACGTATCGCCGTCGAGCTGCGAACGGCCGGCAGACCGTTGATCTACCGGGACACGGTCCGATGGATCGAGTGCGACGAACCGGTTGTCTCCGTCCCCGAGGCCGGCCACCCTGGGCGCCTTCACCGGGCGCGCCGGTTGCAACACGCTTCACCGCAGAGCGCGACAGGACCCCTGCACACCCGGCTCCGCACGCGGGGATTATATCGAGGTGCCCATTGCAGATCCTTTGCAGACCCGTTTGGCACGAGGGTCACCTGGGGATCGCGCGAACACTTGCTGACCACGAAAGCGCTGGTAGCGGGGACTTTGAGACACGGATGAGACGGGGTTGGGCCACCAATCGAGAGCTTACAGTTCTGTTAAGCAGATCCTCGGGTAAGGGCAGTTGAGCTGATTCCCGTCCGAGCTGGTCACCGTCCGCGAGACTCATCCCCCAAGATGAGCGCGAGCCGACTCGACAGCGAGGAGATCCCGTTCACGGCCCCCGCATCGACGGGCGGACTCCAGGGCGATCGGGCGGCCAGACTCATCCGTTTCGCCAAGTACGCGACGACCGGCGTCCTTGGCCTACAGGCGATCTTCCTGTTGTTGGTGAGCACACACCAGTACTCGCGGTTCGGGCTCGGCGTCGACTTCGCGACATCGAACCAGGCCGCGTACCTGATCGCACACGGTCAGCTCAACCCGTTCATCACGACGCATCGTTACCCGTACCTGGACGATCATTTCGGGTTACTGCTCTACCCCATCGCACTCATCTACACGGTCTATCCGCATGGGGTGGTGCTGTTGTGGCTCCAGGACCTCACCGCGGTCGGAGCAGAGGTCGCGACCATCTGGTGGATCGCGGCGATCGTGCAACGCCGACTGGCGGCGCGACCCGACGCGCCGACGGGCAGAGCTGCCGAGATGACCGGGCCCTTGATCCTGACAGGTGCGCTCGTCCTCCTGGCGGCCGATCCATGGTTCTACACAGCCTGCCTGAACGATTTCCACCTGAACGCATTTGCTGCTCTCTTCTTGGTCGTCGCCGCCCGCGACGCCTGGAACGGTCGGATCGGGCGCGCTGCGATCTTCTCGGGCGCACTTCTCCTGACCGGCGACACCGGGGGCCTTTACCTGTTCGGACTCGGCCTTTCGGCCGCGCTCGGAGCAACGGGCCGCGGTGCAAAGGGGCTCGGAGATGCGAGCAAGGCCGGACGGATCAGGGCGTTCGGCTTGACGGCGATCGCGGTCGGGGTCGCTTGGGTGCTGATCCTGCACGCGCTGGCGGTCAATCAGAGCCACGTGCTCATCGCCACCTACACGTATCTCGTCACCGGCTCGAACCTCGTGCCCGGGAGTGTCACCCTGTTCACGGTCGCGAAAGCGCTCGTCGAGCACCCACACCGCTGGATCCAGCTGGCGTGGGAAAGGCACAAGTTCATATACGAGGTCCTCGTCCCGACCGGGGTGATCGGCTTCGCGTCGCGGTGGGCCATCGGTGTCGGCCTGACCGTGTTCTTCCTCCAGGCGATCGCCTACCCGCTCATCTTCTTGGTGAACGGTTTCAACGTGCTGGCCGGGCTGATGGTGGTCCTCGCCTGTTCGGCGATGGTGCTGGCGAGCCTCGCCACGTCTGCTCGGCGCCCGGCCCGGTTGGGCGCTGTGATCCTCGGTGCGGGAATGCTCGCCCAGTCGCTTGTGCTCGCCACCGACAATATGTCCGGGGTCTTTTCCTATTTCCTCCAGATCACCGGTCCGGAGGCCGCAGCGCTGGCCCAAGGCCTTGCAGCGACCCCTCCGAACGCCGAGGTCATCGCGTCGTGGGGCGTGATGGGACGCTTCAGCGGGCGCTCGTACGACGAACCCCTCTACCAGGGGATCGAGGCCGAGCCCGTGGAGGCATCGACAGTCGTCTTCGTGCTCACCAACGCCGGCCTGGAGAACGACCCGCCGGTGGTCGTGGCAGCCATCGCCAAGTACGTGCGCGTGGACCTCAAGGCAACCGTGCTGGCGGACTCCGACGGCGTGGAGGTCCTCGAGTGGCACGCTCCACCCGGAACTACCGAGGTCGCCATTCCGAACCCCTTGGCCTGACCCGCGACTGCCTAAGGGCGCACCAAATCTGGTTCGGGAGCATGGAACTAGGCGATCGGTCGATGTGCCCCCATACCTCAGGGCCTCATCCTGGAACCATGCTCAATGCGTTCTACGGACCAGATGCCGCAAGGCTGATAATCGAAGACAGGCAGCGGGCTCTCAGGCGCTCGGTCGCTTCCTCCCGGCGAGCAGGCGAGGCGAAGCGGGCGAGGCGAGCACAGCGGACGGCAGGCGCAGTCCAGAAGGGTTGGCTGTTCCGCCGGCCACAGCCTCGTCCCACCGGCGCGTTCAGACTCGAGGCCAGCTGCTGACCTTCGATCGCGGGCTCGGTACAGTGCCGCAAGTGCTTGTAGGCCGGCCCGGGCTATCCCCAGTCATGGTCGGACGGGCCTCGGAGCTCGTCCGGCTGAGAAAGCTTGCAACGGCCAGTGGCGACCCGAGGGTGGCCCTCGTCAGCGGAGAGGCCGGGTCGGGCAAGACCCGCCTCGTGCAGGAGCTGCTGGGCGACCTGCCGCCCACGACGAGAGCCCTCACAGCGAGAGCCGAGGAGGGCGCAATGGGACGCCCTTTCGCCCTGTTGTTGGAAGCGGTCGGCGCAGACGTGTCCACCTGGCAGCAGGTCCCCGACGGCCTTGCGGCGTGGAGGGACGCCCTCGGGACGTTGCTCGGACCCGTGGCGCCGGGCCTTCAGGCTCAGGAACGTCCCTACGCATCCGACGAGCTGCTGAGGTCGGCCGCCGAGCTCGTGAGGTACCTTGCCGGCGGAGCCCCGGCGGTAGTCGTCTTCGAGGACCTCCATTGGGCCGACGCCGACAGCCTGGGGCTGTTCCAACGCCTTTCGGTCACCCCCGGGCTCGACGTACTGCTCGTGGGCACCTTCCGGCCGGAGGACCTGGACCGGCGGCACCTGACGGACCTGCTTTCAGCCGTGGAACGGCACAAGCACGTCGAGCACGTGAATATCGGTCGCCTCGGGGTGCGCAACGTCGCCTCGCTCATCGCGGCCGTCAGATCGACCCAGGTCGACTACCCCACCGCTGCTGCTCTCCACAGCCGTACAGGGGGAAACCCGTTCTTCTTGGAAGAGCTCCTCGTGACCGCCGGGGACATCCCGGTCGGAGAGCTCGCCGACTATCCGCTTCCCAAGACATTGACCGAGGCGGTCCTCCGGCATCTCGACGGTCTCGAGCCGGAGGAGCGCCGAGCCGTAGATGCCGCGTCGATCCTGGGCGAACGGATCCCGTTCGACCTTCTCACTTCGGTGACCGGACTTGGCGAGGACCGCCTTCTCGACGCGCTGCGCACTCTGGTCGACCGGGGCCTGGTCGTAGAAGAGACGACCGACGTGTTCTCGTTCCGCCACGCGCTCACCCGCGAAGCGGTCGCCGGCAGGTTGCTCGGCCGCGAACGCCGGCGCCTGCACGAGAAGGCCCTTGCCGCGTTGGAGGAGGCCGGGAGTAACGACTGGGCGGCGCTCGCCCATCACGCACGCGCGGCCGGCAGGTTGGACGAGATGGTCGCCGCGGCGCGCGAAGGGCGCCTCGTCCTACCTGCGAAGTGGTGCCACCTACCAGGCCCTTCGACTTGCCGAGCTCGCTCTTCACGAGGGCGAGGCCGACGCCGAACTGCTCGAGCTCGCAACTCTCGCATCGTGGTCGGTGGGCTTGCTCGCGACCGCTGTCGAACGTGCGGAGCAGTGGCGCGCCGACGCGACCGAACGATCGGACGATCACTCGCTAGCGAGGGCGCTCCGGCTCTTGGCGCGTCTCAGGTGGGAGTCCGAGAACCCCGAAGCCCATCGTCAGGCCGTGGACGAGGCGCTCGAGGTGGCACAGCGTCTGGCGCCCGGAGAGGACCGGGCCTGGATCGCGAATCTGGCCGCCGAAGCTTCGATGCTCGTGGGCGACACGGCGGCGGCCGTGGGGTGGGCGGACGAGGCGATGGCCGCAGCAGGCCCCGATCCCTCGGTGTCGTTGCGAGCCGCTGTCCTCGTGAACAAGGGCTCGACGCTTCTCGACATCGCCGGCGAAGAGGATCTCGGCGTAGAGATGCTCCAAGAGGGCCTGGCTGCGTCCATCCAAGCAGAAGATCACCAGAGCACACTTCGGGCCCTCAACAACTTGGTCCATTACGTGTTGCCGATCTGGGATCCCGAATCCACGACGGTCCTGCTCGATCAGATGTGCGAGGTCATCGGCCGCACGGGCCGCCAGGACTGGTGGGACAACTGGGTCGAGCTGAAAGCCATCTTCCTGGCACACGTGAAGGGCGATCTCGCCGCGGCACGAGCCACCGTGAGCGTGCACCAATCCGTGAGAGGCAGGCGTTGGATGGCGCTCGTGGACGGAGAGCTCTCGTTCGAGGCGGGTGACCTCGACCGGGCTGAACGATTGCTCTCGTCCGCCCGCGCGGCCCCTCGCTCGGGTCCCGCCGGGGCGACAGATCGCGGGTTCGCCCTTGGGCTCGCGGCCCGGGTCGCCGCGAGGCGCCGGGACGAAGTAGCTGTGACCGACCTGCTCACGCAACTCGCCGGCATCATCAACGGTCTCCCACCGAACCGTCGATCGGCATTCTCAGACGCCTGGCACGGTGCCTTGTCGGCTGCTTGCCGCGGCGGCATCGATCTGGAGCGGATCGACGAGATCGAGCGACTTCCGACCGAGCCCCCCGTTCCCCTGGGCCACCAAGGCGACCCGGGTTGGCCCGATCACTTTCGAGGTGCCAAGGCCGAGCTGGCGGGCGACCTCGAGCGGGCCATCGAGCACTACGCGATCGCCACCACCGCAACCACCAAACGACGCAGCGTCCCCGCTCAAGCCGACGCGCTGCTCGGACTCGCCAGGGTCCGGCTTCTCGCGGGCGACCACTCGGGCGCTCGTGAGAGCGCGGAGCGGGCCGCGGCCCTTCTCGAACGTTGGCCGGGGTGGCGACGCGACGAGATCCGCGCCCTGGTCCGGAGGCTCGCGGCGGCGGGGCCCTCGTCGCGCGACGGAGACCTCACACCTCGCGGAACGCGAGGTCGCCGCTCTGGTCGCAGAGGGCCTTAGCAACGGCGAGATCGGACGGCGCCTCTACATCTCGACGAAGACCGCTTCTGTCCACGTGTCGAGCATCCTGCGCAAGCTCGCCATGTCGAGCCGCTCCGAGATCGCGGCGTGGGCCGTCAGAAAAGGCGTAGCTCCCGGACCTGAGCCCCGTTAGATCCGTCCCGGTAGATCCGTGTCAGTACAGGGGTGACCAGGCGCTCGTCCTGAGCAACCGGCTCTCCCAGCGGTCGCGGTACGACAGAGCTTCGTGCATGAACTGGCCAGGTGCCCGGAGCTCGGGAGCGATCTCGGTCGTGAGCAGGTGCATCAGGGCCTTGTGATCGGTGATGCGCTGCATGAGGATCGCTTCTTTGCGCCGGCCCGACCCGAACGCCGGCTGAAAGACGACCTGAATGTCCAGCATCGACTTGGGCCTTCGGCGCATCGGCTCGAAGTATCCCGATTCCCAGAAGTCGACGTAGTCGTCGAGAGCAGCGTTGGGCCATCCGGTGTCCTCCATGTAGAGGCTCGGCTCGTGGATCGTGCCGTCGGTGGGAACGTCGCCGAGCTCGATCTGCTGCATCGGCGACCAACGCAAGGGCAGGAGCAACTTGGAGTCCACCCTGTAGCGCAGCTCGTCCATGTGCCGCGCCCACTTCTGGAGATCGCCGGACTGGACGCGATGGGCGAGGTCCTCCCACGCCTTGCCGTCGCGCACTGCGGTGATGGTGACCACCTGGTACGCCGGACCTGTTCCGTGCGCCTGGACGCAGTACCACAACAGCCGCGCGTCGTCGCCCTCGGCGAGCGTCGACATCCACCCGTCGCGCACCGCTTGTTCGAACGCGTCCTCCAGGGCGCCCCGAACGGTGTGGACCTCGTGGACGAACAGCATCATTCCTCCTAAGTCGGAACTTGCGGCTCAGCCAGAGCTTCGGGCTGAGCCGCCGGGGTCGAACGCCGGGCGACCCATCTGCTCGCGCACGGTGACGAACGGGGGGTTCGTGAGAGTTCGGCGCTGCCAATTCGCGCCGTCCACGACGAGCGTGTGCCCGGATACGAACCTGGCATAGGGCGAGGCAAGGAATGTCGCTGCCCAACCCAGCTCGCGCACCTGACCCACACGGAGCGCCGGCTGCCTGTCGTCCACCGACCCGGCGCGGTCGAGGTTCGCCCGGATGTCGGCGGTCATGTCGTCGTGGGGGAACAGGCCCGGAACCAGCGCGTTCACCTGGATCCCGTACGGTGCCCACTCGACCGCGAGCGTCTCGGTCAGGTTCTTCACGCCTGCCTTCGCGGCTGCAGAGTGGGCGAAGCCCGGGCCACCCGTCCACGCGTACGAGGCGGCGACATTGATTATCGAACCCGGTGTTCCTGCGCCGAGATGCCGGCGAGCGAACTCGCGTGAGCAGAAGAACGTCCCGTTCAGGGTGATGTCGACGACTGACCGCCACGCGTTCGGCGACATGTCCTCGGCCGGGACCGGGAAGTTCGCGGCCGCATTGTTCACGAGGACGCCCGGAAGCCCGAAGGCCCTCTCTGCCTCGTCGAACGCAGCCGCGATCTGATCCGGTTGCCGTATGTCGCAGGTCACGGTCGCAACCTGCGCCCCGACCTCGGTCAGCGCGTCGCGGCCCGCGCTCAGGTGCCCCTCGTCGCGGCTCGCGATCACCACCGCCGCACCGAGGCGTCCGAACTCGAGCGCTATGGCCTTCCCGAGGCCCGTGCCACCTCCGGTCACGAGAACACAGCCGCCGTCGAAGGTTCCCGCCGGCAACGCGGAGTCGCCCTCGGGCGGTGGAGGAGGAAGGCCGATGACACCCACCGATGTGCCCTCAGCTGCCGCTGTAGCGCGGCGGTAGGCCGGACTCGCGGGCGGCTTTGAACTCGGCGAAATCGTCGCTCCGGTTCACGAACGTCTGGTAGATCATCTCGTCCCCCATAGAAGCGCGCACCGTCGGAACTGACAGGTGTCTGATCACCTCGCGTGCCATCTTGACGGTCACCGCAGGAGCCGATGCGACCTGCTCCGCCATCTGCATCACCGTCGCGTCGAGCTCCGACGCTTCCACGACCCGGCTCACCACTCCGTGAGCGAGCGCCTCGTGCGCCTGGAGCACCCGGCCGGTCAGCACCATGTCGCTCACGACGCCGGGGCCGCACATCTGGTGGAGCACCGCCACTCCGCCGGTGTCCGGTATCACCCCGAAAGTCGTCTCGGGCAGCCTGAACCGCGTCCCCTCGGCCGCGACGCGGATGTCGCACAACAGCGCCCGCTGGAACGACCCGCCCATGACCCAGCCCTTCAGAGCCACGATCACCGGTGCGTCGATCTCCCAGAGTTGCTGGATGCCGCGGTGGCCTCGCCTCATCAGCTCGTGGTGCGTCAGCTCGACCTGCAACGTGCCGATGGCGCTCACGTCGCGACCAGCGGAGAACGACTCGCCTTCGGCCCGCCAGACGACGGCGCGCACGTCGGGCCGTCGTCTTATCTCGGCGAGGATTTCGAAGAGCCTCGCGTCCATGTCGTCGTCGAAGGCGTTGTGCTTCTCGGGGCGGTCGTTGGTGATGATCGCGATCGCACCTTCGAATTCGAGCCGCACCCGTTCAGTGGTCACTTGAGCCTTTCGTCCCTGGGATCTGCGATCGCCTACGAGGTGAGTGCAAGAGCGACGTGGAGAGCGATCCCCGTCGACATTGCGGCCTCGTCGATCGTCATCCGGTTCGAGTGGTTGGGCGCCACCGGGCCGTCGCCGGGGGGGCGGGCTCCCAGGAAAGCCATCGCCCCGGGAACCTTCTGTAGAACGAACGACCAGTCCTCTGCTCCCATCACCGGGGACGGAAGCCGGATCGCCCGCTCTTCGCCGAAGATCGACGACGCCACCTGGATCATGCGCTCAGCGTCCGGTCCGGAGTTGACGGTGACAGGGTACGAGACCGCCATCGGGGCGATCGCCGCAGTGCACCCATGGGCAGCCGCCACATGATTCGCGACACGTTCGAGCCCTTCGAGCGCCGTCGCGCGGGACTGGTCTGAGACTGCCCTCACCGTCCCCATGATCACCGCGGTCTCGGGGATGACGTTCGACGTGGTACCCGCGGTGATGCTCGCGACGGTGAGCACAGCCGGGTCGAAGACAGAGATCCGTCTCGTGATCATGGACTGCAGCGCCCCGACGATCTCGCAAGCCACCGGGATCGGATCGACAGCGTCCTGCGGTGTGGAGGCGTGCCCGCCCCTACCGGTGACGGTCACGGCGAAAGCGTCCGAAGAGGCCATGAACGTACCCGCCCTCGTAGCGATCGCTCCCGTCGGGATCAAGGGCGTGATGTGCAGGGCGTGGGCACGGTCGATCGGGCCGTGGCGTTCGACGAGTCCTTCTTCGAGCATGCACCTCGCCCCGGCGTATCCCTCTTCCCCGGGCTGGAACATGAACACGACGCGCCCTGCGAGCTGGCTGCGACGCTCCTCTAGCAGGCGCGCGGCCTCCACGAGCATCGCCACGTGTGCGTCGTGTCCGCAGGCATGCATCGCGCCGTCAGTCCGCGAGGAGAAATCGAGACCTGTTTCCTCGGTCATCGGGAGCGCGTCCATGTCTGCTCGCAACAACGTCGTCGGCCCGGGCAACGCGCCTTGGAGCACCGCCACCACCGAGCTGACCCGATCGCCGGTGTACATCTCGAGGCCGAGGCCGTCTAAGGAGTCAAGTACCCGCTTCTGGGTGCCCGGGAGGTCGAGACCTATCTCGGGCTCCTCGTGGAGCGCACGGCGCAGCGTTACCGCATCGGGAAGGAGCTCCTCGGCATCGGTTACGAGAGGTGCGCTCATGCCCGGAGTATCGCACCACGGGCTGACCCGGGCATGACCGACCCGGGTAGCCTGGCCGGGTGCCCCCTTCTCGATTGTCGATCGCGTCGAGCTCGTCGGTGCTGAGCATCGGTTCGAAGGGCTCGGTGCTGTCCATAGGGTCGGTCGGGAGCGTCCTTTCGATCGGATCGATTGGCAGTGCCCTTTCCCTCGGTTCGATCATGTCGTTCGGCTCCGTGCTCTCGATTGGCTCATTCGCCTCGGTGGTGTCTGTCCTGTCCGCCGTCTCGCGAGCCGGCGTGCTCGCGGGGCTTCACCCGCGATCGGATACCGCGGCCGCCAAGACCGCAATCCCCGCCGCCACGACGGAGCTCGCATCATGACGACAGCGGAGGCGACGAGCACGGGCCACGGCGCCGGCGCCGGCGCCGGCGCCGATCGATCGCTCGCGGGCTTCACGGCGGTCGTAACGGGCGCTTCGAGCGGGATCGGGCGCGCCATCGCGGAGGCGTTCGGAGCTGAACGAGCCCACGTCGTGCTCGCCGGGCGCAGCCTCGCCCCGATGGAGGCGTCGGTCGAGCGGATCTCGGCTGCGGGGGGTTCTGCAGAAGCACACGAAGTGAACGTCCGCGTGCCCGCCGAAGTGGCGGCACTGGTCGAAGACGCTGCGACGTCGAGCGGCCGGCTCGACATCATGGTCAACAACGCCGGAGTCAGCTATCCGGAGCCGATTTCGACCGCCGATCCCGAGCACTGGCGAGAGATGCTCGAGACCAATGTCCTCGGGCTCCTCGCCGGCTGCCAGGCAGCGGTGAAGGCGATGCGCGCGGGCGGTCGCCGCGGCCACATCGTGAACATCTCGTCGCTCGCTGCACACCGGCCGGATTCGGGCGTATACGGTTCGACCAAGCACGCTGTCAACTGCATCTCCAACACGTTGCGCCGCGAGCTGCTCGAGGACCCGATCCAGGTGATCACCATCATGCCGGGGGCGATCGCGACGAGCTTCGCGCGCAACTTCGACCCCGCCGTCATAAACGCTCTGGCTTCGGCAGCCGGATCCCAACCGATAGAGGTGATCCCTGGCGAGCAGCTGCCTGACGAGGTGCTCGCGGCCGCTCAGACGAGCCTTCCCGATCACCTGTGCACGCCCGACGATGTGGCGGACGCCGTCGTCTACGCGGTGACCCGCCGTCCCGGGACGCACATCGGGGAGATCGTCGTAAGACCTAACAGGGACTTCGACTTCTAATCCTTCGGCTCTCTCCGCTCGAGCGCGGCGACGAGTGCCGGCACGGCCTCACGCCAGTCCGCGACGATCCCGACGTCGGCCCAGTCGAAGATCGGCGCCTTGTCGTCCAGGTTCACTGCGAGGACGGTCCCCGCCGAGCGCGTGCCGATCACGTGATTGAACTTGCCCTGCACGCCGAGGGCGACATACAGCGCCGGGGCGATGCTGTGACCGGTGATCCCCACCTGACGGGCGCGCGGCAGCCAGCCCTTGTCGGTGACCTTGCGGCTAGCGCCGAGCTCGGCGCCCAGAACCTTGAGCAGGGGTTCGAGGGTGTCGTAGTCCTCGGGCGCGACACCTGACCCGACGCCGACGACCACTCGTGCGCGAAGCAGCGTCTCTACGTCGTCGTCGCTGCCCGCCTCGAGCACCTCCACGCGTCCATCGGGAACGATCGAGATCTGCTCGACGGCCACCTCCGTGTCCATTGCGCGAGGTGACCTCAGCCCGAGAACGCCGGGTCGCACCGTCGCCATCTGGACCGGCGACGACGCCGTGATCGCCGCAACAAGCCGGCCTCCGAACGCGGGCTTCCACGAGACCAGCCGACCGTCCTCGACGCCGAACCCGACTGCGTCGCCCGTGAGGCCTGCACCGAGGCGCGAGGCGCACCGCCCGGCGACCTCTCTTCCCCACAGTGTCCCTGGCACGAGCACGGCCCAGGGAGACTCGGACTCGCACCACGACGCGAGGGCGCCGCCCACGTCCTGCTCGGTCAGAGCGCGGTCCAGCGAGATCACCCGGTCGGCTCCCCACGAGTCGAGCTGCGAGGACGCCAAGTCGCCGCCCCCAAAACAGACCACAGAACCGGCGACAGAAGTAGCGAGGTGCGCGGCTTCCCCGAGCAGCTCGCGAACGAGACGTGGCCTGCCCGGCTCGGCAACCACGGTCACGAGGAGCCCAGGGGGCCTCGTACCCCGGCCCGAGGGTTTGACCGGGTTGGCCTGCGATTCGCGGTCGTCCGCGTCGGACGGTCCGGGGCCGAAGACGGCCCCCCACTGTGCGAGCAGAGAGACGGCCGCAGCAACCTGCTTGTCGACCGGGCCGTCCAAGCGGACGCGCCTCCTTTCGACCTCCATGACCCGCACCCTGCCGACAGAGGTCGGGCTCCCCTGTTCTCCGAACGGTCCCGGGCCGAGGTCAGCGGACGACAAACGCCGGATCCGTTCGGGTGCCACCGCCGCGCGCCCTTCCGGATCGACCTTGGCCGGCTCGCAGAGCCGCTCTGCGGTGGAGACAAGCGCGGGCAGGGCAATGCGGACGGACCTCCAGCCGTCGTCGAGCTCGCAGCGCGCCACCAACACGCCGTGGCCCACCTCGAGCTCCTTTACTCCCGCAGCGAACGGAAGGTCGAGCAGCTCCGCGAGCTCCGGCGGGACCTGCCCCGTGTCGGCGTCGATGGAGTTGCGGCCGGCCATCACGAGGTCGAAGGACCCCTCCCTGGTGATCGCGGCCGCTATCGCCCGCGCCGTGGCGAGAGTGTCCGATCCTGCGAATACAGGGTCGGTGACGAGCACGCCCTGGTCGGCCCCCCAAGCGAGAGCCTCTCTCAGGCAGTCCTCGGCACTCGGCGGCCCGAGGGTGAACACGGTGCAGCTTCCCCCGGTCGCAGCTGCGAGCTCGACGCCCTTGGAGACGGCTCGCCGGCAATACGCGTTCATCTCGAGGTCCACGTCGTCGCGCTTCAGGCGGCCCGACGCCGAGAGTTCCAGCGTCTCAGCACGCGGAACCTGCTTTACGAGAACGGCGATGCGCACTTCGGACCCGGCCCCTTCCTTCCGCCTGCGACGGGCCCGACCGAGCGTACCGGCCCTCAAAGCGTGAAACGGCCTTCTGCCATCCTCTCGAGAGAGCCGCGATGGTGCATCAGGTCGTCGTGGTCCTCCGGCAACGCAGAGCCGTCGAAGTGGGCCTGGCGCATTCCGGTCCTGAGAAAGACGATGCCCCACTGAATTGCTGCGTACGTGCAGTAGAACTCGAGGTCGCGAAGCGTCGCTCCCGTCGCGTGCTCGTAAGCACCCACCACGTCGTCGACGCGCATGAAGTCCGGCATCCCCGGAAGCCCGAACTCGCCGGCGAGCTCCTCGAACACTCGATGTGCGAAGAGCATCCATGCGACGTCGAGCTCACGAGGACCTAGGCCGGCCATCTCCCAGTCGAGTACCGCGACGGGGAGGAAATCGCGGTACATGACGTTGCCGATGCGTGAATCTCCCCAACTGAGAACGGTCTCTGTCCGGCCGGCCGGCCGGTGGTCGTCGAGCCACTCGAAGCAGCGCTCGACCAGCCTCGAGCGCCCGCCACCGGAGACGGCATACGCATACCAGGCCTTCGTGTGCGCGACATGCCTCTCCAGGGCTGTCGCACCCGGTTCGTCGAACGTGAGGAATCCGAAGACCTCTTCAGGCCGCTCGATCGCGTGAAGGTCTGCCAGTACCGCCACGGAGGCATCCTGCAGCACGCGCGACTTGGAGGGCGGTGCGTCGAACAACCAGTTGTCCCCGAAGGTGTACGGCATGACGTCGGGCGGCACGTCTCCCTCCACCCTGCTCATCACGAAGAACTGCGAGCCGATGGCAGCCGGGTCGTCTTCCATCCACCACATCTTCGGAACCGGAACGCTCGTCAGTTGCTCGACGAGGCGCAGCGTCTCGAACTGGCGGCGGAGGTCGTAGCTCGCGAAGACCGGGACGTCGGATTCCGCCGGGGCGAGCCTCGCCACGAGAGGTTCGCAACGCCTGGCTGTCCCATCGGTCCACGTGGCGTCGATGAGAACGGTCTCGCTCGACATCCCGTTCGATGCCGCGGCGCTCGAGACCACCACCTCGGGGTCCGACGTATCGCCGAGGACGCGGGCCATCCAATCGCACATCCGGCGTTGAAGCTCCACCAGGTCGCGAGTCGATCGCTGCATGTCGGGAGGGGACGGGCTCGCCTGCGGGTCGGTCACGGCCGCCTCCGGCCCTGCACCCGTCGAACAGTGCTCCTCGCTCCTTCGGACACGACCGAGACGGTACTCATACGTTCCTCCGCCCGCAGACCGGGGCTCAGGCGAACTTGAAGGATCCCCAGTCGATCGCCACTACCCCCCGTCGGGTCGTCGTCCGGTACCTCGCTCCACCCTCCTCGCGCCAGATGGCGACGTCGAGGGTGTCCCCCGGCTCGACGGGCCGCGTGAACCTTCCTGCCATCTTCCCGAACTTGCCGGGATCAGACCCGCAGAGCGCGTGGAGCAGGGCCCTGCCCGTGAAGCCGTACGTGCAGAGCCCGTGCAGTATCGGCCGGTCGAAGCCCGCGCGCCGCGCGAAGGCCGGGTCCGAGTGAAGCGGGTTTCGGTCGCCCGAAAGCCTGTAGAGCAGTGCCTGGTCCGGACGGGTCACGTAGCTGACCACTTCGTCGGGCTCGCGCTCTGGGACCGGTTCGAGCCCCCCCTCCGGCCCCCGCGGTCCGCCGAAACCCCCCTCGCCCCGTATGAACAGCGAGGTCCCTGTCGAGAACCTCGGCGTTCCGTCCGAAGCGTCGACCGAACGGGCGGACATGACGACGACGGCCCCTGAACCCTTGTCGTATATCCCGGTGATCGTGGTCGTCGTGCGCACCTTTCCCGCGGCGGGGATCGCCCCGTACAGCTCGATGGACTGCTCGCCGTGGACGAGCATCGCCGGATCGAAGGTGCCGAAAGCGAACCGCGCCCGGTTGCCCGTCGGAGCTTCGCCCGCCTTCACGGCATCGACCGAAGGCCGCGAGTCCGCAGATCCCGGGCCCTCGCCCGGTTCCGGGCGCGGGGCCGCCCTGTTGCCCGCCCCCAGGATCGATGCGAACGTCGGGAGCACCTGCTGATGCAGCCCGGCGCTGTTCTCGGTGGTGAACTCGAGCTCGAGACCAACGGGGTCCAACGATCCCGCTCCCACCCCGAGCGCGTAGAGCAGGCAGTCGGTAGACGACCATTCCCGTTCTACGAACTCCGACGTCGTCCCGACCGCATCGAGGTTCATCGGCATGAGGGTCCCCTTTCGTCCGTTCTGGTTCGTCGTTCAGGCACGCCATGAACAAGATTACATCAGATTATGTAACATCAAATTCTGTTATGGTTCTGGTGTGCCCCGCTCTACCGCCCACGCATCCCTCCCCTCACTTCGCCAGGTGTCGGGGGACGACTCGGCCGGCAGCCCTCCGGACATGACGATCGGGGACATGGGGATCGGGGACATGGCGATCGACGAATTGGCCCGCAGGGCCGGGACGACGACGAGGAACATCAGGGCGCTCCAGTCTCTCGGCCTGTTGCTTCCCCCGACGATCCGGGGCCGGACCGCCCACTACGACGAAGCGCACCTCGGCCGTCTCGAGGCGGTCATCCGGCTGCAGCGCTCGGGCTTCTCTCTCGCTTCGATCAGAGCGCTTCTCGAGGCCTTGTCTCGAGGCCAGACGCTCGCAGACGTTCTCGGCCTCCGTCCGGAGACGCCGGGAGGGGAGAGCGAAAGAAGGGCGCAGGCCGAAAAGGGCGCCGTCCCAGCGACGGCCGGCCGGTCAGCATCGCCGGTCCGACCCCTGCGCCTGCTCAGCATCCTGCCGAGCACGGTTCTCGACTAAGCACTCTGAGCGCCCGGAACCCGAGCGTACGTCCCGCAACGGGTGCGGAGCACGTTCACGTACGTTTCGTCCTCGTGAAACTCGGTGTTCACGCGCGCTACCTACGATTGCCGAGATGGTGCTCGCAGTGGTCAGGGTCTGGCTCGACGACCGCCCTGGCTCCCTCGCGTCGGTAGCTGGGCAGATCGGTGCCTGCAGGGGTGACCTGATCGGTATCGACGTGCTCGAGCGCGGTGGAGGTCGACGTTATCGACGAATTCGTCGTCGAGCTGCCGGACACCGACGCTCTGGAAAAGATCGTGTCTGCCGTGGACGCTCTCGAAGGCGTGAACGTCGAGACCGCCGACATCGTGCCCGAGTTCCCCGACCCTCGGCTCGACGCATTGGAGTTGGCCGGCGCGCTCGTCTCGGCGGCAACGGACGGAGATCTGCTGCAGACCCTTGTCGATGAGAGCCGGCGGCGCTTCGGTTGCACCTGGGCTGCGGTTGTCGACCGGTCGACATCCTCACAGTTGGCGTCTTCGGGCCCGGCGCCCCATGCGAGGTGGGTGACGGCCTTCGTGACGGGAATCTCCGAGAGCCGCGGTGAAAGCCCGGTGGACGTCGCATGGGCGGCGCTGTCGGGCACCGGTCTCGTCCTCGTGTTCGGCCGCGACCAGGCCCGTTTCAGGGACCGCGAACGCCGTCAGATAGCGGCCCTCTCAGACATAGCTGCGGTCCGGTACATGCAGACCAATAGCCGCCGTCGGCCCTGCCCAGAAGAGATGCCGGGTCACGCGCTCGACCATCCGTCGTGGGGAGACAAAATGAGCCGGGAGCCTTTCGAGCGATGAAGCGCGTCACATTCTCGACGGGCAGGTTGAAACTGATCTCGCCCGGCACTGTGCACCGCAAATCGTGCGCCAGCGAGAGCCGCCTCTTCTTTGCACTGATAAAAGGGTGACGAAGCTGACAAAACGTTTCGGGCCGCATTTTCGGGCCGCATCTCTGTTGCTCGGTGAATTTCTTCCAACCAATTAATTGACGAAAACCCGATCTCAATTCGAGTGCAATGTAAAACCTAAGTAAACGGAACGTCAATAATGGGCGAATTCGCCGTCCGGCGATGGTAAAACACGTTTTGATCTGGAAAACTTCGCGCCCGGACCGGCGGCGGCAACCGCGTGAACGGCAGAACTCCGAATTTCCGGCTAATTGCACGAGGTGTCCATATGAAGAGCGGGAAATACCAGAGGTACCGTCTGGGATTGTTCGCCCTGGTCGTCTTGTCGGTCGTGCCCTTTGCGACCCTCGCGGCGAGCGGAACTGTTTCCGCGACCCCATTGGTGAGCAAGCAATTCGCAATTCCGACGCCCTCGAGCAGACCGGCCGGAATCGTCGCCGGGCCTGACCGCGCAATGTGGTTCACCGAATCGGCTGCGGACATGATTGGCCGGTTCTCTCCGCGTTCGACACCTCAAATCGAGGAATTCCAGATTCCGACGCCCGACGCCAAGCCCTATGGCATCGCAGTAGGCCCCGACGGCGCCCTGTGGTTCACAGAAACCCGCGCCGACAAGATCGGTCGCATCACAGTGAAGGGGAAGATCACGGAGTTCGACATTCCGACCCCGAACAGCCACCCGGTCGGGATCGTCGCCGGGCTCGATGGCGCAATGTGGTTCACAGAACGTTCCGCCGACAAGATCGGAAGCATCACGGTGATGGGGAAGATCACGGAGTTCGAAATTCCGACCCGAAACAGCCGCCCCGACGACATCACAGCGGGGCCCGACGGCGCCCTGTGATTCACCGAGATCCAGGGGAACAAGATCGGGCGTATCACGCTCAAGGGAAAGATCACGGATTTCCCGATTCCGACCCCAAACAGCCACCCGGTCGGCATTGCGTCAGGACATGGCGCAGTCTGGTTCGCCGAACGCCGAGGCGGGAAGATCGCCGAGATCACGATGAGCGGGAAGATCACGGAGTTCGGCGTCCCGACATCGGACAGCCGCCCGGAGAGCCTCGTGGTGGTCCGCAACGCCGTCTGGTTCACCGAGAGGCACGGGAACAAGATCGCGCACTTCACGATAGGGATCGGAGGGTTCAAGGAGTACGACCTGCCCATGGCGGGGAGCAGACCATTCGGTATCGCTCTCGGGCCCGTCGCCGACTCCGTGCGAGTAACTGAACGCGTGGGAAATGCGATCGGGATCCTGCCCCTCTACCCGATCGGCGACTGACAGCCCGGCCACGGCGTGCGGGGGACGGCAAGTTCCTCAGACGCGAGCGACGTTTCCGAACCGGGTGTAGTGCGGGAGGAAGGCGAGCTGCGACACACCGGTTGGCCCGTTGCGATGCTTGGCGACGATGATCTCGGCGGTCCCGCGATCGACCGACTCCTGGTTGTAGACCTCGTCGCGGTAGATGAAGATCACGACATCGGAGTCCTGCTCGATCGAGCCCGACTCGCGTAGGTCCGCAAGCAGAGGCCGCTTGTCTTGTCGCATCTCGAGGTTGCGCGACAGCTGGGACAGGGCGACCACGGGGACCTCGAGCTCGCGAGCGAGCACCTTCAGCCCCCTGCTGATCTCGGAGACCTCCACCTGGCGGTTCTCTGAGCGACCGGAGTGGCCGGTCATGAGCTGCAGGTAGTCGATCACGACCAACCCGAGCCCCTCTCTGCTCTTGAGCCGGCGGGCCTTCGCCCGGATGTCCATCACCGTGACCCGCGGATTGTCGTCTATGAAGATCGGCGCCTCGCCCAGCCGTCCGATCGCAGAAGAGATCTTGGGCCAGTCCGACTCGAGCAGATGGCCTGTGCGCATACGAGTCGCGTCCACCTGGGCCTCGGAGCACAGCATCCGCTGAGTCAGCTCCAGGTGGCTCATCTCGAGCGAGAACAACAGCACCGGGACCCGGGCGTGGACCGCCGCGTGGCTTACGAGGCCGAGAGCGAAGCTGGTCTTTCCCATCGACGGCCGGGCTCCGACGACGACGAGATTGGAGTTCTGGAGCCCCGCCAGCTGGCTGTCCAGGTCGACGTACCCGGTCGGCACGCCGGTGACGGTCCCGGGTGCCTCGACAACCTGCTCGAGGTGGTCGAGACACTGAGCCAGCAGGTCGCGAAGCGAAGAGGTCGTGTCGACGATGCGCCGTTGCGCGACCTCGAAGACCATCGCCTCCGCCCGGTCGACCACGGCCGTGACGTCCTCGGGCACGCTGTAGCCGAGCTCGGCGATCTCCCCCGCCACCGACACGAGGCGTCGCAGGAGCGCATGCTCCTCCACTATCCGGGCGTAGTGAGCCCGCGTTGGCTGTCGAAGGGGTGTTGAGCTGGAGCGAGATGAGAAGCGACGGGTCTCCTACCGCCTCGAGAAGGCCGGTCCGGCGGAGCTCGTCTGCGACCGTGACCGGATCCGCCGGCTGTCCCTTTGCGTAGAGGCCGACGACCGATTCGAAGATGTGCGCATGGGCCGGCTTGTAGAAGTCCTCGGCGGTGCACCGCTCCACGCCTGCAGCGATCGCGTCGCGAGAAAGCAGCATCGCCCCGATGAGGGACTCCTCTGCCTCGAGGTTGTGAGGTGGGATCCGCCCCCCCACGACCTGGAGATGGCGGGACCGGGAGTTGTCGAAAGCTTGGACCATGGTCCAGTTACCTTCGCCCGGTCCGCCTGCGGATCGCTAGGGGATCTCTCCGGGGATTACCCGCAGCCGCCTCGGGAAAAGCCGCCCAGCGTGGTGGAAATCGTGCCTTCAGCTGTGGATGACCACGTACCGCCCGCCGCTCACAGGACATGCCTGAAGCGTGGCACGGAGGTGTGTCAGCCGATCGGGACGACCTCGACCGTGACCTCGGCCTCGACGTCGGAGTGAAGACGGACGCTCACCTTGTGCGATCCGATCGACCGGATCGGCTCGCTCAGCTCTATGCGGCGCCGGTCGACGACCGCGCCGATCTGAGCCTCGATGGCCTCCGCGAGATCAGACGCCGTCACCGAGCCGAAGAGTCTGCCCTCTGTTCCCGCCCTCGCCGTGACCGTGACCGGCTTGGCCTGTAGCGCCTCGGCGACCGTGGTCGCTGCGTCGCGGTCCTTCGCGTCTCGAAGGTCGCGCGACCGCCGCATGGCCGCGGCCTGGGCCGCGACGCCATCGGGCGCGTCCACAGCCCTGCCCGTCGGCACCAGGTAGTTCCGGGCGAAGCCGCCCGTCACCTCGACGATGTCACCTCGACGTCCCACGCCCTGGACGTCGGATCGCAGTAGAACTCGCATCACACCTCACTCCAAAGTCGCATTCCCCGGCGCTCCGGGAACATTGCCCGGCAACCCGCGAAGAGTTGCATTGTCAGGTATTCCGGGATCAGAACGGGTCGTCGTCGTACCCGTATCCACCCGACGGAGCTTCGCTCGAGCCCGCCGAACCGCCCCGTGACACACCCGCCGGCTCACCGCCCGGCCCCTTGCGTTCGTTCTTCGTGATCTGGGCGGTGGCCCACCTGAGGCTCGGGCCGATCTCGTCGGCAACGACCTCGACCTTCGACCGCCTGTCGCCGTCGGAGGTCTCCCACGAGCGCTGCTCGAGACGGCCGCTCACGATGATCCGCGAGCCCTTGGAGAGGCTCTCGGCCGCGTTCTCGGCCATGTCGCGCCAGCACACGACGTCGAAGAAAGAGGTCGCCTCCTCCCACTCCTGGGTCTGGCGGTTCTGCCACCTGCGGTTCACGGCCAGGCCGAACGTGGCCGTCGCCTGGCCGGAAGGGGTGAACCGGAGCTCGGGGTCCCTCGTGACGTTCCCAACCAGCACGACTGCATTTCCTGCCATCGGATCTCGACTCTCGCTCGCTCAGCTCGTCTCTGAAAGGGCGGCTGCGTCAGCGTCGCCGCCCCTGTTGGCTGCCGGCTTTGCGGCCGGCTTTGCGGCCGGCTTTGCGGCCGGCGTGACCTTGACGGAGTCGGGCAACCTGACGGTCTTGTGCCTGATCACCTCGTCCGCGAGGTGCAGGAGCCTGTCGATCTCCGCTGCCACGGCGGGCTCCGCCGTGTACTCCATCACGACGTAGTAACCCTCGCGACGGTGCCGCATCTCGTACGCGAACGCTCGCTTGCCCCACCTGTCGATGGATCCCCGCTCTCCGCCGCCTGAGCGGATCAACTCGGTGGAGCGGTCGAGCACAGCCGCTATGGCCGGCTCTTCGAGCTCGGCGTCGAAAATGATCATGCTTTCGTAGGGCCGCACGAGCGGCTCACCTCCCTCCGGACCCGGCTCCACGCCGGGGCCCCATTCGGGGCAGGGCACCTCTGTCGATCGTCTATCACCAGTCGCAGCTGTCGTTGCCCGGCTGCGCCCGCAGTTTCGTCCCGCTATCAGCGATGGCGACGTGTGGGCCAGGACACACTACCCGAGACGTCCCCGACCCCGTCTTCGAGCTCCACACGCCCCGGTGGATCTCACAGGGCGAGCTGACACACGGCCCATCTCGAAGGGCACCGGGCTCAGGCCTGCGAACCGGCGCTCCGCGGCAGATGGTACGTCTCGGCGTCCGACGGAAATGCACCACTCCTCACGTCGTCCGCCCATGTGGCGACCGCGTCGACGATGGCACCACGGAGGTCGGCGTACCGCCTGACGAACTTCGCCGGCGGGGCTTCGCCGAAACCGAGCAGGTCGTGGGCCACGAGGACCTGGCCGTCGCAGGAGGCGCCGGCTCCTATGCCGATGGTCGGAACGTCGACGCGCTCTGTGACCTTGGCGGCGACCACATCGGGAATGCCCTCCAAGACCATCGCGAAGCATCCCGCGCCTGTGATCGCCTCGGCGTCGGTCAGCAACGCCTCGGCGGCATCGGGCTGTTTTCCCTGCACCCGGAAGCCGCCCATCACGTGCACGGACTGCGGGGTGAGGCCGAGATGTCCCATGACGGGGATCTCGGCTCCCACGATCGCTTCGATGACCTGGACCCGGCGGGCTCCGCCCTCGAGCTTCACCGCAGCGGCGCCCGCCCGGATGAGGGTGGCGGCGTTGTGGACCGCTTCGTCGTGCGAGGTGTGGTAGCTCATCCAGGGCATGTCCCCCACGACCAGGGCCCGGGGGCGTGCCCGGGCGACTGCTGCCACGTGATGGGCCATGTCGGAGATCGTCACCGACAACGTGTTCTCGAAACCGAGAACCGTGTTGGCGACCGAGTCGCCCACGAGGATCAGATCCACCCCTGCGGCGTCGACCGCTGATGCAGTCGGCGCGTCGTAGGCGGTGATCATGACGAGTGGCGCGGCACCGTCCCTGCGCTTGCGCGACCGGACGGCGGGCACCGTGACGGTGTCTGCCATGTTGGCCTCCTTGCCGTCCAGCGCCCTCTGGCTGCCGGCGGCTCGCGGACCGTTCATCGACAGCGTACTGCGCGCGCTCTCTCTCCGGGTCGCCGGAACGCAGACCGGGCCCTCAGGTAGAATTCCCACGCCGCCGGAGGTCCCTGAGTCGGGCTTCGGGCGGTTTCGACGCAGTCGGCGATCCCGTACTGGGTCGGCTTGCCCCCCAGAGCAGACAGGTCAGATGGATACGACAGAGGCAAATGATCTGGTAGAGCCTGGCTCGGTGGATCCCGGACATCCGACCGAGCCGGTCCCGGGGTCGCGCAAGGACAGGCGGCGAGGACGTCACGGAAGGAAGCGGAGATGGCCGAAGCGCGTCGCCATCGCATTCGTCTCGATCGTGCTGTTGATAGCCGCCGCAATAGGGCTCACTTATGCGTACGCGACTCACAAGCTCGGCGAATTCCATCACGTCGTCGTGCAACATCCCGCGCCGCCGGCTCCTCCCGGAAAGCCATTCAACGTCCTCCTCGTCGGCTCCGATTCGAGGCAATTCGTCGACACCCCGGCGCAGGAGAAACAGTTCGGGAATCCCGCCGATCAGACCGGCCAGCGCAGCGACGTGATCATCATCGCCCGCTTCATCCCGGCGGCGAAGCGAATCATCCTGCTGTCGATACCCCGCGACACCTTCGTCACGATCCCTGGAAAGGTTCCAAACGTGTCGGGCCCGAACCGTATAAACGTCGCGTTCGACACGGGCAGCCCGAGCCTTCTGATCGAGACCATCGAGGACGTGTTCCAGATCCCGATCAATCACTACGTCGCTGTGAACTTCGAAGGCTTCTCGGACATGGTCAACGCCCTTGGGGGCGTGTACCTGAACTTCCCCGTGCCCGTGAAGGACACCGTGAGCGACCTCAACGTGACGAAGACCGGATGCCAGCTCGTGCAGGGCCCACAGGCGCTGGCACTCGTGCGTAGCCGCGACCTGCAGTACGAGACGCCGAGCGGATGGCAGTACGACGTCCAGGGCGACTTCAGCCGGATCCGTCGCCAGGACGCGTTCTTCCAGTCGCTCATCTCCAAGGCGAATGGCGCGAGCCCCTTCACGCTCAACGACTTCCTGACCGCAGCACAGAAGAACCAGAACGTGTCGATCGACCAGAATTTGGTCGGGCAGCGCCCTTTTGAGCCTGGCGAACCAGTTCAGGGGGATCACGGGCAGGGGTCTCATCACCGAGACGCTCCCCGAGGAAGAGTCGGTCGTGAACGGCGAAGACGTCTTGTACGCCGCTCAGCCCTATGCGCGCGACATGATCGCCGGCTTCCTCAAGCAGGGAGCCACGTCGCACCCTGCTTCGCACCGGTCGACCAGCACGTCGGTCGCTGCGACCCGCACGACGTCTGCACCCCCCACCACGACCACGGTCCCGCCGAATGTCGTGACCAACACCGAGCCCGAGCCGTGGAACCCGGTCCCGCTGCTCGCCATGAGGGCTCGACCCGGGTCAGCTTCCGGGCTCAGCCGAACGTGAAGTCGTAGGCCTCCACCCCGGCGGAGAACGACAGGTCGAGCGTGCCCGTCTCCTCGTCGGCGTTCCCGACCATCGTGTAGAGAGCCGGAATTCCCGAAACGTCCACCGTGGTCGAATGCCGGCCGTCGACCGACACCTGGACCGTTCCCGTGCCTCCGAGCACCAGGTATACGTCGGCAGCTTCGAAACCGAGCACCAGCTGGGCACCGCTGCCCGCGGTCGCCTCTTCGGAGTTGACGGTCCAGGTGCCGCCGAAAGCAATGGTCCCTAGAGGAACCTGAGCCGGCAGCTGGTAGTCCGTCGGCGCGTTGATCACGAGAGCGGGATCGGCGATGAAGGACTCGCCATAGGCCTCGAGGTTCGTGTAACCCACGTAGGTCTCGGGGCTGAGCGGGCCGGTCGGCGTGCGGTTGGGGACGTCGGTCGCAGGAGGCAGGTCGGTAGCGCCGCCGGCCTCCAACAGCGCCCTGATCGCCGTCTCGGTGCCGCCGTAGTCACCCTCGCCGAACTCCTCGTGGCGGATCACACCCTGTTGGTCGATCAGGTACTCGGCAGGCCAGTACTGGTTGTTGTACGCGTTCCAGGTGGAGTAGTTGTCGTCGATCGCCACCGGGTAGTCCACACCGAGCGACTTGGCAGCCGAGGCCACGTTGGACACCACGTGCTCGAAGGCGAACTCCGGGGTGGACACCCCGACCACTACGAACCCGTGGGAGTGGTAGTCGTTGTACCAGCCCTCCACGTGGGGCAACGACCTGCGGCAGTTGATGCACGAGTAGGTCCAGAAGTCGACGAGCACGACCTTGCCACGGAGCTGCTTGAGCGTGAGCGGCATTCCGCCGGGCGTGTTCAACCAGGCCGTTATGCCGGTGAAGTCGGGGGCGAGCCCGTAGTCCATCAGGTCCGCACCCTGCGTTTCGGTGGCCGTGCCGAACTTCTTCGTCTTGCCCTTTCCTTCGAGCGCTTGGAGTCTCGGGGACTGCGATCCCTCGATCTTCGCCTGGAGCGTGCTCGTGTAGCCCGGCACCGACGTCTGCAACCCGCTCAGTGCGCCGGTCCAGATCACGATGGCCGAAGCAAGTATGAGGATGCCCGAAGCTCTGCGAATAGCCGGCAGGTGGTCCTTCAGCGCCTTGAAGCTCCCGGTTGCCTTGCGGCTCAACAGAGCGATCACGAGAAGCGGGATCCCCGCCCCGATCGAGTACGCGAGCATCATGAACACCGCCGTGAAGCCCACTCTGTGAGATGCGACGACTGTCGAGATCGCTCCCAAGACCGGTCCTGCACACGGGACGAACACGAGCCCGCACCCGGCGCCGAGTAACACTCCGCTCGATCGGCGCTTTGGGGCGCCGGTCCGCAGTTTCGCGAACGGGCGCTCGAACCACTGCCCGATCACCGGAAGCATGAGCCCGACGCCGAGCAGGATGAGAAGCACGAGACCGGCGTCGGTGAGAACGTCATCTGGGAGATGGAGCAGCCCGAGAATCTCCACGCCACCGAGAGTTGCCACCGTGAAGGTGATGACGAGCCCGGCGACGACCGCGTAAGGCCGGCGACGGTCGGTGCTCGTCGCGCCGGCGGCGACGATCACCGGAAGCACCGGGACGATGCAAGGTGAGATCCCGGTGATTAGGCCCGCCAGGAAGGCGACGCCGACGAGGACGATCATCGGCTCTCAACCCGGGCGGTCACGTCACGATATTGCCTGCTCGGAGGCTCCCTAAGGTGGCGACCTGCCGCGTTCGTGCTCAGCGCTCGGAGGCGCGTGGGTCGCGCTCAGCGCTTGGCGCGCGTGGTCGAGCGCGAGCCCGCCCCGGCGGGATACGACCGCGTCAGGTGGTTCCAGCGGCACTCGGGACAGACCTCGACCACGTAGCAGGTGACCTCGCCGGGCCGGCGGCACAGCTTCTCGAGCTCGGTACCGCTAGCAGGGCAGCGACCGTTCGGGGGGAGTTTCGGACCGAACACGTAGGTCACGTTGACGAGCATCTCGTCCTCGCAGATCGGGCAGCTCTCGTCCAGCTTGACGCCGACATTCCGGGCGGCCCGGATGAGCTCGGGGTGCGCGTCGCAGACGTCGAGCCTCGAAAGCCTCCCCTTGTGGAAGTCCTTCACGACCGCGTTACGAGCGAGCTTGTACTCGACCCGCCCACCTGGACCAGCAGCGGTGAAGCCGCGCAGCGCAGTAGGTCCGAAACTCATCGGCGCCAAGGCTATCGCTCAACCTCTGTCTGGCGATCGCTCGGACCGAAGTTGTTGCGCATGCTTCGATATATCGATACGATACATCTCAACGATGTATCGCATTCAATCAACATCACGTGGTACCAGCTGTGAGCCGCCGGCTCTCATTTCCGCGCTAGGTATACGGCCGCGTATATCAATTCTCAATTTAAAAAGCCGAGGTCGAGGTCGACCCGGAGGCCGCCGAGGTCTAGGTCTAGGTAGGCCCGGAGGCCGGGGGACACCGTGCTCGAGCTAGCGATCCTCGGCCTACTCGAAGACCAGCAGATGCACGGCTACGAGATCCGCCGGCGCCTGCGCGACGAGCTCGGCGTGTTCTCGAACGTGTCGTTCGGATCCCTCTACCCCGCACTGTCTCGCCTCGAGAGGTCGGGGTCCGTGGAAGCCGCCGACGACACGGAATCACCTGCGCGCATGACCGTCCCGATGACGGGCTCTCTCAGTGGCGAACGCGCCGCCTTCCGTTCGATTCGCGCCGGTGCGAGCAGGGGACGCCGTGCGAAGCGCGTCTACAGGATCACCGACCGCGGACGAATCCAGTTCAGCGACCTCCTGAAGGCCGAGGACTCGGGGGGCGACGAAGCCAGGAGCTTCAGCCTCCGCCTAGCATTCGCCCGCTACCTGCCCCCCCAGGCACGGATCCGGCTCCTCGAGCGCCGGCGTGCCCAGCTCGCGGAGCGGCTCTCGGCTTCACGGGCGGTGGCAGCAGGCGGGGCATCGCGCCTCGACCCCTATGCGCGGTCACTGGTGGAGCACACCACCGAAGCGACCGAGCGGGAGATCTCGTGGCTCGAGCGTCTGATCGACGCCGAGCGATCGAGCGGCACCTCTCCGGCACCTACCACCGCCGGAGACAGTTGAGACCAGTGACCCCACAGATCAGCCAGTGACCCCACAGATCAGTCAGCCCAAAGCCCCCCAAGCAGAAAGAGAAGACACCATGAGCAAGGTCAAGGTGGCGATCGCCGGCGTTGGCAATTGCGCCAGCTCGCTCGTCCAGGGCGTCGAGTACTACCGGGAGGCCGATCCCGATCACAATGTGCCGGGCCTCATGCACGTGACGCTCGGCGGCTACCACGTGGGCGACCTCAAGTTCGTGGCCGCCTTCGACGTCGACGCCACCAAGGTCGGCACCGACCTGTCGAAGGCCATCTTCGCCGGGCACAACAACACGATCCGCTTCGCACAGGTCGGCCACACCGATGTGACCGTCCAGAGAGGCCCCACCTTCGACGGGCTCGGCCACTACTACAAAGACAGCGTGGAGGAGTCGCCGGCCGAGCCGGTAGACGTGGCCGAGGCACTCAGGCAGAGCGGCGCAGACGTCCTCGTCAGCTACCTGCCGGTCGGGTCCGAGGATGCCCAGCGCTTCTACGCGCAGGCGTGCCTCGACGCCAAGGTCGCGTTCGTGAACGCGATCCCCGTCTTCATAGCGAGCGACCCGAAGTGGGCCGCGAAGTTCACCGAGGCCGGCGTGCCGATCATCGGCGACGACATCAAGAGCCAGGTGGGCTCCACCATCGTCCACCGGGTGCTGACCCGGCTGTTCGAGGACCGGGGCCTCGCACTGGACAGGACTTACCAGCTCAACTTCGGCGGGAACATGGACTTCAAGAACATGCTCGAGCGCGAGCGGCTCGAGTCGAAGAAAGTCTCGAAGACCCAGGCCGTGACCAGCCAGATCGAGAACTACGTCCTCGACGCAGACGACGTCCACATCGGCCCCTCCGACCACGTGCCCTGGCTCGAAGACCGCAAATGGGCGTACATCCGTATGGAGGGCAGGAACTTCGGCGACGTGCCTCTGAACGTCGAGCTCAAGCTCGAGGTCTGGGACTCACCGAACTCCGCAGGGGTGATCATCGACGCTGTGAGGTGTGCGAAGCTCGCTCTGGACCGCGGCGTGGGCGGACCGCTCGAGGGGCCCTCGGCGTACTTCATGAAGTCGCCCCCCGTGCAGTTCCACGACGACGAGGCACGACTGCTGGTGGAGGCCTTCGCAAAGTCCGAGTAGGCGTGATCAGCGGTTCGCGTTCTTCTGGTCGTTCTTCTGGGCCCACCACTCGTCGAGACGCTTGGCCGCCTCGTCGTGCGACAAAGGCCCCTCCTCGAGACGCAGCTCGAGCAGGAACGAGAGAGCCTCTCCTACCTGGCGGCCTGGGCCGATGCCGAGATGCTCCATGACCTGCTTGCCGTCGAGGTCCGGTCGGATCGAATCGAGCTCCTCCTGTTCGCGTAGCTCCGCGATCCGCTCGACGAGCTCGTCCATGCGACGCCCGAGCGCCTGCGCCTTGGCTTTGTCGCGGGTCGTGCAATCGCAGCGCGTCAGCTCGTTGAGCAGATCGAGAAGGGGCCCCGCGTCGCGGACGTAGCGGCGCACGGCACGATCGGTCCAGCCCATCTGGTAGGTGTGAAAGCGCAGGTGGAGCTCGACCAGGCGCGACACGACGTCTGTGTCCGCGCTCGAGTAGCGGAGCGCGGTCATCCGGTCACGGACCATGCGGGCCCCGACCACCTCGTGATGATGAAAAGTCACCCCGTCGGGCCCGAAGGCGCGCGTCTTCGGCTTCCCAACGTCGTGGAGCAGGCATGCGAGCCGCAGCAGTCGATTGGTGGAGGCGTTGTCCACCACTGCGAAGGTGTGTGCGAGCACGTCCTTGTGGCGGTGAACGGGGTCCTGCTCGAGCGCAAGAGCGGGCAGCTCGGGCATGAATTCCGATGCGAGCCCGGTCTCGACGACGAAGGCCAGGCCCGGCGTGGCCCTCTGCACGACGACCAGCTTGTCGAGCTCGTCGCGGATCCTCTCGGCCGAGACGATCTCGAGCCTGCCATGCATCGCGCGGACTGCCTCCACGAGTGCCGGGTCAGGCGACATCTCGAAGCGGGCGATGAAGCGTGCGGCGCGCAGCATCCGCAGCGGGTCGTCACCGAAGGACTCGGCCGGGTCGAGAGGCGTCCGCAGGCACTTCCGTGCGAGGTCGCCCATCCCGTCGAACGGGTCGATGAGCACGACCTCGGGAAGCTTGATCGCCACGGCGTTGATCGTGAAGTCCCGCCGCGACAGATCGCGCTCGATCGAGTCGCCGAAGACGACCGCGGGCTTTCTGGAGTCGGGGGGATACGCCTCGGCCCGGTGCGTGGTTATGTCGAACGTGCGCCCGTCCTTCCGGCACCCGATGGTCCCGAACCGCTTGCCGACGGTCCAGACATCGTCCGCCCAGCCCGACACCAGCCTCTCGATCTCGTCGGGTCTCGCGTCCGTCGTCAGGTCCAGGTCGCCGAGCTCGGTGCCCTCGCCGACCATCGCGTCACGAACCGACCCGCCGACCAGGTACAGAGCGTGGCCGGCGTCTTCGAATCGCCGGGCAAGCGGCGCTGTCGCGTCGACGATCGGTCTGAAGCGCTCGGGAATCACCGTGCCGAGGGTACCGCCGACCGGCCACAGGCCCGGGAGCCGGCATTGACCGTGGCCCGCGTGGCTCCTACGGTTCGCTCATCAGCGGGACTCCTCCTCAGCGAGCCGAACGCCTGGCGCTCTGCGATCTGTTCTTGGATCGGGGCGAGCATGCCGCCACTCTTTGCGAAGGGTGGGACGCGGGCGACCTCGCCACTCACCTCGTCGTGAGAGAGCACAGGCCCGACGCTGCAATCGGCCTGGTCCTCCCCCCTCTGAGCGCCCACCTCGACAAGGTCATGGAGCGAACCAGGTCTGCACAGAGCTTCGAGGCCCTGGTGGCCAAGGTCCGATCGGGCCCGCCGGCCTGGTGGCGCCCGATCGACCGGCTCGCGAACCTGAACGAGTACTTCGTCCATCACGAGGATCTCCGGCGTGGCGATGGGGACTATTCGCCGAGGCCCCCCGACGCCATCGAGGACGTCGAGAACGCGCTGTGGGGGGCGCTGCGTCAGGTGGCGCGCCTGAACGGACGCTCGCTTCGCCCTGTCGGTCTCGATCTGGTCCGCGAAGACGGCGAGACCCTGCACGCCGTCAAAGGAGATCCCGTAGCGACCCTGCGCGGACGGCCCGGTGAGCTCGCCCTTTATCTGTCCGGCCGCAAGACCGCCGCTCAGGTCGAGGTCGAGGGGACTCCGGAGGCGAAAGAGGCGATCAGCCGGGCTTCGTTCGGAATCTGAGCGAATGGCCGGCCTCGGCTCGCCTGCAACGAGCGACCTTGTTCTAGGCTGCGGCCCGAGGTGGACCGTAACCAGGCGAGCTTCTCCTACTTCCTCTGCAAGCTCCTGGGGGCGGCATCCGTGGCGGCCATTGCCTCGCTCGGCGTGGCTCTCCCCGTCACCGCGAATCCAGGAGCGACCGCCGGGCTGACCCTCGTGTCGCAGACGCCGTGGGTGAAGCCAGGCCAGATGTTCGACCTGAGTCTCGCGATCGGCTCGTCCGTTGCCCGCAGTCAGCTCGGCATCGCTCTCAGCGTCTTCGCGCCGCCCGACGGTCAGTCGTCGTTCGAACAGACGCTCCAGGACAACACGAGCTCTGAGTCACTCGTGTCCGACACCGAGACGGTCCCTCTCCAGACGCTCCGCACCGACAGCGCCGGCGACACCGTGGTGCAGGCCGCGATCTCGGCGGGCAACTACTCGGCACCGGCATCGACGTTCAATCTCGACCTGCAGTGCGCCCCGGACAACTGCAACGGTGTCTACCCGCTGCGAGTCCAGCTGATGGACACCGCCACCGGTTCAGTGGTTTCCGACCTGGTGACCGACATCTTGTTCATCGAGTCGAGGATCACGTCACGGCTCCGGGTGGCTCTGGTGGTCCCGTTGGGCTCCGCGCCGTCCGAGCCGGGCGACACCGGGGCGCCGGGACCTCCGACGGGCTCCGCGCTCCACGACCTCGGGACATCGGTCGCCGAGCTCGAGAACTCGGCGGCGCCGGTCACGGCATACCCCCAACCCCTGACGGTTCAGGGATTGGAGGATGGGCCCGCTAACTCCAAGTCGATCGCACAAGGGATCGTCACACTGTCCGACGAGGCGGATGTGCAGGTGCTTCCGTCGACATACGTGTGGGTGGACCCGAAGACACTGGTTGACGCGGGACTGTCGGCCGAGATCGTGTCCCAGTTGCGTCGCAGCTTCCAGGTCATGGACACCGCGAGGGTGCAGACCTCAGGGAGCACCTCCATCGTCGAGGGGGCGCTCGACGAAGAGACTCTCGGGGTGCTCGCCGCCACCGGGACAACGCAGGTCGTCGTGCCTTCGGGCGACCTGTCCTCGGTGTCGGGGAAATTCGCGGGGCCGTCGGTCCAGACCTTCGCGCTCGACACCGGCGATGGCCGGACGATCGAAGCCGCAGAGACAGATTCCGCTCTCGAGTCAGAGCTGATCGACCAGCAGGGGGCGGGCAGCGTGCTCGCAGCACACCAGCTGCTCGCCGACCTCGCACTGATCGCGTTCGAAGAGCCCGAAGCCCCTTGGAACCGCGGGTTGGTCCTCGCCCCTCCGCTCGACTGGTCACCGTCACCCGGCTTCTTGTCTTCGCTTCTGTCAGGGCTGGCGGGCATACCCGTGCTCGATCCGGTCACCACGTCGGGGTTCTTCGACCAGGTGACCCGCGGAGACGACGGCGGCAACCCGAACAACGGAAACGGGTGGCCCTCGACCAGACAGCTCGCGCAAGGCTCGCACGGGACCGGACCTGGGTTCCCGGTCACCGGGATCAACCAAGCGAGAACGCTTCTCGCGGGGCTCGAGAGCGTCATTCACGGGTCGGAGAACCTGACGCCCCTCAGCGACCTGCTGCTGAGCGCGGAGTCCGTGCTGCTCTCGGAGAAGCAACAAAGAGCTGTGATATCGGCATTCGACCAGGTGGTCGCGCAGAGGGCCGACGTCGTCTCGCTGACTGCGGTCCGCACGATCCGCCTGACGTCCCAGACAGCCACGATCCCAATAACCCTCGTGCGCCAGGTGCCGTTTCCGGTGACCGTGGTCCTCGACCTGTCGAGCGACAAGCTCGCGTTCCTTCACGGGACCAACCCGCAGAAAGTAAGGCTCACTCAGCACATCCAGTCCGTCGACGTGGACGTTTCTGCACGGACATCGGGGGACTTCCCTGTCGTCGTGTCGGTCAGGAGCCCAACAGGCGGCCTGTTGATTGCGTCCGCCAAGTTCACGGTCCGCTCGCTTTCGACATCGGTCGTAGCGATCGTTCTCACCGTGGTAGCTGCGGCTGTGCTTCTCATGTGGTGGGCCCGGACTCTCTTGGCCGGAAGGCGCGGGCGCCGAGCACGACGCAACCACGGCGCTCACAGTGCCCCACGGCGCGAGGAGCCCGCCCCTGCGGGAGCAGAAGCGGGGGCACCAGGCGCAGGACCGTGACATCGCTAGGCGCTCGGGGGTCCCGACGGTGACCGCGACGTCGAGCGCCGCCCCCCCGGTGACACTGCGGCGCGCCACGGCCACGATGGCGGTGGGCACGCTCTTGTCGCGGATCACGGGTGTCGGCCGGATCATCGCTCTCGGCTACGCGCTCGGCACCGGTGTCTCGGTGGGCTCGCCCGCGGACGCCTACAACCTGGCGAACACCATCCCCAACATCGTCCAGGACCTCGTGCTCGGCGGGATCCTGTCGGCGACCTTCATACCGGTGTTCGTGGCGCGCCTCGCGACGCGCGACGAGGACGATGCCTGGGAGGCGATCTCGGCGGTCGTGTCGGTCACGCTCGCCGTCCTCGGCGTGGCCTCTGTCGTCTTCCTCGCTGCAGCTCCGCTGATCGTCGACGGGCTCACCGTGCTCCGCCACTCGGCGGCTGAACGAAAGGTCGCAACCGACCTCCTCATACTCTTCGTTCCGCAACTCGCCTGCTACACGTTCGCCGCCCTCGGCGCAGCCCTTCTGAACGCCCGAGGTCGCTTCGGACCACCGACCTTCGTACCGATCGCCAACAACGTCATCACGATCGGCGTCCTGATCACGTTCTCGGTCGTGGCGCGCCGCCCCACTCTCGGAGGGCTCGAGGCCGACCGTCCCGAGCTGATCCTGCTCGGCCTCGGGACGACGGCCGGCGTCGCCGCGCAGGCGCTTTTGTTGTTGCCGTCGCTCCGGCGCGCCGGGCTCCGCCTCAGGTTCCGGCTCGACTGGCGCCACGAGGCCGTCCGCACGATTCTCAGGCTCTCCGGATGGACCTTCGGGCTCGTGGTCGCGAACCAGGTGGCCCTTCTCGTCGTGCTGGCGCTGTTCAACAAGATCCCGGGCGGAATCTCCGCGTACACATACGCCTACACGTTCTTCCAGCTGCCCTACGGGGTGGTCGCCATCTCGGTCATGAGCGCAGTCACGCCCGAGCTCGCGGCGCGATGGGCGCGCGGCGATCCCGCTGGCTTCCGTAGACGTTGGGCGGGGGGCCTGCGTGGGATCCTCGCAATAGTCCTGCCGGCCGCCGCCGGCCTTCTGATCCTCGCCAAGCCCCTGGTGGCCGTGCTTCTCGGCTACCACGCGAGCAGCCCCGCCGCGACGACTCCCACGGCTCAGGCCCTGGCCATGCTCGCGTTGGGGTTGCCCGGCTTCTGCGTCTTCCTCTACACCGTCCGGGCCTTCCAGGCGATGCAGGACATGCGGACGGCGTTCTGGCTCTACGTCGTCGAGAACGGGGTGAACATCGCCCTGGCGGTCGTTCTCGTCGGCCCGCTCGGTGTGCGAGGTGTCGCTCTTTCGATAAGCGCCGCCTACACGATCGCGGCGGTGGCCGGCCTGCTCCTGCTCAGACCACGCCTCGGCGGCCTCGACTGGGCGATAGTCGCGCGCCCATTCGGGCGCGTGCTTCTCGCGACGGTCGCTCTCGTAGCGGCCGCCGCTATCGGCTCCAACCTGTCGGGCTCCGAGACACCCGCCGGTCTCGCGGGACGCGTCCTCGCCGGCGCCGCACTCGGATCGATCGCCTATCTGGTGGTCGTCTTCGCCGTCGGCGCGCTCGAGCAGCACAACCGCCGAGAGCGTCGCGGGAACGGCCCCCGAGGAAATCCCCCGACGCAGGCCCCGGCCGACTCCGGCCGTGGCAGACTCGACCCGGACCCGTGAGATCTGAAGCAACCCGTGAGATCTGAAGCAATAAGGAGGGCGGATGCCCGGCATCCAGGTGGTGACCGACAGCGCGTGCGACCTCCCCTCGGATCTGGTCGACAAGCTCGGTATCCGGGTCGTTCCTCTCACGATCAGATTCGGTGAAGAGGAGCTGATCGACAAGGTCGAGCTGTCGGACAAGGAGTTCTGGGACCGCGTCGTCGCCGGCCCGCACATGCCGCAGACCGCCGCTCCGTCTCCTGGTGCGTTCCAGGCCGTTTTCAGCGACGCGGCCGACGCCGGCATGGACGGTGTGATCTGCATAAACCTCTCCTCGAAGGTGTCCGCGACGTTTCAGGCGGCCCGGACTGCCGCGGATGCTGTGGCAGACCGCATCCAGGTGGCCGTGGTGGACTCGCTCACCCTCACCATGGGACTCGGCTTGCTCGTCATCGAAGCAGTCGATCTCGCCGCTTCTTCGAACAGCCTCGACGAGGTGTTGGCGGGCGTCGAAGACGCCGCTGCACGCGTCCACGTGTTCGGAGTGGTCGACAGCCTCGACTTCTTACGCAAGGGCGGTCGCATCGGAGGAGCGTCTCATCTCGTGGGATCGCTGCTTTCGATCAAGCCAGTTCTCGAGGTCCGAGACGGTGTCGTGGAGGTCGATTCGAAGCAGCGGAGCGTACCCGCGCGGTGAAGTACCTGGCCTCGAAAGCCCTCGATGCAGGCCCTCTCGAGCGCATCGCGCTCGCCGATGGCCGGGCGACGGATGCCGACGAGGTCGCCGACATGCTCCGGAATGCGAAGAGCGCTCATCCGCTCGAGGTGTCCTCGCTCGGGCCGGTCGTAGGTAGCCACACAGGCCCGGGAACAATCGGCGTCTGCTTCTTGGTTGCCCGCAGCTAGCCTCGTCGGAATGGTCGACGGTCAGGCGGCAAATGGGCCCGCGGTACGAGCACCCGAGGCGGAGCCGGCGCGGGCTCCCGCGGCGGGCTCGGGGTCGCTCGGAAGAGGAATCGCGGGATCTGAGTGGCCCTCCAAGGTCGCCCAGACCGTCGAGGACGTCGTCGGGGCGGTCCAGGATCGTGCCATCCGGCCGATCATTCTCGCTGCACGCGCCGTCGTGTTCGGCATCGTCGTGGCCTCCATGGCGCTCGTCCTTTGCGTACTTCTCGCCATTGCCCTGATCCGTCTGCTCGATGTCTATGCGTTCGGGCACCGCGTCTGGCCGGCGGACGCGCTCGTCGGAGCTCTGATGGTCGTGGCCGGCGCTCTCGCATGGACGAAGCGAAGTCCCGCGCAGGCAAAGGACGCCTGAGGTGACCGACACGCACCAGGTGGTGATCCTCGGCTCCGGCCCCGCCGGCGTCACGGCCGCCATCTACACAGCGCGGGCCAACCTGCAGCCGCTCGTGATCGAGGGCGAGATCTCCTCCACGAGCGACCAGCCCGGCGGGCAGCTCATGGTGACGACAGAGGTGGAGAACTACCCCGGTTTCGTCGACGGGATCCTCGGTCCCGAGTTGATGCAGCGCTTCCGCGCTCAGGCCGAGCGGTTCGGGGCGAAGTTCATGACGGGAAGAGCCACGCGAGTCGATCTGTCGCAAAGTCCCTTCGGCGTGTGGACCGATGACGAACACGCGCCGGAACCTGACCTCCGCGCTACGGCGCTCATCGTCGCGACCGGCGCGAGATCGCTCATGCTCGGAGTCCCGGGCGAGGCGCGACTTCTCGGCCACGGAGTGTCGACCTGTGCCACATGTGACGGATTCTTCTTTAAAGAAAAGGAAATTATCGTCGTCGGCGGCGGCGACTCAGCCGTCGAGGAGGCGCTTTTCCTCTCGCGTTTCGGCGACACCGTGACGCTCGTCCACAGACGCAAGGAGCTCCGGGCCTCCAAGATCATGCAGGACCGCGCGTTCGCCAACGATCGCATCGCATTCCGTTGGAACTCGGTCGTAGAAGAGGTGCTCGGCGACTCGAAGGTGAGCGCAGTACGGGTACGCGACGTCGAGACCGGCGCGACCGAAGACCTTCCAGCCGCAGGCGTCTTCGTCGCGATCGGCCACATACCGAACACGACTGTGTTCACCGGGCAGATCGACCTCGACGAAAACGGCTACATCCGCACGAAAGGTGGCCCCGGCACGAACGTCGGCACCGCCACGAACGTGGAAGGGGTCTTCGCCTGCGGCGACGTCCAGGACCATTACTACCGTCAGGCGGTGACGGCCGCCGGTTCGGGCTGCATGGCGGCGATCGACGTCGAACGGTGGCTGGAAGCCACCAAGCAGACGCGGCCCTAGGCAACGGACCCTAGGCAACGGACCCGGAATAGATCGGGCTGACAGGTGTTCTCTGTCTGCCGTGCGAAACACGAGCTCGCTGTCGAGAGTGGCTCTCTCAGGCAGCGGTGGACGAAGGGACGATCATGAGCAACGAGATCACGACGCTGAGCGACGCTAGCTTTGACGAACATGTCAAGCTGGCCGACACACCTGTTCTGGTGGACTTCTGGGCGGAGTGGTGCGGCCCGTGCAAGATGATCGCTCCGGTGCTCGAGCAGATCGCAGGCGAGAACGTCGGCAAGGTACAGGTGGCGAAGATCAACATCGACGAGAACCTCGACGTGACGAGACGATTCGAGGTAATGAGCATCCCGACCCTGATCCTCTTCAAGGACGGGGAGCCAAAGGTCCGCATAACGGGGGCAAGGGGCAAGGCCCAGCTCCTCCAGGAGATCGCTCCGTTCCTCGCCTGAGTGGGCGCCCGGCGCCGGAGCGTGTCAATTTCAGCTCTGGAGTCGTAGAGAAGTCGCCCGGCACCGCCCTGCCGCTCGGGCCGGGACACGAAGGACCTGCGGTCTCGGATCTCCAGACGCGCCTGTCGGCGCTCGGCATCGACGTCCTTCCGGACGCCGGCGGCTCCTATGGGCCCGGGACTCGAGCCGCCGTAGAGGCTTTCCAGCACCTGAGGGGCCTTCGCGTGGACGGGACGTGCGGGCCCCAAACCTGGGCGGCGTTGGTGGAGGCCGGGTTCAGGCTCGGGGACCGGTTCTTGTACCACCGTCGAGCGATGCTGCGCGGTGACGACGTTGCGGACCTGCAACGTCGTCTCTCGGCCCTCGGCTTCGACACCGGCCGGGTGGACGGCATTTTCGGGCGGAGAACCGCGATGGCACTGGCCGACTTCCAGCGCAACCTCGGGCTACCCGTCGACGCGATCCTAGGAGCCGACACCCTGAGCGAGCTCCGACGAGTGATGCCCCGCCGCGAGCTGCCCGAACTGGTCAGCTCGGTTCCGCGACCGCGACCGGCTTCGGCACCTGCCGAAGACCCTCCTCCGACGCTGCATAGCCGTCGGAGAAGAGGGGGGCCTCGACGCCCTGGCGTCCGCTGTCCGACGGGCCCTGCACAGAGCCGGAGCCAACGCTGTACCTGTCCTTCACCCCGACGGCTTCGCCCAAGCAACTGCGGCGAACGCAGCCAACGCAGAGGTCTTCCTCGGACTGCGACTCGATCCGTCTTCGCACCGGTGCACCACGTCTCACTACGCGGGATACCGGTACGAGTCGGCCGGCGGCAAGCGCCTGGCCGAACTGGTTCAGAGTCGCGTGCCCGCGGAGCTCGACCTGCCTCCTTGCGAGCCCGAGGGCATGTCTCTACCTGTCCTGAGGGAGACGCGTATGCCGGCCGTCGTCTGTGAGCTCGGCCCGGCTGGGTTGGTGGTCGAGCGCACGCCCCGAATTGCCGTGGCACTCGCCGAGGCTCTCACCGAGTGGGCGACCACCTCTGTCGACTGAGGGAGCCCTCCGCGTCGCGTGAAGCCCCGGTGAAGGGCACGTGACATAAGGGTAAAGCAAGGGTGAAGCCATGGTGAACGTTTCGCCTAATCCACAGCTTCATGCACAGGATGTGGATACTCTCCACTTGCGGTGGACGTTGATTCGACCACACAGAGTAAGAAATCCCTGCTCAGCGGTATCGTCCCCGGCAGGATCTCACTGAACGTGCTTTGCGGCTCATGCACATGCGCCAATTCCGCACCGCGCTTGCGTGATACCTACCCGAACGCGCCTGGAACGGGCCTCAGATCGAACCGTTCGTAACCATGAGCCTATATATCCGCTCGAGATCCTCGAGAGTTGCAAAGTCGACTATGACACGGCCCCGCTTGGCGCCCATCTCGACCTTGACACGCGTGTTGAGATGCGACGACAAGAGCTCTTCGAGTTCGAGCACTCCTGGAGCGGGAAGCCTGCTCTTCGAGCGGCCGGGCCCGCTGGCCGGTGTTCGTTCCACTGTCTCGGAGCCGCGATAGCCGTCCTGGGGGCCGTCTCCGGACCACCGGCCCGTATCAGTCTCGGGCTGCGGCTGGCCGTGCGCCCGGATCTCTTCTTCTACCGCTCGAACTGTCAGGCCTTCCACGATCACCCGCTTAGCGAGGTCTTCTTGGAATCCTCGATCTGGAGTGCCGAGAAGCGCCCTCGCGTGCCCGGCCGTTATCTCTCCGTCGGCGATGGCTCGCTGTACACCAGCCGGAAGCTGAAGAAGGCGGAGCGTGTTGGTAACGACGGTCCGGCTTCGTCCGACACGCGTTGCAACCTGCTCATGGGTGTAGCCGAAGTCGTCGATCAGCTGGTGGAAGGCGGCGGCCTCTTCCAAAGGGTTGAGGTCTGCGCGATGCAGGTTCTCGACCAGCGCGTGCTCGAGGCTGTTCGAGTCCGAGATCGACTGCACGATGACCGGCACGGTCTGAAGCCCTGCGCGGCGCGCGGCTCTCCAACGCCGTTCGCCGGCGACCAGTTCGTACTCGCCGTCTTCCAGGTCCCTCACGAGCAACGGTTGCAGCACTCCCACCTCGCGAATGGACGCCGCCAAGGAAGACATCGCCTCCTCGTCGAAGTGACTACGGGGTTGGAGGGGATTCGGCCGGATCGCCGCAACCGGTACCTCGCGGAATGCCGACGCTTCACGTCCGATGGGTTCGGTCGGGATCAGTGAGCCGAGACCCCTCCCGAGACCGCTACGTCTCGACACCACTCACCTCCTTTGCCAGTTCGCGGTACGCGATCGCGCCACGCGAGGTCGGGTCGAACACGGTGATCGGTTGCCCGAAAGAAGGGGCCTCCGATATCCGTACGGTACGCGGTATCACGACCCGGCAGACCCGGGGGCCGAAGTGAGCTCGAACCTCCGACGCCACCTGCTCGGCCAGCTTCGTGCGGGCGTCGTACATCGTGAGGACGATCGTCGACACCTCGAGCTTCTCGTTAAGGTTGCTCTGCACCAATTGGACATTTCGGAGCAGCTGTCCCAAGCCCTCGAGTGCGTAGTACTCGCACTGGATCGGGACGAGGACCTCTCCGGCAGCGGCAAGTCCGTTGATGGTTATGAGTCCCAGCGATGGCGGGCAGTCGATCAGGACATAGTCGAAGTCGTCGACCACCGTCTGGATGGCCTTCCGAAGCTTGAACTCTCGGCTGAACGCGGGTACCAGCTCTATCTCGGCACCAGCAAGGTCGATCGTCGCCGGGGCCACGAACAAGTTCTTGAGGCTTGTAGGTTCGATGCAATCCTCGAGGGCGATGTCCTTCATGATGACGTCGTACATCGAGTTCTCGAAGTGACGCGCATCGATCCCCAACCCGGTCGTGGCGTTCCCCTGGGGGTCAAGGTCGATTACGAGCACGCGGAACCCGAGCTCTGCAAGACCGGCGCCGAGGTTCACGGCCGTCGTCGTCTTGCCGACTCCGCCTTTCTGGTTCGCGACCGCTACTACCCGTGGCAGCTTTATGGGGGCGCTCTTCGGGTGATCGGGTACGGCTGATTCGTCAGGTCGGACCGAAGATTCGGGTGCGTCTTCGCGGGCACCCCCGTCACCGTTTTCGCTGACGGTCGCAGTCGCTCGCAAGCTGTCCCCGGAGGCGAGGACCGCAACCGAGCTCACCTGACCGGGATCGATGACCGGATCGTCAGAGCGCGAGGAGGGTTCCAACGCTTCGAATGGGTTCTCAGGAGCGATCCCTTCGACCTGATGGTCGACTCCCGTCGAGGTTCCCTCCCGACCAGACAGATCGCCTAACTCGGAGGAACCGGGAAGGCCGGGCTCCCGAAGACCGGGCTCGGCATAGCGATGAGCGTCCGCTCCGGAACCGGAGTCCGACTCGTCGAAGTGTTTACTGCGCCGTTGCTCTCGACTGCGAAAGGGAACGCGCACTGCTTATAAAACAGCTTCGCCCAGGAGCACGACTCCATCCTGGTCATCCGTGAACCTGCGGTCAAGCGTTTCCGGCGATATTCGGGCTACGGGAGGAGACTTCTGGGATGTTTCACGTGAAACCATGCGGTGAAACAGCACCTTTGTCTTCGACCGTCGGAGCCGACGCAGGAGCCGGCAATCCCAGTTGCACCGCGTACCGGATTTGCATCTGTTCGAACCGCTCGTACGCGTAGGCATCGAGATCCGGCGTGATCCGAGCCTTCAGCAGAGGGAAAAGATCGCGGAGGTGTGGGCCGCGGAGCATCCATTGGTAGTAGCGGCGGCCGCCGTGGTCATAGGGGCCGTAGACCCGGCCCCCCGGAAAGGTTCGTTCCAGCCACCGGAACAGGGCCACGTGCCGGACGTGCTTTCGGAGGGTTATCTGTGGCTGCCGGTTATCACCCCCGAAGTGGCCTTCGCCGATCAGGAGACCGACCAACACGCCGAGCTCGTACTCCGTGGCCATCCCGAGCTCTCCCTCCGCAACCTCTAGGTTGCTGTTTCACCGCATGGTTTCACGTGAAACATAGTCAGAACAAGGGCCGCTTTGCTGGAATACCGGTCCGCCGGGGATAGCGGAGGGGACAGAGGTCAACCTGACGCAGAACGGTGAAATGGAAGGGTGTCGTGATGACTTCGGCCTTTTGGAGACCTAGCTGAGCCAGACCATGCGGCGGCCAACGGGAATCGGATGATCCTTCCGACACTCTGTCCGGAACAACGCCTTCCTCTTCAGGCTGTCCTGTTGGGGGATCAGATACCACCAGGAGACCGCCAACCCTCAAGAAGGGGGCGGCGCACTCGGCCGTCACGGCCGGACGGCCGAACAGCCTCGCCACGACGGCGTCGAATGTTCCCCTCGAGGAATCGTCCCTTCCAAGTTCCTCGGCCCGGCCGCACAGGACCGAGACCCTCGTCGTCCATCCGGCCTCAGCTACCCAGCGCTCGAGCAGCCGACAGCGTCGGTCTGAGCCTTCGAGAAGACCGATCGACGCGTCAGGCCAGAGTTCGGCAAGAATGAGACCGGGCACTCCACCCCCTGAGCCGAGGTCGAGGATTCGGAGACCATGCCCGCCGGCGGACCCCGTCGCGATCCTCCACGCTTCCTCGTCGCGGCCGATCGCCTGGATGAGAGCCTCAGCGAAAGCAAGGGAGTGCCGTCGATGAAGGTCCAGGGATGCCGGCCCGAGTAATCCGAGCTTCTTGGCTTCCTCCAGGAACTCAAAAGCCGGAGGCACGACCTTGCTCGAGGCAGAAATGCCGATGGAGGGCTTCAGCCCTCGTCGTCTTCAGGATCTTCCAAGTCGGCTTCCTCGGCGACGTCGGAGTTCCCAGCCACCGGAGAGATCACGACGTAACGCCGAGGCTCCACCCCTTCGGAGCGGGTCGACGCACCGCCCAGCTCGTTGACGGTGTCGTGGACGACCTTCCGGTCCGCCGGCGACATCGCCTCGAGGGCTTTCTCGCGACCTGATGCGATCACCTCCTCGACCACCTTCGTGGTGAAGCGTCCGAGGGCCTCGGCCCGTCTGGCACGGTAACCAGCCACGTCCACGAGGATCCGATCAGTGTGACCGCCCGCCTTGCGTTGCACCACCGTGCGAGTCAGCTCCTGGATCGCCGCCAGCGTGGCGCCTCCCTGGCCGACGAGCACTCCGAGCTCCTCCCCGTTCACAGCGACCTGCACGGCTTCGTCGTCGAGGGGTTGCGCCGTGACTGAAGCCTCCAGTCCGAGCTCAGCTACGAGACCCTCGATGAATTGCTTCGCCATATCGCCCTGCTCTTCGAGCGAAAGGGTCTCTGTCACGGTGGCCTCCTCTGGCCTCGAGTCCGAACTCGCTTGTCTGCGGGGCCGGTTGCTGCGTTGAGATCTCCGGTGGGTGGGCTCATCCGTACCGTCGTCGCCTACCGAGCCGTCGTCGCCCTCACCGGGCTCGTTCGCTCCAGATTCGCCGACAGTGAGGGTTGCGGCACCGGCTCCCCCGCCTCCCGACGGACGGCGACGGCGCCGTGAAGACCGGGATCTGCCTCCACCGGACCCTGAGGCCCCGTCGCTTCGAGACGGTTCTGCGACGGTTTCGCCATCCGCTCGACGACTGCCTGCTGCCGAGTCCGGGGACTCCGTGTTGACACTCTCGGACCGCTGGCTCGTGGAGCCTCTTCGCTGCACTGGACGGCGGCTTCGATTCCTCTTGGGCGGAGGCGTTGTGGGCATCACGCGGGCTCGGACTCGAGCCTCACCCCTCAACCTTCCGAAGAGCCCGGGCCGCGGTTCGCTCAGTGTGACGAACTCGGCGTCCGTCTCGTCGACTCCAAGCATGTCCAGCGCGGCGTCACGCGCCTCTTCGATTGTTCGACCGGTTGTCTCGACCCACTCCATCTATTCAACGAGCCTTTCGTGGCCTTTTGTCCTTGGACCGCGGCGGCGCCTGCTTCGGCTTGGATGTATCCCCGTCCCCGGATTCGCCGCCGCTGTCCGGACGTACTCTGGATCGTCCGTTTGGACCGGCACCGTTCGCTCCGGGAGTTCGTGTCGGCCGAGCATTACCTCTAGTGGCCGACTGCCCACTCTGCGCTCCGTTTACACCATTGCTGCCATTACCTCCCTTTTGGACGGGTGGCTGGGCGCCGGCCTTCAGCGGGGGAGTGGGCCGGGCCTGGCTCGACGGTCGTCCCGGTTTCTTCGGTCCGTCAGTTCCGTCAGTCCCTGGCTGTCCGTCCGCCTCTGTCACATCTTGGGATGTCGCGTTGATGGTCCCGTTCAGCTCCGCCTGGAGGCGTCGTTGCTCTTGTGCGGCCGCCTGAGCGTCCGCGAGCCGATCCATCAGGCCCCGTCGCCGCGGGGGAGGAAGGTCGCGCGCACCCCCCTCGCCAGCCGCCTTGGGTGCCGTCACTCCCGTGCGAAAAAGGATCTCCTGGATGACGATCCGGCAGAAGCTCGACACGATGAAGTAGACGGTCACCCCAATCGGGAACGCGATGTAGATGACGCCGAAGATCAGCGGCGTGACCTTCTGCATCGTCTGCATCGTCTGCATCTGAGGGTTGTTTTGAATGTTGGCGGCATTCCTCTTATTGAGACGCGCCATTTGCAGATATTGGAGGCCGATAGCAGCGAAGAAAAGAACGTAATAAGGGATGGAGGCGCCCAGAGATCCGTGATGTGTGAACGGGGTCTGGGATAGGTCGATGCCGAAAGACTTGATCTTCCCGCCGGCCGCCAATATGTCGTGGTACATGCGCGTCGAGCTGCTCAGGTACCGCGGGCTCGGCGACTTGATGTGGTTGACGGTCTTCGTATTGGTCAGACCCTTGATTACGCCATACAAACAAACAAAAAATGGCATCTGCAGTAGTAGGGGAAGACAACCTCCTACCGGGCTGACACCGTGCTCCCGGTAGAGCTTCATGACCTCTTCGTTCAGCTTCTCGCGGTCGCCCTTGTATTTCTGCTGAAGCTTCCTGAACTCGGGCTGGATGCGCTGCATCTCGACCATCGACTTTGTGCTCTTGATGGTCAGCGGAGCCGTCAAGATCATGACAAGGACGGTGAGGAGAGTTATGGCAATTATGTAGTTCGGTATTAAGGCATAGAACAACGCAAGGGCCTGCGCGAAGGTCCAGAAGATGGGATGGAATATGCTCCCTATGTCGCTCGTGATGCTCGCCGTGACAGCGTTATGGGGCATGGCGCGCTCCTCTCAGTCCGGCACCGGATCAGAGCCGTAGCCGGCGAACGGCTGGCAGCGACCCAGGCGGCGGATGGCGAGCCAGGAACCTCGTAAGAGCCCGTGGCGCTCCAGGGACGCCACCGCGTACTCCGAACACGAAGGGACGTAGCGGCAAGGCGAGAGCCTCGTCCCGCGGGACTGCTGGTACGCCCGCACGAGAGCGATTGCGGCTCTGCGAGCCACGGGCGCCTTCGTCTGGGTTCGGAGGAGCAATTCGCGCTCCATCTGTAGCGAGTCAGTCACTCTCCGCTCCCGCGGGCTGCGATTCCTGCCATCTGTGCTCTTCTCATTGCTTCTCGCAGTGTCCTGGACAGCTCTTCATGAACAAGTCCCGAGGTCTCGCGACCGGGGGCGACCAGGTAGGCCCCGGGATCGAGACCCACATCGGTCTCGATCTCGCGAACAACCGCACGAAGACGCCGGCGCAGCCGGTTCCGTTCCACGGCGCCGCCGACACGTCGGCCGACGGCATACCCGACACGTGCCCGGTCCCCGTCGTCACCCAGATAGACGACCGACACGGGGCCACATCGGGCGCGCCTTCCGGACCGCCTCAGTGCCTCGAACGTTGCCCGGTCGGTTATGCGCCAGGTCACGCCGGGACTCGGCTCGCGGCTCAGGCCGTGAGCCTGTGACGACCTCTGAGCCTCCGTGCCCGGATGATCGCTCTTCCGGCGCGCGTCGACATCCGGTGCCTGAAACCGTGATTCTTCGCCCGCTTCCTGGTGTTGGGCTGGTAGGTGCGCTTCACTCCCTCTCGTCTTTCGAGTCGTCTTTCGAGCTCCGGGGCTTCCTTCTTCCGAAATCGGTCGGCATTCCCGGTCGCATCGGTCGAGCCCGGTCCGGGCCCGACGGTTTCACCATGCTAGGCGAGTCGGATCAGCAGAAACCACACGGGGGATCGATGCGACGCCCGACCGCCGGGGATTCGGTACCGAAGAGTCCCAGGTCCGTTCGGCCACTAGCAGCCATGCGGACCCCGGTGTACCGTTCGGGCGCCGGGCTCCCCCGCCAGGCGGCGACGTTCACCAGATCAGGATTCGGAGGCCCTCCAGGCCCGGGGCCTCCAGGGCCGGAGGCGCGTCGGTCGGCAGGGGTGCTCCGGTCGGCAATCCACACCTGTGGACTGCCTTGTGGACTACTCGAGGTACGAAGGGCCAAGATCCCAGGTGAACGATTCGATCGACCTTTGGCGACGCTGCTCGGAGACCCTGCGCGGACAGATTCCCGGTGCCGCATGGCAGACGTCGCTTGCGAACCTCTCTCCATGTGAAGCGGACGACGACACTCTGGTCCTCGCCGTGCCTGGGCGATTGCTGAGAGACCGGATCGAGTCCCGCTACCTGCCGCTCATCTCTGCTGCCGTCGCCGAGGCTGCCGGTCACCCTGTGGAAGTGCGACTCGAGGTCGCTGACGTGAAACATGAGCATGCTTCTTTTTGGACCGACGACGAGCCGGGGCCCGATGAGCCGGGGTCAGAGACGGGTCGCACCACCCGCATCGACCAGGGTTTCCCTGGGGTCGCGTCCACGGGACGAGGTCGACCCCGTACATCTACCGCGCCGTCAGAGGACCCGCGGCGTCTCACTCCCGTTGCCCCCGAGTCGCGGGGGCACCTGAGCGGGCACGGCCGCGCCAAGTCCGTCCCCGGGATCGACCCTCGCGACACCTTCGACGCCTTCGTGATCGGGTCTTCCAACCGTTTCGCACACGCTGCCGCCCTTTCGGTGGCAGAGGACCCCGGGCACAACTACAACCCGCTGTTCATCCATGGCCACGCCGGTCTCGGCAAGACCCACCTGCTGCACGCGATCGGCAACTACGTGTGCTCCAACTTCACGCGCCATCGTGTGAAGTACATCACCACCGAAGCGTTCATGAACGAGTTCGTGTACGCGATCCGCTCGAACTCAACGATGGAATTCAAGCGCCGCTACCGCGAGGAGTGTGACGTCCTTCTCATCGACGACGTTCAGTTCATGGCCGGAAAGGAACAGCTCCAGGAGGAGTTCTTCCATACGTTCAACCAACTTTTCAGTGCATCGAAGCAGATCGTGATCACCTCCGACAGGCCTCCGAAGAACATCGCCACCTTGGAAGACCGGCTGAGAAGCCGCTTCGCATCCGGTCTCACCACCGACGTCCAACCGCCGGAGCTCGAGACCCGGATGGCGATCTTGCTGAAGAGGGTCGAGGACGAATCACTCTTCGTCGAACATGACGTGCTCGAGTTGATCGCGACGCACGTGAAGGACAACATCCGCGAGCTCGAGGGCGCACTCACCCGCGTCGCGGCGTACGGCAACCTGTACGGCGAGAAGGTCACCCGCGAGATGGCCGAACGGGTCCTTTCCGACATCATCGGATCGTCCAAGCCACGGACCATCACGGTCAAGGAGATCATGGACGTGACGGCGGAGACCTTCGGGATCAGCGTCGAGGAGCTGGTAGGTCCCAGTCGCAGGCGCCCGCTCGTCGCGGCGCGACAGATATGCATGTACGTCGTCCGCGAGATGCTTCCCGACACGTCGTTCCCCGCCATCGCACGAGAGTTCGGCGACAGGGACCACACGACGGTCATGCACGCCGTGAAGAAGATCAAGGGACTGATGGACAAGCGGCTTCCGGTCTACGAGCAGACCACGGAGCTCATGCGGCGGATACGTGCCGGCGAGTGATCCGCAGGCGGGACAGACGATGACGGTACGGGCGGTGACGGGATGTCACACCCGGGCACCAAGCTCGGTTGCAGCCGGCGGGGGAAACCTGTGGAGATCCGCTTGCTCGACGATGCGAAACGGGGCCGTCTCGGTGGAGTACTTGCACCGCCGTCCACAGCCCATGGGTGACTTCGCCTGTCGATGCCGTTCGGGTGTGGGCGACAGTTCGTTTGGTGTGGACGCGGAATGTCTCCTTGAGCTGGATGTATGTGCCTCCGTCCACAATCCACACCCCCTACTACCGTTACTCTCTCTTAATTAAATTCATTCTCTAGAAGAAGGGCTGTGCGTGTGAAGTTCCGCTCTGAACGCGATGTGTTGGTCGAGGCCCTCGGGACTGCGGGTCGGGCAGCGACGAGCCGCGGTCCTGGGGTGGCGGTCCTGGGCGGGGTGCGGATGGAGCTGAAGGGGAACAGGCTGCTGATCGTCGGCACCGACCTCGATCTGACCGTCAAGGTCGAGATGGAGGCGATAGGGCTCGACGACGGAGCCTGCGTCACGCCGGCGCGGTTGAGCACCGACATCGTCCGTTCGCTCGAGCCCGGAGCGGTGACCGTCGAGGCCAACGACAACGAGGTCGAGATATCGGCGGGGCGGAGCAGGTTCGTCGTACGGACCTATCCCCTCGAGGACTTCCCTTCACCACCGGGATCGAGTGCTTCTCCTGCGCAGCTACCTGCACATGGCCTTGCAGAGGCGCTGCGGCAAGTCGTGAGGGCTGCCTCGAGTGACGATGCGCGGCCACTTCTCACCGGTGTGCTGATCGCAGCCGAGGGAGATGGAATCCGGCTGGTGGCGACGGACTCCTACCGGCTCGCGATGCGCGACCTCAAAGCGGCGAGCCCTCTGCCTGCCGGCACGGACCAGATCCTGGTTCCGGCGCGTGCTCTTGGTGAGTTGCAGAGGTTGCTGCCGTCGAAGGAGTCCGCGAAGGACGGATCGCCCGATGCAGGGCCGAGCGTCGGATTCACGGTCGGCGAGCTCGACGCGACGTTCACAGTGGGGGGCGTCACGGTGAGCACGAGGTTGCTCGACGGAAAGTTTCCCGATTACCGGCAGCTCATCCCTCCCGGCTATCCGAACCAGCTTCGTGTCGGCAAGGAGTCTCTGCTCGACGCGCTGCGGAGGGTGAGGCTCCTCGTGCGCGACAACACGACTCCCGTCAGGTTGTCGATGCGGTCCGGGGGAGTAGAGCTGACGGTGGTGTCGCAGGAGGTCGGTCACGCGAGTGAGGACGTGGACGCAGACTACGAAGGCGAAGAGCATTCGGTCGCGTTCAACCCGTCCTACCTCATCGAAGGAGTCGAGGCAGTTCTCGGTGACGAGATCGTCCTCGAAGCGCTCGATTCGGGGAAGCCCGCGACCGTGCGCGGGCCGGATCACGATGACTACAGGTACCTGCTCATGCCGGTTCGGGTCTCCTGACGGCGCGGGGTGTGCCGGAGCGGATCTCGCCGACATCTCGGTGATGCAGCAGGGTCTAAGCACTCTGCGGTGAAGGCCAGATGGCGCTGAAACACTTATGGATCAGCGACTTCAGGTGCTTCGAGCATGCTGAGCTGGTCCCCGCCACCGGCGTCACGGTCATCCAGGGACCGAACGGGACCGGCAAGACGTCGCTACTCGAAGCAATCGGGCTTCTCGCCACCATGCGCTCGTTTCGGATCGCTGCGCGTGAAGCGCTCGTCAGATGGGGAGCTGAACGTGCAATCGTGCGCGCCGAGATCGACCAGGCCGGAAGACAGGTTCTGATCGAGGCCGAGCTCCCGATCGGAAGGCCCTGGCGTTTCCAGGCGAACCGGCAGGTTGCGAGGCGTCTCACCGATCTCGGTGGGGCGCTCAGGGTCTCGGTGTTCTCGCCTGACGATCTCGAGATCGTTCAGGGGTCACCCTCTGCGAGGCGGGAGTTCCTGGACGCCTCCCTCGTCGCAGGTGATGTGAAGACCGAGGCACTGGTCAGTGAAGTAGAGCGCGTGCTGCGTCACCGGGGCGCGTTGCTGCGCCAGAGCGGCCAACGTGCACGAGCGTCTCGCGACGGCCGAGCGCGCGAGACGGGCAACGAAGGTCGAGCGGGTTCGTCGGCGGATGATCCTCGTGGGGACGTCCGTGGCGACGTGGATCATACGTTCGACGTCTGGGACGAGCGCCTCGCGAGCGCCGGTACCCGGCTGGCAGAGGCGCGAGAGCATCTCGTGGAAGATCTCACCGGGCCCGCGTCGGCGGCGTACCGTCATCTGTCGGGTCGCGATACCGATCTTTCGTTCGGTTATCGCAGATCCTGGCAGGGAGAGCTCCTCGACGCCCTACGTCTCGGGCGCACCGAGGACCTGAAGCACCAGACGACGGGCTCTGGTCCGCACCGCGACGAGCTCTCGATACTGCTCGACGGCATGCCGGCGCGCACCCATGCTTCGCAAGGGGAGCAACGTTGCATAGCTCTGGCGATGCGGCTCGCGTCACACGAGCTGGCGACCGCGAGATTCGGTGAGGCGCCTACCTTGCTGCTCGACGACGTCTTCTCGGAGTTGGACGACAACCGGGCGGCTCTGCTTGCCGAATGCCTTCCGGTGGGGCAGGTCCTGCTCGCCACGGCCGTCGATCCTCCGAGCACCCTTTCCGGAAGCGTCGTGAGCGTTCTCGAGATCGGCCGCGCAGCCAAGTCAGGCGACTTTGCCGGGATCGACAAGTCCTCCGGGACCGAAGGTGGTGGCATGGGGTGACACGGGAACCGACAAGGAACGCGAGCGGAGGTCTGAGCGGAGGTGTGAACAGGAGGACACGTCCGAGACGGTCGACCAGGGCAGGCCGCACGGTCGAAATGAGCGAATCACTTGCGCAGCTGAGCAGGCAGATCGGAACCGCCCCGCCCGACACCCTGGCTCATGTGTTCTCGCGTTGGGCCGAGACGGTGGGAGAGACCGTTGCCGCCCATGTGCGCCCGGAGAGGATCGATGGCGACGCGTTGGTGGTCGCCGTGGACTCTCCTGCATGGGCGAGCCATCTCAGAACCCATGCCCCCGAGCTTCTCCGAAAGTTGTCCGGTGTCGCAGGACTTGGGGCACTGTCGAGCCTCGTGATACGGGTCAGGCCCGCCGGTCGCGAACCTGAGCCCGAGGCTTGAAAAACTCCTGTGGAAGTGGGCAAGGCATGAGGTCCTGACCAGGGATTTCCTCCTTGCCCGCAGGCCGCCAAACGTCCGGGGACAACACCCTCACTGGTACACTTGTAGTCATCGGCACCGTGCGACATGGGTCTGTGAAAGGCCCTGGTCGCGAAGGAGCTTGTTCCGTGAGAACGGCAATGGAAAGGGCGCGCGCGTGGCGCTGAAGGCTGAGCAGGCACCGGCAAGGTCGCAATCGCGAGATCCCGCGACGATGCCTTCGTACGACGCGAGCGACATCACGGTCCTCACCGGTCTCGAGCCGGTCAAGCAACGGCCCGGGATGTACATCGGATCCACGGGGCCGAGCGGTCTGCACCACCTGGTCTGGGAGGTCGTGGACAACTCCGTCGACGAGGCGATGCAGGGTTGCGCCACCCGCATCGACGTGACGCTCCTCGCTGACGGCGGCTGCCAGGTAGTGGACAACGGGCGGGGGATCCCGGTAGGGCCCCACGAGCAGTACCCGGACCGGTCGACTGCCGAGCTGGTTCTCACGACGCTCCACGCGGGCGGGAAATTCGGTGGGGAGGGTTACAAGGTCTCCGGTGGCCTCCACGGGGTCGGTGTCTCGGTCGTCAACGCGCTGTCGAGCCGGCTCGTGCTCGAGATCGACCGCGAAGGCTCGCATCACGTCCTCGAGTTCGTGAACGGCGGCGAGCCTGTCGCACCTCTCCGGGTGACAGGCCCGGCTCCACGAAACCGCACCGGCACCACCGTGACGTTCTGGCCGGATGCCGCGAGATTCGAGGAGGTGGAATTCCGCGCCCAGACCATCGTGGAACGCCTCCAGGTCATGGCGTTTTTGAACAAGGGCCTCGAGATCAATTTCTCGGACCGGCGCCCGGGCCGCGAACAACAGGTCGGGTACCGCTACACGGGCGGGATCGTCGACTACGTCCGGCACCTGAACTCCTCAAAGGAGGCCCTGTTCCGCAAGGTCTGCTCTTTCGGTCAGGCCGAGGAAGACCAGCAGGTCGAGATCGCACTGCAGTGGAACACGGCGTTCCACGAGTCGATCTACTCGTTCGCCAACGGCATCTCGACTGTCGAGGGCGGGATGCACGAGGAAGGGTTCAAGAAGGCCCTCACCAACGTCGTGAACCGGTACGCGAGGTCCAAGGGCCATCTGAAGGAAAAGGACGACAACCTGCTGGGGGAGGACATCCGCGAAGGGCTGACCGCCATCATCTCGGTGCTGCTTCGCGATCCGCAGTTCGAGGGCCAGACGAAGGCGAAGCTCGGCAACGTGTCGACTCGCTCGATGGTCGAGCGCGCAACCAACGAGAAGTTGGCGGAGTGGCTCGAAGAGAACCCGCGCGAAGCCAACCAGATCGTGCAGAAGAGCTCGATCGCGGCGAGAGCACGGGTCGCGGCGCGCCAAGCGCGCGATCTGACCCGACGCAAGTCGGCGCTCGATGGCGCGGGCCTTCCCGGAAAGCTCGTCGACTGCCTTTCGCGAGAAGCGAGAGACAGCGAGTTGTTCATCGTCGAAGGCAATTCCGCCGGCAGCTCGGCGAAGCAGGCACGGGACCCTCAGACCCAGGCGATCCTTCCGATCAGGGGAAAGATCCTCAACGTCGAGAAGTCCAGAGTCGACAAGATGCTCCGCAACACCGAGATCCAGGCGCTGATCTCCGCCATCGGAGCCGGCCTCGCGGAGGATTTCGACCTGGAGAAGGTCCGGTACCACAAGGTCATCGTCCTCGCCGACGCCGATGTCGACGGTTCGCACATACGGACCTTGCTGCTCACGTTCTTCTTCCGCCAGATGAAACCCCTCGTGGAGGGCGGTTACGTCTACGTGGCACAACCGCCGCTCTATTCGACGCTGGTGGGCAAGGAGAAGGTCTATCTGAAGGACGAATCCGCCAGGGTGAGGTTCCTCGAGGAGAACCCGAACCACAACAAGGAGTTCAATCGGCTCAAAGGCCTGGGCGAGATGGACTTCGGCGAGCTTCGCGACACGACCATGGACCGGGGCCGCAGGTCCCTGCTGCAGGTGGGTGTCGAGCAGGCGTCACTCGCCGACGAGGTGTGTTCGATCCTCATGGGCGACGACGTCGAGCAGAGACGCCATTTCATCCAGAAGAACGCCAAGGACGTGCGGTTCCTCGACATCTGACGGGCCTCTGTCGGATCGGGCATAGAGGGATCAGGAGAATTGAGATACCAGAACGGAGGAATGACGCGAGATGCCGCGAGGTAGAGCTCGCAACACCGGGTCGAGCGACGGATCAGGCTCGCAGGGTTCGGGTAACGGTGGTCCCGGCAACGGTGACGGCCCGCTTTCGGGCTCCATCGAACCGATCGAGATCCAAGAGGAGATGGAGCGCTCGTTCCTCGAGTACTCCATGTCAGTCATCGTCGCGCGCGCCCTGCCGGATGTTCGCGACGGCCTGAAGCCCGTACACCGCCGGATCCTCTACTCGATGGAGGAGCAGAGGTTGCTGCCGGACCGGCCGTACACGAAGTGCGCAAAGGTCGTAGGCGAGGTGATGGGTACGTACCACCCTCATGGCGACCTCGCCATATACGACGCACTCGCCCGTATGGCTCAGGATTTCAGCTTGCGGCACATGCTGATAGCCGGTCACGGGAGCTTCGGGGGCCGAGCGCCCGACGACAGCCCCGCGGCGATGCGGTACACGGAGTGCCGGCTTGCGCCCCTCGCACTCGAGCTTCTGGCGGGGATCGACGAGGACACGGTCAATTTCACCCCCAACTACGACGGGTCGACCGAAGAGCCGATGGTCCTGCCGTCGCGCTTTCCGAACCTGCTCGTGAACGGGTCGCAGGGGATAGCGGTCGGGATGGCGACGAACATCCCTCCGCACAACCTCGGCGAGGTCTCGGACGCGGTGATGTACATGCTCGAGCATCCCGAGGCAACCCCCGACGATCTCATGCACTTCGTGAAAGGGCCGGACTTCCCCACGGGTGCGCAGATTCTCGGCCGGCAGGGGATTCTCGACGCGTACAGGACAGGCCGCGGTTCGATAAAGCTCAGGGCGGTCGCCGAGATCGACGACTCCGGTTCCGCTACCCGGATCATCGTGACGGACCTGCCGTTCCAGACCTCGGTGGAAGCGATCGAACAGAAGATTCACGAACTGGTGAGCTCGCGGGTGATCGAAGGTATCTCGGGAGCCGACAACGCGTCGGCAGGCGGCGAGACCCGGCTCGTCATCACGCTCAAGCGCGATGCCAATGCCAACGTGATCCTGAACAACCTGTACAAGCACACCCCGATGCAGGTGAATTTCCCCGTGAACACGGTCGCCCTCGTCGACGGTGTTCCGCGGACGCTCGATCTCTCCCAACTGGTCGGTCACTACATCGCCCATCAGATAGAGGTCGTCACTCGCCGTTCCGAGTTCCGTCTCGCGAAGGCTCGCGCGGAGCTGCACATCAACGAGGGCCTTCTGCGGGCGATCGACATGCTCGACGCCGTCATCGAGGCGATCCGCAATTCCGACGATCGCGCCGCGGCGAAGACGGCGCTCATGGCGGAGCCCTTCTCGTTCTCCGAGATCCAGGCCAATCACATCTTGGACATGACCCTGGCGAGACTGACCCGTCTCGGTCGGAGCAACCTCGAAGAAGAGCGCGCCCGACTGCTCACGACGATCGCGGAGCTCGAGTCGATACTTGGCGACCCTGCGAAGCTCCGGGGCGTCATCGCGGACGAGTTGGGCAAGATCCGTGAGAAGTTCGCGAATCCGCGGCGGACGCAGATCACCCACGACCCGGGCGAGCTCGGCGTGGAGGACCTGATCGAGGACGAAGAGATCGTCGTCACCATGACGCGCGCCGGTTACATAAAGTCCGTCTCCTCGGACGCGTTCCGGACACAGGGACGCGGCGGCAGGGGAGTGCAGGGAGCGCGCCTCAAAGAAGAGGACCTCATCAGCATTGCCGTCCATACGACGGCGCTCGCCCACTTGTTGCTGTTCTCCAACAAGGGCAGGGTCTTCCGGCTTCGCGCTCACGAGGTCCCGATGAAGGAGCGAACCGCCCGCGGTACTCCGGTGGTCAACCTCCTTCCCCTGGCTCCCGACGAGACGATCCAGGCCCTGGTGGCAACGAAGGACTTCGAGTCTGGCGGGTACCTGATGTTCGCGACGAAGTTCGGCCAGGTGAAGAAGACCGCGCTGGCGGAATACGACAAGTCGCGACGAGAAGGATTCATCGCGATCGCGCTTCGTGACAACGACGAGCTCGTCAGGGCCGTGTTCAGCTCCGGCGAGGACGACATCCTGATGGTCACCCGCAACGGCAGCGGGATCCGTTTCACAGAAGAAGAGGTCCGCTCGATGGGTCGCGACGCCGCAGGGGTCCGTGGGATGCGGCTGAGGCAGGGGGACGAGGTCGTTTCCTGCGACGTGGTGAGCCCCGACACAGACGTCATCATCGTCACGGACGCGGGCTATGGGAAGCGGACGAAATCGGAGCACTTCCACCGCCAGGGAAGAGGCGGACAGGGAGTGCGCGCGATCAAGCTGACGGCGGTGCGAGGAAGGGTCGTGGCGGCCTTCATGGCGGCTCTCGACGATCAGATCCTGCTCGTGTCCTCGGGCGGAGTCGTGATCCGCACCGGCGTGCGCGAGATCGCGGCTCAGGGCCGCGATGCCACCGGCGTCCGGCTGATGAGCCTCGACGAGGGCCAGAGCGTTGCGGCTGCAGCGACTCTCGTCGCTGCGGAGACCGATCTCGTGGAGGCATAGGCATACCGCCATTCCTGCAACCGGCGCCGCGAACAACTGCGCCGGCGGCTGTCAGGCGTTGAATGCTTGGAGCAGCACGGCGTACTCGCAGCCCGCTGCCATGCCACCGTAACCAGCAATGTTGCGCAAGAACTCGTCCGGGTCGAAGTCCGTACCGAGGCCTTCGATATATGCCCTGTGCTCACGGAGTGAGGCGACCCCCAGGTCAATTGTGTCGGTGACATCGACGTAGTGGGTCGCCTTCTCCGTGCCGCCGATGTACGTCGCCTTGATCCCGGCCCAAGGGGCCCCGAGGTCCGGAAACACCCATTCGTTGGCCGCATCTCGACACGCGTCGAGAGCCGCCAAGCCGACGGCTCGGTGGTCGGCGTGGTTCACGTAGCCGCCTTCTCCCCACGTGAGGTCGAAGTTCATCCCGACCACCACCTCCGGGCGTAGCCGCCGGAGTGCACCGGCCAGGTCGCGACGGAGATCGAGCCCGTACTCGACCGCCCCATCGGCGTGCCCGAGGAACTCGACATGGTGCACTCCGACGACAGCCGCACTGCGGACCTGCTCTTCTTCTCGTAGCGGTCGGGTCTTGTCGGGCGGCATCCCCGCGATCCCCGCTTCGCCGCTCGTGGCAAGGACGTAGGAGATCTCCTTGCCTTGCGATGTCCACCTGGCGACTGCACTGGCCGCCCCGTATTCCAAGTCGTCGGGATGGGCGACTATGGCGACGGCACGCTCCCAATCCTCACTTATCGGTTCCATCTGTCACCTCCCGATCGAGCCTCCCACAACTCGTCGGGTGTTGGCGCGGAGCGCCGTTGCTGGTCCCCCGCTGCATCACGGGACATCTGGTGCCCCGTTGTATCACGGGACGTAGAGCCCTAGGAATGCGAGCAGTGCGAACGTAGTGAGGAGCGCTCCCATACCGGTCAGCACTGCCCGCAGTGCGAGTCGACGTTCGGTCAGACACGCTGCCGCGATCGCCAACGGGAAGCAGGCGAGCCCGTATCGTTCGAGTGAGTCGAGGTTCGGTGAAGCGCTCGCCACGAGCATCGAGCCTGCGGCGTACCACCCGTACTCCGCAGGAAGCTTGAAGAACAGGTAGATCGTAAGAATGACGAAGACGACAGCGAACGGCGTGTGGAGCGCACTGCCGAGATGCTGGCCGTGTACAAGGTCGACCGTGTCGTGCGCAATTGCTGACGAACGGGTCGGAGATCCCACCTCGGTGCGCTCGCGACGTCTGCTGCGAAAGCGGCTCGAGGAAACCTCCGGCAGCGACCGCCGACCAGGAAAGGTACGTCAGCATCCCGAGTGGGGCCGCCGCGTATCGCGAGCAGGCGTCCCGTAAGTATTCCCAACGGGTGTCGTCCACCGGCGCGCCACCATCTGATCGCCTCCACGAGAGCCGGTAGTGCCAGTAGGGCGCCGACAGGACGGCACAGTCCCGCCAGGAATGCGGGCGCGAGTGACCACCACGGGCGCCCGGTACGCCAGCACAAGAAGGCGGCGATGGACAGACAAAGAAATAGCGACTCCGCGTAGCCCATGACGAGAACGAACGCGGCCGGCCAGAGCGAGATGATCCAGATCGTCCGAACGGCGGTCGAGCTGCCCAGCGATTCGCGCGACACCAGCGCATGCAAGAGGACGAGAGCGCCGAACCCGAACAGATTGGCCAGCACGATCAGCGCGACGCCGTCCGATATGCCCGTCAGCGTTCCGAGCGCCCTTCCGAGAAGTGGGAACGCGGGGAAGAAGCGCAATGCAGGCTCACCCGATTTCGCATAGCCGAACTCCGCGATCTGGCGGTACCAGGATGCGTCCCACGCCAGCAGCCCGGAGTGGGCTGTCTGGACGGCTCTGGCTCCCGCTGGGCTCCTCACTGACGGGTGCAACTGGTCGACCAAGAACCGAGCCAGAACGACGGCACCGAGAACGATCGCACGCGTGACGATGAACGGGAGGACGGCCGCACGGGCTGACACCGCGATCGAGGCTCGCCGGCCAGCCGCCCTCTCGTTGGAGTTCACCTCAGGCAATGGAGTCGACAGCAAGGCTGTCATTGCGGCAGACCGGCTGCTTCTCAGCTTGCCACCGAAGACGCGTCCGTGTTGTCCAAACCCGGACAGACCGTTGGATTGCACGCCTGCATGTTGACCCCATCGAACCAAAGGTAGATGGTGTTCCCGCCAGTGGGAGCCAGGCGGAGCAGGACAGCCGTCTCGAGGCCCGGTGCTAGCTTCCCAACGGGATCCGGACTGTAGACGCAACCGCCTGTCCCGATCGCCCGCCCGCTCTCCGGCGTCTCGAAAGGCAGGCTTGCCGTCGATTGCGCCAAGATCTCGCCGTTCGTCTGGATGGTGAAATGAAGTGGCTGGGGGCTGCCGGTCTCGACGATGCTTGGAGCGCACGTTACGAACTTCAGGTCAGCTCGACCGGCTCTCGCGATGGCTTCGGGGAACCCGGCGCCAAGTAGTCGAGCCGACCGGTTGGAGTCCGGGATGTTGAGGACGACCACCGTGGCGTTCTTGGGTGCCAGCCGGATGGTGTCGGCAATGACACGATTGCGGATTTGGCCAGCCGTGACGTAGTCCATCGAGCCCGCAAGACAGGCAAACAGAGCGGCTATCGCGCCGAGTGCCATCAAGGCTCGTCCGTACCGTAGTTCGAGCAACGGAGCTGCAACAGCGGCGATCGCCAGCGCGAAACCTACTGACGGGAGATATAGGAGCCGCTCACCATTGGCGTCGTTCAGAACGACAGCATTGTTGTAAATCGGTACAAGAGAGACGAGATACCAGACGACTCCGACGATCAGCAGCCTCTGACGCGAGCCGACACCACTCCGGATCGTTTGGAGCGACGCAAACACGGCAAGCGTCGCGACCGCGACCGGTATCACCAGCAGAGCCGGATGCTCCAGCACGGGCATCTGCGACGTGGTGAATGTCGCCAAGAGCTGAGATGCAAGCACGACCGCGAGCCGGTGGAGACCAAAGGGCTCGGTGACGTCGTTGCCCAAACCGTGAATGACCAGGGTACGCACCAAAAGGTCACCCACGACGCCCACCGTAAGGACTGCGACCGCCACCGCCCGCCGCTTACGAACGGGCGCGGTTTCTGACGACCAAAGTGCGGCCACGAGCAAGATGGCCAGCGTCGGGAGAGGGTATGCCGATTCCTTGGCCAGCGGGGCCGCAACCCCCGCGAGCCGCGCCGGCGGCAAGCGCCCACTTCGGCGCCTCCCGTGCCGTCAGCGCTGCCAGCGCTGCCAGCGTGAAGAACCCTGCCAAGAGATCGGTCGATCCGGCGATCCACGCCACAGCTTCGGCGTGACGCGGGTACAGCGCGAAGAGGACACCGGCGAGAACGGCAACACGCCGTTCGACGAAGCGGTCGGCGATGACGACAACGAGAACCGCTGCTACGGCATAGAGCGCGACATTGAAAAGGTGATGCGCCACGGAGCTCGAGGTCAGCCTGTTGATCGCACCGTTGGCGAGCACCCAGAGCGGTCTGTACGGATGACCTACAGTGCCGCCGATGTCATTGTGCGTAAATGCTTGCAGAGGAAGGTGTAGCACATTGATCGTTCGAAGCATCACGAAGTCGTCGGCGAGATAGCCAGCCCAGAGCGACGGAATGAACGCAAGCAGTGCCGCAACTGGAGCGAGGAACCAGACCAATCGAAGCGCCTGCCCGCTTCGTGCCGGCCCGCCATTCATCCGCCCGGATGCTAGTAGGGCGCGTCGCGTCGACGCGGGATCGGACAACCCGCCATTGTGAGAATCGCGGACGCGAAACGGCGATGACGTTCAGGGGACACCTGGTGCGGCATCCATCTCGTACGTTCCCGCAAGAGCCAGCCGGCATCGTTCCTAATGAGAACGAGGTCATGTGGTGCTGCTCTTACGGGGGATTCCAGCTACGGCACGGAAAGCCGGGGTGGTCGAACCGGGACCGGGACTAGGATCTCGGGGTCAAGTCGGCATGGCCCTCGGGGGTATAGCTCAGTCGGTTAGAGCGCAGCACTGATAATGCTGAGGTCGCAAGTTCGATTCTTGCTACCCCCACGCCACGTAAATCGATCTAGAGATTTTGAGTGTGACCGATGAGGCGTCGCGACTGGCTGATCCGGCGCACGAAGCTGGGAGTCCTCCGCAAGCCCTGATACCGGCTGCACGAGTGTTACGCGTAAGCATCCACATGTTGAGCTCACGGGTTGATGAACCTAGTATCGGCCCCCCGGCGACCAGGGTGGGATGTGGCGGTGGCACCAGGCGAGTTCATCTGTCCGAATCGGCACCCCGCACCCCCTGGAGGACATAGCGGCGCGTTCTGCACCGAGTGTGGTGCACCGCTGCAGGTCATGTGTCCGAACGGGCACCCGACGAACGCCCGCGGTTCGTTCTGCGAAACCTGTGGTGCCCGCTTGGCCGGAGCACCGGAGCCAGTAGCTCCCGGCGCCGTATCTGGTCCGAGTGCGGCACCTCCAGCGCCTCCGGGAACCGGACCCATCGACGTCCCAACAGAGACGCTGACACGTCCCCCGGACTTGACCGGTGCGGTCCCCGAGACGCCGAGCGCTTGGGATTGGAACGCTCCGGTCCCGGCCGCTGCGGTCCCTGTCGCTTCGCCGCCGCCAGCTCCACCACCGGGAGTTCCGCCTCCGCGCGCCCCGGGCCCGCCGGCTTCGGGCGGCGGGCCCTACTATGGCGGTCAGAAGAAGCCCCGAAGGCCGTGGGCCGCCCTTGTTGCCGTAGTTGCCGTGCTCCTCGTGCTCGGCTCCGGTGCCCTTGCGTATGTCCTCGTATCCAACGGGCACAAGGCGTCCGCCTCGACTACCACCCAACCCCAGACGGGCATATCCACGACGACTTCGGTCACGCCCTCGACCTCTCCGGTGACGACTCCGATCACGAGTCCCGTGACGACCCCCGTGACGACCCCGGTCACATCTTTTCCGCCACCTCCGACGGCAGCTCCGGTTACGCAACGACAAGCTGCGACATCCCTCGCAGGACTTCTCGGTCAGAGCGCGATCGATCGCGATGCCATCGTCAATGCCAACAACGATGTCGAGAATTGCGGCCCGAACCTTGTCGGGGACGCCCAGGTCTTCGGGAGTGCCGCAAAATCTCGTCAGCATCTTCTGACGATGCTGAAAGCTCTTCGCGGCCTGTCGACGTTGCCTCAGAAGATGGTCCAGAACCTCCAACATGCTTGGCAGACATCCGAAACTGTCGATAGCGACTATGCAGGCTGGGCCAACAGTGAGATCGGAAATTGCTCTACCGACTACTCCGCGAACGCACACTGGCAGGCTGCCGTCACGCCCAACGAGCAGGCCACGCTCTACAAGATGGGATTCACGAATCAATGGAATCCCCTAGCGACTGGCTACGGGCTCCCTAACTACCAATGGAACCAGGTCTGAGCAGCTTTACCCCAAACCCTGCCAAACCAGGCTCGATATCTGATCGATCGTGTCTATGCCATATTGCTCGCTCGGATCACCCGTGGTCAGTGCGGCGATCAGGTAGCTTCTACCGGCTCCCGCGACCCAGCCAATGCTGTTGATCTGCCAATCGGTGTCGGAGCTGTTCAACGGCAACCATCCGTTCTTGAGGGCGACGGTCGCCTGCTGTGGCACTCCTCCGGTCACTCCCCACCGTTCGTCCGGAGTGACATTCTCGAGCAATTGGAGCGCGTAGTTACGCTCCGCATCGGTGAGCACCGGATTCGGCTCCACGATCCTTCGCAACAACTGGATCTGGTCCGAGGACGTGGTGGTTGTCAGTCCCCAACCGGGCCAGGGAAAACCTGCACATTGCAGGCACGGTGACGGCCTCGTCTGGCTGAGGCCGGCCGAGTCATCAAACGCGGACAATCCCGCGGCGCCTCCGACATCCGACCACAACGTCGTCGCAGCGTCATTGTCGCTGTACTCGATCATGCTCTGCGCAAGAGCTTGATCTGCTGCGGACAGTCCGTGCTTTCCAGATTGCGCAAGAAGTGCTTCGAGGATGTCGACCTTCACTATGCTCGCCTCATCCTGCGCAACGCCGTTCCCGAGACTCCAGATCTGACCTGTGTAAACGTCGTAGACGGTCGCTGTCACGGTTCCCGATCGACCTGACACGTACGACGACACCTCCGCGCCGAGCGGATCGGACCGCTCGTCGGGTGCAAGTGTCGTTGACGGACCGGGACCAGGTGGTGCCGTGGACGCGGGAGGACGAAGCGAAGTTGTCCTGACAGGCGACGAAACGCGCGGCGGAAGGCCGTGGTCCTTTGTCCGAACCGTCGTCTTGCTCGAGGGATCGCCGGTCGGATCGCCGGTTGCCTTGCTTGGCGTGCTCGCGTCGAGCTTCGAGACAACGAAGAAGACGAGTGCGGCGATCAGCACGAGTGCGATTCCAGTTCGCATCAATCGTGCGCGTCGGCTGAACCGAAGCTTCACCATGGCAACAGCTTACGATCTGTGAGGTACCGATCCGTGCTCACGATCTCAAGGTGTCCCGGTGCGTCGGCATAGCAGCGTGAAAACGCCTACCTTTTCGCTGTAATCGTCGACAAAGGAGACAGCGCACATGGACGTCCGGTCGATTGAGGACATGGCACCTGTCATCGAGCACAACGGCACCACGCCGGTCTGGTGGCTGGTGCCTCCCCAGCAGATGCGGGCCGCCACCGAAGGAGGCTTTCTCGAGCTCGTGAGCGAGTGGGAGATCGCCGGTGGAGGGGCGGTCGACCCGCACTCTCATCCGACGCACGAGTTCTATTACATAATCGCCGGCCGCGGGATCATGAAGATCGCCGACGAGGAGCGTGAAGTGCATGCCGGCGACCTCGTCTACACGCCGCCCGACACGACTCACAGCATCTGGCCGGCGAGCGAGAACGCACCTCTGCGTGGTCTGGCATTCGCGATCGGCGTCCCTGGCGCGGGAAAGGTCGACTACAGCTGACCGATCAGGCGAGGTTCGCGATGTCGACTACCCGCGCCTGCGGAGTCTGGATCTCTCCTTCGGGCAGCAGATACCGCCAGAAGACCAGACCGAACGGCCGGCCCTCGGTGTCGAGCCAGTTCGCCACCCCTGGGTCGCGATGAGCGATCACGACTCGGAAGCTTCCGTCCGGGTCGATTTCGGTCTGTGCGCGGTTCAGCGACACCTGCCGGTGGGCGTAGTCGTAGGTCTGGAGATGCCGGTTCCACAACGACACGTTGGCGCATCGGCACTCGGGCCACCTGGCGTCGATGACGAGGGCATCGTCGGGCCCGAGCAAGTATGCGGCCATGCTGTAGGAGGCGTCGGCGGCGGCCAGCGCATGGTCGCCGGGCGATACCGGCTTGGGAAAGACGTTGAGCTCCTGCGAGACGAAAGCCGGCTGCTCGGCCTCACCTAGCTTCGGCTGGTCGAGTGAGCGCGAACGCACATAGTTGGCGACCCGGCGAAGGCCTTCTGCTACCGAGCCGTCCGATGGGGGGGCCGGCGGCTCATGGTGTCCGACGAGCTGGATCTCGAGGGCGAGCTCAGGCATCGGCGGAACCGCCGGAGTGCGCTTCTGTTCGAAGTAGTGGCGGCTCGTGACGCGTGAGGCATCCGGTGCTAGCGCAATCCAGTTGCGGTCGCGAGGAGGACCTCCGACGAATATCTCGAAACGTCCTTCGGGGTCGACGTCGAATTGCGTGTCGTTCAGCACGCCGGCGGTTCGTTTTGGAAAGCCTCCGCCTGCTCCGCCGGCCTCGATCGTGAACGAGACGTAGACGGCGCCTGCCATACGTCCGCGGACACGGTAGGCATGCTCGGACGAAACAAGAGCGTCGAAGTAGATGGCGTCAGCGTTGTCGCCGAGACTCTTTCGGGTCGAGGTCACGATCTGGCGGAAGACCGGCTCGCGCGGATCGTCTTCGAAGTGGCCGACCAGCCCGCCTTCGAGCAGGTTCGCGATCAGTCGGATGGCGCCGGCGACGTCCTCGGGAGTCGAGATCCCCCACTCCGCCCCGGCGAACCGGTCCACTACCTCCCGCAGTAGGTCGAGTAATTCGTCGAATGCGGCACGCGAGTCGCTGTCCGGATCTGGCACGTCCGTCATCCTCCCTCACGGGGGTTCCCGGCGCGCCGGCAACTATTCTCTCCTGAGGTGTGGGCGTGCTAGCGGAACCTCCCGGCCCCGAGCGACGTGAGCGGACTGCTCACGTCAGGTTCGATCCGGTAACCGGTCTGGACCTACCTGTGATCCCGGCCGTTCCCGTCCATGCGGGCGCGCCCGGCGTGCACAGCGCTGTCGACCTGCCGAGCGCCGGATCGCCTCCGGACGACGACACCCTCGAGCCGGTCGACCTCGAGCCGGTCGACCTCGGGCCTGCAATGACCGCATTCCCTCTGTACGACAACATCTATGTCCTTGCCCCGGGCCGCGAACGACTTCACCCGGGCGCAGAGGCCGCTCTTCTCCTCCCGGCCAACCGTGACGCACTCGACCCGTTCGATCTGCCTGAACGTGACCGCATGTATGCGCTGGCGACTCAGTTCGTCGACAATCACGTTCGGAGGCTCCGTTCGGGAGCATCGCTTAAGACCAGAGACCGGACCTTCGGAGACGGGGCCGTCGTCGTGTCAGAGAGACGGTTCCCGCGCCTGCCGTTCAGGCCGGTGCGGTTGAACTGGGCGATCGAGCACAATGCCGTCGTCGATGTGCACGATCACCGGGTCTTGCGCGCTCACCTGACCCGGTTCAAGATTCCGCCCCGTCGCTTCATCTGGGGACCGGGTCACGGAGACACCTACGACCTCGCATATCTGTTGGGGAACGTGTGCGCGATAACCGGCATGCATGCTCCGCAACCCGTCGCTGCGACAGGAGACGTGGACCTTTCGACCAATCAGATTCAGGGGAGCGGTCTGATCGAGGACAAGCGGGAGGCGGCTCTAAACACGGGGATGGCACACCTCGTACTCCCGTTCAGAACTCATCTGATGCCGGGGAACCACTCGGGGGTCCGGTACTGGCCGGCGCGCGATGTCAACGAAGCGATCTTCTCCCTTTTTGCGGCTTCGTGCTCCGATGTCGCCGTTCCGGACCTCAAGCGTCGCTGGCGCCTGAAGATGGCCTATTCCTGGGCGTCGCTCCTGGCGGTTTTAGCAGGGATCGGCGCGTATCAGTTCGCCGCAGGTTTCGGCACTGATCCTCTCGCCGGGAATCACGTGCTTCTCCGATGGACACTCGGCGTAGTGGTCGCTCTGTTCGCGATCAGCTCGTTCGCGACTCACCGCTACTGGCGGATGGATCGCTGACTCGACCGGTCCGACCGGTCGAGGTCAGCGCCGGCGCAGGTCGGCCTGCGTCAGAGAGGGAGGGTCCCAGCCGCCGTCGGAGGCATTGAGGTTCGTCCCGGGCGGAACGAGCTCGTCAATCCGGTCGAGAAGCGGAGCGGTGAGCCGGGTGTCGGCTGCAGGGAGCAGCGACTCGAGCTGTTCCATCGTGCGCGGTCCCACGATCGGACACGTGACCTGAGGATGCGCGAGGACGAACCCGAGTGCCAGGTCCACCAGTGACAACCCCGCGGAGTCGGCAACCTCGGCGAGCGACGAGACGATCTCCACCTTGTGCTGGTTGCCGGGCAGCGCCAAGTCGTATCTCGCCGGGATCCGCTCTGCCCGCCTGCTCGTGTTGTCCTTGCCCTTGCCGAACCTTCCCGACAACCATCCGCCGGCAAGCGGGCTCCAGGAGAGCACACCCATTCCGTACTTGCCGCACACGGGGAGCAGGTCGGACTCGATCGCCCGCGTCAGTATCGAGTACGGGGGTTGCTCGGAGACGAACCGCTCGCGCCCTCGACGCTCGGCCACCCACTGCGCCTCGACCACCTGGTACGCGGGGAACGTGGAGCTCCCGGCGTAGCGGATCTTTCCGGCATGCACCAGGTCGGTAAGAGCCCCGAGTGTCTCGTCGATGTCGGTCTCCGGCTCGGGTCGGTGGATCTGGTACAGGTCTATGTAGTCGGTGCCGAGCCTCTTCAGACTGTTCTCGCATTCCGCGATGATCCAGCGTCGCGAGTTGCCGCGCGCATTTCGGTCGCGACCCATCTGGCCGTGTGCCTTCGTCGCAAGGACGATGTCGTCGCGACCGATCTCGGCGAGCGCCTTTCCTACGATGACCTCGGACTCGCCCGATGAATAGACGTCGGCCGTGTCGATGAAGTTGACGCCCGCATCAACTGCGCGACGCACGATGCGTACGCAGTCGTCGTGATCCGTGTTGCCCCACGAGCCGAACATCATTGCACCCAGGCATATCGAGCTCACCGAGACGCCGGTACGACCGAGGAAGCGATACTCCATGCCGACGACCTTATCCGGATCGATCGCGGCGCCATGGCGCCGGAATCCCGGGTGGGGTCCGGGGAGCCTGATCAGCCGGCTGCGTGACCGCTGCTCTCGCAGGCGTCGGACGGGGGAAGGTCGAGAGCAGGGTTGCGATCGAAGAAGCCGTAGGGAACGAGCGAGAAACCGGCGTACTCGACCGGCATCACGGGCCAGTCCTCGGGCCGCGGGATGTGCGTCACGCCGAACGTGTACCAGACGACCACGTCCTCATCCAGAAGCGGGCGGTCCTGGCTCACGAAGCGCGGAAGGCCGTCGCCGCCCGCGTGCTGGTTCGGGTGGTCGCCGGCTGCCCTTCGCTCCGCCGGGTGAAACCGAGTCACCCACAGGTTGTTCGTCGCGAACCCCGCCGCGCCGAGCGACGCTTGAAGCGCCGCCGGCGAGCAGCGTCGGTGTCGCTCCGGGAAGGAGCTTGTAGGCGACGGGCAAACCGAGTCCGTTCGTCGCCTTGCGATTGACGATCCTCCAGGTCCTGCTTCGCGACGGGTCTATGCGCCTGCATGCGGAGAGCTCTGAGGCGAGAAACGTACTCACCGTCTCGAACGAGTTGTCCATCGGGTTCTCGGGCCCTGGAGGGCTCGCGACGACGTCGACCTCCTCGACGCAGTTCTCGGGGCCGTCGACTTCCATGTCCAACCTCACGTTGAACAGATGCTGGTGGAACGGGGCCGCGAGCTGAGGTGCAATCATCGATGCGAATCGCGGAGCGGGTGCCCCAGGGGCGACCGCCATCGTCGAGAGGATGCCAGTCAGCTTCACCTCGAGCTGCATGGTCCCGTCGAGATAGAAGTACCAGTAAAAGCCGTACTCGTAGTTGCCCACCGTCGAGATCGAGCTGACGACCAGTCGCCTCGAGCGCCGTACCTCGGTGCGCCCCGAGAACATGTCGACGTGCTTCCACAAGATCCCGTAGTCCTCCTCGTGGATGCATATGGCGTTTCGAAGGACAAAAGGCTTTCCCTTCTCCGTGCAACCGACGGCATCGAGGTACCTGACCTCGCCGAGGCAGTCGCAGCCGAGGACGAGCGAGTTCGCCATTCGGCCGAGACCCCACTCGCCCGCATCGAAGGCGTTCTTCCATCCGTGCATCGGACCAGGCTCCCCGTACGGGACGACCATCTCGGTTACCGATGCTCGGTGAAGAACTGTCCTGAGCCTTCCGTGGTCCTCGAGGCCGACCGAGTGCAGGACGAGTCCTTCCGTCGCGTCCATCGAAGCCCTGAGCGACCAGTGTTGCCAGCTGATGTGGTTGCCTTCGACGGTGAAGCTCGCCCCCTCGGGCTGGACGACAGCGAGAGGCCGGAGGTCGTCACGCAACGGGGCGTTGTCCTCGGGGAGGTAGCTGCCGTTCTCTGGGGGCAGCGGGATCACGCCGTGGTCGACGACCTCGAGGACCTCCCCGCGCGCCATGTCGACGAAGGCGACGACCCCCTCGACCGGCTTCGCGTAGCCGTTGTCCTCGGGGGAGTCACGCACGTACGACAGGCAGCGGCAGATGCGCCTCTGGGCTTCTATGGCGAGCCCGAAGCTCCCGGCGGGCCAGGGATCGATCTGGATCTTGTCGAAGTCGTCGATCCCCCGCTTGTGCATGGCCTCCCTCCATGCCGGATCGGCGCGCACTGCGTCGATCGCCCGCATCGACTCCTCGAAGAGAAGGCATGGCCGGACGTCTTCGAGCTCCTCCCACGAGCGCACCTCCCCGCCGGGAACGGAGACCACCGCTTCGACCAGGTTGCTCACAGGATCGGTGACGATCACGAGGCGAAGCTCGCGTTCGACGGCGTCGCCGGCGGTGAACGACCGAACGCTCTGCTTGTCAGGTTCGTGAATGCCCACGTAAGCGAAGCGGGCATCGTCGGTCAGACGACCGGTTGCACGGACGGACTTGACCGCCAGTTCGACCTCTTCGGCGCTCAGTGATGCAAGGGGGTGGTCCACCAGGAAAGTCACCGGTGCAGTCAACCGTCCGGTGAGCTGCGGGTCAACTACTCGTGAAGGTCGCGATGAAGGGAACCGCATTCGGATGCAGGGTCCACCCCGGCACCGACTTTCCTGCTATCTGAACCGACATCCCGGCCGCCAAGGCTCCGAGCTCGACGCTCACCTGGCCGCCGGTGACAGGGATGCTGACGGTCTGGCCCGGGGTCAACGTCCGGTCGAAGATGGGGTTGATGGTTCCCGGGATCTGAGCTTCGACCCAGCAGTAATTGAAGGTCGCGATCTTTATGGAGTAGTTCGACGACGCCGACCTTCACGGAGGCCGTCCCGATCCCGCTGCGAGTCGTGGTTACAAGCGCGGGAGGCGGAGTGGTCGGGCGCGGGTGCGAAGTCGGTGGGGTCTGGCTTTGACTGTTCGAGCTCGGAGCAGCGGCCTTCTTCGGTGTGTTCCTGAGCACGTGGATGTCGCGAAGCCATTGAGGCTTGTAGTGGTTGATGGAAATGCCCGCCACCCCCACGAGGACGAGGAAAAGAACGAACCAGATCATGAATCGCAACGGCCAAGGGGCCTTTCGTCTTCGACTGGGAGCCTGGTACCCCCCCGCCGGCCCGGAAGGGGGGACGGTGCCGGTCACCTGACCCGACGGCCAGCCGCCGACCGAAGGTACCTGGGCGGTCTGGGTGAACGATCGCAGGTGGGAATGATCGCCGTAGTAGCGCCGTAAGTGCCCTGAGGCCTCGGTCTCGGCAGGTCCCGGAGCCCACGACGCATTGACTCCCGGAGCCGGTGCCCCCGCCAGAGCGAGAACCGGCGAGGTGACGGATCTGACGAGCGGCTCGGGGTCGAGCGACACGAGCTCGGCATACCGCCTCATTGCGACGGCAGCTGCGGCAGGGTCGGAGAACCGCTGGACATCCCCGGCCTCGAGGGCCTCGAGGTTCCTCCACGAGATGCCCGTGCGGTCGTGGACCTCGGGCAACTCGATCCCGAGGCTGGCGCGCGCACTTCGGAGCATCTCTCCGGCCTCCGGGGGCGTGAGCAGCTTGTCCCCGCGGCGCTTGCTGCGGCGGCTCGTTGACCTGTCGCCGTTCGCGCCCACCGATCCTCCTGCGTCTTTGCCGCCTAGATCCTACTTTGGGCCCACCTGGCTTCTGAGTCGCCTGCCTGCGGGGCCCTGACGCATCTGTCAGATGACACGGGCGTCATGCTGACACCAGCGTCAGGAAACGCTAATCTTTGCCCTGGGGCGCCTCACTCGGAAGGCGACCGCACCGCGGTCATTCGGTGGGCGCGTGGATCGCTGGACCAAAAGGGGGTTGCCCGATGGCAATCGACAGGGCAATCGACGGTGAGCCGGTGGCCGCCGAGCCCGATTATCAGCTGATCCCTGACCTTTCGGCCTCGGACGATCCGCGGGCGATAGCCAGGATGATGCGGGAGCAGCCGGTGATGAGGATCGGCGACGAATTCACGATCGTCACCCGCCGCGAGCACATCGAGTCGGCCCTGCGCACCCCGGGCGTGTTCTCGTCGGGCGCAGAAGCAGTCCAGCTCGGAAATATCAGGCCACTCATCCCGCTGCAGGTGGACCCTCCGAAGCACGTCAAGTACCGGCGCATCCTGGACCCCCTTTTCGCACCTCGTGCGATGGCGGCGCTCGAAGACGAGGTGGTCGAGCTCTTCAACAGCATCGTGGACGAGTTCGCGGGCAGCGGAACCGCAGACCTGCACGCCGAGCTGTCGGTCCCGATGCCTTGCACGGTGTTCCTCAAGCTGATGGGACTGCCGCTCGAGCACCTCGACCAGTTCCTCGCGATGAAAGACGGGATCATCCGTCCTCCCGGGAACTCCATGGAGGAGCAGGAGCCGGTCCGCAAGAAGACCGCCCAGGACATCTACGAGTACTTCCAGGCCGTGATCGACGAGCGACGCAAGGCCCCCGGTCTGTCGGACCTCCTCGGTCGGATCATGGCCGCCGAGCTCGACGGCGAGAAGCTCACGGACGACGAGATCCTCGACATCTGCTTCCTTTTCATGATCGCCGGTCTCGACACGGTGACCGACTCGCTCGACTGCATGTTCGCCTACCTCGCGCAGGAGCCGGAGCACCGCCGGCAGCTCGTCGAGCACCCCGAGATCATCCCCTCCGCCATCGAGGAGCTGCTGCGCTGGGAAAGCCCGGTGCCCGCGGTCGCCAGGGTGGCGACGACGGACGTTGACGTGGGCGGCTGCCCGATCCATGCGGGCGAGCAGGTCATGCTGCTGATCGCCTCGGCGAACACGGACGACGGGGCGCATCCGGGAGTCGACTCGGTGGACCTGGCCCGCGACCCCAACCCCCATCTCGCATTCGGCGGCGGCGTCCACCGCTGCCTCGGCTCGCACCTGGCGCGCCTCGAGCTGCGAGTGGCTCTCCGTGAATTTCACAAGCGCATCCCCGATTACTCACTCGTCGAGGGCACCGTGCTCGAGTACACGCCCGGCCTTCGCTCGGTGGAGAACCTGCCCATCGTGTTCACCCCCTGCTGAGCCCGATGCGGATAATCCTCGACGAGGAGCGCTGTCAGGGTCACGGGCGCTGCTACTCGCTCGCTCCCGATCTGTTCGACGCAGACGATCGCGGCCACTGCGTGCTTCTCGTGGACACTGTTCCCGAGGGGCGTGAGGCTGCCGCGACGAGCGGCGTAGACAACTGCCCCGAGCTCGCTCTGACGATCCAGAGAGACTGAACCCGCCGGAAACCGCCGGGACGTCTCAGGCGTTCAGGCGGAGCAGCGCGGGAACGTCGCGAGGCCGGCACGGCTTTGCGAGCAGGAACCCCTGATAGAGGTCGCACCCGAGCTCGCGCGCACGTTGACGCTGCTGGCGGTTCTCGATCCCCTCGGCCACGACCCGAAGCCCGAGCCCGTGACCGAGCTCAGTGACCGCGGCGACGATCCGCTCGTCCTCGGTGTCCGTCCCGAGCCCGTTGACGAATGAGCGGTCGATCTTGAGATGGCTCACGGGGAGCCGCTTCAGATAGCTGAGAGACGAGTAGCCGGTGCCGAAGTCGTCGATCGCGAGCCGCACGCCGAACTCGCGCAGCTCGTTCAACAAGCCTGTGCATGCGAGTGTCGTCGGCGACGATCCCGCTCTCTGTTATCTCGAGCATCAGAGCGCCCGCCGGGAGCTCGCTCTTCTGCAGCGCCTCGCGCAGCGCCGGCAGCAGCTCGGCGCTCTCGAGCTGGCGAGGAGACACGTTCACCGCGATGAAAGCATGCTCGGCCTGGGGATGCACGGCCCTCCACCGCGCCATCTGCGTGCAGCCCGTCTCGAGCACCCAGCGTCCCAGAGAGACGATGAGGTCGGACTCCTCCGCCAGACCGATGAATTTGAGAGGAAGCAGGAGGCCCTTCTCCGGGTGCTCCCATCGCACGAGCGCCTCCATGCCGAGGATCTTGCCGCTCGACAAGGACGCGACCGGTTGGTACTCGAGACGCAGCTCGCCGTTTCCGATGGCGGATCGCAGGTCGTGCTCGAGCTCGAGGCGTTGGCCCACCTCTTCTCGCAGGCCGGCGTCGAACACGGCGACCCTGCCCCTGCCCCTCGTCTTCGCCTGGAGCATCGCCATGTCGGCATCCTGCAGAAGGCTTGCGGCGTCGGCCGGCCCGTCCTCGAACAGCACGACCCCGACGCTCGGCGTGATCGTGAGCGTGCGACCGGTCGACAGTCGCATCGGCTGGGTGAGGCGGGCGCAGAGCTCCTCTGCACGCTGCAATGCGGTGTCGGTATCGCCGACACCTGGCTCGAGTGCAGCGAACTCGTCGCCGTGCAACCTGCACAGAGCCAGTGCGCACGGCATCGCCTGGCGGAGCCGTTCGGCGACGGTGAGAAGGACCTCGTTCCCGACGGCGTGGCCGAGCGAGTCGTTTACGAGCTTGAAGCGGTCGAGATCGAAGCAGAAGAGAGCAAGAGTCTGACCTGTGCGGTGACGCAGGTCATGAGCGCGCTGTGCGGCGGCCACGAAGCTCGTTCGGTTGGCGAGACCCGTGAGAGGGTCATGGCGCGCCTCCCAGGCGAGCCTGTCCATCAGCTGCTTGCGCTCTGTGATGTCGGATACAGAGCAGACGACGGCGGCCTCGTTGTCGTCCTGGTCCTCCAACGGTCGGGCGCTGACCGACAGCCACTGGTCTCTGCCTTCGTCGTCGCGCACCCCGAGCACCACGTTCGTGGTCACCTCGCTGCGCTCGAGCGCGGCCGCGATCGGCAGCTCGTCGGGAGCGAACGTGCCGGCGGGATCGTGCCTGGCGACGTCGGAGCCCGTGAATATCGCATCGCCGCGTGCCTCGTGAAGCCGACGCCCGAGCATTCGGACGGCCGACTCGTTGGCGGCGCGCACCGCACCGCTGCGGTCCATCACGACGACGCCCTCTTCGAGTGCGGCGACCGCCGCGGCGTATCGCCGCTCCAGCGCGAGCCGCGCTCGAGCGGCCTCCTCGGCGAGCTTGCGCTCGGACATGTCGCGCATGATCACCTGGAACGCAGGCTTTCCACCCCAGCTCGTGCGGACGCTCGCGACCTCGACGGGGATCTGTGCGCCGTCTGCGCGGATGATCACCGCCTCGTGACCCTTCATTGCGTCGCCGGGCTCGGTGAGCTGGGTGAGGCGCTCGAGAGTCGGCCTCACGTAGTCGGGGTGGAGGTACGACGAGATGGGCTTGCCCATGTCGCTCATCAGGTCCTCGCCGACGATCTTCGCCGCAGCGGGGTTGGCGTAGACGATCCGGCCGTCCTGGTGGACCACGATGGCGTCGGGCGAGTGCTCGACGAGCAGCTCGAGACGTCTGGTGACGTCCACGGTGACCCACGGAACCTCGCCCGAATGCGTCACGTCGGCGACGATCCCCAAGAACCGGCGCATCCCCTGAACGGGGATCGCCACCGCTCTAACGAGGACCCGGTGCGTCTCGCCGTCGGGACTCTCGACCTCCTGGAGCAGCTCGTAGCTGTCCCAGGTGATCCCCGTGTTGGCGCCGGCGATGAGTGGCTCCAAGAGGGCGTCGCCGAGGTCCTCGGGCGCGACCGACACGAACGGGTCGGACTCCTCCGAGTCGCGTGCTCTGCGCACGAGGAACGATCCGGCGGCCAGGTCGTCGCCGAAGAGATCGGAGGCAGGGGCGTGCCAGACGGCACCGTCTCCTGGTATCTCGAGCTCCCAGGTGACCACGTGCATCAGATCCGCGAACAGTGCGAAGCGCTGATGTGGGTCGCTCAGCGCTCCGGAATCCGGATATGGCAGCCCGGAGTCGAACGGAGCGACGCCTGGATTCGCTTGCACCATGCCTCTTTATCGGAGGTTGCCAACTGCAGCTTTACCTTGTGGCACGCGGTTCGTGTCCAAAATGAGTTGCTGGTGTTGTCACGCATCGCGTCAAAGAACCACCACGCGAATTACGCGGATGTGATTCCCTCACGCAGGGAGCAAAGTAGTCGTGACCTGAGCAGTCTCGATCACGATCTGTGAGGTTCCGTGCGTGAAGACAGTTCGGTCGTGGCGAGAATTTGGGCCGTTATTGTTGGAAACCGACTCAGTGCAAAGTCGGAATTCGCGACTTCCGGCCTTTACTATCAACGGAAGCACAACGTAGAGCTTGGCCGCTCGGACGAATAGACCGGCGTTGCCGGAGGCAGAGGAGATCCAGGGCCATGGGCACCAGCTCGCAGCAAGCCGGGGTGTCTATTTGTGGAGTCGGAGCCGTCACGGGCTACGGGTGGGGCCAGAAGCTGCTCCGCCAGGGTCTCGTGTCGGGCGAGTCAGCTGTGCGACTGACTCCGGGTTTCGGGACGCATTTCGACACCGACGAGGTCTGGGTCGCTCTCATCGAGGAGGGCGGGGACCCCGCCGACGGCAAGAGCCGCTACGCGAGGGCTACCCGTCACGCTGTTCGCGAAGCGTTCGGCGACGCGTACGACCGTGGTTGGCGCCCGGGCGAGGTCGTCGGGCTGATCGACGGGGTGGTGCTCGGCGACGTCGGCGCATGGCGCGGGTTCCACCGCAGGCACGGCTACCACACCTCGAAGAAGGAGTGGCTCAACCTCATGCCCTCGACTCTCTTGTCGGGGATCATGCAGGAGTTCGACATGCACGGCCCGAACATGATGGTCACCGCGATGTGCGCGTCGGGCGTCGCATCCCTCCTCACCGCGAAGATGTGGATCGATGCCGGCCTGGCGACCGATGTTCTCGTGCTCGCGACAGACCTGTCCGGGACTCCTGAGAACATCCGGGCGTTCAGCGACCTCGGCGTGCTCATAGTCGACGTCGCCAGCCTTCGATGCGTGCCGCCCGTTCCAAGAGGGGAGCCGAGGCTTCGTCGGAGGCGAGGCGACGATCGCAATGATCGTGTCCAAGCAGCCTTCGGGCTCTTACGCGACCATCCGAGGCGGGTCCATGTCGCATGACGGGTACCACGCCATCTCGATAAACCCCGACCACAAGCAGGTGTTCCGTGCTTTCCGGGGTGCCCTCGACAACTCCGGCGTGGACGCTTCTGAGATCGCGTACGTGAACGCGCACGGGCCCGGCACGAAGCAGTGCGACACGTGCGAGTCAGAGGTCCTCGACACTCTCTTCCCGCAGGCCGAGGGCATCTTCTCGGTCAAGCCCCTCGCCGGTCACTGCCAGGGGGCCGCCGGGTCGGTAGAGCTCGTGGCGACCCTCCACGGGTTCGAGACCGGCTTGATACCTGCGCCTCGACGTGTCGCACCCGGACACCCTCGCCTGCTCGACGGGATCACGAAGGCCGTTCGTGCACCCGTCGTCAAGTCGTCGCTCGGGATGGGCGGCTACAACGCCGTCATGGTTCTCGAGCCGCCATCCTGATCCTGCCTGATCTGAACCGTCTCGCCGACGAGGTCGCGGTCCGATCCTGAGAGCAACGCGGTCAGCTCGCTGTCGGCACGTGCGATCGTCCTCGTACCTCGGGGTGTGTCGGCGATGATGATCCCGGGCTCGGCATCTCCGTCGCGGCCGTAGGGAACGGTCCACGCGACGATGCTCGCCTGACCGCTCGCGTCGGGCTCGACGGGGAGCGTCGGCGTACCGAGATCCGGCGTGTCACCGGGCTCCGGAGCGGAGTCGGGGGCCTCGCCGCTGTACACACCCACCGCGTGCTTGGTGAGGTAGTAGCCGTTGCCGTGCACGATTGCGGGGCCTGAGCCCGAACGGACGTGCTCGAGCGCGTTGCACACCGCATGAGTGACGTAATTGCTTCCCGGCCCACCGTGGTACGGCAGGCCGCCGGTCAAGGTGAGGCGGCGGGGATCGCCTCGCGGGACCCCGAACGCGTCACGCGACACCTCGACCGAGCTCGGGAAGCACGCGTACAGGTCGAACGAAGAGATGTCGTCCGCAGAGAGGCCGGCCGTGCCGAGCGCCGAGCTGAAGCAGCCCTCGAGCGCCGGGGATCTGTGGACCTCGGTCCGCTCCGACAGGTACCAGACCTCGCTCGCGTCGGCCCATCCCCTGAGGTACGCGACAGCGTCGGGTGCGAGGCCCTCCTGCCGGGCCGTCTCAGCGTCGGTCACGATGACCGCAGCCGACATGTCGACGTCCATCACCGCGTTCAGGTATTTGGGATACGGGGTCGCGATCATGCGGTTGTCCGGAGTCACCGTCACGAGCTCTCGAGCGTCGCGCCGCTCGGGGAACCACGAGTACGGGTTCGCGACCGCAACCTCGTTCAGGCCCGCCATCAGCTCACCGATCGCCCGGTTGTGAGCAACCCGGTCCTCACCTGCTGCATGGGCGATCGCGGACTCGATGAGCGCGTACATCGTTGTGGCCTGCCTCAGGCCGTGCGCATCTTCGAGCGGGGAGACCCCCATGTCCGGTTCGAGCGGGGGCCACATGTCCGGCCAGCCGTCAGATGACGGCCAGTCCAAGCGGATCCCCGCCTTCTTGGCGCGCCTGCGCGTCGCGAGCGCCTCTGCTCCGACCACGAGCACGACGGGTCGCGATCCCGAGCGGACGAGGTCGGCGGCGCGGTTGACGAGCCATTGCGGGATGTTGCCCCCCATCCCCGAGCAGCGACGTTCGGCGCCTGCCGGGCGCTCCGATGCGTGCGGCGACCTCGGCTGCCGGATCGGCGTGGCGCAGGGAGATCGAGTGGACCATCCAGCAGTGAGTCAGGCGGCCGAGCCAGTCCTTCGAGCCGGCGCTCGCAGCCGCCCTGCCTGCAGCCTCGGTCATCAGCTCGAACGGGTCGGGAGCGGACCCCGGGTCCTCGATCCTGTTCGTGAACTGCCCGCCCCCGACGACGACCGGCACCTTTCGAGTCAAGATCCGTCACTTGCCTTCCTCCTGGAGGTCATGGCCGATGCCCACTGCGCCGGCGTTCACGGCATGCCCGACTCGTATCGTCGGCACGTCGCCACGCGAACGGCCGACAGGCACTCCATGCACGCCGGCCGCTTCTTGTGAGCCGCAGTCGGTGTCGGTACCGGGACCGGTGGCGGTCCAGCGTCGCCGGGACCGTCGACCGGCACTGTCAGTTCCTGACGCCTGCGATCGTGCCCAGGTCTGTCGACTTGGTCGCCGACGTGCGACGTTTTCCTCCGGAGCGGAGGCTTGTGTCCACGTCCGCTGCCTCGAGGCGCAGCGCGTCCACCGTGCACTTCTCGCGCGGGCGGTGAGCGAACGGGTCGTAGCTGAATATGCGCATGGCGTTCTCGTGGGTGATCTTGTTGATCTCCGCATCGGGCACGTCGTGGAGGTACTTCATCGCGAGCTCGGGCGCCGTGGGCCACGTCGAGTCCGAGTGCGGGTAGTCGCACTCCCAGGTGATGTTGTCGATGTTCATGTGATGCCGGCTCTCGACCCCGAAGGCGTCGTCTATGAAGCAGAGCACCGTGCGCTCCAAGAAGACCTGGCTCGGCAACTTGTCGCCGAAGTCCTGGCCGGTCCAAGCCTTGTGGTGCTGGTAGACGTAGTCGACGCGCTCCAAGAAGTAGGGCACCCACCCGATGCCGCCCTCGGAGAGGGCGAACCTGAGCGTCGGGAAGTCCCGGAGCACCGGGGACCAGATGAGGTCGGCGGCCGCCTGGACGATGTTCATGGGTGACAGGGTTATGAGGACGTCTATCGGGGCGTCGGGAGCGGTGATCATGAGCTGGGACGACGACCCGATGTGCAGGCAGATGACCGTTCCCTCGTCCTCGCACGCCTTGAAGAAGGGATACCAGTGCTTGTCGTGGAAGCTCGCGTACCCGAGCTTCGACGGGTTCTCCGAGAAGGTGATGGCGTGGCAGCCCTTTGCGGCGACGCGCCGGACCTCGGCCGCCATCAGCTCGGGATCCCAGAGCGGGGGTAGGCACAGCGGGATGAAGCGTCCCGGATAGGTGCCGCACCACGTCTCGATGTGCCAGTCGTTGTACGCCTGCAGCATGGCGAGGCCGAGCTCTTTGTCCTCGGTCCTCGCCCACAGCTGACCGCAGAACTGCGGGAAGGAAGGAAAGCACATCGAACCGAGCACGCCGTTCACGTTCATGTCCCGCACGCGCTCGTGGATGTCGTAGCAACCCGTGCGCATCTCTGAGTACGAGGTCGGCTCGATCCCGTACTCCTCGGGCGGGCGGCCGGCGACCGCGTTCAGGCCGATGTTGGGGATCTGGTTGCCCTCGTAGACCCAGTAGTCGGTCCCGTCGTCTCTATGGACGACCTTCGGGGCCTGGTCAGCCCACTTTGCGGGCACCCGCCCCTCGAACAGGTCGGGGGGCTCGACGACATGGTCGTCGACGCTCACGAGGATCATGTCCTCAGCTCGCATCGTCTCCTCCTTCGACCAAATGGCCCACGATCAGCGGCGATCTTATACCTGACACCCGTGTCAGGCAGAGGGGCCGGACACGCACTTAGGATGGCCGGCCGAGGCAGCCGGCTCCGGCGCGCCATATGACGATATGCCCGGGAGGTCAAGTGAGTGACGGCACCGACGGGACCGACTCCCAGCCGCCGTTGAGCGTTCCACCAGTGAGTCACCCGCAGGTCGGCGGGGAGCCCCGGCTCCTGGTCGGCGGCAAGCTGACCGATTCGCGATCTGGAGGCACGTTCGAGAACATCGACCCCTCCACCGAGGAGGTCCTCGGCGTGACGGCGGACGCGACGGGCGAGGACATGGAGCTCGCCATCGAGGCAGCTCGCAAGGCGTTCGACGACACCGACTGGTCGACGAACAGGGCGTTCCGGTCGAAGTGCCTGGCGCAGCTGCATGCCGGCCTCGCCAAGCACGTAGAGGAGCTGCGGCAGGTCACCGTCGCCGAGGTCGGCTCGCCGATCTCGCTCACCTACATGAACCAGGTCGACCTGCCCATAGAGGACCTCGCCTACTGGATCGACAAGCCGGAGCGCTACGAGTACGAAGAGACGCTCCCGGACCGCGACGTGTTCGGGCAGGCCCAGCGCCGCGTCGTCGTGCGCGAGGCGGTGGGGGTCGTGGGAGCGATCACGCCTTGGAACTTCCCGCTCAACTTGAACCTCGCCAAGCTCGGGCCCGCGCTCGCAGCGGGGAACACGGTGGTGTTGAAGCCCGCACCCGACACCCCGTGGTCGGCGACGGTGCTCGGCCGGATCATCGCCGAGGAGACCGACATACCGGCCGGCGTCGTGAACATCGTGCTGTTCGTCGGACCACCTGGTCGGTGAGGTGCTGACCGCAGACCCGAGGGTCGACATGATCACCTTCACGGGTTCGACGGTCACGGGCCGGCGGATAATGGCGAGCGCATCGGGAACGGTGAAGAAGGTGTTCCTCGAGCTCGGCGGCAAGTCCGCCAACATCGTCCTCGACGACGTGGAGGACCCGGGCGGTGCGATCGGGATAAGCGCGGTGGGGGTCTGCACGCACTCCGGGCAGGGATGTGCGATAGCGACTCGCCTGTTGCTGCCGCGTTCCCGCTACGACGAATGGCTCGCGATGACGGATCAGATGATGGGGAGCGTCACCTACGGCGACCCCTGGGACCCGGCCAACCTGCAGGGCCCGCTCATAAACGGCCGCCAGCGCGAACGGGTGCTCGGCTACATCGCGAGCGGGCGCTCCGAAGGAGCGAGGCTCGTTCGGGGCGGTGGCAGGCCGGCCCATCTCCCCAAGGGGTTCTTCGTCGAGCCCACGCTCTTCGCGGACGTCGATCCGGCGAGCACCATCGCGCAGGAGGAGATCTTCGGCCCGGTGCTGTGTGTCATCCCTTACGAAGGCGACGACGAGGCGGTGAGGATCGCCAACGGGACCATGTACGGCCTGTCGGCCGTTGTCACCGGGGGCTCACTCGACCACGCCGACTCGGTGGCCCGGCGCCTGCGCGCGGGCACCGTGATGGTGAACGGGGGATTCTGGAACGCTCCCGACGTGCCGTTCGGCGGTTACAGGCAGAGCGGCGTGGGTCGAGAGAACGGACGTCAGGGATTCGAGGAGTACCTCGAGACCAAGGCTCTCGCCTTCCCGGCGGCCGGCCGCCGGCTCGACCGGGTCAGGCGCCGAAGGCGCGGCCGCGCTGCGTAACGCGCCGAGGATCACAGTCCCGGTCGACGAGATCCAACCGCCCGTCGCGTTGACGCAGGCGAGGCGGGCGTCGTCGACCTGGCGGTCACCGCATTCGCCGCGCAGCTGTTTGGTGGCCTCGACGAGCAGGAAGATGCCCCTCATCCCCGGCTGGCACGAGCTGAGCCCGCCGCCGTCGGTGTTGGTGGGGAGGGCGCCGCCGACACGAAGCGTCCCACCCTCGACGAAGGGCCCGCCCTCGCCCTTCTTGCAGAAGCCGAGCCCTTCCAACGTGAGGAGCACGGTCAAGGTGAACGAGTCGTAGACCTCGACGACGTCGATGTCCTCTGGGCTGACGCCCGCCTGGCCGAAGGCCTTCTTGCCCGACCTGACGCACGGCGACTCGGTGAAGTCCGGCCATTCGCTCATCGTGGTGTGCGAGATGGCCTCTCCCGCTCCGAGCACCCACACCGGCGTGCTGGCGCAGTCGCGCGCGCGCTCCTCGCTCGTGAGGACTATCGCTCCGCCGCCGTCGGACCGGATGCAGCAGTGGAGCTTGGTGAACGGGTCGGCGATCATGCTCGAGCGACTGGACGTCTTCGATGGTGATCGGGTCCCTGTAGTAGGCGAGTGGGTTGAGCCCGGCGTTGTACCTGGCGGAGACGGCGATCTCGGCGAGCTGTTCGATCGTCGTGCCGAACTCGTACATGTGCCGGCGCGCCGACATCGCGTGCTTCGCGATCAGGGTGTGGCCGAACGGAGCGTCGAATTGAGCGGGACCGCGGTTTCCGAAGTAGAGGTTGGCGCTTCTCGTCCGGCGCTTCAGGTCCGCTCGCGAGGTCGAGCCGTAGGAGAGGACGACGGTCTCGACCTGCCCCTGCGAGATGGCGGCGACGGCGTGCTCGAGGAAGATCTCCCAGCACGACCCGCCCGACCCCGGTCGAGTCGATGTACTCGACGTGGGATGCGAGCCCCAGGTACTCGGCGAGCTCGATGGGCGGCAGGTTCCCGGTCCCGTGGGACATGAAGCCGTCGACCTCGTCACGCGAGATGCCCGCGTCGGCGAGAGCCCTCGTGGTCGCCTGGTGGTGGAGCTGGTAGGCCGTCTTGTCGTCGACGCGGCCGCAGTCCGACAGGGCTGCCCCGACGATCGCTACCTTCCGGCCCATCCCGATTCCCCCTTGCTCTTGCGTTCGATCTCTGCGGCTGCCGCGGCCGGGCTCTCGGCCGGCCGTCCCGGCCGCGATCTCTCGTCGGCCGTCCCGGCCGTTGCAGTGACGCATGACGGTACCCGATCGTGGAGTTTGACCTCCCGGCCTGCGAGCGAACAACCTCTCGCACGGTGAGCGGGATCTTCGCCGAGGACATCGTCGTCGAGAAGTCGGGACCCGGTCGTTACAGAGCCACCCTCGACCACAGCTGGGACCTGGCGCCCCTGCCGCAGGGCGGAGTCGTGGCTTCGTTCGCGCTGCGAGCGTCAGGCGCGGAGGTGGAAGACCCGGCCCAGAAGCTGCGGACCTGCACTGCGGTGTTCGCCGGGCAGGTGGCCGCCGGCGAGCTCGAGGTGGACGTCTCGGTGCTCCGCCGCGGACGCTCCGCCACGCAGGTGCTCGCGACGGTCCGCAACGCCGGCGAGGCATCCGGTACGACCACCGTCGCCGTGTTCGGGTCGTCACGGCGCGGACCGTCGTTCGTCGACCTGACGCCCCCCGTGGTCCCGCCGCCTTCCGAATGCCGCTCGTACCGCGACCCGCCGCCGGCGGGGGTGGAGCCGTTTCCGCCCCGGCCGTTCTGGAATCGCATCGAGGCCCGTTCGGCTCTCGGGCACGCGCCCTGGGAGGACTACGAACCGGTCAGCTCGGAGGTGGCGAGCTGGGTTCGCTTCGACGACCCTCCACGCGACGACGACGGAGCTCTCGACCCTCTCGGGGTGCTGACTCTCGCGGACCGGATGCCGGGCTCGGTTGGCGAGCGGATCGGTCGTCAGGGTGAGCCCTGGTTCTCCCCGAGCGCCGACCTTACGTTCCACCAGTTCGAGCCCGCCCGCACCACTTGGCTCCTCGCTCACGACAAGGCTCGCTGGGCCGACGACGGGTGGGCGTCTGGGGAGTCGACGATCTGGGACGAGGAGGGCAACCTCGTCGCCTATGCCACGCAGATGATGCTCTTTACGTACCTGCAGGGAGGTTGACCGGCCGTCGCACCGGTAGCGTCGAGCCTGTGGCACACGACGCGGGCAGTCCGATCACCGGAGAACCGGCTGACGATCAGGGGATCTTTGGGGTACGCGACCCTCTCCGGGCGGTTCCTGCGCTCACTGTGTCCACGCTCCGGCGCACCATGCATGTCGACGTCGGACCGGCCAACGAATGGTTCGGCGGCGGAGAGCTCCAGATAGACGGGGCGGCGCGCGACGTGCGCGGGCGTTCGCGGGCCAATGGGGGATTCGAGACTCTCGCCACGGGAAGCGTGAGCGCCCGATTCGACCGCAAACGAGTCCTCGACCATCTCGAGACCGACCCGGTGACGTCGTGGGCCGACGCGATGGTGGGCGAGCGCGCAGGCGGCGGCTTCCGCCGGAAGCTCGCCGAGATCGCGCCCGGTTCGGGCGCCACCATCGTGCGCCAGCTCATGGAAGACCTGCCAGCGGCAGCACTCATCTCGGGCTACGCGTCGCTCCGTCTGGCGCGCCGCCTCGCCGTCAATCCAGGCGACCTCACGCCTCCGGGCGTGCTCGGGCGGATGACCGACATGTGCTCCGGATGGCGCGCCGGCGGAGTGGCGGTGGAGAGCATCGCGGCGGGAAAGGGCGTGCCGTTCCAGGACTGCCCCGAGGCTCCCGACCTGACTGGCGGCCACCCGCGTTCGTGGCATGCGATCCCGCCGCTCGGTGCGAACTGCATGCGCCGGCGCCGGCTGGTCGACGTCGCGTTCGACGACGAGGATGGCGGCGCGTCCCTGTGGGCGATGTTCCGCGACACGGTCGGCGAGCCCGACGGTTCGGAGCTGGTGCTACACGAGTATGCGCTCACCGGGCGTCTCGAGAGGGCGGACGGCGGGATGGCGCTCGTCTCGGTGGAGGCGGACCCGAAGGTCCTGCCTTTCACGGAGTGCCCTGCGGCCGCGTCGGAGGTCCATGCGCTCAGCGGAACGCTGCTCGCGGACCTGCCGGCAGTCGTACCTGTCGCTCTTTTCGGTGTGGCTTCCTGTACCCACCTGAACGACCTGCTCCGGAACATCGGTGGGATGGCAGGCCTACTCGAGAACGCCCTCTTCGCGTAGCCGTTCCATCTCCGCGCTCGACATCCCGAGAAGCTCGCCGAGCACCATCTCGTTGTGCTCCCCCAACAAGGGGCTCGTCCGGTCGTAGCCCGCATCCGCCTGGGAGAGCCTGAATCCGTTGCGCTCGTAGAAGCACTCGCCCATGAGCGGATGCTCGAGCGCGACGAAGTGCCCGCGGTGACGGAGCTGCGGATCCTCGAACGCGTCGGCCAGGTCGGCGACGGGCACCGCCTCCACGCCCAATGCCTGGAGCGTCTCTGCGACGTCGCTCGCGTCGCGTTGCGAGGTCTATCGCACGATGGTCTGTTCGATCGCTTCGCGCTCCTGTTCGCGCGATTCGAGTGAGCCGAGCCGGCTGGTCTCGCGCGCGTCGATCCCGAGCACACCGGCCAGTTTCACCCAGTCTTCGTCGTCGAGACATGCGATCGCGACGAAGCGGTCGTCCCCTTTGCACGGGAACACTCCGTGCGGGCTGAAGCGTTGCGAGCGGTTGCCCTGGCGGGTCCCGATGCGCCCGTTCACCGTGTAGTCGGCGATCCACGGCGACAGGCTGTAGACCGCGGCCTCGGCCTGGCTCACGTCGAGGTAGACGCCCTTGCCGGTGCGGCGGTTGTAGAGCAGCCCCGCGGCGAGAGCGGTCGCGACGAAGCGGGGAGCGAGCGAGTCCGTGATGGTGCCGAACGGCCCGATCGGCTCGCGGTCGGGCCAGCCCGTCAAGATGTTGTAGCCGCCGAGCGCAGAGCCCTGGCCCCCGAACCCCGGGTAGTCGCGGTGCGGGCCGGTCTGTCCCTGCAGGCAGGAGCTCACCATCACGAGGCTCGGTTTGTCGGCGGCGAGCGATGCGTAGTCGAGGCCGAAGCCGCGCATCGCTCTCGGTGCGAAGTTCTCCGCGACGGCGTCCGCCAGATCGATGAGCCGGCGCGCGATGTCCTTGCCTTCGGGGTGCTTCAGGTTGAGGGTGACCCCGAGCTTGCCGACGTTCAGAGAGTCGAACATGTCGGAGCCCTCGAGCCCGTACGGCCCGTTCGACCCGTAGGTCCGCAAGAAATCGGGTCGTGTCCGCGACTCGATCCGTATCACCTTCGCCCCGTGCTCCGCGAAGTAGCGCACTGCGATCGGGCCCGCGGCTCCAGTCCCGAATTCGATGATCGTGGTGCCCGACCATGAAGGGTCCCGCTTCCCTACCTCGCCCGGTGCCACCCGTGCCCTGCCCGGACCTGTCGCCCCTGCTGCACTGATTGCGCTCTCGTCACCGTCGGCCGGTCCCGGCCGGCTGACCGCGTCGCCGGGGCTCGTGACGTGTACGAACGAGCGGGGGATCTTGCCCGTGCCGCCGCCCAGCCCCCGGATCGTGCAGAAGAAGTCGCGCTCTGCGAGCTGCTTGCTCTCGACGAGCTCGCGCGGCGAGTTGGCGGGCGCGAGCATGAGGTTGGTCTCGCACGCGATCTCGTAGAGCTCCGCCATGTTGTGGCGCAGGAAGTACGCCGCGATCGGTGCAGATATCTCCTCGAGCTGCTCGGGCGTCATCTTCGTGTGGTCGTAGGTCGTCCAGTCGCGGTCGGTGAGCGCGGGCGTGGCGAGACCGTCCTCGTCGACGAGCCGGGTGATCGTCTGGAGGTTCGCGACGCGAGCACGGCCGCCGCGGAGCCCGAACGAGACGTAACCGTCGGCGCAGGGCCAGATCTCACGCGTGTTCCCGACGTTGGCGCCCGAGCGTCTGCCCCGGTTCCCGGTACGGGGGAAGCGGGCGGGGTGACCCATTGATGCGATCATGACGACCTCTTGGGCGGAGACGTCGACGCGCTGAGGCCTTCCCGAAGCGATCGCAGTCAAGAGCGCCATCGCGGTCTCGGGTCCGACATGGGCCCAGGCCGTGGGCTCGGTACATCGAACCGGGGGCCTGTCGGGGTCCCCGGTGCAGTACATGTTGCCTGTCGACGCCATCACCCCGAGGTCCGACGCCGTCCAGGTCGATCGCGGGCCGTCGAGCCCGAACGGGGTAACCGAGACCCAGACCGCACCGGGCGCTCTGGCCGGGTCGACCTCGAGCGCACCCGGCCACCCCGGGGTGTCGATCACGGCGTCGGCCCGCGCGAGAAGCTCGCCCAGGCGCGGATCGTCGGGCCCGTCCACTTCGATCGCGGTCTCGCCCGTGTTCCAGACAGAGAACCGCAACGACGTTCCGTCGGGTGCGAGCGGGAGGACCGTTCGCAGGGGATCGCCGCCCGCCGTCTCGACCTTGATCACAGTGGCCCCCAGGTCAGCGAGGATGCGGCCCGTCATCGCGGCGGGCTCTCCCGCCAGGTCGACCACCCGGAGGCCTTCGAGGAGCGATTCGGTCCCAGGATCCGCTGCGGTCACGGGCGGACACTACGTGGGAGACGCTTGCGCCGGCAACGACGCTCTCGTTCATCGCGGCGGCGAAGCTGACGCGGTGCCAGAGGCAACGAAGCTGACGCGGCACCAGCGGCGACGTTGACGTGACCAACTCGGAGCAGGTAGCACTCTTTCGCGCCGCCGCCCGGGCGGCTCGGTCCTGAGGAGGCGAAAAGTGCCCGACGACGCTGCTGCCGCACCGCCGCTCGAAGAGCAGGTTCAGCACAGGATCGAGGGCGGGGTGTCCTGGATAACCCTCAACCGGCCCGAGGTGCGCAATGCCATCACGTCGGACCAACGTGACCGGGTCATCGACCTGCTCGAGCAGGCGTCGCGGGACCATGCGACGAGAGCCGTGGTGCTCACGGCGACAGGCGAGGGCTTCTGCACCGGCGCGGATCTCCGTGGATCGGCCCGTGCTCCTGCGCCGCCCCGGCCCGAGGGCGCTCCCGATCGGATCGTCGGGGACGCCTCGCGGATGATCAGGCTGGGTGCGCAGCGCCTGATCTCCGCGGTGCTCGACTGCGAGAAGCCGGTGATCGCCGCTGTGAACGGCACGGCAGCGGGGATCGGTGCTCATCTCGCCTTTGCATGTGATCTGGTGATCGCCGCGGACTCCGCCAAGTTCATAGAGGTCTTCGTCCGCAGGGGGATCGCGCCCGACGGTGGTGGCGCCTACCTCCTCGCCCGCCTCATCGGCCCGCAGAAGGCAAAGGAGCTGATCTTCTTCGGCGACGACCTGCCGGCCGCCGACGCGTGCGCGATGGGTCTCGTCAACCGCGTTGTGCCTCGCGCCGATCTCGAGTCGGCCGCAGGCGAGTGGGCGGCACGGCTGGCGTCCGGGCCGACCAAGGCATTGGGGCTGGCGAAATGGATGATCAACCGGTCTCTCGAATCGGACCGTCGGACCGCTTTCGACGAAGAAGCGTGGGCCCAGGAGATCACGATCGGGACTGCGGATGCCGGCGAAGGGATGCGTTCTTTCGCCGAGCGCCGGAAGCCGGAGTTCAAGGGGTTTTGAGCGTCCTGAGCCGCGCTGCCGCCTTGCGGAGTCAGAGTCTCTCGGCGGATTCAAAATCGGCGTTTATGGAACGGGCGTGTATATAACAATGTGTATACAAAACGCCAAAATAGAAACGGCATGTCGACCTCGGAGGCGGCGTCGGCCCAAAGGCGACCCAAAGGCGACCCAAAGGCGACCAGGATGGGCACGAAGTAAGCTGACACGAGAGTCAGGGAACTTCGGGCTGGTCAAAGGCCGCGAAACGTCTCCTGCCGGGCAACGGCAACCTGGCAACTTGGTTCGCCCCGACGGCCAAGGTCGCAGGAAAGTCGCAGGGAGGAAGGATGGGGCGCGAATACCGGCTGATCTCCGCCGATGGGCACGTGATCGAGCCGCCCGACATGTGGTCGAAGTACCTTCCGAAGAAATTCGCGGATCGCGCACCGAAGCTCGTGAAGGACGAGAAAGGCGGCGACGCCTGGGAGCTCGTGCCCGGAACGCCACCGATGCCTCTCGGTCTCGTGACCAACGCCGGTAGATGGGGCAAGCGCTACGAGGAGCTCGAGTGGTACGGGTCCACCTACGAATCGATGCGCAAAGGCGCCTACGAGGGAAAGGCCCGGGTCGAGGAGCAGGACATCGACGGGGTCGACGCCGAAGTTCTCTTCCCTTCGCAGAGGACGATGGGTGCCTTCATGGCACAGGAGGACGACGACTACCACCTAGCCGGCCTCGAGGCCTACAACACCTGGATGCACGACGAGTTCATGTCCGCGGACCCGGATCGGCTGATCGGGCTTGCCCAGATGCCAGGCGTCGACACGTCCACCGCCGTCAAGTGGTTGCGTGATGCGAAAGCGGCCGGCTACCGGGGCGTGATCATCTCCGCCTATCCCTCAGGCGGGTCGGAACTGTCCGAGGAGGACGACCCGTTCTGGGAGGCCGCCGAAGAAGAGCAGATGCCCATCCACATCCACAGCGGCCTGCGCCAGGCGGGAAAGCGCAAGTCGGAGGGCTCGTTCCAGAAGGCTGCGGCCTCGTTCGGCCGAGCAGATCGGGCTCGCCGAGATGGGCGGACCCGTGGGTGACGCTTCGCAGTTCATGTCGAAGTTCATCTACTCGGGCATCTACGACCGCTTCCCGGGTCTGCAGATGGTGGCTGTCGAGTGCGGAGTGGGCTGGATCCCGCACTTCTTGGAGCACATGGACGACCACTACTGGCGGAACAGGACCTGGACGAAGTCGCCGCTCAAGCGACTGCCGAGCGAGTACTTCCGGCGAAACTGGAAGGCGACCTTCATCCGCGAGCCGTTCGCCGTGGCCACTAGGCACTGGATCGGCGTCGACAACATGATGTGGTCGACCGACTACCCGCACCACCGTCACGACTGGCCGTACAGCAGGCGGGTCATCGAGGATTCGATGGGTGGGGTGCCCGAAGCCGAGCGACGCCGCATGGTCTGTGACAACGCCCTCGAGCTCTACCGCCTTGGCTAGAGGCGATCAGGGCTGAGACGGCCCTGACTGCCACCGGACGAAGATTGGTCAGTGGTGTGTGCCGGCGTGACCTCCGGTGACCGGATGCGATAGGACTCGAACAGGCAACGAACACGCAACGAACGGGTACCGAACAGGGATCCGATCGGAAAGGGATGGCTGTGGCGAGCATCTGGAGCTACGAGAACAAGCGCGTCCTCGTCAGCGGCGGCGGCGGCGCGGGATGGGCGCAGCGACGGTCCGCGACCTGCTCGAGCTCGGTGCCGAGGTGCACGTGTTCGACATGAAGGAGCCGACGTCCGATGTCGCCAGCTACAGGTCAGGTCGACCTCCGTTCACCGGATGCGATCGACGAAGCGGTCGCCGATCTCGGCGGCTCGGGTCTGGACGCCCTGTTCAACTGCGCCGGACTCCCCGGGCCGCCGTTCTCGGGGCTCGACACCATGCTCGTCAACTTCGTGGCCGCCAGGCACCTGACGTCGAAGGCCGCCGAGATGATGCCTTCGGGCAGTGCAGTGGCCACGATCTCTTCTGCCGGCGGCATGGGCTGGGAGCACATGATCGAGGCGGTCTCGCCTCTTTTCGAGACCCCCGGGTACGAAGAGGCCAAGGCCTGGTGCGAGGCCACCCCGGAGCTCGTCGGCGAGGGATACCTGCTCTCCAAGCAGGTCATCATCATCTGGACGATGCGTGCAGCGATCGAGTACGCACCGAAGGGCATCCGGGTCAACTGCACGAGCCCCGGTCCCACCGACACCCCGATGATGCCTTCGTTCGTACAGGCGATGGGCAAGGACTTCATGGACAAGTTCCCGAAGCCTCTCTGGGGCCGGAACTCGACTCCCGAGGAGCAGGCTCACGTTCTCACCTTCTTGAACAGTGACGCCGCCAGTTACGTGACGGGCGCCAACGTCTACGCAGACGGAGGCTTCAACGGCGGGATGACGACGGGGACCATCGACCTCTCGTCGCTGTTCGGCTGAGCGTCACTGGGCTGAGCGTCACTGGGCAGAGCGTCACTGGGCAGAGCGTCACTGGGCAGAGCAGGAAAGTGGAGAGGTAGGGGGCGAGTGGCCCAGCAGCGAACCGACCTGGAGGAGTTCTTCCACCCGACAGCGGTCGCCCTCGTGGGCTCGGTCAACCGGAACTCGAAGCCCGAGAAGCTCCGCGCCCACTACGGCGAGCGCTGGGGCGACCGTTGGTACCTCGTGAACGCCAAGGGCGGTTCGGTCGGGGACATCCCGATCTACGAGCACGTGACCGACATCCCGGCGAAGGTCCCGCTTGGCCGTCGTGAACGTCGGCACCCGGTACGTGCTCAAGACCGTGGAGGAGTGCGGCGAGCACGGCGTCAACTACGTCCTCATCTTCACTGCCGGGTTCTCCGAGGTAGGGCCCGAAGGCGCACGCATGGAGCGCGGTTGGCGAGATGGCGCGCAAGTACTCGATGCGGGTCTTCGGGCCGAACACCAACACCAACGCGTTCGAGGAGCTGCCGGAGCCTCCAACGAGACGCGGCGGCAGGATCGGTCTCGTCACCCAGAGCGGCCACCAGGGCCGGCCCATCGTCCAGGGAACCGAGTTCGGAGTCTCGTTCAGCCGCTGGGTTCCGACCGGCAACGAGCTCGACCTCGAGGCGGCGGACTTCATCGAGTACTTCGCACACGACGACGACACGGCGGTGATCGCCGGTTACTTCGAGGGCTTCAAGGACCCGCCGAAGCTGAGGCGGGCCCTCGAGGCCTCCAACTCCGCGCGAAAACCCGTCGTCGCCCTGAAGGTGGGATCGACCGAGGCGGGCACCCGGATGGCCTCTTCGCACACCGGGCACCTCGCCGGCTCCGACGCCGTCGTGAACGGGCTGTTCCAGCAGTACGGCGTGGTGAGGGTGCGGGATCTCGACGAGCTCCTCGAAACGGCCGCGCTGTTTGCCAAGCTTCCCGCCGGGACCGGTCCGAACGCATGTCTCTATTCGATCTCGGGCGGTTCGGGAGCTCTCATGGCCGAGGTCGCCGAATCTCACGGCGTGCCGGTTCCCGTGCTCGGGCCCTCGACGCAGCAGGCACTCAGGTCGATGATCCCCGACTACCTGACTGTCGCCAACCCGGTCGACAACGGGGCGCAATTCCTCGTCACCAATCCGATCGAGGACCGTCGGCGCGTGTTCGACCTCATCTGTGCCGACGAGAACATCGACGTCGTGGTGGTCGGCCTCACTGGCGCGCTCGGACGGCTGACGGACCGGTTCGCCGAGGACATCGTCGCGTTCATCGACGAGCTCCCGAAGCCCGTCGTCGTGACCTGGAACTCCTTCAAGACCGACGAGGCCGGGTTCCGCACGCTCGTGGACGCCGGAGTGCCGCTCTTCAGGTCGTTCCGCAACTGCTTCTCGGCTCTGCATTCGTTCGCCGGGTACGAGCGCGCTGCGAAGCACTTCCGCCCGCGTGCGAGCACGCTCAACGCCGGCGCGCGATCTCGAGCTGCCGGGCTTGTCGTCCGAGCGATCGGCGACCGCGCTGGCGGCCAGAGCGGCCGCGACGGTCGGCGTCGGGACCGACCTCGCGCGCCGGTTGCTCGATTCGTTCGGCGTTCCCCTCGCCGGCGACACGGTCGCAACCTCGGCTGCCGCGGCGGTCCGCGCGGCCGACTCGTTCGGCTACCCGGTCGTGATGAAGGTCGCCTCTCCCGACATCGCGCACAAGTCCGATGCCGGGCTCGTTCGTCTCGATGTCGGCTCGGCCGCCGAGGTCCGCTCCACTTACCGCGAGCTGACCGACCGGGCGGAGGCCATGAAGCCCGCGCCCACGGATCGAGGGAATCCAGGTCCAGCAACAGCTGAAGGCGGCACCGAGATGATCGTCGGGCTGTCCACCGACCCGGTGTTCGGCCCGGTGCTGCTCGTCGGAACCGGCGGTGTCTTCGCCGAGGTGCTCCGCGATGTCGCGGTGAGGCCGCTTCCGGTCGACAGGCGCGACGTCGAAGAGATGGTCGCGTCCCTGCGCGGCGCCGCGCTTCTCGCCGGCGCGCGGGGTCGTCCGAAGGGTGACACGAAGGCTCTCGTCGACGTGGCCCTATCGGTCGCGTCGCTCGCCACCGCCTGTGGTGACAGGCTCGCCGAGCTCGACCTGAATCCCGTCGTCGTCCGCGAGCAAGGTGCTGGTGCGGTCGCCGTCGACTCGCTCGTGGTGCTTCAAGGCTCCTCGACGGACAGCGCTGGAAGCTGACGGGCGCACGACGACGATGGATCTGGACCTTTCCGACGAGCAGCGCGAGCTCGAGACCTCGGTTCGAGACGTGCTGGACCGCGAGCAGTCAGTCGACCTGGCGAGGCGCGTGGTCGAAGAGCAGCAGGACGCCGCGAAGGCGGTCGACGACCTCTGGACCCGGATGGTGGCGCTCGACTGGCCTTCTCTGACGGTTCCCGAAGCGGAAGGCGGCCTCGGCCTCGGTGCCGTGGAGCTTGCGGTCGTCTCCGAGCAGCTCGGCCGCGCCCTCGCGCCGGGACCGTTTCCTCGCGACGGCGTCCCAGTTCGTGACCGCTGTCCGCGAAGCGGGATCGGCAGAACAGCAGAGCCGGTTTCTCGACCCGATAGCCGGGAGCGGTGCCGCCGGGACCCTCGCATTCGCAGAGGCGGCGGGGAGCTTCGACCTGCAAGGGGTGCGTACGGTCTTCGTGCCCCGCGACGGCGGGTATCGTCATCGACGGGAGGAAGGCCTTCGTGCTCGAGGCGTCGAGGGCGAGCAACCTCGTCGTCGTGGCCCGCCTCGAAGGTTCGACCGGAGCCGACGGCCTCGGACTCTTCGTCGTGCCGGCCGACGCTGAAGGCCTCGAGATCCGGCCGATGGCGTCGCTCGACTCGACCCGCGAGCTCGCTGCGGTGAACCTGTCGTCTGTGGCCGTCGGAGCCGGTGACGCACTGGGAGAGCCTGGATCGTGCGCGGACGTCCTGCAGAGGATCCTCGAAGAGGCGACGACCGCACTCGCTGCCGAGATGGTCGGCACTTGCCAGGGGATCGTCGACATCCTCCTCGCGTACGCCAAGACGCGTGAGCAGTTCGGCGTGAAGATCGGCTCTTTCCAAGCCATGAAGCACAAGCTCGCCAACATGTACGTGGCACTCGAGGCCACCCGTGCGACGGTGCGCTTCGCCGCGGCTGCCATCGCAGAGGAGGATGGACGCCGGACCCTCGCGGCGTCGATGGCGAAGTCGGCCGCGGGGGACTGCGAGCGACTGATCGGTGTCGAGGGCATCCAGTGCCTCGGGGGTATCGGCTACACGTGGGAGCACGACATGCACCTGTACGTGAAGCGAGTGAGGACCGCGGCTGCGCTTCTCGGAACGGCGTCGCAGCACCGGGCGAAGGTGGCGGACCTGATCGGCCTCTGAACCGATCGAGGCGAGGTAGCTAGGCAGACGGGCAGCTAGGCAGACGGGCAGCTAGGCGGACGGGCAGCTAGGCGGACGGGCAGCTAGGCGGACGGGCAGCTAGGCAGACGGGCAGCTAGGCAGACGGAGTCAAGCGAAACACCCGCATCTCGCCGACGCGATCGAATCCGATCCGCGAATAGAGGTTCTTGGGCCAGTCGTCGTCGTCGGCGAGAATGAAGGTCAGGTCCTTTCTATCCGATCGTGCAGTCGCTGTGGCATGGGTCACGAGCATTCGGGCGTAGCCACGCCCCGCGCCTCGGGCACCGTGTACACATCTTCGACCCAAGCGACGGTGTCGTTCATGCGCAGCTTGGTTATCGCGACCGGTGCGCCGTCGTCTCCGACGATGCCGAAGCACCTTTCGTTCCATGCTCTTCCCACCAGACGGTTGTACTCCATCAGCTGGCCGACTGTCTCCGGTGCAATGCCAACGTGCTCTTCCAGAGCCCAAAGCTTCATCAGCTTTACCATCTGGTCTTCTTCGAGTTCGACCACGGCACTGGTGTCCACCTCGCGATCCGGTGGGCGGTCCAATGCCATGATGACGTCGCGTTCGACGTTCCACCCCGCGGCGAGGAATCGCCCTTCCAGATGGGCCGCAGCGCTGCCGTCCTCGATCACCAGGTGACGGAACGCGAATTCGGACATGCACTCTTCGGTGAGAGCGAGGCACTTCTCGAACTCGATCGGGGCTTTCAACCGCACCTGGTTGAGCTCGTAAACCTTCTCGAAGGCGAGTGAACGCACCAACCAGCCTCCCTCGAGGGGCTTCATTTCCTCCGCGAAGCATTCGAGGTCCCGCCGAAGCAACGCAAGTATCGGGGATTCGGTGGCCGAATTCACGAGCTGATTCTGTCTGACGGCGGACCGGACATCCTCCCGGACGTCGCTCTCGGCTCAGGGGTAGCCTGCCTCCATGCCTGAGTCGGCTCTCGTCACCGGTGCATCGTCGGGAATAGGAGAGGCTCTGAGCGCGTGCTCTTGCGGCGCGAGGCTTCGACGTCGTGCTCGTGGCGCGACGGGAACGAGCGCTGAAGAAGCTCTCCGACGAGCTCGCCGGCCGTCATTCCGTGAGATGTGAAGTGCTCGTCGCGGATCTTTTGGACCCTTCGGGAGTCGAGGCGGTGGCCCACCGGATCCGCGAGCCGGCCGTCACGACCGTCGTGAACAACGCCGGCTACGGAAGCGTCGGCTTCTTCCACGAGCTTCCGCTCGCCGAAGAGCTCGGTGAGATCCAGCTGAATGTGAGTGCGCTCGTTGCGCTGAGTCACGCGGCCCTCGAGGTCATGGTTCCTCGTCGCTCGGGCAACCTGCTCAACGTCGCGTCGACCGCGAGCTTCCAGCCTGGGCCCAAGAACGCGACCTACTCCGCGACGAAGGCCTTCGTCCGGTCGTTCACCGAGGCCCTGCACGAGGAGGTCCTTTCTTCGGGAGTCCACGTGACCGCTCTGTGCCCGGGCTTCACGCGCACCGCGTTCCAGAGCCGCGCCGGCATGGAGGCGACGAACGTGCCCGGCGTGATGTGGGCCGGGCCGGAGGCGGTCGCCGTGGCCGGTCTCAGTGCCCTGGAACGCAATCAGGCGGTGTGCGTTCCCGGGCTCGTGAACAAAGTCGGCGCCGCGTCGGTCCGGATCGCGCCGCGATCGCTCGCAAGGAAAGCCGCGGGCCAGGTGCTGAAGCACATGTAGCACCGAGCGCTCAGGGTCGGGTTCTCACGCTCCGGTGCCGGGGTAGCCGCCTCCACCGAAGGTCTCGTCGAGAGCGTCGTAGTCGACCATGAACCCCTGCCGCGGCAGCGAGTCGACGAACTCGACCGCCTTCGGCTTCTTGTACGAGGCGATGTGGGACCGGCAGTGCTCGATGATCTCGTCCGCGGATGCCTCGGCCCCTTCGGCCAGCACGACGACAGCGACGACGTTCTGACCCCAGGTGCGGTCGGGTACCCCGATCACGGCGGCGTCGGCGACGCCAGGATGTGTCTTCAGGCAGCCCTCGACCTCGGTCGGGTAGATGTTCTCGGCGGCCGACTTTATGAGCCTCGACTTGGGCCCGATGAAGGTCAGCGACCCGTCCGGCTCGATTCGGCCCAGATCGTTCGTGTGGTGCCACCCACCCGCGCGCCGCTCGGCGTTCTGCTCGGGCCGGTTGAAGTAACCGTTCATGACCGTCGGTCCCCGCACGCAGATCTCACCGGTCTCGCCCTGCTCCACCTCGTGGCCCTCGGGGTCGAGGATCCCGATGCGCAGGAACGGTGCAGGCCGGCCGTGGCTTCCGGTCGAAGGCCCGAGCGCGCCGAAGCTGACGAGCCCCATCACCTCTGTCTGTCCGTAGCCGCCCGGATGGCGGCCCCAAGGCGAGTCGTCAGGGGTGATCATCGCCGTCCACTGCGCGTTTGCCGGCGAACGTCCGGAGAGTGTGCAGGTCGTATTGCCCTTCAGAGTTCAGCTCGACGATCTGGTTGATCGTCGGCGGCATGATGAATGCTCCGGTGCATCTTTCGGACTCGATCAGCCGGCACAGCTCCTCGGCATCGACCCTCGGGGTGAACACGTTCGTCCCTCCCGCAACGAACGTCGCGAGCGTCGTCATCAGCGTTGCAACGTGGAACAGCGGTCCGCAGTTCAGGTAGACGTAGTCCGCCCCGATCCCCTGGAGCGAGCCGAGGAGCGCACCCTGGGTGACGAGCGCCCGATGCGAGAGCAGCGCGCCGGCCGGCCGGCCGGCGAACGCCGCGGTGTAGAGCATGAGAACGGCGTCGGGCTCGCTGACAGGGATCCCCGCACGAGGGGCCGGGTCCGCCGCCGCGAGCATCGCTTCGTAACCACTGGCGCCGTCACCGCCGCCTCCGTCACCGTCGTGCTGTACCCAGTACGCCGTCGAGCTCTCTGCCATCTGGTGTGCCTTGGCCAGACTCTCGCCGATCTCGTTCTGCTGCCATATGACAACGGCGGGAGAGCAGTCCTCGATGACGAAGGCGAGCTCGTCGGCACTCTGACGCCAGTTGACGGGGCACATGACCGCGCCGAGCTTCGCGGCCGCGAGCAGCGACTCCAACAGGCGATGGCAGTTCTGCGCCAACCAGAGGATCCGGTCTCCGTGCCTGACTCCGACCTCTGACAGGGCGTTCGCCAGGCGGTTGGTCCGGTCGTCGAATTCGGCGTAGCTGTACCTGTCTTCGCCGCAGACGCAGGCAGGCTGCACGGTGTGGGCCGCGTGCTGCGCGAGCACGTCCGCCATCGTCACCTGGTGCAGCAGGTCGGGCGGTTTGGCGTCGTGCGCCGGCCTCGGAGGTGTCCCGGATGCCTCGGGTGTCACGGGTCCACCACCCGCGAGGCCTTGTACCCGGCGCGCGGCAAGGTCTCGCGCTCGAGCACTTCGATGCTCGTCTCGATGCCGAGAGCCTCCGTTATGGCGGCCCGGCAGCGGCCCGCGATCTCGCCGTCGTCGGCCGTCGCCGACGCTCCGCGCTCCACCCGGACTCTCAGCGGCTGGTGCTCGAGCTCACCGACGGGCCTCGTCATCTGCCACTCGACGGTCGGCTCCGACACGTCTGGCACGGATCGCAGCGCCGACTCGAGCTCGTTCGCCTGGAAGAAGTGGCCCTGGCAGCCGATGAAGTCCTTGAAGCGGCCGCCCCACAAGCCTCGGATGGTCGTCTCCCCGCACGGGCACGGGTCGCGCATGATGGCGCACGCCTCTTCGAGGTCGTAGCGCAGCAGTCCGTTGTCGCGATCGAGCGTGGTCACCACGAGGTTTCCCCACTCGCCGTCGGGCACCTCTGCACCAGTCGCCGGGTCGACCGCCTGGACGATCGCCCAGTCCTGAGCGAGATGTGCGCCCGGAGCCTTGCCGCATCCACCACCGAGGTAGGCGAAGCACTCGGCACCGGCTGTCATGAGCGGCATCCCTTTGCCGAGGCCGAACCCGGGCATTCCCTTGAACACCAAGCCCGCGTCGGCAGGGTCGATGCCGAGCTTGGCGGCCACCTCGAAGAACCGGCCCGTCGAGAAGCCCATGAACGGGATGTCGGGAGTGACTCGGGTCCAAAAGCGCAGTCCCTGCTCGGCGAGCTCGTCGGTATCCGGAGGTGGGACCCAGATGTTCAAGAAGCCGAAGTACTCGTAGCAGCCCGACAGCATGGCGCCACCGCTGTAGAGGTAGGCGGGGTGCGCGTGGGTCACGATCATCCCGGGCCGGTGCCCGTAGCGCCACCACACCCGCGCGCCCGACTCGTACTCGATCCACAGATCGCGCCTGGTCCAAAGCGAGATGGTGGGTGTCCCGGTCGTCCCCGTCGACGTGCCGAGCCTTACCGCCCTGTGGGGATCGGTGAAGCGGTAGTCACCCCACGGTGGGTGCTCGGTCTCCGAGTCGCGCAGGTCCTGCTTGACGGTGAGCGGGATGTGGCGGATGTCGTCCAAGGACTTGAGGTCGTCCGCGGAAGTGACGCCGGCCTCGGCGAGCTTGCGCGCGAACAGAGGTACAGGGTTGTCGAGGATCTTCCGAACCAGGTCACGAAGTCGCTGTTCCTGGAGGTCCACAAGCTTCTCCGGATCCATCGTCTGGATCTCCGGGTCCCAGAACTGCTGTTCGGGATCGCGTTGCGGCGGTCCCAGAATCTCGGGGCCGTAGCTCGGCATGTCTCCTCCTGACCTTTGGCCGTGTGTTCCTGAGTGGCTATCGACGGGGAAGGCCGAGGACGCGCTCGGCGATGATGTTGCGCTGGATCTCGGACGTTCCTCCGGCGATGGTCCCTGCAAATGATTGAAGGTGGTGCAGAGCCCAGGCCTCGTGGTCCCGCCTTCCGACAGAAGGTGCGTCGCGCCTGTCGAGGTCCGTACCGAGTGGGCCGAGTCCCTCGCTGATGTCGAGGGCGAGGCCGCGGCGCGTCTCCGATCCGAGAAGTTTGAGCACCGAGTGCTCGGGTGCCGGACGGCCCTTCGCGATCTTGGAGAATCCCTGGTAGCCGAGCAGCTTGACGGCGTGAGACTGGATATACGCACGGGCGATGGAGTCGCGGAGCACAGCGTCGTCGGCGAGCCGCCGCCCGTCGTCCAAGGGTGTGGTCGCCGTCGTCACCACCTGCTCGACGAAGCGCTCGAGGCCGGTCGCCTCGTTTATCCAGAGCATCCCTCGCTCGTGAGCAAGAGATCCGCCGGCGATGGACCATCCATGGTGCAGCTCCCCGACGAGGTTCTCGCGGTCCACCTCCACGTCGGTGAAGAACACCTCGTTGAAATCGGCATGGTGGCGGTCGGTCAGCTCGGCCAAGGGACGCGTCTCGATACCTGGCGTCCGCATGTCGATGACGAGGACACTGATGCCGGCATGCTTCGGAGCGTCGGGGTCGGTTCTCACGAAGCAGAAGCAATAGTCGGAGTCGTGTGCCCCGGACGTCCAGACCTTCTGCCCGTTGACGACGAACTTGTCGCCTACGAGGTCGGCACGCGTCCGCAACCCGGCCAGGTCGCTGCCGGCGTCAGGCTCGCTCATCCCGAGACACCAGCTGATGTCGGCGTGAAGGGTGGGAAGGACGTACTGCTCGATCTGCTCAGGGGTCCCGTGGTCGAGAAGAGACGGAGCGATTATCGAAAGGCCCTGCGGATTGCAGGACCTCGGAACTCCGAGGCGTGTCAGCTCCTCGAAGTAGACCATCTGCTGGACCCGGGTGGCGTTCCTTCCACCGTGCTCGGGAGGCCACCCGGGCACGAGCCAGCCGTTGTCGAAGAGCTTGCGCTGCCAGCGCCGCGCCCACTCGGGTATGTGAGCCGAGGAACTGACCTTCTCGGCGCGCTCCTCAGCAGAGGGGAGATGTTCCTCGAACCACTCGCGGACCTCGAGACGGAACGCCTCTGTCTCTTCGTCGTAATGGAGTCGCACCGTCGAATGGTACCTGGATGCCCCGGGTGACTCAGATGGGCAGTCAGGCGGTGCGGCTCAGGCGGGCCCGTTCGTGAGCAGCATCGATCCGGCGATCGGCCCGCCCCCATTGGCCACAGCAGCCACAGAAGGTGGAACGCCGCCGCCGCGCCGGACCTGACGATCCCCGGCGTCTCCTCGAAGTTGCAGGCAGGCCTCGTGGAGGAGGCCGAAGCCGTGCAGTCGCCCGCCGGAAAGCTGCCCGCCGGCCGTGTTCAGCGGGAGAGAGCCCTCGAGCGCGATGCGCTCGCCTCCCTCGACGAAGCCTCCGCTCTCTCCGCGCCCGCAGAACCCGAGAGCCTCCAGCCATACGAGCGTGAGGATGCTGAACCCGTCGTAGAGCTCGGCCAGCTCGACGTCACCTGGGACAAGCTCGGTTCGCTCCCACATGCTTGCACCGGCGTCTCGTGCTGCCATCTGTGTCATGTCGTCGAACTGGTCCCAGCTCGGCCTGCCGCGCAGGGCAGTGCCGATCGCGTTCACGTGTGCCACCTGGTGGGCGGCGTCAGGCGCGAAGTCGCGATGCGAGACGACGACGGCGGTCGACCCGTCGCATGGCGCGTCGCAGTCGAACAGGCACAGCGGCGTCGAGATCATGCGCGCTGCGAGGTAGTCGTCCAGTGTCAATGGGTCGCGGTAGACGGCTTTCGGATTGAGCCCGGCGTTCCGGCGTCCGTTGAGTGCGATCTGGGCGAGCTGCTCGCGCGTGAGACCGAACTCCTTGACTCGGCGCTGCGCGACCAGGGCGAGCCAGTTGGCGGCGGAGACCGCACCGAAGGGGATCGACCATTGCATGAAGCCGCCGACCTTCATGGAGGCGCCGCCACCGATGCCTTGGCGCCCACCTGACCCCTGTGCGGTCGACTCTGTGACGGTGCGGTAGACGAGGACATGGCGGGCGAGGCCGGCCGCCACCGCCATGCACGCGGCGAACACCGCTCGGATCTGTCCTGGCCCCTCGCCTCCACCGTCGTGCCAATTGAGCCGCAGCCGCAAGGCGTCTTGGACCTCGGGGGTTCCCGGTCCCGCAAAGCCGCCACCTCCGAGCCCCATTCCCGGGTAGGTCGCCAGCCCGTCGATGTCGTCGCGGGTGAGGCCGGCGTCCGAGACCGCGTCCAGGCAGGCTTCGACCGTCAGGTCGAGCTCAGAGCGACCGAGCCGTCGACCGACCTGCAGATTGGCCGATTCCAGAGATGATCGCCCGCCGCTCGAGCGGTTCTGATGCGGTCACGGTGCTCCCTCTCGGGCGTCTCTGTCTGCGGCCGCCGCCGCAGAGGGCGGCGTGGCTGCCGGCGCGAACAGCGGAAGGTAGACCTCGTCACCGACCTGCTCGAATACGACCGTCACGGGCATGCCTATCTCGACGTCGTCCTCGTCGATCTCCACGAGGTTCGTGGTAAGCCGGACATCGGGCTGCTCGTCGATCGCGACCCACGCGATGACGTAGTGCTCGCTGCCCGGAATCCACTGCTGGTGGTTGACGGTGAAGGACGCGACGGTCCCCAGTCCGCTCACCACCTCGGGCGCAAGGTCCCTTCCCAGGCATTGAGGGCATATCGGGGAAGGAGGATGGACGAACTTGTGGCAGTCGCTGCAGCGGAGCAAGCGAAGCCGCCCGTCGGCCCCGCTCGTCCAGAAGAACCGGTTCTCCTGGTCGAGACGTGGCTGCAGCCTGATGGGAGGTCCGCTTGCGGTCACGGGCGAGGATGCTAGCCACAGCGGCGTCAAAGGTACGCTTCGGCGACCGTGGGAGATCAGCCAACTCGCGACTCGTTGGAAGGAAAACGGATGCTCGTGGTCGGAGCTTCCTCGGGCATCGGGCGGGCAATTGCGATCCAGTCGGTCCGTTCAGGCGCTCGGGTGGCGCTTGCATCTCGGCGTCTGGATCTCCTCAGAACGGCCGTCGAGGAGTCGCGCCAGCGGGCAGATGCAGCAGACGTACCAGCCGTGGAGGAGTCTGCCCGGGGGTTCGGGTGCGACGTGACCGACGAGCGCGCAGCTCGCGAGATGGTCGACGATGCGACCGCCTGGTTGGGCGGGCTCGACATATTGGTGTACGCAGCCGGCACCGCACTGTTGGGTCCTGTGTCGGGGCTCGCCGGCGACGAATGGGCCAGGATGCTCGCTACCAACGTCGTGGGTGCCGCAATGGTGGTGGCGAGAGCGCTTCCGGAGCTCCGCCAAGCGGAGAACGGCACGGTCGTGCTCCTGTCATCGCACACGGTCGGCAGTCCTTGGCCCTCGCTCGCGGCTTACTCGGCGAGCAAGGCGGCGCTGGAGGAGCTCGGACGCGGCCTGCAGATCGAGGAGCCGGGCCTCCGCGTGTTGAACGTGAAGGTCGGCAACACGAGCACCCAATTCGCCGATGCTTGGGACCCGGTCCTCTTCGAGCGGGCATTCGGAGATTGGATCGAAAAAGGGATGATGCGGCACCGGGTCATGACGTCCGACGAGGTGGCCGAGCATGTGCTCGCCTCGATAGTCGACCTGACCGGCCCGTCCGAATTTCTCGTACGAGGCGAGGACGAGACTCAGAGCTGACGTCACTTATGGGCGACGCTCCGGTTCCGAAGCGTCGATGTTGCGAGCGTCCTCGCGGGGCGCCTCTCCCTCTCCAACACTTGCTCCACCTGCAGGTAGGGGTAGGTCGCCCGTCCGCTCATCTGGCGCCGGTACTGAGCGGCGGTTCTGAGAACCCCGACTCCGTAATTGACGCTTCGCCAGAAGTTGATTGACGAGGACTCGGGCTCGTAGCGGGTGGGGCACGAGACTTCGCCGATCCGGGCTCCGGCGGCGAGCGCCTGCACGATGACCTGGTTGTCGAACACGAAGTCCTCGGAGTTGCGCTCGAAAGGGATCGCCTCGAGAAGTTCGCGGCTGTAGGCGCGCAGGCCGGTGTGGAACTCAGAGAGCTTGGAGCCGACCATGAGGTTCTCCACGAGAGTCAGCACCCGGTTTGCTGCGTACTTGTAGCGGGGCATGCCGCCGGAAACCGCGTTCTGCGCAAGGATCCGCGAGCCGAGTACGAAGTCGTACTCGCCGTGGGCGACCATCGACGCCATCGCCGGGACCAGTCGCGGAGAGTACTGGTAGTCAGGGTGCAGCATGACTATCACGTCCGCACCGTGTGCCAGCGCCGCCGCGTAACAGGTCTTCTGACATCCGCCGTAGCCCCGGTTGTGGTCGTGGACCTCGATGGCGAGGCCGAGGCGACGCGCCTCTTCGGTCGTCGCGTCAGTGCTTGCGTCGTCCACCATCAGGATCTCGTCCACGATCTCGCGGTCGATCTCAGCGACCGTTCTGCGGAGAGTCAATGCCGCGTTGTAAGCAGGCATGACGACGACTACACGTCTGTCTCCGAGCACGATCGGATCCTAGTGTCGGGTCAGCGTCCGTCCGGTAGGTCCGCGGGCAGTTTGCCGGGTATTCGACCGGGCGAAGGTGTTCCGGCCGGCGCGATGTCTGGCCGGCACGGTGTTCCGGCCGGCGACGGGGTTCCGGCAGGCGAGGGAGGGACCTCGCCGTCGACGAGCGTCCGGAGCACACGGCGGTCGATCTTCTCCATCGCCGTACGTGGCAGCTCACCTACCACCAAGACGTCTTCTGGCAGCTTGTGGTGGGCGAGCCGGCCCTCTGCGTGGCGTCTCAGGTCCGCGAGCGACGGCGGTTCGACTCCCTGTCGCGCCACGATCACCGCCACGCCGATTTCTCCCATGACGGGATCGGAGCGAGGCGCGACGGCCACGTGAGCCACCGCCGGGTGTTCGCAGAGGACCGCCTCGACCTCGAGCGGGAACACGTTGTAGCCCCCTCGTACGTACATCTCCTTTGCCCTGCCGCAGAGGTGGAGCCTGCCCCGTTCGTCGAGCCAGCCGAGGTCGCCGGTGCGCACGGCTCCGTCGTTCGTGACGACGGCGGCAGTGGCGGCGGGATCCTCGAAGTAACCGGCCATCACGGCGGCTGAGCGCAGGCAGACCTCGCCGATCTCGCCGATCTCCAACAGGTCGGCTCCTGCCTGTCGCCGGATCGTGACCTCGACCTCTCCACGCGCGGTTCCGACGGTCTCCTCTGCGTCCTCGGGCGGGTCGTCCGGGAGCGTGCCCGTGCCGATTCCTGCCTCGGTGCACGTGTAACGGACGACGACAGGGACGCCGAAACGCTCCCTCGCCTCGCGCACGAGGGCTGGAGCGGACGGGCCGCCGCCGAGGGCGATGAGCCGGATGCTCGAAGTGTCCGTGGTCTCGAAAGTCGCGATGGCGGAGCATCAAGGCGACCTGAGTAGGAATGCCGCCGAGACTGGTGATCCGGTGGCGTTCGACCAGGCGCAGAGCCTCGACGGCCGACCACCGCGCCATCAGGAAGTTGGTTCCTCCGCCGCGAAGTGACTGGGGCAGCTTCGTCATCGTCGCCAGATGCGCCATGGAGGTCGACCCGAGCCCGCGTCCGCCTGCCCCGAACCGCCTCCCGCCGTCGGCCTCGGAGATGGCGTCGAGCTGTCGCTCGCAGAAGACGGCGCCCTTCGGCAGACCCGTCGTGCCGGAGGTGAAGACGATTGCTACAGGCCGGTCAGGGTCTTCTTCGAGCACAGCCGGTTGCGCACCTTCGACCCTGAGCTCGCCGAGCAATGTCGAGGCCGGGGCACAGGGCTCGCCGAAGACGACCTCGGCTCCGTGCGGGTCAACCGGCGCAGGACCTGCGATCACGAGAGAGGGTTTCGCCACCGAGAGGCAGGCCTCCTGCTCGAGTGGGGACAGCGTCTCGTTCACCCCGGCGGTGACCGCTCCGATCTTTGCGGCCGCCGCGTAACAGACGATGTAGCCGGGCCCCGAGCCCAAGGTCAATGCAACGACGTCGCCAGGACCGATTCCGCGACGTGCCATCCCGACCGCTACCTCGTCGGAGAGCCGGTCGAGGTCCGCATAAGACAGGACGTCGCCGCGCTCTGTTACAAAGGCCGGGGTATCGGCGAACCGGCGCCCCGCCTCGCGGACGACGTCGGCGAACACGGTCAGCCCTGGTCGTCGAATTGCAAGACGATGATCTCGAGTTTCGCGATCCGGTCACCAGCCATGTCGAAGATGTCGCGGACCGGGATGACCGTGCCGTCGATGGAGAGCTCGAGGTCGACCACCACGCGTTCCCCTTCGACGTGGAGGGTCCCGGGATCGGGGGCGAGGTCGTCATACTGTGAACGGCCCCTCGGCGTAGAACCGGGCTATCTCGTCTGGTCCCTTCACTGTCTTGCCGTCCCTGACGAGCTCCGCTCCGGGCCGGAACACCGAACGGATGGCCTCGGGGTCGTGGGTCGTGACGGCCGCGAAGTACCGCTGCGCGACCGCAGCGGGGCCTTCGTAACGCGGTGGAAGCCGGTACAGCTCGGCAGCGTTCTCACCGAGGACCTTCGCTCGCTCGACCGGCCCGAGTCCTGCGATGTTGCGCCGGAGCGCCGCGACCGCGCCCGGGAAGGTGGCGTCGTGGTGCGGATAGTCGGATCCCCAAACGACGCGCTCTTCCCCGATGAACGGCAGCAGGGCAGCCAGCGTAGGCTCGTCGACCTCGTAACTGATCCAGCACTGCCTTGCGAAGTACTCGCTCGGCCGCAACCGCATCTCCGGGCAGAACCCACCGAACGTCTCCGCCTGCTCGTCGAGGCGCTCAACCCAGAAAGGCGCCCAACCACCGCCGGACTCCAGAAAGACGAACCGGAGCTCAGGGTGGCGCTCGAGCACCCCGAACGAGACGAGCTGCGCGAATGCGAGCATCTCCTCGAAGCTGTGCGAGATCGCATGCAGCACGAGCGGGTTGAACGGCCGGTCGGAACCGAGCGTGGGGACGATCACCGAGCTTCCCTCGTGGACCCCGATCGCGAGGTCGAGCTCGACTGCGGCGGACCAGATGGGCTCGTAGGCCCGGTCCTGCAGAGACCTGCCCATGCAGGGGTTTGGCCGTACGAAAGCTGCGGTGAAACCGAGCTCGTCGACCGCCCTGTGCATCTCGGCGACAGCTGCCACCGGGTCCTGCACAGGAAGCATCGCGGCGCCGAAGAGCCGAGAGGTGTCCGCAGCGCAGTACGACGCAAGCCAGTCGTTGTACGCCTTGGCGACGGATACGGCCGCGTCGGGGTCGGGGATCGCCCACGCATACAGCCCGATAGAGGGGTACAGCACCGCCTGATCGATGCCCTCTTCGTCCATGTCGCAGAGCCGCAGCACCGGGTCCGAGCCGCCGGGCTGAGCCTCGGAAAGAGAACGGAACGACGACGAGTCCGAGAAGTCCGAACCAGGGGTGGCGAGAGTGCCGAGCGGGACCGCGAGAATCTCGGTTCCCGCGACGACGACGTGCTCGTATCCCGAAGAGTCGCGCGTGATCACCGGACGGTGCTTCTCCGGCATGTCGGCCCAGGCGTCCGGCGGCTCCACCACGTGACCATCGGCGTCCACGACGTTGTGGGGGTTGGTCCGGGTCCCCCTCGGGCTCACGCGGGCTGCCTCCAGTCGTCGCGATCGGGCAGAGGGTGGCGGAACACGCGCGCAGCGTTTCCGGCGGCCACCGCGCGCAGCTCGTCTTCGGGCAGGTGCCCGAACGTCGCGGCCAGCACCGACTGGGTGTCGGGCCATGTCGAGTCGGCGTGGGGGTAGTCGCTCTCCACCATGATGTGGTCGACCCCGATCCGAGACCGGCAGTCGACCGTCGAGGGGTCGTCGATCGAGCAGAAGAAGAAGTTGCGGCCGAGAACCTCGCTCGGAAGCAGGTCCGACTTCCAAGTGGTGCTCTCGGTGCCCGACGCGGAGTGGCTGAGCACGTAGTCGGCTCGGTCCATGAGCATGGGCACCCAGCCGATGCCACCTTCCGACATTGCGACCGACAACTCCGGAAGTCGCAACGCCACGCCCGACCACAGCCACTCGGCGGCCGCGAGCAACGCGTTCACGGGAAAGAGGGTCGGGAAGAGCTCGAAGGGCGGGTCAGGTGACGGAAGCGGCGCCCATCCCGACGCGCCGACGTGAAGGCAGACCACCGTCTCGGTCTCCGCGCATGCCGCGAAGAACGGGTCCCACGTGCCCGAGAAGATCGAAGGAAGCCCGAGACGCGAAGGGAATTCGGGGAAGCTGACCGCCCTGAAACCTCGCCCGGCGTTCCGGAGCACCTCGGCCGTGGCGAGATCGATGTCGGCCAGCCAAGGCAGCTGCAGAGGAATGATGCGCTCGGGATAGGTGCCGGCCCAGACGTCTGAATGCCAGTCGTTCCATGCGCGCACGCACGCGAGGCCGAGCGCCGGGTCAGACGAACGTGAGAACACCGACCCGCAGAATCCGGCCACCAGCGACGGGAAGCAGAGCGACGCCCACACCCCGTTCAGGTCCATGTCCGCGACCCGGGCGTGGATGTCGTAGCAGCCCGGCCGCATCTCGGAGAACCGGGCCGGATCCATGCTCCAGTCCTCGCGGGCCTTTCCGACCACGGCGTTGAGCCCGATGTTCGGGTAGAGGTTCTCTTCGTACTCCCATGCCTGCTGGCCGTTCTCGAACTCGACGATGCGCGGGGCCCGATCGGCCATAGAGGCGGGCATGCGCCCTTCGAACAGGTCCGCCGGCTCGATCAGATGGTCGTCGACCGAGATGACCGGGACTCTGATCGGCCTGGGCTCGGGATCCGCCAACAGCGTCACGGTGCGGTGGTCGGGCCCGGGCCCAGAAGCCGGCCCCGCCCATCCGGCCCCGCCCTGCCCCACCTTGGTTATCGCATCCACTCCGGACTGTGCGGCCACAGGACCGGAGACTAACCTCCGGAACAGAACGTGTTCTAGGCGTGGCGGTGGGCGTCCGGGTTCGAGAGGTGAGGGGGTTCTGCATGACCGATGTCGACGCCGCCGTGAAAGTCGGCCTCGTTATCGACGGCTCTGAAGTGGCCGGCGAGGACGGGACATACCCCGTGCTCAACCCCGTCCGACCCGACGAGATCGTGTTCGCCGCGCCGAGGGCGTCTCTCGCGCAGCTCGACACCGCAGTCGCCGCCGCCCGCAGAGCCCAGCCGGCGTGGGCGGCGCTCGGCATGGAGGAGCGCGCCGCTGTCATGCGCGACGCGGCGGCCGGCGCCTCGAAGATCGCCGATCCCGAAACGACTGCCCGGCTCTTGACGAGAGAGCACGGCAAGATCCTCGCCGAGTCCTACTTCGACTCGGGCACGCCCGGCGGCATGATCGACGCCTTCTACGGTCTCGCCCAGACCGCCGTCGACAGCCGCAAGCTCGAGTCGGGCGCCAGGCGCACCGAGATCCGCCACGAGCCGCACGGTGTCGTGGCCGCGTTGCTCCCGTACAACTGGCCGGTAGCCGTCCTCGGCAACAAGGCGATCCCCGCGCTCCTGACAGGTAATGCGGTCGTCGCGAAAGCGCCCCCGGGATGTCCCGGAGCCGTTCTCATGTGGTCCGCCGCATTCGCTGCAGGCCTTCCTGCGGGCCTGCTCAACGTCCTCGCCGGCCCCGACGCCGCGCTCGGTGAAGCGCTCGTCACACATCCCGGCGTGGACATGGTGTCGTTCACCGGCGGTGTGACGACGGGTCAGGCGGTCATGCGCGCGGCTTCTTCGGCCGTTCGCCCCGTCGTGCTCGAGCTCGGGGGCAACGACCCGGCGATCATCGCTCCCGACGTGGAGGTGGACGATCAACTGGCCCGTCGGATTCTCGACGCGACGTTCGTCACGAGCGGTCAGGTGTGCATGGCGATCAAACGGCTCTACGTGCCGCGCGCCAAGGTCGGGGCGTTCGTCGAGGCGCTCAACGCCGGCCTTGCTTCGGCGGTCGTGGGCGACGGGCTGGAGCCCGAGGTGACGATGGGGCCCGGTCCACCGCCCGGAGGGCCGCGACTTCGTCGAGCGGCTGCTCGCCGAGGCGTCGGCTCGCGGCGTGCGCGTCCACAGGCCCGCAACCATCCGTGCAGAGGACGCCGATCAGGGGGGCTACATCGTGTCGCCCACGATCGTGGAGGACCCGCCGCCCGACACGGGCATCGTCCGCGAGGAGCAATTCGGGCCGGCGCTGCCCGTGATCGGCTACGACGACATCTCGGATGCGGTCGCTGCGGGCAACGACACCGGCTACGGGCTCTGCGCATCGATCTGGAGCGGGGACGAGGAGCTCGCTGCGAGAGTCGAGCAGCGCGTCTCGAGGCGGGGACCGTCTTCGTCAACCAGCACGGCATGTCGGCCATCGACTACCGGGCGCCGATGGGCGGCTGGAAGCGCTCCGGCTACGGCCTCGAGCTCGGGGTCGAGGGCATGCAGGCGTTCACGAGGACCCAGGGTGGTGCTCTCCGCGGCGCGCTAGCGCCCGAGCTAGCGCCCGAGCTGGCGCCGCGAGCCGGCGCGAGCAGGCGCCCGAACATTGGTCCGTAAAGAGGGAGGTGCGCAGGTGCTCGACCTGTTGATCAAAGGAGGGACTGTCGCCGACGGCACCGGTGCTCCGGCACGTCGGTGCGACGTGGGCGTGCGCGACGAGACGCGTCGTCGTGATCGCCGAGCCAGGCACGTGCGACGAGCCGGCCGCGCGCGAGATCGACGCCGAAGGGCTCGTCGTGATGCCGGGCTTCGTCGACCTCCACACCCATTACGACGCGCAGCTGTTCTGGGACCCGACCGCGAGCCCTTCGCCGCTGCACGGGGTGACGACCGTGATCGGGGGCAACTGCGGCTTCTCGCTCGCTCCCGCCGGCGAGGAGAACGCCGAGTACCTCACCCGCATGATGGCGAGGGTCGAGGGGATGCCTCTCGCGGCGCTCGAAAAGGGCCTCGACTGGAGGTGGCGTTCGTTCGGCGAGTGGCTCGACCGGCTCGAGGACGCCGTCGGGGTGAACGCGGGCTTTCTCGTCGGCCACTCGGCGCTCCGAAGGGCCGTGATGGGCGACGCCGCGGTGGGCTCGGTCGCCACCGCCAGCGCAACGCGACGCGATGGTCGCACTAGCGCACGAGGCACTCGAGCAGGGTGCGTTCGGCCTTTCGACCTCGCAGGCGCACACCCACCACGACGGTGCGGGAGACCCGGTTCCTTCGAGGCACGCCGACCGCGCCGAGCTCGAAGCGCTTGCCGCAGCGGTCGCGGACCACTCGGGCACGACGCTCGAGCTGATCGTCGCCGGCTGCCTGAACGGGTTCACCGAAGACGAGGTCGAGCTGATGGGCACCCTCTCGCTGCTCGCGGGCCGCCCCGCGAACTGGAACGTTCTCGGCGTCTCGGCGATGAGCCCCGAGCGGACCGAGCACCAGCTCGCGGCGTCGGACACCGATCGCCGGCACGCGGCGGCCGGCTTGTCGCGCTGACACTCCCTCACACCTTGCAGCTCCGGTTGTCGTTCGAGCACGGGGCGATCCTCGACGGGCTGCCCGGATGGCGCGAGATATTCGGCATGACCCAGCGACGACCGATCGCGAGCCTGAAGGATCCCGCGGTCCGCAGCCGCCTTCAAGCAGGGCGCGAGCTCCGACGAGGCGGGCATCCTCCGGGCGCTCGCGAACTGGGGCCGGCTCGTGATCCTCGAGACGTTCGCCCCGGAGAACGCCCAGTACGAAGGAAGGACGCATCGGCGAGGTCGCTCAAGGCACGCTCGCAGGAGCCGTTCGACGCGATGCTCGACATCGTCGTCGCAGACAAGCTGCGCACCGGGCTCCGCCCGCCCGATCCCCGAGACCGAGCAGGACTGGGTCGCACGCGCAGATGTCTGGCGTGACCCGCGGGCGGTCGTCGGCGGGTCCGACGCAGGCGCACACCTCGACGTCATGTGCGGCGCGATCTACTCGACCTCACTTCTCGGCGACGGGGTCCGCAAGAGGGGGCTTGCTCACCTGGGAGGAGGCGGCCCGGCTTCTTGCGGCGGTGCCGGCATCGCTCTACGGGCTTGCGCGACCGGGGCCGGATCGCAGAGGGCTGGTGGGCCGACATGGTCGTGATCGACCCCGAGAAGGTCGGCCACGGGCCCGAACGCACCAGAGCCGACCTGCCGGGAGGGGCGAGCAGGCTCTACGCCGGCGCCGAGGGGATCGAGCACGTCCTCGTGAACGGGACCGAGGTCGTCCGCCACGGTGAGCTGACCGGCGAGCTGCCGGGCAAGATCCTTCGTTCGGGGCGCGACTCGGACACGGTCCGGGTTCCCGGAGCAGTCGCGGCGTGACGCACGCTCGAGCGGTGGCGCAGCGGGTCGGAGCGGCGCTGGCGGGCTCGCTGACTGCGAAGGCCGCCGTCTCGGCCGTCGGCGAGCCGCTTCAGATGCGCGAGATCGTCGCTCTTCGAGCCCGCGCCCACATCAGGTCGTCGTGCGGATCGTCGCGAGCGGGGTGTGCCACTCGGACCTGTCGGTGATCCGCGGGCACGTTCCCGTTCATGTTCCCGACCGTTCTCGGCCACGAGGGCTCGGGTGTGGTCGAGTCCGTCGGTGAGCCGTGACGCGTGTCGCCCCCGGCGACCACGTCGTGCTCACCTGGATGCCGCCTTGCAGAGAGTGCTTCTACTGCCTGGCGGGCCAGTCGGTCCTGTGCGAGGTAGGGCTCGCCGAGGCGATCGGGAGCAGCTACGCGACGGTCGACGGCGTCCCGCTCGTGCGCGGGCTCGGGGTGGCGGGTTCGCGACCCACACCCTCGTGCCCGAAAGGTCGGTCGTGAAGATCCCGCAGGAGGCGGATCTCGAGCTTGCGGCCCTCATCGGCTGCGCGCTGTCCACCGGGGTCGGAGCGGTGTTCCGCACCGCGCGTGGTCGCTCCCGGATCGACGGTGGCGGTCGTCGGCTGCGGCGGCGTCGGGCTCTGTCCGTGATGCAGGGCGCCAAGATCGCAGGGGCGTCGAGGATCATCGCGGTCGACCGGCTCGCGGCGAAGCTCGATCTCGCCCGGTCGCTCGGCGCGACCGACGTCGTGGACGCGTCCTCGGGTGGACGCGGTCGAAGGTGGTCCGCGAGATCACAGGCGGCCGAGGGGCCGACTACACGTTCGAGGTCGTCGGCATCTCGGAGACGATCGAGCAGGCCTTCGCCATGACCCGGCGCGGTGGGACCTGCGTTCTCGTGGGTGCGGGCTCGCCTACCGACGAGGTCCGCTTCAACGCGATGGAGCTGTTCCTGGACATGAAGACACTCACCGGTTGCGTCTACGGATCCACGGACCCCGACCGCGACTTCCCGGGGCTCGTCGAGATGATCGAGCGAGGTGCGATCGACGCTCGGTCACTCATCACGGAGCGCATCGGGCTCGACGACATAAACGACGCGCTCGACTCCATGGAGGCGGGCGTCGGTGCGAGGAGCCTGGTGGTGCACGAATGAGCGGCGTCGACCCCCGAGGCGGCACCCCTGACACCGGCGTTACCTCTGACGCTCGGCGTTCACCTCTGAGCGCCGGCGCTCCGAGCGCCTGGCCCACAGCCCTGGCGTTACCTGGACCTCGGCGCGATCGACGCCTTCGAGTCGAACGCGCAGCTGCCGGTCGTCGTGCGCGACGTGGCGTCGACGGGTCGCCGGCGGTCACGACGAGTGTCTGGGGCCGGACGCACCTGAACGTCGGCTGGTTCGACGACGTCGACGAGACAGTCGACCTGGAAGCTGCGGCCCGGCAAGGGCGTCCAGGTGATCCGCCGGCCCTTCTACGGCGGCGGAACGGCTTTCTACGGCGAGGGTTGCGCGGCGACGTGGGCTTTCCTGTTACCGAAGGCCGCTGGCCGATGCGACGGGCGAGTCTCTCGACGACCGCCTGGCGCGCTACCAGCCGTTGGTGCTCGACTTCCTGGCCCGGCTCGGGTTGTCAGCCGTCCAGTTCGAGGGGTCGAGCGACCTGCGCATCAACGGCCGCAAGCTCGGCGCACTCACCGCGCAGGACATCGTCGCCTGCGACTGCGTCGGCGGGTTCGTCAACCTGAGCAAGCCCGACCTCGACCTCTACCTTTCCGTGGCGAGGGTCCCTGACGAGAAGTTCAAGGACAAGGTCGTGAAGGACCTCCGCGAGTACGTCATCACAGCGGAGGAGATCGCCGGCCACCCCGTCGGGTACGAGGACTTCCGTGTCGCCGTCCTGGGCGCGCTCGACTCCGCGGGGATCGCGTGGGAGGCGGAGCCGTTCACCGACAAGGAGCGCGAGCGCCTGAGCCGCGGCGTGGCGAAGGTCGCATCCGACGACTGGGTGAGGCGGATCTCCACCGAACGCTTCAGCGCCGCTGCCCGACGGGAGCGCGTGTCGGGTTCGGCAACCACAAGGGCCGCAAGCTCTGCCGCGCGGGGGTCGCCCTCGACGCCGACGGGATGGTCGTGGCCGCGATGCTCGCCGGCGACATGCACGTGGGACCTCCTGACGTGATCGACCGGGTCGCCGCCGCGTCTCGTCGGTGCGCCGTCGGACGACGAGTCCGAGCTCCGTTCGCGGATCGCGTCGGTGTTCGAGGGTCCCGACGTGCATCAGGCCGATGCCCTCATGGGCGTCACGACCGACGACCTGCTGGCAGCGGTTCGCCGCGCCGTCGCGGCCGCCGGCGCCGGAGGGTAGCCGGGGCTCGGTAGCCAGGCCTCGGTGGCCGGGCCTCGGTGGCCGGAGGCTCGGTAGCCAGGCCTCGGTAGTCGGGGCTCAGAGAGCGCTGTTCGAGGAGTTCAGAGCTCGATTTTCTCGAGGATTTGCGAAGCCTTGTCGACGGCTGAATCCCACTCCAGTCCGCGGCCGCGCTCGGAGGCCGCTTCGAGCGTCCGCTCGTCGAGCATGCTCCGGAATGCGCCGAGGGTCGCGTCGTGGCGGGGTTGGGCCGAAGGGACACGTGCATAGCGTGTTCGGAGGTTGAGTTTGTCGGCCACCGCTAGCAACTCGGCGGCGTCTTCGGACCGGTCGAGTCGGGTCAGAAGCTCGGCGCACGCGTCGAGGAGAGTGCTGTCCTGTGATCCGGTCTCACGGGCAATGGCAAGGGCCTCGCGGCAACGGGCCAGGGCCTCGGGGTAGCGGCCCACGTCGGAGGAGACGACGCAGAGAGATCGGAGCCACTCGCCCTCCAATTGGCGGTATCCCCGGCTCCTCGCGATGGCGAGAGCCTCTTCGAGTGCGGCCTCCGCCTCGGGGTACTCGCCGAGATCGCATGCGATCATTCCGAGCCTGCCCAGCTGCTCGTCCTCGGCGTAGCGGTCGCCGAGCTCGCGGAACATCTCCATCGCCTCGCCGTACCGGGACCGGGCCTCGGGGTAGTCACCTTGAATGGCGCCGAGCTCGCCGAGGGTGCCGATCCACGTGGCCCCGTCGCCTGTCACCGAGCTCACTCGCGATCGCAAGCGCTTCTTCGAGTTGCGCCCGCTGCGTCACCGTAATTTCCGTCCTCCTTGGAGATTGTTCCGAGGTTGCCGAGCCACATGGCCTCGAAGCGGCGGTCCCCGAATTGGGCGTGCCATGCCGACCGCCTCCTGGTAACGAGCCCGCGCCCGGGGAAGTCCTTCATGTGTCCGGCGATGGTGCCAAGGCCCCCGACCCACCGGAGCTCCAGGTGCGGGTCTCCGAGCTCGCGTGCGATGTCCAAGGCTCTTTCGAGGTACGCCCGGGCCTCGCTGTATTCCCCACGTCCATGGCTGATCACGCCAAGGCCGCCGACCGACCGGCTCTCCAGGCGCCTGTCACCGAGCTCGCGGGCGATAGCGATCGTCTCGGTGAAGCGGGCCCTCGCTTCGTCGTACTGGCCGAACCTGAGGCTGATCGAAGCGAGGACGTCCGCACACCGGCCGCTCAGTGCCGGGTCGCGGTCCGGCCGGTCCAGGTAGCGAGGAAGCTCGAGGCTTGCCAGCTGCCAATACCCGTGGAGGTCCCAGAACGACGCCAGATCCGCGGCCAGCTGGCGGTGCTCGCCCGGTCGATCGGAGTTTGCGAGTTGGTCGACGGCGGCGAGCAGATTGGGGTGGTCGGCAGCGAGGCCATCGAGCCAAGACGCAGTGTCTTCCATCTCGCGCAATCGCGTGCCAGTTGTGCGTAGAACGCCGCGCGTCGACCGACCAGCAAGGGCACCTCGCCGGCCGCGCCGAGACGTTCGGCGGCGTCGGCCCTGATGGTCTCGAGCATCCGGCACCGCCCCTGACCGGCGCGTTCCTCCACGAGGGCCACCAGGGACTTGTCGATCAGCCCGTCCAACGCGTCGATCACATCCGAGGTTCCGAGCCCGTCGCCCGTGTAGGTCCCTTCTGTTGCCTCGAGGGTGAAGCCGCCAGCGAAGACCGAAAGCCTCCGGAACAAGATTTGCTCCGTCGTGCTCAGCAAGTCGTGCGACCAGCTGATTGTGGCCTGCACGCTGGCCTGGCGAGTCTGGGCTCCGCGGGACCCTTTGGACAGAAGGTCGAAGGTACGGTCGAGGCGAGCTGCAATCTGACCGACGGTGAGGATCCTCACACGAGCGGCCGCGAGCTCGATCGCAAGCGGGATACCTTCGAGCCTGGCGCAGATCGCTGTCACCGCCGGCACCCCCTCCCAGCTCAGAGCGAAGCCGACCTTGGTGTCTGCGGCTCGTTCGCAGAACAGGCGAACGGCGTCGGTGCTTGCCAGCACGCCGAGGTCCACCTGGTGCGCGTCCGGTAGTTCGAGGGGCCCGAGCGTCCATACCGACTCTCCTGAAATGTGTAGTGGTTCCCTCGTGGTGGTGAGCACCCGGAAATTCTCGCAACCCGCCAGCAGATCAGAAGCCAACGTCGATGCCGCGTCCATCACGTGCTCGCAGTTGTCGAGGACCACCAACGTCTCGCGGTTGCGCAGATGCGACACGATGGTTCGAGTCCCGGCCCTCGCCAGGTCTGTACCGGTGCAGGCCAGAGTGGCCATGAGCGTCGCCGCGCTCGAGCTCCGGACTCGACAAGGTAGCTAGCTCGGCCACCCACACGCCGTCAGAGAATTGCCCCGACCTGTCGGCGGCGAGCTCGTATGCGAGACGCGTCTTGCCGATCCCGCCCGGGCCGTCAGGCTCAAAAGCCTGGTGGCAGCCAACAGCTTCGCACCGAGGTTCAGCTCTTCTGCCCTGCCCAGGAACGAGGAGAGCTGGACCGGAAGGTTGTGAGTGGCCTGATCGGGAGATCCAGGTGGCGGGATTTCGGCTTCCGGGTCCTCGTCCAGAAGCTCTGGCCCGAGCGGGTGCCAGTCCAGCTCGGGATTCTGGAGCAACACGGGCATTTTCCAGCGTTCTCAGCTCGGTGCTCGGCTCGATTCCGAGCTCTGCAAGGGCGCTGCGCAGCTCTTGATACGTGCGCAGGGCGTCAGCTTGGCGGCCCGAGCGGTAAAGGGCAGTCATGAGAGCCGCCCACAGTCGCTCTCTGAAACGCGAACTCCCCGTCAAGTCTGAAGTTCGCCCACGATCTCGGCGTGCCGCCCGCACGCCAGATCGGACTCCACCCGGGCCTCGAGCACCGCAAGCCTGGCCACTTCCAACCTCGCCGCCTCGACCCGCGCCGTCTCGCCGGGCGTGTCTTCGAGCGGAGGA
>CAWDEI010000001.1:0-768039 GCA_963801315.1 uncultured Acidimicrobiales bacterium | reverse complement strand
CCGAGGTCGCGGCGCCTCAAACGACGATCGCGAGCGTCCCGGCCGCGATCGAGGTGTCTCCACTCACGCCCGCGAACAGCGCGCAGAGCGCACCCGAACAGTCGGTGCCCGGACCAGACCTGATCGCTTCGTCTTCGGAGTCGCTCACGAAGAAGGAGCGGAGCGAAAAGAGCGCGAGGTGTCGATGGCGGAGCTCGCCCGCGACATCATCTCGATCTCCGAGCAGGACACGGGCTATCCAGACCCGGCCGGACCCGATGCCGCCCCCGCACCGGAAGTCGTCGTGGGGTACGACGTGACGCGTCAAGCATCCTTCGACATGGTCTTGGGCCCGGCACCGAAATCGAGCCGGTTACGACGCTCGAAGAACCAGATACCTGAGGACGCCGCGGAAGCGCGCCGGCCTCGTCTCTGAATCCATGCTCGAGACAAAGGCCGAATCGAGCGCCGACAAGGGTCGCGGGCGGTCCCGGCTGCGGCACCGCTGAAGCACTACCAGGGCAAATGGCCCTATAGCGCGGCGAGGCTGTCGGGCCGTGAGATGTTTAGCGGCCGCTCTGGGCGTCGCCACGGTCGCAGCGTGTCTGGGAGGATGCGGCTCCGCTACGCCTTCAGCACTCCAGCTGGCTTCTTCTCACCCTGACAGCTTGGCGGCGGCGCGCTACGTGAGCATCGGCAGGGCGATCTTCCTTCCGGCTTCACCTCGAGCCCCGCTCCGGTGCAAGCCGACTCGCAAGACGCCGCGCAGACCCTCGCCGAGTACCGCTGCGAACACTTGGCCCCTCCCAAGGGCCCGGCGCCACTGTCGTGGAGGTCACCGGACTTCACCGATGCCAACGGGACAACAGAGTTGCACGAGTCGACGACGGTGTTCCCGAGCTCCACAGCGGCGGCGGCACACTTGGAGCTCGAGCTGGACAGTCGGTACCCGGCCTGCAAGGCGACGACATTCCGAAACGCCCTTGTAGCAAGTGCCGCCCCCGGAGAACGCATAGGGTTCGTCACGGTGCAAGTCGGCGATCTGCCTTCTCGCTTCGGCGACCGCGGAGTCGAAGTCGAAGGGCGGTCCACTCTGGTCCTGCAAGGTGGGGTCTCGGGCCTGGCCACGTCGGAGCTGGTCGTCTTGGTCCGCGGACGGATGGCCGCCGAGCTGAGCATCCGAACAGACGGTGCGGCCGAGACCGCATTGTTGGACCAGCTGACGTCTGTTCTCGCGACGCGTCTGGCCGCCGTGATGCCAGGCCCGTCGCGCAATTGAGCCGACACGAGATCCGGAGAATCCGAAAGACACGATCCGAAAGACACGATCAGCAAGAAAGGGAGAGGACATGAAGGCCGAGGAAAAGACGGGCCGCGACGGCGAAGCAGATCGGACCGACCTTTCGACCCGGTCGGTCGGTCGCCCGGCGCAGTCCATGGCCGAGCTTGCCGATATCGAAGCGATCAGGCAGTTGAAGCACGCCTACTTCCGCCTGCTCGACTCGAAGGAGTTCGAGACGTCTGGGAGAGCTGTTCGCAGAAGGCGCAACCACGTCGTACGAAAGCGGAAAGTACTCGCACGACGGGCGCGACGAAGTCGTCTCTTTCCTGCAGAAGTCGCTCGGCGACCAAGTCGATCGTCCACGAGCACCTCGGTCACCATCCGGAGATCACCCTGACAAGCGACACCACCGCAGTCGGCAGCTGGTATCTGCACGACCGGGTGATCGTCCCGGCGGTCGACTTCGAGCTTGGTGGAACTGCGATCTACACAGACGAGTACGTGCAAGGTCGACGGAGCCTGGCACATCAGTCACACGGGATATGTGCGGGTCTACGAGGAGCAGAGGAAGCACTCGACCGGCGAGCTCGCTCGGCGTTCCGTAGTCGCTTCGATCGCCGACAACGTCGGGGGCCTCCGAGCGGTAAGCCGCGTCGAGCACTACGTCTGCAGTCGCAGAGCTCTTCGTGACGCGGCGCATCGGATGTTCTCTGCTCCGACGGACCTCGCCACGCATGGTCGAGCTCGTCTGCTGGTCGCCGGAGAAGCGACGTCTACGAAGCGCGTTCGGTCGACGGATATGTCCGATTCCGCCGCCAGGCCAAGACGGCCCGAGCGTGCGTTTCACGACCATGATTCCTCGACCGCACGCAATCCTCTGGCGATCCAGGACACGGCTCGCTTCTCGCCCCTCTCGGAGGAGCTCGCCACGCCGAATCCCGACAGCGACGATCAACAGCTACCCGTACGCCTACGAGCACGTCGCACAGATCTTCGACCATCCCTGTGCGCCCGATCTCTGCGTGATCCACACCTCCTCGCACCGTTGTGAGGACCACCGCGGGGAGCACGGTTCGCTCGATGTGATCCAGGCGCGTGCCCCGTTCGTCGATCTCCGGAGCGGGCGTGCGACACGACGGCATCGTCGACCGACATTGTCGACTGGTCGACGTCGCACCGACCGTCCTCGCACTACTCGGAGCCGCGGCACGTAGCGGAACTGGTCCGAGCGGGTCCGTGAGAGAAGATGCATACCTCTCGACCGCCAAGACGGCGAGGTGATCGGGGACCTGCTCGACCCCGGCCACGGAGCCGACCCAGAGGGTCATCGCTTTTTTGCTCGACGGCACCAACCCGAACATGCTCTACGACCTGGCCGGCGAACGGCGGTGCCCCGACGATCGCTCGGCTGATCGAGAACGGGACGGCGTTCGGCCACGGAGCCATCGCATCCCTTCCGACCGTCACCCTGCCTAACCACACGACCTTGCTCACGGGATGCCATCCCGGCCACCACGGCGTCCTTCACAATGCCTGGTACGACCGTGTTCTCCGCCGGCAGGTGGTGACCGAGTCGCGCCTCCACGTGGCAGGAAGCCATGCGCTGGCTCGCCGCGGGAACCCAGACCGATCCACGAGGCGCTCGCACGGTCCCGGCCGGGCGTGTGCACGTTCTCTGTGAACGAGCCGGCGGACCGGGGTGCGACCTATTCGACGTTCGATCTCTTCCGCACGGGACGTGGCGACGAGCTCGCCGCCATGGACAGCAACGACTCCGCCGATCGGACTTCGTCAACGACTTCGCAGAGGCGAGCAAGGCCTACAAGTGGGGTGGCGACTATCGACGACTCCTCGGTGGCCCAGGCGTGCGCGTTGCTCGAGGGCAGATTTCCGGACACCAAATACCCGCCTCCGGCGTTCATGTGGGTCAACACCACCCTCACGGACTCGGCTTCCCACGAGGCTGGACCCGACTCCGAAATGGCGTTGCGCCGCGGTGCGCGACACCGACGCTCGGATCGGTGACATGCTCGCCACCTTGGAAAGACTCGCTCGGATCCGAGGGAACCACCATGTCGTGGTCGCCGACCACGGCATGGAGCTGAACGACCCGGACAACACAGGCGACTGGGGTGATCGCTCGAGCGCGCCGGGATCCCGTTTCGCGACGAAGCCTCGGGGTTCCTGTACTTCGGCGACGACCTACCGCCGGACTGAGTGACCGGTAGAGCCCGAGATGCAGCGAGTCCGGCCCACAGGAACGAAGCCCGACTCGCTCGTAAAGTCGCTCGCCCTTCGTCGTGTGCGGGGGTGAGATAGACGATCTCGCTTCCGGCATGCAGGGCGGCCCCCGCAAGGGCGGCGGTCAGAACCGCCCCGATCCCGTGACGGCGCCAGGCCGGTTGCACACCGATCGATGTCAGCTCGGTCACCCCGTCGTAGGGCACGAGGCACGCCCCTGAGGCGACGGTCCCGCCGCTAGCCGTATCGACGACGAGGCCTGCCACTGCCGCCACAGACCACAGTTGTCCGGGCCCTCGCCACGTCGGCATCGGTCACCGAGCCCGGGTTCGCAGAATGCCTCGTGTGCGAATCTCGAGCAAAGCCCGGCACTTAGCTGGTCGTCTTCGACCAGGAAAATCTCCGTCCCGGCCGGTCGGGCCACGACGCTCGCGAGATATTCGCCGGTGCACACCATGAGCGAGCAGGGTCCCCTCGTGAGGAGAATCCGGCTCCTCGAGCGTCAACCGCCGCCTCGGGGGCGAGCAGAGGCATCAACTCCACCGCGCGGTCGCAGGCGCCGACGTTCGTAGGCTCCGACGAGGGCGGAGATGTCTGCCGTAGTGGGCACAGAGCCGATCGTCGGGCACGGCGTAGTTCAGGTACGGGCCGCTCGAATGGCGCCCGAAGGTTGCGAGGAACGGACCGATACGTTCGACCTCTCGCCGTTCGGCCGCGTAGCGGCGGACATGGGTCTGAATGCGCTCGAGAGCGCTCAGTTCCAAAAGAGAGGGTCGCACCAGGGCCATAAAGCATGACAGGCACCGCCTTCTTCGGACAAGGGCCGAAAATCTCGTGCCTGCGAGCGGCGGTGGCCCGGGTTAGAGACTATTTGCATCAATAGTGCAAATAGTTTTAGGCTGAGCCGGTGCTCTCCGCAGATCCACTGTCGGGGCCGCCCGATGCCGGCACGGCTCCAAGATCTCGACCACCGGCGGTAGACGGAAGAACGGCGCGCGGCGCCCGCGCACGCACGTCGATTGCAGAGGCGCTTGATCTCCCTCCTCCAAGACGGGTCGCGCGCCCGACGGCGAGACAGGTCGCCGAGCAGGCAGGCGTCTCTCTCAGGCTCGTGTTCCATCATTTCGAAGACATGGAGTCGCTGCTCGAGTCGGCCGTAGATGTCCAGGTCGAACGCCACTGGAAGAACCTCGAGGTCGTGAGCTCCGAAGGAGATCTCGCGCGAGCGGGTGAAGGCCACGGTCAATCAGCGGGCCCGGCTGTTCAATGCGATCGCGCCGGTACGGCGTGCGGCTGCACAGGCTGCAGGCACCTCGCCCACATTGGCGCGTCAGCTCGACTCCTCACGCAGCTTGCTGCGCTCGCGACTGCGCCAGACTTTCTCGCCAGAGCTGTCGATGCAGATCGACGGATCCTCACCGACATGTCGAGAGCTACTGGATGCACTCGAGGTGGCCACTTCGTTCGAGACGTGGGACCAACTTCGGCGGCATGCCGGCAGATCGAACCTGCGACATGCCAGGTTGTGGAGCGCCTCGTACTCGGTGTGCTCGGACAGGTTCAACGGGCTGAACAGAAGTCTCCAACCACCGAGCACAGATCGGAGCTGACAATGAAACTCCTCCGCACTCCCGATGAGCGCTTCGACGGTCTCCCGGGGTTCGACTTCGGCCCCCACTATGTCGAGATCCGTCGCACCGCGACGGGCCAATGCAGCGATGTTCGACTCGGGCACTTCGGGTCCACTATCTCGACGAGGGTCCGGCCGACGCCGCAGAGACTGTCCTGCTCATGCATGGCGAACCTTCTTGGTGCTACCTCTACAGAAAGATGATCCCGGCTCTCGTCGCGGGCGGGTTTCGCGTCGTGGCTCCTGACCTGATCGGATTCGGACGTTCGGACAAGCCGGCAGACAGGACCGACTACACCTACGAGCGCCATGTCGAGTGGATGAGGTCGGCTCTTTTGGACCAGGCTCGGGCTCGACAACGTCACGCTCGTTTGCCAGGACTGGGGCGGCCTCATCGGCCTCCGGCTCGTTGCCGCCCGAGCCGGACCGGTTCCGCCGGGTCGTCGCGGCGAACACCGGGCTTCCCACGGGCGACGTACCGGCTCTCCGAGGCGTTCTTGGGCTGGCAGCGGTTCTCACAAGAGGTGCCCGACGATGCCCATCGGCGGAATCATCAGCTTCGGGACGACGACCGACCTGCCAGCCGAGATCGTCGCCGCCTACGATGCTCCGTTCCCTGACGAGAGTACAAAGAGGGCGCTCGCCAGTTTCCTTTGCTCGTGCCCGACCACCCCAGACGACCCGTCGAGCGCCGCGAACCGCCACGCCTGGGCGGCGCTCGCGGAAGTTCGAACGTCCCTTCCTCTGTGCCTTCTCGGACAACGACCCCATCACCAAGGGGGCCGACCGCACCTTTTTGGACATGGTCCCGGGTGCCGCAATCAGAAGCATGTGACGATCGAGGGAGCGGTCACTTCCTCCAAGAAGATCGCGGAGAGCGTCTCGCTGAAGTCGTCACCGAATTCATCGAACGACGACACGCGCCGCCTGACCCGAGCCAGAAGGAGTCAGACATGGGCCGCAAGATCCTGTTCGTCACGACCGACCAGCAGCGATACGACGCGCTCGGATGCACGGGTGGAACGATCGCCCGCACTCCTGTCGTGGATGCGCTCGCCGCAAGCGGCATCGTCTACCGGCGTGCGCACAACCAGAACACCGTCTGCATGCCGGCGCGCTCGACGATGATCACGGGCCAATATGTGCGGACTCACGGTGTCGTCGCAAACGGCATCCCGTTGCCTGTGGACGCACCGTCTGTCGCGGGTCATCTGCACGAAGCCGCCGGCTACCGGACCGCCCTTATCGGAAAGGCGCATTTCCAGCCCGGCTTCGATGTCGACCACAAGTGGCAGGAGAACCGCATGGCCCACGACGGATCGACCGGTCCTTACAGGGGGTTCGAGCACCTGGAGCTGGCGATGCACGGGTATCTGCGCCAGTGGCACTACGACAAGTGGCTCGAGCGAAACGGCCCCGAGTGGTGCGACGCTTACTACCCGCTCATCTCGATGATCAGCCTCGGCCTCAACGAAGAAGGAGGCGGCGACACCGACGCGCCGGAGGTCAAGCACAATCCGATCCCGAAGGCCATGTACCACACGGACTGGGTGGCGGATCGCACCATCGCGTGGCTCGACTCGCTCGATCCGGAAGAGGACTGGTTCTGCTGGATGAGCTTCCCGGACCCTCACCATCCCTGGGACCCTCCGGTTGACGAGGTCCGCCGCCGGGTCGACTGGCACGACCTGGACCTGCCCGGCCGGGCACCCGGGCTCGCCAGACAAGGTGGTCGAGGTCCTCTCCCAGCAAGCCGCACCACTGGCTCGACTGGTACGAGGGCCGCTTCAACAACATGGAAGGCGGGCCTGACAAATTCGTCCCCCGCAACATGACCGCAGACCAGGTCCGCGAGGTCAGCGCACTGGTCCATGTCGAGAACGAGCTCATAGACGAGGCGTTGGGCCGGGTGCTCGACCGCGTCGAAGAGCGCGGATGGCGACAGGACACGGATGTCTTGTTCACGACGGACCACGGCGAGCTGCAGGGAGACTTCGGCCTGCTCTTCAAGGGCCCCTACCACGTCGACGCTCTCATGCGGGTCCCGCTCGTCTGGCGCCCTGCCCCGTCCCGACAGGCACCTCATGCCGACGTCCCCGAGCCGGTCGGCCATCTGGACCTCGCCCCTACGTTCTGCGAGATCGCGGGAGTCGACGTTCCCGAGTGGGCACAGGGTGAAGCGCTGCCGAAAGCGCCCGGATCGGGACGCGAGCGCGTCATCACCGAATGGGACTCGCAGTTCGAGCACATCGGCATGAAGCTGCGTTCGATCACCCGCGACGGCTGGATCTGCACCGCCTACGAGCCGGGACCGATGTACGAAGGGACCGAAGGGGAGCTCTACAGCCTTGCGGACGATCCGCTCCAGTGGCGCAACCTCTGGGACGATCCCTCGTTGCGTGCCACCCGCGACGACCTGATAGCCGATCTGTACGACTCTCTCCCCGAGCCCCGCACCCCGAGGCTCGCGGTCGAAGCCCCCGTCTGAAACTGTTCCTTGGCTATTCCTTGAGGAACAACAGGCGGTCGGCGATCCCGTCGAGTTGGGCCGGTGGAAGGTCGAGGGTCACCGAGAGCTCGGCGACCGACGAGAACCCGCCGAGCTGCGAGCGGGTCATGACGATGTGCTCGGCGGTCTTCACGTCTATGCCGGGAAGACCGGCTATCACCTCGAGCGGAGAGTGGTTGACGTCGACGAGGCCTCCGTCGTCGAACCTGCTCACCAGATCGGGCCTTCCTATGCCGAGCTCGTGAGCGAGGTTAGGGTTCGCCGCCGCGAGCTTGCCGCGCTTCTCGGCGTCTCCTCAAGCGCTCCCTTGCGGCCGCGACGTGGAAGTCGTTGTCGTCGCGCTCGACGGCGACGTCGCGCCTGACCGCCAACGTGTGGGCCGTCGCCACTCCGATGCACCCGAGCAACAGGGCCGTGCCGATCCCCACAGAAAGAGCGCTCCCCAGCGCTAGAAGCGTCACAGCACCTGTCATCACGAGCGCGTACGCAGCCGCCGGGACGACGAACCGAGGGCGGTGGTAACGGATCGCCACGTACACGAAAGCCGGGGCTGCCCCGACTCCCAACGTTACGAATGGCACCAGCGCCCACAAGATGCCGGGTCGTCTCTTTCGCCCTGAACCCAAGAGCCACGAGGGCATCTCCACGCGGAGCCCCCCGATGTCGCGGCCATCTTGGAACGACGCCCACCGGGACCAGCGTTCGGATGCCTGCGGTGCCCAGGCTCGCGTGGCGGAGTACTTCACCGCCACAACAGTAGCTAGGCCGTCGCTCGTGCGTCGTTCGGCGAAACGATGTTGTAACGGTGCAGCACGGGCGTGCCGGCACCCCATCCGACGACGCTCAAAGAGCCGGTCGCAAGCCACATCCGCCATGCGGTCCCGTCGCCTGTCCCGAGCGCCCAGCAAACCGCGGCCTTTATCGGCGAGACATGGCTGACCACGACCACGTCGGACTCCGCCCGGGCTCCTGCGCCGTCTGCCGAGAACAGCTCCTCGCAAGCGGAGCGCACCCGCACGCCTAGCTCAGCCAGGGTCTCTCCGCCGGGCGGCCGGTAGCCGGGGTCCGCCCGCCACGAGCGCCAGACCTCGGCGGGAACGCCCGACAGCCGCTCCCCGTCGAAGCTCCCGTAGTCGACCTCGGTCCACCGTTCGTCGGTCTCGATCGGAACGTCCAGACCGAGTGCCTCGGCCGTGCTTCTCGCACGGGCAAGTGGGCTCGTGATCACGCGGGAAACGGTCTTGGCCGGATCGAGCAGGGCAGTCAGCGATGCTGCCTGTGCCCTTCCCCGCTCGGTCAGCGGCGAGTCCATCCGGCCGAGAAGCCTGCCTTCGGCGTTGCCGACCGCCTCGCCGTGACGAAGCAGTACGAGCACGCCCTCACCTCACCAGGATGCGGCCGCACTGGTCGCAATAGACGACGGCGTCAGGAGGCGCCTTCTTCACCCGGTCGAGCTCCATGGCGGGAAGCTGGAGATGACAACCTCCGCACGACCCCCCCACCAGTCGTGCCGCTCCCGTACCACCGAGCTTGGTGCGCAGCTGCTCGTAGCGCGCGATCAGGTCCGCGGGCACCTCGGCTGCGAGACGCGCACGATCGCCCCGCTCGCGTGCGAGATCGCCTTCGATCTCCGTCTCGTGCTCGGCGATCGTGCGGCGGAGCTCCTCGGCGCGGGCGCTCAGCTCGGCGAGCTCGGCGCTCATCGTCGCGAGCTCTGCATCCAGGGGCTCGAGCTGCACCATGACCTCGAGCTCGCGGTCCTCGAGCTCCGACACGTGCTTGGCCAGGTGCTTCACTTCGTCGTCCATGGCCTGCAGGTCGCGCGCAGCTGTGACCTGCCCGCTGTAGAGCCGCCGTTCGATCTCGCCACTTCTCGATCGTGAGGCTGCGATCTGCTCCTCGAGCGCGGACTGCCTCGTGCCGAGGACGTCGCGCTCGCCGCCCACCTCGTTGGACTTCGAGCCGATGGAAGCGATCTGAGCGTCGACGGTACGCAGCTCGGCGCGTTGACCGAGGTTCGCCCGACGGTGCAGCAGCTGGTCGATGGCGGTGTCGTGCTCCTGAAGTTCCAAGAGCCGGTGGAATGTTTCGGAGGATTCGGTCACGGCGCTCGGCGTCCACTCCAGTCGTCGGCTTCGGTGGAAGCGACCTCGGGCTGTCGCTGCGCAGCACGCAAAGCTCCGGCGAGAGCGACGTCGGATCGCTCGAGCGCCTGCGGCCACGAGAACCACCTGGCGTGAGGGCTCTCCCCCGGCGGAGGCGAAGGTTCGGCGTCCGGCCCGAGCAACAGGTACCGGAGGTCGAGGTGCGTGTGCCCGTCGGCCGCGGGGTGGACGTCCACGTGCAACAGACGTGGGCCCGCAGCCGGGTGACCGAGGCTCAGCCCTGTCTCCTCCTCCGACTCGCGAAGCGCCGCGTCGTAAGGCATCTCGCCCGGTTCCAGGTGACCGCCAGTCTGCATCCAGCGCTTTAGGCGCTTGTGGAGATGGAGGATCGTTCCTCTGGAACCGACGACCACCGCCGACCCCGTCACGTGGACCGGGTCCGCGCTCTCGTCGAACGGCTTGTCGAGCCTGTCGAGCTCTTTCAACACCAGTTCGCGGGCGTCGATCTCGCGCTGGTCTTCGGGTCGGTGAGCTGCCACCGCGGAACGGACCGTCAACACAGGGTCAGAGCCCGGGCCGCGAGAGCCCGTCGTGGCATCCGGCGACACGCCAGCATCCATACCACAACCGGCCGCGGCCGGTGCAACCGCGGGTGCTCTCTCAGGGGACCTCTGGTCCTGCGACCGCCGGGACCTCGGCCACAGGATCGTCGCGGTATCTCGTGAACCGGGGCATGAGCCACCCGACCAGGCCGATTCCCACCAGGCAGGCGAGACCGCCGGACACAACCGAGATCTGTACCCCCCCGAGGGCGGCCACGGCCCCGGCCTCGGCGTCGCCGAGCCGCGGACCGCCGGTCACGACCGCAGTGTGCACGGCGTTCAGCCGCCCCCTGAGCGCGTCGGGCGCCAGCCGCTGGAGCATCGTCCCGCGGAAGACCGCCGAGATGACGTCTGCCGCGCCGGCGACCGCAAGGAGCGGAAGCGAGGCCACGAGCCAGGGAGCGAAGCCGAAAGCCGTGATCGCCGCTCCCCAGATCGCGACCGCCACGAGAACGGCGAGGCCCTGGCGCGAGACCCGTCTCACCCAGCCGGTGAGGATCGCTCCGACCAGCGCGCCCGCACCCGGAGCGGCGTACAGAAGGCCCACCGTCGCCGGTCCCCCGTGCAGCCTGACCAGACCGATCGCCGGGAACAGGGCGCGGGGCATCCCGAAGATCATTGCGTCGAGATCGGCGACGAACGTGCCCTGGAGCGCCTGGCGGCCCTTCAGGTATCTGAGCCCTTCGGTCATCGACCTGAGCCCGAAACGGGTTCCGCCGCCCTGTGGCGCCATTGGCCCGAGTGTCGCGACCGTTCCGAGAGAGAATGTGAACGTTCCGACGTCGACCCAGAACACGGTCGCCACACCGAAGTGACCGATGAGCAGGCCCGCCACCGCCGGGCCGACCACGACCCCGATCTGCATTAGGAGCTGCCACAGCGCCGTGGCGCTCACGAAGTCGTCCCGGTCGACGAGGGTGATGAAGACCGCCGACCTTGCCGGCTGGTCGATGCTGCTTATCGCAGCCGCGAGCGCGGAGATGGCGAAGAGGGGCCAGACCAGCGGGTGGTGGCGCATCGCATCGGCTGCAAGACCTGCGCTGCACAGGGCGAGCGAGACCTGAGTGATGAGCAGGAGCTTGCGCCTGTCCATCGCGTCGGCGATCGAACCTCCGAACATCGAGCCCAGAAGAAGTGGCCCGAGCTGGGTGAGGCTCACGAGCCCGACGTCGAGCGAGGAGCCGGTCAGCCGGAACACCTCGAACGCGACCCCGACGACGGTTATCTGGTTCCCGAGAGTCGAAACGAGGTAGCCGAGCCAAAGGCGGCGGAACTGCGGGTAACGCCGCAGGGGCGCGATGTCCACGAGCAATCCCGAACGCGCCATCGGCGCGAGGCTAGACAGCCTTCAGGGCACCGCCGGGGTTACTGGGTCTGCTTGCCTGCTCTAGCTGCCTGCCTGCTCTATGCGCGAAGACATCCACTGCATCTGGCGGGCGTGGGCCTTCAGTGCGACCTTGGTCGCGAACATGTCGAACCCGTGAGGGCACTCCGGATAGAAGGCGAGCTCGGCGTCGTTGCCGGCGACCTGCCAGCGGGCGGCCATGAACAAGGTGTCGTCGAGCAGCGGATCGGCTCCGCCGACCGTGAAGAGCGCGGGCGGGAGGTCCGACAGGTCGGCATAAAGAGGAGAGACGTCGGGAGAAAGACGGGACTCGAGCTCGTCGTCGCCCAGATAGAGCCTGCCGAAGGCCTCCATGTCGGAGCGTTTGAGGACGAGCGACTTGTCGTGCGCCTGGCGCGAGCTCGGCGCTCCAGCCAGGTCGTACACGCCATAGACCAGGTTGGCACCGACGAACCTGTCGATTGCACCGACCTTGTCGCGCACCCTGAGCAACGTCACAGCCGCGAGGTTGCCCCCGGCGGACTCGCCGCCGATCAGGAGCTTGCTCGTCCCGAACTCGCTCTCGGAGTTCGCGATCAGCCATTTGGCGACCGCCTCACAGTCGTCGGGGCCGGCCGGGTACCGATGTTCGGGTGCGAGCCTGTAGTCGACGCTCACCACCGCGAGGTTGCACGTCTTGGCGATCTCCGAGTTCGAGACGTCGTTCATGGCTGCGACGCCGATCGCAAAGCCACCACCATGTATGTGGAGGTAGACGCCGTCAACCTTCTCGGGGGCGAAGATCCTCACCGGCACGCCCGTCACGGAACGAACCTGCGGTCCGATCTCGGGCTTTGCCGCACCCATCAGCTCGACGATGAACCTGCGTGCGGTCTCGAGCCCTTCGGGCGACTCCATATCGGCGGTTCCGGGCATCAGCTCGTCTATGAGTGCGTTCGTCTCGCGCACCTCTTGCATGTCGCCGGCGAGCTCGCGCCTGCCCTCGTCGATAGCGGGAATCACGTTCGTCATGGACGAATCGTAGCGAGCCTGCCTGGCTGCCTGGCCCGGGGCCGCGGGCTCCCCGTACCATGACGGAGGTGCCGCCCGTTGCCGAGGTCAAGCAGGGCCAGCCCGAGCAGGCGGCAATCGCCGCCGGGAGGCCGTTGCTGCGTGGCTGGCTTCACGCAGTCGCCTTCGTCGCTGTGCTCGTCGCCGGCCCCCTCCTCGTCTCGGACGCGAAGACCGGCTGGGTGGCCGCCGTGCTCGCCATCTACGTCGCCTCCATCGCCGCCCTCTTCGGTGTGAGCGCCTCGTTCCACCGCGTCAAGTGGTCCCCGAGGGCGCGCCGCCTTATGAGGCGCGCCGACCACGGGACGATCTTCGTCGGCATCGCCGGCACCTACACAGCCGTGGCGGGCATCTGCCTCGCAGGCTGGACCAGGGTGCTCGTTCTCGCCCTCGTCTGGGCCGGGGCCGTGGTGGGGATCGTCCTGCGGCAGGTCTGGCTCGATGCCCCGAAATGGGCGGTGGCACTTCCCTACGTGGTGGTCGGGTGGTCTGCGCTCGCGGTCGTGCCCCAGCTCGTCCACGTCATGGGGGGTGCAGGATTCGGCCTCCTGATGGCAGGCGGCATCGCGTACACGGCCGGTGCGATCGTCTATGCGGCTCGCAAGCCCGACCCCTTTCCGAAGGTATTCGGGTACCACGAGATCTTTCACGCCTGCACCGTTGTCGGCGCGATCCTGCACTTCGTGGCCATTGCAGCATTCGCGCTGCCGCGCGCATGACTATCGCGCTCTTGAAACCGCCCACTTGGACGTCCACTTGAGGTCCACTTGAGGTCCACTTGAGCCAGTACGACGAAGAGGCATCCCGACGCGGGGCCTGAACGGAGGAACATGAGCGAGTCGGACGAGCAGGCTGGCGGGGCCGCGCTGTCGGCGCTTTTGCACGAGACGCGCCATTTCGATCCGTCGCCCGAGTTCGCCGCGCAGGCGAACGCAAAGCCGGGGATATACGAGGAGGCCGCGGCCGACCCCGTCGCCTGGTGGGAAGGCCAGGCCGAGCACCTCCAATGGGACAGGCGCTGGGACAGCGTCCTCGAATGGGAGCTCCCTTTCGCCAGGTGGTTCGAAGGCGGAAGGCTCAACGCCGCGGTCAACTGCGTCGACCGTCACGTAGCCGACGGACGAGGCGGCAAGGTCGCGTTCTATTGGGTGGGCGAGCCCGAGGACGACAGGCGGACCATCACCTACGACGACTTGAAGCGCGAGGTGTGCCGCGCGGCCAACGCCCTGGTCGAGCTCGGAGTCGAAGCGGGTGACCGGGTCGCCATCTACATGCCGATGATCCCCGAGGCCGTGTTCGCGATGCTCGCCTGCGCCCGCATCGGAGCTCCGCACTCGGTGGTGTTCGGAGGATTCTCGGCCGACGCGCTCTCAGGTCGCATCCTCGACCTCGGCGCCCGCGTCGTAATGACGGCCGACGGCGGCTTCCGGCGCGGCGCGGTGGCGGAGCTCAAGCCGAACGTCGACGAAGCCCTCACACATTGCCCCGACGTGCATTCCGTCGTCGTCGCCAGGCGGACCGGCCAGCAGGTCAGCTGGACCGAAGGCCGCGACCACTGGTGGCACGATCTCGTCGACCGGCAGCTCGACACTCACGCAGCCGAGCCGTTCGACTCGGAGCATCCGCTGTACATCATGTACACGAGCGGTACGACGGCCCGCCCGAAGGGCATCCTCCACACGACCGCCGGCTACCTCCTGCACACTTCGACCACCCACCGGCTGGTCTTCGACCTGAAGCCGCGACACCGACGTCTTTTGGACCGCGGCCGACATCGGATGGGTCACAGGGCACAGCTACATCGTCTACGGGCCGCTCTGCAACGGAGCCACCTCGGTCATGTTCGAGGGCACGCCGGACGCGGGCGGGCGCGACCGCTGGTGGCGGATCGTCGAGGAGCTCGGCGTGACCATCCTCTACACCGCTCCTACGACGATCCGCACGCTCATGAAGTGGGGCGAGGACCTCCCTGCGTCGCACGACCTGTCGAGCCTCCGCCTGCTCGGGTCCGTCGGCGAGCCCATCAACCCCGAGGCCTGGATGTGGTACCGGGAGCACGTAGGGCGCAACCGCTGCCCCATCGTCGACACCTGGTGGCAGACGGAGACAGGGGCGATCCTCATCTCGCCCCTCCCGGGCATCACCTCCACCAAGCCAGGTGCCGCGATGCGCCCGCTTCCCGGTGTCGGCGCGGATGTGATCGACAACGAGGCGACGACCGTCGGCAACGGCGAAGGCGGGTACCTCGTGCTGACAGCTCCCTGGCCGGGAATGCTCCGCGGGATCTGGGGAGATCCCGAGCGCTACCGCGACACCTACTGGAGCCGCTTCCCTGGCATGTACTTCGCGGGAGACGGGGCCAAGCGCGACGAGGATGGTGACCTCTGGCTGCTGGGCCGCGTCGACGACGTCATGAACATCTCGGGCCACCGGATCTCCACCGCGGAGATCGAGCACGCCCTCGTGGGGCACCCCCGGGTGGCCGAGGCCGCCGTCGTCGGCGCGAGCGACCCCACGACTGGCCAGGCGATCGTCGCGTTCGTGACCGTGAAGGGCGAGCTCGTTGAGTCGGAAGGCGACGCTCTCGTGGGCGAGCTCAGGGAGCAGGTGTCCAGGACCATCAGCCCGATCGCGAGGCCACGCCAGATCCTCCTCACACCCGATCTTCCGAAGACGCGCAGCGGCAAGATCATGCGCCGGCTGCTGCGCGACGTCGCCGAGCACCGTGAGCTCGGAGACGTGACGACCCTGCTCGACTCCTCGGTCGTGCAGATGATCGACGACAACCTGAACGCTCACCCGGCTGCCGGCGACGAAGGGTAACCGGCCGCGATCCTCGAGAGGGCGGAAACCTATGGCTGATGACGAGTTCATGCTCTTCGCGGGCTCCGCCAGCCGCGAGCTCGGTGCAGCGATCGCCGCGTACCTCGATTGCCCGCTCGGGATGAACGAGACACTGCGGTTCTCCGAGGGCAACCTGTTCGTCCGCGTGCTCGAGAACGTCCGCGGGCGCGACGTGTTCCTCGTTCAGGGGACGGCGTTCCCCGCGAACGACAACTTCATGGAGCTGCTGTTCTGGATCGACGCGTTAAAGCGGGCAAGCGCGGCCTCGGTCACCGCGGTCATCCCGTATTTCAGCTACGCGAAGGGTGACAAGAAGGACGAGCCGCGCGTCTCGATCCGGGCCAGGGTCTGCGCAGACGCGATCGAGGCGGCCGGGGTCGATCGCGTGGTGACTCTCGACCTGCACGCCCCCCAGGTCCAAGGCTTCTTCAAGGTGCCCGTCGACGATCTTTACGCGATCCCCGTCATGTGCGACGCGATCGCCGCCAAAGGGTTGGAGAACCTGGTCGTGGTCGCCCCCGATGCCGGGTTCGCGAAAAAGGCGCGCCAGTGGTCGGAGCGCCTGGGCGCACCGCTCGCGATCGCCGACAAGCGCCGCGTCGACCACTCGGAGACCGCCGAGATAACCGTGCTGATCGGGTCGGTGAGGGGCCGCACCGCTCTCATCGTCGACGACTTCACGATCTCGGCTGGAACCCTCGTGGACGCGGCAAGGGTGCTCGTCGAGCGGGGGGCCACCTCTGTGTACGCCGCGGTGAGCCACGGCCTGCTGGCCGGACCGGCGATCGAGCGGCTCGACGACAGCCCGATAGAGCGCCTGTTCATGACCGACAGCGTCGAGACGCAACCCCTGGGCCTGTCCAGGAAGGTCGAGGTCATCTCGGTGGCGAAACTCTTCGGAGAGGCGATCAGGAGGATCGCCAGGCGCGAGAGCATCTCGGTGCTCTTCGAGTAGCGGCGAAGGCCTCAGGCTGTTGCAAAGGTGGTCCGGGCGGGCTGGAGCCAGCTCGGGTCGAGCTTCTCCACGCCGGGGCATCCGAGAAGCGCGAGCGTGCGCTACATCTCGTCGTCGAGTATCTCGAGGATCCGCTCGACGCCGCTCGTCCCGGACGCCGCGAGCCCGTACAGGTACGGCCGGCCGACGAGCACGGCACGCGCCCCGAGAGCCATCGCCTTCACGACGTCCGACCCCCGCCGGATGCCGCCGTCCACCAGGACCTCGGTCTCGTCGCCTACGGCTCTCACGATCTCGGGCAGGGCCCGCAATGTCGCCGGTGCGCCTTCGAGCTGACGCCCACCGTGATTCGAGACGATCACGCCGTCGGCACCGCACGCGACCGCCCGCTCGGCATCGTCCGCGGTGAGGACCCCCTTCACGAGAAGAGGCCCGCTTCCAGCGACGCCTGATCCACTCGATGTCGGACCACCGAGAACGGGGAGATTGCGGAGCTGACAAGACCGACGGTGCGCCGGCGCATGAGGCGCCCGCGTGGGGTTCGCCGCGTGGGGCCCGGAGCGCGCGAGCCATGCTGCACGCCCTCACGGGCCATGCGCCAGGCCCAGACCGGCTTTCTCAGTATCTGCGGTCCGAGCTGGACCACCCCCCTCGCACGTGATCCGAAGAGGCGGCACTACGCCGTTACGCACGTCGCGCTCGCGGTGGCCGAGGACGGGCGTGTCCACGGTGACGACGAGAGCCTCGAATCCTGCGGACTGCGGCCCTGTCGATCAGGGACTCGGCCTCGGCCCGCCCGCAGCCGAGTAGAGCTGGAACCACATGCGGGCCGCCGGCCGCCGACGCCACCTCTTCCATCGGCGCGCCCGCGAGCGTGCTTAGCACCGAGATCGTTCCCCTGGCCGCCGCCGCCCGCGCAACCCCGCCGGCACCGTCGGGGTGCATCAGCCGCACGAGCCCGCAGGGCGCGAGGATGCACCGGGAAGTCGCAGCTTCTGACGCCGAGACAGCGAGACCGATATGTCCGGATACGCGGGCGCCGACCGCCATGCGGGGCCGGAAGGACAGGTCGCGAAACGCATCTGCGTTCGCGTGCATGGTCAGCTCGTCCTCGGCACCCCCGTCGACGTAGTCGAACACCACCCGCGGAAGCACCCGGCGTCGCACGCAGCCGGGCGTCGGCGACGTTGACGAATCGCGGAGGCCCCAAGTCGGACCCCCAGCTGCAGGTCGCTCAGTGACCGAACCGGTCGAGGTAGAAGCCGAACTCTCGCGCACACCGTCGGCGGACAGGCCGAACTCCTCGAGCGAGAAGTCGTGCGATGCCGTGGGCGCCGGGCGGGTTGGCTGCTCTCCACTCCGCCATGCGGCGCTCGGCCTCGGCGGAGAACTCGAGACCCAGCTTGTCGTAGGCGCGCCCCATCAGCCGGCCACCGGGTCCGACTGCAGTTCGGCCCACGAGATGTCCGCGAAGCGTTCCTCACCCACCTCGTCGCGGTACGCGACCGCACGCCGAAGCGCCTCGCTCCACAACTCGACCTGCTGAGGGCCGAGCTCAGCCGAGTCGTCACGATCGCTCACCCAGCTGCGCGTGTAGGCGATCGAGGCTGCATACCGATCCGAGCACCGCGGCGGGGTCGCGGTGGGTCCAGAGGAACCTGGCCTCCGGGATACGCGCTCGCGAGCGCGCCCGAGCGACAACATGTGGACCGGCGTCTTCAGGTGCCAGAGTCGCGGCGGGCAGTGCCACTGCAACAGCTGCAGCACGCGTTCGTGGTACCGGTAAGCGGGACTCATGTCGCAGTCGACGACCCACTCGGTGTAGCTCGGGACGTGAGCCATCCCGTCGAAGTGGGCCGTCCGGAACTCCATGCTGAGCAGGTCCAGGCACTCGGTCGGGCCGGTCGCGGTCTCGAAGTGAAGCGACCTCATCCGCGGGAAGGTCTCGTACATCATCTGCGAGCCCGGCCTCGGCCTCCGCGATCCGTGGATCGGTGTCCTCGGTCGCCGACTCGGGCGGCGGCACCGGGCTCGCTCGACTCCCACAGCCGCAGGGACCGCACGGCCGGGTCGAGGGCGACGAGCTGGCTCGTCGCGGTGGTGCCCGTCCGCGGCAGCCCGAGTATCACGATCGGGCCCTCGACGACCTCCTCTGCGATCTCCGGGTGCGCCCGGATCGTCTCCTCGATCCAGCAGCCGGTTGACGAGAGCGCTTTTCAGCCTGAGCCCGAAGATCTGCTCGCCCAGCTCGTTCAGTTCGGCCTTCGCGCTCGAGCGACCGGTCAGGCGCTCGAGGCCCTCGCGAAACGTGTCGCCCCCGAAGTCGTCGAGGCCGGTCTCGCTCGACGGCATCGTCGACCAGCTCGTCGCGCTCAGCATCCGGGTCCGCCCGGCATCAGACGAAGTCCGATCCCCCGTCGACGTTGACGTTGGCTCCGGTCATGTAGCCGTTGCGCCGCGAGGCCAAGAACACGACGACGGCCGCCACCTCCTCGGCGAGGCCCGCCCGGCCGAGGTCGGCCGGCTGGTGGAACACCTCCTCGATCCACCTCATGACGTCGTGGGGATCCGAGGAGTCGAGGCCCCGCTGGACGAACACTTCGTGGAGTGCCTCTGTGAAGCTGGCCGTCACGATCGTCCCCGGGCTCACGGTGTTGACGAGGATCCCCTCGGGCGCCAGCGACTTCGCCAGGTTCTTGGACACGCTCGCGACCGCCGCCTTCGACGCCGTGTACGCGGGGAGGATCTCGCTCTGTCGCTGTATCGAGTGCGCCGAGAAGTTGACGATGCGGGCCCACTCCGCCCGGCGCAGAAGCGGCAGGGCGGCCGCGCACGCACCGCACGGCGGCCATCGTCCCGAGCCCGAACGCAGTGAGCCAGTCCTCGTCGGTCAGGTTCTCGAACCTCCCCGCCGCCGGCCCGATCGTGTTGACGAGGATGTTCAGTGATCCCCACTCGGCGTCGATCGCCGCGAACGCAGCTTCGATCTGAGCGGGCTCGAGCACGTCGACCGACAATCCGATCGACTTGGCGCCCTTGCTGCTCGAGCGATGCCACGGTCTCGTCGATCGCCGCCTGGCCCCGGCGAGGACCGCGACGTTGCGCCCCCTCGGCCAGGATCTCGACGATCGCCCGGCCCATGCCCTTGGTGCCCCCGGTGACTGCGGCGGTCGCACCCTTGAAACCCAGATCCATGTGCTTCTCCTGTTCAGCGCGTCGAACCGGCGCCTCACCCCCGCGCGCCGCCCGGCGATGACCCTCGGCGCTCCTCGGGGTCACCCGCGCGGTGCCGGCGGGAAGGTTCGTCGAGGATCCTCTCGCTAGCGGAACAACCCGCGTCGCAGGTACCGGGTGGGAGCCGGCGCGCAACCACCTGAAGATCATCGGGCCCCGGCCGTGACCCGCGGTGTCGAGCCAGTTGGCGACTCCCGGGTCGCGCGCGGACACCACCGCGCGGAACACCCCGTCGTCGTCGAGCACCGCCTGGAAGCCGTTCAGGCTCGACTGGTGGTTGGCGTAGTCGATCGTCTCCCACCAGTAGTTGCCGAGCGCAGCGCTCCAGTAGAGAGCATCGGGGGGCTCGACTTCGATCAACAGTGCCTCGTCAGGGTCGAGCTGCCAGGAGCCCCAGACAGAGACGTTCTCGGCTGCAGCGCCGATGTTGGTGAGCGCGGCCGGCTCCCGGAAGACGTTGAGACCCTGCGCGCGCCCTCCATCCTCCACGTCGCGCCAGAACCTGAAGCTCGCGTCGACGAACTCGCCGAGCGCGGCGAGCTGGTTGGCGACGCCCGCAGCCGGGACAGTTCGCTCCGCTCGGGCCGCGGATGCGACCGGCGCACGCACTCGATCTCGAGGTCTGCGGGAAGCTCGTTCTCCCAGTCGTAGAAGAACTGGCGTACGACCAGCGACGACGTCCGGTCCGTGAGCGGCATCCAGTTAGCCGCCGCGGTCGTCCGGGCTCTCGCGTGGACAGGACGAGCTCGAACGAGCCGTCCGAGCCCAGGGGGAGCTCGTCGGCGACGATGTTGGCGGTGCTCTCGATGCCGGCCATCGCCTGGAACCCGAGGTAGCGGACGGTCCGGCGATTGCCTCTCACGACGTAGGTACGCGTCCGCACGTATCGCGGCTCCCGTGTAAGCCGCGTCGGGGCAGTCCATCCCCCACTTCAGTACGTTGTCGACGTTCGCAGGCGCGAAGTACGGGTCGTAGGGGTCCGACGTCCTGAGCGCGTCGTCGATGCCGAGGGCGAGCAGGACGAGAAGATGGCGGTACCCCGACGCCTGGTCGACGAGCCCTTTCGGCGCCCCTTCCGAGCGGAAGACCTCGCCCGCTCTCTCGAGGCCCTCGATCATCTGCTCGAGGCACCCGCCGGAGACGAGATCGTCCTCCGTCGCTTCTCCACGCCTGTAGGCAGAGCCGACGTAGGCCGGCATCCATGCAGGCTCGCGGGCCGGCGCGGGCCTGGGTTCCGGGTCGGCCACCATGTCGCGCCGGACTGTAGTCCCGCTGTCCTGAGTCCCGCTGCGGAGCGTCAGTTCGCCGGAGAATCCGCGTCGAGCTCGTCCACGTGCCTGATGTGCCCGGCGCTGCGGGTGAAGAGCACGTCGTTGTAGCCCTGGCCCGGTCCGACCATCTCGAACGTGAGTGGGGGGACGTAGGAGAGATAAAGAGCCCGCCGTCCCACCGTGGCGCGATCCGACGGGGGCGGAGCTGCATGCAGGGTGTGCCCGAAGTGCACGGTGACGTCCCCCGGCTCGGTGGTGAGAGCCACCACGGGCAGACTTTCGGTCTGATCCGGGCTCGGGAGCCGCGAGGTCCCGCGATGGGAGCCCGCGATCATGAGGAGCTGGCCGGCTGCGGCCGTTGCCGCGTCGAGCTGGATGCCGATATTCAGCATCGGGCACTTGACGGGGTGCCCCCCCATGCCGCAATCGCGGTGCCACGGCAGGTCCGCCAGGCCCGACGTAGCGCCCGGGACCTTGATCACGACGCTGTTGCCGTCGAGCCTGTCCGGTGCGTCTCGCAGGTCCGGGCCGCCGAGCGCTCCTATCCGGCGGAAACGCTCGTCCTCCCCGAGGCCTGCGATGAACGGCGAGTGCTCGTTCAGGTAGTTGACCCGGTTGCAGGTGTCGGTCCCGTCCACGGTCGTCCACCACGACCGTTTGTCCTCGGGCTTGGCGCGCGACAACGCCTCGGTGACGTCGGCCGAGATCCGGGCGATCTCGTCGCGATCGACGATGCCGCTCAGATGGACGAAGCCGGCCCTAGCAAGGAAGTCCCCGATCTCGCCGTCGCCGTGCTCCAGCTCGTCGAGGCTGAACCGCCTGCTCAGATCGAGGGGCGCCCCCGACGGCGTCGGTGACGTCGGGAGGGTCGTCGAGGTCGTAGATGGGTTGGCCGTCGATCGCCACGCGGAGGGCCGGCTCCCATCGTGCGAGGGACCCGAATCCTCCGCGGGAGAACGAGAGCCGGTTGGCGTAGAACAGGGCGAAACAGCTGCGCAGCTCCCAGGCGAACGAGCACCAGTCCTCGTAGGCGATGTCGACGACCGTGTGCGCCCGAGAGTCCCCGGGGGTGACGTCGATCCCCGCGCCGTGGCCGTGACCGGATTCCGCCGGTCCGTACGTGTACGACCTTCCGTCCTCGAGGCGGAACGCTATGGGCACGATCGATCGGGAGTCCGCTGCGGTGAATATCCTCTGACGCTCTTCGAGCCGGGAGGGCAGGTCCTCTCGATGGAAGCGATCGAAGTCGATCGGACCGAACCGGTCGCCGGACTGAGAAGAGCTCGCCACGCTGCCAAGGTAGCCGCCCGGGTACGGTCAGGGCGTGCCGCCGACTCTGTCCTTTACGAGCGAACGGGTCACGTTGTCACCATCACCTACAACCGGCCCGAGGTGATGAACGCGATCAACGGCGAGATGCGCCAGGGCCTGAACGACTCTTTCGCCACGTTCCGCGACGACGAGGATGCCTGGGTCGCCATCGTGACCGGAGCCGGGCGCGCGTTCTGCGCCGGTGCGGATCTACGCGACGGTGCCGGAGCGACGGGCGAGTTCGCGGGGAGCTTCTGGGAGAAGCCCACCCTGAACTCCTTCGAGAGCGGCTGGGAGATCTACAAGCCGGTCATCGCTGCGGTCAACGGGCACTGCCTCGGTTACGGGCTCACGCTGGTGACGTGGTGCGACTTCGTGCTCGCGAGCGACCGAGCCCGATTCGGCTACCCCGAGGTCGCCCTCGGGATACCGGCGATCGTCGGCGCGATCCGCCTCCCCCAGAGGCTCGCATGGTCAGATGCCATGGAGATGCTCATGACCGGCGAGCCGATAGACGCCGAAAAGGCGCTCGACATCGGCCTCGTCTGGCGGGTGGTGCCGCACGAAGACCTGATCGCCGCCGCTCAAGGCCTAGCCGATCGGCTGGTGAAGGGCGCTCCCCTTGCGCAGCGGGCGATGAAGGAGATGGCCATGCGCGCACCACACCTGTCGGTGCCCGAGTCGATACGGATGGGAGAGGCGATGCGCATCGCCTGCACCCAGACCGCTGACGCCGGCGAAGGCCTGACCGCGGCGGCCGAGCGCCGCCGACCCCGGTGGTCCGGTAGGTAGCCCCGGGCCATTAGAGCTTGTACCCCAACCTTCCGTTTTTGCTTTGGTGATTGTGGCCATTAGAGCTTGTACCCCAACCTTCCGTTTTTGCTTTGGTGATTGAGATACATCCGGGTTTACTAATGAGTACGGAGCGCGGCCCTCCACGGCTCCATGTCCAGGCCCGGGTACCGTGCACCGACCCCTGCGATCGTCTCTCGGGTCCAGTAAGGGTGCCCGGGTCTCGGGAAGCCGAGCAGGGCGAGCTGCCTCGGTCCCGACTCGCGTACGAAGTTGTGCCAGTCGGGGGAAAGGCCCTTGTACGGCCAGGCGTGATACCCGCCCCACTCCGCCGCGGCCGGCCGGAAAGACATATGCATCATGATCCGGCACTTGCCCGGGTCGTCCCAGTCCGAAGAGCGGTGGTACACGTCGGGGCGGTAGCAGACGATCGACCCCGCGGGCCCCGATGCCTCGCCCGGCTCGTCGTAGAGGTCGGGGTAGTCGGCAAAGCTCAGCGTGTGGGTCTCCACGGGCATGTCTCGCGTCTTGGTAACGGAGACCATTCGCGTGGCGCCGTTCTCCTGAGTCACGTCGGTCAGGTAGACGAATGTCTCGAGCTGCTGGTAGCCGGCCTCCGGCCGCGGCACCACGAGCATGTGGTTCGGGTAGTCCGTGTGCAGGAGCTGGTTGAAGTGCGACGACTGGCCCGCGTACTTGGCCGTGACGAGGCCCTGGTACAGACGGATGTCGTCGGTGCCGAGCAGTTCCTCGGCAAGGTCGAGGAGCACGTCGTGCATGACCAGCCTGTTGAGCGAGCGGCTGCGGAAAGGGAACTCCGGCCATGCCGCGTCCCAGACCCTGAAAGGTGCGGTGCGCTCGTCGTCCTTGCCGCTGTCCATCTCCTCGACACTCGGGAACATCCGCGCCAGCGCCTTCGAAGCAGCGAGCACGTCGGCCTGCGGGATCGCCGATCGCCAGACACACCAACCGTCCTCGTGCCACGCCGTAGCGAGCTCAGCGGGGATGGCCGACCGGTTCACAGGGCCCGAGGCTACCCAATGATGATTTGGGGGGGCTTTCTCGGGACGGGAACAACTCGACCGAGCACGGTGTTCACGCGCCTGATGGCACAAGAGACGAAGAAGGCGCCGATTTCTGGTTCGACCCGCTCTGCCCGTGGGCGTGGATCACCTCTCGCTGGATGCTCGAGGTCGAGCAGGTGAGGCCTGTGCAGACCGGTGGCACATCATGTCGCTCGCCTACCTGAACCTGAAGCAGCACGACGGGGAGGGACTGTCCGACGAGTACCTCGAGAGGATGAAGCAGGCATGGGGCCCGGTGCGGATCTGCGAAGCCGCTGCGCAGGCCAAAGGCGACGACATCCTGCTTCCGCTCTACACAGCCATCGGTACCCGCTTCCACAACGAGAAGCGACGCGATGCCGAGGCGCTCTCCGGAGGCCGTGGCCGAGGTCGGACTGGACGCGTCACTTCTCGATGCCGCTGAGAGCGACCGAGTTCGACGAAGCGATCAACGAGTCGCACAACAATGGCATGGACCAGGTCGGGATCGATGTCGGCACCCCGGTGATCAGCGTCGACGGGAACGCCTTCTTCGGCCCCGTCGTGACCCCGGCCCCCCGCGGCGAAGCGGCAGGAAAGCTGTGGGACGGCGTCCTTCTGGTGACCGGGACCGACGGCTTCTTCGAGTTGAAGCGGACCCGAGACCGGTCGCCTTCGTTCGACTGAGCGCCTAGCGGCTGCCTGGGGCCCTAGCGGTTATCTGGCCGTCCGCTTTGCGGGAGCGGACTTCTTGGCGGCCTTGATCACCTTCTTGGCGGGCGCCTTCGTCACCTTGATGGCGGGCGCCTTCGTCACCTTGATGGCGGGCGCCTTCGTCACCTTCTTGGCTGGTGCCTTGGTCACCTTCTTGGCTGGTGCCTTCGTCACCTTGGTGGCGGGCGCCTTCGTCACCTTCTTGGCTGGTGCCTTGGTTGCCTTAGAGGCCGGCGCCCCGGTTGCCTTCGCGACCTTGGCAGGAGCGCTCTTGGCGGGAGCCTTGCGAACGGGCCGCGATGCGGTGCTCACGGCTCTCGCCGGAGACTTGGCGTTCCGCGATCCCACTTTCGCCTTGCCAACCACCGACACCGAACCTGTCCCGGGAACGATGGTCGACTCTTCGCCCGTCGACCACCTGACCCGCAGGAGCGTGCCGCTCACGCCGGTCACCACTCCTTCTCGCGGCGGCTGGCCGAGCTTTCGCGACGCCACGTGAACCCGGTCGCCTACTGTCGCCATCAGAACCTCCATTGATCTTGCGTTGGCGGAATCCATCCTGTCATCTTCGGGCGACGAGACCAAAGTGACACGATCCGCGACAGACTGGCCCACGTGCTCACGACCAGCGATCGCATCCTCACGACCCACGCGGGAAGCCTGCCGAGACCCCAGAGGCTCGCCGACCTGCACGGCATGCGCAGCCGGGGTGAGAGCGTCGACCCTGACGAGCTACGCGACGCCGTGGCCGTTGCTACCGCGAGCGTCGTCGCCGCTCAGATCGATGCCGGGATAGACGTGGGAAACGACGGGGAGCAAGCGAGGGAGAGCTTCTTCACCTACGTGCAGCACCGGATGACGGGCTTCGGTGGGACGAGTGCGAGGCCGTTCATGCGCGACCTGATCGAGCATCCTGACTTCGTCGAGCTGGCGCTGCCCCGCTTCGAACGGATGAAGGTCAACCTGATGGCCGCGCCGGCGGCAGTGGGCGACGTCGCATACCGGGACACGAAAGAGGTTGCTTCCGAGTGCGACCTCGTCGCCGGCGCACCTTTCGCCGAGACGTTCATGACGGCCGCGTCACCGGGGATCGTCTGCTCCGCGATGGAGAACAGGCACTACGCCTCGACCCCCGAATACGTCGCCGCCGTCGCCGAAGCGCTGGCGACCGAATACCGCTACATCGTGGACAGGGGCCTGCTGCTGCAGATCGATGCTCCGGACCTGGCCCTGGAACGGCACACCCTGTTCGGTGACAGGCCCATCTCCGATTTCCTCGAGTGGGTGGAGCTCGTCGTCGACGCGATCAACGGAGCACTTTCGGGAATCGACCCTTCCCAGGTGAGGCTCCACGTCTGCTGGGGCAATTACGAAGGCCCCCATACCCTCGACGTGCCGCTGGAAGAGATACTGCCCATCGTCTACCAGGCGAACGTCGGCGGGCTCGTTCTCTCCATGGCCAACGCCAGGCACGCGCACGAGCACCGTTGCTTCGAGCGCAACCCCCTGCCCGATCGGATGGTCCTCGTGTCGGGCGTCATCGACACGACGTCCAACTACGTCGAGCACGAGGAGGTGGTGGCCGAGCGCATCGAGCGGGTCGCTCACTCGGTGGGCGACGCCAGGCGGATCATCGCCGGAACCGACTGCGGGTTCGACACCTCGGCTGGCCTAGGCGACGTGGCGCCGTCGGTGGTCTGGGAGAAGCTGAGCTCGATGCGCAGAGGTGCAGATCTCGCGACCGAACGCCTCTTGTAGGGCCGACGTCGCAGGACATGGACCGAGACCTGATCGTGATCTCGGTGCGCCTCAGCTCGGAGTCGTCGTTGAAGTCGTCGTTGGAGTCGTCGCAGGTGTCGTGGTTGGAGTCGTCGTAGCTACGGGGACAGTAGTTGGAGTCGTCGTAGCGACGGGGACAGTGGTCGGCGTAGTAGTAGGTGAAGAAGGAACGGTCGTGGGAGTCGTACCACCGAAGAACGAGACTGCGACGTACCAGGTCCCTCCAACCTCGACGCAAGCTACAGGGGAAACGGTGGTCTCAGTATTGGCTTCCGCAGCACTGTATGCCTCGTCGAACGACGTTGATGCAGAAGGCATACCCGAGCTCGGATCGGTGTTCGTTGTGCAATTGCCTCCACTCGAGCAGAGTTGGCCCGTAACGCTTACGAGTGCTCTCGTTCCATCGATGACATCGGAACTTATCGACAAGGTGTTGGTGGTGATATCCACCGTCCCTTCGGACTTCAGCTCATCTAGTCCTGACTGGCACTTGGACACCGCGGACGGCTCGAGCCATTGACAGAACGATCCGTTGTTCACACTGTTCGTATTCAATGCGTCGATAAATCCCTGTACCGCTTGTTTGGGCGAACCATGTCCTGACGCCGTCGAGGAGCCGCTCGAGCAGCTTGCAATACCAAAAGCGACAAGGCCGAAGACCAGGAACTTGAACAAGGAGACTCGTGCTCGCTTCATCCGAGGCATGATTGCATACGCCCTTATTGACATCAACACGGATGTCGGCAAGGAGCAATCTGAGAATTCTCTGGGCAACTCCTGGGAAAAGACGTCGCGTCCACCACAGACGAGCGGTTTACCCTTGAGCGTCGACCTTCGCCAGGAACTCTATGAGTCGATTGAAGAAGGCATTGTTGGGGTAGGCGCCGGCCGGGTCGTTGTGGGAATAGGTGCTTTGGTAGTTCGCCATCGTGAGGTTGCTACTGGGGATCCCCGATTGTTCGGCCAAGATTTGAGCGCCCTGCAGCACGGACTCCCCACCTAGGCGGGCGCCGAATGCGTAGATCAGAAGGCTCTTTGGCAGGTTGTGACCCATCGTGGCATCGACGTCGAGCACACTCTGGGCCGGGTTGGCGTTGCCGTCGTCCACAGCAGCGGTGTCGTCGGTCAAGCGTTCCGGAAAGTACCACTCGGTGCCGTTTGCGTTGGGGATTCCTTCTCCCGAAAACATCGTGGCGAAGCGGTCGATCGGCGTGAGAGCTCCTGAGCCGTTCCAGCCGTGAACCGGGCCTTGTGACGCGATTCCTTTGCCGAGATGTCCTTGAGCAGCGAGCAGGCTCGACGGCGAAGTCGACGCATTGAGCGTGTAACCGTACTGGCCCAGATTCGTGACACGAACCGAAGGAACGATGTCTGCAGGCAACAGTCCCGAGGTCTGACCCAAAGAAGGCGCGTTCGGATCCAAAAGCGCAGACGCCGCTCCCGTCGCCTCGAACAATCCGGCGTATGGCGCGACGATCCCGCCGAAGCTCAGCCAGGGGTTGGCGCTCGGGACGTCGAGCGACTGCAACTCCTGAGTCGCCTTTTGGGCGCTCACGGGGGTCGAGGTGCTGCCGCCATCGATGTAGACCAAGCCCGCCAGGTCGTCGGCTCCTGCGTGGCCGCCGAAGTCCCAGGTCGCATACGCCGTTACCACCGACCCGCCGAGAGAATGCCCTCCGAGCACGACCTTGCCGCCAAGCTTCTTCGCAGCCGTTATCACCACGTGCAGGTCCTGGACTGCGACGTTCATCCCCCACTGCTTCGCGAACTCGACGGCCGAGCTCGCGATGAGCTGGTAGTGATGGGTGATGCTCGGGTTCTTGAGGTAGCCGAGGTAATAGTCGAACAGCTGAGTCGTCGTGGCCTTGTGATCCTTGTACAGGTTGAGCTCCGACTGGTCCTCGAGAAGGTTCTCCCGGCGGTCGACGGCCCAGACTTGCCAGCCACTGGTATTCGAGACGATCCATTGAGCGAGCGGCACGAAGTAGGCGGCCGCCGCGGAGGTACCCGGCTCGAGCACCAAGACGTTCTTCGCACCGCTCGGTCCGACCTTTATGACCCCAACCTTGTTGTACATGGCTGGGGTGCCCGGAGCAGCGAAGCCTTGCATCCATACGACGCTCAGCGGCGCGGTAGCTGAATTGACACGTGAACTCGCAGGTGGACTGGACTCACAACTCGAGAGCAGCGCCGCCACGCAGCCAAGAGCGATCGCCGCCGACAGAACTCGCTTCGACTTCCCGCCCCAAGGTCGCATTGCGAACATAGCTCGCGCCCTCCTCAACGGATTGTGGCAGTCCCAGCGGGTCGCTACGAGGTGACGAGCGACGAGTAAGCGACAGCACCCGGCGGGACCGAAGGGTGGACCGCCTCACCCCATGCGCTGAAGGCGACCGCCTCACCTTCGTTCTTCTGGGCCCCGGTCCCCGAAAGCGTTCCACCGACAGGAACGAAGGGGGCGTTGGTCGACACATAGAGGGTTGCCGTCACGTGGGCACTCACGGGCGGGGGCGCCGTCCCCGATATGGCGAGCACGTTGCGGCCGTCGAGGGTCGAGACGCTTCCGACCTTCAAGTTCGCGACAGGTACGTAGTCGTCCAACTCAGCCGCCGGCCCGAGCGTCTTGGCCACGGTCTGGTACGGAGCGTCCGTCCGTTCGAGACGGATCCACTGCCCCGCATGTGCCGATGCCATCGAGGTCGACAGCTTCAGCGAGTATGTCAAGGTGGAGGCGGTCGCGTTGACGTAGATGGTCCCGTCCACGAGCCGCACCTCGAGGAGGCCGTTAGGTCCCTTCAACTCCTCCTGGGCGTCGACGGCGCCGATGTCCCCCGAGAGGTCCTCGGCGTTCGTCCCCGTCCCCGTCTCGTCGAGGAAGTGGAACGATCCTTCCTTCGCTGCCGCTGCCTCGGCGAGCGCGATCACCTGTTGAGCAGACTTTCCGCCTAAGGCACCGGCCGACGGCCCCCCGCAGGCCGCAGCCAAGGGGATCAGGATCAGGGTCACTACGAGCAGGCAACGCATCGGCCAAGGTTGCCAGCACGGCAACCGCACGAGCCAACCCGGCCGCTCAGCCTCCGCCGCCGAACCCGCCGAAGCCACTCGTAACGCCCTCGGCCGTCGCTGCGACAGAGGCAGCCGTGACGGTGCCGTCCTTGGCTGTCGTTCCCTGGACCACCACCGTGTCACCGGGCGCCAGGCCCGCCAGAGTCGTCTTGGCGTTGCGCGTCACGGTGGTGGAAGGGGTGAGCGTCACCTCGACGAGGTTCCCGCTCGCGTTCGTGACGTAGAGCGTCGAGCCCTTGACCTCGGTGACCGTCCCGGTGGCTGCGGCTGAAGTCGCACCTCCGAAGCCTCTGGCCCCGGTGCTGCCGGTGCCGCGACCCGCCCCGAAGCGCGATGCGAGAGCGCTGGCGATCGAGCTCGCGCCGGTGGTCGACCCTTGGCTGCGCTGAAGGGCTGCGCCTCCCCAGATCCCTCCACCCGCGATCAGGAGCACCATCAGGACGGCGAGCGGCCACGCGAGACGAATGCCCTTTGCGGGGCCGCGCGGGCCAGTCCTCGGGCTCGCTCGAGGGGTCGAACGCGATCGCGCCGCGCGATAAAAGCGGTTGGCCTGCGGGCGATCGCGTCACGGGTACCGACTGTGTCGAGGGGATCACTATCTCCTGGGTCACCGGCTCGTCCGGCGCCGGCGGCGGGTTCGTAATCGAATCGGTATCTGACATTGGTTCTCCTGGAGTCGTCACTCGTGGCGTAAAGCGTCTATCGGCCGAAGACGCGGCGGCCCGGTTCGCGGGATAGATGCCGGCGAATATGCCGACTACAAGCGTTATCCCGAGCGCCAAGGGAACGGAGTAGCTCGCGACCGACGGCTGGACCCCGTCGATCCGAAAGCGCGATCCGATCAGCCCGACGGCGACACCCACTGCGCCTCCGATGAGCGAGATCAGCACCGCCTCGATCAAGAACTGCAGGAGGATCGCCGACCTCGGTGCGCCGATGGCCTTGCGGATGCCGATCTCGCGGGTTCGTTCGGTGACCGTCACGAGCATGATGTTCATGACCCCGATACCACCGACCAGGAGCGAGATCCCTGCCACGATCGCGAGCAGGAACGTAAGGGTGCTCGTCGTGGAGGCAGCCGTGGAGAGCAGGGTCGCCTCGTTCACGACCGTGAAGGGCAGGTCGGCAACTGTCGTGTTGTTCTGAGCGGCAAGGATGCTGTCGACCTCGGACTCGGCAAGGTTGAGGGTGGCCGACGACTTGCCCTGCACGAGCAGTTCCGAGAACGACTGCGATTCGCCGGTGAGCTCGTCCTGCACGGCCGTGTAAGGGGCGATGGCGACGGCGTCCTCGTTCGTGAGGCCGCTCGTTCCCTTAGCGGCGAGCACCCCGATGACCTCGAAGTTGGACGAACCGAGTTGTATTACCTGCCCGATCGGGTCGGTGCCGGCCGCGAAGAGGTTGTCCTCCACGTCGGCTCCGATGTCCACCACCCTGTCGTGTCTCGCAATGTCGGTCGAGGAGATCGCCTGACCCGAGGCGACCGTGTAGTCGTCCGACGTCAGGTACGACGGCGTGGATCCGATGACAGACGTCGTGTACGTCGCGCCCTGGTAGGTGCTCGTGACCGACGTCGACAGCACCGGAGAGACCGACTGGACGTCGGGAGCGTTCGAAGGGTCTTCGATGGCGTTCACGTCGGCAATCGTCAGGCTCGCCTGCTGAGTCTGCGTTCCGTTGACCGACGGGCCGCGCCCGAACCGACCCGTGTTGAGCACCGTGAGGGTGTTGGTCCCGAGCTGTTCGATCCGGCTCTCGACGGCCTGCGAGGAGCCCGTTCCGAATGCCACGAGGATGATGACCGCGGCGACACCTATTAGAACCCCGAGCACGGTGAGCGCGGAACGGAGCTTGCTCGAGGAGATGCCCCGCAGGGCCATGACGATGTCGTCGACGGCCCTCATGCGCCGGTGGATCCTGGGCTGGTGGATCCTGGGCTGGTGGATCCTGGGCTGGTCGATCCTGGGCCGGTCGATCCTGGGCCGGTCGGTCCTCGGCCGGTCGGTCCTGGGCCCGGAGACGTGGCGGCACCGTCGACAGGGACGCGGGGCGTGTCGGTCCGCCGGTCGTCGATCACCTGACCGTCGCGGAGCCTTACGATCCGGTTGGCTCTCGCCGCGACATCGGGATCGTGGGTGATGAGCACGACGGTCCCTCCGTCAGAGTGGAGACGGCTGATCATGTCGAGCACTTCGCTGCTGTCGGACGAGTCGAGGTTGCCCGTCGGCTCGTCGGCCAGGACGAGTGAGGGATTCGTCACGATCGCCCTTGCCACAGCGACGCGTTGCTGCTGACCACCGGACAGCTCGGTCGGGAAGTGGTTGACCCGATCACCGAGCCCGACGCGCGCGAGGGCGGCCATGGAGCGCTCCCTGCGCTGCTTCGGATGTACGCCCGCGTACGTGAGCGGGAGCTCGACGTTCGCGAGGGCGCTCATCCGCGGGAGGAGGTTGAAGCTCTGGAAGATGAAGCCGATCTTTCGATTCCTGATCCGCGACAGGTCGAGCTCGTCGAGATGCCGGACGTTCACCCCGTCGAGCAGGTAGTGGCCACGGGTGGGCACGTCGAGGCACCCGATGATGTTCATGAGTGTCGACTTCCCGGAGCCCGACGCACCCATGATCGCCACGAAGTCCCCGCGCTCGACGACGAGCGTCACACCCCTGAGTGCGAACACCTCGACGCCACCCATCGGGTAACGCTTCACGACGTCTATGAGGGCGATGACCGGGTGAGGGGCGGCCCTCGTACCGGGCGCGACGGCAGGCACCTTCAGCGACCCAGGCGCGAACGACGTCACGTCAGCCTCCGAAGCCGCCACGTCCGGCGCCACCGCCACCGAAGCCGCCCGCTCCGCCGAGCCCGCCGAAGCCGCCGGTCGAGGTCGAGGCACCCGTCGACCCCGTCGACGTCGCGCTCGCTTCGTGAACCTTGTCCCCAGCTTTGAGACCGCTCGTTATCTGTGTGTCCGACTCGCCGACGAGGCCGATGGTCACGTCAGTCGTCACCGTCGAGCCGCCTTGAACCAGTTGCACCGTCGAGGTCGTGCCCACGGTGGTGATCGCGGCGTTCGGGAGCTCGAGAACGTTGCGAGCGATGTCGACGATGATGCTCACGTCTGCGGTCATGCCATCCCTGACGGTGCTCGGTGTCCCGGTCAACGCGATCGTCACGTCGTAGGTGACGACGTTGCTCACGACCGTGGACGTCGGTGAGATGGCGACGACGGTGCCGGCCACCTCGGTGTCGGGCAGCGCTGCAAGCGTCACCGTCGCGCCCTGGCCGACAGCGATGGAGGCTGCGTCCGCCTCGGCGAAACCGGACACGACCTGAAGCGAGGACAGGTTGTCGATTGTGACGAAGCTCGACGAAGAGCCCGAAGACGAGCTTGTGGAAGACGAGCTGGTGGAAGACGACCCGGTCCCCGAGGCGCCGCTACCCGAGCCGCCGCTCCCCGAGCTGCCGGACCCGGTTGCCGAGGAACCCGAAGAGGAGCTCGAGCCGCCGCCGCTCACGGTCTGCCCGACTTGATCGTTCACGGCCACGACTGTGCCGCTCATTGGAGCGGTGAGGGTGGTCTCAGCAACCGCCTTCTGGTCGGAGGTGACCGTCTCCTTGTCCTGGAGGACCTGGCTCTGGTCCTGGAGGATCGTCGAAGAGACGGGAGCGTCGGAGGCTTCTGTGGCGGCGATGCTCTGTTCCTGCGCAGTTATCTGGCTCTCGTCGTGTTGCACGGTCTGCACGTCGGTGTTGATCGCCTGCTCGCCGGAGACGCACGAGCTCTGCGCAGTGGTGAACGTGACCCCGAGGCCCGTCGAAGAACCGAGACTGTTGGTGGCTACCACGCGGAATATGTAGCTCGTGTCCGGTGTCAGGCCCGACACCTGGCCGGTCACCGACTCCGAAGACGTTCCCGACACCGATGCGGACGCGGTGTCGTGCCCGTAGCTGTCGGTCCGGCCGTACTCGAACGAGTAAGAGGTCGCCAGCCCGCCCGGATCGACCGTCGCACCGAGCGTCACCGTCGATGTCGCGACGTCTGTCGCAGACCCGGTCGTCGCAACGGGCGCAGTGTCGGGCACGGTCGTCGTGGTCGTGGTGCTTTCAGGCGGTGCCTCGTCGGAGTCGACCTTTCCTGACTGACCGCCCGTGCCACTGTCGCCCGAAGACCCCGACGACCCGCTCGAGCCCGAGGACCCGCTCGACGACGAGCCCGCCGATGACGATTGGGAGGAGGTCGCAGGGGGGCATCCGAGCGCCTGGTCGCTCGACAGGTCAGCCTCGGCCTGGGTGAGCGTCGTCTGATCCGTGCTCAACTGCTGCTCGTCCGTCGTCAGCTGGAGCTGCGAGCTCGTCATGCCTGACTGGTTCTGCTCGAGCTGCGCCGAGGTTCCTCCGGCTTCGGCATCGGCGAGCGCCATCTCAGCCACCTGAAGGTTGTCCTGGGCGGACTGAAGAGCGTCATCGGCGTCAGTGGGGTCGATCTTCGCGATCACCTGCCCCGCCTTCACCTTGTCGCCTACCGCCACGTCCACCGCCGTGAGGGTGCCCCCGGTCTCGAAGTTGACGGTGTCCGTCTCGGCGGGGCTGATGTTCCCCGAAGCCGACACGCTCGACGAGACCGTTCCGACCTGGACCGTGACGGTCCTCGCGACCGAGCTCGATGCCGACGCCGAGTGGAAGATCGACAGAAGGCCGAGCGTGAGCACGACGGCCGCCCCGGCGGTCAACACGACGTAGCCGCCGAGCCGCAGACGGCTCGAGGGGGAACGAAGGAAAGACATGGGAGTACCTACCTGTTCTGTTTGCTGAGACCGAGACGAGCAAGCAGCGCGTTACAGCGAGGTGCCTCGCTTGGCGCGTGGACCACGCTCGTCAGCTCGTCGTCGTGGTGGTGCCACCGGGGAACCCGCCGCCTCCGAACCCGCCCTTTGGCCGCAATGCTGCGCAAGCCGCCTCGGCGGCCTGCAGCTTCGGGTTGGAGGTGGTCGAGGTGGAGGTGCCCCCGGCACCGAATCCCCCGCCGCGGCCTGTGGGCAGCGTGACGCCGTGGAGCTTCAGGCAGTTTCGGTATGCCGCGAACGCGGTGCTACCCGCGCCACCCGCGCCGTTGAACTTCGGCCGCAAGCTCGCGGATGCAGTGTTGGCAGCCTCGAACTTTGTCCGCTCAGAAGGCGAGAGCGTGGTGCGGGTGGTGTTGCCGCTCGATGGCGGCGACCCCGTTGCGCCCGCACCCGGCCTGAAGCCGCCCAGGGAGAAGTTCACGCCATGGCTCTTCAGGCAGTTTTCGTACGCTGTGAAAGACGCCGCGCCAGAGCCACCCGTCGTCGTGCTCGTGCTCTTCGACCCCGCCGCGTTGGCAGAGCCGCTGCTGCAGGCCGCAAGCAGGATACCGAGGCCCCCGAGCAACGACACGAGCGTGGCAGACCGGGCCCTCCGCCGGACCTTGCCGCTGTACAAAGGGGGACGCGGGCGCACTGAATGCAGCATGGGACGCACCTTACGACCGCGCGCTGAAGGACTCCTTTGCAGATCCTGTGGGTTTGATATGAACCGAGCCTCTCACACGGCCTGACACGAAAGGCGTCAAAGACAGACGGGATCACCCTTTTCCGCTGAGCGGTAGGCGGCATCCACTACTCGATGCGCACGGCGCGCATCCTCGAAATCGGGTGATGCCGGCCCGCCGCTTCGGACCGCATTGACCCATGCCCGGTCCGCTGCGTAGGTGTAGAAGATGAAGTCCCGCCTCTTTATGCCCAGGGTCCTGAAGTGCTCCTCGCGAACCGCTGGCAGGTCGGCATGGACGGCTTCGTGGTCGGGGCGCTGGATCAAGAAGCTGTCTTCTGCGGCACCGACCACGAAATCGGTCGTCACCTCGACCGCTCCGGACTCCAAGAAGACCTCGATCCGCCTCTCTTCACGGCCTCGAACCCCGTTGAATACGGTGAGCAATGTCCCGACCACCCCCGACTCGTGCTCGAGCATCACCGTGGCGACGTCTTCGACCTCGAACCCGAAGACTCGCCGGGTGTGCGCTTGGACGCGTCGCACCGGGCCGAAGGTCCAGCAAAGGATGTCGACGGCATGTATGGAGTGCTCGAGCAGCGCTCCGCCGCCGGCCTGCGCTCGGTCCGAGCGCCACGAACTGTGGCCGGAGACCACCTGGCCGGTAGGCCAGTACTGATCGTCCCGCAAGGCGTAACCCATGGGCCGCCCGAGCTCGCCACCGGTCACCGTCTCGCGCAGACCGACGATGAGGGGATGAAAGCGCGAATGGAATCCCACCTGGGCCTCCACACCCGACTCGGCGACCGCGTCGCAGAGCTCCTCCACAGTCTGGAGATCCGGCGCCAACGGCTTCTCGCAGAGGAGGGATTTCCCGGCATTGACCGACCGCGAGCACAAGCTCGCTGATGCGACGCCGTCGGCGAGGTCACCATCACCGCATCGACCTCGGGGTCGTTTATGACGTCACTCGGGTCGGCCGAATACCTGGAGAACGAGCAGTTGCGCGCAACCGCTTCGCGTGCTTGCGCAGATGGGTCTGCCGCCGCCACCGGCACGATATCACCGTCGTCGGCGAGCTTCTTCAGACCGTCCGCGTGTATCTGGCCGATCATGCCGCACCCGACGAGGCCGATCCGAAGTGGGTTCTCCATCGGAGTGTGCAAGCCTCAGGCAGATGCTCTGGCTGTCGGGCCCGGCGTGAAGACGACCGGCATCCTTTCGATGCCCGAGACGAAGTTGGCCGGCCGCAACGGGAGGTCGTCGCCCGAAGCCAACGCAATGTCGGGCATCCGATCGAGGAGTCTGCCGAACATGACCCTCAGCTCGAGCCGGGCCAGCTGGTTGCCCAGACAGAAATGCGCTCCGAAGCCGAACGCCACGTGGTCGTTCGGCGATCGTTGCGTGTCGAACTCCTCGGGGCGATCGAACATCGCCTCGTCGCGGTTTGCTGCAGGGTAGAGCAGGAGCAGCTCCTCGCCTTTTCGGACCAACTTCCCGTGGAGCTCCACGTCGCGCGTGGCGGTTCGTGCCATGTTCTTGATCGGAGAGACCCAACGCAACATCTCCTCGATCGCTGTCGGCAACCGGCTCGGATCCTCGCGCAACCGCTCGAGCTGGTCGCGGTTGCGGAGCAGCTCTGCCATCCCGCCACTTATGACATGCCTGGTCGTTTCGTCCCCGCCGATGAGGATCAACAGGGACTCGTGGATCAGGGAGTCCTCGTCGAGCCGATCCCCGTCGATCTCGGCGTGAACAAGAGTCCCGATCAGATCGTCGTGGCTTCCGCTGCGGCGGCGTTCGTCCACGATTCCGGTTATGTAGTCGACATATTCGACGAACGCGGTTGCGGCACGTTCCATTGCGTCGGGGTCGGGCGAGCCCTGACCCTTCAGCATGTCGTCGGACCAGCGCAACAGGTCGTCGCGCGCTTCGGCATGGACTCCGAGAAGGTCACCGATCGCAATGAGAGGAAGCGGTGCCGCTATGTCGCGTACGAAGTCGCACTCTCCCCTCTCGCACACCTTGTCGAGGATGTCGTCACACACCTGACGTAGCCATCCCTCGCCGGCACGCACTCGTCTCGGCGTGAAGCCTTCGCTCACGAGCCGCCGTCGTCGTTGGTGCTCCGGGGCGTCCATGTCGATCATCATCGGGAGTGCGGGGAAGTTCGGGCGGATGCCGCCCGCGCTCGAAAATGTCACAGGATCCTTAGAGATGTCCTTCAGGTCGCGGTACCGGGTGATACCCCACACGCCGTTTCGCTCGTCGAAATAAGCAGGCGCGTGACGTCGCATCCAGGCGAACGCCGGAAACGGGTCGTTGCCGTAGAAGGCTCCGTCGACCAGGTCGATGTCGACCGGGGTCGGGTCCGATGGATCGATGGTGGGGCTCACGCTCGTCGGTCAGGACAGGCGCGTCTGCGAAGCGGCATCTCGGCGTAGATAATGCCCCAACGGGCCAATGAGCGTCAGCCGCAGCTCTGCAGGTAGCCGGCCGTCCCGGGTTGGTACGCCTGGCCCGAGTTCGCCGACACCATCAGGCACGACTCGTCGACGGCCACGAACTCGCTCGCAGGGATCTGCTTCAGTTGATCGACCTCTTTGTTGGTCCACCTGGTGTCGGCTGTTCCCTGGAAGTACCAGTTGCTCCCGTTGTCGGCCAGGATGAGACCGTAGGTCTGCATGGTCGTGATCACTGTCTGGCACATCGAGGAGCACTCGCTCGCGGGAAGGCTGAAGCCGGCCGACAGTCTGAAGCGGGCTCCCATCGGGGGACAGTCCGGGTCGTTCTGACCGGCTTCGTGGCGGGCCGGCCAGATGTAGGCCTGTTGCGTGCATTGCGCGGTGAAGCGGATCGCATGGTCCATCGAGCCCGACGAGACCTCGTCGTAGTTCACCAGCCCGGGGAGGATGGGAAGTCCGGCAGCATCGGCTGACGTCCAGCCGGCGGGGCGCAGTGCGTCGGACTGCAGGCTCCAGATGGCACCCGAGCCGGCGGTCGACTCCTTCTTGGCGTGATAGTGGGTGTCCCACAGCTCGTAGAGCGTGCAGCTCGAGGGGTTCACCATGATGGCGTGACGGTCGGAGCCGTTCTCGATCGGGGTCGACTTCGAAAGCGGGTAAGGCCCGGGGTCACTCTGCGATGCGTAGGTGAACATGATCGGGATCAGGGGCTGCGAAGGAGAGACGATCTGCCACGGGATGCCGTAGGGCTCGCTCTTGTTTCCCGACGGCCCGAAGTCGGGGTGGAGAGATGTCGTCGAGGCATCCATCGAGGCGAGCCAGGTTGCGCTGTCTGCATCCACCGGCAGGCCCGTGATCGGGGTGTTCCAGATGTTGTCGGCAGGAAACGCCGGGCAGTCGGTCCCCGGAAGCACGGTCCCCGCCTGAGCTGCGCTCGCCGGGGCGGGAGTGTCGGCTGTCATGGCGGTGATCGTCGAAAGGGCGAGGACCACCGCCACGCTCCTGACCAGCGCGTTCATCGACCGACAATCCGAGCACGCGCCTGCTCCGCCCTCCAGCAAATCGAGATCAACTGCGCGTGGCGTGCCCTGTCCGGCTGCCCTCGTCAGTTGGTCGGGACGACTCCCGCGAACCCGGACCTCCCTCGGCCGTTCTCCACGCGGCTCGTTCGGTCGTTCTCGTTCGGTGCGAGGCGAGGATCCACCTCGCCTACGCACCTCAGGAAGTCGGTCAGCCCTTTGCCGCACCATATGAACAGGTCTCCATGGGTGGACCGCCTGAGCACGTAGCGGTTGTGGTCGGCTCTCCACCAGGAAGTGCGCCAGCCGGGAGCGAGGGAGTCGATCTCCGACAGTTGGATGGTCCAGGTCTTTAGGACCGAACGTCCCCGGATCGCACGGCCGTCGAGCTCGAGCCGGAACAGGGTGTAGTACTCGAATCGAGCGACGATCCAGGCAGCGCCGGCCAGGAGCAGAGTCAGCTGTACCGCCTCGACGGCGATGGAACCGGAAGTCGAGTTCATCCCGGCGATGTCATCGATCCAGAAGCAGACCGAGACGAAGCCGAGCGGTACCAGGGCCCCCGTCAGGGCGAAAAGGGGCCAGTGGGGAGCCCGGAACGCGGCGCACGGGGGCACTCTCCCAGGATCGGCACCGGGGGCGAAGGCCTTTAAAGGTCCTGCACGACCCGCTCACCAACCGACGGAGCCGTCCACCATCTCGCGGATCAGGTCGGCATGGCCGTTGTGGCGGGCGTACTCCTCGATCATGTGGTTGTAGATCCACCGAAGCGAGCATTCCCTGCCCCGCCTGGTCCCCGTGTGGTCGAGATCGAAGCGTGCCGCGTGCTCACGGCTCAGGTCACACTCGTCCCTCCAGGCGGCCAGGTCGTCGCCCCAGTCGGCATCGTCCAGAGGGAAGAGCTCGCGGTCGTCGTCCACGCCCATATCGAAGAACAGAGGCGGCGTGTCGGGCGCCCTCAGCAGGACCCGAGTGAACCAGTTGCGCTCGACATCCGCCATGTGGCGGACGAGGCCGTGCAGGGACAACTTGGACGTGGCAACGGGTCGAGCCTTGAGGGACGAAGCCTCGAGGCCGTCGCACTTGAGAAAGAGGGTCCGGCGGTGGAACTCCAACCACGCCTCGAGCATCTGGCGCTCGCTCGCCACGTATGCCGGTTCTTCGCGCCCGGCGTCCTTCAGGTCATCGACCACGGTCACCTCCTGATAGCCCGGTCCGCTCTTCATAGCCGATGGTCGTGACACTCACCCCCGCACGGATTCGTGCATATGGCACGGTTTCGTGTATACCGTTTTCAAGCCCCTGCGGCCGGGGTAGTAGACGGATGCATCCGACAGCCGAGAACTCGAAAGGCGTGCACACATGGCGGAACACGAGATTCGGGCCGAACTCGACAGATCTGGCGGCTCGGCCTTACCCGTTCGTCCGTAGCCCACCTTTCAGTCTCCTGTCATGACCGACCCCTTGATGGAGCCGTTCGCGCATTTTGCGAGCCAATTCCTGGCTGACGAGACCCGACAGATCCTGAACTCGAACACCTCGGTCGACTTCGTCGAGAGACTTTCGGAGGCGATCGAAGACCTCCCCCCACGACGCCGGCATGCGGTGATGCTGCTACTGCTCACCCTTGCCGAAGGGTTGGTAGACCCGTCAGACGTGGCGGACTGGCTCGGCGAGCACGACGTCACAGACGACAATCAGGTCGACGAGCTCGTCGGATGGTTACGAGCCCGACGACAGGATCACCAACACTGAGGTCTCATCCCCGGATGTGATGGTTGTAACGGACCAAGATCAGTGAATGGGCGGTCAGGTTGAGCGTGGGCTGCCGAACGAGCCGGGTACCGGGTCGCGCAGTGTTGAGCAGCTCCTCCCAGATGCCCGCTACCGCGAGCTTGGGCAAGGTGTAGAGGTGCGACCTGAATCCCCCGTTCAGCAACATCACCAACGTCTCGCCGTAGACGGACCGCCCCCGTGCGTCCACCTCGTCGGTCGCGCTCCCCAGCAGCATGACGCCCAGGCTCCGAAGATCGGGGTCCGCCCAGTCGGCCTCGGTCATCTCGGATCCGTCCGCCCTTATCCAGGTGACATCGCGCAGACCGTCCTTGGAAGGGCGTCCCGTGAAGAAATCCCTCCTTCGCAGGATCGGGTTGGTGTTCACGATGTGAACGAGCTCACGTGTGAAGTCGTACAGGTCGCTCGCAGCCTCGTCGAGATTCCAGTTGAGCCAGCTGATCTCGTTGTCCTGGCAGTAGGCGTTGTTGTTGCCTTGCTGGCTGCGGCCGATCTCGTCGCCGCCCAACAGCATGCGGACCCCCTGCGAGAAGAACAGCGTGGCAAGCATGTTCCTCTTGATGCGTTCGCGTAGTCGCTGGATCCTCACGGACTCAGTCAGACCTTCTACCCCCAATTGCGGCTGAAGTTCTCGTCCGCCCCGTCCCTGTTGCCGTCGCCGTTGGCTTCGTTGTGCTTGTCGTCGAATCCGACGACGTCGCTCAATGTGAAGCCGTCGTGACAGGTCACGAAATTGACGCTCGCATACGTCCTGCGACCCGAGGACGCAAAGATGTCGCTCGATCCGGTGAGGCGTGACGCGAGCTCAGGCACCTGGCCGGGATCGCCGCGCCAGAACCGCCTCACGTTGTCGCGGAACCTCCCGTTCCACTCGGCCCAGCCTCGAGGAAAGTGCCCGAGCTGGTAGCCGTCGGGACCGACGTCCCAGGGCTCTGCTATGAGCTTCACCGGCGACAGGACGGGATCCTGCTGAATGATCTCGAAGAACGGGCTGCGTTCGTTGTCGATCCCCCTCACGAGCACCGGTGCGAGGTCGAAGCGGAAGCCATCCACGTGCATGTCTGTCACCCAGTACCGCAGGCTGTCCATTATCAACGCCATCGTGCGGGGATGGACGATGTTGAGACTGTTGCCGGTACCGGTGAAGTCCACGTGATGGCGGGGGTTGTCCGGATCCAGGCGGTAGTAGACACTGTTGTCGATCCCGCGGAGCGACAGTGTCGGGCCGAGCTCGTTGCCCTCGGCCGTATGGTTGTAGACGACATCGAGGATCACCTCGATGCCCGCCCGGTGAAACGTCTTCACCATCGACTTGAATTCGCTCACCTGCTGCCCGTGCTTTCCCGTCGCGTACGAGACGTGCGGAGCGAAGAACGCGATGGAGTTGTAACCCCAATAGTTGGTGAGCCCCCGCTCCACGAGGTAGTTATCCGGAAGGAAGTGGTGCACCGGCATCAACTCGACTGCCGTGATCCCGAGCGACAGCAGGTGGTCGATGACGGCGTCGGACGACAGCCCCAGATATGTGCCCTGGAGCGGCTTCGGCACACCGGGGTGCCGGGCGGTCATCCCCTTCACGTGGCACTCGTAGATGACCGTGCGGTTCCACGGAACTCGAGGCGAGCGGTCGTCTCCCCAAGTGAAAGCAGGATCGACGACGAGTGAGCGGGGCATCACCGGAGCAGAGTCGCGGGCGTCGCGACCGAGGTCGGCGTCGGGGCCGCCGACTGCGTACCCGAACACCTCGTCGCTCCACTGGATCTGACCGCTCACTGCCTTCGCGTAGGGGTCGATCAGCAGCTTTGCCCGATTGAACCGGTGACCCTCTTGCGGTGCGTAAGGCCCGTCGACGCGGTACCCGTATGCCAGGCCCGGGCGGGCGTCGGGCAGATAGGCGTGCCAGACCCGGTCTGTCGCCTCAGGCATCGTCACCGTGGTCGATGCCTCGAGGGCGTCGGGATGGTCGAACAGGCAGAGCTCGACGGCCGTTGCGTGCTCCGAGAAGAGCGCGAAGTTGACGCCCTCGCCGTCCCACGTCGCGCCCAAGGGGTGAGGCGAGCCTGGCCAGACCCGCATCATCAGCTCCCGTTTCCGCAGTATGCGGCCGTGACGACCATCAAACCTGCGATTCGAGGCGCAGGACCACGCAACCGAGCGGAGGGACCGTGATCTCGAGCGAGGGCTTTGACCCTTCGGGTGTCTCGCAAGTGCTCACGCCACCGAGGTTGCCCACGCCGCTACCGCCATAGATCTCAGAATCACTGTTCAGAAGCTCGCGCCAGAACCCGAATGCCGGCACCTCGATGACGGTGTCATGACGCGGCGACGGGTGTGAAGTTGCAAGCGACCAGCACGCGACCATGTCCGCTGTCGTTGCGCACGAAGCACATCAAGCCGGCCGCGGCATCCACCAGGGACAGCTCGAACCCACCGGGCTCGCAGTCAAGGTCGTGCAAAGCGGGCTCCTGCCGGTAGATGCGGTTCAAGTCCCTGACCCAGCGGTAGACCCCCGCGTGAGGACCGTCCGCCATGAGCGGCCATTCGAGGGACGAGTCGTGGTCCCATTCGTCGCGTTGAGCGAATTCTGAGCCCATGAACAGCAGCTTCTTGCCCGGGAGCGTGAATTGGTATCCGAGCAGCAGGCGCAGATTCGCGAACCTCTGCCAATCGTCACCGGGCATCTTCGAAAGCAGGGAACCTTTGCCGTGGACGACCTCGTCGTGAGAGAGGGAAGCATGAAGTTCTCGGTGAACGCGTAGATCGCCCTGAAGGTGAGCCGGTCGTGGTGCCACTTACGGAATACGGGATCGTCGCCGAGATACTCGAGTGTGTCGTGCATCCAGCCCATGTCCCACTTGTACCCGAAGCCGAGCCCACCTGCGTGCACCGGACGTGACACTCCCGGCCAAGCCGTCGACTCCTCAGCGATGGTCTGGACGTCGGGATGATCGGCGTAGATCCCGGAATTCAGCCGCTGCAGGAAATCGACCGCCTCGAGGCTCTCGCGGCCACCGAACTTGTTGGGTACCCATTCGCCCGGCTTGCGGGAATAGTCCCTGTAGAGCATCGAGGCCACCGCGTCGAACCGGAGCCCGTCGACGTGGTACGTGGAGAGCCAGTGCTCGGCGGAGGATGCGAGAAAGCTTCGGACCTCGTGACGTCCGTAGTTGAACACCAAACTGTCCCAGTCTGGATGCACACCAATTCGAGGATCCTCGTGCTCGTAGAGGTGCGTGCCGTCGAAGCAGGCAAGGCCGAACGCGTCGTTCGGAAAATGCGAGGGCACCCAGTCGAGCAGGACCCCGATGCCCGCACGATGAAGTGCATCTATGAGCGCCATCAGGTCCTCCGGAGCGCCGTACCGGCTCGTAGGGGCGAAGTACCCGGTCGACTGGTATCCCCAAGACCCGTAGAAGGGGTGCTCGGTCAAGGGTAGGAACTCGACATGTGTGAATCCCGCCTCGAGCACATGATCGATCAACAGCGGCGTTATCTCTCGGTACGTGAGGAGCCGTTCAGGATGTGCAGCATCTCGTTTCCAGGACCCCAGATGCATCTCATAGACCGAGATCGGAGCACCGAGCGCGAGGCCCGGTCCTCTCTGTCGCATCCATTCGTCGTCTCCCCACTGATGATCCAGTTCCCAGACGACGGAGCCCGTTCGGGGTGGGACCTCGCAGCGCGTGGCGAACGGATCCGCCTTTTGGAGGTGCTCACCGTGCTTTGTGACGATCTCGTACTTGTACACATGCCCTTGTCGGGCGCCGAGGACCGTTCCCTCCCATATGCCTGACGACGCTCTCGGCGAGAGCCGATCGTGGTCGTCTACCCAGCCGTTGAAGTCCCCTATGACCGAGACCTGCTCTGCATTTGGCGCCCAGACTGCGAAACGGGTGGCGTGGTCGCCGCGCCCGCCGACCCGGTGAGCACCGAGCTTCGCTCCAAGCCCGCGATGTGTGCCCTCGTTGAACAGGTGGAGATCGTGGTCGGTCAACAGGCTGGCGGCACCGACTCCCAGCGGTGTGCCGGATGCTCCGCTCATCGGTCCATCACTTCGCAGGCATCGATTCTCGGGCGACCCGGGACCGCCGCGCCGTCAGGGCACCGAGCACGTCGAGGATGCCCGGATCGACCTCGAATTCCTCCATCGTGCGAGAGGCTCTCCGTGTGAAGTTGCCCTCTTCGGGCCCCGTGCCCGGACGGTTCTGTTGATCGGGCTCCAGCCAAAGATCCTCGAGGTCGACCAGCACGACATCCGCAGGACTCCGACCCAGGTGCTCCAATAACCCGCGAAGAGCCGGAAGAGCGGTCTCCGCGGGGTCGGCGCCCGAGCCGTCCCCCGAGCTCAGATGCTCCAGCGTTGCCTTCCTCCACCTGGCCCGAGCAGATCCCTCGTCCATTTCTTGTCCGGCATCGACGCGTCCCTGCCGGTGTTGTTCCTCGATGTCGTACCCGCTCCAGTAGGCGCGAAACGTGGGCAGGTCGTGCGTGCCCAGTGTGGCGATACTTCGCTCGGGCGGCTCAGGAAACGGGTCGGCCTCTGAGGAGGCGAACTGCATCACGAATGACGACAACACGCCGTCGCGTGCCATGTCGGATCGCACTGCCGCGGGAACGGTGCCGAGGTCTTCGCCGACAACGACGGTACCCGAGCGCGATGCCTCGAGCACCAGCAGCGCATGCATCTCGTCGGCGCGGTAGCTGACGTACGCACCCCGCCTGGCGTCGAGGCCGTCCGGAACCCAGTAGAGCCGGTTCATCCCCATCACATGGTCGATGCGCACCATCGTGGCGTGCGCCATGACGTGCCGCAGGCACGAGATCACATACCGGTACCCATTGCTTCTGATGCCCGCAGGATGAAGCGGTCGAAAGCCCCATGACTGGCCCTCAGAGAAGAAACGGTCGGGGGGTGCTCCCCCACTCACACCTGAGACGAACGAGCTCGGTTCCCACCATGTGTCGAAGCCAGAAGGGTGCACCCCGATAGGCATGTCCAGATAAAGGCCCCTGTTTTGACACTCGACCAGTTGCTCGTGCGCTACCCATTGCGAATAAAGGTGATAACGCACCGCATCTTCGCCGGCAGACGAGTCGGGAATGACGCCGGCCGCCGCGCCCGGCCAATCCTGCCAGTTGCGACCGAACGTCTCAGACGCCGCCCGGAAGCGCGCATACTCGTGAAGCTCGGGCCTCCGAGCGACGAACTTCTCGAACTCCTTTCGTCGCGCGTTCGCACTCTCGAAGAGTGACCTCGCCAGAAGCTCGAGTATCGGTCTCTTCTGGCGCAGTACTGCCTCCATGTCCGAATGTCCGGGTATCTGCAACGAACCGACCTCATCGGATCGCGACGCGATTCGAGCTCTGGCGCTAGCAGCCCATCTGTCGTTGGACCCGAGCTCAGCGAGCGAACCCAGCTCAACGTACGCTTCGTTCCAGGCAAGTTTGCTGGCCGGCAGATAAGGCCCCGAATAGGTGCCTGAACCATCCAGAAAGTGAGCGAGCACCGGCAAGGTGGCAACGAAGTCGCCCCCCTGTTCCCGTATCCAGTCGCCGAGATCACAGAGGTCGCCGAAGGATCCGACTCCCCAATCGCCCTTTTCGCGTCGCAGCGCGTACAGAGGGATGAACGCGCCCCATGACCGCGCGGGTCGAGGGCACAGCCGGGGTGCCGAGATCAAGAGAGATTGCGCCTCGAAACCAGGACCTTCGACCACGAGAGTGTGGTATCCGAGCGGAGTACCGGCCTCTGCTGCGCAGAAGGTGTATGCACGAGCGCCGGCATCCGGCACTTCGCTGACGGAGAGCCCGACCGACGGGTCCGACAGCAATGCCTGAGACTCCGAACCGTCCTCGAGCCGCAACGTGACCTGGACCTTGGTGCAATCCGCATCTGCCGGCAACAAGGCCGTCGCAACGCTGCGCCGACCCTGCCGGTGGGCGATGACCGGTTCCATCACCCTCAGGGATCCCTGCTCCCTCGCGTTCTCGAGCGCCCCCTCCACGTCCTGCCCGTTTTCGACCGGCTCGCCAAGAGCTCGGAGCACGGCGAAGAGCACTTCGTCGTCCGCGACGACACGACTCCCGTCGTTACCGCGGTATCGAAGTTGTATTCCTCGAAGGCGCGCAAGATCGCGTAGCGATCTGCTCGTCATCGTGGACATCGTCACGGGACCTTACCGAGGAGATCGAGAATCCCCCTTGCGGGAATCTCGATCCAATCCGGCCGGTTGTTCGCCTCGTAATCGAGCTCGTAAAGAGCCTTGTCGAACAGGAAGAACTCGAGCAGTGCATCCGTCGAATGCGGGTCCTCGTAGAGGACCGATCCGGATGGGATCGCGTTGAGGTATGACGTGAGAAACGTCCCCGACACACCCTTGTACCAGAGCGCAAGCCAGGGCTCGAGCTTCTCCTCGTCCAGGCTGGTCAAGCTTCTCGCAACCCGTAGAGCGGCGGCACGCGACGCGTACTGGAAGGAACGGAGCATTCCAGCCACGTCGACGAGGGCCGGTCGTTTGCGGCGCCTCTGGGTGAGAGAGCTCGACGGCTCCCCGTCGAAGTCGATGAGGACGAAGTCCTTGCCGGTCCAGAGAACCTGCCCGAGGTGGTAGTCGCCGTGACACCGGATTCGTGAAAGCTTTGGGGTCGACCCTCCGAGCGTCTGCAGGCGCTCGAGCACCTCGTCACCTCGGTCGAGAACCTCGTTCACCGCAGGGAATCTCGAAGCATAAGGCCGCGCGGTACGGAACGACCGCTTGGCGTTGATGCGCGATGCGTGCATCATCGCGCGGCGATCGATTGCCGTGAATGCCTCGGGTGCGAAGGCTGGATCGTGGGAGTCGGACACCAGGGCCTGGTGCATCTCGGCCGTGCGGAGACCGAGGAGCGCCGACCATTCGATGTGAGGCCCGATCAGCAATGCGGCCGCCTCGTGAAGGCTCCCTGCCATGACCAAGATCTCGCCGAGGTCGAATTTCGAGCCGATCCTGATCGACCTGATGGCGTCGGCAGGCAGTTCCGCCAAGTCGACCGCCGCCGCCACGTCCTCCATCCCTCTGGCGAGGTTGTCCACCACGTACCCCCACCCGTCTCCTTCGTTCGCGACGAACTCCTCGAAGGTTGCGACCGTCACCGCTTCGGACCCGAGGCCGTCGGACCTGTACTCGAGGTGTCCGCCCGCTTCGGGGCTGTCTGTGAAACCCGCTCGCTCGGTCAGGAAGCGAGCCATCTCGACACCGGGATGGATCCCCGGCTCCACGCGGCGAAGAAGCTTTGCGATAACTCTGTTACCGAAGGCGATCGAGGTGTTGCTCTGCTCCACCGCCAATGGTGTGGGCGTCGTCTCGTCCAATCCCTCGACGAGCTGGCGGAGGGCGGGGGCGGGGATCCCGACCAGCCGTCCGGCATGACCTCGCAGCTGGCGGCGGCGCACCACCGCATCGAGCAATGCGCTTGCGAACCCGGGCTCAAAAGTGCCGTCGAACAAGACGCCGTCGGCCGGTTGAGCTTCTGGGCCCTGGTTCACATGAAGGTCGCAGATGACCGCTTCGGGATGCCATCTGGATATCTCCTCGCAGTGGGGACCGACTGCGAATGCCAGGGGCAGGACGTAAGTCGAGACCGTACCGTCTTCGAGCTCGACCCCCATCAGGGCGAGCACGGCCAAAGGAGGATCCGTCGTGCGACGCGGAGCCGAAACGCCGTGCACCGGCACTGCCTCGAAGAGCTCGACCGACCTTATCCGGGCGGACTTTCCGCCGAACCAACGCCTCTCGGCCAGGTAGGGCGTGAGCATGTCCTCGAGATCCAGTAGCGCGCTGCCGCCGAACACCGAGTCCCAGGTCCCGGGTGCTCGCAACTTCCTCCTGGATACCTCGGCACCATCCTCTTTTCGCTCGAGAGAGAACCAGTAAAAGCCATGGGGTCCCAGGGTGACGAAGTAGGGAAGGTCCCCGATCTGTGGGAATTCCGTAGCTCCGAACAGCTCTACCGGCGTGGATCCCCTGAAGTCCGACAGTTCGAGCTCGACTGCCTGAGCGAAACGAGAAAGGTTGACCACGATCAGGATCTTCTCGTCCCCGTAGCACCTCAAGAAGGCGAGCACCTTGCGGTTCTCCGGGAAGAGCATTTGAAGCGATCCGCGCGAGAACGCCCGATACCGATTGCGCTGCGCGATCAGCCGCTTCATCCACCAAAGCAGCGAGCTCGTGTTCTCCTGCTGGGAGTCGACGTTGACGCTCTGAGCGTGGAAACCAGGGTCGATCACAACGGGAAGGAATAACTTCTGGGGATTGGCACGTGAGAACCCGGCGTTTATGTCACCGCTCCATTGCATCGGAGTGCGGACGGCATTCCGGTCACCCAGATAAATGTTGTCTCCCATGCCGATCTCGTCGCCGTAGTAGATGATCGGCGTGCCCGGCAGGCTGAAAAGCAAGCCGTTCATCATCTCGATCAAGGACCGGTTGTTGCCGAGCAGCGGAGCGAGCCTGCGGCGGATTCCGACGTTGATCCTCGCTTGAGGGTCTTGGGCATAGACCCGGTACATGTAGTCGCGCTCCTCGTCGGTGACCATCTCGAGGGTCAGCTCGTCATGGTTGCGCAAGAAGAGAGCCCACTGGCAGTCCTCGGGCAGCGACGGAGTCTCGGCGAGTATGTCCACGATCGGGAAGCGGTCTTCTTGGCGAGCGGCCATGAACATCCGTGGCATGAGCGGGAAGTGGAAGGCCATATGGCATTCGTCGCCGTCGCCGAGGTAACGGACCGCGTCCTCGGGCCATTGATTCGCCTCGGCGAGGAGCATCCGGCCGCGGAATCGGCTGTCTATGTGAGCACGCAGGTCACGTAGGAACGCATAAGTCTCGGGAAGGTTCTCGCACGTCGTACCGTCGCGCGCATACAGGTAGGGAACCGCGTCGAGTCGCAACCCGTCCACGCCCATGCCCAACCAGAAATCAACGACGTCGGCGATCTCCTGTCGTACTGCAGGGTTGTCGTAATTGAGACTCGGCTGATGATAGTAGAAGCGATGCCAAAAATAGGAGTGTGCGATCGGATCGTAGGTCCAGTTCGAGCTCTCGAAATCCTTGAAGATGACCCTCGCGTCCGTGAACTTGTCAGGAGTCTCGCTCCACATGTAGTAGTCCCGATGGACTGATCCGGCGGGCGATCTCCGCGCCCGCTGGAACCAGGGATGCTCGTCGGATGTGTGCGCGAGGACGAGCTCTGTGATCACCCTCATTCCCCGCCGATGAGCTTCACGAAGCAGAGTGCGGAAGTCGCGCAGGGTTCCGTAGGGACGGTGTATTCCCCTGTAGTCGGAGATGTCGTAGCCGTCGTCGCGTAGCGGCGACGGGTAGAACGGAAGCAGCCAAAGTGCTGTGGCACCGAGGTCCTGGAGATAGTCCAGTCGCGTGATCAGGCCGGCGAGGTCTCCGATCCCGTCGCCGTCGGAGTCTTGAAAGGCTCTCACGTGCAGCTCGTAGATGACGGCGTCCTTGTACCAGTGTTCGGGATCGTCACCGAGCACAGCCGTCCGGGGTACGGGAGTCGCTATGCGAGACACATTGGGACGTGGGCGCGCGCGCCGCCGACCCGGATCACCCAAGTCGGGGCTCATGTTCGGGCCGAATTCTCCGTCGAAGCACCGCTCGGAACACTTCGATGCGCGGCTGGCTCAATTCCGCTCTCGTTCTGGTCCAGCCGGAAGACGTGTGCCGGGATCTTGCGCGGATCCAGGGAGACGAAGTTGCGCGATTCCTTCCACGTGTAGTGCGAACCTGTCAGGACGTCGTCGAGCTCATACGCGCTCGATCTGTCGATCTCGAGCGCCTCGAGATCGAGGTCGACCCATCCGCTCTGCGTATTTTCAGGGTCGAGGTTGACGATCACCAGCACCGTGTTGCCATGGTGACGCCGGCTGTATGCGATCAGCTGATCGTTGTCCAGGAAGTGGAAGCGCAAATTGCCGTCGTGCTGCAGGGCCGGGTTTTCCCGACGGGCCTTGTTGACGATCGCGATGAAAGGCCCGAGGCTGCTCGGGTCGTCACGGTCCCAGTGCCTGATCTCGTACTTCTCGGAATGCAGGTACTCCTCAGAGCCCGGCGAGCGTGGACGACTCTCCTGGAGCTCGTAGGCCGGCCCGTAGATGCCGTAACTCGACGCGAGCGTGGCAGCGAGCACAAGTCTCGACATGAAAGCCGCTCGACCGCCCGTTTGAAGCTGTTCGGTGAGGATGTCGGGCGTGTTCGGCCAGAGATTGGGCCTCAGGAAGTCGGCCACAGGTGGCCGATGCAGCTCGCCTAGGTACTGCTCGAGCTCCCACTTCGCCGTTCGCCAGGTGAAGTAGGTGTAGGACTGCGTGAATCCGACCTTTGCGAGCCGGTGCATGATCTTCGGTCGGGTGAACGCCTCTGAGAGGAACAAAACATCCGGACTGTCGCTTCTCACGGATTCGATGAGCCATTCCCAGAAACGCAAAGGCTTCGTGTGCGGGTTGTCCACCCGGAATATGCGGATCCCGTGACCGATCCAGAACCGTACGACCCCTGCCAGCTCTTCCCAAAGCGCGTTCCAGTCGGAGGTGTCGAAGTCGATCGGATAGATGTCCTCGTAGCGTTTAGGGGGGTTCTCGGCGTATCTGATGGTGCCGTCGGGAAGTGCTCTGAACCAATCGGGGTGCTCGGTGACCCATGGATGGTCGGGGGAGCATTGGAACGCGAGATCGAGGGCGATCTCGATCCCCAGGTCGGCGGCGGATTCGACCAGCCTTCGCAGGTCCTCGAGGTCTCCGAGATCCGGGTGGATCGCGAGGTGGCCGCCCGCCCGTGCGCCGATCGCCCACGGGCTCCCGGGGTCGCTAGCTGTCGCTACCGGCGAGCCGTCGCGACCCTTCCTGTTCGTTGTCCCAATGGGATGAACGGGCGGCAGGTAGAGAACATCGAACCCGAGTCCAGCTACGTAAGGCAAAGCATCCACCACGTCTTGCAAGGTCCCGTGGCGCCCGGCGTCGCCGGCAGCCGATCGTGGGAACATCTCGTACCAGGAACCGAACCGCGCTCGCACGCGGTCCACCCACACGGTGAGGACATCGGAGGTAACTTCGGCCGCCGCAACGGCGCAACGGCTGGCCACGGCCAGGACTTCGGGCGAGGATGCGAGTTCGAGCACGGCCTCGGCGCCGCCACGAGACCGCTCGTCGCCGCTTCGAAGGTCCTTCGCAAGTCTCTCCAGCAGGACGCGATCGGCCCTTTGTGCACGGCCTGCGAGTTGGTCCACCAGGTCGGCTCCGACGACGAGCTCGACCGAGACGTCCTGCTTCGCACCGACTCGAGCTCCGAAGTCTCGGGCCCAGGTGCCGTACACGTCGACTGCGGCGCGCACCGAATACCGGTACGTCCCAAGCCGGCGCGCCCGAAAGGTGCCCTGCCACCGGTCGTTTCCCAGATCGTGCATCAGGGCCGAAGACCATCTGTTGTCGTCCTGGTGGCGCCAGCGCAATTCGCAGGCGAGGATGTCGTGCCCGTCGACGAACGCGTCGGCCTCGACGACGACCTCGTCGCCCAACTCGCGCTTGGAGGGGAACGATCCCACGTCGACGCTCGGTGTGACGTCCTGGATCACCGGACGGGCGCGTGACTTCTCCACCACATTCGAATTGGGCACGTTCGATTTGGGCACGCCAGGCACCGCTGTCAGGATCGCGAAACCCGGAACGAGGCGTCGGGCGACCTCGGAGACGGCGTCGCACAACCACCCGAAACTTGTCCAGATGCCGATCTGCGGACCGACACGACGAGGTGCGGGTTCGTCACCGATCCGGGCGGTCAGCGATTCTCCATCGTGGGCTCCGGTGTCCGGGATCGCCCGAGGGAGCGATCGCGCCTTTGCCAAGAGGTCCCGTCATCGCTCCTCATACGCCTCATGTGATACCCGGCCCGAACCAAGCCTAACTGGTCCCCCAATGCCATCGGCACCAGATCGAGCAACCTGAGCAACAAGTCTCGCGACCGGCAGGAATCCCCGCGTCTGCGGACGCGACAGCTCAACGGCTAGCGAACTCAGATGCGCAACCGGGAAGCGAGCACCTGTGGCTCGTCCTCGGTGCCGATGAAGGAGTGGAAGCAGACGCGAGGCCGACTAGCTATCCGGCAAGCGTCGTCGCGGTCGTGGTCGCAGGTGACGGCGTGGTCGTCGGCGTCGACGTTGGCACCGTCGTCGGCGTCGACGTTGGCACGGTCGTCGGCGTTGGTACCGTCGTAGGCGTCGTCGCTGGTGTCGTCGCCGGAACCGTCGTCGGCGAGGTCGAGTTGAAGTTCACATCGATGTACCAACTCCCGTTGATCTCGATGCATGGTGCGGCAGTGGAGGTGCTCACGCCGGAGGAGGATCCGGTGGACGCGGCGAAAGCCACATCGAAGGACCCGGCACCTGGCGGCAGCCCCCTGTTCGGGTCGGAGTTGCTGCTGCACGAGGCGCTGCTCGTGGTGGAATTTTCCTCGAAGTGAGCGCACACATCGCCCGTGACCGAGACCAGTGCCTCAGAACCATTGATGACCTCGTTTCCGAGAGCGAACGTCCCGGTGATGGTGAAATGGGCTACGGCAGCTCCCTCGTGGCACTCCGTTTGGCCGGAGGGGTCGACGTAATCGCACCAGGCAGTGCCGCTACCGGATTCCAAAGACGTCAGAAAGCCCTCGACGGCGGCTTTGGGCGATCCGTGTCCGGGTGCGACGCTACCGCCCCCGCTCGAGCACCCCGCCAAGACCGCCGCCATGAATACGACGAGTAGCACCGCGCCTTTGCGCACCTTGCCTCCCTCTTCCCCGCCAATTGCGACGAGCCTAGATCACCGGATCAGCAAACCTCGTAATCCCGATGAGTCCCGGAGCAGCCCAGACGTCATCCTGGATCTCGCGGAGGTGCTGTGGCGTCTCCTTCTCATTTCGCCGACGCGCCCTCGCCGGAGGACGGATGGTGCCCTCCAGGTTTTCGATCGCGGCAGCTATCAGTGCCCCGTCTGTCCCGAGACCGGGCTGCTCGAGGGCAAGCTCACCTGCAAATGCACCGATACATGCCACCTTGTCCGGTGACAGCCAGAGCGCCTCGCGCCAGAGTCGATCCTCTCCATGGCTCCAGAGGAGTCGGGCCAGGGAGGTGGACGAGGTGAGAATCGTCAACCGAGCGCTCGGAGCCACGCCGCTCATCGCCTCGAGACTCGAGAAAGAAGGTTGCCGCGCTTGGTACTTCCGGCGTAGTCGCACGCAATCTCATCGACCTGGGGTGCTCACGCCTGAAGTTCCGAGTTCCGGAGAGTCACCCGCCCCCCGCTTCAGGGCATCGTCAGAAGGTCCCGCTCGAGCCCGGTGCCGCGATCTTCAGCTTGGCGAGCCCCCCGAGTCCGCCACAGTTTCCGGCCGCTGCACCCAGAATGACCGCAAGTGTCTTCACGGTGTTGAACGTGAAGGTGCCTGCGACAGTCGGATAGGAGCCCGTCACGTTCACGGTAGGAGCGGTGAAGGTGACCGTGGCTGGCAGCGTCGTGGTCGTCAGCGTGAAGAAATGGAATGAGATCGACGACGAGTGGATGTTGGCCGGAGTCCAGGTGATGGCCCCTCCGAAGAGAGAACCTGGCGCGGCGGTCAAGGTGTCAGTCCCCCCAGGGGGAGCCGGGGTAGCGAAGTAGTTGGCGCAGTTGTTCGCCCCGGCCATGCTTATGACGCCCTTCCAGACCAGCGCACCGCTTGTCGGTACAGGGACTCCTCCGGCACATGTGGCAACGGTGGCTTTGAGGGTGACCTCTTCGCTCGTGGCAACCCCTGCGTTTACGAGCGGCGGCGAGAACTTGAGCTTCCCCGTCCAAGCGGTGGAACACGTGGTGATTCCGGTTCCCACGACGTACGGATGAGCTTGCGCGGAGCTGACGCTTGCCGGGAGAACTACGAGGCTGACGAGCATTGCCGCGCCGGTCAGGATCGACCTTCTGATCATGATTGCCCCCGTCTCTATGAGTGGAGTCCGATGACGCTTCGTAGCCCATAACGGAGCCCTTGGCAAGCGGCTTTATTGGAGAGGACGTCGAGCCAGCTCTCGGCGATCGTCAGGTGAGCCGGCTCCGGACCCACAAGATCGCGAACCCGCCCAGTATGACTGCGGCGCCGAGGAATATCCCGAGCTCGTACCACTGGAAGGGCCAATAGCGGCTGCCCGGTTGGTAGCTCGCGACCTGATGGAAGTTCGCGCTCAACTTCACGACACAGTCCTGGAGCAACGCATTCGCGCCTGCCGGAGTAGGAACCGCCGAAACATGAGCGGAGCTGTGCCCTAACCCCCCGACGGATGTCGTAGGGAGGTTCGCGCTCGCAACGAGGCTCGGACAGGCCCTGGCAAGGTACTGGGACGTTAACGGATGCCCGGCCTTGTCGACGATCTGCGTGGAGAAGATCCACGCATTCGGAATGTTCGGCGAGCCGGGAAGCAGGTTCGGCGCAGCCCCGTTCATGCTCCCGAACCCCCCAATCGTCCCGAAGCTGAGCGCCATGATGTGACTCAACGGAGTCATGAGATGCGGCCGTATCCAATGCGCGACGGCAAGCCTTACGAACACGAACACGGCCAATGTGGTGGCCATCGCTGGTAGCGCTCGTCGGAACACGACACCGGCGGTGACGCCGAGGGCAAATGCGAATGCGGCGTATCCGATCGGCACGATGCCTCGCTGGTCGAACGAGCCGAACACGTTCATGCTCACGCGATCTACCGGGCTCGACCACCAGGTCACCATCAGACTGAGCAATCCCGCCACAGCCATGCTGGCTAGACCTATGCAGGCGAGCTTCACCGCCATCCAGTGGGTACGCGTGACACTCTGCGTCCAGGCCAACCGAAAGGTTCGGGTCTCGAGCTCACGTGCGACAAGCGGTGCTCCCCAGAAGACACCGATGATGCCCGGTACGACGACGACCAGGGCGTCGAGGCCTATCTGCAGGCCACGGTCGTTCTGCAGGAAATTCGAGTCGGCAGTCGAACAGTCGCCGTGTGCCGCGCAGGTGGCGACGATCGTGTCGTAGAGATGCAGGATCTGCGGCCCGGTGACCGCCAGGACGACGGCGGCGATCACGAGCGCGACAAGCGCCACGGTGGCTTGGGCGCGGAATTGGAGAGACGTGAACCTGATCACTTGAGGACCTTCATTCCTGATCGGCGATGTGGAGCCTCACCACGCGCCTGGCTCATGTACGCGAGCACAAGATCTTCCAAAGTGACCGGCTTGACGGTCCAAGAGGGATCGAGGACCGGTTCGTCCGTGCGCACGAGGAACATGCTCTGCCTGTCGGTGTGGCTCTCCTCGATGACCTGCTGGTTCGGCGGCAGAGAGCCGGGGTCCCTGCGCGGACCGGATATGCGGCGATGTCTCCCCAGCAATTCGTCGACCTCTCCGGTTACCCGAACGTGCGAGTCGACGAGGACGACGAGGAAGTCGCATACGCGCTCCAGGTCGGCGACGAGGTGAGACGAGAGCACGACACTCACACCCTGCGCGGCGACGACCTCCATCAAGCTTTGGAGGAATTCGCGCCGGGCCAGGGGGTCGAGGCTCGCCACCGGTTCGTCCAGGACGAGCAGATCGGGCCGCTTGGCGATCGCAAGACAAAGTGCCAGCTGTGCACGCTCACCCCCGGAAAGGGAACCGGCCTTCTGGCGCGGGTCGAGGCCGAGCTGTTCGATCCGGCTCGTCGCGAACTCGCGGTCCCAGCCCGGGTTGAGGTATTCCCCCATCCGGAGGTGTTTGGACACCGACAATCTTGCGTACACGGGTGTCTCCTGGGCGACGAACCCGACCCGCCCGAGCTGTGCCGATCCCTCAGCCGGGCGATCGCCCAAGACCCTTATCGAACCGGAAGTCGGTGCAAGCAGGCCGACGGCGAGGTGAAGCAGGGTGGTCTTGCCCGCTCCGTTCGGACCGACGAGCCCGACGACCTTTCCCTCAGGGACCTCAAGTGTGCAGTCGCGCAGTGCCCAGCGCCGGCCGTACCTCTTGCCGAGCCCATCGGTCTCGAGGACAGGGCTCTCTGAAGCTCGCATCTCGCGCACGGGGGTGCCGAAGGCGACGGTCATGCGACACCCTCTGCGAAGCAGTTGCGAAACGCCGTGCGGTAGATCGCTTCGATGTCGTCGGGGCCCAGGCCTTCGGATCGGGCCGAGCGCAACCACTCGGTCATCGACGAGAGGAACCGGGCCTGAGTGACGGGGTCGGTTCGCGGGAGCGATCCGACGATGAACGTGCCCTGGCCCGGCCGAGCCCGGGCGAGGCCCTCGCGTTCGAGGTCCCTGTAGGCCTTCAGCACGGTATTCGGGTTGATGGCGAGCTTCGCGACGACCTGCTGGGCCGTCGGCAGCTGATCGCCTGGCTCGAGGAGGCCAAGCTGGAGTGCCTGATGAACCTGCTGCACCAGTTGCAGGTACGTGGCCACCCCCGAAGCGGTATCGAGCTGGAACTCGATCATAAACACCCTTCCACTAAGTAGTTAGTGAAAGAGTTACACATCGGGGCAGCCGCGCGCAAGCCGTTCCAAAGGAAAGCGAGCCGGTGCCGCTTCGTATGCTCCGGAGGTGGAAAACCGCAACGCCGAGCGAGTCAGGCTGAGGGCCGAGCGCGAGAAACTGAAGGCTGCGGACCCGGAGGGTTTGGCTGACGCCTGGGCGATGATCGAAGAAATCTGGACTCGGACTGTCGGGCGGGCACAGAAGCTGCCCGAAGCGGTCCTCCACGAGCAGGTCGAGGGCGAATGGAGCTTCGTGCAGACGCACCGTCACCTCGTCCTTGCGACGGACAGCTGGCTGAGGAGGATGGTGAAGGGGATCGCCCACCCGTACCACCCGTGGGGCCTGGGTGGATCGTGGCTAACCAGTCCTCGCCATTGGGGCATCGACCCGGATGCAGATCCCTCGCTCGACCAGGTGCTCGATCTGCGCCGGGAGCGCATGGACGAGGTACGCGAGGTGATCGTCGGCGCGAATTCCGAGGAGCTGGAACGGAACTGCGTACCTCCCGTCAGCCCTGGCCACCCGCGAAAAGACCGCACCGTGCTTCAGTGCCTGCAAGTGATCCTCAAAGAGGAGTGGCAACACCATCGGTATGCGGTCCGGGACCTCGACGTGCTCGAGAAACGAACCCACTGATCGTCCGCCGAGCTCGACGTCGCTGCTGAAGGTTCGCATTCTCAAAAAACCTGTAGCGCGAGACCCTTTCTTCGCGTGTTAGTCCTGGAAGGAGGATTCATGCCGGCTGCACTGAAGGTCTGAGGCTCGGTGGACAAAGCATCTTCAATGAGCTGGTGACCACCTTCGAGGACTTCTTCTTGGAACAACGGGGCCCGCTGTTCGCCCAGGCTTACGCACTGACCGGAGACATCGAGGAGGCTCAGGATCTGCTCCAAGAAGTGATGCTACGCACCTGGCGGCGCTGGGATCGGGTATCTCAGATGGAGCGGCCATCTTCCTGGGCGCGCAAAGTGCTACTCAACCTTGCCATAGGGCGTTGGCGGAAGCGACGCGTCCAGAGAGTTGTTGGTGAAGCTGACGCGTCGATACCTGCTCCCGAGGTCGGTCACCTGGACGTGAGCCGAGCCCTTCGCGGGTTGCCAGATTCCCAACGAAACGCAGTGCTGCTGCACGACATCGTCGGTATGAGTGTGGCCGAGGTGGCAGCCGAGATGCGGGTCCCCGAGGGCTCCGTTCGAGGATGGCTCTCACGAGGACGCCGAACGATTGCCGACGTTCTCGGCGTGTCCTCCACCAACAACCCAGGAGGGAAAGTGAAGTGAGCATTTACCACGAGCCCTCGGACAACGCCGAGCGCGCGGTCGTGACTATTCTCGCCGAGCTCGCCGCCGTCGCCAACCAGACACCCGCTCGCTTAACGGCCGAAGATATCAAGACCGCTCGTCGCGTCCATTGGTCAGGGCGCCGACCACGGCCCGTGCTCTACCGCCAGCCGGCTTGGGTGTGGCTCGCGGTTATCGTCAGCGCTCGCGGCCGCGCTAGTACTCGGGTTCAACGCACTACCCTCCACGAGGGGACGACCAATCGTGCCCGCAACGAGAACGACAATGCCCGTTTCCGCTCGCGTGTTACTTCTATCTCTCTGCCAATTGGGTCATGGTTCAACCAGATCTCCGTCAGCGATGGACTCCTTCTTCTAAGCGGCGAAGTCGCTTCCAGCCGCAATAGCTCTGCTGTTTGCGTCGCGGCGACATTGGACCCACAGACGCTTCAGCTCAAAGATACGACCAAAGGGTCATGCAAGGATCCCGCCATCTTCGGCGAGTCCGTCGCGGTAGTGAACACCAACCTCCCTGAGAATGACGCCAGCATCTCGATCGCACGGATCGATCCTCGGACAGGTCGGATGTCTTTGGGTCCGGTCATCATGACCTACGCGTCTCTCTCGGATACTCGGCCCGTGGTGGTGTATGGAGGCGGGTGGCTGTGGATCTACGACGTCGATACGACGAGGGATGCCGAGCTGCTCCAGGTTTCGACGTCGTCCGGGCGCGTCGAGGACGACGTGACGATGCCTCAGCTGTACCGTCCGGTCCTTGCGGCCAATGACGACGGGCTCTGGATCGGCAATTCTGTTCAAGGATCACAGGCACCTGATGTGCTGTACCACGTCCTACCCGGATCGGACGCGGTGACCGCCGTGGTCAGTGGCAGCTCGCTAAAGACACTGTGGCTCGTCGGGAGCGGTGACAGCCTTTGGGCAGGGATCGGTCCGAGCATGGCTCGACAGACCATCTGGCGCTTCGACGGATCGGAGCCGCGTCCAGTGTTTCGAGTCAACGATCGCGACTACGACCCTACGGCCGTGGTTGGCGACGAAGCAGAAGGACTCTGGACGGTGGTCCCGTATCCCCCAGTCGGCTCGACCCTCAGATCTGGTCCATACCCCGAGGATGTGATCCGCATCGATCCCGACTCGGGTAAAGAGACCGTCGTAGCTGTCCTACCGCGTACCGTTCTGGCTCCGGATGACGAGGGCCTCACCACGGGGCAGGCTTCCTACATCAACGGATCTTTGTTCGTCCTCGAACCACCATTCGAAGCTTACGGATATCTCGGCTACAGCAAGCTAGTTCGCGTGAGAACGCAAGGGTAGGACGTCGTGTCGCTTCGTCAGCCTTCGAATGCCGAGCCGTTCTAACCTGACGACCTCGGATGCCGGGGGCTGTCCGTCGGACGTGACCGCCATTATGCACCGGGCCAAGGAGATCCCGAGGGCATGTCTGACGGTGTTGCGGATTTTGATCAGGTAGCCGGCGGGTAGGCCGCCGGCCTTCCTTCGAGGATGACGGCCTTGGTCTCCAAGAAGGACAGCAAACCCTCCCTGACACCCTCGCGACCGATGCCCGACTGTTTGAATCCTCCGAATGCCATACCGAAGTCCGAACGGAACGCGTTGTGACCGACAGTACCTGAACGAAGTTGACCGGCGACCTCGCGAGCGCGATCGACGTCGTTGGTGAACACCGAGGCATTGAGGCCGTAGACGGTGTCGTTCGCTATCCTCACGGCGTCCTGCTCGTCGGACGCCGCGATCACCGACAGAACCGGACCGAATATCTCCTCACGTGCGATCGTCGAGCCGTTGTCGACGTCACCGAAGAGCGTCGGCTCGACGTACCAGCCGCGATCGAGGTCCTTAGGTCGTCCGCCACCTGTCACGAGTCTCGCGCCCTCTTCGATTCCCTTGGCGATATAACCTTCGACCCGGTCACGCTGACGTTCCGCCACCAAAGGCCCCATCTGCGTCTGCTCCTCGAACGGGTCGCCGACCCGGACCTTCGAGAACACATCGGCCAACGCATCGACGAGCTCGTCGTGACGGCTCCTCGTCACGACTATCCGGGTCAGCGACGAGCACACCTGCCCCGAGAGCGCGCACTCGGCGCGTGCAATCGTGTTGGCCGCACTTCCGAGGTCCATGTCATCGAGGATCACGGCGGCCGACTTCCCTCCGAGCTCGAGCGTGCAACGTGCGATCCTGTCGCCACACAGCGATGCGATCCGACGCCCCGCGGCGGTCGATCCCGTAAAGGTGATCTTGTCGACCCCGGGATCCCTGACCAGCAGCTCCGACACCTCGCGGTCGGCCGTCAAGACGTTCAGGACGCCTGGCGGCAGTCCGATCTTCTCTGCGACCTCCGCGACGATGTAGGCCTCCCCCGGCGCCTCGGGCGAGGACTTGAGCACGACGGTGCAGCCGGCGAGAAGAGCCGGACCGATCTTGTGGCAGATGAGCGCCATCGGTGCGTTCCAGGGGATGATCGCCCCCACGACCCCGACGGGCTCACGCACGAGCAGGCCGAACTCGCCGCCGGTCGTCGGTCGGCACTCCTCTTCGAACTGGAACGTGTCGGCCAATGCGGCATACGACTCGAGCGTCCCGCAACCGATCCTTCCCGCGAACTGGGCCATCTTGTAGAGAGCTCCTGACTCGCGGGGCCAAAGCTGTCCGAGCACCTCATTGCGCTCCTGCAGTCCCGCTCCGAGAGCCCTGAGGTACCCGGCCCGCTCGGCGTGTCGCAGTCTCGGCCACGGGCCTTCGTCGAAGGCCCGCCTTGCGGCAACGACCGCCATGGATACGTCACCTGGCGCCGCCTCCGCGATCGAGTAGTACAGCTCCTCGGTGCCGGAATCGACCACGTCGATCGTCTGATCGGACGAGGGCTCGACCCACTGGCCCCCTATGAAGAACCGGTCCGGGTGCGACACCGGTGTCGTCGCGTAAACCGCCCTCATTTGATCACTCCGTTCTGAGCTCCGATTAGGTTCTGTCGAGCTCGAGCATACGGATGGCGTTGCCCCTTAGGACGTCGTAAACGACCTGGTCGTTGTGCCCGCTGAGGATCTTCTCGGCATACTCCTTCGAGTGCGGCCACGTGGTGTCTGTATGGGGGTAGTCGATCTCGAAGCAGATGTTGTGCGGCCCGACCTCCTTGAGGTTACGGAGACCATGTCGATCCGCGGTGAAGCAGCCGAACACACGCCCGTAGTAATAGGTGGAGGGCGGCTCGGGGAGGACGTCCTTGGAGTGCTGCCATGAGTCGTGCTGCTCCCATACCGTGTCCGCCCGCTCGAGTGCATACGGGATCCATCCGATCTGCCCCTCGCTGTAGGCGATCTTGAGATTGGGGAACTTGATGAGGCGAGTCGAGTACAGCCAGTCGCCGAGAGATGCCATCGCATTGTTGAATCCGATCGTCGCGCTTGCGCCGGCAGGGGCGTCCGGGGACTGCATCGGCATCGTGGACGACGACCCGACGTGCATGCACACCGTCACACCCCAATCGTTGCAAACCTCCCAAAGCGGGTCCCAGTAACCGGTGTGAATCGTCGGGAGGCCGAGGTGGTGCGGCAACTCGCTGAAACAGATTGCGCGGACACCGCGCTGCGCATTTCGCAGCGTCTCGGATGCGGCGAGCCCTGCGCTCCACAGCGGGATGAGGCAGAGCGGGATGTTGTAGCCGCGCGAAGGGGCGCACCACTCCTCGACCATCCAGTCGTTGTACGCCTTCACGCAGGCAAGCCCGAGCTCCTTGTCGTCGCCCTCGTAGAACGTCTGCCCGCAGAACCGGGGGAACGTCGGAAACGGCAGCGAGCCATCCATCCAGTTGAGCTCGAAATCCCCGATGCGTGCCTCGAGCTCGTAGCATCCGGGACGCATCTCGTCATAGGTGATCGGCTCCATCACGAACTGGGTGCGATCGAGCTCGATGCCGTCGGGCCCATCCCTGACGGCCGCGGCCGCGATGGCGACGTGCCGTTTGTGCACGTAGATGAGCCGGTCCTCGTAGTACCAGGCGTCTCCCCAGCTGCCCTCGGCGTCCTCGGTCATGTCGTATTTCGCGCCCGCCTTCAGTGCGAATGCCCCCCACCGCTTCCGCTCGATCCGGGGACCCGCCTCACGGTGTTTTTGCGGCAGCCAACTCTGCCAAACCTGCGGTGGCTCGACGACATGGTCGTCAACGCTGATGATCTTGGGCAGCTCCATCGCAGTCTCCTCTCCACCGGGGCCAAGCATCGTTCAAACTACAAGGCCCGACAAAACACGGTCCTCGGCTTGACTGCGGATATGTACGCGAAGGGGTTTGGAGCGGTTACCCTTCGTTCCCCGACGCGGCTTTCGCGGCCGCGACGAACTGGCTGTAACTGGCCACGTCACTAGGTGATGGCACCGAGATCGACACGTGTGCCCCGTAGTTGACGAAGTCCATCACCAGATTGACGGCGACGTTCGTTCCACTCTCGGTCTCGTGCATCAGAAAACCCATTCGGAGTAGCAGTTTTGAAGAGTCGAACCACACGTCGATTGTAGGGGTAGGGATTTTCTGTGCCTCTTGGGCAAGCTGCTCCTGAGTCGCCGCGTTGAGGCCGCTGGAGGAAAGAAACTGCTGCTCGGCTTTGAGCAAGTTCTGGCGGTTGATGATCACGGCGTAGCCGGACGCGGTCACACCGCGGATGACCTTCATCCCGAGACTGGTGACCGTGTTGCCCTTGGCCGCCAGCAGCTGCAACTGTGCAAGAGGATCACTAGTCCCTGTGCCCAGGGAGTTGCTGCCAGTCCCGACTGGAACGGGAATCTCCACCCAGTGCTTGCCGGGAACAAATGCCGAGACGTCCTGACCGGCGCTTTCGATGCCCATGTAAAAGTGATTGTCAGCCACCACTTCCTTCTCTTGGAGTGTGGTTCCCCCACTGGCCGAAGTGAATTGAACAGTGGCAGCGAACTGCTGGGGGTTAGACAGGACCGCCTCGCCTGATCCGGTTATCGGGAGGCTCTGTCCTGCTACGGACACGGTGCCGCCGAATACGAGATCAGCCGTCCGCTGGGTCAGGGTGGTCTGGCTTGCTGAAGCCACGAAGTCGGCCAGAGCGACTCCGGCTCCGGGCGTCGAGGACCCACCGAGTGCGAGGACGGCACCGATGCTCGCGCCGATGGCGATGACGATCGCAAGGACCACCCTCATCCGGGTACGCCTAGACCTACCCGGTGGCATACGTGGAGAGATGCCGAACGAATCTTGCAGTGAGCCTTCCGGCTGCCCGGTGGCACCGATGAGTTCGGTTTCGGCGGAATCCGGAGTTCGGCGAGCCGTCGCCGCAGCAGGAGGCTCGTCGGAGCTCACAACCCCATGGTCGCTGACGAGTTGCGTCGGGACGCCTTGGGAGAGGTATCGCCACTCATGGATGCCGAGGGGATCAGGACGCCAGCCCTGTTCATCGCTCATAGTCGTGCTCCCGGCCTAGCTCGGGTCGCGAGCGTAGCGCGCCTGCGGCTATCGCCGGAGTGGTGATCATCACAGTGAACACGACCGTGCATCCTGCTCAACACTTTTGCAGCCTCGCGATCCCACGTGGACATTGCTCACTACCTTCTGAGAGACAGGTCATCTCAAAAGAGATGGGTCTAGGCACCAAGGGCAGACCAGCGATGTTGGAACTATCCTCGTGGGCGTGCGGGCCCGGAGGGTTATCGTCATATGTGTGCTTGCTACACTAGTTGCTGCCTGCAGCAGTTCACCTAGCTCAGCGCCAAAGTCGCACGCAACAACAACTCTTCGGACTGTTGCGTCGTCAACGACGTCGACGCCGACAACGACGAGCGCAGTTCCTTCCACGACCCCATCAACAGGTGGGGTACCAACGACCAGTACGACTCAGTCTCCGACAACAGCTCCGCCTCCGGCGGGAAGCTATTCCGGGACGACTGCCCAGAGTGCGTACCACCCCCTCGACTTCTACGTTTCGAACACCAGAACCGCACTGCAGGACATTACGTTGAGCTCACTCGAGCTCACATGTGCTCCGGGAAACAGCACGCCGAGCGTTCCCGTGTCGCTTAGCCTCGTATCTCTCAACAATGACGCATCGTTCGCTAGCACCAGTACCCAAAACGGCTATTACGACGGAAGCGGCGCAAGGTTCACAATCAATTTCACGGGCAACTTCCAGGGAGTGAACTCTGCGGGAGCCGCTCAGGCGACTGGCTCAATCACCGAGACGATGACATATTCTGCCAACGGAACCTCCTACAGCTGTACCTCTAACGAGGTCTCGTGGTCAGACGCGCGCGACACTCAACAGACAGTAACAATGGGTTTGCCCCCGGCTGGAGGTTATGTCGGGACGACTGCCCAGAGTGCTTACCACCCCCTCGACTTCCATGTTTCAAACACCAAGACCGCACTGCAGGACATTACGTTGAGCTCACTCGAGCTCACATGTGCTCCCGGGAACGCCACGCCGAGCGTCGCCGTGTCGATTAACTCGGTGTCTCTCAACAGTGATGGATCGTTCGCTGGCACCAGTACCCAAAACGGCGTTTACAACGGAAGCGATACAAAGTTCACGATCACTTTCGAAGGCAACTTCCACGGCTTGAACTCCAACGGAGTTGCTCGAGCGGCCGGCTCCATCACCGAAACGATGGCCTATTCGGCCAGCGGAACCTCCTACGCGTGTAGCTCCGGCCAAGTTGCTTGGTCGGTGAGCCACTCGTAGCAAACCCCCAGCGGAGGAGCCGAGCTTTCCTCGCAGCCCCCGGCGACGATTCGAGCAGCCTGCTCCAACACTGTCTCGGCGGTTGGCGAGCATCACTCAGCCCACGAGGGGGCGGGTCACAAGCCCCCCACCTCGGACGACACGGTGCGCTCGGTGAAGGCCGGTACATGAACGGGCAGATCCCGATGTTGGGCTATTATTGTTTGTCTAGAGCAATTGACGTAGGGCTGGGGGGGCCATGCACCTGGGACAGGCGGCAGCTGCAAGCTGTCAGGCAGCGAACGACCCGCACAATTTCGTTCCCGACCGAGAGGGAGTCAGGGAAGGCGGATCCCATCCGCTCAGGTCCGTCCGTGGTCGCATCGGTGTGGTCGCACTGGTGATGGGCGTAACGAGCACCTTGCTCCTGGGAGCGACTTCACCTCCTGCCAATGGCGCGGTGCCCATTCGAGCTTCCGCGACCAATCCCGCGTGCGTACACGGAGGGCTTGGTGAGAGCATCTGCGTCTCCGCGAAGACGGCTCTTTTGCAGGTTGACTTCACGGGCTTCGTTACGGGATTCGGCGGCGTCGAGGCCTCAGGCGTTCACATGGGTGAGTCGCTCGATAGCAGCTTGGAACTGACGGGTTTCAATTACGTGTACACCGCGACGGTGCCGAGCGACGAGTACCAGGGGGTCGCCTGTGGTGTTGCCATCATCGACCCCACAGATGACGTCTGTGATCATTTCGTGTTGCAGGTGCCGGGGGACGGGGGCGGCTACCGACTGAGTGCGGCCAATGGTGCTGTTTTCGGGGCAGGGAACGCGACGGAGTACGGGGCCCTCGAGACCACGGCGGCCGTCGACCCCGTCGTAGGAATCGCATCCACACCGGACGGGAAGGGTTACTGGGAGGTAACTCGTGACGGCGACGTCGCCAGATTCGGCGACGCCGGAAGCTACAAGGACCTACCGGACCTGCACGTGAAGGTGGACGACATCGTCGCTATCGCCCCTACATCGGATGGCAAAGGCTACTGGCTCATCGGAGCAGACGGCGGCGAGTTCGCTTTTGGTGATGCCGGTTATCACGGGAGTCTTCCAGGCCTTCACATCCATGTGGACGACATCGTGGGAATGGTGGCCACACCGAATGGCCACGGATACATCCTCGTCGGGAAGGACGGCGGCGTCTTCGTGTTCGGCGGGATCTACCATGGCTCTCTGCCAGGACTGCACATCCGTGTGAGCGATATCGTTGGGATTATTCCAACCGGTGCTGAAACGGGTTATGTACTGGTTGGCTCCGACGGAGGTTCGTTCGTCTTCGGCACCGGTTCGGGTTACTACGGCTCGCTTCCGGGACGAAACGTCCACGTTTCGGACATCGTGGGCATAGCGCTCACACCGGACCAACATGGATACTGGATGGTCGGATCCAACGCCACCGTCTATAACTTCGGTGACGGCAGCTACTTCGCAACGCCAGCACACGCGACGTCCAACCTACCCATCACCGCGATTGCTGCCACTTAATCGGGGTGTCCAAGTGCAGAACTGGTGGGCGCTCCCTGACTCGAACCGACGGCCTGCTGTCGGGTGCATGGTATTGATCGCCAACCTGTGCCTACGCTTGCCGAGTGCGGCACGGCGCACGCGTTGCTCTCGTAGCCGGCATCGCCTTGGTAAGCGGGGGACTGGTGATGGCGGTCTGCTATGTCCCCACGACCCTCATCTCGGGGCAGTCGCTTTACGCATGTCACCAAGTCCCGATTAAGGGCGGCGGCCCGTACAACATCGACCCCAGCGTCACACCCGAGCAAACGTGCGGCATCGCCCCGGTTCCATGGTGGGTGAAGACAGCCGGGGTGTCGGGTGGTTTGGCCGGCGCTGTCGAGACCATCTTGGTACTCCGGCGACGACGTGGGCCGGCAAGACGATCCCAAGGCGCTCCGGAACCGGTAGTGGCTCCATAGCGAGTCACCCCTGTGGATTCAACTCGGGAATATGAGCAAATTGAAGTAATACGCAGTCGTGGGCATCGATGATCCATCCTCATTGAAGACGTATTCCACGTCCGAAGGACTGTTTGCATAGCCAACTCCGTACGGATGCGGATCATTGGTCCCAAAATTCAAGTTGGGGTCGAAATTCTGTGTTGCAAACACGACTGCGTTGGGGTTGCCGTTGGTCTGACTGTTGCTGATAAAGGTATCCGCACCGTCTGTGTCGGCAGTGTCGCCCGTCAGGAGTTTGGCTTTGCCCCCGTTGCTCGCGGCGCCCCCGACCATGACGTTGTACGAAGCACCCGCCGGCATCGTACCGTTGTCCAAGTTCTGGATTGCCCATCTATTGCCTTTCTTACCCAGTCCGTAGACGACCCCAGGCGCGTGCCCATTGACGTCCGGGACCAAATGTCCGCCTGGAGTGTAATTCTGTGTCACCTGCAGTAGCGCGCCGCCCTGACCGACAGTCGAGCTCTCGTTCAGCGTGAAACCGTTTCCGGTGGTGTTCTTGGAGGTAGCCGTGGCGGTGAACACCGTGTTGCTCGGATTCTGAACGACAAGCACGTTGAATTCCGCGCCCACCGGGATATTGCCTGATATGAGTGCGTCGGCGATACCCCACTTCTGATCTCCGGGCACGTAGAAGACTGCGATCGGATCCGTCATGTTCACGCATCCGCACACCCCGCCCGCGTTGTAAACCGGAGTCGCGAAGAGTATGGCGTTAGGGTTGCCGTTGGTAGCCGCGTTGTTTATCTCCGTGATGAATCCGTTGAAAATGTTCGAGGAAGTCGCCGTCCAGATGAAGTGGGAGGTCACGGTCACGGTCGCTGAGGCGGGCGGAGCCTCCATCACCACCTGGAAGGCCGTTCCGACGAGTGCAATAACACCAACCGCTGCTGCTCGGATTGAAACTCGCAGGAAAGACTTCATCCAAGCCATACCAACCCCCAATCAGTCGAAACGGACATTGCTGAAACCAATGTTAACTTCGTCGCCGGGCCACCGCCCCCAGTGCGGCTGCCGTGGCGCGGTATCGAGCTGGCGACCCAAGGGAACCACACCTCCAGGGCAATTCCGTCACACGGAATCCCACCCGCAAGTGCGCACCGGCCGCTCTCGCTCGCCCTCGTTGCTCGCCCCGCTGACTTCGGCTAGCTGGCTCGCTCAAACGAAACGGACCGACGAGGTTGGTATGGTTCGTGTTCGGGAGACACTCCTCTGGGAGAGGAAAGCCCGATGCTAACCTGCCGATTCTTCGCCCGAGTTACCCCTCTGGTACTTCTGTTGTTCCTAGTTGGTCCGCTGGTGCCCTCGGCTGATGCTGCTTCCGCTTCAGCCAACCGAGGCGGGGTCGTGACCAAGTACACCAGCAACACCATCGACCTTCCGACGGGGATCACAAGCGGTCCAGACGGGGCGCTCTGGTTTGTGAACTCGGGGAGCAACTCGATCGGTCGCATCACACCCGCCGGAGTGGTGTCCAACTACCCGGGCACCGGGAACGTCGCTCCCTACGATATTGCGACCGGCTCGAACGGTGACCTCTGGTACACCGACCAGAGCAACTCGATCGGGATGATTACGACGGAAGGGGCGGCAACGTTGTTCACAGGCACCGGCATTGACGACTCCATTGGTATCACCGCCGGTCCCGACGGCGCGCTCTGGTTCACCAACCGCGCTAACGACTCCATAGGCCGCATCACGACCGCAGGGGCGGTCACCAACTACACGGGCACCGGCATCGACCTGCCGAACGGGATCACGGCGGGACCTGACGGCGCACTGTGGTTTGTCAACGGAGGCGGCGGGGCAGATAACGATGGCTCGATAGGCCGCATCACGACCAACGGTGTCGTCACCAACTACACAGGCACCGGTATCCAGCGACCGAACTTCATCACAGCCGGGCCTGATGGTGCTCTGTGGTTCACGAACTTCGGCAAGGGTTCTGATGGTTCGATCGGGCGGATCACGACCAACGGTGTCGTCACCAACTACACCGGTAAAGGCATCGACGGCCCAGGTGGGATCGCTACGGGCGGTGACGGCGCGCTCTGGTTCACCAACATCGACAACGCGTCGATCGGCAGGATCACCACTGCCGGGGTCGTCACCAACTACACCGGGCGAGGCATCGACCATCCGATTCGTATTACGGCGGGACCGGATGGAGCACAGTGGTTTACGAACTCACAGAACAACTCCATAGGGCGTATCACGGCCGTGCCCGAGGACTCTGTCTCACCTACATCAGGAGCGCCTGGAACTTCGATAACCGCGAACGGCGAGGGATACACACCAGGCGAGAATGTGATCGTCACTTACAAGACGGGCCTCCCCACCCCTTGGTCGGTCAGCATCTGCACCACCACCGCCAACCCAGACGGCACGTTCAGTTGCTCAGGCGACATCCCCACCACGAACACCGGGGCCACGGGCGATCACAAGATCGAGGCCAGAGGGATGTCCTCACTCGCCACCGCCAAGACGATGTTCCTGCTGACGTGACGCGACCCTGAACTTGATGTAAAGCCGGGCGTAAAGAGCGGCAGCTCCATCTGTGGGTCCTAGCGATGGCTCGGTAGCCCGCCAGTCGACGCCGAGGTGGACCACGTAATCCAGACTTCACCCAAGATGCCTGGGCGAAACGTGGAGGCCCTATGCGCTTTGGTCAAGGTGGTCGTCAGCAGCCCTTCGCGCCTCCTGATCCGACCTGTACCACTTACCACCACTCGATGCTCCGCAGGTGCAGCGCCATATCCACACCCTTGCCCCACGCTTCGGAACACCGGCCACAACCTCTATGAGGTGTTCTTGGGTCGCTATCAACTGCATCACTTCTTCGCTGACTCTCTGCAGGTCGATATGAAGAGCAACCAACACTTGCACGGCCAGTCCATCACCCTTGCGCAAGATGCCCAGCAGCATGTGTTCGGTGCCTATGTAGTGGTGACCGAGTCCGAGGGCTTCGCGTAATGCCAGCTCCAAGACCTTCTTTCCGGCGTCTGTGAATGGCGGCGAATGCGTAGGAGACCTATCCGGGACTGGCCGCAGTTCCTCGACCTTCTCCCGTACTGGCCCGAGTGTCACGTCTAGCTGTGCCAACGCCCTGGCAGCGATCCCGTCACCTTCCTTGACCAGGCCAAGAAGGATGTGCTCGGTACTTATGGCGTCGTGGTTGAGAAGGCGTGCCTCTTCCTGGGCGAGGATGAGGACCCTGCGGGAACGGTCGGTGAAACGCTCAAACGTGCGGCCCAGTCTCGCACGAATGCCTCGCCAACGGTCGGCGTACAGTTTGACAGGAGAGGCGCCCCCAGGTTCTCACGTAGCCTGCCAACGTGTCGAAGGGTCGTCTGACCGCTCTCGCATCGGTCGTCATGTTGGTCGCGCTGACGGGTGGAGCCGCAGGGTTGTCGGTCGCTTCTGGTCCACTGTCAGCCCAATACGTGGCCGCAGGTAGCGAATGTGCCGTGCCAAGCAACATCTTGACCTTACGCGGCGCGTACCAGGCTCCTGACCGGTACGAGGAAGTTGATGAAGACTACGCAACCTTTGTCGTCGTTGGCCCAGCCGTCTACGCCAGAGCTGACGGTGCAAACACGTGGACTGTTGAAAAGCTAGAAGCCGATCCGGCCGGCGAGATACCAAAAGCGTGGCTGTTGCCTCTTGTTGGTCATCCCTCTGTTACTAGGGTCGGGAGCGTTTATCGCTCGGCCATGTACTCCATAGTGGTGACCCACGGTGCGAATGGCTACATGTACTTCAACGGCACCGTCAAGATGGTCACGCGAGCCGGGAACGTCGTCTCCGAGGATGTAGCAGGTACCGTGACCAACGATAAAGAACTTGGATCAGGTGTGCCTTCACCCGCATGCGGGACGTGACGTACGGTGAGGGCATCGTGGACTGTCTCAGGGCGATTACCGACTCCTTGTAGCTGATTAGCTCATATGCTAATATGCGAATATGAGCGATCCGGCCATCGATGCCGGGGTCTTCAAGGCCCTGGCCGACCCGACCCGCCGTCAGATTCTCCAAGACCTCAAAGAGGGTGAGCTGTCGGCTGGAGAGATAGTCAGCAGGTTCAAGATCGAGCGCGCCGTCGATCTCCCGTCACCTTGGTGTGCTCAAGGGAGCAGGACTTGTTGTTGAACGCCGCGACGCCAACCGGATCATCTACTCCCTGGTAGAGGAACGTCTTGCGTTGTGCGTAGGTAACTTCCTGTCTGTCGTGTGTCCCGAGCAGATCGTGCTCCGCAAACGGCGAGATAGCAGGTCCAAGACTTCCAAGCCGGTGAAGGTGAGGCAGGCATGATCGCAAGCACCGTCGAGTGCAGGATCGAGCGCCGACTGCTTGTGAACTACAGGATCTCGCCCGAGTGCGTCGCAGCTCTACTTCCAGAGCCGTTTCGCCCTCAGCTCGTCGCAGGTCGCGCTGTCGGCGGTGTGTGTTTCATTCGGCTTGGGCAGCTTCGCACGGCGAAGGTCCCGAAGGCGCTTGGGCTTACGACCGAGAACGTGGCACACCGCTTCGCCGTCGAGTGGGACGACGAAACCGGTACTCACGCGGGTGTGTACATCCCGAGGCGCGATACCGACTCTTGGATGACCTCAGTGGCTGGAGGCAGGGTCTTTCCCGGTATCCATCACCTGGCACGTTTTGATGTCGGCGAGCCGAAAGACGATGTCCACATCGAGGTGTCATCGCGCGACGGTCAGGTCCGGCTCGGCGTCGACTCGGTGCCCGCCAATCGCTTCCAGAGCCAGCTCTTCGCGTCCTTTGACGAGGTTGTGCGGTTCTTTCGGCGCGCGCCGGTTGGCTTCTCCCCCTCGATGGATGGTCGATGCGTCAAGGGGGTGCGCCTGAAGTGTGAATCATGGGCTGCACGCCCGATGACCGTCGAGCGCATGAAGTCAAGTCTCTTCGACAACACGAGACTGTTCCCGACTGGAACTTGCACGCTTGACTCGGCGCTCGTGATGAGGGATCTGCCCGTCTGCTGGGTTGTCGATGGAACAATCGCGCGGACAGCGCACGCTGCGTAAATTTGTTCTCCGTCACATCACGCTCGATCCGACGCACGACGATCAGCCATCACGCTCGGGCGTGATGACCCTCACCGCACGTCGCCTGACCGCCCTTGCCTCGGTGGATGTTCTGTTGGCGCTTACTGGAGGCTCAGCCGGGTTGTCCGAGCCTGCATCGATAGGGGCGCTATCGTGAACAGCCGACGCCAAGGAGGTATCAGTGCCTGAGTTCCCCGGAGTCACCCATGTGGCATTAACCGTCACAGACCTTGGTCGGAGCCGTCCCTAGTACCAGAACCTCTTCGGAGCTGAGCCCGTCATCGATGAAGATACCGGGCCATTTCATCACGTGGTTTGGCTCCTTGGCAGCCAGACTCTCGTCGGTATCCACAAGTTCCCCGATCCGCACGGGTCTGAACCTTTCGATGAACGACGACCCGGACTCGACCATTTAGCGTTCGCTTGCACCAACCGGGCGGAACTTGAGCAATGGGAGTCAAGGCTCAAAGACCTCGGGGTCGATAACGGAGGCATCATCGACGCCCCCTATGGGTCCGGTCTTTCTTTTCGCGACCCCGACAACATCGCTTTGGAGTTCTTCGCTCCACCGGGCTAAGAGGGAAGTTGTCGGCGCTGGGTCCCAGGGCGCGTCACTCTTGATGACGGCGTTAAACGCAGGTCGTGCTTATATCGCGCTTTTGGCCGTGGGACAATCGCTTTCTTCGGCTCATCTCGCCCGTTGCTCGTTCAAGCCGTCTGGCCTTTGGTGTCGTTTTCCCGTCCTTGTCGTCACCCCACGTTCTACGGTGGAGAGGCACGATCGCGTACTCGGCCATTCACGTGACGGAGTTTGACGTGACTACCCCGCTGGCTGCTCTGTTCAAAACCGACCTTGGCGAGGATCCGAATGGCGTCCGCTCCTGAGACGACAGGGGGCGCAGGGCTCACGCAGACAAGCTCAGGGTCGCTGATAATCGGTGGTTCCAGGTTGTCGGGCAGGGCCTCGTCTTCGAAGTAGAGCTCGAGAGCTTCCTTTAGATTCGCGAGAGCCTCTTCGACGGTCTCACCCTGGCTTGTGACCTCGACCTCGAGGCAGCGGGCGACGTACCAAGAAGCGTCGTGAGTAACAGCTGCCGTAAACTGCATGGGTCTAATCGTAACCGACGGTTCGCTACCATTCAGATCGTTGCCGAACCTCAGGGCAACGACAATTGTGGGCGCTTCGGGACTCGAACCTACGGCCTGCTGGTAGTAAGCCATGACGCACTGAGCGCTGTGCTGACCTGAGATTTCGCAGGTCACGCAGGAGCGAAATCCCCATAACTATCTGCTTACGCCAAGCGCCGCCTGTGACCTCGATTGACGCCAACCGAACCTCCCGATGTTGCGTCGCCTTCCTCGCTCCGCGAACTGCGGCCTCGTCGACTCAACTCCCCGTCATCTCCGGCGCCAGCGATCCCAACCCGCCTTCGCCCTGAGTTGGGACCAGTCGCCACGGGAACCCGACCAGGATCGCGCCGGTCCGGGATTGTGGTCGCTCTCGCTTCCCGGGCTCGGCTACCGACATCGCCTTTAGGCGTCGCGCACCTTGACGACCCAGGGGGTCCACCCCCTACCCGCCATGCCGACACGCGACCGGTCCCGACCACCTGGACAACGGGAAACGAGCCGACCCACCGTACCGAGTGACAACCTGAAGCGCTGGATTGGCGTTTAGATAGACGTGATCAACCCAAGGGGAGATGTTGGACAGCGGCCACCGGCGTGAATTCGAGACCTTCGCGACCGCGTCGTCGACTCAGCTGCTCCGCACCGCATACCTGTTGTGCGGCGATCGCGAGCACGCCGAGGATCTGGTCCAGATGACTCTGCTGCGAACGGCTCGCCGGTGGCACGCCGCCCGGCGTCAGCCGGAGGCCTATGCCCGGCGTGCGCTCGCGAACCTTGCCAAGGACCGCTGGCGCGACTTAGGTCGACGCCCCGCGGAAGTGGTGTTGAGCGCAACCGCTGACGTCCCCGCGCAGTTTGACGAGCTGGAGTTGCGAATTGATCCGGACCAACTCATGTCTGCCCTTGGAGCGTTGTCGGGAGGGCAGCGTGCTGTCGTGATCCTGCGATATTTCGATGATCTGTCCGTCGAAGACACCGCGGCGGCGCTCCACTGTTCCACCGGCACCGTCAAGTCCCAGACCTCCCGAGCGTTGGCCGCCTTGCGGTCAGCGCTCACCCACACAACAGAACCCTCGAAAGGAACCCTGAATGTTCACTGATGAGCAACAGTTCACCTGCAGTCTCAACAACGCGTTCCGCTCCGCAACCATGGACTTGACCTATGACCGGCCGCTGCCCACACCACCGCGCGTATCGCTCGCAACGGCCCCCCTACTCGTTGCCACAGCCGCCTTCGTTGGTGCCGTCGTCGCAGCCACCGCCGGACCCGCCCACATCGCAACACAGGAGCACCGCACTGGCCCAACAGCGACCGCAGTCCCGGCCATGATCAGCCCGAGGGCCGGCAAGGACGTCACATTGAAGTTCACGCTCGCCGGCTACACCATGACATACCGCCAGGCCGCCGACGCCCAGGAGCTGTACGGGCAATTTGTCGGTGCGGTTCCGGCAAACGCTCAGCCAGTCGACGGCCCTGGCGCAGTGCACGATGGAGTTCCAGTCACGTATTACGTCGGTGTCGACCCCACGACCGGTTATAACGCCGCGTACGTCGCACCTGTAAGCAGCCGCATCCTGGAGATCACCTCATCCGACACCACCCGGGACGAACTTGTGGCGCTCCTGATGTCTGCCCAGCCCACGTCTATCCCGGTGGCCGGAGAAGCCGACAACCTAACGGTCCGTCACAAGCCAGCATGACGATGGCCCACGCGCACAGCGGATCAGTACGATGAGCAATCGGTGAGGATCGGACCCGTTTGGACTAGCGGAAAAGGGTCAGGATCCGCCGTGGCGGTCGACCTACGCCTCGGGCTCGGTGCCAACTGGCTTGACCCACACGACGAGCTGCTCGTAATAAGTGCGCCGCCCGCGATCGCAGTCGCAGCGAGAAATGCAGGCACCCCGAACTTAAGCACAACCTCGGCGTCTCCCGTGTCAGAAATGGTCAATGACGCCGCCGGCGCATTCGGATCCAAGTGATCGGACATCAAACGTCTCCTCACCAGGGAGAACGTTGTCGAAAATGACGACGAGCTAGTGGGCGCTGCACTAGTGGGCGCTGCCGGACTCGAACCGACGGCCTGCTGGTTGTAAGCCAGCTGCTCTGACCAACTGAGCTAAGCGCCCTATGTGTCTTCGGTCATCTCGGTCTCACGCGGACCCCAGCTAGGGACAACCGCTATCAACGGCGAACGCCGCGCCTGGCCCTGAGAGATGCAGACCACGCCGATTCTCGCGCAGTCGGCGTCCGGCCTGCGAGACTCACGAGCGGCAGCACGATGCGCTCGAAGAACCTACTTTGCGAATGTTAGGGGCCGAATGTCGACGGCGAACGAGGATCAACCCACCGATCCGGTCACCGAGCTGATCATCGGCCGACCCCGGTACACGTCGGACGACGTGGCGAGAGCCACCGGTATGAGCGCTGACGACGCCGAACGTCTTTGGATCGAGCTCGGATTCCCCCAGGTGGACCGCGAAAGCCGCCACTTCACGGATGCCGACATCGAGGTCCTGATGACGGTCCGGGACCTGCAGGCCACCTGGCCCATAGACCCCGACGTCGTCCTGAAGATGACACGCGTTCTCGGACAAGCTCTGTCGTGTGTCGCTTACGCTCAGGCTGAGACCCTCGACACGATCGAAGCCTCGGCCGACGATTCGGAACCCGGTCATCTCAGGCTCGAATTGAGTGAGCAGTCCCTTCAATTGGCCCGTCATCTCCTTTTCGACGGGAAGTTCGAGCGGTTCCTCTCTTATGCCTGGAGGCGTCACCTCGCCGAGGCGGTCCGGCGGCGGCTGGATCCGGGCGGCGAGACCGATGCGATCGTCGGCTTCGCGGATCTTGTCGGATATACCAGTCTTACTAATCGGATGGATCCGGAGCTGTTGCCCGACTTGATCGCTCGCTTCGAGCGGATGGCTTACCAGCACGTGTCCCAGGCCGGCGGAAGGGTGATCAAGCTAATCGGGGACGCCGCGATGTTCATGGCGCCGAACCCAGGTGCGGCGGCAATCGCGGCGCTCGGCCTGCGCGCTTCGGCGCGCGAGGATGCGGCACTGCCGAACGTGCGAATAGGGATGGCTTTGGGCCCCTCAGTCGCCATAGAAGGCGACCTCTTCGGCGACACTGTGAATAGAGCTAGCCGGCTGACCGATATTTGCCACCCCGGCACCGTGCTAGTCGACGATGCTCTCGGCCGAGCGCTCGACGGCAACGAGAACCTGGTCGTCAGAGCGCTCCGACCGCGAAAGCTGAAAGGGATCGGTTACGTCAGGGCCTGGGTACTCCGGCCGGTCGACACAGGTGAGGATTGAGGTCCGCTACTCGACCGACCACGCGTCGCGCGCTCTTCACCGGTCCTCGGAAGCTCCGAGATGCCATCCTCCGCAGTACTCGCACTCGTAGGCGCCCAGGTCCGAGCCGTGCTCCAGGCGATATGCGAATCCCGCCTTGTGAGCATCCGCCTCCGTCGGGTACCGCACCTTCGGCCTGCCGTCGGCCCTCCAATGGGCCAGGCGGACGGGCTTGATCGTCTTGCGGGCTCTCGTTGCCCTCTCCCCCGACGATCGTCTCGAGCCTCCCTTTCTTCGTGCCATACCAAGCGCTTTCTCGTAGCGGGCGCAGACGTAGCCTGTTCCCGGCAGGTGCTCAGTCCGCTGCCAGAGCGGCGTCACGGTCCGGTGATCCATCTGTCGCGGGCGTCGAAGAAGGCCGAGCCGCCTTTGCACCCTCGACGATCTGGGCCAGCAGCCCAGGCGTAGCAGCTGCAGCCACTGACCTTCGCTCGGCGTGACCCGTCGTGACGAGGTCGAGGCCGTCGAGCTCCTTCACGCGGGCTCCCGCCTCGGTGCAGACGAGCATCCCACCCAGGTAGTCCCAAGAACCCAGAGCGGAGCGGCCGACCACGGTGTAGGCGTCGATCACGCCCTCGGCCACTGCGCAAAGGTCGAGCGCCGCCGCACCGAACGCCCTGAACTGCGACCAGCCCATGTGCCTTCGTGGGTAACCCGAGACGGCCACCACTGCCTGATGGATCGACTCGCACCCCGACGGCGCCAGACGCTTGCCGTCACGCCAGGATCCGCCCCCTCTCACCGCAGAGTAGCGAACCCCGGACGAAAGGTTGGCGACGAGTGACACCGTCGGGCCCAGCTCGTCGAGCACGCAGACGCTGCACGCGTACCAGGGAATCCCCCTCGAGGCATTGGTGGACCCGTCCACCGGGTCGATCACCGCTACGAGGGGTGCATCGGGGCGACGAAGTCCGCTCTCCTCGGACAGGACTCCTAACTGAGCGTGGTCCAGGACCTCGAGTGCTGCTGCGTCCGCAACCAGATCGATCCCGTACTGACCTGGTCGCTCGCCCGGCAAGCTCCAGTCGTCCACTCGATCGAGCGCGTGCTTGACGGCGTCCACGACATCTCCGCATATGGCAAGCAACGCCTGATCGTCCACCGCTTCGACCCTATCGGGCCGTCGAACCAGGGCTGGAACGACCCACTTGGCGATTAGGCTCTTGGCACTGTGGCAGTCATAGACGTCGCCGGATACGTGGCCGACCTGAAGGACCATTCGGTCGATCACGGATTCCATGTCCACGATGAGCGGCACTTCGTCGAGACCTACTCACTTCGCCAGACCTGGGAGGTGGACCTGCATCCCGAAGAGGGTTGCGGCGGTCCTCTCGATCTCCACCTCGCGCTCGAGGTGGACCCGCGGATCCTGCTCGCCTTCGAGGATGCCGTCTTCGACCTCCCCGAGGAGGTCGCACCACCCGATGAGTACCATTTCCCGCTCACCTTCACGTGGGGACTTCCGCCTCTGCCCCGGGGCCCCGATCTGCTCAGGCTTGCGATCGACCTTGCGGGAGTAGGGGGGATCGAGCTTCCACTCGAGGTTTCTGCGATCGACTCGTTTGCGTCGGCCACCGACGGCCCCGAACGAAGGCTTTCGATCGTGGCGAGACACCCCGTCTCGCTCGCACGGGTGCTCGCGGGCGAGGAACTGCTTTGCGACGTCTTCGACCGCTGCCTCGGCGTCAGCCGTCATCTTCTCGATGCCGCGCCCGGGTGGCTCGAGGGCTGAGGTCGCGAAGCGCTCGAGCGCTTCTCGCGCTGGCCGCGACGGCGGCCGTTTCGGTCGTTGAAGCAGGATGCAGCACACAGGACGGTAACGCTCTGGCCAGACAGGCCTGCGCATACGTGAACTCGTCGATCAATCTCTACGAGTCGAGCCTTGCGAACAAGACTGCAAGCGAGGCGACCCGGCTTCAGGACGAGGCTTACGACCAGCTGCAATTGGGTCTTCAGCCGGCGGCGCTCGCCGCAGGAGACAACGGGCAGTGGCAGGCGCTCATGACCACCATCTCGGAAAGCTCGCGAGTTCCAGAGGGCGTACTGGTCAGCGCTCTCCGGCTGCAGTGCGCAGTTGCGGAGACTCCCGGAGCCACCCCACCCTCGCCGGGATCAACGCCCGGTACCTGAGATTCTGGGGTAGTTGACCGTCCAAATCCCTCCCGCTGCAGTGTCTCCGGCGAATCGACTGCCCGTGAGTGCGCAGTCGGGTCTCGGTTGAATGGTCCGAGAACCTGTATACGGGCAAGTATCATGCGGCGGTGGTTATCGACCGGCTTGCGGCGGATTCTTCAAGAAGCGCCGCCACGAGCGACCAGCCGGACACGCCTCTCAGGGTCGTCATAGTGGACGATCACGAGTTGCTGCGGACCGGAACGCGCCAGATCCTTTCCGAGGCCGAGGGAATGGAGGTCGTCGCGGAGGCCGCCGATGCCGCGCAGGCGATCGAGGCGGTAGAAGAGAACCGGCCCGACATCGTGCTCGTCGACATCCGCCTCCCGGATCGCAACGGCATCGAGCTCGCGCGGCTGATCCTCGAGCAGAGCCCTTCCACCCGCGTCGTGATCCTGTCGGCATACGACGACGAGGACTACGTCCGTGCGGCGATGGACGCGGGGGTCGCCGGCTACCTCCTCAAGACGATGCCGGGCGACGAGCTGGTCCGTGCGGTGCGTGCCGCCGCTTCGGGAGTGACCGTGCTCGACTCCGGCGTCACCACGAATCTCGGCCGTGAGCACACGGGTTCTGCTGGCGATTCCAAAGACGCCTTCTTTGGGTTGACCTGGCGCGAGCGACAGGTGGTCGAGCTCGTCGCCGAGGGCCTCGCCAACAAGGCCATTGCAGGCCGACTCGGCATAAGCGGCCGCACCGTCGAAGGTCATCTCAACCACGTGTTCGTGAAGCTCGGTGTCGGGTCGCGTACGGAGCTAGTCCGGTTGGCTCTCGCCGGCCGCGCCAACCGGCCCCGCAATGAACAAGACTCCGTGCACCCTGGGGCCGGCGTAGGGCCGTGAAGGCCGTCTCGCCAACCGGGCTCGACCCGGAGGGCGAATCGAGACCCGCTGGTCCGACCTGGCAGTCCCGGGACGCTCTGGCGACTGACCGGCCATGGCGCGACGGCGTCTTCTGGTTGCTGCAAGTCGGAGTTGTAGCGATATTCGCTGCCAGATTCGGCATCGAGAAGGCCATTACCGGAAACAGCGTTCCCGGAGGCCCCGACTTCACGACCATGGCTCTGTTCATGTGGCCCGTGCTCTACGCGGCAGTTGCTTTCGGCGCCACGGGCGGTGCATTCACGACCGCTTTGATTGCCGCTCTGAGCGTTTCTCGGTTGGTGGCTTTCGCGAACTCGTCCAACATGTCGGGGGTCTGGTCCGAGAGCACACAGATCGTAATCCTCTGTGCAATTGCATTCGTCGTCGGTAGGCGCGTCGCCGCCGAACGCGTCGCGCGCCTACAAGCCGACGAGGCGCGCCGGGAGCACCTCGCCGCCGAGGCCCGCTACCGAGGGCTGTTCACCACGAACAGTGCACCGGTGCTGATCCTCGACGGTTCCGGATCGATAGTCGAAGCCAACCCTGCCGCCGTGATGCTCTTCGGAGACCACGGGGTCGATCAATCCGGAACGAGACTTTCCGACCTGCTGGGCCGGGACGTATCCAAGCGGCTTCTCGAGCTGCCGAGACGCGCCGCCCAGCAGTCCGGCGTGGGCGAATCCGTCGGCAACGTCGGCAACGCCGTCACAGGCGACCCTTCCGGTGAATCCAATGCCTCCATGGAGGTGCCGGGCGGGCCACCGGCTTCCGAGCCGGCGCTAGACGGTTCGGACGACGGACCGGCCGAAAGCGTCGTGGTGCGCGTCTCTGTGGGTGGGACACCGATGCTCTACAGGACCGACGCGACATGGTTGACCTATGCGGCCGGTCAGCAGCTCGTCCAACTGGTGCTCCACGACGTCACCACCGAGACGTTGCGACAGGAGTGGATGGAGGCGTACGCGGCCCGCGTTCTGAACGCGCAGGAAGAGGAACGACGGCACATAGCGCAAGAGCTTCACGATGGCCCCCTGCAGGCACTTGTCTATTTGTGCCGCAGGATCGACGAGGTCGGCGTCGCTGCAGCCGGCGATGATCACGCGGTCGAGCGCAATGGCTCCGCCAGGGAACCCGACATCGCCGCCGAGCTCGATGAGCTCAGGCATCTAGCCGAATCGCTCATAGGGGAGATCCGCGGCATCTCGAGGGGACTTCGCCCTTCGGTGCTCGACGATCTCGGCCTTGTCGCCGCGACGCGCAGGCTGCTCGACGACCTCGAGCAGCGCACAGGTATCGACACCACGCTCGGCATCACGGGCAACGAACGACGCCTTCCAACGACCGTCGAGCTCGCTCTGTTCAGAGTCGCACAGGAGGCGATCTCGAACGCCGAGCTTCATGCAGGCCCAGGTCGTGTCGCGGTCGGGATGAGCTTCGAGCCCAACGGGGTCCGTCTGCTCGTGAGTGACGACGGCGACGGGTTCGAGGCCTACGACGGAGGGGTTTCAGCCGGCCGCGGGTCCCTGGGATTGGTCGGTATGCGCGAGCGCCTTCACCTCGTCGGCGGCAAAGTGGAGGTGCATTCGGTTCCCGGTCGGGGAACGACCGTCGATGCTTGGGCCTCGACGCGGGGCGACTGAAAGCGCGTTCGAAGCGACCGCCGGTCAACTGACCAACAATTCTCCCGCCCGTTAAGGGATCCACACCGCTTTCAAGGCCGAACCCGAGTCGCTGAGCCGGGCCAAGAGGATCCACGTATGTTCCCATGAGGTCCCGTTGCCGATGATCCAGGCATATGCGGCGCGAAAGAGACGGTCTCCGTCGGATCGCTCGGCGCGACCAGGACCACGTTCTCGAGCAGGGAGTGACCCTCGTCGAGATGATGATCGCGCTCCTCGTTCTCCTCGTGGTCTTTCTAGCGACGTCCCAGCTCGTCTTCACATCACTCGGAACTTCGAGCGGTAACTCCAGCAAGGAGGTCGCCGAGAGCATCGCCACCGGAGTGCTCTCGCAGGAGCGCCAGGCGGCGTTCAATCAGGGGGCTACGTGGTTCACATCGTCGGGCCTGCCCACGGGGACCGGAAGCGCTGCTAAATGGTGCAACTCGACATGCACCCCGATCGTCCAGACCATTGCGTCCACGGGCTACTACGTATACCTGACCGGAGGATGGTGCTCCGAGTCGAACACCGGGACCTGGCAGAACCTCGCGACCAGCAGCTCGTTCGGGACCTCTTCGAATCCTTATCCCGGATACTTCCTTGCGATCAAGGTCGCGTGGGGCCCGGGTGCGAGCCAGACGACACAAGCCGGCGTCACAGGGATAAACACCGAGGACCGCATAGTCATGCAGGGCCTTGTCACGACCGCAGGCGGCGATTCGTCCTCGGCTCCGACGTCCGGACCCATCTCGTCATGCCCGGTCGGGGCACTCCAATGACGAAGCGGCCCGAAACCGGCATGACGCTCGTGGAGATGATGGTCTCGTCGCTCATATTCGCTCTCGTCGTCTCGATGGTGCTCGTGATGGTCACCACCCTCGATACGTCGACCACGCGATCAATACAGACCTCCCAGGAAGCGGAGCAGGCACAGACCGCCGCCTCGTTCCTCGAGCAGTATCTCGGCAACACGGTGTCGCCTTTGGTGGCGGCAATAGGAGCCGGCAATCCGTCGAGCGAATCATCGGCGGCCCTGTCGACGAGCGGGCCTTGTTGGGGATCGGCCCAACCTGCCTCCACGAACGCGCAAACGGTGACTTCTCCGAGCCGCCTTGCAATAACCGAGGCCCACGACTTCGACATGGTGTTCTGCGCGGATAAACCGGGAAGCTCCACACCGAATGTCTACGAGGTCGACCTGACCGGGTGCTCGGGGACCTATGGGAACTGCACCCTGCAGGTCCTCAACTACGGCCCGAGCTGCGTACCGGGGACGGGGTCCCCGGCCTCTACCGGCACAGGATGCACCTATCCATCCGGGATCCTCGTCTCCTCCGTGCGCAATGTCTGGTGCGACACCTATTGCCAGGGCAGCACAGGCGCCGGGAGCAACCCTCAGGGGACCAATGTCCCGATGGCCTGCTGGACGGTCACGGGAGTCTGCGCGGGACACACTCCTCCTCTTTTCGAGTACTTCAGCAGCACAGGTCAGTACAGCTCGACAGGGACGCGGGACACGAGCTCCATCAATTACGAGGTCGAAAAGGGAGGCGCTCCCGGCTGCAACACCGGAGTGACCCTGTTCGTCGACCTTGTTCACAATGGGAGCTGTGACGACGCGGCAAGCGACCTCGCCGCGATCCAACTCATCGTGTTCAACGTGACGATCCTCAACGCGTCGGGACGTCCCGTGTCCAACTCGACGTCGAGCTTCGGATCTCAGGTGGACAACCAGGTGCTCCTCGGCAACGAGCTGACAGTCTCGTCCTCGTGTGCGAACACGGCCATCGAGGGCCCGGCGCAACCGGCGGCGTTCTACCCTCTCGACGACACGGGAACGCCCTTGGGCGACCTCGGCAACTCGTCCGATTCGCAGGCCGGGACGGGCGGATCGGTCAAGTTCAACCAGACGCCTGGACCACTGCTCTGCAACCTGGCGAACGGCGGCATGAGCTTCGACGGGTCCACGGCTTTCGCCTATTCCGCCGCTTCTGCGCTCACCGCCGGGCTCGGCAACTCGGTGACCATCGAGGCTTGGATCGACCCGCAGAACACGGGAACGATCACGTGCACTGCGGACTGCGCCATCGTCTCTGACGGCGACGCGATCGAGTCGACTAGCTACATGGGAATCTCGCTCGACATCGAACCGAGCTGGAAGGGAGTCGTGGTGGCCGCGAACGGCCAGAGCTCCGCGGGCGCGGGCACGACCGGGGTCGAGCCGGCGGCAGGAGCGTTCACCACGGCGTGCCCGTCTGCCAACGGGCCCGGAAGCGAGTGCTGGTACTTCGTCGCCGGGGTGATAACCGCCACCGGCAGCGGGAGCACGGCCTCCACGAAGCTGACCACATATCTGTGCGGCCCAGACGTCCCGTCCTCGACCTCGTCAGGATGTGCAACCGCGCAGACCTACACGAAGACCGCCACCGGTTACGGCACCATCACATATTCCTCCGCGTGCGATCTGATGGTTGGTGCGAGCCCCTACTCGGGAACAGGGGCGTGCAACTCCTCCTCCCCCGGGTCGACACCACCGGCGCAGTTCTTCCCCGGCTACGTAGCCGACGCCGCCGTCTACCAGACCGCACTGACCTCCTACCAGATCACGACGCAGTACTACGAGCTGGCCCAATGAGCCCGAGAACCACCTATGAGCGCGGCTGCAAGCTTGTCGATCGGCTGAAGCGCTCCGACATCAAGCCCGGTGAGTCCGGGCAGGCACTCGCCATCGTGATCATCGTGATCTTCCTTCTTCTGGCCTTCTCGGTCTCGATCGCGAACCAGTCGAACCAGCAGGCGCCGATCGCGCAACAAAGCGTCCAGTCGCGCCTCGCGTTGCAGGCTGCACAGGCGGGCCTCGCTGATTACCAGGACTTCATCAGCGCGAACCCAGAGAATGCAGCGAGCTTCTGCAGCTACTCCACCTTCGGCTCGTGTGCAAAACAATCCACCACCGTCACCTCGATAACCGGCAGCTGCGCATCGTCGTTGACCGCAGGGACGACGGCCGAGGTCTGCGTGGGCGCGACGACCGGGTTCACCACTTCGGCGATCATCTCGGTAACGAGCAGCGCCGGGCAGCAGTCAATGACCTGCACGGGAACCTCCGCCTCGCCTGTGGCGTTCACGGGATGCTCGGGCGGGACGGGCACTCTTACTACCGGGTACACGGTGACGCAGTACGAGCTGCCTGGCGGCGTCGATCCCGCCTTCCAGAACTCGTTCACGACGAGCTCGTCGTGCTCGACGAACACGGCGTCAAGCGGATGGGCCACAGCGACCGTGAGCAGCCTCGGCAACCAAAACGCCGCATACCAATACGTAGTGAACTCGTCGGCCCTGGAAGGAAGCTCGAGCGGCGGCGAGGTCTACGTCTACGCAACGGGCCGCGCCGGGATCAGCGGGGTTTATGTGTGCAAGTCGGTCCAGGCCTCTTTCTGGGTGCAGCTGACCCAGCCGGGAGTGCCCCAGACGGTCGCCACCAACGACTCTTACACGTCGATCGATATTCCCTCGAGCTGCCAGTCTTCGTGCACGACCTCTACCGCGACGATCACGGTGGCCGGTGGATCGGGTGGGAACGGCGGGACCGGCGCTGGAGGGACCGGAGGGACCGGAGGGGCCGGCGAAGAGATTCAAGCGACCTTCCAGATCCCGACGGGCAGTTCGCTCTCGAGCGACACGGGCTATGAGGGGATGCTGGCCGCAGGCGACAGCGATCCGACGACCACGATCAGCTCGATCACGGGTGCCTGCTCCGCGTCACTGCCCATCGGTTCGAGTGGCGAGCTGTGCGTCGCCTCCACTTCCGGATTCAACCTACCCATCTCGATGTATGTCGCGAGCACGGGCGGAGGCACCCAGCTCTTGACGTGCGACGCCGATACTTCGAGCACGTTCACCCACTGCACCGGCGGGAGTGGGGCCCTCGCAGTCGGAGGAAATGTCAGCCAACCGTGGAGCAGCGGGTACGGCGCAGGGGGCGCGAGCGCCGACCCGGGGGGCGGCTACAACGGAGGGAGCTACTCGAGCTCGGGATCCGGCGGTGGCGCGTCGGCGGTGTGCATCGAGCCGTCGGGCGGAGGTTCGTGTAGTTCGAGCACCCCTCCTTGTGTAGGAGCGGTGACGTCCTCGTCCAACTGCGTGCTGATCGTCGCAGCGGGGGGCGGCGGGGCCGGAGAGGGGGGCCATGGCGGCTCCGCCGGGAACGGCGGCAACGCAGGTAGCCCTTCGGGCGCCTTCCCCTCCACGATCGGTGCGGCGAACGAGCTCACCACCACACAGGCGGAGGGGTATTCGGATATGGGCTCGAGCGGAGGCTCCGGCTACGCGTCCTTCGGGCAGAACACCGGGGCTTCGGGAGGAGGCACTTGGTCTCCTTCAGGTAGTACGGCGACCGGTGGATCGGCCGGTACCTCTGAGACCGTGTTCGGAGACTCGACCCCGGCCGGCTCCCCCGGCCAGCCCAACTCGAGTGGATCGCCAGCAACGGTCAGCGTCGCGACGATGAACGGATCGCACAGCGGGGCAAGTGGTCCGGCGTTCAACGGCGACGGGTGCTTCTGGTGGTGCTCCGGGGCTGACGGCGGTGCCGGCGGAGGGGGACTGTCAGGGGGAGGAAGCGGGGCCTCGGGCGGTGACGGCGGGGCCGGCGCCGGAGCCGGCGGCGCGTCGTACTTCGACGTCGGTGCTCTCTACACGCCGTCCTCAGGTTCCTGCAGTTCCGGACCGTGTCTCGTCGTCGGGACTGCGACGCCGGGCAACGGCTTCGCGAACTTCACCATTCAGAACATCTCCAACTCGACGATCCCTACAGCCAAGACACAGTGCCTCAACGACGGTGGTGGTGGGAGCTACTCGCCGTGCAGTCCGACGTTCGATCCGGACCCGACGTGGTACACCACCGCACCGGGGAGCCCTTGCTCGACCACCTGCGACTCGCAGGGCCAATTGGAGTCGTGCGGGACCGCGTACACGACGGAGGCACCCCCGGGCGCATATACAGGACAGGCGTGGATCTACGGCGGTGGAGGCGGGGGCGGTTACGGCGGGTCGACACCGGGAGGCTCCGGGGGCAACGGCGCCGCCGCGGAGGTCGACTTCCACGCGGTACCCAATGACTTCTACGCGGTGGACATCGGGTGCGGCGGTGGAGGCGGCGGAACCTCGACCGCAGGTGCCGGCGTCGAAGGGGGCGGTACGGGATCTTCCAAGACCGGGGGCGGCGGAGGAGCGACGGTTCTGTGCTTCGAAGGTACGTCCGCGACGGCGTCGTGCAGCAAGGCGACCGCGGGGTGCGTGGGGGGCTCGACCAGTGCAACCAGTACGGTCCCGAGCTCGTCTCCTTGCATCCTCGCGATAGAGGGAGGTGGCGGTGGAGGCAAATCGGGTGCAGGAGCCGGCGGAGGCCCGACGGGTACGGGGACAACGACCACGTGGTGCTCGACCAACAGCTTGACCTCCTACTGCAACGGCAACGCCGGGTACAACGGCAGTACGGCAGGCGGTGGAGGGGCTGGCGGGGCGAGTTGGTTCGCGACTACCTCGACCTACTCGAGTGCCGCGGGCCCGGTGGAGCCGTTCTACGCATCCGGATCGGAACCGTGTTCCTCGAGCGAGATCGCCGGTTCTTCGAGTGTCACGGAGTCGTGCCTGATCGACAATTCGGAAGCCTCCTACCCGCCGACCTCGTCACCGGACACACCCTGCGGTGGAACGGGAACTCCTGCGTACAACAACAACGAATCGGAGGACACCTCTCAGAGCACGAGCGGCGGTACGGCAGGAGCGGGAGAGGGATGCGGAGGATATTCGCCTTCCACGTCGACGACCGGTTGGCAGGGATACGCGGGACAGCTGGGCTACTGGGGAGGCAGCGCGGAATTCGACGTCCGTTTCGTACACGGCGTACTACGGGTGGCTCAACTGGACCGTCTTCACGCCTGCACTCGAGTCCGGTGCGTGCGACTTCACTCCGAAAGCAGCCTCTCCTTGGGGTCCGCCTACGACGAACAGCGACACCATCGCAGTCCCCAACACGGGCACTTACACGCTCACGGTCGGTGGCGGGTCGGGTGCGAGCGGTTGGGAGACGGCGGGCACCGGCGACTTCGGGACAGGTGGAAGCGGGTCTGAGCTCACCTTCAAGGTCTCTCTCACCGCCCTCCAGCAACTGACGGTCGTCGCTGGATGCGGGGGATTCGGGAATCTCGGCGGCCTCGGTTTCGGTAACGGCGGTAGCAGCGGCTTCCAGCCTCAGGGCACGTACTCCTCCAACTCGGATGCCGTGAACGGCACGCCGGTGTTGAACGGTGCGGGCGGAGGCGGAGGCGGCGCGAGCGCACTCTGCCTGAGCAACAGCAACGTCACGTCACCGACCTGCACTCCGAGCACGCCGATTTGCACCGACGCGTCACCCGGTTCGGGAGTCACCTGCGTCCTCGCGGTCGCCGGCGGCGGAGGAGGGGGCGGAACCGACTACGTGTGCAACGTAACGTCATGCCCGCAGCTGGCGCTCAACACCGACTGCACGACGACCGGCTCGGACCTGAATGGTGGAGGCGGACTGAGTACCACCGCGAGCTCCAACTCGTTGACGGGATCGTGGGCCGGGGGCACCGAAGGAACAGGCACAGCCGCGAGTACACACTTCTATTACGGTGCCGGAGCTTCGGGCGCTACCGGCGGTTCGTCCACGACCACTTCGTCCGGGCAACCTCAGTCCTATTCCGGTGCGAACCCTGCGCCCAACACGGCGAGCGGCGGATCTGTGTCGAACGGCGGCAACGGCGGTTGGTACGTCGGCAGCGGCATCCCGACGGGAAGCTCGTACGGAGGCATCGGCGCCGGCGGAGGGGGCGGAGGCTTCCAGGGGGGTTGGGCCGACCCCTGGGAACCAACGGGGCAAGCGGTGCCCACCGATGCGAACCCCGAGGCCACGTCGTCTGCGAATCAGTACCTGACCGGCACCTCAGGTTCGGCCGCCGAATGCGGAGCAGGCGGTGGGTCTTCGTGGTTGACCGGCGCCGCTTACTCGAGCAGCGTCCAGACAGGCAGCAACCCGTCTACGAACGGCACCGTCACGGTGCTCTACGACCCTCCGGGCTCGAGCGAGATCACCTCGAGCTCGCAGGTTCCCGTCTACCAGAGCACCTGGTGATCACCAATTAGACGATCCCAGTGCGGCACTTCGCTCTGCGGTGATGGCCGTCGTGTAACCCTGGATCGTCACCGTCCCGGAGCCGGTCGTCGAAGTCGTCGTGCCGGTCAGCGGGTTGATCATCGACCCGGTTACGGAATTGATGCCGGTCGGAACCGACAACCACCACGTCGACCCGCCGCCGCCGGCACAACCGACGACTACCGGTGGGCCTGCGGACCCTGCGTAAGTCTGGCCCGCCTCGCCACCCTCGAACCCGCCTCCAGCGCCCGCGGTCCCGTAAAGAGTGACGCTCGAAACCGACTGCGACGCAGTGGAGGTGCCTCCGATTACCGAGGTGGAGCTGTAGGCCGCGACGGTCGGGCTGTACGGGCCGCTTCCAGGGTCGCCATCGCCACCGAACGCCTCGTCACCCCCGTTGCCGCCCGGCGTGATGAGGCCGCTGTTGTACGTCTGGGCCGTGATCGTCCCTGCTGCCCCGCCCGACCCACCATTGAAGGTCAAGTTGGATGTGTTGGGATTCGGAAGGGAGCATGCAGGGCTCGTACCGTTCTGCCAATACTGCGCAGCGGCGCCGCCGCCGCCCCCGCGACCGCCAGCACACATTGCGAGGTCGTGATCCAGCTCGTCGGACATGTCGATTCGGACGAATTGCAAAAAGGTGCCCCAGTGCCGCTCACCACGCCGGAGCACAGAGCGCTCGCACCTCCGCCACCACCGGCCTCACCCCCGATGTCCGTGCCGCCGATGTTCTGGGTCTCGTTTCCGAAACTCGCAGTCTGCAACGACGAAGTCGGACCGCTACTCCCACCCTCGGCAAAGCCAGGTCCGCCGAGCGATAGATATCCCGAACATCCCTGGACGTAGCTGAACAGCTCGCCCGGTTGGACGTTGACCGTCACGTACTCGATGTCGCTAGCGCCGGGCGTCGTCCCACCCGACATCGAGCTGCCGCCAGATCCGCCCGAGACCTCGAACGTCGTGGGGCCAAGCTCTGAGAAGTACGTGTACCCCATAGGAGGGCTCGCAGGCGCCGTGCCCTGTGCGAAGACGCCGGTCGTCGGTATGCAGCTGTCGGTGACCTGTGGTTGGCCCAAGGAGAGGTAGTACCAGTCGAGGATGACGATCCCGTTCTGTCCCTGCGACCCGCTAGCACCGGCAGTCGTGCTGGTGGTCGTCGAACCGGCGCCGGCAGCGCCGTAGCTCACCGCCGGCGTGGTGGCCGAACTGCCGATCGGCGGTACGAAAGGTGATCCCACAGTGCTGACCGTCACCGGAATCCCGGCAGGGCTACCGGTCGGGGTCGACGAGACGGGAGTACCGCTCCCGTTGTTGTACCCGAATACGTAGGAACTGCCGCCCCCTCCTCCGTATCCCCCTCCGGAGCCACCACCCCCGGCGCCACCTCCGAAGAAACCGCCGCCACCGCCACCACCACCGGACTCGCAATAGCCCGTATCGCTTGAACCACCCGCGGAACCGCTTCCGTATAGGGGCGGGGGGGTGGGCAAAGTTGCGCAACTGCTGACGTTTGTGCCACCGCCACCAGCAACCGTCTGCGAAGCACCCTGGCCTGCTGCACCTCCGGAAGACGCTGCTGAGCTACCAGAAGTGCCGTTCCCGCTCTTGTAGCTCATGCCCGTCCCGCTGGAGTTCTGGGTTCCGCTGCCTCCTGAGACGTCGTTCGGGACCACGGCACCGTCCGGCCAGTACCACGTGTCGTTGTATTGGCTCTGTGCACCGCCGGGCTCGTACAAACCGACGGTCGGGGATCCGTTCGTCCCTCCCCCCCAACCCGGCCCACCCGGACCGGCCGGAGCAGTGGCCTGAGTGACAGCGCCTCCGGTGGCAAGCGTCCAGGACGTTGTACCCGAGACAACTGTCACTCCGGTCAGCTTCCCGGATGCGGTTCCGGTGTAAGCGAGAACCGCTGTACCGCCAGAAGTGACAACGGAAACATTGGTGTTCCCAGTGAACGAGCTCGACGATGCCACGTAGAGAGTTCCGCCCAGAGCACTAAGAGCTTTGCCATTGTCCGTCGACGCAACTGTTGAGGAATTGAGCTTGGCGTCCGACGTGCCTTCGGCTCCACCTCCACCTCCGGCCGCGATGGCGACCGCGCACGAAGCACCTGACGCGCTCGCGCAGGTGGGAGTGCTCGGACCGCAGGTCGCTCCGAGGCACAGGACGGTCGCGCCGCCTCCACCCCCGCTCGCGGCCCTGCCGCCATTGGCGGCGGTCCCGGTGTTCGTGCCAACGGCTCCGGCGCCACCGGCTCCGAAGCCGCCGCCTCCAGCACCAGCAGTACCCTCCTGAGTGACGGTCTTTCCGGTAGCAAGCGTCCAGGACGTCGTACCCGAAACAACTGTCACACCAGTCAGGGTCCCGGTTCCCGTTCCGGTGTAAGCAAGAACCGCTGTACCGCCTGAGGCAACAACGGCAACCTGTCCGGTCGGAGTGAACGAAGTTGACGATGCAACATCGAGAGTTCCGCCCAGCGCACTAAGAGCAGTGCCATTATCCCCCGAAGCTACCGTTGACGATCCAGGCTCATACTTACCACCGCCGCCTCCGCAACCGAGCTCGTACGAAAGCGTCGGAGGACTCGACGCCGCATTGAGATTGAGCGTAAGCGTCCCGTTGGCCGTCCCGTTTGTCGCGCCAATGTACCCTGCGACTCCGCCGGGCTCTCCGTACGGCTCAGTCGATGACACGTCTGGTGGCACGCCTGCCCCACCACCGCCGGCTCCGGCAAGCTGAACGGTCACCGAGTTCCAGGTCGCGTTCGTTACCGGCGGCGGCGACGCCGGCTCTGAGGCTACGCCGGTCTGGCCAGCCGCCCCCGTACAACCCGACGAATACGTCTCGGCGACGAAGTTGTTGGACTCGGTCGTGACCGCCAAGGTCGCCGTGCCGTTCTTCGTTCCAGCCGGCGCGATCCCGTTGGTGAATGTCGCTCCGTTCCCGTTGAGGTTGGTCCACGATTGCGACCAGTTGATCCCGCCACCGCCACCGCCGGCGCCGAAGAACAGGAACCCGGCTCCGCCACCGCCACCTCCCCAGTAACCGCCGCCCCCGCCGCCACCGTCAGTGCCACTTTTATAGGTCGCACCGGCCCCACCGGAGGTGACTGTTGCCGCCGCTCCGGAGCCCACGACTCCATTCGCCGTATTGAGGAACCCGAAGACCTTCCCGTTTCCAGCAGCACCGCCGGCGCCAGACGTTGCGGCCCCTCCGCCATTCGTCTGGATGGTGATCTGGAAGATGATCGAAGAATTCCAAATGGAATTCCCACCGGCGGTAGGCGTGATGCCTCCATTACCTCCGGCGCCCGCATAGAACGTTGCAAGGTCCGCCTGTCCTCCGCCTCCACCGCCGGAAGCAATCGCAATGATGCAGCCGGTGGATGCGTCCTGGGTCAGGTTCGCCCCTGTGCTCGCGTTGAACCCCGACGGACAAGGGGGCATCGCGGCATTGCAGACTTGGCTTGGGGGAAGACCGGCCATCGCAGGCATTATGCAAAAGACGCTCGAGGCGCCTCCCCCTCCTCCATCGGTTCCACCCGCGCCACCCGGGTCATATCCAGCCGCCTTTGTTGCTCCCCGGGCCCCCGCGTTCCCGGCCCACGTGCCGAAATAGATCGGGTCACCGCTGTACGGAGCCGGATAGTCCGCCGGTGCGGTGAAGGTCCCGCTCACGCGTGCCACCGAGGCCGCCCGCACCACCCGAGATCCCGAGCCCGTTGGCTCCGGCAGCTCCGGATGCGCCTGTGACCGTGAAGGTCACCGTCTGGTTCCCATTCGGCGGGGGTGTGGGCTCGCTGATGCTCGGACTTCCCCATGCGCTCGTCGTGGTTGCGTTCGCCGTCGACGGGTCGAGGACATTCACGGCCGCCTTGATCGAGCGGCAAACGTACCGTCCGGATACACCTGCGCGTCCGGTCACATAGACGTAGGCAACGGCATCACCTGCATTGATGTTCGCCATGGTGACCGCCCTGGCGTCGACGATGAACTGGAATTCGGAGTTCACCTGAGTCTTGGAGCCGCTGTAGAGGTCCCACGCGTAAGAGGTGTCGAGAGCCGTGGACGAGGCGCCAGCCAAGGAGGTCGCGCAGGACGGGTCGAACGAATTCGAGAATCCCGGGTCGTTCGGATCGGTCTGACCGGACGGCGTCTGGGGCGGAGTGAGAGACGACATGTCGCTGTCGCAACCGTTGTAGGTGCCCCCGCCTCCGGGGAACGGCTCAGCGCTCAGGAACGAGTTTGTTTGCGTGGTCGTACCGTCGGCGCTGCAGTATCCCTGGGTGGAGACAGGGGAGGCGTAGTACGCGTCGGCTGCGACGTGATTTTCGAAGTCGGTCAAGCCGGCCTGAGCCGCCTGAAGGGCCTCGGTCTCGTTCTGCGAGGTGACGACGACCGCCTGCTGACCAGTTACGAGGAGGTCGGCGGCGAGTGGGACCGTCACCATTACCAGGACGACACCGAGGATGATCGCCAGTGCCGCCTGGCCTTTCTCAGAGGCCGTCGCGCAACGGGGGCCGAGGAGTCTCGGCCTACGTCGTGGATGCGTATTCATCTTGTGGTCACTCCCCGTCGGTCGAACTCAGGTACCGCTGCGGTCGTCGGCCTGTCATGTCAGATCCCTCAGCCAGACCTGATACGTCATGTTCACGCTCGTCTTCTTCGCCCCGGGGTTCGACGGATTGTTCTGTCCGAGGACGGTCATGTTGAGAACCACGCACTGGATGCTCTGAAGAGTCTCGGCGTCGATCGCTGTGTACATGTCCATGGGCCCACAGGAGCTGTAGTTGTACGTGACGGCCGGCGGGGATGACGAGGTGCCGGTGACGCACGTAGCCGTGTAGCTGTTCGTGTCGATGTTCGGAGGAGTGGTCGAAGCCGCGGTGAACGAGTTGGCGAAATTCAGAGAGCTCAGTGGTGACGAAGCGATTCCCACCCCCTGGCTCGTGTAGTAGCTGAACAGCGGCGGAGTCGTACCGGACGAGCCGTTCGGGCAAAGACTGGAGTAGTTGGGGGGCAACGGGATCGAAGCGTCGTCCGCTGGGGTGTTGTTTATCTGCTGAGCCGCCGCCATCGAATAGCAGGAAATCCCGAGCGTCTGGCATGCCTGATCGCACCAAACCCTGCCCACCGTTGCGACGAGCGTCCCTCCCGATGGAGCGGACCCGGGCGGAATGTCGGAGCCCGGATAGTCGGAACGTCGAATAGGGCGTCTGGGATCCCCCGCTCAGCGGGGTCAGGTCCCAGACCTGCAGAGGGCAGTAGTTGTTGGTGCAGATCGAGGTGTTGACGCTGATCTCGTAGACGTTCGGTTGGGAGTACGCGGAGCCTTGCACGTCAGATCCGTACCCGCAGAACTCCATCGAGAAGTCGTGCGCGTAGATGATCCCGACCGTCGCGTTGAGTTGCGAATAGCTGTAAGCCGATGGCCAACCGTCTGACGTCGTATTCCCCTCGTCCGTGTCGACGTTGTTCGAGCCCCAACAAGTGGTCGACTCGACGCTGGGATTGAGAGCGGCCTCGGCAGCGCCAGTGGGCGTGACGGCTCCCACGACGTACGACTGCAGACTCAGAATCGCTGATTGCGCAGCGTCCGCAGAAGTTCCAGTGTTCGTTGCGTTCGCTACGTTCTTCGTGAGAACCGTGACGATTATTACGGTCATTGACATTGCTACCGCAAGGAGGAAGATCGAGACCATGGCTTCGATGAGCATGACCCCGTCTTCGTCGCGTCTCCAGAAGCGCCTCGGGCCGAGCGCGCGGAAGATGTTCATCACGCCACTCCATTGAGCGTCAGTGGGCAGATGTTGCCGGAGATGGAGCCGGTGTTCGTAAGGGTCAGGACCGACACCGGGTTTCCGCCCTGCTGTACCGTCCACTCTGTTTGAGAGGGCATGGCCGAGTACTCGACAACCATCCCGTCGTTCTGCCCGACGGAAACCGGATTCGGCTGGGAGGCGTCCGGACCCCAAGCGACCTTCACCGCGATGAAAAAGGACAGCGGAGTCGATTTGCCGGTGTTAGTGGTGGTCGTGACGGTGCCGTTCGTCCACGCGCTCCCCGATCCGCTGTATGCGCACCATCCACCGGTCAGGTAGATGTCGTAGGTGATGGTCCCTACGATCTCGGTGCCAGAGGCAGAAGGCCAAGTCGGGTTGGCGGTTGACCCTCCGGGCGTACTGACGCTCGGTGCCGACGATTGCGACTGTTGTGCCGCAGTGAGCTCCTGCTGGAGCCAGCTCGCCGCCAAGCTTTGTGCCGTTAGACGGTTCTGGTTCGAGCCCTGAATCTTGCTGGTCGTCGACAGCAGGTACGCGACCGGCAGGAGAACGACCATCAGGACCAAGATCGCGACCGCCACGTCGAGAAGGGCGAAACCCTCCTCGTCACGACTCCTGGAGCGGAGTGCGACCACGCTGCCGGCGCGTCGACCCTCGTCTGAACCGCGACCTGCATCCCGCCGCCAACAAATTTTCAACAAACTTCGCACCCCCCCGGCCAGTATGGGGACGGGGAGGGACCGGCGCATCAGGATTGTCACCTACAACTAATAGGTGCTTCCACCTGTGCAACTTGGGTGGGGGGCCTTTTCAGGCCCAGGTGGCCGCCTGACTCAGGAGAGCGGGTCGAAGCCGGCGGGCAGGGTGATGGACTTGCGCTCCAAGAACAGCTCCAGGCCCTCGCGGCCGAACTCGCGCCCTATTCCTGACTCCTTGAAGCCGCCGAACGGTGTCGCGAAGTCGATAGGCATCGGGTTGTTGAGCATGTACGTGCCCGTGCGCACTCCGCGGGCGACCTTGAGGCCCCGCTCGACGTCCGCGGTCCACACCGAGCCGCAGAGCCCGTAGGAAGAGTCGTTGGCGATCGAGATGGCCTGATCGTCCCCGTCGTAAGGGATCACCGCGAGGACGGGACCGAAGATCTCTTCCTGGGCGATCCTCATTCCGTTGTCGACGTCGACGAACACCGTTGGCTCGACGAACCAGCCCTTGTCGATCCCGTCGGGACGACCGCCGCCGATCGCCACCTTCGCACCCTCTTCCTGGCCGATCTTGATATACCCCTCGACGCGGTCGCGCTGGCGCTCCGCGACGAGCGGTCCGACCTCGGTCGCGGCGTCGAGCGGGTCTCCCACCTTCATGGCGGACACCTTCTCCACGACCGCCTCGACAACCTCTTGATAGCGGTCACGAGGAGCGAGGATGCGCGTCTGCGCGATGCAAGCCTCGCCGTTGTTCATGAGCGAATTAGGAAGGAGCATCGGAAGCGCCTCGTCGAGGTTCACGTCGTCCAGCAGAACCGCAGCGGACTTGCCGCCGAGCTCGAGGCTGAAGCGCTTGAGGTTCTCGCCGCACGCCGTTGCGATCTTCTTTCCTGCAGCCGTCGAACCGGTGAAAGAGACCTTGTCGATCCCCGGATGCCTGACCAGGTGCTCGCCGACCTCGCGGCCGGCGGGGACGATCGAAAGGACGCCCTTCGGCAGCCCGGCCTCCTCGAACATCTCGGCCAACCTGAATGCATCGAAGGGTGTCTCGGGGGCAGGCTTGAACACGACGGTGCATCCGGCGACGAGCGAGGGCCCGAGCTTCGCCGCCGCGAGGAACAGCGGCACGTTCCAAGGGGTGACCGCAGCGACGACGCCGACCGGCTCGCTCGCCACGAGCACCTGCCCCAGGAGACCCTGGCGAACCTCGTCGAACGGGTAGGTCGAAGCCAGGCCAACGTAGTAGTCGAAGATCATTGCGGGCGCGAGTACCTGGGCCATCATCCCCCAGCCCACCGGGGAGCCCATCTCGGTGGCGATCAGCTGAGCCATCGGGTCGAGCTCGGCCTTGATCGCCTCGGAGACCTTGGAGACGACCGCTGCCCGCTCGACGGGAGTCATCCTGGGCCACGGACCTCGGTCGAATGCCTCGCGAGCTGCGGCGACGGCTGCGTCGATGTCCGCCTCGACGGACTCAGGGACGCTCCCGCACACCTCCTCGGTGGTGGGGTTGATCACCTCGATCGTCCGCGTGCTCGCCGGAGCGGTCCAGTTCCCCCCGATGAACAGCTTGTCGTAACTCTTCACGTCCCCACCTCCGAATTGGAACCTGTTCTCGTCCGAAACACTACCGAGCGCGTGCGCCGGCGCGCCTATCGCCCGGATCCAGGGCCTACCCCGTCGACGTGGGCGGGCCGGCAGGACGCACCACAGGCGGCGCGGTCCCGAAGTGGGTGAACGTGGCGACGATGTCGACGCTCAGAGAGATGCTCCCAGTCCCCGCCACTCCGGCCTCGTTCTGAGTGAAGGTGATGTGCTCCCACGAGATGTAGCTCCCCTCGATCCGGACCTGAACCAGCAGGTCCTTCGGAACCGGCCCACCTCCGGTACCCCCGAGGGCGTCGTTCAGGAAGTTCAGGCTGTCGGCTGAGGTCAGCCGGTACGTCCCGTTGCCATAGGCGACCTTGGATGTCTTCTTGAGCACCCGAACGATCTCGAGGAACGTCGACACCGCGTTCGCCTGACACTGTTCCTGCTCGCCCGATTCGGAAGCCGGCTGCCAGCAAGATGAGCCGATCTGGGTCTCGACGGCCGTGGGCTCGCTCGTTCCGTTGGACTCGGAGCTGTCCTTCACGAGGACCCGGTCCGGCGCCTGGTAGACGATCGTTTCCTTGCTGGTGGAGGACAGATTTTGCGGAACCGCACCACCTGCGGTCGGGGATCCGAACGATCCGCTCGTGATCTCGTCGATCTTGGCGGTCACAGTTGCGACGAAGCTCGACGCAGCCAATGTGTTGGAGGCGGCGTCGTGCAACTGCACGTCGGCGACCCGGGGCCCGGACAGAGCGGACCACACGCCGCCGCCGGCGCTCAACGCGCAGAGCACGCCGAGAGTGGCGAGCGACACGAGACGACCTTGGATAGGCATCCACCCAGTATCGCGGCAACGAGAAGCGCCCCGGACGTCCCAGGCGTCCGAATCAGGCTTCGGGAGCGGCCCTGGGCACGCCGGCGTCCTTGAGGCGGGACGCGACCCACGCTGCGCTGTTGGGCCTACCCATCTCCTCTTCCCAGCCCGACAACACCTCGTCGAGCCTGGCGCGATCGGGTATCCACCCCACGATCGCGACCGTTAGCTGGTTTGCTCGCGCCTGGCCCACGTCGAAGACGTCGCCGAACGGGTCCTCGTAGAGGCCGCCGACCACCGGCTCGAGCATCATGTACAGCTCGCCGGTCGCGACCACCCACGACAGCTCGTAGCGGGCACCGGCTGCGTCACGCCAGTCGGTGCCGAGTTCGATCTCCTCGGATGCCCGGCGGTTCTCATCCGCCGAATAGAACTGCTCTATGTCCACGTTTCCTCCTCGGCGCTAGCCGGTCGCCGATACCGGCACGACGGGGTCGATCCCGAGGTCCTTGTACGTCACCACGGGCCGGTAGCGCACACCGAGCCTCGCCATTTCGGTTGCCGTGGACTCTCCCCGGTCGACCAGCGCCGTGGCGAATGCGATCTCCACGGACCTCGGCTCGATCGCTTCCAGCGCTTTCAGGATCGATCTGCCGGTGGTCACGACGTCGTCGACCAGCAGGACCCTCGTCCCCGGACTCAGCGGTGGTCCCTCGATGCTCTGGCGCGTCCCGTGACCCTTGGCTTCCTTGCGAACCGAGAACCAGGTCTTCGGCTGTGCGTCGGACGCTGTCATCACGACCGAGAGAGCGATCGGGTCCGCCCCCATCGTCATGCCGCCGACGGCGTCGAATTCGACGCCTTCCTCTGCACAGATCCCGTGTATGACCCTTCCGAGCAGGTGAAGTCGGTCGGTGGTCGCGACGGCGCGCTTCCCATCGACATAATCGTGGCTCGTGCCTCCGGAAGAAAGGTGGAACGCCTCGGGACGCCTCTCGTACCCATCGCGGGCAACGATGTCGACTATTTGCTTTCTCATGTCCTCGAGCTCGCTCACCGCTTCCTTTCCTGTTCTCGTTCCTGGTCTTGCGTTCGATCCTGTCACTGCATCCGAACGCGTGGGGCCGGCAGGGATCGAACCTGCGACCCAGGGATTATGAGTCCCCTGCTCTAACCGCTGAGCTACGGCCCCTAGCTGGACTTTCGTTCTACTGGCTACTCCTTCGTGCCCCGTCGGGCAACTCTCGGCGAACGACCTTTGGCACCGGTCCGCCCTGGGTCACGAACGGAGATTAAGCCACGATCGGGCGGTTACCGACGATCATCGCCGGGGCAGATCAAGACTGAAGGCCCGAGCGTCGGGGTAGTGACCGTAGACCTCGATTCGGTTGTAGCCCCGTGTCTCGTAGAGAGACTCCGCTTCCGGCTGGCGGGGACCGGTCTCCAAGATCAGGCGGGTGTAACCCGCTTCCCACGCTGCGTCTTCGAGCGCGGTGAGCACGCGGGCTGCCAGCCCGCGTCTGCGGTGGCGGGGGTGAGTCCACATGCGTTTCACCTCGCACGTCGTCTTGTCGTGACGACGGAACCCTCCACCGGCAGCCACGGTCGGCCCGTCAATTAGCACGATGAACAGGCCCGATGGAGGGTCGAACTCGTCCGTGCTTGCCCGCGTCATCTCGATGTTCTCGCCGTAGCGGGCGTCGTACTCGTGGGTCAAGCCGTCGAGCAACGGCGCGGCTTCTGCATCGCTCAACCGGACCCGCCGGATCTCCACACCTACATGTTCGTGCATCTTCGACTGTGGTGTCGCCATATAGCCGGGTAGAATCCCCTCATTACGCAGGAGACCGTCGGTCCTGTCAGCGACAAAGACGGCACAACCTTCCGGAATGACTCCCTAAATGAGCACACTCTGCCGATCTGTTCTATAGCTCATCTGGAGCAATGCCCCTCCGTGTACGGAGGAGAACAGGGGGTTTCCAATGGAAACCCGAACTCATGTCCTCGCTGCTGCCTGCACCGGCAGCCGTTCCGAGCAGAAGGACGACAAATCCTCGCTCGGGTCGTCCCGTCTTCCGCTGCGCCTTCGGCGTGGTCGATCGCTTGTACGTTGGGCCTCGGTCTCGCGCCTCGCGTTAGCGATGAGTGCACTTCTGATCATCGGACTGTTCGCAACACCACCGCGCGCATACGCAGCAGAAGCAACCGTCGGGCTTGGCACAGTTGCTGCCTTCTCGGTCTTAGGCGGTCAGACCGTCACCAATATCGGCCCGACGAGACTCAGCGGGGACCTCGGAGTAAGCCCGGGCACCGCGATCACGGGATTCCCGCCTGGTAAAGCGACCGGCGCCACTCACAAGGCCGATGCTGTCGCTTCCAAGGCTCAGTCCGACCTGGTGATTGGTTACAACGACGCCGCCGGTCGAGCCAAGACATCGAGCGTCGCCGGTGACCTCGTCGGAAAGACGTTGACCGCCGGTGTGTACAACTCGACTGGCCCCATCGCGCTCGAGCGGCACCCTGACATTGAACGGCCAGGGAAACCCGAACGCCGTCTTCATCTTCCAGGTCGCCTCAACGTTGATAACAGCCACAGCGAGCAGGGTGAGTGTCATCAACGACGCACAGGCTTGCAACGTCTTTTGGCAGGTAGGCAGCTCGGCGACCTTGGGTACGGCTTCCAACTTCACCGGAACGATCATGGCATTGACGTCGATCACCGTTACCACCGACGTCACGGTCGCTGGTCGCGCACTGGCTCGGAACGGTTCGGTCACCCTGGACGACGACACGTTCACCTCCGCTGCTTGCAAGACCACGACCACACCGCCCCCGACCGCCACCACCACTAAAGGGACGACAACCTCGACTACTACAGGATCTTCCACGTCGACAACGGGCGCGACGGGTTCGGGCGGTGGCGGAGGGACATCCGGCACCGGCACAGGCGGCGGGTTCGCTGGTAGCTCGGGCAGCGGATCGAGTCCGACTGGCACCAACAAGTCAGGTCTCGCATTCACCGGAGCATCACCGCTGCTCGCCCCAATGCTCGGCGTAGGAATGCTGATGCTGCTCCTCGGCGGGCTGTTCCTTTCCTTCGGGCGTCCGTGGGCCCGCTCGAGGAGAGTAAGGCAAGAGTCCAAATGAGTCCGAATCCGACTGAGGGATTGGTAAAACAGATCCTCTGGCAACTGGTGGCGTAATCGGGACGCAGGCGCGCACCTTGACGGTCTGGTCAGACGAGATATCGCCGGAACCCTTCCGCAACGGCCTCGAAGCTCACGCTGCGGTAGAACTGATGCGCTTGTGTGCGTTGCTTGTGGGACAACAACTGAACCTTGTAACAACCCGCGTCTTCGCACCGCCGGACGATCTCGGTCATCAAGGTGCCTCCTACACCACGTCTCCGAACAGCCTCGTCGACCACCACGTTCTCGACGACCGCCCACGGTGCCCCCCCATGTGTCAGGTTCGGCACGATGAGCAGGTCGGCGGTCCCGACGACGTTGCCGTCGACCTCGGCGACAAGAATCTGGCGACCCGGTTGTGCAAGTACAACCTGCATCAGAGACATCGCGTCCCCGAGGTCGGCTGGAAGGGCGGCCACCCGGTCACCGGCTAACTGTCGGTAGAGGTGGAGAAGGTCGGGAATGTCCTTGGCGGTGCACAACCGGACGGTAACCGGTGGCTCCTCCGCGTCTGACTCAGGGGCGGCGGTCGTCGTCATGCTGTCGCATGAAGATACAGCATGTCGTGCGGACGGCCGGGCCTGGCTTCGTTAGGCGACTCGCTGGATTGTCGGAAACGCGGCCTCTACGATCGGTTCGTGAGCCGCCGTGCACCGTTGAATCGCCGTGCCAAGAGGCAGCTGCTTCGTCACAATTCGCCTGATCTTCCGGATCGAAGTTGACTCCCATTCCTCCCTACCCCGGAGACGCGGGCTACCAGCGAGGCTGGGGCTCGTACGGTCAGCCAGTGGTACCGCGCCAGCTGGCCACCTACTGGACTCGCCTCGGTGGATACGTCGTCGATTGGATACTGCTCGGAATCGTGACCTTCCCGCTTCTGTACCTGACGCATGCAGTCCACAGGACGCATACCACCATCACCATCGGTGGCACGGTCAGCCATCAGACGGGCTGGCGTATCGGGCTCGTTGGCCTAGCGCTGCACGCGGTGATCGTTCTCGCTTACGGAGCGATCCTCTGCGGTTCCACGCATGGTCAGACCCTAGGGATGATGCTCGTCGGAGTGAAGGCTGTCGATCAGGGTCAGAGTTGTCCGATCGGGTTCGGGCGTGCGCTCGGACGTGCGGCATTCGAATACCTGATGGCGATCTTGCTCTTCTTTCCGTGGATCCTCGACATGTTGTGGCCGATCTGGGACCCGTGGAATCAGACGCTGCACGACAAGGTCACCCGGACCGTAGTCATAAAGACCTGAGTCCATGGCGCAGAGCAGATCCAGAGAGGTCGGGATCCGGGTGCTCATTACGCTGCTCGTGCCATCAATGGTCCTCGGCCTGGCCTCGTGCAGCAATGGCGTCGCCGCACCCGTGAGATCGTCTGCTACTACGACCTCGATCCATCCTCACACGACCACGACCAACCCTCACGTCGTTGCCGCGCTCACCCCGCCGAACGAGTACCTGAAGCTCGCCACTCCAGCGGACCAGGCCGAGGCCGCATTCAACGCCGCGTTGATGGGCTCGAGCGTCACGCAACTCGACGCAACTGCCGGGTCGTTCGCCACGGCACTGCTCGAATTCGCGAACGGGCTGAAGACCTATGTCTGGCCGGACGGCCCGGAGTACTGGGTACAGATGCTGGTCGACTACATCCCCGCCGCTGCTTCGGTTCTCCACAAGATATCGGTCGACGGGCTCGGTAGCGTCACCTCGAATGAGTTTGCTACCGACACCGCAAGGGTGGACGCCGCTGACCAATTACTGCGCCAGGCGCTCGGTCTACCGCCCTTGAAGCCCGTCAAGCCGAGCACCCGGTTGCCGACGCTCCTGGTCTAGTCAGGCCACGGCTGCTCCGGGGCGCGACGACGACCCGACGAGACCCCGATCACACAACCAACGTCCGGAGGAGTCGGCGCGACGGTCTACGAGCGTTCATGGCTTGTTCCGAATCGCGCTTTGGGACTGCTGTACCACGATCACTACGGATCGAACCACCTTATCGTGCCAAGCCTGACGTCTAGTGTCCCACAAGGGCGATAGCGCGTCGACGACACCTAGTACATAGAAGCCAAAGACGAATAAAGCGACGAAAACAATTCGTCGAAGAAAGGCGTGGCCTATGCCAAGCGGAGCCCCATCTTCGATCCTCCGCACAGCGAGCCCGTTGATCGCTTTTCCGATCGTCTGGCCACGGTGATTCCCGTCCAAGATGGCGAAGTAGGTAATGAACACTACGATCTCGGCTACAACAATACCCACTCCAAGAGGCGTCGTCACTAAGCGTCCGTTGGCATTCCGGTGTTGAAGTTCGGAGCTCCAGATGATTATATCCACAATTGTGATCGGTAGCCCGAGGATTATCAGATCGATAATCGACGCAAACGCTCGTTTTCGCCATACCGCAAACGGCCGACTCAGGATGTCGATCCGGGGATCCTTGGACGCATAAGTTTTGGGAAACGAGACAGAATCGGGAAAATCTGATGAGACAGTGGGAGAATCTGGCACCTTCCGCAGGTCGGGAGCGCGGGCTGACTTCGTCACGCCGGTTCGCTCAGGCGTCTCTACTGAATGAACCACAGGCACAGGCACGATCTCAGTAACCGGCAACGGCGATGCGTGGGGCACTGACGGAGAATTATCGGCTGTGGTGGGGTTGCTCCCATAACCGATGGCTCGTGTATAACCGAGCGCTCGTGCAAATGCATCTGTGACCCAGGCGCATCCAGTCGAGTCGAGAGCTTCTCGCTGTTCCAGTCGTTGGGCCGTAAGCCGCACCGCGCCATCGAAGCCGATGCCCTGTCCCATGTGCTCTTGGAGGTCCGTGACGACTCTGTGCCTCGACGCTGCTAGCAGGAGGCTCCGCTCTCTGGGAACCTTGTCTCCTATCAGAAGATCGCTCAGGCGATTCGCCAGGGTCCTCTCGTCTGTGAGCGCCTGAGGACCGAAAACCCTCACGATCTCGGCGAGCGCATCTGCAGCCAGCCCTTCAGGGTCCCAGGCGTGTCGGGCTTCTACTTCGTCGACCTCCGCCACCCCTTCCCCCGTAGTGGATGGCAGTTGAGCGCTCTTTGACCACTGCCTCTCGATGGCGTGGATCAGATCCTCGGTGTCTGTTCGCCACCTTCGGTCGGACAAATCGACGGCGTGGCGTCGTGCAAGCCCCGATAGAGACATCGGCATCTGTCGAGATGACGGCATCCCCGCACCCGCCACGAGCACTGGGATCACTCGATGCTTAGCTGACAGCGCAGCTTCGATCTCGAGGCGCACGAAGTCATCGGGGTTGTCTAGGCGTCGCTCGCCGTCAGGACCCGTTGCAGTAAGCCAGCCACGTCCGATGAGGACAAGCACCGTGTCGCAACGGGCAAGCGTGTGGTCGATGGCCTCGAGGAAATCGACACCTGGATCCAAAGAGTCGATGTCCATGAATACGTTTGGCTGTCCGAAGCGATCGACCAGGTCCATATACAGATGACCGGCGTACCCCGAAGAGTCGTCTCTTCGGTAGCAAAGGAACACGCGTGGACCGGTCGGCGCCGGGCTTACCTGCGGTTCGTCACCAACCATTAGCCCCTTGGGCCTTTATCCCCGCTGGATGGCTTGGTACCATCGCCTCACGGTATCTCATGGCGGTTTGAGAGGCGTCCAGGTAGTCGTAGGTGCTGCCTGTCTGAGTTTGGTGATTGCCGTGCTACCACCGTCGCCGCCATCCGCAGAGGCCGTTCAATCGCCTTCGCCCTCTTCGGTGGCGCTGCAGCAAAGCGACGTGCCCGGATTCACCCAGATCGACCCCTCTGAGGCCACGCTGACTGATCCAAACGACCAGGGACCCGACCAAGCCTTCATACAGTGTGCAGCGAACACACCGCTCCTTAACCAGTTCGATACCGGGCCCGATGCGTTGGTGGGACCCTTCTATGGTGAGGACCCAAGCACCCTGTACGGTCAACCGACCTACAACTTTTCGGTGGCGTCGGTCGTGTTCGGTGACGGGTCGGATTCCGATGCATCGATCGCGTACTCGACGCTCACAAGCACCGCATTTCAACACTGCTGGGCCTCCACTGCAGATTCGCTCAACACGGCCCAGGCGATCATTCCGAATGTGAGACCGACGGTTGTAACGACGATGACGACGCCGGAATATGGAGCGGCTTCTGCTGGATACTTGTGGAACGTGGAATTCTCCTACGAGGGGTCGGACTCGAACTGGTACTACGGCTTCAGCATGATCCTCCAAGGCTCGATCGTTCTTCTCTTGGTCAGCCTGTCCATCAACACCACCTTCCCGGCGTCGCTCAGAAACCCGATACTCGCCAAGATCGCCGCGCGATGGGAGCCCAACCAAACGCTCCACCGACAACGAGCGCTCCTAACACCACGACTTCTGAACCTGAATGTCTCAGCGGCTTCGACGGGAGCATTGAGGATGAGATAAACAGTTCAGCGACGAGCAAGTTCTCGATAAATGGCCATACTCTCAATCTTCCTCCAGGTCTGTCGGGTGCCGTTTCGGTGAGCTTCGTGCCTGGCACGGTTCACGTCTGTAAGAGCGAACTCACCCCGATCCTGAACACTCCCGGTTGGTCCACCTCAGGTGACTTGTCTCTTAGCGCGTCAGATTCACCGGGTGGATCCCCCGATCACGGTCCTTTTGAGTACGAGTCCGACTCGACTGCCTGGGATCCGAGCCCGCAGATTCCTTCCGACCAGGTGGCTGACCTCAAGACCAAGTTCTCCCCGGCAGAGTTCGACGTCTCAGCGAACCCGCATCTTGCGGTGTCCCTCTCTACGAGCGGCGAGCCGGGAATCGAACTTGAGATAGCGTCCGCTTCACTATCTGCACTCCAGCAAACGATCACGCTCGTCCTCGTTGGTCACCCTCTGCTCCAAGTCAGTATCGGTCCGACCATCGACCTGTCCGTTGGCATTCAGAAGAGCGTTGCCGAGCAGTCGGTGCAGGACGAAGAGTCCGAGGGTCTCTCAGAGTCCGAAGCCATCGACGATGTGGCCGAAGAAGCAGCTGGCGATGCAGTTGTGGGAATCGACGCTGATGTCGAGGATTTCTACGGGGTAACCCCTTTGGCATCTGCCGACGCAACGGCCTTCGACAGCATCGAAGCGGATCTTGCAGAGGGTCTTGGAGAGGACGTTGCTATCGTGGACTTCGTCCCCTCGGAGTCAGACCCGGTGCCTGATGATGTCGATCCTGGTGACGCTGCCGGAATCGACGGCGATCTCGGGCTTGGCGATGTCATCGATGTCGACGGCCTGGCGGACCTCCTTATCTTGTTTGCCTTCTGAGTGCGATGCGCCGATTCCTCCCCGCTTCGATCCTGGCCGGTCTTGCATTGGTGGCAGCCGCCTGTGGTTCTACCAGTCCGAAGGCAGGAACTCCGGAGGGCGGCGGAACTTCTTCCCAGACGACTGTGGCCTTGCCACCCGGCTTCAGCGTCTCGAACGGTAGGGCCGCGGAGTCACCGGGCGTGCTCGACGTAGCACCTGCGACAGACCTCCAGGTATCGCAGTTGCACAAGGTCGAACTGCCTTCGAACGGTGTTACGACGATAGCTCAGGCAATCGTGAATAAGGCCGTTTCGACAACGGTCCGGCCTTTGCTGATCAACACACCTTCGCTTGTCCCGGGTGAGAAGGTGACTGTCGCTGCCGGCGACCTGGGATCCGGTGCTCGTCACGATGCGCTTTTCATCCTGCAAGGCCCGACCAAACGCTACCAGCGCCTCGTGCAGGTGAACTTTGGAGTGGCGGTGGGTGTCGTTACGATTCCGACGGATCTATCCCCCGGCACATGGGCCCTTGGGGTGATGGACTTGACGAAAGTGTCGATTTCGGGCGGTCAAAAGCCCGCTGGAACGGTGTTGCTTGACCTCGCAGTTTTCACGGTCTGACCACACTTATCGCGGCCCGCCGCGCTTCATCCCGTCAGTGTGAACGTCGTCTTGGCGATGGCAAGGGATGTTTTGCCTATCGCTTCGATGATGTGAGCGCCGTCCGGCCCGGCAATCGGAGCATGTGGGATGTGGCCCAGACAGTCGAATGTCCCGTCTGAGTTGACGATGGCGGTGCAGAGGGTGACCGTCGCAGGATTCGGGCTGAGTAGATCTGTCTCGTATTTGACGTTCACCTGCTCTCCGCGGTTGTAGCCGCCGCCGCTGACGGCCACGGTTTGGCCCGGACCGCCCGAGGTCGGCGAGGCCGCCACGCTTGGCACGACGGAGATCCGGCCTATCGTGTTGTCTCCCGAGTTGCTGAACCACATCGCACCATCTGGGCCCGCTGTGATCCCGTATGGCGAGTTGATCTGACCATCCGGGTAGTCGGAGATGACACCGGCGGTTGTGATCCTGAATATGGCTCGCTTGGCATTGTCTGTGAACCACAGCGCACCGTCCGGTCCGGCCGCGATGTCGTACGGGTAGAAGATCTCTGCAGATTTGTAGTCGGTCACGACACCGCTCGTGGTTATGCGCCCTATGGAGTGCGAACCCAGGTTGATGAACCACAGCGCACCGTCCGGACCCGCGGTGATTGCATCGGGATACTTGATGGAGGACACCTTGTAGTTCGTGACGACACCGCTCGTGGTGATTCTGCCGATGGAGCTGTTGGAGTAGTTGGCGAACCAGAGCGCGCCGTCGGAGCCTGCGGCGATCCCGTCGGGAAAGTCGATCCCTGGCCCCGTGAAGTTCGAGACCACTCCGGAGGTTGTGATCCTGCCTATCGAATCGTTGCCCGAGTTGGTGAACCACAGGGCGCCGTCGGATCCCGTCGTGATCTCCTCCGGATCGTCGATACCGACGCCGGTGTAGTCGGTGACCTGACCGCTTGTCGTTATGCGCCCAATTGACCCTGGGATGTCGAACCCTCCTTCGTTGGTGAACCACAGCGCCCCGTCGGGCCCGGTAGTGATTCCTGCAGGGTTCTCGATGCTCGGATCCGAATAGCTCGTCGTGACACCAGTCGTCGTGATCCGCCCGATCGTGTTGTCGCCCGTGTTCGCATACCACAGTGCCCCGTCGGGAGCGGCGGTGATGTCTCCGGGACGCTCGATGTTTCCGGTGTAGCTCGTGGCGGCACCCGTGGTTGTGATTCGTCCGATCGAGTTGCTGTACTCATTAGCGAACCAAAGGGCACCGTCGGGGCCGGAAGTGATGCCCTGAGGGCCATATATCGAGCTTGATGCATACGTGGACACCACACCAGCGGTTGTTATCCGACCGATCGAGCCTGGGTTTTCGAGGGACACGAACCCGTTGGTGAACCACAGCGCCCCGTCAGGACCGGCGGTGATGTCTCGGACGTTGTAGGTGTCGGGATAGTCGCTGTAGATAGTGGAGGCACCGCTCGTCGTGATCCTTCCGATCACAGAGAAACCGCTGAACCAAAGCGCCCCGTCGGGACCGACTGTGATGGAGATTGGGCTGTTCGATCCGCTGACCGAGAAATTGCTGACAACGCCCGCCGTGGTGATCCTGCCTATCGAGTTGTTCGCCTCGTTCGTGAACCACAAAGCGCCATCGGGACCGGTCGTGATGCCGTCTGGATCGTCGATTCCCGTGCCGGTGTACTTCGTGACAACACCGCTCGTGGTTATCCTGCCTATCGAGTTGTTGCCGGTGTTGGTGAACCACAGTGCCCCATCGGGTCCAGCGGTGATGCCCCGCGGGTCATCGATGCCTTTGCCCTTGTAATCGGTGATCACGCCCGACGTCGTGATGCGACCTATCGAGCCGTTGCCCTCACTCGTGAACCACAGCGCCCCGTCGGGACCAGCCGTGATGCCTTGAACGTCTCGGATGTCGTTGCTGGAGTAGATCGAGATCACACCAGAAGTGGCGACCCTCCCGATGGACCGGTCGCCGTTGGTGAACCAAACGGCGTCGTCGGGGCCGACCGTGACTTGCTGTGGCAGGTAGACCCCGGGGCCATAGGTAGACACCACGCCACCGTGGTTGTGCGATATTGCAGCGGCAGCCGAGGTTGCAGCGCCAGCCGAAGGCACGATCGGACCCACCAAGAAGACCGGAGCGCCCAGTAGTACAAGCAGTCCGACGCGGGCAAGAAACCTCGTTCGTGGCATCAGCTGCCCCCTTCGCGAGTGCCTAGCTGGGCCAACGGTACAGCGACTCGCGCAGGCAGGTCACCCGTAGCGAGAAGGCGACGCTCCACACGTCAGCGCTCCGGGGGAGAGACTCGAACTCTCAACCTAGCGGTTAACAGCCGCTTGCTCTGCCGATTGAGCTACCCCGGAATGCCCGTCCACGCCACACGGCGCGCCGAGACGATACCAGCGACCACGGGGTCCTCAGAAGCCTGGGACGCCCTCGCAGGAAGGCTCAGGCCTCGTCCAAGAAGTCGCGGAGCGGCTGTGCGGCGTCAGGGTGCCTCAGTTTCGCCAGCGTTTTCGACTCGATCTGGCGGATGCGCTCACGTGTGACCCCGAAGGCCCTGCCCACTTCTTCGAGGGTCCGCACGCGCCCGTCGTCCAGGCCGAAGCGAAGCTCCATGACCTCGCGCTCGCGTTGGGGCAACGTCGCGAGCGCGTCGCGGACCGCGGCATGAAGCATCGTGCGGGTCGCCACGTCGTCGGGGACCTCAGCACCGCGGTCTTCGATCAGGTCCGAGAGGCTGAAGTCCTCCTCGTCGCCGATCGGCTGCTCGAGCGAGACCGTGTCCTGGTTGATCCTCTGGACCTCGCGCACCCGGTCGACGGGGAATTCCACCCGGCCGGCGATCTCCTCGATCGTCGGCTCCCGGCCGAACTCCTGGATCAGTTGGCGTTGCACCCGCGAGACCTTGTTGATGCTCTCGACCATGTGGACCGGCAGCCGGATCGTACGGCCCTGGTCGGCGAGGGCCCTCGTGATCGCCTGGCGTATCCACCATGTCGCGTACGTCGAGAACTTGAAGCCCTTGGTGTAGTCGAACTTCTCGACCGCCCTCATCAGTCCGAGGTTCCCCTCTTGGATGAGGTCCAGGAACGCAAGTCCCCGGTTGCGATAGCGCTTGGCGATCGAGACCACCAGGCGCAGATTGGCCTCGATCAGCGCGTCCTTGGCCTGCTGACCGTGGTAGACCGCCGTCCGCAGCCTGGTCAGCTCGGGCCTGCCGCGGGACTCGTCGGGCTCGGTAAGTTGCTCGGCTGCCTCGTTGCCAGCCTCGATGAGTATCGCGAGCTCGACCTCGTTGCTCGCGTCGAGTAGAGGAACCTTTCCGATCTCTTTCAGGTAAGCGTGGACCGGATCGCCCGCTCCGCCCGCGTGATCCGGCGAGGCATAAGAAGACGCCCGGCCCTGCGTCCTGCGGCCGCGCGCCCAGAGCACCCCACGTGCAGCATCTTGACGTGAGCGCTGGCCGATCCTCCTGATCGAGGCCGCCGTCTCTTCGGGCTCCTCGTCCGGGTCGTTCGCCGACGCGATCTGGACGGCAACGTCCGCCGCCTCGACGCCGGCAAGGTCCGTTGCGCGCCTCTGGCGGAGCTCGATCTCGTCGTGCACCTCGTCGAGGTACTGGATGCCCGAAGCGCGCACGGCCGCAACGGCGTCGGCAATCACCTCGTGGGACAGCTCGACGGTCCTGAGAACCTCGACCAGGTCCTCCTGGGTCAGGTAACCACGCCGCCTGCCGGCTTCGAGCAGATTCGCGAATTCGAGCTCGGAGACTCCCTCGGGAGCCGGCCGCATCGAACTGGCCATACGTTGGACCTCGGTCATCCGCCGTTCTCCCTCTTGTGAAGCCAGGCTAGCAACCGGTCCGCCGCTCCGAGCCCGGCCTCCGAGGTCCCGATCAACTCCAGGTCGCGGGCCAATTGGCCCGTGTCGGCACCGACCCTCGACAGCAGAGCCGGGTCGAGGCGCGCTTCTGCCTGTAGCGAGACGAGCGAACGCCGTGCGGCGGCGCGTACGAGGTGCACGAAGCATTCATCGGCATCGACGGCCGGCTCCTCAACCGCGAGGCGTCTCAGAAGTGTCGCAACTTCGGGGTCGTCGGCTTCAGCGAGAGCGATCGCCTGGGTCACCCCCTCGGTGGCGGCAAGGGCGTCGAACGCCCGGGCCTGCAGCTCGTCGACGAAGAGCATCCTCTCCAGCCGCTCGCTGATCCTGTCCGGGTCGTGAACCGCCAGGCGGAGAGCTTCGAGCCCGGGCCTCGTCCCTTCCGAGGCCGCTCTGGCGCGCTGTGCGGCCCGCCCTGCGAGCCTCGCCGGCGGCACGCCCCGCGCGGTCGTGGCTCCTCGTGATCGTCGCGGTGGCCGCCGACGCACGGTCGGGCGAACGTCCGCCGCCGGGGATCGGCGTCGTGCGACCCGACGAGGAAGGTTCGTTAGCGGCGCGCTCTTCCATTCGCGACCTGAGCGCACCCGGCTCCATCCGGCAACGGTCTGCCACCTCCATCAGGTACTGGTCACGGACCAGCTCGCTCGGGTGTTCGAGGACCGATGCGAGAGCCATGTCCGCCGTCTTCGCCCTGCCCTCGATGCTCCGCAGGTCAGCGGCCTCGAATATGCGAGCGAGCCTGAACGCGAGGAACGGCTTTGCATCCGCGATCGCAGCGCGGAGCGCGTCGGGGTCCGTCCTCGCCAGCTCACCCGGGTCACTTCCTGCGGGAAGCGCCGCAACCGCCACGTCCACCTGGTGCTGACGCTCCCATTCGTAGACCCTGTTTGCACCCGCGGCCCCTGCGGCATCCGCGTCGTAGGCGAGGACCATCCTTCCGGTCGCGAAGTTCCGGAGCAGCCGGAAGTGCTCCTCTCCGAGCGCCGTTCCGCAAGTTGCGACGGCCCTCGGCAGCCCCACCGAGAAGAGGCCTATGACGTCTGTGTAACCCTCGCAGACGATGACCTCCCCGGACGCGACTATGTCAGCCTTCGCCCAGTTGAGCCCGTAGAGAACCCGTCTTTTCGAGTAGATCGCCGTCTCCTGCGAGTTCTTGTACTTCGGGGCCGCCACCGACTTGCCCCCGTCGGCCACGGGAAGAACCCGCCCTCCGATGGCTACTGCTCTGCCCGACGGGTCGAAGATCGGGAACAGGACCCGCGCGCGGAACGAGTCCTGCGGACGGCCGGCCCGGTTCACGAACCCGAGTCCCGAATCGGTGAGCAGCTTCGCTCCGACTCCAAGCGAGCGCGAGAGCGTGTCCCACTCGTCGGGAGCCCATCCGAGGCGGAACTGGCGAACGAGGTCCCCTCCGTATCCCCTCGATCTCAGGTAATCGCCGCGCCTTGCCGGCATCAGGGGCAGAGCAGAGGTCGCTCGTGGTACCAGTCCACGGCGTCGGACATGACCTTGTAGAGAGGCGCCCGCCTGCGGTTCTCCACCGACACTGCCTCGTCCTCGGTGATGGTGATGCCGGCCCTGTCGGCGAGACGGCGCACGGCATCTACGAAGTCGAGATGCTCGGTGGCGCGCACGAACGTGATGGCGTCCCCCGACGCCTGGCAACCGAAGCAGTAGTAGATCCCCTCTTCTGCGTTCACGCTGAACGAGGGGGTCTTCTCCTCGTGGAACGGGCAGAGCCCGACGAAGCGCCGGCCCTACACGCTTCAGGCCCGCGTGCTCGCCGATGAGGGCGACGATGTCGGTTGCCGGCTCTCACCCTGGCGACGTCTTCTTCTGGTATCGCCACGAGGCACGAAAGTAGTGCGAAGCACCGACAGTCGAGCCGCCGGGCGTTCAGGCCCAGCTAGAGACCACTGCGAGCCGCTGATCTCTTGCCCGCCCTCCTCGACGCGACAGCCTTCTTCGCCGGGACAGCCCTCCTCGACGCACCAGCCTTCTTCGCCGGGACGGCCTTCTTCGACGCGCCAGCCTTCCTCGACGTGGCGGCCTTCTTCGACGCGGGCCTTCCTCGGGCGGACGGCCCTCCCCGATGCGAGAACCGCTTGGGCGGCAGCGAGCCTTGCGATCGGCACGCGGAACGGCGAGCAGCTCACGTAGTCGAGCCCCACCCGCTCGAACAGGGTGATCGACTCCGGGTCTCCGCCGTGCTCACCGCAGACCCCGATCTTGAGCTCCGGCCGTGCGGCACGACCGCGCTCGGTCGCCAGCTTCACGAGCTCGCCCACTCCTTCGGCGTCGATGGTCTCGAACGGGTTGCGCTTCAGCAGCCCCTGGTCGAGGTATGCCGACATCATCCGGCCCTCGACGTCGTCACGGCTGAACCCGAACGTCATCTGCGTGAGGTCGTTGGTACCGAACGAGAAGAAGTCCGCCACCTCGGCGATCTCGCCGGCCCGCAGAGCGGCGCGAGGTGTCTCGATCATCGTCCCGATGGTCACCTCGAGCTTCCCGACGGCCGTCTATGGAACGGGCCACCCGGATCGCGCGACCGCGCCGTGCCGCTCCGGACGTGGGCGCCGCTTCCTCCAAGACGCCGGCGACGGCCTCCTTCGACCCAATGGCGGGCAAGCGCCATCTCCTCGCGCCCGACCGTGAGCGGGATCATCACCTCGATCACCGGATGGCCGTTCGCTTCGACTCGCTCGACCGCCGCCTCCATCAGGGCGCGGACCTGCATCGCGTACAGCCCGGGCTTTGATGACCCCCAACCTGACGCCGCGGGTCCCGAGCATCGGGTTCTCCTCGCGCCATTCGAGAGCGGCGCGGTAGAGCGTCCGCTCCTCGTCCGACAGGCCCACTGTCGCTTCCTTGACGGAGAGCTCGGTCGTGTCGGGAAGGAACTCGTGAAGCGGCGGGTCCAACAACCTGACCGTCACCGGCAGTCCGTCCATTGCCTCGAGGATCGAGACGAAGTCCTCCTTCTGGGCGACGCGCAGCTCCTCGAGGGCATCGCGCTCGGCTTCTTCGGTCGCGGCGAGGATCATGCGCCGAACGACCGGCAGCCGCTCCTCGCCGAGGAACATGTGCTCGGTCCGGCAGAGCCCGATGCCCTCCGCACCGAGCCTCCTCGCATTGGCCGCGTCTGCACCGGTGTCCGCGTTGGCGCGAACCTCGGAGCACGCCGGCCCTGAACGAATCGGCCCACTCGAGGATCGTCTCGAGCTCGGGGGGCGACTCGGCCTGAGTCAGAGCGACCTTCCCGACGACCACCTGACCTGCGGTGCCGTCGATGGAGATCCAGTCGCCTTCTGCGACGACGGTCGTTCCCACCCTGAACGTCCGACCCTCGATCTTCACTGCCTCCGCCCCGACCACGGCGGGCTTTCCCCACCCTCGGGCCACCACGGCCGCATGGCTCACGAGACCTCCGCGGGCGGTGAGGATCCCCTTGGCGGCGAGCATCCCGTGAACATCCTCGGGTGACGTCTCAGAGCGCACCAAGATGACGTCCTCGCCGCGCTCTGCAGCGCTCGCGGCGTCGTCCGCCGAGAAGTACACGCGTCCCGACCGCCGCGCCTGGGCGACGCGGCGAGGCCCTTGGTGAGAACAGGTTGGCCGCCGCCTGCGAATTGCGGGTGGAGAACCTGGTCGATGTGCTCGGCGGTGACACGGCCGACGGCTTCTTCGTGCGACAGGCCGATCGACCGCTCCTTCGTCATGTCGACGGCCATCTTCGAGCGCGGCACGGCCGGTGCGCTTGCCGACCCGGGTCTGCAGCATCCAGAGCTTGCCCTGCTCGATCGTGAACTCGGTGTCGCACATGTCGCGGTAGTGGTGCTCGAGCCGGGCGAAGATTCCCATCAGCTCCTTGTGGATCGCCGGGAACCTGCGCTTCAGCTCCGAGAGGGGCTCGGTGTTGCGGATGCCGGCGACGACGTCCTCTCCCTGCGCGTTCACGAGGAAGTCGCCGTACTCGCCCTTGTCTCCCGTCGCGGGATCGCGGGTGAACCCAACGCCCGTGCCGGACCGCTCGTCGCGGTTGCCGAAGACCATCGCCTGAACGTTGACGGCGGTACCGAGGTCGTCGGGAATGCGCTCACGCCTTCTGTAAGCGACGGCGCGAGCGCCGTTCCACGACCTGAACACGGCCTCGATCGCCCCGCGGAGCTGGTCGTCGGGATCCTGCGGAAAGGGCTTTCCTGTACGGCGCCCGACTATCTGCTTGTAGGAACCGGTCAAGTAGCGCAACAGCTCGGGAGGGATTCCCGCGTCGGAGCTCGTGCCGGCCAGTTCCTTCGCCGCTTCGAGAAGTGTGTCGAGCTCCTCGCCCGGAACGTCCAGACACGATGCGCGCGTACATGGCGACGAAGCGCCTGTAGGAGTCGTATGCGAACCGCTCGTCGCCGGTCTGCTTCGCGAGCCCCTCGACCGACTCGTCGTTGAGCCCGAGGTTGAGCACCGTGTCCATCATCCCGGGCATCGAGAACTTCGCTCCCGAGCGCACGCTCACGAGAAGCGGATCGGCCGGATCGCCGATGCGCTTGCCCATCTTGTCCTCGAGGCGTGCCCTCGCCCTTCTGAGCTCGGCGTCGAGCCCGGAGGGCCAGCCGCCCTCCATGTAAGCCCTGCAGGCGTCCGTCGAGATGGTGAAGCCATGGGGCACGGGCAGCCCGAGCACCGACGTCATCTCGGCCAGGTTGGCGCCCTTACCACCGAGAAGGTCCTTCATCTCCATCGGAGGACGGCGGTGCTTGTGCTCGAAATCGAAGACGTACGCCATGGGGGCTCCTTGCGCGACTTTTTCGAGACTACCCGCCCCCTAGCTGCTCCCCGGAGATCAGCGCCCGGGGGGCCCGGCCGGCCGCGCGCGATCGAACAGCTCCGCGAGGAGGCCGTCGACCGGTACCCGGACCTGCTTGGTCGTGTCGCGGTCGCGGACCGTGACTGCGTGGTCCTCGAGCGACTCGAAGTCGACGGTCACGCACCACGGGGTGCCGACCTCGTCCTGGCGCCGGTAACGCTTGCCGATGGATTGCGTCGTGTCGTAGTCGCAGAAGAAGTGCGGCTGGAGGATCCGGAGAACCTCGCGCGCAAGGGGCTCGAGCGTGTCCTTCTTCGACAGTGGGAGCACCGCCACCTGGTAAGGGGCGAGCCGGTGGTCGAGGCGGAGCAACGAGCGCGCCTCGCCGCCTACCTCGTCCTCGTCGTAGGCGGCGATCAGGAACGCCATCATCGCCCGGGTGGCCCCGAGCGCAGGCTCGATCACGTAGGGGAAATAGCGCTCGTTGGTCGACTGGTCGAAGTAGTCGAGCCGCTCGCCCGACGCCTCGTGATGGACGCGCAGGTCGTAATCGGTCCGGTTGGCGACACCTTCGAGCTCCCCCCAGCCCCATGGGAAGGAGAACTCGATGTCCGCAGTGCCGGCCGAGTAGTGCGAGAGCTCCTTCGGATCGTGGTGGCGGATGCGCAGCAACTCTCCCGGCATCCCGAGATCGATGAACCAACCGTGGCGCCGCTCGAGCCAGTAGTCGAACCACTGTGGCGCCTCGGCAGGAGGCACGAAGTACTCCATCTCCATGACGTCGAACTCACGGGTGCGGAAGACGAAGTTCTGCGGGGTGATCTCGTTGCGGAACGCCTTGCCGATCTGGGCGATGCCGAAGGGCGGCTTCTTGCGCGTGGTGTTGACCACGTTTGCGAAGTTCGTGAACATGCCCTGTGCGGTCTCGGGACGTAGGTAGGCGATCGAGCCCTCGTCTTCGACCGGTCCGACGTGGGTGGAGAACATCAGGTTGAAATGCCGTGCGGCGGTCAGGTCCTTGGAGCCGCAGTTCGGGCAGGCCCCGTCGATCTGGTCCGCTCGCCAGCGCTCGTGGCACGAGCGGCAGTCGACGAGAGGGTCCGTGAAGTTGTCCAGGTGGCCCGAGGCCTCCCAGACCCGCGGCGGCGACAGCACTGCCGCGTCGATGCCCACCACGTCGTCGCGCTCTTGGACCATCGAGCGCCACCATGCATCCTTCACGTTGCGCAGCATGTTGACGCCAAGCGGTCCGTAGTCGTACGTCGACCTGAATCCGCCGTAGATCTCGGCCGACTGGAAGACGAAGCCCCGCCGTTTGCAGAGCGAGACGATCTTCTCCATCAGGCCCGCGCGATCGGCGCCTGGGCCACCGGCGTCTGGGCCCTCAGCTTCTGTACGGTCGGCGCTCTCGCCTGGATCCTCGTCTGTCACGGGCGAAGGATAGCGGCAGCGACCGGGACGGCCGGCGGCCGGAGCCTGATAGCCACCTCGTTCGCGAGCAGCCGGCCCCGCAGCGTCAGCACCGCTCGACCGCCGCGGCGCTCGATGAGTCCCTCGAGCGCTTCGTCGTCAGGGACCGAGTCGGCCGGGACTCCGTGAGACGTGCGGATCGCGAGCGTGAGCGCTTCGAGCTCGCGTGACCTCGCGTCCAGCTCCTCGCTGCCGGCCTGGGGGGACCGTCCGGAACCGACCGCGGCGATGTACCGCTCGGGGGTCCTGACGTTCCACCAACGTCTACCGTCCCGGTGCGAATGTGCCGCACAGCCGATGCCCCGGTAGTCGCCCTGCTGCCAATACAGAAGGTTGTGCCTGCACTCGTGGCCGGGCAGGGCCCAATTGGAGACCTCGTACCATCCGTAGCCAGAAGCGCTGAGCACGGCGTCAGCCGCCTCGTAACGCCCGGCCTGCGCGTCTTCGTCCGGGTGCCGTCGTGGGTCGGCGGCAAGTGGAGTGCCCGGCTCGACGGTGAGCGCGTAGCAGCTCAGGTGCTGAGGCGGAGGGTCGAGGTCGAGGATCGCGCCGAGGGTACGCGACCACGCCTCATCGCTCTCCCCCGCCCCTCCGAAGATGAGGTCGGTGTTCACAGAGCCGAACCCGGCGCTATGTGCGAGGGAGACCGCCGCTTCGACGGAGCCAGGTTGGTGGCTCCTCCCGAGCCCGGCGAGCACCTCCGGATCCATGGACTGCGCACCGAACGACACGCGGTTGACACCGGCGGAGAGCCAGGCGGCGAAGGTCTCGGCGGAAGCGTCCTCTGGGTTGCACTCGACGGTCACCTCCGCATCGTCGTGGCGCGGCAGTGCCTCCAGGATCGCAGTGAGCAACCGGGGATCGAGGCGCGATGGCGTGCCTCCGCCGAAGAAGATGCTCGTTGCCTCTCGGAGCCCCTCGGCTGCGACGGCGCGCCTGGCCTCCTCGATGCACGCCTCTGCGTACAGGCCCATCAGGTGATCGCGGTCGGTCCACGTGGCGAACGCGCAGTAGTCGCACCGTCTCGCGCAGAACGGCACGTGGACGTAGAAGCCGAACGCCACTCGCTCAGATTCCCGGTGCAGAGCGGATGCTCCTCAACTGGCGGTCGAGGTGAGACTCCATCGCCCCGGTCATCAGTTCCGTCACCTCGCTCGCAACGGGGCCCGGGGGCTCGGCGAGAACACGGGCAAGGCCGCCGTCGAGCATGCCGCGGAGCAACGCGAGCGCCCCCGGCGACATCGCACGGCCCCGGCGGCAATCGCGACACAGTGCGCCTCCCTCGACAAGGTCGAACGCCACGAGAGGCCCGGGCGAGCTGCACGATGCGCAGGCGTCGAGCAGCGGCGTCGAGCCGTCCACCGCCAGCACCTTCAGGAAGAACGCAGGCACTACGAGCACGGCGTCGTCTCCCGCGAGGGAACCGAGCGCTCTCACCAGCAGCTCGTACAGGCGCGGGGTGGCATGGCGCTCGACCGACACCCTGTCTGCTACCTCGAGCATGGAGAAGGCCTTCGTCACCCTGCTCAGGTCCTCACGGACGGCCCGGAAGCTGTCGAGGACTTCGGCCTGGTTCACGATGTCGAGCTCACGGCCCTGCCAGCAGAGAAGTGAGACGTGGCTGAGCGGCTCGAGCCGGCCACCGAAGCGCGAGGACGTCCTGCGGACCCCCTTCGCGACGGCCCTCACCTTGCCGCGGGTGCGGCAGAGCATCGTGACGATCCGGTCCGCCTCCCCGAGGCGCATGGTGCGGAGCACGACGCCCTGGTCCCGGTAGAGGCTCACGTCGCCTCTGTGGCCTGGTCCCGATCGCCTGCACCCGGTTCGGGCGAGGGCTCAGACGACCGGGAGGTGTCCACGAATTGGTGAGGTGCCCTTCGGGGATTGTTGCGGCCCCCGAGAGTGACCCCCAACAGGATCATCACGACCACGGCGACGACGCATGCCAAGAAGGCGAGCGGGCCCATCGCATTCGAGTGCGGGCTCGACGCCCCCGCGACCGCGAGAATGATCGTCCCCGCGAGCGCGAGCAACCCGAGAACGATCGCGACGATCCTCATCCTCACCGGCCCATCATCCTCATCGGCCCCTCATCCTCACCGGCCTACGTCTCCGTAACGGCGGTCGCGCCGCTGGTACTCGGCGACGGCTTCGTACAGGTCCTCGCGGCGGAAGTCCGGCCAGAGGACATCGGTGAAGACGAGCTCGGAGTAGGCGATCTGCCACAAGAGGAAATTCGACATGCGGTGCTCGCCCGACGTCCTTATGACGAGGTCCGGGTCCGGCTGGTCGGGGTGATAGAGGTGGGAGTGGATCGCGCGCTCGTCGATCTTCTCGGGGCGTGTCCCCGAGCGCACGAGCTCCCGCACGGCGTCGACGAGCTCGGCCCGTCCCCCGTAATTGAACGCGATCGTGAGCGTCATCCTCCGGTTCCCGACCGTCAGAGCGGACGACTCGTCCATCCGCTTCAACACCCTTCTCGGCACCCTCCAGTCCCGGCGACCCGCGAAGCGGATGCGGACTCCCTTGTCGTGCAGCTCGTCACGCCGCCGGGTGAGCAGCGACTCGTTGAAGCCCATCAGGAACCGGACCTCGTCGGCGGGCCTCCGCCAGTTCTCGGTGGAGAACGCGTAGACGGTCAGCCACCCGATCCCGAGCTCGAGGCCCCCCTCGACGGCGTCCATGAGGGAGGCCTCGCCGGCCGCATGCCCGTCGATGCGCGGAAGCCCGCGCTGGGTCGCCCACCTGCCGTTTCCGTCCATCACGCAGCCCACGTGGACGGGGACCCGGCTGCGGTCTATGGCCTTCAATATGTCGCTGCGATCCCCTTCGGCCACGGTGCGAACCTACCTGTCGCTGCGCATGGCTCGGGATACACCTGGGATACAATCGGGATTCCGGGCAAAGCCCGAGCCCCGACCGGAGGCGAATGGGAACACCCACTCGGTACCGACCTGCGGGGAACGGACCTGCCCGTTCACCCGATCCGGCGAGAATGCCGTGACCTACTGGGTTTGGCTGATCATCGCCTTCGTCTTCGCCATCATCGAGGTCAGGTCGCTAGCTTTCTACGCCCTCTTCGCCGCCGTCGGTGCGGCCGCAGCGTCGCTCACGGCGGCACTGACCGGAGAGATCGGCATCCAGATCGCCGTCTTCGCTTTCGTGTCGCTTGCCGGAGTGGTTGCGCTCAGGCGCCTTCTGACCGGTGCGCTCTCCGACAGGCACAGGCCCGCGCTCGTATCAGGCGCCGCCGGCATGGTCGGCCAGCACGCGACCGTGGTCCGACAGGTCAAGGGCCTGCACCATCCCGGGACCGTCCACGCACGTGGCGAGGACTGGCCGGCGATCTCTTACGAGGACGAAGCTCTCGAACCCGGCGAGGTCGTGCTCGTGGTCGAGCTCGACCGCACGCGCCTCGTCGTAATGTCCACCTGAGAGGAGCACCGAATGTTGATTGCAAGCGGCGGGGCCACGGTCGGAGTCATCGTGGTCCTCGTAGTCGTGGTGGTGCTCGTCCTGTTGGTCTTGTCCAGATCGGTCCGTGTGATCCAGCAAGGGACGGTCGGAGCCGTGAAGCGTCTGGGCAAGTACAGGCCGCCGGTGCGCCAGTCGGGTTGGACCACCGTCATCCCGTTCCTCGACACCATCCAGAAGGTCGACGTCCGTGAAGAGCCGCGCGTCGGCGACATGCAGCAGGTCATCACCAAGGACAACGTGAGCGTGCTCGTGAACGCCACGATCTACAGCCAGGTGATCGACGTCGAGCTCGCGCTCTTCGAGGTGAGCAACTACCACGTCGCTGTCGACCAGCTCGCCCGCACGGCACTTCGAGCGGTGTTCGGAGGGATGACCCTCGACGAGGCGCTCTCCGAGCGCCAGCGCATCAACGCCGAGCTCCAGACCCACATGGCGTCCGCTACCGAGAAGTGGGGAGTGCGCCTCAACCGCATCGAGATCGTCGACATCGTCCCGCCGCAGAACATCTTGAACGCGATGGCTCTGCAGAAAGAGGCGGACCAGCAGAAGCGTGCCGCGATCTTGCAATCAGAAGGTCTGCAGCAGGCGGCCATCAACACGGCACAGGGCGAGAAGCAAGCGTCGATCCTGCGCGCAGAGGGCGACAAGCAGTCGGCGATCCTCCGCGCAGAGGGCGACAAGGAAGCCGCTATCCGCCTCGGCGAGGGCCGTGCCGGCGCGATCCAGGCCACCTACACAGCCATCCACACCGGGAACGTCACCCCCGAGCTGCTCGCTGTTCTGCAGCTCGAAACCCTCGGCAAGGTCGCCGCGAGCGACAACGCAAAGCTGGTCGTGCCGTACGAGACGGCGGGAATCCTCGGAGCCGCGCAGGCACTTCGCTCGGTCCTCTCCGGCGTGCCCGAATCCGGTGCGGGCCCGGGTTCGAATGGCGGCCGTCCCCTCTCCCCGCCGAGCCGGTCGCAGTAAGGAGAAACGCCGGTAGCTCCGCCGCAATGTGGGGGCTACGACACCTGCCGCTTCGTCAGGCGCTTCGCGCTTCCGTCTGGCGAACGATGACCACCGGGCAGTGGGCGGCATGGGCGCAGTGCTGACTGACCGAACCGAGGAGCATCCCGCTGAACGCGCCGTGGCCCTTGCTCCCGACGACCAACAGGTCGGCAGTGGCCGACTCGTTCACGAGAACGAGGGGGGCATGGCCCTCCTTCACGATCCGCTCGAGGGTCACGCCCGTGGTGTCGATGCCAGCTCGGTTCACCGCGTCGTCCAGTTCACCTTGAATCTGCGTGACGACAGAGGCGTCCGTCTGCGCGGGCGCGGTCTGCATCGCCCAGGGGTAGTGCCATGTTCGGATAGCTTGGACGGTCGCGCCCACAGCTCGTGCGTACTTGACCGCCCATCGCAACGCGTCGAGCGATGCGTCCGACCCGTCGACCCCGACGATTACCCGCTGCTCCCCAGTGGCCATTTTCTCGCCCCTTCTCCGATCCGGATGAAACTCGTGCCCGGGCGACGCCGACATTAGGGCTCATCGGGTCCCCGTGTCGTCTATCGGGTCCCGTCACCCGCAGTGGTCGTGCCTTGGGGGTCAAGCCATTGACGTTTGTTTCCGATTCAACGGGTGTAAACCTGATAGTCGGGCTGTGATCCGGTTCACGACCCGAGTTCACCGAAAGGCGCACCGTTGTCAGAGCTTCCCGAGGCGGTCACCGCCTTCTCGGCGGTCACCCCCCGCGAGGGACCGTCCGATTCCTCAGCATCCAGAAATGCGGGCCGAAGCAAGGGGTTTCGCAAGGTCGCGATGCCGGCGACCTCCGCAGTCATGTTTGCGCTGATCGTGTCGGGGTGCAGCACACACGGCCAGGGCGCCGCCACGACCACGTCCCCAGAAGGGTCGACCACCTTCACGACGACGGTACCGAGCACCACTGTCTCCACCGTGCCGACGACGTCGACCACCCGACCCCCTCCCCCTCCGACGACGACGACCACCGTCCCGGTAAAGACGGCGAACCTGTCACTCGGGTCAACGGGACCTGCGGTGCTGGCTCTGCAGAATCGCCTGATCTCGCTCGGCTACTGGCTCGGGACCGCCAACGGCATCTTCGGCGACAGCACGGAGCAGGCCGTGTATGCCCTTCAGAAGGCGGCGGGGATCGGCCGCGACGGGGTCGTCGGTCCGAAGACCGAGGCTGCGCTCGCCAAAGGGGCCGTCCCCCATCCGCTCAGCAAGACCGGCTACGTGATCGAGGTCGATCTGTTTGACGACCTCGTGATGTTCGTGAACAACGGCAAGCTCGAGCACGTCCTCAACACGTCGACCGGTGGCGGGTACACGTACAGCAACGGGAGCGGCGGGACCGCGATCGCCGTGACGCCTACCGGCGTCTTCCATACCTATCGCGAGGTGGACGGGCTCGTGGTCGACTATCTCGGCCAGCTCTGGATGCCGAAGTACTTCACGGGCGGCTTCGCGATCCACGGTGACTCCTTCGTGCCGCCAGAGCCCGTGTCGCACGGATGCGTACGTGTCAGTGACGAAGCGATCGAGTGGATCTGGGAGAACAATCTCGATCCCATAGGGACGACGGTCTGGGTCTACTGAGCCAGCACCACTTTCGCCACTGAGCCCGTCGCTCGGTTCGTCGCAGGGTTCGCTCTCGGCAGCCCTGTCGAGGCGCTCAGACGATGGCGGTGTCGTGCCGGTAGGCCATAGCGGCAAGAGGGGTCAAGCACAGGGTCCACACCGCGACGACGATCCAGCCCTCGGCCGGCCAGTTTCCGCTTCCGACGACCGTCTTGCCCGTATGGACGAGCCAGTAGGAGGGAAGCAACCTCACGACCGTGAGCATGACGCCCGGGGGAAGAGCTGGCCGAAAGCGCCACCGAGAAGGGCGAGGAGGACGACGAACCCGCCCATCGCCGCAGGGAGGGCGTCGACGCTCACCACGTGGCCGAGGGCGATCCCCGCAGCGACGAAAGGAGCGAGACCGACGAGGAGCAGCCCGGTGATCTCGAACCACTGGGCCGCGTCGAGGCGTACCCCGAACAGAGCGCCCGCCAGATACAAGAAAGCCACGGTGACGAACGCGACCAGGTAGGCCGTTACGACCTTGGCCACGACCTCGGTCCGGACCCGCAACGGCGTGATGCGCAGCGCACGGACCCAGCCCTTCGACCGGTCACGGGCGATGCGGGCGCCCGGATTGATCGCGCCCCACATGGCACCGTAGGCGGCCATTGCCGTCATGAAGTACAGCGGGAACGAGATGCCGTCGGTCACAGCATGTCGGTTCGTCGGCACGACGATGCAGAAGACCACGAGCGGTAACGCGAACGAGAGGAAGAGGGTCCGCCAGTTGCGCAACGCCCGAAGGAGCTCGTAGTGCAAGTGGGTGGTCCCGCTCAACTGGACTCCTCTTTGCCACGACTCGGCGGTTCGCCGACAGCGTCCCGATCGGTGTGATCGTCGTCGACGGTGAGCTCCAAGAACGCCTCTTCGAGGCTCGCCCCACGCACCTCGACGTCCCGGGCACCCGGGAACTCTCTGAGTAGCGCGCTCAGGGCCGCATCGGTGTCCGAGCACGACAGGGTGATTGCGTCGCCGTGACGCTCGGCGCTCGATACCCCCGGCAGTGCCCGCAGCTCGACGAGGCCGGCTTCAGACAGTGTCGCCCTGATCGTGCGCGAGCCGACCTTGGCCTTTATCTCGGTGGCGGGACCGTCGGCGACGATCCGGCCTCGCGCCATGAGGACGATCCGGTCGGCATTGTTGTCGGCCTCCTCGAGGTAGTGGGTGGCGAAGACGATCGTCTTGCCGCGGCTGACGACCTCCCGCATCGCCTCCCAGAACTCGCGGCGTCCCTCGACGTCGATCCCCGACGTCGGTTCATCGAGGATCAGCAGCTCGGGGTCGCTCGCAAGCGCAGCGGCAAAGCGCACTCGCTGGGTCTGACCACCCGAGAGCTTGCTGGCCCAGCGTCCCGATATGTCCAGCGTCCCCGTCTGACGCAGCACTTCGTCCACAGGAAGCGGGTGCGGGTAGTACGACGCGACCAGCCTCACCAACTCGCGCACCTTGAGCTGATCGGGCACCGACCCGTCCTGGAGCATTCCGCCGACCATGCCGGATCGGACCGCTTCTGCAGGCGATGCACCGAATACCGTTACCGTTCCGCTATCCGGTCGGCTGAGCCCGAGGATCATGTCGATGGTCGTCGTCTTGCCCGCGCCGTTAGGGCCGAGGAGAGCGACGATCTCCCCGCGACGAACCTCGAAGTTGATGCCGTCCACCGCCTTGACCGAACCGAACGACTTGGCCAAACCGGTGGCTCTGATCCCGACGGACTCGCCGCTGTCGACGGCCGTGGATGCGGCGACCTCAGCGATGGACCCGTCGTGGAACCCGGAGGACAATGAGGACGCGCGGAAACCGATCGCCACACTCCGATCGTCGCTGACCATCCGCCGGCCAGGTAGAGGCTTTGGTAACAAGTCGCAGCGGCGGTCTGCGCTAAGAGGAAGGCCTGGCAGCACACCTGGTGCGTTCCTGACCAGTAGCTTCGGCTCGTGAACCACGAGCGCCCGAGGTCCACTGCCGACCTGCTCGCGGAGGCCGCATCGGCTCTCCCGAGGGGCGGCGAGGATCGGCCCGGCCAGGTCGAGATGGCCGAAGCCGTCGCGCGAGCGATGGCGACGCGGCGCCATCTGGTGGTTCAGGCAGGCACGGGCACCGGGAAGTCCCTTGCCTATCTTGTGCCTGTGATCCGCGCCGGCCGGCCGGTGGTGGTGGCCACCGCGACCAAGGCTCTCCAGGACCAGCTCGCCACCAAGGACCTCCCGTTCCTCGCCGGGCTGGCTCCCGGATCGTTCGGCTTCGCCGTGCTGAAGGGCCGCTCCAACTACCTCTGTCGCCAGCGAGCCTCGGAAACCGGTCTCGGCCCGAAGCATGCCGCCACTCCCGTCGTGCAGTCATTCGACATGGCGATCGACCACGACGGCGATGCAGGCAGCGAAGACGGCGAGGTCGTATCGACCGGGACCGCGGGCTCGGCAGCCGGCGAGAGGGATGCCGTGGTCGGCTCGGGCACGGGGCTCGCGCAACAGATCCGGCGTCTCGCGGCCTGGGGCGAGCACTCGCCAACTGGCGACCGCGCCGAGCTCGACTTCGAGCCCGATCCGAGAGCATGGTCGGCGGTGTCCGTCGGACCACGTGAGTGCCCGGGCGCGTACCGTTGTCCTTCGGGTGCGGCCTGCTTCACCGAGCAGGCCCGCGCCAGGGCGGCCGCCGCGGACATAGTCGTCGTCAACACGCATCTGTACGCGACACATGTCGCTAGCGGCGGTGTCGTCCTGCCGGAGCACGATGTCGTCGTCTTCGACGAGGCACACGAGCTGGAGGACGTGATGACGGCCGGCCTCGGTGTCGAGCTCACTCCGGGCAGGGTCCGGGCGATCGCTCAGACCGCGAGGGGTCTTGTCGAGCGCGAAGGCGCGGCCTCGGTCGATGCACTGTTCGACGCTGCCGACAACCTCGAAAGCACCATGCGGCCGCTCGCGGGCCAACGTGTCCTCGTCGGGGCCGAGCTAGGGCCGATCCCCGCCGTCGAGCCCACCATCCGTGCGTCGCGTGCCTCTTCACGACCCGGGGGCGAGCCCCTCGGATTGTCGATCGAGCTCGGCGGGACCGACGAGCCGCGCGGCGCGAGCACATCCGACGCGCTGCGCGGTCCGGAGAGGGCGGGCGGCCCGAGCTCGCAACTCGCCGCGGTGCTCGAGGCGATCGACGGCAGGCTCGCGGCGGTCACGCTGGCCCTGCGCAATGCGGACCGCCCCGAGCGCGGCGGTACAGATCCCGACATCTCGTCGAAGAGACAACGAGCCGTGCAGGCAGCCTCACACCTGACCGCGGATCTGAGAGCCCTGGCCGGCTCGGACGGCGACCACGTCGCGTGGGTCGAGGGCTCGGGACCCGGCGCGAGGCAGGTGACGTTACGGCTCGCTCCGATCGACGTCGGGCCGGTGCTTGCCGAGCGGCTGTGGCCGAACGTCACCGCCGTGCTCACGTCAGCCACCATCCCGCCGCTCGCGGAGAAGCGCCTGGGGCTCCCTCCCGATATGACCGATCGCCTCGACGTGGCGAGCCCTTTTCCTTACAACGAGCACGCCATGCTCTACTGCGCCACCGATCTGCCGGACCGGCGCAGCCCGCAGGCCGAGGCCGCGATCGCCGACGAGCTCGCGGCGCTCATCACAGCGGCAGGTGGCAGGACACTTGCTCTCTTCACGAGCTGGCGCGCCATGAGCGCGACATGCGAGCGCCTGCGGCCTGTCCTCGGCTTCCCGATCTACGCACAGGGCGACCTTCCGAAACAGAAGTTGCTCGAGGCGTTCAGCGACGACGAGTCAGCCTGCCTGTTCGCCACCGTCTCGTTCTGGCAGGGAGTGGACATTCCCGGCCGCACGCTCACCCTCGTGGCGGTCGACCGGCTGCCCTTCGCTCGACCCGACGACCCGCTCGTTCAGGCTCGCCGCGACCGGGCCGGCGACCGCGCGTTCTCCCTCGTCGACCTGCCGAGAGCTGCGACGCTTCTCGCGCAGGGAGCCGGCAGGCTGATCCGCTCCGCGGACGACACCGGAGTGGTTGCGGTGCTCGACAGGCGCCTTGCAACCGCGAGCTACGGAAGGATCCTGCGCGCCTCTCTTCCTCCGATGCGCTGGACGACCGATCGCCGCGTCGCGATCGGATTCCTGGAACAAGCCGTCGGCTCAGCAACGGGAACGATCGCTACCGACCCATATCGTTGACGCCCGGATCGGTTCAGTACCCCAGTCGTTCGATGGCGTCGCGCCGGAACTGCCAGCGCGGCTCGACGTTCACACGGAGCTCGAGAAACGCACCCTCGGGGAGCGCCTTGCGCACGGTCGTCCCCACCTCCTTCAGCAGCGATCCGCCCGCACCTATCACGATCCCCTTCTGCGAGTCGCGCTCGACAAGGATCTCCACGCGTATGTGCGGCCAGTCCCAGTCGGTCACCCGGCACACGATCGAGTGGGGAAGCTCGTCGTCGACGCGCGCGAGCAGAGCCTCACGCACCATCTCGGCCACCCAGACGCTCTCCGCCACGTCGCTCAGCGTCCCTTCGGGGAAGTATGCAGGGCCTTCCGGCAGGAGCGCGACCGCCGCCGAGACGAGCGGATCCACCCCCTTGCCCGTGGCGGCGGACACTGGGTAGATCTCCGACCCGCTCGCGGCCTCGTTCGCCTCAACGAGCCTCTCGACCACAGAGGCCCGCGGTGCGACGTCGATCTTGTTCACGACGACCAGAATCTCGCTCGGGTCGCGTTCGTCGAGGGCGGTAGCGAGGACCCTGCGGTCGCCGGGCCCCACGCGGGCCGTCGCGTCCAGAACCACGATGACGACGTCCACGTCCGAAAGAGCCGACCCGACGTGCTCGTTCAAGCGCTCGCCGAGCACGGAGCGCGGCTTGTGCAGGCCTGGCGTATCCACGAACACCGCCTGCAACCCCGGGCGGTGGAGCACCGCGCGTACGGCTCTCCTGGTCGTCGACGGGCGAGGCGAAGTGATCGTCACCTTCGTCCCGACGATGCCGTTCACGAGCGTCGACTTGCCTACGTTCGGCCTTCCGACGACGGCGACGAACCCGGAGCGGAATTCCGGCGGCCCGGCCGTCACCTCGCGGGTTGGTCGTCGCCGCCGGGATCGCCACCGGCGTCCGCCGGCGCATGCACCGCCGCCGCCTGGCCCACCTTCACGCGCCCGATCCGGTTGCCCTCCACGCGTTCGGCCACGAGCCGCAGCCCGTCCACGACAACTGACTCCCCCTGTTCGGGCACATGGCCGAGGAGGTCGAACACGAGGCCCCCAACGGTGTCCCACGAACCCGTGGGGAGATCCGTGTGCATCAGGTCGGCCAGGTCTTCGACGCTCAGTCGCGCAGAGACGGACACCTCGCCCCCGGCAAGCCGCATCACCTGGGGCTCCTCCACGTCGAACTCGTCGACGATCTCGCCGACGAGCTCCTCGATGAGGTCCTCGAGAGTCACGAGCCCGGCCGTGCCGCCGTACTCGTCGACCACGATCGCGAGGTGGTAGGTGAGCTCCTGCATCTCGCGCATAAGGCTCGCAACGCGCTTGGTCTCGGGAACGAAGCAGCGCGTCGCGCACGTGATCGGCCACGGGCTCGGTTCCGCGTGACTCCCGCTCGAGGCGGATGAGGTCCTTCGCGTAGGCGATCCCGACCACGTCGTCGACGTTGGCGCCGTAGACAGGAAGCCGGCTGAAGCCCACGTCCATGGCGATCCCGAGTGCATCGGAGACCGACATGGTCGCCTCGACCGCACGCATGTCGGGGCGCGGCACCATGACCTCGCGCACGACGGTGTCCCCGAACTCGATGATGGAATGGATCAGCAGGCCTTCCGAGTGCTCGATGACGTCTTCTTCGGTGGCGACGTCCGCGAGTGCGAGGAGCTCCGACTCGCTGACGGTCGCCGAGCCCCTCGGGTTGCCGCCGAGCTTCTCTGCGAGCCATACGAGGCCGTTCGAGATGATCCGCACCGGCCAGAAGCGGACGACCGCCGTCACGAACGGAGCGGAGAAGAGCGCCGAGCGATCGGGGTTCCTCACTGCATAGTTCTTCGGGATCGCCTCAGCGAGGACGAATATCACGACGATCTCGAACACGAGCACGACGAACACGCCCCAGTTGCCGAACCAGTGCTCGGCGAGCAACCCGACCAGGGTCGCCGTCACCAGTTGGCAGACGAGCACCATCAAAAGGACGCCGTTCAGGAACGACTCGGGATGCTCCACGAGCCGCACGAGCTGGCGCGCACCGCGATGGTGATCGTCCTCGAGCGCCATCGCCTTTGCCTTGCTCGTGCGCACCAGGCTCGTCTCAGCCAGCGCGAGCACAGACGAGATCGCCAGGAGCACGACGACGACCACGAGGAGGACGGCGTCGGTTGCCCCGAACTTGGCCGCGGAGAGCACGACTACTGCAAGGCCCACGATGAGGGGCTTCTATCCGCTCGACGAGCCGAAGCGCGCCAACATGTCGCGTTGGCGTTGCTCCATCAGCTGCGCCTCGTCATCTTCTTCGTGATCCATCCCCAACAGGTGCAGTATCCCGTGGACCACGAGCAGCTCGACCTCGTTCTCGGTTCCCACGCCGTGCTCGGAGGCGTTGCGCGCCGCGACAGCCGGGCACACGACCACGTCTCCAAGCAGAAGAGGGATCTCGTCGAGGTCGGTTGCCCCGCCCGGTCCGGTCCCGCCCTCGTCTGGCGAACGCCCGCCGGGCTCGGGCTGGTCCTCGATCGGAAAAGCCAGGACGTCGGTCGGTCCCGACTCGCCGAGGAATCGCTCGTTCAGCTCGGCCATCGAGACCTCGTCGACGAACAACAGGGAAACCTCTACGTCGCCCTTGAGCGCTACCGCCTCGAGCACTTTCCTCGCAAGATCGCCGTAACGCTCGACGTCGACCGACTGCTGGTCCTGCTCGTCGGCGCAGAAGACGTCAACGGCCATCGGAGGGTCCGCCTTCAGTCGCATCGCCGGCTGCCGGCACCACTTCTTCATGCGCTGGTTCGTCGCGCGCCGGGACTTCAACTGTCGTACCGCGCCGCACGGCCTCGCCGGCGGCCCGCTCGACATCTGCACGTTCGTAGGCAGCGACGATGTCGGCGACTATCCGGTGCCTGACGACGTCGCGTTGACCGAGGTGGACGAACGCCACGCCGTCGACGGCCCCGAGGATCGTTTCGAGGCCGAAGAGCCCCGAGCGGCCACCCGGCACGTCGACCTGGGTCACGTCACCGGTGACGACTGCTTTCGACCCGAAGCCGATCCTCGTGAGGAACATCTTCATCTGCTCGGGGCTCGTGTTCTGAGCCTCGTCGAGGATTATGAAGCTCCTGTTCAACGTCCTGCCCCGCATGAACGCGAGAGGCGCAACCTCGATCGTGCCGCGCTCCAACAGCCGCTGCGCGCCTTCCGGACCGAGAAGGTCGTACAGGGCGTCGTAAAGAGGCCGCAGGTACGGGTCGACCTTGGCCATGATGTCGCCCGGCAAGAACCCGAGACGCTCGCCCGCTTCGACGGCCGGGCGGGTGAGGATGATGCGATCCGCCTGGTGCGCCTGCAATGCCTGCACCGCGAGAGCGACGGCGAGATAGGACTTTCCCGTCCCGGCGGGCCCGATCCCGAATGTCACGACGTTGTCGGCGATCGCGTCGGTATAGGCCTTCTGCCCAGCGGTCTTGGGATGCACGGAGCGCCCGCCGCGCCGAGCGCAGCAACTCGCTCGTTAGCACGTCGGAAGGCCGGACATCGTCTTTGACCATCGCGATCGTGCGGTCGAAATCGGAAGGGTCGAGCTTGTGTCCCTGCTCGAGCAACAGGACCAGTTCGTCGAAGAGCCGGCCGATCCGCTCGGCATCCTCGCCTTCTATGGTGATCTCGTTCCCTCGGACCACGATGAGGGAGCCCTCGAACGCGTCCTGGATCAGCCGCAGCAACTCGTCGCGCTGGCCCAGCAGGCCCACCATGAGATGGTTGCCGGGCACTCGGATCTTTACTTGGGTCGGCGACACTGGCGACTCGAGGCTACCAGCGGCCCCAACGCCGCCGGACGCGAACGTCCCCCCTCGGGGGCCTCACCCGTTCCCGCCGTCGATGCCTGAGCCCGGAGCCGGCGGTTCAACTAGGACGCCAGGCCATGGGCCGGCCGCCGATCACGTGGAGGTGGAGGTGGCCGACACTGTTCTGTGCGTCCTCTCCGACGTTCATCACGATCCGGTACCCGCTTTCCAGGATTCCCTCGGATTGCGCCACCTGCCTCGACACGACAAGGAGATCCGCGAGGTCGTCGGCGTCCGAAGCGACGATCGTCGACGCGTCGACGATGTGGCGACGCGGGACCACCAGGACGTGGGTGGGCGCCTGAGGATTCAGGTCCCGAAAGGCGAACGAACGCTCCGACTCGGACACGACCTCGGACGGCAGCTCCCCCGCGACGATCCGGCAGAACAAGCAGTCGGCTCGTGAATCGGGCACTTAGATCCCGGGTCTGGCCCGCACCTCGTCTTCGGGACCAGGGCCGGTATGGCGCTCAGCGGGCCCCTTCAGCTCGGGGTAGAGGTGGTCGAGGCTGCCGGGAGCAATACGGCAGGTCTCGATGAAGCCGTAGACGTCATCTTCTTTCAGTCGGATGACGCGACCGAACTTGTAAGCGGGCAACGTCCCCTCGTCGATGAACCTGTAGAGGCTGCGGAGTGTCACACCGAGGTGCTCGGCAGCCTCTTTCGTGCTCATCCAGTTGATCCGCTCGTTCACTACGCCTCCAGCGAGCGGCGAACCCGCCCGACATTCTCACCATACCCGTGAGAAGTATCGGGACACCTCAGGCTCTTCAGCCGATCACGCGCAGACCCAGCTCGTCGAGGCGACGGCTCATGGCGTCGGGGGTCACCCCGAAAAGGCACGCGATCGCACGCAGGTCCTCGGCGCGAATGGTGATCATCCGGCCGTTGAAGTCCTGGCGCTGCACCTGGATCATGCTCAAGAACCTCCGTAGCAGGTCACGTTCGGGACCGCTCACGGAATTGAGCTTGGCTAGGTCGATCGTGATCTTCTCGTTGCCGTCCCAGGCCCGAAGCGCCCGGTTGTTGAGCGGCGCCCCCTGGTCTTCGGGAGGCTTGCCGGGTCCCCAGCGGTCCTCGTCGACCTCGTCGTGAGGAAGCAGCTGGTCGACGGGAACGTCGTAGAGCTTGGCGAGCCGCTGCAGCCTCGGCACGGAGATCGCCCGCTCCCCCCGCTCGTAGGCACCGAGGACCGAGGCTTTGAACTCCTGGTCGGACATCGCCTCGACGGCTTGGAGGGACAACCTCATCTGCTTGCGCACAACCCGTAGCCGGGCGCCGACGGAGCGGGCATATGCGGCTCGCGCTCCCTCCTCCGGTTCGTCGTCGAGGCCTGCAGTCGTGTGATTGACCATGACCATGCACGCAGTCTTGCCCACTCAGCGTGGTGATGCAAGGACCGGTTGATCCACCTGTGATCTATTTCCGTCATTGCGAGAAACGATGGTCACGGAGAGCGCAGACCAAGGTGCCCGCCACGATGGCCGCCGTCTCCGAGCGAAGCACTCCCTCGCCGAGCCCGGCGAACCCCGAAGCGGTCCCGAGCTCCTCTTCGGTCCAGCCCCCTTCGGGCCCCACGCAGACGGGCCGGCCGACCTCGACTGGTTCGCCGCCGCGCTCGGCGAGAACGACCGCCTGGACGCCGGCGAAGTCCGAGACACTCGTGACGCCTTGCACCTCGGGGATCCACGCTCGCCTCGATTGCGCAGCCGCCTGCTCGGCGACTCTCGACAGTCGCTCGATCGCCCGGTCGGCACGGGCGCCCTCCCATGTGACGACCGAACGGCGAGCACGCAGCACGATGATCCGGTCGACGCCGATCTCTGCGAGCTTCTGCACGACCCATTCGGGTCGGTCGCCCTTCACGGGTGCGAACCCGATCGTCACATCGGGTGCAGCTCGTGGGACGCGGACCGGGTCCCCAACCGGCTCGAGCCAGGGGGACGCCCCCGTATAGGTGCACGGTCGCCACGATCCCAGGCCGTCGGAGGCGACCACGAGCTCTGCTGGACGGAGACGCAGGACCCGAGACAGGTGATGGACGTCCGGTTCGCGCGGGGCACACGAAGTCAGATCGTCGACGAATACCTGGGCGGCGGCCTTCGCAGAAGCCGGGCTCCCCGAGTCGTCGGGGCCGGGCCGCGCTCGGTGCAACGCCCGTCCGGCTCAGCCGAATGCGGAGCGAAGCTTGGAGAAGAAACCCTCCCCCGGCGGCGCAACCTGTTCGCCACGCTCGGAGGCGAATCTCCGGAGGAGCTCCTCCTGCTCCTTGCTCAGATCGGTCGGGGTGACCACGACGAAGTGAACGCGCAGTTCTCCGCGCCCCCTGCCCCTCACGTGCGGGATCCCGCGGCCACGCATGCGCACGACGTGACCCGTCGGGGTCCCGGCGGGAATCTCGACGTCCTCGTCCCCGTCGAGGGTCTCGATCGTCATCGACGCACCGAGAACCGCCTGGGAGAACGCGATCGGGACGGTGACGACGAGGTCGTCTCCCTCGCGCTCGAACCTATCGTCGGACGCCACGGCCAAGTGCACGTAGAGGTCGCCGGCAGGCCCGCCTCTCACACCGGCAGAACCTCGGCCCCCGAGACGCAGCGTCGACCCGTGGTCCACGCCGGCAGGGATGTCGACCGTGAACGTCTTCTGCTCCGATCGGCGCCCCTCGCCGCGACAGTCCGGGCACGGGCTCGTGACGACCTCGCCGTTGCCGCCGCAGCGGTTGCACGGGAACGCCGTCACCACCTGACCGAGGATTGACTGGCGGACCCTGCGCATCTCGCCCGTCCCGCCGCAAGCGTCGCACCTGGTCGCTGTCGTACCTTGCCTCGCCCCGCTCCCCGTGCAGGTCGCGCACGAGATCAAGGTGTCTACCGACATCTCCTTCGAGGCACCGAAGGCCGCTTCGCGAAATGTGAGGTTGAGAACGGTCTCGGCGTCGGACCCACGGGCGGGGCCTGTCCGTTGGCGGGTGCGGCCTCCCCCGCCGAAGAACGCTCCCAACAGATCGCCGAGATCGCCGCCGAACACGTCGCCCATGTTCTGGCTGCTGGCGTCGACGCCGTCGGGCCCGAACATGTCGTAGCGGCGCCTGCGCTCAGGGTCGCGTAGGACCTCGTAGGCGAGCGAGGTCTCCTTGAAGAGTCGCTCCGCCTCAGGGTCCCCGCCGGTCGAGTCGGGGTGAAGCTCGCGGGCGCGCTGTCGGTAGGCGCGCTTCAGCTCGTCTTCGGACGCGTCGTGGCCGACGCCCAGAAGCTCGTAATAGTCAGTTGCCACGGTGGCTTCCTTCGAGATCGTCCGACCTGTGCCGGCTCAAACGTTCGGCAAGCTCGTCGCCCACGAGCCGGACCGCAGCGAGCGCCCTCGGGTAGTTCATCCTCGTCGGCCCGAGGATCCCGATCGTCCCGAGCTCTTCTCCGTTCGACTCGATGGGGGCGACGACAAGAGCACACGATGCCAAGGGCTCGAACCCGTGCTCGGCGCCAATCGCGACCGACAGCCCACGGTCCAGCACGTCTTCTATCAGTCCCACGACCACGAGCTGCTGCTCGAGTATCGACAGCACTGAGCGCACCGTCTCGACGGCGTCGAACGCCGATGCCAAGCTCGACGGCGCCGCCCACGAAGACGTTGTCGGGCTCGTGGGCGCCTGCGAGCTCCGACAGTGCGCCGAGAGCGGTCCGTGTCACCTCGTCGACCTGCGGGTCGCCCGTATCGGGCAGTGTCACCCCGCGCTCGAGCGTCGAGCCGACGAGGTGCGAGCACAGGTGCGACGACGCGGTCGCGAGAACGTCGGTACTCAGCTCGTCTGCGAAGTCGAGGGTGCGTTTTTCTACCGCGCCGTCTGCGAGCACTGCGACGAGAACGGCGACCTGCGGCGCTATCCCGACGATCTGCACGGAGCGCACGGCCGCGGTGTCGTGGCGGTGGCCGACGACGACAGACACGTGATCGGTCAGACCGGCGAGGAGGCGGCTCGTCCTTTCGAGCATCTCCTCCACCTCGCCGTGAACCTGCGCATAGAAGGCCCTCACCTGCCTGTTCTGATTCGGGCCGAGGACGCCGGGGCGTGACAGATGGTCGACGAAGTACCGGTACCCCCGGTCGGTGGGTATGCGGCCGGCGGAAGTATGGGGCTGCATCAAGAAGCCCTCACGCTCGAGGGCGGACATCTCGCTTCTCACCGTGGCCGAAGAGACGCCGACACCGACCGAGACGTGAGAGGAGCCGACGGGCTGCGCAGTCTCCACGTGCTCTGTGACGACCGCGTTCAAGATCGCAGACTTGCGGGCGCCGAGCTCCTCGACCGCCGCGGCGGGCGCCTCTGATTGGGCGCGTGCCTCTCCTTGACGGCGCTTCTGCCGCCTTTCGTCGCCGCCACCCGGATCCTTGCGGTCGTGTGCCATCTCATCCCGACTAGTGCCGCACCGGATCGTGCGGTTGGCACTCGAGTCTACCGAGTGCCAGTTGACCCGGCCTGCAAAGGGTCTCGGAAACCGGAACGACGCCGGATGTGGCCCGACCAGTCACTCCTCGAGCCGCAGTGCCGAGATGAACGCCTCCTGGGGGACCTCCACCCGCCCGATCGCCTTCATCTTCTTCTTTCCTTCCTTCTGGCGCTCGAGCAGCTTGCGCTTCCTCGTGATGTCTCCGCCGTAGCACTTGGCGAGCACGTCCTTGCGCTTCGCCTTGACCGTCTCCCTCGCGATGATCCTCCCGCCGACCGCTGCCTGGATGGGGACGTCGAACAGCTGGCGAGGTATTAGCTCTCTCAACTTGGCGGTCATCCGCCTTCCGTAGTCGTCCGCCTGGGAACGGTGCACGACCGTCGAGAACGCGTCGACCGGCAGGTGGTTCACGAGCACGTCGACCTTGGCGAGGTTGGACGTGATCATGCCCGCAGGCTCGTAGTCCAGGCTCGCGTAACCCTTGGTGCGGCTCTTCAGCTGATCGAAGAACCCCACGACGACCTCGGCGAGCGGCATCCGGTACACGAGCTCTAGCCGCTCCGGGGACAGGTACTCCATCCGGTCGAGCTCACCTCGCCTCGCCTGGCAGAGCTCCATCACCGGCCCGATGTACTCGGAGGGAAGGATCAACGTGACACGCAGCACCGGCTCGTCGATGTGGTCGATGCGCGAAGCGTCGGGCATCTCGCTCGGGTTGTCGAACTTGAGCGTCGTGCCGTCGGTCAGGCATGCGACGTAGGCGACCGAGGGCGCGGCTCGCGATGAGGGAAAGGTCGAACTCGCGTTCCAGGCGCTCACGCACGATCTCCATGTGGAGCAGGCCGAGAAAACCGCACCGGAAGCCGAAACCGAGAGCCTGGGAGGATTCGGGCTCGTAAGTGAAACTGGAGTCGTTGAGCCTCAGCTTCTCGAGGGCGTCGCGAAGCTCGGTCAGCTCGTCGCCGTCGATCGGATACAGGCCGCAGAACACCATCGGCAGAGGGTCGCGGTATCCCTCGAGAGGTGCTCGCGCCGGTCTCGCCGCATCGGTCACGGTCTCGCCCGACCTGGCACGCCCGACGTCCTTGATGCCTGCTATCAGGTAGCCCACCTCACCCGGACCGAGCTCTTGGACAGGTGAGGGCTCGGGCGTCCTTATCCCGATCTCCTCTGTCTCGTTCACGACCCGCGCCTGCATGAACAGCAGGCGCGTCTTGGAGCGCAGCACCCCGTCGACGACCCTGACCGAGCTCACGACCCCGCGGTACTGGTCGTAGGCGGAGTCGAAGATGAGCGCCCGCAGGGGGGCGCCCGGATCACCCACGGGCGCAGGCACACGTTCGACGACGGCGTCCAGCAGGTCGGGGACGCCTTCTCCTGTCTTGGCCGAGATCCGCAGGATCGAAGAGGCGTCTATCCCGAGCACCCGCTCTATCTCGTCCGCGTAACGCTCGGGGTCTGCGGCCGGAAGGTCGATCTTGTTCAAAGCGGCCACGACCTGTATGTCGTGCTCCAGGGCCTGGTAGCTCGTGGCAAGGGTCTGGGCCTGGATCCCCTGAGACGCGTCCACAAGCAACACTGCGCCTTCACAGGCTGCGAGCGACCGGCTTACCTCGTACGTGAAGTCGACATGCCCCGGCGTGTCGATCAGTTGGAGAAGGTGGTCCTTCCATGCGACACGGACGTTCTGGGCCTTGATGGTGATGCCGCGCTCGCGCTCCAGGTCCATCGAGTCGAGGTACTGGTCGCGATCGAACGGGGGTCGACCGCTCCGGTGAGCTCGAGGATCCGGTCGGACAGGGTCGACTTGCCGTGGTCGACATGACTGATGATCGAGAAGTTCCTGATCCGATCGGCGGACTGCACAGCAGGATGAGCGTACTGGTGGTCGGGCATCGGTAGGCTCGGCGCGCTCCATGGCGATCACCACCGTCAACCCGGAGTCACGCACGGAACCGCGCCCGGCTGCTGCTCGCATACCTGCGACGCAGATCGCGATCGCAGTCGGGATAGCGCTCCTGACCGCTCTGGTGCTGCCCGGCCTCTCCTCTTCTCCCTGGGCGCCGAAAGAGGGGGATGCTGGCGGCCCTCGCCGCGGCCGGCCTGCCCGTCTTGGTGCTGCTCGCGTTCGGCCGCGATCCGAGCACCCCACGATCGACTCGGATCGCCGCACGTCTCGCACTCGCCTTCGCCGCAGTCGCGCTCGTGTCCGCACTGGCGTCGGCCGCTCCGGGTATCGCGATGGTAGGCCTCTACCAGCAGGGCACGGGTTGGGTGTTCGTGGCAGGGGTGGTCGGCTGCTGGGCTCTCGGCACCCGGCTCGGAGAAGGGGCACGAAAGCTCCTGGCGGTGCTCATCATCTTCTCGGCGGTGGCGAACGCGCGATCGCCGTCCTGCAAGTCACCGTCGGACTGGACCGGATAAGCCTTCCGCTCTACGCCGACGGGTCGGCCGACGGGCTCCAGTCCAACCCGTTCGAGCTGGGCGCGCTCGCAACGGCCGCGCTCGCACTTCTCGTGTGCCGCTTCAGGAATCGCCCCGCGAGTGGTACCTGCCGGTTGCCGCGGTGACGATCGGGGCCGGCGTCTGCGGCCAGCGCCTGCCGCTTCTACTGATCGCCGGAGTGCTCGTATGGGCGGTGTGGCCGGCGCTCCGCCGGGGACGCGGCCGCGTCGCGGGCGAGGCGCGCCGCGGCCCTCGCCTTCGCTGCGCTCAGCATCTCAGGTGTCCTCGCGGGCGCATTGATCGCGAGGTGGTCGAACTCGTCCGGAACCATCTCCCGCGTGGCGAGCTCCACGTCCGCCGAGACGTTCGGACAGAGGTTCATGGCGTGGCGCGAGGGACTTCGAGCGTTCACCCATCACTTCCTGATCGGGGCCGGGCCCGGTCAGTTCCGGTCGGTCACCTCGTTCCTGTTCCCCCTTTCGTTCGTGAAGCCCGAACCAGGCGAGGTGTTCACCGACGCGCACAACTTCGTGATCGAGTACCTGACCACCACCGGGATACTCGGCACCGCAGCGCTGCTCCTGTGGCTCGCCGTGGTCCTCAAGTCAGCTCGCGGCCCTCTGGTCGCGGCGGCGCTCGTCCTCATCGCGATAGAGCTAGCGGAGCCCCTCAACCTCGCCGTACTGCCCGTCGCGTTCGGAGCGCTCGGCGCCGCCGGCCCTGTCGCCGCTGGCCCTGTCGCCGCTGGCCCTCTCGCGGCCGGCCCTCTCGCCGCTGGCATGGATCCACGCCCCGATGGTGCAACAGAACGCGACCGACAACGAGACGGGCCTCTGCCGTTCAGTTCAGTCGGACGGGCGATGGTCGCTTTGATGACCGTCGTCGGTCTCGTGGCCGGGGTCCTCTTCATAACCGGAGACGTGGTGATGCTGCGCGGACAGGGCCAATTCAACGTCGCTCAGGACTCCGCTGCGCTGTCGAGCGGATCGACCGCGAACACTTTGCTCGGTGCATGGCCCGATCCCGCCGAGCTTCTGAGCGAGACCCACTTCTACCTGAGCCTCGGCGATCACCCGGGTCAGCACCAACAGGCGATCGCGTGGGCGGAGGTCGCCGTCTCGCGCGACCCCACGAACCCCAGCCTTCTCGTGATGCTCGCCAGCTATCAGTTGGCCTCCGGCCAGTTCCGAGCGGCGCAACACTCCGCGCTCGAAGCACAGACATACCTTCCTTATTGGCCGTCGGACCTCAACGATGCAGGGATCTCATCACTGCTGTTGGGCGAGCACTCAGAGGCACAACGGTGGTTCGCGCTCTCGTTGGAGGTCGAGCCGCAGCAACCGTCCATACGCGCCCTGTACGACGGGACATGCAAGCTCGACGTGCACCACCTCGGCCTGAGCCAGCTCAGCTGCTCGGGCTCCTGAGCCAGCTCAGCTGCTCGGGCTGCTGAGACGGCCGCGCAGGTCCGGTCACCTAGACGCGCCACTCACAACGGAGGAACAACAGCACACAGAAGCACACGGATAACCGCGACACGAGCAGTGCCGGATGGTTCAATGTGCTGTGCAGAGGGCCGTGCGCTGGATGGTGTATGCGGTCACGCTCGGGGTCGTCGTCGGGCTCGGCGAGCTGCACGCGCACCTCATCGGTGACTACCAGTTCCTGAGCGGCGGGCGCGGTCCGTGGGACGCCTTCTACGTGATCGTCCTCGCATTGGCCGCTTACGGCGTCGGGTTGCCCGATCTCCCCAGGTCGGTTCTCGGTGCCTGGGTGTCCGCCTCTTTCGCCGTCGCCGCCGCAGCAGTCGCAGTCTCGTTGATCCAGCTCGGGATCGGCTCGGGAGTGCTCCCGCGCTTCGTGATCTTCGGCGCGGTGGTGATCCTGGTCCCCTCGTACGCGATGCTCGGAGTGGCGAGCGAGCACATCCGGCGCCACGACGAGGTGAGCGACCGCGTCCTTGTCGTCGCCAGGAGAGACCACATAGAGACGTTGCGATCCGACCTCGAGCGGGTACCCGAACGTCCCGCCGCTCTCGTCGGCGCTCTCGATCTGGCGGAGCTCGAGGCCGCCGGCAGCGCGACCGGGAAGATCCAACAGGCAGCCAAGGAGAACAAGGCGACATTGATCGTGCTCGACCGCGAAGCCCAGGCCTCGGAGTCGATCGTCGCTCAGGTGGCGGTCCTGCACAGCGGCGGCACGAGGGTGAGGACGCTGTCGCTGTTCTACGAGGAGTGGCTCGGCAAGATGCCCCTCGGCGAGCTCGAACGCATGTCTCTGATGTTCGACATCCAGGAGCTGCACGCCGCGGTGTACTCACGTGTGAAACGGTTCGCCGACGTGGTTCTCGGTCTCCTCGGCACCTTGATGCTCCTTGTCGCGGTCCCGTTGGTCGTGGTGCTCGACCTGATCGGCAACCGGGGATCGATCCTCTACAGGCAGCGGCGCGTCGGCAAGGGTGGCACCGAGTTCACGATCCTCAAGTTCAGGACGATGCGGCCGTCCACCGGCGAGACCCCCTGGACCGAGCAGGGCGACCCCCGGGTCGGACGCGTCGGCCGCTGGCTCAGGCGGACCCATCTCGACGAGCTCCCCCAGGTGCTCAATGTCCTGCGAGGCGATCTCTCCTTCGTGGGCCCGCGACCCGAGCAACCCTCCTACGTAGAGGAGCTCCGCCAGAAGATCCCGTTCTACGACGTCAGGCACCTCGTCCACCCCGGGCTCACAGGGTGGGCGCAGGTGAAGTTCGAGTACGGGGCGACCGTGGCAGACGCATTGGAGAAGCTCCAGTACGAATTCTTCTACCTCAGGCACCAGAGCCTCCCCCTCGACGCCCGGATCGTGGCGCGGACATTGCGCTCTGTGCTCTGGCACCAGGGACGGTGAGGCCGCCGCCCGACCCTGCTAACGTCGCGCGGCCGCTTCGGTCGGGAACCGACCCAGGTCGACATCACACAAGCGCGAGGAAACCGTGGCCAACATCCGCAGCCAGATAAAGCGCAATCGCCAGAACGAGAAGGGGCGCCTGCGCAACAAGGCGGTGCGATCCGAGATGCGCACCAGGACCAAGCGCGCCCTGCAGTCCGCCGAACAGGGGACCGAGGACGCGGCCGATGTCCTGCGGCTCGCCATCAAGCGCATAGACAAGGCGGCGGCAAAGGGTTCGATCCACAAGAACCAGGCCGCCAATCGCAAGTCCCGGCTCATGCGCAGGGTCAACGCCCTCAACAGCTCATCTGACTGAGCCGATTCCCCCATACCCCGGGTAGCTCTCCGGGCGTTCCCCTGCGGAGCTCAGAGCGGCTGCCGGCCGCCTGTTTGTTGGGCGGTGCTTGAGAACCTCTTGGCAGGGGTAAACTTTGCATCAACAGGGGCGGTCCTTTGTCCAAGGAGGATCGAAATGCCGGGGTTGCACAGGAACAGAAGCAAGCACGAGGGGCACAAGCAGAGGGTCCTGATGGACGGGACCGCGGTCGAGCACGTGCCGGCCTCCAAGCCGAGGGCCTACCAGCTCCCGACGGTGAACCCTGAGCCCTTCGCACCGAGGAGAGCGCCCGAGGCCGGATCGTCGACGGTCCTCCCGGTTTGGCCGGGCTGGCACCCCGACCCGACGGGGCGCCACGAGACCAGGTACTTCGACGGCGTCGCGTGGACCGACAACGTGATCGACGGAAAGGAACCGTCGAAAGACCCTTTCGCTGGCTGAGTCGAAAGACCCTTTCGCTGGCTGAGTCGAAGGACCCCTTCGCCGGCTGATCACAGCCCCTCGCTCGTTCGGCGGCCCGAGGTCAGCGGTGCCGTACGGCCGGGCGCCGCGAGCCAGTCGACAGACGGCTGAGACGGGCGACGAGGACCTGGAGCACCGCAGCATCCGGTAGTCCCGTCCTGCCCCGAAGGTCCAGATCGGCCTCGGCGATCAGCATGACAGCATCCGCGATCTTCTCGGAGCCGAGCTTCCTCGACTGCTCGAGAGCCTTCCTCGCGACGAACTCGTGAGCACCGAGCAGCTCCGCCGCCTCGCGCGAGCTCGTGACATCCGAGCCGTCGAGGCGCAACATCGACCCGTAATGGCGGTGCAAGTTCGCGAGAACGACGAGAGGGACGCTGCCCGATGCGGTCGTCAACCGCTCCAGAGCACTCAGCGCAGCGGCCGTGTCGCCCGAGTTCAATGCGTCGGTGAGGTCCCAGGGAGCCACTCCCCCTGCGGTACCGAGGAAGGGCTCGAGCTCGTCTGCAGTCACCGTTGCCGACTCGCCGTAGGCGGAAGCCAGCGACTCGAGGAGCCCGTCCAGACGTCCGAGGTCGTCGCCGATGTGCTCACCCAGCCGGGTCACAGCCTCCGAATCGAGCTTGACGGGCGCACCGTGGAGCCTGGTCGCTATCCACTGCGTCCTGGCTCGTCCGGTACCGACCTTGGTGTCCACGACCCGGCCCTTGGATTCGACCGCCTTCGCCAGCACCGGGGCGATCGCGCCTCCACCCGCGGCTACCACGAGCACCACTCCGGGCACAGGATCCTTGAGAGCGGCGGCTATGCGACTGGCCTCCGAGCTCGAGATCCGCCCCGCGTCGCGCACGACGACAACCCTGCGGTCGGTGAGAAACGGCGGCGTCGACAGGGCGTCGACGATGACTCCGACGTCGGACGTGTCGGAGCTCTGCTCTGTATGCTCCTCGACCACCATCGCGGCGTCGCGCCCGGCGACGAGCTCGGCCACGACCTCGTGCACGGCCTGTGCCACGAGAGACGGGTCGTCGCCGCGTACGAGAACTGCGGCGTCACTCTCCTTGGCGCGGGCCTCCTTGCCGCGGGTCTCCTTGCCACGGGTCTCCTTGCCACGGGCGCCGGCCGCCGGCACGGTCACGCCGCCTCGAGGATCGCCGCCATGGCATCGCGCACCCGCCTCGTCCCGGCGACGTCGTGCACCCTTACCACCCGACCGCCCAGCGCGATGCCGATCGCCACTGCTGCGAGCGACGCCTCGCGCCTGCGGTCGATGTCGAGACCGAGAACCGCGCCGAGGAACGTCTTGTTGGAGGCGGACACGAGCACCGGGTAACCGAGCGCGCTCAGGCGGTCAGTGGCGCGGAGCAATTCGAGCGATTGCGCGGGCGTCTTGCCGAGGTCGAGACCCGCGTCGACCATGATGCGTTCCGCAGGGATCCCGGCGCGCAGCGCCGACGCCGCCCGCGACTCGAGGAACTCGCACACGGTCGCCGACACGTCGTCGTACAGCGGCTCGGGATCACGGACACGAGGCGCGAGCCGGATGTGAGTGGCCACGACCGACGCTCCTGCATCTGCCGCCACCTCGAGGTAGTCGGGGTCTGCGAACCCGCTTATGTCGTTCCCGCACACTGCACCCGCACGGTACGACTCTCGGGCGACCGACGCCCTCCAGGTGTCCACCGAGATGGGAACGTCGAATGTCCGGTGGAGCACCGCAACTGCGTCCACCACTCGATCGAGCTCCTCGCTCTCGCTCACCTCGGGCCCGGGCCCTGCCTTCACGCCGCCCACGTCGAGCACGTCGGCACCCTCTTTCACGAGCCGCTCCGCCTTGGCGAGGAGATCGTCCAGGACGAACGTCTCGCCCCGGTCGTAGAAGGAGTCGGGCGTGCGGTTCAGGATCCCCATGACCACAGCGCGCGTCGACAGGTCGAACGAGCTGTCCCCGAGAACCAGCACGGTGCCGGCGCCCGCCACCGGAGACGTCCTCAGACCGACCGTGAACGGCCAGAGCCCACGCCGGTCAGAACAGCCTTGCGGCGAGGGCCTTGCGGTACTGCGAGGTGCGGGGGTCGTCGGGGCCCAGGGTCTCCAGCAGATCGACGAACTCCTGGCGCGCCTGCTCGTCTTCCTTCACCCGTTCGAGCAGCCCGTCGAGCAGCACGTCCACTCCCTCTCGCGGCACCTCAACCTGCTGCATCGCAAGGCGCGCCTCTGCGGCGAGCTGGCGGGACTCGGGGGTCTCGGGGATCCGAGCGAGAATCCGCAATGCCTCTTCGGGCTCGCCGCCCACCACCAACAGGCGCGCCAGGCTCACGACCCCAACGGGGTGGTCCGGCTCGAGCTCGAGCGCGCTCCGAAGCGATGCCTCGTCACCCGCTGCGACCAGCTGGTCCGCCTCGGACGGCGCGGGCACCAGCCGCGAGATGAACTCCTGAACCTCGGCGCGCGGCAGCGCTCCGATGAAGCCGTCGACGACCTTGCGGTCCTTTATCGCCATGACCGCAGGGATCGACTGGACCTGGAACGCAGCAGAGATCCTGGGGTTGTCGTCGACGTTGACCTTGGCGAGCTCGACCGAGCCACCTGTGGCATCGATCACGTCCTCGAGGATGGGGCCGAGCGTCCGGCAAGGCCCGCACCAAGGCGCCCACAGGTCGACCACGACAGGCACCTGCTCTGACCGGTCGAGGACGGACTGCTCGAAATCGGCATCGCTCACATCCAGCGCCACGTGACCGACGATACCTGGAGTCGCCCAATGTCCCGTGCGCCTAGTGCCACTAGCCTCGCTGGCCGTGGCGCAACCCGAGGTGGTCGAGGGGATCGACGTGGTGCGCGTCACGGAATGGTTCTGCGGGAACGTGGAGGGGACGAAGCCCCCGTTGGACTTCTCGCTCGTCGCCGGGGGGCGGTCGAACCTGACATACCGGGTCACCGACTCGGCGGGGAGCGCCTGGGCTCTTCGCCGGCCCCCCATCTCGCACGTGCTCCCGACCGCGCACGACATGGCGCGCGAGCACAGGGTGATGTCGAGCCTCGGCCCGACCGACGTGCCGGTGCCGCGGACATGCGGGCTCTGCGAAGACATAGAGGTGAACAGCGCGCCGTTCTACGTGATGGAGTTCGTCGAAGGCTTCATCCTGCGTGACGCAGCCACGGTCGAAGGAGCGCTCGACGAGCACGGCAGGAGGACCGCAGGCGAGTCGATGGCCGACACTCTCGCGACGCTCCACGCGGTGGACGTCGACGCGATCGGCCTCGGGGACTTCGCCAAGCGCGACGGCTACGCCGCGCGTCAGCTGAAGCGCTGGCTCGCCCAGTTCGAGAGCTCGCCCGTCGAGGGCCTGGACACCGCCGGACCCGTCCGTGCCGCCCACGAGCGCCTTGCCGCCGCGATGCCCGAACAGACCGAGACCACCATCGTCCACGGGGACTACCGGCTCGACAACGTCGTCATCGGTGCCGACGGTCGCGTCCGAGCCGTTCTCGACTGGGAGATCTGCACCCTCGGAGACCCCCTGGCGGATGTCGGGTTACTAATGGTGTATTGGAACGAGCCGGGCGAGAAGGCGGTGATCGCAGGCGTCACACCTACCGCGGTGCCGGGCTTCCCCAACCGCGACGAGATGAAGAAGCGCTACGAGGCTGCATCGGGCCGCGACCTGGGCGCTCTCGACTTCTGGGTGGCGTTCGGATACTGGAAGCTCGCGTGCATCCTCCAGGGTGTGTTCCACCGGTACGCGGGCGGCGCAGCTGCGGGCGACCGCTCGGGCATAGAAGGGGTTGGGCCGATGGTGCTCGAGCTGGCGGAGACGGCGCTCGACGTCATCGAAGGTCGGGCGGCCGGTCGGGCGGCCGGTCAGGCGGCCGGTCAGGCGGCCGGTCAGGCGGCCGGTCAGGCGGATTGAGACTGGGATGCCTCTCTACGAGCGTCACTCGCCTCTGACCTTCGACCATCCGGTTCTCGTCGTCGCTCTCGAGGGCTGGGTCGACGCCGGGCTCGGCGCGGCCGGTGCGATCGCGGCCCTGCTCGCCTCCGGACCGACCGAGCTGATCGCGACCTTCGACGGCGAGGCCCTGATCGACCAGCGGGCGCGCCGGCCGGTCGCCCGCATAGTCAACGGCGTCACCGAGCGGCTCACTTGGCCCGTGCTCGAGCTTCGCAGCGGGCACGACCTCGACGGAAAAGACGTCCTCTACCTTGTCGGCCCGGAACCGGACTTCAAGTGGCGCTCCTTCGTGTCCGCCGTAGTCGAGCTATCCCGAGAGCTGGGCGTGCGGATGGCGGTGGGGTTAGGCGCCTTCCCGGCGCCGGCGCCGCATACCCGCCCGATCAAGTTGGCTGCGACCGCGCCCGAGGAGTCGAGCTCGGTGTCGGCAGGGATCGGCGTGGTACAGGGAGCTATCGAGGTGCCGGCCGGGGTATGGGGCGCCATCGAGCTCGCCTTCGGCGCTGCGGGCATCCCTGCGGTCGGCCTTTGGGCGCGTGTCCCCCACTACGTGACGGGAATGGCGTTCGCCCCGGCGAGCGCCGCACTGGTCGACGGACTGGCCACTCTGGCGGCTCTCAGGCTCGACACCTCACAGCTGATCACGGCGGCAGACGCGTCGCTGCGGCAGGTCGACGAGCTGATTACCAAGAGCTCCGAGCACCTGGAGCTCGTCCGCCAGCTCGAGCGGAACCTCGACGCGACCGAGGGGAACCCTCTCGACCTCGGCCAGATCCCGACCGCAGACGAGCTCGGAGCGGAGCTCGAGCGGTACCTGCGCGGAGAGCGGGGAGACAGGGACCGCGACAGGGATCGCGAGGTGGATCCCGGGGATGTGGGGGATCTCGGGCCTCGGGATCCGGGGGATCTGGGGGACCTGGGAGATCCGGGGGAAGGCGACTACGACTTCGGCGAGGACGAATGAGGCCGAGGGAGCGAGGGACCGGCGGACCGACGGCCCGACCTTCCGTTTCTACTTTGACGATTAGTAAACGTTAACGTATACTAATAAGCGGCGCATGGGCCGCGTGGGCCGGGAGCGGCTTGGTCAGCCCGTTGTTTCCGCTGTTACCGCCGTTCGACGCCCGGCTGTTCGCGGCGAGAACCAAGCCAAGGATGATCAGGACCAGGAAGACGAGCGCCACCGCTACGAGCGCAGCCCAGCGGCGGGACGGATTGGGCACCTTCGCCGTTCCCCGCATCTGGAGCATCGCGACGTCCACCGGGTCGAGCCTCCGCATCCCCTCGGGACCGAGGTCCGCCAGGACCGACACATCCGGCTGCCCAGAGCGCTCGGGCAGAACAGTGCGACCGGGCAGAACAGAGGCACCGGGCACAGAGGCACCGGGCACAGACGGGTCAGGTTGCGATGGGCGACCCGGGCGAACCATGGTGGGCGGAAGCTCCCAGACGATGCTGTTCAGCTCGTCGAGACTGGTCGCCGCACCGACAGCGAGGACCCGGTACGCGTGCTCGTCAAGGTCGAGAAGGCCGCGATCGCGCGCATTGTCGAGCAGCCGCAGGTAGCGATCCCTGTCCTCGTCGGTCGGACTTATCTCGTTCTCCGGCGAACCATCGGGCACGTGAGATTTGTCGGCTCCCCAACTTGGCGCGGCAAGGACTTGGAGCGCTGTTGTGCATACGTAGTGACGGAGGACCCCGGCGGAGAGCCTGCGTTATGGTGCGCATGTGAAGGTCGACGCAGGCATAGGTTTCGAAGCCAAGGATGCCGCCGAGACGGCTAGCAAAGCCGAAGCAGCCGGCTTCGCGGGCATCTGGTGCCCCGAGACCGGTCACGACCCATTCCTTCCCCTGCTTCTCGCCGGCGAGCACACCGAGCATCTCGAGCTCGGAACCGGCATCGCAGTCGCCTTCGCCCGCAACCCGCTTTCGATGGCTACCGTCGCGAACGACCTCCATCTGTACTCGAAGGGCCGGTTCATGCTGGGACTCGGCTCACAGATAAAGCCCCACATCGAGAAGCGGTTCTCGATGCCGTGGTCCCACCCCGCCCGGCGCATGCGCGAGTACGTCCTCGCGATGCGCGCGAGTCTGGTCCGCATGGAACCAGGGGACGAAGCTCGACTTCAGAGGGGAGTTCTACAAGCACACGCTCATGACGCCGATGTTCAGTCCCGCACCGAACCCGTACGGCACCCCGAAGGTGTTCGTCGCGGGAGTCGGCGAGCTAATGACCGAGGTTGCCGGAGAGGTCGGCGACGGGTTCCTCGTCCACGGCTTCACGACTGAGCGTTACCTCGCGCGATGTGACCATGCCGGCACTCATGCGCGGCCTCGAGGGATCGGGACGAGTCCGCGCCGACATCGAGGTGTCCTATCCGGGGATGGTGGTCACCGGTGAGACCGAGCAGCAGGTGAAGGCCGCTACCCAGGCCGTCAAAGCGCAACTCGCTTTCTACGGCTCGACTCCCGCGTACAGACCCGTGCTCGAGCACCACGGATGGGGAGACCTCCAGCCCGAGCTGAACACGCTTTCCAAGCGCGGCGAATGGGAGACCATGGCGGGTCTCATCGACGACGAGATGGTCGCGACGTTCGCCGTGGTCGGCACGCCGGACGACATCCCGTCGCTCGTCATGGCGCGATTCGGAGGCGTGGTCGACCGGGTGAGTTTCTACGCGCCGTACAAGGCGGATCCCGAGCGCTGGAAGAAGGTGCTCGCCGGCTTCGAAGCGACCTGACCGAATATCCGGCCGGCCAGTCGAGCGGCCGGGTCGCCAGGTCATCGTCGGGAAGCGGACCGTCAATCACGGCGCGGTCACCACGTTCACGAGCGCCGGCGGGCGGGCGATCAGGCGAGACGGCTCCTTGCCGCCGAGCACCTCTGTGACCCGCTCAGAAGCGAGGGCCAACCTGGTCGCCTCCTCGGCGTCGATCCCTGCATCGACCTCGATGCGGTCGCGGACCTTGCCGTTCACCTGCACGACCATCGTGACCCGATCGACGTGCGACAGCTCAGGGTCGGCGACCGGCCAACTCTGCGCATGGATGCGCGCACCTTCTCCGTGGCGGCGCTCCCAGGCCTCAGCTGTCATATGAGGAGCCATCGGCGCGAGAAGCAGAAGGACCGAGTCGACGGCCTCGTCCCACTCGTCTCCGTGCGGACCGTGCACCGACCTGGAGTACCGCTGAAGACGGTTGGCGAACTCCATACACGCGGCCACCGCCGTGTTGAAGCTCCATCGTTCGAGGTCCTCGGTCACCTTGGCGATGAGGCGGTGGGTGGCGCGTCTGAGCTCGAAAGCCGCCTCGATCGGTTCGTCCGCGCCCGTGTCGTCGCCCCCCCGGGTCTTGTCAGTCGCATCGGATTCGACCGAGAAGCGCCAGATGCGGTCGAGGAACTTGCGGCAACCCTCGATGACCTCGTCGGCCTGGGAGGACCAGTCAACGTTGTCGCCGGGCGGTCCCACGAAGAGGTGGAAGAGACGGAGCGCGTCGGCACCGACGGTAGAGAAGTACGACTCGGGCGCGATCAGGTTGCCCTTGGACTTGGACATCTTCGAGCCCTCGAGGCGGATCAGACCTTGAGTGAACAACCTCGCGAACGGCTCGCGTCCCAGTCCGGGTGCCAATCCGACGTCGATCAGGGCGCGTGTGAAGAATCGCGGTAGAGCAAGTGGAGTATTGCGTGCTCCACTCCTCCGATGTACTGGCGTACCGGCATGAAGTGGACAGCCGCCGCCGGATCGAAGGGTCGGTCCTCTGCCCACGGGTCACAGAACCTGAGGAAGTACCACGACGAGTCGACGAAGGTGTCCATCGTGTCGGTATCGCGTTCGGCCGGCCCGCCGCACTTCGGGCATGTCGTGTACCTGAAGGTCGGGTGGCGCGCGAGCGGCGACTCCCCTCCCGGCAGGAACTCCACGTCGTCAGGGGCGAGGACCGGAAGCTCGTCCTCCGGGACCCCGACGATGCCGCAGTCCCCGCAGTAGACGATCGGGATCGGGCAGCCCCAGTAGCGCTGCCTCGAGATGAGCCAGTCATGGAGCCTGTAGTTCCTGGTGGCGTGCCCGATACCTTGCTGTTCCAGCCACTCGGTCGCGCGGCGCTTCGCCTCGGGAACGTCGAGACCGTCGAGAAACCCGGAGTTGATCTTCTTGCCGTCCCCGGTCCATGCCTCTCCGTCGAAGTCGGCGGGAGGTTCGACGGTCCGTACGTACGGGAGGCCGTAGGCCTTGGCGAATTCCCAGTCGCGCTCGTCTTCTGCAGGCACCGCCATGATCGCGCCCGTCCCGTAGCGCATGATCACGTAGTCGGCGACGTACAAGGGTATGGCCTCGCCGGTGAACGGGTTCACGACGTAGCTGCCCGTGAACGCACCGCGCTTTTCGAGCGCGCGGCCTTCGGAGCTCGAAGCCGTTCGCTCGAGATCGGTCGCAGACTGCGACCAGTTCCTTATCTCGTCGACGGCCGCCCTGTTCGAAGCGGTCGTCAGCTCCTCGACCAGGGGGTGTTCGGGCGCGACGACCGCGTAAGTCATCCCGAAGCCGGTGTCGGGTCGCGTCGTGAAGACCTTGAGCGCCAGGTCGTCGTCGCGGCCCGCGACCAGCAGGTCGATCTCCGCTCCGTCCGAGCGCCCGATCCAGTTCCTCTGCATGCGCTTCACGCGATCCGGCCAGTCGAGGTCGTCGAGACCTTCCAACAGCTCGTCGGCGTAGCGGGTGATCCGGTAGAACCACTGCTCGAGCTCGCGTTTCACGACGACGTCCCCCGAGCGTTCGCAGGTGCCGTCGGCGAGCACCTGCTCGTTTGCGAGGACTGTCTGGCACCCCGGGCACCAGTTCACGGGTGCCGCCGCGCGATACGCAATGTCGGTCGCGAAGAAACGGAGGAACATCACCTGGTTCCAACGCATGTACTCAGGGTCGTGGCTGACTACCTGCCGCCGCCAGTCGTAGACCGCTCCGAGCCCGATGACGCTGCTCTTCAACTCGGCGATGCGTGCCTCGGTGAAGGCACGAGGATGCTCGCCGGTCTTGATCGCAGCGTTCTCGGCCGGCAGGCCGAAGGAGTCGAACCCGAACGGGGACAACACCGCCTGGCCGTTCATCGTCCGGTGGCGGACGAGAAGGTCGCCGAACGTGTAGTTGCGGACGTGGCCCTGGTGGGCGGGCCCACTCGGGTACGGGTACATGCAAAGGACGTAAGAAGGGGGACGCGGGTCGTCCAGATCCACCTCGTAGGAGTGCTCGTCGGCCCAGCGCTGTTGCCAACGCTTCTCGACCTGTTGAGCGTCGTACGCCCTGACCATCCCAGGATTGTAATGGGACCCGCTCGGCTCACCCCTTTTGGAGCGTCGCGTCGCGGCCAGATGACCGGATGCGGCGATCGCGCGCCATAGTGTCCCCATGCGGCCGGGCGACGACGACGATCTTCGGTTGCCAGTGGTTCTCGGGCAGGTGTCAAACGGAGAGTTCGTTCCGGGCGCCCTCAGGGCTCGCGACGCCGATCTTGCGCGGTCGGTGCTCGCTCGGGCTGTTCACGCCTCCGATGCAATCTGCATGAAAAGGCGGCGCTTCTTGCAGACCGCAGGAGGGATGGCGGCTTTCCTGGCCTCGGTCAACCTGGCAGCCTGTGGCGCTCCGGCCCGCAACTCTTCGTCCTCCGGAGCGTCGTCGACGGCCTCCACCAGGCCGGGGGGCAGGTACCGGACACCCGCGCCCGAGGACCTGCCGGCATGTGAGTCCGCGCTCGGCTCGCACGGAGAGTTCGTATTCGACGTCCACACCCATCATGTGATGCCCAGCCTGCCGTGGCGCACACAGGCGCCCGAGACCGTGCAATTGGTGCTCGACATGCTGCCGGCCGATTGCATGTCCGCCGACCCGCTCACGTGTGTCGACCAGGCCGCGTACCTCCACGACATCTTTCTGGCGAGCGACACAACCGTCGCGCTTCTTTCCGACCTTCCAAGTACCGGCGAATCGACCGACCCCCTTCCCTTCGACGACGCGGACGCCACCCGCCAACTCGTTATCAAGCAGTCGCGAGGAGGGGCGCCCAGGCTCCTGCTGCAGAACGTCGTGGCACCTAACTTCGGGTCGCTCGCCGCCCGGCTCGAGGGCATGACGGAGGCGGAGGAATCCGGCCTCGTGTCGACCTTCAAGGTTTACACGGCCTGGGGCCCGGGCGGCCGGGGATTCGAGCTGGACGACCCGGCCATCGGCCTGCCGGTGGTGCAGCACGCGAACGACCTCGGGATCAAGGTGTTCTGCGCACACAAGGGCTTGCCATTGCTCAACTTCGCCAGCACCTGGAACCAACCTCGCGACATGGTCGCGGTCTCGCGGCTGTTCCCTGACATGCAGTTCGTCGTCTATCACTCCGGATGGACCCCTCAGCATGTCGAGGGCCCTTACGACCCGAACGACCCTGTAGGGGTCGACTCGCTGTTGAAGGCCCTCGACGACTACGGGGTCCCGCAGAACAGCAACGTCTGGGCAGATCTGGCGACCATGTGGAGGAACCTGCTCACCGAACCGACGCAGGGTGCGCACGCTCTCGGCAAGCTTCTGAAGCGGTTAGGCGAGGACCGTGTGCTCTGGGGGACCGACAGCGTCTGGTACGGGCCTCCGCAGACACAGATAATGGCCTTACGGGCCTTCGAGATCTCGGCGGAGTTCCAAGAGGAGTTCGGCTACCCGGAACTGACGTCGGCGATCAAGGACAAGGTCCTCGGACTGAACGCTGCGACGCTGTTCGGGCTCGATCCTCACGCGACACGATGCGTGCTCGCTGACGACACCCTGCAGACCGGCCGCGGTGTCCAGCGCGCAATGCTCGCCTCGGGAGAGATCGAAACTCCCTATTCGCCTCGCGGACCCGTCACGCGGAGGCAGGTCCTTTCCTGGCTCGGTCACCACGAGCAGCCCTGGCTCCCCACCTGAGCTCTCTCGCCCCAGCGGCTACTTGCGCTTCTTCGTGCGGCGACTCGTTAGTGAGTCGACGAGCAGGCCGGCACCGATCCCGAGCATCCAGACGTCCTTGCTGATCGCGATCCCCGCAGGGGTCGGCCAGATGCTCCCCGGCTTGTGGAGCGCCTCGGTCTTCCAGTACATACCGATGAGCCCTCCGGAGAACCCTGTCAGGGCAAGTCCGGCAACGGCGTTCGAGACGAAAGGCGAGAGCAACGCTGCCCCCGTGGCGATCTCGGCACCCGCAAGCAGTCGGAGGAACGTGGTCGCGGAAACGCTCTTCACGACCGGGAAGGCACCGGCCGCCATTCCCTGGACAGCCTCGGCGCGGGCCTCGTCGCCGTTCCACTTGTCCAACCCGGCGTGAAGGATGTAGGCCCCGGTCGCAATACGACCCGGTAGGTCACGTGCTCTTACGGATAGACCCACGAGACGTCCTTTCGGTTTCTCGGCTTAGGTGCGTTCCCGAGCCGATCGAGGGGTGATTTCGAGCATATAAAGCTGCCTCGTGCGATCGATCTGTCCGAGGACCACGAGGGGGCGCCCTATAGTACTTATATGTCGAAAGCAACCACTTTGGGGCGCAGCCCCCACCCTCCGGCCCCGCCTGACCGGTCGTCGGACCGGATCGAAGAGGCACTGTCGGTCGTGGGACGGGCATCGAACCAGGTCCGCCTGCACGAACGTCTCCTCCAGACGGCCGGCGTGCGGCTCGACAGGGGCGGCGCCTCGTTGCTGCACAAGCTCTACCTCCACGGTGACTCGCTGCGGGTGACCACGCTCGCCGACATGCTCGGGGTGGACGCTCCGACGGTCACAAGAAAGGTCCAACAGCTCGAACGTGACGGGTTGGTGAGCCGGCAGGCCGATCCCGACGACAGACGTGCCACGCGCATCCAGCTGACCCCGGCCGGGCGCAGAACGTTCGAGCGTGTTCTCAAGGCGCGAAGAGCTTGGCTCGATGATCTGCTTCACGATTGGGACGACCAGGATCTTGCGGACTTCGCACGACTGCTCCAGCGGTTCTCGGACGCCCTCTCGCACGAGATGGAGGACGCTCGTGGCAACTGACGTGACGGATGTCGCGGCCTCCCCCGTCCCCGGAGACGACCACGAGTTCAGCGAAGCAGAGCACCGGCGGATACTCGTGATCCTCGGCGCGCTCATGCTCGGGATGTTCCTCGCGTCACTCGATCAGACGATCGTCGCCACAGCGCTCCCGACCATCGCTGCAGACCTGGGCGGCCTCAACCACCTTGCGTGGGTCGTCACCGCTTACCTGCTCGCGTCGACGATCTCGACTCCGTTGTGGGGAAAGCTCGGCGACCTCTACGGCCGCAAGAAGCTGTTCCAACTGGCGATCGTCATCTTCCTGGCGGGCTCGATCCTGTCAGGGCTGTCGCAAAACATGATCGATCTCATAGCCTGCAGGGCGATCCAGGGCATCGGTGCCGGCGGGCTGATAGTCGGCGCTCAGGCGATCATCGGCGACGTCATCCCGGCGCGCCAACGTGGCCGTTACATGGGTTACTTCGGTGCGGTGTTCGGGCTGTCGAGTGTGCTCGGCCCGCTCGCAGGAGGATGGTTCACCCAGCACCTGTCGTGGAGATGGGTCTTCTACATCAATGTGCCCATCGGGATCGTCGCACTCTTCACCATCGCGGCGGTGCTCCACATCCCGGCGAAGCGGGTGCACCACAAGATCGACTGGCTGGGCATCTCGCTTCTGTCGGCAGGTGTCACCGCCATAATCCTGCTGACGACGTGGGGCGGTACGCAGTACGCGTGGGGGTCGCTTACGATCGTCGGCCTCGGTCTGGCGGGCGCGGCTCTAATCGCGGCGTTCTGCGTGGTCGAGACCCGTGCCGCGGAGCCCGTCATCCCCTTGAAGCTGTTCCGCGGACGGACGTTTACGGCGGCATCGGCCGTCGGGTTCATCATCGGATTCTCCATGTTCGGCGCGATCGTCTACCTGCCGCTATACCTGCAGACGGTCCATGGCGCATCGCCGACCAGCTCGGGGCTCGAGCTCTTGCCGCTGGTGGCAGGGATGCTCACGACGTTCATCTTCAGCGGGCGGCTGGTGACCCGCACCGGTCGCTACAAGATCTTCCCGATAGTCGGCTCCGCCATCCTCGCTGTGGGACTCGCCCTGTTGTCGCGACTCGGGCCACACACTTCTTTCGGTACGGCCTCCATCTACATGGTGGTAGTGGGACTGGGTGTGGGACTGGTCATGCAGGTGCTGGTCGTGGCGGTCCAGAATTCGGTGCCGTACTCGCAACTCGGTGTCGCAACGTCGACGGCGACGTTCTTCCGCACAATCGGCGGCTGCTTCGGCGTTTCGGGTCTCGGGGCGGTGTTCAACACCCGTTTGCTCGCACAGCTGAAGCTGCATGCTGGGGCGGCCCTGGGGGGTCTCTCCGGGGGCAGCGTCACCGCAAACCCGGAACAGATAAACCACTTCCCGCCAGCAGAGCGTGTCGTCTTCGTAAGCGCGTTCAGCCACGCGCTCCAGGGAGTGTTCCTGGTCGCTGTTCCGTTCGCGATCCTCGCGTGCCTTCTCAGCTTCCTCATGAAGGAGATCCCGCTTCGCACGACTTCGAACATGCCGGGCGCTCCCGGCCCCAAAGCAGCGGGAGCCGACGTCGACACGGGGAGCGAGCTGGCGGCGTTCTAGGCGCTCGATACTGAAGCGCTACGACCTGAACCCCTTCACCACGCCAGGGCAACGGCCTGACGATGTTGGTACCGTTGGTCGGGCTCGGCGAGCTAAAGGGGGCGGCTCATGCGACGTACGAGATTCCTGATTGGAACCGCAGTGGTGACGCTTCTGGCGGCTCCAACGCTTCTCATCGGTCCAACGGTGAGTTCTGCAGCTGCTGCATCAGGCGACCACGGAGGAGGTGTCGCTGTCGGTACCAAGGTCTCGGTGTCGCCGACATCTGGTCCCCGCGGGACATCGGTAACGGCGAACGGAAAGGGTTACCAATCCGGAGAGCAGGTGAAGGTCTACTACAAGACCAACCGTCACCTTCCGAATCCCGAAAGGATCGTCATCTGCACCGCGACCGCTACTACCATGGGTAAGTTCAATTGTGCAGGGAGCATCCCGACTTCGGACTCTGGTCGACCTGGCTCTCACGAGATCCAAGCCATAGGGCAGACCTCCGGGACGGTCGCAAAGACCACATTCACGTTGACATGATGAGCGCCTAAGCCGTACGGGAATGGAGTTGACAATGCGAAAGTGCTTCGTGGCTCTGGTCGGGGCGGTTCTGCTGGCGATGGCGGTGCCCAACGCCGCGTTCGGCAGCTTCTCGACCAATCTGATAAAGAACGGCGGCTTCGAAAAGCCGGTCGTGCCGATCGCCAGCTACGAGGGATTCAGTATCGGGCAGAGCTTCAAGCATTGGACCGTGACCGGCGCCACGGGCAACGTCGCCGTGGTGAGCACCACATTCACACAGGACGGCTTCACATTCCCTGCCCAGTCCGGAAACCAGTGGCTAGACCTGACGGGCGTGTCCAACAGTGCGACCGGGGTCAGCCAGACGGTTCCGACGACACCCAGCGCGACCTACAAGATAACGTTCTGGGTCGGGAACGTGTACGACCCGGGCGGCATCTTCGGCACGACGAGTACCGTCGACGTGTTGGTGAACGGTACGCAGATTCTCGCAGCCACCAACTCGCAAATGGGCGGGACGGCGCAGGTCTGGCAGAAGTTCAAGACACACTTCACGGCGAGCTCGAGCACTACCGTGATCACGTTCTTGAACGGTGACCCGTCGAACGACACGAACAACGGACTCGATTCGGTCTCGATCACGTAACCGGGCTGACGTCCGGTTCAGTCGATTCATCGATTGCACAGTCCCCAGATCCAGGACGACGATCAGGGTTAGGACCTATCCGACACCGCTGCTCGTGGATGATGCCCGCGACCGCCCAGCGAACTTTTAGTTGCGACGACCACCATTGCTCTGGTGAACTGTCGACTAAGACCACGCGAGCGACCCCAGGGATGGTGGGGGCAAGTCCTGGGGTCGTAAGCGTGCTTGTGCGTGGGATACCGCTGGTATTGCGCTACAGGGCCTGGCCTGCTGAACTGAGAGCGCACGAAACGGCGGGAGGCGTCCCAGGGCCATTACCCCCCATTGCGCTCTGGGTGCCGCCGCCGCTCACGGTTCGCTGCCTCGTCGGGCTAAATCGCCCGTCACAAAGACCGATTTCTCCGCATGTCGGGTCGTCTACACCAAGGCGTATACCTCCACCGCTTCAGAACCCAACCGCTTCGCTTCGTACATGGCATTGTCGGCTCGCGCTATCAGGGTGTCAGCATCAACAGAGCCAGCAGACCAAGCGACACCAACGCTCGCACGCAGTTCCACGGTCCCGGCTGTGCCGTGCAGACTGTCACTAAGTGCGGCGCGAATACGCTCTGCAACCTCAAGGGCGACCTTCTCTCCTGCGACACGGGGACAGACGACCAGGAACTCGTCTCCGCCGAAGCGTCCCACATGGTCGCCTTCCCTCACGACGTTCTTGAGCCGCGCCCCGGCTATCTGGAGAACCTCGTCGCCCGCTGCGTGACCGAACCGGTCGTTCACGTCCTTGAACCGGCAGAGGTCCACGAAGACGACCGCGATCCCGCCATGGGTCCGGCGCTGCAGGTCGAGAGCCGAGGCGAGCAGTTGCAAGATCGCAGAACGGCTGAGACAGGACGTCAGCTCGTCCACGTTGGCTCTTAGCTCAAGTTGTTGGCGAAGTTGTACCTGCTCGGTGACATCCGCGACGCAGCCCACGGCCCCGGTCACCCGGCCCACGTCGTCGGTCAAGGGTCGCATACTCAACACGCAGACACGCCTCGCGGGAGCGTCATCTTCTGAGGCTCTATCGAAGCGAAGTTCCACATCATCTATCGGCTCGTCGCCCAACGCGATATGAACCGCTGCTGCCAGTAGTTGCTGATCGTCGGCTTCGACGCAGGCGAACTGGGCCTCCACAGTCGCAGCCGGTGGCACGCCAAGGATCAAGTGCAGCCGGTCGTTGGTGAAGGTGATCGTCGCGTCAGAGTCGATCTGGAACATCCCGATTGGCATGGCGTCAGATAATCGACTGAGCAGCTGCTTTCTCGCGGCGGAGTTCTTCCGCAAGGCTGACCTTGTCGACCGTGATCTGTCTCATCGTGGTCACAACCACCGGATCATCGGTGTCATCGAGACGGTTGACGTTGATGCACTCGATCCACTTCCACTCGCCTTTTGGCGTCCGGTAGCGGCCCTGCCAGTTGTGGGCCTCACCTGGGGCCTCGATCATCTTGAACCACGCAACGATGGCATTCGGCTGATCCTCGGGGTGAACGAACTCGGTGGAGGGCCGGCCGACAAGCTGGTCGGGACGCCAGCCGAGAACCTCGGTCATTTCCTCCCCAACCGACCTGATGACCGCTGCGGCGTCCCTGGTTATCGTGACCGAGGGGCCTTGGATCGGTTGGCTCCCATTCGTCCTCATCGCCACTGTATCGGCGGGTTCCGGCCAGACCTGAGCAGGTGACGACCGAATAAGGGAGTCGAATCTACATATGTTTTTAGTAAGTAGTTATTGGAAATACGACCCCCATATTTCGGGCTCACGCCGCTTCGGAGTAAAGCTAATTGGAGAGCACACCGACTCCGACGTTTACGACCCTGAGATCATGTGGCCCGAGATCCCCGTGTGGTCGACCCTCATCAGATGATCGGCCACGTCGCCATGGGTCCACGGTTCAAATAACTCCGAACCGGCTGCCAGCGACGCCTCGGGGTTCCTCACCTCGGTCGGTGGCCCGACACCAATCACCGCCCAGCCGATCTCTTGCATATGATCGAAGTCATCGGCCTGGAACGCCACGATCTTGTTGTCGGTGGCGCGGGCAAGAGATGACCCGTGTCCCGCACTGAAGATCACCGACTCGCCAAGAAGCCGAAAGTTGACGGTCAAGATGGCCGGTAGAGCACCAATGGTCACCGCCACTCTCCCGATGAGGGCCTGGTGAGCAGGCTGAGACACTCTTTTTTCGACAACGTTCGGCAACGGCAAACCCAGACGACCCTGACCGCGAGCGTGTTCTAGGGTTCTCGGACTCGCGCAGTTCTGAGGGGCGATCCTCAGGGTGACCCGGCGTCGGCGGGCGGTTCAGACCGTTGAGCATCGGAGGAGAGTGCTCAACGGTCTGACCCCCGTGCGTTCCCCCTTGTGCCAGGGACGGTACACCTGATCTCGGACCCATGCTCGGGGCCACCCTGAGACTGAGGACATCATCCCTCTAGAGCGGGTGTCCAGACCTCGTCGATCATGTTCCACCGCATGAGGCGACGACACGTTCTGTCCTCCGGCCTCCCCGGTAGCGGAGCACATCGAACGACCTGACCGTAATGAGGTCGGTCGCCGGTGACAATCATCCCGCGACACCCGTAGGTAGGACACTCCCACTCGACCACCGAAACGCCGCGCTAGGCCCGAAGGCCGGTTGCTCGCCAGGACGTCACAAAGCGAGCGCCTCGAGAACCGTCACAGGTGTCGTAGCCCCCGAAAACAGGCGAAGTACGTCGTAGTGCTTGCTGCACACCCCGAGGTCGGTGGTGGCCGCGATGCGCTTTCGACCGGCTTCTGAAACAGCCTCGGTGGCTTCCAGGCCGTCACCGTCCCAGAGCGTGATGACGATGACCTCGTTGCGCGTGGTGTCGCGCTCAAGGCAGAGCAGCCCCCGGAAATCAGGGAGAGATGAGAACTCGTCGGTGACAGCGTCGATGGCCTCGGTCAATCCGAACAGCTCGTCGTCATCGACGTGGAAGGTGAGGACCCTGGCTCTTGTCACTTCACCATCATGAGCATCGGGATACGTCTGCGACAGGGTCCCATGGCCCTTGTTGGCGGGGGTAGTCGTCCAGAGAAGCGGGTATGGGTTAGCAGCCGCCAGGGGGAGATGGGTGTCCCGGTCACCGCCACGACCGTCACCGCGCTGACAGTCTTGTTCCGCCTCTTGACTCGTCAGCCTCTACCTGGCGGCGTTCATTCTTCCCACCCTCAGGTGAAACGCGCGATGAGCCGCTTATCGTAACGACCACAACAACCAACTCTGACGACCATGTCTTAGTCTGGTCATCTCACAGGAGGGACGGCCTTCGACTTCTGCCGGGGGTCGTCCCGATCATGGTCACAAGGTCATGGAGACCAAGCGGTCTGAGGCCTTGGCGACGAAATCTTCGCTCGACGTTCGCACCCCGAGTTCACCGAAGCTGGTCGATGCCGATCTCTGTTGTGTCAGAGTGCCTTCAACCAGGAGGTTGAAGGCCCCGCTATGCCTTTCCCTTGGAGTCGATCACCACTTGCCCGTAGAGGTGCTCAGAGTCAGACTGGCCAACCCTCCTGCTGTTGCGCAACCTGTCGCGACAGCTCCGGCAAGTCCCGGCCAGTTCGCATCCGAGAGGGTGGCCTTCGGTCCGGCCAACGGTGCAAAGGAGCCGCCCACGGTTCCGCGCTTGATGGCGATGCTGGACGAGTTCGCTGCACCGGTGACTTTGAACGTTGGTGCATTCGTCCACTTCGTCGGGTTGTAGCCAGCAGGTGTGGTCCAGGTCATCTTGAACTTACCGCCGGTAGGAGCAGGAAGCGCGGCGCCACTGAAAATGGTGGCGCAGTTGTTGGCAGTGCCAGGAATGCTGAACTTGAGCTTGCCGACGATGGTTCCGAGGACGGGGACGGTTACGGAGGGGGCAACGCAGAAGCTGGCCGAGTTTCCCAGGGTTGCTTGTACGGTGAAGACCTCGGTACTTGAGGTGCCGCCATTCATGAGCGGAGGAGTGAATGTGATAGCGCCGCTCCACGCGCCTCCTGCGGGGCTGCACGTCACCGTGCCAGGAAGGTTGGTCGGGTTAGAGACGGCATTGGCGACGCCGGATGCCGCCGCGACGATGAAGAGTGATGACAAAGCAGTTGCTGCGAGAATGAGGATGGTCTTTCTGGTCATTTGGGACCCCCGTTTCGGGAAGACCTCCTGCAAAGAGCCTGGAGGGTTGACCAAGTCTGTCCCAAGGAAACCGAGCCAACAACTGCGATTTCACCGTGTCACAGATGGGGCAGGTGTGGCGACAGTTGCTACGTCTCCAACGCCTGGCGTACCCCCACCTCCATCGTCGCGGAGCACGTCGATCGATAGGGCAGCGCGGGGAGTCGAACTGGATGTACTGGTTCCGATCCCTAGCCGTCATGCAGTGGAAGAGCAGAGTCGGTCCCCAACGACCGAATATGCGGCCCGCTCTTTTGAGCAACTGAATGAGTCTCGGCCCCGTCCGACCCGAGGACGAGGCGCGTTGCCTGCTGTATTAGAAATCTGCAAGGCACAGGGCCGCGTTGACTCGCGTCCAGATCGCGGATCTGCGGAAAGGGGCGGCGATGCGCGTACGCAGAGTCATCATCGGAGTCGCAACTTTGTTGGTTCCATTCACTGGCACGACCTTGCTTTCAGGAGGAGGGACGGCCTGGGCACTGACTACCGGTACCGGGACGGAGAACTGTTCGGCAGTCTCGTCGGGATCGATCACATACACTCCCGCGTGGAGCGACGCTGACTCCCACTCTGTCATCACGGCCAAGATCAAGATCAAGTTCAGCGGCTGTAGTGGCGGGACGCCTCAAGCCTCCAAGATCAAGATGACGGGCACGCTGAAGTTCAAACCGTCGAAGAGCGACAACGAATGCACCGACGCCGAGGAGCCGGGGGCGGTGGGTAGCCTCGCATTGACGTACGGCAACGGGAGCCAGCTCGCTCCCAGCACGTTCACCGGCAGCATCTGGGTGCCAAACCCGACCGATCCGTACTTCGAAGCCGAGTCAGGCAATGAACTCGTCACCGGCTCCTTCCCCAATGGCGGCCCACTCGCCACCACCATTCCAGAGCTTGTGATCGACGAGTGAGCGCGGTGGGCAACTGCACAACCGGGGTCAGTTCCGTGACACTCGGTGACCCCGGGTCCGCCACGAACATTTGAGGTTTCGACCATGTCTACAGGTCCTCGGATCGAACGAGGGGAACTCAGCAGCGAGGTCCGAGTATGTGGCGCAGATTTGAGCCAAATATTCCCCTTCGGAATATGGTCGAACTTGTAGCGAGCGGTTACGAGGCGTTCTATACGGTGTGGGGTAAGAGTCCGACGTTGCGCGAGATCTGGCGGGAACACGTCACTGGATCCGACTACCCAGAGGAGTTCGCACACATCAGCCTTCTTCCTTTGGTGCAACTGCGGTCACTCTCCGAAGGATTGAATCTCAAGCGGTCAGGTTCTTGTCGATCTGGCTTGTGGGGCGGGCGGTCCCGGCCTATGGGTAGCGAAGGAAACCGGTGCCCGCCTCGTCGGCATTGACCTTTCGCCCATGGCGGCAAAGCAGGCGACCGCGACAGCACGCAGCCTTGGGATGGAGGCGAGGGTAACATTTCGCCAAGGCACCTTTGAGGCCACGGCCCTAGACACGGCTTCGGTCGACGCCGTCATGAGTGTCGATGCTCTCCAATACATCCCCGACAAGACCACGGCATTGGCTGAGGTCGCCAGGATTCTCCGACCGGATGGACGGTTCGCGCTTGTAGCGTTCGAGGTTGATTCGGAACGCGTCGCTGGCTTGCCTTTCTGGGACGATCCTGTCTCCGATTACCGTCTGCCCCTCGCATCTGTAGGTTTCGAAGTCAATCGATACGACCAGATCCCGAACTGGACGAAGCAGGTCAGCGCTTGCTTCGGCGCTGTCCTCCGAGAGCGAGCGGCGCTGGAGGCCGAACTCGGTGAGGCAGCAGCGGCGGCGACTCTCATGGAGGCTGCGGTCACGCTCGAGATCAGGCTCTACTGCGGACACGTCCTGGCCGTGGCAACCCGAAGTTGATGCCTGGCGCGCAACCGGGCGAAGGTTGCCGGTCACGGCACTAGCTCCAGCAAGTACGTGGTGTCTCAGGCATTCACCGTGACGGTGGGCTTAGCGTGACATCGCACTCTTTCAACTGAGCGTCAGTCAACCAGAAGACCGATGCGGACAACTTCAGAAGTGACGTCCGAAGTGCTCACAAGCAACTCTGTGGCCAGAACTGGCTGGACCCTCCCAAGGCTGGTAGGGCTCAATCGCACCCGGAACGGGAAGCTCCGAAGCGGACGAGTGCCACACTGACCAGGGAGGATGGTAAAGTCTGCTGTCACTCGGGGGCGTAGCTCAGTTGGTAGAGCGCTTGACTGGCAGTCAAGAGGTTCGTGGGTTCGAGCCCCATCGCCTCCACCCGAAGGTCCTGGTTAAGCCGCTGACGCGGGTGGCTGAATCCGTCCGTGATCTGGAAGTACTGCCATCGGATCAAAGGCCTCGTCCCGGTTGTCAGGCAACCTTTCCCCGTGCGAGCAAATTGTACGGAGTCTTACGCGCGCAATAGCGCTGCTGCCGTAGCTTCCATTGCCTGCTTCCGGGTATTCGCTTCAAGGTGTCGGTAGACGTCCTTCGTAATGCGGATTGATGCGTGTCCCAGTCCTTCTGAGACGACGTGAAGCGGAACACCTTGAGCGAGCATGAGCGACGCGGCACTGTGTCGACCTTCGTGTGGGTGCCAGTATCCCAGACCAGCTTGCTTGCGCAGAGCGACGAACTGCCTTGAGAAATTGTCCGGATCCGTAGGTGTTCCGATCTGAAGCGAATACGAGACCTTCATCTCGCCAGCGCTCACTCTTGCCTAATCGCTCCTCTGCTTGACGTGCTCGGTGAGCTCGAAGAACGTCCTAGACCGGGGCAGGTAGGTGAATCGTGCGCTGTACTAGTCCTTGGAATACGTCTGAGCGTTGGGCAGGGTTCAATCCGTCTGAATGCCCAGCAAGCAACCCTTCTTGCAAACACCGTCGATACCGACTTGGCCGGTCGCCACAGTTTCACCGGCAGGCTGGTGTTCCTAACGCTGTTGGGACCGTATCGTCTCATTGCTGCGTATGACAATTCGGACCGCTTGATGTGCGGAGACGCATGAGAAGGAGCTCCGTCCGTTCGCTGCCGACCTCGATCGCTTTCCCTGCGACTTCCGCAGCCGTCAAGCTGGAGAAGTGGGATCAACTGCAACAAGGCTGAATCTTGCTCATCCATTCTCCCCTTACGTGGGCATCCAAGCGTTGCCGCCACTTGACCAAGCGACATGCACGGTTACGGGCTATTCTTCCCGATTCGAACCAGGAGGCCCGACGACAATGCTCCCATCGAACGCAAATTCGAAGTCCGGCTTGGACAACGAAGCCGGGGAATTTGATCGCAGGCAGTTACTCTTGCTTACGCTGGCGGGTTTGGTCGGTGGAGCAGGTGCCGCAGCCTGTAGTTCTTCCAGCTCCAGTAACTCTGGTGGCTCCAACATCCCGACCGGAGCCAACACCGGAAGCATCTCGTACATGCTCCCAAACGAGAACGGCAGCGCCGTGTCGGCCAAGCTATCTGGGGCACTCGCCGGACTAGCGCTTTCTGGCATAGCCCATATTCCGGGTGATGAATCCAACCCCACATCCATGTCTGGAACTCTTGGGGGGACTTCGTTTTCAATTAACATTGTGAGCAGCTCCTCGGGATACGCCATCTCCGGAACGTTCGGCACGAAATCGATCGCAGGAATGGTTACCTCGAATTACCCACACTATGACTTTAGCGGGACGATTGGGAGCGACAAGGTCACGGGCACTGCGACTCCTGGCAACAAGACACCGGCCGGATCAGGGATAAACAGCTCCGCCTCAGTCAATCTGAATATCAGCTAGGGCCTTCTTCCTTGGCTCACTAGAGCGACGCCTCGACATCGAGCCTGTTGATCTAGTTCGACCAGAGCACCCCGAACAGTTTTGTCTCGGGCGGTGCCTTGACGCTTCCCGCGAGATGCTCGTTGAGCCGAGGTCTGATCACTCCCGCAGCGTTGTCGGCATTCTCCTGGGTATCCCATAGGACGTAGATTCCGTAGTCACCGTCACCGTGGTCCCCGAACACCGTCACTGCGTGACAACCAGGCTGCTGGGCGACGAGCGGTCCGATGTCGCTCGCAAGTGCCTGGGCCTTCGCGTCGCTTCCAGAGTCGAGGGAGAACCTGACCAGTCGTGCAAACACCGTTCGACCTCCTCAGTCCGAAGTGAATCCCCATGAGAAGTCTTGCATCTCGACGGCGACGAGACACCAATTGCTTACTTCCCCCAGCCACCATTAGCACGCGCTTCTCGGCAACGACCCAAAGCCCGGACACAGAGTCTCTATCGCGGCGCTGTAGGCCTCGCAGAGATGTTGAGATAGAGCGGCTCGTCATCCGAGGAACGACTTGATCTTCGCCGACCAGTCGGCGGCATCTTGGAACACGAACGCGTGTCCCGCGTCGGGGTACACCGCCAGTTTGGAGTGGGCGATCAGCGTATGCAGGGTGTAGGCATTACCCACCGGTGTTAGTTCATCATCCGCACCATCGCCGATGAGAGTCGGGATCTTGATGGTGTCGACTCTCATGCCAGCCGGGTCATGACCGAGCGCCCAGGCTAAGTCGGCCTGGGTCTGCGCACTCGTCACTGTCGGTGATGCGGCGTCGATATGCGGATAGTTGATCATCTGCGAGTTGTAGAACGGAATCTTTTTCCACTGATCTGGCGGAAATTCGGTCTCCTCCCCCTGGATACCGCTCTTCGGTTCGAGGAGACTCGTAATCGCCGAGCCCGACGGAATGGTCCACTTGCCGTTGCCGGGATAGGTCGCGTCCAGGATCAGCTTGCTTACGTCCGTCGGATGCAAGACAGCGAGGGCTTCGGCCACCATTCCCCCAAGCGACCAGCCAAATACATAGACCTTTCCAAGGCGCAGCGCATGTATGAAGGCATCCGTCTGATTGGCCATTGCCGAAATGGTGAGCTTTCCCGGTAGTGGACTGATGCCTGAGAGGGGGGAGGTCTTTCCGACGCCGGCATTGTCGAAAATGATGACGCGGTATTGCTGAGCAAGAGAGTCAACGAAATCCGCAGGCCACTCGTCCATGCTGGCGCCGGTGCCCATGATCATCACCAACGTCGGCCCATGGCCAACGGTCCTATAGCCCACGGCACCGTCGCTCGTGTGAGCCACCTGCACCGGCGAGGCCGCCACCGAAGGGGCTGGAGGTGCGGAGATGGCAGAGGACGCCTTGGGGGTGGAACCGCCGCAGGCACCGGCCACGATTGCCAGAAGCACGAGACAGAAAGGCGACTTCCGGATCGGCACGGCAATGATGATAGGAGGCGCAGGCTGTTCGGTGAGTGCGCACGGGAGCTCGTGTCCTGCATGGCTATCCAGACAGCTACAAGGAGCAGTTATGCGAGCAGGGTCACGCTGAGACGGAGAAGAGGCGCCACTTGCCCGGCACGCCCTTAAGTTCGTGTTCTCCACTTTCCTCGAACTCGACGCTCGACCCGACGACACTGTCCTTGACTGTCGACGACACCAGCACCTCGCCGGGACCTGCGAGGGCCGACACCCGTGCGCCTATGTGCACGGCCATCCCTGCCACGTCGTTGCCGCGGACCTCGATCTCTCCGGTATGGATCCCGACTCGAACCCCGATATCGGAAACCTTCAACGTCTCTCGGATGGCCAGGGCGCACTTGATGGCCTGGCTGGGACTGTCAAAGGTTGAAACGAACCCGTCGCCCACGGTGTTTACCTCACGCCCGCGGAATCGACCGATCTCTGTGCGCACACATCGGTCGTGGTGGTCGAGGAGGTCCCGCCACCGCTTGTCCCCGATGCGCGCGGCCCGGTCCGTGGACCCCACGATGTCGGTAAAGAGCATGGTGGCCAGTACTCGCTCGGCCCCCGGCCCACCCCGCACACCTGTCACGAACTCCTCGACCTCGTCGAGCAGAGCGCCTGCGTCGCCCACCCAGTAGAGCGCGTCTACGCCGGGCAGTTCGACGTACTTGGCACCGGGAATCTGATTGCCCAGATACCGGCCGTGTCCCACCTCGAGGAAGGGTGCCACCACGTCCTGGCGGTGGAGCACCAAGGTGGGTGCCTGGATCTGGGCGAGCAGCGAGCGGACATCGCTGTTGAACACCTCCGCCCAGTGCGCCTCCGCCATGACGGGCGTCGCGCCGAGGTTTCCCGCCCGGTCGAACCACGCCCGAAAGACTGGGTCGCCCGAAGCACTCGGCGCCACCATCGTGAGGATGTCAAGGCCCTGTTCGAGCGCTTCAGGTTCGACAACAGACCGCACCAAGCCGTCGGAGTGGTCAGGGCTCAGGCCATAGGGGTAGTCAGGGGCCGCCACGAGGCGCGCCGCGCCGATCGCAATGACCAGGTGCGACACGCGCTCGGGATGGGTCGCCGCCAGCGTGATGCCCTCGGCCGCGGACAGATAAGGAGCTAGCACCGCTGCGCGCTGCGAGCGGGCCGCATCAAGCACGGCCACCGCGTCCTCCACCCAGTGCCTCCCCGTCGGGGCGGCGGACGGAGATCCCCGGTCGGATAGGCCCACTCCTCGCTGGTCGAAACGGATCAGCCGGCCGAAGGTGGCCAGCCGCCGCACGAAGCGGGCCATGGACGGCTCCTCGTCCATGCATTCGATCGGGATGATCGCGCCCGTGAACAGGAGCAGGTCGACCGGCCCATCGCCGAGCACTTGGTAGGCGATGTCGACTTCTCCCGCCTGCGTGTAGCGGGTCCTAACCGGTGCGGGCACCCCAAAAGGGTAGCGGCCGCGTTTGCTGACCTCGCTCTACCTCGTCGACACGCGTTCTCGCCGATGCCTAGATCGGTCTGCCACTGCACGGGGATATGAGGGGACCCGAGCAGTTGCGGCACGGGTCAGTACCGCGCAGATGCCGGTCGCCCATTGGCTCCTTGATCGGCGCAATCCGACTTGCGAGGTCCTTGAACTCATCGAACCAGACCGCTGAGTGGAGGGCGTAGAGCACGAACCATCCGCGATGTCGTTTCATCCGAGGGTCGCCCAACAGATAGGCCAGGGTTCCTTGCGCCGCTCCCACCGTCAGCGCGAAAACCGCCAAGACGACAACGAGGGGAATCAGCTGACTCAGTCTCCCGAAGCCACCGTCCCGCCACACGATGAAGCCGAGGATGGGAACAACTTCGACCGCAAGCCAAGGGGCCATCTGCATCCAGCTCGATCTCGGCGTCCGCCCTCTGAACTGGCGCGAGCCCGGGCCGTCGGAGGTCGAGACTGCTCGCGAACGCTCATATGAAGGGTGAGCCGCGCCTTGGGCCCAACCCGCGCGCTGTCTCCACAATGCTTTCAGAGTCGACGGAGCGAGCTCGCTTGACATCAGTAGTGGATCAAAGGCCATGGTAAGGCCACCACGCTGTGAGCCGCGATCAGAAGAGTGGACACGATGGGACTGCATTTGCCGTCGCGTTCCGATCTCCCTCAGCGTATCGGTGCGCCAATAGGAGTTCGGACCACCAAAGACACCGAACCACTGAAGTCCGAGTCGTCCTGGTTGGCTAGAGGCCTGAGTCGCCTCGAGATCAACCGCCACAAGGCGCGTTACCCACGAGACATCACCATTGCGGGCGACTCGGTGACCCTGGACGATGTCGTAGCCATCGGAGAGCTTTTGCCACACGCGAATAAAGCTGCCCTGTGCCAGACGATTGTCGGCGTCGAATATACCCACGAATTCCCCAAGAGTGTGCTCTAATGCGGCGCTCACGCATTCGGCTTTCGATGTGCTTCCTTCGATTCGGCATAGAACCAAGCGTGGATCGCGCCCAGCGATCTCATCGAGACTGGTCTCGATCGGATGGTTCTTCGGCGAGGTGTACGCCAGGATCACCTGTAGCGCACCCGGATACTCGTGCTCGAGCAAGGCGGTGACCGTGTCGACGACGATGGCAGATTCGCTGGGCAGGTGAGCAGCGACTACCGCAGTAGCCACAGGCGCGCGCTCTGCCGTGGCGAGGTGGAAGGCAACAGGCGCCGAGATCGCGAGGTTCTCGATCCGGGTTGAGGCGGCTCTGAAACTCGCGATCCAAATGACAAGGGACGTGGCCGCCAAGACCGCCACCATCAAAGGGTACGTGACACTGGTCAAGTCGAATCCCGCGTGCCACGAGAGCACGTAGGCAATGAACGGAAGCTCGAGCAGCACCGAGAGGACGAATGCGACTCGCAACGGCGACCATAACCTCTTTGCCAGCATCAGCCTCCCACGAGTCGCGTCAGGCCCGGCGGATGCCAACGCGAGCGCACGCGAGTATTTGACCGGCACCAGATCCAGGTTGAGCAAGGCGATGTGCAGTGCCGCGCTTGCCCGATCACATAGTGCCGTAGCGGACGTAGCGTCAGCAAACGTAGCGTAGCCAATGACTGGAGTAACTCGCAGCCGCTCGCCACCAACGTCAACGACGGTCTCGACCAGTCGACGCGATAGTTGTTGCAATAGCTGGTCAGCCTCGTAGAAGCCCGTCTCAGGCAGCAATATCCAGAACCCACCCTGCGAGCGAAGGCTGTGCAACTCCAACGTCTTGTCGTCGCGAGCAATCAACTTTTCGAGCGCCGCTGTGACCACGACGTCAGCTCCAGACCCGAGTCGAGATCGCAATTCGGGCAACTCGGCGACTTCGATCGCGGCCAATACCCCGACTCGCCGGGCGAGCACGACACGCTCGAGCTCCCCGTCAATATGAGCAGCTAGTCCCTGTTCCGACAACACCATCAGCCTGGAATGGTCCTTTCATTGCAACAAGCCTTGGCGGAAGGCCGTACGGCGTTCGGGTACTGCCTGTATCTACCCTCGTGTCCTCCTCCTTTGATCGACGCGGCGCTCGAGCCTTCTGTACCTGTATGAATTGACCAAGGAACGGACCCAGAGGCTCCCCCAACGGCTGGCATGGTCAGGCCGGCGACTCGATCGTCATGACGCCGTTTGCGATGGAGACAAGTGCTCCCGGCACGAGCAGGTTCTTGTTCAACTCGATCACCTGCAGGTTCGCTGCGAATCTTCTGCTGTACCCTCGTTGTTCGAACCAACGGGCAATCGTCGACACTGTGTCCCCCTGTTTCACGTCGTAGGTGATCGTGGAGACGACAAAGGCTGTCGATGGTGGCACGACCCGGCGGTTTGGCGAAGTGGACGCGCTCGAACCGCCGGTTCTGGCTCGAGTCACCGGTGCCACGACCCTCCGCGGACCTGCCTTCCGGACGCTTGCGTTCGGGGCAGTGCTGCTCGGATGACCAGAAGCTGTCGTAGCCGCCGTCCGCGCCGTAGGCAGGTTGCTGACCAGAGCCGTACCCGCACCAAGAGCTGCGATGCCGACGCCCAAGAGAACAACGGTGAGCCTAGGTCTCATAGGTGCTTTCCCGATCCGTAGTCCTCGTAGCTATCAGCTCTGCGCTTCGACCGGTCATCAGACGAGGATCGCGTACACAACGATGTTGTCTTCGTAGTGGCCGATAGAGGTATCGAAGGGTCCTCCACACGTAATCAGCCGGAGCTGGGCATCTGGAGTCGGACCGAAGACCGCCGCGGTTGCGAACCGGTCCTTTGGGTAGGTCACTAACTTCGAGACCTCGAACTTGAACACACGTCGACCGGCCTGCACCACGATGTCATCGCCAGGCAGCAAGCTCCTCAACCGGAAGAACACCCCCGGGCCTGAGTAGGAGTCAACGTGCCCGAGAACCACGGCGGGACCGAGCTGCCCGGGCTTCGGGCCGAGGTCGTACCAGCTCGCATAGGTCGTCCCGCCGGAACTTGGGCACCTCCGTCCGCATTCCGCCCGAGAGCTACGACATAGGTGTCGATTCCTATGGCAGGGACTATGAGCCGTGTTGGTGCAGGAACCGCAGCCGGGGCCGAGGCATTCGACAGATTCACCGCCCGACCGTTCGTGATCTTTTCGGTGACCGGTGGAGGGCTGACGATTGGTAGTGAAGGTTTCGGTGCAGGCAGGATACACGCGTAGCTCGAGGTGGGCCTGCCGAACTGGCTGAATGCCAGAGCAACAAGAACGACTGCCAGAGTTAGGGCCGCACCGATGGATGCCCGGTACAGCGCTCGGGAGCGGCTCATTGCGCCGGGTTCGGCCTACGAGCGATCAGCCAACGGACCCAATGTGCATCCTCACGGGTCCATGGACATCGTGTCGCATGACGTGAGGGAGCGAGGACCCGAGGGGCTTAGCGGACGCCGGGCCCTCAGAAACAGGGCAAGAGCGACGAAGAACAGAAGCGCCAACCCGACTGGCAACATCGCGGCACTCCCAAGGCTTCCCCGGGACGCCGTCCCACCATAGCCAGTCTGCATTCCTCCGCTCGGATCCGTGGCCGCGCTCGCCGCATCGCTTAGAACTTCGAGTGAAGGCCCCGAAGGAGTCTCGACGACGACGATCGATACCACGCTTCCCGAGAGGACCGGCCAGTTGTGCCCGACAGCAACGGTCGCGCCGTTGAGAGCCCTCACCTCCACTTGGTATGTACCCGCGAGAACTGACTCATATGGTGAGGCCTGCCCGTATCCGACGGGCCCCAGGACTAGCGACCTCTCGTTCGAACTAACTGTCGCCGCCGTGAGATAAGCGTTGACACGAGGCGCTCCCGGAATGGTGTGAATCACCCGCACGCTGGCATGGTCCGGTGCGGGGGCAGAAAGGTCGTCGCGAAACATCTGCAACACGATCCCGCCCGCTACCGAACCTTTAGCCGATGACTTCACCGCGGTTGAAGCGACAGCTGCGACCGTCATGGCTCCGCCATCTGGCACCATTGCATGGGCGGTAGCGATCGGTGCGGCCCCAGTTTTCGAGGAGCTCATAACTGTAACGGCGTGAACTCCCACGCTGACCATCGCATATCCAGTCACACCGCGGAACGAAAGGTCCCTTGCGATGATTGTTCCGTCGATCTTTACCTCCACCGGGCCGGCACTTGGCACGAACTGTGCAAAGCGAATCCAGCCGTTTCCGACGGAGGAAACTGAGGACGATGCTGCGCCCGCAGGTATAGCAGCGAGCGTTACGTATGCCAGCAACGGGACACTGACCAATGCCAACCATCGGCGCCGGGTCAGCACAGGACGCGTCTTGTCCGCGCTGTCTCCTTCCGGTGCGGCTAATTGATTCGAGGGATGGCGGTGTAACCCTGGACTCGTCCATCGCGACCTCCGATGACTTAGCGGATCTTGCAACCTCCAGCTGTACGTCTCAGTACTCGCTGGCAGGGGCATGGGATATAGCTACGGGCCGAGAGCCTCCTCGCGGCTGAACGTACCCAGAGCGCCTTGTTGCAAACCAGGGCCCGGAGCGGCTGGGCCGACCATCAGTTCCCTCAGTCGCAACTCACGTCACTTGCGAGTAACTCCAGTGCTTCGCGGTCGATTACATCCACGAGGTCCGGACGTCACCCGGATCAGCTCGGCGGTTCTCCGGGCACACATGTGTTCCCCCATGCGAGATCGCTCGCCGGGTCAGTTCAGCGACTGCGCTTCTCTGGGACGAGGTTGATGACCTGTGGGTGCATTTCATGATGGTCGATCCGAGAACTCAGCCACCGAGGGTGCCGTCTGAAGTACTGTCAATGGCAGCCAGTCGTCAAGGAGTACCGAATGCGCACAGCGTCGATGTCCATCAAGAAGGGAGGCATCACCGATCGAAAGGACTTGACGCGCAATGCAATCGATTCACTTGGGGACTCCGGCATATCCGCTTTTTAGAAGCTCGTTGGTTGGACGGCCCGCAGGTGCCGTCGAACCCGGTCAACGGCGAGGAAGCGACCACCGCCTGCCAACAGATCCAGGTCGCCCTTTTTCGGAGGTGCTCAGTGGCTGAGCCTGAGCCCTCTCCGAAGATGCACCTCGACGAGGTCGGCATCAGTGACGAACTGGTCCATGACCTACTGCGTTCACAGTTTCCGGCATGGGCAGATCTGCCACTGCGACACGTTCCCGTCAAACGGTACCGACAATGCCATATACCGCCTGGGCGATGAACTGGGACTGCGCCTGCCACGCATCCATTGGGCCGTTCACCAAGTCGGCAAGGAGTATGACTTGCTGGATTGGCTGTCTCCCAAGCTGCCGGTATCGGTGCCGTTGCCGATCGCGAAGGGCGAGCCCGGATCAGGCTATCCGTATCAATGGCTTGTCTACGAGTGGCTCCCCGGTGAAGACCTCGAACACGCGCACATCGACGACTTCGACCAATTGGCTCGGGACATTGCCGACTTCGTCGCATGTCTTGGTCGGATCGAGTCGGCAGATGCACCTTCTGTCGGGCCGCGAGGCGGACCGCTCGCTCCGCATGACAGGGCCACCCAAGCAGCCATCCGGCGCCTTGAAGGCACGATAAACGCCGAACACGCGTTGGCGGTCTGGCGACGGGCCGTCGAAGCCGACCGATGGCAGGGACCTCCGATCTGGGTCCACGCCGATCTGCTCCCCGGCAACATCTTGGTGCGGAACGGTCGGCTCTACGGTGTCATCGATTGGGGCGGGGCAGGGCTCGGTGATCCTGCCTGCGAGGCGATGGTGGCGTGGTTCCTTCCACCTTCGGCGCGCCACATCTACCGAGAGGCTCTTGGCTTCGATGACGCCACGTGGGACCGGGCACGCGGATGGGTGGTCCAGCAGACCGTCCTCTTCATTCCGTACTACGCCAAGACCATTCCGGATGGTGTCGCCGCAGCCGAACTGCGCCTGCAAGCCGCTCTCGACGACTTCGAGGGGACGACCGCCTGATTTCCGCCGACACTGCGGGAGCTCTGGCATCTGAACACCTGAGGAGCCACTTCGCGCTCGTTCGGAGAGCGCCTCGAGGTGCTCGATGCGCAACCATTGTGCGGCCCTGTCAGTGACCGGCGATCTGGCCGCCGTCGATATGCAGGATCTCGCCGGTGATGAAAGGCGAAGACTCCAGGTAAAGGATACCGTCGACGATGTCGCTGACCTTGCCCACGTGCCCAATTGGTGGCAGCTGAGCACCGAGCCCGGCGTAGGTCTCCGCCGGATGTACCGGCGTCTGGATGATGCCCGGCGATACAGCGTTCACGCGGATGCCGCGAGATGCGTACTCGATGGCCAGCGACTTTGTGGCCGAGGCGATTCCACCCTTCGTTAGCGAAGTCAAGACGGACGGCGAGCTGGAGTTCGCGTAGTCGGCGAGGGTCGTGGTGATGTTTACGATGTGGCCGCCTCCTCGCACGAGCATTTCGCCGATGGCGCGCTGGGTCAGCATGAAGAATCCGGTGAGATTGACTCCGACCATCGTCGCATAGTCGTCAGCCGTGTAGTCGGTGAACGGCTTGGAAATGAACAGGCCGGCATTGTTGATGACGGTGTCGAAGCGGCCGAAGCGCGCCAGTGCCCCGGTGATGATCCGGTCGGCGGTTGCTTCTTCGGAAATGTCACCATCGACGGTGAGCACGGCCGGATCACTGCTGGGCTTGATCGTCCGGGAAGTAGCCACGACGGACCACCCCCGCCGCCGGTACTCGGCGACAAGCCCGGCGCCGATGCCTTGAGAACCGCCCGTGATTATCGCGACCTTGTGGTCCTGTTCACTCATTGACGCCCCCGTCCGACGGCGCCTGCGAGCACGGGTTCATTGCGCGTGCAGTGTGAGTGGCCTGGTCCGCAGGTCGACTGGCTTTGGATTCCTTCCTTTGGATTCCTTCATGTTATGTCGCTTATGCAGGCTGGTGCGCCGCCCCTATCTGCTTGTGGAGCGCTTTGAGGGAGGCGACGTAAATCTCCGAGAAGGTCGGGAACGGCTGGATCGTGTCGCGAAGCACCTCGAGTGGCACCCTGGCTCGGATGGCCAGCGTGGCCTGCTGCAGCCACTCGCCGGCCTCGGGTCCAAAGGCGTGGGCGCCAGTCAACAGTTCGCCATCGCTGAGGAGCGTCAAGAAGCCGTTCGATTGTGCGTATGCGTGGGTGTAGGTCGCCGTCTTGGCCACCTCGGAGAGGGGCGTGGTCGCGCTGAAGGCGGCCTCTGTCGCGCCGACCGACGCCGCCTGTGGATCGGTGTAGACGACGTCGGGAATTGCCTCGTAGTTCGCCTGGCGGGGTTCACCGAGGATGTTGGCGGCGACGATCTCCCCCTGGTACTTCCCAACGTGGGTCAGCAGCCGAACGCCGGTGACATCCCCGATCGCCCACAAGCCCTCGCCGGCCGACAGGTGAGCGTCGACCGTGATGCCGTGCGCGTCGGTGTGGACACCGACCGTTTCCAGGCCGATTCCGTCCACGCGAGGACGCCTGCCCGTGGCGACAAGCAGGTGGTCTCCGCGCAGCTCGGTGCCGTCACTGAGCGACAGGACGTAGTCCTCGCCGTCGAGTCGGGCGGCCGTCGCCTGGACGCCCAGAGTCAGTTCGACTCCGTCGCGGCGCAGCACCTCGCCCAGCGCCTCGCCCAGCGGCGCGGGCTCACGGGCGAGCACGCGTGACGCCGCTTCGACCAGTGCCACCTCGCCGCCCAGACGGCGAACGGCCTGCGCCATCTCGACGCCGACCGGCCCACCACCAAGTATCAGCAGGCGCCTTGGCACGGTCTTCATGCCGGTCACCTCGCGGTTGGTCCAGACACCATCCAAATCGGCCAGGCCCGGGATCGGCGGCACGACCGAGTCCGAGCCGGTCGCCACGACGATGTGACTCGCGGTATGGGGAACACCATCGACTTCGACCACACCCACCCCGGCCAGCCTGCCGGTGCCGCGTATCAGGTCGATACCCTTGTCGGCCAGCCACCGCTCCTGGTTGGCATCGGAGTAGTTCGAGACCATGAAGTCGCGATACGCCAGGGCGGCCTCTACGTCGACTTGGGCGTCTGCCGCCGCTTCGCGTGCCTCCTGGGCGGCTTCGCCGGGACGCAGCAGCGTCTTGGAAGGGATGCACGCCCAGTATGAGCACTCGCCACCGACCAACGCGGCGTTCGACGACGGCTACCCGCAGCCCACCATCGGCCAGCTCGCCGGCGCAGTGCTCTCCCGGCGAACCGCCGCCCAAGACGATGACGTCGTAGCTGCTCATGCGCTCGCCCCAGAGCTCGCCTGGCCGGAGCGTCCGGACCGTTCGTCGACCATGTACTGCGCGTACCAGTCCGGCCAGTCCGGGTCGGCGTGCCCGATCTCCGCCTCGTGACGGCCGTGAGCCTCCTCGGCCCGGCGGAGCGCGGCGGCCAGATCGGTGGCGGAATCGTAGGTGGCTGGCATCCGGTTACCTCCTGATGAGTTGAGAGCGACCGACCTTGCGAGTATCAGCTCTGCGTGGTTACCGCCCCGGAAGGCGGGTCGTCACCTCTTGGAGATACCAGCCGTTGCCGTCCGGATCGCTGAAGGACGCAAACGAGCCATAGCTCTTGTGTTCCGGTGCCGGGCCTTCAGCACGCGCTTTAGTGCCCGCGTGATGGAACACCCCACCGGCGTCATGGAACACCTCGCTCACCTCGACACCACGGTCCACCAATTCGGCCCTGGCCGCCTCGATGTCCGTGACCACGAGTTGCAGGCCGTCAGCCGAGCCAGGTGCGGCCGAGGTGACCCCGCTCCCGAAGATGATCGAGCACGCCGAGCCCGGCGGCGTCAACTGCACGACCCGGAAGCCGCCGTCACCTGGGAAATCTGCATCGAGGCGCCACCCGAGCGACACATAGAAGCCCTTGGCCCGGTCCACGTCGGACACCGGTAAGACCACCACTTCGAGCTTCATGTCCACGAACGCAGCCCCTCTCCGTCGGGTCGATAGCCGCTGCCCCACTTCCGGGAGCCGGTCCCGGCAACACGATCGCACCGACCGTCGTCGAAGTCCAGGGTCCATTTGAGCCGGAGACCTCGACAATCGTCCGACGGCGGCCGCCATTCACGCCGGAGGTCGACCCGACGGACCCGACGTGCCGGAGGCGTTTTCAACCGGCGCAGTCTGTCGGAGCTCCATCTCGGAGATGGCCCAGGCCGCGTTGACCAACCCGATGTGGCTGAAGGCCTGCGGGAAGTTGCCCAACAGCTCTCGGCTGACGGGATCGACCTCCTCCGCGAGCAGGCCGACGTCGTTGACGAAGGCGGCGGCCCGTTCGAAGACGGTGCGGGCCCGAGCCGGCTGTCCCGCTCGGGCGAGGGCTTGAGCCAGCCAGAAGGTGCACAGAAGAAAGGTGCCTTCTTCGCCCTCGAGCCCGTCGTGAGTCCGGTAGCGGTACACCAGGCCCCGATCATCAGTGAGGCGTTCCTCGGTCGCGTCGATGGTAGCCAGCACTCTCGGGTCATCGGGGGGAAGGAAACCCACCAATGACAGCATCAGGCTGGAGGCGTCCAGGTCGTCGGAGCCGAACGACTGGGTGAAGGCCTTCGCCTGGTCGCTCCAGCCCCTTGTGAGGATCGCCTGGCGGATCTGATCCTGGGTCTGCTTCCATGCGTCTATGCGTTCGGAAGCATCTAAGTGGTCGGCTAGTGCCACTGCCCGGTCGAGGGCCACCCAGCACATGAGCTTGGAGTACAAGAAGTCGCGGGGCTCACCACGAACCTCCCAGATCCCTTGGTCTTTCTCCTGCCAACGTCGGGCCGCGGTGTCGGCCAGCTGGACGAGGAAACGTCGAGTTGCCCGTGCCAGTCGGGGCGGTGCTCCCGACTTGTCCGGGGCGGCCGATGGTCCAACTGATCGCGTTGCCGTGTCGAAGAGTTGGTCGGACAGGCGAACGGCAGCGCTGAGCAGCTCGCCGTAGACGTCGAGCTGTCGCTGGCTCCAGGCACCGTTGCCGACGCGCACGGGGGCAGAGTGCCGCCAGCCCTCGAGGTGAGGCAGCTCCCGTTCGGTCAGGTCCCGTTCGCCGCCTATGCCGAACATGATCTGCAGGTCTCCGCCCCGGTCGAGCGAGCCGGCCGCGGAAGTGGCCATGTAATTGAAGAACTCATTGGCCTCGTCGGGGCAGGCCGCCACCCACAGGGCTTCGATCGTAAAGGAGGCGTCCCGGACCCAGGCGTAGCGGTAGTCCCAGTTTCGGGCGCCGCCCACCACCTCTGGTAGCGAGGTCGTGGCCGCCGCGCAGATCGCCCCGGTGGGCGCGAAGGAAAGCGCCTGGAGCACCCGCCCGCTGTGGTGCACCATGTCTCGCCACGGACCCACGTAGCCCTGGTGGAGCTCCGACCACGACTCCCATGCCGACACGGTGTCATCCAACCGGGCGCCGATCTCGGATTGGCTCCACACCCTTGGCTTGTCGGTCTCCTCGCGCTTTGCGTGGTGGAGAGCGAATCCCGCGCTCTCGCCGCGGCGAAGATGGAGCTGGCCCGAGACTGACGACTGATCGACGGTCAGCTCCATTGGAGAAGAGATGACCAGAACATCGGCGCCACCGAACGCTGCCAGTCCACCCTCGACGGCATCGAACAGGGGATGGACCAGCCCGTACTCGGGGCGCGGTACGTACTCCAGGTTCAACCCGACTTCACCTTCGATGCACGTCGCACGCCGCAGCACAAGATGCGGCGCCCCCTTGCCGAGCTCGTGGCCGCGGTTGCCGTCGCCCAAGGCCAGGGCGTCGGTGATGACGACCGTGCCGGTCGGCGTGCGGCAGGTGGTCTCCAACACCATTGTGCGGTCCAGATACCGGCGAGTAACTTCCGTTGCACCCGCGGCCCGGATCGCCCAGTGGCCAGCTTCGTCGCCCAGGAGGCGACCGAAGATCGAGGGGCTGTCGAAGCGCGGAAAGCACAACCAATCGACCGAACCGTCCCGGCTCACCAGCGCGGCGCTGTGTCGATCCGAAAGGAGGGCATAGTCGGCAATAGGGGTCGTGCTCATGTGAGCTCCTTCGGCCGCATTCAGCGAACCTAGCCAAGAAAGACGACAACCGAGCAGCGGGCGTACTCTCGGCCCCGACGCGACCTTAGGATCCAAACAGGAGAGTCTCGGGAGACCTGAAGACGGCGACGGTCCTACGAATCCACGGCGGCTTGTCCGCCGGACACTGAGATCCCAACCAGCCATCGCCTTCGAGGCGATGGGAGAGGCGGTCATCGCATGCGATCCGACATCAGACCCGGCAGCACATTCCCTGACTACGCGCTGCCGGACCACACAAACACGGTGCGCAAGCTGAGCGAGCTCCAAGGAGACGACCCGCTGGTCCTCACACTGGCGCGGGGCAATTACTGTCCGAAGGAGCACCAGCAGCACCTGGAGCTAGCCGCGAATTATCCGAAGGTCGCCGTCGGGTACACCCAGATCGTCACGATCTCGACCGACGACCACCACACGACGCAAGAGTTCCGCGCCTCAGTCGGCGCCCAATGGACCTTCCTGTCCGATCCCGCCCGGACGATCCAAAAGGACCTCGACATCCAGGAATACACCGATCCCGAGCACGACCCGATGATCCCCCACACATTGGTGATCAAGCCGGGACTGGTGATTCACAGCATCTACAACGGCTACTGGTTCTGGGGACGTCCGTCGTTCTACGACCTATGGCGCGACCTGTGCGCTGCATCGAGCGAGATCCGCCCCGACTGGGACTTGAGCAAGCCGGGGCTGCGCGAGTCCTGGAATGCGGGCGATTACACGAGCTTTCACGGATGGAACCGGCAGGCTCCTAAGTCGGTGCCGACGTCCTATCAGTCATAGCTGATTGTCGACCTGTCTATCTCGGGCCGGTGACCGAAGCCGGTTACGTCACCTTGTCGGAGCAGTGCCCTCGGTGTTGGGCGGTCACCATTGCCTCACGCTCGACAGACTCGGGCGCACGGCCGTCCAGTGACAGGGTGAACCACACCGACTTCCCGCCGTTGAGCACTTCCACTCCGTACTGGCTGGCGACAGCCCGCACGATCATCAAGCCTCTACCTGAGCTCGAGAGGGTGGTTGTCTTTCCTTCCCGTGGAAGTCTCTTCGATCCGTCGATCACCTGAACTCGGAGCTCTCTCGAATCGAGTGCGATGGCAACGGCAAACCGGGTTCGTGCGTGGCGTACGGCATTGGTCGCCAGCTCGCTAGTGAGCAGGGACGCAAGCGGTTCCAGTGCCTTCAGTCCCCACGAGGCGAGTGTGACAGACACAAACCGTCGGACGAGGGCAACGTTGCAGCTCTTCGCCTCGAACTTCCTTGTCGCAACCAGTGTCGACGTTCGCTCGGGAGCTCGTTGCGTTCCACATGGCGTCACTGCACCACAATGGGCCATACCCGTATCGTGACGAGCGAGGGAGCCCGTTCATAGAGACGAAAGACTCTTTGTCTGGCGGAGAGCAGAAAGGAAAAGGGTCTCCTTAATCGAAACGCAATAAAGATATTCGTATGGCCAAAGAGGAGTTTCGTACATCCAATTCACAACCCGGTCCACATGGAACACAAGAGCCCCTGTGCTCTTTCTTCATATTTCCTGTGACCCGTCTTGTGACTTTCTGTGACTCGTCGTCGTAGAAGCGGGCGGCTGCTCACAATTTGCGAGTCCTCATCGTGTCCGGCGATCGACATGTTCCGTGTCAGCTCCATACTCCATGTCCGCGTTACATGTCCGCGGTCTACGACAGTCGCCTGAAAGACACTTGACGGGTCGAAAAACGAGTGAAATGCTCCGAAGCGGTTTCCGCAACAAGGGGATTTGGCGGCGCGCCAATTAGGTGCGTTCTTGCGGAGCGAAAGGGGAACGACGATGCGTCGACTCGCTGGCCGTTATGTCTGTGGTGCCGCTGCTGCACTCTTGGTCGGGGGAACCTTGGCCATAGTCACGTCAGTAACACCTGCGTTCGCGGCGGGAACGCTCACGGCGTCCCCCACATCGTCTGCTACGTGGGCAACGGGCGTCCCTTATGCCCAGACGTCTCCGGCTCCCACGGGACCGCAGGACCTCGCAACGGGCGGCACCGCGACGGCACCGGCAGGCATCACGCTTACAGCAAAGACCTGCCCTTCGGGCACGGGCGTGACCTACAACAGTGGCCCTAGCAGCGGACCGGGAATCGTCGTGAGCGGCGCGCCCGCCGGACTGACGGTGTACTCGTACGGTGCGTCGAACACGGCTGCCTCGAGCACGGCGACCCTCGGCCAGACGAGCACGATTCCGGACGGGTCGTACCCGCTCATGATCACCGCGTACTCGGGCGGCGCCTCGTGCACCGCGGCGGCGCTCTCCTACACCCTCAACGTCCAGAACGCGGTGTTCAGCACCGTCGGGGGCGGCGCTTCCGGGACCACCCTGGGCTTCTACGACGACAGCTACAACCAGTCCAACGGCCAGACGGTCGACGCCGTCGACTCGGACACCTCGGGCACCGAGAGCTTCAGTGTCACCTCGTCTTCGGGCACCGGATTCGCCTGCTACGACAACAACGCGCCTGTGACGGACAGCTTCCCGAACACCGTGACCGACCCGACCCCCTACGACCACGAGTGCAACATCCAGGCGGCACCCGGAGACAACGACGACAGCGGTGTCGTCGGGGCCTCGGCCTACCCGCCGCAGACGATATCGGTCAGCGAGACCGACCCTACGTACACCAACAACACTTCGCCCAATTACACCGTGACCGTCTACAACCCGCCTATCTGCGGTGTGGCCCCCGGTACGACCGGCTCCCTCAGCGGGACCAATGACGCCACCTACATGACGGCCGGCGACCCCACGATCGCAGAGGCGTGCTACGACGGTGCAAGCGGCCCGGCGAGCACCCTCCTGACGGGCATCAGCAGCGCCGGTGGCACGGTCTTCGCCAACTCGAGCCCGATCGACGGCAGCGGCGGGACAGCTCTGACGATCATGGCCGGTCCGGGGTTCAACTGGACAGGCGGTGACGGCAGCGGCGAAGCCGACGTGGACACCGGAACCGCAGGCCTGAACAAGCAAGCTTGGGACTACACGGTCGCGAGCGTCACCGTCACGGGCGGCTCGAACCAGCTGACCGTGTCCTCCGGTGGGTTCCCCAACGTCTTCGACGGCATGGTCATCTCCGGAACCGACATCCCCGCGGGGACCACCGTCTTGCTGATCTCGGGCAACACGCTGACGATGTCGGCCCAGGCCACGGCCACTCCGGCCGCAGAGACCGTGTCGTTCTACGCAACAACGACCGCAGGACCGCCGAGCCTCCTCACGACGAACGCCAGCTCGGTGGCATCCGAAGCGAGCTTCAAGTCGAGCGGTGACGGCCTGAACACCTGTCCGCCGCCGCCTGCAGACATCGACGCGGGCCTGCCATTCTGTTTCGAGGAGTACGAGACGACGGGAGCCGGACCGAGCGCCTCCCAGGTCGCCCTCGACTACACCGGACAGAGCCTTCCGAACACACCCACGGTTGCCGCCAGCCCGGGCTCCGGACAGATCGGATCGAGCATCGGGATCACCGACTCTCCGGGTGCATGCCCGGCGACGATCGGCTCGGGAACCACGAACTTCCTCGGCAGCAGCTACAACTGCTGGTTCGCAAGGGCGGGAGACGCCACGCCGGTCACCGTGACCGTAGGCGGGGTCTCCCAGACCGTCACGCCGACGAGCGCGCCAGCGGGGGACGTGAGCGAAGGGGACTACACCGTAGACGGTCCGAGTGACACTGCCACCTACGACGGTGCAGGCACGATCACCCTGATGAACGTGACCGGCAGCTCGAATATGGTGTCGTGCAGCGCCACGTCCGCCGGCACCGCCACGGCGCCGTACAGCGACCTCCTGGGCGACGGCGTAAGCGGAACCGACATTCCAGTGGGGACCGAGGTGACGAACGTCGTCAACAGCGGAAGCGGAACCTGTTCCTTGACCCTGTCGAACGCCGCCACGGCGACCCCGGCAGCAGAGACCCTCACATTCACCAACGTGGTGCTGAACCCGCCCCAGCTGAACGCCAGCTTCACCCTCGCCCCAGGAACTCCCACGGGCGAGCAGACTGTCGACGTCTGTGAAGCCACAACTCCGAACAATGGCAACGACTGGGAGTTCGGACTCCAGTGGCTGGCACCATCCGGCGGCAACAACCTGACGTACGTCAGCGGGAGCTCGGGACCGACTCAGGTCTGTACGACGACCACCATCGACGTCCTGACGACGAATTCCTCCACGACCAGCGCGCCGGCTGGTCCGAGCATCGTGCTCGGGAACTCCAACACCGACGTGGCGACGGTGAGCGGCAACGATGGCACTCCGACCGGCTCGGTCGACTTCTACACGTGCCCCGAGAACGTCAGTCCTTGCACGCCAACCACGCCCGGCGTCGTTCCAGATCCTGCCAACCCGGTGTCCTTGGTCGGAGGAAGCGCGACATCGAGCTCCTTCACCCCGGATTCGACGGGAACCTGGTGCTACGCAGCGGTCTATTCCGGGGACTCCAACTACAGCGGGAGCTCCGACGAGAGCACCGATGAGTGCTTCACGGTCGACCCCGCCAGCAGTACCACACTGAGCACGCCGACCAGCGCGAGCATCGTGCTCGGAGAGTCGAACTCCGACTCGGCTGCCGTGACAGGCAACGACAGCGCCGTAGGCGCTCCCGCCGCCACCGGCTCGGTCGACTTCTACACGTGCCCGGAGAACGTCACTCCCTGCACCCCCACCACGCCCGGTGTCGTTCCCGATCCGGCGAATCCGGTGGCTCTGAGCGGCGGAGGCGCGACCTCCAGCTACTTCACCCCGGACTCGACAGGTACCTGGTGCTTCGCCGCGGTCTACTCCGGGGACTCGAACTACAACGGCAGCTCCGACGAGAGCACCGATGAGTGCTTCACGGTCGACCAGACCGGCAGCACCACGGTCAGCACCCCGACGAGCTCCAGCATCGTGTCGGGGGATTCGAACACCGACATGGCTACGGTGATGGGGAACGACGCAGCTGCAAACGCTCCGGCTCCCACCGGCACGGTGGACTTCTACTGGTGCCCGGTCAACGTGAGCCCGTGCACTCCAACAACACCCGGAGTCGTTTCCGATCCCGCAAACCCGGTGCCCTTGGTCGGAGACAGCGCGACCTCGAGCTCCTTCACCCCGGACTCCGCTGGCACCTGGTGCTACGCGGCCGTGTATTCAGGTGACTCCAACTACACGGGAAGCTCCGACGAGAGCACCGACGAGTGCTTCACGGTTGCGGCCGCCAGCAGCACCACCGTCAGCGCCCCGACCAACTCGAGCATCTCGTTGGGAGGCTCGAACTCCGACGTGGCCACGGTGAACGGCAACGACACATATGGCACTCCGACCGGCTCGGTCGACTTCTACCAGTGCCCCGAGAACGTGAGCCCGTGCACGCCGACCACGCCCGGGGTCGTGCCTGATCCCGCCAATCCGGTGTCCTTGGTCGCAGGCAGCGCGACCTCGAGCTCCTTCACCCCGGACTCCGCCGGCACCTGGTGCTACGCGGCCGTCTATTCAGGTGACTCCAACTACACGGGAAGCTCCGACGAGAGCACCGACGAGTGCTTCACCGTCAACCAGGTCGGCAGCTCGAGCGTCAGTGCTCCGTCCAGCTCCACTGCTTCCCTGGACGGACCCAACAGCGACACCGTGTTGATCACGGGCGACGACGGCGCTGGTGACGCTCCTTACCCGACCGGCACCGTGACCTTCTACACCTGTGGCGAGAATGTCGAACCGTGCACCTCTGCCTTGTGGCACCAATTGGGTAGTCCGGTCACGCTGGGAACGGGCGCCGGGAACACCAACTCGGCGATCTCGGCAACCTTCGACAACACGTCCCCGGGCACCTGGTGCTTCGCGGCCGTGTACTCAGGTGACGCCAACTACACGGGGAGCTCGGACGAGGGCGCCGACGAGTGCTACACGGTGAGCCAGGACACGAGCAGCACGATAAGTGCGCCCGTCAACACGAACATCACCGAAGGCCAGTCGAACGCTGACGAAGCCACGGTCACGGGCAACAGCTCGGTCGGGGCTCCCACCGGCACCGTCAAGTTCTACCAATGCGGGCCGACGGCGACGGAGACATCGTGTGCCTCCGGCACTCAAGTGGGCGGTGCAGTGAACCTGACAACGTCCGGTAGTGACACGGCCACGGCTGCTTCGGCAGCGTTCACTCCGCCCGATAGTCCGAGCTCCATCGGATACTGGTGCTTCCGCGCCGTCTACAGCGGCGACAGCAACTATCTGGGAAGCACCGACAACACGGTGGACGAGTGCTTCTACGTCACCGGTCCCTTGACGATAACGACGACGTCGCCGTTGCCCGACGGGGTGAAGCACAGCTTCTACTCCGTCCAGCTCGACGCGGTCGGGGGCACCGGGGCGTACACGTGGAGCTCCGGAGGGACGTTGCCTCCTGGCCTGTCGGTCAGCGCATCCGGCTTGTTGTCGGGTACACCGACGCACAAGGGCACCTACACCTTCAAGATCAAGGTGAAGGACTCGACCAGTCCCCATCCCGAGAAGGCGAAGGAGTCAGTGACGCTGACCATCACCTGACGACCGGCAGCGGTCGTTCCGTCAGGTGATCGACCTAGTTGAAAACGGCGACCCGCCCGATGACCTCAGCTCCCGGCGTGGAGGAAGAAGAACGGTGTCGGGAGTGAGAAGGCGATCGACCGCATCCGATCCATGACGTCGCGGTCGTCGAGAAACACCCCGCCGAGAAAGGACGCCCGCCAGGTATACCGGAGCTTCGTCCGGCTAGCGAGACGTTCAGCCTCCTGCTGCGCAACTCGCCGTCTTGACCGTGCCGTTGGTCTGCTTGGAGGCCATCGTCGGCGACGTCTCGGTTCCGAGTGCCTTCGTTTTGGTCAGATCGAGGTTGTTGGTCTCCCCCGTGAACCCTTCGTCCACGCATGTCGGGGCCGACGAGCTGGTGGCCTGGAACGTCGTCTGTGCCTCCAACGTCGAGTCTGCGCCGAAGTTCGCCTCGGCACCGCCCGCGTCACCGAAGGCTCCCCACTCGGTCGTGTTCCATACCGCCGAGAGGTCGAGCATGCTGTCACTGTTGGAGGCACTCGATGCCCCGGATGTGCTCGACAGCGTCACCTGGTCGTTGCCACCGGAGGCGGCTTGTGCGACGAACTTCACGTTGCCGAGGTCATCCGCAGGCAGAGAGCCGTACGTATTCGCGGGGCTGTTGGTGTAGCAGAAGATAGAGGTGCCGGCCTTGTACTTGGCCCACCCGGCCGGGCAGGTGGTGTCCCAGTACAGGAGCCAATATTGCATGAACACCATGTTCGTATCGCCTGAGTAATGGAATGCGTAGACGAACTGCTGCCAGCCCTCGCACTTGGATGGCTTGGCGCTACCCGAGCACACGGGAGTCGAGAAGAACTCGCTGTTGAGCTGGAGCGTGAAAGCGTTGCTGACCTGGGATCCTGTGCCGCCTATTTGGCCCTTCTCGGTGAGGTTCGAGCTCACGTGGGTGAACGTTCCCGTTGCCTTGGAAATCGTGCCTGCCACCTGAGCCGAGTAGTCGGCGCCATCGCCGACGACCACTGGTCCGCCCGATCGAGTTTGGAGTCGGGGTGCCAACGGTACGTTCGGCGCGACAAGGCACCGGGTGACATGCCATTGCAACGAAGGATATGAAGCGTGATAGCAGCCGCTTCCCGGCGTACGGAGATTCGAGATCTCTGCCTGCCACTGCGCCTTCGAAGGTGAGCTCGAATGGCCAGCCGCTGCGGCCGACCCGCTAGCCAAGACCGCCAGCGCAATGACGACGGACCCCACCATGCAAGTGAAACGCCACATCTTCACGAACCGCCCCCTTCTCCGGATGCTCCATCGATCCACCCTGCTCGCGGCCGCGAGGATACATCTGTAGAGGCCCCGCGGTAGCCCCCAGGTCCTCTAACGGAGCTTCGCCCGGATCACGTCAGACAGCGGCGAGTTGGTCCAGAGCGGCGAGCGATTTCATAGTGCTCGTGCACGCCATGGCAGCTTCCTTGCCCTTCACCTCGAAGTGTGACGCGAAGAATGACATGTGCTGCTCGTGCTCATGGAAGTGATGCGGAGTGAGGACTGCGGAAATCACCGGGATATCCTCGTCCAGCTGAACTCGCATCAGGCCATTTATGACAGCTTCGGCTACGAACTCGTGGCGGTAGATACCCCCGTCCGCCACGAGGCCCGCCGCGACGACTGCCGAATAGCGGCCCGTCAGCGCAAGCCGCTTGGCATGAAGGGGAAGCTCGAAGGAACCGGGCACCTTGAAAAAATCGACGCGGTCCAGAGGTATTCCGAGTCGAGCGACTTCCTCGGCGAACGACACCCGGCACCTGTCGACGATGGGCTCGTGCCAACACGACTGCACGAAGGCGATCCTTTGGTCTTTGGTTCCAGCCATCTCGCGAAGCCTCCTGTTCCCTCAGGGGCCGGCCCGGCGAAGTGCGGACATTCACGGCACCTTCCGACGCCTGCGGTCAGCCCTCGACCCTGATTTTAGAACATGTTCTACTTTGGCTTCAAGGGACGCCGGGCCGAGAGCACCAAAAAAATCTCGGAGGTGCCCCCGACCCGGTGTGTTGGTGGCTCTGGTGCAGAAGAGTGCTCTTGCTACGCTCGATGCAGATCGGATCGGCACACCAAAGGGGGCCGGTGGTGCGACGCACGAGGATCTACGCCCGACTTGGTTTACTTCTCTCTTTGGGCATCCCGACGTTTTTGCTAGGTCCGCTCGCGACATCAGCAGGAGCGGTGTCGGGAGCAGCCAACCATGGCGGCGAGGTGACGAACTTCGGCCTCGGCATCGACGACCCCGAAGGGATCGCCTCGGGCCCGGACGGCGCGCTCTGGTTCACCAACGCCACGAACAATTCCATCGGACGCATCACGACCGGCGGCGTTGTGTCGAACTACACGGGTACAGGTATCGACAAACCTGAAGGCATTACCGCAGGTCCGGACGGTGCGATGTGGTTCACGAATCAAGGAAACAACTCGATCGGGCGCATAGGCTCCTCTGGAGTCGTCACCAACTACAGAGGAAACCGAATCGACCAGCCATTTGGCATAACCGCTGGTCCTGACGGTGCCCTCTGGTTCACGAACCCCGGCAACAGTTCGATCGGGCGGATAAGCGTCGAGGGCTTGGTGGCCGACTATACGGGCGAGGGCATCTCGGGGCCTGAAGGGATCACGGCCGGTCCGGACGGCGCGCTCTGGTTCACCAACCGCGGAACGACTCCATAGGACGCATCACCACATCGGGCAGGGTGTCCAACTACACGGGCCACGGCATAGATGGCCCGCAAGGGATCACCGTCGGCAGCGACGGAGCGTTGTGGTTCACCAATACTCGAAATGAGTCAATCGGGAGGATCACCACCAGTGGCGTCGTTAAGAAATACACCGCCGCCGGCATCCTGTCCCCAGAAGCCATTGCGGCTGGTCCAGATGGAGCGCTCTGGTTCACCAATGCCGGCGGGATCGGGACGATAACGACCTCTGGGGTCGTGACCCTCTACGACAACAATGGCAGCATCGGCCCAGAGGGAATCGCCGCCGGGCCGGACGGAGCCCTCTGGTTCACGGACTCGTTGAACGACGCTATCGGGCGCGTCACGACGAGCGGAACGGTAACGAGCTACATCGGCACAGGCGTCGACGAACCCGATGGGATCACGACCGGGTCTGACGGCGCAGTCTGGTTCGCCAACGGCCTGAACAATTCGATCGGACGAATCACCACGACAGGTCAGATCACGAATTTCACCGACCCGAGCATCAATGAACCCACGAACATCGTCTCAGGTCCTGACGGCTCTCTGTGGTTCACGAACTACGGCAACGACTCGATCGGACGCATAACAACCGCAGGTGTGGTGTCGAGCTATACGGGGTCGGGCATCAACTTTCCGATTGGCATCACGACCGGTCCCGACGGAGCGTTGTGGTTCACCAACGGCGACAACTCGATCGGTCGGATTACGACCGGGGGTGACATATCCAATTACACGGATCCGAGCATCGACGGCCCGCAGGGCATCACAACCGGTCCCGACGGAGCTCTGTGGTTCACCAACGCGAGCAACAACTCCATAGGCCGAATCACAACCGCCGGTGTCGTTACCAACTTCACGGGCGCCGGCATCGGCTTCCCGGAGAGCATCACGGCCGGCCCTGACGGCGCTCTGTGGTTCACGAACGACGGCGCCGGGTCGAGCGGGATCGGTCGGATCACGACTGCCGGTGCCGTTACCGACTACACCGGCACCGACATCGATTACCCTACGAGCATCGCGTCCGGTCCAGATGGCGCTTTGTGGTTCACCAATTCCGGTGACAACTCGATCGGCCGGATCACGACAGATGGAAGCATCACGGAGTTCAAGGGCACAGGCGTGAAAGCGCCGTCCGTGATCACCACGGGTCCCGACGGCGCGCTCTGGTTCACCAACAACGACAACAATTCGATCGGTCGGATCTCGGCAGTGCCCGAAATAGCCGTCTCGCCGCTATCAGGTGTGCCCGGAACATCGGTCAGCGTCAGCGGAGAGGGGTACGCACCTGGCGAGCAGGTGAACGTCAACTACGAGACCGGACTCTCGAGCCCGACGTCTTTCAGCATCTGCTCCACGACTGCGGACCCTGACGGCACGTTCGACTGCAGCGGCGACATCCCCTCCATGCACGCCGGAGCTGATGGCTCTCACGAGATCAAGGCGAAGGGCACGACGTCACATGTCACCGCGAAGACGACGTTCACGCTGACCTGACCCGCGCCTTACGGTCAAGGACGACGTTGCGATGGGTCGTCCTGGAGTCACATAAACTTCCTCACAAACCTTCTTTTGGGGAACGCGGATTTCGAGCACGGGTTCTTGTCAATCGTCAAATCTAACGATTGCTGTCAACCCATCAAAGAGTTGAAGATTCGTATTGCCTCTAATGGCGAAGCAGGTTGTGTCGCCGTGGGGAAGCGAGGGGTGGGTGACTGACCCCTCGAATTGTCCGCCACTAAAAAGGAGGAAACGCATGAAACATTGGATGACCCGGTTCGCGGCCGTCGGTGCAGCGACCGCCGTAATCGGTTTGTGGCTGCCGATCTCTTCTGCAAATGCTGCAGTCGGTGGCGCGCGTCTCGTTCCGGAGAACTCCAGTTCCACGGGTGCGGCCGGGTACGTCGACACATCGCCCCCGGCATCGGCCTCCGTCCAGGCCAAGTTCACGGTCCCGACCATCACAGGTTGCACCTCGACCGAATCCGGAGTCGCATTCGGCAATCTGATCTTCACGGGATCGGGTTCGAGCGCGTCCGCGTCCGGGGCGCTGGTCTTCGCCGGATGTGACGGGGGGGCCCCGTTCTATGAGGCCGTGACCGTTTTGAACGGAACCCAGACAGCGACCTCGTTCACGCCTGCCCCAGGAGATGTAATAAGTGCGAAAACGAAGGAATCTGCAAGCTCGGCCAAGGTCACGCTGAAGGACGTCACGCAGGCGATGACGGCCACCGCCTCAGCTACCGCTGGTGCTACGAACTCTGCCATCCTGGACGGGGTCGACTCCCTAGTGGACTCTTCAACCGGCGACCAGCTTGCTGTGCCTGACTTCGGCACCGTCCACTACACCGGAGGGAAGATCGACGGCACGACAGTCGGCGCTTCGGGCGCTACGGCATACAACATGAATGCCACGGGCTCGCAGGTCCAGATCAAGACGAGCGCCCTCACGGGTGGCAACGCCTGGACCGAGAAGTTCGTCCACGCCTGACAGAGCAGCGCGACGCGCTCAGGCTGCCTTCGTCGGCAGCGGATGAATCAGCGTAGGACTTGGCGGTGCCGCCCTCGGGGCGGCATCGCCGCGCTCGTCGTCATCTGACCAGCCCCCGGCCCGTGACGAGCGGCAGGTCGAGCGCGGTGAGAAGGCCGGGCGGGCCCTCGACGACCGCGGGCGCGGCATTCACCAAGCGCATCGCCGTTGCCTTCAGTCCTGCCGTGTTGTGGTCGCCGTCGGTGCCCATGAGCTGCATGTCGACCGTGTAGATCGGCTCACCGGTGATTACGACGCGATAGCAGCCGTGGCCAGCCGGCTGCGGCCACTCGGGTCCGAGGTCGGGGCGTAGCCGGGTGACGTGTTCGAGCACGATGACAGGTTTGCCGTCCTTCAAGCCACGCACCTCGAAGCGCAACGCTGCCGCCGTGCCTGCCTCGATCGGACCAGATGGGATCACGAACCGATCCGGCGCCGGTAGTCGCTCGTAATGCTCCGCTACGCCGTCGAGCTCGAAGCCGAGGCCGGCCGCGATCTGGTGCACGACGCTCCCCCACGCGAAGGTCAATATGCCAGGCTCCAGCAACATCGGGATGTCGTCGAGTGGCCGGCCGAATCCCATGATGTCGAACAGCACCATCGGCTGGTCGTAGGTCGAATAGTCGAGGATCTCCATGCAGCGCACCTCTTCGATGCGCTCGGAGATGCTCGTCATCACGAGAGGCAGCCAGTCGTTGGCGAAGCCCGGGTCGATGCCGTTGACGAAGAGCGATGCGCCGCCGTCAGCTGCGGCCTCGCGAATCGGCTCGGCGAGCGGCTTCGCCATTTCGCCTTCAGGAAACTGCAGGAACACAGGGCTGCTCGACACGACGTTGATGCCGAGCCGCAGGAACTTTGCGAGATCCTCGAGCGCTTCCATCAACCGGTTGTCGGCCATCGCCGTGTGCACGATGCAATCCGGCTCGAGCGCCAGCAGCGCCTCGGCGTCGGTCGTCGCCGCGACGCCTGACGCGCGGCCGAGCCCCGCAAGCTCACCGGCGTCTTTGCCTTGTTTGGCCGGACTCGACACCCAGACCCCGACCAGCTCGAGGTCGGGCCGTGCGTCGATCCCGGCGATCGCATGCCGGCCGACGTTGCCGGTGCTCCATTGCACGACTCGGTACACCACGCTCGCCGCTCCTATGTGCTCATCTCGAGCTGATCACAGCTCCGTTCGACGTTACGCTTCCGCAGGCCACCTTCGCGACGCCATGCGTGGCGATTCTCCCAGGGTGTGCCCATCACTCGACGGTTGGCTGGAATGGCGCCGGCACCTAGGTATTCGTCGCCCGCGGTTCCATCCATACCGGCTACCAATGGCGAGCGGACAAGTATGACGACACCCGTGCACAGAACCATTATCGCCAGCACATCCAGCGCGACGAATCCAGGCCCCTGCACGCAGTCGTTCGTTGAAGGCGGTAACGCCGATGAGGATGCTCACCATCGGGTTGACGATCACATTCGTGGTACGCGACGCAGTGATCGGCCCTGCATGAAGCGCACTTTGAAGAAGGAACAAGCCGGACACCCCAGTGAGAGCGAGCAGATACGGCTCCCAACTTTCGAATACGTGGGCCCAGCCCCCGTTCCGCAAGAGGGTGGTCACGGTCTTCGTCAGGGCAGCGTTGTACGCGAAGAGCACGGCCGCCGCTGCCCCGAGAACGGCTGCCCGCCACCACCGAGGACCACTGCGGCCCGCAGTCACCAGGGCGATCGCGCAAAGCAAGATCGCTACGGACACGATCACCCAGGCCCTGGCGTCGGGCTGACCACTGCCGACGGCGGGCGCCGCCGAAGCGAAGAAGCCGGCCAGCCCGGCCACGATCGCCGCGATCCCGAGCAGCTCGTGCCAGCCGATAGTCCGGTGAAATCCCACGACCAATATGGCGACCAGGAAGACCAGCTCGGTCGTGAGAACTGGCTGGACCACGCTGAGTTGCCCGACACGCAGGGCTGACGCCTGAAGTGCGAAAACCCCGAGCAGCAGAACGAAACCGATCAGCCATCCCCGCTTCTTGAGGGCGTGGGTCATGAGCCGGGGACTCAAGCTGGACCCGCTGGGAGCGGACTCGAGCGCCACTCGCTGGAGCACGACGGCCATCGCCCCTAACAGGGCCGCCCCGGCCGCGAAGACTATGTCCACGGCCACTTTCTAGTCCCGAGTGAGCACCCCTACTCATCCTTTGCGCCGAGCAGGTTTTCCCACCGGGCTTCTAGTTCGTAGAACTATCAGACTTCCGGTCGCGCTCGGCCAACGCCTTCCCCGTCGAATCGAGAATGTTCCGGGCGAGACCGTTTGCAGCACCAACCAGATCCTCGGTCATCTTGAAGGCTGAATCGATTATCTTGCGACGTGGGCCGTTGTCGGCGACGGAACGAGGAAACACGCTGTCAACGGAGTCAAGGAACCTCCGCACGGCTTCGAGCGAATCGCGCTCGACGCGTTCGATCGAGTCGACCAGACGGGTGCGATCCTCCTTGGTCGGGGTAGTAGTCATGTCGATTCCTCTCATGGTCAATTAGTTCGTCTACAGATCACTCTTACAAGGCGCGACCAACATGAGTAGGGCCTTTTGACCACTCACGAAGCGCGGGTCTTCAGCTGCACAGAGTGGGACGAGCAGGTGCCCACCTCGTCGTGAAGGGGAACCAGGTGCCAGGCGCTGCCCTGGCAGTCGCAGCATCCCTCCCGGATGCCACCATCGCCTGGCAACCGCCCGGTACCTTGTCGAAATGCCCGAACCTGGGAGACAACCCGAGATTCGTCCCCACCATGCTTCGCGCTCTCACTTGCAGTGGAATCGGAAGCGCATATTGGTGTTGGTCGCTGCTCTCGTAGTCCTGATCGGAGCGATCGTCACGGTGTTGGTCGTGAATTCCAGCCAATCGCCGAAGCGCTCGGTGGCACCTCGGGTCACATCGGTCCCTCCGGTCGCTTCGAACCGGTGTCCGCTCACCGACCTCCCGGCTCCGGGAGGAAAGGTGCCTCGCAGGCCGGCATTGCTCGTGAAGGTCGGTAACGAGCCGGAGGGGGCACGGCCCCAGAGCGGTCTCAACGAAGCGGACATCGTCTACGACACACCGGCCGAGGGCTTCATCATGCGTTATGTCGCCGTCTACCAGTGCAGCGACGCGAGCTCGATCGGTCCGACCCGGTCGGTGCGGTGGGTCGACTATCACATGATCGCCCCGGAGTTCGGGAAGTCGATCCTCGCATTCGCGGGAGGAATCAACCCGAATCTCGACGCCGTGGCGTCCGACAACGCGTGGCTCTCGGGCGCGAACCTGCTCGAGTCGCCCGCGGACGCTGCGGGCGTCCGCATCACTTCTCGGGTGCCGCCGGACAACCTCTACACGAGCACGGCCGGGCTATATGCGCTATTCAAGAACGAGACGACGGCCCCGTCTCCTATCTTCGCTTTTGGCGGTGCGACGTCGAAGGACGCCAAACCCGCCTCATCGATCGGGATCAATTTCTCGTTCGGCACCGATGTCGTGTGGGATTGGGACGCCCGCACAGGAACTTGGCTCCACACCTATGCAGGTACTCCCGACGTCGACGCGCTGACAGGCCAGCAAGTCTCGACGACGAACATCGTCGTCGAGATCGTCCACTACCAGATCGGCCCTTACGCCGAGAGCGAGGGAGGCAGTGGCGACATCGAGAGCGACCTGCTCGGAAGCGGGCCCGGATACGTGCTTCGTAACGGCACCTCTGCCAAGGTGACATGGCACGAGAGTGACGTGCTCGACGGACCGACCTTCACCGATGCATCCGGAAAGGAAGTGGACCTCGCCCCAGGAAGGACCTGGGTGGAGATCGTCCCCGATGTTCAAGCGAACGCTCCCGGCGGGATCACGATCACACCCTGAACACATCGGGTATCGCCGGGGCGACGGCAAAGGGCTTCGATGCATGACGAATATCCTTGACAGCACTTCGCCTGTTGCTCGGTGCGAGCGGCAAAGGTAGGTTGCGGGTCGTCGCACGCAGCGATGCCGATGCACTTAGGGGGATGGGGAGCGCCATGTACAAGGTGATCGTCGTTGGCACCGATGGGTCCGATCGGGCAATGGTTGCCGTCAGAGAAGCCCTTGAGTTGGCAAAGATGACCGGGGGTAAATTGCACGCCGTCCAGGTGGTCCACCCTGCTGTCGGAGCTGGGTTCTCCGACACCAGAGGCGGGCAGATCGAGACGGACGAATTGCGCCAGCAAGCTGAACGCACCAATGCCCAGGTCATTGCCGAGGCGGAACAACAAGGTGTCTCCGCCGAGGTGCACAATCCCACCGGGGATGTAGCGGACGCGCTCCTTGGTGTCGCTCAGGCTGTCAGTGCCGACTTGCTCGTGATCGGGAACCTCGGGATGAGCGGAGTGAAGCGGCTGATGCTCGGAAGCGTCCCCAACAAGGTCTCCCATCGCTGCCCTTGCAACCTTCTCATCGTCGACACGGAGCGCAACTGACGTAGGAGACAAACCGCTGACGACGGCGGTCGTCCTGTAATCGATCCTCGATTTGGACTTGGAGATTCACCATGTACAAGGTCATCGTGGTTGGCACAGATGGCTCGGGGCGGGCCAGCGTGGCGGTCAAAGCGGCCGTTGATATTGCAAAAGCTGCCGGGGCGACGCTTCACGTCGTCCATGTCGTTCGCTCTACGTCCACAACAACATTGGGCATCGAGTATGCGGACCCAGGTGTGATCGCCGCTGCAAAGGAAGAGATGCGCGACCACGGCAACCGAATCTGTGCCTTAGTGGCCGCCGACGCCGAGCACGAAGGCGTATCCACCCAGATCCACAATGTCGAAGGCGAACCGGCAGACATGCTCACCAAAGTGGCCGAGGGAGTCGATGCCGACCTCCTCGTCATCGGTAACCGCGGCATGACCGGAGTCAAGCGGTTCGTGCTCGGAAGCGTCCCGAACAAGGTGTCGCATCACTGCCCCTGCAGCTTGCTGATCGTCAACACAGACTCCGAGTAACACCAGACGACAGCACGTCGAATGCCGTAAGCAGCGCCGTAGGGTGAGGCCATGAGCGACAGCGACTTCCCATGGGAACCACCTCTTGCCGGCACTGAAGCCGAGCACCTCGCAGGAGCCCTCGACCGCCTGCGCACCACGTTCCGCTGGAAGGCCGATGGACTCGACTCCGCCGGGCTGCAGGCCCGCATCGGCCCGTCGGCGCTGACACTGGGCGGCCTGCTCAAGCACCTGGCGAGGGTCGAGGACGAGATTTTCACCCTCAAGCTGACCGGGGAGCCGATGGGCGCCCCTTGGGACAGCACCGCCTGGGGCGGGGAGGACGACCCGGAATTCTCCTCCGCCGCCCGCGACACACCGGAGCAGCTCTACGCACTGTGGGACGGTGCCGTCGCACGCTCACGCGCCCGGCTCGCCGCGGCCCTGGCCGGGGGCGGCCCAGACCAGCTGATTCACATGGGCGCCCCTGACGGTCGACGTGCAAGCCTGCGGCGCTTGCTGTGCGACCTGATCGAAGAGTACGGCCGCCACACCGGCCACGCTGATCTCCTGCGCGAGGCGGTGGACGGAAGAGTCGGAGAGGACCCTCCGGCCAGGTGGCACCCGGAGAATTAGCCCTGTGATCCAGGGCTCGTATCCAGAGGAGCGCCCGCATGAGCAAATTCCTCGACGAGGTTCACCAGACTCTGGTCCCGGACCGCAACGACAGGCACGGTCCTCTTCCCCCGATGCTGATCGCGATGACGATCGTCACTGGCCTCGTCGACGCGGTCAGCTATCTCGTCCTCGGACACGTCTTCGTCGCCAACATGACGGGAAACGTCGTGCTGTTGGGATTCGCCCTGGTGGGCGCTCCCGGGTTCTCGATTTCGGCGTCGATCCTCGCCATCGGGTCTTTCGGTCTTGGCGCCTTTGTCGGAGGCGTCATCGGGTCGCGGTCGGATCGTCGACGGGACCGGCTGCTGGGCCATGCCACGACCTTGCAAGCAGTGCTCATCTCAGCTTCGGTCGTGCTGGCCGCAGCCAGTGGGAGCTCATTGGGAGCCGGTTACCGTTACAGCCTCATCGCCGTTCTGGCAGTCGCGATGGGCATCCAGAACGCTGCGGCGCGCAAACTGGCGGTGCCGGATCTGACGACCACAGTGCTCACCCTGACGATCACCGGAGTGGCAGCAGACAGCTCTCGTGCCGGTGGGCCCGGATCCAAATCAGGTCGCCGATTGTTGTCGGCGGCGGCGATGCTTGCTGGCGCCGTGGTCGGAGCAACATTCGTGGTTCACTCCCGCATCTATTACCCCCTGCTGATCGCCGCTGTCATCGTGGGAGTGGTCTCGGCGACCTCACGATTACTGGCCACACCGGACGCTCGTTGGGTCAACGCGGATGCCTGATGGAAAAAGGGCCATTGGACCCTCGAAATTGTGGTCGAAAGGCCCGTGTAGCCGCCGGGAGCGCCACTTACCGTTGACAGATGACCCAACGTGCAGCGCGGAGGCGTCGCCGGTGGCCGTGGGTAATCCTTGCACTTGTAGCCGTCATCGCCATCGGAGGTGTGGTGATCTGGGCAACGACGAACCGGGCCACGCAGGTGACACTGCGCCAGGCCGAGGCACGTCTGCACCCCGGTGGCGACGCCCCGGGCGCACGCCGGCCTGCGGAAGGCGTCTACGACTACGTCGGTTCGGGCACGGAGCGGGTGTCGTTCCCACCACTCTCCCAGTCCGAGGGGCCGACCATCCCGGGCACGGTCACCATGCAGGGTCCGTCTTGCTGGGTGCTCCGCCTCGATTACAGCACGCACCACTGGCAGACCTTCGACGTCTGCACTAACGGCGCCGACGCATGGGAGACGGGCGGAACGACCTGGCAGCTGTTTTCGATCGGTCCGGCTGACGTCAGCACCACGAGCACCTTCACCTGCGTCGCGGGGACGATGTGGCTACCGGCGCACCGCGTCACAGGCATCTCGACTCGTTCGGACTGCACCGGGACGAGCACCTCGGTGAAGGGAAAGACCCTGAGCGAGGGACCGTACACATATCTCGGTGAGGCGACCCTGACCATCGGCGGCCAGCCGGTTCCGGCCGTTCACTTCCGGCAAGAGCGCTCTGATTCCGGCGCACAGACCGGTTCGGAGAGCTATGACATCTGGCTCGCCGAGAAGACCGGCATGCTCCTGCGCTTCGAGCAGGTCATCCGGCTGGTGAGCCGTTCGCCGATCGGCAACGTGACCTACACGCAGAGCGGCGATCTCCACCTGGGGTCGTTGACGCCCCACGTATGAACAATGGAGGCTCGCGTAGTATGACTCGGGAGAGTGCGATGAGCCGGATTTCTCCGACGTCGGCACTCGGCGGAGGAGCCAATGGGATATCCCCTGGGCGGCGCAGAGGCACCCGGGGAGTCCGCGGGTAGTTCGGGACCTCGGCCCGAAGCTCCACCAAAGGGATCGCCGTCTCTCGTCGAGCGTGTCCTCGCCTCCTATCTTGCCGTATGGAAGTTCCTGGGTAGGCGGGCCCTCGCCCGGGCCACACTCGCCGTTCCACGCACAGCACGATTCATGAGAACGACAGCGGCAACCGGCGAGGTGTCAGACGGTTTGCCGGCCCCAAGTCTGACCTTGGGCCTGGCGGCCGGCGTCGCTATGGACGAGGCCTTGCTCGCGATGGCCATGGCACCCAGCCGGTTTCCCAGGCGGGCGGACTTCGCTCGAGTGAGCGCCGAGCTCGCAGACGCCCGGCGTATGTTCTCCCGCCGTGGTTGGCTCGCCCGGCCGGACTCTTATCACCGGACTCCCCCACCACTTGCTCCAACCGACGTGAAGGCCAGCCGAGGATGGGCACTCGGCTTGGGATACGAACGGATCGCGTACGAAAGTGGTTTCGTGCCGCGAGCGGGCGAACCCGGTGGAGAGCGGTGGATGGCCTACGAGCCCAACCGCATCGCGACGGCAACCGTCGTCCGTCACCGCGGCGAAGCGCGGCCATGGGTCGTGTGCGTCCACGGCTTCTCCATGGGTTACCCCTTCATGGACTTCGTCGGCCTACAGACCTCGAGGCTCCACCGCGAGCTCGGGCTGAACGTCGCTCTGCCGGTTCTGCCGTTGCACGGGCCCCGCAAGGTCACCTTCGTTAGCGGCGAGCCGTTTCTTTCGTTCGACATGATGAACACTGTTCACGGCCTGACGCAGGCGGTTTGGGACATCAGGCGCCTGCTGTCGTGGATCAGTGATCAGGGCGCGACGACGATCGGCTTGTACGGCGTCTCTCTAGGGGCCTACGTGGTCGCTCTCCTGTCAGGAATCGAGCAGGGACTCGACGTCGCCGTGGCAGGAATCCCGGTCGTGGACTTCCCGTCGCTCTTCCAGGCCCACAGCCCGGTTCACATCCGGGCCCGATCCATCGAGCACAACATCCTGGGAGGTGCCGCCGAAGACGTATGCCGCGTCGTCTCCCCGATGAGCTTCGAACCGAAGATCCCGCGCGACCGCCGGTACCTGTTCGCGGGCTATGGCGATCGAATGGCGGGCACGAAGCAGGCAATGATGCTGTGGGAGCACTGGGACAGGCCGACGATCAGCTGGTACCCGGGGAATCACGTCGGCTATCTGTGGTCTCGACAAGTGGAGTCGTTCCTCGGAGACTCGTTGACAGCGGCCGGATTCAGCACCACCCGATCAGCCGACGAAGGCCCGGTCGCTCAGAGGCAGTAGCGCCGGCTCGTGATCGCCGCCCAGCGCAAGAACCTCCTCGAACCCTTCGCGCATGCACTCTGCGAACAATTCACGGTCGGGAACTGCCGAGGTATCCAGGGTGATCCCGACGCAGCACTTGCCGTTGTAAGAAAGCAGGGTCAGGTTCACCGATGAGCCGATCGTGGGCCCGAACGCGACGTACCTCTCCAACAGCGCTCCTCCCAGATAGACCGGGAACGCGAACCCGGGAACGTCGCTGGCCAAGAAGTCGACGTGCTTCAGCATGCTGCCGACGACTCCCGCCGGCATCAGATTGAGGGTTCCCGCGATTGCGTTCGTGAATGCCAGAGACCGCTCTGCTCGCGCACCGCTGCACAGTCGATGGATCTCGGCAATGCGCCGGGCTGCGTCCGGGTCGGACACCGGGACGGCGAAGCGAACGAGCGTTATTCGGTTGCCGCCCATCGGGTCGTCCTCTCCCCGGATGCTTATCGGCAGCGTCACCCTCAGCGCGTCGACAGGCGCACCATTGCATTCGTGGTAGCGGCGGAGGCCCGCCGTCACCGACGCCATGAACCCGTCGTTGACGGACCCTCCGGCTGCGGTTGCTGCCCGTTTGAGGTCTTCGAGCTGTACCTCGATCATCTCGAGGCACCTTCCGAGGCCCCGGCCCTGCATGATCGGCGAGAGCGTCTGCGACACCGGTGCGACGGTTCGGTACACCGAGCGCGAGGTCTCCACGGCATCTTTGAAGCTTTCCAATGGATGGCTTGCCGTGTGCAAAGCGGACGGCAACGCCGAGCGGAATCTGTCGGCGATGAAACCGACCGTCCGCCCCCAGTCCCAAGCGATGCTCTCTCGGATGAGCCCGGGAACGTCGAGTTGTTCACTCACCGGTACCTCGGCCCGATTAGTGAATTCCGGTGCGCCGCGCTCTGTGTCGAAGAGCAACAGTGCGAGCCGTATGCCTCCGACTCCGTCTGTTAGCGAGTGATGGAGCTTCATTATTAGAGCGGCTCGGTCACCTTCCACGCCCTCGACAAGGGTGAACTCCCAAAGCGGCCGCGAACGGTCGAACGCGCTCATCGCCTCGTGGCGAGCAAGCTCGATGACGGTCTGTGTAGTGTGCGGAGCCGGAGCGTCGACGCGGCGGAGATGCCAGCTCAGGTCGAAGTCGCCGTCGACCGTCCACCGAGGTGTAGCGAGGCGACCTGGCGGCTCCATCACTCTCTTGCGGAACAGGGGTACGAGGCGGGTCGCCTCCTCCACCTTGGCGCACAGCAGGGCCCAGTCGGGGCTTCGGTCGAGCCAGGCGACGGCGACGACGGTCGCCCTCAGGTTGGGATCCCTCTCGAGGTACCAGGAGAAGGCATCGCTGTCTCGCATGAAGACATCCATCTGTCCGTCCCCGGCTCTGTTCGTGGATCACGACGTCCTGACAGCCAGCTTTGTTCCGTTCCGGCGTGCACGGCAGAGTCCAAAGTCACAATCGTCTTCGAAGTCGGCGTTGTCTCGAGATTGTGTCCGAAAGCCTCTGGACCGACGACCCGCCGGGACTCACACTGGCTCAATGCTTGACAGCGTGGTCGACGTGTTCCGGTTACGTCAGTACTTCAATCTCATCACCAGAACACGTGAGTTCGTAGACGGTGTGCGCGATGACGCGGGCCTGCTCGGAGATGCGCGTCGAGCGCTGGTCACTCTTCCTTTCGAACGGACACCGGCCGTAGATCCAGATCCCTTCCCATCGTTCAACCCCCGTCCCGTGCGGGCGCTGAAGGAGAGCCGCCTGGCGCTGCTCGCGACCGGAGGAAGCGGTGCCCTGGCGTCGGTCGTCGGAGCGGCTAGGGCGCTCGAAGAGGCGAACGTGCGCCCGTCAGTCATATCGCTGTGCTCCGGATCGTCGATCTTCGGGTTCCCGATCGCAGCCGGCATCCCCGCAGACGAGGTCGCCGCCTTCACTCTCGGCCTGAAGCCTGAGGACTACGTGGACATCGACTGGCGCCTGCTGGCCTCCGTCGTACCAAATCGAGCGCGGGGTTTCGCCGGCATCGTGAAGGGGGAACGAATCGAGAAGACCTACCGGCGCCTTCTCGGTGACATGTGCCTCGGAGACCTGCCGATTCCCGCATATTCGCCGATCTGGAACATCGATGAGAACAGGGTGGACTACCTCGGGCCCCGCACCTACCCCGATTTGCCGGTGGCGCGAGCGGTCCACATGTCGATAGCCCTCCCCCTGTTCATCGAGCCCGTCGAGCTCGACGGCGGCTATTGGTGCGACGGTGGCATCGTGGACATCTTCCCGGTTCGTCCGGTGCTCGACATCGAGCCTCCCTGTGATGTCGCCTTGGCGATCAACGGCTTCTACCCGCCTCGCTTCGCGGGTGAGGATGCCAGTGGTTGGCAGAACCGACCAGGCAGCATCTTGTATGCAGCGAGCCAGGTCCGCACCTGCCAGCAAGTCGAGCTTGCGCGAGTCAACCTCTGCCGCCTCGAGCAGCAGATGAAGGTGATCATGATCGAGCCGGTGCCCTACGAGAAGGTGCGCGGGGTCGGGTTCTATCGGCAATTCCTGAGCACCCGGGAATGGGGAAAATTCATGCGCGACGGTCGCAAGGACACCCGGCGGGCAATGGCGGCCGCAACCTCAACCTCGCTCCGCGCTGGCTAAACGCTTCCAGGCGCGGTTGCGCGCTTGAAGACGACCGGGCGTCGAAAAGGACCTAGGGCACGAGATGCGACACGGCCACGATCGGCGCGACGAGTCTCACAGAGCCCATGGACCCGTCGTAGGAGGCATCGCCGAACGCGAAAACGCCCCCATTGTCGGCCGCAAGCCAGTACCCGAGGCCCGTCGGTGTCGCAGCGATGCCGACGATGTGCGAATTGGGAGCGAGACCGGTCAAGGACCCGGCGTAAGGGGCGTCGAAGGCGAACACGCCCGAGTCTGCACCTACCAGCCAATAGCCGTGCGACTTGGGGTCGGAGGCGATGCCCACGACTGGCGCGTCGAGATGCCGTCCGCCCATCGACCCCTCGTAGTGCGCGTCGCCGAAGGAGAATATGCCGCCGTCCGAAGCGACGAGCCAGTAACCGCCCCCGTCTGCAGTGGCCGCCATGCCGACGATCGGCTCGTTCAGGTGCCGGCCGCCCATCGAACCTTTGTAATGCGCGTCGCCGAAGGAGAATATGCCGCCGTCCGAAGCGACGAGCCAGTAACCGCCCCCGTCTGCAGTGGCCGCCATGCCGACGATCGGCTCGTTCAGGTGCCGGCCGCCCATCGAACCTTTGTAATGCGCGTCGCCGAAGGAGAATATGCCGCCGTCCGAAGCGACGAGCCAGTAACCGCCCCCGTCTGCAGTGGCCGCCATGCCGACGATCGGCTCGTTCAGGTGCCGGCCGCCCATCGAACCCTTGTACGATGCTCCGCCGAAGTCGAAGATCCCACCGTCTGACGCCACAAGGCGATATCCATGCTGGGTGCCCGTCGTCGGGCCGGGCGGCAGACCCTCCGGGCCGCGGTAGGCGATCACCTGGTCCGTCGATGGGGCGAGCAGCAGCCCGTCGGCCGCGCTCGGAGTCGGGAAGTGGTTAGCCACAGAGCCCGCCCCGGCAAGCTGCACCTCCAATTTTCCGTTCGACGGATCGAGGCCGAAAAGCTCGCCCGATTCGGACTCGGTCCATACGAGCCCGCCCGCGATGATCGGCGGCCCGTTGGATCTTCCGAAGGTCCATTCGACGTGAAGCGACGGCGGTGAGGCGTCTACCGCCAGTGCCATGACACCCGCGCTGCAAGGAGCGAATACGATCCCTCCGCTCGTTGCGTCACCGCCGTCCGTTACGCCCGAGCACACGCTTGCTTTTGCGATCTGACCGCCGATTCCCCCGAGGTGAGACTGGCGCAGGAGATAGGCGATCCCGGACTTTCCGATCTGCACGGCCAGGCCGTCTGTCAGAAGAGCTGGCGACGAGGACCCGAGGTCGAGGTCGGAGCCGTTGTCCGACGCCCAGGTCGACGGTGCGAAGTACTGCTCGAGATGCATCGTCGAGCTGAGCTCGAGCACCGAGTCGCTGTCGTCGTAAGGCAAGGCGGAGTTGTGGACCGACCCATTGCCTGCCGAGACCCACACGTTGCCGTGGGCGTCCACATCCGGCGACGCGCCGCCCATCCATACCGCACCCTGATCGTCACCACTCGCCGAGTCGACCTCGAAGTAGTGGGACTTCCCTCCCCCCTCCGGCACCGAGGCAACCCACCCGTGGTAGTAGGCGCAATCGCCGTCGTTGCCCCCGAAGCCGACGATCACGTCTCCGTCGTCGAGGGCGAGACCCGGCCGCTGAAGCTGGTCGAGCGGCTGGGAGCCAGGGGGATCGATGGCCTGGTTCAGCTCTACCGCACCGGAGGACAGAGAGAGCCCGACCAAGCGGTGTACCGCACCGGCACCTGCAGCTTCGTCGGCCACGACGAACACCTCGCCCCGTGACGGGTCCACTACCGGTGTCGAAGTGATGCCGACGACCGGCGAGATGTCGCCGCAGGGCAGGTGCGAGGCCGGCACCGGTGTGCCGACGTGGTGAGCCCAAAGCACCCCGCCGCTCTGGGCGTTCAGCGTGTAAACGGTGTCGCTCTCGGTAGCGACGATGACCCTTCCTTCTTCTACCAGCGGCTCGCCGTATATCTCGCCGTTCAGCCCGGGCGAGGTCCAGGCTCGGGTGAGCGAAGAGAAGTCGAGCCCGGGGGGTGCATCGCCGTTCGCGATCGGGTCGGCGTGATACGTGGGCCAGTTGGAGACCACGACGCCGTGCGGCACGGCGGCGACGGCATCTGCGTCGAGGTGCTCCGCCGTGGCGGGCTGCGCCACGGCGAGCACACCCGCGAAGCGCGAGCGCGCCACCGAGAAGGCTTCCGAGCTGGAGCTTCCGGCCGGTCTTCACGGGCGATTCAAGTCTTTCTCGGTCATGGGGGCCCCCGTCATCGCCGGTCGTCATCGAGGTCGGTTCCCACGTTAGACGTTGCCCTTGCCGAACGACATCCCCGCCGCGCCTCGATGACCAGGGCCTCGATGACCAGGGCCTCGATGACCAGGGCCTCGATGACTAGGGTCGACGCATGGTCGTCCGGCAGGAACGGACTGTGCTCACCACGGGAGCCAACTCGGGAATCGGCCTCGCCTCCGTCGTGCACCTGGGCAAGCTCGGGTTCCGATCGGTGGGCTCGGTTCGCTCGAAAGCCAAAGCGAAAGCGGTCTTGGAGGCCGCCGCAAGAGCCGGGACCTCGGTGCACACGGTGCTGCTGGACGTGACGGACGCGGAACGCTGCGCTGCGGTCATCGAGGACCTTCGTCCCTGGGGAATCGTCAACAACGCCGGATATTCCGGGATGGGAGCGATCGAAGACACGACCGATCAGGACGCGGCGATCAACTCGAGACGATGGTGGTTGCACCCATGCGACTAGCTCGCTTGGCGTTGCCCCACATGCGCTCCGCAGGCGGTGGCCGAATCGTCAACGTCTCCTCGATCTACGGGCTGACCACGACTCCGTTCAGCGGGTGGTACCAGGCGTGCAAGCACGCCCTAGAAGCCGCTTCCGACGCCCTGCGTCTCGAGGTCGCCCGAGACGGCATCAAGGTGGTGTTGATCGAGCCGGGGGGATTCAAGACCGACATCTGGAAGGGCCTCGAAGACGACATCGCCCGCCGGGATGGATCGAGCTACCAGGCCGGTTACGAACGGAGTCGCACGCTGTTGAACATGTTCATGGGCCTCATGGGGGAACCCGAACGCGGCGCGAGGGCAATCGGCAAAGCCCTCACCGTGCGCGCCCCACGGGCCCGCTACCTCGTCGGCCCCGATGCCCGGGTGATCGCGGTCGCCGAACCTCTGATCCCGACCGGCATCAGAGACCGGATCACCCGCCTCGTGACGGGACTCTGACATCCGCTGGTCGCGGGCGAGGTTTGGCGCGAGACTGCAGCATTCGCTTGAGGTCGCCGGCACTTTGGAGGGTGGACCTCGCCTGAGCCGAAACTCAGGATGCTTCGATCAAAGGAGGTGGGCCGGTGGAATCGGAACCCCCTAGTACCCGGCGCCCTCCGCAGGGACCGACAAGCTGAGCAACGGGAGCGACCATCCACGGTCGTTCTCGAACAGCTTTCGTAGTTTCCGCTCGGCAGGGCGACCAGAACGACCGAGGTCCTGTCCCGTCCGCTCCACCGATGGAGCGAGATCCTGCCCGAACGCGCGACCCCTTCCGCAAGGATCCACAAATGTCTCAACGACGCGGAACGCCTCCTGTGACGCCTGCAGGGCCGAGCGTCGACGCGTCGCGGAATGTCGGCGCAGTTCTCGACGAGGAGCACGTCGGCGACATCGAAGGCGCATTCGGGACGATCGCCTTAGGCGACACGGGAGCGCGGCGGTCGTCGAGGGCCAAGCTGCTCACCCTCCTCGCGATAGTCGGTCCCGGCCTCATCGTCATGGTCGGAGACAACGACGCCGGCGGTGTGGCCACCTACGCCCAAGCCGGCCAGAACTTCGGCATCCACTTGCTCTGGGTGCTGCTACTGCTCATCCCGGTTCTCTACGTCGCCCAGGAGATGGTGCTGCGCCTGGGGGCGGTCACCGGGGTCGGCCACGCGCGTTTGATCTTCGAGCGCTTCGGCAAGTTCTGGGGCGCGTTCAGCGTTATCGACCTATTCGTCCTCAATGCCCTCACGATCGTCACGGAATTCATAGGTGTCTCCCTTGCCGCTGGTTACCTCGGCGTGTCGAAGGTGCCCGCAGTGATCATCGCCGGAGTCGTGATCATCGCGGCCGCGAGCACCGGAAGTCTCCGGCGATTCGAACGGACGGCGCTGTTGCTCTGTATCGGATCGCTAGTTGTGATCCCGCTCTATGTCATCGTGCATCCGCCGGCCGGGCAGGTCGCGGACAATTTCTTCCTCGTGAACCTTCCGGGCGGTCCCTCGCAGCTGTCGAACGTGATGTTGCTCATCATTGCGCTGGTCGGGACGACCGTTGCTCCATGGCAGCTTTTCTTCCAGCAGTCCTATGTGATCGACAAGCGGATCACGACCCGTTTCGTGAACTACGAACGCGTCGACCTGATCCTCGGCATCGTCGTCGTGATCATCGGAGCCGGGGCTCTGATGGCGTCGTCCGCGGCCGCGTTCGCGCATACACCGCTCTTCGGGCAATTCGTCGACGCGCGTCAAGTCGCGGCAGGCTTCGGAAAGTACGTGTCGCGTGCGGCAGGCGTCCTGTTCGCGATCATCCTGTTCGACGCGAGCCTCATCGGTGCCTCTGCGATCGGGCTCTCGACCGCCTACGCGACTGCCGACGTGCTGGGCATAAAGCACTCGCTTCACCGCTCGATCCGGCGGGCAAAGGGTTTCTACGCTGTCTTCGTAGGTCTCATGGTCGTCTCGGGAGCGCTCGTGCTCGCGCCGGGCGTACCCCTTGGAACGGTCACCGAAGGGGTGCAGACCCTCGCCGGCGTCCTTCTCCCCAGTGCGACGGTCTTCCTCCTGTTGCTCTGCAACGACCGCGAGGTTCTGGGACCTTGGGCGAACTCCACGAGAACGAACATCATCGCCTCGATAATCATCGGCGTGCTCGTGCTGCTGTCTGTCATCCTGACCGCTGCCGTTCTGTTCCCGCACCTCTCGGGGCCCGACATCGAACTCATCGTCGCTGTGGGGGTCGGCGTCGGGCTCGTCGTGGGTGCTTACCTCATCTTGCAGTCGCGGAAGAACCGGGCGGCGGCGATGGCAACGGAACGGGCGGCGGCGCTGGAAAGCGGCAACCGGTTGGCTCGACGGGCCAACTGGCGGATGCCACCCCTTGCACTGCTTGAGCGGCCCGTGATGTCGAGGCAACGCAAGATCGGGATGTTGACGCTTCGCGTCTATCTCCTCTTCGTGTTCGCTCTCGTCATCGTCAAGGTCGTCGAGGTTGCAATCGCGAAGTAGGAGACCTGCAACTGGGGGTAGCCCCCCACCGAAGAGACCGCCTAGCCGGATGTTCATACGAGCGGCCGATCCGTAGGTTGGGATCATCGGAGGCGGTCCCCCATGACCAACGCACATACGGCTCGCTCGGACCTCGTGGAGCACCTTGCAAAGATGCTCCCTCTGAGTAGAATACTGAGTATGCTACTCATGGTTGGTGCCAGATGAGTGTTCGTCATGCCTTGCTGGCTCTTCTGAGTGAAGGCCCCAAGTACGGTCTGCAGCTCCGGCAGGAGTTCGAATCCAGGACCGGAGAGGTGTGGCCGCTCAACGTCGGGCAGGTGTACACGACGTTGCAGCGGCTCGAGCGCGACGGGCTCGTCGAATCCGATGACTCCGACGAGCCGGGGCCCCAGAAGGGTTTCCACATCACCTCGGAGGGTGAGCACGAGCTCGCGGTATGGCTCCGGACCCCTCCCGACATGAGCATGCCGCCCCGCGACGAGCTGGTGATCAAGGTCCTGGTCGCGCTGCGGGTGCCCGGCGTCGAAATTCGAGACGTTATCCAGCTTCATCGCAGATACGTGGTGGAGGTGATGCAGCAGTGGACGCGGCATGAAGGAGGACGAGACCGGATTCGATCTCAACTTCGCGCTGGTGGTCGACGCTGAGCTCTACCGCCTCGATGCCGTCGTCAGGTGGCTCGACACCGTCGACGGTCGACTGAAGCGTGCTTCGGTCGAGCCGCTCGCTCCTGTACCTGCAGCACTGCCGCGGATGCGTCGTCGGATCGGAGCGAGACCATGAGCTTCCTCGAGATGAAGGCGGTCTCGAAGGTCTACAACCAGGGTGCGAACGAGGTCCACGCCCTCCGCAACGTCGACCTCTCGGTGGACGCAGGTGCGCTTGTCGCCGTCATGGGCCCGAGCGGATCGGGCAAATCGACCTTGCTCACCATCGCAGGGAGCCTCGAGGACCCGACGAGCGGTGAGGTCCGCGTGGGCGGAGCGACCCTGTCCTCCATGTCGCGGAACGACAAGGCCCGGCTGCGCCGCCGGTCGATCGGCTACGTCTTCCAGGACTTCAACCTTCTTCCGGGACTCACCGCTGTCGAGAACGTCTCACTGCCCCTGGAGCTCGACGGGCTCATAGCGCGCAAGGCGCGCTCATCGGGGATGGCGGCCCTCGAAGAGCTCGGCCTCTTGGACCGAGCGGAGCACTTCCCGGACGAATTATCCGGAGGCGAGCGCCAGAGGGTCGCGATCGCGAGGGCGGTGGTCGGCGACCGAAGGCTGCTGCTCGCAGACGAGCCCTCAGGAGCACTCGACTCGGTGAACGGCGAGGCAGTGATGCGCCTCGTCCTCGCAGCGTGTCGGCGTGGGGTCGCCGCGGTCATCGTGACACACGACGCGCAGCTGGCCTCGTGGGCCGACAGGGTGGTGTTCATCCGTGACGGTCACATGGTCGACCAGACGAGCCAGCCTGTCGGCGTCGAGTCGCTTCTCAGTCGAAGCTCGGACCTGTGACAACGACCCTCGAACGCCCACGCACCGAGATCGGCGGCGGCAGTGACGGAGGTGTTGCGGCCCGTCGGGCCGTCGTCAGGTGGGCATGGCGCCTCTTCCGCCGAGAATGGCGCCAACAGCTCCTGATACTCGCGCTTGTCACTGTTGCGGTCGGCGCCACCGTCGTCGGGTCTGCAGTGGCAGTGAACACGCCGACTCCGGCCGACGCGGCATTCGGAACAGCGCAGGATCTCGGGTCGTTTCAGATGCCGGATCCGCAGCTCGGAGCTCAGATCGCGCAGTTGCAGCACCGTTTCGGCCGCGTCGACGTCATCGAGAACGAGACCATTGCGATACCCGGGTCGATCGATACCTATGACCTGAGGGCTCAGGACCCCCACGGTCCGTTCGGTCAGCCGATGCTCTCGTTGCTCTCAGGGAGCTACCCGACCGGACCGGGGCAGGTAACCGTGACAAACGAGGTCGCGTCGACGTTCGATCTGAGGATCGGCGACAACTGGCGGGTCGGTGGAGTGGCCCGTCTCGTGGTCGGCACCGTCGAGAACCCCCGGAATCTCCTGGACGAATTCGCTCTCGTGTCGCCCGGTCAAGTAAAAAAGCCGGATCAGGTGACCGTTCTGTTCGACGCTCCGGGTGTGGCCTTGTCTTCCCTCGGCTCGAATTTCCAGACCCCTGCATCCGTAGCTTCGGGCAATCCTCTCAACCCCGAAACCATCGTGCTCACCCTTGCCACGCTCGGAATGCTCCTCATCGCATTGGTCGGCGTGGGTGGGTTCACCGTGTTGGCACAGCGCCGCATGCGGTCCATCGGAATGCTCGGCTCTCTGGGCGCGACAGACCAGAACATCCGGCTCGTCGTGCGAGCCAACGGCGTCGTCGTGGGAGTCGTCGGCGCGCTCATCGGAGCCTTACTGGGCTTCTTGGCTTGGATCGCCTACCGACCACGTCTCGAGACGAGCGCCCACCATTTGATCGGCCTGTTCGCGTTGCCCTGGGCGGTCATCGTGCCCGCGATGGTCCTGGCGGTGCTCGCGACGCTCTTCGCTTCATCGCGGCCCGCCCGAGCCGTCACGAAGATCCCGATCGTGACGGCCCTTTCAGGTCGCCCCGCTCCGCCGAAACAGGTTCACCGGTCGGCGCTGCCCGGAGTGATCATCGGCGTGGTCGCGTTCTTCCTGCTGTCTGTCGCCGGCAGCAACAACCAAGGTGGAGGCGGACCGGAGCTCGTCTTCGGCTTCGTGGCTCTGATCGTCGCTGTGATCCTCCTGTCTCCGTTGTCCCTCGTCTCGCTCGCGCGCGTTGCGCGCCGCGCCCCGATCGCAGTGCGTCTGGCAGTTCGCGACCTCGCCCGGTATCGGGCCCGCTCGGGCTCTGCTCTCGCAGCCATCAGTCTGGGAATCCTGATCGCCGTGGTCATCTGCGTCGCCGCTGGAGCGCGGTACGGGAACGTCCTCGATTATGCCGGCCCCAACCTGGCGTCGAACCAGCTCGTCGTCAACACTCCTGAGAACGCGAACGGTCCCGCGATTGTGGTGGGCCCGGGCGGTAAGGGGGGCGCGGGTCCGACCGGTGCCGCGACACCCGGCGATCTGCAGTCGCTTCAGGAGCAGGCCGACGGAATCGCGTCTGCGCTCGGATCCAACGACGTCGTCGAGCTCGAGACGACGAGCGCAACGCTCCAGCACGCCGCTGCCGGCCGCCAGTTCAACGGAACCGTGTACGTGGCGACACCCCAGTTGCTCCAGGCGTTCGGGATGAACGAATCGGACATCGATCCCGATGCCGACATCCTCACCATGCGACCCGGGCTCGACTCGTTCTCCGACATGCAGCTCGTCTACGGGAACTACGGCGGCCCCAGCGGCCCTCCAGTCGGCGGCGGGCAGAACGCGTTCCCTTGCCCTCAGTCGGAGTGTCTCGCCAATCCGAAGATCCAGGAGGTGAGTGCCCTCCCGTCGGGGACCGATGCACCGAACACCGTGATCACCGAACATGCCGTACAGGCGCTCGGCCTGCACACAACTCTTTCCGTTGACGGTTGGTTCATTCAGACCGCGCACCCCCTCACGGCTTCCGAGATAACAGCGGCGCGGCTGACCGCCGCGGCGGCCGGCCTTACGATCGACACCAAGTCCGATCAGCCGACGTCCGCAGAGGTTCTCAACTGGGCGACCGCGTTCGGCATCCTGCTCGCTCTCGGCGTCCTCGCCATGACCCTCGGGTTGATCCGGAGCGAGACGGCAGGCGACCTCAGGACCCTCGCCGCTACCGGCGCGGGCAGCTCAACCCGACGCATGATCACTGCCGCAACCGCTGGCGCTCTAGGATTGCTGGGCGCCGTACTGGGCACGGCGGCCGGCTACCTCGGAGTGATCGCCTTCTCGAGTCGAAATTCGCTCGACGGGATCTCATCGCTCAGCAGCATTCCTTACAAGAACCTGCTCGTCATTCTCATATGCATGCCCGTGATCGCAGCTGCGGTCGGCTGGCTGCTTTCAGGACGTGAACCAGCTTCCATGGCACTCCAGCCGCTCGAATGAGCGCCTGCGCATTCCGATGATGAGGACATGAGACGAAACGGAGAGGTCATTGACTCAGACTTGTGCGGTCGCGTTCAGGACGCACGGAAGGTGATGGCGAGTTCATGAGCACCGCAGCAGTGCTGGACGCCCCCGACAAGCGGGCTAACGGGAGCGACTGGGCAGTCGAGACCCATGGCCTCACCAAGAAGTTCGGCGCGAACGTCGCCGTGAACGGAGTCGAGCTCCTCGTCCCGAGGGGATGCGCGTTCGGATACCTCGGGCCCAACGGGGCCGGCAAGACAACCCTCATCCGGGTTCTCCTCGGCCTGACGCACGCCGACTCGGGGACGATGTCCCTACTCGGTTACCCGGTCCCCGCACGTCGCGATGTGGCGCTCGCACGGGTCGGCGCCATCGTCGACGAGCCCAGGTTCCATGGCCACCTGACCGGTAAGGAGAACCTCGAGCTGCTGGCCGAAGCCCGAGAGCACACCGCCCGCCGGCGGATCATGCCGTCACTCGAACGGGTCGGCATGCTCGAGCGTGCCAATGTCCGCGTGTCCAAGTACTCGATGGGCATGCGTCAGCGCCTAGGGGTCGCCGCTTGTCTTCTCGGAGACCCTCAACTCCTGATACTCGACGAACCGATGAACGGGCTCGATCCTGCCGGCATGCACGAGATGCGCGACATGATCATCTCTTTGGTGGCAGAGGGCCGCACCGTGGTGCTGTCCTCCCACCTCCTCGACGAGGTCCAACGCACCTGTGACGCCGTCGCGATCGTCGACCGGGGCAAGATCATCCGCCAGGGTCCGATCTCCGAGCTGCTCGCCGGAACGGCGCTCGTCATCCAGGTCGAATGCTCGCAGCCGGACAAGGCGCGTGACCTGCTGGCTTCGACCAACATCGGAGGACAGATCGAGGTCGATCCGCTCGGTCTCGGGATCACGCTCCCTGCGGGAACGTCACGAGATGTCGTGGCGGAGATTGGACGCGTCCTGGTGGAGGCCGGCATTTCGTTGTACCGCCTCCAGCCGATCCAGGCCTCGCTCGAACAGTGGTTCCTGCAGGTCACAAGCCGATTGGGGGCCCCCGAATGACAACCCTGTCCGACGTGAGCGCGCCTTCCCCGGCCGACGCGATCCTCCCGAACCCGAAGCGCGACCACCGGGGGTCCCCGATACCGACCTTCGGGATGATCACCACGAGGTTCAAGGAGCTTCGCAAGCGGCGTGGGCTCATGATCGCCCTGATCGTGGTCAACATCGGCATACCGACGATCTTCCTCGTCGTACGGCTGCTCGCCCATGCAATCGCGCCGAAGTCCTACGGCCCTGCCGGCGGCTACGACATCTACACCGCGACCGTCGCCGGAGTGATGTACATCTTCGGATTCATCGTCGCAGCCGCGTTGGGCTGTACGGCCGGATCGATCGATCTCACCGAAGGGATGTTCCGGCACCTGGTGGTGACCGGACGGTCCCGCTTGGCTCTATATCTGGCCCGTATCCCCGCCGGCTTGGCCATCGTCGTGTCCATGGTGGCGATCGGTTTCACGATCGTCTGCGTCGTGTGCGTCTCGGCAGCTCCAACGGTGCTCAACTACGACGGGGTGAACATGCCCGCCGGCTTGTCGCTGAGCGGCTTTGAGAGCTGGGCCGCCTCCAATCCGGACGCGGTCATCTGCAACTTCAATTACAACGGGCCGAACCCCCCGCCGAACGTGCCCTGCCCCAACGGTCAGGGCGGCGGCGGCCAGGTGATCATCAAGGGAGGGCCCCCGCAGTCCGGAACCCCCGCAAGTCCCACGCCGGAGCAGATCAAAGCCTTCGCCATCACGGTCGCGCAACAGAACTATTCCGACTACAGCACCCAATTCCTGTACCCGTCGGACTCTCTCATGGTGAAGTCGGGGTTGTGGCTCGAGCTCGAGGCGATCATCGGTTTCATCGTGGGCCTGGGGCTCGGATCATTGCTCGGTCAAAGAACCATCGCGGTGATCTTGATGATCGTGCTCGAGCTCGTTCTGACCCCGATTCTCGCGTTCCACGTCATCCCCCATCTCATCAACGTCCAGCGAGGGATAGTCGGGCTCGCCATGGCCCATATCGAACCGGGCAGCCTGCCGGTGGCACTGGGAGGGGGCGGCGGAGGAGGCGGAGGCCCGCCGGGCAGATCCCTGCTGTTGCCCGAGTCGACCACTGTGGCGGTCTGTGTGATCGTCGCGTGGCTCGTGGGATGGACGGTGATCGGGGCCTGGCGGATGATGACGAGAGACGCCTGAGAAACCCCGGCTCTGCGGCGGCTTGATCGTCGGAAGACAACCGGGTTGGGAACAGATCGCACGCCGTTGGCCAGTTGACGTCCAGTTGTTGGACGGAACACATCCAGGGACTCATCGTTTGAGTCGATGAACAAAGCTGTGCCACCGGTCGCCCGATCTCGCGCCCAGGCAGCCCTGATCGGACTTGTGGGAATGATGCTCCTGGCCGGCTGCAGCACATCTGGCGCAATTCGACAATTGACTCCGTCCACCGCCACGCGAGCTTCTGCCACCTCGGCACCGGCGTCGACGGTGACCTCCACGGCCCCGACCGGCAGCGTGCGTAAACGTGGGGCCACGACCTCGACCTCAGCCACGACGACGACGGCTGTGGCAACCACGACCACGGCTGTGGCAACCGCAACGACAGGGGAACCCGCGACGACGTCTACGACACAGGCACCGGCTGCGACCACGACGACGGCTCCACAAGGCACGGCAGGGGTCGACATCGCGGGCACGAATTGCCCGGCGTTCCCTGCTGACAACGTCTGGAATACGCCGATAACCGGCCTGCCGGTCGATCCGGACAGCGCGAGATGGCTCGCGTCGATGGACTCGTCGTCCACTCTTCTTCACCCCGATTACGGCCCCTCGGGAAACAGCTCAGAGCCTTACGGGATCCCGTGGCAGATCGTGTCCCCCGCTCAGCCCCTCGTCCACATAGCGTTCACCTACGGCTCCGAGAGCGACCCGGGACCGTATCCGCTTTCGGGTTCGACTCCGATAGAGGGCGGATCCGACCGTCACGCCATCATGGTCAACCCTGCGACCTGCACTCTGTATGAGCTATGGGACACGCAGTACGAGCCTGGGGGTCGGTCAACCGCAGGGTCGGGTGCGATCTGGGGCCTGGCGTCCAATGCGCTCCGACCAGCAGGTTGGACGTCAGCAGACGCAGCGGGACTTCCGATCCTTCCCGGGCTCGTGAACTACGACCAGGTCGCGTCGGGTTCGATGGACCACGCGATCCGCTTCACCGCCGAGTGCACTCAACAGGCTTATGTTTGGCCCGCCCGGCACGAGGCCGGTCAGGGCGACGACGACTGTCCTCCCATGGGAGCGCGGTTCAGGTTGTCCTCGAGTTTCGACCTTCCCGCGTCGGAATGCTCGGCAATGTGCCAAACGGTCATCGCGACGATGAAGACCTACGGCCTGATCCTCGCCGACAACGGATCCAACTGGTACTTCCAGGGAACCGCAGACACGAGATGGACGTACGACGAGGTTGATCAGCTCAAGCAGATCCCCGCGAACCAGTTCGTCGCTGTGAACGAATCGTGCCTTATGGTCAGCCCGAACTCCGGTCAGGCCTACCAGCCGGGCACGGCCGGCTACCACGCGAGCTGCGGATGAGGGCGGCTCGCTACCCTTCCCCCGACAGCATCTTCGTTATCTGAGCCATGTCGAAGTAGTCGCGCCAGCCACTGATCTTGCCGTCGCGGATCTCGAACGTCCCCATCACGGGAAGATCGGCCACCTTGTCGCCCATCTTGAAGGTGTCGAGGCGTTCTGTCAGCACGATGTTCCCGCGCACAGCCAGGTGGCGCATCTCGATCACCAGGCTGTCGAACATGGCCAAGAAGCCTGTGATGAACGTGATCGTGTCGTCGATGCCTACAGCCGCGTCCATCGGGATGTTGTGGTAGACGACGTCGTCGGTGAAGTATTTCCGCAGAGCCTCCGCGTCGTGCTTCTCGAAATCCGCGCACATGTCAAGGACGACTCGTTCGGCATCCTCTGGAACTCCCATCCCGAACCTCCCATGGAGAAAACTTCGGCGGCCCGGTCAGATGACGGGCCTTCGATGAACCTGCCGATCAGGCCCCTTCCGGTCCGTACCCGGCGACGGCCGGCGCAGAGCCCGGCTTCAGGAAACTTGGTACCGGTCGAAGGTCGCGCACCAGCCTGAGTCTCGCCATCACGCGAAGGGCCATCCACGTCATGTCCGCCTCCCACACCGCCAGGCCCGCGCGGGCGGCGTACGGGAAACGGTGATGGTTGTTGTGCCATCCCTCGCCGAGAGTGAGCAGGGCGAGCCACCAATTGTTGTGGCTCTCATCCTTTGTCTCGAACTTCCGCGAACCGACGGTGTGACCGAGCGAGTTCACCGCGAAGGTCGCGTGATACAGCAGCACGGTCGAGATCGAGAACCCGAACACCAGCATCTGCAGGCCTGAGGTGTGAAGCCCCGGCCAGACGAGATCCAGGATGCTTCCGAGCCCGAACATCCCGGCTGCGTACAGCGCCGGAACCACATGGTGGAACCGGTCGAGGAACCTCAGCTCGGCGTAGGCGGCGAGGTCGGGCACCACCTCGGAGTTGGTGGAGCGGTTCGCGGGAGCGAACATCCACAGCACGTGGCTCCGGCTGAGGCTGTCGACGACCGGGGAATGCGGGTCCCCGATGCGATCCGTGCGCTGATGGTGACGCCGGTGATGGGCCACCCACCAGAGTGGTCCGCGCTGGGCGGCCGATGCACCCAGACATGCGCCCAACAGCTGCATCGGCCGTGACACCCGGAACGCCCGATGGGAGAAGCAACGGTGGTAGAAGGCGGTGATCCCGAACATCCGAATCAGGTACGACAGCACGCACACCACGACGGCAACGGGGCTCCAGCCGACGATCAGGACGGCGAGGCAAGAAAGGTGGACCAGGATGAACGGGACGCCGAGTCGCCAACCTCCGTGACGGGGAGCTCCTTCGGGCCCGGGTGCCCGCGCCACGCGCTCACCAGCAGAAGCAGCGGGGGCTTCGGTCGTCATCACGCTCATGCACAGCTCCTACACCAAGGGTGAGTTGAGACGAACGACCGCCGATGACCACCCGAACCAACACCGCGGGGTTTTGCACTCCATTTGGACGGCTTCAAATTAACAGATGCCCAGCTACCAAAGATAATGAAATTCCTCTTCAGAGCCTGCCCGTCGACTCGAATCGACTCATGGCGGCGGTGTTGGCGACCGACCCGAGCAATTCGGCATATGCAGCGTCCTCGCGGTCCCGAGCCGCTGCGACAAGGGCTGCCTGTGACGCACGCATGAGCCTCTTGATCGAGCGCAGAGCGTCCGGAGAGCCGGCGGCGACGTTCTTGGCAAGGGTCATGGTTTCGACCATCAACTCAGTGTGAGCCACCCGCCGTAGCGCAATGCCTGCTTCGACAGCCTCGTCGGCCGAGATCCAGCGGCCCGTGAAGAGAACCTCAGCGGCGCGCTGAGCGCCCATGCGTTGCGGGAAGAGGTAGCTGCTCGCTGCCTCGGCCGGTACCCCGAGAGCGGCGAACGGAGCCCTCAGGCGGGCTTGGTCCGACACGATCACCATGTCGCAGTGGGCGAGCATCGTGAACCCGAGCCCCACCCCGACGCCGTTCACGGCGGCCAGCAGCGGCTTGTCGAACTCGCACAGTGCATCCATGAATCCGCGAAAACCGCTTGCCGCCTCGGGGCCGGCACTGCCGGAGGCGATCGCAACCATCTCCTTCAGATCCTGGCCTGCCGAAAAGGCCGTGCCGGATCCGGTCAACACCACTACGAGGACACTGTCGTCCTCCATGGCATCGCGCAGCACCTGAGTGGCCGCCTCGTACAGGGCACGATTGAACGCGTTTCGCGCCTCGGGCCGATTGAGAGTCGCGGTCCTGACGCCCTCGGAATCGTCGACCAGAACTGGGGTTGTTGGCGTCATGAAGTCCCTTGCCAGACAGGTGTCCAGACCGTAGTCTGATTTCATGACCGACCGCAAAGACTATGCCGGGCCCTTCGATCCTGACTTCCACTACGAGGACCTTTCGAAGGAGGCGCTCGTCCGGTTGGTGCGTGAGTTCGCTCTGATAGTGCACCTGCTCGACCGTTCCATGTGCGCAGCGATCGGCATGCGCTATGGCGCCGACGCCGTGAACGAGCTCGCCGTCGAGGAGTGGCGCGGGGCGAGTCCCGTCTACGGAAAGCGGCTGCGGGAGATCATGAACATCGAAGGCGACGGCATCCCGGCGATCTTCAAAGTCCTCCAGCTGGATCCCGGGTTCCCGCACCACTACATGGACGTCCACTACGAGGTGGTGGACGAGAACCACGGCTACTTCGAGCTGGCTCACTGCGGAGCGCTGATGGATGCAGAGCCGTGGGGCGAACGGATGGTCACTGGGATGTGCCACCACATCGAGGACGGCACGTTCGACTACACGGCTCAGGCCGTGAACCCGAAGGCACGGATCCGTGCGGTCCACCGGCCGCCTCGGGTTCCTTCGGATCGAGTCCCACACTGCCGGTGGGAGGTCGTGATCGACGACGACACCGAGACACTTCCCGAGGCCGACATAACTCGGATCACGGCAGGTACGACGGCGGCAACGTTCCCCTTCCCGCCGATGCGCGACGGCACGCCGCACATCCCCGCTGCGAACGCGACGGCGACGTGAGAGTTGCGGCCCGGCCGAGGCAATTCGAGCCGGCAGTGCCGTGACATCGGCGCTGAGCTCGACCACAGAACCGTTGGAATACAGCCCTTACAACTACGAGATCCACGAAGATCCCTATCCCACGTATGCGCGCATGCGAGCCGAAGCTCCGCTTTACCGCAACGACGAGCTCGACTTCTGGGCGCTTTCCCGCCACGAGGACGTCCTCGGAGCGTTTCGCAACCCCGGCCAACTCTCCAACCGCTTCGGCGTGTCTCTCGATCCTGCGGCATACGGGCCCGAGGCCCACCGGGCCATGTCATTTCTCGCAATGGACCCTCCTCGCCATACCCGTATGCGGTCTCTCGTATCGAAGGCGTTCACGCCTCGCCGGGTGGCCGAGCTCGAACAGGGTGTCAGGTCGATCGCGCAGGAGCACATCGAGTCCTCCATCGAACGCGGGTCGTTCGACTTCGTGCTCGACTTCGCCGGACGTCTTCCGATGGATGTGATCTCCGACATGATGGGTGTCGGTCGTTCCGACCGTGCGGAGCTGAGGCGCCTCGCCGATCTGCTCGTTCACCGCGACGAAGGTGTATTCGACATCCCGCAGCAAGGGATCGAGGCAGCGATGACCCTTGCCGGCTACTTCGGCGAGATGGTGACGAGCCGGCGCGCCGCGCGCACCACGGATCTGACTTCAGCTTTGCTCGACGCGAACCTCGAGGGTGACCAGCTCACCGACGACGAGGTCATCTCATTCCTGTTCCTGATGACGGTCGCCGGCAACGAGACAACGACGAAACTGCTGGCAAATGCCTGGTACTGGGCCTGGCGGTTCCCCGACGAGCGCTCCAAGGTACTGAACGATCCCCGCCGCGTGCCCGACTGGGTCGAGGAGACCTTGCGGTACGACACTTCCACCCAGATGCTGTTGAGAGTCACCACGGGCGAAGTCGCGTTCTACGACACCGTGCTCCCCGACAGCGCCCGGGTCTTACTGCTGCTCGGCTCGGCGAATCGCGATGAACGGGTGTTCGACAGGCCGGACGTCTACGACCTGGACCGGGATACGTCCAAGCTCGTGAGCTTTGGCAGCGGTCGCCACTTCTGCCTGGGTGCCGCTCTCGCCCGGCTCGAAGCTCGAGTCGGGCTCGAAGAGCTCATTTCGCGTGTCGCGGACTACGAGATCGACCCTGACGGCTCTGAACGCGTTCACTCGATCAATGTCCGCGGCTTCGCGGCACTACCGACCACGGTCAAGCCGCGCTGACCTGGATGGCTGTGGGTTCTGCTCTCGTCAGGCGGCACGGCTGACAAGGCGCGGGTCGGGACTCGTAAACTCGCGTGCGTCATGAGCGGCACAGCGAAACCGGGCGACAAGCTGAGCACCTACCGCGCCAAGCGGGACCCCTCGAAGACCCCTGAGCCCACAGGGGTGAGCAGCAAGCAGAGGCGGAGCAAGGGGTCTGCTCCCAGGTTCGTGATCCAAGAGCATCACGCCCGCGCCCTTCACTGGGACCTGCGCTTGGAGCATGACGGGGTCTTCGTCTCGTGGGCACTCCCGAAAGGGCTGCCCGACTCCCCCGCCGCGAACCATCTTGCCGTCCACACCGAGGACCATCCGCTCGAGTACGGCGAATTCGAGGGGGACATCCCGAAAGGCGAGTACGGCGGCGGGAAAGTGAGCATATGGGACCACGGACGCTATGACTTGGAGAAGTGGGCGGACAAAGAGGTGATGGTCGTGTTCCACGGCTCGAAGGCGAGCGGCCGTTACGTCCTGTTCCCGACGGGCGGCAAGAACTGGATGATCCACCGGATGGACCCGCCACCCGTTGGTTTCGAGCCCATGCCCCGTTCGATCGCACCCATGCTCGCCGTCTTGTCCGCCGAACCGCCCGAGGGCCCCGGATGGGCGTACGAGTTCAAATGGGACGGGGTGCGTGCCACAGTCTTCGTCGACGGCGGGCGCGTTCGCGCGACGAGCCGTAACGACAAGGACATGACTACGGCGTTTCCCGAGCTTCGGGCCTTGGGCGAGACACTCGGCTCTCGCTCGGCGATCCTCGACGGAGAGCTCGTGGCCTTCGACCAAGACGGGCGTCCGAGCTTCGGACTGCTCCAGCATCGTCTTCACGTCGGTTCTCGCGCGGAGGTCACGCGACGTAGTCACGACGTGGCTGCGAGTTACCTGGCTTTCGACCTGCTCTATCTGGAGGGTCGGTCCCTCCTCGCCCGTCCATACGACGAGCGGCGGGCGCTGCTCGAATCCTTGGAGCTCAACGGGGAGTCGTTCGCGACCCCTCCCTCCTTCACCGACAACTCGACCGCCGACGTCCTCGCAACCGCCCGCGACCGGGCCCTGGAGGGGATCGTCGCCAAGAAGAGAAACTCGTCTTACGTTCCGGGGAGCCGCAACGGGAACTGGGTCAAGATCAAGAACTTCCGGACACAGGAGGTTGTGATCGGTGGCTGGACGACCGGCAACGGCTCTCTTGCCGGCAGCCTCGGCGCACTACTGATCGGAGTTCCGTCTGCGGACGGCCTGGTCTACGTGGGCAAGGTCGGGACCGGCTTCGACGCTGCCGAGCGGCGCGACCTTCTTCTGACCCTCGAAGCGCTCGCGGTGGCGACGAGCCCGTTCACGGGTCACATGCCGAAGGCGCAGGCTGCGCAAGCTCATTTTGCAAAGCCCGAACTTGTGGGAGAGGTCCAGTACGGGGAGTGGACCGCAGACGGCCACCTTCGGCACCCTTCGTGGCGGGGACTTCGCCCGGACAAAACCCCCGACGAGGTCGTCCGGGAGGAATAGGTTGTGGGCCGCAGAAAGGAACCCGTAAATGAGCGAACGACATCTCGATCACGAGCAGCGCCGGACCCTCGAGCATCTCTCGAGCCACCCGTTGCCTGCCAACCTCAAATGGCCTCAGGTTCTCGCTCTTCTCGAAGCCATGGGTCAAGTGACCGTGGAGAGCAAGGATCGCTACCGTGTGACCGTGGACGGCCGCACCGAGGTCTTCCATCCACCTCATCACCACGGCGACGTACCTGCGGACATGGTCGTCAAGCTCCGCCAGTTCCTCGATTCGGAGTCACCTTCGACGTAGTGGTCCCGATCAGCTGAAGATGGTCCCCCATCCGAGATCCGTCGGGGAGTAGAAGACGGTCGTGAGACGCATGCTCCGATGGAGCCAGCGTCCGTCCTCGGATCGGGCATATTCGTCGTCTTCGTAGCCGCACATCCACGACGACGTACCGTCGGCCGTCTTGCACGGGCAGAGCAGGTCCCATCGACCCCAGGCGCGATCGCCCTCGAGCCGGAGTCGTGGCTTTACGAACAGGTGCCGCGAAAACACAAGAGTCGTCCTGCGCATCTGGTCGGCGATCGCCTCGCGACCCGTCGCAATGCCGAGTCCGGGCCCTCCGTTCCAGACGGCATCAGCCGTGAACAACGCCGCGATCTCCGTCGAGACGGCTTGCAGGCGCTCGCCGGGTGCCACCGAGCCTCGGACGTACCGCTCGTCCACCAGCTCCGCGTATCTGGCTTTGAGCTCGTAGATCGCGAGCGTGTCTTCGTTCCTCCGGACCCGGGCACTCAGCGCGGCGATCTCGGCTGCCAACTCTTCGTTACTGGTCAAGAGGTCATCTCCTTCTGGTTGGCGGCCCGAACCACCCGCCTCGAGAGGGGATCGAATGCGTAGTAGACGGCAAACGCACCCTGGATCGTCAAGCTCGCAATCGGGCTCAGGAACGCCACGCCGACCGCCAGGAAATAAGGCACGATGCCGCCGGTGAACAGCAACGTGGCGAGGCGACGTTCGGACTCGGGGAACCCAGCGACTAGCAATCGGCGGTTGGTCGAGGCGTACAGCCAGAGTGCCCCCCAGGCAAGCGCGTTGACCGCCATCGTAAGGCTGTAGAAGGCGGCGGCGACGGTCGTCCCGTTGTGTTGGCTCAGTGCTTCGCCGAAAACCCCCGTCGGATAAGGGAGAAAAGCGATCGTGAGCATCAGGAACATGTTGAGAAGAATGAGCCCACGATCAATATGCTCGATGTGGGAGAACATGGAGTGGTGGTTGAGCCACATTATGCCGATGACGGCGAAGCTCACCACGTAGGCTCCGAAGGACGGCGACTGCTTGGCGAGCTCATGGCCCAGGTCCCGGTAGTTCGAAGGCTGAGCGATCGTGAGAACTAGCAGCGTGATGGCTATCGCGAAGATGCCGTCGCTGAACGCCTCTAGTCGCGCCTTGCTCACGTGTTCATCGTGCCTACCGTACAGGGGCGATGCGGCCGACCTCGGTACCCTTCAACGAAGACACCCCCGGCCAGTGATGGCCGGGGGTGTCTTCTATACGTGTGTCATTGTCGTACTCGCAACAGCCCGGCTGTTGATCGCATGACTGCGACCGACGCAGGCCGCCGCGTTAGGGCTTTCGGCTCAGATCTTGGCCTTCTTGCCGGGAGGCAAGCTGACGTTGCCGGCGCTGTCGATGCAAACCTCGATCTTCGCCTTGCCCCCGACCGTTGCCGAACCAGTGGTGTCCGCCGTGACCTTGGCCTTTGCGACCACATCGGTGTCACCTACCGGACAGTGCGTCCCTGCACTGATCGCGGGTGTCGAAATGGTGGTGCTCTGGCCGTTCGTCCATGTGATGGCTCCTCCGCCAGCGAGCGTGGCGACGGGAAGCGGCATGGAGCTCCCACCGGTGTTGCCGTTGCATCCGGTCAACATGACCGTGCTGGAGGTGTTACCCGTCAATCCAGTGCACTTGATCTTCAAGACCTGCGGCTGCGACGCCGACGCCGGACCTGAGAGGCTCAAGGTCAGGGCCGAAATCGGAATCGCCAAGACTACAGCGGCCATTAGCAATCTACGCATTCTCTCCCCTTTTTTGTAGGTTGTGACGAGGCGTCACACAGCTCTTTGCAGTTTACCTCTTCGACATTCCGTCATCCACCTATCTTCAAGGTGAACTTCTTGGTTGTCGACTCCTTGGGAGAAGACGAGTCTTTCACCTTCACCGTGAAGAGGAAGGTGCCGCTCACCGTCGGAGTCCCAGACAACAGGCCTGCCGAACTGAGCGTGATCCCGTGAGGCAACGTCCCGGTCGAGATCGTCCACTTGTATGGCGCCATACCCCCGCTGGCAACAAGTTGGACCTTGTGGTATTTAACATGATCCGTTCCAGAGGGTAGCGGCGACGAAGTGACTATCGACAACGTACTCGTGACATCGACGCACTCGTCCACGCTGGTGTCCGAGCTCGACTTGTAGTTCGAGTCGCCCGAGTAGTACGCCCCGTAGCACCAGTAGCCAGCCGAGGGCGGCGTGAACGAAGTCGAGGCAGCAATGGCGGCATCGCCGGCTTCAGGGGTCAAGATTATCGCCGCGCCAACCTGGTTGGCCTTGGAGGTACACGATGTTGCCACTGACGTCGGCCCGCACTCGTAGAAGCTGACGGTGCCGGTGGGGCTGCCAACACTGGCATTGCCGGTTACCGTCGCGTGATCGGTGCTCCCCTGACCGAGTGTGATGGTCGAGTTTGTGGGGGCACTGACCGTCGACGTACTGGCTTCGCTCACCGTGTAGCACTCGTCGCTGCCGTTATCGGAGCTACCCGTGTAGTTGGAGTCCCCGGAGTAGACAGACGCGAAGCACCAAGTACCAGGTGACGTGTTGTCGAAGGTCGCCGAGATGGCATTGTTGGTGTTCCCTGAACCCGTGCCGAGTGTGACCGCACTGCCCAGTTGATGCCACGTGGCAGAGGTGCAGGGATCGACATTCTCCCCGCAGGTGTAGAAGGTCACGGTGCCGGTCGGGTACGGAGCGTTTGCAGCGCCGTCGTTCCCTGTGACCAGCACAGTGTCGCTGTTAGGGCCGTCCAGGGCGGCAGTCGAGCTCGACGGCGAGCTCACCGTGGAACTGCTGGCCGCCGTGACGTCGACGCACTCGTCGATGGTCGTGTCCGAGCTCGACGAGTAATTCGAGTCGCCCGAGTAGTACCCCGCCAGGCACCAATACCCGGTGGAAGTCGGGGTGAAGCTGGCCGACTCGGCGAACGCAGTGTCCGCCGTCGCGTTCTGAAGCGCAACAGCGCTTCCGACCTCGTTCGCCTGGGACGTGCACGGAGTCGCCGTCGCAGTCTCTCCACATTCGTAGAACGTGACGTTGCCGGTCGGGGGCCCGCCTGCGTCGTTACCCGTCACGGTCGCGGTGTCGGTGTCGGCCGCGCCGAGCACGATGCTCCCGGTGTCGGGGCTCGTCACCGTCGTCGTGGACGCCGAGGTCACGTCGACGCACTCGTCGATGCTCGTGTCCGAGCTCGTGTTGTAGTTCGAGTCACCCGAGTAGACACCGGCGAAGCACCAGTACCCGGTCGAAGTCGGCGTGAAGCTGCCCGACGTGGCGGTCGCGGTGTTGCCTCCTGCCGGGCTGAGGTTCGCGCTACCGACCTCGTTCGCCTCCGAGGTGCAAGGCGTGGCGCTACCGGTCGGGCCGCACTCGTAGAAGGTGACGGTCCCCGTCGGGCTTCCACCCGCGGCGTTGCCGGTTACCACAGCACCGTCTGTGTCGCTGTCACCGAGGACGATGCTCGTGTCGGCGGGCGTCGTCACCGTGGACGAGGGCACGGGGGTGACGTCGACGCACTCGTCGATGCTCGTGTCCGAGCTCGAGTTGTAGTTCGAGTCACCCGAGTAGACCCCGGCGAAGCACCAGTACCCGGTGGACGTCGGCGTGAAGCTGCCTGACGTGGCGGTCGCGGTGTTGCCTCCTGCCGGGCTGAGGCTCGCGCTTCCGACCGCGTTCGCCTCCGAGGTGCACGGCGTTGCGCTGTTTGTCGGGCCGCATTCGTAGAAGGTCACAGAGCCCGTCGGGCTACCTCCTGCGCTGTTGCCCGTCACCACGACGCCGTCAGTGTCGCTGTGTCCTAGGACGATGCTCGTGTGGGCGGGCGTCGTCATTGTGGACGTCGACGCCGAGGTGACGTCGTAGCACTCGTGCATCCCCGAATCGGAGCTCGGGTCGTAGTTGGAGTCGCCGCCGTAGTACGCAGCGAAGCACCAGTAACCGGTCTGGTCCGCCGTGAACGAACCCGAGGTGGCGGTGGCCTGGTCGCTACCGCTCGGGCTCACGCTCACCGCGCCGCCCACTTGGTTCGCCTGAGACGTGCACGGCTCTGGCGTGGCCGTCGGACCGCACTCGTAGAAGGTCACCTTCCCCGTCGGGTTGCCCAACACGTCGTTACCGGTGATCTGAGCAACGTCTGTGTTCGAGCCGCCCAGGGCGGACGTGCTGCTGCTCGGAGTCGTGGACGTCGCCGTGTAGCTGGACGGGACCGTGGCCGACGACAGGTTCGAGGTCACGGTGCTGTCGGACGGGTCGGTCCCCGAAGCCGTCGCCGTGTTCGTGACCGACCCTGCCAGCACGTCGGACTCGGTGACCGTGTACGAACCGGTGCAGGTCTCCGAGTCACCTGGTGCCAGCGTCGGGTCGGGACAACTCACGCTTGAGACAAGGTTGTCCGAGACACCGATTCCGGTGATCGTCGTCGTCCCGGTGTTGGTGACGACGTAGTTGTAGTTAATGACGTCACCGGCTTGGTCGTAAATCGGGGTCGTCGAGGTCTTCGTGAGGCTGAGGCCGTCGTAGGCGCCCGACCCCGGGACGGTGACCGACGACTGGTTCGAAGTCACGATGACGTCCTGACCGTTGGTCCCGGACGCCGTCGCAGTGTTGGTGACCGACCCGTGGTTGACGTCGCCCTGCGTCACCGTGTAGGTGCCGCTGCAGGTCTCGGACGCGCCTGGCGCCAAGGTCGAGTCCGGGCAGTCCACCGACGCCACCAGATTGTCCGAGACGCTGATCCCTGTGATCGTCGTCGTTCCGGTGTTGGTGATCACGTAGTTGTACGTGATCATGTCGCCGACCGCGGCGTATGACGAGGTGAGCGACGACTTGGTCAGGCTGAGGGTCGAAGTCGAGTTCGAGGCCTCGACGGTAACGGAGGACGAGTTCGACGTGATCGTGGCGTCCTGCGGGTTGGTCCCGGACGCCGTCGCCGTGTTCGTAACCGATCCTGCGTCGACATCGGCCTGGTCGACCGTGTAGCTGCCTGTGCAGGTCTCGGAGGCGCCTGGGGTCAGGGACGGGTCGGGGCAGTTCACGCTCGCGACCAGGTTGTCCGAGACACCGATCCCCGAGATCGTGGTCGTTCCGGTGTTCGTGACGACGTAGTCGTAATCGATGGTGTCGCCGGTCGCACCGTAAGCGGACGTGATCGAGGACTTCACGAGGCTGAGGCTCGAAGTCGCGTCTGAGGCGGGAACCGTCACCGACGACGAGTTCGACGTGATTGTGTCGCTCGACGGATTCGTCGCGCTCGCCATCGCCGTGTTCATCACCGACCCGGCGTCGACGTCGGCCTGGTCGACCGTGTAGCTGCCGGTGCAGGTCTCAGAAGCGCCTGGCGCCAGGGACGAGTCGGGGCAGTCGACGCTCGCGACCAGGTTGTCGGAGACACCTATGTTCGATTCCGTCGTGGTACCGGTGTTGGTGACCACGTAGTCGTAGTTGATGGTGTCGCCCGCCTCGCCGTAACCGGAGGTCAGTGACGACTTGGTCAGGCTGAGGCTCGACGTTGCATCAGAGGCGAGGACCGTCACCGACGACTGGTTCGACGTGATCTGCGTGTCAGACGCGTTCTCCCCGGAAGCGGAGGCCGTGTTGGTCACGAAGCCGTTGTCCACGTCAGCCTGGTCGACGGTGTAGCTGCCGGTGCAGGTCTCGGAGGCGCCAGGTGCCAGGGACGAGTCGGGGCAGCTCACGCTCGGGACCAGGTTGTCGGAGACGCTGATGTCGTTCTCCGTGGTGGTACCCGTGTTGGTGACCAGGTAGTCGTAGTCGATGGTCTGGCCTGCTGCGCCGTAGGCGGACGTGGTCGTGCTCTTCACCAGCGACAGGCTCGACGTCGCGTTCGAGGCATAGACCGTCGCAGACGACGGTGCCGAAGTCACGTTCTCGTTCGTGGGCGTTGTTGCGCTCACCGTGGCCGTGTTCGTCACGTAGCCGCGGTCCACATCGGCCTGGGTGGTCGTGTACGAGCCGGTGCAGGTCTCGTTGGCGCCGCCCGCCAGAGACGAGCTCGGGCAGCTGACCGACGGGATCAGGTTGTCGTTGACCGCGATGTTGGTCAGGGTGTCCGGCCCGGTGTTGGTGACCGCGTAGTTGTAATTGAGGATCTGGCCCGCTGATCCGTAGGCGGAGGTGGTCGATGTCTTCACGACGACGACGCCCTCCACGTCGATCGTCGTTACCGCCTCGTCAGTGCCAAGGGCAATGGACGGGTTGGTGTCCCCGTTCGGCGACGCCGGATAGTTGGAGGCGTCGACGGGCCCGTTTCCGGGCAGCGAAGTCGCGTTGTCGGCATCCACGTAGACGTTGTAGGTGCCCGGAGCCAGGTTCGACGGCACGGTGAAGGTCCCGCTGATTCCGGCGGTTCCCGGGCTGCCCGAGTTGACGCTCGCGTAGTTCGGGTTCTTGCCGCCGATCTCCAACGTGCACGGGGAGATGTTGCCGTTGGTAGTGGTCGAAGTCCCGGTGCAGTTGTAGGAGCTGGCCCAGAGGTTCACGTTGTTCGGGACCGGGCCGGCCGCGTGGGCGCTAGCCGAGTTGGTTCCGATGTACACCTGCGGCGCCCCGAGTGGGTAGTAGTCCCCCACCTGACTGGCACCGTAGGTGGCGCCACCTGTCGTTCCAGCCGTCTCGTCCTCGACGTACGAGCCCACCGGGAAGGAGAAGCTCGCATTTTGCGAGTTGACCGTCACCGAGCTGGAACCGCTCGTCACTGTCTCGTTCGCCACGAAGGTCTGGCTGTGTCCGGAGGAGGTTACGAAAATCGTGTCGCCACTAGTGATCGTGCTCGTGAGAGCCGAACTGAACGACAACGACGTGACAGGGCTGCCTGAGGTCAGCGCCGAAGATGTCAAAAGCGGGGCGCAAGCGCCGATGCCACCTTCAGCGGCGGGCGAGACGCTGACACAGCCCGAGTTCGGCTCGTTCGTATTGCCTGCGCCCCACCAGTTGGTGCCGCCGGTGATGGTCACGCTGTCGCCCGGTTGGACGTCGGTCGTCGACAGGTTCACCGTCGAGGTCTGCGGCACGGGCTGGCCGGAGAAGAACAGCTGGTCCGTCGAGTAGTTGAAAGACGTGTTGGCCCCGCTGCCGTCGTTACCAGAGGCGGCGGTGGCGGAGCAGTCGACCATGCCGGCATCGACCTCGGTCTGTGTCGGCGGGCAAAGCTGCTCGTTCGGGCTCTCGGGGGAGTCACCCGAGGCGGAGTTGGAACCGAGGGACCCGTAAGCACAGTCCCCTCCGGCCACCCACGGGCTCGGTACGACGACCTCGTCGGTCGTACCGTAAGCGGCTTCGTTCGTAAAACCGCTGCCACTGAGGGTGATGTTGGCGGTGCCCCAGCATCCTCCGGTCGGAGGAGTCGGGTAGGCCTCGGACGTGTCCGTGCCGAGGTCGAGGTCGACCGACCCCAGGTTGGCGGTGGAGTTGGCGTTGGGGTCGATGGGGGTGGGCAGCGGGCTCGCTACCACGAGAGTGGGGGAGTTACCGAGGCCGCCGATTCCGATCCCGCAGTCGGCTGTGCCGCCCTGCACACCGCTTTCGGTGCAGATCGGGTAGAACGAGGAGTTGCTGTACACCTGCACGGTTTCGGACGACTCCGTGGTCGTCACCGGATTCGAAAGGGTGAAGGTGTACTGGACGGGACTCCCGCTCGAGGTTTCCGCGGTGATCACTGTCGCCGCCGTTAGCCCCGTGACGTTGATGGTGTCGCCCACGAGGTTGGCTTCGGTGCTGCCGTTGTCAGAGGTGAATACCGAGGTCGTGGCCGTAGTGATCGTATTCGAGCCACTGGTCAGGGGGACGAGCGTGATCGTCCCCGCCTCTCTTGCCGGATTGCCATTGTTCTGCACGTCCTGCAATCCGCCTGTGATGGGATCACCGAAGGCGGCCTGAGCACCGGACGTGTAGATGTCCTGGTTGGAATCGAACGCACTGGTGGAGGTGGCGCCTGGTGATCCGGGCGACTCGTTGGCGCCGGAGGTGACCCAGTTGGCCGGGTCGTAGGCGGATAGGTCGATACTGCCCGTCACACTGCCTTCGGAGTTGGTGGCAACAGGGGCCATGACCTCGCTGGTGGTGGCGACCAGGGACGAAGAGGCCGTGCCGCAGATCTGCGCGGTCCCGGCCACGAGGTTGACGTTCTTAAGACCGTAACCCGTGACGTTTGCAGGCGTGGTCCCGGCCGTCAGGTTGGTGAGTGGGAGCCCACCGTTCGCAAGCGTGTCGGTGGTGTCCATGGCGAAGTCGAAGCAGAAGGGCTTCCCGGACACGGCGAGGAAGTACTGGTCGGAATGGATCGTCGGGGCCGCACCCACGATCTTGAGGTTCAAGGTGCCTGAAGTAACGGCGGTGGCGCCGTCAGCAGCCGCGACGGAGCCCGGGTTGGCGGTGAAGCCGAGCGGATAGGTCCCCTCGTAGCCCGCCGCCGGGGTACCGGCCACCTTGCACACGGTCTCGTATTCCTCGGTGACTCCCGACCCAGAGGTGGTGGTGGTTGCAGATCCGGACGAGACCGAGCACGTGGTCTGATAGGAGCCGCCGTAGGTGATCCCCGATGGCTGGGCTGGCAGGGAGCCAGAGGTGATGTTGATGGACGCCGGATAGTTTCCGGCATTGGCCGAGCTGAACCCCTGGGTGTAGCAGGTCACGCTGTAGCTGCCGGCCGTCCCGTCGGTGAAGGTGGTGGTCGTCCCGGCCGCGGCGGGGGCCGAGCAGGTCGTGGTCGGCGCCTGGATCTTCACGGTCAAGGTGCCTGAAGTCGTGGTGTTCACCCCGTCCACGGAGGTGGACGTGAAGGTGAAGGGGTAAGACCCTGCGTCATCGGCCTGAGGCGTGGCCCCCAGGGCGCACTCGAGGATGTACTCCTCGGTCGTCCCCGTCCCCGACGTCGTGGTGGTCCCGCCCGACCCGACTCCGCAACTGGTCTGGGCGCTTCCGCCGAAGGTCTGGCTCGCATCGACGGGGAAGGCGCCGCTGCCGACGGCGATCGAGGTCGGATACGCAGTCTCGCCAGAGATGCCGCTCTGGCCGTAGCACTCGACCGTGTAGCTCTGGGCGCCGCCGCCGGCGTACATGGTGGTGGTGGTGCCGCCCGAGGCGGGGTCGAGGCAAGCCGAGGTTACGGGCGAGTCGTTGACGGTCAGGTTGCCCGAAGTGATGGTGTTGCCGCCGGCGGAGCCCGGTTGGGCCGTGAAGCTGGCGACATAGCTGCCGGTGGCACTGGCCGAGGGCGTGTCAGCGACGGTGCACTCGAGGATGTACTCCTCGGTAAGGCCCGATCCAGACGTGGTAGTGGTCCCCCCGGACCCGACTGCGCAAGTCGTAGGCGGGTTGCTACCGCTCGGGAAGTTGGCAGTCCCGTCGAGGAACGTGCCGGACGGCGTCACGTTGTTGGCCGTGATCGAGGCCGGATAGTTGTTCGGAGATGCCGTGCCGAATCCCGTGCCGTAGCACTCGACGGTGTAGGTGTTGGCGATTCCCTCCCTGAAGGTGGTGGTGCTGCCCGCCGAAGCCGGGTCGAGGCAGATGTCTGACGGGCCGGAGACGTTGATGGTCAACAGGCCCGAGGCCGTCGCACCCGCTGCAGAGGACTGGAAGTTCGAGGTGTAGGTGCCGTTGTCTGCACTAACCGCGTCCTCGGCGACGGCGCACTCGGTGATGTACTCCTCGGTGGTCGCCGACCCCGAGGTGGTGGTGGTTGCCCCGCTTCCGATCCCACAGGCCGAAGTCGGACCGTTACCGCCGAAGGTGGCGTCGCCAGGCAGTCCGGTGCCCCCCGTGGGGGTCACTGTGGCCGGATAGGCCGTCACACCCGTGACCCCGCTCTCGGCGTAGCACTCGGTGGTGTAGCTGTTCGGTGTGCCCCCGGCCGAGGAGCCGAAGGTCGTGGTGCTGCCGGCAGAGGCGGGATCGATGCAGCCAGTCGCCTTTGGCGTGGCCGCAATGGCGGTCAGGGTGCCCGAGGGCGCGGCGGTGCCGCCATCGCCACCGGGGCCGGTTGCCGTGAAGTTGAACAGGTAGTTCGGGCCCCCGGTCGCGTCGGCGGCCGTGGTGTCAGCGGTGAGGGCGCACTCGGTGATGTAGTCCTCGGTTGCTCCCGTCCCGGACGTGGTGGTGGTAGCGCCCGACCCGATGCCGCAGGTTGTCTGCGCGCTTCCGCCGAAGGTCTGGTTGGCGTCGGCGGGGAAGGCACCGGAGTTGACGGTGATCGAGCTCGGATACGCCGTCACCCCGGAGATGCCACTTGTGGCCTCGCATTCGACCTGGTAGGTGGCATCGGTCCCTTCTGCGAAGGTGGCGGAGCTTCCGCCCGAGGCGGGGTCGATGCAGGTGACCGTCGGGGCCCCCACGTTGACAGTCAGGGTGCCCGAGGTCGCGGAGGTTCCGTCGCCACCGGGGCCGGTTGCAGTGAAGTTGAACGGGTACGGACTTGCGCCGGCGTCGGCGGGGGTCGTGTCACCGCTGAGGGCGCACTCGGTTATGTAGTCCTCGGTAGCCCCCGTGCCCGACGTCGTGGTGGTGGCGCCCGACCCGATGCCGCAGGTGGTCTGGGCGCTTCCGCCGAATTTCTGGTTGGCGTCGGCGGGCAAGGCACCGGAGTTGACGGAGATCGAGCTCGGATAGGCCGTCACCCCGGAGATGCCGCTCGTGGCTTCACATTCGACGTTGTAGGTGGCGTTGGTCCCTTCGACGAAGGTAACGGAGCTTCCGCCCGAGGCCGGGTCGATGCAGGTGGTCGTCGCCGCCTGCACGGTGACACTCAGGTTGCCCGAGTTGGCTCCGCTGGTGCCGTTACCGCTCGTCACGCCGTTGGTATTGGTGGCGTTGAACGTGAAGACGTTGGGGTTGCCTGCGGCGTCCGCAGGAACAGGAGAATCCTGGAAGTCGCACTCGAGGATGTAGTCCTCGGTAGTGCCCGTGCCCGACGTGGTGGTCCCGCACGCGGTCGTGCTGTTGGTGCCGGTGCCGCTGCCTGGCGTGCCCGGTTCGGTACCTGTACTAGTCCCGCCGGGCATATGCGGGGTACTGGAGGGGAAGGAACCGGACGCGATCGTTATCTGAGTTGGATACGAGGCCAAACTTGCGACCCCGGTCGTCTGCTCGCATTCCACGGTATAGAGGGAACTTGTTCCCTCGTCGAAGGTGGCGGTGCTACCCGCGGTCGCAGGATCGATACAGGTCGGTGTGCTCGGAGCCACGAAATTGATATCCAACGTCGACGACACGGTCGCCGCGCCATAGCCGCCTGTCGGTGTGACCGTGAATTGGACCGCCGCCGGCGTGTTGTAGTTCGCCGGAGGCGTATAGGCGATGTTGCACTGGAGGATGTACTCCTCGGTCGTTCCCGACCCGCTCGTCGTCGTCGTTCCGCCAGACGAGGAGGAACAGCTCGTCTGGTTGGAGCCGGCGAACGTGGCGCCCGTCGGAAGGCTGCCCGACGTGATCGCGATCGTCGGGTATGCGGCGGTGCCCGAGATGTCGGTCTGTTCGTAGCACTGGACGTTGTAGTTGCTCGCCTGACCGTCGACGAACGTGGTCGTCGTCGTGGTCGTCGAGGCACCGGTCGGGGCAGTGCACGTCGTTCCCGGGTTCGCCGCGCCCGTGGGTGCGACGGCGACCGTCGCCGCGACCGCAGTCCCAAGAACACTCAGGACGCCCGTCAGCAACAGGAGCGACCCTACGGTCTTGAAAGTGCTGGTCAGGCGCTGCCTGATCGCGTCCAAACGCGCCGAACTCGGAGCTGCTGGCATGTGTTCCCCTCACGCCCACCGGAACAACCCAGCACCGCCAATTCGATACCGGAAGTATCCCGCCTTCGGCTCGCATACTGACACCGGCGTCATGTGATGTCAACGATCAAATCGACTTTTACCTAAATGTGATCAAGGGCGCCCGACGTGGTCAGCCGCCAAGCCCCCCAAGTTCGCGAAGTCGCAAGCTCTCTAACAATTTGGGGGTGACGAAGTTCTCCCTGCAAATGCGTGATATTTGGTCACTGACACCCGGGCGGCGCGCGTGATGAAGGCGATCGATCCATCAGTCGATACCCTCAGCAACCGAAAAAGTCCCACATCCGTCCCGTCAGGCTCCGAGGTCACTACCGCAGCAGACCTTGCCTCGCGCCTACTGGGGGGTGAAGCTCGTCGAACAGGTCGCAGCGCCCTTGTCCACGTTTACGTCGACCTGCACCGTGAAGTACGGGGCTGGGTTACCCACCCCAAAGGTGATGGTCGCTGCTCCAGTGCTATTGGTGTATCCAGTGTCGATTGACGTGGTCGTCTTGTATTTCTTGGTAATCCGCACAGGAGCCTCCGGCACGTTCGATGACACGGTGACTGTTTCCTGAGCACTACCCCCTGGCTTGGGATTCGACACCGAGGCTGTGCAGGAACGACTACCGGCGCGAAGTGTCGTGGCGGGTGGCGACGCGGTCGAAGGTGGCGTGGTCGGTCGCGACGTGGTCGGTCGCGACGTTGACGGGCCAGTTTTCGTATGCGGGGTCATACTGGTGGTGGTGCTCCCGGCAGGGGTCCCGTGATGAGGCAGTGTCGTCGGGGAGGCTGCTTTCTTGGTCGTCGGAGAGGCTGCGTTGTTGTCCCCGGTCACTGCGACGACGATGGCGATCAAGATCAGCACGAGCGCGACCACACCCAGCCAGAGCACCCAACGTCTAGGGAGTGAGCGCTTTGCGTGGGGAGCATCTGGGGCTGGCGGGGAGATTCCGGCAGCTTCGGATGACAAAGTGGTAGCTCCTTGGGCTGCCGGGTGGTCCGGTCGCAACGCCTGCCTGAGTTGCCCGCAGCACTCGTCTGGGTCGCACAGTATGCCAGGGCCTACGCGTCTGCTGGAAGTGCCGGACCCGACATTGCCCTTGCTCTTCGGTTCCTCGTCTGGGTGGCTCCCCGGGCATCAGCGGGGACGAGAGCGCTTCGTGGCGCTGGGAGGCGCGCCCTCCTGTCGTCTTTTTCTTCGTTCCCGACTGCGACCGCCCTTGCACGCCTTTTGTCGTCTTTTTCGTCGTTCCCGACTGCGACCGGCCTTGGACCCCAACCGCCGATCGGGAACGCCCCGGCCCGACGCGCTCGTTTCGCCGCCACTGCGACGCCCTGTTTCGCCGCCACAGGAACCAGTGGCTTTGGTTGCGAACAGACCGCGAGTAGCGAAGTGAGCCCGGCTATCTGAATCGACCACCACGGGAGCCAGCCGAGTTTCCACTGAGCGAGAAGCGTCGTACCCAGTGCCAAACCGATTGCGGCTCCGAATCGAATACGGCTGCACCGGCCGGCCACGACTACCCCTACAGCCAAGGCCGCCCATGCGTAGTAGTCCGTCATCACCGATTCGGTGTACGAACGGAGGGCAAGGGCCAGAACGCAGGCCCACGCCAACAGCTCCGGGCGCCCGAGCCACCGCTTGAACACCCAGACTCCGAGCCCGACGGCCAACAGCACGGCGAGGATCCGAACGGGTCCCGCGGCCACCTTCAGTAGTAGGCCTTGACCCCCGAGGCTCGGCGACAACGCCGTCCAAGGCGTGGCGTGGTCGAAATTGGGAGAGCTCGGCTGATCGACCAGCGCATGAAGCGTCGCTCGGAAGTTGGCGACGAGCGGCACCAGCAGCAAGGCGGCCGCGGGGAGCAGAGACCGGATGGCCATACCTGGTCCGCTGCGGCGACCGGCCATTGAAAGCAAGACGGGCAACACGAGCAGGACCAGGGGCTGGAATATCACAGCGGCACCAAACAGCCAGCCGGCGCCCACGAACCGCTTGTCCAAGGCGAAGATGAGGGCATACACCGCAAAAGCGACGGCCACCGCATCCTCCGGATGTCCCCACCACACCACCACATTCCACAGCAGCGCCGCCTCGACAACACTTAGAACAACGCGTCGTTGGCGAGACACCTGCAGCCGTTCGGCGAGCGCATCGCAGGCAAACAGTGCCGTGCAGGACAACAGCAACGAGTACGGGTCGACGGCCACAACCCACTGGGGGTGCGACACATACAGGTTGCCTTGAAAATGAAACTCCTGCGCGTTCAAAAAGGGAATGTTGGGGGCGCTGGCAGCAAAGTGCAGTGCGGGCACGGTTTGCGTCTTGGTGACTTCGAACAGAGGCGTATGAAACGCCCCGCTCAACGCACCGAATGGTGCCAACGCAATGAGAATTCCCGGGAATTCGATGAAATTTGCGCTGGAGTCATAGATCGCCCCGAAGTGCCCATGAGCTAATTGGCTCGAGGCGAAATACGTGAACCAGAGATCGGTTGGTGAGATCCATGCCGAGGGGGTGTGTTGGCCGATTGGGCCCCAACGAAAGAAGTACGCCAAGCCGAGAGCGACGAAGGCAATGGAGACGCCGAGCGGCCAGATCCTACGGTCCAGGCGCTGCACCACCCTTTCGCCAAAGGAATCTCTCCGGGCGCGTTTCGGCACAGCCGAAAACACTGCCATAGATCTGCTTAGAAGACGACCCCGGGGTCCAATCGGCGATCCATCGGATCTTGACCGTCGCCGGGTCATATGCTCACCTAGGCCTAGCGATGTCTCCGCCTGCCTATCTGGCCTGCATCAACTGCAACGCGCCCAGACAAGCTCGCGCCACCGAACACTCGTTTACGTGCACGAAATGTCACAAGCAATACGAGGCGATTCGTTGCGGCAAGTGTCACCGTGCGTATCTCACGGACAAACCAGCCTGGTCGTCATCACGGTGTCCGTCGTGCGGCCATGTCGAGAAGAGCAGGTACTCGGCTAACGCGACGATCGGAGAGATCGAAGACCCTCCCGCGCCTCGCAATCCTCTGAGATCGGACCGGCCTCCACCTGCTAAGCCGCCATCCCTAACGGGGTACCTGGCCGAACGTGGCGGGCTGCTTGGTCGCGTAGGCCGCCGGTCTTGGCCCATCGGCGTCGCCATCGTTTATGTGGCCATGGGACTGCTCTATTGCTTTCAGTGGGACTCGGTCGTCCTGCACATTCCATCTTCTTGGGTGTGGCCGAACGATCTTTTTGGCTCGTACCGGGCGTCCAGCGACATGGCGCACGGGCATTTCGGCTCCATCTATACGTTCGGTTTTTTGGAGTTCCCCGGCGTCTTGGTAGCCCTCGCACCGTTTGGGGCCCTGAGCGGCGTTCTTCACACTTCGTTCCTTCAAATTGCTACGGCCAATCGCCTCCCCCCTGCTTACCCACAGAGCTTCGTCGGACCGGGCCTCGTCGGCACTCCGGTGTACCACTCCAGCGCGGGTTACTTCGTCGTCCACCCACAATGGCTCATCTTCGTCGCACCCTACGCACTGATCTTGTCGAGTATCGCCTTGTTCGCCTTCGACGCCTTAGCTGAGCGCTTGCAGATCTCGCGGCCGAGACGAGCGGTCCTGTGCATCACAGAAGCGGTGTTGCTCTGGAACATGACGGTCAGATGGGGACACCCCGAAGATGCGGTTGCCGTCGCGCTGGCCGTGTACGCCCTCATCTTCGCCTTGGACGGACGATTCGTCGGTTCCGGATGGCTCCTCGGAGCAGCTCTGGCCTTCCAGCCATTGGTCCTGCTCATGGTCCCCCCGCTTCTGGCCCTTGCCGGCAGGCGAAACGTTCTCGGCATGGCCATCCGATCTGTGCTGCCGGCCGGCGTCCTCATCGCTGCCCCACTCATCGCCAACTTTCGGGCGACGGTCCACGCCTTGGTCGACCAGCCCAGTTCCCCGAGCCTGAACCACGCCACGCCGTGGACGGCCTTATCGCCTGACGTCGGCGGCGGCCTTGTCGCCGCCGGCCCCATCCGGATCTTGGGTCTCGTCCTGGTAGGAGGGCTCGGTATCTGGATCTACCGGAGGTCGGTCGCGCGCCCAGAGCTCATTGTCTGGACGTGTGCCCTCGGCCTCGCGCTACGGCCGTACACCGAGTCGGTGATGACCGCCTACTATCCCTGGGCGACGTTGGCCGTAGGGCTGGTCGTTGCAGCCCGACGTGGCGGGCGATTCGGTGTCGCCGTCGTGGTAGCGATCGCCACTACGGTCCTCGCCGAGCAGCACCTCGCCTGGTTGCCGTGGTGGACGATACAGATAGCGGGCGTGACTGCCTTACTTATTGTGGCTGCTCCACCGAACCCGCTTGCACTCGCACCGGGGATGGTCGAGCCCAGACCTGGCGGCACGGCAACCGGGCCGCTGCGCTCGCCTCGGTCAGTGGCCGGTAGCAAGAGCACAAACGCACCACGATGAACGACTCTTAGCGCCGGCCGGATCGCTTCGTCGCGGCGGGCGCATTTCCTTTTTTCTTTTCAGCCCCTGATCCCGACCGGCCTTGCGTTGCGGGCGGTCGAGCACCTCGAGCCGCACTCTTCTTCGCCGCCGCTGACGCTGACCTGCTTGGCGGCGCGGTCGTTGGTCGGACACGTCTGCGCTCGACCGGCTCTGTTGCCAGTGCAAGTGGCCGTGGTCGAGCGGCTACGACGAGCACGCCCGTCAGGCCCGCAATTTGTATCGTCCACCACGGAGCCCAACCAAGTCTCAGCTGAGCAAGGATCGTGGTGACGATCGCGAGAGAAATGGCGACTCCAAAGCGCCAACGACTGCAACGGGCGGCGACCACCACGCCGATGGCCAATGCCGCCACGAGATAGTACGCGACCAAAACCGACTCCGTGTAAGACCTCAGGGCCAACGCCACAGCACATGCGAAGGCCAAAAGCTCCGGGCGCTCGAGCCACCGTCGCCGGGCCACCCAGATGCCGATCCCTATTGCAAGAGGGATAGCGATCACTCGAACAGGCCCGGCGGCGACGGTCAGGCTGGATCCGGAGCCACCGAGGCGCGTCGCAAAGGCGGTCCAGGGCGTGGCGTGGTTGAGGTTGGGAAAGGTCGGTTGGTCGACCAATTCGCGAAATGTCGCAGAGAAATTCGCAATCAGCGGAACCGAGAGGAGGACCGCGGAAGGGAGTACCGCCCTGATGCCGAGACCGATTCCTCTCCGAAGTCCGGTCATCGCGAAAAGCACGGGCGCCATGAGCAGGACTAGTGGCTGGAACGCCACCGCCACGCCGAACAGCCAGCCAGCCTTGACGAAGCGCCCGTCCATAGCTGAGATCAGGGCATAGATCGCCAGGGCAATGGCTACCGCATCCTCGGGATGGCCGTACACCACGGTCACGTTCCAGAGCAGCACAGCCTCGACGACGGTTATGACAGCGCGCCGCTGTCGAGAGACCTGGAGTCGCTGAGCGAGCGCATCGCAAGCGAATAGCGCAATGCACGACAACAGCAGCACGTAGGGATCCACGGCGACCACCCATTGAGGGTGCGATACGTAGACGTTGCCGCCGACGTGGATCTCCTGTGGGTTGAGAAACGGTATGACGTAGTGCAGCGAAAAGGGAACAGGAACGCTCTGGGTCTTTGTGACCTCTAACAGCGTCGTGTGAAACACGTTGCTCAAGGCACCGAGCGGTGCCAAAACGACCAAGATCCCAGGGAACTCCACGAAATCCAGGTTGCGGTTGTAGATGGCGCCAAACTGTCCATGAGCCACTTGGCTCGAAGCAAAATACGTGAACCGGAGGTCTCCGGGACCTAACCACAGAGATGGGATGTGCTCTACGACAGACCCCCATCGAAAGAAGTACGCCAACCCGAGGACTAGATACGCGGCCGAGACGATGATCGGCACGGTCCGAGGTCGGAGTCCGCTGATCAACCGGTCGAGGACGGCCGGTTTCAGTTGCGGCGCAGACGTCGACTTGGTAGGAGCCACCTTCAAGGGCGCTGAAACGCGAGGCGGCGGCGACGCCAGAGCATCTCCGAAGTCACTGAACGTTGATTCGGCTGCGGTTCGCCTCTTCTCGACAAATCCGCACTTCGGGCATTCGGACGTGGACCACGCAGGCTTATCGGTGAGATATGCCTCGTGACAGCTTCCGCAACGCATTGCTTCGTAGTTGAACTTGCAGCTAGGGCACTGGTACGTACGCGCGTTCCCAGGAACTTCTTCCTTCGTGTTGCAGTTACCGCAAACAATTGCCAGCTTGTCAGTCCGACTCATTGCCCCGCCGAATCAGCCCACACGCGCCGTCGCCGGCCGGCCGGCCCGACGAGCCGCCGGCGGGCGTGCCGGTCTGTGCACCGGTGGGCTTTTCGGATCTTCGTCCGACAGCTGTGGTGTTCGGGGAAACGCAAGCCATCCAAGGACGCATAGTTGAGCAACCAGAAGCAGCCAGGGCAGCCATCGGCCCTGTATGGGGGCGTGCAGCCACCAGGTCAGCCATACGGCGCCGGCGCAAGTGGTACCCAGTCGCCACCAGGGACCGCGCGACGCGCTGATGGGGCCGAGCGCGAGGGCCGGTGCCAGGAAATACGGCACGAGCTCGGGCTCGAGCACGCGCAGAGCGAACAGCGCGGCAAGCGCCCAGACGACGAGATTCGCCGCGCCTTCGCGATCTCCGGGAAGGGTGCGCGCCACAATCAGTGCAGCGGGAATAGCGGTCAATGCGACGACGCCACGAACTATGGCACCCACACCCGGGTCGAGGTGCCAGGTCGGGCTGATGAAACCGAAGTCGTCGTAGACCTTTTGGTGGAAGATCTGTAGAAGCGTCGATTTCGGTTCGATCGCCAGCGGGACCACCATCACACTCAGCGGTACAACGGTCATCCGAACGATCGCACCCAACCATTGCCGCCGCCTGAGGAGCACGAAGGCGATCGGCACGGCCAGGAACGCCAAGAACTGGAACGCAAGTGCGGCGCCGAGCCACCAGCCCGCGGCACGATGGCGTCCGTCCAGGCTGGCGACAAGCCCGTAGAGCATCGCCCCGAGAGCCACCAGGTCCTCCGCGTGTCCGTACAGCGCGATAGGAGGCAGAGTGACCGCCATGGTTCCCAGGACGGCAACCCTGCGGCCAAGGTCCGTTACACCCATGTAGGACAGCCAGCGATCGGCGGCGCAGATGGGAACGGCCATGCAACCAAGGAACAGGGGTCCCACCACCAAGAAAGCTGTCGGGTACAGCACCACGCCCGGGTACGGAAACGACAGATTGAAGGCAATCCGAGCGACGGGCGCCATCAGTGCCTGGATCGTCGGTGCCGTTTCCAGCCCCCCATCGAGGAGGTAGATGTGCCCATATCCTCCCCCGAATGTCATGTCCGCCGAGCTTGCCCAACTCGCCCAGAGGTCACCGAATTTGGCGTTGAACCACTGGCCGGAACCGTGCAGGAGCGACCAATCGAGCATGGCAAACGCCATGGCGCCTACCACGCCCAAAACGGTGACACCGAGTGCCATCTTGCGACGCCCGAATGCCTCCCCGACTGCATCGAACGGTCCCCGCCAAGTCCCCCGGCGACGTGCGCACAGGACGAAGCAGACGACCACCGCCGCCAGGATGCAGAGCCACAGCAGTTCCAACTCGAGATCGAAGCCCTTCGACACCAGGACCCCACCTGGGGGCAGGTCGTTGTATTGGGTCAAGGCGGCGACGGTGACTGTGCTCGAGGGGAGAGAAACCGAGTTCGTCGAGGTGATCAAAAGCAGCCCGACCACGTTGCCACGTATGAAGGCGACGATGGTCGCCCCCGCGTACGCGGAGGAGCCTCGCGGGAAGACACACTCTCCGTCCACGGATTCGTTTATCCCGGGCACGGGCTTGAGAACACCCTCAGGGATGCCTCGTGAATCCTCGCAAAGTCCCTGGGCGTCGAGGGGCAAGGACTCGAGATGGAGCTTCGTCAGCGAAGACGACGACACCAGCACGATCAGCAGTTGGTACTGGCCGGTAATCCACGCAAACCGTGCTCCCGCCACATTGGTGACGGTCCCATTGCCCGGGCGCTCGAGCTGCTGCCTCAGCTGATCGATGTACGACCGGGCAGAGGCATCAGGAAGAGAGAGCCAATCGGACCCGGGGTTCGAGCTGATGTAGGGGACCAACAAGGCATCGCCGGCCGCCACCCGGCCGCAATCGGGAGGGCATTGGGGTACCGGCGCAGCAGGGGGTGGCGACGCAGCGGCGGGGGTCGACAGTGCCAGCTGGAGGAGCGGCGCGACGACGGCGGCAGCGACGATCGACGAGAACAGCAACACCACCAGTCGTCTACGCGAGGTTGCGTGATTCACGGCCCGACGATGTTGTCGATGGCAACACACCAGCTTGGGGCCAGCACCACGACGACCGGGACGACGCCTCTCATCTTCGGGCTGTGTCGCGTCATTTCCCGGTCGGCTCGCGCCTTTTTGGCCCCGCTCGCTTTGGGCGCGTTCGCCGCCCCCTTCTTCGTCGTTGCGTTCGTTCCCTGTGTCCTGCCCGTCCCCTGTGTCCGGCCCGTGCCTTTGGCGCTCTTCGACCTACCCTGGGCGGCCACAGGTGTGCGTCCACGTGCCGGCACGGTCTTCTTCGCAGCTGGCTTTGCCCCTTGCGACCGATCGGGGCCCGCCTGCTGACTCCGTGCACCCGCTGATCTACCGGATCTGTCGGACCGCGTTTTTACACGCGCCGCAGGCACCGCAGCGACGAGCGGCTGCGGACGCGAAGCCGCGACGAGCAGGCCGGTTATGCCTGCAATGTCGATGAGCCACCACTCGGCCCACGGCATGTGCCATTGACCGATGATGGTGGTGAGCACGGCGAGGGTGACGGCGATGCCGAAGCGTCGCAGGCTTCCCCGGGCTGCGACTGCCAATGCGACCGCAAGCACCGGCCAGACGTAGTAGGAGTACATCACGGTTTCGAGGTAGACCCTGAGCCCGAGCGCGGCGGCCAGCGCCCACGCCATCATCTCGGGCTTCTCGCGCCACCGCCTCGCCGCCCACCAGCCGAAGAAGGCGGCCAGAGCCAGCACCGCGATCCGAGGCAGCCCTCCTCCCACCTTCGTCCCTTTTCCGGTGCCTCCCAAACTGGGCGCCAGAAACGTCCAGGGAGTCCGGTGCGCACTGCTCACTTCGGGGAACGTGGGCTGATTGATCAAAGCGTGGAAAGTGTTGTGGAACGAGGCGAACAATGGCGGAGCCGTCACCACGGCGGCCGGGACGACTCCCCGAACGACCATCCCGAGGGCACGACTCCTGCCGGCCATCACTAGAAGGATCGGCAACGTCACGATGGCCAGAGGTTGGAACGCCAGCGCCAGACCGAACAGCCAAGCGGCACCGACGAACCTTTCGTCGAAGGCGAAGATGAGGGCGTAGATGGCAAAAGCGACGGCCACGGCGTCCTCGGGGTGTCCGAAGATGATCGTCACGTTCCAGAGCACGACTGCTTCAGCAATCGCAAGAACGGCGCGTCGGGTCCGCGGGACTTGGAGGCGTTCTGCAAGTGCGTCGCACGCAAAGAGGGCGAAGCACGAATAGACCAAGGTGAGAAAGATCAGAAACGGGTAAGCCTGCGCCTGGATCACCTGTTCGACGCCATGGGTGGTGGTCGGACCGAGGTTTCCCTCGTACCAGAACCCGCTCGGCAGGTGTGGGGCGATGAAGATCTGGGGATGCGGGACCAGTACGTTGTTCACCTTGATATTGATCCAGAGTCCGTGAAAGACGTTGTTGATCGCGGCCAGTGGGTACAACGCGACCAACAGACCCGGATAGGACAAGAAACCCCTACCGGGCGCATATACGTTGCTGAAGTGTCCTTGAGCGAATTGGATCGCGGTGCCGTAGTCCGACATGAGGTCCCCGGGTGCGATCCAAGAGGACGGGACGTGTCGCACTACGGGTCCCCACCTGAAATTCGTAAACCAACCCGAGAACGACGTACACGACCGACACGGCTAGAGGCCAGATCCTCCGATCGAGGCGCGCGATCACCGGGCTCGCCCGTCTCTCACGCCTCCTCGTCGTCTGACTCATCGCAGATCCTGTCAGGTGTCACGCTCGGGCACCGGTTGTGCCAGAAGATAGTGCCCCACGGCGCCTATTATCCTCCGCCGAGATGAAGAACAATCTTTCTATTCGTCGCCCGGCTCGAGTCATGCGTCCGGCCCTGGTCCTTGCTTCCTGGTCTTTCGCCCTGGCGATGCTCGTCTCAGGATGCTCTTCGAGCTCGGCCTCCGGACCGGAGCAAACCACGGTGCTAAAGCCTGGAACGCTCGTCCCGTTCGATCTGGCCCACAATGCACGCGCCGACGTTCACACCGCCGTGTGCCGGATTGCCTCGGGCTCGTGGCTCCTGAAAGGCACTGTGACGAACCCCGGGACCAAGGCGACGGGCTTTCAGATAGTCGTGGACTTCGTCAGCGCGAAAGGCGACACCGTGATCTCGACGAGCGAGGTCAACGTTCCTAACGTCGCTCCCAAGGCGTCGGCAAATTGGTCTGCGACCGGAGCTCATGGCAAACCGGATGTCGCGTGCCTCGTTCGACAAGCACAGACCACCTAGTGGGGTGACGCCGGTCACGTATCTCGAGAAGATGTCGATCACCACGTAGAGGTACGTAGTAGGTCCACTTGGCTGGCCCGTGCAGCTCGGTGATGTCCCAACTCCACACCTGGTTCGGCATCTCGGCCACGAGCTCGGGGTCCACCGTATCGGGGTGGGGTGGGTGATGGTTGTAGTCATGGGGGATTCTTTTCCCCGCCGTCTCAGCTCAATGAAAAGAAGAAGGGAACTGCCTCACAGGTTGACACAGAGGGCCGCGAGGAGCTGCATCACTAGCTGTCCCCGGCTTGCTGAGTTTCGATCTTCTGGCCAGAACGCTTTGTAGCTGCGGGAGGCGCAGTCCTCTTTTTCGTGGGACTCGACCCAGACCTACCCTGCGTCACTGCGGGCGACTGGGTACGACGAGGTTGGCTCCTCTTTGCAGTTGATCCAGATCCGCTCTGCTGCAAAGTTGCTTTGCGCATACGTCCTGGCTCGACGTCCCGTGTTGCGACTAGCGGCTTTGGATGGGCAACAACGACAAGCAAGCCAGTGAGGCCCGCCATCTGAGTCGCCCACCACGGGAACCAACTCAATTGCTGTGCCGCTGCGGCCGTCGTGGCCACCGCCAGAACAATGGCGACACCGAATCTCCAACGACTGCAGCTCGCGGCAACCACCACGCCCACGGCCAATGCGGTCGAGGGGTAGTAGGCGACCAACACCGACTCGGTGTAAGACCGGAGCGCCAGGGCAATAACACACGCCACAAGCACCAGTTCCGGACGCGCGCGCCAGTGCCTGGCCACCCAGAAACCAAGCCCGATGGCGATGACAAAGGCCAAGATCCGGAGGGGGCCACCGGCGATGGCCACGGAGTTCCCATGGCCTCCCAGGCGGGGTGCCAAGGCGGTCCATGGTGTCTCGTGGTCGAGATGCAGGTAGTACGGCTCGTCGAGCAGGGCATGGACCGTCGCTCGGAAGTTGGCGATGAGCAGAGGGGTGGTCAGGACTGCCACTGGGAGTGCAGACCGGATAGCCATGCCGAGCATGCGCTGTCTTCCGATTACGGCCATAAGCACGGGCAATATGACCAGAACAAACGGCTGAAAGGCCACGGCGGCGCCAAAGAGCCATCCGGCACCGACGAATCTCCCGTCCAAAGTGAAGATAAGGGCGTAAACGGCTAGAGCAACAGCTATCGCATCCTCGGGATGTCCCCAGATCACTGTGATGTTCCAGACGAACACCGGCTCTGTGATGCAAAGGATTGTTCGGAGTGTGCGAGAGACCTGCAAACGCTCTGCGAGTGCATCGAAAGCGAACAACGCTATGCACGACAGGATAGATACGTAGGGCAAGACGAACAGGAGCCACTGCGGGTGGGCGACGTAGAAGCCGGCACTGGTTTGGTAAAGGGGGTGTCCGATAAGTGCAGGTCCGACGTGATCCTGAGCGTACGTTGGCACTTGGCCGTTGCTGGTGAGAATCTGAATGAAGCTGGTGTGGAGCACGCTGCTCAAAGCCCCAAAAGGTGCGAGCACCAGCATGATCCCAGGAAACTCCAAGAAGCCAGTAGTCGGGTAGATGGAGGCCACATGTCCGTGCGCCAGCTGGCTGGAGGCAAAGTAGGTCACCCAAAGGTCTCCGGGCCATACCCAGGCAGATGGGACGTGCTTGACCACCGATCCCCACCGAAAGCTGTAAAGCACTGCCAATACAACAAAAACGGTCGATACGGCGATCGGCCAGATTCGACGCCCTACGCGGGCCAATACCCCACCCCGCTCTTCCAAGTAATTCCTGAGCGACGACGACTCTCTAGATGGCGGAGTTGGTCTTAGGGGAGTCGATGGCTCTGCCGTAAGTAGGCCCTCTACCTCGCCGAACGTGGCGTCGGTTGCAGTCCTCATCTTCTCGACAACCCCGCACGAGGGACACTTCGATGACGACCATGCAGGCCTGTCCGTGAGATAGGCACGATGACACTTGCCGCAGCGGATCGCCTCGTACTGCGTGTGACAATCTCTGCATGTGTACGAGTGATGGTTCGTGCGAACTTCCCCCGATGCGTGGCAGTTGCTGCAGGTCAGGTACGCAACTGAAGTCATCGGCGCCTGAGCTTATGCCAGTGCACAAGTTTGCGATTCGAGATCGCAATTGCTCTGGCGGTTACCGCAACGATCTTCGCCCAGTGGAAACTTGGTTGGTTCCCGTGGTGGCCCGATTCAGATAGCGAGCCTGAGCGGGTCGCTTGCGAACGTCACTGCTCCGAAAGGATCGCAGCCAGCTCGGCGAGTGGATCACGTACGACCGGCCCGGTCACCTCGACCACTGCCGCGCTGATGATGCCGTTAAACGAGAAGGGTGCCTCGTACCCCTCGCCGACTGCAGGGCCCCACTCGTACCCGCACGTCAGTCCCACCCCGACGCCGTTGAACCCCGACGGGGTGAATCGAGCTATCGGGCCTTCCCCAACGACTCGACCGTCGAGGACGAGCGTTCCCGTACCCCCGGGGCCATCGAGCTTCTCGAACTTGAAACCGAGCGTGTGGTCTCCGGGCCCGATGACGTCTTGCGCCGCGATCACGTGTCGCTCTTTGCCGTAGAGGTTGTGCACGTAGCGGAGCCTGCCGTCGAGAAGATGTAGTGACCAGCCACCCAGTGCGGAGCCGAGGGCGAGGAGGACTCCGTTAGGCACGATGTCGTGTTCGATCGTCACCTCCACGTTCAGCGCATGGGAACGGTTCCTCACGTTCACTGCGACGTTCTCGGGCACTTGGGCACCGCCGGCGAAGTAGCGAAAGCGGGTCCGGGGTCGCCGATGATCGGGCTTCGGGTGCACGAGAGCCCACAGCACCCGGTTGTCGAGCGGCAGGACGTCGTTGCGCCGAGCTTCCCGCCACCAAAGCTCGACCATGTCCGCCACCTTGTCGGGGTGCCGGGAAGCGAGATCTTCCGTCTCGGACAGGTCCTCGGCCACGTGGTAAAGCTCCCAGACGTCGTCTTCGAACCGCGAGTTCGGATCGAGTCCGTCTCCGTAGAGCGGGCCCACCGGGTGGAAGGTGACCGCCTTCCAGCCTCGGTGGTAGAGAGCACGGGAGCCGAACATCTCGAAGTGCTGGGTCTCGTGTCTCTCCGTTGCGGTGGCGCCGTCGGGGCCGAGAAGGTAGTCGAAGCTGATCCCGTCGATGCTCGACTGCGCTACACCTTCGATCTCGTCCGGTGCCTCGATGCCGACGATCTCGAGCACGGTCGGGAGGATGTCGATCGCGTGGACGAATTGATGGCGGATTGCGCCGGGACCCGCAGGGGGGCGGCCCGGCCACGAGACGATGCACGGATCGGCGACACCACCCTCGTGAACCTCGCGCTTCCAGCGACGAAACGGCGTATTGCCGGCCATCGTCCAGCCCCACGGGTAGTTGTTGTGGGTGAGCGGCCCGCCGATCTCGTCGAGTCGTTCGTGCATCTCGGCGGTCCGCGCCGGATCGAGGTTCGACATCCTGATGTCGTTGATGGATCCCTCTCTACCGCCCTCTGCACTCGCTCCGTTGTCCGACACGAGCATGATCACCGTATTTTCGAGCTCGCCGATGTCGTCGATGAACGCGACGAGCCGCCCGATCTGTGCATCGGTGTAGGAGAGGAACCCCGCGAAGCACTCCATGAACCGGCTCGCCACGACTCGCTCGACGTCGCCCAGGTCGTCCCAGGCCGGAACCCAGGCAGGGCGCGGAGACAGGTTCGTTCCCGCTGGGATGAGCCCCATGTCGAGCTGGCGCGCATAGGTGCGTGCGCGCCAGGCATCCCAGCCGTCGTCGAAATGGCCCTTGTAGCCGTCGATCCATTCGCGAGGAGCCTGGTGGGGCGAATGGCACGCCCCGGTGCACATATAGAGGAAGAAGGGTTGATCTGCGTCGACGGCCCGTTGGTCCCCGACGAACTCGATTGCCCGATCGGCCAGGTCGGCGCTCAGGTGATAGCCGTCGGCGATGCTGCGAGGCGGCCTCACACAATGGTTGTCGTGGTAGAGCGCGGGGACGAACTGATGCGTCTCGCCTCCGTGAAAGCCGTACCAACGATCGAAGCCACGACCAAGTGGCCACGTCGAGCGCGAGGCCGCCATATGCGTCTGGTCCTCGGGCGTGAGATGCCACTTGCCGACCGCGTATGTCGCATAACCGCGTGAACGAAGGATCTCGGATAAGAACCCGTTCTCCTTCGGGGGTTTCCCCCAATAACCGGGAAAGCCGACGGCCAGGTCCGCCACCCGGCCCATTCCGCTGCGATGGTGGTTTCGCCCTGTCAGCAAGCAGGCGCGGGTGGGAGAGCACAATGCGGTTGTATGGAAGTTCGCAAGGCGAACTCCGCCGGCCGCAAGTTGATCGATCGCCGGCGTCGCGATGTCGGAGCCGTAGCACCCGAGCTGCGCGAACCCGACGTCGTCGAGAACGATCAGAACGACGTTCGGCGCGCCGTCGGGAGCAGAAGGCTCCTCCGGCCACCACGGTTCGGAGTCGCGCCAGTCGTCACCGATCCGACCCCCGAACTCCACCTGTCCGGCCATTGTCCGAGCTCCTCTGATGCGAGGAGATCAGCCGGTGCCGCCGCCTCCTGAGCCAGGGCCGCCGCCGCCCGTACCAGGCCCGCCGGGGTCAGGACCGCCGGTGCCGGGCCCACCTGGGTCCGGGCCTGGCCCACCGGTCGGAGTCGGTGTGGGCATCGTCGGGGTGGTGGGAGTCGTCGGGGTGGTGGGAGTCGTCGGCGCGGTGGGAGCACTCGGGCTCGTCGGGGTGGTGGGAGCCGTCGGGCTCGTGGGAGTCGTCGGCGTGGTGGGAGTCGTCGGGGTGGTAGGGGCCGTAGGGCTCGTGGGAGTCGTCGTCGGTGCCGGCGGAGGCGCAGGAGGAGCCGGTGTCGGTGCCGACGTGGGCGTAGCAGGTGCCGGTGTGGGCGTGGCAGGTGCCGGCGTGGGCGAAGTAGGAGGAGCCGGCACCGGGGCGGGCTGCGACGCGTCTGACATGTTTGTCTCCCGGGAAGGATCGGAGGTGCAACTGCACCTGAACCTATTGGACGTCCGGCACCCTGACAAGGCGGGCACCGACAAGGTGGGCGCCACGACGACTGCAGGCGCGGGTGAAAGGCAACGAGGAGCCCCGATGGGCAACGATGTCCGCGCGCTACGATTCGGCTCCGCGTCTCGGCCCAGGTGAAGCTGACCCATGGAGCAAGGTCCAATGCTGGTGACGTCCCGGTCCGCCGACGACGCCGCCGAGGCCCGCACATCGGGACTGATTGCAACCCTGCCGCGCTCGGGGAGCTGGGTGCTTTCTGAAGCTCTTCAACGCAGCGGGCTCGCGGGTCAGCCTGCTGAGTATTTCCGGCCCGACTTCGTCAGCCAATTCTCCCGGGAATGGGACCTCCCCGACGAGATCGATCTGAGACACTACGTGGCGCACGCGCTCAGCCGGACGGTGTCGGGCAACGGCGTCTTTGCGAACAAATTCCATTGGTACCAGTTCGCCTGGTTCATGGAGCAGCTGCGCCTCCTCGACCGGACCGGCCGCTCAGACGGTGAATGGATCGACGAGCTGTTCCCTGATCGCGCGCTGGGTCTACCTGACCCGCGCGGACAAGGCCCGACAAGCGGTCTCGTACTACCGGGCAAGCGCGTCACAAGTCTGGTTCTCGGGGGACCTGAGTGGAGCGCGACGCGGACTGCAGCTACCGGACGTGCCGCACTTCCAGCAGATCCGGTATCTCGAGGATGTGCTCTCGAACCACGACAGCCAGTGGCAGGCGTTCTTCGCTGACAACGGCGTGAAGCCGCTCACCATCGTGTACGAGGATTTCGTGTCCTCGTTCCGGGAGAGCATCGTGTCCGTCCACGAGCACCTCGGTGTCTTCGACCTCGATATCCGCTCGATCAAAGAGCCTCGGCTCCGCCGCCAATCAGACCACATCTCCGAACAGTGGCTCGAGCGCTATCTCGGGGTAAGGGACTCGCTCCAACCGTTCACACCTGCCTTGGCCTGGTCACCTGAGACGAAGACTTACGAGACCCGCAACGGTCGTGCTCGCTCGCTCGGCTCGCGCGCGCCGGTTGCTCTGCCTAACTCGGCGCGTCAGTGGATCGCCACTTCCGTGATGGTCGAAGTGCCCGACGACAACATCGTCGAGACCCTTTGCGCCCGGGGCTTCAGCGCTGATGCCGTTCGCGCCGAACTCAGCGAGCTCCGTCGCCATCCGTACTACCTGGGTGCTTTCCCGCTTACGCAACGGCTGCTGAAGACCGACTCGCTCCTCGACATGACCCGGCGGCATTCGGAGCTCACCGGCAGGCGACTGGCCCCGGTTCGCCGGGCGCGCATCGATCGCGACGAGTTCCTCGAACGCTTCTACGCGGCCAACCGTCCTTTAATCCTAGATGACATCGTCTCATCGATGCCGGCATCACGATGGACACCGCAGTACCTGCGCGAACGCTGCGGGGATGTCGAGATCGAGATCATGTCGGATCGCGACGGCGACCCCGAGTACGAGATCTACTCGGGACGCCACCGCTCGAAGATCCGAATGGACGACTACCTCGCCCACGTCCTGGACCCCGCCGGCTCCAACGACCGCTATCTGGTCGCCAACAACTTCTTCTTCCAGAGTGAAGTCGGCAGGACACTTCTCGCCGACCTGCGCCCGCTCCCGGACTTCTTGGTGCCCGACGACACCGGAGGTGCAACCTATCTGTGGCTTGGGCCGAAAGCGACGGTGACTCCCCTTCATCACGACGTGATGAACATCTTCTACTTCCAACTCCACGGGCGGAAGCAATTCATCCTCGCTGCACCCGAGGAGATCCCGTTCGTCTACAACCGACAGGGCGTCTACAGCGATGTGGACCCGGAGGACCCGGACAGCGAGCGCTTCCCTCACTACGAGAGGATTCGTACGACGACCGTCACCCTCGAGGCAGGTCAAGCGTTGTTCGTACCCGTGGGATGGTGGCACCACGTGCGTTCGTTGGACGTGAGCGTCTCGGTCTCCACTACCTCGTTCTGCTTCGAGAACGCTTACCAGTTCTTCACCCCGAAGCGGCACCCGTCATGAACTGCAGTCAGGGGACGGGCTCGGCCTGAACCCTTCCCTTGCGAACCGCCTTTTGCAGCGATTCGTAATCGCGCTCGTTCTGGTCGGCGTACGACTTTGCGAACTTGACGGCGGCACGATCGAAAGAATCGGACCTCCCGAGATAAGAGGCGATCGCGATCCGGTCTCCGGACCTCGCGTGGCCGCGAGCAAGCGTCCAACCACACATTCGCCCCCACAGCTCCATTCCTGCAGGCGTCATGCCTGCGACATCAGCCGATCCCTGCCAATCCGGGAGCTGCCTGACGTAGTAGTCGTTCTCCTGTCCTTCTCGGGCGTCACGCTCCCATCCCAAGAAGATGTCGTCGGTCGCCTGCATGAGCCGCTGTCCCCATACGACCCTCTGCCCGTGGTTGGAGAATGCTCCCTTCGGTCCGAACCACTCCAGGACCGAGGTCTCCGCACGCTTCACCTGCAGCAGCACGGGCGATCCGTAGGCGTGCTCCAGAAGCAGGACGATCCATGTGTCAACTCCAACACTTCCGACTCCTGCGACCTTTCGCGCAACGTGTACGAGGCGATACTGGTCGAGCAGGTGACGCAACTCGGGCTGGAGGGTCGGAGCGTACGAGTGGATCAGCGCATGGAGCCACTTCAGGTTCGCCGATTCGAGATCCCATCCGAGATCTTCGATCGGCACGATCACGGGAGGATCTCCGGCGATCCTCGGCTCGCCACCTACCAGCTCGGTGAGCATGTCGAGCGACTTGTGACTGTCCTGTATGCGCGATTCAGCAACAGCGTGCCAAGCCCCTGGGGTCTTCTTGGCATTCAGCAGGGAGTGGAACCTCGGCAACAACCGGTCGATGTCGAGATGCGCGAACCAGACGTCGATCATCGACATCGTGGAGAACTCGGACATGGCCTCCCTGTATGACCGCACCGCGCTTCTCACGATCGCACTTCGCTGCTCGCTCGGATATCCGTTGTCGCGCCCCGCGACCTCGAGGCTGGTGGCCAGCCGCTTCACATCCCATTCCCAGGGGCCGGGGGCGCTCTCGTCGAAGTCGTTCACGTCGAAGTAGAGATAACGGTCGGGCGACGCGAACACGCCGAAGTTGGACAGGTGAGCGTCGCCGCACAGCTGCGCGGTCATCCCGGAAGCGGGCGTCGCGGCCAGGTCCGACGCGGACAACAGGGCAGCGCCTCTGAAGAACGAGAACTGAGAGACGAGCATCCGACCGTACCTGACCGGAACGAGCGCCTGCACCCGGGTCCGCGATTGCTCCTCCAACAGGCCTATCGGATCGCGCCGGTCGTCGGCCGGCTCGTACAACCTCTGACTCGACCGCGGTGCTTCTCTGCGCGCCTCTTTCCCCCGGGCAATTCGCTCGTCAGGAGAGATCTTCACGTTCTCTGCACCGACGAGCCTGGGCCAGAGCGCCGGATTCGCCTGGACGGCGGGAGCCTCGGCACCCGGTGCCGTGTGGATTGCCGCCTCCCCATGATGGGCGCCCATAGTGGCCTTTCTCTCACCTTTGTTGTCATTGGCACCGGCCAACACCGCGTGACAGGCCATCAAGACCCATCGAACCTGACGCCAGCCGGGTGGATCAAAACGGGCCGTCACCAGGCGCTCGTGAAAGATCGATCACGTCCCCCCATGTCAATCGGAATGGTATTCGGTGCCTCGGATCGTCTATTCGGTGCCTCGATCGTCTAGATATCGGCACCCGGGCGACCGCCTCTTGAGCGCTGCTGCCATCATGGACCAGATGCACGACCTCCTCGGTGCCCTGCTCGGGACCAAGTCCGCCCATCTTGCGGATGTCCGCACCGATTCAGGAACACCCGAGAGCCTTCTCGTTCGAAGCGATCTGACGGGCACCATGCAGCTCTACGAGCTCAACCCGCCGGACGGGCTGCGCCAACTCACACGCCTCGCCGAGCCCGTCGGCACCGCCCGATATGTCCCAGGTGCCCGACGCGCTGTCGTGGAGGTCGACCGCGGCGGCGACGAGAGGCACCAGCTCTACCTGGTCGACCTGGATGTCGCTTCCGAATCGGGGCCGGTCGGGTCAACAGGTCTCGGTGTGGTGACGGCGGACCCGCGATACGGCCACCACATAGCCGGGATCAGCCCGGACGGAAGGTTGCTCGCCTACCTGTCGAACAGGGCAAACGGCGTGGACTTCGACCTCTGGACCTTCGATCTGGTGACAGGTGAGCACAAGTGTGTGCTGTCCACGGGAAGCTGGTGCCAGCCATCCTCGGGCTTCTCCCCCGATGGGCGCCTGATCTCGATCATCCGGCCGGGCGAGCGCCCCCTCGATGTCGATCTGCTGCTCGTCGACGCGCAAACCGGGGATGTCCGTACCGTGCTCGACCACACAGGCGAGGCCGCCGTCGTGGGATCACCGGCGTGGGTCGACTCGACCACCTTCTTCGTTTCGACGAACGTCGGCAGCGATCACGCAAAGGTCGTGCATCATGATCTCGTTACGGGTTCGAGCACGCCGGTCGCCGGCACCGGCGAGGAATGGGATGCCGTCGCGATCACGAGCCCGAGCGGCAACGCGCTCGCCGTGATCGAGAACCGTGACGGAGCCCATCGGATGACGATCGCCGACACAGTTGCTTCGTGCGACAGGGTCGTCGTCCCGCTTGCAGAACCTGGGGTGGTGATGTCGCACCTCATCGCACCACCGCTTTTGTCCGCGGACGGATCGTGCGCCTACTTCACGCTTTCGACACCGCGGATCGCAGGCGACGTGTGGTCCTGGAACCGGCTCACAGGTGAGACGCGCCGCCTCACGACGAGCCCCGCTCCGATCGAGCCGGACCAGCTGGTCACCGCTGAGCTTTCACGAGCCGTGAGCTTCGACGGGGAGTCGATCCCGCTGTTCACCTATTCCCCGGCGACTCCGACGCGCCCTCCGCCCGTCGTGGTCATCATCCACGGCGGTCCCGAATCCCAATCGGTGCTCTCTTTCAATCCCGTCTTGCAGGCTCTTGTGGCGGCAGGCTTTGCGGTCGTCGTCCCCAATGTCCGTGGGTCGACGGGATATGGCAAGCGCTACGCCGCCTTGGACGACACCACCCGCAGGCTCGACTCCGTCCGCGACCTTGCGGCCGTGCACGACTGGATTGCGACCGCAGGCCTCGATGCCGGCAGGGCTGCCCTCTGGGGCGGCTCATATGGCGGGTACATGGTGCTCGCGGGGTTGGCCTTCCAACCCGAGCTATGGGCGGCGGGGGTCGACATCGTCGGCATATCCGACCTCGTGACGTTCCTGCAGAACACCTCCGACTACAGAAGAGCGCACCGCGAGCGCGAGTACGGTTCGCTCGCTCACGATCGGGAGTTCCTCGAGGCGGCCTCTCCCCTGCGCCGCGCCTCAGCCATCAAGGCACCGTTGTTCGTGATACACGGTCGCAACGACCCCAGAGTGCCCGTCAGCGAGGCTGAGCAATTGAGCGCGAGCCTGCTCGAACGCGGGGTGCGTTGCGAGCTCGTCGTCTACGAGGACGAGGGACACGGCCTAGCACGTCTGAAGAATCGGCTCGACGCCTACCCGCGGGCGCTCGAATTCCTTATCGACGTGATGAGGCAGGTCTAGTGGAACGGCCACTGACCGTAGGTGCTGCAGAGCCCGAACGCCTCGATGACCAGGAAAGCGCCCACGACCATCAGGGCGATCAGCTGAGGCCCCCGCCTGATGTGACGGGTCACCACAGGCGCCATGTACCACTCCGGAAGCAGACCGACAGGGCTGCTCAGGTACTCGCTCAGAGGTACCGCGTCGTCGTCCAACGGCTGGTCCGGGTCGGCCGCCAGCGCCAGAGCTGTCAGCTCTTCGTCACTGAACATCGGCGCGTACTCGACCGCCATCTGCTCCCGGCTCCCGTCTCGTCTACCCGGAATCGTAACCCTCGGGGCCCAGAAGAGCTTCGCGGGGCTTTCGAGCGCCGGATCTCGTAGTTCTGAGTCCGGCCGATGAGACAGACTGGTCCGGTCGGCGACCGGGGCTCACGGGTCGCCGCGACGAGAGGAGCGAACCCGTGGCCGAGGAGAACGACGCACCCACCGACGAGCCGGCCGGGGGATGGGACATCTCCGGCGAGATCCAACTCGGAGACCCCGTCGAGCCGGTCGCGACGCCGTCGGACGGCCTGTCGACCCCGCTCGACGAAGAGGAGCCCGAGGGAACGATACCGCCCGCTCCTCTGTGGGCCATGAAGGACCGTCGGCATTTCTTCGGGCTACCGGGCCACGGGGACGCGGACCGGGTCCGCGCTTGCCTGGGCCAGGGTGACGGAGCCGTGTACTTCATCGACGACGGGCGCAACCACTGCATGGTCGGCCGGCGGGTGGGTGTCTCGCCCGAAGGGCTCACGTACTGCCTGATCGGTCGCGTGACGTTGGAGCGATACCTCAAGTCCGCGAACGGCGAGGTCAGCCCGGCCGAGTCGTTCTCCGAAGCACACGACATCGAGCTCTGCGGAGTGTTCGAGGACGAGACGATGGTCTCGGAGGTGATCGCCGTCGAGCACTTCCGCCATCTTGACGATGTTCCGTCCGAGTACCTGCCTCCGAACCCGTTCATCGAATTCGAAGACGATTTGCCCATAAGCGGCTGATCTCCCCGTCGGCGCAGGCATCGACCCGGACCGGCCGGGACACCGTCCCAGAGCACTAAGGTCTTGCTAATATCCAGTAAACCTATAGAGTTAGTTTGCTTAAGGCTCAGGAACCACGTACAGTGTTCCCGTGCTCACCGCAACAGCCGAACCGTCCACCGAGCAGAACGATCTCCGGACGATTGCCGAGCTTCTCGTGCCGGCTGTGAGGAGTCGGGCGACAGGAGTCGCCATGATCGCAGAACGGCGATGGGATCTCCTGAGCGTGGTCGAGCGCTCTTTCGAGGCCTGGGTGATCGCATGGCCGCGGGGCGGCGTCATCGAGCTGCACGACCACGGCGACTCAACCGGTGCCGCTGCGATCGTCTCGGGGATCCTCGAAGAGACCTCCGTCGTTGGGCGGGTGGGCGACTGGGTCAGGACTACCACTCGGGTAGTTGAGGAGGGGGCATCGATCGGATTCGGGACGCCCCACGTCCACGGCATCGTCAATCCGGGTCCCCTGACGGCAGTGAGCGTCCATGTCTACTCACCTCGGCTCACCTCCATGAACCGTTACAGGATCATCGACGGGATCCTGCGTTGCTCCGGCTCAGTCCGGTGCGACCTCGGAGAGGCCCTGCCGTGAGCTTCTCGGCCGACGAGCTCCTCCGGAGGAGCCGGCTGCGGATCGGACGCGTTCGCCCCGAGGATCTGAACGGCGTCATCGCTTCGGGAGGGATCGTCGTCGACATTCGTCCGGCCGGACAGAGGGCGGAAGAAGGCGAGCTCCCCGGCGCGATCGTCGTGGAACGAAATGTGCTCGAGTGGAGGCTCGACCCTGGCTCGCCCCACTGCCTGGCAGGAGTGAGGGACCGGACACAGCAGGTCGTCGTCGTCTGCTCGGAGGGTTACGCCTCCAGCCTTGCGGCCGCTTCCCTAGCGGATCTGGGATTCGAAAGGCCTGGCGACCTCGAAGGCGGCTACCGCGCATGGGCCGAGTGGAGGTCGAACGCGGCCGTTTAGCAACCACCGGTCGTAGTCGTCTGATCGGTGGGTGAAACGCGAGCATTCGGACGATGTGCCATGCGGTGCGGGCGATACGTTGACCGCGGTGCGCTACAACTCGGCCGCAGGCCGCTGGGTCATCGCGGCGACAGTGCTCGGATCGGGGATGGCTGCCATCGATTCGACGGTCGTCGGAATAGCACTCCCGACGATCGGGCGAGAGTTCCACCCGTCGTTCGGGGTGCTTCAGTGGGTGGTCACCGGTTACGCGCTGACGTTGGCCGCCCTCCTTCTCACCGGTGGGTCTCTGGGGGACCGTTACGGCAGGCGCCGGATCTTCTGCGTCGGGATCGTGTGGTTCACGGTTTCCTCGGCGGCGTGCGCTGCCGCTCCCGGCACCACGACGCTCGTCGTGGTCCGCGTGTTGCAAGGCGTCGGGGCGGCTCTGCTCACCCCGGGGAGCCTCGCGATCATCCAGTCGTCGTTCGACGACGAAGACCGCGGCCGCGCGATCGGCGCGTGGTCCGGCCTCGGAGGCGTGGCGACGGCGGCGGGGCCGCTTCTAGGTGGCTATCTGATCGCGGCGGCGTCGTGGCGGTGGATCTTCCTCATAAACCTGCCGATCGGCGTTGCGGTACTCGTGATGTCCGTTCGCCACGTCCCCGAGTCACGCGATCCGACGGTCGGAGGTCGCGTGGACGCTAGAGGAGCGCTCCTCGCCACAGCCTCGCTCGCCTGCTTGACGTATTCGCTCATCGAAGGCCCTGCCACGGCCTGGAGCGACTCTCTTGCCGTCGTGTTGCTCGTGGTCGGCATTGCCGGCATAGGCGCATTCGTGCTCGTGGAGAAGGCCTCCGACGCTCCGATGCTGCCTCTGCAGATATTCAGGTTGCGTCAGTTCACCGTCACGAACGCTGTCACTTTCATCGTCTATGGCGCGCTCGGTGGAGCCCTGTTCCTCCTGCCCATCGTTCTCCAGGTCGTCGATCACTACACCCCTCTCGAGTCCGGCGTGTCCCTCTTGCCGATCACCGTCGTGATGCTCCTGCTCTCGGCGCGTTCGGGCCGACTGGCCTCGCGGATCGGTCCGCGGTTGCAGATGAGCGTCGGACCGGTCGTCGTGGGTGTAGGGCTCGCGCTCTTCGTCCGGCTGAACGGTGACTCCTCGTATCTCTCGGGCGTGATGCCTGCAGTTCTGGTGTTCGGGCTCGGCCTGGCGATAACGGTGGCCCCGCTCACAGCCACCGCGCTCAGCTCCGTCGCCGACGAGCACGCCGGATTGGCGTCGGCGGTGAACAACGACGTCGCCAGGGTGGGAGCCCTGATCGCAGTCGCGGTCCTTCCCCCTTTAGTGGGCATATCCGGCTCCGACTATCTCCGTCCGGCAGTCCTGTTGACCGGGTTCCACGATGCGACTCTGATTGCAGCCACATTGTGCGTCGTGGGCGGCGTTCTCGCAGCGGTCGGGATCCGCAACCCCGAGCGCGAGCGGCCGGTGGCCGGCGAGATCGGTGGTCGGCCGCTAGCGGTCGAGTGCTTTCACTGCGCTCTTGACGCCACGCCCTGGACGTCCGACCAACGCGGGACCTGACGACCGGGCTCCTGTCGCTTCCGGATAACCTTTACCGCTCGCCTGCCTGCTACCCCCGGATTGCTGAGATTCGTCGCCGTAGTGACACATGTGGCGGATGTTGCAGCCCGATCCGGATAGATTCGATTTCGGCCGCCTCAGGGCGGGCAATGCGAGCGAGCTTTCGCATCCGACATACGAGGTGCTCAACCCATGGCAAACAGCGTCGGGCTACACGAGCCGGTCGATCAGCTCTCGGCTGACACGATCGACAGGCACAGGGCCATCGCGTCCATCCAGGAAGAGCTCGAAGCCGTCGACTGGTACGACCAACGAGTCGCGGCAACTGAGGACGAGACACTCGCAGCGGTACTCGCGCACAATCGCGACGAGGAGAAGGAGCACGCCGCAATGACACTCGAGTGGCTCCGCAGGCATGACACCGTCTTCGACGGCCACCTTCGCACCTATCTCTTCACCACTGACGAGGTCACTGATATCGAGAAGGAGGCCGAAGCTTCCCCGGATGCGTCCGCCGCCGCGAGGAGTGCCACAGACGGATGTCTCAATATCGGTGGACTGAAGGGAGAGACGCTGTGAACCATCTCCTGAGGAGCCACGCTCCGATCACGGACGCGGGCTGGGACGTCGTCGACGCCGAGGCGCGCCGCCAGCTCGTGGCGGCGCTAGCTGCGCGGAAGCTCGTCGACTTCTCCGGTCCCCACGGATGGCAGCACTCGGCGGTCAACCTGGGCCGGACGGTACCCCTCGGCCCCGCTGCCGCTACGGGCGTTCGGGGGCAGTTGCGCAAGGTGCTTCCCCTGACCGAACTGCGCACCGAGTTCTCGGTCTCCCGCGCCGAGCTGCTCGACGCCGACCGAGGGGCCGAAGACGTGGACCTCGACGACCTGATGAGCGCGGCCCGCCGCGTCGCCATGGCTGAGAACGTGGCCGTCTTCCACGGTTGGGAGGAGGCCGGAATCGCTGGGATCACCGCCGCGTCGACGCACGATCCCATCCCGCTCGGCCCCGACTTTGCGGATTACCCGAGCCCTGTCGCTAAGGCGGTCGAGAATCTCCTCGAGGCCGGGGTGAGCGGCCCGTACGGGCTCGCGCTCGGCCCCGCCGGGTACACGGGGGTCGTCGAGACGACAGAGCACGGCGGACTGGTTGTCTTCGACCACCTGCGCCAGATCCTCGGCGGACCGATCGTCTGGGCCCCGGGGGTCGAGGGTGCGGTGGTGGTGAGCATGCGCGGAGGCGATTTCCTGTTCGAATCCGGAGAGGACCTGTCGGTGGGCTACTCGAGCCACGATGCCGAGCACGTCGAGCTCTATCTGGAAGAGAGCTTCACCTTCCGCGTCGTCGTTCCAGAAGCAGCGGTTCCTCTCGGGTCCTGATTCACTTCTGTTGGTGGCGCTTTGCCGCCGCCATCCACTTCTCGATCACAGGTCCGAAACTGGCCGGATTGTAAGCGTCCTCCTCGTAGGAGAACAGCCCGTCCCCCGCGTAGTGAAGGACCGTCAGGTTGTGCGCCTGGTGCACGCTTCCATCGCCCGGGTCGCGGAACCGGTTCTCGATCTGACATATCCACCAACCGCGATCCTCGTCGACGACGCACCAGTCGTGGGGGAACGAGGTCATCTCCGAGTTCGGCCACTGGTTCATGAGCGGCTGGATCCAGTCGTATATCTGCTGGCGCCCTTTGAACCGACCGAAATGGTGTTCCAGGTACTCGGCGTCCTCGGTGAACAGCTCGGACCATTCGCGCCAGTCCTGCGTTGCTCCACATCGCGCCGCGACCTCGATGTAGTGGTCGTGGGCCGCCTCGAGCTCCTGCCGGCTGAAGCGGCCCATCAGGAACCCACCGTCTTCATGATCCACTCGCTCATCGTCATGCTCCTCAACGTGTTCAGGTCTGTGAGCTTCGTCACATGGTCGAGCATCGTCGTGATGTTCGCCGACATGACCTGCGGGTCTCCGCCGGCGCAATAGAACAGCATCGGGTCGGTCACGTGGGTGGCGCTCGGCCAGGCCTCCTCCACGATGCCGCGCCACGCCGGCTTTCCCGGCTCGAGCGGTCGCACCACGAGGTTTCGCACGTAGCGGCAACGGGGTTGGACCGCCTCCGACATCGGCGACTGCCGGCCGTGCCAGAAGCTCAGCCACTCCTCGAAGTCGGAGTCACGCGCCTGCTCGAAGGTCGCAACGGTCAATATTCCCGGCGAGCGGCTGCCGTCGGGCCAGTCCCTCGGTCCGGACCACCTGCTGGCGCCGTAATCCGTGTACAGCGACTCGAGCACTTGATAGCCGTCGAGTCGCACTGAGCAGTCGCGCAGGATGTCCTCGATCCCGGCTCGACGGTCGTAGCAGTCGACCCAGACCGACACGAGCGCTCGAGGGACGTGCTCGCCGTCGCGGGGCGGCACCGGAGGGGGGACGTCTGCTTCGTCGTCGTCGAGATCCATCGTCAGGCCGAGTACGCCCTGAGCGAGGAGGGCCGGTGCCACCTCGTCGATCATCAACGGCTTGACGGCGTCGCGCCCGATCTCCTCGGGCAGCCACACCAGGTACTGAAGCTTCTCCATCGTTCCCCCTTGGAACCGAGAGCATCGCACAGCGCCAATCAGACAGGGCCATTCGGACCTGTCGGCCGGGGGGCATGTCCCGCCGGCACCATAGGATCAGCGCCTGTCTGCAATGAACCTCGCCCACCCCGAACCTCGTCTTCACGAACCTCGTCTTCACGAACCTCGTCTTCACGAACCTCGTCTTCACGAACAAGGAGATGCCCGACCCATGATCGCGATCGACGCAGGAGCCGCCGGGGAGACGATCGCTGCGAGGTTGCGCCGGTCGCTCGACGTCGCGCCGGAGCAGATCGTCGTTCTGTCCGAAGATGGAACCGACGCCGGTGGCTCCGAGGTGCTCCTCGTCGGCGATGTCGAGCGCGACCGGATAGTCGACGTGATCACCCCGCGTATCCGCTGGGTGCACGCGCTCAGCACCGGAGTCGACGGGTTCCCGTTCGACGTCATGGCGGACCGCATCCTCACCTGTTCGCGTGGAGCCAGCGCGGTCGCCATCTCCGAGTTCGTCCTCGCGGCGATGCTGACGTTCGAGAAGCGCCTGCCGGAACTGTGGATCTCGGATGCCGACGGCTGGCACGACACTCAGCTCGGTCAGCTGTCGGGCCGCACCATCGGCATCGTCGGGATGGGAGAGATCGGGACCGCAACGGCCAAGCGCGCCCTCGCGTTCGACATGGAGGTGATTGGCTACCGCCGTACGCCGGCACCTCCCCCGCTGCCGGAGATCACGCTCGTAGGCGATCTCGAGGACCTGCTCGCCTCATCGGACCACCTGGTCGTGGCGGCCCCGGCCACCCAAACGACCCGTCATCTGATCGACTCCGGTTCGTTCGCCTCGATGAAGCACGGCGTGCACCTCGTGAACATCTCTCGCGGGACGCTCGTGGACCACGATGCCCTGCTGGCCGCCCTGGACGGTGGCCAGGTCGCGATGGCGACTCTGGACGTCACCGACCCCGAGCCCCTCCCGAGCGGCCACCGCCTCTACTCGCATCCGCGGGCGAGGATAAGTCCCCACGTCAGCTGGAGCTCTCCTGTGTCGGGACGACGCAGCGTCGAACTCTTCGAGGAGAATTTCTGGCGCTATGGGAAAGGCGAGCCCCTGAACGGCGTGGTCGACACCGATGAGGGCTACTAGGGCGCAAGCGGTAGCCGCCATCTACCCGCTGACGGTATGGAAACGGTCGGTTGGATACAATCTGCCCCTGATCTAAATACCGCTCCTGGTGAACCGGCAGCTACTTTGCTTTCGGTAGCTTTGGAAGCTCACCCGGTGGGCGAAGGCGGTCTTGTGGCAGAAGAAAGCGGGCACCGAGGTCAGTTGGCCTCAGTCGCGTATCTGACCTGCGAAAAGTGCCACGCGTCGGCAAAGGTTCGCCCCAATGCCAAGTCATTTACATGCTCGGGCTGTCGAACGCACTACGAGGCCATGCGCTGTGGCAAGTGTCATCATGCGTATCTAACTGACACGCCTGCCTGGTCGTCATCGAAGTGTCCCGCGTGCGGGGTTTTAGAGAAGATGAGGACTGCAACCGACGCCACATTCGGCGAGGTACGGGGCCTACTTACGGCAGAGCCATCGACTCCGCCAAGACCGACACCGCCACCTAGAGCGTCGCCATCACTCAGTGAGTACTTAGCGGATCGGGCGGGAGTCCTCGCACGCGTCGGCCGTCGAATCAGGCCTATCTCCGTATCGACCGTTTTTGTTGTCTTAGGACTGCTCTACTGCTTTCGGTGGGGATCAGTCGTCCAGCACATCCCGTCTCTTTGGTTGTTCCCCGGAGACCTTTGGGGTTCGTACGTGTCCGCCAGCGACGCCGCGCACGGACACATCGGCTCTATCTACGGCTCCGGCTTTGCGTTGCAGGGTCCTCCCGGCATCCTGGTAGTCCTCGCACCTCTTGGAGCCTTGAGCGGAGAGCTTCACACATTATTCCTGCAAATCCTCACCCCGAACGGGCAACTGCCTGCCTATCCACAAGTTCACGTCGCACCCGCACTCGTCGGAGGACGGCCAGCGTACCTAACCAATGTTGGTTACTTCGTCGTTCACCCGCAGTGGCTCCTGCTCGTCTTACCCTACGCATTGATTTTGTCGTGCATTGCATTGTTCGCTTTCGACGCCCTCGCAGAGCGCTTGCAGGTCTCCCAGCCAAGGCGAACGGTCCTGTGTATCGCAGAGGCTGTGTTGCTGTGGAACATGACAGTTATATGGGGACACCCTGAAGATGCGGTAGCCGTCGCTCTGGGTGTGTACGCCCTTATCTTCACTTTGAACAGGAGATTCGTCGGGGCCGGGTGGCTGTTTGGTGCCGCCGTGGCCATGCAGCCGCTGGTCCTGCTTATGTTGCCTGTGCTTCTGGCCGTGGCAGGAAGACAGCGAATACTCGGCCTTGTCATCCGCTCCGCACTCCCAGCGGCAGTCCTGACCACTCCTCCGCTCATCGCCAACTTCCATGCGACTTATCGCGCCCTGGTGGACCAACCGTACTTACTCAGCCTCGACCACCAGACACCCTGGACCGCCTTGGCACCCCGCCTGGGAGGCCACGGGAGCAGTCTGGCCGTCGCCGGTGGCCCAGGTCGGCTCTTCGCCATCGTCATCGCCATAGGGCTCGGTTTCTGGGTGGCCCGGCACTGGCGCGAGCGACCGGAACTCGTGGCCGTCGCGTGTGTCGTTGCCTTGGCGCTCCGGTGTTACACAGAGTCGGTAATGGTCGCTTACTACCCCTGGGCGGCATTGGCAGTAGGAGTGGTGGTTGCTGCGAGGTGTAGCCATTGGAGGTTCGGGGTCGCCGTTGCGCTGGCAGTTGCAACCACGGCCGCTGCTCAGCAGCAACTGAGTTGGTTTACGTGGTGGGCCGCGCAGGTGGTGGGTCTGACGGGATTGCTCATTGTCGCTGCTCAACCAAAGCCCGTCGCACTCGCAACGCCGACCCCTAAACCCGCGGTTGCACACACACCTACCGCACGGCGGAGCGGGTCTCGTTCAGGAGCGAAGACCACAAAGACGGCGCCGCCACCCGCGGCCAAGCGCTCTCGTCGGCGCTGATATCACCATTCGATCGGTTTGCACATGGGAGCGCACATAATGCTGACCTGGGCTGGCGACCGTAAGGAGTGTCACCGGACTGGTATCGCACTCCGTAACGGCGATCAGTACGTGCCGTCACATGAAGAGCCCCTGAATCCGGTACTCCTGGTCCAGGATGCACAGGACCTGCCGCGTAGCGCTGTGGGCTCGATTACCCTCCTGTCTGGCCGACGGAGAGCAGAGACATCGCCAAGCGTTTCGGTACCAACGACTACCAGGTGCTCATCGTGGCCGAGAAGTTCCAGACCGGGTTCGATGAGCCCCGGCTCCACACGATGTACGTCGACAATGTGCTCATGGGCCTGAACGGCGTGGGGCGGCGAAACCTGAACGGCGTGGTCGACACCGATGAGGGCTACTAGGGCGCAATGGTCCTCGGTGCAGAAGACCTCGTGCTCTGCTCAGGGACACTGAGCAGGCGCGCCACCTTCGGCGAGCGTGTCGCGGCTGCCGTCGACGGCGGGTTCGCCGGGATCTCTCTATGGGGCCGCGACTACCGGCTGGCGCGCTCAGAGGGGCTGAGCGATGCCGATCTAGTGGCCATGCTCGACCAGAGCGGCCTGTGTGTCGCGGAGCTGGACCCGGTGTGGTCCTGGCTGCCGGGCACCGCGGACATCCGCATCCCTGCGCATCTCGATCACGAAGACGTCTTCTGCTTCGCCGAGGACGACATGTTCGCCATCGCCGACGCCGTGGGCGCACGCTCCATCAACGCGGTCGACATCTTCGGAGGCTCCTGGACGCTCGAGTCGGCCGCCGAGGCGTTCGCGGGCTTGTGCCGGCGCGCGAGCGAGCACGGCCTTCTCGTTCAACTGGAATTCCTTCCTTGGTCGAAGATCCCGGACCTGCGTGCTGCTTGGGAGGTGGTCCGAGGCGCCGGTCAGGCGAACGGCGGGATCACGATCGACTCATGGCACTACTTCCGCTCCGTGCCCGACGGCGCATTGTTGGAGACGATCCCCGGGGAACGCATCATCGGCGTGCAGTTGAGCGACGGGCCGGCGTCGCCGGAGGCGGATCTGGTCGACGCGACCCTCCACGAGCGTCTCGTCCCGGGCGAAGGCGAGATGGACCTCGCCTCCCTGGTGGCCGGCCTGCGACGCACGGGGACCGAAGCCCCTTTCGGGATCGAGGTCTTCTCCGATCGACTCCACGAGTTATCGGCGTCGGCCGCGGCTGGACGCGCCGGCGAGGCGGCCCGCCTGTTGCTCGCCGGGAGATGAATGCGTAATGACCGGTACTGTTCGGCCCAGCAATGTCGGGCATCGTCGACGTCTGGATTCAGCACCCCACGGTTCGCTTCGCGAACCACGACATGTTGGACTCGCTCCGCCGCTGGGTCGGGCTCTCCCGGTTCGACGAGGAGATCCCGATCGATCTCACCATCGCGGCCATGGACGCGGGTGGTGTCGCGAGGGGCCTCAGCTCTGCCTGGTACGGGCCTCAGGGCGACCTCATCTCGAACGACGAGGTCGCCGCGCAGGTCGCTGCGCAGCCCGGAAGGCTGATCGGGGTTGCAGGCGCCGACCTGGCGAAGCCGATGGAGGCGGTACGCGAGCTGCGCAGTCGGGTCGCAGAAGGATTCGTCGCTCTCCGGATCGTCCCGTGGCTATGGGGGCTTCCGCCCACCGACCGTCTCTACTACCCGCTCTACGCGGCGTGCGTAGACCTGGCTGTCCCCTTCTGCACCCAGGTGGGACATACCGGACCGCTCCGACCGTCGGAGACGGGTCGGCCGATCCCCTATATCGACCAGGTGGCCATCGACTTCCCGGAGCTCGTGATCGTGTGCGGCCACATCGGTTACCCCTGGACGACCGAGATGATCGCGGTGTGCGACAAGCACCCGAACGTCCATATAGACACGAGCGCGTACACCGCGGCCCGCTACCCGCCTGAACTGGTGGAATACATGAAGGGAAGGGGTCGGACCCGCGTGCTGTTCGGGTCCAACTACCCGATGATCATGCCCGGCAAGGCGCTCGATGCCCTGGGGACTCTCGGTCTCGACCCGACGACGAGCGACCTTTTCCTCCACGAGAACGCGGAGAGGATTTTCAAGATCTGACCCCGAAGGTGTCGATCCTGCGGATCCTGTTCGTCGTATGTACGGGTCGGGAGGTCTCCGAGCGAAACGACGAGCGATCCGGCCCTGGAGCCCACAAGAGGAGGAGATATGCGTTACCTGTTGACGATATGCGAAGAGGAGAAGAGGTACGAGACCCTGGCGCCCGAGCAGGCCTCGGCGATCATGGCGGAGTACGAGAAGTTCGGTCAGGAGATGGGGTCCCGAGGAGTGCTTCAGGGCGGAGCGCGACTCCGGCCGACGAGCGATGCCACGACCGTGAGGGTGAACGACGGCGATGTGCTCACCTCTGACGGACCGTTCGCCGAGACCAAGGAACAGATCGGCGGGTACTACGTCGTCGACTGCAAGGACCTCGACGAGGCGATAGAGGTGGCATCCAAGATCCCCGCAGCCCGCCACGGTGCGGTCGAAGTGAGGCCGATCTGGGAGTGAACGGCGAGATACGCGCTGCCGTCACTCAGGCCTTCCGCGACGAGTGGGGCCGGGTGGTGGCGACGCTCATCCGGTTCACCGGTGACTGGGACCTCGCAGAGGAATGCGCTCAGGACGCCTTCGCGCTCGCACTCGAGCGGTGGGAGCGCGACGGCGTCCCGCGCAATCCCGGTGCGTGGCTCACCACAATTGCGAAGAACCGGGCTACCGACCGCGTGCGCCGCACCGCGACAGGCGCGGCCAAGCTGAGGGAGATGGCCGTGCTGGGAGATCCTGCACCTTCGGACAACTCACCCTCCGATCAGGCCAGAAGCACGGCCGACGGCGACAGCGGGATCGAAGACGACAGGCTGAGGCTGATCTTCACCTGCTGTCATCCCGCTCTCACGGTGGAGGCGCAGGTGGCATTGACGCTCCGAACCCTCGCCGGCCTGACCACCGCCGAGATCGGGCGGGCGTTTCTGGTGCCCGAGGCCACGATGGCCCAGCGTCTGGTGAGAGCCAAGGGCAAGATCCGCAACGCCGGAATCCCCTATCGGGTCCCACCCGGGCATCTGCTCCCCGAGCAGACCGGCGCGGTCCTCGCCGTCATCTACCTGCTCTACAACGAGGGCTACTCGGCAACGACGGGCGATCACCTCGTACGCGTCGACCTTTCCGCCGAGGCGTTGCGACTCGCCAGGATCGTGGTTGCGCTCATGCCCGACGAGCCCGAGGCTCTGGGCCTGCTTGCCCTCATGCTGCTTCAGGACTCGAGGCGCTCCGCACGCGTCGACGCAACCGGCGACCTCGTACCGCTCGAGGAGCAGGACCGAACCCGTTGGGACCGGGCCGAGATTGAAGAGGGTCTGTCGTTCCTCGACGCCGCGTCTCGCCGCCAGCGGCTTGGGCCATACCAGGTCCAGGCCGCCATCGCTTCGTGTCACGCGACGGCCGACGAGCCGTCCGCCACCGACTGGGCCCGCATCGCTCTCCTCTATGCACAGCTCGCTGGCATGGTCAGATCCCCAGTTGTGGAGCTGAACCGCGCAGTCGCCCTCGGGATGTCCGAAGGGCCCGAGACCGGACTCGAGCTCGTCGAAGCGCTGTCCAGGACCGGGGTTCTCAAGGGCTACCACCTGCTTCCGGCCACTCGGCGGATCTTCTCCGTCGCCTCGGACGGCGTTCCGAAGCGGCTGAAGCGTACGAAGAAGCCCTTCTGCTTGCGTCGACCGGTGCAGAACGCCGCTATCTGGAGAGAAGGCTCGACGAGGTGACACGCGCGGGCTGACTCCCCCTTACCGTGTCGTCATGCGCTATCACTATTTCGTCGCCGACGTCTTCACCGACACACCGCTCGAGGGGAACCAGCTCGCCGTCTTCGATGACGCATCTCAGATTGACGGGAGTCTCATGCAATCGACCGCCCGCGAGCTCAGGTTGGCGGAGACGGTGTTCGTTCTACCGCCCGAGAAGGGCGGCGACGCCCGCGTGCGAATCTTCACCCCGCAGGCCGAGCTCCCCTTCGCCGGCCACCCGATCCTCGGCACGGCCTTCGTGCTCGGGACCACGAGGGACCATCTTTCGGCTGTCCGGTTGGAGACCGGAGCGGGCACGATCGCAGTCGAGCTGGACCGCGACGGGGCAGGGTCGTGTTCGGCCGGATGGACCAGCCGATCCCAACTGCGAGGTCGTATCCGGATGCGGACCGCTTGCTCGCAGCGCTCGGCGTCGACCGCTCCGAGTTGCCGATCGAGGCCTACCGCAACGGTCCCGACCACGTCTACGTCGCACTCGAAAGTGATGAAGCGGTCGCCGCAATCAGGCCGGACATGCAGGCTCTTTCGGAGCTCGGCGACGTCGGAACCAACTGCTTCGCCGGCTCAGGTTCGAGATGGAAGACCCGGATGTTCGCCCCGGGCCTCGGCGTTCCCGAGGATGCGGCGACCGGCTCGGCTGCGGGGCCGCTCGCGGTCCATCTCGCTCGTCACGGCCGGATCTCGTTCGGCGACGAGATCGAGATACGCCAGGGAGCCGAGATCGAGCGGCCGTCTCTGATTCACACGAGCGCGCACGGTTCGGCCGAGCGTGTCGAACGGGTGATCGTGGGTGGGTCCGCCGTCATCGTGGCGGAAGGCAATTACCGCTTGGAGTAGCGACGCTACCTGGCGGCGCGGCGACTCGGCGGCGCGTACCTCGTCGTAAGCGAGTGGGTCCGGAAGGATGCTGCCGTCGGAGAGGCGACGGATCAGGTACCCGTCGTCTACTTGGCCTGCGATCTCGAAGCCGCGACTCCATGAGCCAACGAACCTGTTCCTCACGTCCACCGAGGTGCCCACCGCGAATGCGATCGTGGGCTCGGATGTGGTCGTGCGCAGGGTGATGCTCACCGTCAGTCGCCCTCCTCGATCTTCATCCACCCCCGGTTCCGTAGCAGGAGTGACATTCCCTCTTCGAGTCCTACGAGGACCCCCTCGGACAGTTTGCAAGACGCGGACACCGAGAGGAACCACCTGTGCTCATTGTTTTGCTTCCGTTGAGAAAACGAGAGCCCGATCCTTGCGATCGCGAAAGAAGATAAAGCAAGTATTTCAATCGTCTTTATAGAGTATATGCCATCGACGGGGCCGATGCAACGGGTGCCGGCAGGTTGATCCGAGCCCTCACAGACGTGGAGGTTCCCAGTAGTTCTCCATGATCTGACCGACCCAGCTCGGCTCGCGGACGGATCCCCGCGGGCCCATCGAGCGCAGGTGAGGCTTGATGTCGAGCACCGGGGTCCCGTCGACGGCGTCGAGCCCCCTCACCGCCACCGCGGTCCCGTCGACCCCGAGCAGGTCGCAGGTCGACACCCCGATGCGGTTGGGGCGCCCGCTCGCTCGCTGGGCGAATATCCCCACCTCGGGGAGGTCAGGCACGCCCCGAGGGCGGCGCGAGCCGGTCACCTCGGAAGACGGATCGCGCAGATGGAACACGAACACGACGTCGATATGCGAGAAGTCCTCTAGACCTCTCAGGGCCTCGGGCCCGAAGCGTGCCCGGTCCAACTCGATGAACGCCTCGACGCCCCCCCACGAATCGTCCTCGGGTTGGGTGCGGCCACCGCGTACGACGCCGACAGGGACGAGGAAGATCGGCTGGAACGCCGACCGGCCTTCTCCAGTGGGCTCACCGCTCACGGGATCCTTGCCCCGCCGAGGATGGCGCAGTCCGAGCGCCTCTGCGAAGCTCGCGCCGTCCCGGCTGCAAGGGCCAGGGCGCACGGAGGAGACTTGCGATGACGGTGAGTGAAGCTCAGCTGGTTGTCCGGCACGTCGGCGACGAAGACATCCCATGGGTCGACACGGGCACCGGCGTGGAGCTGAAGATCCTGCGGATCGACAAGACGCACGGGACCTGGGTCATACGCAACCGCTTCCAACCGGGCGTGCAGCTCCAGACGCACAAGCACACCGGAACCGTCGACGGCTACACGTTGGCCGGCAGGTGGCATTACCTCGAGTACGACTTCGTCTCTGTCGCCGGCTCCTACATCCACGAACCGGCCAACTCTGTGCATACACTCACCGTCCCCGAGACCAACACGGAGCTTACAGACGTGCTCTTCGTGATCGAGGGCTCGCTTCTCAACCTGACTCCTGACGGCCAGGTCGAGTTCACGACCGACGCAGAGTCGATCCTCGAGATCTATTACGCCTTCTGCGAGCAGCAGGGCCACCCGCGCCCCGGCGGCATTCTCTTCTCCTGACGTGCCGCTCTCCTGCCTGACATCACCTGACATGCCGCAAGCCGCCGCCAGGCCCGGTCTCGACCTCGCCTCGCGTCTGGTCGATCCGGATCTCTATTCGAGCGACCCGTACACGCTCTACAAGCGTCTTCGGGCCGAGGCACCGATGGCATGGAACGAGGAGAAAGGATTCTGGGCGGCCTCGCGCCATGCCGACGTCATCGCCGCCGAGACCGATGCGGCGACCTTCTGCGCGAGCCGCGGGATCCTCACTGACGAGATCGGTCTGCATTACGACAGTCCTCCGACGATCCTCCACACGGATCCGCCGGCGCACACCCGCTACCGGAGATTGGTCCAACCCGGCTTCAGGCCTTCCGTGACGAGAGATCTCGAGCCGGTCGTCCGGGAACGCGCTCGGGCTCTGATCGGGCAGATCGAAGCTGGCGCGCCCCTCGACGTCGTCCAGGCGCTCTCCGTCCCGTTCCCGCTGCTCGTCATAAGCGAGATCCTGGGCGTGCCCGAGACCGAGTGGCGACGGTGCTACGAGTGGTCGGAGGCCATCATCCCCGGAGCTACCGACTGGCCCCAGGAACGTCGCGACCAGTTGATGGGCGACATGGCCGCCTACCTCCTCGACGCCACCAAACAGAGACGCTCGCACCCCCGCGACGACGTGCTGTCAGAGCTCGCCACGGTCACCGTCGACGGTGACGTGCTGAGCGACGACGAGCTCACGATGTTCCTCGTGCAGTTGCTGGTCGCGGGAAACGAGACGACTCGCAACATGATCTCGGCCGGTCTGGTCGCGCTCGCGGATGCTCCGGACCAGTGGCGCCGGCTCGTCGACGACAGCGGATTGGTGCGCTCGGCGGTCGAGGAGATCCTCCGCTACACGACGCCCGTCATCGCGTTCATGCGGACAGCAACTCGCGACACGACCCTCGGGGGCCAACCGGTCGCAGAAGGCGAGCCGGTGTTGCTCCTGTTCTCCTCCGCCGACCGCGACGAGTCGGTCTTCGGGCCCGATGCGGACATGCTCGACGTCGGACGCGAGCCGAACCCCCATGTCGCGTTCGGGTTCGGCAACCATTTCTGCCTCGGGGCGCCCCTTGCACGTCTCGAGGGACGCGTCGTGCTCGAAGAGCTCCTCGCGGTTCTCGTCGATAGAGCGTGCAGGTGACGTGGAGCTGAGCCCGTCCTCGGTCATCGCCGGCGTCCGGCGAGCAGAGCTCTGCTTCTCCTGAAGTTGGCTGAGAACTCCGCAGTGACATCCGTCCACGAAGTGGCGCTTGCGGCGCCGGAAATCCGCGACGCGCGACCCGACCACCGGGGATCCCCGATCCCCACTTTCGGAATGATCGCCACCCGTTACAAGGAGCTGCGTAAACGGCGCGGCCTCATGATCGCGTTGATACCTCGTGACCGTCGGATTCCCGACGGTGTACCTCGCGATCCGACTGATCTTGCACGCCGCCGCGCCGGGGACTTACGGAGCTGCAGGCGGGTACGACGTGTATACAGGGATGACCGCTGGCGTACTGTTCATCTTCGGTTTCATCGTTGCAGCAACGTTGGGCTGCACAGCAGGATCGATCGACCTGACAGAAGGAATGTTCCGGCACCTGGTGGTCACCGGACGGTCGCGCCTGGCGCTCTATGTCGCCCGCATCCCAGCCGGGCTCGCCATCATCGTGACGCTGGTTGCGATCGGGTTCACGATCGTTTGCGCGGTTTGTGTGTTCGCGGCTCCAACCACGCTCCGTTACGACGGGGTCGAAGTGCCTGCAGGTCTCTCACGTGCGGGCCTCGAGGGTTGGGCCGCGGCGCACCCTGACGAGGTCATCTGCAGCTTTCCCTTGGCAGTCGGGCCCAACCAGTCGATCCAACCGTCCCCGCAGTTCGCCTCTGTGATCCAAAACGCGCCTTGCAACTCAGGTCCCGGCCTCACCGTCAACGCCCCTCCCGGTTCGGGCAGTCCCCCGCAGCCGCCCACCACGGCGCAGATCACGGCGGTGGCGAGGCAGATCGCTGCGGCGGACTACTCGGACTACTCGTCACACTTCTTGTACCCGAGGGACTCGCTCATGGTGAGGACGGGTTTGTGGATAGAGCTCGAGGCGGCCATCGGGTTCATTGTCGGCCTGGGGCTCGGATCGCTGATCGGCCAGCGCACGATCGGGGTCATCTTGATGATCGTCCTCGAGGTGGTGCTGACGCCGATCCTCTCGCGGGCGCACATCCCACACCTGTTGAATTTGCAGCGTGCCGTGGTCGGCTTGGCCACGGCCCACTTGGCGCCCGGGGGAATTCCTGTCCTCGGCGGTGGTGGCGGAGGGCCGGGGGCCGGCTCGGGCAACCCTGCGCTGCTGCCTGAATCGACCACGGTGGCGGTCTGCGTCATCGTGGCGTGGTTGGTGATCTGGTCGATCGTCGGTGCGTGGCGGATGATGACCCGAGACGCTTGAGCTCGAGATCGGCGGATATAGACGATCCTGATCCGCGATCCGCAATCAAACTACTGAGCGGCCGTCGCGGCCTGGAGCATGTCGCTGAAGCGCTCCTCGGCCGCCAAGCGTCGCGTAGGAACGTGCTCGGTGGGAACGTCGGCCGGCTTGTAATTCTTCAACGTCTGCCGGGCGACCGTGACCTTGTGCACCTCGTCGGGTCCGTCGTATATGCGTGCGGCCCGGGCCGCGCGGTACATGTGCTCCAGGGGTAGGTCCGTCGAGAAGCCCAGTGACCCGTGAACCTGGATCGCCCTGTCGATCACGTTGTACAGGACCGTCGCGCCGTAGTACTTGATCATGGCGATCTCCACACGCGCCGCAGGCGCCCCTTCGCGGTCGATCTTCCATGCCGCTTGCAATGTCATGAGGCGCGCCGCGGTCATCTCGGCCATCGAGTCGGCGACCCAGCTCTGGACCATCTGCTTGTCGGACAGGAGCGACCCGTGCACCCGGCGGGAGACCGCACGCTCACAAAGCATGTCGAACGCCCTCTGCGACTGGCCCAGCCACCTCATGCAGTGATGGATCCTGCCCGGGCCGAGACGCATCTGAGCGAGCCGAAAGCCCTCACCCTCGCGGCCCACGAGGTTCGCGATCGGCACCCGGACGTCTCTGTAGATGATCTCGGTGTGTCCCCCGTACTTGCGGAAATGCGGTTCGGGGTCCTCCATCGTCGAGATGTCGCGGACCATGTCCACTCCTGGTGTGTCCGCGGGCACGATGATCATCGAGCAACCCGCATAGGGGTGGACGTCCGGGTTGGTCACACACATCACGATCAAGAAGTCCGCTACGGATCCGTTGCTCGTGAACCACTTGTGCCCGTTTATGACCCATTCCTCGCCGTCGCGCACTGCGGTGGTCGCGATGAGGGTCGGGTCTGCTCCTGCGCCGGGCTCGGTCATGGAGAACGCGCTTCTCAGCTTTCCGTCCAACAGCGGCTCCAGGTATTCCGTCCGCTGCTGGGTGCGGCCCGAATCCTCGATCCCGATCGCGAGCAGCTCTGCGTTTCCGGAGTCGGGAGCGTTGTTGCCGAACACGGTCGGCGCCAGGAATGTCCGTCCGAGCACCTCGTGGAGGAGTCCGAGTCGCACCTGCCCGAAGCCCATCCCGCCCAGCTCGGGCGGGAGGTGCGCCGCCCAGAGGCCCTGGCTCTTGACCTGCTTCTGAAGCGGCTCGATCAGCCTGGCGAGCGTGGCCTGGTCGAGCGAGAGGGTCTCCAACGGGAGGATCTCGTCGTCGACGAAGGACCTCGCCCAGGCGAGCTTGGCCTCGTACTCAGGCTCGGTCTCGAAGTCCCATCCCACGACGCACCTCCATCTCGGCCCGGACCGCCACGACCGCTACGGTGGATCGGTGGCCGACGAACCCGTTAAAGCCCCAACGCGTAGCACGGTCCGGCTGAGGCCGCCCGTAGGCATTCTGGACCGCACAAGCACCCGGGAAGCCCGTGAGCTTCTCCGTTGCGCTTCTGCGGCCTTGCTCGACGAGCGCAGGCAGCTCGAGCCGCGAGAGCTCGCCGGGCTCGCCGCTCTGCCGGACGCGTCGGTCAGCTCACTCGCCGCACTCGCGCACGAGGTGCGCCTTGCTTGGTGCGGACCGACTGTCGAGGTCGAGGGGATCTTGTCGGCGAAGACCGGCGGTTGCCCCGAGGACTGCCACTTCTGCTCGCAGTCCGCGCGCTCGGGCTCGCCCGTCCAGGCGACACCGTTCCTCGACGCCGACGAAGTGCTCCGCGCAGCGAAAGAGACGGCGAACCTCGGCGCGACAGAGTTCTGCATCGTTCTCGCGGTGCGCGGTCCCGACGCCCGGTTGCTCGACCACATCTGTTCGCTCGTCCCGATGATCCGCGAGCGCACGGGCCTCAACGTCGCTGTGTCGGCAGGGATCCTCGCTCCGGCACAGGCGACGCAGCTAGCGCAGGCCGGCGTGCATCGCTACAACCACAACCTCGAGACGGCACGCTCGTTCTTCGGTCAGGTGGTGACGACCCACACATGGGAGGAACGAGCCGAGACGTGCCGGCTGGTCGTGGAGAACGGAATGGAGCTCTGCTGCGGCGCGCTGCTCGGCATGGGGGAGTCGGACGCCCAGCGGGTCGAGCTGATCATCGAGCTCCAGGAAGTCGCGCCGGCCGAGGTGCCGCTCAACTTCTTGAACCCGCGGCCGGGAACGCCGCTCGGCGACATGCCCGTCGTCGACGCTTGGGACGCCATCAGGTGGATCGCGTTGTTCCGCCTCGGACTGCCGGGCGTGATCCTCAGGTACGCCGGGGGCCGCGAGGTGACGTTGCGAGACCTGCAGGCAATGGGCCTGACTTCGGGGATAAACGCACTGATCGTCGGAAATTACCTGACCACTCTCGGGCGCCCTCCGGCGGACGATCTGCAGATGCTCTCCGACCTCCGCATGCCCGTCGGGGTGCTCTCGTCGGTGATGTGAAAGCTCCGCGCTCCGGATCAGGAGACTCGGGTCACTGTCCGGGCTGCGGGCGGGTCACGGAGGTGTGCCCCGGATGCCGCCGCGAGCTCGACCCTCCGAGGTTCTGCCCGGGCTGCGGCAGGCGGCTCAGGGTGCTCGTCAGCCCGGCGGGTTACGACGCGAGGTGCCGCGATCACGGTCCGGTGAATCTATGAGGCCGCCTCGGGGGTCACTCGCGTAAGAGGTACGACGGCCACATACGCCTGATGAGATCCCACCCGGTCCTGGCCACGTCTCCGACTGGGCTGGTCATGGCGTGGAGACCGTCGTTCATCGCGAGCCAATTGTCGTTCAGCTGATGCAACTCGCACTCGGCATCGAAGCGATTCAAGACGATGACCATCCAATCCTGATCGCCGGGCCCGCCCCGCCCCAGCCCCCTCACGAGCGCCCTGTAGCTGAGCCTGATCGCGTTGACGGTTCCGAGGCCGGCATCCGCGACGAGAATCAGGCGGTCAGGTTCGAGGGCTCTGATGAAGTCCAGCTGGTCCTCGTCGTGGTCATTTGCGATCGGCGACATGACTCCCCCCGCCATCTCGACAACTCCGAGACTCACCCGGGGATACGGCCAGACGAGCTCCTCGAGCAGGTCTTTGTTGAACATGACCGGACGATTGAGCGCGTTGGCCGCCATCGGCGGTGCGTACGGGACCTCGTACCAGCGGTGCGCCGGACAAACCGTCGTCGGTTCCTCGCCGGTGGCTGAGCCCAGCACGTCGGCGTCGGTCATCTCGTCTTTCGGATCGAACGACTGGACCGGTTTGCGCGCGGCAACGGTCATCCCAAGTTTCCGGCTGGCGTCGAGGAGGGAAGCGCTCACCTAGGTCTTGCCGACGTCGGTGCCCGTCCCCACGACTACCACCAACTGCTCCGGACGAGGTCCCTTCAAGTCGCTACCGCCTGGCGCACCGCTCGGGACCTGAGACGCGCGAGCGCCTCGGCGAGACGGGCGACGTCGTCTTCGTCGTGCGACGCAGAAAGTGTGACTCTCAACCGCGAGGTGCCCTTCGGAACGGTCGGGGGCCTTATCGCCGGCACCCAGAGGCCCGCTTCGAGCAGCTCGGCGGATGCCATTAGTGCCGCCTCCTCGCTGCCGAGGACGACCGGCACGATCGGGCTCGGGTGCCCGGGAGCAACTTCGTCTACGTGCGAGCGGAGGCGTGCAGTCAACACTTCACCCTCTTCGGAGCGCACGATCGCGAGCGCAGCGAGCGCGGCGGCCGCGTCGGCGGGTGGAGGGGCCGTCGTGAAGATGTAGGACCTGGCCCTGTTCTCCATCATCTCGATGAACCGCTTCGGCCCCGCGACGAATCCACCGACCGAGCCGAGCGCCTTGGACAAGGTACCCACGCGAAGCGCGGTCACCCCAACGAGCAGCGGGTAGGGATCGGGCCCGAGCACCGCGTGCGCTTCGTCGATCACGAGTAGTGCGCCGAACCGCCGGCAGGACTCGGCGATCTCGGCGATCGGCGCAGTATCCCCGTCCATCGAGAAGACGAGATCCGTGACGACGATCGCAGGGCGCTCGCGGTTCGCGCGAGTAGCGCCTCGAGATGTTCGCTGTCGCCGTGCCCGAACACCGCCACCTCGGCGCGTGCGAGGCGAGCACCGTCCACGATCGACGCATGGTTGAGCTCGTCCGAGAAGATGACAGCGCCCGAGTGCCCGAACGTTGCGAGCACGCCGAGATTGGCCGCGAATCCCGTAGGGAAGAGCGTGGAGCGCTCCTGTCTCTTCCAAGAAGCGAGCTCGGATTCGAGCTGGTGGTGCACAGGACGCGATCCGGTTACGAGCCGGGAGGCACCCGATCCCGTGCCCCACCGCTCGAGAGCTACGTGCGCTGCCTCGACGACCGCCGGATGGGTCGTGAGGCCCAGGTAGTCGTTGGATGCGAATGCGACGACGCGCTCGCCCGTCCCGTTCGAGCGTGCCTGACGAGCCGGATCCGCACGCGGTGTCGAACGACCTCGGACGGCGCCACGAGCCTCGCTCCTCGAGCTCGCGGCATTCGCGTTCGACGTGGTCGATCCACGACCAGTCGCTACCGTCCGTCACTGCACCACCTCGTCGAGGGCGCTCGTGAGGGCCGCGACCATCTCCTCGATCTCGGCGGCGGTCGACGTGAGCGGTGGCATCAGGACGACGACGTCGCCGAGGGGCCGTAGCAGCACGCCGCTACGCGTCGCGGCCGCGCACACCCGCCTGCCCCAGACGGTCTCGAGGCCCGGGCGCGGCGAGCTCGACTCCGGCCATCAGCCCGAACCTCCGCACCTCGCGAACCGCCCTGTGCGGGACCACGTCGCGTTCGAGGAGGCGGCCGAGAAGCAGAGCGGCGCCGCCGCGGCCTGGTCGAGCACGTTCCAACGTTCGAACAGTCGCAGGTGCTCGAGCGCGACGCTCGCGGCCAGCGCGTTGCCCCCGTAGGAGTGCCCGTGGAAGAACGTACGAGTGCTCAGGTCGGCTCCCAGGAACGCGTCGAACACCCGCTCCGAAGCCGCCGTGACCGACATGGGCAGATAGCCGCCGGTGATCCCCTTCCCGAGGCACATGACGTCGGGGCGCAATCCGGCCCATTCGCTTGCGAACATCTTGGTCGGTGCGGCCGAACCCGGTCGCCACCTCGTCCGCCACGAGAAGGACTCCGGCGTCGGCGCACGCCCGGCCGAACCTGCCGACGTCGCTGCGGGTCTGCCACGAGCATTCCCGACGCCCCCTGGACGACCGGCTCGATCACCACCGCAGCGAGGTTGCCGACGTGATGCTCCAGTGCGACGACGGCCTTTTCGAGCCATCCGGGTCCTCGTATCCCGGAGTCCTGACGACCGTGAAGCGCAGCGGGTCGAACACGTCGGTCCCGAACCCGCCGTCTCCGAGTGACAAGGAGCCGACGGTGTCCCCGTGGTACGCACCTCCGAGCGCGAGGTACTCCGTCCGACCCGAGGACCCCGAGTTCACCCAGTACTGGAAGGCGATCTTGAGCCCCTGCTCCACCGCCGACGCCCCGTCGGACGCGAAGAGAAGGTGCGCGCCGTCGACCGGGAGCTGGGCGACGAGCATCTCCGAGAGCTCCACCACCACCCGGTTCCCGTTGCCGAGCATCGTGGAATGCGCGATCCGGTCGAGCTGGCGGCGAATCGACGAGTCGAGCTCGGGGACCCTGTGACCGAGGGTGTTGACCCACAACGACGAGATGCCGTCGAAGTAGCTCCGACCTTCCACGTCCACGAGGTACCTGCCGGCGGCGTGCTCCACCATGAGCGGGGAGGCCGACGTGTACGCATCCATCTGCGTGAAGCCGTGCCACACCGTGGCCCGGTCGCGCTCTGCCCAGTCGCTGGCGCTGTGCTCTCGTCGTCTTGCTCGACGGTCGATCCCATCGACGAGGCAGTCTCACCCACGGATTCCCGGGGGTCCACCCGGATGGCCGAGTCCCCGCCGTGGAAGAATCGTCTGATGGACCGGATTGGCGTCGCTGACACGATGTTCGCCCGCTACGACATGGGCGCAGAGGCAGTCGACGAGCTCGAGAGCTGCCCCGGCCATGGCGAGCGCTTCGAGATCATCAGGCGCACCGTGCCGGGGTTCAAGGACCTCGGGGTCGCGTGCAAGAAGCTGATCGAAGAGGAGGGGTGCCGCATCGTGTGGCCCTCGGAATGCCGGGAAAGGCCCCGATCGACCAGGTTTCCGCCCAAGAGGCCTCCCAGGGGATCATGCTCGCCCAGCTGCTCACCAATACTCATGTCCTCGAGGTCTTCGTCCACGAGAACGAGGAAGAGGACCCCGAGCGACTCGCTGCTGTCTGCGTCGACAGGTCGCGAAAGCACGCCCGCAACGCGTACTGGCTCCTCTACGAGCCCGACCAGCTGGCTCGCCGCGCAGGTCACGGCATCCGTCAGGGATACTCGGACGCCGGGCCAGATCGCGTTCGGCGCTCATCCGAGTCCGAGCCCCGTCTCGTGACCGAGATCTCTCCCACGGCCGCGCTCGATCGCTAACTCGGCAAGGCGCCGCCCGGGACGTCCGAGCTCGAGCGACTCGAGCGGCAGCCGTCGCTCGGCGACACCGCGACCGTCCCGGGACCGTCCGCCGTCACGCCTCTGACCGAACGCGTCCGCCGAGAAGACTGTCGGATGCCCTCTCGACCTCCTTCACCTGAGCACCTCGAGGTAGCTCCATGCACCAGGCCTGGACCACGTTTCGGCGCGACACGGCTCGACCGGCAGAGGCGAGACGGATCACGACCTGCTCGGGATCCTGCCCGAGCCCGCCGCCGGCTCGTCGTGCGTGGCCCTCGCGCTCGAGCACCGACTCGAGGCGCGCCGGGACCGAGCCCGAGCTCGATCGCCCTTCGCCTCCAGATCGGGCGAAGGTCGTCCGCCCCCACCGCCAGGTCCTTCGGTTGCCGGGTCTTCATCGAGGCCACCTCGACCGGCGCGGTGCCCGCCGCGCCTGACGGGGCCGGAATCTGACGTCGAGTATGTGGCCAGCTCGGCTTCGATCGCAGTTGCCCTCTGGGAAAAGCCGCGCCGCACCTCGGGACCGATCCCGACCAGGTCCGCTCGGCCGCGATCCAGCGGGCCCCATTCGACGCCGAGACGCACCCTCAACTCCTCGCGGAATTGCACGTGGTACAAGGCTCCGATGGCGCCGGCATGCGCGTACAAGCCCCGGCCGTCGAGAGCACTGAAGCGACCATCTGGCCCGCGACCGAGGTTGGCCACGACCACGTGAGAGTGCAGGTGCGGGTCGAGGGCGCGGCTCGTGCGGTGGATGAAGGCGGCACCGAACGCTCCGTCGAGAGGCTCCACCGTTCTTTCCGCCCCGGTCCTCCTGCGAACACCGAAGGCCCTGTCCTCGGTGTAGTCGAGGGCGGCCGAGACCGCTGCCCTGTGTCCTTCCGCCACGGCTTCCGACACCTTCTGGTCCGCTAACCCGTACAGGACGCTCACCGATTTCGGTGCCGCGAACGTCAGGTCGAATCCCGTCACCCGGACACGGTCCCTGGCCGTGCCGAGCACCTCCCCCGAACGAGGATCACGGCCGCTCAAAATGGAGGTGAGCTCTGCCCCTCCGACCGCGCCCACGAGCCCTGCGGTCTCCGGACCACGCCCCAGCCATTCGCCCGGAGGCTCCTGGCCGACCGACTGGAGGTAATAGCCCTCCCCGCCTGCACCCAACTTCGCGATCCTCAGCACCTCGCCTCCCCGAGACGCTGAGCAGTCTTTCATGTCTTTTCATATATTTCTATACGGACCCAATATAGGCTAGGAGAGGGCCTGCGCGGGTTGTTGTTGGCGCAAGTACCTCTGCCGTGTCACTGTTCGTTCCTGGGGACTGGTTGTGTTCGACCAAATGACGCCAGTAAGAGTGGCGCCTTCGAGGTTGGCGTCGGCGAGGTGGTGTTGTCGAGGTCGAGGCCGGCGGGCCTTTGAGCCGGCGATCAGCAGCCTGAACGTCCCATACGGTGTTCATAGCCATCTAACCTCGTCGCCGATTGACGCAGATGGCGGCTCGGGGATCCCTCCGGCGTCACGTCGGCACCGACATCGACGACGATACGGCAGATGCCTCGGCCCGCTCCAGAGCCGCCTTGAAGTGTCCGAGCCGGACCGGTTTGGTGAGGAATTCGTCCATGCCGGCCTCGAGGCACACCCGCTGGTCCTCGATTGTGGCATTGGCGGTCACGGCGATGACGTACGGCTGACGGAACGGCAGCGTGCTGTGACGGATCAGGGCAGTTGCATCGAGTCCGTTCATCTCCGGCATCTGAATGTCCATGAACACCGCGTCGTACGGCACGAGGTTGACGGCATGGACCGCCTCGAGCCCATTTCCGGCCTGATCGACGCGGTGCCCAAGCTTCTCGAGGATGAGCCGGCCGACGCGTTGGTTGACGCTGTTGTCCTCGACGAGCAGGACCCTCATTCCCCTGGCGTGCTTGGGCCAATCGCTCACTTTGCAAGATCCGGTGGGCACCGGGTCGCCGGGCCAGATGGCCTCGAGCAGGCTGTCGCGGATCCGGGCATTCATCAGCGGCTTGGTGAGGATGGCGGAGAACAGGTCACTCCGCGTCAACTGCCACCGACAGGCGCTCACCAGTAAGAGTGGGATCGCCTTGCCAGCATCACTTTGCGAGAGGTTGACGGCAAGTTCCTCACCGGTCATCCCGGGCATCTTCATGTCCAGCAGCGCCACATCGAAGTGCGCTCCGGATTCGACAAGGGCGAGGGCTTCGGCACCGCTCCCCGCGTCCGAGACCCGCATGCCCCACGCCTCCAGCTGATATCGCAAGATCCGACGGTTGGTCGGGTTGTCCTCGACCACCAGTGCACTTTGGCCCTCCAACCGGGCGCTCGGGTCCGGATCGTTGCCCGTGGTCGATGCCAAGGCGGCGCGCAGCACGATCGAGAAACTGAAAGTGCTGCCCTCGCCCACAATGCTCTCGACGCGCAAGGCACCCCCCATCGCCCGGACCAACCGGTCGCTGATCGCGAGTCCCAACCCGGTGCCACCGTAAAGACGGGTGGTCGAAGAGTCGACCTGGGTATATGAGTCGAACAGGATGCCAAGCCGATCGGCGGGAATCCCGATTCCGGTGTCGGAAACCGACACCCGCACTCCCTCCCCGCCGGGCTGATCCGGGTCAGGCTGGATTGTAACCAGCACCTGCCCCTGCTCGGTGAATTTCACGGCGTTCGCTACGAGGTTGACCAACACCTGACGCAGGCGGGTCACGTCCCCGAGGACCCATGGAGGACAGCAGTCGTCGATGTGGCCGAGGAGCTCGATGCCCTTGGCGTTGGTAGCCGCGGCCACGGCCAACGTGGCCTCCATGCACTCCCGGAGGTCGAAAGGTTGGCACTCGAGGTCCAGCTCCCCGGATTCGAATTTTGGAGAAGTCGAGGATGTCATTGATGATCGTCAGCAGGGCCTCACCACTCCCGCGGATGGTATCGACGAAGTCGCGTTGATTGACGTCGAGCGTCGTGTCCAACAGCAGCCCGGTCATGCCGATCACACCGTTCAACGGGGTGCGTATCTCATGGCTCATGTTGGCCAGGAACGACGATTTTTGTACTGACGCCTCCAGAGCGTCGTCGCGGGCGGACTCCAAGATCTCCTTAGCCCACACCTGTTCGCTGACGTCGATCACCGACCCTGTGAGGCGCGGTGCGCCCTCGCCGTCGGCAACCCGTTCACCGCGCACCTCGAGCCACCGGAGCTCCCCGTCGCTGGGACGGGTCGACCGGTAGCGGATGAGGATCGCCGTTCCGGAATGTACGCACTCGTCGACGGCGGACTGCAGCATCTCGACATCGTCGGCATGGACACCGACCAAACCCCGGCTATGCGATCGCGGCTCGCCGACAGGATCGAGCCCATAAAGCCGGAAAAGCGTGTCGGACCAAGTCACGAGGTGGGTATCGAGGTCCATCTCCCAAGATCCGATGCTTCCGATGACCTCGGCCGCATGCAGTCGCCGCCGTTCATCGGCCAGGACACGTTCATGCACCTTGCGCTCGGTGATATTCACGAAGTGGGCGAGAATGTGATGCCGGCGACCTTCCTCGTCGTACATGACGACTGCGCTCAACTCGCAGTAGACGTCCCGGCCACTCGACGTGATGTAACGGCGTTCCTCGCGGCGTGATGTGGTCGACCGCATCCGGCAGATCGTCGGATGCCCACCGTTCCTTCAGGGTCCGATGCACGAGCAGCGCATCCTCGGGGTGGCTGACATCGGCGGTGGTCATGCCGCTGAGCTCCTCTTCCGTGTAACCCAGTAGCTCGCAGAGTGCGGGATTCGGACGCTGGAAGCGGCCGTCGAGACCGACTTCGGCGATACCGACCGGGGCGAAAGCAAAGGCCAGACGGAACCGGCTCTCGCTGGCGACCAGAAGCCGGTGGGCGGCGGCAACGTGCCGAGCGACACCCAGTCGGGTTCCGAGTTCGTCCGACGAGAACGGCTTGGCGATGTAATCCTGGGCGCCCGCTTGCAGGAGGGCGACGGCAGTCGGGCCCCAGGTCTCCGCTGAGAGGATCACCACCGGAATCCATGCTGTCTCCACATCGGATTTCAAGCGCGAGAGCACCTCACGACCGTCGATGTCGTGCAGCTCGATGTTGAGGACGATCACATCGGGGGTGTCCTGGAGGGCCGAGGCGATGCCGGCGGCACCGGTCGACACCGCTTCAACCGTCCATCCCAATTGCTCGAGGGAAAACCGCAGGGCCACGCGGAGGTCGTCGTCGTCCTCAACCACCAGAACCCGGCCTGATGTGTCGCGTCGGAGAGCGACATCGAAGGTCATGTGGCTGTCATCGGTAGCCGTGCCAGAGCACAAGAAACGACCGGCATGAGGAGGCCATGCTCCCGATCCCTAGAGTGATCTTCGTCCCGATCTTCAAGGGTGCCCTGCTGACCTTGGCTCCGCGCATCGCACGTCGCCTTCAGCGGTATATCGGCTCGAACGGCCTGCTTCTGAACAGACCGAAGGTTTCACCGCGAAACCCCTGGTGGAGCGGTTGGAATACATTGGTCGTGGCCTTGGACCCTCCAGAGGTTCATTCGCCCGTCGTCTCTAACCCCTTGATTGCCTCCCTTCGACCGGCTGACCAGGACTGATGTATGTGCGACCCTAAGTGACGTTTGGAGCGGCGAATGTCAGGTCGAACCCGGTCACCCGGACACGGCTCCTGGCGGTCCCGAGCACCTCACCCGAGCGTGGGTCCCGACCGTTCAGCAACGCCGTCAGCTCCGGCGCTCCGACCTCTCCGGCAAGCCCTGCGCTCCGCGGGCCCCTTCCCAACCACTCGCCCGGCGGCTCCAACCCAACGGACTGCAGGTAGTACCGCTCCCTTCCAGGTCCGAGCTTGGACAACCGCAGCACTCCGATCTCTCCTCCTCGGAGCGCAATATAGCATTTCATAGTCTTTCATGGATTTTTGTCGACATAGGTAACAGCCCCGTTTACTAACCGCCGATTTTTGATGCCGAGGTCGAGGTTCAGCGAGGTGCGCCCTTTCCGGTGGTTCCGTCACATCGGAGTAGTGGGGGCCGGCCGAGAATGGTCGGTCGAACATCAAAGGACGCGTTTCCCTCATGGCTGTCGCCCCATTGATGACTGCGGTGGGGCGGCGGAAGCAACCGTTCCCCATTTTGTGATGCTCAACGTTGCTTGCTACTTCAACCTCGCTGATCTGCGTGCCGACGGTGCTGAGTCCCGAGAAATCTGCACTGGGACCGATTGCGTCCGTGATCCGAGCGCCTGAACAGCGGGAGGGCGTCCTTGAGCGCGATGTGATCGTGTGTTGCTACCCCGACAGATCGTCGTCGAGAGAGGCCCAACCAAGGGCTTGCTCCGACGTGGAGAGTTCGCAACCTTGGCCCGATCGCCTCCTCGGGATGCATCATAGTCTTTCATGTCATTTCAGGATCCCTGTCCGCTAGCGGGCCGAGAGTTGCCAGCTCTCTCAGCCCTGGTCGGCCGGGTTGTTGATGGCCGACTCGAACAAGATGGCGCCCGTCTTGGTATCTCGGATCAAGAACAGGAACGGGCGGTCGAACACCAGAGGACGCGTTTCCCTGAGGGCTGTCGCCGTATTGACGACCGCGGTGGCGGCGGAAGCAATCGTTCCCCACTTTGTGATGCTCAACATTGCTTGCTGCTTCACCTCGCTGATCTGCGTGCCGACGGTGCTGAGTCCCGAGAAATCTGCACCGGGACCGAACGCGTCGGTGATCCCGAGGCCTTGAAGAGGCTCGGCCAGCTGGAGACTCGACGAGATCTTCGTTTGCGGTACCAGAGGATCAACGGCTTGATTCGACATGCCTCCGATGATGCCTTTGAGACTCGCGACATCGAGCCTCCCCACGAACTGTCCTAGCGAGCCGGACGTGGGCATGAGCAATAGAGCGGCGTATCGACTCGGTGGCCGATTTCCGTGCTGGCCGGCGCCGTTCCAGTATGCGAGCTGGAGGGCATCGAGGTCCCGACCGAATGACGACAGGTAATCACTGTCACCGACCGATGGGCTCATGTACGTCGCAGAGACGTCTCCACCCGGGACATGGAAAACTCCTGATGACGTGTCGGTGAGCTGCGTGTCCCACTGTGCCTCGAACAGAACGGCGTTGAGGAGTACGGAGACCGTGGACTGGGGAATATCGCTCGGCTGCAATAGCGCGGGGATCTGACCATCTGTCTCTTGGCTGACCCAGGCATTCACTGAACGTATGGCGGAGGCCGGATCGCGGTCGAAATCGGTCTGCCAGACGCCTGCCCCGAACTCGGACTTCAAGTTATCCAAGAAAGCAGGCTCAATCGGAATAGCCCTTCTGGGTCCAGACGCTGTTCGCGTTCTTGAGCGCAATGTGATCGTTGGCCGCTACGCCCACGAGATCGTCGTCGAGAGAGGCCCAGCCAAGAGCTTGCTGCGACGTGGAGAGCTTGCTCAAGCCCATTACTTGCGCGATTTGGGTCGCCGTTTGCCCGCGTGCCCCGAGCAGCGACATTGCGAGCGCCTCTGACAGGCTGAAAGGGGAGACGAGCTGGTTAGCCGATGAAGACGGAGTGACGAGTTGCCGCAGGATCTTCAAGCTGAACTCTTCTTCGGCATAAGCAACCTTGCCTCGGCGGCACTGTTCAACGTTCGTGGTCTGCTGGACGAGCGAGGTCAGCTCGATGGCCGTCCGATGTGATTGCTCACACCCGCCTGCGGTGACCGGGTTCTGTCGTGTTGCTGCGTGTCCCGGACCGACGATCGCCACTGAAATGACTGCGATGACGATGACGAGGACGACCGCAGCGATCCCACTGCCCCGACCCGGCGCCGGTGACGTCGGACGCTTCGTTGGCGAATCTCTGATCGCTCGGCCACTTGGCTCCGGACGAACCCGGTCCGGGCCAGGCTCTGCAACTCCTCTTCTATCCGTGACACCTTGCGCTCAGTCATCGACCGGATCTTTTCTCGGGTCGCTCGGACTCGCCGGTGTTACCGGACTCGGTCGCATCGGCCGGGTTACCGGAGTCCGTCGCACCGCTCAGACGGCCGGTCTCATCCGAAGCGGGTGCTCGCTCTTTGCGTTCTCGTGGTTCGTGCTCCAAGCGGTCAAGTTCGGTCGCCAGACGGCTGCGCCCGCGTGAGAGCCACGACTTGACCGTTCCCTCTGGAGCCCGGAGCTCGAGCGCCACGTCTGCAACCGGGAGCCCGGCGACGTGGTGCAGCACGATGGCCCTGCGCTCGGGAACCGGCAAAGCCTGCAGTGCCGCCAGGATCGGGATCCTGTTCCCCGGGCTGTCGGTGTGGGCAACTGGCACCGAAGCCCGCAAGACCAATTTGCGGGCTCTGCGCCAGCGGCTAACGGCCAGGTTGTGCGCGACACGGCGGACCCAGGCTTCGGGGTCGTCGTAGCCACCAATGGTTCCCCATCGGAGCCAGGCCCTCATGAATGCCTCCTGCACGACGTCGTTGGCATCTGACGAGTTGCCAGTCAGGGCGGCGAGCTGCACGGCGAGCCGATCTCGGCTCCGCGATAGAGCTCGTCGAAGCCCTCGGTGTCAGTCAATCGCTTCCTCGATCAAGACACGCTCTCGTGCGTACCGGGGTTGCAAGGTGGCTTTTATTTCAGTCGGACTTACTGTCCGGATCTGTTTACCCCGATCGCCTCTCGGGATGCAACATCCAATTTCATCCTTTTTCATATTTTTTCATCCGGAGGAATGAATCTCGGCCTCAGAGATTGGGGATAAGAGAACAACCGCGTTTACTAAACGTCGATTTGGAATGCCGAGGTCCTGGTTGCCCGATCTGCCGAGGTCCTGGTTGCCCGATTTGGAGTGCTTCGGGAGGCGGAGCTTTCGATGTGGCCGGGAGCCCAGGTCCGGACGCCGCGCCGACGCTCCGAGCCCCATCCTTCGGGGTATCCCCGGTCGAATAACGACCAAGCACCCGCGCCGCGGCCTCGCGCCCGACCGACCTCAGATCGGCAGGTTCCAGCACCTCGGCTCTCGGACCCAGCTGCAGCAGAAGCCGTTCCAGCCATACCGTGCTCACCACGCCGAGCGTCACCTCGGTACGCCCGTCCGGCAGCTCCGAAGTCTCGAGAACCGGCACGGACTCCAACAGCCAGTTGCTTTCGCCCGAGATCGCAAGTCGGACGAGGCGTCGCCTCGGGCCCCGGCACGAACGGACCCCGGCCCGAGAACCTTGCATCAGGTCTGTCAGGTCCGTCAGGACTGTCAGTCTCTGTCCGGTCCATCCGCACCGTGTTCGACGAGCTCGCCCGTCGGTTCCGCGGCGACGATCCGGTCAACCCGGAACCGGCGCGTCCCGCCCGCCGTGTGGCACCAGGCGTCGAGATACCAATGACCCTCGGCCGCCTCGAGGCCCGATCGGGTCGACGACCCGGGTCGACCGCGCGTCACGCCATGCGGAGAGATAGTCGATCCGCAGCTGCGTGCCCGATGAGCAGGGCTTCGCGGACCGCGCCGAGGTGGGTCGGATCTCACCGAACTCGACGCCGACGACCCCTCGTTGGCCCAATGCCGCCTCGAGCTTGGCTGAGCGCTCCTTCGAGCGCGCTGTCGGGCTCGCCGCGCTGCACCGACGCTGAGCGTGCGGGCCGCGGCTGCAAGGGCGAACCCTTCCTGGGCGGACAGCCGGCGGGGACGGCCGAGCTCGGCCCCGAGCTCGCCTCCACCATGCTCCTCACCCGACGATGATCTCCATGAGCCGGTCGGGCGTGTAAGGCGGCAGGCCGCAGCAAGCTGCCAGCTCCAGGTCGGCGACCAGCTGCTCGGCCGTCATCCCGAACCGCTCGGCGAGCTCCGCCAAGCTCACCTGTCCCCGCTGCGCCAGCCACGACAGCACAGCGAGAAGCCGGTCGAGCCGAGAGCCGGCATCGCGCTGCGGTGCTCGCTCATCGGGCCGTCGCCGTCCGAAGGCTGCTGCAGCCACTCGACTATCCGCTTCACGTACCTCTGGCGGTCCCAGAACCTCCGCATGAGGCCCGAGCGCCAGCACCCACGAGACGAGAGCCGACTCGTTCGACACCTGGAGCTCCACCACCACGGAGCCGTCTGAGCGGTGCTCGCTGACACTGTGCTCGCCCAGTTGCTGGACGACACGCGGTCCTTCGAGCGCGTCGACGAGCACGCGCACCGGGCGAGTCGCCTCCTCGCCGATCTTCCAGGGCTCGTCGAAGAGCGCTGCCTCCGCGTCGAAGTCCGGCGGGAGCGCCGACGATCCCGGGGCACCCGTCGCCGGCGTGCCGTCGATCCGGTCCACCCGGAACGTCCGTGCAGCATCGCGGTCGCGGTCGAAACCTGCCAGGTACCACCACCCCTGACGGAACCGAAGCAACGCCGGGTCCACGTGGCGCTCGTTCGCCCCGGTACCCGAACGTCACCGTCGGCGCGCGATCGCACCGCGTCGAAAAGCACAGGAAGTGCAGGCAAAGAGGGCAGGTCGGCGACCGGCGCTGAGCGACTGGGGCGACGGGATTCCCAGGCGCCACAGCGCATCCCTGCCACTAGGATCGCCGAGGTGGACCTCGGCCACGGCGACGTTCAGTGCCGCTTGTTCGTCGGGATCGAGATGCAGATCCGGAAGGTAGAAGTCCTCGGGCCGGATCCTGTAGCCGATCTGCTCGGGGCCATCGATCGGCTCGGTTATCACGGCGATCCCCTGGTCACTGAAGAGTCCGCTTGTCACGCTCGAATGCCTGTCGCCTCGCCTCGCCTTCAGGTGGAAATCCGGGGACCGCGTCGCCGAGCTCGCGAAGTGTGAGCGGCCTCGTCGTGTTGAGAAGCACGAGGACGAGGTCCGTGAGCCTCTCGAGCCTGTCTACCCGTGCCACGGGCGCAAGAGTAGGCCGTGGTGTTGACCGGTCAGGCCGTCTCGTTCGCAGTGGCCGGCCCTTGGGCTCCGCAGCTGCACCCGGTGGCGCTCGCTGTCGTGGCCGGCTTGGTGGCTCTGTACGTCGCGCTCGCGCGGGGCGAGTCCCGTCCTTCACCGAAGCAGCGCTGGGCGTTTGCCGCCGCGATGGCTGCGCTCCTCGTGGCGGAATCCTGGCCGCTCGAGGACCTGGCAACGCACTGGTCGCTCACTGCGCTCGTCGTCCAGAGACTGCTGCTGGTGCTCGTTGCGGCCCCGATGCTCCTGTTGTCGATTCCTTCTCCCCTCGCAGCCCGCCTGACCAGGCCGCGGGTCATCGACTCGATTCTCGCGTTCGTGAGCAGACCGCCGGTTGCGGTCGTCGTCTTCACCGCTATTGCGGTCGGGACACTCTTGACCCCTGCGGTCGCGGCACAGAGCTCCTCGGGCGCTGCCAGGGCTGCGACCGATGCGTTGCTGATCTTCTCGGGCCTGGTCCTCTGGTCGCCGGTCGTGACCACCATTCCCGGATCGAGCAGGCCGACTCCGTTGGGACGCGCGGTGTACCTCTTCGTGCAATCGGTCGATTCCGGGATTCCCGTCCGTCGTGTTCATCTTTTCCCATCACCCGCTCTACCCTGCCTTCTCGCACGTGCACGAGGCTTTCGGCCTGAGCCCACTCGTCGATCAGCAGCTCGCAGGAGTCGTGGCCAAGGTGGCCACGCTCCCCGTTCTGTGGAGCGTCGCCTGGGTTGCGCTGTCGAAGGCCCAGCTCGCGGACCGCGAGGGAATCGAGACCGAGCCCCTCACCTGGGCCGAGGTGCAGCGCCAGCTCGAAAGGGCGGAACGGGCTGAGAAAGCGGGGCTTCGACGCGCGCGTCGAGCGGTGCCTCCGGAACGGGGCCGACGCCTCAGCCGCCTCCGACCGCGTAGTGCGTGAAGCTGATCGGTTCTTTCGACCTCAAGAACGTTCCGAGAAGCTTGTTGGACGGCTCTGAGACGACGACGACCGCGTAGTTGCGTTGCCCTGCAGGGGGCACCGGGGGAAGAAGCTCGCTGACCGAACTCGGGTCGAACTGGCCGCGAAATGCGACGAGACAGATGCTCTTTACAGGCCCGCCGTTGCGCTTGGTCAGCAAGGCCTTGTCGTAATCGTGCGTCGATCCGAAGGAGTCGATCTGCTTTTGTGTGGCGGATCGCACGCCCACGAAGACGGGGCTCGGCGGGCGGATCGTGGTGGTAGTGCCCTTCGGCCCCGCCTTCGTCGTACGGGCGCTCACGGCATGAGCGGTGACCGCCGCCTTCCCGATCGGTATAGCCCTGAAGCAGACGGCCGACGTCGTTCCGAGCCCGTTGCGCGCCACCGAGGCGCAACCGGCTGTTCCTGCGACCGTCGCCGACAGGACGACGGTCATGGCAACGATCGCTGCCCGGCTCCCGTTCATCGTCCACCCACCCTTGTCACCTTGCACCTACCTCCTGCGCGTCGGGGACGGCGATCGGAGCCGCTGCCTTGTGGCGAAGAGCCTCTGCCCGTCGGCGGCGGGCTGCGAGCCAAGCCCACGAGATCCAACCGACGGGGAGCTCGCCCCAGAAGCTGATGATCCTGTAGAGGAACACCGCCGCGACGGTCGAGGTCTCGGCACCTCCGTAGGCGACGAGAGCCACCGTCAGGCTGCCTTCCACCACCCCGAGCCCGCCCGGGGTGATCGGAAGGTTCGCGGCGAGCTGCCCTGCGCCGTAAGCGAGGAGGAGGCCCCGCCAGGGCACACCCACTCCCAGGGCCGCGAAGCTGAGAACGAGACAACCGCAGTCGAGAACCCAGTTGACCATCCCCCAGAACAGGCACACGACCATCTGGAGCGGCGACTGCGAGACCGCCATCAGACGCTCGACGAAATGCTGGACGATCGCATCTGCGCGTGCCCCGAAGCTCGGGTGGATTCCGCTGACGAGGCCGACCAACTTGGACAACGTCCAGATCAGCGCGCGCCGTTGCACGAACAGCGCACCAACCGCGAGGGTGAGGACGAGAACCCCGATCGTGACCCCGACGAGGTCGAGGTTGGAGCTTTGGCTGCCTGCGATTCCGACCCCTGTCGCAGCAACGACGGCAAGGGTCACCGAAGTGACCACGAGCAGAGCTACGATCGCCCACGCCGCGAGCACCTCGTCCGCACCTCTGTGCCGGTACTGGCGATACGTGAAGATCGTGGCGATGATCGAGCCCGTGGGAAGCGAGTTCGTGATGGCGATGTTGGCGAGCGTGACCCCCGTGAGCCATCCGAGGGGAGCGTGGACGTTTCCCGCAGCTATCAGCCGTTGCTGGACGAGGGCGTACGCAACGATCGAACCGAGCTCCGCTGCCACAGCGACCACGAGCCATTCCCAACTGATGTGCGTCAGATAGGCGGATGCTCCTGCGAGCTCCGCTGTGTGGCCGCTCAATACCCACCAGGCGAGAGCGATCGCAGCAACGGCGAAGACGACTCGGGCGTAAGGCCGCACCCTCCTCCAGCGCGCCGACCACTTCCTGCGGGAGCCGGGCACGGTTTTGCCGCCTGGGATCACGCTCCAGACGGCTCCACCAGGATCTTCACGTGGGTCTCGGGTCGCCCGAGCGCCTCGAAGGCGCCGGGCATGCCGTCGAGGCCGACCTCGCCGGTGATCATCGGCGAGATATCCACCTTTCCTTCGGATATTGCTCGCAGCGCCCGGGCGAACTCGTCGGGACTGTAGGCGAACACGTACCTCAGGCAGAGCTCTTTGGCCGACGCGAAGAACGGCCTGGTTGTGTCGGGCTCCATGCAGACGCCGACCACGACGACCTGGGTACCAGGTGGCACGTCGCGCGTGAGCGTGTCGATCACGCCCGGAACGCCGACAGCCTCGAAACAGACGAGCTCGCGCCTACCGTCGACACGGCGCCAGGTGTCGATGAGGGATTCCTGTCTCGGATCGACGACCTCGGTAGCGCCAAGTTCGAGGGCCAGCGCTCGCCTTGCGGGCGACAGGTCGGAGGCGACTATCACCTCGACCCCCTCGATCCGGAGTGCTGCGATCACGGCTAGGCCTACGGGCCCGCATCCCACGACGGCGCCGGCGTTGCGCGACGTGACGCCGGCCACGGCCACGGCATGGATCCCGACCGCAAGGGGTTCGGTCAGGGCAGCGAGGCGAGGTTCCAACCCGTTGGGCACTTCGAGGACGAGAGGCGCGGACAGGAGCATCCGCTCTGCAAACCCTCCCGGGTAGTCGTTGTTGTATGCGAGCTGACTGAGGCCCTTCTCGGTCAACAGGATGGGAACGGAGACCACCGGCGTTCCCGGTGCCGGTCCGGAGGTATCGGGGCCCGCTTCGAGCACTTCCCCGCAGAATTCATGACCCATCACGATGTCGCGACCGAGGTCGATCACAGGCGCGAGCACGGGAGCAAGCTCCCCGAGCGACGGGGTGAGCTGACCGCTCAGCTCGACCATTGCGGGTGCATGCCGAAGGAAGTGAAGATCCGACCCGCAGATCCCACATGCGATGGTGCGAACGAGCAGCTGCCCAGGCCCCGGCTGAGGTTCCGGCACCTCGGCGACCACCAGGTCTCCGTTTCGCATGACGCACGCCCGCACCTGGTCCTCCTCGAATCGGCTGCCGTCTCACCAGCTTGTGTCCGAAGGTCGCGACGACCTCGCTCGGGTGGACCTGACGATGCTCGCACACCTACGTGGGTAAGGGGCGTAGGCTCGGCGCGGCGTGGTCCGTCGCGCAGCTCTGGGGACCCTGCCGCCGACGAACAGGGCCCGCAAACCCGGACTTTCAGGCCCACCGGGCGCTTCTGAGCGCACCGGAGCCGATCGACCGACGGTGCATGGCGCGCGCGTTCACGTTCCAGGCAACGTGCGCTCGGGGACCGAGCTTCTGGGAGACCGGCCTGCCGTCGTGGTCAGGTCGACTCCCGGGCGAAATCGCGGTGCTCTGAGCCACGAGGATGGTGTCACCATCGCCGAGGCGGCACGTACCGCATTGGAACGCCGGCTGCCGCTCGTTCTCGTCGTCTCGTCCTCGGGTGCCGACGTCACCGACGGGATCGCAGCAATGCATGGCTGGGGAGTAGCTGCCGCCGGCTTGGCGCGATGCTCGGGCATCGTGCCGGTACTCGCTGCGGTAACCGGCCCGGCCATCTCCGGCACCGCGCTCGATGCTCGGCCTTGCAGACGTGGTCGCAATGACACCCGAAGCCTTCGCGTTCGTGTCGGGGCCCGACATGGTCCTCGAGTTCACCGGGATCAGCTTGGAGCGTGCAGAGCTCGGCGGAACGGTGGTGCACGCCACCTCGAGCGGGCTCTGTGCGCTCGCCGCGTCGGATGCCGAGCACGCGATGGCTCTTCTGGCAGACGTCGCGTCGTACCTGCCCGCACACACAGACGAGATCCCGCCTTTCATCGATACGGATGATCCGCCGGACCGGCCGACACCGGAGCTCGCCGGCGTCGTCCCGACGGAGCCGACCGCGTCGTACGACGTTAGAGAGGTGGCCGAATCGATCGTCGACGACGCCGAGCTCGTCGAGCTGCGAGCCGCGTGGGCACCTCAGATCGTTACCGCTCTCGGTTCCGTCGCAGGCCGGCCTGTCGGAGTGCTGGCGAACCAGCCCAGGGCTCTAGCGGGGACCCTCGACATCGCTGCGTCACAGAAAGGGGCCCGGTTCGTACGGATGTGCGACGCGTTCAATCTTCCCGTCATCACGCTCGTGGACACCCCTGGTTTCCTGCCCGGCAAGGACCTCGAGTGGCGCGGGATGATCCGACACGGCGCAGAGCTCGCGTTCGCCTACGCTCAGGCGACCGTGCCTCGGGTGTGCCTCATCCTGCGCAAGGCCTACGGCGGCGCCTACATCGTTCTCGACTCGAAAGGGATCGGCAACGACATCTGTCTCGCATGGCCGGGCGCCGAGGTGGCAGTGATGGGATCGCGGCGGGGCGGTGCAGATCCTGCACCGGAGGGTCGCTGCATCCGAGCTCGAGAAGCTCGAGTCGGAGTACTCGGCCGAGTACCTGACACCGTGGGTCGCGGCCGAACGAGGTTTCGTCGACATCGTGGTCGAGCCCGCCGAGACGAGAAGCATCATTAGCAAGGCACTCGGGCTGCTCGCCAGCCGGCGCGAGAGACTCGGCTCGCGCCGCCACGACAACGGGCCGCTGTGAGAGTTCGCTGACGACAGTGTCCGACGAGAATTCGCTGACGTCAGTCAGCCGACGATGCCGGCATCGGACGAGCCCGTTCCCCAATGGATCGCCTCCGACGACTGCACCGCGGTCAGCGCCGAGCACGAGGACACGCCCGTCTTGGACCTCGCGTAATAGTCGCCCGCACCCAACTGCGAGCCTGCATCCGCCGGGTGCGAATCGAACGCCATGCCTGAGCGGTCGCCCGGCAGCACACTTGGCACGCTTTCCAGGTCAGCGCCGAACCAGCACGTTCTCGTGACCGAGCTCCATACGGCGATCACAACGCCTTGGGCGTCACCGCGGGCAGCTACGTCGACGACGTGCTCACTTACGCAGTTCGGGCCCTGACCGGAACACGATCCGGTCGTCCACGAGAAGGCGGGGTCCTGCGAATCGAACGACAGCGGCGACAGAGGCGACCCTTCCCACGAGTACATCTGGGAGACGAAATAAGAGGCCTTGGCGGATCCGATGGCATTCGCCAGGTTGGCTCGTGCATCGGTGTCGTCGGCCCCGGGCGATGTGCGCAGCAGAGCCGGCATCGAGATCGCAAGCACCAACACTGCGATCAACCCGACCAGCATCAACTCGAAGGTCGCAACACCACGCTCACCGGCCCCACGCTCACCGGCCCCAGACCCGCGTGCCCTGAACGGAGCGCGCCACGCGCAGACGCCCGTGATCGCACTCTGTTCTGCAACCGGTCCACGCATGCTCGCGACGACGCCTTTGGCCGGCCATACGGCCGCGTAGGGACCCGCGAGAACGCTCCAGGCCGGAGGGGTGCCCGAAGGTCGTTAGTTGTCTGATCGTTGTGAATCCGACACTAGCGGGAACATGACGTACGAGCACGACCGCGCGAAAAACGCGAAAGAGCCGGGCCCCGCAGGTGCGGGGCCCGGCTCTCAGTTCTTCAGTGTTCGAAAGGCTTAAAGCCTCATTAGATCAGCTGACTGTTCCTGCGTTCGTGTAGCTGGTTCCCCAGTTAGCGTTGGTCCCAGGGTCGAGACCCTTGGCGCCCGAGCAAACCGTCCCCGAACCGGTCGTCTTACCGTAGAAGACGCCTGCGCTCGGAAGCTTGGTTGTGGTGTTCGCGTCACCCGTCTGACCGATGAATGCGAGCGTGTCAGTCGCAGCAAGCGAAGCCGGGGTGTTCTCCAGGTCGACCGCGAACCAGCACGTGTTGGTCTTCGGGCTCCAAGATGCGAGAGCCACGCCCTGACCGTCACCAGCAACGGAGACATCGCCAACCGCAAAGCTGATGCAATTCGCGACGGCACCAGACGCGGAGCACGAGGCCGTGGTCCAGGTGAATTCCGGAGCCTGCGAAGCGAACTGGCCAGCCGTGTAAGCAACACCGGCGTTCGAGTAAGCCTGCGACACCTGGTAGAGGGCCTTCGCTTCGGTCAGTGCGTTGGTCAGGTTCGACTGAGCTGCACGGTCACCCGCCGTGTTGGTCACCCCGAGGAACGTCGGGATCGCAATGGCGAGCAAGATGGCGATGATCAACAGCACCACCATGAGCTCGATCAGCGTGAACCCGCCTTCAGCGGCTTCCGCCTCCCCTATCTCGGCAGCGCGCTCCTCACGAAGCCGCCGCAGTGTTGCCTGAAACATGAACTCTCTCCTCCTATAGGCAATGGCTGGAGGGCCACCGCGGTCGATGGTCCCCGGCCGCATTTGTGCACGTCCATCCGCTAGGAGGGACATGCCTTGCAGGCGACGGCCATACCCGCAAGATTTCGTAGACCTCTCAGGACAGTTATCGATCGGGGGGAACCGAAACTTGAGGGACTTTCCATCGGCTTCAGATTTACTGGAGTCTACAATGGATCAATTGTAGTATACACGTATCTGATCCCTGCCCGACCCGGGAGCCCGACTTCTGGGAACCTGCTTGGCGCCGAGGGCCCTCTACGTGTTGGGACCTCTACGTGCTCTGGCTGCCGGTCGCGCTCGACGAGGTGGAGCACACGTCCTGCTGACCGGTGCTGTAGTAGATGTCACCTTGAAGCTCGAGCGTGTAGACGCCAGATGTCGACGCTCCGCTCGCGCTGTTTCCGGTGAGGGTCACAGAGGAGACTGCGTACAGCCGCTGGAGCGAGTGGACGTTGTCGAGCCCGTTCAGGAAATTGAGCACCTGGCGGTAGGCCCCCGACACCTCTAGGTCGATCCCGACAGTCTCCGCGCCGCCGGCGGAGGGACCCGAGCTAGTTGCGCCGGCCGCGCCCGCGCTCGAGATCCCGACGCTCGGCGTCGCGGTACCCGAGTTCGTCGCCAGTTGGGAGATCTGATGTAGGAAGAGATCGACCGTCGGAGTTGCGGGCACCAAGGTGAGGTCCTGGCGAAGTGTCGAGCAGTTCTTCGGTTCGTTGCTCGATTCGTGCTCGAGACCTGTTATCTGCGCCTGCAGAGATGCCTGTTGCGCCTGGAGCGTGATCTTGCTCGCATTTGCCGAGGAAACCTTGTGGCCCTCAGGGATGATGTACGCAGAAACTGCGATGAGGGCGATTATAAGGACGGCGCCGCCTGTGGCCACCGGCCACAGATAGCGTTTCACCTGGTCCATCAGAAGCTCCCGTTATCGGACAGGCTTGCTCCGGCCTGTAGGTGGACGGTGGACTGGAAGGTAACGGTCGTGTCTCCGCCGCTCTTCGAGTTAGCCGCTTGTGAAACCTCGGGCGGATAGAAGAACGGAGAAGCCGACAGGTTGTCGATCCACTCGGCGACCGGGCTGAAGTGGATATCGGTCGGGTATGTCCCCGTGACACTCACCACAACCGATCCGATTCCCTCGCCGGTAGATGTCGTGGATCCGGCGGCACCCGCTCCGGAGGTCCCCGTGAAAGACGATGCCGTAAGACCCTGAGGTGTCCGGGCCGTGAGCTCGGTCAGCACCGCGTACCAGTCGACTGAGGACGAAGACACCGCAGTTATCTGTCCCTGTGCCTGGCGCAGTTCGTCGGCCGCCTTGACGACGCGGTTGTACTTGGGGATCTGCTGCTGCAATGTGTTGATCTGTGCGGAAGCGGCGTGGACGTCGTTCTGCACGAAGTGGTAGCGCAGGTACTGGAGAACCCCGCCGAGGACAAGAAGGACGATCACCGTCGCACCGACGAGGATCGAACGGCGCTTCAGCATTCGCTGGAAGCTGCGCTCCTTCACCTCGGGAGGGATCAGGTTGAATTTCTGGACCGACGGATTCGGCTCCGGTAGAGCGAGGCCGATCGGTGTCGTCGCGACAGGGTCGATCGTCGCGAGTTGCTCCGGCTTCTGGTCGAGCTTTCTCAGATCCAGCCGCGTCAGGGCGGAAACGATCTGAACCGGGATGCGTACTTGCGATTGGAGCGTCTCGACGAGGCCGTTGACTCGTGATCCGCCGCCCGTCAGGAGCACTCGCGAGATCGGAGCCCTTCCCGGCAAGGATGCGAAATATTGGATCGAGTTGCGGATCTCACCTACGAGCTCGGACATGCTCGCTCGAGCCGCGCGTTCGGCGGCCTGGACCTGCGGCACCGGTTCGCCCAAACGGCGCTTGAGGGCTTCTGCGTCGGCCAAGGGCAGGTCGAGTGCCGAAGCAACTGCAGCCGTCGTCGCATTCCCTCCGATGCCGACGGTCCTTACGAACTGGGGCCGTCCGTGCTGATGCACGACCACCACCGTCAGACCGGCGCCCACCGACACGATCGCCTCGGGCGAGTCCGACATCGTCTTCGGGTCCACGAGAGCCCGGACGAGGGCAGATGAGACGAGGTCGACACCTTCGACCTGCAGGCCCGCTCCCTCGACGGCGCTTACGACTCCTTCGACAAGGTCACGGTGAGCCGCAGCGACGAGGACGCGTCGCATTGCGGTTCCGTCGGGAGCCGCAAAGTCTGCGAGCACCTGTGCAGACAGAATCGTCTTGTCCGGCGGGAAGGGGATTACCTCCTCGGACTGGAACTGCACCGCGCTGTCGATCTCGTCGTCGGGGACGAACGGCAGGTCGATCTCGCGCGTGATCGCGCGCAATCCGGCGATGCCGATGACCACGGACTTGGATGCGAACTGGCCGTTTCGCCACAGGCGGCCGATCGCGTCGGATACCGCGCTCGGGTCCTGGATCTCGCCGTCGACGATCGACCCGGGGGGCAGGCCGATCTGACCGAAGGCAAGAAGAGTCGGCGGTGTCGAACCCGTGTCGATCTCCGCGGCACGGACCGCGCTCGTTGCAATATCGAGCCCGACCACCTGTGCCATCTGTGCGCTCCCTTCGCCTAACTGACTTCCCGCAATTCGCCGGGCCGAGCCCGGTTCAAGGCGCTCCGCCTGACCGGGCTACCAGCAACTCACCACATTGCGGCTCCCGGCTCGAGTAGGCCATGCCCGACGATCTCGAGTGAATGACCTCAATGTGATCGTCATCTGGCGGGAAGGACTTGAGCGCCGGGGCGGCGACCACGACCAGTACGAGCAGACCGCCGACAGTGCCCGACCACCAGAGCCATTCCCCCAGCCTCAGGTCCGAGAACACGACAAGGAACGACCCGAGGGCCAGCCCGACGAGGGCACGGCCAGGCTTGCGACTCACGAACAGCACGCTTGCGAAGACCGTTGCCGGCCACAGGTAGTAGGCGACCATCACCGACTCGGTCGCGCACCGCAGCACGAGTACCGAGCTGCTGGCCCATACGAGCACACGAGGATCGTTCAGCCTCCGCCGAAACACCACAGCGAGCGCGAATGCCCCCGCCACTGACAGCAACCGGATCGGGCCCGCCGCGACGAGGAGAAAACGGCCGCTGCCGCCGAGGGCAGGCGCGAGGCCCGTCCATGGGGTCCGGTGGTCCAAGTTCGGGTAGTTGGGCTGCTCTACTAGTGCGCGCACCGTGTCGCTGTAATCAGCGACCAACGGGGCAATCAGCAGCGCCGCTGAAGGCAGAGCGCAGCGCCAGATGAGCGACCACGAAGAGCGCAGTCCGAACGACGCGATCGACAAGGGGACGAGCAGGAGGACCAAAGGCTGGAAGGCGACCGCGACACCGAGTAGCCAGCCGGCTGCGACCTTGCGTCGGTCGGCCACGGCGACCAACGAGTAGCAGGCGAGTCCAACGGCGATCGCGTCTTCCGGATGTCCCCAAAGCACGTCGATGTTCCACAGACCCACACCTACGAACAGGGTCACGACGGCCCTCCGGCCGCGAGAGAGCCCGAGCCTTGCCGCCAGCGCGTCTGCACCGAAGAGCGCGACGGACCCCATCAGCAACTCGATCGGCCCGCTCACCAACCACGCGCTCGGATGCGGAAGAACTAACGGGTAGCTCTCGAGCAGCCCGAGTGCGCCGGTGAGAATCGCGCACGGTGCGAGGACCACGACGATGCCGGGGAATGTGACAAGTCCGGCGTGAGCGCCGTAGATGCCCCCGAAGTCGCCCCAGCCTACGTAGTGGGCTGCTCTGTACGTGGCCCAGAAATCAGGAGGAGTGATCCAAACCGTGGTGTGGCGCACCAACGGTGCCCAGAACAACGAGTACGCCATGCCGAGAACGACCCCGACAACGGACACCGCGATCGGGACCGCATGTCTACTGCCGAACTCGCGTACCGAGCTGTGACGTGCGGGGGAACGCGTGATCACGTTGCCACCGAGATGGCCGGCTCTCCGTGCTGCACCGCGAGCCGAACGAGCATGACAACCATGAAAAGCCCAGCATTCTCGAGGGGGTGGGCCAGGCTGACCTCAGACGTTTCAGCTCGTCGGGATGTGCTTGATGTACGAGAACATCGGGAGGTACATGGAGATGACCATGACGCCGACGCCGACGCCCATCACGACCGTGAGCAACGGCTCGAGCAATGACGTCAGGTTGCTCACAGTCGACTCGACCTCGGCGTCGTAGAACTCCGCGACCTTGCGCAGCATGGCGTCGAGCGCACCTGTCTGCTCGCCGACCTCGACCATCTGCACGACCAACGATGGGATGATGTCGTCGTGTTCCTTGAGGACGTCCGCGAGCGGACGTCCTTCACGGACCCCCTGCTTCGCCTCTTGGAGAACCGCTCCGACGGTCACGTTGCCGGCGGTCTCAGAGACGATGTCGAGGGACTCGAGGATCGGGACGCCGGAAGAGACCAGAGACGAAAGAGTCCCGCTGAACCTTGCGATCGCCGTCTTGTGCATCAAGGGGCCGAAGATCGGAGGGCGCAGCTTGAACCTGTCCCAGACCTTCCTTCCCTTCTCGGTGGCGATCCATTGCCTGAACGCCACTATCGCACCGATGAGCAGGATCACGAGGATTATCGCTCGCCAACTGAGAACGATGTTGGAGATGTGGATGATGATCAGTGTCGGCGTCGGAAGGCTGGCATGCAGCGTCGCGAACAGGTTCTTGAATATCGGCACGATGAAGATGAGCAGCGCCAGGAAGATGACGCACATGACGCACATGACCACCGCCGGGTAGGTCATCGCACCACGGATGCTCCGTATCAGGGCAGCCTGCTTCTCCATGGTGGTCGCAAGGTCTAGAAGCACCTTGTCGAGACTTCCGCCGGCCTCGCCTGCCTGGACCATGGTGACGAACAGCTGGCTGAAGACCTTGGGGTGCTTCGCCACCGCCGCAGACAGAGACGAGCCGCGCTCCACGTCGAGCCGAACCTCGTTCAGGACCCGCGAGAGCTCCTTGTTCTCCACTTGGCTCGAGAGCACCGACAATGCGCGGACCACTGACAACCCGGAGTCGATCATCGTGGCCAGCTGACGTGTGGCGACAGCGACCTCTGCGAGCTTCACCCTGTCGGTGAGCCCCGGGATGTGGATCTCGGTCGAAAGGCTGACCTTGCCTTTGGGGGTCACGGAGATAGGCAGATAGCCCATCTCGCGCAGCCTTCCGACGACGAGCGCCATGCTGTCGCCTTCGAGCTGGCCCTCTACGAGCTTGCCCGAGCGGTCCCTTACCTTGTAGTCGAATGTGAGTGCCATCGGGTCCCTCCTAGGACGCCATGTGCTGGCGTAGGTCGTCCTCGTTGCGGCAACGGTCGAACGCCACGGCTTCCGAGACGCGACCTTCTTTGACGAGCTTCGCGAGTCCCTGGTCCATCGTCTGCATCCCGTACGTGGCACCGGTCTGCATGAGCGAGTAGATCTGGTGGGTCTTGCTGCTCCTTATGAGGTTCCTGATCGCGGGGGTGCACATCATCACTTCGCACGCCGCGAGGCGACCAGTGCCCTCGGCGTTGAGTATCAGCTGCTGGGTGACGACGCCCTCGAGAGCTGCCGAGAGCATCGTACGAACCTGCTCTTGCTGGTTCGTCGGGAACACGTCGATCACGCGGTCGATCGTCTGGGGTGCATCCTGGGTGTGGAGCGTCCCGAACACGAGGTGACCGGTCTCGGCCGCCGTGAGCGCCATCGAGATCGTCTCGAGGTCGCGCATCTCACCTACGAGGATGACGTCGGGGTCCTCGCGCAGCACCCGGCGAAGAGCCTCTGAGAACGAATTCGTGTCCTCCCCCACCTCGCGCTGGTTCACGATCGCCCTCTTGTGGTTGTGGAGGAACTCGATCGGGTCCTCGATCGTGATGATGTGAAGCGGCTTCGTCCTGTTGATGATGTCGACGAGAGACGCGAGCGTCGTCGACTTGCCCGATCCGGTGGGACCGGTCACGAGCACGAGACCTCGCCTCATTTCGCTGAACGAGCGGGCCGCCTCAGGTATACCGAGCGAGTCGAAGGGAGGTATCTCGTGAGGGATGGACCGGAGCGCGGCAGCCACCGTGCCGCGCTGGCGGAAGACGTTCACCCTGAACCGGCCGACTCCCGGAATGGAGTGCGAGGTGTCGAGCTCCTTTTCGTCTTCGAAGCGCTCTCTTTGGCTCGCGGGCAGGATCCCGAAGATCATCTCCCGGATGGTCTCGTTGTCGAGCACGGGACAGCCTTCGATCGGTCGGATCGCGCCGTGCAGCCTGATGCAACCGGGCATCTGAGAAGTGAGATGCAGGTCGGATGCACCGACGCTCACGGCGTAGCGGAGAAGGTCGTCGATGTGGAGCGCGACCTCTGCGGCCGCCGCGGCTGCTGCCTGGGCGGGAGTGAGCGGAGAGGGGGGTGCTCCCCCGTTCGACGCTCCGTTGCCTGCCGCCGGCATCTGCTGACCGATGCCGGGGACCTGCGGCGTGGTTGCGGCCGGCACGGCGGTAGCGGTCGGCACGCCGGGGACAGCGGCATCTGGAGCGCTCGACCCGGAAGCCGGGACGCCCGCGGGGGCCGCCTGGGCAAGTGCCTGCAAACGCTCGATGGCGGTGGCGTCACCGATGACGCCGGCCACCGGTGTCCCGCACAGCGTCGAGAGCTGATTGATGTCGTCGGAGCTCGGGGGCTCGCCGAACGCCACGTGCAGTGTGCCGTCGTGGAACGCGTACCCGATCGCTGCGTAGTCGTTCGCCACAGTCGGGGGCAGAGCGAGCACGGCGTCCTGCGAGGGCCGGTTCGCGTACAGATCGACCGTGGGCATCTGTGACAGCTGACCGAAGGTCGTCACGACGACCTGCGGAGTCACCAAGCCCCTCGAGACCAACAGGGACGCGAGGGTCACACCCGCTGCACCCGACTCTTCCAACAGCGCTGCCGAATCCGCCTCGGGCAATTCGCCCGCCGAAACGAGAGCCTGCGCCAGACGGCGCGACCACTCGACCCTGGTGGCTGCAGAGGGACTCATCTTTTCTCCAGTCTCCGTGCGGACGTCACGCGACGACCCGCAGAATTTCCTCGAGGGTCGTCTCGCCCTCGAGCGCCTTTCGTAGTCCGGCCTGGCGCAAAGTCACCATGCCCTGTTGCACACCCAGCTTGTGGATGTCGTCGGCGCTCCCACCCTCGATGATCAAGCGCTCGATCTCTTCGGTAACGACAAGAAGCTCGAGGAGCGCCTTGCGGCCGCGGTAGCCGGTGTTCGAGCAAGAAGCGCAGCCGATCGCTCGATAGACCTTCGGCGTGGACGACCCCGTGAAGACCTCCTCCGGTCTCCATCCTGCGGCGAGAATGTCGGACTCCGTAGGCTCGTAGGGCTCCTTGCAGTTGGGGCAGAGCCGGCGGGCCAAGCGCTGTGCGAGCGCGGCGGAGACGGCGGACGTCACCAGGTAGGACTCGAGGCCCATCTCGACGAGCCGCATCGGTGTGCTCGCCGCGTCGTTCGTGTGAAGTGTCGCGAGCACGAGGTGGCCCGTCAGAGCTGCTTCGACGGAGATGAGCGCCGTCTCGCGGTCGCGGATCTCGCCCACGAGCACGATGTCGGGGTCCGAGCGCAAGATCGATTTCAACGCGGATGCAAAGGTGAGACCGGCGCGCTGGTTGAGCTGCACCTGATTGATCCCCTTGATCCGGAGCTCGACCGGGTCCTCGACGGTGATGATGTTCTTCTCCGGCGAGTTGAGCGCGGCGAGAGTCGCGTAGAGGGTCGTCGTCTTGCCCGATCCGGTCGGGCCGGTCACGAGAATCGTCCCGTAGGGCTTGGTGTAGATGCTGTGGTAGATGTCGAGCATCTCCTCGTCGAATCCAAGGTCCTCGAAGCTCAAAAGGACGTTGGACTTGTCGAGGACACGCATCACGACCTTCTCGCCGTAGATCGTCGGCAGGGTCGCCATGCGCAAGTCGACAGCTCGGTTCCCGAGAGTCAGCGAGATCCGTCCGTCCTGGGGAACGCGATGCTCGGCGATGTTCATGTCCGCCATGACCTTGAGGCGCGTCACGACCGCGGCCGCGATGGCACGCGGAGCGGAGGACATGTCGTGGAGGACGCCGTCGATCCTGTACCTGATCCGCAGGTTGTCCGCGGTCGGTTCGACGTGTATGTCGGACGCACGCTCGTTCAGCGCCTGGAGGATGAGGAGGTTCACGTACCTGACGATCGGAGCGTCTTCGACGACCGACTGAAGGCCTTGCAGCTCCTCGTCGGATTCGCCGTACTCGGCGGCGGCCGTCGTTGCGACGGCCTCCGCGTCGCCTCCCTGGTGGTACGCCTTGTCGATGTAGGTGTTGATCTGCGACCTGGTGCAGACGACGGTTATGAAGTTCCTGCCGATAATCGTCCGCAGGTCGTCCATCGCGAACACATCTGTCGGGTTGGAGGCTGCAACCATCGGAATGCTGTCTTGCAGATCGATGACCGCGACGTTGTGATGGCGGGCCGTCGCCTCGGGCAGCAGGTAGGCAACGCTGTAGTTGATCGTCCGTGAGTCGAGATCCACGAACTCCAGGCCCATCTCGCTCGCCATTCCCCACATCAGGTCGGCCTCGGTGACGAGGCCACGGGCCGTGAGGATCCGAGCGATCGTCTGGCCACTCGTGTTGTGCTCCTGGAGCACCGACTCCATGTCGGCGAGTGAGACCCGGCCGCCTTCTATGAGCGCCCTGCCAAGGGGAGGGAACGAAGCAAGCTCGCTGTCTGCCGCCTCTCGTCCTGCGTCGCCTCCGGCGTGCTCGAACTCCGCGACCACCACCTCGACGAGGTCGGCCGTCAGCGTCACCTCGTCTTCGGAGGCGCGCCCCGGTGCGGGCGCAGGGGACGCCGAGACGGGCGCGGTCGCCGGAGGTGCCGCAACGGGAGCCTCACGCGGGGCGGGGGGCGGCGTTACTGGCGGGGTGGCCGGACGGGTTAGAGCGTCGTCGAGCGCGACGGCCAGGGGATCGGCGTGGTCGGTGGGCGCCGGTGGGGCCTCGAGCATCGAGCTGAGGTCGAGACCCTTGATGTCGTCTGTGTCGCCGAGGTCCTCCAGGCCCCCTATGCCTTCGAGCCCGGGCACAGGGGCGGCAACCGCACCGTTCTGAGTTACAGGAGGTGCTTGTGAGCCGTTGCCGTAGACGCGGTCGAGGCAAGCGTCGATCTGCCCTGCTGAAGCGACGACCGAGATGAACTCCCTGCCGATGCTCGTCCGCAGGGTGTCGATCGCGACGATGTCTCCCGGATCCGAGATCGCGATGACCGGAGCTCCGAATTTCCTGGCAACGGGCACGACTCGGTGCTGCCTGGCGATTTGAGCCGGCAGGACCGAAGCCGCGGACGTATCGATCGGGAAGCGGTCAAGGTCCACATACTCGAGGTTGTACTCGCTCGCGAGCAGGCGGACAGAGTCGACTTCAGTCACGAACTCACCATCGGCACGTGTGGGGCGGCCATTGACCCCGAATTCACTGTGCTGGCTGCATCGAGACGCTCTCTCCCGCTATCGATGCGTCTCACTAACAATTGATATGGGCATGCTATCGCGCCCAGGGGGTCGTTGGGTTTAAGAATTCCGCCCCGGATGGCGATACAGCAAACAGCGAGGGTCGCGGCGCGGCTCAGGCGCAGGAGGCGCGCGCCCACAATGTCTATTCCGACAGGGTCTGCTGCTACCGGAACCCCCACCGCTTCGAGCACCCGACCGATCCGTCGATCGGCGAGGTCCGCGATCCGATGACCGGTGAGTTCGTGCTGGTCGGGGGCGTTCTAGGGCTTCTAGTCGGGTCCTTCTTCAACGTCGTGGTCTACAGGACGCCGAGGCACCTGTCGGTGGTCCGGCCAGGCTCGTTCTGCCCGTCTTGCCGAGCGGAGATCGCCTCCAGGGACAACGTGCCCGTGCTGTCGTGGTTATGGCTTCGTGGCAAGTGCCGCCATTGCGGCGAGCCGATCTCCGCCAGGTATCCCCTCGTCGAAGCTGCGACGGCAGCGATCTTCGTCGGCCTGGCGGCCACGATCAGGCCGCTGTGGGGGGTGCCCGGCTGGTGGGCTCTCGCATCGACGCTCGCTGTCGCCGCCGTGATCGAAGCCGACGGTCAGCCCTGCCCGCCGGCAGTTACCGTGATTGGCTGCTCGATCGGTGCCGCCGCCCTGGCGATCGGGGCGGGGACTGCCGGACATGCCGGTCCGGTCCTTGCCGCAGGTGTCGGGCTCGCCGCTGGGACCGTCGGTGCGGGTGCCCTCGCGGTCTCGAGGAGGCTCCGCCACAGACTCGGAGCGGGGGCGATCGCCGCGCTGGCGCCTTTCGGCGCCTGCCTCGGCTGGCTCGGCAGCATTCCCGCCGTCGTGGGATCGGCGGTCGCTCTCGTGAGCTTTCTCGTGACCGTCCTCGTCGTACGCGACAGCGACGCTGCAAGACCCGTGGTTCATTGGGTGCGCATCCCGTTGGCGACGTGTGCCGCGTTCGGCGTCCTCGCGGCTCTCCTGGTTGCCGGACTGCGATCCTGATCCGAGGCTCAGCCTTGAGGCGCGGCTGAGGCGGCCGCTTGAGCCGCAGCGGCAGCTGTAGCCGTCCGACCGGCCTGCAGGACGCCCATTCGTTCGAGCATCACCTTCAGGTCGTGTGGGTTCGAGGCGGTGTTCATCGCCTCGCGTAGATCGATCACACCCTGCTGGAGGTATCTGGCGAGCGCCTGGTCGAACGTCTGCATGCCGTAGTACTCGCCGTCGACGATGATCTGCTCGATCTCGGAGGTGAGCAGCGGGTCGAGGATCGCCTGCTGTATGCGCCCGTTCACCACCATGACCTCGACGGCGGGAACCCGGCCACGTCCGTCGAGCCTCGGGACTAGGCGCTGGCAGATCGTGCCTCGCAAGGCACCCGCGAGGCTGACGCGGATCTGGCCCTGCTGGTGAGGTGGGAAGAAGTCGACGATGCGGTTGACGGATTCGGTCGCGTTGGTCGTGTGCAACGTCGAGAGCACGAGGTGGCCGGTCTCAGAAGCGGTGAGAGCCGCGTACACGGTCTCGGGGTCGCGCATCTCGCCGATGAAGATCACATCGGGGTCCTGGCGGAGGACGACTCGCATCGCAGACGAGAAGCTCTCCGTGTCGAACCCGACCTCGCGCTGCTCGATTGCGGCCAGGTCGTCACGGTGCAGGTACTCGACGGGGTCCTCGATCGTGACGATGTGGCAGGCCCGGATGTGATTGATGTGATCGATCATCGCGGCGAGCGTCGTGGTCTTGCCGGAACCGGTCGGACCCGTGACGAGCACGAGGCCGCGTTGTTCCTCGGACAGCCTTCTCACGACGTCGGGAAGCAGAAGCTCTTGGATCGTCGCTGCGCTCGTGCGGACCCGTCGCATCGCCAGACCGACTGTCGAGCGCTGGAAATACGCGTTGACACGGAAACGCCCGACCCCTGGCACGCTGTACGCGAAGTCGGCTTCGTGCCTGGCGTCGAACACGGGCTTGACGTTGGCCGGGATGATGCTCTCGGCCAGGGCGGCCGTCTCTTCGGCCGTGAACCTCGGCTCGTCCTCGAGCGTGCGCAGGTAGCCGTTCACCCTGATACGGGGCGCGGCACCCGCTTTGATGTGCAGGTCCGAGCCGTCGAGCTCGGACAGAAGTTGGAGCAAGCGATCAAGATCTCCCCGGTCCATGCTGGCGCAGTCTATGTGCTCCAGGGCACGACTCATGACTCTTGGAGTGGCAGGCAACGCGCGCCGAGTGATTTGGACTGGTGCGGACGTTGCGATTGAGATTCGTGCGGCAGACGTGGGCGTTCGAGACGGGATTGCCACATATAGTGGTTATTGCACCACACTCTTAGTGATCGTCACGAGATCGCAACGCTGCTGTGTCGGCTTTGTCGCTTCGACCGGCAATGATGCGGACATGGAGCCACTCGTTCTGGAGTCCTGTCACAGCACCTGGCTGTTCGACACCGAGCGCATGCGCTTCCGGCGCATACTCAAAGGCCTCGACTTGGACAGCCGCCTCGCCACCACAGATTGGCGCCCGTATTACGGCTTGGACCTCGACCCGGTCTCCGAGTCGTTCGTCGTGCTGCTCAATCAGGACGGCACCAGGCTGCTCCGCTCCTGGCGCCACGTGGAGCACTGCACTCAGTGCGGCGGCGAGGCGACCGGAGAGCTGTCCCTCGACGAGCTCAGGACAGCCGCAAGGGCCTGACCGCTCGCCCGCTCCGGCGTCGACGCCGCGAGCCGAGTGCCGATTTTCGAGGGACATTTCATGTCGTGGCCCGCTTTGCCGCGGAGCGTTCGAGCGCGGAGGGTAGCGTGATCAGAGATGCGGGGACGAAATCGCAGACAGATGGAAGCTGAGCGCGCGGAACTCGAAGAGCGCGAAGCGCGTCGCTACAAAGAGAATCGCGAGCGAGCCGAGCGGGAGCGTAAAGGCGCCGTCGCCGGCGACACCGACGACTCGACACGCGCTCCGGACGAAAACGAGAAAGAACCCACCGGCTCGCCCATCAAAGACGCTGCCAAAGACACACCACCGGACGTAGACGAGAAGGCGCGTGTGCACCCACCCGAGCCAGAGCCCAAAGCAAAGCCAGTCGTAAAACCAGGGCCCGTACCGGAGACCGAGTCTGAGGCGAAGAAACGACGCGAAGCAGAGCCAGAGGCCAAAGCAGAGCCAGAGGCCAAAGCAGAGCCAGAGGTCAAAGCAGATATACAGCCGGAACCGGAGACAAAAGCCGCACAGCAGGTCGATCTCGAGACCCTCGGACGTGAGCTCGAGAAGTCGCTCGGGGGCGGGACCGAAGCCACCTTGAGCTCTGCACCTCCGCCGCCAGGGATCAACGCGACTCCCGAGGACATCTTGGGCGTACCGACGCAACGAGCGACGGTCGACGACGACACGCCACAAGATTCCGGGCTCGCTCAACGACCGGCAGCCGACGTCCTCAAGACCGCAGGCGGCCCCGCGCCGATGGAAGAGTACGAAGAGCGCGCCGCCATGGCGAAGGAGGTCCTGCGAGCGACCTCAGACCAGCCGAGGGGCGCTCGCAGGCAGGCCCGCCATCAGGAGGAAAGCTCCGAGGCCGAGGCCGAGACCGACGTCGCATCGGACGAGCCTCGGGCCGGGGAGAACGAACAGAACGTCCGCTTCAGCGAGGACCTGACGATCTCCTCGCGAAAGAAGCGCAAGCGCTTCGGGCGCTGAGAGCCGGAAATCCGGCGTCAGGGAGTCAGCTCAAAAGGAGCTGTCGACCGCAGACCGGCGCCACTGGCCCGAGCTCCCGCCGCTCTTCTCCCAAAGAGCGAGATTGCCGATCTCCATGCGCCTGTCCGCCGACTTGCACATGTCGTAGATGGTGAGTGCCGCCACGGCACAGGCGGTCATCGCCTCCATCTCCACGCCCGTGCGGTCCACGGTCTCGACCTCCGCTTCGACCTCCACGTGGTCGTCGCCGATCGTGAAATTGATGTGCACCGCTCCCACGAGGAGTGGATGGCACATAGGGATGAGGTCGGCCGTCCGCTTGGCGGCCTGAATCCCGGCGATGCGAGCAGCCCCGAGCACGTCACCCTTCGTGATGGCGTTGCTCGCGACCTTTGCCGTGGTCGCCGGCGCCATCATCACCTTGCAACGGGCGAGTGCTCGCCTGTGCGTGGGCTCTTTCGGAGTGACGTCCACCATTCGCGCCCCGCCGAGCGGATCGAGGTGAGTCAACCGTTCGGGCACGCACAGAGTGTAGGCGCTGGCCCGGCTCCGACTATGCTTGGCACTCAGACAAGGAGAGTGCCAACGCGCTGCTGTCTGACGCGATCGGGCATCCCGGCGGAGTTGTCAGGACGGAAGCAGACGAAGGGGTTGCGATGCCCACATACGAGTACGCGTGCTCAAAGTGCGGTGAGCACTTGGAGGTCGTCCAGTCCTTTCGCGACGATCCGCTGAAGAAGTGTCCCGCGTGCGGGGGCCGGCTGAAGAAGGTGTTCGGAGCGGTCGGGATCGTCTTCAAGGGATCGGGCTTCTACAAGACCGACAGTCGTAACGGCTCCAAAGCCGCCAAGGCAGCAGCTTCGGGCGCCGAGAAGCAGGCTGCTTCCGAGTCGGGGTCTGGCTCCGACTCTTCTTCGAGCTCCGAGCCTGCCAGTTCGGCTAAACCCAAAGAGACCAAAGAGAAGGCCGGGGAAGCCAAGAAGGCACCGGCGTCGAGCAGCACGCCGGCGGCGGCTTCCTGATCGCTCAGGAACCGCTGACCGCTTCCCAGTCGCTCAGGAACCGCTGACCGCTTCCTAGTCGCTCAGGAACCGCTGACCGACATTCCCTCTATCGCGACGGTCTGAGCTGCGGCCACTCCCGGGAGCCATTCCACGTCGCCGCCTATCACCGCCAGCGACAGGAGCATGCGCTGGAGCGTCGACGCGATGGTCACCTCGTGGACCGGCCCGCCGAGCTCGCCTCCCCGGATCAACAGGCCTTCGACACCAACGGAGAAGTCACCGCTCACAGAGTTGACCCCAGAATGCACCCCGGTGACGGACTGGACGAAGAGCCCGTCTCCGACGGCCGCCAGCACACCCGGCTGGTCGAGCTCTCCCGCAGCGATCGACACGGCGCGGCAACCTGCTGAGGGAGTGGTCGCGTAACCACCCCTCACGGCTGAGCCGGTGGAGGAGGTCCCTGCCCGGCGCGCCGTCGTCGCGTCGTAGACGAACGCCCGGAGCGTGCCCCCGTCGATCAGGAGGTTCCGCCTGCAGGCGAGGCCCTCGGCGTCGTTGCTCGACGCACCGAGGGAACGTGGGTCGGTCGGATCGTCGACGAGCACGAGCTCGGGCACCGCGACGGACTCGCCGAGACGTCCTGCGAACATCGACCTGTTCTTCACCACCGCCTCGCCCGAGAGCGCCCCTGCGATGACGGCGAGAAGCGTCGACGTGACCCGCCTGTCCAGCACGACGGTGCATACCGAGGTCGGGATCTTCTTGGCCCCTATCAATCGCGTCGACCGCTCGATGGCGTCGTCGGCTATCGCCTCGGGATCCATCGCGGACGGTCCCCTTCCGAAGCCGAACCCGACCCCCGTGTGCCTGTCGTTGTCGTCGCCCGCTATGACCGACACCGACAAGCTGCACAGGCTCCGCCTGGTGGAGGCCGCTATCCCGGTCGACGTCGCGATGGCGGACTCGCCCTGCATGTCGCCGTAGTCCGCAGAAACCACCTGCTTCACCCGCGGGTCTGATCCTCTCACCCGCTTCTCGAGATCGAGCGCCAACTGGACCTTGGCAGTCGCGGGGAGCGCAGCGATCTCCGGATCCCACAGATCGAGCGCGACCGGTTCGACACCGTCGGGTACCGCGAGCCCGAGGTACTCGTCGGGAGTTGCGAACGTCGCGTTGTCGTCGGGCGTCTTCGAGGGTGGCGGCGATCAGCGACTCGTCGATCGCGCCCGCGTATGCAAAACCCTGCCGGCCGTCTGCGACCACCCGGATGCCAACTCCTGCGGTCCTCGCAGACGAGAGTGACTCGATCTCGCCGTCGAAGGCGCGGACATCTGTCTCTTCGAGCCTCGATGCATAGACCTCGATCTCCTCGCCGGGCCTCGCCCGTGCGGCGACACGCCGAACGAGCGACAGGAGATCGTCGTCGGAGCCGGGCGCACCGGCTTCAACGTCAGCCACCGGCCGTCCCGCCGATCGTGACCGCCGTCACCCTGAGAGTGGGCTGCCCACATCCGACGGGAACCGATTGCCCGTCCTTGCCGCACGTGCCGGGTGACATGTCGAAATCCCCGGCGACGGCGTCGATCCGGCTCAGCACCTCGGGCCCGTTGCCGATCAGGTTCGCGTCCCTGAGCGGTTCGGTTATCCGCCCGTTCTCTATCAGGTACGCCTCGGTGGTACCGAAGACGAAGTCGCCGGTCGCGGTATTGACCTGGCCGCCCCCGAGCTTCGCCACGAAGACCCCCGACGGCGTGTCGGCGACGATCGCGTCCGGGTCGCCCGAGCCGTTCATGATGAACGTGTTGGTCATCCTGACCATCGGCAGGTGGCGGTAGCTCTGTCGCCGGCCGTTGCCGGATGAGAGCCTTCGCTCCTTTCGGGCACGGAGCTTGTCCCACATGTACGACGTGAGCACGCCCTGCTCGATCAGGACGTTGCGCTGAGCCTCGTGACCTTCGTCGTCGATACCGAAGGTCCCCCATTCGGTACCCACCGTCGCGTCGTCGACGAGAGTCACGAGCGGGCTCGCCACGAGCTCACCCAGCCGTCCGGCATACGCGGAGGCGTCCTTCACGATGTGGTCCGCCTCGAGCCCGTGCCCGCAGGCCTCGTGAAAGAGGATGCCGCCGCTTCCCGACGCGATCACGAGGGGCACCACCCCGCTCGGGGCGGGCCTGGCGGAGAGCTTCGTCACGGCCCTGCGAGCAGCGGTGCGAGCCAGCTCCTCCACGTCGGTGTCGTCGAAGAGCTCGAAGCCGATCGTGCGCGCCACGGACTCGTGGCCCGTCTGCATCCCGGTGTCTCCCACCGCGACGCACGACACGCCGAATCGGGTCCGCACCTGCCCGTCTGAGACGAGCAACCCGTCGCTCGTCGCGATGAGGACGCGACGCCGGCTGTCGCCGTAGGAAGCCGACACCTGCCTCACCGATCCGGCTGTCGAGCGCGCCGCCTCGTCGGCACGCGCCAGAAGCTCGATCTTGCGGCTCTTGTCCACCTCGTGCACCCCGAACTGCGCCGCGCGCGTCCCGGCGACGAGAGGCGCCACACGCACCGGCCCCCCGCCGCGAGCGACTGCCGCCGCGGCGCGTGCCGCTTCGACGAGGCCCGCGGCGGTCAGATCCGCTGTGTGGGCGTACCCGGTCGTCTCGCCCACCACGACCCGGATTCCCGCCCCCCTGTCGCGGGCAGACGACAGCTCCTCCACCCGTCCGTCGTCGAGTACGGCGCCGGTCGCGTACCGGTCCTCGGCGAACACCTCGGCAAAGTCGCCGCCCTTCTCGAGGGCGGCACCGAGGACCATCTCCATCACGTCCGGGTCGATCAGCTCGTCAGATGAGGCCGTCGTCGTCTCCTGCACATCGCTCCCTTCGTGCGGCACCTGCAGCCGGGGCGCGCGCTCCACCTGTCGGCAAGGCTGTCCGCAAGGCTGTCAGCCGGGCGCCACCGCAGGCACGTTGGCCGCTGGGCTCACCCTCTCGTATGGTACCGCCGTGCACCTCGAGCCCGGCTTGAGCGGGAGTGCCTCGCTGCTCGTCGGCGACGACGACACGGCCGCGAGGATGGGATCGGGCTCAGTCCCGGTTCTCGCCACCCCGAGATTGATCGCTCTATGCGAGGAGGCTTCCTGCAGAGCGCTCGACGGGGTGTTCGACGAGTCGAAGACGACCGTGGGCGTGCGCGTCCAATTCGACCACCTGGCGCCGCTCAAACCCGGTTCGGTCGTGAAGGCAGAGGCGACTCTCGAACGAGTGGAGGGAAAGAGGCTCACCTTCACGATGACTGCGAACGACTCGGCCGGCCTGGTGGGCGCCGGTCGGCTCACCCGCGTCGTCGTCGACGTCGCGAGCTTCCTCGAAAAGGCCCGCTAAGAGGCGGGTCAGACTCCCCTGCCGAGCACGCCGCCGAGGAGACCCCCCGCGGCACCGCCCGCCAGCGCATCGCGCCCGCCGTGCTCGTCGTGTGCCATGTAAGGCGTGAGGGCACCTGCGAGAACCGGGATCGGCATGCTCTGTAGCCAGATGTTGCCCGGCCCGGTCATGGTCACCAGGTGATGCCCGTCCGCGCCGAAGAGGTAGTTGCTGATGCCCTGCATCCTTATGACGGAGAACTGGACGGTGTCGTCGAACAGCCCGACGTGGCCAGGGTGCACGAGCATGGTCTGGCCCTGTGCAAGCTGGTAGTTGAAGACCTCGCCCGACAGCTCGATCCACGCCGTGCCTTCGCCCTCGAGCTTCTGGAGGATGAAGCCCTCCCCACCCCATATGGCGCCCCGGATGTTCTGCTGAAGAGCGACTGTCGCGTTGATGTTCGGGGTGCCGCAGACCCAACCGTGGCGGTGGACGAGGAAGCCTTTGCCGGGAGTCACCTCCACCGGGAAGATCCGTCCCGGCAACTTGCTCGCGAAGGCCACCATTCCCTGGCCCCCGGTCGACTCGTAACGCGTGAGAAAGAGGCTGCCGCCACCGGCCATCCGCTTGAACGCCCCCATGAGGCCGCCGCCGCCCTGACCGCCGGTCGAGGTCGTCTGCGACATCTGCACGTTCGGCGTCATCCATGACAGGTCCCCGTGGACGGTGACTATGACGTCACCCGGGTCGAGCAGCATCTCGAGCACGGGCATCGTGCTCCCCTTGATCTCAGCCTGCATGGCGGCCTCCTGTTGCCCTCCGTACGCGAGTGGTCGTGCTCAACCCCGTGAGTCTGCCTCAAGCGCGTGCCAGAGTGCTCGAATGCATCGCCCCCTCGTAGTGGCGGCCGGGGCGTTCGTCTGCTTCGGCGTGTTCTGGGGCAGCTGGGCGGTCGCGACGACCGACGTCGAGCATTACACCGGCCTTTCGAACGCGGGGTTGGGGGTCTTGCTCTCCGGATCGATCGCAGTCGGAGGCTTCGCAGCCGCTGTCGCGGGACAGGCGATGTCCCGATCCGGCCCCGACCGCCTCCTTCCGGTGCTCCTCGTTCCCTGGGGTCTGTGCTCGATCGCGGCCGCAGCCGTCCCCGGACGGTTCGCCTTCGTCGCCGTCTTCGCGCTGGCCGTCGCGTCCGCCGGCCTCGTCGACATGGCGATGAACACTGCAGCGACCGTCGGGCTGGGCGGGTCACCCGGCGGCATGGTCCGCTTCCACGCCTTGTTCAATTTCGGCACGCTCGGCGGCGCGGCGCTCGTTGCCGGGTTCGTCGCGTCGAGCATCTCCTGGCGGTGGACATGGCTCGTGACGGGTGGTGCGGCCTTGGCGATCGCTTTCGCCGGGAGCTCGGACAGCCGGGGTACCGGGCCGCGCTGTCGCCGGCGCTGCTCGCGCGGTGCAGCCGCAGGCCGTGCAGCCGCCGGCCGTGCAGAGACTGGCCGAACCCCCACTCGCACCCGTGGAGGGGTCCGGGTCGTTTTTCCGGTCGTTCGGCACGATAAAGGAGCAGGGTCTGGTCGTGCTCATGCTCGCCTTCGCTGCGACAGCCGTCGTGGAGGGCGGGATCGACACCTGGGGAGTCCTCTACCTGAGGACGCGGCTCGCCACGGGGGTCCTGCTCGGAGCCGGCGCCTATGCGGCCGGCCAGCTCATCGCGGCGACCACCCGGGCGTCGGGAGCGAACGTGATGAACCGGCTGGGCCACAGACGTGGGTTCGTCCTCGGATCGGGGCTCGCGGCCGGCGGGTTGGTTCTCGAAGCGTCGTTCGACAGCGCAGCGGTCGCCGCATGCGGCCTCGCCATCGCGGCGGGCGGCATCTCGCTCTGCTGGCCCCTCACGATGGCCCGCCTCGCAACACCTCGTCAGGGAGAAGCCCCCGACGCTGCGTCGACGACCGTTCTGGTCGGAGGCTTCACCGCCGCCGGCTACATGGGCTGGGTCCTCGGGCCCGCCGTCATCGGCACTCTTTCCGACCACGAGGGGCTCAGAGCGGGCCTTCTGCTGCTCGGTGGGATCGCCGTCCTGGCGAGCGCAGCCATCGCTGGAATCCAAAGACCGTCGGCCGCGAGATAGCGTGACCGTCCACAGGTCCGACAGCGCGAAAGCGCGAACAAGGGACGACCACACCACAACATGCTTCTAGACAAGATCGACAGCCCTCGCGACCTCCGCCGCCTGAACGCCTCTCAATTGACGCAGCTCGCCGATGAGATCAGGACGTTCATCGTCGGCACCGTCACCACCACCGGCGGGCATCTCGGCTCGAATCTCGGAGTCGTGGAGCTGACCTTGGCTCTTCACCGTGTGTTCGACTCCCCACGCGACGTGATCCTGTGGGACACGGGTCACCAGGCCTACACCCACAAGCTCGTGACCGGGCGGCGCGACGCCTTCTCGGAGCTGCGCCAACCCGACGGCCTGTCGGGCTACCCGTCTCGAGCCGAGTCCGAGCACGACTGGATCGAGAACAGCCATGCGTCGACCGCGTTGTCGTACGCGCACGGGATATCGACGGCGTTCCGGCTCAAAGGGGAAGACGACCGGCACGTCGTCGCGGTGCTCGGGGACGGATCACTGACAGGAGGCATGGCCTACGAGGCGCTCAACAACCTCGGGCACGCCGGCAGCCGAGTGGTCATCGTCTTGAACGACAACGGCCGCTCGTACTCCCCCACGATCTCGAAGCTCTCGACGGGGCTGACGAACCTTCGGCTCAGCCCCTCGTACATCCACGCCCGCGAACGCATCCGCAAGCTGCTGCGCGAGATCCCCGCTCTCGGTGCGCTCGCATATTCGGGCGCGCACGGGCTCACGATCGCACTGCGCGAGATCGTCACCCCGCACCGCTTCTTCGAGGCACTCGGGATCCGGTACGTCGGCCCGGTCGACGGGCACGACATGGTCCGCCTCGAAGCGGACCTTGCCAGGGCTGCGGAGTGGGACGGCCCGATCCTGCTTCACGTGCTCACACAAAAGGGCCGCGGGTACCCGCCCGCAGAGGACGACGACGTCCAGAACCTGCACGATTTCAAGGTTCCCGTCGCATCGGGGCGCAACGACGACGGGGTCGCTCCGGTGTCGTACTCGGACGCGTTCACCCGTGCGATGCTCGACATCGCCGAGCGCCGCGACGACGTGTTCGCGATAACCGCGGCGATGGCAGGGCCCACGGGCCTGCTGCCTTTCCAGGCTCGGTATCCCGACCGGTTCCTCGACGTCGGGATCGCCGAGCAACACGCCGTGACCGCGGCCGCCGGGATGGCGATGGCCGGTATCCGGCCGGTCGTCGCGATCTACTCGACCTTCTTCACGAGAGCGTTCGACCAGGCGAACCTCGACGTCGGGCTCCACAAGCTGCCGGTCGTGTTCTTCTTGGACCGTGCCGGCATAACCGGCGACGACGGCCCCAGCCATCACGGCGTGCTCGACCTGTCGCTTACCTTGTCGATCCCGAACATGACCGTGTTCGCGCCCTCGTCCGCGGAGGAAGTGCCCGTCATGCTCGAGCAGGCCATGACTCTCGACGGTCCTGTCGCGATCCGCGTCCCGAAGACGATGGCGCGCCAAGCCAAGCCGGGTGCGGTCGGCCACGGGATGTCGGGCCGGATGGTGCGGCACGGCGACGGGTCGGTATGCCTGCTCGCGGTGGGAAAGATGGTCGAGGTTGCAGAGAGCGCGGCGGACCTGCTCTCGCAACAGGGCGTCGACGCGACAGTGTGGGATGTGCGCGTGGTCGCCCCGCCCGATCCGTACATGCTCGCCGACGCGGCGGGGCACTCGCTCGTCGTCACGGTCGAAGACGGGATCCGCATCGGTGGAGCGGGAACCTTCCTCGTCGACGCGATGCGCTCGCTACCCGAGCTCGACCGGCCCCTTCCGCCCGTCAGGATGCTCGGGCTCCCGCTCGAGTACATCCCCCAGGGCAGGCCCGACTCCATCCTCGCGAGGCTCGGGCTCGACGCAGCAGGCGTGACGAGCTCGGTCATGGCGGCCCTCGCCACCGAACAGGAGCGACTACACCTGGCCTGAGCTGGTATTTCCCTTGTCGAAGGCCTGTCGCGTGCCCTGGTCCTCACTTGTCGACAAGACCGAAACCTGTTCTACTTTTCCGCTAGTGGAGTTCAACCTCGCCGACCTCTTCGAGGCAGCCGCAGACGCCTTCGGTGAACGCGACTATCTCGTCGTGGGAGACGCCAGGCGGACCTACGCCGAGATGGAGGCGCGGGCGAACCGCCTCGCCCACCATCTTGCCGCTCAGGGTGTAGGGCCCGGGGACCATGTCGGCATCTACGCCCTCAACTGCGCCGAGTGGGTCGAGACCGCATGGGCCACGTTCAAACTGCGGGCGGTGTGGGTCAACATCAACTATCGCTATGTCGAAGACGAGCTCCGCTACCTGTTCGGGAACGCCGACCTGAAGGCGCTCGTGCACCAGCGCAGCTACTCGCCGAACGTGAATGCCCTCCTCGGCGAGCTGCCCGATCTGCGCCACGTGATCGTGATCGAAGACGGGTCCGACGGCGATGGCCCGAGCTCGGACGCCACCCCCTACGAGGAGGCGCTCGCGGCGCAGAGCCCCGACCGCGACTTTGCGCCGCGATCCGGTGACGACCACTACATCCTCTACACGGGTGGAACCACGGGCATGCCCAAAGGCGTCGTGTGGCGGCACGAGGATGTCTTCTTCGCGTTGGGCGGAGGGATCGACGCGCTCACGAGTGTCCGGGTCGACAGGCCCGAACAGATGGTCGAAAAAGGGATCGCTGCGGGCGGCCAGATCACCTTCCTGCCCGTCGCGCCTTTGATGCACGGCGCCACGCAGTGGGGGGTGATGGGTCAGAGCTTCACCGGCAACAAGGTCGTGCTCGTCGCCAAGTTCGAACCCCACGAGGTCTGGTCGCTCGTCGAGGCCGAGCGTGTGAACATGGTGATGATCACCGGGGACGCGATGGGAAAGCCGCTCATCGAGGTCCTAGACGAGCCCGACGCGAGCTACGACCTGTCGTCGTTCTTCGGGCTCACGTCGACAGCCGCCCTCTTCTCACCCTCGGTGAAGGACGAATTCTTCCGCCATTTCCCCCAGATGGTAATGACCGACGCGGTGGGTTCGTCGGAGTCGGGCAACAACGGCCTCAGCATGATCCATCGCGGCGCAACCGCGATGAAGAGCGGTCCGACCGTCACGTCGCTCGGGGAGACCGTGGTGCTCGACGACAATCTCGAGCCCGTGAAGCCGGGGTCGGGGGTGATCGGGAAGATCGCGAGGTCAGGCAACATCCCGATCGGCTACTACAACGACCCCGTCAAGACGGCAGAGGTGTTCATCACCGTCGACGGGGTCCGACACGTCATGCCCGGGGACTTCGCGACGGTCGAGGCCGACGGGTCGATCACGCTTTTGGGGCGCGGCTCGATCTGCATCAACTCTGGCGGCGAGAAGATCTTCCCCGAAGAGGTCGAGGCCGTGGTCAGGTCCCACCCCGACCTGATGGACGCGTTGGTCGTCGGCGCGCCCGACGAACGCTTCGGGCAGCGCGTCGCCGCCATCGTGGAACCCCGTCAGGGACGTAGCGCTCCGACTCTCGAAGCCATCCAGGAGCTCTGCCGGGCCCACGTCGCCGGCTACAAGATCCCGAGGGAGATCCACGTGGTCGACAAGGTCGAACGGGCACCGAGCGGAAAGCCCGACTACCGGTGGGCCACGAGTGTGATCGACCGTTCGAGGGCCGTCGGGCAGTAGGCGTACTCGTTGCCCACCGATCTGTGTCGCATGGTGGCGGCCCGCCACACCGCCCTCGTGACGATGGAGGTCCAGCGCGGCGTCGTCGGCGACCTGTCGACGATCCCCGAGCTCGCCGAGGAAGCGGACAGCTCGGGGCTCGTGCCCGCCATCGTCAGGCTCCTCGGCGCGGCCCGGGCGGCCGGCGTCGCAGTCGTCCACTGCACGGCGGGCTTCAGGCCCGACGGGGCGAGCACGCCGAGAAACGCTCCCATCATCACCGCGCTGATGCGCCGGCCGGATCACCTCATCGAGGGGACGGCCGCTGTCGAGCTCGTCCCGGCGCTCGGGCCCGAGCCGAGCGACCACACGAGCGCACGCCGCCACGGGGTCTCCCCTTTCGGGGGCACCTCCCTCGACGCGACGCTGCGAGGGCTCGGGGTGACGACCGTCGTTGCGACCGGGGTGTCGCTCAACCTCGGTATCCCCGGCCTCGCCATCGAGGCGGTCAATCTCGGGTACCGCGTCGTGCTCCCTCGAGACGCCGTCTGCGGTGTTCCGGCCCCCTATGCCCAGACCGTCGTCGAGAACACGATGGCGCTCGTGGCCACCCTCACGACGGTCGACGAGCTGGTCGCCTGCTGGAGCTCTGCCTGAGCTCTCTGACCTGGGCCTCGCTGACCTGGGCCTCGGTGACCTGGGCCTCGGTGACCTGGGCCTCGCTGACCTGGGCCTCGCTGATCAGGCGACCTGGGCCTCGCGCTCGGCGAGTCGTCGAGTGGACGGGGTCCTTGTCGAAGCGGGGAAGCACGTGCTTGCCGAACGTGGCAATGGCCTCGTTGCACACCTCGCCCGTCATCGACGAGCTGAGCATCCCGAAGCTGAGCTGGTCCGCGCCGATGTCGGCGAAACGCTGGATCGCTCTTGCCACCTCGTCGGGATCTCCGATGGCGATGTTCCCATCCTGGATCTGCTTCTCGATCTGCTCGGGCGTCTGATCGGGGACCGTCTCGGGCCACACCGGGATGCCCGGAGGGCGCGGGAAGGTGTCGAGGTACCTGAACACGAGGCTCAGGTAGTAGCCGATGTCGAGGTCGTAGAAGATCTCACGCGCCCGCTGCCCGTCCTCGAGGCAGAGCATCTGCGTCGTCACCATGATGTTGTTGTTCACGTAGCCGCCGACGGGGTCTGCGTTCTCGATGTCCTTCTTGTACTTCTCGATGAGCGGAGCGAACTGCTCGGGGCGCCCGAAGGCGAAGCAGAGCACGCCGAGTCCCTGGCGGGCTGCGAGCTCGAAGGTGGACGGGCTCCCCGCCGCGACCCAAAGCGGCGGGTGCGGCTTCGTGTACGGCTTCGGAAGGACCTTGCGCTCGGGCATCGAGAAGAACTTCCCGTCGAAGGAGTACTCCTCGTCGCGCCACATGCGGACGATCTCTGGCAGCGTCTCCGCCACCATCTCGCGGGTGAGCTCGGGGTCCTCGATCCCGAAACCACGCTGCTCCGTGCTGGACGACCCTCGCCCGGTGCCGAACTCGAACCGTCCCTCGGACAGGTGGTCGAGCATCGCCACCCGCTCGGCGATGCGGGCGGGGTGGTTCACCGGCGGGGTGATGTTGAATATCCCGGAGCCGAGATGGATGTTGGAGGTCTGTGCCGCGACGTACGCAAGGAATGACTCCGAGGCCGACAGGTGCGAGTACTCCTCCAAGAAGTGGTGCTCGGTCACCCACGCGTACTTGAAGCCTGCAGCGTCGGCCGCCTTGACGTAGTTGATCTCGTCGAGGAGGCGCCTGTGCTCCGCATCGGCTCCATAGGCCTGGCGGATCTTCGGAGGCATGCAGATGCTGTTGAAGATGCCGAACTCCATTAAGGCTCCCTTCCGCTCGGGCGGACGGTACCAGCCGAGTTGAAAAAATGCAACGTGTTCCACTATTGGGAAAGAATGTCCAGGTCACAGGTGTCCTGATAAGCAGGGATGGCGATGGAAACGATTTCTGAGATGCTCCGAGCGAGAGCCGGCGACGAGCGGCCCGGGCTGCTCGCGGGCGACCTGGCGTGGTCGTGGGCCGAGGTGGTCGACCGATCGCGGGTCCGTGCGGGGCTCGCCGCAGACCTGCTCGCCCCGGGCCCGCCCCACATCTGCGTCCTGCTCGACAACGTCGCGGAGTTCTGCCTCTGGCTCGGCGCGGCCGCCCTCGGAGGCAACGTCGTCGTCGGGGGCAACCCGAGTCACCGCGGCGACGAGATCGCCCGCGACATCTCGCACACCGAGTGCCAGCTGCTGGTGACCGACCTTGCACACCTGCCGCTCGTCGAGGGGCTCGACCTCGGCCCCGCGATCGGTGAGCCGTCGAGCGGCAACCCGCGCGTTCTCGTGATCGACACACCCGGTTACGAAGCACGCTTGAAGATGCACTCAGGTGATCCGCTGCCCGAGCCCGAGATATCTGCTTCCGATCTCGGCTACCTCATCTTCACGTCCGGAACGTCGGGTGCGCCTAAGGCTGTCCGCTGCACTCAGGGCCGCATGGCTTTCATCGGAAGTGCCGTGATGGGCCTGTTCTCCATCGTCCCGACCGACGTCTGCTACGTCTCGATGCCCCTGTTCCACTCGAACGCCCTCATGGCAGGCTGGTCGCCCGCGCTCGCCGCAGGGGCCACCGTGGCGCTGCCCTCGCGTGGCCGGTTCTCGGCGTCAGGCTTCCTCCTCGACGTGAGGCGCCACGGCGTCACTTACTTCAATTACGTCGGCAAACCGTTGTCCTACATCCTCGCGACGCCGGAAGACCCCTCGGACTCGGACACGACGCTCCAGCGTGTGTTCGGGAACGAGGGCGCGCCGGCGGACGTCGCCAAGTTCTCCGAGCGTTTCGGCGTGCCCGTAACGGACGGGTACGGCTCGACCGAAGGCGGGGCGGCGATCTCGCGCACACCGGACGCCCCGAACGGATCGCTCGGAATGGGCATCAACGTGATCGTCGTCGACCAGGCTTCCGGGACCGAGTGCCCGCGAGCCACCTTCGACGACACGGGACGCATATCGAACGCGGAGGTGGCGATCGGTGAGATCGTCTCGACGAGCGGTGCGGCGGGCTTCGAGGGCTACTGGCGAAACGACGAGGCCGAACGCGCCAGGATCCGCAACGGCTGGTACTGGACCGGCGACCTCGGCTACCGCGACGCGGACGGCTACGTGTACTTCGCCGGGCGCACCGACGACTGGCTCCGCGTCGACGGGGAGAACTTTGCGTCGGCCCCGGTCACCCGAGTGCTCGAACGACACCACGACGTCGTGCTGGCCTCGGTCTACGCAGTCCCCGACCCGGTGACCGGCGACCAGGTGATGGCCGCGCTGCAACTGCGAGAGGGCGCAGAGTTCGATCCGGTGGCGTTCGCCGCGTTCTTGTCGGAACAGTCCGATCTCGGTACGAAGTGGGCGCCTCGCTACGTCAGGATCTGCAAGGAGCTCCCGACGACCGCGACAGCCAAGATCCTCATAAGAGCCCTTCGCCAAGAAGGTTTGAGCTGCGAGGACCCGGTGTGGACGAGATCCGACGACTCGGGCAGGTTCATCTACACGCTTTCCGGCTCCGAGCAGCGTGACGACCGCGGTGCTGGCGCGCCGACGTGACGCGAACCATGTCCGGTGCACCCCGACATCACGTAGTCGCCAGCAGCGTTCCAAGTAACATGAAATCGGTGCGCGCGCTCACGCGGGATGCGGTTCGGTGACTGCGGGAACCGATTCCTCCGGCGCGAGGACGGTGCACATAGGAGAACGAACCGTCGGACGGACGAAGGCTCCTTACGTCGTAGCAGAGCTTTCGGCGAACCACGGTGGGCGCCTCCAAAAAGCGCTCGACCTCGTCAAGGCGGCGGCCGACAACGGCGCCGACGCGATCAAGCTGCAGACATTCACGCCGGATTCCATGACGCTCGACTCGCGGAGTGCTCCCTTCGTCGTCTCGGGTGGCACACCCTGGGACGGACGGAGCCTGTACGACCTCTACGTCGAAGCTCAAACCCCGTTGGAATGGCACGAGAAGATCGCGAGCACCGCCAAGGCGTCAGGCATCGGCTGGTTCTCCACTCCTTTCGACCGTCCTGCCGTGGAATTCCTGGAGGGGCTCGACGTCCCGGCATACAAGATCGCAAGCTTCGAGATCCTCGACCACGAGCTGATCGAGGCTGCATCGTCCAAGAACAAGCCCGTGATCATCTCCACCGGGATGGCAACGCGCGATGAGATCGACGAAGCGGTCACCGTGGCGCGCAACTCAGGCACAGGTGGCGTGGTCGTCCTCCGCTGCTCGAGCGCCTATCCCGCGCCCTCGTCGACGCTCGACCTCAGCACGATCCTCGACATGGAGCAGAGATGGGATGCACCGGTCGGATTCTCCGACCATACGGTCGGCCCCACCTCTGCGATCACGGCGGTTGCGCTCGGTGCCTGTCTCGTCGAGAAGCATTTGACGATGAGGCGTTCAGACGGCGGCCCGGACGCCGAATTCTCGTGCGAACCTCAGGAGCTCCGTGTGCTTGTCGACAGCGTTCACAATGCCTGGGAATCGCTCGGGGACGTGCGGTACGGTCCGAACCGCGACGAGGCGGCAAGCGTCAGATTCCGGCGCTCCTTGTGGTTCGTCGCGGATCTCGAGGTCGGCGACGTCATCTCGCAAGACGCGGTTCGTTCCCTGCGTCCGGCAGGTGGCCTGCCTCCAAAGCATCTCGCCGAGGTGATCGGGCGGCACGCGGTTCGACAGATCCGAGCCGGAACCCCGGTCGCTTGGGACCTGGTGGACTGACTATCCCAAAGGGGCTTACAGGCGACCAGCTGTAACCAAAGAAGTGCAGTAACCCGGCACTAAGGTGCGACTCATGCTAAACAGCGTCGGGCAGGGCCAAGACAGCAAGTTCCGGCTCGCCTTGAAGAGCACCGCTCGCGCCACCCTGCCGCTGGCCGGAACGATCGCCTCGGCAACGTCAAAAGGCATCGGGTACCTGTACACCCGCAGTTGGGGAACACTCGGTATCACCTTTTTCGACCACAGGTTCGACCACCTGCGCGGGCCCGAGAACTGGCATTGGATGGAAAGGGGCGTATTCGGTGCACGCCTCATTCCGCGCGGAGGCACAGTCTTGGATCTCGGGTGCGGAGACGGAATATTCTCCGGCCTGTGCTATTCACCGGTGGCCGGCAGCGTCGACGCTATCGACCGTGACTCCCGGGCCATCTCGCTAGCCCGCAAGCGATACCCGCAAGAGAACGTCCACTGGCATGTCTCGGACATATTGCTCGACGCGTTTCCCCGTGATCGATATGACACGGTGTTTCTCTTCGCAGTCATCGAGCATTTCTCGGTCGCGGCAGGAACTGACCTGATTCGCAAGATCGGCGCGGCGCTCGAACCAGGCGGCACCTTGCTCGGGTCCACCCCACTGTTCCACGAACTGGGTGGCCACAACGATGAGCACGACAACGAGTTCTTTTCGGAGGAATACCTGCGAGCATTCTTGGAGCCTCATTTCGAGACGCTCGAGATCTGGGTATCCCGTTGGCCGAATCGCAATGAGGCATATTTTCAAGGAGCCGGTTATAGGTCCCTCGACCCTTCGACCTTGGAACAACACGTGGCCGCCATGACAGCAGAACAGGCCAAATTCGTCGCGAACCAGGGCCACACACCTGGAGCCTGACGGCGGGCGATTGGAGACGCTCGTCGCCAGAAGACCCTCACCGGCCCACCAGAGCCGACAGCTCGGCGATCACATAGTCCTGATCGTCATCGGTCAGGGTTGGGAACATGGGCAGTGACAGAATGGTGTTCCCGGCCTCGTCGGCTTCGGGCAGTGCCGTCTGTCTTTCGCGGTAGAACGAGTGCCAGTGGATCGGGACGTAATGGACTTGGACCCCGATTCCCTTGGCTCGCAGCCCTTCGTAGATCTCGCGGCGGTGGGCGACGCGGATGGGGAACAGATGATATGCGTGCCTCCAACCGGGAGGGGCCCCCGGAGGCAGCAGGATCGGCAGCTGCGACAGGAGCTCGGTGTACCTTTCGGCGAGGAAGTTGCGCCGCGCGACGAACCGCTCGAGCTTGCCCAACTGACTCACCCCGAGCGTTGCCTGGATGTCGGGGAGCCGGTAGTTCCATCCGAGCTCCACGACGTCGTATGACCAACCTCCGTTCTCGGGCGTCGGGACCGTCCCGTGACTTCGGAATCGCCGCAGGCGTGCCACGAGCTCGGCGTCATTGGTCGTGACCGCCCCACCTTCGCCGGTGGTGATGGCCTTCACCGGATGGAACGAGAAGCAGCACATGTCGGACTTGGCGCAATTCCCGACCGGGCCGTAGGGCGTCACCGCGCCGAGCGCATGCGCTGCATCCTCGATGACGACCCGCGGACGGTTGCGGAGCCGGGACAGGTCTGCGGGAAGTCCCGCGAAATGAACGGCCACGAGGGCTTCTACGCCTGCCGGCACGTTCTCCGGCACGAAATTCAACGTGGCCGGATCGATGTCGAGCAAGACGGGGTCCGCGCCGACGAACTTCGCACAACTCGCGCTGGCTACGAACGAGAGTGCCGACGTGGCCACTCTGTCACCAGGGCCAAGATCGGAGACGGCACATGCAGCGTGCAGTGCGGCCGTCCCGTTGCAGAAGGCCACCGCGTATTCGGCCCCGGTCACGCCGCACAAGGACTCTTCGAACTCCTCCACCGCCGGGCCTTGGGTGAGCCAGTCACTGCGCATCACCGCCGTCACGGCGTCGATGTCGTCCTGTTCGATCGTCTGCCGTCCGTAAGGGATGACGACCCTGGAGGAGTCGCTCACGCCGATACGAGCGGACGCAGCTCGTCCAACCCGAGCCAGTGGTCGTTGCGATCGCTCGAGTAGACGAACTCCTCGTCGATCGGCTTGCCCTCGGACCAAGGATGGGTGCTGCTCCACCAGGGATGCTCAGGCAAGATGACGAACCTGTCACCGATGTCGAGGGTGTGCCTGCACTCGTCGGTGGTGAGCAGCACCTCGTGCAGCTTCTCGCCGGGACGAATCCCGGTGACCGCCCGCGGCACTCCCGGGGCGATCGCTTCTGCGAGGTCGGTGATCCGCACCGAGGGGATCTTGGGCACGATCACCTCCCCGCCCGATGCATGCTCGAGCGCGTACAGGACCAGGTCGACCGCCTGATCGAGGGTGATCCAGAAGCGCGTCATGCGTTCGTCTGTGATCGTCAGGCGGCCGGTCTTCGGCCTGCTCCCTGAACAGCGGGATGACCGAACCTCGCGAGCCGACCACATTGCCGTACCTGACGCACGACAGGCGGGTCCGGCCCCTTGCGGCGTAGGCGTTTCCCTGAACGACGATCTTCTCGGCGCAGAGCTTGGTGGCACCGTAGAGGTTCACGGGGTTGACGGCCTTGTCGGTAGAGAGAGCCACGACCCGTTGGACCCCCGCGTCGATGGCGGCGTCGACGACGTGCTGCGCCCCCAGCACGTTCGTCTGGACCGCTTCGAACGGGTTGTACTCGCATGCGGGGACCTGCTTCATCGCGGCGGCGTGCACCACCAGGTCGGCTCCCTGCATCGCCCTGGTGAGCCGCGTGCGGTTCCTTACGTCCCCGATGAAGTACCTGAGGTGGTCATGCACCCCGACGTCCGCCAGCATCTCCGACTGCTTCAGCTCGTCGCGCGAGAAGACCCGCAGCGTGACGCCTGGCCAGTCGCGGACGATCCGGTCGGTGAATGCTCGGCCGAATGACCCGGTTCCGCCAGTCAGGAGAATTGTCGCGCCGGAAAGATCCATTCAGAGATCTTGCCCCACCGGAGCGTCAGAGGGGTCAACCCGACTGGTAGGCAAGATCCGAGCAGCCGAGCAGAGCGAGACGGGCGGCCATCGGGGAGCGCATCGAGCGCCAGGAGCCGTCGTCCACGAACCAGACGATGTCTCCCGATACAGCGGCCGCCCCGTGAACAGGCGAAATGTGGGGTTTCGCGGTGACCGGATCCACCTCGACGAGGCGCAGTGGATGGTCTCCGTCGGAGTCCCTGCCGCTTGTCACGAGATCGAAGAGCCTCCTGAGCTGCCGTTGCACTGCGATCCGCTCCTCGACATCGCTGAGCGTCGTCAGGTCGCATGTAGCGCGCCTAAACGAGTCTGAGCCCGGTCGACAGACCCGTTCAGAATTCCCAGGAGCCGAGGTGCTTCGTGCGGCGTCCGCCACCGCGGCAGATAGCGCGATCCCGGCTTGGCGACGATGTCTCCGAGGTCCGTGGTCAGAGCCAACTGGCGCATCGCGTAGAAGCGGTACGCGCTTATCACTTCCTCGAGGCAGAAACCGCCGATGCTGAGCTCTCTCAATCTTCTCGAGTAACCCGCCGGCGTCGCTTCCCACGCGACACCTTCGTTGCGGGGCAAGGTATGCAGAACGCCGACAGAGGTTGCCAGCACCGGCGTACCGGCCCGTGCCAGCTCGAGGCCGATCGAGCTCCAGCTGACGGTCGCGACGTGTGCCAGAAGGGAGAGGTCGTAGCTCGATACCGGATCGCGCGGCCAAACGACGTGAACATGAGCTCGGTCCTTGCCCAGCTCATCACGGAGCAAGCTGAGATGCTCGGACCGGACTCCATCCCTGTCGTTGGCGTCCTCGCGCGGATGCACCCTGACAATCAGCTGGAGATCTTCCGAGACCGATATCTGATCCGCAACATGTCGGAGCCACGTCAACTGGTCGGGAAAGGTTTGGCCATCGCTACTCGAGCAGTCGATCCCGAGGGCCGCTCGGTATGCTCGCGCGGCGTTGTCCTCGTCGAGGCTGCTCGTGAAGGCGACCACGACTTTGCGATCACTGCTCAATCCGAGCCTGCGTCGCAAGTCGTCCGGCCGGGAACTCAATCCGCGTGAATAAATATGAGATGCGCCGCCGGGATTGGTGAAATGTCTGACCAGGTCGTCGCCGATATCGCGTACAACTTCCGCACCCAGCGGGATGTTCCTCCACTGGGTCCAGGTCGACGCATGACGTACGAGCGCGTCGTGAGCGATGGTGTTCGTGATCACGAGCTTGCGCCGGTCCACCCCGAGATGAGAGGCGAATGCGAGGGAGCGGCAGGGCACACCAGCCTTCTCTGCCGCGAGGCGGGCGCTCACTTGAAGAGAGCCATCGTTGAAATGGACGAGCTGGTTGATCGTCCCCGAACGGGCCATCTCGGAGACGACGAGGTATGCGGTGACGCAGCTACTGATGCGGTCCCACCAGGCGTCTCCGAGATGCGGTGAAACGTGATCGGCGCTCGCGAGCTTGTTCGTCAATATGAGGTCGTGAAGGGCAATCGCTCCGAAAGCGATGCCTTCGAGGTGGAACGTTTTCAGGTCCGCTGGCCTGTCGCGACGAAGCCGGTCGAGCTCGGGCCGGATCCGTTCGACCCACGGTCGCAGATCCATCGCCGGGAGTCTGTACCTTCCGAGCATCGCGACGGAGTTGTATATGCACCTGTCACAGCAGGAACGTGCCGCTTCATGTGACGTCGGCTCCGCCAGTTCGTACATGTCCATCACCGGGCAGCGTGCAAAGCACTCGTAGCACCTCGTGAACATGACGCTCTGGCCATCCCCCACCAGAGTCCGCGCGAGGATCTCCATCGCCACCAGATGGGGACCTACTCCGGCTTCGGGTATCCAGAAGAGCGTCACACCGTCCGGCCGCTCGGAGTTTCCTCGGGACTCCGCCTTCTTGAGCAGCAATGGGCGGAGCGCCTTCGCGCGTAGGATCCGACCCGTGCGCACTCCCACGCGCGCGTACTCGAAACCACGGGTGGCGAGACCTTTTTTCAGCTCTGCTCCTGACCACATGAAGCTCGAACAGCGAACACTTCGCTGGAATTACTCTAGCAACACCTTCGCCGCGAACCCGGCTAGTCGCGCCGTCGCTCGCGGATCTGCCGTCGCAATTGTCCCACCTGTGATCGCAACCGCACCCTCATCAGGGGGCGGGCGGGTGTGCCGGCGAACTCGCCGCCTGACTGATATCGCTTCACATCGATCTCCTCTCCAGCAAGGAGATGATCGGCAGCGTCGAGAAGCAGAGCCCGCGAGGAGTGTTCACTTGTATGACCGCCGGTCGGGCGAAGATCCCAGTAGACGATTCCTCCGCCATCACGCCAACTGGCCACGAGCGGTGCGACCTGCTCCTCGTGAACCCCATCATCGTCGCGACACGACTGGATGAACAGTGTCGGGAGTGCCGCGTGCGACTCGATCCGCTCCGCGAGCTCGCGCCTGATTTGCCGGGTGTAACGATGATTCGCCTCAGAGAGAGGATCGCCGTCGGGACAGATGAAGGCAACCTCCCTCATTCGATTCTGCCTGGCCGCGCAGATGTCGAGATCGACGTGGGGGGCAATGGCGACAATGCCTTTCATGCCGAATCGCAGGGCGAATTTTATCGCACCGGTGGCGCCCATCGACGACCCGAACGTGACACATCGGTCCGGCGTCGTGTCGGTTTTCTCCAATGTGTCGGCGATGATCTGTGCCATGGCCCTCTCGACGTAGAAATCGCCTTTCTCACCGGTGTAGTAGGTCCCGTTGCTATCTGCGCCATGAAGTTCGGTAAGGAACAGCCAATGCTTGGTCTGGTCAACGCTCAGCATCTTCAGTCGATGAAAATACCCACGGTGCACGTCCCGATAGACGTTTCCGGATTGGCCGTGGTAGAAGGCGCTGAAATGTATGCCCAGCGCCGTGGCGCCGGGATTGATCGCAAGCGCGTAGTCGAACTCTCTCCCGTGATCGTCGACGTAAGTCGAGATCGGGGGGATCACGCTAACGACCTGGGAACCCTTGGTCACTCGCGGTCCAATCCAAGTATTCGGCTCCGGCGCAATGATCGCAGCATCGTGCCGAAACCTGGTGACCCGCCTACAAGTCGCGATTCGAACATACTGGCTGTGTAGCTTAGTGAAATGCCGATGGCCGATGAACGGCAAACCGAAGACCCCGAGCGCGCGAAGGAGGTCGCAGACTCCCCGTCCCGTCGGGTCGTTGCAGTCGTCCAGGCCCGCTTCACCTCTACACGCCTACCGGGAAAGGTGATGCTTCCCCTTGCAGGAGCTCCCGTCCTTGCTCGAGTTCTCGAACGGGTTCAGGCGATCGACGGGGTGGACGACGTGGTAGTAGCCGTGCCGGAGGGTGATTCTCAGACTCCAGTCGTCGATTTCGTCGGCGGATGCAGTGGGGTGTCGGTCTTCATCGGCTCGGAGCAAGATGTCCTCGCCAGGACTGTCGGGGCAGCAGAGTCGCGAGGCGCTTCGGTGGTCGTCCGCATCACTTCCGACTGCCCCATGCTCGACCCACGGGTGAGCAGTGCCGTTCTCGCCAGCTTCGCATCCCTCGGCGTCCGTTACGCGAGAACCGCCGTCAACGACGGCTACCCCTTGGGGTTCGACACTGAAGTGATCGCGATGGAAGCTCTGCGTGAAGCAGCTCGCGAGTCATCTGATCCTTACGAACGCGAACATGTCACGCCCTTCATCTGGCGCAGGCCGGAACGGTTCCCTGCGGTCCACCTTGCCTGTGTCCCAGATCGTCGACATTGGAGGCTGACAGTCGACACTGCGGACGATTACGCTCTCGCCTGCCGTGTCTACGACGAGTTGTTCGAGGAAGACCCTCTCTTTGGCCTAGATGCCCTCACCGGACTAATCGGCCGGAGACCCGAGTTGCTCGAGTTGAACGCCCACGTGGAGCAAAACCCTTTGATCAACTTTCATCGCAGATGATCTCCCTCGCAGTGAACACGTCGACTCTGCTGGCGCCGAGCGAACGCGTCACGAAGTTGCGGCTGCCCCGTCAAGGGTTCCAGCGAGCCGGTTCCGTCGTCCGTCCACAAGGAGTATCCGAAGCGCGACAGGTACCTTGCAGCCGGATTGGCCGAATGATCTCCGTCCGGAGCCTGTTCTGGCCATTCGATCTGGAGAAGGTCGATCCGTCCTTCTGCCAGCGCACGTTCGGCGCCTCGCAGCACACGAAGCTCTGCACCCTCGACGTCAATCTTCACGCCACGCGCTCGGCGCCCTCCAATGATGTCGTCCAACGTCTGCACATCCACTTGTCGGACTGCGGACGTCCCGACGTCGGCAAAGTGGTTGAGACAGTCAAGGCCGACGGTGAAAGACTCCCGCGAGACCCGTTCTCCCAGCGCACACTGCAGGATCTCAATCGGATACCCGTTCAGAGCCAAGTTCTGCTGCAACCTGGATGCCGTCTCGGGATCGGGCTCCACGGCAATGACGTGAGCGCCAAGCTCAGCGCAGAAGACGCTGTAGATGCCTATGTTCGCACCCACGTCGACGAATAGATCACCGGGTCTCAGCCATCGTTTCCATACCAACATTTCGAGATCAGGAGGATTCGAGTATGCAGCCCTACTGGATGCGGTCCAGTGGAGCTCGGCCCAGAGCTTGGAGCGGTCGCCGATGGGAACTTCCGTTCGTTTCCTGAGAATTCGGCCGCGGGCCTGGAAGCGAACGGATCGGATGACGCTCGCTACCCGCGCAGACCGGTTCGCAGGGTGGTTCCAAACGTATCTGAGGACTGAGACGGCGGACGAAGCGTTACCCCGAAGTCCGGGAGGAGCCACCCCTACGGTCGAGGTCACCGCTTCGACCTACAGCTTCTGAAACAGAAGGAGAAGAGGTAAGGTCCCAACGTCTGTAGGTCGCAGGCATCGAACGCTGCTGTTTCGGCGAGCTGGGGGTCTCGGACGAAGACGGGTGTGACCCGCTCGTACGCTGCCCCGAAAAGGCTGTCTGCGAACTCGAGCTGCAGAACGAGCCTTTCGTCCACTTCCGGTGGTTTGCCCTTGTGAAGACCTCTGGTGTCGGCCGCGAAGACGGTCCCACGTGGACCCGTCAGCTCGATCACGCGCTCTCCGAAATGATCCATCACCGCGCGGTCGGCCCGACGGGTGTTTCCCGCATTGAGGAATTTTCGCGGCTGACCACCTCGCCTATGTGATCCTGCCACGTAAACATGAGGACCATTTGATGAGTCCACATCAGTCAGGTATATGAAGAACTTCAACCACTTAACACGATCTATGTCGATATGGAAATGTTGAGCGTTCTCGTTCCGGTCCCGCTCCACTGCATCCACGACCCGGCTCCACCACATGGCGAGAACCGACAGAATCGGTTCGCATCCGAGGTAGGCCTGAGCGAGCGTCAGAAGCCCCGGATCACTGACTATCCGTTGGATCAACGGGTCTGAAGCGAGATCACGCTCGAAGAGCCACGCGACAGAGACGTCCTCGGGAAGGAGGCCCACGCGTTGCGGTGGAATATCAGGCCTGAGCCTGACCTCGCAGGGCAGGCTACGAGCGATCTGGACCAGTTGATCACACACGCATGGGTCTAGGCGCCGCGGAAAGACCACGTACCCGTCCCTCCGGAGCTGTTCCACTGCTCCACTTACTCCGGCATCAGATGGCGGCCCGAACATCCCCTCGCCGGAGATTCTCCGAGCCGGGCGACGCACGGCGACGAGTTTGTGGAGCAGGTCGTTCGACATTCCTCCACTCATCCCGAACATCCGGATCATGGCCATGTGAGGAGCTTCGGCGATGCGAGGACCGCCGATCCGACCACCTATCCGGCGCCAGGCAGACGGCACTTCGGTCACGGTCGCCCTGTCGTCGTGCTCGCTCACCACGCAGAATCGTACTGAAGCTCAGACCAATGTCGGATGATCGTCAAAGCAAAGACATTCGTTCGACGGGCGTGACGATATCCTGAGCGGTCATGGAGGCGACCGCCACGCACAGAGGGTCAGCGGCTTCCATCAACAGTCTCTGATGCAGGGTGGCGGTTGGAGAAAAGGCGCCAAATCTGCCTTTCGGACTTCGAAAGGCACCGCAGCTCGCAACGCCCTCGTCCTGGCACCCGCGACAGTCCTTCCAGGTGCAATCGCATTCGCGGGCTTGATCCTGGTGGGCCACTTGTCGAGCCTGCGTATTGTCGGATTGTTGAGCTTGAGTCGGGTCGCCGCCGGATTCGGCGCGGCAATCCTCGCTGAGGCACCCTCGCTGGAGGCTCAGCGAACCCTTGCACAGGGGCAGCCCGACCGGAGCAGAGCCTTCCGCACCGCGATGCTGAAACGCTCCGCCATTTTTCTCCCACTGGTCATCGGTTGCGCGGCTCTCCTCGCGTTATGGAAGTCGGACATTGGATGGCCGATCGCATGGGGCGCTCTGATGACGGTCCCCGAAGCATTATTCGTGTTCGAGTTCGCATACCTCCGCTACACGGATCAGTTCCGTCGTGCAAGCGTTCTTGCATCATCAAGGTCTGCCACCGCATGGACTGCGGCGGTGATCGTCGCCGGATTGACCAAGTCGTTTCCCGATGTAGCACTCACTTTTCTGATCGTCACGTTCTTGACGGGAATCGTCGTTCAACCACTTCGCCTGGGTCACGTGGACAATGCAACGCGCGAAGATCTCCGGCGAACCTGGCGATCCTTGTCGAGTTACAACATCGCCACGTATGCGCTCAACAACGGCGATCAATATCTACTCGGGGCTCTGCGCGGCCCTACGCTCGTCGGGGTGTACGCCCTCGGCTACACGCTCGGGGCCGGAATCGTCTCTCTCGTTGCCGAACCGGTGATCGGCATATTGAGCCCCCGCATGATCCGAGAATGGGAGAGTCCCGATCAAGGGCCACAGAAAGCGATGAGCACGGCACTTCGCGGCAGCCTCCTGCTCATATTCACCGGCGCGACCCTTTCGGTCGGGGTCGCTCTGGCCGGGGGCCTGGGCCTGCTCCGGTTCATCACCCCTAGAACGGCGGTCGGCGGTGTCGCCGCGATCGTCGCACTGGCCATGACCGCGCACAACACCTCGTCGCTGTCATTCCAATCGATCTTGTTCCTTCGCCACAGGACACGTGCGATGAGCAACGCGGCGTGGGTCACCGTGGTCCTCGCGATCCCGGCGATCGCAGCTCTGACGATCGCTTTCGGTGTGATCGGCACAGCTTTGGCGACTCTTTTCGCCTATACGTTGATGGCGCTCATCCAGGCGCTCCTCGTTCGGAGACGCTGAGCGCCTCCTCGAGCACTTCCTCGTACTCGGCAGCACAGCGAGCGCTTCCCGCTTCTGCAAGGGCCCACATCCTGCCGATCGCTCCTCGACTATCCAACTCATGAGGGTCACTGAGCGCCTTGCCCATGCATGCGACCAAGGCCTCAGGGTCCCCCGCCGGGACGAGCCAGCCGGCTCCGGTCGTCTGGACGAGGCGGCCCGCCGCACTGCCGGATTCAGCGGAGACGAGCGCCGGACGACCGGAAGCGAATATCGAAAGGAGCTTCGAAGGTACCGATGTGGCTGATATCTCCGGTTTCAACGGCACGACGTGAAGGTCTGCGGATGCGAACAATGAGCCCAACCGGTCTCGTTCCACGTAGTCAGAGAACTTGACGTGGCTCCAGTTGAGGCGTTCGGCGTCGTGACGCAGCGACTCCATCGCCGATCCACCCCCGTGGACCACGAGCTGAGCCCCGCAGATGGACGTCGCGTGGACGACCGCCCCGAGATCCTGACTGCGCCCGATGTTTCCGGCATACATGACGACCTGCATCCGAGGATCTACGCCCAGAGAACGGAGCCACTCGTCATCGCGCTCGGCATGTTCGAACGGGCTCAGATCGATCCCGTTTCGGACCACCCTCACAGTCGCCTGAGGCACCCTCGACGTGATGCTCTCTACGAAGTCCTCGTCAATGACGACCACGGCGGCGCTCCGCCTATAGACGGTCTTCATGGCCAAGGCGAGCAGCTTCACGAGGTGCCCGCTTCGGGCGATACCGGTTGCGACAACAACCTCGGGATACAGATCCTGAACAACGTAGACGAGGGGGGACCTCCTGATTGCCGACACCAGGACACCGACAAGTCCCAACGTTGGAGGCGGTGACGTGACGACGATCACATCCGGGCGGGGAGCCGCCATCACGCTCACAACCGCGCCCACCGAAAACGACAGGTATTCCAGGAGCCTGCCGGGCACGCTCGACCGGACCTTCGCGAAGGTTCCGAGCGCCCGGTGGATCCGGACCCCGTCGATCAATCCGGACGTCGCCGCAGGGGTCACGACATGTACTTCATGACCCCTCGCAGCGAGACCCGACGCGATCCCGCTCACGACCTCGGCGTTGGCCAACGGCTGAGGCCGGTAGTACTGGCTGACGAGCAAGATCCTCAATTCGGTGCACCGTACAGGTCTACGAAGATGTCGCTGAGTCCCGCCCATGAGAAGGCCCGCCTGGCCTGATCGGCTCTCTCGGCCCTGTCCTCGAACGGCGTGAGACGTCCGAGAAGGTCGTATGGGTCGACCGGTTCGATTGCCGGCAGCTTGCTGTTCAGCCATTCGCTGAACTCGTCGCGACCTACGAGCACTCTGGCGCCGGTGCCGGCCGCTTCATATATGGAGATCGAGGGAAGGCGGGCGAACACTACGACGTCCGCGCAGCGGTACAGGTCGGCAAGGTCCAGACGTCCCAACATCGGGAGGTACTCCAAGCGACCGTCCGACGTCAGGGACTTGGCTCTGGCATCGATCTCGCGGCGCGCGTCTGCGTCGACGCTCCCCGCCACCACCATCCGAACCGGCTTGCCCTGTTCCAACGCTTCGGCACAGGCGGCGGCAACCAGGTCAGGTCGTTTGCGGGCGTTCAACTTCCCGGTCACCGCTACGACGGTGTCTTCGGTCCAACCCCGCTCGTCACGGAGCAGTCTCCGACGCTCGGCATCGTGGCCGAAGATCTCAGGATCGAATCCCAGAGGGATCATCTTGACCTCCTCGAGCTTGAGACCCAGCCGCGCTGCCAGGAATTGCCGCTCGTAAGGTCCGATCGCGACCCAATGGTCGACACTTTGGCGAAGCAGTGCTCCGGCGACGGCACGGTACGAGCCGTACGCGAACCTGCCGGCGGCTGACGACGCGGCCGGAGCGATGTCAGCTTGAATGTGGTTGTCCACAAGTAGCGTGAAGTCCACCTTCGACTTCGCTCGACCAACTCTCACCGCGGTCGGGGCGAACGGTCCATGACAGTGGACCGCGTCGGGACGGAATCCGGACAGGCTGGCCCGCAATCCCTTCAGCCAAGCGCGATCGTGACCCAGCTGGCGGGCCGGCAGCCTGACGACTTCGACGCCGGCGACCTCGAGAGCATCAGCCCCCGCTTCCTCGTCAGGCCCTGGAACTGCAACCGTGTGCTGGCGGTACGGAGATGTCACCACTCGCACCGTGTGACCTGATTCGGCCATGCACTTGGCCAGGTAGTACTCCTGATACCCGACATCGGTGTGGAAGTAGTCGATCACGTGGGCGATGCGCATCACGTCACCTTCAGGAGGATCGACTCGAGAACTTGCCCGACGACCGGCCAAAGATGTCGTTCCGCCACCATCTTCTCTGCCGCCGCGCCTGCAGTGCCGAGATCTCCCGAGAGTGCCTCGTCGAGGGCGGGCGCGACCTCGCCTCCGGCCCGTACTCGCCAACCTGCCCCGTAGGAATCGAGGAAGGGGGCCTCGGCTTCGTCCCCGAGCAGAAGGGGTGTGCCCACGGATGCGGCTTCGACCGCAGCCAGCGAGGTCTCCTCGAAGTGAGTCGGCGTGATCGCAAAGAGGTCGGCGCGCCTGTACGCCGCGAATCGGTCGTCCCCGAAAATCGCACCCGGGAAGTACACCCGGTCCGAAACGCCGAGCTCACCGACGAGCCGGCGGAGCTCGTCCTCCGCACCGTCATCGCGACCCACGATGACCAATACGGCGTCCGGGTGCCGCTGGCTCACGGCTGCGAATCCGCGCACGAGCCGGTCCACGCCTTTCAGCGGGTGGAGCCTGCCGAGAAACAGCACGACCCTGCGATCCCGCCCGACTCCGAGATCAGCCGGTGCCCCCGGAGGTGGTGCGGATGTTCCGAGCGGAAGAAGATGGATCCTGTCGGTTGGTGCTCCGGCTCGTTCGTAGAGCTCGGCCTCGTGACCGTTCTGTGCAAGGAGAGCGGCAGCTCCCGCCAGCATCGGGCGAACCCACATGGCGTCGTAAAGACCCTTCACCTTGCCCTTCGTGCCGCCGCCGGTGGGCAGGGTGCCGTGGGCCGAGACGACCAGCGGAAGCCGTCGGCGCCTGGCCGTCCGCCAGGTCAGAACTGCGAGCTCGTGACGCACCTCCGACAGATGCACCACGTCGCATTCGACATCGCGCAGAGCGGTCCTGAGCCCGAGCGGCAGGAAACGGTACCGGCCGTAAGCAAGGCGATTGGAGAGATTCCGGAACCTGTGGACTGTGACGCCATTCTCGACGGATGGCACGGGTCCTTCGAATCGACGGTCCGACTCGAAGGCGTCCGTCGTGAAAACATCCACCGAGTGACCCCGTGAAACGAGCTCGTAAGCCTCCTCGGCCATCACTCTCGGAGGTCCGCCGAACCCCCAGGCAGGTGCATAGTAAGGAACTACCTGCAGTATCGACATCCTCCCGGAACCCTCCGCGATCATGCGGGCGGCGTCGCGCCAGACACGGCCCGTATCAATGCCGCTGCAACTCTCCGGGCGTCGTCCTCACTCACGTGAGCGCCTATCGGCAAGCTGAGAATCTGCGAACAGACAGCTTCGGTCTCGGTGAGATCTCCCCTTGGCGCCTGGCTGTAAGCGGGCTGCATGTGCACCGGCACGGGATAATGGATCGCGGTCCGCGATGTCCTCGGCAGCCAGAGTCTGCTGCACGCGGTCGCGGTAGCCCGTCGGTACGCGCACCACGTACTGGTGGTAAACCGGGACGATCCCTGGTATTGCGGCACCACCGGGTGGCGTCACGACCGGTGCACCTGCAAGTGCGTCGTCATACGCAGCGGCGACCCGCCTTCGATGATCGTTCAGCTCCTCGAGATGCGGAAGAAGTGCTAGAAGAATGGCTGCCTGGATCTCGTCAAGCCGGGAATTCGTGCCTTCGCGCTCGCTGACGAAACGGGTCCGCCACCCATATTGGCGGAACGAGCGGACGGCATCTGAGATATGTTCGTCGTTGGTCACGACCATGCCGCCATCGCCGAGTGCGCCCAGGTTCTTCGTGGGGTAGAAGCTGAACGCACCAGCAGAGCCCAGGGATCCGACCGGGCGACCGTCGTGCACGGCTCCGTGAGCCTGAGCTGCATCCTCCACTACCGGAATGCCATGGGATTCGCGCGATCTGTCGGATCGGGGCCATATCGGCAGGGATTCCGTAAAGGTGCACCGGCAGCACCGCGCCCACCTTGAGCTTCTCCGCGGCCTTCGTGGATTGCGTGAGCACGGTGTCGAGTGCGCCGGGATCCATCGTGAAGCGGTCGCGGTCGATGTCCACGAACCATGGCGTAGCGCCGCTTCGTTCGATCGCTGCAGCCGAGGCCGAAGCAGTATGCGAGACCGTGATCACTGCGTCTCCGGGCACGACACCTGCAGCCCGTAGTGCAAGCTCGACCGCGTCAGTCCCACTTGCGACGGCGATCCCGTGTCGGGTACCCGTCATCCGGGCAAAAGCCGACTCGAGCGCCTCCACCTCCGGACCGAGGATGAACCATCCGCTGTCGACGACCCGCCTGATCGCCGCGTCTATCTCTTCGCGGTACAGGCGCACCACAGAACCCACATCCGACACCTGGAGCGACTTCGCCATTCGGAATACTCGTGCTAGATGTATCGAGCTAGATGTTCTCGGTAGAAGTCGAGCGTTCGCCTGACCCCGTCCTCGACGCCGACCTTGGGAGCCCATCCGGTCAACCTGTTGATCTGGGCGAAATCGGCGTAGAAGCTGCCGATATCTATGCGTTTCTGTTCAATCGGGAACTTCTTCACCTCGTAGTTACCGCCACCGTTCGCTCTCACGACGATCTCTGCCAGCTCCGCTAGTGACACGGGTGGCGGACCTCCCAGGTTCAGGGCCCTTCCGAGAGCGTCCGGGCATACCGCCACCTGCAACATCGCGTCGACGGCGTCGTCCACGTAGGTCAGGTCCCGCAGCTGCTCTCCCTCCCACACCTCGAAGGGCTCCCCCTCGAGCACACGTCGGATCCAGACACCGAGGAAGGTCTGGCGCGCGTCCCGGACGCGCATGCCGGGGCCGTAGGTATTGGTCAGTCGGAGGCACACGCTCCTCAGGCCATGCACCTCGTGGTAGAGGATGTGGTACGACTCGCCCGCGAGCTTGTTGATGCCGTTGACATCGACGGGGTGCAACGGATGCATCTCGTCGACCGGCAGATACTGCGGTCGGCCGTAGAATTGCCGTGTGCTCGCGAACACGAGCACGGCATCCGGGTTGTATCTCCTGCAGGATTCCAAGATGTGCAGCTGTGAAGTGCAATTGATCTCGAGATCGGTGAAGGGATCGACCATCGAATCGAGGTGGCTCGTCTGACCAGCGAGATTGAAGATGTAGTCGACCCCGCGGACCAGGTGCTCCATGCTGTGGACGTCGCGGACGTCGGAGATGTTGACCGTGACGAGATCCTGGAGGTCCTCCACGTTGAAGAGGTTGCCGCCGTAGACAGGAACCATGCTGTCGACCAGTACGACCCGAGCCCCCATCGACACGAGGCGTCGGGCGAGATTCGAACCGATGAAGCCGACACCGCCGGTTATGAGGACCGAAGCACCATCGAAGGGGTCGGTGCCGGGCAGAGTCGTCTGACCTGCCGCGTCCGACGTGGTCAAGTGCTCGCTCCCTCGGCGGCCGTCATGGCCGACACCTGCTCCTCTATCCATCGGTATGTCCGTTCGATGCCCTCGCGCAACGAGATCTCGGGCTTCCATCCGAGCGATTCCACGCGGTCATTGGAGAAGTTCCTCGAAGAGACGCCAACAGGGCCCTCCACGTGGCAGATGTCGAGCTGCTTGCCTGACACCTCGATCACCATCGTCGCCAGATCGTCGACTGTGAGGTACTCACGCGACCCGATGTTCGTCGGCTCGTCGATGTCCGAACGCGTGAGAGCGATGACGGCCCTCACCAGGTCGTCGACGTACACGTAAGAACGCACCGCGCTGCCGTCTCCCCAGACCTCGATCGTCCCGCCGTTAGGAGCTTCCGCGACCTTGCGGCACAGAGCTGCCGGCGACTTCTCGCGTCCACCTCGCCATGTTCCGGACGGCCCGTAGCAATTCTGAAAACGCGCGATCCGGACCACGTTGCCGAAGCGACGGGAATACGCTCGGGCGACTCGTTCGGCGTAAAGCTTCTCCCATCCGTACTCGTTGTCGGGTGCTGCGGGATATGCATCGTCCTCTGTCAGCTCGGGTTCCCCGACGGTCATGTCCCTGTAGATGCACACCGACGAGGAATAGAAGTAGCGACCTACTGCCGCGCTGGTCGCCGCGTCGATCATGTTGAGGTTGATCGAGCGCGTTGTTCCTCATGATCTCGCACTCGGCGAAGTGGATGAAACCCATGCCACCCATGTCCGCCGCGAGCTGATACACCTCGTCGAAGCCGCCCGGAATGTCCACGGCCTCGCCACAGGCACCACGGTCCCGAAGATCCAACAACACGAACTCGTCGGCGGAACTCGGCGCATAGTCGTGGTTCTTCACGTCCACTCCGCGGACCCAGGCACCCTCGGCTTTGAGCCGATTGACCAGATGTCCCCCGATGAATCCCCCCGCCCCGCATACCAGTGCCTTGTTCACCGGCCAAAGGCTATAGGCAGTATTAGCCGGTTTGAGCGATGCCGATCAGGCGGCGTCCGCGAGGGCGTTGAACTCGGCCAGAAGGTCGGCACCGTTGCTGCGGCTTTCGAGAGCGCGCTCAACCTCGGCCAAGTATGCGGCGCGTGTCTGCGGCTCGCGGACGTGACGGGAGAGCTCGAATGAATGATCCCAGATCGTCCCGATCACTTCATTACCTGGCAACAATTCTCCCCCAACACCTGAAAAAGTCCTGTCACGCATCTCGCTGAGCGCTGTGCGCAGGTACTCCACGTGAGGTGTCTCGTCCTGGCGGATGTAAGAGACGAGCTTGGAAGGAAGTCCTTCGCCGGCGACGAGAGTCTGGTCGGCCAACAATTCCTCCGCCCACTTGAAGAGGTGAAATGCCCGCACCTCTATGAAGAGAACGCTCGACATCGTACGGAGCAAGGCCTCGAGCCCGGGATCGATCGCCGGGACGAGGCGGTCGGCGGGGCCCTGCGACGCGGATCCTCCCTGCGGTACAGCTCCCGAACTTGATGTCCCGCCAGGTTGCTGTACTCCCATGCGACGTAACATCGTCTCCGTCTGGTCCTCCGTGACGGGATGCTCGAAGGCGGAGTCGCGTACCGCGAACCACATCTTGTTGTGACCGGCCTCCACTCCCCAACCGGCCTCGTCGCGCGCATGCGCCTCGATCAGCCCGCGTGCGAGGTGCCAGGTGGCGGTCGACCTGATGTCCTCGCTGAAGCACGACTGGATGTCTGCCGGCGCCACGCGTCCGGGCGCAAGGTATCGAAGGCCTGCGCCGAAACCTTCGACGGTCCCTATGCGCGTCAAGATCGCGATGATCGGGTCGCGCACTCCGTTTCTGAGAAGGTGCTTGGCCTGCGCGACGTTCGGGTACGCCGGCGGCCAGGCCGCGATCGGGGCGTCCAGTAGCTCGGTACCGAAGACCGCTCTGTGGTTCTGCTGCCACGCCGAAATTGCCGGGGAGCGGACAGCGGTCCGAGGCGACAGATAGCTGCCGTCGGTTCGGAAGCCTCCGTGGCAGAGGGTTCCCGAGACGACCAGGGGAGCGGCCGCAGTCTCGCTACAGAGAAGCTCCTCCTCTGTGTAATCCAACGAGTCCATGGTCTGCATGGTGTCCACCTTCCCGGGATGCGCGTCTTCCGGATCAGTATACAATACTGTTTACATATGCCCAATACCCAAACCACCACAGCTCCCCCGCCGGACGGCGCGTCTCCGAAACGGCGTGTCCGGCTAAGCCGGGAATCGAGGCGCAAGACCCTCCTCGATGCCGGGGCGCGAGCTTTCGCCGAGCGAGGATTCCAGGCCACCTCGATGGAGGAGGTCGCACAGAAGGCGGGCGTGACCAGGCTGATCGTCTACCGGCACTTCGACTCGAAGGAGGACCTGTACCGATCGGTGCTCGATCGCGCCGTACAGGGCGTGGCGCTCACAGTGTCGGGGCACGCACAAGGAGGACCGACGGTGGCGAGCGTCGTTAACGGGTTCCTCGCTGCGGCGGCAGCCGACCCCGAGGGCTTCCGGCTCCTGGTCCACCACTCGGCGCGGGAACCCGACTTCGCGAGTTACTCGGAGGTCTTCAGAGACAACGCAGTGAAGACCGCGCAGGAGCTCATCGTGCGACGGGTCCCCGATCCCGTCTTACGTGAATGGGCGGCGAGGACCCTCGTGGCCCTGCTCGAGGAATCCACTCTCGCCTGGATCGACAGAGGTGACAGGTCACGCGACGAGGAGATGACGGCTGCTCTGATCCGGTCGATCCAGGCCATGCTGAACTCCTTCGGAGAGACGTAGCGGTGCATTCCGACGACGTGAAGCAACACTGGGAGCGTCTCGCCGAGGAGCACCGGACAGGCCTCGAGGCCACGACGAAGACCCCGACGATCAAGGCGCTCGAGGTAGCGGCGCTAGCGCGCGCGCTGCGTGCGGCGGGACTCGACGAGGAGCGCAACGCAGACGTGCTCGAGGTCGGCTGCGGCAACGGTCGCAACTGTATCGACCTGGCGAACGAGTTCCCGGCCGCTCGCTTCACCGGCGTCGACTACGTGCCGCAGATGATCGAGAGCGCGCGAGCGGCGGCGCGCGCTCTTCCGATCGCATTCGAGATCGGTGACGCACTCCAGCTCGATCGGCATCCCGCGCTGCTGCCCGAGTATGACGTCGTCTTCACCGACCGGTGCGTGATCAACCTGATGACGCCCGAGGAGCAGCTCGGCGCTCTCGATCAGCTGACCGCTAAGGTGCATGTCGGCGGCGCGCTCGTCGTTCTCGAGAACACTCGAAAGGCGTTCGAGGCGCAGAACGACCTGCGGGAGGCAGCGGGGCTGGCGCGTCGGACCCCGCCCGAGCACAACCTGTTCATTGACGAGGAGGCCTTCCTCGCTGCAGCGCGCGATCGCCTGGAACTCGTTGCGATCGACGAGTTCGCGGCGCTGCACGACCTCTTGCTCTACGTGCTCGTTCCGGCGGCGAACGGCGGCACCGTCGACTATGGGCATCCTGTGGTCGAAGCTGCCACGCGGCTGTTGCTCGCCCTTCCGGGTGCAGGTGGGGTCACCTCGGCCGGCCAGAACCGTCTCTTCCATTTCGTCCGCCGCGCATGACGGCGGCCGCTGCCACGATGCCGTGGCTCGAGCAGCTACCTGCTGCGCTGCTCGTCGACCTCGATGGCACGATCGCGGACAGCCGGCCTGCCTTGCGGGCGTGTTTCGACAGCTTCCTGCGCGCGCGACGCATCGAGGTGCGGCCAGGCGACTTCGAGCGCTTCGACGGCGTCTCGCTGCCGGAGATACCCGAGGCGTTGCGCGCGCGGTACGGGATCGACGAGCCGTTGGACGAGCTCCGGCGCGAATACGAAGAGGCGGTCGAGAAGGCATACGCGGCCGTCGAGCCGGCGCCCGGCACGCGCGAGCTCGTGCGGGTGGCCCATGACGCCGGAGTCGCCCTCGCTCTGGTCACTTCGGCGCCGCGACGCCTCGCGACGGACTTCCTCGCCTCGAGCGGCCTGCTCGCCTCGTTCGCCGCAGTCGTCGCAGGCGAGGACGCGCCCTCGAAGCCCGACCCCGGCCTCTTCCTGATGGCGTTGCGGCGGGTCCGGGTGGCGCCCGACGAAGCGATCGCAGTCGAGGACTCGCCCGCAGGGGTCGCCTCGGCGCTGGGCGCCGGCCTTCGGGTCGTCGGCGTCTCCTCCGAGCCCGCTCGCGGAAGCGCTCGCGGAGGCCGGTGCACGGCCGGTGCTGAGCGACCTGTACCCGCTCGCGTCAGCGTTCGCCGCCTTCACCGACACGACGCCATGAGCGCGGCGTGCCTCGTCGCCGCTCCGCCGCTCGACTTTCGCTTCTCCGGTGACGACCTCGAGGTACCTGCGGAGCTGCGTGGGCGGATCGACGAGCTGTGGCTGGAGGAGAAGTCGGCGCGTCCATCCGTTCACGACGGAACGCTGCTGAGCGTCCGGGACGTGCGCGGCGGCGTCGTCACCGTCTGCCGCTGCAGCTACCGGCATCTCGTCGCGCAAGAGCGCGACGAGACGATCCGCCAAAGGCTCGGCATCCAGGCTCTCGCCGTCAGCGGGATCGTGGTGCTCGGCGCGGCGGACAGCCGCGTTCTCGTGGGCCGCCGCTCGCAGGATGTCACCGAGTATCCCGGTGCGTGGGAGCTCATTCCCTCCGGTGGAGTCGGGTGGGAGCGCGTCGGCGGCGACGGCGGCATCGACGTGCTTGGCGCCCTGCTCGAGGAGCTCGAGCAGGAGGCAGGAATCCCGGGCGAGGCAGTCGCGACTGCGCGTTGCGTCGGCCTCGTCCACGACGTGACGCAGGGCGGCTACGACGTGTGCTTCGTCCTCGAGGTGCCGGATGCAGAGCCCTCCCGTCGTCCGGAGTACGCAGATATGGCCGTCGTCCCAGTTTCGGAGGCACGACGGCTGATCGAGCGCGAGGAGTCGGTGCCGACGTCGCGCGTCCTTCTCGACCTCGCGGCCGACGTGGGGCTCGTCTGAGCGCTGCAACGCGAAGACACGATTCTCAGGAGAGAATCGTGTTGGGCGTGCGCTGGTGGTCCCGGCCGAGGACGAGGCCGCTCGTCGGTACCCCGGTCCCTGCGGTGACGACCACGTTCTCGACCTCGTGCACCTGGTTCACCGCCGTGCCGCGGACCTGGCGGACACCTTCTGCGATCCCGTTCGTCCCGTGCAGATATCCCTCACCGAGCTGGCCGCCGTGCGTGTTGACCGGCAGGCGGCCACCGATCTCGATCGCACCGTTGGAAACGAAGTCCTTCGCTTCCCCGAAGTCGCAGAACCCGAGCTCCTCCAACTGGCAGAGAACGAACGGGGTGAAGTGGTCGTAGAGCACTGCGGTCTGGACGTCAGCCGGACCGATTCCCGACATCTCCCAAAGCTGTCTCGCCACGACACCCATCTCCGGCAGACCCGTCATGTCGTCGCGGTAATACGATGTCATCATGTCCTGCTGGTCGCCCGACCCCTGAGCAGCGGCCTTGATCACGGCCGGCGTCTGTGCGAGATCGTGTGCCCGCTCCAAGCTGGTGACGACGAGAGCCTGCCCGCCGTCTGTCTCCTGGCAACAGTCGAGCAAACGCAGCGGCTCGACGATCCAGCGCGACGTCTGGTGGTCCTCGAGCGTTATCGGTTTGCCATAGAACCACGCGGCAGGGTTCGTCGCGGCGTGCTTTCGGTCGGCGACGGCGACATGGCCGAAGGCCTCGGTCGTCGAACCGGTCACGTGCATGTAGCGCTGTGCGAACATCGCGACCCAGCTTGCGGGAGTGAGCAGCCCGTAGGGCGCGTACCACGCGAAGTTGGCATTCTCCGCTGTCGGCATGGGCGCCCTCCCCTGGACGCCTGCGCCGAATCTCGCCCCCGACCTCTCGTTGAACGCCCGGTAGCAGACGACGACGTCGGCCACCCCTGTCGCCACCGCCATCGCCGCCTGCTGGACGATCGCACAGGCCGCACCGCCGCCGTAGTGGATCCGGCTGAAGAATGTCAGGTCGCCCATACCGAGTGAGCGCGCTATCTCGATCTCCGGATTCGTGTCGGCGGTGAAGGTCGTCAGGCCGTCGACCTCCGAGGGATCGATTCCCGCGTCGGCGAGAGCCGCAGCGACAGCCTCCACCGCCAGGCGCAGCTCCGACCGGCCCGACTCCTTCGAGAACTCGGTTGCGCCGATACCGCAGATCGCCGTCGTCCCGGCAAAGGTCGCCCGGCTAGGTGACATCGACGTCGCCCTGGGAAGGGAGGGACAGGCGAACGGTCCCTGTCACGTGGTTGCCCAGGCTGTTCTTGCCCCGGAGCGTCACAGTCACGGTTCCCCGGACCTCGGCTGGATCCGCCGGGCGCGAGACCTCTGTGACCTCGCCCGAGAAGACCATGGTGTCGTCCGGATAGTTGGGCGCACCGAGGCGGATCGCCACCGACCGGATCACAGCTGCAGGTCCTGCCCAATCGGTCACGTACCTGCCGACGAAGCCGTTGGTCGAGAGGATGTTCATGAAGATGTCCTTCGACCCGCGCTCGACCGCGAGCGTCGGGTCGTGATGGACGTCCTGGTAGTCGCGAGTTGCGATCGCCGTCGAAACGATGACCGTGCGCGTCAAAGGCACCCGCAGCTCCGGCAGGGCGTCTCCCACCGACACGTCTTCGATCCTGAGCGTCCTGTCGCGCACCGGGCTCACAACCGCGTGCTCCCGCTCAGCTCGGAGGCGAGGATGTCGCCGAGCGCGTCGAGCTCCGCGGGCGGCGATCCGAGCATCAGCTCGATCTGCTTTCCCCACAGGAAGAAGCGGTGGATCGGGTAGCTGACGTCGGCGCCCATGCCACCGTGGAGGTGCTGGGTGGCGTGCACGACGCGTTGGCCGGCCTCCGACGCCCACCACTTCGCGACGGCGACCGCTTCGGCGGCAGGCCTGCCGGTGTCGATGCGCCACGCCGCTTCCCAGAGCGTGACGCGCATGGCTTCGGTGTCGATCCACGCGTCCGCCGCTCGCATCTTCGCTCCCTGGAAGGTGGCGAGGGGATGACCGAACTGATGACGTTCGTTCAGGTAGAGCGCCGCGCGCCGGGTCGCCTCCTCGGCGATCCCGAGCGCGATCGCGGCCAGGCCGGTCCTCGCCATCTCGAGCATTCCCGCGAGAACCGGAGCGGAGTCCGCAGGAGATGCGAGGACGTCGCCCGCATCCACCGCAACGCCGTCGAGGTGCAGATGCGGATGCACCTGGCGATCCGTCGTGAACGCCCGCTCCAGCGATGCTCCGCCGTCGGTGGGGTCGACGATCCCAAGGACCACACCGTCCGATGTGCGCGCAGGGACGATCACGCGGGCAGCGAGATGAGCCTGCGGAACGTTCGAGCATGTTCCCGTGAACCGCCAGCCTGTCCCCTCTGGCACGGCGGACACGGAAGGAACCGACCCCCTGTACGAACCCACGTCCGAGAGAGCCGCCGACAGCCGGACGTCCCCGGACACCACGGGGGTCAGCCACGCGTGTCTCTGCTCCTCGGTCCCCCACCTGCTTATAGGTACGGCGCCCAGAACCACGGTGGCCCACAGAGGAACGGGCGCAACCGTCCTTCCCTGCTGCTCGAGCACGAGGCAGGTCTCGATGAGGCCGAGACCCGACCCACCGTGGGCTTCGGGAACCGACAGTCCGAGAAGGTTCACCCGTGCGAGCTCCGACCAGAGCCGCTCATCGAACCGGTCGTCCGACTGCTCGACCTCGGCCACGCGATCGTCGGTCGCGATGCCGCCGAACACCGCTTGGGCGGACTGGCTCACGGCCTGCTGCTGTTCGTCGAAGGTGAAGTCCATCAGGATCCTCCTACCCCGGAGGCCGGTCGGAACACGGGAAGCGTCAGCGCTCCGCCGTAGTTCGCGAAGTCGACCTCGACGGGCATGCCGATCCGGATGTCCGCGGGCCGAACTCCCTCGATGTTGGAGACGAGCCTCGTCCCCTCTTCGAGCTCGACCAGCACGACGGGCAACGGGTAGTCGTACGCCGCGACCTGCGGGTAGTGGACCACGACGAAGCTGAACACGGTTCCCCGCCCGCTCGACGCCACCGTGCCCCAGTCGAGTGACCGGCACTTGGGGCAACCCGGTCGAGGCGGATGGCGGAGGGTCCCGCACGAGGCGCAGCGCTGGATGAGCAACTCGCCGCGCGCCGCGCCCTCGAAGAAGAACGAGTTGTCGTGGGTGACCGCCGGCATCGGTCGCGAAGGGCGCTCCGGCCCAGCCTCGCCTTGCGGCGCAGCCTCGCCCGCCGGCGCCGCATCAGCTTTTACAGGACGTGCGGCAGGCCTGAACTTGAGGATCCTGAACCGCATCGTCGCCACGAGATCCCCTGCCTGGTCCACGAATTCCAGGCGGGTGGTGAAGAAATGGCCGTCACCGAGAGCCGTGGACTTCATGCCGGAGATCGACTCGATTACCGACGTGGCTGCGATCCTGTCGCCGAGCACGAGCGGGCGCATGTACTCCTGCTCGCAATCGGTCGCGACGACGGACGTGAACCCCTCCGAGTCGAGAAGCGCCATGATCTCGTCGTGAGCAGTGGGCTCGCGGCCCACCGCCTGGAAGTAGCTCGCCTTGTAGCCGCGCATGACCCACGCCTGGAGCATCTGTGGCGGGGCGATCACGCCGGGAAAGCCGGCCGCGCGTGCCGCCCTCTCGTCGGTATAGACGGGGTTCTCGTCACCGACGGCCTCGACGAAGTGGCGGATCATCGCCTGGTTGACCTCGTCGGGCGCGTTCGTCGGCGGTCCCGAGAGACGTCCTACGAACTCCTGAAGGCGTTGTTCGAACGCCAACTCGTCGCTCACCGCCTATCCCCCATCAATGGCCCACATCACCGGGCGGTGCGTGCGAGACCGAGGCCTGCAGTCGCGACGATCTCGCGCTGGACTTCGTTCACGCCACCGCCGAAGGTGTTGATCTGGGCCTGACGTGCGCTCTGCTCCAGCCGTCCCGCTATCACCGCGCCCGGCGAGCCCGGTGCGAGGTAGCCGGCGGAACCAACGATCCCGAGAAGCCGCCTGTAGACCTCGATCGTGCGCTCGGTCCCGAACACCTTGACTGCCGACGATGCTGCCGGCGTGAGCGTGCCGTCGGCGACGGCCACGGCCATGCGCCAATTTGAGGAGGTACATCGCTTTCAGCTCCGCGTGCGTGCGCGCCAGCTCGTTTCTCACCCAGGGAAGGTCGAGCATCTTCTGACTCGAACCGTCCTCGTGGCCGATCTTCGTCTCGGCGGTCCACCGCGCGACTGCGTTCCACATCTCGCGGGCATACCCGGCCCACGCCGCTATGCCGACCCGCTCGTGGTTGAGCTGGGTCGTGATCATGCGCCAGCCTTCGTTCTCCTCGCCGATCCTGTTTGCGACGGGCACGTGCACGTCGGAGTAGTAGCTCGCCGATGTCGTGAGCCCCCCGACGGTGGTGATGATGCTGTACGAGAAGCCGGGGCTCGAGGTCGGGACGCAGACGATCGATATGCCCTTGTGCTTCGGAGCGTCCGGGTCCGTCCTGACTGCGAGCCAGATGAAGTCGGCCTGATCCGCGCCCGACGTGAAGATCTTGTTTCCGTTGATCACGTACTCGTCGCCGTCGCGCACCGCCCTCGTGCGCAACGAGGCCAGGTCGGTGCCGGCCTCAGGCTCGGTGTAGCCGATCGCGAAATTGATCTCGCCGGAAAGGATCCCCGGCAGGAAGAACTTCTTCTGTTCTTCAGTTCCGTAGATCATCATCGTCGGCCCGACGGTGTTTATCGTCACGAACGGGAAGGGCGCACCCGCCCGGCGCGTCTCGTCGAAGAAGATGAACTGGTCGGTCGCGGGCCTCCCCTGGCCACCGACCTCCTTCGGCCATCCGATGCCGAGCCAACCGTCGGCTCCGATGCGGCTGATCACCTTGCGCCACATGACCCCGCCCTCGCCGCCGTCGGCGAGACCTGCACGGATCTCTGGGGTGAGCAGCTCCGCGTAGTAGGCCCGGAGCTCCGTGCGCAGCGCCTGCTGCTCGGGAGTCTCCTCGAGGAACATCCGGTCGCCTCCGGGCACCTGCGGTCGTGGGCCTGCGGAGCGCCCTGTTGGACGTCCGTGGGACACCTTTGGGATCGAAATGGTAACAGGTTCTACTTTGTGGCGGCCGGGCCGCGCCAGATCAGCGGTCTCGCAAGTGGCGCCCCCAGGTGCGTATCATGACTGGAACACGTTCTGAATTTGTGCTCGGATCGGCCCCCTAGAAGAGCCGAGGAGGAAGCCGGTGGACCTGAGCAAGATCGACCTCTGCGACTCTGCCAACTTCGTAGCCGGGGTGCCGCACCAGTGGTTCGCCGCACTCCGCAATCAGGCGCCGGTGTACTGGCACGAGGAGGCGGACGGGCCCGGCTTCTGGGCCGTGACCAAGTACCACGACTGCGTCGCCGTGAACCGCGACGCCGAGCACTTCTCTTCTGCCAAGAAGGCGACGTTCATCTGGGACATGCCCGACGAAGCCATCGAGCAGATGAGCCTGCTCATGCTCAACATGGACCCGCCCCTTCACACCCGCTACCGGAGGCTCGTGAACAAGGGGTTCACTCCGCGCATGATCTCCCAGCTCGAACAGAAGATCCACCAGACCGCCGATCAGATAATCGACTCGGTGATCGAGAAGGGCGAGGCGGACTTCGTCACCGACATCTCCGCCGAACTGCCGCTCATAGTTATCGCCGACCTGCTCGGCGTCCCCCAGTCGGACCGCCACGCCATGTTCAGCTGGTCCAACCGGATGATCGGGCGCGAGGACCCCGAATACGGCGTCACCGAAGAGGAGGCGGGGGACGCGGCGGCCGAGCTGTACGTGTACGCGGAAGGCCTGTTCAAAGAGAAGCGCCTCAACCCTCACGACGACCTGATGAGCGCGCTGACACAGGTGGAGCTCGACGGAGAGCAGCTCGGCGAAATGGAGCTGGAACTGTTCTTCCTGCTCCTCACCGTCGCAGGCAACGAGACGACACGGAACCTCATGTCCGGCGCGATGGCCACCTTCTTCGACAACCCCGACCAGTGGGAGCGTCTGCGGGCCGACCGGTCTCTCCTTCCTTCCGCCACCGAGGAGATGCTTCGCTACGTCACCCCGGTCATGAACTTCCGACGCCAGACGACCACACCGATCCAGATCGGGGACCAGCAGGTGGGTGAGGACGAGAAGGTGGTGTTCTTCCACATCTCGGCTAACCGTGACGAGGACGTCTTCGCCGAGCCGGACAAGTTCGACGTCGGGCGTTCCCCCAACCCGCACATGGCGTTCGGCGGCGGCGGCCCGCACTTCTGCCTCGGCGCCAACCTCGCCCGCATGGAGATCAAGGTCATGTTCGAGCACCTGCTGGACCGCATGCCGGACATCCATCCCGAGGGCGATGTCCAGAGGCTCCAGTCGGCATTCATAAACGGGGTGAAGCACATCCCGGTCGGCTTCAAACCGGGGCCCCGGGTATCGGAACCCGGTTAGAGCGTGAGGTTCCACCAAGGCGTCACGTTCCTTCCCACCCGCGAGGTCGTCGACCTCGCCGTGGCCAGCGACGATCTCGGCTACGCGGGCCTGATGATCTCGGACCACATGTTCAACGCCCGCGAGCTGAAGAGCCGCTACACCTATTCCACGGCGGAGGACGGCTCACCGTTCTGGGGTGCGGACACCGAGTGGCCGGACCCGATGTGCTTCGTGTCGGGGCTCGCGACCGTGACCCGGAACCTGCTCTTCACGACCGGGGTATTCATCGCACCTGCCGCGCGACATCGTCTCGGTCGCCAAGTCCGTCGGAACGGCCGCCGTCCTGTCTTCGAACCGCCTGCGGCTCGGCGTGGGTGTCGGGTGGTGCGAAGAGGAGTTCGCCGCGACCGGACAGGACTTCACCAACAGGGGCAAGCGCCTCGACGAGATGATCGTCGCGCTTCGCGCTCTTTGGCACGACGGCTGGGTCGAGCACCACGGGACCTACTACGACATCCCCGCCTGCAAGATCCTTCCTGCGCCGAGCGCTCCCGTGCCCATCTACGGAGGAGGCGGCTCAGCGGTCGCTCTACGAAGGGCCGCGACTCTGTGCGACGGCTGGATCACCCACGGGTCGGGGCCCGAGGAGCATGCGTGGGAGCAACTCGCTCTCATAAAGGGCGCGCTCGCGGACGCCGGCAGAAGTCCCGACGACTTCGACATATATCTCGCCGTCAACGCCAGGCCAGACGCCGACCTGTACAAGCGCTTCGCCGACGCAGGCGTGACCGACATGCTCTGCGCTCCGTGGATGTCCGTACAGCTCCCCCCGACACTCCTGCCGACGAAATGCTGGCGGCTCGGGTCGAGGCGTGCGTCCGCTTCTCAGACGAAGTGATAGCCAAGGTCGGATAGGTCGCGGCCGGATAGGCCGGGTCGGATAGGTCGGGTGCGATGGCGAACCTGAAGCTTGGACTGCAACTCGGATACTGGGGATCGCAGCCTCCTCCCCACGCGGCAGAGCTCGCCGTCGAGGCCGACCGTCTCGGCTTCGACTCCGTGTGGACGGCAGAGGCCTATGGTTCCGACGCCCTCACCCCCCTCGCTTGGTGGGGTCAGGCGACCGAGCACGTTCGTCTCGGCACCGCGCTCTGCCAACTGTCTGCGCGGAGCCCCACGGCGATGGCGATGGCCGCTCTGACGATGGACCACCTATCAGGTGGCCGGTTCGTGCTCGGACTCGGAGTCTCGGGCCCCCAGGTGGTCGAGGGCTGGTACGGGCAGTCCTTCGCGAAGCCGCTCGCCCGCACCCGCGAGTACGTATCGATCGTCCGTGAAGTGCTTGCCCGGAAGTCTCCCGTCACCAACGACGGGCCAAATTACCCGTTGCCGTACCCGGGAGGCACGGGACTCGGCAAGCCTCTCAAGTCGATCGTCCACCCGCTCAGATCGGACATCCCGATCGTGCTCGGTGCCGAAGGCCCGAAGAACGTGGCCCTCGCGGGAGAGATCGCCGACGGTTGGTTCCCCATCTTCTTCTCGCCGCACCACATGGACGAGTTCACGTCGTCGTTGGACGAGGGCTTCGCTCGCGCAGGAGCCCGCCGCTCGTGGGACGATTTCGAGATCATCGCCTTCTGCCCCGTGGTCGTTCACGACGACGTCGAGGAGGCCGCCGACTTCTACCGGCCGATGCTGGCTCTCTACATCGGCGGCATGGAGCGCGCGACATGAACTTCCACTTCGACGTGTTCTGCAGGATGGGATTCGAAGCCGAGGCACGCAAGATCCAGGACCTCTACCTCGACGGCCACAAGGACGAGGCTGCGGCGACGGTCCCGACCTCGATGATCGAGAAGATCGCGCTGGTGGGCCCGAGGGAGAAGATCGCAGAGGAACTAGACGCGTGGAAATCGTCGATCGCGACGACGCTGCTCGTAGCAGGAAGTGCCGACGTGCTCAGGATGATGGCGGAGCTCGTGCTCTGAGGCGTGTGCTCGGTCGAAACCGCTAGCGAACCGTCAGCGGGAGCCGGCTGAGTCCCCGCAGGTTCAGCCGTCCGTTGTACTCGGGCTCCTGCATCATCTCGATCCCTGGGAAACGCCGCGCCAAACTTGCCATCGCGACGTGTCCTTCAAGCTTGGCCAAGGCCGCACCCAGGCAGTAGTGATGCCCTCCCCCGAACGAGAGGTGATCCTTTGCGTCATACCGGTCCAGGTCGAGTCGGTCCGCGTCATCCCCGAAATGCTCGGGATCACGGTTCGCAGAAGCCAGGCAGAGGACCACGAAGGCTCCGGGCTCGATCCGTTTGCCCCTCAGATCGACTTCCTCGAGTGTTATGCGCCGCGACATCTGGACGGGACTGTCATAACGCAACAGCTCGTCAACGACATTGGTGTTCAGCGACGGATCGCCGCTCAGGCGCTCGAACTGGTCGCGATTGCGCAGCAGTGCGAGCGTCCCGTTGCCGATCAGGTTGACCGTCGTCTCGTGGCCGGCGATGTAGATGAGCATGAGCTGGTCCACGAGCTCGTCGTCGGATAGAACGTCGCCGTTCTCTTCTGCGCCGATGAGGGCAGACAAGAGATCGTCGGCAGGGTTCTTGCGCTTCCAGGAAATAATGTCGGCAGCAAGCGTCCGCATCTTCGTGCCGGATTCGGCTATGGCGTTGAGCGTTGACGGATCAGAGACGGGCTCGAGGCTGCGCACCAACGTCCCTGTCCATTCGCGCAATTGCACGGCGTCGGTCTCGGGGGTTCCGAGCATCTCGGAGATCACTTGAAACGGAAGGGGAAAGGCTAAGTCGCCAATGAGCTCCATCTCGCCCCTTTCTTGGGCTCGATCGAGGATTGAGTCGACGAGCTCGTGCACGCGGGGACGAAGCTGCTCGATGGTCCTCGGCGTGAACGCTTTCGACACGAGCCGCCGAAGGCGAGTGTGGTCTGGAGGATCCCGGTTGAGCATTGCCCGGCTGCCGAATTCGACCTGATCTCCCATGACTTCCTGGGCGAGCTCGCTGAGCAACGTGGGATGAGCATTGCGGTCTTCGACGCTCATCTCCGAGTCCCGCAGAAAGCGCCTCACGTCCTCGTAGAGGAAGATCAGCCAAGCACCGAGGACACTTTGGTGGACCGGATCGCCTTCCCGCATGAGGCGGTACTGGTCGTACGGATTCTCGGCGAAACCTGGCTCGAACGGGTTGTAAACGGCAGAAACGTCGGCCATCGGTCACTCTACCTCCGAGCTCTTAACCGAGCTCGCTGGGAACGACATCGACTTCGACAACTCGGTCGCCGCGAAGTACGCGCACGTGCAAGGTGCGACCAACCGAATCCGCGCTCATCAGACGTTGCAGGTCACCAGCGTCCTGCGTCGGCGAGCCATCGACCGACAAAATGGTGTCCGTGGGCCGCAAGCCGGCCCGTTCTGCCGGGCTTCCCGAGGCAACCTCGATGATCCCGACACCGCCACGCTGACCGAGCTCGTCGGCACGACGGGGAGCAAGAGGGCGCCGACCGCCTACGACGCCGAGGTAGGCACGACGCACCCGGCCATCGCGCATCAACGTGGCTACGAGCTCCAGTGTGGTCCGGTTGATGGGGACGGCGAGTCCAAGCCCGATCCCGGCCAATGCCGTATTGATGCCGATGAGCTTGGCCCGGGAATCCACCAGGGCGCCGCCCGAGTTGCCGGGATTGAGTGACGCGTCGGTCTGGATCACGTTCTCGACCAGTCGGCCACCCGAAGGCAATGACCGTCCGAGTGCACTTACAACTCCGGCCGTCACCGATCCGGCGAAGCCATGAGGATTTCCGACGGCTACGACGAGTTGACCCACGCGGAGACTGTCTGCATCACCGAGATCGACCTGAGTGAGGAGGGAGGCGGCAACCCGCAGGACAGCGAGGTCGGAAAGCGTGTCACGCCCGACGACGTCGAATTTCGCTTCGCGCCCGTCCGCGAATGTCGCGGTCCCCCTGTCGGCACCAGAAACCACATGAGCCGAAGTGAGCAGATAGCCGTCGGAGGTGAGCACGACGGCGCTTCCAGCCCCTTGCCGGCCCTGCGATCCGACACGCAAAGCTGCAACCGACGGCACGACCCGTTCGGCGACTGATATGACCGTCGCCGAGTACGCGTCCAGCGCGTCGCGGTCCACGGCCTCCGTGTCGGCAAGCAGCTCCGTCATATGAGGGTTGGCTCCGCCGCTTGGAACTGGTCGGCACCGGCCAGCGCTTCTCGCAACTCGGTCAGCCATTCGGCCTGGTGTCGAGCCACCAGCTTCACGCACCACGCCAGCGCTTCGTTCCGGCTACCGGCGACCCCCGCATCGATGAGGGTATCGAGGACAGCCCTTTCCCGAATGCGCAGGCTGGTCGTGACCGGTGAGACGTGGGTCGTGAACAGTGTCGTGGCACCCTCGAGCTCCACGCCCCACGACACCCTGCGGCCGAAGAGCGACTGAGCTTCCTCGGCGATCGCCATGCGTCTCGGACGTGTCTCCTCCCTGAACTGATCGATCCTGGTGCCGGGGGCGAGAACGCCGACGCACAGGATCTCCTCTTCGTCCGAGTCGATCGCCGGAGGACCGAGGAACCACTCCGAAGGCACCTTGTCGTCGAAGAACGGCTTGATTTCCATAGTTACAAGATTACAGGCTTTCATTTTCGCCTGACGCGAGACCCCATCCGTCCCTCAGATGCCTCAGATGCCTCAGGTGCCTCAAGGTATGCGAGCCTCGTTGCTAAATCCGTAATAAGTAAACGGTCGCGTTTATTAATCGTCAAAGTGAAAACGGCGAAGACCCACAGGAGGAGAGGCGGGCTGGGGGAGCAGGCGGCTGGAGAGCAGCCGAGCAGGAGAATGAGGATGGCTGTGGGGAGCAGCCGGCTTGGGAAGCTCAGAGCGCTGAGGTAATCCGGCGACAGGTTCTTACGGCAGCACCCCGTGCGGCATCAGGTCACTCTCGCCCCACTGACCGAGCGGCGCCAGGTGGATGTTCGGGCCCGACGCCTCGACTATCTGGCCACCGCCGACGTAGATGGCGGTGTGGTAAACGCTCATCGCGTTGGTCTGGCTGTTACCCCAGAAGACGAGGTCGCCGGCCTGAAGATCCGAGAGTGCCACAGGGGCGCCGGCAGTCAGGTACTGCTCGTTCGCAACCCGGGCGAAGCCGATCCCCGCTCCGTGCTCCCAGGACGCAAGGGCAAGCCCTGAGCAGTCGTAGCCGACAGGACCGTTGCCGCCCCATATGTAGGGCTTCCCCAGCTGCGCGAACGCGAACAGCACGACGCTGTCACCTTGGGTCGCGTCCGTGAACAGGAGTCCCTGCACCGGAGGTGCTTCCTTCGCGCTCCCGAACGGGTATGCGGTGCCGTTCTGGTCGACGACCCAGTAACCGTCGTCCGAACCAGAAGGCACAACCTTCTCTGCCGGGTCGCCCGCGGCCATCGACCCTGTCGAGCCTGCGAATTTCGCCGTGCCGAAGCCGAAGATGCCACCGTCTGCGGCGACGAGCCAGTAGCCCCCACCTCCCGGCGCAGGTGCCATCCCGACCACGGGCTTGTTGAGCTTCATCGCACCGGTGGAGCCGTGGAACTTGGCGTCGCCGAAGCTGAAGATGCCTCCGTCGGTCGCAACGAGCCAGTAGCCGTCGCCGTCGGCGGTGGGGGCCATCCCGACAACCGGCTTGTTGAGCCTCATCGCTCCGGTGGAGCCGTGGAACTTGGCGTCGCCGAAGCTGAACACGCCGCCGTCCGAGGCGACGAGCCAGTAGCCCTTGCCGTCGGGAGTCGGAGCCATCCCGACGATGGGTTCGTTGAGCTTCATCGCACCGGTGGAGCCGTAGAACTTGGCGTTGCCGAAACTGAAGACGCCTCCATCCGAGGCCACCAACCAATACCCGCGACCATCAGGAGTCGGGGCCACGGCGACGATCGGCTTGTTGAGCGCTCCTCGGACCGATCCGTAAGAGGCGGCCGATCCGAATGACAGGACCTGACCGGAGGTCGTGACGAGCCAGAAGTTGGTCTCCAACGGCGCGGACGGCGCTGGCGACCCTGACCGAGGCGCCGGCCGGGGCATCGGTGCCGATCACCATGGCGAGAGCTGCGAGAGCTGCGAGGCCTGCGAGACCCGCGAAAGCTGCGCCGCGAAGGAGACCCGGCAATCGCGGGGATACGGCGTGACGAGGGCGGCGGGGCGCGCACAGACCAGCCGAACGTTCAAAGGTCATCAACTAGAGGTTCGACAGTCCGCGGGGTTCCCTGAGCCCACGGTCCGGACAATCCACGGTCCGGACAATCCACGGTCCGGACGATCCACGGTCCGGACAATCCACGCTCCGGACAATCGCGATACTTCTGTATTCTAACCGTATGGGTCTCGAATCATCTCCCCGACCTGGCCGTACCGCCGCCCGGTTGGCCCGCCAAGTCGAGCTGGCTCTGGTCGAGGTGGACCTATCCCTCCCCCAGTACCGGATCCTGATATTGCTGGACGAGGGCAAGGTGGCTGCATCGGCGCTGGCCGACAGGCTCGCCGTGAGCAGGCCCAGCGTCACCGCTGTCGTCGACGGGCTGGTCACACGAGGGCTGGTCGAGCGCCACCACGACCCTGCCGATCGCCGGCGGGTCGGCCACGACCTCACCGCCGAAGGCCGTCGGTTGTTGAAGAAAGGTGACGAGTCGGTCGACAGGCGTTTGTCGGAGATCGCCTCGTTCCTCGCCGGAACGTCAGATGCGGCCCTTGCCGGAACGTCAGATGCGGGCCTTGCCGTAGCGTCAGATGCGGCCCTCGCCGCAACGTCGGATGGAGCGACAGGCGACGACGCATTCAACGGCCTCGAGTGCTGGCGTTGGGCGCTCGATGCCTACCGAACCGAGAAGCACAGGGAGCAGGCGGAACTGAAGGCCCAGCAGAAGGCCGCGTCCAAGTGACGACCACGGTCCCTGCCAATCGACCCGCCGCGACCGGGTCCGACATCGCTTCAGAGACCGGGATGATCGGTCCTCTGACCGAGGCTTCGCTCTACGCGCCCCCGCGGGCCACCATCAATCCGGACAGGAGCCTGTCCTGGCTGAAGCGCGCGATGCCGATCGTGATGTCGCACAAAAAGACGCTGCTGACCTCTCTCATCCTCTCGTTCGTGGGCCTGGTCCTTCAGGTTCAGATTCCGAATCTGTTGAACCAGGCGGTCACAAATTCGGTCATAATTCACAAGGTCGCGCTGTCCCACTACGTGTGGATCGTGTTCGTGTTCGCGGCGGCGTCGGGGATCACCGGATACATCTCGAGGCTGTACCTGATGCGTACCGCCTATGCGATGGAATTCGACCTGCGCAACATCATCTACAACCACCTCACCCGCATGTCGTTCTCCTTCTACGACCGGGTTCAGTCGGGCCAGCTCATCTCGAGGGCGAACTCGGACATCCGCTCAGTGCAGATGTACCTGACCTTCGCGCCGGCGATACTGGTCCAGTGCGCGATCGCGCTCGTGGCGTTCGGTTACATGCTCTCGATCAACGTCGCGCTCGCGTTCGTCGCCATGGCCACGACCCCTCTCGTCTACTTCGTGTCCGCCAAGATGCGAAGCGCCATGTTCCCCGTCTCGTGGCTGATCCAGGCGCGTCTCGCAGACGTCGCGACCATCGTCGACGAGAACATCAACGGGGTCCGGGTCGTCAAGTCATTCGTCGCTGAAGAGCGCGAAGTCAACGATCTCGGCAAGGCCGCCGACAGGCTCAAGTGGGCGTACATCAAGGATGCCGACATACGGGCGAGATTCTCGCCCGCCGTTCAGAACCTCCCGCAGCTCGGACTGGCGCTCGTGTTGCTGTTCGGGGGCTACGAGGTCGTCCACGGCCACCTGCAGGTCGGTGCCATCCTTGCGTTCAGCCTCTGGATGGTCATGCTCCAGGCTCCGTTCCAGATGCTCGGAATGCTGATCATGATGGGTCAGCGGGCTGCAGCTTCGGCCGACCGCATCTACGAGATCCTCGACGAGCAGCCGGACATCGTCGACGCCCCCGATGCGAAGGACCTCGTCGAATGTGTCGGCGACGTCAAGTTCTCCTCTGTCGACTTCGCGTACACCGAAGGCGGGCCACTCGTTTTGAAGGACCTGTCGCTTCACCTCCGCCCCGGTGAGACAGTCGCCCTCGTCGGTCGCACTGCCAGCGGAAAGACGACGCTCTCGCGGCTGGTGCCGAGGTTCTACGACGTGACGACCGGCTCGGTGGAGGTCGACGGCAACGACGTCCGCACTCTCACGCTCGCGAGCCTCCGATCGCACATCGGAGTCGTGCTCGACGAGCCGTTCCTCTTCTCGTCCTCCATACGCGACAACATCGCATACGCACGACCCGACGCCGACATCGAAGACGTCCGGGCGGCCGCGATCGCTGCCGGCGCGGACGAATTCATCCGACAACTGCCCGAAGGCTACGACACGGTCGTGGGCGAAAGGGGCTACACGATGTCGGGCGGCCAGCGTCAGCGCGTCGCGATCGCAAGGACGCTTCTGGCCAATCCCCCCATCCTGATACTCGACGACGCGACGAGCGCAGTCGACGTTCAGGTCGAGCAGCAGATCCACGAGGCCCTGCGCGTGCTCATGCATGGTCGTACGACTCTCGTGATCGCACACCGGCTCTCCACCATCGGATTGGCCGACCGCGTGGTGCTGATGGACGAAGGCACGATCGTGGCCGAGGGCACCCATACCGAACTGCTCGCGACCTCCCCGCTGTACGTGGAGGTCCTCGCACAGGTAGAGGACGAAGAGGTCCTCGAAGTGCCAGGGCCCGAGGCACCTTCAAAGGGAGACCTCTGATGGGCTTCGGCGGGTTCGGCGGACCAGGAGGGGGCGGTCTCGGCGGCGGGCCGCGTGCCGCCGCGAACCCCGGCGGAGGACTGCCTTTTGCAGGCATCCCCTCGGAGCTCCAGGCCGGAGTGGACAAACTGCTGGCCGTCGAGCCCGAGCATCCGGACCCGGACATCACCTTCACCTACCGCCCGACCGAGTCCGAGAAGCAGAAGCTGACCCTACGCAGCCTCATCTTCCGGCACTGGCAGCTCGGTGTGATCGCCCTGATCCTGGTCACGATCCTGAGCGTCGCCAACCAGGCGGGCCCGAAGTTGATCGACATCGGAATCAACGACGGCATGTCGCCCGGCCACAAGGATTTCGGGCTCATCTTCGTTGTGGCAATGATCTATCTCGGTTCGATAGCGATCTCGGGGCTTACCCAGAAGATGCAGACGGAGGTGACCGGGCGCATCGCCGCGATGGTGATGCACGACTTGAGAGTGAAGGTGTTCACCCACCTTCAGAGACTCGGCCTCGACTTCTACACCGAGGAGAAAGCCGGGGTCGTCATGACCCGGATGACGAGCGACATCGAGAACCTCCAGCAGCTCCTTCAGGACGGTCTCGCTCAGTTCGCGGTACAGGGCCTGACGATGATCGTGATCACGATCATCATGTTCACTCTCGACGTCCGGCTGGCCGTGATCACACTGATCCTCGTCGTCCCCGCACTCACCCTCGCAACCATCTGGTTCACGTTCGCGTCCGAGCGGGGTTACGAAAAGGTGCGCGACGGCATCGCCGACGTCCTCGCAGACCTCTCCGAGAGCCTGCACGGCGTCCGCACGGTCGCCGCCAGCAACCGCCAGCGACAGAACATCGTCCATCACCGCAACGTGGTCGGGAAGTACCGCCAGGCCAACAACTACACGGCTCAGATCAACGCGATCTACGGTCCTGGGACGCAGCTGCTCGGGTACCTGGGGCAGGCCACCCTTCTGGGCATCGGCGGCGACATGGTGATCCACAAGACCCTGTCCGCCGGAGCTCTCGTGGCGTTCTTCCTCTACCTCAACCGGTTCTTCTCGCCGATCCAGCTCCTCGTTCAGCAGTACAACACTTTCCAACAGGGACAGTCGTCGATACAGAAGCTCCAGACCCTGTTCGACGTCGAGCCGAGCGTGCCCGAAGACCCGCACGCAACGGAGCTTCCACCGATCGAGGGCGAAATCGTCTTCGACCACGTCACGTTCGGCTACGACCCGGCCACTCCGGTGATCATGGACGTGAACCTGCGCATCGCAAAGGGCGAGACCGTGGCGTTCGTCGGCCAGACGGGAGCCGGCAAGTCGACGATGGCCAAATTGGTCACCCGTTTCTACGATCCGACCGAAGGCCGCGTGCTCATAGACGGTCACGACATCACCAAGGTCAAGGTCGACTCGCTTCGCCGGCAGCTCGGCGTTGTCCCGCAGGAGCCGTTCCTGTTCGCCGGCAGCCTGCGCTACAACATCGCCTTCGCCTGTCCGGACGCGAGCGACGACGAGGTTTGGGAAGCGATCAGAGAGGTCGGCCTGTCCGAGGTGGTGGAGAGGATGCCCGACGGTCTCGACACGGTCGTCCACGAGCGCGGCCAGTCGCTGTCATCCGGCGAACGCCAGCTCATCGCACTCGCCCGGGCATTCCTCGCCCACCCGAGGGTCCTCGTCCTCGACGAGGCGACCTCGAACCTCGACCTTGCCTCCGAGACCAAGATCGAGGCAGCGCTCGACGTGCTTCTCGAGGCGCGCACGGCGATCCTCATCGCCCACCGACTGACCACGGCCATGAAGGCAGACCGCATCGTCGTAGTCGACGACGGCCGCATAGTGGAGAGCGGCTCGCACGACGAGCTCGTGCGGCTGGGCGGCCGCTACGCCGAGATGTACACGACCTGGATGAGCCACACGGACATCGAGGCTGCCTGAGCCCAGCTGCCGGGACTCCGGGCGCCTGAGCGCCCAGCAGCCTGAGCGCCCAGCCGCCTGGACTCCCAGCGGTGCTAGTGGTGGAACCCCTGCCGTGCATCTTCGGGCGTCGCCTCCGGCATGCCGCCCCGGCGTTCGAGCCGCTCCACCGCTGACTTCAGGTCGTCGACGAGGATCCCCGCAAGGTCGCGACTCAGCCCGTTTCTGACCACCACCCGAAGGACGGATATGTCCTCCATGCTGGGAGGCATCGGGTATGCGGGGACGAGCCAGCCCCTGGCACGCAACGTCTCCGACACGTCATAGACCGTGTAACCGCGTTCTCCGACCATCTTGAACGCGACGACGGGGATCCCGGGTTCGCGTGAAACGAGGGCGAACTGCTCCATCGAATCCACCTGCGCGGATATCCAACTTGCCGTCTCGCAACATGTCTCCTGTATGCGCCGGTAACCCTCACGTCCGAGACGCAGGAACATGAAGTACTGGGCGACCACCTGTGCACCAGGGCGCGAGAAGTTGAGCGCGAAGGTCGGCATGTGACCACCCAGGTACTCGACGTCGAACACGAGATCTTGAGGGAGCGCCTCATGGTCCCTCCATATGATCCATCCGACTCCCGGGTAGACGAGCCCGTACTTGTGACCCGACGCGTTGATGGACTGCACCCGGGGCACCCGGAAGTCCCATTCGAGGTCCTCGTCGCAGAAGGGCGCCACGAAGCCACCGGACGCGGCGTCGACGTGGATGGGGATGTCCGGGCCGTCGCCGGCTGCGAGCCCGTCCAGCGCGCGAGCGATCTCGGCGACCGGCTCATAGGCGCCGTCGTAGGTCGACCCGAGAATTGCCACCACGCCGATCGTGTTCTCGTCGCAGTGAGCGAGCGCACCCTCTGCGGTGAGATGGGTCACATCGGGCCCGACGGGAACCTGGCGGTGCTCGACGTCCCAGTAGCGGCAGAACTTCTCCCAGCACACCTGCACGTTCGAGCCGGTGACGAGATTCGGCTTGTCTGCCGGCAATCCCGCGGCCTCGCGACGCTGGCGCCAGCGCCACTTGAGCGCAAGGCCGCCGAGCATGCATGCCTCGCTCGAGCCCGTGGTCGAACAACCCGTCGGGTGCTCGCTGTCGCTCGCGTGCCACATGTGGGCGATCATTGCGCAGCACCGTTTCTCCAGCTCCGCCGTTTGCGGATACTCGTCCTTGTCGATCATGTTCTTCGACGCGCATTCAGCCATCAGGCGTTCGGCGGCGGGCTCCATCCATGTGGTGACGAAGGTCGCAAGGTTGAGCCGCGCCACTCCGTCCAACAGCAGCTCGTCGTGCACGACCTGGTAGGCGCTCGCTGACGCAAGGCCCGCTTGGGGCAACCTGAAACGAGGGATCTCTTCGCCTGGATCGAGGAACTGGGGACGAACGGCGACGACGCTGTCGCGATGGTCTTTCGGTTCGTGCTTGTGAAGAGGCATGCCGCGAACGTTAGGCGGGAGCCGGCTCCTCGTGTGGTGCGGACCCGGACAGCGGACCTGGCCCATAGGCCAGGATGTCGCCGAGCCGGAGCAGGCTCTGCGACGTCCCGCCGAGCGTCAGAGCGAGATGCTTGATCATCAAGAAGTAACGGTGGACCGGGTAGTCGCGATCGACCCCGACCCCTCCATGCAGATGCTGGCACCCGTGGACGACCCTCTGTGCGCCGTCGTCGGCCCAGAATTTCGCGACCGCAACCTCGGCTGAAGCCGGAAGCCCGGCGTCGAGACGCCATGCCGCCTGCCACGCGGTAAGCCGGACCGCCTCGGCGTCCACGTAGGCGTCGGCCGCGCGCTGACCGACTGCCTGGAATTCTGCGATCGGCTTGCCGAATTGGCGGCGCTCGCTCGTGTACCTGGCGGTCATCTCGACTGCGGCCTTACAGGCGCCGGCCATCTGCACGCACAGCGCCGCCTCTGCACGCTCGAGGAGCCACCTGAGGTTCCCGCCACTTGGCGCACCGACGGCACCGCCCGCAGCGCCGGGACGTAACAGATCTTCCGCGCCGACCCTTACACCTTCGAGCTCGACATAGGCCTCGGGCTGGCCGCTCGTCGGCACCTGCCTGGTCCGCGACACCCCGTTCGAGTCGCAAGCCACGACGAACAGCTGGGCCACGCCGTCGAGGCGGGCCGGCACGACCAGGGCGTCGGCGAGCATTCCTGACAGGACACACGTCTTCGTCCCCGACAGCCGCCAGCCGTCTCCATCGGCTGTCGCCTCGGTGACTGGTGAGAAGGGGTCGCCTCCTGGCTCTTCGAGCGCGGCCGACAGGATCGTCGAACCGGAGCAGACACCGGGCAACCATCTGTCGCGGACGGCCTCAGAGCCGAAAGCGGCGATCGGCGCGGCGCCGAGCACCAGGGTCGCGACGACGGGCACCGCCGCCGCGGACCGTCCGGCTTCTTCTGCGAGAACGCAGGATTCCAGGAAGCCGAGTCCCTCGCCGCCTTGAGCCTCCGGCACGGACAGCCCGAGAAGTCCGGCGCCCGCCAGTTGCGCCCAGAGCTTGTCGTCGAAACGGCTCTCGGTCGCCTCGACCTCGCGCAGTCTCTCGTGCGTCGACAGGTCCTTGAAGATCGTGGCCGCGAGCTCGCGTGCTGCCTGCTGGTCCTCGGTGAGCGAGAAGTCCATTCGAACGTTTCCTCTCCTAGCGCGTCTGTAGGCCGTCGGTAACTCGTAGCCGGACCCTGTCGCGGACCCTGTAGCCGAATCTTGTCGCCGAACCTCGTCGCCGAATCTTGTAGCCGGTCAGCGAAGAGATCTCGGCATGCCGAGACCGAAGATGGCGATGAGATCCCTCTGCACCTCGTTGGTCCCCCCGCCGAAGGTGAGGATTATCAGGCCACGCGAGTACGACTCGAGCCTGCCCTTGATCACGGCTCCAGGAGAATCGCGCCTCAAAGTGGCGGTCGGGCCGATGACCTCGGAGAGCAGACGGAGCGCCTCAAGGTAGAACTCGGTGCCGAACACCTTTATCGACGACGCGTCCGCAACGTCGAGGTGACCCTGGGTCGCGGTCCATGCGACCTTCCAGTTGATCAGTCGCAGGAACTCGAGCTTGGCGTGGACCTTCGCCAGGTTGATCCTCACCCACTCCTGGTCCACCACGCGTCTGCCGTCCGCGAGCTGCGTCACCTTCGCCCACTCCAGAACGTCCCCGAGCGCCCGTTCGATGATTCCCGGAGAGCAGAGCGTCACGCGCTCGTGGTTGAGCTGATTCGTGATGAGCGACCACCCGTTGTTCAGCCCACCGACGACATTCGAAAGCGGGACCCGGACGTCCTCCCAGAACGTGGTGTTGATGTTGTGGTCGCCGATCAGCTGCATCGGGACCACCCTCACTCCGGGAGTGTTCATGGGCACGATGACGATCGAGATTCCCTTGTGCTTGGACGCGTCGGGATTCGTGCGGACGGCCAGCCAGCAGTAGTCGGCATCGCCAGCCAGGCTCGTGAAGATCTTCTGCCCGTTTATGACCAGCTCGTCGCCGTCGACCACTGCTTTGGTCTCGAGAGCGGCAAGGTCGGTCCCTGCGTTCGGCTCCGTATAGCCGATGCAGAAGTGCACCTCGCCGGCGAGGATCCGCGGAAGGAAGAAGTCCTTCTGCTCCTGCGAGCCGAACGACATGATCGTCGGTCCGACGGTGTTGATCGTGAGCATCGGCACGGGGGCACCCGAGCGCATCGACTCGTCGAAGAAGATGAACTGCTCGACCGCAGAGCGTCCCTGGCCCCCGTATTCGGCAGGCCATCCGATCCCTAGCCACCCGTCTGCGGCCATCTGCTTCACGATGCGCCTGACGGTCGGGCCGACTCCCCCCGAACCTGCCAGCTCTGCCTCGACGTCCGGGGTGAGCAGGTTGGCGTAGTACCGGCGGAGCTCCGATCGGAGCCCCTCTTGCTCTTCGGTCAAGCCGATCTCCATGACGATCCTGCCCTCAGTCCTGATCTCTCGTTTGGAACACGTTACATTTTCGGGCCCCTCGCACGCCTGGGACTCAAGGGTCGGCCGGAACGAGCCGACCTATCTACGGGAAACAGAGGGTTGTGGTCGCCTCGCCACTAGGCGTGGCCAACCTCATGGACGAGGGCCATGGCAATCAGCGCTTACGACGACAACCACTTCGCGTTCAGGAAGACCACGCGCAACCAGGCGATGGTGTCCTCGGATCGCAAGCTCAAGCGTCGCCTACCCCTCTGGCTCTACTGCCTGATCATCCTCGTCATCGTCGGCGGCGTAGGCGGCGTGGGCTGGTTCTTCACTCATCCGTCGGCTCACCGGTCCCCGGCAACGATCGCTGCTGACTTCACCGTCCAGGTAGGCAACAGCAATTGGGTCGCTGCCGCTTCCGACGTCGATCCCGCCAACCGGGCGACCGCGCTCGCGACCTTGAAGTCGGACGCCGGTGTGCCGGGGGGCGCGATCGACGGTGTCCAGACGACCAAGCTCGCATCGTCGACCACGTCGGGCACGACAGCGCAAGTGGTACTCCAGGCATGCAACTCGAGCTTGGCGTGCAACGACATGCCGCCCATACCGTGCATCGAGGTCGACGGCTCCTGGTACGTGGCCTGGAACCCCCTGCTCGAGTCGCTTGCCGGCGGCTGACGGGCCGATCGTGTCATGCAAGCGCACTTTCACGGGGTATCCCTCGGCGCTGTGGTCGCGGGCTCCGCGAGCACTCCGACGTGGGCCCACGATCTCGAGCTGTCGGTAGGAGATACCGGGATCACCGTCGCTGGGGGCGAACAGAACCAGGCGAGCACCCTGCCATGGAGCGCCGTCCGGCAGTTCGCCCCCGGATTCACCCTCGCGTTCCCAGACGGCCGGCCGGCTACAGAGCTGGAGGTCTCGCTCGCCGACAGGTCGCTACGTTTCTTGGTGCCCGCAGACCAGCTACCGCCGACGCTGGTGATCGAGCTCATGCACCTCGCCCCTGCGCCGTCTCCCCACGCCGGTCCATCGGCGGGGGCTCAGGCGGGCCCTCAGGCAGGGGCTCAGACGCAAGCTCCGGGCGTACCTCCTGACCAGAGCCCGGCTCCCACCATTGCGGGCGCAACCGGGCTTCCCGGCATAGCGGTCGCAGCTACAGGCACAGGCACAGGTTCGGGCACTGTCAGCGGTTTGGGGCCTGCGATGATCACGGCCCGCCCCCCGGCCAAAGCGTCGCGGCGCAAGCGCAAGCCGGTTGTGGTCGGTGGCATCGTGGCCATCGCGGTCGTCGCAGTCGCAGCCGTGGTCGCGACCATGGCCCTCGGCGGCGCCACCTCCAAGAACGCCGGTGGCACCAGCACGACCCTCGCCCGCAGCAGGCGACCTACGACTCCGACGATCCCGGTTCGCGAGCTCTCAGGACCTCCGGCCTCCATGACCCCGAACGCAGCCACCGCGGCGGTCCTGATACGAAACTCCGACCTGCGCAACTGGCGGTCCAACGACGACGCGGGACCCGAGTACGCGGGACAGCCTCAGGCACTCTCCCAGTCGCTCAACGACCCGTTCCTTCCCGCTGCGTCGTCGATCGTCGAGCCTTCGTACTCCATCCTCCAGCAGTGCTCGAGCCTTCCGTTGGACCACATGCAGCTGTTCACCGGCAACTACTACTCCGGCGGTCCCCCGACTTGGAACTCGTCGTCTTACAACCCTTCGAACTCGAATCCCAGTCAGCTGAGCGTCACTCCCCAGATCTTCTCGATCGCGTCGGAGGTCGCGACACCGGCGGATCAGGAGAGCGACTTCGCTGCCATGGCGAGTAGTTCGTTCCCGTCGTGCTTCGCGAGTTTCATGACGTCGTATCTCCGAGCGATCTACGGCCAGCTGGGCGGAACGGTCGACTCCCTGACCGCGACCCCCACCAAGGTGAGCGAGGTTGCCGGCGTGGAAACCCTCGATTTCGTGGTGAAGGCGCAACTCGTGGCTTCGGGCGACGTCTTCAACTTCCGCAACACCTTCGTGCTCATGGGAGCGGGACGCCTCGAAGCGCTCGTCGAGGGCTACGACTCGACCAACCAGCCAATACCCTCCCGTACGTGGAGCGCCCTCGTGTCGACCATCCAGCATCGTATGGAGGCGACCGCAAGCAAGACCGGGAAGCCGGCCAAGACCACCAAGAAGTAAGCGCGCTCGTCCGCCGCGTCACGCCCGATGCGGTGCTCCCCCTGAGGCACGCAGTGCTCAGGACCGGCCGGCCGTGGGCGGACGCCCGTTATCGGCAGGACGACGACCCCTTCAGCGCGCACTTCGCGGCGTTCGCCGGCATACGTCCCGACGCCGAGACGGTGCTCGCCGTTGGCTCGGTCCTCCCCGAATGGCCCGAATGGGAAGAAACTCCGCGACAAGAATCCGGATGGTCCGAGACCCCCCAGGGCGCGTGGAGGGTGAGGGGAATGGCCACGCGCCGGGACCTGAGGGGCTCGGGCCTGGGAAGCTCGATCCTGGCCTGCCTGCTCGACCACGTGAGGTCCGAGGGCGGCGGGCTCGTTTGGTGCACGGCGCGAACAGGCGCTTTGACGTTCTACGAGCGAGCCGGATTCTGTTCCCGCGGCGAACCGAGCCACGTCCCCGGCATCGGACCACACCTGACGATGTGGCTCGAGATCGACTAGGGCTCCTCGCTGCGACCTGGGCCGCACCACGGCGCTGTGACATTCTGGGGTCCCACCGGCCGCCCGGAACCACCGATGTTCCCCGTCTCCCAGGAGTTGACCCATGCCCGACGCCGTCATCGTCGCCACCGCAAGGACCCCCATCGGCCGTGCGATGAAGGGCTCGCTGGTCGACTGCCGCCCCGACGACCTGACCGCGCTCGTGCTTCGTGCGGTGATGGAGAAGGTGCCGCAGTTGCACCCGGGCGAGGTCGAAGACGTGATCGTCGGGTGCGGCCAGCCCGCCGGCGAAGCCGGCTACAACGTCGGGCGGGTGGCTGCCCTGCTCGCCGGGATCGACGTGCCGGGCGTGACCGTCAACCGATACTGCTCGTCGTCGCTCCAGACGATCCGCATGGCGGCTCACGCGATAAAGGCCGGTGAAGGCCGCGCCTTCATCTCCGCCGGCGTGGAGACGGTCAGCCGGTTCGGGCAGGGCGCATCCGACGTCGGCTCCCACAACGTGGCATTCGCGACCGCAGAGGCTCGAACCGCCGACCGGGCGCCCAAGGTGGGTGCTCCATGGGAACCGGCAGAAGGATTGCCCGACATCTATATCGCCATGGGCCAGACGGCGGAGAACGTCGCCGAAGCCGAGAAGGTGAGTCGCGAGGACATGGACGCGTTCGCCGCGAGGTCGCAGCAGCTCGCCGTCGCGTCACAGGAGAACGGGTTCTTCGAGCGCGAGATCGTGACGGTCGAGACCCCCGACGGCAAGCTCGTGACCAGAGACGACGGCCCGAGGCCGGGAACCACCATTGAAGGCCTCGCCGCTCTGAAGCCGGTCTTCAGGGAGGGTGGGACGGTCACTGCGGGAAACGCGTGCCCACTCAACGACGGGGCCGCCGCAGTGGTGGTCATGTCGAGCACCCGGGCGAACGAGCTCGGCATCAGACCGCTGGCGCGCATCATCTCGAGCGGCGTTTCGGCTCTCAATCCCGAGATAATGGGGCTCGGTCCGATCGGTGCAAGCCGCCAGGCGCTCGAGCGCGCGGGCATGACGATCGACGACGTGGACCTCGTGGAGATCAACGAGGCGTTTGCGGCACAGGTGCTCCCGTCTGCGAGGCATCTCGGTATCCCGATCGAGAAATTGAACGTGAAGGGCGGCGCGATCGCGCTCGGTCACCCCTTCGGGATGACAGGCGCGCGCATCATGACCACTCTGCTCAACGCTCTCGAGGACGAGGACAAGACGATCGGCCTCGAGACGATGTGCGTCGGTGGCGGGCAGGGAATGGCGATGATCGTGGAGCGGCTCTCCTAGGACTCGTCCTTGCTCATGCAGAAAGTTGAGAACCAATCGTGAAGATCGGGTTGCTCGTCCCGTTGGCCAACGATCGCGAAACCAACAGCAGGCGGTCTTACGATTCGATCCGCGCAATCGCGCAACAGGCAGAAGCTGACGGGTTCGACAGCATCTGGCTGGCTGACCACCTCTTCTATCGCTATCCCGGTGAGCCGACGCGGGGAATGTGGGAATGCTGGACGATGCTGAGCGCGCTCGCCGAGGCGACCGAACGTGTTGAGATCGGCCCGTTGGTCCTGTGCAATTCGCTCCGCAATCCGGCCGTCCTGGCGAAGATGGCGACGACGGTCGACGAGGTGAGTCACGGGCGATTCATCCTCGGCATCGGCGCGGGATGGAACGAGCCGGAGTATGAGGCGTTCGGACTACCCTTCGATCATCGGGTGGACCGGCTCGAAGAAGCCCTGCAGATCATCAGGCCTCTGCTCAAAGAAGGGCGCGTCGATTTCGACGGAAAGTACTACCAGGCACGTGACTGCGAGATCGCACCGCGCGGGCCGCGATCGGATGGTCCACCGTTGATGGTGGGAAGCGAGACCGGTCCGCGCATGCTGAGGCTGACCGCGCAGTACGCGGACCTGTGGAACGTCGGTTACATGGGCGAACCGGAGACGCTCGCAGAACCGCGCGCCAAGCTCGAAGCCGCCTGCCTCCAATTTGGTCGCGATCCGGCCACGATCGGTATCACCGCGTTCATCGGTCTGTGGTTCCCCGACCTCCGAGGGACGAGACCGGGAGCCTTCGAGCATCCCCTGACGGGTTCGGCGGACGAGATCGCCGCGGCGATGCTGGGATACAGGGAAATCGGGGTTCGACACATCATGTTCCAGGTTGCTCCCGACACACCCGAATCACGCAGCCGACTGACCGAGGCGCTCGGGGTCTATCGCAAGATGGAGCATCAATAGCGTCAGGTCGTCGGTGGCAGGCCGAGCTTTCGGTGGTCCCAGGAGACCGTCCTGTCCACATGGAGGGCGACCACGACCCGCTTGTTGAGCATCGTCTCGACGAACGGCCGTAATTCCTCCGTGTAGCCGCCGTAGTAGCGCTCGAAGACGCTCACTCCGAGCTCGAACATCCGGTCGGGGTCCTCGATGATCTCGGCGGTCCCGACGAGCTCGACGCCGCGCAACTCCTCGTATGCGTCGCCGTCCTCGAACAGGCATGTGAGGCGCGGATCGCGGCGCAGGTTCTGCACCTTCTGGGACTTGGCCTTCGTCTCGACCGAGATCAGGCCGTCCAGGAAGCCGTACCACATCGCGATCGCGTGGATCGACCCGTCGTGGTTGATGCTGCACATCGACATGGGCCTGCGCTCGTGTATGAACGCATCGACCTCTTCGGGGGTCATCTTGATCTGGGCGCGCTGGTTCACCCCGTGGCCCATCGGTGTCGCCTGCTGATCGCTCATGCGGTGATACCTCCGTCGATCGAAAGGATCGCTCCCGTCGTGTAGTACGACTCGTCCGATGCGAGGAACGCGATGGCCGCGGCTATGTCCTCGGGCTCGCAGTAACCCATACGGCTGATGATCCTGTACAGGTGCTTGGCATCGGCCCCCTCGGGCAGCGAGTTGGCGAACTCGCCGAGAAGCGGGGTCTGCACGCCACCGGGGGCAACCGCGTTGACGCGGACGCCCTTGTCCGCGTACTCGACGGCAAGAGCCTTGGTGAGCATTACGACGCCGCCTTTGGATGCGCAGTAGGCGGCCGAGTACGCCGATCCGATAAGCCCGGCGGTCGACGCGACGTTCACTATCGAGCCACCGCCGTCCAACAGAGCCGGCAGGGCCGCCCTCGTGACGAGGAAGGTCCCCGTCAGGTTCACCCCGATCATCTTCTGCCATGTCGCGACGGGGACCTCGTGCGCGTGGTGGAACCCCCCGATCCCGGCGACGTTCGCGACGACCTCGAAACGACCGAGCGACGCGGCCTGCTTCACCGCTTCGTCGACCGAGGCCTCGTCGGAAACGTCGCATTGCGCACCGACGACCTTCGCGCCAATTGCCGAGAGTGCATCGACGGTCTCTTCGAGCCCCTTCTCTGATATGTCGAGACAGGCGACCGCCGCCCCCTCGGCGGCGAGCCGCATCGCGGTCGCCTTCCCGATCCCGGATCCCACGCCCGTGACGAGAGCGACCTTTCCCTCGAACCTGCGAGGCGGCGGCGCCGTTGCGCGCTCGGCGTTCACGTCTGTCTCCCTTCGACCTGTGGTTTCGACAAGAGCTGCTCGCGCAACTTGTGCTTCAGGATCTTTCCTGCCGGGTTTCTCGGCACTGCTTCCACGATCTCGAGCTGCTCTGGAACGGCCTGTCGCCGCAAGCCCTTTTCTTCGAGAAATGCTCTGAGGTCCGCCAGCTCCAGAGGCTCCATATCGGGACGCAGCGATACGACCGCGCACGCGCGCTCGCCGGTGCGGGGGTCGGGAAGTCCGACCACCGCGACGTCCGCCACGGAAGGGTGCTGGTAGACGAGATCCTCGACCTCTTTTGCAGAGATGTTCTCGCCGTGCCGGATGATGACGTCTTTCAGCCGCCCCGTCACCACCACGTACCCTTCGTCGTCGAGCACACCCAGGTCACCGGTTCGGAAGAAACCCTCTTCGTCGAACGCATCCGCATCGAGAGTCGAGTCGAGATATCCGCGCATGACCTGGGGGCCCTTCACCCTCAACTCCCCTTCCGTCCCTGGGCCCGCCGTGCTTCCGTCGAGCGCCACGACCTTGAAGGTGACACCCGGGGTCGCCCTTCCCTCGGTGTCGGCGAGCTTGTCGTCGGGGTCGCTACATGTCGCCATGCAGACGATCGGTGCCTCTGTCAGCCCGTAGCCCGACACGATTCCCACGCCGCCGAGCTCGGCAGTCAGGTCGTGATGGAGCTGAGGCGGCTTCGGCGCTCCGCCTCCGGGGAAGGCGCGCACGTTCGGGAACAGCCGGCGTTCTGGTGCCGCCCGCTGGGCGGCGAGGTACGCCATGTGGAACGGCGTGCCGGAGCCCGCCAGGGTGACGTCGTTCTTCGCCAGCAGACCAGGTGTCGCGGCGGCGTCGAACCCCTCGGTTATCACGACCCGGCATCCCGCGATCAGCGCCGCCATGAGCCAGCCGATGCCCCCGATGTGCGTGAACGGGAAGACGAGGCCCGAGACATCCTCGGGGACGACGTCGAGGCATTCGCTCATCGCGAGCGCTGAAGCGAGGACCGTCAGGTCGGTGTGCTGAGCACCCTTCGGGTCGGCCGTCGTGCCGGACGTGTAGAAGACCCAACGCACCGGGGCGTCGGCAGCCTTGTCGGGAAGCGGCGGCGGCGGGGGAAGGGTCGATTCGCCGTGCGGGCCGCTTTCGGGGAGCTCGCGGTCGCAGACGAGGACGCTCGTACCGGGCCGGTCCGACGCGATCGCACCGGCCATGGCGGCGTAGTCGAATCCGCGCCAGACGGAGGGGACGATGATCAGCTTCGCCCCCGTCTGCGCAGTGGCGAACCCGACCTCGCGCTCACGGTAGATCGGGATTATCGGGTTCTGGCGCGCCGACAGGCGGCCGAGCGCGCCCACGAGCACGAGGGACTCGAGCCAGGTCGGAAGGGACCAGCTCACCGGCGTCGCCTCGCCGACGTCGAATCGCGAGTGAAGGGCGGCCGCAACCCTCAGGCACTGTTCGCTGTAAGCGCCGAACGTGAGGGACCGTCCGTTCTCGTCGATCGACATCAGCGCATCGGGCGTCGCGCCGGTGCGCCTTTCGATCAGCTCCCACAACGTGGGGGCGATGACCCAGCCCCGCTTCGCGGCACGTTCGGCGATGTTGTCCACAAGATCGCTCATGTCTGTATCTCTCACGCTGTCTCTGTCACTGTGGCCAGAGCTGGTCGGTGTAGGTGTCGGTGCCGGGAATGGTCGGGATGAACGGAAGCGCGGCGATGACCGTGCCGTGGCCCGCTTTCTCGATCCGCTCGCGTGCCTTGCCCACGGTCGCTGCCAGAGCACCGGCCGGAGCCTCGTCGAGGAACCACAACAGCAGCAACCGGCGATCGAGCGACTCGGATCGCGCGACGCCGGGGACATCCACCTGGAGCGGGAGCGGCTCCCATCCGATGACGAGCCCCGCAGGCGAACCGGGGAGCACGGCGGGCAGGTGCTCGTCGCGGAGCCTCACCTCGAGCTCGTCGCGTGCGATCTCCTCGGGCACGTCTTTCGGCGCGTCGACCCACATGGCGACCATGCCCTTGTAGGGGTGATCGAGCGCGAGCTCCGCCGGCACCGGGTCGGCTTCGCGCCCCACCTCGAAGCGGTACTTGTAGAGGAGGGTGTGGACGTGGTCGCGCTCGTCGAACATGCGGCCCTGCTTGTGCAGCGCGCGCACCTGGTCGACGGCCCACAGGTTCCAGTCGTCGTGGTGGCCGTCGAGCACCCAGTAGACGGCAACGTACGAGCCCCTTTCGGCAGACCCCGTGATGACCGAGGGATCGGGATCGCGCAGCTTCTTCAAGTCGGCCGTCGCGACGAACCGCTTGCCCGCGAATTGCCACGGGCCGATCATGCAGCCCGAATAGAAGTGGTCCCGCTCGTACCAACGGTTGTACGCGACCTCGTGGCCCTTGTGCGGTTCCACGAGCGTGAGAAGCATCGAGCCGACCTTGACCGGGTCGGCCGCCGCGACGACCACGTGCTCGCGAGGTGCGCGCTTTTCCGTCGTCTCCGCGTCCGTCGTCTCCGCGTCCGTCGTCTTCGCGTCCCCGGTCGTCTCCGTAGTCATGCACTGGCTCCTTCGGTCTCGTGATGTGCCATCGCTAGGGCCGCCAGGGCCCTCGCATCGATCTTCCCCAACGGGGTCACCGGCAGATCGGCGAGCAGCTCCAAGCGGTCCGGCGCCTTGTAGTCCGCGAGCGACGCACGGCAGTGGGCCCGCAGCTCTTCAAGGGTAGGCCGCCTCGCAGACCCGTCGGCGTCGAAGGCCGGAACCACGAACGCGACGACTATCTCGCCGAGCACTGGGTCTGGAGCTCCCACCACCGCCACCTGGCCGACGCCCGGATGGCTCCCGAGCACTGCCTCCACCTCCGACGGGTAGACGTTGTATCCGCCGCGGATCAGCATCTCCACCGAGCGGCCCACCAGTCGCAGGTTGCCGTCGGGCCCCATCCGCCCGAGGTCGCCAGTCGAGATCCAGCCCTCCGGGTCGACCACTGCCTTGGTGGCCTGCTCGTCGCTCCGGGTGCCGCGGCTCACGTAGAAGCGCATGCCGGCGGCGGACCGCATCCTGACGCTCCCGACCTCTCCGGTCGGCACGGCTCGTCCTGCGTCGTCCACGAGCTCGAGCTCCACCCCTGGGACGGGCCTTCCCACCGTGGTCGCCACGACGTCGTCTGGGTCGGTGGGTCGCGTTCCGGTGCCGAGCGATGTCTCGGTGGACGTGTAGCGGACCACGACCGGGCACCCTAAGCGCTCGCGCATGGCCCGCACGAGCTCAGGGGGGACCCGCGCCGCGCCCGTCCCCGCGACGCGCAGGCTCGACAGGTCCGCTCCCTCGAGCTCCGGATGGGCGAGGACCAGCGCCCACTGGGTGGGGACCCCCTGGCCGACTGTCACCGCCTCGGACTCGATGAGCCCGATGGTGGTACCGGCGCTCCACGGAGTCGGGGTGATCACCGTCGCGATCATCTTGGAGATCTCGTCCCACGCCCTCGTCATGTAGCCGACATGCGCGAACGGAAGGGGCGACAGGCGCCGGTCGCCTTGGCTCGACAACACGTCGGTCCCCGCCGCGACCGCACGCAGGTTGTCGTGGTCGAACAGCGCCCCTTTCGGGATGCCCGTCGATCCGCCCGTCCAGACGATCGCGACCGGATCCGACGGATCGAGCCTCGGGAGAGCCGGCGGCGGACGCGCCCCGCCCGGCGGCAGCCTCCGACACGGCCGCAGTCACCTCGGCGCGGTCGACGACGTGACCCCAGCTGCCTCGCAGATGCCGGCTCGGAGCCGGGACAGACTGTCACCGTGGGCGCCGAGCCGCTCGAAGATCGACGTCCGCTCCCTGTCACCGAGCCTCGGGTTCACCCCGCTCGTGACGGCCCCGAGGCGCAGGGCGCCGTGGTAGCACGCCGCGTAGTCGATCGACGACGGCAGCAGCAGCGCAACGATGTCGCCCTTCGTCACTCCCCTGTCTGCAAGCAGCGCACGCGACCGAGTCGGCGGCCGCATCGAGCCCGCCGAACGTCAGGCGCGCGCCGGGACCCGTCGTGTCGCGTCGTACTCGACGTACGCCTCAGCCGTCCGCTGCCGCCTCTGCGGTGGCGCGCAGCACGCCCACGACGGTCGTCGCGCTCGCGTTGGCCTCGAGGGCTCACGCGACGATGAGCACACCCCGAGCCAGGCGCCCGTGGTGCATGGCGTCCACGATCGCCTTGAACTCCTCGAGCGGCCGGGTCTCGGTGACGAGCTCGTCGAGCATGAGGCGACCTTCCAGATACAGCTCGACCATCAGCGCGACGTCGTGTTGCGGGCGTGACGACCCGTAGCGGCACCCCATGAGCGTCCGGTCGACATACGCCAGGGCGTTCACGTCCACCGACACCTCGCTACCGCGCGGCGGTATGCCGATTGCGAGCGCCGTCCCGCCCCAGTCCAACGCATCGAGCGCGCTCCTGAGCACCGACGTGTGCCCCACACAGTCGAACGCCCATGTGACCCCTCCCGGGCCCGAACGCTCCCGGAATGCTGTTCGGCGCGTGAGGGACGATGCTCCGGATCTGTTGCGCCGCGTCGGTCGTCGACGCGTCGACGAAGTCGGTCGCACCGAACTGCCTTGCGAGCTGCTCCTTGTCCGCGACGGTGTCGACGGCGATGATCCGGCTCGCGTTCGAGAGCCGCAGCCCCTGGATCACGTTCAGCCCGACGCCGCCGACTCCGAACACCGCGGCGGTGTCGCCCGGCGCGACCTTCGCACGGTTGAGCACCGCGCCGACTCCGGTGAGCACTCCGCAGCCGATAAGGCACGCCGACGTGAACGGGACCTCGCGCGAGATCTTGACCGTCTGAATCTCGGTAACGACCGTCCGCTCCACGAACACCGAAGTCGCCGCGAAGTTGGACGCCGGCTCCCCCGCGAACTCGAACGGCGTCGACACGTTGCCGAGGCTGCGGATGCACCATGTCGGATGCCCGGTCGTGCAGGCCCTGCAACGCCCGCAGCTGGCGAGGGTCGTAACCACGACATGGTCGCCGGGCTCGACGCTCGTGACCCCGGGGCCTACCGCTTCCACGATCCCTGCACCCTCGTGGCCGAGGACAGAAGGGGGCTTCCACGGGATCGTGCCGTCGATCACCGACAGGTCCGAATGGCACACCCCGGCCGCCTGGACGGCGACGAGCACCTCGCCGCGCCCCGGATCGCGCACCGTCAGCTCGTCGGTGACCTCGGCATCGCTGCCGGTGAAAACGATGCCTCGCATCTGTGGCTCTACCTCCTGTCGGGCTCAGGCGTTCTAGCGGCCGGATCGCCTGTGGCGTCGTCGCTCGCCAGCTTCCTGAGCTCGGTCTTCAGTACCTTGCCGCTCGCGTTGAGCGGAAGCGCATCCACGATCTTCACCTTGCGCGGGACCTTGTAGTTCGCCATCTCGTCTTTGGCCCAGGCGATTATCTGCTCACCCAACAGCGCCGTGTCCACTTCGGGCCGCGGCACCACGAACGCGCATCCCACCTCGCCCAACCTGTCGTCGGGGACCCCGACGACCGCCACCTGGCTCACCCCGGGATGGGCCCCAGCATGCCCTCGACCTCCGCCGGGTAGGCGTTGAACCCCCCGACCACGTACATGTCCTTGGTCCGGTCGGTGATCCGCAGGTTGCCGTCGTCGTCCATGACGCCAACGTCGCCCGTGTGCAGCCAACCGTCTTCGTCGATGGCCTCGGCGGTCGCTTCGGGATTGCCGAAATACCCGGAGATGACCGTGTAGCCGCGGACCACCACCTCGCCCGGCTCACCGCGTGGCACCTCGTGCGCGCTCGGCGTCGACCGACGCGCACCTCGAGGCCCGGGATCGCACGTCCCGAGGTCGATGCGATCACCTCGGGCGTGTCGGCCCGCCTGCACATCGTGACGACGCCGGTCGACTCGGTGAGGCCGTAGGCCGTGAGCACCGTCTCGAATCCGAGCTCCGCATCCCATCCGCTTCACGAGCTCCACCGGCACGACGGCTGCCCCCGTCACGGCGAGCCGCAGCGTCGACAGGTCGTCGCGGTCTCGGTCTCGGTCGCGGTCTCGTCGCTCGAGGATCGACTGGTACAGAGTCGGCGGCCCCGGTACCACCGAGATCCTCTCCGACGCCACGATCGCGAGCACCCTGTCCACGTCGAAGACGTCGACCGGGACGAGCGTCGCTCCCTGCATCAGGCAGGCGAGGATCCCCGCCTTGTAGCCGAAAGTGTGGAAGAAGGGGTTCACGACGAGGTACCGGTCACCCTCTTTCAGGCCGACGATCGTGCGCCCACGTCGCGAAGGTCCGCAGGCACTGGGCGTGGGTCGTCATCGCGCCCTTCGGGCTTCCCGTGGTCCCCGAGGTGAACATCAGGTCCGACAGGTCGTCTGGCCCGACGCTCCGCCAGCGCGCCTCGGCCGATGACCCGCTCACGCAGCGACCCTGCCACCGCGGTCAGGCGCCTCGACGACACCATCCTCCGCGGCAAGAAACTCGTGCCACCCGTATACGGGCACCTCGTCGGCACTCGTGGATCTCGGAGGTGTCCGCTTCCGGATCGCTCCGTTGGCGCCTCGTGGGCAGGTCGTTCAGAAGGACGATCCGTCTCGAGATCCGGAAGGTCCTCGCCTCGAGCATCGTCGGGGTAGTCGCTTCCGAGGAAGCTCTTCACCGTGAACAGCACCCTGGCGCTCGAGGAGCGCAGGATGTGAGCAGCCTCTCCACCCTTGAACCGGGTGTTCACCGGCACGAGGACCGCCCCGGCACCGACGATCCCGAGAGCCGCTATCGACCCACGCGGCCGAGTTCGGCGCCCAGATCCCGACCCTGTCCCCCGGCTCGATGCCTATTGCGATCGCCGCCTTCGTGACCTCGAGCGCTCGCCCAGCCAGTTCGGAGAAGCTGAGGCGCAGATTCGCCGTCGACCAGGGCTTCGCTGCTCGCCGAACCGTTCGGCCGCGTCCGCCACGAGACCAGGGATCGTGCCCCACCTCAGGTCACCCGGGGGTCGGCCTCGTGCGGGCTTCTTGGCCTGTTGGCCGTGTTGGCCGTGTTGGCCCTGTTGGCCGTGTTGGCCGGCTCGGCCGTGCGGTGCCGCACCCCCGGTTTCTGACACGCCGTCAGGGTAGTGGCGCCGCGCGGGCGGGTCAAGGGCCGGGTCCGTGTCGGTCAAGGCCGGGCCGAGTCGGGTCGAGGGCCGGGGCCGAGTCGGGGCCGGGCGGTTCAATAGGTGTGCGGGAGCACGTCCTCACCGAGCAGTCGGATGTGGTCGAGGTCCTCCATGTCGAGAACCTGCAGGTAGACGACCTCTGCGCCGGCGTTCGAGAACTCGGCCAGGCGGTCGACGACCTCTTGAGGTGTGCCCGCCGTCGCATACGCACGGAGATTCTCGAGCGACTGGCCGGTCTTGGCGGCGCGCCGTTCAAGCTCCGCGTCGTCGGTCCCACAACAGATGGTCGTCGCGACCGAGTAGGTGAGCTCGTTCGGGCTCCTGCCTGCTCGTTCGCACGCCTCGCGAACGAGCCCGAATTGCTTGGACGCGTCGGCGGGCTGAACGAACGGAGCGTTGTACTCGCTCGCGAACCGGGCAGCCAGGTCCGGTGTCCGCTTCGGACCGAGTCCGCCGACGATCACCGGCGGGTGTGGCGACTGCACGGGCTTCGGGAGTGCCGGGCTGTCTTTCAGTTGGTAGTGACGTCCCGTCGAACGAGAACGTCGCGCCGACGGGGGTCGTCCACAGTCCCGTGATGATCTCGAGCTGTTCACCGAGCCGCTCGAACCGCTCCTTCGTGGAAGGAAACGGCACGCCGTAGGCGGTGTGCTCGGCTTCGAACCATCCGGCACCGAGCCCGAGCTCGGCGCGGCCCCCGCTCATGGCGTCCACCTCGGCGACCGAGACCGCGAGGAGCCCGGGCAGCCGGAACGTCGCCGAGGTGAGCAGTGTGCCGAGCTTGATGTTCGTGGTCTCACGGGCGAGCCCCGCAAGGGTTACCCACGAATCGGTCGGCCCCGGAAGCCCGTCGCCACCCATCGTCAGGAAATGGTCCGAGCGGAAGAAGGCGTCGAAGCCGGTTCTCTCGGCGGTGCGTGCCACCTCGAGCTGCTGCTCGTAGGTGGCGCCCATCTGCGGTTCGACGAAGACGCGGGCTCGCATCATCTCCTCCTAGCTCTCGGGGTACTTCGTTCTCACGGCGTCCGTCGTCACGGGCGCCGGCCTCACGGGTGCTGGCTCGAGACCGAGACGATCTCACCGCTCATGTAGGACGAATACTCGCTCGCCAGGAACACGATGACATTTGCGACCTCCCAGGTCTCGGCGGAGCGGCCGAACAGCTCCCTGCTCCGCAGCACCTCGAGCTCCTCCTCTGATATGACCCGGTTGAGGAAAGGGTGCATCGCCAGGCTCGGCGACACCGCATTCACACGGACTCCGTAGGCCACGGCCTCTGCCGCAGCGCAGCGCGTGAGCGCCATCACTCCCGCCTTGGCGGCCGCATAGTGGGCCTGCCCGGCCTGCGCACGCCACCCGAGCACCGACGCGTTGTTCACGACCACGCCGCTGCGGCGCTCGTACATGTGGGCGAGAACCGCCCTCGTGCAGCGGAATGTCCCGGTGAGCGTGATGTCGAGGACCGAGGACCATTGCTCGTCGGACATCTCGACGATGTTCGCGGTACCGCCGAGACCAGCGTTGTTGACCGCCACGTCGATTCGCCCGTACTCGGCTGACCACCGCCCCGTAGAGGTTGCGCACGTCCTGCTCGACAGTGACGTCGCATCGCAACGCCAAGGGTCGGCTGACCGCGATATCTCGGACAGGCGATCTGCAGCCTCGCCGAGACGGCGCTCGTGAGTGTCGGAGACGACGACGGTCGCCCCTTCCCGCAGGCACCGCTCCGCTGTCGCGAATCCGATCCCCGTTCCCGCAGCCGCCGTGACCACGACGACCTTGTCGACAAGAAGCCCGTGGCCGGGGGGTGCACCTGGAGTTGCGGCTGATGTTTCCGCGGAAGTTGGAGTGGCGGGCGGCTCGGTCACGGTCAGGTGTCCCCTTCGGCTCAGGCGGAAGTCCGAGAACGCGCTCGGCGACGATGTTCCGCTGGATCTCGTTCGATCCTCCGTAGATCGTGTCCGCACGGCTGAAGAGGAACAGTCGCTGCAGCTCGGACAATTCGTAAGGCAATGCCGGCGATACTGTCGCGTCGAGCCCTGTTACGTCCATCGCCAGTTCTCCGAGATCCCTGTGCCAGGTACTCCAGAACAGCTTGGATATGGACGCCTCCGGAGTCGAAAGCGGTCCTTCGATTCCCTGCAGAGAGCGCAACGTGTTCATCCGCAGAATGGAAAGGGTGATCCAAGCGTTGGCGATGCGCTGGCGCATGACCGGATCGACGTTCGCTCCACGGGCACGCGCGACTTCTATCACCTCGTCGAGCTCGCGGCTGAACCTGACCTGGTGACCGAGCAGCGCGACCCCGCGCTCGAATGCGAGCGTTGCGAGGGCCACTCTCCATCCATCACCCACTTCGCCCACCACCATGTCCGCCGAGGTACGCGCCTCGTCGAAGAAGACCTCGTTGAACTCGGACGTTCCGGTGAGCTGTGTGATCGGGCGCAACTGGACGCCGGCTTGGCGCATCGGGACCAGCAGGTACGACAGCCCCTTGTGGCGTTTCTGCTCCCGGTCCGTGCGGGCGAGGACGAAGCACCAGTCGGCCCATTGGGCAAGCGAGGTCCACACCTTCTGGCCCGTGACCACCCACTCGTCCCCGTCGAGAACCGCAGATGTCCGGACGTTGGCAAGGTCCGACCCGGCGTCGGGCTCGGAGTAGCCCTGGCACCAGAGCTCGCGCCCCAGCCGGATCGGCTCGAGGAAGCGCTTCTTCTGCTCCTGGGTCCCGTAGGCGATGAGGGTCGGGCCGAGCAAGCCCTCTCCGAACACCCCGACACGAGCCGGGCACGAGGCGCGCACGTACTCCTCGTTCCAGATCACCTGCTGGGCGATCGTTGCTCCCCTGCCGCCCCAGTCGGTCGGCCATCCGAGGCAGGTCCAGCCGGCTTCGCCGAGCACCTGCTCCCAGGCGAGCCGGACCTCGAACCCCTCGTGCTCCCGTCCGGGGCCGCCGATGTCGCCCGCACGAGCGAACTCCCCGACGCGATTCTCGGCGATCCAGGTGCGGACCTCTTCGCGGAAGGCGGCGTCCTCGGCGGTGTCACGCAGGTCCATGGAGGCGGCGGAACGTTACCAAACGTCGTCGGGTGGCGACGGCGGGTGGGTGGCTGGGGCCGGGATCGCGGTCATGGCTTGGAGGACCCCGACTTTTGGTTTTGAAATTGAGAATTGGGGAACATCCGCGTATACATCTGCGTTCAATTCGACGCGGGCAAAAGAGCCTCGCAGACACATAGGTTGGTCAAGTGAGCCCAGAGATCGAGAAGACCGAAAAGGAATGGAAGGCGGAGCTCTCTCCTGAGCGATACACGTTCTCAGGGAGAAGGGAACGGAGCCGGCGTGGAGCGGCGCCCTGCTCGACGTTCACGACCCGGGATTGTTCCGCTGCGCCGCGTGCGGAGCAGCCTTGTTCCGGTCGGACGACAAGTTCGAATCGGGATCGGGTTGGCCGAGCTTCACGCGTGCCGCCGAAGACGGAATCATCGAAGAGCACCCCGACAACAGCCACGGGATGATTCGAACCGAGATCACCTGCGCACGCTGCGGAGGCCACCTCGGACACGTCTTCCCGGACGGGCCGAACCCGACGGGCCTTCGCTACTGCGTCAACTCGCTGTCGCTCGACTTCGAGCCGGAGAAGGCTGGCGAAGGAACCTGATCGTCCGGCCATTGCGCCGCGAGACGCTCTTCGAGTCGCTCGAAGAGCGTTTCGACCCACGAGGCCTCTCGAGCATGGCCAATCGCCTGTAGCAACCGCTCTAAGTCCGCGAGTCCGGCGCAAGCTTCGAAGACCTCGTCTTTGGTGAGAACGATCGCAGGTGTGAAATGCACCAAGACGGCGTGATCGGTCTGTGGTCGATCTTCGAGACCGCGCAACATTTCAAGTTCTCCTTCGAACTCGTAGGTTCTGATGGACCCTTGCTGAGCCCTTTCGGCGATGAAATCCTGGCGTGACCGGCAACTCGGGACCGACGGCGGGGGGGAATACCGTCGATCCCGAGTCGAGCCGATCAGGCGTCGGCCCCGATCACCTCGGCCTCATCCGCCGGGTCGGAGCTCCCCGGCGAGTCGGTCTGGGCCGGGTTCCGACGTTCGGTGCGGGTGATCTCTGCGGTAGCGAACCGCAGCGACGCGCCCACGTCCTCGGCGACCAGCTCCACGCGGCTGCGACGGTCGCCGTCCTCGGTCTCCCACGTACGCTGCTCGAGCCGACCCGTCACTACTACACGTGAGCCTTTCACCAGACTCAACGCGACGTTCTCCGCCAGGTCACGCCAGCAAACCACGTCGAAGAACGACGTCGACTCTTCCCATTCGTCGCTTCCCCGGGGCTGCCAGCGTCTGTTGACCGCCAAACCGAAAGACGCAGTTGGCTGGCCCTCACGCGTGTAACGGATCTCCGGGTCACGGGTCAGATTCCCCGCCATGGTCGTGTTGATCATCGGTCAGCTCCTCCTCAAGCCGCCGCTCGGTGCGGGCAGCGAGTAGATCCTCGGAGGGCGACTTCGCCGCGGAGCTTGCAAAGACTTCGCTAGACGCAGATTTTTCAGTCGTACTCGGGTCTTCGACCTTGCTCGCCGACTAACTAGATCCGCGAATCGGTGGTCGTCCCCCCGGCTCAGGAGGAGATCGTCGGAGCTCCGACGCGTAGACCTCGAGGCGCGCGACGAGCTCCTCAGGGTGAGCAAGGGCAGGTAGGTGGCCGCCATCCATCTCGTCGGGAACTATCCCGAGCCTCTCGGGAACGACGCGCCGTTGAAAATCGGCAGGGAAGAACCGGTCGTCGCGACAGAGCAGGAACCGTGTTGGTACGTCCGGCCATGCTTGCAGCGGCCACGGCTTCTCGAACGGGGTGACAGACTGCACGCGGACGTGTGCCAGCGACGCCTGAGCCAACTCGGGTGATAGGTCGTGGGCGAAGATCACTTCCGGGTCGAACGGCTCGGGGAATACATGTCCCGTATTGGTCCACCACTCCCCCGGCGACTCGCCCGGTCTCGGGGTCATGGCGGCCACCAGTACGATCAGGATCACGTCCAATCGGTCGCAGACCATCGGGGCCGTGAACCCGGCCAGAGACTGAGCGACGAGGATCACGTCGTGCCGGCCACCGACCATTTCGACCACCGCATCCGCGTACTCGGCGAGGCCCGCGTCGTCGTCGTCACACGGCAGGTCGACGGGAACGACGTCGTGACCGAGAGCACGTAGCCGCGGGACCACCAGGTGCCAATACCACGAGTCCGACCCGGCACCGTGGAGAAGAACGTAAGTAGCCATAGTGATTCAGACGATCCGGCCGGTCACAGCTCATCGGCTTCAGCGGACTCGGATCCGTTGCACGGAACTTAGCGCTGACGGGCAGAAACATGCCGCCTGGAAAGAGAGCGGTAGAGCTCGAGCGTCTCTGGGTGCACGGAATCGTAAGGCTCGACCTCGCCGCCCACGAGTTGGAGGAGCTCAGCCATCACGGCTTCGACGCCTGCAGGGTTCCCGGCGAGGTCTGCAGCCCTCATTAGCAGTCGGTGCAGCCTCTCGTCGTACGGACTCACCAAGAGCCCTTGACGAGCCGACCACTCGGCCCCCGCCGGATCCGCGTCGTACATGCAGTACTCCGCCCGCCTAACCGATACGTCCACGACCAACGACTCGATGTTGGCCTGCACGTGACTGAACACTGCCCAGTCGGTCGACCGGAGCCCTTCGAACGGAAGTCCCCGGATCAATTCGAGAGCCCGTCTCCAAGAAGCTGGATCCGGCGACGATGAAAGACGGCAGAAGCGATCCCAATCAGTGGCTACTCCCGGACCCAGAGCAAGCCTGCCGTGCGATCTGGGCAGATGATCCTCTCCGGTCGCCGTACTTCCAAGCGCACGTCGCGCCGCTGAAGCTGTCGAGTGAAGGCTCGCTTGAGCCATGGATCTGTTCGGCCACAGATGGGTGGCCCACTGGTCGCTGGTAGCGCCGCCGGGGTGCATCGCCAGATACACGACCAGCTCGAGAGACCACGCGCGGGTGAACGGCCGCGCTGCGCCAACAACCTCGACCGGCCCGAGTACGAGAATCTCTATGGCAGGCGGCGGTTCGTCGTCAACCAGTTCTGAGCCCGCGGGGCGCGGCTCGATCTTGTCGTACGGCGGCGTTGATACGTCCACGCCATCGAGTTGTCTCGCCACGTCGACGAGTTTGGCTATCTGTCCCCCGGCATCGTCGTCGAGCGTTTGAGGCCAGACCGTCGCCTCACTACCGCCGGCTAGCCGAAAGGTCACGGGACCTCTTCCCGTTTCAACCAGCCAATTGGTACCCGCGATGCTCGCAGCGCACACCGTGGCCAAACCGTGAGCACCATCTCCGGCGAGCGACAGAAGCTCGGCAAGGGCCTTTGTGTTTGCGGTCACCGCTCTGGACGAGCAGAAGACGACGGTGATGTCCCATCCGTCGCCGCTCACGGCGAGTCGCGCCTCAGAAGTCCGCTCGAGGCCTACCGCGTCGAGCATCACGGATCGCTCGGTCGTGACATGTCGTAGCTCCGGTAGCACCTCTACGAGATCCGCCGCTTCGCGGACACGGTCGAGGACATTGAGAGTCGGATCGCGTGGGTGGCGGCAGTCCGAGACGCGATCCATACCCACCAGGACCACGTTGACCTGCTCCGACCAACTGGAGGTCAGCGAGCTCGATCGCCATCGCTCTGAGAACATCGTCGGCGTCATCACCGAGCACATCAATGCTGCCTGCCTGCTCGACGTCGACGAGCAAGAGGCCCTGGGGCCCTCTCCCGAGCGTGACCAGACCGGGCGACCCGACATCCATTCCGGCGACCCAAGGATCCGCGCGCGCGTCGTCGAGCAGATCAGTTCGCCGGGGAAGGAACCACGACGACTCATTATGTCTTCGTTCGAAGGGCGCAACAGGATCCGGATTCGACGAGCCACCCAGAATGAGCTCCGTGGCCTGATCCGTCACCCGGACAGCCACCACGCGTGGGGCAGTACGGCTCTGGCTTCGGCAAGCGGCCGCCAGAGTTCGGAGCGCTGCGTCCACCCAGGCCGCAGCGTCGTGGTCGGCGGAGGAACGCAGACGTTGCTCGGCATCGGCCAGATCCTTGTCAGGAAGAGCGATGCGCAAACCCGACGGCCGGTGACGCTGTTGTGCCCTGCGCAAACGGTTGATCACCATCACGACCCCCGCACCGAGCAATCCGTATCCGAATGGTGCGACTGGAATGCTCTCCCGGTCTCCGGCACCGGCTGCCGACTGCTCGGGGTCTGAGTCCCCTCGACGGGGCTCGTGCCCGGTAGCGCCACTTCCCGTCAACTCACCCCCGGCGACCGCGTCGGTTGACACTTCGGCCGCTGGCATCCGAATCGCGTGTCCACCGATGCTCGTGGAAGGGACGACAGATTGATCCGTTGATCGGCGGGCGGACCGATCAGCCGGTAAGGACGGCGGTCGAGCCATGGCGCTCGCCACGTGAACAGATCCGACGCCGGACCTGGTCGCACCCAGAGGAAGCTCCAAAACCCATCCGGGTAGGATCCATCCTGCGTTGACCAGCGACATCCCGTCGGCTTGCGGACGTCCCTGGTTCAACGCAGCTATCTCTCTCCAGCGAAAGGGTGAGCCGAGCTCGCGTTGTGCGATGGACCAGAGCGTGTCACCCGCTCGGACCGTATAAGTGCGCTCCCCTTCGGCTACTGCGGCGGGGGATCCGACGCCCATCTTCGATGCTGTGGCGCGAACGCCTGAGCTGTCGAGGTCCGGTGCCGCGTTTCGCGCCAGGGGTCACATCGTCGACAAGAGTCAGGATTTGTTCTGCCCGCGGTCCGGTAGGTGCCCCTGCAATGCGCATCGGTGCATATCCCTTGGCAAATGGCAGCAAAGCCAAAGAAGCACCGACGACCAAAGCCACCAGCGCCTGAACGTGGCGGCTCGCCGGAAGCCTCGAGGTCGGCGTTCCCCGTAGGCGTGCGACTACCTCGGTGATTACGCATGCAACCAGCCAGGCCCACGTCACCCAAGCCACGAGCAGGACCGCCCGGAGGACGATTCCGTCGGTCACCGGATGGCCGAGCGAGTGAAGCACTGACGAGGGATGAGTGAACAGGTCCCCCACCAACGCAAAGGGCGAACCCGCCCGCTCCGCAACCAGGAGGACTGGAACGCCGATGGCCAAGGCGAGCAACCCTGCAAGAGAACCGAACGTCCCTGCCGCCGAAGGACCACCAGGACCTAGTCGTGTCTGGCTGTGTCGTCGTTTCATGAGCCCGCTCCACCCGCGAGACCGATCACGTCCGACGCGCTAGCGGTCGCATTGACGGTTATCGTGCGGACACCGACAATGCCCAAGATCGTCGTCGGTACTTCTTCGACAGCCCGAACACTGACAGTGCCATCGTGCACCCACGCTGTTCCGGGATGTCCACTGAGCTCCATGTACTGCTCGGCTGCCAGGACTGCAGCCCCATCGTCGATTGAAATGCGTCCGTCGCGAAGTGCGTTCAACGACAGGCGACCAGCGCCAGCGCGGGCTGCCTGCCCGGCTTCGTCGGCCAGTACACGTTGTGACGAGATCGCCCGACCCGTGTCGACGGCCAACCCCACGACTGCGAGCAACGCAACAACGAGCACCGCCACAAATGCGGTGAGCATCCCGGTCTCGTCGCGCAAACAACGGCGCGCGCCGGCAGACGAAAGGGTCACGACACCGCTCTGTAAGGATCGATCGGTGCAACTTGCGTGACCACGACAGTTGCCTCGCCTGGCAGCCCCGGGACACCGAGATCGGAGAGCTCGACCGTGCAGGTCACCGTGACACTCACATTGCTGCCGGGGGCGAAACGCCATGTGTCGGTGCTTACGGTGCTGCGCTTGCAGGAAGCACCGTTCCCCGTGAGCTCGGGTATCGCAGCGGCACTCGCTGCCGATGGCGCCTGGGTTGCCGACGGGACGACTGCGGCAGCCTCAGCCGCAGCGCGCGCGCAGCGCCTATCACCTGAGCTCGAGTCGCCTCGTAACGACCAAGCGCAATCGCCAGGAGCGCGAAGATCATGACGACGGACGTCAGCACCACGGCCTCCACGGCGGCGCTGCCACTCTCAGACCGGTCCCGGGAATGGACGGTCAACCTGACTCCCGAAATTCCTGAACGGGCTCGACTCTGACCGCAGACACATTCAGGTGAAGAAAGGGAATTATCGATATAGCCGAGCCATTTACCCGAACCTGAACGAGCCCACCAGGCACGTTGCCGACCTGCACCGACGGTCCTGTGACGAGATGTCCTCCGTGAATTGCCAGGTAGGACGCCGTGGCGGCTGCTCCCGAGGCGCTGGAGCCACCAGCACCAGCGGCCGTCTCGCTTCCGACGGCTGCCGCGGCCTGAACCACCTCTGCCGCCTCGGCCCACACGGCCGCCTGGACCGACAAGAGGATCACGAGCATCATCACCGGCAGCACGATTACGACTTCGACTACGGCACTACCGTGTTCACTTAAACGAGGGAACCTATAAGACCTCGATGACCCGGAGCAAGGGACTGGCGGCCGGATCAGTTCAGGTTGATCGAGTGCGCCTTCGCATTCACTTTGGCCCATATGATGCTCCCCACCAATATCGCGAGTGCTGCGAAGAGAGCAGTAAGGATCACGGTCTCCACCGTGCTCCCCCGCTCGTCGCGTGACCGGATCGATTGAAATGCGACGCGTGCGAAGATCCAAAGTAACTGAAGCTGCATGCTCATCCTGTTCTCCTTGATCTCGTTCTTGCCTTCATTCGTAGCTTCGCCCCACCGCGCTAGGCATGACTCACAACCCCGAACTGAGCCGCGCAATAGCGGGGTAGCCGATGAAGACCATGAATCCGATCAAAAGCAGTACGCCGGGGATGAAGAGTCGTTCGCTGATGGTGTTCGCGTCGGCCTCCGCGTCAGCGAGTTCGTGTCGCCTGATCGACGCCGCCTTAGCGGCGAGAGTGGACTTGATCCGGGCCCCTTCGGTTCCGGCAAGGCTCACGGCAAGTGACAGCTCCACGAGCTCGGGAACGACGATCTCGCTGTCCCAGCCGTTCAAGTGCATCCCATGGTGTTCGCCCCGCATCGCGAGCCTCGTCCAGACATCTCACAAGCTGGCGGGACACCCTTGTGTCGCCGATCGCGGCTGCCGCGTGCAATGCACCTTCTATTCCCAGACCACCCGCAAGCGCGAGAACAACCAGGTCCAGGAAGCACCCGACCATTCGCCGCGCATGACGCCGCTCTCGTTTCCGCCTTCTGCTTCAGACCGATGATCGGGATTGCCGCACCAACTGAGGCGCCGATAAGCCCTACCCACACAGGAAGGAAGAGGGGCATCTCGGTGCCACGAAGTACCAACAGCGCCCAAACTGCAAAAGGCAACACCGCTCCGGCGACGCTCGCCAGGACGCATCGTTCTGTCAGATTTTCAGCAGTCCATCCTGAAGAGGCCAGATCTAGACGCAATGCGCTGCCGAACGCGGGCAAACGGTCCATCGCATCCGATCCCCGTGCGCCGAGCCACCGTCGCATCTGGGAACGAACCACTCGTCGGTTGAATCCACGTGCGTAAGCGCGGCGGGGTTCTCCGAAGGACTCCTCCCCCGGGTCGACGTCGAGGACTCCAAGGCTCGCGATAGATTTTGAGGACGCCTCCGAAGAGCCGCGTAGAGGCTAAGGACTCCGAGCCCGGCACCCATCCCGAGCAGGATCGTCGCCGTCATGCCTGAGTCTCGAGCATCTCAGTTCCTAGGAGAAGTCTCGACGGAAGTCGGTTCGCGAACGAGACGCACCATGAGAGTGATCCCAGCACCCTCAAATACCCCTACAACCAATAGTGCAAGCTGACCACTCTGCAGACCCAAATGGCGCCAGATAGGCGTGAGCGACCAATGCAAGTATTGCCACAAAACCGACGAGAACACGATGATTGTGCGAACCCCGCTTCGTGCGGACGCTCTGCCTGACTCCACCTTCAGGCTCATCGCCACCTCTTCATGCATCGCGTCCGCAAGCGAACCCCAAGAAGGTCCACAAGGCGCTGGGCCCGGGCAGTCGCCGCCAGCATCAGCGCGCACACGACGAGGTCCGCACTCGGGTCAGCGACCTCGTCGGCGAACATCCGAAGGGCATCGGGAATGGACATTCCGTTCGAGAGGCGCAACGAGAGCGCCTCCACTTCCGCCCGTATCGGGTCAGGGGCTACGGAGGCGGTGCTCATAATCGACTGCGATAGACCCGAGGCGGCAGCGAGGGTGTCCCGCAACAACTCTGTCCAAAGAGCTATCGCTTCGGTTCTGCCTACGTGTTGCTTCGGCGCGTCAGGCGAAGAAGAGAAGGGAGGCCGATCCCTGCACAGCCCGCAAGCAACGCCGCTACCGGCCATCTGGTCAGTGCCCCAACCATAACGGCAAGGATCGCCGCGAGAATCGAGCCGCCTCGGCCATGACGGGACGCCCGAAGAGAGACGCCATGCCTGCCCACCTATCGGGCGTCTGCCGGCCCCGAGGGCTATGCCTTGCCCGCGTCGATGAGGCCGACGAAGGAGAGGAGCCCGATGATTCCAGCGCCAAATCCCCTCCCGCAGCAAACTACCAGGATCGTCATCACCACGATGCGTCCTCCGGCGCGAATCGTGGCCCGTAGCCGTGAACCAACCATCTCATCGAGTGTGCCGGATCGGAGTGGCGCACCTGGCACCGCTGACCGATCCCGCCCGGGCTTGAATACCTCGTTCGAGACGACCTGCATGCCGTCGGCATCCACGACCTCGCGAATCGACGAGACGAACCTTCGGCGTCGCACCGGACGGAAGACTGCGGCCGGAGCCGGCCGGCAGTCGACGTTCCGCTGACCAGACTCCCGACCCGCCGGCGATTTCTCGTCCTGGCGGGTGCCCACATCGAGGAACACGACGAAGTGAACCGCCCCGGCCACGAGCAACGTCGTCGCTTCGAGAGGAAGATGCTCGGGCGCTTGCACTGCGTAAGACGCCAGCCGACGGAACACTCCGGCGGACGAGTCGGCATGAATCGTGCACATCGAGCCGGACCGCCCCTGACTCATCGCGTTCAACATCGGGATGACTTCGTCGCCGAGAACCTCGCCGACGATGACCCGGTCCGCGTTCATCCGCAGTGCCCTGCGGACGAGAGTCGCCATCCCGATCGCGCCCGCACCCTCCATGTTCGCTTCACGCGCCTCGAGCGCAACGAGATCCGGATGGCGCGAATCCAAATGGTCGAGGCCCAGCTCGAAGGCCTGCTCGATCGTGACGACCCGCTCACGCGGCGGTTATTTCCGATGCAAGAGCACGTATCAGTGTCGTCTTCCCAGAGTTCATTGCGCCCGCGACCACGATGTTCTTCCTGGCACGCACGGCAGCAGCGAGAAACGATGCAGTTACGTCGGTTAAGGTCCCGAGACCGACCAGATCTTCGATCGTCAGGTCGACAAAGCGGTGGCGCCGAATGGATACCGCTGGACGCGCCACGACCGCCATGAGTGCAGAAAGCCTGCTGCCGTCAGGAAGTCGAAGATCGAGCTCGGGGTGCGCAACATCGAACCGCCGTTCGGACAGTCCGAACCGGGCTGCCGCCATCCTCAACAGCTCGACCAACTCCTCGTCGCTTTCCGCGACCGGATCCATCTCCACCTTGGATCCGTCGGCATAAGTGACCCACACCTGGTCGCAACCATTCACATCGATGTTCTCGATCAGTTCGTCATCGACGAGAGCCTGCAGGCGACCCAGCCCGAACAATGCATCAAGCACCGATTGCGTCGACCTGCTGCTCTATCAGGGGGTCGAGCGGCTGACCCCCGCCGACAACAGGTCTGCATCTCTACGTCTAAGGCGTGACAAGCGTGAGCTCGCGGGCGAGCTCTCGGCGGTCGTCGAACCCCAGCTCGCCCATGGATTCCGCATGAAGGTCTGCGGCCACCGCCGTGCGCAACTCCGCGACAAGGCCACCCTGTTTCGCCGCACCGGCCGGAGTCGGATCGGTCGATCTGCCGTCCCTGTCGGCCGTCGGCTCGAAGCCGAACCTACATCACAGGTCGATCTCGGCGCACTCCGAGACTCTCAGGAATGGGCGGCCATAGGCCCCGCATGGCTCGCGCCGACTCGCTCGTTCCGCTCGGCCGCGAGCGGAAGAACTGAATGGAAAGCGACTCTGACTGGCCTGTCTGCCGGCCATTCTTCGAGCGAGGGATCTCGTTCGCTTAGCTTGCCGACGGCTCTCGATCGGCTTCGAACTCGCCAGCGCCGCTTCGCTGATCCGAGCAAGCTCTCAACCAGCTGCCTGACAGAGTCAACGAGGGCGACCTGGCAAGTCGCCAGCTCAATGCCGGCTCGCCCCGCAATGCGGCAGCGGCCGCACGGTCTTCGGGCAATCACCCCAAGCAATGGTAGCCCGAGAGCCTAGGCGGCTTGCGACGGGGCAACAGCTCCTCGCCCACGAGAACGAGACCTGCACGCCACCGGCCCTGCATTCAGAACGCCAGGCCCAGCGCGCCCGGCTCGGATCTACCAATCGCCCGTGCGGATCGACCTTGGCGACCGGCTCTTCATGGAAATCCGCGGATCGTAAGGCTGGTTCAGTTGCTCCGCTATCCATCGCGTCGATGCGACGAACTCGGCTGTGGGCCGGGCGACGACAAGAACGTGATGCGACGTCCGGATCGCTGCCGCCTGCCCGACGGCACCAAGTTGAATGCGGCCGCAATCGAGCACCAGATCAGGCCCTACGCTCGGATTGTCATCCTCCCCGGCCGAGCCAAGCGTACGAGACATTCCGGCAACTCGGTGTCCACCGTCTTGGAAGCTCCGGCGCCCGTCGGTCCGGCCAGGAGTTCGAGACCGCCGGGGACGGTCTGAAGGTGGGGTTGCAGGTCGAGCATCATTGCGGCCGGAGAACGCCTCGCTTCGAGGACGAGGCTCGACATCCCGCGCTTGGCCGAAAGGTTGAACCTCGCGGCCAGGTCGCCCCCGGAAGGGTCACACTCGGCAACAATGATTCGCCGCTCGACCGGCCAAACTGCGCCCATCGCGCATGCAAGGGTCGATACTCCCGGAGAACCCTTCGCCGAGCAGATCGAGACGGTCGTCACCTCGTCGACGCCCAGCATTCATCGCGGTCGCAGAAGCCCACTTGACCGTCCTCACGATGGGCCACCCATCTGCACGAGGGCCACTTGAGCCGCCGCCGACCAATTGGCAACGAGCGACGCGATCGCAAGTGGCACCTGAACCGAAACGACAACGTCCCCAGATCCAGAGTCGTCGGGAGAGGTATCGACTCCGACCACCGTCGCAGCCGTGACGTCATTTGACTGACCGGAAACTTCGGAGTTGGCAGATCGGGTCGACACACCCTGGGCCACAGGAGTACCAGCGGGGCCTGTCAGTACGACGAGGACGCTTTCTCCCGGTTCGACACCTGACGCCGGCAGCATGCCAGGCTTCAGGTCCATCCCGACCACAGACTGACCAGATGGGAGCGCCGCCGCACCCCCCACATCTGAGGGAGAGAGCAATGTGCCGGCGACCAAAGTGACGGCGGCCGGTCTACCGATCACCTGACCTGCGTCAGATACAGGTATTCCCGATACACCGCCTGAGAGAGCGACGTCGGCCTGGCGGAGATCTGATCCTTCAATCGGCTCTCCTTGTAACACCTCGTGCGTAACAGCGATTTCCGAGACGAGCCGGGAGGAATGCAGATAGATCAGCGCGAACAGAGCCGAGCACGTGGCGACAACCGCGATCGATGCGACCGCTGCGGCGGGCCTGCGTCCGATTGCCTTCGGCAATACCCGCAACGAATGACCGCCGGATCCCCCTGCCGGCTGAGAAAAGCGAAATGGTGCCGAGACCGTGTCCGCCGCCTTCTTGCGAGAACGAGTCAAGTTCTCCATCACGGAGATTCGACCGACTCGATCTGCTCCACGCGCAACCGAGCCGTCGAGGAGGTTGTGAGCGGAGACAAGGCCCCTCCACCAGGAGCGCCCACCGTTTCCCAGGTGACGGCCCAGGTGATCTTGGCCGTCACAACGTAGGACGCATCATCGGGATTGCCGTCGGGACTCGGCTGGTTTGCTGATGACAACCGGTAGATGTGCGAGCAAGTGCTCGTCTGCGCGCTGCTCGGTTCGTTCGGGTCATACGGAGTCCCCGGTCCATCACAGGTGATGCTTCCGCCGTCGCCAGTGGAGAATTCGACTCGGACCGGCGTCGCGGTGGCGGTGGCGGAGACGCTTCCTGCGCGGGCCGTGGCGGTGAACGGGCGCCAGGCCGAAGGCGAGACCCAGAACCAAGTGGAGAGGTTCACGAACGTCGTAGCAGCCGGGTCTGTGTCTATGACCGGAGAAGGCAACGTGATCGAAGACTCTGCCTGGTCAGCAAGATCCTTCGTCACGGCCTTCTGCGTCGCATACGTGACCCAGACCACGTTCATCCAGACGTTGCTGCTGCTCGTCACCAGTCCGAGGTCGAACCCGGGACACCCGTACAGAAGCCATTCACCTGGAAGCGGTCCGCCGATACCGAGAGCCCGCGCCACGTAGGGAGGGGCGAGCTCGTAGATGCACGACCCAGGGGCGGCTTCGCTGCCTCCGGAGCGATGCGACCCAGGGTTATTGGTTCCAGATTTGGAAGACGAAGCACCGACTCGCACCGTTCCGTGTCCATCGCTGCCGGTCGCGTCCGCCAAGCTTCTCGGGACTGCGACAGCCTGAACGCCCGCTACGACGAGTGCGAGAACAAGAACCGACAGCGCGGACCTCACGCGAATGGTCATTGCGCCTCCTTGCTCTTTTCCGAAATCGCGTTCCGGCTCATGCACTCGGCCTTCTCGGCGCTCATGACTTGGGCCTGCCTGAAGCAACGGCCACGGCGCGGCCGTTCCCGCGATATGGAATCAGGCGTGGGGGAAATCGCCGGCGCATTGCTCGCTCGCGGAGTGATCCGGCGCGGACGGTACGCGCTATGCGATGTTGTGCGCGTGGCATACGAGTCTGCGGCACTCGAATGCCCGGAACCGAAGTCCGCCGAGCAATATGCGAGCCCGGAACGACCGGTGGGCGCGCATGAAGAAGAGCCGAACGCGACCTCCGGGGTCGCCGAACCGCCGGCAAACACAGCCCCCCCTCGCTGCCCTCGACGGATGGACCTTCGAGGTCGAACATATCCGTTGTGCTTTTGTTGTGCAAACAAATGCAACCTCACGGCCTGCGCACCGCGGCTCGAAGGTTCGGCATCGCACAAGGCTCGGGCCGCAACCTTGCTTGGCACTTGTCGAGCGACCTTGCCGGAAACCTTGCACAGCAAGGTCGATGACGGATTCTCTGTGCTCGAACTCTCTCGGATGGGAGGGGAATGGATCCTTTCCCAAGCCTTAGGCTGAACTCGATGTGCGGACGGATAGCCCTGTATTCCCCGCCCGAGCGTCTTGCCCGGCGTCTCGGCGCCGCGCTCGCCGGCGACCTCGGCGACGCTTCGCAGCCCCGTTGGAACGTCCCGCCGACCCAGACCGTGCTGGCCCTCGTGCATCCACGGCGAGAAAAGGCCGATGCGGCGGGTCCCCGGGACGAAGCAGCCGAGCCGGAACGGCTGCTCGCAGCCTTCAGATGGGGACTCATCCCCTGGTGGGCGAAGGATCCCTCGATAGGCAACAAGCAGTTCAACGCACGCGCCGAGACCCTCGAGAAGCGATCGGCCTTCCGCTCGGCGCTCGCAGAGAGACGCTGCCTGGTGGTCGCCGACGGCTTCTACGAGTGGAAGGCCAAAGACCCGGCCGAACGCGGCCCCAAGACGCCCCTCTTCTTCACGAGATCGGACGGCGAGCCCCTCACCTTCGCCGGGCTCTGGGAGACCTGGCGGGACCCCACCCAGCCGAGAGACCAGGCAGAGGATCCGCAGCTGCACGATCGTGACCACCGACGCAGGTCCCGATGTCGCACCTGTACACGATCGCATGCCGGTCGTGGTCGAGCCTGCGGACATCGACACCTGGCTCGGCTCAGGAGCCTCTCGATCCGGGGACCCTGGAACGGGTTCTCAGGCCCTCCCCGGCCGGCACCCTCTCGGGTCTTGTGGTCTCCACCAGGGTGAACAGCGTGCGGAACGAGGGTCCTGAGCTTGTCGAAGCCGCCGGCTGAACCGGTCGGACCTACCACGGAGCGATGGCCGGAGCTCGCATTGGCCACCGTTAGGGCGCCTGACCGGCCAGGACCCCACTAAGGGTAAGCCCCTGACCAGCCGTTACTTACGAGATGACGATCGTTTGCCCGAAGTGCATGCACAAGTCGCCCGACGGGGAGAGGGTCTGCGGGCGCTGCGGCGCGCTCCTGCTCACGGTGTCCGAGCGTCGCAACGTCGTACGCCGTCAGGCGGAGGCCAGCCGTCGGGCCGACACAGAAGCCGGCCGGCGGGCCGACACAGAAGCCAGCCGTCGGGCCGACTCAGAGAACGGTTCAGGCCCGGGTGCCGCTCCGACGGTCGGGAAGGCCGGTAACAGTGTCGCCACGGACGACAAAACTGCGTCGGCCATCGCCATAAGAGAGGCGCTCGAGTATCTCGGCTCCTCGGCTGAGGCCGAACGACGGTCCACCCCAGACAGGCGCTCATCAGCGGACCGGAGATCCACAGGTGAGAAGAGGCCATCGCGGGTGGCGGTTCGACGCCGGGCCGCAAGGTCAATCGCGGATGGCTGATCACGATCGGACTTACGCTGCTGGTCGCGATCGGTCTCGGCCTGTTCCTCGGGCTCGGCAGTGGCTCGAGCGCATCAGCACCCGGCGGGACACCCCCTCGAGCGCGACGGCAACGACCACGTCGCTGTTCCAGTTCGACGGTTCGGGTCCCTCGACGACGGGTCCGTTCACCGCCACCGGGTCGTTCACGTTCAGCTACACGCTCACCTGCCCGGAGGATCTCGCAACTCCTGCGACCTTCGAGCTCCTGCGCGCCGGCCGTTCCATCGAGGATGTGGCGTCCGGTGTCGGGAGTCTGCAGGAATCGGGCAACCAGCCCGATTTCGGCGCGTCCGGGACCTTCACGGTGTCAGTCGACGCTCCGGCGACTCGTGCTTGGACGGTTTCGGGCGATACCTAAGAAACCCACCTGTTGCGCAGCTCGCGCACGGCGCTGATATGCAGGCTCGGTGAGCGACATCAGGAATGCGGCGCCTCCGAACGCGACACCGAGCGCGGACACTGCCGACCAGCCGCCCGCGGAGTAACAGAGCGCAGAGCCGACCGAGCCGATCGTCCCGCCGGCGAAATAGCAGGTCATGTACGCGGCGTTGACCCTGCTTCGAGCCTTCGGAGCAAGCTTGTAGATCTCGCTCTGGTTGGAGATATGGATTCCCTGGCAGCCGAGATCGAGCACGACGATCCCGGCTATGAGCGCTCCGAGAACGTCCGGCAACAACCAGAGCAAGACGAACGCCCCGAGCATTCCGAACGCGGTCAGCATCGTCACCGCAACCTGGCGACCCCTGTCTGCGAGTCGCCCTGCAACTGATGCCATGGCTGCGCCGGCGGCACCGGCGAGCCCGAACAATCCGATCGTCCCGGTGCCGTACCTGTAAGGAGCTCCGGCAAGCAGGAATGCCAGACTCGTCCACAGCACCGAGAACGCGGCGAACGAGAAGAATCCGTACAGGCAGCGTCGACGGAGCGTGGGCTCGCTTCTGAACAAGCCGACCACCGAGGCGAGCACTGCCGTATAGCCGAGATCCTGCGCCTCGCGGTAAGCGGGAAGCTGGCGCCACAGAACCAGAGCGAGGATCACCATCAGCGCAGCCGCAACGACGTAGACAGCTCGCCATGACCAGAGCGCCGCAACGTAACCGGCGACGGTACGAGCCAGCAAGACCCCGAGCAGCAGCCCGCTCATCACCGAACCGACCACCCGGCCGCGCTCCCCGTCCCCCGCGAGCGAAGCGCTGAACGCAACGAGCACCTGAGCCACCACCGACGTGGCCCCGACCACCGCAGCCGCGGCGAAAAGACCGGGGAGCACAGGTGAGGTCGCCGCACCGACGAGCCCGACTGCGCAGATCAGGCTCATCACCACGACGAGCTTCCTGCGCTCGAGGATGTCCCCGAGCGGGAGCAAAAACACGAGCCCTGCCGCGTAACCGACCTGAGACGCCGTGACGATCAAACCGGCGACTCCCGGCCCGGCGTGGAAGCTGGCCCGGATCGTCGCGAGCAGCGGCTGAGCGTAGTAGTTGTTAGCGACCGCGACACCGGTCGCGACCGCGAGGATGACGACCAGGCGTCGGGAGACGCCCGTGGTCACGTCATCCTCCGTGAAACGACCGTTATCCCTCAAGCGTCGCGCAGTCGCACCTTTTCGGGTTCCCAGTATGCGCGGAGGGACGCGAGGCGCCCGTCCGGGCCGATCCGGTATGTGGAGACGAGGTCGACGCTCGCGACCTGCGTCCCGCCGGGGAGCGTGATGTCGATGGTGCCGACGTTGGCCACCTCAGGACCGGACTGGTACGACAAGTTGATCGTGAACTTGATCTTGTCGTTCGGAGCGATCACGTCGTCGAAGAATCGGGCGATCGCCTCTTGCCCACGGTGGCCCAGGCCTTCAGGGTCGAGCATCGAGGGCCCGATGGGGTCCTCTACCACCGCGTCCTCGGTGAACAAGCTGAGCCATCCCTCGCGATCCTTCGCTTCGATCGCGGCCATGGACCGCTTCGACATGTCACGCGGCGTCGGTGAAATGCCGTTGGTCTGGTCGGCGGTCGCTGTCAAGGTCCGCTCCTTCTCTCGTCAGGCCTACGGCCTCAATATCGCGTAAGGCCTACGGCCTCAGTTTCTCTTAAGGCCTACGGCCTCAGTTTTGCGATCACCTTGTCCGCATAGCCTCTCAGGTGGTCGAGCTTCTCGCCTAGCGGCTCGGTGTCCGGTCCGAGGTTGTACGGCCATCGGAAACCGACCATCACGTCGGTCACGCCCTGGTCTTCGAGCCTCTTCAAACCGTCGATGCTGTACGCGTCCACCGATATCACGTGAACCTCGAAGGGTTCCTCGCCGCGCCCGGCTTCGTCTCGCAACTCTCGCAGGCGCTCGAGAAGGCCGGGCAGGTCGTCGGGATCGCCTCCCCCGTGCATCCAGCCGTCACCCCGCTGAGCAGCTCTCTTCAACGCAGGTTCGCCATGTCCGCCGATTAGCACCGGGATCGGACTGTCGGGGACCGGCGAGATCTTGATCCGAGGAACTTCGAACACCTGACCGCTGTACTCGAACCACCCGCCCGCGGTCAGGCCGCGGATCACCTCGATGCACTCGTCCATCCGACGTCCGCGCCCCTCCCAGGGCACTCCGACCAGCTCGTAGTCCTCCGGCCAGGGACTTGACCCGACTCCGAGGGCAAACCGGTTACCCGTCAGCACCGCCACCGAGGCCGCCTGCTTGGCGACGAGAACCGGGTGGCGTATCGGAAGCTTGATGACGAACGTGACGAAGCGGAGACGCTCGGTCACCGCCCCGAGTGCCGCGACGAGGGCGAACGGATCCAAGAAGGGCTTGTCCTCGAGGAACTCACGTGATCCGTCAGGATTGAACGGGTACTTCGTGTCGGAGACGGCGGGATACGCGATCGAGTCGGGCACGATGAACCCGTCGTAGCCGGCCTCCTCGCAAGCGCGGGCGAGGGGCACGTAGAACGAAGGGTCGGTACCAGCCTCTGCGAAGTTGAAGCGCACCCTGCCTCTCAGGCGTTGGGCTTCTGGCCTGATGCGGCGGCCTGGCGGTAAGCCTCGGCTCTTTCGATGAGGCCCATCTTCTCCTGGCCGATCTCCGCGTCGAGGCGGCTCGCGATCTCCTCCGGCGTCCACCGGCCCTCGGTCTTCATCTCGCGGACTTCCACCGGCTGGTTCCACACGGCGATCCTGGAGCCGACCGCTGTGTAGACCTGACCGGTCACGTGCGCCGAGGCGTCCGACAACAGGTAGACGACCATCGGGGCGACGTCCTCGGGGTCGCCCATGTCGGCGAGCTCCACCGGGACGTTCGCCGACATCCGTGTCCTTGCCACCGGCGCTATGCAGTTGGCCCGCACCCCGTAACGGTGCAGTCCGGCCGCTGCGGAGCGGGTGAGCGAGACGATGCCGCCCTTGGCTGCCGAATAGTTGGCCTGGGCGATGCTGCCGGCGTACGCGCCCGAGGTGAATCCGACGAGCGATCCGGACTCCTGCTTGCGCATGATGGCCGCCGCATGCCTGTAGATGTTGAAGTGACCCTTCAGGTGAACGGCGATGACGGCGTCCCACTCGTCTTCTGACATGTTGAACAGCATCCGCTCACGGAGGATGCCGGCCACGCAGACGGCGCCGTCGATGCGGCCGAAGGTCTCTGTGCACGTGTCGACGATGTGCTTGCCTCCGTCCCAGCTGGCCACGTTGTCCGCGACCGCGACCGCCTCGCCTCCGGCATCGTTGATCTCCTTTGTGACGGCGTCTGCGACTTCGCTCGTCGGGTTCTCGCCCGCGAGTCCGACTCCCAGGTCGGCGACGACTACCTTTGCGCCCTCGGCGGCGCAGCCGATGGCGACGGCCCGCCCGATCCCGTTGCCGGCACCGGTCACGACCACCGCCTTGTCCTTCAAGAACCCAGCCACTGCAATGTCCCCTCCGTCCTCTTCTGTCTCTTCCGTATCGTTTACCTGTCGTTCTTCCCGCTTCCCGCAAGAACTCGGGCGAAAATCGCACTCGCCGCATTAGGCAAGACGACGACCAGGAGTTAGGCGGGGTTCCGCGCCTTGACCCGTTGGAGAACACGTTCTAGCTTGACCCGCAGGACGGCGCCACCCCGGGCCTCCTCACCCCCCCGAGGCAGGTCCCGGGGTGCTGCCGTCGCGGGACCGACACGCGACGTCAGGGCCGGCGCGACGATCGGAGGCGCACTGATGGCCGACCTCGGCTTCTGGGCATTGGCGCAAGCCGACCCCGACCATTTGGCACTCTGTCTTCCCGACGGCACCGAGCACTCTGCGGGCATCTGCTGGGCCGGGTCAATCAGGTGGTTCACGGACTAGAGAGCGGCCGGCGTCGGCGAGGGTGACGCCGTCGCGACTGTTCTGCCGAACGGCATCGAGATCGTCGAGCTGTACCTTGCGGCACTGCAGGCCGGCTGGTACCTCGTCCCGATCAACCACCACCTAGTGGGGCCCGAGATCGCCTACATCGTGTCCGACTGCGAGGCGAAGGTCTTCGTCGGCCACGAGCGCTTCGCCGCTGCGTGCCGAAGGCGGCCGCGCTGTCCGGCATCCGCCTCCGAGGGCTCTACGCGGTCGGCGACATCGAGGGCTTCAGCTCCTTCGCGGAGATGCGCGACTCCCAGCCACCTACGACGATTCCCGAAGATCGCACCCTCGGCGACGTCATGAACTACACGTCAGGAACGACGGGCCAGCCGAAGGGCGTGAGGCGCTCGCTGCCCGGAATGTCGCCCGAGGAAGCCGCGCTCGGGCTCGGCGGCGTCCTCTTCCTGTTCGGCATCCAGCCCGATGACGACAACGTGCACATCATCGGGTCGCCGCTGTACCACACGGCCGTCATGCGCTTCGGCGGTGCGTCGATGCATCTCGGGCACACGGTCGTGCTCATGGACAAGTGGGATCCCGAAGGAATGCTCCAGCTGATCGAGCGCTACAAGGTGACCACGTCTCACATGGTGCCCACCCAGTTCCACCGGCTTCTCGCTCTGCCAGAAGAGACCCGCAAGCGCTACGACCTGTCGTCGCTTCGCCACATGATCCACGCCGCAGCGCCGTGCCCGATCGACACCAAGCACGCCATGATCGATTGGTGGGGCCCGGTCATCGACGAGTACTACGCGGCAAGCGAAGGTGGCGGCACGCTCGTCACGACAGAAGAATGGCTGAAGAAGCCCGGGAACCGTCGGGAAGGCCTTGGCCGATCTCCGAGATCGCGATCTTCGACGACGAGGGCAACGAGCTCCCCGCCAACGAGATCGGCACCGTCTACATGGCGATGTCGTCCGGAGGCTTCGAGTACCACAAGGACAAGCACGAAGACCGAGAAGAACCGGATCGGGCGGTTCTTCACCGTCGGCGACGTCGGGTACCTCGACGAAGACGGCTATCTGTTCCTCTGCGACCGCAAGACCGACATGATCATCTCGGGGGGAGCGAACATTTATCCCGCCGAGATAGAAAACGTGCTCCTCGGTCACCCTTCGGTGGTCGACGCCGCCGTGTTCGGGATCCCCCACGATGACTGGGGCGAAGAGGTGAGGGCCGTCGTCGAGCCGGTGGACGGAGTCGAGCCGTCGCCCGAGCTGGCTGCGGACATCCTGGCGTACTGCGAAGGTCGCCTTGCGAGGTTCAAGACGCCGAAGACGATCGACTTCATCGAGGAGATGCCACGGGACCCGAACGGCAAGCTCTACAAGCGCAAGCTCCGCGACCCCTACTGGGAAGGTCGCGAGCGAGCGATCTGAGCAGGTCAGAGTGCCTGGACCTCGGGCTTGCCGAGCGCCGTGTCCACGGCGCGGAGCAGATCGCGCACGTCGAAGGGCTTGATGAGGTAGTCGACTGCGCCGAGCTCGCGAATCGCCCGCTCCCGTTCGGAGGAGCGGTCGGCGCTCACGACGACGACCGGGATCCCCGCCGTCGCAGGGTCCGACTGAAGTCGCTGCAGCACTTCGGCTCCTGTTTGGTCGGGAAGATGCAGATCCAGCAGAACGAGGTCCGGCTGATGCTCACTTGCCAGATCGAGTCCGAGCGAGCCGTGCATCGCAGCGAGAAGTCGCACGTCGGTCCTGCGAGTCAGGACATTCTCGATGAGCGTCAGGTTGGCGAGGTTGTCCTCGATCAGAAGAACGCACGTGGACTGCGTCAACGCCAGGTCCTCGACCTCCGCAGCCGGGCGATCGGCCCGCTCGGGTGCCGTCGGCGCCGCCTTCAACACCACCTCGAACGTGGATCCCTCGCCCACTTTCGAGAACACGTCCAGCACGCCGCCCATCCGCTCGACGAGGTTCTTGGCGATGGTGAGCCCGACGCCTGCCCCCTCGATCCCGATCTGCTCGGCGCCTAGCCGCTCGAACGGCTCGAAGAGCTTAGGCATGTCCTCTTCGCGGATTCCGACGCCGGTATCGCTCACCGCCACGCCGATGAACCCGGGCCGAAGCGCCTCGCAGGTCACCCTCACCTTCCCACCCGAGGAGTTGTACTTGCAGGCGTTCGAAAGCAAGTTCAAAAGAACCTGCAGTAGCCGCTGCCGGTCGGCGTGGACGCAAGCTCTCGGGTCGAGCGATCCGGCGACCGTCACACTCACGCCCGCTCGAGCAGCGAGAGGCGAGGTGAGCCCAACCGCGTCGTTCACGAGAGCCCGCAGGTCCACCGGCTCCATGGTGAGGTCCAGGTGGCCCATCTCGATCCGAGCGATGTCGAGCACCTCGTCGATCAGCCCGAGCAGATGCCTCCCGGCCCGCAGTATGTGCGCGACCGCTTCCTCCTGCGAAGGCGAGAGCTCGTCCATCTCGAGCAACTGCGCGAACCCGAGAACCGAGTTGAGAGGTGTTCTGAGCTCGTGGCTCATTCGCGAGAGGAACTCGCTCTTGGCCTGGCTCGCCTGCTCTGCCGTGGACACTGCGAGCAGCAGCTTCTGCTCCGCCTGGACGTCGCCTGTGACGTCACGTGAAGCTGCGACTATCGCGATCGGCGCTTCGCTGTCGTCAAGCACGACCCTCCCGCGGGTCGCGACCGTCGTCCATATGCCGTCTGCGCGGGCGAGCCGGTAGCGGAGGTCGAAGCGGGTGGCTTCGCGGTCGGCAACGCGCAGGAGCTTGCCGCGGACCAACAGCGAGTCGTCAGGGTGCACCAGCTCGAGCAGCGAACGCCCGACGAGCTCACCAGCGGGATACCCGAGAATGACCTCCTGCGCACCGCTCACCCGGAGAATCCTGCCGTCGACGTCGAGCAGGCACAGCATGTCGGGGCTCGCATCGAGGATGGTGCCGAAAAGCGAGTCCATCTCCGCTTCGCCCCGGCCGCTGCTGTCGACAGGTGCGTCGCTCATTTCCGGTCGAGCTTTGCCATCTGCGCGAAGAACCGGTCGGCAACCAGTTCGATGAAGATCCCCTCTGCTTCGGCGGTCAATACGTCGCCGTCGTACATAGCGCCCGTGGTCCGGATCTTGCGGCCGTCTCGTCCCTCGAATCGTGCGACCAGGCGGATCTCGGTCCGGATGGGAGTCGGTTTCCGGTACCGAACCGTGAGGGTGCCCGTCATGCCCGGAGAATTCGAAGCGATGTTGGCGGCACCAAGAAGCTCGTCGAAGACGAGGGCGATGACGCCGCCGTGCACACATCCCGGAGGTCCCTCGTACTGATAGTCGAAGAAGACCCGACCCTTCAGTCCTCCCTCGATCGTCTCGATCTCGACGGGCGGCGCGATCGGGTTCGCGAACCCGATGACGGGGCTCGTCGGGAAGAAATCCTGCGCGGGGCCGCTCGGATCGGGATGCACCCTCGGCCGCCGCCCTTCACCCGCCGAGGCCTCGAGAGCGGCGACCAGCTCCTCGAGCTTCGCACTCGCAGAGTCGAGCGAAGCATCGTCGATCCGCGCTCCGACGACGAGCGAGTTGATGCGCCTCATGAGCCCCGAGAGCCTGTAGCGAGGATCGTCGTCGCGCGGTATGCCGTCGTCGTCCGGCGAGGCCGGCCCCGAGATCCCGAAGTCCGAGACGGTCACGCCTACGCCCGCTTGAATTCCGGCTTGCGCTTCTCCGCAAATGCACGTTGCCCTTCAGTGGCGTCGGCGGTAGCGAAGATCGGCCATCCGATCTCGAGCTCTCTCGCCAACCCCTCTTCCTCGGACATCCCTTCCGTCTCGCGAACAGAGCGCTTGATCGCCTCGACTGCGAGGGGGCCGTTGCCGCAGATCACCTCGGCGATCTCGAGGGCCTCCTCGAGTGCCTTGCCGTCTTCGACCACCCTTCCGATCAAACCGATCCGCAGCGCCTCGTCCGCCGACACGGCCCGTGCGGTGAGCAACATGTCCATAGCCGCCGTGAACGGGATCTGGCGTCGCAGCCTCACCGTCGAGCCTCCGAGGGGGAACAGCCCTCGCCGTGCCTCGAAGACCCCGAACGTCGCGCTCGAACCCGCGACCCGGATGTCGGTGGCCTGGAGGATCTCGGTGCCGCCCGCAACCGCGTAACCCTCGACGGCGGCGATCAGAGGCTTGCGCAACGAATAGTGCCGCAGCAGTGCCTTCCAGTGGAGGTCGGGGTCGGCTTCCTGGCGGTGCTTGTAACTCTCCGCCTCCGGACCCGACATCGCCTTCAGGTCCATCCCGGAGCAAAACGTGCCGCCGGCACCCGTCAGGATCGCGCACCGGATGTCGTCGTCCGCGTCGATCTCCGCCCAGGCGTCAGCCATGCCTACGAGCATCGGGAGGCTGAGGGCGTTTCGCGCTTCGGGTCGGTTCATCGTGACCACGGCCGTCGCGCCTCGTCGCTCGAAGGTCAGGTGCTCGGTACCGCTCACGTTCTCCTCATTTCGTCAATGTCCGTTATAGAAGCCACCGCCTACAACCTACGATCGCTCGCCGAACAGTGCCCCATCGTCACCCGCGTCGTCGTCCGGGGCCGGCGATCAGATCGCAGACCTCATGCACCGGAGAAGGCGATCACCTGCTGAGCGGCGGGGGCGAACAGCCGCCCGTCTCCGGCAGAAGGCGTCGGGAAATGATTCGCCTCGTCCCCGAGATGGAACTGGAAGACGCTGTGCCCGTTCGACGTATCGATCGCCCAGAGCGTCCCTTGGCGGTCGATCGACCACAACAGCCCTCCTGCCAGGATCGGAGGGCCGGACGACCCGGTCGAGGTGGTCCACCCCACCGAGAGGGACGGCGGTGAGGCGGAGACCGCGACCTCGGTGACCCCGGATGCACACGGTACGTATACGACCGAACCGCTGACTGCATCGCCGCCGTCGGCGACGCCCGGACAGACCGTCGTCGAGGCCGCCTCGCCGCCGATACCACCGAGCGCCAGGCGTCTGAGCAGGTAGCCGATGCCCGACTTGCCTACCTCGAGCACCAATCCGTCGGACATGACAAGAGCAGGCGACGTCGAGCCGAGATCGAGGTCGCTCGCATTGTCGGATGCCCACGAGTCTGGTGCGAAGTAATGCTCGAGGGACATGCCGGCGCTGAGCTCGAGCACCGAGTCGCTGTCGTCGTACGCCTCCCCCGAGGACTTGACGGACCCGTTACCGGCGGAGACCCAGACATTGTCCTTGTTGTCGACGACCGGCGATCCCCCGCCCATCCATACCGCACCCTGCGTGTCCCCGGGCGCGGAATCGACCTCGAAGTACTTCTCGGGACCGCCCGTCTCGGGGACCGAGGCGACATACCCGTGGTAGTAGCCGCAGTCGCCGTCGTTCCCCCCGAAACCGAACACGACCCGGTCCTCGTCGAGAGCGAGACCTGTCCGCTGGAGCTCGGTCAGAGGAGTCGAGCCCGGAGGATCGACGACCTGGTCGAGCTCGACATTGCCGGTCTGGATGTCGAGCCCCACGAGGTGATGAGAAGCGCCGCCATCTGCGACCTGTTCGTCGGCCACCACGAAGATCTCCCCGCGGCGTGTGTCGATGACCGGGGTGCCGGTCACTCCGACGACCGGATCGACGTCGCCGCAGGGCAGGTCCGAAGCGCTCACCGGAGTACCCACGTGTTTCGACCAGACGATCGCGCCGTTCGACGCATCGAGCGCGTACACGGTGTCGTTCTCCGTAGCGACGAACACATCGTCCCCGAACACGAGCGGCTCACCGAACAGGTCGCCGTCGAGCGTCGGTGACTTCCACGCGAGGCGGGGCGATTCGAGCCGCGCTCCGGAGGTGTCGACGCCGCTCGAAAGCGCGTCGCCGTGATACGTCGTCCAATGCGACGTGCTGGCGGGCGTCGTCTTTCCGATCGAGGTCGTCGTGCCCGCGATCGAAGTCGTCGGGCCTGTGGTGGTCGTGGTCGTTCCCGGGTGCTCGGCGCTCGACGACGTGGAGGAAGTCGCCGCACTGTGCGGCGACGATCCGCATGCCGAGACCGCGATGACGACGACCGACAACGCCAAGATCCGACGCAGCGACTGCCGGGGCAACGCTCGCATCGGGATCGTGCGACGGATCGCCGCGCTCACTCCGCCGGCAGAGCCTGCCGGCCTCTCACGCCCGAAGGACGGTTCTCTGCCGGGGCGAGACCGGTCACAGGCGCTCGATGATGGTCCCCGTGGCGAGAGCCCCGCCGCAGCACATGCTCACGAGCGCCAACGAGGCGTCGCGCCGTTCGAGCTCGTGCAGCGCGGTCGTGATCAGGCGGCTGCCCGTCGAGCCGACCGGGTGGCCGAGGGCGATCGCGCCACCATTGACGTTCACCTTGTCCATGTCTGCTCCGTGCACCTTCGCCCAGGAACACACCACCGACGCGAAGGCCTCGTTCACCTCGAATATGTCGATGTCCGACATCGTCATGCCGGCCTTCTTGAGCACCGTCGCCGTCGCGGCGATAGGCCCGTCGAGGTGGTAGTAGGGGTCAGAGCCGACGAGCGTCTGGGCGACGATCCGCGCTCTCAGGCCGCAGGCCTTCGGCCTCGGCTCTCTCACGCGACATCCAGAGCACCGCTGCCGCCCCGTCGGATATCTGTGAAGAGCTGCCTGCGGTGTGGATGCCGTCGGGCAACACGGGCTTCAGGGCTGCGAGCCCCTCGGCTGTCGTCTCCCTGGGACCCTGGTCCCTGCTCACGACCTTGACTTCGCCCGTCGGCCCGTCTGGGCCCACGACCGGAGCTTCGATCGGCGCAACCTCGCGCTCGAAACGGCCCTCCTCCCAGGCGGTCGCGGCGTGCAGCTGAGACGCAAGGCCGAGAGCGTCGGTGTCGGCGCGGCTGATTCCGTACTTGGTCGCGATGCGCTCTGCCGCACCGAATTGGTCGGGCATGTCCAACGACCAGTCCTCCGGGCGGGACCTGCCCGGCCCGTTGAAGACGTTCGCGCCGAGCCCGACACGGCTCATCGCCTCCACGCCGCATCCGATCCCGACGTCGATCGCCCCTGCGGTGATCAGGTTGGCGATGAAATGGTTCGCCTGCTGCGCAGAGCCGCACTGGCAGTCGACGGTCGTCGCAGCCGTCTCGTAAGGGAGCCCTGCCCACAGCCAGGCGGTGCGCGTCACGTTCGACCCCTGCTCGCCGGCTTGGGTGACGCAGCCTCCTACCACCTGCTCGACGCTCGAAGGGTCTATCCCGGCCCGCTTCACGACCTCGACCTGCACGGCTCCGAGGAGGTGCGTCGGGTGGAGACCCGACAGCCACCCGTTGCGCTTCCCAATGGGCGAGCGGGTCGCCTCGACGATCACGGCTTCAGGCATCGGTCCTCCTAGGTGCCGGGACCGGACGGCTCTCGGCCGACGGTCCGGGTGGGGACCGGCCGGCGCCGCCCCAGACTGTCCAGTCTAGAGAGCCTGGCCAGTTTAGAGAACCTGTTCTAGTGGCGTGCCCGGAGCCCCCGGCTGGAGATCGGCCAGTGGGAGCCTGATCGTGAAGCAGCACCCCCCGTCCTCGTTCACGACGCTGACCCTTCCCCGCTGCGCCTCAACGAGCCCCCTGGTCACCGCCAGCCCGAGCCCCGCTCTCCCGTCGCCAGGGGTCCGCGCGGCGTCGCCGGAATAGGCGAGCTCGAACACCCTGTCCAGGTCTCTGTCGGGTATACCGCCGCAGCCGTCCGCCACCGAAACACAGGCCGCTCCGGTCAAATCGTCTGCGGAGACGCTGACCCGGATGGTTCCACCCGGCGGGGTGTGCCTGATCGCGTTGTCGATGAGATTCTGCACGGCCCTTCCCATCTCGGGGGCTGCGAGCTTCACGACCGGTGAATCGGCGAGCGAGGCGGACAGCTCGACGCCCTTCGCCCGGGCGAGAAGAGTGCCGCCCGCGATCACATCGGAGAGGACCTCGTCGAGCGATACCGGGGACAGCTGCAGCTGGAGCGCTCCGGCGTGGATCTTCGAGAGCTCGAACAGGTCGGCGACGAGCGAGGCGAGGCGGTCGACCTCGAGGCCTATCGTCCTGTGATAGCGGTCGATCGTCTCGGGGTCGTCGACCACTCCGTCTTCGAGCGCCTCGACCATGGCGCGGATCCCCGCCAACGGAGTCCGCAGGTCGTGCGAGACCCAGGCGACGAGCTCGCGCCTGCTCTGTTCGATCGCGGCCGCCTGAGCCTGGCTTTCTGCAAGTCGCGACACTGCTTCGTCCAGCTCGCGGGCAAGCCTCGCGAGCTCGCCGGGTCCCGCGTCGCCGGCGATCGAACGCAGTTTGTCGGCGCTTGCGGACGCGCTTTCGAGCGTCCCCTGCTCGCCGATATGCCGCGCGATCTCGCCGAGGCCTGCGCTCGACTCGGCGATGCGGCTTCCGAAGAGCAGCGCCGTGATCATCCCGACGGTGCCCGCCCCCACAAGTATCACGACGAGCGTACGCAGATCGTGCCCGGAGATGAACATCGCCCACGATCCGCCCGCTACGCCGGCGGCCACCGCGGCGACAGGCGCGAGAGAGGCGATCGTCACCTGCACCGTGGCCGGGCGCCGCCTGAGCCCCCAGAGCAGCAAGATCGCAAGTGCGGTCGACCCTGCCGCACCACCGACGGTCCAGAGGAGCAGCCCCGTCGTGGAGCCGACCCCCATTCTCCCTGCTGCAGCAACGGCAATCGCTACACCGAGTCCGAGAGCTCCAACCGCGACAGGAGCGAGCTGTCTCGCTCGACGGCGGGGCGTCATCGCCCTGTCACGGCTCGAACCTGTACCCGAATCCCCAGACCGTGCATATGTGCAACGGGGCGCTCGGATCGTCCTCGATCTTCTCGCGCAGACGCCGGACGTGGACCGTCACCGTCGACGCGTCCCCGTACTCGAAGCCCCAGACCTCGGCGAGCAGCTCCTCGCGGCGGAACGCTCGCCGCGGGTGGCGCATCAGATACACGAGGAGCTCGTACTCGCGCACCGTGAGCGCGACGGGTTCGCCGCGCACAGCTCGCGCAGTGCGCTTCTGTGTCGACTCTCACCTCTCCCGCGACGAGCTCGCCCTCGTTCGCGCGGCGCCGGGGCGAGCGGCCCCGAGGTACGCCGCAACACCGCCTTCACTCGCGCTGTGAGCTCCCTAGGGGAGAACGGTTTCGCCACATAGTCGTCTGCGCCGAGCTCGAGACCGGCTACTCGGTCGCCTTCCTCGTCGCGCGCCGTCAGCATGATCACTGGCACCGGTGCCGAAAGGCGAAGTTGGCGACAGACTTCGAGCCCGTCCAGTGAGGGGAGCATCAGGTCGAGCACCACGAGCTCGGGGGGATCGGCGAGCGCACGCTCGAGTGCGTCTGCCCCGTCGGAGGACTCCTCCACCCGATATCCCTCGCGGAGCAGGTATCGCATGACCACCTCGCGCACCGTGGCGTCGTCGTCCACCACGAGCACCTTGGGCGCAGCAATGGCCATGGTCCCAATAATGCACTCGCGCGACCTTCACCCGGGCAGTCAGCTCCGGGGAATTTCTCGAATCGTAAGAAACAAAAGGGCCGTTCGTAAGCGGCCGCGTGTTACACCCGAGGTGTTCCCGACAAAGAGGAGATCAAATGAGACTGCCTGTCCGCCTGTTGACAGCGACATTGGCGCTGTCGGCACTTGCACTTGCGGCTGCGCCTGTGGCCGCGAATGCCGCAACCGGTCGAGCCCCTGAACGTTCGGCGGCTACCCAGTGGCCCGGGCAATCCGGCCACGACGTCTTCGTCCAGACGGATTCCACGAGCGGCAACCGGATCGACGTCTACGACCAGACCCCTGGCGGCCTCAATTTCGCCGGCTCTTACGGCACGGGCGGCAAAGGGGGCGTACGAGTCAGGTGCAGTCGTCGACAACCTCGCATCGCAGAGCTCGCTCGTGTACGACCCGAGCGCGAGCGCCCTTTACGCCGTCAACGCGGGAAGCAACACGATCTCGGTCTTCTTCGTGTGGGGAGATCGCCTGATCCTTCTCGAAGTGCTGCCCTCCGGCGGCGAATTCCCCGTGAGCATCGCGGTGCACGGGAATCTGGTCTACGTGCTGAACGCCGGCGGCGCAGGATCGGTGCAGGGCTACGGACGCTTCGGACCGTTCCTCTTCCCCATCCGGAACGCATCCCAGTCACTAGGCCTGTCGAACACCAACCCGCCGAACTACCTCATGGGTCCCGGCGAGGTGGGATTCACCCCCGACGGGCGCCAGCTGATCGTCACGACCAAGGCCAGTACGAGCGACATCGACGTCTTCTCGGTCGGTTTCTTCGGAAGCCTGTCTGCTCCGGTCGAGAACCCGTCGTCGTCACCGGTCCCCTTCTCGTTCGTCTTCGCGCCTGACGGATCTCTCGTGGTGACCGAGGCGTTGGACAGCACCGTGTCGACCTATGTCGTCAACGCGAACGGGACCTTGTCCGCCGAAGAGTCGCTCGCAGACGGGCAGGCCGCCCTCTGCTGGATCACGACCGCGCAAGGTGTCGACTACGGCGCCAATGCCGGAAGCAACAATCTCAGTGCTTACCGGGAAGGTGCCGGCGGGTCGCTCTCCCTCGTCGGGACGACCGGTGTGGTGGCCTCCACGGGCGCCGGCCCCATCGACATGGCAGCGTCGTCCGACGGTCAATACCTTTACGCCGAGGCGGGAGGTGCCGGAGCCGTCGACGAGTTTGCAGTCAACGCGAACGGCACACTCACGGCGATCGGCTCGGTGACGATCACACCGGGGATCGAGGGGATCGCAACCAGCTGAATCCACGTCTGAGTCACCGATCGCTCAAACCCGGTGGTTCGGACAAGGCAAGGCAAGAGTCAGAGCAGAGGCGTCCGGGTGAACCGGGCGCCTCTGCTTCTTTGTGGCTTCTTTGTGGCTTCTTTGTGACGCATCGCTGACGTGCCTACGATCTTTCGAAATGGCCACGGACCCGGTCGACGAGGACATGGCGAGCCGGTTTCTCGATGACCGGTACGGAGAACCGGCCGAGTCCGTGAAGTTTCTCGGCCGCGGCGAGTGGTCCATCTGTTTCGCGTTCCGTCAGGCTGGGGCCGAGAAGGTCATCCGTTTCGGCAACCACTTGGAAGACTTCGAGAAGGACCGACTGGCAGGCTCCTACGGCTGCCGAAAGCTCGCGGTCCCGGTGGTGAGCGAGATCGGTGACGCCTACGGCGGTCACTACGCGATCGCACAGCGCATCTTCGGGACCCCGATGAACAGTCTGAGCTCCGAGGGATGGAGAGCCATCCTTCCCGAGCTGTTCGCCGTGCTCGACCAGGCGAGAGGCGTGGACCTGTCGGCCACGACGGGATTCGGTGTCTGGGACCCGCACGGTGACGCCCCGCATGGAAGCTGGCGCGAGTTCCTCGTATCCGCCGGCGACGACGCGAGGGGCAGACGAACTGACGGTTGGCGGAAGCGTCTAAGGGAGTCTCCGACGGGCGCCGGCCCGTTTCTCGAATCCCTGCGCCTGTTGGAGCTGCTCGCTGCCGGCTGTCCGGAGATCAGGAACCTCGTACACGCGGACCTTCTCCAGGACAACGTCCTCGTGGATCACGGGACGATAACGGGCTTCCTCGACTGGGGATGCTCCCTTTACGGCGACTTCCTGTACGACCATGCGTGGTTGGCTTTCTGGGCACCATGGTTCAGCGATACAAGAGGGATCGACTTCGTCGCCGAGACGACGAAGCACTTCGATTCACTCGGGCTCGCCACAGACGACATCGAGAAGAGGATCCACTGCTACCAGATCCACATCGGGCTCGACGCCCAGGCTTGGAACGCGTTCGCCGGCCGATGGTCGGATCTCGCCGCCGTCGCCGCGAGGACGTCGGCGCTGGCGAAGCATTGAGCGCAGCCGCTCTAGCTCAGCAGGTTCTTCGAGATCACGACCCGCTGTATCTGGTTGGTGCCTTCGTAGATCTGGGTGACCTTGGCGTCGCGCATGAAACGCTCGACCGGGAAGTCCGAGGTGTACCCGTAGCCTCCGAGAAGCTGGACGGCGTCGGTCGTGACCGCCATCGCAGTGTCCGAAGCGAAGCACTTGGCCATCGCGCCGAACATGCCGAGGTTCCCGTCGGGGTCGCCCGCGTCGATGAGGCTGCATGCCGCGGTAGACGAGCGAGCGTGCGGCCTCGGTTCGCATCGCCATCTCGGCCACCATGAACCGCAGCCCCTGGAAGTCTGCGATCGCATGGCCGAACGCCTTTCGCTCACGCATGTAACGCGTGGCGGCCTCGATGGCACCCTGGGCGATCCCGACCGCCTGGGCTCCGATCGTCGGCCTGCTCCTGTCGAGCGTGTGCATCGCGATCTTGAACCCCTCGCCTTCCTCGCCGATGCGGTTCGCCACAGGGACGTGCACGTCGTCGAAGACGACCTCGCCCGTGGGGCTGGCCCGCATCCCCATCTTCTGTTCGAGCTTGGCGACCTCGACGCCCCAGTCCGCCTCGACGACGAAGCACGACATTCCCCTGCGGCCCCCGTCAGGGTCGGTCTTCGCGAACACCGTGTACAGATCGGACGCGCCGGCATTGGTGATCCAGTACTTCGTCCCGGAGAGCACGTAGTGGTCCCCGTCTCTCACCGCCCTGCACCGCATTGCAGCGACGTCGCTCCCGGCATCCGCCTCGGAAAGGCAGTAGCTGGCCTGCGATGCGCCGGACGCCACCCGGTGCAGGTAACGGCTCTTCAGATCGTCGGTGCCCCAGTTCATGATCGGGACCATTCCGAGCTTCGAGATGATGATCGCAAGGCTGGTGGACGCACATGCCCGCGCCAATTCCTCGACGACCACGGCCTGCGTCAGGTGATCGGCCCCGGCGCCCCCGTAGGCCACCGGTATCCCGAGCGCAGGGAGCTCCATCTCGACGCATGCCTTGAAGCTCTCCCAGGGGAACGTCGCGTTCCGGTCGTTCTCGGCGGCGTGAGGGGCGATGCGCTCGTCACACATCTTGCGGACGGCGAGCCGGAGCTCGGTCTGCGTGTCAGAAAGGATGAACCCGGAATGCTCCACCATTCAATTAGAGCCGATCAATTAGAGCCGAGAAAATCGAGCAGCAGCGCGTTCAGGCGTTCCGGCGCCGTCTCGGGTACCCAGTGGTTCACTCCCTCGAGCACCTCGAAGCGGTAGGGCGCGCTCACATAGGCCCCTGTCGCCTCGGCTGCCTCGCGGCCGAGAGCGATGTCGTCGGTCGACCATACGTACATGGTGGGGACCCCCACCTGACCGACGTCGCCCATGGAGTCGACCTCCGTCGCCCTGTACCAGTTGAGCGCAGCCGTGAGGGCACCTGGCTCGCTCATGGCGTCTACGAACACCGGCACGTCGTCGCTGGCGAGCCCGCTCGCGGCGAACAATGCCCGCAGGCCGTCACCGGACCCGTCCTCGCCGAGAAGGGCCTTTTCGGCAACGCCCTCCTGGCGGAACACCGAGATGTACGAGGAGCGCTGCTGCTGGTCGCCTTCACCGCTCGCGATTGCGGCGCCGAACGCGGCGGGGTGAGGAGTCGACACGACGGTGAGCGTCCTCAGGCGCTGCGGATGACGAGCGCCGAACACCCATGCCACCATCCCACCCCAGTCGTGGCCGACGAGGTCGAACCTGCCCATCCCGAGTGCATCCGCAAGCGCGAGGACGTCGGACACGAGGAAATCGATGTGGTAGTCCGAGGTTGCCGTCGGACGGGCGCCGGGTGAGTAGCCGCGCTGGTCGAGCGCGACGGCCCGATAGCCGGCCTCGCCTAGGGCGTCGAGCTGGTGGTGCCACGACCACGACGTCTGAGGAAAGCCGTGTAGCAGAAGTACGGGCCTGCCGTCGGCTGGTCCCGTGCTCGAGCCTGTGAACTCGAAGCCCTGCGCTCGGACCGTCAATCTCTCCACGATCAATCACGCTCCGGAGGCGGGGGGTCATCACGGAGCCGCGAGTAGAGGATCCCGTCCCGCCATGCTCCACGCACGAATCCCCGACCGCGCATGACACCTTCTCGGACGAAGCCGGCTCGTTCCAATGCATGTTGTTCGACCACGTTGTCCACCTCCGTCGCCGCCTCGATCCGGTGGGCGAGGGTAGTCGAGAAGAGGTAATCGCACAGCAGCATCTGTGCGGATGTCCCAAGACCCCGACCGCGGTGCTCGGGCAGCAACAGGATCCCGATTTGAAAGCATCCGCCTGCCGGCGGGGATCGGCCCGGCTGATCTCCAGGTCACCAAGCCGGCAGGTTCGCCGTGGGGTAGTGCGGCAATAAGCATTCCGTCGCCGTCACCGAGATAGCCGTCGCGTTCCCAACGAAGTCGCCGCCTGTGCTGGTCGCGAAATCCCCTCCACTCGAACGGCTCGCTCAGTGACGGGTCGATGTCGAACCGCGCCAGCACAGTCAGGTCTTTTTCCTCCACAGGGCGAAGCCGAACGATCTCTTCATGGTCAGACACTCGAGCAACCTCCCAAGACGTGGCAGACGAGGTCGAACTGAGCGGTCCAGTGATCCGCTCGTCTCAATTGTCGGCTTCGAGGAGCTCTTTCCACTCCGACAGACGCTCACGGACCTTGTCCGCTTTCAGCCTGAGGGTCGCCTCGGGCACTGCTGCGACGAGACGGCGTTGCTCCTCGTAATGATGGGACACCGCGCTGAACCGCGCGACCCGCCAATCGATCAGGTCTTGCGGAGCACCGCCGAGGAAGCCGAAGAGCGTGAACGCCATATCGAGGTCAGGTCCGACGGGGGCCCTGCAGAAGAGCGACGCGCGTGCGCTCGCCACGATGGCGCATCCGTGCACGGCGTCTTCTTTTGTCTCGCCCGCGACGAGCTGCAGGCGCTCGACGAACAGATCCTCGGCGAGCTTGAGGGCGTAGCCCTGATCCGGTCCCTGGATGCCGAGCGAGCGGCCATGAGGTTGCTCAGGCACGTGCAGGTCCGCGACTCGGTCGGCCCTCCAGTCGGCAGGTGTCTTCAGGCGCATGGAAGGCCGGACCTGGTCGGCGTGTGGAACTGGCGCAAAGCTCGGTTGGGTCATGACTCCTCGACCGGGTCGGGCGCCAGGACGTTGCGCCATCCTCGGAGTGGAGCAGACCGTAGACGATCGAGTCGTAAAGGGCCCGCCAGCTGGCCTCGATGATGTTCTCGGACACCCCGATGGTGGTCCAGGTGATCTCCCCGTCGGTCGTGTCGATGAGTACCCTGGTCACGGCGCCCGTGCCGAGCTTGGTGTCGAGGACGCGCACGCGGTAGTCGACCAGGTGGATGTGGGCGAGTGACGGGTAGTACTTGCCGATCGCCTGGCGCAACGCTGAGTCGAGCGCGTTCACGGGCCCGTTTCCCTCGGCCGTCGCCACGACCCGTTCACCGGACACCCGGACCTTCACCGTCGCCTCGGTCGAGTCGACCCCGTTGTGGTCGGAGATGACCCGGAACGTCTCGAGCTCGAAGTAGTCGGGCCCCCAACCGGTCGCCCGCCTGAGAAGCAGCTCCAGAGACCCGTCCGCGACCTCGAAGTGGTACCCGCTGTGCTCGAGGGACTTGAGCGTCCCGAGCACCTCGTCCAGCGCGTCGGAATGCAGGCTCGAGGCCGAGCTCCTCAGCCTTCAAGCGCGAGGGTCGACCTGCCTGCGAGCTCCGAGACGACGAAACGCGTTCCGTTCCCGACCGTATCCGGGACGATGTGCTCGTATGCATCTCGCCTTCGGGCGATCGCGCTCGTGTGCAACCCTGCCTTGTGGGCGAACGCCGCCGTCCCGACATATGGCTGCTGCGGGTTCGGGGCGATGTTCACGAGCTCGGCCACGTGGTGCGCGACCGGCGTCAGGCGCTCGAGGCGATCCTCGGGGATCGTGCGGATGTTCAGCTTGAGCGCGAGGTTAGGTATCGCGGCGGTCAGGTCCGCATTGCCTGCCCTCTCCCCGTAGCCGTTCACGCAGCCCTGTACCTGGGTCGCGCCCTGCGACACCGCGGTCACCGAGTTGGCGACCGCGCAACCGGCGTCGTTGTGGAAATGGACACCGATCTGGCAGTCGAAAGAGCCCACGATCTCGGCTCGACGATGCTCTCGACCTCGTGCGGCAGGGATCCCCCGTTCGTGTCGCAGAGCACGAGCGTCTCCGCGCCGGCGTCGGCCGCGGCGCGAAGCACCCGCAGGCTGAAATCCCGGTTGACCCGGTAGCCGTCGAAGAAGTGCTCCGCGTCGAAGAAGACGCGGAGGTCGTGGTTCGCGCAAGAACGCGACCGATTCCTCCGCCATCGACAATCGCCTCGTCGAGCGAGGTCCGCAGCGCTTCCGTCACGTGCATCTCGGAGGCCTTCGCGACGATGCAAACCGCCTCGGTCCCGGCCTTCACCAGGTTGCGGAGCACCTCGTCGTCGTCGGCGCGCACTCCCGGCCGTCTCGTCGACCCGAACGCAACGAGGGTGGAGGTGGAGAGCCGCAGCTCGACGGGAGCGCGTGCGAAGAACTCCTCGTCCTTCGGGTTGGCGCCGGGCCAGCCCCCTTCTATGTAAGCGACACCGAGATGGTCGAGCTGTTCGGCGACGCGCAGCTTGTCGTCCACCGTGAGCGAAAGCCCCTCTTGCTGCGAGCCGTCCCGGAGCGTCGTGTCGAAGATGTCGACCGACGAGGGCACATCGCCCGGGACGATGTCGGGGTGGGTCCGGGCCGTGGGAGTGCGGGTGTGCCACTAGTCGACATGCTCGAGCCAGTCCTTGTAACGGTCCTCCTCTCCGCGGACCGCAGCGAAGTAGGTCTGCTGGATCTGGCGGGTGATCAGGCCCGGGGGTCCCGTCCCCGACCTGCCTGTCGTCCACCTCGCGGATAGGGACGACCTCGGCCGCGGTCCCGGTCAGGAACGCCTCGTCGGCGGTGTAGAGGTCGGTTCGCACCAGGGCTTCGTGCGACACGTCGTACCCCAGGTCGCATGCGATCGTCTCGACCGACGCCTGCGTGATGCCGTGCAGTGCGCCCGCGTCGGAGTTCGGTGGGCGCAGGTATGCGCCGGCCGCGCACGACGAACACGTTCTCCCCCGTGCACTCGGACACGTGTCCGTCCGGAGCGAGCAGCAGCGCCTCGTCGTAGCCGGCCTTCAGGGCCTCGACCTTCGCGAGCGACGAGTTGACGTACATACCTGTGCTCTTCGCCGCGGTCGGAACGGCGTTCGGGTCGTGACGCTGCCACGACGACACCTTCAGCCGCACCCCCTTTGCGACCCCTTCCTCGCCGAGGTAGCTGCCCCACGGCCACGCGGCGATCGCAACGTTCACCGGGCACGGCAATGGGTTCAGCCCCATCTCGCCGTAGCCGAGGAAGATGATCGGCCGCACGTAGCAGCCGTCGTCGAGGCCGTTCTCCCGCACGACCGTCTTGCAGGCGTCGACGAGGTCTGCCGGCGACCACGGGGTGTCGATCATCAGGATCTTGGCGGAATCGAACAGGCGGTTGATGTGGTCGGTGAGGCGGAACACCGCGACCCCGCTCCGGGTCCGGTAGGCGCGAATCCCTTCGAACACTCCCGATCCGTAATGGAGGGAATGGCTGAGTACGTGGATCTTCGCCTCTTCCCACGGCACGAGCTCGCCGTCGAACCAGATGGTTTGGCTTGGGGTGATGGGCATGGCTACACCCTTTCTGCGATGACGTCGCCTACGGCGCCGGTGGACGGGAACGGGGACCCGACGGGTCTTTCGGCAAGGTACGAGGAGACCGCCTTGTCGATGCGTTGCGCTGCAGAGGCTTCCCCGAGATGGTCGAGCATCAAGTGCGGCCGAGCGGATCGCAGCGAGCGGGTTGGCCCTTCCGGTGCCGACGATGTCGTGCGCCGCGCCGTGGACGGGCTCGAACAGAGAGGGCCCGGTCCGTGCGGGGTTCAGGTTGGCCGAGGCGGCGAACCCGATCCCTCCCGAAACGGCGCCTGCGAGGTCGGTGAGGATGTCACCGAACAGGTTGTCGGTGACGATGACGTCGTAACGAGCGGGCTGCTCGACGAGATATATGCACGCCGCGTCGACGTGGTTGTAGTCCCGCTCGACGGACCTGTACTCCTTCGAGACATCGTCGACGGTGCGTTGCCAGAGATCGCCGGCGAACGTCAAGACGTTGGTCTTGTGCACCAGCGTCAGCCGGTGCCGCTCTCGTCCGGTCGCCGAGCTCGAACGCGAAGCGCACGCAGCGCTCCACGCCCATGCGGGTGTTCACCGATCCCTGGGTCGCCACCTCGTGGGGGGTCCCTTTGCGCAGCCATCCCCCCTCGCCCGCATAAGTCCCTTCGGTGTTCTCCCTTACGACCACGAAGTCGCATTCCGGGCTCGGTGCCCCCGGCGTGCCCAGGAACGGGCGGAGGTTCACGTAGAGGTCGAGCTCGAAGCGCAGCCGCAGGAGGAGGCCCCGTTCGAGCAGGCCGGACGGGACCTCCGACGATCCGACCGGCGGCCCCACAGCGCCGAGCACGATCGCGTCGTATCCCCGCAGTTCGTCGAGGACCGGGTCGGGCAGGACCTCGCCGGTTCGCAGGTAATGGGCGGCGCCGAGCTCGTAGCTGGTGGTCTCGAGCCTCACGCCGGAGGCCTCCACGACCTTGAGCGCCTCTGCGACCACCTCGGGGCCGATCCCGTCGCCGCCGATGACCGCGACGCGATGCTGACCGGCACGCCCGCCTGCCTCTCCGGTCACTGGTTCCCCGACCACCTCAGCCTGCTCTCACGGTCTCGTCCACCCCTGGCGTCCCATCCATCCTTGCCGACAATCAGAACCCTCGAAGCCAAAATAAAAAACCGCCCACCTAGTGGACGGTCGAAGGCGCGCGCTGAGAAGAGCACGCCCTAGACGATAATTACCTCTCCGGTCAGCCCTATAACCACTGCAACCAATCATCTCGCGTCCGGACGAGCACAGTCAAGGCACGGGCGCGTGCTCGCCATTAGCCTGGGAGCCGTGACAGGTGACCCCACGCAACTCACTCAGGCCACTTACGAACGGTTGCAGGCCGAGTTGGAAGACCTGACCACTCGCGGCCGTGTAGAGATCGCCAGGGCGATCGAAGCCGCCCGGGCTCTCGGCGACCTGTCGGAGAACGGCGACTACCACGCGGCGAAGGACAGCCAGGGAAAGATGGAGGCTCGCATCCGCCAGCTCCAGGCCACTCTCAAGACCGCCGAGGTCGTGGACGTGAAGGGCGGAGTCCGCCACCTCGTCGAAGCCGGAACGGTCGTGACGATCCGCTACGAGGGTGACGACGACGTCGAACGCTTCTTCGTCGGATCGATCGAGGAGCGCGGAGAGGGCGTCGAGGTGGTCTCGCCTGGCTCGCCGCTCGGCAAGGCTCTCATCGGTCGCGCCAAGGGCGACGAGGTCGAGTACGACGCGCCGGGCGGGAAGCTTCGCGTTGAGATAGTCGCCGTCGGCGACTGAAGACCCGGGGGCTCCGATGAACAGCGGTCCGAAGACGCTCGTGGACAAGATCTGGGACCGCCATGTGGTGCGTTCGGCCGACGGCGAGCCCGACCTTCTCTACATCGACCTCCACCTTGTCCACGAGGTCACGTCGCCTCAGGCGTTCGACGGCTTGCGAATGGCGGCCAGAACGGTCAGGCGGCCGGACCTGACGGTCGCCACGGCCGACCACAACGTCCCGACGGAGACCGACGCCGTCGTCACCGATCCGGTGTCCGCGAAGCAGCTCGAGATGCTCGACAGCAACTGCGCGCGAGTTCGGGATCCCCTGCTTCCCGATGGGCGATCACAACCAGGGGATCGTCCACGTGATCGGGCCCGAACAGGGCTTCACCCTGCCCGGCATGACGATCGTCTGCGGCGACAGCCACACCTCGACGCACGGAGCATTCGGCGCGCTCGCGTTCGGCATCGGGACCTCCGAGGTGGAGCACGTCCTCGCGAGCCAGACGCTTCCCCAGACCCGTCCCTCCACCATGGCCGTCGAGGTCGACGGCGATCTGCCCGACGGTGTCACGGCGAAGGACCTGGTGCTCGCGATCATCGGCGCCATCGGGACCTCGGGCGGGATCGGACACGTCATCGAGTACCGCGGTCCTGCCATCTGCGGAGCTGTCGATGGAGGCGCGGATGACGGTCTGCAACATGTCGATCGAGGCGGAGCGCGAGCCGGGCTGATCGCGCCTGACTGCCACGACTTTCGCCTACCTGGCCGGCCGCACCCACGCGCCTTCGGGCGACGCCTGGGACGAGGCAATGCGCGACTGGGAGACGCTTCGGCCACAGACGATGCAGCGGAGTTCGACAAGGTCGTCCACATCGACGCCGCCGCGCTCACGCCCAGGTGAGCTGGGGGACGAACCCGTCGCAGGTGGCGCCGATCGACGGGCAGGTACCCGATCCGTCGGGTTTCGACGACGACGCGCAACGCGAGGCAGCCGAGCGCGCGCTCGAGTACATGGGGCTGCAGCCGGGTGCGATGATCCGCGACATCAGGATCGACACCGTGTTCATCGGCTCGTGCACGAACTCGAGGATCGAGGACCTGAGAGCTGCGGCGGGCGTGCTCGACGGGCACAAGGTCGCACCGGGGGTTCGGGCGCTCGTCGTGCCGGGCTCGAGGCGCGTGAAGGACCAGGCGGAGTCTGAGGGACTCGACCAGGTCTTCGTCGCCGCAGGCTTCGAGTGGCGGCAGCCCGGCTGCTCGATGTGCCTTGCGATGAACCCGGACAAGCTTGCTCCCGGCGAGCGTTGCGCCTCCACCTCCAATCGGAATTTCGAGGGACGGCAGGGACGAGGTGGCCGGACCCACCTCGTGTCGCCGGGCGTCGCCGCAGCCACAGCCGTGGCCGGTCACTTCGCTGCTCCCCAGGACCTCGAAGCTGGTGCCCGATGAAGCCGGTGCGGGTGGTGACGGGCAGGCGGTCCCGCTCGACCGCTCGGACGTCGACACCGATCAGATCATCCCGTCCGACTGGCTGAAGCGCGTCGAGAGGACCGGGTTCGGGGCCGGGCTCTTCTCCGAATGGCGCGACGACCGCGATTTCGTGCTCAACAAGCCCGAGTACGCAGGAGCCACGATCCTGGTCGCCGGTCCGAGCTTCGGGGTCGGATCGTCGCGCGAGCATGCGGTCTGGGCGCTCATGGACTACGGGTTCGAGGCCGTCGTGTCCGAGAGGTTCGGCGACATATTCCGGACCAACTGCACCAAGCAGGGGCTCCTCCCGGTCCAGGTCGATTCCGGGACCGCCAGGGCCCTCATCGACGCTATAGGCGCGGACCCGGATCTCGAGATCACCATCGACGTCGCCCGTGGCACGCTCGAGGCGCCGGCTGCGGGTATCTCGACCACGTTCGGGCTCGAGGAATTCACCCGCGAGCGGCTGTTGAACGGGTGGGACGAGATAGGCCTCACCTTGCGACACGAGGACGACATAAGCGACTACGAATCCGCTGCGCCCGCCCTGGATGCCGGTTTCGACGCGCTCATAGCGGGCCCGCCTCCCGACTCAGCCCTTCTTTGCGGACCTGTCGGCTTCCATTAGGGTCGCGCCCGTCAGCTGTCGACCCCGTCAGCTGTCAGACGGAGGTGGGCCATGTTGAAGGACTTCAGGACCTTCATCTTGAGAGGGAACGTCGTCGACCTCGCTGTCGGCATCATCATCGGTGTCGCGTTCGGCACCGTCGTGGCGTCGTTCGTGAAGAACCTTCTGACGCCACTGATCTCGATCCCCGGCAAGGTGAACTTCTCCGACCTGCACTTCACGATCCGGCATTCGGTGTTCGCGTACGGGTCGTTCCTGAACGACCTCATCTCGTTCGTCATCGTCGCTGCCGCCGTGTTCTTCTTCGTCGTTCGGCCTTTGAACGCTCTGACGGCACGGTTCCGCCCCGGCGACGCGGAGGACACACGGCCCTGCCCCGAGTGCCTGACCGACATCCCGGTGGATGCCAAGAGATGCGCGGCGTGCACATCGGTCGTCGAGCCGGTCGAGCCCGCAACCTGAGTAGGTCGGTCAAGATGCCTGAAGACGCGACTCAAGAGCTTCCCGTGCAAGCTGTGAAATCGTTTTACCCTCGCGCTCAGCGAGGGCTTCGGCTCTCTGTCTGAGCTCTCGAGGCAAGCGAAAGGCCACCGCCGGCGAACGCCCCTTTGCCAACGACGGTCGACCGGGCTTTCGTCCGGCCTCGACGAGTCGCTCCACGGAGGCGTCGGTGACTAGTCGACCCTTCTTGTCCTTCACGACCTCTCTCCCGAGTACCACATCGGGACCAATTGGCGTGTCGAGCGTGACCTTTGGCGGAACGCGGCTTGGGCATCTCAGTCTCTCCGTCATGACGTGCCGAGCGTGGGCGGCGTCAAACCGGCGAGTCGCGGCACCGTGTTACGGTGAAAATGCTGAAGGGTCCCGGACCCCGCCTCTTTCGCCCCCCGGCCGTCGGCCGGGACATTGAGATGGAGGCACAAGAAGTGGGTCTGACCTTGCCTCCACCAATCCGAGCAGTGGCTGGTCGGTGCCACCGGACTCCGGCTCCGGAAATGCAGTGACGTGACTACGGCGGCGACCATGAGGCTGTCACGCCAGGGCGGGGGGTCGGGCAGCTCTCACAACGGTCGAGCGTGGCAGGTGCTGATCGACGGGAGCGTCGTTAGCTCTATCCCCAACAACGGGGTCGTCGATGTAACTGTCGAAGCGGGCCATCACGCCATCCAGGTGACGTCGATGCGGCTCCTCCGCAGCCCGAAGGTGTCCCTCGAGGTAGCGGAGGGTCAGGTCATCGGGGTCTCGTGCCGGCGGCGACCACGTCACCCCTTCATCGTCCAAAGATCGATCGCCTTGCTTCTGATCAGTCTGTTCAAGCACGACGTCTGGATCAGTCTCAAACCTGACGACAGCGTCGAGACCGACTTCGATGTCGACGCCAACGGCAACGGACCGCGACCAGACGCCGCGGCCACGTCAGACTCACCCGCCGGCGCCAGGTCGATCACCAACGTCAAACAGATCACCAGTGCGCCGACCCTCGATGGCAACGGAGGACCAGCCGCACTCGCCGTGCATCAGCTGACCAAGCGCTTCGGTCAGCGGACGGCCTTTTCCGATGTGTCCTTCGAAGTCGCCTACGGGGAGGTGTTCGGCTTCTTGGGCCCAAATGGGGCAGGCAAGACCACCACCGTTCGCACGCTCGGGACCCTGATCGCTCCGACCTCGGGCTCGGCCACGGTCGCCGGGATCCCGCTCAGCCCTGAAAACGAAGTGGAGATCCGCCAGCGCATCGCCATCATGCCCGAGGCACCCGGTCTCTATCTGCGCCTGACGGTGACCGAGAACCTGGAGTATTTCGCCGGTCTCTACGGACTGCACAACCCGGGGCCAAGGATCGGAAGAGCACTCGAGGCCGTCAACCTTGCCAACCGGGCCGATGATCTGTGTGGCGGGCTCTCCAAGGGCCTCCGCCAGCGCGTGGGTCTGGCTCGAACACTGCTGAGTGATCCGGCTGTCATGTTCCTCGACGAACCGACGTCGGGCCTCGATCCCGTGGCTTCGCGCGAGGTACACGACCTGATCATCGGGCTCCGCAAGCAGGGAGTGACGATCTTCCTTACCACCCACAGGCTCGACGAGGCCGAGAAGCTCTGTGACCGCGTCGCCATAATGAACACCACCCTGCGCACGGTCGGCTCGCCGGCGGGGCTCCGCGAGCAGCTCTTCAAGAAGTCGCTCGTCGTCACCACGCTCCATCCGATCGAGAGCCCCGAGCAGCTCTTCACCGGCATCAAAGGTGTCGAGAGCTGGCGCGCCGAAGGTCCGGCTTCCTATGTGCTCTCGGTGTCGGAACCGAAAGTGGCCGCACCTGAGGTGGTACGAGGTCTCGTCCATGCCGGAGCAGATGTCTTGAGCATCGGTGAGACGCAGTACTCGCTGGAGGACGTGTACCTCGAGTTGATTGCCGATGACGTGGAGGCTTACAAGCCATGACGGCCCTCGATGCCATGCATGTCCGCGCCGTCGTCCGCAAGGAGTTGCGGGACTACCGGCGCAAACGGTCAATCGTGGTGACCATGTGCATCCTGCCGGTCCTCTTCCTCGTTCAGCCCGTCCTCTCTATCTTCTTGGCCACGCCGGGCGCGTCGGGTGCGGCATTACAGAGCAGCCTCATCCTTCCGATCCTCTATCTGCTGTTGATCCCCACCATCATGCCCAGCACTCTCGCCGCGTACACCGTGGTCGGCGAGCGCGAGCAGGGGACGCTCGAACCTCTCCTCACCACGCCTCTCCGCCAGCAAGAGTTCCTCTTGGGCAAGGCGGCGGCGGTCATGATCCCTACGCTGGTGCTCTCCTACTCCGTGTTCGGCCTCTTCCTCGTCGCCGTCCGCCTCGGTGCCAACTCCACTGTCGCCTCGGCCGTCTTCCATGACAGTCCGGTCATCCTCGCTTTGTTCCTCCTCTCTCCCCTGATGGCCGTCTGGGGCATAGCGGTCGGGATGGCGATGTCGGTCAGGGCGACCGAAGTGCGAGTCGCCCAGCAGCTCGGCATGTTGGCCAGCCTTCCCCCGGTGGGTGTGATCATCTTGCTGGCCGCCGGTGTGGTCAGCCCGACCTTCACCGTGGCACTCGAGTTTGCCGCCGGACTACTGGTGATCGACGCGCTTCTCTTGCGCGTCGTCTCGGGGATGTTCAATCGGGAGCGCCTGGTGACGGGGGCCAAAGCCGTCTAGGAACAGCAACCAATTCGGGATTGCTCGCTCCTAAGAATGAAGGCTCACTGTGGGTTACGCGAACGCGGTCGCGTCACCCGCCAGCAGACGCTTGGCCCGCCGCTCCAGCTCTCCCATCATCCAGATTTGAACGCCGCCACCGAGCGAGATCCGGGCGGCTCCGGCCTCGGCGAGGGCAGCGAGGGGTTCCGACGGGTTGACGTTGACGGGCCGGTCGAGCTCCCTGACGATCTGTGCGACCAGCTGCGGATCGCGCAGGCCGATGGGGTAGACGCAGTCGGCACCGGCCTCGAAGTACAGGTGGGCCCGGCGGAGCACCTCGCCCATGGCGGCCACCGGGTCGCGCTCAGGGTGGCGGATGATGGCGTCTATCCGAGCGTTGAGCACGATGCTGACGCGCCCCCGGTCGGCGGCTGAGCGGATCCCGGCCAGATAGGCGGCGTGCGCCTCCGCGTCGAGGAGGCGGTCGCCCGTCGCGTGGTCCGTGTCCTCGATGTTGCACCCGACCGCGCCGGCGTCGAGCAGTGCGTCGACCAGCTCGTCTGGTCCGAGGCCATAGCCGCCCTCGAGGTCGGCCGTCACCGGAACGTCGACCGCGGAGCTGATCTGGCGCAGCTGGGCGAAGGCGGCCTCGCGGTCGCGGTTGCTGTCTGAACCGCCACGTGCTTGGGCCATGGCCACGCTCGATGTCGCGATGGCCGGGCTCGGAGCGGCGACAACCGCCCGGGCGCTCGCGGCGTCCCACACGTTGACGAGTAGCAGCGGTCGACCGATCTCGTGAAGCTCACGCAGCCGACTGGCGGCCGCATCCAGACGTGCGATGTCAGGCATACAGACAAGACGATATCGGCGGACCGAACTCATCGGCCTCCGCATACCGGAGTAACCGTCGGTCCGGATTGCCGGCCGCGTTGAGAAGATGCTTGGAATCGCCGTGCGCTACCCTGCGACGCATGGTTGATCAGGTGATCGTTACCCAGGAGATTCGTGCACCTGCGGAAAAGGTGTGGGCGATGGTCTCCGACTTGACCCGGATGGGCGAATGGTCGCCTGAGAACGAGGAGGCCACGTGGCTGCGGGGCGCGACCGGCCCGCAGCCGGGGGCAACGTTTCGAGGCACGAATCGCAACGGCAAGAAGAAGTGGAAGACCGTAGGGACGATCGTCGAGATGGACCCCGGTCGTTTGTTCACCTTCCGCATCACTGCGGCGGGTTTCAAGGTTGCCGAGTGGCGCTACAAATTCGAGACGACTCCATCGGGGTGCCAGGTCACCGAAACCTGGATCGACCAGCGCGGGCGCCTCGCGAAGGCACTTGGCAAGCCAGTGAGTGGAGTCGAGGACCGCGTCGCGCACAACCGGAGCAGCATGGAACGGACCCTCGAACGCCTAAAGTCGACAGCGGAGTCCTCTCCCGCCTCGACGCCCTGACACCCGGAGCACCTCACTCGTCGCGGCGATAGGCTCCAACTCCAACGCTCGAAGCCTCATACTCAGCATTGGGAAGGAGGCGCAGTGACCCTGCTCATCGACTCCGATACCCACCTCTTTGAGCCGGCCGGGATGTGGATGCAGTACGTCAACCCAGCTGACCGCGACGTTGCCCTGCGTATGGAAACGGATGACCTTGGATATACCTGGCTGATGTTCGGGGACCGCCGCTTGAGCTTGGGCGGCCCGCATCGCCCCGGTGACGTCGATGGTATTGGCGTCTTTCGACAACGCCTGCTTGATGGTCTGCCTGCCGAATTCGACCTCGAGGAGTTCAACGCCGGCTACTCCGACCCGAACGCTCGCCTCCTTCAGCTCGATAGGGCGGGATTCGACGCTTCGATCATGTTCCCCAATTACGGGATCAGTTGGGAGCGCCCTCTGCAAGGCGATTTGCGCGCCACCCTGGCCAACATGACGGCATGGAACCGTTGGATCGTCGAGGTCGCCGCCAAAGGCGTAGGGCGGCTCTACCCGGTTGCACACCTGAGCCTTCGGAACTTGGACTGGCTGGAAGCCCAGTTGGAGACACTGGCCGATTCTGGCATCCGTCTGGGCCTGATTGCCCCTGCACTTGTCGATGGACGCCCCTTGTCGCACCCCGAGCTTGACCGCGCCTGGGCTGCATTCGTGGATCACGGCATCACCCCCGTGTTCCATGTCGCCAATCAGCCTCGCCCATTCGACGAGGCCTGGTACGGGGAGGACATGGAAGGGGGGATCACACCGCTCAGCGTCGTCTTCATATGGACGGCAGCAGCGCTCGCGGTGACGGACCTGATTCTGAACGGCGTTCTGGAGCGGTACCCGGACCTTCGGATGGGCATCATGGAGCTGTCCGCTCGGTGGGTTCCCCAGCACCTCCAGATGATGGACGGCGGGTACCGCCACACCGCCCGCTTCAATGGGGAGTCCACGGAACTATCTCTCATGCCGAGCGAATACTTCCGGCGTCAGGTGCGAGTGGCTGCCTTCTCGTACGAGCTGCCGAACCGACTGATGGCAAGCTCTGGTGACATCTTCATGGCGTGCAGTGACTACCCGCACACGGAAGGGACGTCTACTGCCATCGATGACTACGCCGGCGCTGGGCTCGTACCCGGGGACGGCACTGCGGGTTTCTTCGGGGGCAATGCCGCTTTTCTCTTGCGAGAGCACGTGTCCAGCTGAGTGCGGGCTCGAGACGTGGTCGTCACTCGGGAACCGCCGCTTCAACCGCTCTGGTCGTGCGCCCCCGGATCGACAACGCTCCCGAAACGCATTGCCGGTGCCCGGTCGAGATGGCCGTCGGTGTCCTTCGGGACCGGGCCCGTGTCCGGTGATGTGGGAGGTACGTCGGTTGGCGACGCGGCTGCCCCGCCGGACCCGGGATAGCCCATGCCGGCCTGCACCTTGGTCGGCCACCAGTTCCAGCGCCCGAGGATGGCGACCGTCGAAGGGACGAGAAGCGTCCTCACGAGGAATGTGTCCATCAGGATCCCGACAGCGAGCCCGACGCCGATGTCGCGCACCTGGTCGCCGCCTGGACCGCTCGAGCCTGCGATCGCTAGGACCCCGAACGTGCCCGCGAGGACCAGACCCGCCGAGGTGATCGTCGGCCCCGAGGCACCCACGGCGCGGACGACGGCCTCGCGAAGCGAATGCTCGTGGGCCTCCTCGCGTATTCGCGTCATGACGAGGATGTTGTAGTCCTCCCCTAGCGCCAATAAGAAGATGAACATCAGGAACGGCAGCAGGAAGGTGAGCCCGCCGTCGCCCAACAGCTTGATGAAGACGATCGAAGAAAGGCCGAGCGCTGCCAGGTAGCTGAGCACCACGCTCGCGATCAGGTACAGGGGCGCGATGGCGCTTCTGAGCACGAGGGCGAGCAGGATGGCGATGGCGATGACCGCGAGCGGGATGATGTGGATCAGGTCGCTGTCAGAGGTGGCGCTTATGTCGTAGATGGCCGGTGCCTCGCCCGCGACTCCGTTTGCGGTGGCACCGGTCGAGTGGGCGACGCTCGCGAGCTCCGTACGCAACGCCGGCACGGCATTGAGCGCAGCCGTGGTCCCCGGATCACCTGCGGACAGCGCCGCGGCGAACTGGACGACGTGTCCGTCGGCGCTCACGTACTGTGCCTCGGCGCGGTACTCCTCGTATTGCGTGATGGAGATGCCCACCCCGTTCGGGGGTAGTGCGGGCAACGACTTCGGAGCTCCGAGCAGCTGGTGCAGGTGCACGAACTCGGCCGTCGACAGTTGGCTCCCGTTCGGGTCGAGTGGGCCGTCGACCTTCTTGAACAGCGACGACTGCTCGAGCTCGCGCTGCGCAGCGAGCAACGGCGAGGGATCCGACCAGACCGAGTTCGGGTAGACGAGCACGAGGTTCGTCGGATTGGAGCTCGCCTGCGGGAAGTCATGGGCGAGAACGGCATCGCCGAGTGCCGCGCTCGATCCGGCGGGAGCAGTCACCGCCCCGCCGAATCCTGCCGGGTTGTAGAAGGCGACCCCGAATGCGAGAAGACCGAATATGACGACGCCGGCCACGAGCGTGGGAACGGGCTTCGCGACAACGGCACCTGCGACCCTCCCCCAGAGACCGACCTTGTTCTGTCCGGCCCTCGGTCGCGAAGGCCAGAACACTGCGCGGCCGAGGATCGCGAGCAGCGCAGGAAGGAGCGTGAGCCCCGCGACGAGCATCGTGGCGATCCCGACCGCAAGCGGGATGCCGAGGTCGTGGTAGATGCCGAACGTGGCGAACAGCAAGGCTCAACAACGCGAGGATCACCGTCCCCGCCGAAGCGGAGATCGACTCGCCGACGCGCGACACCGCAAGGGCGACCGCATCTTTCGGTTCCATCCCCGAACGGAGCCCTTCTCTCACCCTGAACACGAGGAACAACCCGTAGTCGGTACCGGCTCCGAGCACGATGACGATTAGCAGCAGCTGGGTGATCCCGGAGATCTTCAGGCCGTGCGAACCAAGGGCTCCGATGAACGAACTGGACAACTCGCAGGACGATCGCCGCGGGCAGGAGTGTCACGAAAGGAGCGAGAACCGAGCGGAATATCAAGAAGAGCAGGATGATGATGAACAGGAGCGACAGGTCTTGGACCTGGTTGCCCGAGTTCTTCGAGGCGGCGTTCTGCGCGACGTCGTCGGCGATCTGTCCCGCCACGTGGAATTGCAGGTCCGGATGGCGCGCCGGCTTTCGAGAACGTGGCCACGGCGCCGTTGACCGTGTTCTGGCGCCGGTTGTATCCCGAACCCGCCGATGTCGGCGAGCGCCTCGATCTGCACCGCCTGGCCGTTCGGCGACGTGCCCAAGAAGAGCACCTGCTTTACGTTCGTAACGCCCTTCATCAGGTTGATCTCGCGCTGGATTGCCGTGACGTCGGCCTCGGTGAGCTGTCCACTCGTCCGATCCGCGATGACGATGATCGGCGCCAGGCTCTCCTTGCCGACGAGCGGCGCGGCGAGGTTGGCGGCCTTCACGTCAGGCGCGCTCGCCGGCAGGAACGCCGAGTTGTCGTTGTTCACCTGGCTCGACAGCGACGGCAGGGCCTTCACGGCGGCGAAGGTCCCGACCAACCAGACCACGAGGATGATCCAGCGGTACTTGACGGTGAATTTTCCGAGCCCGGTGAAGAAGCGGTGCATCAGCTGTTCAACTCCCAGTAGTTCGCGAGTCGTTCACACACAGAAATTCGCAGGAGCAGTGTCGCCCGGGCGGGGCGCCCGACGATGGGCCCCGAGGCGACGGCTCACGGCGTCATGCGGCGACGTCCGGATCCAGGGTACCAGCGGCACGCGGCACCTCAGGACACAGCGGCGGGTGCCCGACACGGGTTGTCGATCAGCTGGCAAGCGCCCACCTGACCGATTATCGGGTGGCGGCACGCATCTTGGACCATCGGGTGACGGCCCTACTTCACCCCTGGGAATTCGCCGAGATGCGGTCAGGGCATCCCCTGGTTGCGGCCTCAGGGACCGGGCTCGATCCTGCGCTCGCCCTTGCGCAGCCGGACCCGCTCGAGACGGCTGACCGCCGCCGTATAGGCACGCGCGGAGGCTTCGACCACGTCGGTCGACACCCCTCGGCCCGACACCCGGAGCCCGGCCGACTCGAGCTGCACGACGACGTCGCCGAGCGCGTCGATCCCACCTGTCACCGACGACACGTTGAACCCGACGAGGTCGCCTCGACTCCGGTGGCCTGGCGTATGGCGGCGCACGTCGCGTCGATCATGCCGTCACCGTCGCAGCTCGCCTCGAGCTTCTCCCCGGTGCTCGCGACCAGGACGACGCGGGCCCTCGGCACCCCCACGGTCCCTCCGGCCACCTCGAGCTCTTCGAGGTGGTAACCGCCTACGAGATCGGTACCGAGCTCTTCGGCGACGATCGCTTCGAGGTCGGCTTCGGTGATCTCCACCTTCCGGTCGGCGAGCTCCTTGAAGCGGGTGAAGGCCTGGTTGAGCGCATCGCCCTGTACCCGGAGTCCCATCTTGGCGAGCGTGTCCGAGAACGCGTGGCGCCCCGAGTGCTTGCCGAGCACGATCTGGCGGCCCACCTGCCCGACGTCCGAGGCGTCGATGATCTCGTACGTGCTCCGGTCGGCGAGCACTCCGTGCTGGTGGATCCCCGACTCGTGCGAGAACGCGTTGCGCCCGACGACGGCCTTGTTGTACTGGACCGGGTACCCCGTCAAACGGCTCACGAGCCGCGACGTGCGCGCCAGCTCCTCGGTTCTGACGGTGGTCGTCACGCCCGGGAACTGGTCGGGGCGAGTCCGCAGCGCCATCACGACCTCTTCGAGCGCGGCGTTTCCTGCCCGCTCCCCGAGCCCGTTCACGCAGACCTCGACCTGGCGAGCGCCGGCCTGTACGCCGGCGAGCGTGTTCGCCGTGGCAAGGCCGAGGTCGTTGTGGCAGTGCGTGGACAGCACGTAGTCGCCCGGCACCTCGCGGCGGATGTACTGGATCAGGGCACCGAAGTCCCACGGGATGCCGTACCCGACGGTGTCGGGGATGTTGAGCGTGGTCGCACCTGCCTCGACGCCCGCGTTCAGGACCTCGAGCATGAAGTCGAGCGGCGTCCTCGTGGCGTCCTGCGGGCTGAACTCGACGTCGGAGGTGTGCTCGCGGGCCCGGCTCACGCCGCTGCTCGTCTCGGCGAGCACCTGCTCGCGGGTCATCTTCAGCATGTGCTCCATGTGCTGGGGACTCGTCGAGATGAAGACGTGGATGCGTCGCCCTGGCGGACGTCGCGGAGCGCCTCCCAGCACCTGTCGACGTCGGACACGCTCGTCCGCGACAGGCCGGCGATGACGGGCGCTGACGGGCCGTTCCCCACCGACGCGTGCGATCGCCTGCACGGCCTCGAAGTCCCCGTGGCTCGCGACGGGGAAGCCTGCCTCGATGTAGTCCACGCCGAGGCGCGCCAGTTGCTCTGCGATCTCGAGCTTCTCGCCGGCGTCGAGGGAGATCCCCGGCGACTGCTCGCCGTCGCGAAGCGTCGTGTCGAAGACGACCAGATGACCCGGGTCGCCGCCCGATGCGCCCGCGGCGGGAGTCGAGTTGCGGAATGACTCTGGGCTCTCGGTGCCGGCCATTTCGATGTCCCTTCTTGTCGGCTTCAGATCTGGTGTCTGGGTCTTCTCGGGAAAGAGAAAACCCCCCGGCCGTTAGGCGAGGGGGCTTGTCGGCGAGCGCGATGTGGCGCTCGCCGTCAGGTAAGCAGGAGGTCCGGTCGCGCGGAGTTGCCCGCAGGCGGCACGTCGCGTCGGCGAATTCCTGGGTCATCACGCGACCATCGTCGCGGACATCGCACCTCGGGTCAAGCTCCGGCGGCGAGCGCGGGTCTCGCAGGCAGGGTGGTTACGCTCATCTGCATGCCCGGCAATCGCAAGTCCCGGACCCGGACGGGTCCTCGCGGTCGGCTCGGCCGTCGCAGGCAACGTGGATCGTGCGAAGCAGCCTGGCGCCGGGTCGCCTCGGCGTCCGACGGCCTTCCCGGGTAGTGCGGACACCTGGCCGCCCGTCGTGCGTGCCGACCACGCCCGACGACCGGATACCCGCGCCGGATAGGCCGCCGACGCCGAGGAGCATCTCGGCGGCCGGATGTCTCAGGGGCTCGCCGTCACCCGATGGATGTCGAGGATGCCGTCGGCGGCCTGCAAGCGCTCGAACGTCTCGTCGGGAACCTGCCGATCGGTCGACAGGACCATGAGCGCCGTGTTCCCGTCGCAGAAGGACCCACGGTCATCGACGAGATGCTCACTCCCGCCGCGCCGAGCTCGGTCCCCACCAGCTCCGATCATCCCCGCCCGGTCGTCGTTGCGCACCACGAGCATGTGCGGCGAGGGCGGAACCTCGACCGCGTGGTCGTCCACCATGACGAGGCGCGGCTCTGTCCTTCGGCCCGGTCAGGGTCCCTGCCACGGCATGGTCGCCGCTTCGCAGCGTGATGAGGTTGATGTAGTCCTGGGACTTGGTCGTGGAGGCCTCGCGCACCTCGAGACCGCGTTCTTCTGCGAGCTGCGGCGCGTTCACGTAAGAGACGGGCTCCTCTGTGCCGGCAGCGAAGAGCCCCTTCAGCACCGACAAGGTGAGGATCGAGGTGACGACGCTCGCCAGACCCCCCTGGTACTCCACCTCGAGCTTGTCGGGCAGACCGTCGTTCAGGCAGGCGAAGATCCTCCCGAGCTGCTCGGCGAGCGGCATGAACGGGCGGACCGTCTCGGAGACCTCCGCGGCGGCCACGTTCACCGCGAAGGGAACGAAGTCGCCTGCGAGCGCGAGCACGACCATCTCGCCGATCGTGACGCCGGCCTTGTCCTGAGCCTCCACCGTCGACGCTCCGAGGTGCGGGGTGACGACCACGCGACGGAAGCTCGAACAACGGTGACTCGGTCGTCGGCTCGACCGCGAACACGTCGATCCCGGCGCCCTCGACATGGCCCGAGCTGATCGCGTCGGCGAGCGCCGCCTCGTCGATGATCCCGCCCTCGCGCGGTGTTGACGATGCGGAGCCCGGGCTTCGCTCTTGCGAGAAGGTCGCGCCCGATGAGGCCCACGGTCTCCGGGGTCTTCGGCAGGTGCACCGTGATGAAGTCCGCCTCGTCCACGAGCTCGTCGAGAGGGAGCATCTCGACGTTCATGTGCCTTGCACGGTCGGCCGACACGTAGGGGTCGTACGCGCACAGCCGCATGCCGAAAGCGAGAGCGCGCTGCGCGACGAGTGCGCCCACCCTGCCGAGCCCGACGATCCCGAGCGTCTTGCCGTGCAGCTCCACGCCTTCCCACTTGGACCTCTCCCACCTGCCGGCTACGAGGGCCTGGTGCGCCTGGGGAATGTTGCGGGCCTGCGCGAGCAGAAGGGCGAGGGTGTGCTCGGCCGCCGACAGGATGTTCGACTGCGGCGCGTTCACGACCATCACCCCGAGACGGGTCGCCGCCTGCGGTGTCGACGTTGTCGAGACCTATCCCGGCCCTGCCGACCACGACGAGCTCGCGTCCTGCCTCGAGCACCTCGGCGGTCACCTGGGTCGCAGAGCGGATCACCAGGGCGTTCGCCGGCCTGATCGCCTCGATCAGGTCCTCGGGAGACAGGTCCAGGCGGACCTGCGACGTCGTGCCCGGCCTCGCGCATGAGCTCGAGGCCGCGGTCGGCGAGCTTCTCGGTGACGAGGACAAGGGCCATTGGTCAGCTCGCCGTCGCGAAGAGCTCGCCGAGGCGCCTGACGCCCTCTGACGAGGTCGTCGTCGGCGAGCGCATACGAGAGCCGGAGGTACCCGGGCGCTCCGAAGGCCTCCCCCGGCACGACCGCAACCTTCGCCTCGTCGATCGCGACCTCGGCGAGCTCCATCGGAAGAAGTGATCCGCCTGCCGGCGATCTCGCGTCCGAGGAGTCCTGCACACCGACGGGAACGCGTAGAAGGCGCCCTCGGGCTCCGCGCAGGTGACGCCCTCGCACTCGTTGAGCATCCGGTGGATCGTCAGGCGGCGGCGGTCGAACACCTCGCGCATGGCCTCGACGGCCACAGATCACCCGACACCGCGGCGAGCGCGGCGCGCTGCGAGACGTTGGCGACGTTCGAGGTGGTCTGGGACTGCAGGTTCGTCGCCGCTTCGACGACGTCCTCGGGCCCGATCATCCAGCCGACGCGCCAGCCGGTCATCGCGTAGGTCTTCGCGACACCGTTCAGCACGACGCATCGCTCGGCGAGCTCGGGAACGACCACGGGCAGCGAGGAGAACTCGCGCCCCCCGTACACGAGGTGCTCGTAGATCTCGTCGGTGACCACCCACAGACCCCGGTCGGCCGCCCATCTTCCCGACCGCCTCGCACCTCGTCGCGGTCGGCGACGGCCCCGGTCGGGTTGGACGGCGACACGAAGAGCAGGATCTTCGTGGCAGGCGTGCACGCCGCCTCGAGGCGGTCGATGTCGATGTGGAACCTGGAATCGGTCTCCACCGCGACGGGCACACCTCCCGCGAGGCTGACCGCCTCCGGGTACGTCGTCCAGTAGGGCGCCGGCACGAGCACCTCGTCGCCGGGGTCACAGAGTGTCGCGAACGTCTGGAAGACCGCCTGCTTGGCCCCGTTCGTGACGAGCACCTGCGGAGGCACCGACCTCGTAGCCCGAGTCCCTGGCGGTCTTGACCGCTATCTGCTCGCGCAGCTCGGGTAGGCCCGCGGTCGGGGTGTAGTGGTGGTTGGCAGGATCGCGGCAGGCCTCGACTGCAGCCTCGACGATGTGGGCCGGCGTGGGGAAGTCGGGCTCCCCCGCGCCGAATCCGATCACGTCGTGGCCGGCCTTGCGCAGCGCCTTCGCCCTTGCGTCGACGGCCAGGGTCGCAGACGGTGCCACAGAGGCGACTCGGGCCGAGATGCGGCCGTGTACCGTCGCCGTTTCGAACCGGGGAACCATGCCTGTCATGCTTGCACACGTGACAGTGCACACCGGAACCCCACAAAACCCGGCCCAGGGCACGACCGGGGCGACAGACTCCCCGACATCAGGATCCCGGAGAGCCTGAAGCCGTCGGACGGGCGATTCGGCAGCGGGCCCTCCAAGGTCCGACCGGCGCAGGTAGACGCGCTCGCCTCGGTCGGCACGACTCTCCTCGGGACGAGCCACAGGCAAAGGCCCGTGAAGGCGCTCGTCGGCCGGTTGCGCTCGGGCCTGCGCGAGATGTTCTCGCTGCCGGACGGCTACGAGGTGCTCCTCGGCAACGGCGGGACGACCGCCTTCTGGGACGCCGCGACGTTCTGCCTGATCAGCCGGCGCTCCGAGCACCTGTCGTTCGGCGAGTTCTCGTCCAAGTTCGCCGCTGCAGCCGCCGCGGCCCCGCATCTCGACGACCCGGTCGTCATCGAGTCGCCGGTCGGAACCCGCCCCGAGGCGAAGGCGGACGCGACCGTGGACACCTACGCGCTCACCCACAACGAGACGTCGACGGGCGTGGCGATGGCGATCACGAGACCTGCCGGGGTCGCGGTCCCGACAGACGGCGGCCCCGAGCAGCGGGCTCGTGTGCGTCGACGCGACCTCTGCGGCCGCCGGGCTTCGCGTCGACCCGTCCCAGTTCGACGTCTACTACTTCGCACCCCAGAAGGGCTTCGCCTCCGACGGCGGCCTTTACCTGGCGCTCGTGTCCCCTGCCGCGGTCGACAGGATCGAACGGCTCGTCTCCGACAGGTGGGTGCCGGCGTTCTTGGACCTGAAGGCAGGCGCTCGACAACTCGCGCCAGGACCAGACCGCTCAACACCCCGGCGCTCGCGACTCTCGTGCTCATGGCCGAGCAGCTCGACTGGATGCTCGAACTAGGTGGCCTCGAAGCGACGGCGGCGCGCTGCGATCGCTCGGCGGAGATCCTCTACACCTGGGCGGAGCAGTCCGACTTCGCCACCCCGTTCGTGGACAAGTCCTCGGACCGGAGCCACGTGGTCGGCACGATCGACTTCGTGGACGCGGTCGACGCCGTCGATGGTCGCGAAGGTGCTTCGAGCGAACGGGATCGTGGACACCGAGCCCTACCGCAAGCTCGGTCGCAACCAGCTCCGCATCGCCATGTTCCCCGCCATCGAACCCGACGACATCGCGAGCCTGTGCGGCTGCATCAACTACGTCGTGGGGGCGCTCGCCGGTTGAGCGTCGCATCGAAGACCTCACAAAGACGGTCTTGGCGTCCCTACCTGCCTTGGATCGACGCTGCCGCGTTCAGCGTCAGCGGGATCGTCCACCTGGCCCATCCGGCGACGTTCACTCCCATCGTTCCCCGCTTCTTACCCTTTCGGACGGCGCTCGTCTATGCGAGCGGTGTCGCCGAGCTCGTCTGCGCCGTCGGCCTCTGGCGCCGCGACAGATGGGCGGGCATCGCCTCGGCGGTGCTGCTGGTCGCCATATGGCCTGCCAACCTGCAGGACGCGATCACCACGCAGCAGGGCGGCAACCTTGCGCTCAAGATCGTCGATCTGGGCTCCGCTCTCCCCTGCAGATCCCGCTCATCTGGTTCGCCCTCCAGTCTGGCAGGTCCGAGAACGGGTCGACCGGTGAAGACTCAGTCGGGAGGCGCGATCCGGTCGGCGGCGGGCAGGATCAGATTCTTGACGGTGATGATCCTGTCCACTGACCTGATGACCTGAGCCAGAGAGAGCCGGCCCGAAGAGAACCGCCGCCTCCAGGCCCGAAAGAGCTCCCGGATAGTCCGTCGGCGTCGTGACCATCGCCATGTCTGCCCCGGCCTCGATCGCCTCTACGGCTCGCTTGCGCCCCGTCCATCCCGATCGCCGAGATCGCCCCCGCGTCAAGGCTGTCGGTGAGGATCAAGCCGTTGAATCCCATGTGCCGCAGGAACGCGTAAGCGGCGGAGTTCAGCGACGCGGGGGTCTTACCCCAGTCCGGCTCCGTGACGTTGCTCATCATGACCACCGGCGCATGCGCCGCTATGGCCTGTTCGAAGGGTATCGAGTCGTCCGTCTCGAGCTCGGACAGCGGCGGGTCGGTGGCGGGACCGGTGTCGGTGTCGCCGTTCGCGTGACCGAGCCCGGGGAAATGCTTGACCACTCCGATCATCCCCCCGTCGGTGAGACCCTTGAGGAATGCGAGCCCGTACGCGCCCGCGGTCGTCCCGACCTCGCTGAACGATCGGTAGTTCTCGTCGTCGATCGTGTCGTCGGCTACTGGCCGTGTCGAGCACCGGGGCGAGGTCCATGTTCATCCCGAGGGACCTCATCTTCTGCGCGACGGTCGTTGAGCTGCACCGTCACCTCGGCCGTTGACCACTGCTCGGCCATCTGGCGCGGCCACGGGAGAGCGCCCACGACGTTCGAGAGACGCTCGATCTCGCCGCCTTCCTCGTCGGTCGCCATGAGAGGAACGATGTGGGCGGCCCCGATTAGAGCGTCCATCTGGCTCGTGAGCGTCGGGCCTGAGCCCGCCGGGGGTTGACCGAGGAACACGAGGCCCCCGGCACCATCGGACACGACCTGTTCCGAGGCTGCCGGGGTCCGAATAAGAAGCCCCGACCATGATCAGCTGGGACAGGAGTCCGGTCTCGGTCCACCCGGCCGGTATCGAGGTCGTCAGGCGTGGTCGGATGGGTCGTCCCAGTGCTCGATGTGGTGGTCGATGCCGTGGTCGACGTGGTCACTGACGTCCCCGTCGTCGATGTGGACCCCGATGTCGATGTGGACGTCGGCGTGGTCGATGTCGTGGGACTCTCCCGACCGCGTCGTGCCGCATCCCGCCACCACGACGGCAGCCGCAAGACCGCGAACGCGGTTGGGCAGCGAGCTTGCGGGAACCCGTCACGAGAGCTTCATCCGGAGGCAGATCCTTCCACCCCCGACCGAGCGTCGGGATGTCGACCGCTACTGCGAAAGGTTCAGCCCCCGGACACGTCCTGGAGGCGTTGCTGTCCGGCCGCGATGAACGGCATCATCGCCCGGAGCTCCTCGCCGATCTTCTCGATCGGGTGCTCCGCCCCCTTGCGGCGGAGCTGCTCGAACTTCGGGCGCCCCGCGCGGTTCTCTGCGATCCACTCGTCGGCGAAGGCGCCCGAGCGGATGTCGGCCAGGATGCCGCGCATCCTTTCTCTCACGTGCTCGTCGATCACGACCGGACCACGGGTCAGGTCCCCGTACTCAGCGGTGTCGGAGATCGAAAAGCGCATCCCGCTGATCCCTTGCTCGTACATCAGGTCCACGATCAGCTTGAGCTCGTGAAGGCACTCGAAGTAAGCCGACTCCGGCTGGTAACCCGCGTCGACGAGGGTCTCGAATCCCGCCGTGACGAGCGCGGTGACGCCCCCGCACAGCACCACCTGCTCTCCGAACAGGTCGGTCTCGGTCTCCTCCTCGAACGTCGTGTCGAGCACGCCGGCACGCGTGGCCCCGATGGCGTTCGCGTACGAAAGCGCCAGCGCGTGCGCCTTGCCCGAGGCGTCCTGCGCCACGGCCACGAGCGACGGCACGCCGCCGCCCTCCGTGTAGGTGCGCCTCACGAGGTGCCCGGGGCCCTTCGGCGCGACCATGATCACGTCCACTCCGGGCGGCGGCGTGATCTGTCCGAACCTGATGTTGAAGCCGTGCGCGAACAGAAGGGCGTCGCCGTCGCGGAGGTTCGGAGCGATCTCGACTCGTAGACCTTCGCCTGCTCGGTGTCCGGCAACAGGATCACCACCACGTCGGCTTCCGACACGGCATCGGCGACGGAAAGGACCCTCAAGCCCGCTTCTTGTGCCTTCTCGCGCGAGGAGGAACCCTCGCGCAGTGCCACCCTCACGTCGACGCCGGACTCGGCGAGGTTGAGCGCGTCGCGCGTGGCCCTGCGACCCGTAGCCGATGACGGCCACCTTGCGACTCCGGATCAGGTCTGAGTCGGAGTCTCGCTCGTAGTAAAGCTTGGCCATCGCGGGTTCCTCTCTATCCGTTGAACGGGATCGCTGTTGTGACGGGCATCGCTGTCGTGTCCGGAATCGTCGTCGTGTGCGGCGAGCCTCGGCTCACGCCTCCGAGACGCTGCGAAGACGGCGGCCGCCTCGGTCGAGCTTAGGCAGGGCGATCCGGCCGGTCCGCTGGAGCTCAGTTATCCCGTAGGGCCGGATGAGCTCCTCGAAGTCGTCGAGAGCCTGCGGCGGACCTGCGAGCATCACGGTCACCCGGTCGTGGCCGACGCCCACGATCTGTCCCTCGAACACCCCGACGAGCTGGATGACCTGCGACCTCGCCGTCGGGGTCGGCCTGAACGGTCGCGAGGATGAGCTCGCGCTCTGTCGCCTCGTCCGGTGCGAGCTCGGAGATCGAGACGACGTTTATGAGCTTGTCCAGCTGCTGGATGATCTGCTCCAAGGGCGAGGACTCGACGTCGACGACGATGGTGATCCGGCTCAGGCGCTCGTCGTCTGTCGGGGCGACCGCGAGCGAGAAGATGTTGTACCCGCGCCGGCTGAACAGGCCCGCGACGCGTGCGAGCACACCGGCCTTGTTCTCGACGAGAACGGTGATGATGTGGTGACGGTGACCGGCTCCGTATGCCGTCGGAACCGTCATCGGCCACCCTCCCCCTGGCTCGGGTCCACGACGATGTCGTCGTTGGACGCTCCCGCCGGAACCATCGGGTACACCTTCTCGAAGGCGTCCGTGCGGAAGTCGATGACCACCGGCCTGTCGTCGATCGAGTTCGCCTTGTCGATCGCAGGTGCCACCTCTTCGGGCGACTCGACGCGCAGTCCTATGCAGCCCATCGCCTCGGCCCATTTGACGTAGTCCGGCAGGTCCGGCGACAGGTACACCTCGGAGTACCTCTCGTCGTAGAACATCTCCTGCCACTGGCGGACCATGCCCAGGTAGGCGTTGTTCAAGATGGCGACCTTCACCGGTATGCGCTCGGCGGATGCCGTCACGAGCTCCTGTGCGGTCATCTGGAAACAGCCGTCCCCGTCTATCGCCCAGACGGTCCGGTCAGGGCGCCCGACCTTCGCACCGATGGCCGCAGGCACCGCGTAGCCCATCGTCCCCGCACCCCCGGAGTTCACCCAGGTGTTCGGGTGGTCGAACCGCCACCATTGCGAGGCCCACATCTGGTGCTGGCCGACGCCCGAGACGACGATCGTGTCGTCGGGCGACTGGTCACGGAGGCACTCGACGACGAACTGGGGCTTCAGAACTCCTTCGGGCGCCGATCGTTCGTACGTAAGGGGGAAACGCGCCTTCCAGTCGGCGATCTGCGCCTTCCAGGCAGACAGGTCCGCCCTCGGTGCGTCCTTCCTCGCGTCGAGCTCGCGGAGCATCTCGGTGATCACCACCTTGCAGTCCCCTGCGATCGGCACCTCGGCCCGGCGCACCTTGCCGAGCTCCGCCGGGTCTATGTCGACGTGGATCACGGCCGCACCCTTCGCGAACTCGCTCACCTTGCCGGTGACCCTGTCGTCGAAGCGGCTGCCGAGGGCGATGAGCAGGTCGGCACGCTGCATGGCGGTCACCGCCGTGTAAGTCCCGTGCATGCCGGGCATCCCGAGCGAGAGCGGGTGCGAATCGGGGAACGATCCGCGGCTCATGAGCGTGGTGGTGACCGGGATCTGGGTGCGCTCGGCCAATTGCCGGAGCACCTCGGTCGCTCTGCGACTTGAGCACACCGCCGCCCGCGTAGATGACCGGGCGCTCTGCCGACGAGGATCAGGTCCACCGCCGCGGAGACGAGAGCGGGGTCGCCCTGCATCTTCGGGTGGTAGCCCGGCAGGTCCAGTTCGTCGATCGACTCCGGCCAGTACCAGTCCATCTGCGCGTTGGATACGTCCTTCGGCACGTCGATCAGCACGGGCCCCGGACGGCCCGTTGTCGCGACGTAGAACGCCTCGGCGACGACCCTCGGCAGGTCCTGGGCATCGGTCACGAGCCAGTTGTGCTTGGTGATGTCCATCGTCACCCCGGTGATGGGGCACTCCTGGAAGGCGTCGGTACCGATGGCGGTCGTCGCGACCTGGCCCGGTTATGACGACGATCGGGACCGAGTCCATGCAGGCGTTGGCGAGCGGGGTGACGATGTTCGTGGCGCCCGGGCCCGCTCGTCACGATCGCCACTCCCGGGCCGACCGGTCACCTGCGCGTAGCCCTCGGCCATGTGGCCGGCTCCCTGCTCGTGGCGCACCAGGATGTGGCGGATCGACGAGTCGAGGATCGGGTCGTACACCGGCAGGATCGCGCCTCCGGGCAGTCCGAAGACGACCTCGACGCCTTGGCGCTCGAGGCTCTTGATCAGTGCTTGCGCTCCGGTGAGTCGCATCTTCGTGCTCCTCGCTCTGTCTGATTGCTGGCTCTGTGTGATTGCTGGCTGTGTCTGATTGCTGGCTCTGGAAGTTGGTTCTGATCGGTCGGCTCTGTGTGCTTGCCGGGTCTGGCTGTCGGGCGAAACGGGCCGGGAATTGAAACGACCTCCCCGAGGGGAGGTCGTACGCGCCCGCTGCCTTGCAAGAGGCTACGCGCGCGTACCGCCGAGTACTACGAGGATCAGTCGGGTGGGGGTGCGGCGCATCATGGCCCTTCAGTCTGCCACGCCCACGACCGGTGGGCAAACGACCCTTCGGTGCCGAGGGGCAGGGCTCAACATTGAGAAGGTCTTGCTCAGCCGTACGGCTTCGGCCTACGGCTCTGTGACTGCCCCCCGCTCGGCGCCGGTCACCAGGCGGGCGTACTTTGGCGAGCACGCCGGTCGTGTAGCGGGGCTCCGGAAAGCACGAGGCTCTCGCGCCGGGCTGCGAGCACGCTCTCGTCGACTTCGAGGTCGAGGATCTTGCGCTCGGCGTCGATCAGGATCCGGTCCCCGTCGGCCACGAGCGCTATCGGGCCCCCGTCGACCGCTTCGGGCGCCACGTGCCCGACGCAGTAGCCGTGGGTCCCGCCGGAGAACCTGCCGTCGGTCACGAGCGCGCAGTCGGCGCCCCGTCCCGCCCCCTTCATCGCTCCGGTTACCGCGAGCATCTCGCGCATCCCGGGCCCGCCTTTCGGTCCCTCGTACCGGATGACCACGACGGTCCCGGTTCGATCGAACCCTCGAGAATCGCCTCGAGCGCCGCCTGCTCGCCGTCGAACACCCGGGCGGTGCCCGAGAACCTCGGGTCCTGGTCGAGCCCGGCGACCTTCACGACAGAGCCCTGCGGGCGCGAGCGTCCCTGTGAGGACCGCGATTCCGCCGGTCGAGTGGATGGGCCGCGAAAGCGGACGGACGACCTCGCCGTCGGGGCGCCGGCGGGTCGAGCGCGGCGAGGTTCTCCGCGACCGTCGTGCCCGTCACGGTGAGGCAGTCCCCGTCGAGAGACCGGCGTCGAGAAGTTCGACGCATGACCACCGGGAGCCCGCCGATGCGGTCGAGGTCCACCATGTGGAAGCGCCCGTGCGGCTTCATGTCGGCGATGTGAGGCACCCGCGCCGCCACGTCGTTGAAGTCGTCGAGCGCGAGGTCGACGCGCGCCTCGTGGGCGATGGCGAGCAGGTGCAGGACCGCGTTCGTCGACCCTCCGAGCGCCATCACGACCGCGACGGCGTTGCGGAACGCCTGCTTGGTCATGATCTGGCGCGGCCGGATCCCGAGCTCGAGCAGTCTGCACGACGGCCTCACCCGAGTCGCGACGCGAGATCGTCGCGGCGACGGTCGACAGCAGGCGCCGACGCCGAGCCGGGAAGCGACATGCCGAGGGCCTCGGCCGCAGAAGCCATGGTGTTGGCCGTGAACATCCCCGCACACGCGCCCTGGGTCGGGCACGCATTTCGCTCGATGAGGGAGAGCTCCTCGTCGCTCAGGCTGCCCGCGGCGTTGGCGCCGACCGCCTCGAAGACGCTCACGATGTCGAGGGCCTGGTCGCGATAACGGCCGGGAAGGATCGACCCTCCGTAGAGGAACACCGCAGGAGGTCGATCCGTCGCCGCCGCCATCAGCATTCCTGGCAGAGACTTGTCGCACCCGGCGAACGTGACCATTGCGTCGAAGCGCTCCGCGTGCATCATCGTCTCGATCGAGTCGCAGATGACCTCGCGTGACACGAGGGACGCGCGCATTCCTTCGTGACCCATGGATATGCCGTCCGACACTGCGATCGTCACGAACTCGATCGGATAGCCGCCTGCGTCGCGGACGCCTTCTTTGCACCGTTTCGCGAGCCGGTCGAGCGACATGTTGCAGGGCGTGACCTCGTTCCACGAGGAGACGACCCCGACCTGTGGCTTGTCCCAGTCGGCGTCGGTCATGCCGATCGCACGCAGCATCGCTCGCGCGGGCGCCCTCGTCGGGCCCTCGGTCACCTCGAAGCTACGGATCTTCAGCCGGCTCCGGGCCGCCGGTCGCCTGCTATGTCGCTCACGGCGGACCAGGCTACGGGTTCATCGCGAGCTCGGCTGCGAAGCCGATCGAGCTCCGCCTTCACCTCTTTGCCCGAAGCCTTGCCGTCTGAAGCCTGCATGACTTCACGGATGAAGAGCCCTGAAACCTTGTCGTCGCCCGCTGCAATAGCGGTCCCACTCGTCTGGGTGGGCGCCGACCACCTGCGCGACGAGCTCAGCCAACGAGTCTGCTGCGAGGGCCTCGAACCCCTTTTGCGCTGCGATCTCGACCGGATCGCCCCCCGACTCGAGCATCTCGGCGAGCACGATCTTCGCCTGTGTCGCGGTCAGCTCCCCGCCTGCTCCATCCGGAGGAGCGCGGCGTACGAGACCTTGTCGATCGACCGCGCACTCTCGGCCTCGGCGGCCGCCTCGTTGGCGGTCCGGCGCAGAGCGAGCCCCGCGTCGATGCCCGGCGTCCACCGCTGCGAGCACGAGGGAATCGAGGTCCAGATCGACCACCGTGAGGATCTGGTCCAACTGCGCGGGGGTCGCCTCTGCTCCCAGGACCTCTGCGACAGAGGCTCGACGTTCGGCGGGCATTGGGCCGATGGCGCTCGCCACCTCGTTCAACCACGACGGGTCCGGCTCGACGGGTACGAGGTCCGGCTCGGAGAAGTACCGGTAGTCGAATGCCTCCTCCTTCGACCTGAGCGCGACCGTCACCCCCTTCTGCTCGTCCCAGTGGCGCGTCTGCTGGATCACCGATCCGCCGGCTGCGACGATCGTCGTCTGGCGTTCGATCTCGTGCTCGATGGCCCGGCCGAGCGACCTGAGCGAATTGAGGTTCTTCACCTCGCACCGGGTGCCGAGCTCGGTCGTCCCGGCGCGTCCTCACCGAGACGTTGGCGTCGACACGCATCGAGCCCTCCTCCATGCGCCCGTCCGACGCACCTGTCGCGACGAGGATGCCCCGGAGCTCCGCCGCGTAGAGACGCGCCTGCTCGGCGCTGCGGATGTCGGGCTCTGACACGATCTCGACCAGCGGGCACTCCGGCGCGGTTGTAGTCGACGAGCGAGTAGTCGGCGTCGTGGATCCGGCCGCCGCCACCCATGTGGGTGGTCTTTCCGGTGTCCTCTTCGATGTGGGCACGCACGATCCCGACCCGGGTGCCGTCGGGCAGGTCGAGATAACCGCCGACGTTTATCGGCTCCGCATACTGGGATATCTGGTAGTCCTTCGGCATGTCCGGATAGAAGTAGTTCTTCCGGTCGAAGCGGCTGGAGCGGATGTCGCAGTTCAAGCGCCGTCCCGATCCGCATGGCGAACTCGACTGCGCGCGAGTTGAGCACCGGCAGCGACCCCGGGAGACCCAAGGCACACCGGGCACACGTGGGTGTTCGGTTCCTCGCCGAATTCGTTCTTGCATCCGCAGAACAGCTTCGTTGCGGTCCGGAGCTCGCAGTGGACCTCGAGCCCGATCACCGCTTCGAAGTCGCCGTTTCGCGCGTCCGATCGGCGTCACTCCGGAGCTCTCCGGATGTCACGGCGACGCGTGCCGAGGCGGCGCGCTCGACAGCGGCGGCCACCTGGAACATCACCGGCTCGCCCAGCGCAGGTGCGAGCACCTGCACGCCGATCGGAAGACCGTCGGCGGAACGACCGAACGGAACGCTGACGGCAGGGTGCCCGGCGAGGTTGGAAGGGACGGTGAACAGGTCCGACAGGTACATCGCGAGCGGGTCGCCGGTCTTGGCACCGAGCTCGAACGCGGTCGTCGGTGTCGTGGCTCCGAGCAGCACGTCGACGCGCTCGTAAGCGCGCTCGAGCGCACGGACGATGATCGTGCGGACGCGCTGGGCCTGCCCGTAGTACGCGTCGTAGTAGCCGGAGGAAAGAGCGAATGTGCCGAGCATGACCCTGCGCTTCACCTCCGCGCCGAAGCCGGCCGCCCGGGTGGCGGAGTTCATCGCTTCGACGTCGTCACCGTCGACGCGCAGCCCGTACCTGACGCCGTCGTAGCGTGCGAGGTTCGACGAGGCCTCGGCCGGGCGCGATCAGGTAGTACGCCGACAGCCCGTGACGAACCTCGGGCACGGAGACCTCTTCGACGACCGCCCCGAGCCCGGCGAGCGCCTCGGCCGCGGCGCTGCAACGGCGCTCGCTATCTCATGGTCCGCACCCTCGATCAGCTCTTTCACCACTCCCACCCGGAGCGAGTCCACGTCGCGGTCGCACATCTGGCGCAGCCGCGGCGGGGGCCTGTCGAGCGAGGTGGAGTCGCGAGGGTCGTGACCCGCGATCACCTCGAGCACCACGGCTGCGTCGGCGACCGACGCCGTGATCGGTCCGATCTGGTCGAGGGAGCTCGCGAACGCCACGAGCCCGTAACGCGACACCATGCCGTAGGTCGGCTTCACTCCCACCACGCCGCAGAACGCGGCGGGCTGGCGGATCGATCCCCCGGTGTCCGAACCGAGCGCGACCGGCACCATCCCCGCCGCAACCGCAGCGGTCGATCCTCCGCTCGATCCCCCCGGAACCCGGTCGGTGCACCAGGGTTCCGGGTCGGCCCGAACGCTGAGTGCTCGGTGGACGATCCCATTGCGAACTCGTCGAGGTTGGTCTTGCCCACCATCACGCGCACCCGCCGACGCGCAGGCTCTCGACCGTGGTCGCGTCGTAAGGAGGGCGCCAACCCTCGAGGATCCTCGAGCAGCAGGTGGTGCGCAGACCCCGCACGCACATGTTGTCCTTCAGCGCGCACCGGAACTCCGGCGAGCGGACCTGGATCCGTCCGCCGTCGACCGAGCATGTCGACCTTCGCGGCCTGCGCCCGAGCGCCGTCGGCATCGACCGTCACGAAAGCGTGGAGCTCGGCGTCGCGGGCCTCGATCAGTGCGAGCGAATGCTCGAGCGCATCCGACGCGGAGAGCAGACCCGCTCGCGTACCGCATCCGGCGAGCTCGACAGCAGATCCCGGGACGATCGGTCCGCTCATGGAGCTTCACCCAGCATTCGCGGGACCTTGAAGCGGCCCGACTCGCTCGCCGGGGCCTGCGCGAGGACCTCGTCGCGGTCGAGACGAGGGCTCGAGGCTCGTCGGCACGAAGCACGTTCACCAACGGCAGCGGGTGCGCGGTGGGCTCGACGTTCGACGTGTCGATGGCCGCGACCTGCGCCGCATGATCGAGCACGGCGGCGAGCTGGACGGCGAACATGTCGAGCTCCTCCGGCGAGAGATCGATGCGCGCGAGCCTGGCGACGTACGCGGCGTCCTCGCGGGTCAGGCGGTGGCCGGCGCTCGTAGGCCCGGTCATGTCGCCGGCTCGCGTCGCCCCGCCCCGACGATCGTGCGCACGAACTCGACGATGCGCTCGGTCACCTCGTCGGCGTCGTAGTCGAGGGTCGCGACGTGGTAGCTGCGCTCCAAGAAGCACCTGCTCGACCGGCCCGCTCACAGACTCGCGAAGAAGCTCTGATGACGACGGTGGCACCACGTGGTCCTGACGGCTCGTGAACATGAGCACCGGACAAGAGATGTTCGCGAGTCCGGACGCCACCTCGTCCACGCCGTCGAACAAGGACAGAGCGGCCTCGAGTGGCGTGCCGGGATAGGCGAGCTCGGCCGTCCCCGGCTTGGCGATGTCAGACCCGACGCCCGGGGCGAACGTCTCGCCTGCGTCGACCATGCTCTTCACGAGCTCGCGGAGGCTCGGCCGCCGGAGGCTCGACCATCGGGTTCACGACGGCTATGCCCCTCATCTCTGCGTGGCGCTCCGCCAGCCAGCAAGCCAGGGTCCCCCCGACGGACAGGCCGACGACGACCACCTCCTCGCAGCGTTTCTCAGGTCCGAGAGCGACTCCTCTGCGGCGGCGGACCAGTCGGCCCACCGCTTGTCCACCATGTCGCTCTGGTCGGTGCCGTGGCCCGGAAGAAGCGGCAGTTCGACCGCCAGGCCGTCTGCCGCGAGGGCTTCTGCGATCGGGCGCATGGACTGCGGGTTGCCGGTGAATCCGTGCAGCACGAGCGCCCCGCCGGGGCCCCCCGGATGCGCGAACGGCTCTGCACCTTGCATGATCGGATGCGCCACGGCCGCATGCTACCGGTCGCAAAACGGGCACCGTGAAGGCCATGACCCCCGGATCCGAGCCGCAAGTATGGTGCGACCATGGCGACGTACGTTTTCCTTAGCGACGCATGGATCGAGGAGGCCCGCAGGATCCGGGCCGAAGCCGAGGCCGAGGGCACGAGCGCGACGGTGGCCCATGCGGTTCGCGTCAACCTCGTGATCATCGACGTCCCCTTCGCCGAGGGATCGCTCGACGCCCACGTCGACACCACCTCAGGCATCGTGGAGATCGACTCCGGACACATCGACCCGGTCGACATGGTCATCACCGTCGACCACTCGACGGCGAGGAGCATCCTCGTCGAGGGCAACACCCAGGTCGCCATGCAGGCGTTCATGACGGGGAAGATCAAGGTCGAAGGCGACGTCTCGAAGCTGATCGAGCTTCAAAGCGGTCCGCCGGGCCCTGCGGCTCAAGCTCTCGCAAAGCGTCTCCGCGAGATAACCGCGTGACCCAGCGTCACCGGGCTAGCCAGGTCACCGGGACGGCGGGTTCAGCGTGCAGGGCTCTGCGCCAGGTCGTTCGGACCGTCGAGTGCAGGCCGACCGCGCAAAGGACACCCACGAGGGCGACCGATCCCCCGACGAAGAACGCGACGTGGAAGGAACCGAGAAGTCCTTCGGGGACCCTGCGAGCACCGACTCCTGCACCGTCTGGAAGACCTGGATGCCTGCGACGGTCGCGATCTGGACCACCAGCTGCTGCATCGCGCTCGCAGTGCCGAGGGCGTCCTGGTCGACGACGTTCGCGATGCTCGCCGCGATCGACGGAGAGGCCACACCCATGCCGATCCCGGAGAGAACGAGCGCGATCTCGACCAGTGCGATGCCGCCTGTGGATGCAGTGAACGTGTACGCACGCCATCGACGCCACGACCGCGGAGGTACCGAGCACGGCGGTCTGCCGCTCCCCCACCTTCACCGCCACGTATCCCGCCGACAGGCGCGAAAAATGCGAACGACAAGGGGCGCGCGATGACGAGAAGGCCGGACGTCGACTCGCCGTACCTGTAGACCTGCTCGAGCATGCAGCGGCGTGAGGAAGAAGCCTCCCATGTACGCGAAATTTGGCGAACGCCTGCGCACCGAGCGGCAGGGCGAAGTTCCTCTTTCTTCAGATAGCGGAACGGCACGAGCGGGTCCTCGGCGCGGCGCTCGACCATCACGAGCACCATCCCGGCGACCGCAGACAGGCAGAAGGCCCCGATCACGAGCCCTCCGCTGAACCCCACGACCGGGGCCCGGTTGAGCGCGAACAGCAGGCTTCCTACGGTAGCGACGACGAGCACGGCACCCAACGTGTCGAGGGGCGGTCCGTGCCCCTCGGTTCGCTGCTGGCCGGCGCCGTGCTCGGGCAGAACCGCCAAGGCGAGAACCAGAGCGATGGCGCCGAGGACCATCTCGAGAAGGAACATCGCGCGCCATCCGATGCTCTGGATGATGAACCCCCCGATCGCGACGCCGAGAACAGGGCCGCCGGCGCCGACCATCGACCACCAGCCCATCGCCTTCACGCGGTCGCCGGACTCGAACATGCTGAGCACCAGGGCCATCGAGGACGCACCGAGGCCGGCACCGACCAGCCCTCCGAGCGCGCGTGCCGCGATCAGGGCCCCGGCATCGGGTGCCAGCGCCGACATGACCGCCACCGCGACGTTGCCGATCATCCCGACCAGGTAGAGGCGGCGGTGCCCCCACCTGTCGCTCAGCTTCCCGGCGAGAGGGACGGCGACGGCGACGGCGAGCATCGGGGCGGTGACCACCCAGGTGATGGTGGCCACGCTCGTGTGGAGCCCCGACGCCACACTCGGAAGAGCCACGACGAAGACGGTGATGAGGACGTTGCTCGACAGCAGTCCCGCCAGCACGACGGCGAGCACCAACCAGTGGTACCTGTCGCTCGAGCGGGCGCGCCGGTGGATCCGCTCGCGGATGAGAAGAGGCCAGGGGACGACCGCGAGCTCCTCGCCGTGCGGCGTCCCGTACATGAGACGGTCCGGGTCCGTCGGGGTTCTGGCCGCCGGAGGCTTCCGCCCGAGCCGGATCCTCCTCCTCGGCACGCGCACCTCTCAGCTCTTTGAGGCGCCGTCCCATCCCGAGCGAGGGTACCGGTTCTGAGAAATCGCCTCCGAGCTCGAGCTCGAGATGCCTTGTCAGGCGGGGTCTGCCGCGAGAGCCACCATCGGCGCCCTCTGTGGCTCACCTCCCGTCGACCCGGAGAAACCTGCGTCTCCGAAGGCAAAGATTCCCCCGTCGGCCGCCACCAACCAGTAGCCCCTCCCATCGGGCGGGGCCGCCATCGCGACAACTGGCCGGTTCAATCGCATGGCACCCGTGGAGCCGTGAAATGCGGCATCACCGAAGCTGAACACCCCTCCATCGGCTGCGACCAGCCAGTACCCTCCGCCGTCGGGCGTTGCTGAAATGCCGACCACCGGCTTGTCGAGACGGAGACTCCCGGTCGAGCCCGAGAACTGGGCATGGAACGAGAACACGCCGCCGTCTGCCGCTACAAGCCAGTAGCCGCCGGTTGCAGGATCCGATGCCATGCCCACGATCGGTCGATCGAGCGGCTTTCCGCCCATCGAGCCATCGAACGACGCGTCACCGAAGCTGAAGATCCCACCGTCGGATGCGACCAACCAGTATCCGCCGCCGTCCGGCGTTGCGGCCATACCCACGATTGGTCGAGCGAGGTGTCTACCGTTCATTCCGCCGAAGTAGTGGGCATCACCGAAGGCGTAGACAGCGCCGTCGGAAGCGACCGTCCAGTAGCCGCCGCCATTCGGTGTGGCGTCAGCACCGACGATCTGTGTCCAGGCCGACGGCGCTCGGGATCCTGTGGGAGACGGCATTGAACGCGTCTACTGAGCCATCGGACCCGAACGTCCAGTAACTGGACCTGTTCGGATCGGGAATGACGGGATTGAAACGTGGCACGCCGTGCTCGAAAGAGACCGTAGCGGTGTACATGGCTCGATAGCCACCACTGCCGTAGCCGACCGCTCCGGCCCAAGCCGCGAACGCCATCTCCAACCCCGCAGCCCCGTGGAACAACGCAGGACCACCCGGGCCGGACATGCCGCCGGCGCTCACCAACACCGGGTTGTTCGGGCTGTCAGAACAAGGTCCGAGTGGCGAGGAGCAGGTTGCGTACCCGATCGCATACCGAGAGGAGAAGTACGCGTTCCCGCCATAGAAGAGGTAATAGGTGCCGTCCTGTTCGATCATGTCCGGACCCTCGATGTCGCCCGCCTGCCACGGCTGATCATCGGTGAGCAGTGCGCTCGGGTCGCCACTTATCTGAAGGTCGGGATTCAGGGTTACCGCCCACAGGGTCGCCGGCTGACCGACGACGTTGCCGTTCACTTTCCAGATCAGGTAGTTCTGGCGTGTCGCTGGATCGGTGAAGATGTCCGGGTCTATGTCGCCTCCGGCGATCGGGTCGCAGATCACCGGAGCCGAGTTGGTGTCCAGAAACGGCCCAGCGGGGGAACTCGACTCAGCTTCTCCTATGCACTGTGCGCCGGAGGCGGCGTCCTTCGCCGTGTAGAACATCGCGTATTGGCCGGCCGCATCTAGAGCGACCGTCGGTGCCCATGTATGACCGAAGCTCGCCCATCCCGCCAACGTGGGCATCGCGTCGCTGTAGCTGGACGACCAGTGCACTCCGTCGGTGGACGTGGTGAATGGCACGTTGTCATCGAGCACCTGGGTCGAGTACGCGTAGTAGACGCCACCGGAAGACAGGACGGTGGGATCGGGAAAGTCGTGGTTGATGGCAGGCTCCCAGGTGGCTCCCGACGCCGGGTCGTCACTCGACACCATGAACAGCAGTGCCGGTGAGATCACGATGAGAGAAAGCAACAGTCGGCATGTGAGAGTCCGGCCCCCGCCGGCGCCACGACCCGTTTGGCTTGCTCGCTTCATGCCGACACCCCTCGCGCAACCGGCCCTGCACTAATGACGCATCAAAGGGTCACCAAGTTGCAGAGATGACGAGAAATTCACCTTTTGTTGCACTGCGTCGGACCGACGAAGAAACAATCGGGCTATTGCCCCTTGGTCCTGACTAGGACTGTGTACGGAGGCCGTCGAGGATCATCGGCAGCAGCCGCCTGCTCTGTTCCTCGGACAGGGTGGCGTTGGTGCACATCGGGCCGACCAGTTGCATCAGGTCCGCGCCGCTCACATCGGTGCGGACGACTCCGGCCTGCTGGGCCCGCCCGATGACGAGCTCCATGGCCTGCTGGACCCGTTCCAACATGCCGAGCTTCAGATCGGGGTTCTTCTCGAAGGCCTCGCGGAGCTCGTTCAGGAAGGTCCGCTTCCCCTGGGCGTACCGGACGAACGCCTCGAGGAAGGCCACCACCGCCGGCCACGGCTCGAGATCGGTCGACACCTGCTCGGCGATGCTGGACCAGATTGTCGACGTCGGTGCGGTAGACGGCCTCGACGACGTCGATCCGCTTGGGGAAGTGGCGGTAGAGGGTGCCCACGCCGACGCCGGCCCGGCGGGCGATGGCCTCCATGGAAGCCCCGCCACCCTCCCGAGCGAACACCTCCCGGGCGGCCGCGACGAGCAGTTCGTAGTTGCGGCGGGCGTCGGCCCGCATGGGCCGGCCGATCGCCTCCGTCCTCCGGCTCGGCGTACCGCTCGTCCCGGTGCCTCCGTCACGAGGTGCTGCGCTGGCCACGTCGGTCACGCCTCTGGCTCGGAGAAGAAATGGGCTTGCTAAACGGAGGCACCCTCCGTATACTAACCGGAGGAAGCTTCCGCTTCTCAGGATACCAGCGGAAAGGTCGAAGTCAATGCCCTCCAACCTCCTTGACCCGTCGCGCCCTCGAGCGGCCACGATGCCCTCCGGAACGACCGTCGCGGGCATGCTCCGGCGCCGCCTCGCAGAACCCGTCGGTCCTCCTCTTCGTCATCCTCACGGCCCAGCTCATGGTGGTGCTCGACACCACCATCGTCAACGTCGCCCTGCCGCACATCCAGCGCGGCCTCGGCTTCTCCGCCAGCGGGCTGTCATGGGTGCTCAACGCCTACATCCTCACCTTCGGCGGGCTCCTGCTCCTCGGCGCCCGGGCCGGCGACCTGCTCGGCCGGCGCCGCGTCTTCCTCACCGGCATCGCCCTGTTCACCCTGAGCTCGCTCGTCGGAGGCCTGGCCGCCAGCGGATGGATGCTGCTCGGGGCGCGGCGGTGCAAGGCATCGGCGCGGCGCTGGCGGCACCCTCCGCGCTGTCGCTCCTCACCACCGCCTTCGCCGAAGGGCAGGCGCGGGTGCGGGCCATCGGTCTGTACACCACCGTGTCGGCCGCCGGCGGCGCGACGGGCCTCGTGGCCGGCGGCCTTCTCACCGATCTCGTCTCGTGGCGGTGGGTCATGTTCGTGAACGTCCCCATCGGACTCGTCGTCTGGCTGCTCGGGCGGTTCGTGATCGCCGAGACCGACGGCGACGCGGCCGGTTCGACCTCATCGGTGCCGTGACCTCGACGCTCGGGATGACCGGGATCGTCTTCGGCCTCGTCGAGGCCGGGACCAACGGCTGGAGCAGCCCCCTCACGATCGCGGCGCTTGCTCGTCGGCGTGGCCTTGCTGGGCCTGTTCGTGCACAACGAGAGCCGCGTGGACGAGCCGATCCTCCCTCTGCGGCTGCTCGCCCACGCCACCCGCAGCGCTGCCAACGTCGCCCGCGGCCTGCTCTACGCCGGGATGTACGGGATGTTCTTCTTCCTCTCGCAGTTCTTCCAGGATGTGCAGCGGTTCTCGCCGCTGGTCGCCGGCGTCGCCTTCCTGCCCATGCCGGCCTCGGTCTTCCTGCCTCTCAGCTGACCAGCCGCATCTTGGTCCGACGGTTGCCCCAGAAGATCGTGATGATGATCGGCGCCACGATCGTCATCGTTGGGGCTCGCTGCTCGCCACCCGGATCCAGCCATCGACTTCTTACGCCCAGATCGTGGTCTCGATGGTGCTGATCGGCGCCGGCATGGGGATCGCGTTCGTGAGCCTCACGTCGGCGTCGCTGGCCGACGTGGCGCCCGAGGATGCCGGGGCGGCATCCGGGCTGGTCAACGTCTCCCAGCAGCTCGGAGGCGCTCTTGGCCTGGCCGTCCTCGTCACCGCCTTCGATGCTGTCACCGGTCATGCCCAGCTCGGCACCCGACAACTCGCCGGTGCAGCTGCCATCGCCCATGCGAACGCCGTACTCGTGCACGGTCTCGACGACGTCTTCGGCCTCGGCGCCCTCTTCAGCCTGGCGGCGCTTGCAATGGTCGCTTTCGGCATTCGTCCGACACGCCGATCCGCTCAGATGCTTGCCGTCGCGGTCGAGGAAACCGGCGAGGAAATGCCCTGGATCGAACGAACGGATGCTGCGAGCTGAACGGCGTGCCGCGATCCAGGATCGATCCCACGTGACCTATCCGGAGATCCCGGGCAGCTCGCGTGCGAGGTCCTCGATGGTCCAACGGCCTGATCCCTCGAGGCCGTCGCTCATCGTCCAGGGCTGGAAGAGCCTCACACGTCCCCCTTGGATGAAGTACACCTTGCCGGTCAGCGGGCAGGATTCGGTCGCAAGGTAGGCCACGAGCGGCGACACGTTGGCGGGGTCCCACACGTCGAACATCGACTCGTCTTTAGGAGCGCCGACGATCTCCGAGAGCCCCGGGGTCGACTCGGTCATCCTCGTCCGGGCCGCAGGCGCGATGGCGTTCACCCGCACCCCGTAGCGCCCGAGCTCCTGGGCGCAGATGACCGTGAACGCCGCGATGCCCGCCTTGGCAGCTCCGTAGTTCGCCTGGCCCGGATTCCCGAGCAGACCGGAGGTGGAGGACGTGTTCACGACAGAAGCGCTGAGCTCACGGCCCTTCTTCGCCTGCTCGCGCCACCAGGTCGCCGCGTGGCGGGTGGGCACGAAGTGACCCTTCATGTGCACCTTCACGACCGAGTCCCACTCGTCCTCGGTCATGTTCACGAGGACCCGGTCCCGCAGGATCCCGGCGTTGTTGACGAGCACATGCAGGTCGCCGTACGCCGCGATCGCCGCCTCGACCAGGCGCCGACCGCCTTCCCAGTCGGCGACGTCCTCGCTGTTGGCGACGGCCTCGCCCCCAGAAGAGCGGATCTCGTCGACCACCTGCTCGGCGGGAGAGTCGGATCCCGAACCGTCGATCGCACCGCCGAAGTCGTTCACGACGACCTTCGCGCCTTGCGAGGCGAACAGCAGGGCGTGCTCGCGACCGATCCCGCGTCCTGCACCCGTGACGATCGCGACCCGCCCGTCGAGCGCACCCATCGTCAGACCACCTCTCGTTCTCGTCCTGCCCGGTCCGGGCCGGGCGTAGGTTACCCGGGTCGGCCCACCGAAGGCCCTGGTTGCCTGCTCAGACGGCCCTGTCGGTCCGGGCCTCGCGCCACGGGGCGGTCATGTCCGCAACCTTGCGGCGCTCGCCTGCCACTAGCACGTACTCGACGTTCTCGAGCCGCCCGGGCTCTCCTACCTTGAGCCCCGCGGGATTGTGGATCCCGATCTTCGCTCCGACATAACGCGCCGAGGGAAATGCCAGGACTTCCACGTGCCCGCGTACCGTGCACATGTCGATCAGCTCGGGCAGGCCGATCCAGGACTCGTCGTTGTAGGAGAGCACGACCACCCCGGCGTCGACCGATTCGACCACCCCTCGAAGAGCCTCGTGGATGGTGCGCCGCGAGTTGAAGGCGCTCCGTGGCCCGTCCTTCACGTCGACCCGCTTGCAGGCCACCCCGTAGTGAGCGGGCTCGTCCCACGCGACGATCGTCTCCCAGATGTGGTAGTTCCCCTCGTAGCGGTGCTGGTTGTACGGCGGGTCGAGGTACGCGAGGTCGAATCCCCCGAGGCGACCGGCGAGCACGCACGCGTCGCCGCGCACGGCGCTGCCGGGCCCGTCGATCAGCTCGGGCACTCGGAGCTCCAGGGGCCGGTACGAACGCGGGGCCCACGCCTTCACGTACGCCATCTGCACTCCGGTCGTCGAGTCGACCCGGTCGGCCGCCTCGAGAAGGCTCTCGAGCAGCAGAGGCTCGAGGACCGTGCCCTTGTGCTCGGACGCGATCTCCTCTCTGATCGCGTCGATCCGCGCACCGTTGTGGGGCTGGAAGAACCTCGACTCCTCGCAGAACGTATGCGTCACGTAACCGGGGCGGCCCGGCAGCGCGTCGAGATGCGCTACCACCCTTTCGAGGTTCGCACGATCGATGGTGCTGCCATCGGTGGCTATGCCGGCGCGCGCCAGGACCTCCGAGTAACGAGCCGTGTCCACGGCCGTGACGACCGCTCCCAGTTGCTTGAGGCCGCGTGCCACTCGGGTCGTACCTGTGAACAGATCGAGACAGGTGCGGGCTCCGGCACGTTGTGCGAGTCCCGAGATGACAGGGACGAGCCGCCTCTTCGAGCCCAGGTACTTGATCACGTTCTCGGTATCGGGCGGAAGTTGCCACCTCCGAACCGGCGCATCCACCAATGGGGGTCGCGCGCGTGTGCGTGGAAGTGGTCGGGGATCTGGCGCATGTGCCGGTCGACCGACCAGTTGCCTTCACCGAGCACCTCGTCTGCGACCCTTCCGAGGTGCTCGAGCATCATCGCGAGATCGCGCTCGGGCGGGTCGACGGCGTGGCGGCGCCAGACCACCATGGGGACACCACATATCTCGCACTCGGCAACCCAGCACAGCTCGTCGTCGTGGTACCAGGTCGTGAGGCGCGCGGCCTCGCAGAGCTCGCATCGCCGCGCCGGTTGACCGGCGCCGGTCTCAGGCTGTGTAGATGTCAACGGGGGTGTTGTACGCCACGGTCTCGCCCGCCTTGGGGAACGTCGACACCACCGGCCCCGACGGCCCGTACACCCCGCCGATCGTGAACCCTCGTGCCTCCAGCGCGCTCTCGGCCTGGGCCGCGTCGTAGTCGCCGTTCGCGACATTCGGGACCGTGATGGGCGCGTGACCGAGCGACATCTCGACCGTCACCGTGGAGCCGTAGAGGAGCTTCGATCCCGCGCCCGTCCAGCTGATCGGCTCCCCGACGGGGACCGAGTCCGAGTACTGGGGCGTGGCGAACGCCGCCGCGAGGTGGACCTTGGCGAGCGCACTCGTCACAGCGCTCTTGGACATTCCGGCCAGGTCGGGAACCGCCACCTTCGGCAGGCCCGACGAGATGACCACGTGCACCTTGCTTCCCCAAATGGCGGTCGTGGTCGGGGTGTAGGAGATCACTCCCCCGGCTTTGACGTCGATCGATGTTGACGTCGTGCACGTGGTTGCGAGGTGGACCGTGGCCATCACGACTCTGACGGCAGGGCAGCCACCGGCGGTGATGGAGCTCACGTCGGGAACCTTCTCCGGAGGTGGCCCGGCGGAGGTCACGACGGATATGACGCTGCCCTGCTTCAACGAGACGCCGGGCTTGGGCGACTGCGACACGATCCAGCCGACCGGCACGAGCGGTTTGTAGGAGCGACCCGTGACGCGCACCGTGAAGTGGTCCGGCGCCAGCGTCGACGTCGCTGTCGCGACGGTCATGTTCTCGAGGCTCGGCAGCTTGTGGCTCGGCGTGAACACCGCGTAGTGCTTCGCTGCGATCAGCCCGCCTGCAGCGGCGCCGCCGAGAAGTATGACGACGAGCACGAGCACCCATGGCCACCTGCGGCGGTGCATCGACTTGTCCACCACCTCTTTGGCGGTCGCGCCGTAGCCGCCCTGTGAACTGGGTGGCGCTCCGATCTCGGTCAGATCGCTCGTTTCTCGCGCTGTGCCCGGGGTGTTGCGAAGCGGCGGGAGAGGAGGGATCGGTGGAGCGGCGCTGGCGGGGCCCGAGGCGGTCGGGCCGCCGGTATCGGGCCCGGCGGCGCTCGCGCCCGCTCCGCTCTCAGAAGCGTTACGGTCCGCGATCCCGACCGCAGACGCGAGAGCCATCGCGTCCGCGCCCGCGTCGGGGCTGGATTCGGTGCGCGATTCGGCATTGCCCGACCCGTTGTCGCCGTTACCGGAGCCGGTCGACGAGCTGCCCATGTCGGTGATGTCGTCGTACGGGCGCCACGTCTTGTTACGCCCTTCGGGAAGGGTCCCAGGCGCAGGCAGCTCGCGCGCCGTCTCGGAAAGCCACCGTGCGAGCTCGGCCGCGCTCAGCCGGTCGTCGGGCTCGGGGGCGGCGGCGGCCCTCAGAACCTCCTCGAGCGGGAAGAGCGAGTCGTGCGCGGGAAGCTCCGCGCCGACGCGGGCCATGAGAGTGCCGATCGTCGTGTCGGCGCTGAATGGGACGCTTCCGGTCAGCGCCTCGAACAGAACGAGAGCGAGCGCGTAGACGTCGGCGCGACCGTCCACCCTTCGCCCCTGCGCCTGCTCGGGTGCCGCGTAGCGCGCCGTCCCGAGCGTGGCTCCGACCGGCTCGGTCCAGGCCGCCTCGGCGAGCGCCCTCGCCAGGCCGAAGTCGGCCACGCAGAGCCGTCTGCGATCGTCGTCGAACAGGAGGTTGGCAGGCTTCACGTCGCGATGGACGAATCCACGGGCGTGCGCGTAGGCGAGCCCGTGCGCGGCCTGCGCGCCGATGCTCGCCACGTGCGCCGGCCCGAGAGGCAGGCTGTCGTCCAGCAGGTCGCGGAGAGATCCCCCGCCCAGGTACTCGAGGACCAGATAAGGGCCGTCGGCGTCCTCGCCCCAGTCGTGCACCGCGACGAGGTTCGGATGGGTGAGCGAGGCGGCGGCCTGCGCTTCGGCGCGGAAGCGCCGGAGAAAGGCGCGGTCGGCCGCTAGCACCGGGTGCAGCATCTTGATCGCTACCCGCCGCTTGAGGCTGATGTCCGTGGCGAGGTAGACGTGGGCCGAGGCCCCCGTGCCTATCGCCGCCTCGATCCGGTAGCGACCGGACAGGACGCGGCCGATCGTGTCTGTGAGAGTTGCCATTGGGAGCTACCTGGTCGCTAGCAGTGACGGACCTTTCCGGGACCGTTCCTCCACCCGTGCTTAGGGTACAGACGCCACCACCTGAAACGGTGGACACACCTGGCACGTTGGCCACAACCGGGCGCAGGCAGTCCACGTGCTCCCGGGCGTCCGCCGGGGTGGGTGCCCAGTGTGAGGGACAGCCCACCTGACGTGGTCAGCCCCGGGAATCTCCCCTGTCTCGAGGAGTGACTCGAACCCCGAGCCGTCGACGACGGGGATCCCGAGCTCCTCGGCCTTCTTGAGCTTGGCGGCACCGGGGTCGCTCCCGAGCACCACGGCGAACGTCTTCGCCGAGACGCTGCCAGGCGACTTGCCGCCCCTCTCCAAGATGGCGGCCTCCGCCTCCTCGCGGGTATACCCCTCGATAGTCCCGGTGACGACCACGGACTTTCCCTCGAGAGTCAGAGAGAGGTCGCCCTGCCACGCCGGCGCCCGTCGCCGTGACGGCTGCACCTGACGCTCCGGGCCCGCCCGCTGCCGCCCTCAGGCCGCCCGGCGGGATCCCGGGCTCCGACAAGGACACCCCCGCAGTCCGCAGCTTGTCGATCACGGCCCCGTTCGCCGGCGCCCCCAAGAAGTCGGCGACGCTCGCAGCGATCACCTGGCCGATCCCGGCGACGGCCGCCAGCTCCGTGGTCGGAGCGACGAGCAACGAGTCGAGGTCGCCGAACGCCCGGGCGACCGCTCGTGCACCCGTGCCTCCGAGATGCCGGATCCCGAGAGCGACGAGAAGCCTCGAGAGTCCCCGTTGCTTCGACGTCTCGATCGCCCGCAGAAGGTTGTCCGACGACAGCTCTCCGAGGCGTTCCTGAGCGACGAGCTGCTCTGCTGTCAGCGAGTAGATGTCGCCCGGGTCGGACACGAGCCCGAGGCTCACGAGCTGCACGACCCTCTTCTCGCCCAGACCCTCGATGTCCATGGCGCCACGCGACCCGAAGTGGGCGATGCGCTGGACGCGTTGGGCGGGGCACTCGATGTTCGTGCAGAACGTGTCGCTCTCGCCGGGAAGGCGTACCAGGGGCGCTCCGCAGCTCGGGCACTCGGTCGGGAAGACCCATGGCTTCGACCTCGGAGCGCGGTCGGCGAGGACCGGGCCGATCACCTCGGGGATGACGTCTCCGGCCTTTCTCACGTAGACGGTGTCGCCGGGGCGCACGTCTTTCAACCGGACCTGGTCCTCGTTGTGCAGGGTGGCGAGCGAGACGGTGGAGCCCGCGACGACGACCGGCTCGAGCACGGCGAAGGGGGTCGCCCTGCCGGTGCGGCCGATCGAGATCTCGATTCTCGTCAACCTCGTCGTCCGCTCCTCGGGCGGGAACTTGTAGGCGATCGCCCATCGAGGAGCGTGGGACGTCGCGCCGAGCTTCGACTGGAGGGCGAGCTCGTCGACCTTGATCACGACACCGTCGATCTCGTAGTCGAGGTCGTGGCGGTGCTCCTCCCAGTGCCGGCACGCCTCGAGCGCCGCGTCGGTGCCGCTCACGACTCGGGTCTCGGGGTTCACGGGCAACCCGCACGCCTTCAGCAGATCGAGCGCCTCCGAGTGGCGCAGAGGTTGCTCGGCACCTTCGACCCCGGCGAGCTGGTACGCCCAGAACGAGAGGTCGCGCGACGCGGTGATGGAAGGGTCCTTCTGCCGGAGCGATCCGGCCGCCGAGTTGCGCGGATTTGCGAAGACCTTCAGACCCGCTTCCGCCTGGCGGCGGTTCAGCTCCTCGAAGGATCGAAGCGGCATGTACACCTCGCCGCGCACCTCGACGACATGAGGGACGCGGCCCTTCTTCTTCGGCCACGACAGTTGCTCGGGGACCGCCTTCACCGTCGCGACGTTCGCCGTCACGTCCTCGCCGGTCCTGCCGTCGCCGCGGGTCGCGGCCTGGGCGAACCGGCCGTCGCGATAGGTGATCGACATGGCGATCCCGTCGATCTTGAGCTCGCAGACGAAGGCGGCCTCCGCGGCCTCGGGTGCGACTCGGGTCATCCGCTGAACCCACGCCTGCATGCTCGGCTCGTCGAACGCGTTGTCGAGGCTCATCATCGGCACGCGGTGACGGACCGGAGCGAAGAGCGTCGACGGAGGTGCGCCGACCCCCTGGGTGGGCGAGTCGGGGGTCCGCAGCTCCGGGTAACGCTCCTCGAGCGCGGCGAGCTCGCGGACGAGGTCGTCGTAGTCGGCGTCGGATATCTCGGGCGCGTCGTCCGTGTGGTAGCGGGCGCTGTGATAGAAGATCTGACGCCTCAGGTCCTCGGCTCTCGCCGCGTCGCCGGGCGGGACCTCGTCGAGCGACATATGTTCGCCGGAGTCGCTCAGGCCGCCAGTGCCGAACCGACGACCGTGTCGGGTTCGCCGGGGTCGTAGAGCGCGACTGTCTGGCCGCTCGCGACCGCTCGCTGCGGCTCGGGCGTGATCAACGAGTCGCCGCGGTACTCGGCCTCGAAGACCCGCCCGTGCGCGCTCGACTGGACGAGCGCTCGCCGGCCGATCGGCAGCGGATCGGCGACCCACGTCGCTGGGCCGATCTGGAGGCGGTTGGTCCTGAGCTTGTCCACAGCGCCCACGACGACACGCCGGCGGGGGACGTCCACCTCCACTGCGTAGCTGCGCGCCGCGACACCGCCCACTCCGAGTCCCTTGCGCTGACCGATCGTGACCAGCTCGACCGCTGCCACCTCGCCGAGCCTGCGTGCCGTCGCCGTCCACGACGACGCCGGGTGCAGCGCCATCCGGTCGGCGAGGAATTGTCGCCTGCCGGACTCCGAATGGATGAAGCAGACATCCTGGCTGTCGGGCTTGGCGGCGGTGCGAAGACCGAGAGCGGCGGCCCGTCTCCTCACCTCGGCCTTCGTCATGTCCCCGACCGGCAGCAGAAGTCGCACGACTCGCTCTGGGTCAGCATCGACAGGACGTACGACTGGTCCTTCGCTCGTCGACTCCCCTTCGCAGGCGCCATCTGCCGCCCCGGCGAATCCACCCTTGCGTGATGGCCCGTCGCCAGGGCGTCGAAGCCGAGCCGCCGCGCACGGGCGAGAAGCTTGCCGAACTTGACGTGACGGTTGCACTCGACGCACGGATTCGGGGTCCGTCCCTCTGCGTGGGCCTCGACGTAAGGACCCACCACCTTCTGCTCGAAATCCGAGACGAGATCGAAGGTGTGGTGATCGAGACCGAGCTGCTCTGAAACGCGCCGCGTGTCATCGACGTCGGCGACCGAGCAGCATCCGGAATCTGAGGCTCCTCCCCACAGCTTCAGGGTCACGCCCACCACGTCGTGACCCTGCTCTTTCAAACACGGCGGCCGCCACCGACGAGTCGACCCCGCCGGACATCGCCACCATGACTCGCATCCGCCCAGAGTAGGGCCGGAGGGGAGACCCGGCGTGCGGAGCTCCGATCCCGCGGGCTACGACCGGACCGACATGCGAGTTCCGCTCACCGTCGGCGACTTCCTGGACAGGGCCGCGCTTCGTCCACCCGGAGCGGCTCGCGCTCGTCGACGAGCCCGGCGTGCCGGGTCCCTCGGCCGCATCACCTACGCAGAGCTCGAAGCGAGGGCCCGGGGCATGGCCATCGCCCTGGATGCCATGGGCATCGGCCCCGGCGAGCGCGTCGCCATCGTTAGCCCCAATTCCGGACGTTTCCTCGCTTCCTTCTTCGGAGTGAGCGGTTACGGCCGGGTTCTCGTCCCGGTCAACTTCAGGCTCAACGCCGAGGAGATCGCCTACATCCTGGAGCACTCGGGATCGCGGCTGCTGCTCGTCGACCCGGAGTTCGCAGACGCCTCGCAGGCGTCGCCGTGGCCGAGCGCATCGTGCTCGACGGCGTCGCCGACGCGGAGCTGCTCGCTCCGGCGCGCCGACGGAGTCAGGCCCGGCTCGTCCCGACGATCGACGAAGACTCCGTCCTGCTCGATCAACTACACCTCGGGAACGACCGCGCGGCCGAAGGGCGTCCAGCTGACCCATCGCAACTGCTGGGTGAACGCCGTCACCTTCGGATGGCACACCACAGTCAACGACCGCGACCGCACTGCTCCATACCTTCCCGATGTTCCACTGCAACGGCTGGGGAATGCCTTACGCCGTCACCGGCATGGGCGGCACCCACGTCGTGCAGCGCAAGATCGACGGCAACACGATCCTCGATCGGGTCGAGGCCGAGGGCGTGACCCTCATGTGCGCGGCACCCGCCGTCGTCGCCGCGATCCTCGACGCGGCGCAGTCGCGGATCGAGGCGGGAAGCGCCGTTCCCGGGGCAGGGCAGGTGCGCGATCGTCATGGCAGGCGCGCCGCCTCCCTCGCGCACGATCGAGCGGGTGGAGACCGAGCTCGGTTGGGAGGCCATACAGATCTACGGGCTCACCGAGACCGCTCCGCTGCTGACGATCAACAGGGCTCCCGGGAGTGGTCCGAGCTCGGCTCAGCAGACAGAGCGGCCGCACCTTTCGCGGGCGGGAGTGCCGGCGATCGGGGTGAGCATCGACATCGACGAGTCGGGCGAGATACTGGCCCGCTCCAACCACGTGTTCGGCGGCTACTGGGAGCAACCGGAGGCGACCGCCGAGGCGCTCGACGGCGGCTGGTTCCACACCGGCGACGGAGGCAGGCTCGACGGCGCGTACCTCGTCGTCTCCGACCGCAAGAAGGACGTCATCATCTCCGGTGGTGAGAACGTCTCGTCGATCGAGGTCGAGGACTGCCTGTACCAGCACCCCGGTGTCGCGGAGGTCGCCGTCATCGGAGTGCCCGACGACAAATGGGGCGAGGCGGTAAAGGCGCTCGTCGTCCTCCGCCCCGACCAACAGGCGACGGAGTCGGAGCTGATCGAGCACTGCAGGTCGCACATGGCTCACTACAAGGCTCCCCGCTCGGTCGAGTTCCGTACCGAGCTCGACAGGACCGCTACAGGGAAGCTCCAGAAGTTCAAGCTCCGCAAGCCGTATTGGGAGGGCCGGGAGAAGCTCGTCAACTAGATCCGTCGGCCTAGACCCGTCAGCCCCCCAGGCTGCTAACGGTCGGGCCCGTTGCGCGACCAGCAACAGATGGGCGCTCAACCCGATGACCGACTCCTCGGTTCCGGTGGCCCGGGCTGAGAACAGAACCGCCTCCCGGACGTCGGGGTCCTCCCATCGATCGAGGAGGCTCGGCAACCATCCGGCGAAGCCTTCGATCCCCACCACCTCGCGAACCGGAGGCCCGCTTCCTGCCCTTCCGACACAAGTTCGCCAGGGTCGTGAAAGAACGCCGTCGTGAACCACTCGGGACGATCGGTCGGGTTCCGATGCTGGCCGTCTTGCAGGTCCCGTTCGACGATCGATCGAAATGTGGGATCGAAGATGAATCCGCGGACAGTCCGTCCATCAGCGAAGCGAACCGTGAGATCGCGGCCGCGAAGATCGAGACCACCGGGTTTCACGACCCTGCGGGCCTCGGCGAGTGCACGAATCCGATCGTCGTGCTCCACGAGGTGATAGAGCGGCCCCAGCAGGAGCACGGCGTCGTAAGAAGCGTCGGGCTCTTGAAGATCTCGGGCGTCGCCGACGGCGGCGGAAAAGGCCGGTGGCGATCCGGCTGCGCGGCGCGCTTCGTCGACTTGGCGAGACACGGGATCGATCAGATGCACCGAATGTCCCTCGGAGGCGAGCCAGACGAGTAGATGCCGACCGCTCCACCCACATCGAGGATGCGTAGGGTCCCTCTCGGCAGGTGCCCGGTGATGATCTCCTGGGTGCGCATCAGCTCGAGCCGACCCTGAGGACTGGAGAGTCGGCTTCGTTCCGGGGAATGGTCCCGATAATGGGCGACGATCTCCTCCGAGACTCGAGGCTCTGTCACCGCCGAATCGTACGGCCCGAGCACGAGTCTCGGCGGATCGCGTCCGGATCAGGGACAATCGGGCCGTGGGCATCTACCCCCGAAAGTTGCGCCCTGGGTCGCACGTCCGGGTCATCGCTACATCACGGTCGCTCGGCATCATCGGTGCAGATGTGCGTACGGAGGCCGACCGGCGACTGCGCGACCTCGGTCTGCGCGTGAGCTTCGGCGACCATGTCGAGGACTGCGACGACTTCATGTCCTCGTCGGTCGACCACCGCCTGGCCGATCTTCACCAGGCGTTCGCCGACCCGGACGTGGACGGGATCCTCACGGTCATCGGGGGATTCAACAGCAATCAGTTGCTGACAGGCATCGACTACGACCTCGTCGAGCGCAACCCGAAGCCTCTGTGCGGTTACTCCGACATCACCGCGCTCGGCAACGCGATCTACGCGGCGCACCGGAGTAGTGAACTACTCGGGCCCGCACTACTCGACGTTCGGCATGAAGAAGCATTTCGACTACACAGAGGAGGGCTTCTGGTCATGCCTGTTCGAGGACAGCGCCGATTGCGGTGGTGCCGTCGGCGGCTTGGAGCGACGACCCATGGTTCGTCGACCAGGACGACCGTGAGCTTGTGGTGAACCCCGGTTGGTGGGTGCTCAACGAAGGGGAGGCCGAAGGCACGATCCTGGGCGGCAATCTGTGCACGCTGAACCTGCTGCAGGGAACCGAGTTCTTCCCCTCTTTGGAAGGATCGGTCGTCTTCGTCGAGGACGACGAGCAGGTGAAACCCTGGGACTTCGACAGGGACCTCGTGTCGTTGCTCCAGCAACCGCGCTTCTGCGGCGTGCGCGGGATCGTCATCGGGCGGTTCCAGCGATCCACCGGGATGAGCCGTCAGGTCCTGGAACAGATAGTCCGCACGAAAGGAGAGCTCTCTCACATACCCGTGCTGGCCAACGTGGACTTCGGGCACACCAGCCCCATGTTCACCTTCCCGATCGGGGGCACGGTCCACCTCGACGCCCATCTTCTCGAGCCCGGACTGGTCATCACACGCCATTGACAAAAAAATGCCCCTTGACGGCGGATGGACGGCCCGACTAGCGCGGCAAGGAACCGGTCACCCAGCGAGACGAGTCGCTCCTAACCGGCGATAGGGAGGGATCATCATGGAAAGTCGCTTCGGACATCACGTTCGGCTCGTCAGGATCGTCGTGTCGAGCGTGACCATCGCCGCCGTCTGCAGCGTCGTGCTGCAGGCCCGAACTGCTGAAGCAGCGCCGTCGGAATGGACCGTCACTCCCAGCCCCAACGAGACATCGGGCGCGCAGCTCGCCGATGTGTCCTGCTCGGCTTCCGACAGCTGCATGGCGGTGGGCTGGGGTAGCAACACATCGACGGACGGGACACTCATCGAGTCGTGGGACGGGACGAGCTGGGCGATCACCCCGAGCCCCAGCCCCGGCTCGTCTGCGAACTACCTCTACGGGGTGTCGTGCGTAGGTTCCAACTTCTGCATGGCCGTCGGCTACTACTACAACACGACAGACAAACCGATACCCCTCGCAGAGACATGGGACGGGACCGACTGGTCGGTGACATCCGTTCCGGGCAAGGCTAAGGGCAAGGACGCTGACACACTTCTGGCAGTCTCGTGCACGAGCGCAGAGTTCTGCGTGGCGGTCGGTGAATACAACGGCAACGGAACAAACGTCGGCGGGACCCTTGTCGAGACCTGGAGCGGGACCAGCTGGTCGATCACTCCGAGCCCCGCCAACTCCGGCCGCATCTTCGAGGGTGTGTCGTGCACCAGCCAGACCGACTGCGTGGCGGTGGGCCGCTACGACAACCCCTACGACACCCAGATGACGTTCGTCGCGACCTGGAACGGGACCACCTGGTCGGTCACCCCCAGTCCCGACGAGGGAGGCGGCACCAACTACCTCACCGGAGTGTCGTGCACGGGCGCGAACAGTTGCATGGCGGTCGGGATCTACCGCACGGGGCCCGCGCACACGTACAAGACGCTCGCGGAGATCTGGAACGGGACGACATGGTCCATATCCCGAAGCCCCGACGTGGGCACCGAGGACAACTACTTCGACGCCGTGTCGTGCACCGACTCCACCGATTGTGTGGCGGTGGGCTACGACAATCAATCCGCCACGCCACCGGTCCCGAGTCTGATCGAGATCTGGACCGGCACCACCTGGTCGACGACTTCGAGCCCGAGCCCCGGAGACGAGGTCAACGACCTCTTCGGGGTTTCGTGCACGAGCGTCACCAGCTGCGAGACCGCCGGCGAGTACTACGACCAGTCGCCGGACACAGTCTCGACCCTCGTGGAGACGGGATCGTTCCCGGGGCCCACGATCACGAGCTTCAGCCCCACCTCCGCGCCCGCCGGTTCCGTCGTCACGATCCACGGCACGAACCTGCAGGACCCGACCTCGGTGACGTTCGACGGCGTGCCGGCCACGATCAAGAAGGACGGCGCTACCAAGATCAAGGTGACGGTTCCCGCCGGTGCCACCTCCGGGCCGATAGAGGTCACCGACCCCGGGGGGATGGTCACCTCCTCGTCGAGCTTCACGGTCACGTAGCGGCCGGCCCACATCCGACCCGCTCTGGCCGGAGCCGGCTCTCAGTAACCGGCTCTCAGTAACCGGCTCTCAGTAACCGGCTCTCAGGTGCTCCACGACTTTCGGGACCACGGAGACCGCGTGGTCGATCTCGGCGTCGGTCGTCGTGTGCCCGAGCGAGAGGCGCAGAGCAGAACCGACGCCTCCGCCCGTGCCGAGGTCGACGCCGATCGCCTCGAGAACGTGGCTCGCGACCGTCGCCCCCGACGCGCACGCAGAACCGGCCGACGCGTAGACGCCTTCTGAGTCGAGAAGAAACAGAAGCTCGTCGCGCTCGACGCCTTCGATCGTCAGGTGACAACCCCCTGCGACCTTGGCCGACCGATCGGGCCCCCCGCCGGGTGTCAGGCCGACAGCGGTCTCGGTGACTCGTTCGAGCGCGGAGCAGATCGAGTCCGCAAGGCGGTCCCTCATCGGGGCGATCCTCGCGACCGTCCTGGTCCTTTCCTCCGAGGCCGAGGCGAGTGCGGCAGCCATCCCGGCGATCCCCGCGACGTTCTCGGTCCCGGGTCGCCGCTCGCGCTCCTGGGCACCGCCCATGCCCATCGGCTGAAAGGGGGTCCCGCTCCTGATGACCAGTGCCCCGGCGCCCTTCGGACCGCCGAACTTGTGCGCGCTGACCACGATCATGTCCGCACCCACGCAGAGCTCGGCCACGTCGAGCCATCCGACGGCGTGGACCGCGTCGACGAGAACAGCCGCACGGGGAGCGAGGTCGCGAACGAGGTCCGCGACCCTGCCGACGGGCTGCACGGTCCCGATCTCGTTGTTGGCGAGCATCACTGCGACGAGAGCCACGTCCGGCCCGAGCTGCGACTCGAGAGAGTCGAGATCGATCGTCCCTTCTGTCCCGACGCGCACGGTGCTTCCCCCACTGGCGAGAACCGGTTTGAGAACCGCCGGGTGCTCGATCGCAGAGCAGAGCGCGGTGGGAGCTCCGCCACTTGAGCGCTTCGGGTCTGATCGCTTCGGGCCTGGGATCGCTGCGGCCATCGTCGCGAAGACGGCGAGATTTGCAGCCTCCGTGCCGCCCGAGCAGAACACGACCTCGCCGGGAGCGCATCCGAGGTGGTGGGCGACCTGGTCGCGGGCCTCGTCGAGCGCGAGGCGAGCCCGACGTCCCGGCGCGTTGGCCGCCGAAGGATTGCCGTAGTGCTCGGTCAGGAAGGGGAGCATCGCCGCGAGCGCCTCAGGGCGGAGTGGCGATGTCGAAGCGTGGTCGAGGTACGCCTGCACACGATGAGACTAAAGGGAGGCGAGGCCGAATGGCGTGGGGCGAATGGCGCGGTAACAGAACGGCGGGCGGTCCTCAGGGTTTTTGGAACATGACGACGATCGCGATGACCATCACCGCGCACGTCACCCACGCCGAGATCGCCACCCGGGACCCGACCTTGTGTGCTTCCTCGGGCTCCCAGCTCCCCGAGACGACTCTTTGCAGGACACCGCTCGGCGGGCCAGACCACGAGCTCGGCCAGGGCGGCACACGCGATCCAGAGCACCAGACCCAGTTGCACGAAGGCATCTGACAGGCCATATGCGCCCCTGCTCATGGCCACGAGCACGAACCCGAAGACGAGCACCCCGTAGAGCGTCCTTCCCGGCCAGTTCACCCCGGGCCGGAAGTAGCGGGCGACGCCATCGTCGCCGGGCACGGTCGACGTCGACCCGTCTCGTGCCCTCCACGCCTGTGTCCCCGTCACGAGCAGAGAGGCGAAAGCGACCAGCACGCACCCGATGTGAACCAGCAGCACGATGTCGAAGGCGGCCCCGGTGGGCGTGGAAGCGGCGGCCGAAGCGCCGGCGACGGTCCAGACGGCCGGCTGGTGAAGCACGCGATCATGCTGCCTCGGGACGCCGGTTCACAGAAAATTCACGGCGGCGAACCGCGCGTTGCGAGGCGATGAGCATTGCCGGCCCTTATAGGCGACTACGTTGGTGTCGATAACAGACGGGATGCCGCCGAGATCGACAACCACGCAAAGTGGTCTCGGCAAATTGGGCGGGAAGAGGGATCCCCGGCGCAGCACGGGAATCGATCCGCGAGACGGGAACAGGGGCGCCTCGGGGAGTAGCCCAGGCATCGAGCACGAACGTCCTTGGGAGCGGAAGATGAACCAGCTTCGCCTGGATCCCTTAACGGGGCGATGGGTCGTAGTGAGCGTCGACCGCGCGCGCCGTCCGTCGGCATTCGTCTTCTCCCCGAGAGTCTCCGCTGTACAGGCCGACACCTCGGTGCCCTGCCCGTTCTGCCCTGGTAACGAAGGCTCGACCCCACCTGCGCTCGAGACCTACGGACCGACCGGCGGCTGGCTCGTAAGGGTGGTGCCCAACCTTTACCCCGCGTTCGAGGGTGACCACGCCTTCGTCGTGGAGCACCGCGGACCGGTGTTCACCCAGGCGACGGCCGGCGGGATCCACGAGGTCCTCATCCTGTCGCCCGACCACGGGAATGCCTGGGAGGACGTCGACGAGGAGCAGGCCGGCCTGGTCATGGCGGCGATCAGGGACCGCATCGAGGAGCACTCGACCGTTTCCGGCATCCGCTACAGCCAGGCGATCGTCAACTCCGGCCGCGAAGCCGGTGCGTCGATCGAGCACCCTCACGCCCAGCTTCTCGGCATGTCGTTCGTCCCGAGAGAGCTCGCAGAGGAGCAGGCGGGATTCGCCAGGTTCACCGGGCGCTGCCTCCTGTGCACGGCGATCGACGCGGAGGAGTCAACGGGCTATCGCGTGATGTACTCCGACGAGCGGGTCGCGGTCGTCTGCCCGTTCTGGAGCGGCACGCCCTACGAGATGCTGGTCATCCCCCGCAACCACGGCCCGCATCTGCACCGCGCGGCGCCAGCAGACCTCGTGAGCGTAGGAAGGGCTCTTCGAAAGGCCCTCGCCTCGTTGCAGGACCACATCGGGGACGTGCCTTACAACCTGGTGTTCCACTCGGCGCCTTTCCGCGCACCGGAGCCCTTCCACTGGCACGTCCACGTCTGGCCGAAGCTCACCACCCAGGCGGGCTTCGAGCTCGGAACGGGCGTTCTCATAAACATCGTCCCGCCCGAGCAGGCAGCAGACGAGCTGAGGGTGTCGCTCTTGGAGCCCGGAGTGGCGACAGCCTGAGCCCGAGCCGTCAGCTCGCTAAACCGGTCAGCCCGTCAGGGCTGACGCCACCTCCATAAGGCGGAGGTCCAACGTCTTCGGCACCCGTACGGCGTCCGCGATCGGCACCCGGACGATCTCTCCGTCTCTCAGCGCGACCATCATGCCGAAAGCGCCGTCGTGGACCGCGGCCACTGCCGCTGTCCCGAACCGGGTGGCGAGCACCCGGTCCCTGGCCGTCGGGCTCCCCCCGCGTTGGACGTGGCCGAGGATCGTCGTGCGAGCCTCGAACCCGGTGCGAGTCTCGATCTCGCGTGCGAGCCAGTCGGCGATCCCTCCGAGCCGGGCGTGCCCGAACGCGTCGACGGCGTCGGTAGCGGTCGCTCGTCGCGCAGCATCGGCATCGGGGCCCTCCGCGGGGGTCGCACCCTCCGACACGACGACGATCGACGAGAACTGGCCTCCGGCGTGCCTGTCGCGGAGCCCCCTGCAGACTGCGTCGACGTCGAACGGAATCTCCGGGACCAATATCTCGGCGGCGCCGCCGGCGATGCCGGTGTACGCGGCGATCCAGCCTGCGTGGCGTCCCATCACCTCGCAGACGATGACCCGGTGATGCGATTCGGCTGTGGTCCTCAGTCGATCGACGGCTTCGGTCGCGATCTGCACAGCGGTGTCGAAACCGAACGTGAACTCGGTCTCCGACAGATCGTTGTCGATCGTCTTCGGTACGCCGACGGCCTGCACGCCGAGCTCTGCGAGGCGATTGGCGACGCCGAGGGTGTCCTCACCACCGATGGCCACGATCGCGTCGACGCCGTTTCGCTCGAGCGTCCTGAGCACCTTGTCCGGCCCGCCGTCCGAGCCGAACGGATTGGTCCGTGAGGTTCCGAGGATCGTTCCGCCGACGGCGAGGATGTCCCTGCAGCGGACCTCGTCGAGCGGCACCGTCACGTCGTCGACGACCCCGCGCCAGCCGTCGAGGAACCCCAGCAGCTCGTCTCCGTGGCGCCGGCGCGCAGTCAGCACGATGGCACGGATCACGGCGTTCAAGCCGGGACAGTCGCCTCCCCCGGTGAGGATCCCTATGCGCATCCCGCCATAGTAGGTAGCGCCGGCCCCGATGCCCCGCTTCAGGCTTCCCGGCGGCGGGCGAGACGGCCCGCTGCCGCGGTCGAGCTCGAACAGCCCGGCCAGCCGCCGCACGCCCTCGCGGCTCTTCGGGACGAGCTCTGAGATCCCGGGGACCGCCTGGTAGCCGACGAGGAACGCGACGCGGTTGCGTCGCTCCCACTCGGCTGCGAGCGGACCGAGGTTCTCGTGCCCGGACGGGTCGCGACGAGCGGCCGCGACCATCGCGACACGCCCGAACGACCACAGCATGTCCGCGACGTCGGCGAGCGGTGAGCGCTCGGTCGGCCCGGGGCCGACGTCGGCGTCGAGGCCGGCGTCGCCCGGCACCCCGCCGGGGCGGTTCACCGGATGCTCACCGGGCGTGAGCTCGACCACCATCCATCCCTGCTCGGCGCGCCACACGCGGCCCAGATGGAAGTCGCCGTGCGCCCGTACCACCGCGCACGTCTCGTCGGTGCCGAGCATCGACACGAGGAGCTCTGCGACGTCCGAGCGTTCGAGCAGAGCCGGAGCGGCGTCGCCCACGTGGGCTTCGACCGCCGAAGCAATGGACGAGATCCTCTCTGTGCGCCTGCCGAATGCGTGCGCCAGACGCAAGATGCATCCTCGCCGTCATGGTCCCGAGCCTTCTGGCCTCCGACGCGAAGTCCCCTCCGGCATCCTCCGCGCGAGACGCGCGCCGCGTACAGGTCGCGCACCGATGTCGCGCGCCATCGCCCATCCCGACGAACCGCCTGCGAGATGCTCCTGGACGACTCCGAGGTCGCGCCCTCCTCGTCGCCAGACGGCGACCGGGGCCGCAACGTGGTTGAAGCCCGCAGCTGTCGAGCCCGATCAGCAGCTCGAGCCCAGGATGCGGACCGTCGACGAGCCGATCGAAGATCGTGAAGTCGAGCCGGTTGTCGAAAGCGAGGGTCGCCGAGCTCGTGTCGAAGCGAACCTGGCGAACCCGCTCCGGGTCGATCGTCCTGCCCGTCACGGCCTGGGTCAGAAGCGCGGCGGTGTCGGCGTCGCGCACGGCGTCGAACGCGACCGCCAGCCCCTCCGGATCGTCGTGCAACCCGAGCACGGGCTCTTCCACCCCGGCGAGCACTCTCGACTCGTCCCCGGGGACCCGGAGGCCCACCGGAAGGTGCACGAGAGTCCCCCCGACGTCAGCGACCACATCGCGGACGCCGGGCCGGCCGCTCACGATCATCTCGTCGTCGATGACGGTCACGGGCCCCGATACGCCGACCCATCCCGGCCGGCGGGCCGCGTAGGAGCCCACGAGGTCCGCAAGAGCGGGGTCCCCCTTCAACGCGGCGCCCGAGCGGTCGGGAGACATCAGCGGTCGGGAGACATCAGAAGGACTCCGGCCTCGGCTCGGGGTCGAGCAACGTCTCTTCGACAAGCTCGAACCAGTAGAAGCCGTGCGGTCCGAGCGTCATGTGGGTGAGCCCACCTGCCACTGCCGGGAAAGGTACCCTGCCGAGCAGCTCGACGGGGGTGCGCCCCGCCCATCTGACGAGGTCGAGCCATGCGGGCTGGGCGAACCGGCTCAGGTTGTGCACGCAGAGCACGGGGGCCCCGGGTCGGACCGCGATGACCGTCTCGGAGCCGGCGCCCGGAGCCCGGCTCCCGGCTGCGCTCCCGGCATGCCCGACGCTCCGCCGGCACCCTCACGTAAGCGAGCACCGAAGGGTTCGCGCAGTCGACCGTCTCGAAGCCGCCCGTGCCGAACTGCAGGTAGGCCTTGCGGACCTGCAGCATCCGCCGCATCCAGTGGAGGAACGAGCTCGGGCTGCGCTGCTGGGCCTCCACGTTCACCGACTGATACCCGTAGACCGGGTCCATAACGGCGGGAGGTAGAGCTGCGCGAAGTCCCCCCTGCTGAAACCGGCGTTTCGGTCCGGGCTCCACTGCATCGGCGTCCGCACCGAGTCGCGGTCCCCGAGGTAGACGTTGTCGCCCATGAGCAGCTCGTCGCCGTAGTAGAGCACCGGGCTGCCCGGCAGCGACAAGAGGAGCGCGACGAGCAGCTCGGCGAGCCCGCGGTCGCCGTCGAGAAGTGGGGCGAGCCTGCGGCCGATGCCCATGTTCCGCTGCATCCGCGGGTCCTTCGCGTACTCGGCGACCATGTAGTCGCGCTCTTCTTCTGAGACCTTCTCCAAGGAGAGCTCGTCGTGGTTGCGCAAGAAGATCGCCCACTGACATGTCTGCGGGATCTGCGGGGACTGGCTGAGGATCTCCGTGACCGGGAAGCGCTGCTCGCGCCGTACGGCCATGAACAAGCGCGGCATCAGAGGGAAGTGGAAGCACATCTGGCACTCGTCACCCTGGCCGAAGTAGTCGACGAGGTCGGCGGGCCACTGGTTGGCTTCCGCCAAGAGCACCGCTTCCGGATAGGCCGAGTCCATCTCCTTGCGGAGCCTGCGCAGCAACGCGTGGGTCTCGGGAAGGCTCTCTCCTGTCGTGCCGTCGCGTTGGTAGAGGTACGAGACGGCGTCGAGCCGGAACCCGTCGAGACCGAGATCCAGCCAGTGGCGGACGACGCCGAGCATCGCCGCTTCGACGTCGGGGTTGTCGTAGTTGAGGTCCGGCTGGTGGGAGTAGAAGCGATGCCAGAAGAACTGCTGGCGGACGGGGTCCCAAGTCCAATTGGAGGTCTCGACGTCCACGAACACGACGCGGGCTTCGGGCCATCTCTGGTCGTCGTCGCTCCACACATACCAGTCGGCGCGGTCGTTGGTCCGCGAGCTGCGCGACTCGATGAACCACGGGTGCTCGTCGCTCGTATGGTTCATGACGAGGTCCGCGATGATCCTTATCCCGCGGCGGTGTGCATCTTCTAAGAGCAGGACCAGGTCGTCGGTGGTCCCGAGATCCGGATGGATCGACAGGAAGTCGCTTATGTCGTAACCGCCGTCACGCATGGGCGACGGGTAGTAAGGCAAGAGCCACAAGCAGTCGACGCCGAGCCACTGGAGGTACTCGAGCTTCTCCTGCAGTCCCCTCAGGTCGCCTATGCCGTCGCCGTTCGCGTCGTAGAAGCCGCGTACCGGGACCTCGTAGAAGACCGCTCTCCTGTACCAGTCGGGGTGGCTCTGTGCAGCCGCTGCACTGCGGTCGGTATGCGACCTGAAACGGCCGGGGACCCGCGGACGTGACGGGCCACGACGAGCCGGCCTGCCGGTCACCTGATCAGCGTCCCACGAACGTCGCTTTGCCGGGACCGTTCTCGACGAACGACTCGATCCCGCGCTTCGCATCCTCGGTGCCGAGCACGGCGACGAAGGCGTCGCGCTCGATGGTCAGTCCCGCCTCGAGCGTCGTGTCGAGGCCCTCGTCGATGGCGCGCTTCGCGGCGGCGACCGCGATGCGAGGGCCCGCGGCCAGCGAGGCCGCCAAGGCGAGCGCGGTTTCGAGGACCTCGGTGTTCGCGACGACCCGGTCGACGAGCCCCCACTCGAGGGCTTCGGGCGCTGCGATCTGGCGACCGGTCATGACGAGGTCCTTGGCGCGGGCTGGGCCGACCAGTCGCGCGAGGCGTTGTGTCCCTCCGCCACCCGGGATGATGCCGAGGAGTATCTCGGGTTGACCGAGCCGCGCGGAAGTGGCCGCGACCCTGCAGGTCGCATCCGAGGGCGAGCTCCAACCCGCCTCCGAGCGCGTACCCGGATATAGCGGCGATGCTCGGGCACCCGAGATCGGAGATCGCGGCCGTGGCCGTCTTGAACGCGTCGGAGATGCGCGCGGCGCCCGCTCCCGACAGTCCTGAGCCCGACGGTCCTGAGCCCGACAGTCCTGAGCCCGACAGTCCTGAGCCCGACAACTCGGTGATGTCGGCTCCGGCCGCGAAGATCCGCTCGCCTCCCCACAGCACGAGCGCGCCCGGCTTCTCCGCACCCGAGCGAGCCCCGAGATCGATTCGGCCAGCAGCGCCGAGAAGCCCGACGGACAGCGCGTTGGCCTTCGGACGGTTGAGAGTGACGAGAGCCACACCGTCGGGGCGCAGGTCCACCAGCACCTCGCTTGCGCTCGCGGGGCCTTCGGGTTCGCTCGGCACGCTCCGCACCGTACCCGCGCGAGCTGTCCGCGAAGGCGAACCCTCCTGGGCTCGGCGCCGGGAGACTCGGGCGCCGAGGGCTCAGGGGCTTCCCACCTCGCCGATCAGGATGTCCGACGCCTCGTAGGGATCCGTCTCGTGGGCGACGACCGAACGCACGAGTCCCTCGTACCGCTCGAGCGCAGCAGACGCGATCCACCTCGCCTCGATCCGGGCTCTCAGCACTTGTCGGAACTCGCGGTCGAGCCGCTCGGACCGTCGGCGAGCCAGCTCTCCCGTCTCGGCGAGGGACAGCTCGTGAGACTTGATCGCTGCCCACATCTCGGGCACGCCGACGTCTTGCGATGCGACAGTTTCCAGGATCGGCGGCCTCCACCGGCCCGGGCTCGACATGTCGAGCATCTGCTCGAGGTCGAGCCTCGTCTGGCGCGCGCCGGGACGGTCGGCCTTGTTGATCACGAACACGTCCGCGATCTCGAGAAGGCCGGCCTTGTTGGCCTGCACCGCGTCCCCCCAACCGGGCGTGAGTACCACCACGGTCGTGTCGGCCGCAGAGGCCACCTCGACCTCGACCTGGCCGACGCCCACCGTCTCTATGAGCACGCGTTGCATGCCGGCCGCGGCGAGGACCCGGACCGCTTCCGGCACCGCGAGCGCCAGTCCCCCGAGGTGCCCTCGCGTCGCCATCGAGCGGATGAACACTCCCTGATCGAGGGCGTGGTCCTGCATGCGGACCCGGTCACCCAGGATGCGCGCCGCCGCTGAAAGGCGAAGTCGGGTCGACCGCGATGACCGCGAGCGAGTCCACTTCCTTGCGGATGAGGGCGATCAGGCGCGACACGAGCGTCGACTTGCCCGCACCCGGCGCTCCGGTGATCCCCACGGTCGGCGGCTCGGCTCCCTGGCGGTAGGAGAGGGCTGCGACCGCGCGAGCATCGGGGCCTCCTCTCTCCAAGCGCGAGATGAGCCTTGCGAGCGCCAGACGATCCCCCGACCGCGAGCGGCGAGAAGTCCGCCGGCGTCGTCGGGCAGCCGGTCGCGCGGGGAACCGTCGGGCGATCCGCCGTCGGGCGATCCGCCGTGGGGTGATCCGCCGTGGGGTGATCCGTCGGGCATGTTTCCGGCAGTTCTCAGACGCGTTCTACGTGCGCCCCGAGCGACCGGAGCTTGCCGGCGAGGTCCTCGTAGCCGCGATCGACGTGACGGGCGTCGGCGACGATCGTCTCGCCGTCGGCCACGAGACCCGCGAGCACGAGGGCCGCACCGGCGCGCAGATCCGTGGACCGAACCTGCGCTCCGGAGAGCCGTTCGACGCCCCGCACCACCGCGTGGTGTCCCTCGGTCCGGATATCGGCGCCCATGCGGCGCAACTCGTCGATGTAACGGAACCGCCCCGAGAAGAGGTTCTCGGTGACGATCCCGACCCCGTCTGCGACCGCGAGCATCGTGACGAGGAAGGGCTTGTAGTCCGTCGCCACACCCGGATAAGGGAGCGTCGCTATGTCGACACTCTTCAGGCGCTGGTCCGACGATGCGACGAGACCCTCGGGGCGCTGCGACACCTCGACGCCCATCTGGCGGAACTTGCCCAACAGCATGGTCATGTGGTCGACCCTTGCGTCCTCCACCACGACCTCGCCGCCGACGATTGCGGCCGCGGACAGGAACGTCGCTGCGACCACCCGGTCGGCGATCACGTGGTGGGTGGCGGGCTCGAGCTCGTCCACTCCTTCGACCACGATCCGCGAGGTGCCGGCGCCCGTGATCCGCGCTCCCATCGCCCTCAAGAAGACCGCCAGGTCGGCGACCTCGGGCTCGCGCGCCGCGTTCTCGATAACGGTCGTCCCCTTGGCGAGCACGGCGGCCATCAGGACGTTGTCGGTCGCGGTATGGCTCGGGTACTCGAGCACGATCAAGTCGCCCGACAACCTCCCCGCTACGACGCCCTCGACGTAGCCGTGGCTCGTCGTGAACTCCGCACCCATCCTCTGGAACGAGTTGAGGTGGTAGTCGATGGGGCGGGCCCCGAAATCGTCACCTCCCGGCATCGACACCCTGGCGCGCCCCGCCCGGGCGAGGAGCGGCCCGAGCACGACGATGGATGCCCGCATCTTCTCGACGAGATGGTAGGGAGCCTCGGGAACGAGCTCCGACGGCGTCTCGATAACGAGCTCGCCTGGTCGCTCTCCGCGCTCGACCGTCACCCCGATCGCGCCCAGAACCTCGGACATGATCGAGACGTCGGCGATGTCGGGCACGTTCGAAAGGACGTGTCGCCCCTCGCAGAGCAGGCAGGCCGCCATGAGCTTCAGCGCAGAGTTCTTCGCTCCTCCCGCTCGAACGGTGCCGTGCAACGGGCCGCTCGGCTGGACGACGAAGCTGTCGGGTCTGAGTTCCACGCCCCTGGGTTCCGGGGACCGGGGTTCCACGCTTCTGGGTTCCACGGCTCTGGGTTCCACGGCGGCCAGTATGACCGGCCCGGCCGTACGTGGCGCGTTGGCTGCCAGGCAGCCGGAGCTCTCTACAGGGCCGGCTCCTCGGTGAAGCGGCCGAAGACCCCTGCCAGGCAATCGATGATCTCACCAACTGTTGCATATGCCTCGACGGCGCGGAGGATCGGGGGCATCAGGTTCGAGTCCCCTCGAGCCCGCCGCTCCAGATCGGCCAGAGCGTCGTGTACCTGGCTCTCCGAACGAGCCTGGCGGACCGATTCGAGCCTCTTTCTCTGCAGATCCTCGACCTCCGCCCCGATGCGCAGTATCGGTGGCTGCGGCTCGTCGTTCCCTTCGGTGAAGGCGTTTACCCCGACCACGATGCGTCGGCCTGACGAGATGCGGCGCTCCAGGTCGTATGCGGCCTCGGCAATCTCGGACTGGAACCAGCGCGTCTGTATCCCCTCGAGCACTCCTTCGAGCATGGAGCCGTTCCCCCATGCATCGAGGGTGGCGAAGATCTCCTCGGCGCGACGCTCCATCTCGTCTGTGAGCGACTCGACGAACCAAGATCCGCCGAGAGGATCTACCACCGTGGTCACGCCGGTCTCGTGCGCGATGACCTGCTGGGTCCGCAGCGCGATCCGCGCGGCCCGCTCGGTTGGCAGGGCGAGCACCTCGTCCATCGAATTCGTATGAAGGCTCTGGGTACCGCCGAGCACTCCGGCGAGCGCCTCGATCGCCGTGCGGACGATGTTCACCTCCGGTTGCTGCGCGGTGAGCGATACGCCTGCGGTTTGTGTGTGGAAACGAAGCTGCAGCGAACGAGGGCTCTTAGCCCCGTAGCGCCCGGACATCCATCGCGACCAGATTCTGCGCGCGGCGCGGTACTTCGCGATCTCCTCGAAGAAATCGACGTGCGCGTTGAAGAAGAAGCTCAGCCTCGGAGCAAAATCGTCGACGCCGAGCCCCCTTTCGAGCGCCGCCTCGACATAGGCGAAGCCGTTCGCGAGGGTGAATGCGAGCTCCTGGACCGCGGTCGAGCCCGCTTCGCGGATGTGGTAGCCGGACACCGACACCGGGTGGAATCGCGGCATCTCGGCCTGGCAGAACTCGATCACGTCCGTCACGAGCCGAACCGAAGGCCTCGGCGGGAACACATACTCCTTTTGGGCCTGATACTCCTTCAGCATGTCGTTCTGCAGCGTGCCGCCGAGCTGCGACCGTCCGACTCCCGACTTGGCGGCCGCGGCGACGTACATCGCGAGCAGGATCGGCGCCGGGGAGTTGATGGTCATGGACGTGGTGACCGCACCGAGATCGATTCCCGAGAAGAGGTCCTCCACGTCGGCCAGGGTGTCGACCGCGACTCCGCACTTGCCGACCTCGCCCTCGCAGCGCGGATCGTCGGAGTCGCGCCCCATGAGAGTCGGCAGATCGAACGCGACCGACAGTCCGTCGCTGCCGCTTCGCAAGAGCTCTTTGAACCGGGCGTTCGTGTCCTCGGCGGTACCGAATCCGGCGAACAGGCGCATCGTCCAGAGCTTCGACCTGTACATCGACGCATACGGGCCGCGCGTGTACGGGTACTGCCCGGGCCAACCGATACGTCCGTCCACGTTCGCGCTCTCGTCATCGCCGGCGTTCTCGTTCTCGTTCTCGGGCCCGTAGACCGCTTCGAGCGGCACGCGCGACATCGTCTCGAAGTCGACGTCGCGATGCGGCGAAGAGTCGTACGCCCTCTGCCAACGATCCTTTGCCGACTCGCATGCAGGCGCCGTTGCCGGCTGTTTGACCGACTCGTCACTCATCGTGACCCCGAGCCTACTTGTCGGGGTCATGTCGGATTGAACCGACGTTGTCCCACCGCCGGCTCCCTGCGGGGCTCCCTGCCGGGTTATGCGCAAGGTTCCGCGCGACTCCGTGCCCGGGCGCCAGGCGTTATGGTCGTCGCGGTGACACAGGAGAAACGTGCCCCCGACCGCAACCTCGCGATGGAGCTCGTCCGGACCACCGAAGCCGCAGCTCTCGCGGCTGGAAGGTGGATGGGGCGGGGTGAGAAGGAAGGTGCCGACGCCGCTGCGGTGGACGCCATGCGGGTCGTCCTGCAGACGGTATCCATGGACGGGATCGTCGTCATCGGCGAGGGCGAGAAAGACCGCGCCCCGATGTTGTTCAACGGCGAGCGCATAGGAGACGGTTCGCCGCCCGAGACCGACATCGCCGTCGACCCGATCGAGGGAACGACCCTCACCGCCCTCGGGCGGGGAGGCGCTCTCGCTGTGATCGCAGTATCCGACCGGGGCACCATGTTCGACCCGGGGCCCTGCGTCTACATGGAGAAGCTCGCAGTCGGTCCGAGAGCGGCAGGGGCTGTCGACTTGACCCGCTCGCCTACCGAGAACATCGAGGCAGTGGCGAAAGCGCTCGGAAAGTCCGTCCGCGACGTGACGGTCGTGGTGCTCGACCGTCCCAGGCACGCCGAACTCATCAGCGAGGTGCGTGCTAGCGGTGCTCGGATCAAGCTCATCGAGCACGGCGACGTGGGGGGTGCGATCTCGACGGCCTGGCCGGACTCGGGCGTCGACATCCTGCTCGGCATCGGAGGAACCCCCGAGGGCGTTCTCGCCGCCACGGCCCTCAAGTGCATGGGAGGGACGATCCAAGGCAGGCTCTGGCCGCGCGACGACCAGGAGCGTGCCGCCGCGGTCGATGCGGGCTACGACCTCGACGAGATCCTCGTCACCGACACGCTGGTGCGCGGCAACAACTGCTTCTTCGCCACCACCGGGATAACAGACGGAGAATTGCTCCAGGGGGTCCGGTACCACGACTTCGGCGCCACCACGCAGTCACTCGTGATGCGCTCGTTGTCCGGCACCGTCCGGTTCGTCACCGCGCGCCACGCGCTGCACAAGCTCGCCGAGTTCAGCACGATCGAGTTCGGCTGACCGGCTTCCGCATGCACACTCGGGTGGCGGGATCCAACCCGAGCCGCGCCTCATCGTCGATGATCTTGAGCAATTCCAGGGGACAATTCGTCCTCGGTCAGCACGGCGAATCCGAGGTGCTCGTAAAGCGGTCGGTTCCAAGCGACGTCTGTGAAGGTGGTGAGCGTGACAGCGCTCAATCCGCTGTCCGAGGCCCACCGTTCGACTTCGGCGACAAGGGCCCGGCCCAGTCCGGCTCCCTGATGCTCCGGATGGACGCTCAACTGCTCGATGTGCGCGCAACCTGCTACGACGTCGACGACCACGTAGCCGACCGCCCTGTCGGAGCCGTCGGTCGCCACCCACGACCGGCCGTCGCGCGCGTATCGGGTCAGAACCTCTGCGTTCATGGGCTCGTGCGACGCGATGTCCGGCATTCCGATCTCGGCGAAGCGCGCTCCTGCCGCACGTTCGACCGAGCGCTCGTCTTCAGCATCGTCGGGTCTCGCAGGGCGGATCACGCCCCGCTCCGCGGACGGTCTCCTGACGGTGCTCCGTCGGTGCTCTGGGGAGGTTGGCGGGCTCAGCCCCCTGCCACCTCGATGCGGACCTCCGCTCGCCTCTTCTGTGCCTCGGCCTCCTCGACCTCGACGTCCGTCGGCCGCGTGCGTCTTCCGGCAGTTCCGAAGGCATGCGGCCCGCGGCTGCGAGCTCGGCCAGCTTCGACTCGGCGGCTTCGAGCGAACGCCTGGCTCGCTCGACGTCGATGTGCTCCGCGAGCTCAGCGGAAGGAGGCAGGACGGTGACCGTTCCGTCGGCCTCGAAGTGCACGAACCCGCCGTGCGCGGCAACCCGCTGCACCTCTCCGTCCGCTCGCACGAACCGGACCAGACCCGGGACGACCGAGCCCACGAGCGGGCAGTGGCCCGCCATGAACGTCGCGTCGCCCGACACCGGTGCGAAGGATGACGGCTTCGACCTGCTCGTCGAAGAGCACCTGCTTCCGGGCGTGACGAGACGCGCGGGGAACTCGGCCACCGCTCAGCTCTCCTTCTCGAGCTTCCGGGCCTTCTCGAGAACCGACTCGGCCCCGCCGACGTTCAAGAAGGCCTGCTCGGGGACGTCGTCGAGGTCGCCGTTGCAGAGCGCCTCGAAGGACTCGACAGCCTCCTTCACCGGCACCGTCACACCCTTGAACCCCGTGAAGACCTCGCCGACGTTGAACGGCTGCGACAGGAAGCGCTGGATCTTCCGTGCGCGGTTGACCGTCACCCGGTCCTCCTCGGACAAGCTCGTCGAGACCGAGGATGGCGATGATGTCCTGAAGCTCCTTGTAGCGCTGCAGTACGCTCTGGGTTCGCCGCGCGACGTCGTAGTGCCGTTGGCCCACGACCTCAGGAGGGAGGATGTTCGAGGTCGAGGCGAGCGGGTCGACGGCGGGATAGATGCCGAGCGCCGCGATCTGACGCGACAGCTCCGTGGTGGCGTCGAGGTGGGTGAACGTCGTGAACGGTGCGGGGTCGGTGTAGTCGTCGGCCGGTACGTACACGGCCTGGAGCGAGGTGATCGACCGGCCCCTCGTCGAGGTGATCCGCTCCTGGAGCTCACCCATCTCGTCGGCGAGCGTCGGCTGGTAACCGACAGCCGACGGCATGCGGCCGAGAAGCGTCGAGACCTCGGATCCCGCCTGGACGAACCTGAAGATGTTGTCGATGAACAGCAGCACGTCCTGGCTCTTCACGTCGCGGAAGTACTCCGCCATCGTGAGAGCGGAAAGCCCGACCCTGAGCCGCACGCCCGGAGGCTCGTCCATCTGGCCGTAGACGAGAGCCGCCTTCTCGATGACTCCGGACTCCTGCATCTCGAGCCAGAGGTCCGTGCCCTCACGAGTCCGCTCGCCCACCCCCGCGAACACCGACACACCACCGTGGTTCGTCGCGACCCGGTTGATCATCTCCTGGATGAGAACGGTCTTGCCCACGCCCGGCTCCCCCGAACAGACCGATCTTCCCTCCCTGCACGTAGGGCTCGAGGAGGTCGATCACCTTGATCCCCGTCTCGAACATCGTCGACCGCGGCTCGAGCGTGTCGAAGGCCGGCGGGTCCCTGTGGATGTCCCAGCGATCGTCGTACGGCCCGATGTCGTCGGTGTCGAGCGGCACGCCCATCACGTTGAACACGTGGCCGAGCACCGCATCGCCGACGGGCACCGTTATCCCCCGTCCGGTGTTGCGGACCGGCGCACCACGCACGAGACCGTCGGTCGCTTTCAGGCAGATGCACCGCACCCGGCCCTCACCGATCTGCTGTGCGACCTCGGCGACCACTGTGACCTTCTCGCCGTCGAGCACGAGGTCCATCTCTACGGCGAAGTTGATCTCGGGAAGCGCGTGCGGCGGAAACTCCGCGTCGACCACCGGTCCGGCGATCGCCACGACACGGCCCTCTTTCAACCCCTCTGCGGTCGAGCCGGTCGGTGCGGTGATGGTCGTCATGTTGCTCATTCCTCCTCTGGACCCTGGCGGAGCGCCTCTGCGCCCCCCACGATCTCCATGATCTCGGTCGTGATCGCGTCCTGACGGGCCCTGTTCATGACCCTCGTAAGTGTCTTTGTGAGCTCGTCGGCGTTCTCAGTGGCGGCGGCCATCGCACGCTGGCGCGCCGTGTGCTCGCTCGCGGCGGCCTCGAGCATCGCCTGGAAGACCGCCGCTTCGACGTAGCGGGCGACCAGCTCGTCGAGGATGTCGAGCCCGTCGGGCTCGAACTCTGTGTACCCCCGAGGGCCCGTTTGAGCGCTCGAAGAACGGCGCCCGTCGGCGCCTTCTCCGTCGTTCTCAGAGATGGGTGAGCCGACCGGGATCGGAAGGATCTGGCGCGTCTCTACGACCTGTGTTCCCGCCGAGAGGAACCTCGTCGAGATCAGAAGGACCTGGTCGACCGCCTCGTCCATGAATGGCGCCCTGACCGCGAAGGCGATCCGCCTCGCGTCTTCGAACGTCGGCCTGTCCGACATGCCGGTGAACGACTGCTCGGCATGGATCCCGCGGTACCTCAAGTAAGGAGGCGCCTTCTTCCCCGACGTCACGATCCGGTACTCGACGTCCGACGCCTGTGGGGATTTGACCGTGCGGTCGACGGCGCGGAGCACGTTGACGTTGTAGCCACCGCAAAGTCCGCGGTCGGCGACGAGCGCGAGGACGAGGACACTTCGAGGGTCGTCGACAGCTCCCATGAACCGCCCCGCGTACCCGCCGAGCTCGATCGCCACCTCGTCTGCGACGCGGGAAATGGCGTTCTCGTAAGGACGCGCCGCTGCGATACGGGCCTGGGCGCGCACGATCTGCGAAGCGGCAATCAGCTCCATCGCGCGCGTGATCTTCTTTGTGGACTGGATCGTGCGGATCCGTCGCTTGAGCGCGCGTTCCTGGCCGCCTGCCATGTGTCAGGAACCTGCCTCTGCGCCACTGGCCGCTACGGCGGTGTCCGCTGCCCCGTCTGCCGGCTTCTGGCCCGACGAAGCGGGCGAGCTGTCGTCGCCCGTGTCGAACTGTTCGTTGAAATCGGTCATCGCCTTGTCCAGTGCGTCGCCTTCGGGAAGACGGCCGGTGTCGCGGATCGTCTCCAACAGGTCTGAGTGGCTCGTCCGGAAGTACGCGCGGAGCTCGGACTCGTAACGCTGGACCTCAGGGACGGGAACGTCGTCTGTATATCCCTTCGTTCCTGCGAACACCACGATCACCTGCTCCTCCACCGGCACGGGCTGGTTGATGCCCTGCTTCAACAGTTCCGTCAGGCGGTAGCCGCGGTCGAGCTGGGGCTGCGAGACGCGGTCGAGCTCGGAGCCGAACGTTGCGAACGCCTCGAGCTCGCGGAACTGGGCGAGGTCGATCTTGAGGGTTCCCGAGACCTCCTTCATCGCCTTGATCTGGGCAGCGCCACCCACGCGGCTGACGGAGTTGCCGACGTTGATGGCCGGCCTCACACCCGCGTAGAAGAGGTCGCTCTCGAAGAAGACCTGGCCGTCTGTGATCGAGATGACGTTGGTCGGGATGTACGCCGAGATGTCGCCGGCCTTTGTCTCGATGATCGGCAGAGCGGTGAAGGATCCGCCACCGAACTTGTCGGACATCTTGGCCGCCCGCTCGAGCAGCCGGCTGTGCAGATAGAACACGTCACCCGGATAGGCCTCGCGACCCGGGGGGCGCCTGAGCAGTAGAGACATCTGGCGGTACGCCTCGGCCTGCTTCGAGAGGTCGTCGTAGACGATGAGAGCGTGCTCTCCGTTCTCCATCCAGTGCTGGCCCATCGCGCAGCCCGCGTAGGGGGCCAGGTACTTGAAGGGCGCTCCGTCCGAAGCGGTCGCGGCGACGACGACCGTGTACTCCATGGCGCCATGGTCGGCGAGTGTCGCGACCGTCTGGGCGATGGAAGAGCCCTTCTGGCCGATGGCGACGTAGATGCACTTAACGCCGTTTCCGCGCTGATTGATGATCGTGTCGACCGCGACGGTGGTCTTGCCGGTCTTGCGGTCACCGATCAGAAGCTCGCGCTGGCCGCGCCCGATCGGTGTCATGGCGTCGATCGCCTTGATGCCCGTCTGGAGAGGCTCCGACACCGGCTGGCGCTTCACGATCCCGGGGGCCTGCACCTCGAGACGGTGCTCGCCCTCGGCCACGATCGGGCCTTTTCCGTCGATGGGCTCTCCAATGGCATTCACGACCCGTCCGAGAAGCGAGTCACCGATAGGCACCGAGAGGATGCGGCCGGTGGCCCTGACCACCTGCTCCTCTTCGATGTGCTGGTCGCCCCCGAGGATCACCGCACCGATGGTGTCCTCGTCGAGGTTGAGAGCGAGGCCCGAGGTGCCGTCTTCGAATTCGAGGAGCTCGTTCACCGAGGCTCCGGGTAGACCGGAAACCCGCGCGATCCCGTCGCCGACCTCGACGACGCGCCCCACCTGCTCGGCGATCACAGCTGGCGTGTAGTTGGCGACGTGCCGGGCGAGGGCCGCCTCTACCTCGTCTGCACTTATGACCAGCTCTGCCATCAGTCAGCTCCCATTTCTCAGTTCGTTCCCATTGCCATGTAGTCCGACCCGAGCAGCTCCTCGTAGAGCTGGTCGAGCCTGTGTTGAGCGCTCGCGTCCACCAGAAGGTTCCCGACGGTGATCACGGCTCCGCCGAGCAGCGCCGAGTCCTCGGTCACGAACAGCTCGACGGGAATACCCGTGAGCGCCTCGAGTGCACCGCCGAGCGCGGCGCGCTCGCTCTCGTCTAGACCGCGAGCCGTCGAGACCCGCGCGACACGCCAGCCGCGGGCCTCGGCCACCCGTTCGGCCATCCATTCGAACGCTCCGGACGGGTCCCGGGTCCTGCTGTGCAGCGCAGCGCGCCCGAGACGTATCGTCACCGGATTCGCACGTCCGCCGAACAGGTCTGAGACCAGCCCTCTACGGTCGGAGACCGGTCGGCTCGAGTCGGCGAGCGCAGAACGCAGAGCGTCGCTCGAATCGACCGTACGGGCGAATTCGAAGAGCTGTCTTTCGATCTCCTCGAGCTCCGCCACGGTTCGGACGTCCTCCAGGACGGCTGTCGCATAGCCGGACGCGACATGCCTGGCACCCACCCGCCCGCGTAGCGGCTCCTCGGCCTCGAGCTGCTCCGGCCCGAGATCCACGAACATCACGGCGAGCTCAGCCAGCTCGCTCAGGGCAGGCAAAAAGCTGTCTGCGCGCTCGGTCGTGATCGCACGCTCCACGATGCGGAGCGAAGACGGCGCGATCCGCGAGGCGAGCAGCTCGTCCGCCACGGCACGCCTGGCGAGCACCGGCACCATCTCGTCGGACATGACCTGATCGAGCGAGGGTGTGCTCGACATCGCACGGGACACCTCGCGCAGATCGCGAGCGACGACCTCGACGCCCGACGAGGGGGTGCCGGGTTCGGACGCGGCGTCCTGGAGCACGGCGAGCGCGTAGCCCCGAAGGAACGTCAGCATGATCTCTCCATTGGCCCGGTCGCCTGCTCCCCTGTCAGGTTCCGGTGCCGCCGCCGGCGGCTTCGGCGCGTAGTGCCGAGACTGCTTCGTCGATTAGCGCCCTGTGTCGCTGAGCGTCGATCTCGCGCTCGATCACCTGACGGGCCACCGACAGCACGAGAGCACCGATACGCGACGTGATCTCGTCGAGAGCCCGCTGTCGCGCGAGCGCTATCTCGGCGTCGGCGCTCGCGACAAGTCGGTCGTATTCCTGTTGACCTCTCACCTGGCCGTCTGCGCGGGCCTGATCGGCGGCACGGTTGGCCTGGGCGGCTATCTCCCTTGCCTTCTGACGGGCCTCGTCGATGATCCCTTGTCGCTGAGCCCGCGTCTCGTCGGCTTCCGTCTTGGCCTCGTCGGCAGCCTCGAGAGAGGAGCGGATCTCCTCCTGCCGAGCCTGCATCGCCCTGTTCAAAGGAGGCAGGATCCATTTGGCGATGAACCCCAGGATCAGCAGGAACGCGATCAGCTCCGCGATGAACGTCCCGTCGGGTACCAGGAAATTGCTGTTCGATGCGAGCATGGACATGCGGTCCTACTTCTTGTAGAGGACGAATACGAAGTAAGCCATGAACGCAAGGTTGATGAAGTACATGGCTTCGACGAGGCCGACTGTTATGAACAGGTAGAGCCGGGCCTTGGCTTCGATCTCCGGTTGACGGGCGATCGCCGCGATCGTCTGGCTTCCCGCCAGACCGTCACCGACGGCCGCTCCGATCGCACCGCCTGCGAGCGCCAGGCCGCCACCGACCATGGCACCAGCCAGCTGGACCGCCTGATCTGATACTCCTGCCATTGCTCCTCCTTGGATTGGACATCTTCAACTTTCGGTGTCTCGAACTTCTCGAGCACCTGGTGGCTTCATTAGTTCTTGATGGGGACCTTCGCTGATCAGTGCGCGGCCTCCGTTACTCCCGCGGGCTCATCGTGAGACGTCGCCATGCCGTAGTAGACGATCGTCAGCAGAGCGAAGATGAACGCCTGGATGAAGCCGATGAACATGTCGAACAGCTTCCAACCGACATCGGCGAAAGGAACGATGAAAACGGGCAGGAGCGCCGCAATCAGAAGCAGCATCAGGGTTCCGGCGAACAGGTTGCCGAAGAGCCGGAGTGCCAGGGTGATCGGCTTGGTGATCTCCTCGATGACGTTGATGGGGAAGAAGACAGGGAACGGTTTGAAGTAGTGGCTGATGTACCCGCGTATGCCCCGCGCCCGGACCGAGGCCACGTGCACGACGACGATGACCACCACGGCGAGCGCGTAAGTGAGGTTGACGTTCGCTGTCGGAGCCGGCAGGTACTCGGTCCCGCTTCGTGGGGCACTCGGTATGACCTCGAGCCAGTTCGCGGCGAGGATGAACATGAAGAGCGTGAATGCGAGCGGAACGATGCGCCTGCCCGTCGGCCCCACCGTGGAGTCGACGAGCTGGTTCACCTGGTCGATGACGGTCTCGTAGAAAAGCTGGAGCTTTCCGGGGACCTTCGAGGTCGCCCGGCGTGCTGCACCTAGGCCGAGCGCGATGATGATCGCCCCGGCGATGAGCGTCGACCAGACGATGTCCCACTCGACGGACAGCCCGAAGAGCTGACCACTCACATGGTTGTTGATGTTGATGTTGCCCGACGCCATCAGGACCGTCATGGGATGTGCCGGCATGGGCAGCGCTTCGAAGCTCATCGCGGCAACGTCCCGCGGAACACGGCCGAGATCATGCTCGACAAGAACGCGATCTGGTAGAGCACGAGACCCCCGAGCGCTCCGAGGCCCATAGGTGTGGCGAAGACGAGCATCATCACGACGCAGGCGGTCAGCACCCCGAGCCTGGCAAGGGTGCGCATCGCAAGAGGGCGGCGCGCAGCCTTGGGCCCTTTGGTGCCGAGCTGCTCGAGGTGCGCTACCGACGAGTCCATCCAGCGCGTGCTGAACGCCCCGAGCGCTGCGCCGATCACGATCCCGATCCCGGCCAGGGGTTCGCCGAGCAGGCAGGCAATGACGAGGCCCGCCGCCGCGAGCGCCGCCGCCAGAATTCGAGTGCGGCGCAGGGCGCGGCCCACGCGGACCACGTCGAAGTCCATCAAGTTTTCAATCACGTGCGCCCGCCTGCGTCAGAGAAATCTCTTGATCTCCATGTAGGCCACCGCGACCGCCAGCACGACTCCGATTCCGAGACCGAGAAGTGTGAAAAGCGGTGAGTGGTGAGTGGTGTCGTCGATGTAGATCCCGAGACCGACTCCCCCCGCTACGCAGAGGGCGATCGACACGCCCAATCCAGCAAGAGTGAACAGCCCTGGTGCAGCCTGGTCGTCCCGCGGGACCTTCGACGGGCCGCGCGCTGCCGATTTGGAAGGGGTGGTGCATTTTTCGGGATCGTCTTCTGTCACGCGATAGGAATGCAACCCGCGGGAGGCGCAAGGATACATGATCCGGCCTGAGCATCATGGAGACGCTGTACCCGCGGGAGACGCACAGCATCATTTTCGCACCCCGAGCTTGGGTGCGGCAAAACGGCGCCTCCCCGACGCCTAGCGGGAGCGCCGGCCCTGCGCAGACGCAGGCGGGCTCGGCCCCCCGGGGTCGGTTGGCGCAAGCAATCTTCGATAGATCGTGGGCTCGCGACCGTCCCCGTCACCCCGCGGAGACAACGGCATCTGGCCGGCCTCGATCACGTGGGATCCGTTCATCTCGGGCGCCGTCGGGGGGATCTTCGCAGCGGCCGCCGCTTCGCTCGTTGCTTCGCTCGTAACTTCGCTCGTTGCTTCGGCACCGTTCTGGTCGTCAAGCACGGGGTCGCGTTTACGCAGGCCGGGATGGAACCAGGTGTAGAGCGATAGAACGAGAACGGCTAGTCCGAGAGGTATGAACAGGTTTCCACGCGGGAAGTAAAGAGGAACGAGGACGAACCCTGAAAGGAGGGCGGTCCACGCCCACAGGATGACCACGGTGCGGCGCGGGCCGTGGCCGAGCCTCACGAGACGGTGATGGATGTGGTCCTTGTCAGGCGAATGGAACTGGGTCCGCTTCGCGGTGCGTCTCACAAAGGCGAAAGCCATGTCCACGATCGGCACGCCGAGAATGAACAGCGGGATCAAAAGGGGTGCGAAGAAGAAGTAGGTCTGGCCGGTTACGTCGGTGGTGCGGCCGCCGATCACCATCGTCGAGACCGCCATCAGAAGACCGAGGAATAGCGCCCCGGCATCGCCCATGAAAACCCGCGCCGGATGGAAGTTGTGCGGGAGGAACCCGAGGCAGACCCCACACGCGATGACTGCCACCAACGGCCCGACGTTGTCGCTCTGCAGGACTCCGTCCGACATCAGGTGGAGTCCGTACACGGCGATGGCGCCTGCCGCTATCGCGACCACCCCTGCCGCCAGCCCGTCGAGCCCGTCGATGAAATTCACGGCGTTCGTCATGCCGATGACCCACAAAGCGGTGAGGAGCGGTGTCACCGAACTCGACAGGACGATCAGGCCGGCGAACGGGAGCTTGAACCAGAACATGGTGACGCCGAGGAAGACGAGCACCATCGCTGCGAGAACCTGACCCGACATCTTGGCGGGAGCCGACATTTCGCGCGGCATCGTCGATCACCCCCACGGCGACGATGACCGTGCAGGCAAGCACTATTCCCAGCGGCTCTGACGAACCCTGGAACAGGTCGTGGAAAGCCGGGATCCTCGAGGCGACGATCATCGCGATCAGGAATGCGACGAACATCGCCACTCCGCCACCGTTCGGGGTCGTCTTGGTGTGGATCCGTCTCTCGTCAGGCTCGTCCACGAAGCCGATGCGGGTCGCGACGGCGCGGACCACGAACGTGCCCAGGAATGTGCACGCAGCCGCGATGCCGCCCAACAGCGCGTACCACCCGTAGGAAGTCATCTCAGACGGGGCCGGGTCTGCGAGACGGTCCGAGGTCCGGTCACCGTACCGGTCCCGTTCCCCATCGTTGCAGCATACCGAGGCTGTCGGCCGTGACTCTGGCGCCGCGGACGGGACTGGGTGTGGTCGCTGAGGTTACGCTCCGGCGCCGTGAGCTTGGACCCCCGCACTCCGGTGCTCGTCGGCGTAGGCCAGGTGACCTCGCGCCCAGCGGCCTCGGATCCGATCACCGCCCGGCCCGAGCCGTCCGAGCTCATGGTGAGGGCCCTCGAGGAGGCCGCCGCGGACTGCGGCGCACCCGGCGCCGGTCGCAAGCTGCTCGAAAGAGCGCAGACCCTGCGGATATTGCCACCGCTCGCATGGCGTTATCCCAACCCGGGGCTGCTCGTGGCCGAGCGACTCGGCATCTCGCCGGCCGAGACCGCACTTGGGAGCATCGGCGGGAACGGCCCCCAGTCGATCGCGAGCAGGACGGCGCTCGCCATCTCGGAGGGAAAGCTCGACGTTGCGCTGATCGCCGGTGCCGAGTGCCTCGGGACACGGGTCTCGGCGAGGCGCGACCCCGACCAACCCGTTCTTCCTTGGACGACGCAACCTGCCGGGACGCCCGAGCCCGTGCTCCTCGACGAGGAGCGCGACCCGGTAACGGCTCTCGAGCGGTCCGCCTCGCTCGACCGGCCCGTGAGGGTCTTCCCACTGTTCGCCAATGCCCTCAGGTTCGCCTCTGGACGGAGCATCGAAGAAGATGCGCTGTTCGTCTCCGAGATGTGGGCGAGGTTCTCGGACGTCGCAGCACGCAATCCCTATGCGTGGAGTCGGACCGCCCGCACCGCCGAGGAAATTCGCACGGTCGGCCCTTCGAACCGGATGGTCGCGTTCCCTTATCCGAAGCTCGAGATCGCGAACGATCGAGTCGACCAAGGTGCAGCGTTCATCCTGTGCTCCCTCGCTTCCGCCCGTAGTGCCGGCGTGCCTGAGGACCATCTCGTCTATCCGGTCTCGGGCTCGGACGCGAACGATCACTGGTTTCTCACCCATCGAATGGACCTGCACTCGTCCCCAGCGATCCGCACGGCATCGGCTCGCGCTCTCGACCTCGCGGGCATCGGGATCGACGACGTCGCCCACCTCGACATCTACTCGTGCTTCCCGTGCGCAGTGCAGATCGCCGCCGCCGAGATCGGGCTCCCGGTGAACGATCCGGGCCGCCCCCTCACACTTACCGGGGGTCTCGGGTTCGCGGGCGGTCCGGGCAACAACTACGTGAGCCATGCGATCGCAACTCTTGCCGCGACCTTGCGACGGTCGGGCGGCACCGGTCTCGTCACGGGCCTCGGCTGGTACTCGACGAAGCACTCGGTCGGAGTCTGGTCGAGCAGTCCTCCGGTCGACCGATTCAGCTACGAGAACGTCCAGAGCGAAGTGGACGCCCTGCCGCAGCGCGCACCCGCCCCGAGCAGTGAACAGACGACCGACGGAGAAGTCGAGACGTACATGGTCATGGTCGGCCGCGACGACTCGCCAGAGCTCGGGATCGTTGCGCTGCTCACGCCGGAGGGAGCTAGGGCCTGGGGGACGATCACCGACGTGGACACCCTGTCGTTCATGATGACCGAGGAAGGTTGCGGACGCCGGGCTCGTCTTCGGGCAGATGGGCGGGTCGAGGTCCACTGAGGTCGAACATCCGCGGCGACCGGCCGGGGGTCGGCTTGCCGTTCAGAAATTCAGAGTTAGGGAACATCACTGTTTACTTATTCCCAAAAAAGAATCGGCGAGTCGAGGTCCGCTGAGGTCGAACATCGCCGGAGAACGGCTGGGAGTCGACTTGCCGATCAAAAAATCAGAATTTGGGAACATCGCTGTTTACTTGTTCCCAAGAAAGAATCGGCGAGTCCGCCCGTCGCCCCGCCTGGAGCTTGCGCTAATCGCCCCCCGAGAACACTTCCGACAAGACCTCTTCCGAGAGCGCTCCCGCTCGAAGCACACGAGGGGCGTCCCCGGTCAGATCCACGACGGCCGATGCGAGACCCGGACAACGGCCACCGTCTAGGACGACGGCCACCGAGTCGCAGAACGCTTCGGCCACCTCGGACGCTGTAGCGAGCGGCGGCTCCCCGTGGCGGTTCGCGCTCGTTGCGGCAAGCGGGCCGCAGCGATCGCAGAGCTCGACGGCGAGCGCGTGCGCAGGCCACCGGATCCCGACCGTGGCGCCGTCGCCACCGAGATGCAGCTCTACTCCTGGCCGCCTCGGCACCACGAGGGTCGCCGCACCTGGCCAGACGAAAGCGGCGACGCGCAACGCCTCGGGTGACCATTGCCCTATCGAAAGCGCCTGATCGTGACCTGACACGAGCACCTGGAGCGGTACGTTGCTCGACCTCCCCTTGGCGAGCGCAAGTGCCGTCGGCGCGTTCGGTCGCGCGGCGTCGATTGCAAGCCCGTAGACGGTGTCTGTCGGGATCCCGACCACGAGACCGTCCCTTAGAGCCATAACCGCGTCGTTGGTGGACACGACCACCCGCGTCACGAATGCATCACGACTTAGTCAAGACTGAGTCACGACTATTGAAGGCCGGACCTGTAGACGCGTGCGATGAGTGCCCTCGAGCGCTCGGCGAAGTCGCGGCGGACGACGACCGTGTCAAATCCCGAGACGATCGCCCTGAGGGCGGAATCGTCGGCCTGGTGGGGTGCGATCTCCAGTACGAGTGCTCCGTCGGGCGCCAGCCACCGCGGTGCTTGTGCAAGGAGGTCGTCGATCATCTCGGTCCCTGTCGGTCCGGAGACGAGCGCGTGACGCGGCTCGTGGTCCCGTACCACCGGATCGAGACCGGTCCACTCGTCTTCCGAGACGTAAGGAGGATTTGCCACCAAGAGCGATATCCGCCCGGCGAGCTCAGGCGGCAGTGCCTCGAACCAGGAACCCTCTCGCAGGGTGACCCGGGCACTTGTGGGGTGAGCTGAGGCGACGCGTTCGGCGTTGGCTGCCGCGACCGACAGGCTCCCGGCGTCGACGTCGGTTGCCCACACCTTCAGTTTTAGATCGCCCACTCGGCTCGGTCCCTCGACCGCCAGGGACAGAGCGATGGCGCCGGAACCCGTACCGAGGTCCACGGCGACGATCTCGCCCGGACCCGGGCCAACGCCAGGGACCGCGCCAGGGACCGCGCCAGGGACCGCGCCCGGACCCGACTGTCGAGCGAGGCGGCCGAGCTCGTCGAGTTCGTCGAGTGCGTGCCCGACCACGACCTCGGTCTCGGGTCTAGGAATGAGGACTCGGCTGTCGACCGACAGCTCGAGGGTCCGGAAAGCCCACGACCCGAGGACGTACTGCAGAGGCTCGCCCGCTAGGCGGCGATTGACCAGGGCGTCGACGGCCGCAACCTCAGATCGAGTAGCGGTGATCCCTCGCGCGGCCTGCGATATCACGCCGTCCGATCCGAGAGCCCGCTCGACCAGCCACCTCGCCTCTGTCGCAGACCCGAGCCTCGACGCGACTCCGAGGAGCAGGTCGCGCACGGGCGGAGTTTTGCCCGCTTCCAAGCGACTCGACTCCAAGCGACTCGACTCCAAGCGACTCGACTCCAAGCGGCCAGCTTCCAAGCGACTCATTTCGAAGCGCCTGCACTCTCAGAGTCAGAGTTCGCCGGGCTCTCGAGCTGGCGGTCCCTCTCGTCGGCGAGAAGCGCGTCGACGAGCTCGTCGAGATCGCCGTCGAGGACGCGGTCGAGTTTGTGCAGCGTGAGCTTTATGCGGTGGTCGGTGACGCGGTTCTCCTTGAAGTTGTAGGTCCGCACCTTCTCGGACCGCCCGCCGGCGCCAACCTGCGTGCGCCGTTGAGCCGACTGCTCGGCCGCCTGGCGGTCCTGCTCGGCTTTGAGCAGCCGGGCCCGCAGCACCTGCATCGCCTTTGCGCGGTTCTGGAGCTGGCTCTTCTCGTCTTGCATCGCTACGACGATCCCGGTCGGGATGTGCGTGACCCTCACCGCAGAGTCGGTGGTGTTCACGGACTGGCCCCCGGGACCCGTCGACCTGTAGACGTCCACCCTCAGGTCGGATGGGTCGATCTTCACCTCAACCTCACCGGCTTCGGGAAGCACCGTCACCGTGGCAGACGACGTGTGCACCCGGCCCTGGGACTCGGTGACGGGAACCCGTTGCACCCTGTGAGGTCCCCCCTCGTGATGAAGACGCTGCCATGCGTCGGCACCCTTCACGACGAACACGACCTCGTCGAGCCCCCCGTGATCGGAAGCGGCCTCCGAAAGGACGCGCACAGGCCATCTGCGGCGTTCGGCATAGCGGGTGTACATGTCGAACAGGTCGCGCGCGAAGAGGTTTGCTTCTTCGCCGCCCTCGGCTCCGCGGATCTCCATGATCACGTTGCGACCGTCGTTCGGGTCGCTCGGGACGAGAAGTCCACGGAGCTCTGACTCCAACCGCTGAACTTCCGACTCGGCCGACGACAGCTCTCCGCGTACGAAGTCACGCTCGTCGGCCCCGCCGTCAGCGAGCATCTCGCGCGCGGTGGCGACGTCGGACTCCGCCCGTTCGAGTCGCTCTGCCGTAGAGATGAGCTCATCGAGCTCCTTATGGCGACGCGAAGCCTGCTCGAGCCTCACTCTGTCGGAGACGACGGCGGAGTCAGAAAGCTCTGCTAGAACCGCATCGCGCTCTCGCCGCCATGAGGCGATGCGATCAGGATCCATCGGCGCTCACGGTAGCGGTCACGGTAGCTGCGCCCCGTCCGCTCGACGGGCGGCCGTTCAGCGCTTCGTACGAGACGAACGCCGGCCGTACCGGCGCTCGAAACGCTCGACGCGGCCCCCGGAGTCCACGAGCTTTTGCTTTCCTGTGAAGAACGGGTGGCACTCGTTGCACAGCTCGACGTGGAGCTCGCCCCGGGTCGAACGGGTCGTAAAGGTGTTGCCGCAAGAGCAGCGAACGGCTGACTCTACGTACTGGGGGTGGATGTCGGCCTTCATTTCGCCTCTCATTCTATCGTCCCGGACGGCTCTTCCTGCCGGGGACAGATCGGGTTCCCACCGGGCTCCGGCCGGCCGGAGCCCCACCGGGGTCAGACCGGAGGAGCACCGCCCTTGGCGATCTCGGCCAGGAACTCGTCGTTTGAACGTGTCGAGCGGATCTTGTCCATCAGGAGCTCCAGGCCCGGCGCCGAATTGCCGTCGGCGGCGAGGGCGTTCAACACCCGGCGCAGCTTCCAGACCTGCTGGAGCTGACCCCTGTCGAACAGCAGCTCCTCGTGCCGGGTGGAGCTGGCGTTCACGTCGATCGAGGGGTAGAGCCTGCGCTCGGCGAGACGCCTGTCCAGGCGTAGCTCCATGTTGCCGGTTCCCTTGAACTCCTCGAAGATCAGCTCGTCTGCCCGTGAACCGGTCTCCACCAGAGCGGTCGCGAGGATCGTCAGCGATCCGCCTTCTTCGATGTTCCGGGCGGCACCGAAGAACTTCTTCGGCGGGTACAGGGCACCGGAGTCCACACCACCCGACATGATCCGCCCCGTCGCCGGCTGCGCCAGGTTGTAGGCACGTGCGAGCCTGGTGATCCCATCGAGCACGATCACGACGTCCTTGCCCGCCTCGACCAGCCGCTTGGCACGCTCGATGGCGAGCTCGGTCACCGCGGTGTGCTCCTCGGCGGGACGGTCGAAGTTGGATCCGATCACCTCTCCTTGCACCGATCGGCGCATGTCGGTGACCTCTTCGGGCCGTTCTGCGACGAGGAGGACCATCAGGTGGACCTCGGGATTGTTGATCTCGATCGAGTGGGCGATCTGCTTCATGATCGTCGTCTTGCCGGCCTTGGGAGGCGAGACGATGAGTCCGCGCTGGCCCTTCCCGATCGGGGAGAGGAGGTCGATTATGCGGGCGGTGAGGTTGTCGTTGGCTCCCGGCGTCTCTAGGCGGAGTTTCGAGTCGGGGAACAGAGGGGTCAGGTCCTCGAACTTGGGACGGTTCCTCGCCTCGTCAGGTGTCATCCCGGAAACCGAGTCGATCCTGATGAGGGCCGGGAACTTCTCGTTGCTCGCAGCCGGCCGGCAAGCGCCCTCCACGAAGTCGCCCTTGCGGATAGAGAACCTGCGAGCCTGGCTGATCGAGACATAGACGTCGCGTGCGCTCGGCAGGTAGCCGTCCGCCCGCAAGAAGCCGTATCCCTCGTCGCGCAGGTCGAACAGCCCGTTCACCGAGACCAGCTCGCCTTGGTACTGGGCCTCCTGTCCACCGCTCTGCAGCTCGCGGTCACTGCCCGAGCTACCCGAGCCGCCCGGCGCGCCGGTGCGCTCGGGGCGTTCCCTTCCTCGGCGCCTGCGCGAACGACGGCTCCCCGAGTCGGCTGCGCCCTGCCTGGGCTGAGCACCCGGCTGGCGTGCCGGCTGGCGGCTGTCGGTCCTGTCGTCGGCGACGGTGCCGGAATCCGAGCCCGACGTCTGTGCCGAGACGCCGGCGGAGGCCTCGGCATCCGGGGCTTCTTCGGGATCATTCACATGTGAGCCGTTGGTCGAGCTGTGGGATGCCTCAGGCAGGTTCCCCGCGGAACCGTTCTCCGAGCCGGACCCGTTGGCGGCGACAGACTTGGTCGCTTCACCGTTGGCCGAGGCGCGGGCAACGCTCGCCGTCCCCGTCCCGGCATCGGTCTCAGAAGCGATTTCGGATGGGCCGCTCGCCGCTGCCTTGCGGGCGCGGCTCGCACCGGCTGCTCCGTTCGACTTGGCTGCCGAGTCGGCGACCTCCACACCGGCCGCACGCAGGATTAGGTCGATGATGTCGGCCTTCTTGCTCCTCGAAGTCGTTTGCAACGACATCGCCTGTGCGATCGCCCGGAGCTCTTCGCGTTCTTTGCGCTCGAGGACTGATCGCTCGAGTTGTTGTTCCGCAGGCATCTACTACCTCGCTTATCGAGCCTCGCCGGCAGGGTGCAGAAAACCAAGCCGCGCGGGGCGGAAAAGGAACCGAGCCGGTGTTCTTGGCGCCGGTACCGCCGTGACCAAGGCCTAAAGGGACTGGCCGGAAGCCACCACCCTCACTTTGAGTGTCGGGGGGACAGCAATCGTCATCTTAACCGACTGCAGACCATGTTGCCAGCAATGCCGCCCACTCATGGGCCACTTACCCTTCATTGCTGCAACTTTGTCAACACCACCGGGCGCCCCGTATTCCCGGCAGGTACCCGGACCCCGTCAGAGACCGAGAACTTCGCGGACGCAGTCTTCGTCCGCATCGACCGCTGAAGGCACCGAGATCTGGCTTATCGCGAGGTCGGGGTCCTTCAACCCGTGGCCCGTCAGAACGCAGACGATCGTCGAGTCCTCGGGAGCTCCGCATTTGAGCAGCCCCGCGACCGACGCCGCGGATGCCGCCTCGCAGAACACCGACTCCTCCGAGGCGAGGAACCGGTACGCCGCTAGGATCTCGTCGTCGGTGACCGAGTAGATGCCTCCGCCGGACTCGCTCGCAGCAGCGGTCGCCCCGTACCACGACGCGGGATTACCGATGCGGATAGCGGTCGCGATGGTCTCCGGGTGCTCGACGGGCTTTCCGTTCACTATCGGCGCGGCGCCTTCGGCCTGGAACCCGAGCATCCGCGGGAGCCTCGTAGACCGGCCTGCCGCCTTGTACTCGCAATAACCCTTCCAGTACGCGGTGATATTGCCCGCGTTGCCGACGGGGATGCAGTGCACCTGAGGTGCGTCACCCAGCACGTCGACGATCTCGAACGCGCCGGTCTTCTGCCCGTCGATCCTGAAGGGGTTGACCGAGTTCACGACGGTCACCGGAGCCTTCTCTCCGAGGGCGCGCACGATCGCGAGCGCCTCGTCGAAGTTCCCGCGAACCTGAAGGACGCGAGCGCCGTGAACGAGCGCCTGTGCGAGCTTGCCGAGCGCGATGTGGCCCTCCGGGATGAGAACGGCACAGGTCAGACCGGCCCGGGCCGCGTATGCCGCCGCCGATGCCGACGTGTTGCCCGTCGAGGCGCAGACGACCGCCTTGGCTCCGTGCTCGACCGCCTTCGAGATGGCGAGCGTCATGCCACGGTCCTTGAACGATCCCGTCGGGTTCAGCCCTTCGATCTTGAGAAACACCCTTGCACCCACCTGCTCGGAGAGCCTCGGGGCCTCCATCAGCGGCGTCCCGCCTTCGAGAAGCGTCACGACCGGTGTCGTCTGATCGACCGGCAGGAATTCGCGGTAGGCCTCGATCACGCCCGGCCAGGCGCTCGCCGCAGGCGACGAGGAGCTCATGCTTCCTCTTCGTCACCGGCCACCCGGAGGACCCCGCCGACGTGCTCGACCATGTCGAGCTCGCGCAGGCCGACGAGTGTCGCCCTTATGTCTCCTTCGCGGGCGACGTGCGTAAGGAAGATCAGCCTCGCTTCGTCGCCGAGCCCGACCTGCTCCATCGAGCGGATCGACACCCCGTGATCGCCGAACACGGTTGCGACGGCGCCGAGCACACCTGGCCGGTCGATCACGTCCATGTTGAGGTACCACGCGCAGCGCAGCTCCTCGATAGGTCGCGAACGCACCTGGCGGCGTGGCACCGTCCTGCCGGGACCGCCCGAGCTGAGATGGCTCGCCGCATCTATGAGGTCGCCGAGGACGGCGGATGCGGTCGGCGGCCCGCCGGCTCCTCGCCCGTAGAGCATGAGCTCGCCGCAGGTCGCGCCCTCCACGAACACTGCGTTGAACGAGCCGCGGACCGATGCGAGCGGATGTGCGTGCGGTACGAGGGCCGGATGGACGCGGACGGATACCTCGGGTGTGCGGTCCGCGTCGTGCTCCGGACCGTCGGTGATGCTCGAGTCGGTGCGCTCGGCGACCGCCAGCAGCTTCACCACGTATCCGAGCCGGTGAGCGAAGCCGATGTCGACCCCGCGCAGGCCCGACGATCCCCTCGCGGTGCACAGAATCGGTGGGAAAATCACAGCGGAAGGCGAGTCCCGCCAGGATCGCGACCTTTGCGGCTGCGTCGAAGCCCTCTACGTCGGCCGTCGGGTCGCGTTCTGCGAGCCCGAGGCGTTGCGCCTCTGAGAGTGCCTCTTCATAGGCGACACCCTCGTCGGCCATCATCGACAGGATGAAGTTCGTGGTCCCGTTCACTATCCCCATCACTCGCCGGACGTTCTCTCCGGCGAGTGAGTCGCGAAGCGCTCGCACGAGAGGGATCGCGCCTGCGACGGCTGCTTCGTAGAGAAGGTCGACGCCCGCCTGCGAAGCCGCGCGCGCGAGATCGGCGCCGTGAGCCGCGATCAGCTCCTTGTTGCCGGTGACGACGGGCTTGCCCGCCCCGAGCGCCGCCTCCACCACGACGCGTGCCGGATCGCTCCCCCCCATGAGCTCCACGACGACGTCGACGTTCGGATCGGTGGCGAGGCTCTTCGCGTCGCCCGTCACGAGGCTGTCGGGGATCCCTGTGCGCTTCTTCTGGGGATGGGCGACAGCTATCCCGACGAGCTCGAGACGCACGCCGGCCCGGGCTGCGATCCCGTCGGCGTCGGTCAGGAGCATCCGGCAGAGCGCACCGCCGACGTTGCCTGCTCCGAGCACCGCCACGCGCACGGTCTTTCCGGCCGCCGCGCTCGTCATCTGCCAAAACTAGCGCCGTGCGCCGGCCACACCGGCGTTCGGCGCCGGATCAGGGCTCGTCGTGGGCCAGAAGGTCGTCGAGCGTCTCGCGGCGCACCACGACCCGGGCCACACCGTCGCGCACGAAGACGACCGCCGGGCGTGGGACTTTGTTGTAGTTGGAGGCCATCGAGTACCCGTACGCACCGGTGACCGGTGTCGCGATGATGTCGCCCACCCGGAGGTCCTCCGGCACCCGGGCGTCGGAGACGACGACGTCCCCCGTCTCACAGTGCTTTCCGACGACCGTGACCGCTCTTGGCCTGGCCGCCTCGGGAGCGCGGGCCAAGAAGGCCTCGTAGCCGCTCCCGTAGAGCACCGGCCTCGGGTTGTCGCTCATACCGCCGTCGACAGATACATAGGTGCGTATGCCGGGAAGTTCCTTGATGGTCCCCACGGTGTAGAGGGTCAATCCCGCCGTCGCCACGATCGCTCTGCCGGGCTCGGCGGTCAGTCGCACATCGCGGGGGACCCCCGCTTGCCGAGCCGCCTCGCGGACGGTCGCGGCCCATTCGGTGATGGTCGGAGCCCGTTCCCCTGCCACATAGGGGACACCGAGGCCGCCACCGACGCAGAGCTCCGGAAGCCCGAGAGGCACCACGAAGCCCGCCAGGACCGCCACGGCCTCGGCGAACGACTCGGCGCGGAACACCTGACTTCCGATGTGGGCGTGGACACCTAGAAGCTCGACGCCGGGCATCTCACGAAGACGCTCCACGGCAGACGCTGCAGCCCCGGATGCGAGGCCGAATCCGAACTTCGAGTCCTGCTGGCCGGTCCGGACGAATTCGTGGGTGTGCGCCTCTACTCCCGGGGTGACCCGTACGAGCGACGCCGATCCGAGACGCGCCTGCGCCTTCGAGCAGCGCGCCGAGCCTGTCGAGCTCGTCGAACGAGTCGACCACGATGCGCCCGACGCCGCAGCGGATGGCAGAGGTGAGCTCGGCCGCGTTCTTGTTGTTGCCGTGAAGCACGATCTTGCGCGGCGCGACGCCGGCCGCGAGCGCGACGTGCAGCTCTCCCCCGGTGGACACGTCCAGGAAGAGCTCCTCGTCCGAGGCGAGTCGCGCCATCGCGAGACAGAGGAAAGCCTTCGTCGTGTAGGCGACTCCCTCGTCCCAGGCCCGCCGTGCCTCGCGACAACGCGTACGCAGATGCTCTTCGTCGTAGACGAATAGCGGGGTGCCGTGGGTCTCGGCGAGCTCGATGAGATCCACTCCGGCGACGCGCAACGCCCCGCCGGCGACGATCTCGGCGTTGTCTGGCAGCAGCGTCGGATCGACCGGGCCCTCGTCTGGTAGCGGGGCGGCCTCGCTCGAAGGCACGCTCACATGGACTCGGGAGCGCTCAGGCCGAGCACGCCGAGTCCGACGGAGATACCGATTCGTGCGCCTTCCACAAGCCAAAGTCGCGCTTGGCGTACCGTCTCGCCGACATCGTCGGACAGCACGGGGCAGTCGTGGTAGAAGCCGTGGAACGATCCGGCGAGGCGCCGCACCCAGGCCGTGACCTTGTGTGGCGCCCGGTCGCGGGCGGCCTCGGCGATCACGTCGGGAAGCTCCTCGAGACAACGGAGCAGTTCGAGCTCGCGCTCGGAGTCGAGGACGCTGAGGTTCGACATCGCCGACGGCTACGCGCTCGATGCCGCGCTCTTCGCCACTCTGCCTATCGACGAGATGCGGGCGTATGCGTATTGCACGTAGTACACGGGATTCTCCATCGACTGGCTGCGGACGACGTCGATGTCGAAGGCCGCGGCCTGGTCGAGAGAGCTCATGAGTGAGAGCAGGCGCGTCGCGTCAGGGCCGATATCGGCGATGAGCGCGTCGAGCGAGATGAAATTGCCGGCGCGCTTGGACATCTTGCCCGCCTGATCTCCCTCGAGGATCGAGACCATCTGGCCCAGCTTGATCTCGAGGCGGTCCGGGTCGACGCCCATGGCCCTGACGCCTGCCTTCAGGCTCGCCACCTGACCTTGGTGGTCCGCACCGAAGATGTCGATCACGCGGTCGTATCCGCGTACGAGGAACTTGTCGCGGTGGTACGCGAGGTCGCCCCCTAGGTAGGTGACGTCGCCGTCGGACTTGACGAGCACGCGGTCCCTCGAGTCGCCTAGCTCGCTCGACTTGAGCCATGTGGCGCCGTCCTGCTCGTAGACGAGGCCCTGAGCGCGGAACACTTCGATGGTCTCCGCGACGGCGCCGGATTCCTCGACCGACGCCTGGCTGTACCAATTGTCGAAGACGATTCCGAGAGACTCGAGGGTGGTGCGGATCTGCTCGAGGATGCGAGACGTGGCGAACCGCCCGGCGGCCTCGACGGCTTCGGGGTCGGAGGGATCGTCAGGACCCTCGTAGTGCTCTGCCAGCTCGGTGACGTAGGCGCCCTGGTACCCGTCGTCTGGGACGGACACGCCATGGCGGCGAGCGAGGAGGCTGGCTCCGAGAGTGCGGACCTGGGCGCCCGTGTCGTTCACGTAGTACTCGCGGTCCACGTTCCAACCCGAGCGCGCCATGACCCGGGCGAGTGCGTCGCCGTAGGAGCCCCACCACCCGTTACCCACGTGGAGCGGGCCGGTCGGGTTGGCCGAGATGAATTCGACCTGGACCCTTTCGCCGTGGCCGAGGTCGGAGCGGGCGTAGTCGTGCTCGCCCTCGCTGACGACGTCGCGGAGAGTGTCGTGCAGCCAGCCCGGCGCGAGCCTCAGGTTGACGAATCCCGGGCCGGCGACCTCGACGCCGACCAGATGGGCCGGCGGATCCTCGCGGATCGCTCCTGCCAGGTCAGAAGCCAGGTCGCGCGGCGGCCGGCCCAGCTTCTTGGAGTTGACGAGCGCGACGTTGGTCGACCAGTCGCCGTGCTCGAGCCTCGCCGGCCTCTCCAGGTGGACCTCGCCGGGAGGGACTTCGACTCCGAAGCGGTTGAGGGCACGTGATACGGCCTCGGCGATATCTCGGCGGGCGGGCATTGTGCGCCTGAGGATACGCGCTACGACCGAGCGCAATGCGTGCTCTCGTGCCCGATGTCCTCCGTTTGCGGTTATGCACTCCGGGGCAGCGCACGCTCCTGGGATCAGGCCGGCGCCCTACTACAGTGCTTGGCGGTCCCGAAGGCGATTCCCCGCACCCGGGTCCTTTCTGAGTGCGTGCCCCAGCTCGGATCCAGTACGCAAGCCCCCGTAGCTCAGCGGATAGAGCACCGGCCTCCGGAGCCGGTGGCGCAGGTTCGAGTCCTGCCGGGGGCGCCCGAAATCCCTGGTCACAGGCCTAAAATCCGCCGCCCGCTATCACAACTAATCGGCGTTGGCGATCAATCGAAGTGATCAGCTGCCCCCAGTCGAAGGCCGTGCCAGTCGGCAGGGCCCGCGAAGACGACCGGCGCGCTGGCGCACGTCTGCCAGAAGGGCTGTCGGCTCGACGGGATAATCCTCGGTGGCTTCGGCGCTCATAACCCGTGCACGCTCGTCCGAGGCCCAGCGGCGCGCGACCGGAGATACGCGAGCACCATTCGCTCACCGTCAGGGGTCAAGGCGACAGTGTGCGGCGTGAGTTCCCGCCCCGTGCCGTACTCCCAGGTGGATTCCACCTCGTCGAGGACGCGAAACATGCGCCACCACCGCAGTGGTCGCCAGATCGCAGTAGAGACGTCGTTAATGGTTATCGGACTGCCTCCCGCTGACCACCCCTGTCGTCCAACGATGGGGCTGATCTCCGCGACAAGCTTTCGTTGCTCGACTTGTCCCTGTAGGAGACGAAGGCCTACCAGCTCGGTGACTGCACGGGTGAAATCCTCGGCGTCCTCGGTCTCTGCGGACACCGCTTCCCAGAGTCGGTCTGGGTTCTGTAGAAGATCCTTGCCGTGAGTAGTGACGTGAAGACGGCGACCACGTCGGCGCACGAGGCGAAGCCGAGTAGCGACGTCGCGGAGAGTCGAGAGCTGGTGCACGTCAGCTTCCGAACGCGGGGCCTTGGACCAGTCCCACCATCCAAACCTTTCGACTGCTGCGACAACCGTTGCCCGAGCCAGGTAGTTGCTCTGCGTGAGCTCGGCTCCGCCATCGGCGGCGAGCTCCACCAGCCAGCGCATCGGCTCGACACTCGTGAGCGGGTCGGTCGGTGGTTCGATGCGATTCAGCAAACGGTTGGCTGCCCGTGATCGCCACTCCCGGTGCAATGGATGGCGGCCCATGTTGATCCAAGTTCCGATCCGCTCGGTCGTGACGAGGCCCGCGAAGGTTTGGCCAGGTGGGATGTCGAGCGGCGCGCCGAGCACATTTTGGGTGATCTCACCCGCTTTCAAGCGCCAACGCGGACCACCGGGCACGAGCTGCCTCGCATCGATGGCATCGGCAAGCGCTCGCTCGACCGTGTCCAAGGCCCGAGCTTCGTCGACCCCCATGACGGAGCCCCATGCCAGCAGCGGTACATCGGGGGGGTCGACACCCGAATCGCCATGTGCGAGCCGAAATCTAGCAGCGCCGATCTGCGGTCCCTCGTGCCAGGCCTCGAGCACGGCCGCTGTCTGCCCCGATCGAGCGATCCCGGCCAATCGGCCCAGGTCGAGCTCGTCCAGCAACTCGGCCGTGGCATCGACCAGGTCGTCCCACTCTTCCCGAGGGTACTGGCGCGGTAGGAACCACCAGAGGAACTGTTGCAGCGCCGCCTGATGGATCATCTCCGTGCCTTCGCCAGCGGTAAGTGCATCGGCAGCTGCCTGTACCGCCAAGCCGAGATCCGTGCGATGTGCTTCGACCCGTCGGACTGCCTCGTCGACAATCTCAGCGCTCATCGGTCTCGCTCGAACATGGGAACGGGTCGATTGTCACGACGCGTTCAAGCGAATCGGACCTACGGCGTGTTGTTCTCTTCGTCACCCTGTGTCCAATAACTCAAAGCGCCCGCCCCTCACAGGCTTGCGCTCCAGGTGACCGGTCCGCGTGACGCGGAAGCTCGAATCATCGCCGAGGTGGAAGAAGATGTGGCCTCGCAACGAACCGTCCTGCTCCACCAACGCCCAGCCGCGGCCCTCGGCGGGATCACACTCGTCGAAGCCTTCCCAGAAGAACTCCACCCTGGGCGCCATTGCGAGATGCATGTCGCCAGTCAATCCCACCCTGGACCGCGATGAACCCGAGACTGCCCATGCGGTTTGGTTCGAGCTGGATGAAGCCAGGAGCGACCAGGTCCACATCCTCCAGGGTAAACAGATCCATCTCCACGATCCGCCGCCGACCCACCGGCGCTGTGATCGCTCGACGGGACTTGCCAAACACCGGACCTCTTACCTCCTCTTTCGGACTCTCAGAGAGTATGGACGCACCCAACGGCCTACGACGACGCACCGCTCGGCACCCGATACCAAGGCCGGGACAGTGGAGATGGTGCGCCGTCAAACGTCGGCCGAAGGAGCCCTATCTACCTAGCCCAAGGTCGTCGCCTCGATCTCTACGAATCTGAAGTTGTTCGATAGTAAGTTCGAGAACGATTCCACGCCATCGATCGACCGTTGACACAAGTCGCTCGTAGGCTTGATCGGGCAATTCGAACTCATCGCGTGGAAGTCGGTCGAACCGATCGAGCATGGCTCGAAATACCTGGGGGTCGAACCCGCGATCCTTGTCGAGTGCGCGTTGACAGAGGTGTACGAGTCCATAGCGATCTGCCACCGCGGACAGATCTGCGAAGTCTCTAGCTTCGGCTCTTCCGAATACAGCGAGTACTTTGTCGACGGCAAGTTCCTCGCCGGCAAGAATTGGACCCAACTCTCCTCGTTCAATTGGTAAGAGCCGGGCATCCGCTCCAATGTCGACCTCTGTGACTTCCTCCAGGTACCGGACCTCGAGGCGAAAGAAACCTCTCCCTTCCCGAACGCGATGGACATTCATACCGGCTTCGTGGAGAGCACGTTCTACGGCGGGCACCAATTTGTCGACCCCGGCTAAGTCGGGACCAAAGAAATCGAGATCACGGGTTTGACGATCAACATCGCCTCTGGCGATGAGCGCGCCCCCTCCGGCAAGAGCAAACAGCTCTGCCTCCGGGAGCTTGCCAATGATCGTCGCGATTCGACGTTGGAGCAGCGTTAGCATGCGATTTCAATATTGCGATGCTGCAGGATCCATCCTGCCCACGCCTTGCGCACAGACCTGGGCAAGACGAGATCGTCCCAAAGCTCGATCAACTGATCGACATCCACATAGAAGCGGACATCGTCAGCAGTACCCTCCCGCAAGACCTGCTCATAGACGCGAATCCGGTCCTGACGGACGTCGAGATCGTAGGTTTTCGGCGCTCCGCTCCAACGGACGTGGGTCGGTAGTTGCACGCGTCCACTGGCCCTGGGGATCGATGAGTGACCGTCCTCTTCGGGTAAGGCAACTGGACGTGCCTCGGGTCCAAGTTGAGAGGATCGGCAAGTCGCCATGGAATCGAATTCTAGGGAAGGTTTGAGACGTGAGGGACGGACGTTTTGGAATCCACCCAGCATCCGGCGTGGCCGGATGCTGGGTGCGACGCGGCAGGATCCCTAATCTCCCGCCATCCGTCCTGATCCTGGGCTGGCGAGGTCGTGAGCACTGAAGCGGAAGCGTCCGACACCACTCGTCCAGGGGGCCCTGGGGCCAGGTCTTGGCGATCAATCTTGGCGATCAACGCGAGGACACTCACTAGACATCACCGATCTGGCTGGACGAGAGGCCCAGCTCAGGGTCACTGACGTTCATCAGTTAGACGGATCGGACGAACCGGATTGGCCTCCGGAGCCGGTGGCGCAGGTTCGAGTCCTGCCGGGGGCGCCAAAAAATCCCTGGTCAGGGCTCGGAGATAAGGAATGCGAGAACGCGCACGTTGCACACTGCATTGAGCGGGGAGGGGAACTCGACCCGCTCGAACACGGCTTTCATTTTTACCTCGCTCCGGCGCCGGCACTCATACGTAGCTTCGTTCAGACGCCGTTCGTTTTGGCCACGGCACCATCTGAATCGGATCGTGTGACTTGATGAGGATTGTTTGACTTGCGGTCCGACGCTGTCAACATCGGAAACACAGTGACGCCGCCATTCACCGACCCGAGGCCGACGTCTCGTTCGATTTTCTCAACCCCAAAAATCTCGGGTCCGTGTCAGGTCAGGGTGAAGGTGGGTCTTGACCTTGATGAGCGAGGTTCCTCCTTTGGCAAAGATCTTGTGGGCGCCGTTGGTCCCCGCTGTCGCCGTCGGGATTGTGCCCGAACAGGTGTACGAGGTGTCAGAGCCTGCCGTGACGGTGCACCAGTGACCGTTTTAGGTGATGCGAGGCCATTGTAGGTGAGGTTCACGGTTTCGCCGGGATTGAACCGTCGACCCGAGACGGTGACTGACGTTCCGGGGGTGCCGGAGTTTGGTGACACGTTGACCGACGATGAGATGATCACGGACACCGTGTCCGATTGCCATGTTGGCGGCGTAGATGGTGTCGGTGGTCTCGTCGACCGCCACCCGGTCGGGGTAGGAGCCGGGACTCGCTGAACGGAAGGCTGACATCCGATCCAGCTGTGATCTACCCTCGCCGAGGTGCAAATCCGATCGACTCGAATGCGTACTGCGATTGGCACGCTTACGCTCGCGACCGTTCTTGTATCGAGTTCTTGCTCCGCATCGGCGCCGGGCGCCGCAGCCCGCGTGAGAGGTTCTCCTGCCACAATGGTCTTGGGGGCCGACCATGAGTGCGTGAACCCCGTCAACGCCCATGCGACCGTCGACTGGTCGAGACTTCGAAACCCAATTCTGTCATCGTCATCGGCCGGTGAGAAGGACCAAGTAATGACCTGGTTTCGTGGTCAGTGGTACCTGATCTTCAGCTACCTGCGAGACGACTCCTCCGTACCTGGGGACGTGTACTGGGATATCGCAACCTCATCGAGCTCGAACATGTCATCTTGGACGCCTCCCGATCCGTGGCCGGCCCAGGCCGGCGTTCTCGGCGTTGCTGCCCCTCAACTCGTGCGCGACCCACAAGGGACGTTCGTTGTGACGTATCAGTCAGATCCGGGACAGGACAACGGGGACCAGGACCGCCTTTACTACCGCACGACCAGCAACTTCGTCACGTGGAGTGATCCCCACCGACTTGCACAATCGCTTGCGCCCGCGCCTGGTGACAGGATGATCGATGGCTCGCTGGCGTGGACTCCCCACGGTCTGATCCTCGGGTACAAGGCTGGCCGCTCGGCCCAGGCCTTTGAGATCGCGTGGTCAAAGGATGGATCGCTCGAGGGGCCATGGCAATACGTGGGCAAACCCGACATCGCGGTGAACGGCGGAACCGTAGAGAGATACGAGTTCTTGAGTATCGAGGGCTCGTGGCATCTGATGGCGACCTCGAACGTTTTGGATCAGCCATGGTTGTTCAAGCTGTCCGGCGATCCCAACGAACCATCGGGCTGGCTGGACTGGGCTGACGGGTACGAGCTGGCCATTCCCAAAGCAGCGTGGGACTCGGGGCCGGGGATCTCGAGCGTCAATTACGAATGGGCGAACGCCTCGTTTCTCTGCAATGCATCGAGCGCGGATGGCTACTACTACCTGCTTTACGCGGGTAGCGACGAACTCTCCCAGTTCGGTGGATGGGGGCACGCCGAGATCGGCATCGCCAGGAGCCGGAACCTTGTTGACTGGCAAGTCCCGGCCCCCTGATGGCGGCTGACCCGCGAGGGTAAGGAACCGCCTCGGCGTCGCACGACGGACGCTATTTTTGGTCGGTACTGCGCATTCCGAGTCAGGGGGATAGGCCTTTCCGGCCCGGCAACACAAACGACCTCGTGTCATGTGGGGGGTGCCACTCAAGAAGCCAAACGCCGGCACTGTCAACGAGGGTGCTCGCGTGAAGATCGTTCTGTAGGTACTGGACATCCGCAGTCGCGTCCTTCGGCCGGATCGTCTCCCAACCAGCCGTCGGAGTGATGACGAAGTAAATCGAGCTCGCGTTCACCTCGAAACGTTGCCCGGCACCGACGAGCTCCCAGGTGAATTTGTGCTCCGAGAATCGGCCGACAATTCCGTAAGAAGCTATGACCTCGCCGTCGGTTGGAATGAGGGTGGTCGCCGTTTGGAGTGCAGAAGCTTGATCAGGCGAGACGAGAAACCGCTCGTGCGGTATTCGCCGGATCATGATCTCCGACTGGGCCACCACGACCACCGTGGCAGTCACGGCGAGCAACACAGCGACCGCTGGTGCGACACGAGCCACGATCCTCCGGACCTCACTTTCGGTCCTCCGGGCGTGACTTTCGGTGCGCAGCGGATCCGACTCGAGCGGCTTGTCGTCCCTCGGCACATGCCGCCGGAAGGATGCAAGCCTGACGAGCACCATCACCGATCCGATGAACAAGAACGGCATTGCCGGCAGGTTCTGGAACGCGGCGCTGTAACTCGAGTAGACGGGGCTGGCCGTCGCAGCGGACAAGAGAAGGAGGCCGACGAAGAAGAACAGGCCCCACCAGGTGACGAGACCTACAAAGCCGGTCGGCCAGAGTTCGTACAGAACTGCTCTCCAGTGTTCGTGGAGCGTCCTATAGAGGCGCGATGGATGAGTCAATACCCCGCGGATTATGCCCGTTATGCCCACGTTCAGTGAGCTCGTGCCGGTGAGGTAGCCGTAGTTCGAAGCAATATTGCTGGCCTGGTTGGCACCGAGAACGTTCACCAGCCCAAACCATGCGAGACCCAGCAATGTTGCGCCGATCGCCCATCTTGCTCCCCCTTTTTGGCGCACACGACGCGAGCAGAGAGATGCAAGTGCCACCAGGACCACGAGTTCGACCACCACGGCACCGCACAGCAGGGCGAGAGCTGACGCGATCAGAGCGAGCCGGAACCTTCCTTTCCAGAACGAATAAGCCGCGAGCACCAGGAAGGGAGTTCCGAGCGGAGGCATGTGAACGTCGAACGACACCGTCTCGTACCACCACGCGTTCGCCACAAGAGCAACCAATGCGACGATCCCGGCGAAGTTGCGACTTCTACGGGTGCGGAGCTGTTCGGTGCAGATCCCACTCACCCATACCAATGTGATGGCTTCAGTGGCGACGATCGCGATGTCCTGAACCCATAAGAGCACGATGGGTGAGGGCCAGATCCATCTGAGCGGGCTCAGAACCCAAATTATGAGATCGAAGTGGTCACGCCAGAACGGCGTCGTGATCAGCCTTATCGTGTCGACCGGGCTCAAGTCCCCGTGACCTATCAGGTACCAGGCCTGGGCGTTGTGAGCGAAATCCGTCGATACGTCGAATCGGCCGTAGAGGTAATTGCTGTAAAGGATCAGAGCGACCAGTTGAACGATGAGCACGATGGCCGAGACGAGCCAGAATCCACCCATCAAGCTCGTATCAAGCGACCTCCAAAGACCGCGGGTGGAAGTGCGCCGGTGTCGGTTCCTGGCTAGCCCGGATGGCGATTCGGTTTGTTCAACCACTGGGCGAGCATCCACCTCTGCTGTGTCAACACTCGCCTGCGACGACGCCACGCACCAAAAATATCCCACCGGGCGATGGCGTCGCGCTTGTCGGTCATCATTTTCACTGTTTTCAGCTGCGACGCCGTTGAGAGCCGCGAGATTCGATCCGCTCGCCGGCTCGAGATCGCCGACGTGCTCCAACGCCCTGTCCAAGTCGACCCAGGGAGGAGTGCAGGCCGCGCTGCGCACCACCAATCCGATCGAGTCCCTTCGCGACGGTGAGGCTGCGTCAGCGGGCGTCACCAGGGGCACCGGCCACAAGGGACGTCGCATAGCGAAGGCGTTCAAACTCGTCGAAACTGCACCGTGGCCGCCTTCAAGGCGGGCCTCCTCGTCAAACGACGCGACAACGATATCGACCACGGATCAGGAGGAGACCCTCACCCCTCGTGACACGCTGATCCATAGGGTCTCGACAAATTCCTCTCGAAGAAGGCGCAACCAGGCGGCGACATGCTGTTCAGTGTGACTTGCCGGACCCCTGAGCTCTTGACTGCCCTCTAGACCCCAGAAAAGAGTTGATTCGTCGGCTCGTCGTGCGCGGGACGCAGCCAACGTGGGGGTTCTCGTACTTGGCGAGCCATTCGAGATCTGGCAGACCACTGTCGACATGGATCCAATCCGGCGAAAAAATCTCAGGCAGGATCTCGTATCGATACGAACGCGGCGCCACGATTTCGAAGATCTCGGTAAGTGTCTTTGTCCGGTCCTCGAACAATAGGTTGTGTAGCTCGAGGTCGATCGTCGGCCGAGAGCGCAACAGCCGCTGCGCACCCTGCAGCGCTTGAAGATCACTGCCCTCAACATCGAGCTTGAGAAAGTCCACCTTCAACCGACCGAGGTCGTCATCGAGACGGACGAGCTCCACCTCCACCGTCGGTCCTTCCAGTCCTATGAGGCCTGCCTGGTCGACGATTATGTTCTTGTCGTTGTGCGTCGCTGTGAGCCGCTCCGGGCGGTCACCAGCACCAACAGCCCGCACCTCGACGTTGTCGAGATGATTCAGCTTGACGTTCTCGCGGGCTACATCGGCATTCCACGGCAGGATCTCATACGAGATGACACGACCGGTCGGGCCGGTCCACAAGCCGAAGAGAACCGACATCATCCCGTGATGCGCCCCGCAATCAATGATGACGTTGCCCGGACGGATGTGCTCCCGGCACCATTGGCGCTCGGGCAACCACTGATCGGGTGAGTCGTACCAGCTCGCAGCAACCGGATCGGCGATCAAGAAGTCGAAAACCAGATCGCCGCAACGGCGGTCGTGCGCGACGTACGGATACGCCTTGTCACTCACCGCCGTAAGTGTTGCACTGGACGTCGCTCGGCGGCTGAACTATCAGCATCGTCTTGACGTAGGAAACGGAGAGGGGGTGAGCTACTCGCACCCGTCCTGATTGTCCTCGCGGCCCGGTTCTCATCAGGCGAGATCCTACTGCGGTTCGTGGCCCATCGATCGGGACCCCCACACGGCTTGGGGTCTGCCTGCTCGTCCCCTCCGGTGCCTGGAAGCTCCACCATGTCCCGGCGCAAAGCTTCAACCACGTCGGTCGGTCGTACGGTCCGGTTGGCCTGCATGAGCAGTCTGGCCGGAAACTCCCAAATGCCGCTCTCAGGGTTGACGCCGCTGTCGAGTGCGCGTCCTGGATGTAACAGGCGATGGCCGACCTCAAACTTCGGTGCTCAATTACCAACGAGACTGCTGAGCAATGGGGCAGTATCGAGTCGCCGGTTGCTCGTCGGATAGGTTCGCGCGGTGCTCGTCAGGTCAGAGATCGAGAGATTGGCTCTCCAAGCGAAGAGCCTGCCTCCCGCAGAGACCGTTTATGTCGACACCGAACTGATTCCATGCCTACTTCTGACTGTCATCGATTTTCAAATGCAGACCGCAGCCGTGACCAACGCTCTCGAGTACTTCGTGGATCACGAGTCCGATCAAGTTCGGACGCTTCAGGATCTGGAGGCGGTCTTTTCAGATTTTCCGGATGACGACAGAGAGGCGAACACGCAGATCGCAACCCTCCTCTGCGGTTACAAACTGTGGACTCGGATGGGTCTGCTTCGTGCACTCTTGAGGTGGATGCGGCGTAACGAGATCGACGACCTTGCTGACCTGCAACACTGGGCCGTCACAAGCAACTTCGAGCGTGATTTCGAAGGACAGGTCCGATATCGAGCTGAAGGCCGAACCTACGGCCTCGGTCTAGCGGTCTACAGCTCGTTGATCATGCGATTGGGTGTCGAGTCCGTCAAGCCGGATACTCGACTTCGTCGGTTCGTCGAAACGACGATTGGACGGAGAGTAAGTGACTCGGAGATCGTGTCTGGGCTGATCGAAGTAGCGCAACATCTCGGTACGACTGCGCGCCAACTGGATTGGGCGATCTGGACGTCCCAGGAATAGGCCCTCGAGCTCTCGAGACCCCTCGGCTCGGCCTCCGCCATGTCACAGTCTCGCAAGACCCGTGACGATCTGATCGGCATGTCCCCGTGCCGGAGTTGCCAACCTCACGGACGCCTACCTAGACGGCGCTGACAAGCACCCGGGCGCCGAGGCTTCCCCGCTCCCTGGTAAGGATTGGATCACGTCTGCGCCCGGGTGCTTTATGAGCCCGATTCGTGTTCTTCGGCCAGCTTGTCGAGTTGCGTGATGGCGGTTCGATTGACGAGGAGGACGCCTCAGATCTCTCTGCCCCACTCAGACGGGAACCACCGGCACGGGATATCAAACGTTCGACATGGAGGGAGTTCCGACGGCGGATACCAGATCGGCGCGTTCTTCTGGGACCGTCGACCGGAAGAGAACGATTCCCGTAGCGAGGGCCCAGACGGGCATGACCAAGAAGGCGATTCCGCCAAGTGGACCTGAGACTGCGAGGACCCCGAGCAGGATGGACGCCCAGGACAGCCACCGAGGAAGCGCTGCCGTGCGGATGGCGGCAGCACCGGTGCCTAGAGCCAGGATCGAGATCCCGACGACGACTGGAACCCATGCGTCGGAGCTCAAAACATTGAGCGTTTGGGCTGCGCCGCTCATTGCATAGTGACCGGCGTCGACCAGCGCGATGGTAAGCGCGCACATCAGAAGAATACCGGTCGCGTAGATGGCCCCCCCGACGCTCACCATCGACGTCAGCTGACGCCCCTCGATCGTTCGGCCGAGTGCGCGTCGCAGAGAGCTCAAGAAAAAGACGAAAGCAATCAAGGCCGCCGCAACGACGAACACTGCGGCAGTTTCGCTGACCCGATGTGCGTGGTAGTACTTCACGACGGCAGCGCCACTGGCAGACGTCGACGGCCCGTTGCCCATGAGTACATACGCGACTGCGAAGAGCAGCGCGTAGACGATGCCAAGGGCTCCCGTCCGCTGAAAAATTCTGGAATGCGTATACATGGTCTCCTCCGAAGCGATCCGACCGGACCGTTCCGGTCTTATGTGAAGTTACGGAAGAGATCGTGCGATGGCATCCTGCGTGAGAATGGTCTTCGATCGACCGCGTACTACTTTTGGACTACGAGCTAATGATCTTCGACTCGGGCCCTCCCAGTTGCGATGCGCTTATGCCGGGTGCACGAAGCCGGTCTCGTAGGCGAGGATCACCGCCTGTACCCGATCACGTAGTCCCAGCTTCATGAGGATCCTGCTTACGTGGGTCTTGACCGTCGACTCCTCGACGATCAACGTCCCGGCAATCTCGGAGTTCGAGAGGCCCTGGGTCAAGAGGCGCAGGACCTCGAGTTCCCGGGAGGTGAGAACACCCAGCTCGGTCGGCGTGGCTGTGGGCGGCCGAACTGCTTTGGTGAACTGCGCGATGAACCGCCGGGTAACCGACGCATCGATAAGAGCATTGCCGGCCGCTGCGGCACGGACTGCGGCAATGAGCTGCTCAGGCGGAGTGTCCTTCAGCATGAAGCCGCTCGCTCCGGCCTGGAGCGCCTCAAACACGTATTCGTCAGCACTGAAGGTGGTCAGGATCAGGACGCGCGCCAAGCTGGCTGCGATAATCCGCCTGGCAGCCTCGAGACCGTCCATGTTCGGCATCCTGATGTCCATGAGCACGACGTCAGGCTGGAGCTCACGGTTCTGCTGTAGCGCCTGGGCGCCGTCACCGGCTTCGCCGACGACGACCATGTCGGGCTCCGCGTCGAGGATCACCCTGAAGCCGGCCCGCACAAGCCTCTGGTCGTCGACCACAAGTACGTTGATCATCTCTGCACGCCCCTAGAACGTATCGGCTACGCCCGAGGATCCCCCAAAAGGAGGATGACCCGCACCCCATTCGGGATTTACGATCCGACTTGTGAAGAAGACGGTTCCGGCAATGGACCTAGCAGTCGGCTTGGCGCTTTCGGCGTTCGGAGTGTTTCTCGTAAGTGGTGCTGTTGGCGGGAACACCAAGCACGCCGGAGCCGCGGCATCGGTGATGGTTCTGCTCATGACCCTCCCGGTGGTTTGGCGCCGACGCGCCCCGGTGGTAGTAGCTGCCGTGCTGGCGACGGGCGCCGTCCTCAACCCACTCGTCATCGGCGACATGATCCGCTGCGGCCCTGCCCTTCCGGCACTTCTGCTTTGTGCCTACTCGGTTGGGAGGAAGCCGGACCGGCTCAGTTGGCCCGCTACGGGCCTGGCGCTCACGTGCCTCCTTTCGGCCGCGACGGTTCAATGCTTCACCGACCCAAATCTCAACCCCGCAGTGATGGTAGCGATGACCCCGATGATCCTCGGGCTCTATCTTGCGGGCCGCCTGATCAGGTCTCGCACCGTCATGGCCTCGGAGCTCGAGCAGCGCAACGAGCAACTCCGCCAACAGCGCGCGCATGCGCGCCGATCTGGCTGTGCAAGCAGATCGGGCCCGGATCGCGGAGGGAATCGACGCCAGTTTGAACGCGAACATCACCGAGATGCAGGTTGCTGCCGAATCGGGCCGGAGGTCTCTCGATGAAGAGTCGTCCGAGGCGGCCGTCGAAGCTTTCGGTGTCATACAGAAGCGCGGCCGTGAGACTCTCACCCAAATGCGCGACGTCGTGGGGAATCTTCTCGAGACCGGCCCGATCGAACCTCAACCCAGTCTCAGCCAGCTCGACAGGTTGTTGGCCAGGTCGGGATCGGCCGACATCCACCTCCATGTGGGGGGAAAGCCCAGATCCTTGCCTGCCGGGGTGGAGCTATCCGCCTACCGGACTCTCGAGCACCTTCTGGACGCTTACGCAGATGTACCCGGCTCGCGGATCGATGTCGAAGTCGACTTCGCAACAGAGGCATTGGCGATGACGGTGCGTGGTCCCACTCCCAACAGCGTCGAGCTACAGACTGCGCTGGCGGCGGCAGAGGCGAGGGTTTCGGCTCACCACGGGTCCCTGACGAGCGATTGCCTTGCCGGACAATGGGAAGCCACCGCTCGGCTGCCCTTCTGAGCCGGTGAGAACAGCCGGGAGGGCTGCACTGTTCCTGGCCTTCGCGACAGGCGTCCAGGTCCTCGTCATCACCTACGCCGTCAACTGGACGACGACGGGATTTCTCGATGGCTTCACGACACTGATTCCCGCGCCCATCGCGTTCGTATGTGGCTTGGCTTGGCGACGCGAGGTCGGATTGGCCGCCACCCTGTGGATGGCCGTGACCATCGAGTTGAATCAGGGCTACGTGAATCCCTTTGTCCTCGTTCTAACTCTCGGACCCTGGTTCGTAGGGGTGGCCATACGGGAACGCCAGAAGATGAACCAGCGACTTCTCGAGGTCGGTCGAGAGCTCGAAGCCGAGTCTCAACAAATCGCTGAAGAGGCGGTCAAGCTCGAGCGGACCCGCATCGCTCGTGAGCTGCACGACATCGTGGCGCATTGCCTGAGCGTCATGGTGGTCCAGGCGTACGCAGGGGAAAGACTTGCCGGCACCGACCAGAGCTCTGCCATAGAGGCTTTCGATCACATCTCCGACGCGGCAGGGCAGGCCAAACTCGAGATAGCTCACCTCGTCGAGCTCCTGGCCGACGATCCACCTTCCCACCCTGATCGGCAGCTGGCTAAGAACCTGCAGGACCTCGTCTCCGGAGCGCGTTCAACGGGCCTCGACGTCCGGCTGCATCTTTCCGGCAGCCCCGATGACATTCCCCCTGCGTCGGCGATCGTCGCCTACAGGGTCGTCCAAGAGGGCATTACTAACGCACTCAAGCACGCGCCAGGCGCCCCCATCGACATCTCAGTCTGCTGCGCCACGAGGGTGTTCATAGACGTGATCAACTCGACGCGACAGTCCGAGAGTGAAGGTCTTGCTGCAACCGGTGGTGGACACGGGCTCACTGGAATCCGGGATCGGGTGAGCGGGCTCGGAGGAACGTTTTCAGCCGGTCCCGGAGCTCCCGGCTCGTGGCGGGTATCGGTGTGCTTTCCGGTCAATGCCACTGGGAACGGCGGCTAACGGGCTGGGGATCCTCTCAGTTGTATCGTGACGATCGATGAGCGGTGAACCTCCGGCGGCGTCGCTTCCCGCGACACCGACCGCCCGTTCGTCCGCATACTCCTCAGGGCCCGCGCCTGATCGGACGGCTGGCCCGTCGCTGCTGATGATCGCGAACGCGCACATCGATCCAGTCTGGATCTGGGACTGGCACGAAGGTATGCACGAGGTGCTCGCCACCTTCCGATCGGCGCTCGATCGATTGGAGGAAAACCGCGACCTGGTGTTCAGCGCGAGCTCCTCCGCTTTCTACGAGTGGGTGGAGCAAGTGGACCCGGCGATGTTCACCCGGATCCGGCATGCCGTCGAGTCCGGGAATTGGTCGTTGGTCGGGGGTCAGTGGGTCGAACCCGATTGCAACATCCCCTCGGGTGAATCGGTGTGTCGTCAGTTCCTCTACGGCCAGCGCTACCTGGTGTCACGTTTCGGGTTCGGAGCCTCCATCGGTTGGAACATCGACGCATTCGGGCACGCCGCCAGCCTTCCCCAGATTCTTTCTAAGGCTGGGATCCAGGCGTACGTGATGATGCGTCCAGATGAGAAGGAGAAAAGTATCCCCTCACCACTCTTCGAGTGGGTGGGGTCCGACGGCACGGCCATCCCGACCTACAGAGTCCCTTTCAGCTACTCGACGGACGCTTTCGGCGAGGAGGACATGCTGCGGGGCCGTACGTCGGAACTTCTCCAGAAGTCCGACGAACTGGGCATCCCGCTCATGTGCCTCTTTGGGGTCGGCAACCACGGGGGTGGACCGACTCGTGCCGCTCTTCGAACCATCAGGGAGATCTGCGCGACGACCGATGGCAGGGTTTCGTTGGGCGGTCCCTCGACGTACTTCGCTCACGTCGGCGACAAGCCACTCCCCGAGGTCAGGGGCGATCTTCAATGGCACTCGGTCGGCTGTTACTCGGCTCGAGCGGCCATGAAGCGAGCCAACTGCCAGTGCGAGCAAGCGCTCGTAGTGGCCGAGAAGATGGAGACGCTGTGCCGAATCCTTACCGGGCGCCGACTCGACGTCGGCGATCTGCTCGGTCGGGGATGGCGGTCACTCCTTTTTTCTCAGTTCCATGATTCACTTGGCGGCACCTGCACGAATTTCTCGAACGAGGGTGTGGATCTCCTTGTCTCCGAGGCACGGGCTGTAGCCGACCGTGTCGGCACTCTGGCCGTCCATGCCCTCGCTCAGCTGATCGATACGTGGACAGAGGGGGCCGAAAGCGCCGAGGGCCTCGAGGCTTCCGTCCTCGGAGGGCTGCCGATCCCGCTCATCGTGTGCAACCCACTCTCGTGGCCGACGACCGTCAACGTCACGATTCCCTATCCCATCGTCGTCTGCACCGACGCGAGCGGAACATTTCTCGATGTACAGCACGTCGCCTCCGGTGAGGCGACCTACAGCCCTTCCCGCACTCTCCTCCAGCTTCCCCTCCCCCCGTTCGGGTACGGACGGTTCTGGCTGCACATCGCCGGGCGGAAGTCCGGTTCTCCAGATGACGATCGACTTTCGGTCGGCACCGAAGAAGGCGGGTCGCTTTGCAAGATCGGTAATGACTGTCTCGAACTGGCCATCGACTCTAACTCCGGAGTGGTACGCCGGCTCCTGGACAAGAACACGTCGAGAGAGTGGATCAGCAGTGAAGGAATCCACGCTGTGGTTGTCGACGATGCGAGCGATACGTGGTCCCACGGAATCGAGCGATACGACGCCGAAGAACGACCGTGGGACTGCGAGAGTGTCGAGATCACCGAACAGGGCCCGCTGCGAGCGACCGTCCGCTCGCAGTTCCGTTTCGAAGGCTCGACCCTGGCCCAGGAGGTCTCGCTGTATCGAGGACAGCCCTTTGTAGAGATCAACGTCGACGTCGACTGGCACGAGCGACACCGACTGCTCAAGCTCAAAATCCCCTTGGCGCTTGCCGATCCCGTCTGCGCTGCGGGAGCTCCCTACGGATATGCGGAGCGATCAGTGACCGGTCACGAGGAACCAATGGTCCACTGGGTGGACGTGAGTGAACGCAGCGGCGAAGGAGTGACGAGCACTTCGATCGGGAGCTACGCCTATGACGTGCTTGGCGGCGTGCTCCGACTCACGCTCGTCCGCTCGCCGCGGGTCGCTGATCACGGTCGAGGATGGGGAACCGACGACCCCATCGGTTATCCCTTCCTGGATCAGGGAGAGCACCGCTTCAGTATCCGACTCCATCCGCACGAGGGCACCTGGCACGACCGGGCAGTCAAGCAGGCCGAGGAACATCTCGTGACCCCGCCTCTCGTTCTCGACACCTGGCATCCCGGTCCACTAGGACCGTCCGGTAGCGCGCTCGAAGTGACAGAGGGCTCCGTGATCGTGGCCGCGGCCAAGCGCGCTCGAGAGCGCGCCGGGGACGGTCGTCAGACTCCGGGAAGTGTCCGGACGACCTACGAGTGTCGTTCTCACCCTCATGGGCCGAGATTGGCCATGGGAGTCCCAAATGGCCCCCCACGAATTCAGCTCGGTATTCGTTCCCGACGACACCACGGCCCCCGTCCGGGTCATCGACCTCTGCGAGTTCGAGATCGACGAGGGCGGTCCCGTATGACGCCACTCGATGAGCTCCTCCAGCGCCATCCAGTACTGACACCGCAACGCGAATCACTCGGAGCGGCGTTCGAAATCCTCGTTCGATGCGTACGGGCGGGCTCGACCGTCTACGTGTGCGGCAACGGAGGCAGCGCCGCGGACGCGGAACACATCGTTGGCGAGCTCATGAAGGGAATGACGAGGAGGCGGCCAATCTCCGACTCGGAGCGAAAGACGCTGCTCGATGCCGTCCCGGGATATCGGGAGGAAGCAGCGCACCTAACCGACCGACTCGACGGGGCCATGCGGGCGGTATGCCTCTCGAGCCAGACCGGCCTACTGACGGCCGTCGCCAACGACCTCGGCGCTGACATGGTGTTCGCCCAACCGGTCTTCGGTTACGGAAAGGAGGGTGACGTCCTCTGGGCGATCTCGACGTCTGGCCGGTCGCGCAATGTGATCCTGGCTACCATCGCGGCGCGAGCTCGGTCGATGGCGGTCGTAGCCCTGACGGGCGAGGAGGGCATTCCCCTCGGCAGCCTGGCGGATGCATGGATCAAAGTCCCCGGTCGCGACACCAGCTCCGCGCAGGAACTCCACGTTCCGGTGTACCACGCGTTGTGCCGGGCACTCGAGGAGGCCTGTTTTCCGATGGGTGCCGAGTAGACCGAGGCACCCCGGTAGATCACTTGATCGAGGGAAGGCCGAGGTCGGCTCGAACGACGTTAGCGTCTGCATCGAGGGTCGTGACGTCGTTTCTGAACTTCGGGAAGTTGTCATCCTGCACGTCTTCGTTGATGGTGTCGAGCTCGACGGCAAAGGCGTGGACATCGGCCTGCGCTGTCGGTGGCCACGATTGCCCGAGAAGACTCCGAGCTGCGACAACGGCTTCGCCGCGGCAGTGATGACCGCTTGCGAGGTGAGAGTGTCCGATGAATTGAGATCCGCAGTGGCGGCGTTCCACGGCGCCACGTCGGTGAGGAATTGCTGACCGTAGTTGACGGCAGCCGTACTCGACGTCGAAGGTGCCACGCTGGACGGAGGTGACTTCCCGCTTGTGGTCGTGCTCACGGCGATCGAAGAGGTCGAGGTCGAGGTCGACGAGCTCGAGGTCGACGACGCAGTTGATGCACTGCTACACGCCGCCAACGCTACCCCGGTCAAAATGATCGCTGCCATGAAGGCGGTCCTCTGGTACTTCGTCAATGGACCGGCTTTCGTCAGGATTCCTGCGCCAGAAGGTCCGGCGCCAGAAGACCCTAGGTCAAAAGCTGTGGCGCACCGTCAAAACCGCTGCGTGAGCGTGCGAATGACCCTCGACGGATGCCGGAAACCCACCGGCATGCCGACGGCGTTGTCTGGCCTCCGTAGCCAGTGTGGTGCAGGTCCTCGTCCTACCGTGGAGCGCGCCGCATGAATCGTGTATCGATTCCGAGGATGTCCTCTCGACTCATGATCTGAAAGCCAAACGTCTCGTGGAGGACGACGTTGTGGTCGACGTCGGTTTCGAGAAACGCGACTTCAATAGCCGTGGACTTGTAGGTCTGGGCTCATGACTGCGTTTGGTTTGTCCAGGCAGCGCCATCCCAGTACCGCACTCGGGCAAGCCCTTGGGGATCGGAGTACCAGCCGGCCTTCCCGAACGTCGGGGTTGGAGGTGAGGCCATTGGCGGCAGCGGTGTCATGGGTCTAGGGGGTGGGGCTTCTGAAGTAGGCGCCGAGCGACCCGCGAAAGTATTCCTCTCGATGCCCATAAGCAGGTCCAGCACGTAGGCAAAGAAGGCGACCGCAGCAGCCGTGAAAATCGTCCCGGCGATGATGCCGACAACGACCGGTGCCTTGTTTCCTACGTATGACAAGTCTCTGTCGATCCCGACGACACCGCCGACTCCACCAATGATCACAAGGATCGCCGCAATCTTGAAGACGACCGCAACTGCGTGAGCGCCTCCGTACAATCGGTGGCCTGATCTCGCCATTACCCCAGCCTCCCTATAGATTGACGCGGTCGAATGACGGCAATCGAGCAACCTCAATGACCGCCGTCATGGACAAGACGAATGCGATTCCGCCCTTGCGCATCGTGCCTCCACCAAAGTCGACCGATCCTAGATCACATATCGTCACAGCGCTCCGACGAACTGTAAATGTCAACGAGTCATTAGGACCTTCTCACAGGCCCTTCGGGGTCGAGTGTGGATGACTTTGCACGCCTGGACAGGATCGGAAACGTCGGCGGCAAAGGAAGCCTGTCTTGTTCTAGTCGGCGCGGTAAAGCGCTCATGGAGTTAGTGGGGGTGACTCCGACCCCTCCGCACGCTTGACTCCGTAATTCAACGGCCATAGAATTCAATGGTCATTGAGTTCAGGAGGAACACGGTTATGTGGCCAATGATCGTGAAGGAGTTCCGGCAACTCAAGCGTGACAGGCGCACGTTGGCGATGTTGATAATCCTCCCTGTCCTGCTTCTCGTGGTCTTCGGCTATGCCGCGAATTTCGACGTGTCGAAGATTCCGACCGTCGTGGTCGGGCCTGAGGCTGAGCTCGTCGCAAGCCATCTCCCGCCTCCGTTCGAAGTCGTCGAGATCGAACCCACTGCCGGCAAGACCTTTGCGCAGTCGCGACTGCGAGACGGTGACGCAGCAGTCGGTCTCGTCACCGGTGGTAGCAAGGTGCTCGCACTGTTGGACGGAACTCAGTTCTTCTTCGTCGACGCGGCAGAGAACGCCTTTGCGCATCTGGCTCAAGTATCCAAAGAACGGGGAACTCCGGTTCCGAGCGTCAGCACCCAGATCCTCTACGACCCGCACTTGAAAACCTCGTGGATCATGATCCCGGGTTTGACCGGGCTGATTCTGTTGATCGTCGGGACACTTATCACGAGCCTCGGTATCGTGCGAGAACGCCAAGCGGGCACGATCGAACAACTCGCTGTCATGCCGTTCCGACCATGGGACGTGATCATCGGGAAGATCGTTCCCTACCTGATCCTCGCTTCGATCGACCTGGTGGTCATCGTCTTCATAGGCCTTTTGTTGTTCGGTGTCCCGTTCGCCGGAAGCGTCGCCACCTTCGCCCTCGGCGCGGTCTTGTTCCTCATGGTGATGCTCGGCATGGGCGTGTTCATCTCGACGGTGTCTCAGAACCAAGGCCAGGCAGTTCAGCTAGCCCTCATGTTCGTCATTCCCCAGGTTCTGCTCTCCGGGCTGATCTTTCCCATCTCTCTGATGGCGACGGGTGTCCGATGGATCGCCTACATCCTCCCACTGTCGTACTTCATCGAAGTCAGCCGCGGGGTCATGCTCAAAGCGACGCCGATCACAGCTCTCTGGAGGCCACTTGCCTATCTGGCGGTGATGGCGACCGTAGTTTTCGGACTCGCCATCCTCCGGTTCCGGCGCGATCTCGCGCCACGAGCGCACCGAAGTGACAAGCAAAAAGCTGCACCAGAACCGGTGGCAGCATGACCTGGGGACTCGAATCCGCGACCGTGCGATTCGGATCTCGAACAGCACTGGACAGTGTGACCCTAAGAGCCGAAGCCTCGACTGTCAGCGTCGTCCTCGGAGGAGATGGTGCCGGCAAATCCACCCTCTTGCGAGTCTTGGTCGGTCTCGTACGGCTCGACAGCGGAGCCGTCCTGCGTCCTCCGAAACAGGATGTCGGGTACGTTCCCGCAACCGCCGGTCTTTACGTCGATCTGACTGTCGAAGAGAACATGGCATTCTCGGGTGGCGCCTATGGCGTCACCCGAGCCGATTTCGAGACGAGATCTACCGAAATCCTCGAGCGCACCGGCCTGTCGGACGCTCGGACGCGACTCGGTGGTGAGCTCTCCGGGGGAATGCAGAGGAAACTCGCTCTCGGCATGGCATTACTCCACCGTCCTTCCCTCCTGGTGCTGGACGAGCCGACAACCGGCGTAGACCCGGTTAGCAGAGCCGAATTATGGCGACTGATCTCGCGATCGGCAGCAGCTGGTACCGCCGTTGTCGCTGCGACTACCTATGTCGACGAGGCTCATCATGCCTCGACGGTCGTGTTGCTCGAACAGGGCCGGGCGATCGCACAAGGCTCCCCTACTGACATCATTGCCAGCGTTCCCGGCAAGCTCGGCTTGGTCCGATCGCCGACGAGGCCCCAAGGCCACACGTGGAGATGGGGCTCGACATGGCGAGTGTGGTCTCCGTCGGGCGATCTTCCCGAGAGTGCCGTGGTCAGGCAACCCGATCTGGAGGACGCCGTGATCATCGCCTCGCTCTCGGACGAGCAAAAGGCACAAGCCTCATGACGAGGCTCGCAGAGGCCCGCAACGTCACGATGCGGTTCGGCGAATTCACTGCTGTCGACGGTGTGAATCTGAAAGTCGACAGCGGCGAGATCGTCGGTATCCTTGGAGCGAACGGCGCCGGCAAGACCACTGTCATCCGGATGTTGCTCGGATTGCTCATTCCGTCTCACGGCAAGGTCGAGCTGTTCGAGTCGACCCCCTACGATGAGCTCCCGCAGCCGTGTGGGATACGTGCCTCAGTCGCTCGGGCTCTACGCCGACATGACCGTGCAGGAGAATTGGAACTTCACTTCGGCGGCCTTCAGATCCGGCCGCCCACCACTGCCCGAGAGCGTTCGAGACTCGAAGGACCGACTTGTCGGCTCTCTCCCGCTCGGGCTCCAACGTCGACTGGCATTCGCCGTCGCGTTCTCCCATCGGCCTGAACTGCTCGTGCTCGACGAACCCACCTCGGGCGTCGGCCCACTCAACAGCACGAGGCTCTGGCAGGACATTCGCGAGAGTGCCGAAGCTGGAATCGGAGTCCTTGTCACGACACACGCCATGGAGGAGGCCGAGCAGTGCGATCGCCTGATCCTGATGGTCGGGGGCCGGATCGCTGCGCAGGGCACGCTTGCCGATCTCATCGGCAAATCCAATGTCGTCGAGGTCAAGACCGACGATTGGCGACGAGCATACGAAGTCCTCGATGCAGAAGGTCTCACAGTGCAGGTGGACGGCGACGTGCTCCGAGTCCCTGGCCAGCTCGAAGCCGTCGAAGAAATGCTGGACCGCAACAATCTGTATGCCCGTATCTCGTTGGTGCCTGCCAACCTTGAAGAGACATTCGTCATCGTGGTGTCGGAAATGGCGACGCGGTGAGCCGCACCGGACGACGTCCCGGGACTCCCGAGACTCGAGAAGCGATCCTCGAAGCGGCATTACGGCGTTTTGGCGCCCGCGGCTACGAGGCCACGAGCCTCCGAAGCATCGCCGACGACGTGGGAGTCGACCCCGCACTTCTCATTCACTACTTCGGGACAAAAGAAGCGCTGTTCACCGCCGCTCTTCGGTGGCCTGTTCGCCCTTCAGAGATGTTCGCCGGCCTGGAGGCGGCCGGCAGCGTCGCAGAGATCGCCGATCTGATCGTCCGGATGCACTTGTCCATGTTGGAGAACTCGCAAAGTCGAGACGATGTCCTTGCGTTGGTGCGATCTGCCGTCTCCAACGAGTTGGGCGCGAAGATGCTCCGGGAGTTCGTGACCGAAGAGCTGCTGGTGCGGCTCAGCAATTTGATCGACAAGCCCGACGCGCGGCTTCGAGCATCGCTGATCGCAGCACAACTGGTCGGTATCGCCATGCTCCGTCACGTGGTGCAGCTCGACCCGCTGGTCGGTGCCACGAACGACGAGATCACCTCTGTCGTCGCTCCCGTGATCGAGGGCTACCTACGCTGACCTCTTCGCCCGACGAGGATTCCACCATGTCGGTGCACCAGAGCACCTTTTTTGAGCCTGACGACCCGATTAGGGACCTTAGTCCCTACGCGACCGGGTCGGATCTGCCGATGGTGAGCTTGTGGCACGCGCAGATTCTCGTGTGGAGGTCTTTCACGGGTCGAAGCAGACGTTTCTCGTGGGATCCGTTCTCGCGGCCGTGTCGACCCTTGTCTTCCTTCTTTGGATCGTCTTCGACTTCGGCACCGCGCACGTCACACTCTGGGTGGACGACACCGGCCAAGGCATCGCCGCCTGGTGTGCCACGGGCGTCTGCTGCGTAGCCGCCTTCCGAGCTCCCGCTGCGCGGGCGACATGGGCGCTTCTAGCGGCGTCCAGCTTTGCGTGGGGTGCCGGCGAAGCGGTTTGGTGCTACTACGCGCTCATCAGGAACGTCCCGGTGCCGTTCCCGTCGCTCGCGGACGTCGGCTTCCTCACCGCAGTTCCTCTGGCGTTCGCAGGGCTCCTGCTCTATCCAATGGGTCCACGCAGGCCCGTAGCATTGGTCGAGGAGGTCCTGGACGCCTGCATCATCGCCACTTCGCTGCTTTTTGCAAGTTGGGCGACGGTCCTCGGGCCTCTCTACCGGTCCCACCAAGGCGGACTGCTGAAGCAGATCATCTCTCTCGCCTACCCGATGAGCGACGTGATCATGGTGTCCGTCGTGATCATCTTGATCGCCCGGGCAGGGCACTCGGGACGGATTCGCCTGCAGCTGGTCATGGCCGGCATCGTCGCCTTCGCTGTCTCTGACAGCGCCTTCGCATATCTGACGGAGGTGAATAACTACAACGGCGGGAGCTTCCTGGATACCGGCTGGGTGGCGGGTTATCTGCTCATCGGGCTCGGCGCTCTTTGGGCACTTACCTCACCGGCGCCCGAGGTGTCGGTGAGCGAGCAATCCGCGATCTCTCTGGTCGCTCCGTACGTTCCCGTGCTGGTAGTTCTCGCTGTGACCGCCGTCGACCTCCTCCGCGGTCACCGCATCGAGACCGTCTCGTGGATCATGGCCTTCGCCCTCGCGGCCCTCGTTCTCGGCCGCGAGGTGTTGCGCCTTTCGGAGCGCAGGGATTCAACAGTTCACTTCACTCATGACGACGAGTTCGACGACGGTCGCGCACCTCCGCGTGACCCGCATCTCGAAACCGCACAGAGGGGACACTGAAGGCCATGAGCGCGATCCCGTCTCGCTCGACAAGGACAAGCGGTACGCCGGTCCGCGTCGTGAGCCAATACGGGGGAACGCCCGCCAGAAGAGTGACCTCTGAGAGAGCCGCCACCGTCAGGACCAAGGCGCGCGTCACCGGCTGGATCACCCGTTCGATCATGCTCGCAACCACTGTTTTCGCCGTTCTCGACCTCTTTCTCCTGGCTACAGGTGGCCATCGCTGATCCAGCGGTCGGACGCGCTCTAAGCCTGCTCCCCCGTCACCGAGTCGAGCCGGCTTCCAAGACCGCATAGCCGCAGTTGTAACCGGGGATGAACGTGACGCCTGGACCTCCGTGACAGCCGGCACCGCACAGGTAGAGGCCTTCGATCGGGATCGGGTTGTCCGCCCAGCCTCTGGGGCCCGGGCGGAAGGGGCCCATGAATGCGGGCTCGAGCAACCCGTGAGTGAAATCACCGCCCGTGCAGCCGAACATCAGCTCGTACGTGTACGCCGGGTAGTTGAACTGGCGTTCGATCAGATCCGGGAAATTCGGCGCGACCGCGGCCAACTTGCCGACGATGCGCCCGGCCATCTCGTCTCGAAGCCGCGTCTGGTCTGCGTGAGTCGCCCCGATTGGAAAGTAAAAGGCGAAGCTGCTCGCCGCGTGCTTCCCGGAAGGTGCCAATTGAGGTTCATCCAGGGTCGGTATCTGAATGTTGAACGACGGCGCTTCGGGTACGAGGCCCCGAGCACAGCCTTCGTAGTCGAGCTGCATCTGCTCGGCAGTCTCGAAGAGCGTCACGTTTCTTCGGAGTCCTCCCTCGTTCAGAACGTCGTAAGGCCCTGCGAACTCGGGCAAGCCGTTCAGCGCGAAGTGGACCTGGAAGTACGCAGCACGATGGTCAATGGCATCGATCCGTCTGACAAATGCGTCCGGAAGAGAGTCACGGTCAACGAGCTGCGTAAAGGTGGCAGTGGGGTCGAGGTTGGAGACGACCACAGGTGCCGTGAGCACCTCGCCGTCGTTCAGCTCGATGCCGGCAACTCTCCCGTCGGATACGACGATCCTAGACACCTTCACGTGGCGCCGGAGCACGCCTCCGCTGATCTCGAAGATGGCACGGAGGTGTTCGGCCATGGCGCCGATCCCGCCTCTCACCTTTGACATCGTCGCGTTGCCCGGCGACGCGAGCGCGAATGCAAGGCAGAGCGCACTCCCCGGCGTATATGGGCCGAGATATGTGGAGTTGACCGAGAGGAAGCTGAGCATGCTGCGCACCTGGGCGTGCTTGACCCGATCCGGAAGGAATCGGTCGACGACGTCCATGACACTTCCGAACATGGCGGTACGGATCGCCTGGCGCTCGGATTCGTTCGACGCACATGCCCACATCTCGTCGAGCGATTTCGGCGGTTTTCTAACGTCGAACCGTCCGATCGCCCGCGCAGGGGCCTCTGCCCAGGCCGCGACTTCGGCCATGCCCATCACCGCGTCCATGCCGAGCACGTCCCCAAGGTGCGCGAGCAGCCGTTCAGGGTCGGAGTAGAGAAGGATCGGAGGTTCGCCCGACGAACCGATGCTCGCCGACTGCACCTCGGGCTCGTAGATGGGGCACGAGTCGAAGCCGAGATCGTCGAAGATCTCGTTCGGGAGCGGGAACTGGACGGACCCGGCCAGTTCGAATCTGTACCCTCGGATCAACTCCGTCGTCGACGACATCCCACCGATGAAGTGGTTCTTCTCCAGGCAAAGGACCCTCAGGCCGCCTCGTGCCATCACTGCGGCTGCGGTCAAGCCGTTGTGGCCGGCACCGATGACAATTGCGTCGTAGTCCGGCACGCTCCGCACCGTAGCCGGGGGGAGCTCACTGGAGGAGAGAGCAGCCTCAGCCCAACCGTCCTCTCCTCCAGTGAGTCCGGACCGCCGACCGGGGACCTGAAAACCAGGTGTTCGACTACCTGCGTCGGATCATGACCAAGAGGATCGTCGCGTCCTCGAACCCGCTTGATCCGTCGGATGCGGCATTCTTCTCATGCAATTGCAGTATGCATACATTCAGACGCATCTTGCGCAGGGGCCTAGGCCATGAAAGCGCGCCGCGGACGGACGAACAGATCGGCCGATCTTCTGAGGTCGACCTGCACTTGGCGCTGAGCCTCGAGCAACTCGTCGGCCCAGACCATCCGAATCATCGTGCGTACCGTGGCGCTTCGTCCATCGGCGCGTGCTTCGTCGAAAGCCTTACGCAGGGCGTCGTGCAGGATGGTGTCGTGCGCCGGTGGATCGTCGAGCGAGGTCCGGCGGTATGTCAACATCTCGGCAAATTGCTCGTACCAGCGGTGACTCGACGCGTACGAGTCACGGAGCACCGCCCCTGCAATCTCCACCGACTCGAGCTCGGCTCCCGGCTCCGCGTCCACGATGGGGAGCGTCGCCAGGGTGTACGCAGCGAGACGGATCCGGTTTGCTCCTGTGAACAGATTGGCGATCGTCTCGACGGAAACCACCTTCGCCCCTCTCTCGGCCAGGAACTGGCGGAACGCGTCGTCGAGACGAAGGTATGTCCTGTGCGAAATACGTTGTGCCGGGAGGGTGTCCACTCGACGCGCCTCGGTGGTCAGCCGATCCACGGCTTCAGCGAGGTAACCCGAGTTAGCGACGAACGCGTCCGAAAGCGCACGTCCGAGCGCAGCCTTCGCGCCTCTCGGCCAGAAGAGCAGTCCGACGGCGACGCTGACCGCGCAGCCGATCCCCACGTCCTCGATCCTTGTCAAGCCGACCCGCCACCCGGTGGGGGCGATGATGTTGAACAAGATGACGACCACCACGGTGAACCCCGCCTGACCGGCAGCGAACGAGATCATCGACGGGGCGGTCCCAGAGATCACGATGGCGAATGGAAGGACAATCCACAAGACCAGCGGATGATTGCCCAGGCCGATCATGAGCGCCGAGCCCACCACCACCCCGACGGCCGTCCCTCCGACCGCACGAAGCGCCGTCGAGCCGGTACCGAGCGCGCTCGACCGCAGAACCGACAGGGTGCCGAGGACAACCCAGAAACCATGTTCGACCTCTGTGATCTCGATAATCGCAACTGCAAGCGCCAAACCGGTTGCGCCCCGCACCGCGTTGCGGAACCACACGGAGCGCAGCGACAAGTACGACGCGAGCCTCCGCCAGACTGCGAGCGGGACTGTCCCTTCGGTCGTGCCCAGCATCCGGTCGCGAGTGTGTTGTGCACCTGCACCTTCCACTGTGGCTTCTGCCAACATGGCCGTCGCGATCGCCAAGGCCCACGCGTGAAACGTCGGGTCCAGGGCCGACGCGATTCCCCGTCCGTCACCCATCACCCCTGGAACGGGATTCGACGGGTCCGCCGACGTCTCGCCGGCCCTGTGCGATTCGATCAGTCCTGATACGTCAGCAGCGAGCTCGGCGCTCGCCACTTCGTCGAGCCGTGCCGTCGCCTTCCGGACCGATTCGACGAGCGATGCGTCATCGACCGGATGTGCATCTTTGTCGCATATGAGCAAGGCGCTCAGCCGCAATGTCTCGGATGCGGCTCCCATCACGTCGCGCACCCCTGACAGTTGCAGTGTCGGCGTCTGGTCCTTGACCAAAGAAGCATTGCCGGCGACCCATTCCACGCGGCCCACGAGCTTGGCCAAAGCGACATCACCTGCGGAGGAGCCGGTAGGCGGGTACGGGGTCCCGGCGAACTGCTGGCGCAGCAACGACAACTCGCGATTGACCGTTGTCAGGAGACCGGGATCTCGCCTTCCGTTCGCGTGGGCCTCGGCGAGCCCGGCAATTGCCGAGACTGCTGCAGACAGGCGACGCCGCAGATCGTCGTGCCAGGGAGGGCGCCAGATCAGCATGCAAGCGGGAATGCAGAAGGCCCCGGCAAGTGCCCACCCGACGAGCCGGGGAGCGACCTCGGACGCGGGTTGAGCCACCGCCACGGGGAGCACGAACGTCATGAGCGCGGCAGTCGATCCGACCGCGGCTCCGGGCCAGACGATGCCTACGAAGAGCACGCCGAACCCCACCACAGCCATCGCCACAACCGCTTCGACCTCGTGGGTCGATACGGCTGTACCGAGCGAGATCAGACACCCACCAACGACGAACAAGCAGACATATCGAAAAAGACGAGTACGCGGCCGACCAGGAAAATCCACGAGAAGCAACAGCGCAAACGATCCGAACGCGCCGAACAGCCCGACCTGCGAGTTCGAGAAGGCGAGGTGCCCCAGAGCAAAAACCAAGGGCATGACGACCGCTCCGCGGATCGATCGCTTGACCGCCATCAGCCCCGGGTCCTTTTTCCTCACCCAAGCGCCGACGCTGTCGAGCAATCGGCCGAATGAAGTCGAGCCGGAAACGGTCGGTTTGGTCACCGGGCCCGCTCCGGGCAGCGAGCCGCCCATACGACGCGGCCGTCAAGCATCCAGGTGAAAACTAATAGGGGCGGCGCCCTGTCTTCCTCGACCGACGACCTTCCTCGACCGACGACTGGAAGTGCGTGCTGCCTCCCCCACCCAATATTTATATGAACTTTGCTATATATAGCTAAAGAGCGTATAAACTCTCGTGATGGACGCCGTTCGGAACCCGTACAGCCCTGGCGCCGGAACGAGGCCGCCGGCACTGGTCGGCCGGGACAGCGAGATCGAGTCGATGGATATCGCACTGCAGCGTCTCCGGCTTGGCCGTGACGGTCGCAGCCAGATGCTGACGGGGCTTCGTGGAGTAGGTAAGACGGTGATGCTCAACGAGTTCGAGCAGCTCGCCGACGCTAGAGGCTTCTTCCACGAGCACGTCGAGGTCGGTGAGGACGGGGATCTCGCGCCGAGGCTCGCCTCCGCTTTCCGCCGGGTCCTGCTCGCGATGGAAGCCAAGCGGAGGATCGGCGAGAGGGTTCGCCGAGCGCTAGGGGTGCTCAAGGCTTTCAGCATCCGTCTTCCGGGCGGCCCGGAGCTGAGCATCGACATCGACGCGGTCTATGGTCCCGCCGACTCGGGAGACCTCGCGATGGATCTCTCCGCGCTGTTCATCGAGCTCGGAGAGGTCGCGCGGGACCACGACACCGGCCTTCTGATCACGATCGACGAGCTGCACTACGTGGCTCAGCAGACCCTGGAAGCACTCGTGATGGGTCTTCATCGAGCCGCTCAGCTCCGTTTGCCGGTCACGATCGCCGGTGCAGGCCTTCCGTCGCTCGCTTCTCTGACGGGCGAGGCGAAGTCGTACGCGGAGCGGATCTTCACATTTCCGGTGATCGGATCGCTCGCTTACGACCAGGCTCGAGAGGCGCTCGAGGTGCCCGCAGAGGACGAAGGCGTCATCTGGGAAGAGTCGGCGATCGAGCGAGTAATCGCAGTCACTCGCGGCTATCCGTATTTCTTGCAGGAATTCGGCAAGCAGGCCTGGAACGTGGCCGAAGGCCCCGGAGCCATCCGGACCGACGAGGTAGAGCGGAGCATTCCGGTTGCTCGGGCCGAACTGGACGACGGCTTCTTCCGCGTCAGGACGGGCCGCACGAGCGACCCGGAACGCTCTTATCTGAGGGCGATGGCCGAGCTCGGTCCCGGCCCGGTCCGCTCGGGCGATGTCGCCAGACTCCTCCAGAAGAAGGTGACGGCGCTCGGGCCTACCCGCGAAGGCCTGCTCAAGAAGGCGCTGTGTTACTCACCTCGCTGGGGAGAGATCGACTTCACCGTTCCGATGTTCGACGAATTCATGAGACGGTGGATTCCCGATCTCTCTTCCCTGATCTGATTGCTAGCGGCATTTTATGCCCGCTTTAGCCATTTATAGCTAAAGAGCTATACTTCTCGAGGCTCACGACCCAAGTTAGTAATCAGCGGTGTTCCCTTATCGTCGATTTTTTGTCGGCAAGTCCACGTCCCGAGAAGCCCGGGCCTGCAGTCTTCGTCGCTGTGAAGAGGAGGCCAACTCGAAGACCGTCCCTCGATGCAGGGCAAGGTAGATCCGGTCGCGCATCTCGTTGGCTTCGACATCTGTGAGGGTGCGCTCAAGATCTCTCAAAAGGATGCGAACTAGCACGTTCTTCTGATCTCGCGCGCGCCCCAGACGCTTCACCGCCCGGGGAGGAAGATCCGAACATGAGGTCTCGCTGAGCACGGTCACCTCCTCGACGGACACTGCGTCGGCGCCGAGCGAACTGCGCACCCTGTCACCGAGGTCCTCGACCCGGTCATCGGAGTCGACGGCGATCGATAGGTCGCGGGCGACGGCCGGCATCGCCGATACCGTCCTGTAGGGCTCCAGATCGTTCATCTGCGACGCGATCCTCGGATCACCTGAACGCAATGCGCGTATGTCGGGAATCTGCTTTACCAGCATCAGCAGGCGATCGAGGCCCATTCCCAAGGCGAGCCCGCTCCAGCTCGGATCGAGACCGGCCCTTGCAAGAACGTCACGATGCGCGAGCCCGCACTCCCAGACCTCGACCCATCCCGATTCGCTTTCGATGTCGACCTGGCGGCCACCCGTGGTGTACGGGTGGACACGCGGTTCGGCCCGGTAAGCAGCACCGGGCACCAGCGTCGTGGCCAGCGTTCGGATCATCTCGTCCATGTCCGAGTCGATCATCGAGCTGCGGGAGATGCGCCACAGGTCGAGTTGGTGTGGGGCGCCGGTGTGAAGCCGGTCGATGGCGTCGCGGCGGAAAACGATGCCGGGACAGACAACCAGGACGTCGGGAACGGGAGATGCCGCGAGATGCCGAAGCGCGCTCGGAACCATCGCGCTCGAATGGCTCCTGAACATGTGTCGAGCGTCGAGGTATCTCGTGTACCGGGCGTCACGGGTCACATCGCTTCTGTGGAAGCCCAGGCAGTCGTAATTCTCCTCGACCGTGACGATCCGGTCGCCCCTGCAAAAGCGGACCTCGCAATGCCACTTTGCCTGTAGTGCACCTACGGCTCGGTCGATCAGGATCTGAATAGCGTGCGCGCCGCCGGCGGGATCCGTCAGGTCGCGGATCGCGAGATCGCGGCGGACATGGGACTTGGAAAGGTATCGATGCATGACGTACTCCTTGTTCCGAATGAGTGGGCAGGGTCGTCGCCCCCTGTCCCCTGGGCTCGCTCGGAGAAAGAATCCGTCAGCTGCGGTCGGCGGATGATGCGTTTCCCCGAGGCCCGGAAGGGGCCAAGGGGTGCCTAAATCGCGTCTCGGTGCCAGAAACCACGACAAGAAGAGTAGTGCACTGCCGATCAGTCGAGGCGGTAGCTGGCGATGTGTGCTCGGGGCGTCGGGACTCTCAGTACTTGTGGCGGAAGATGACCGACGACATGCCAAGACTTGCCGCAAGTCGCTCTATCTGTTGTAGGGCATCGCCGACCGGGTTCTGCCCTGCAATCTCTATCTGCAGCGTGTCGTTACCGAAGTCGATGTCGACGACATTGCTCTCCGGCCCTTCGATCGTCCTCCTTATGAAGTCCCGCGCTGCACCTGAGATGATCGCGTTGCGACGCTGCTCTTCAGAGAAAGGGGCCGGTACGGCCGGCATGGCCTGCCGAAGGCTTCGCACCACGCTCAGTACCTCCTCCAGGACTGCCCTGTCGGCCGCCGGCATCCGAGGCTCATGGGGCGGAGCTTCAGGCCCTGCAGAGCGCACCTCTTCCTCGAGGGGTTTCAACGCTTCTTCGAGCCTCGGCCACAGAGTGTCGAAGGTCAGATGGAGGTTTTGCTCAATGGATTCTGGATCCGGTGACTCCTCGAGCGTGCGTATGAGATTCCAGACTTCCTCCTTGTCGAAAGGGATCGCCTGGAACTGCGCGAGCGGCCCGTTGGAAAGGTCCGACGGCTCAACCCCGAGTAGAAACGGGACAACCTTCGCCGTCGAAAGCTTCTTGGACAGAGCCCCGGCTTCGAACATCAGCCATGGCTTTGTCAGGTTCTCTGGTGTCAGGCAGACGATGCCGAAGTTGGACTCCGCGAGCTCTGCGCCGATCACGTCCTGCCATCTCTCGCCCACGCCGATGTCGTGCGAGACGAAAGGGATCACCGACTGGAGGACCGTCGGCAGCCAGCGACCGAGCTCGAGCGCCACCCTCTTGCTCATGGACGTCCCCGACCAGCTGATGAAGACGCGCATTCCCTGCTTTAATGTCCTCTCAGAAGAGCGTAAGTACCCCGATTATCCGAAGCGCTCACTGTCTCTCCAAGTCTAAGCCTTGCCATCCATCCGGCCGGGTCTTTGAGAAAGTCGACCGGCGACATAAGGCGGCGGTAATGGAACCCGGTGTTAGCAGCACCGTCGAGCTATATCACCTCACCGGACCGAAGCCCTGCGCTCTATCCCTGTCCACCCCATTTTCGACGCCTTCGCTCTACGCTCCTTGGCGGCAGGGCTGAACCGATGTTCGGCACCTTGCGGAGTGATCCCTCCAACGGCCTGACCAATTTCCCGCCAACTGGCTCCGTGGTGTCGGGCCGCCTCTGCAGACGCCTGAGACAGGCGCTCTGCTGATCGTCGGAGGAAGTCGGCGAATTGAAGGACGGCGAGCGATTCCGCCGGCTCGCCGGTCACGCCAACCAGAGCCTCCTTGCGACCGCTTTCCACGACTCGGTCCGAGATATCTCTTGGATCCAATTGCATTAGAGCATCGTAACGGCTCCGGTGAGGTCTTTCAACCATGTGTTGACAACCATGTGTTGAAGATCTGGTACTCTTCAACACATGGTTGAAACGGCTGCGCATGGGTCCAGGCTCGATCCCGCTAAGGAGACTGACGTCCGGCCAGCACATCCCCTCGCCGAATGCGACTTGGGCCAACCTCGGAATCGGGCCCATCATCGTTGGATCACCCCGGTCGCGCTGGCGACACTCGTTGCCGGTGCAGCCACGGTGGGGGCCTTCGCACCGGGTCCACAATCCATTCGTTCGGCGACGCGGCCTTCCGTTACGAAGCGCATCATCAACCCGGCGCGGGTTCACCTCATCGCCACCCCCACGGCCGCGGTTTCTGCCCGCACGATCTCCACTTCAGCGTTTGAGTCCTCAAAGACCGGCACTACGGCGGTAGCCGCCCCTGCGACCTCCACTTCAGCGGTCTCGTCCCCAAAGGCCAGCATGCGAGTGTCGTCGCATCCGGCCGCGGTGGCCCTCCCGGTCTCAGAGCCTCCCGTTGCCACCTTGGTCGCCGAGGTTGAGGCTGCGGGAATCGAGCCAGGATCGCATTGGAGCTGGAGCATGGGTGACACGGCGACACACTGCGGCTTTATTCCCGGCACCGGTACCGGTTGCACGTTCGGCGCAGATGGGGACGAAGACACCGTTTTTGGAGGCTCCCCAACGCTCGCCCTCGTTGCGCACGAACTCGCCAACGCTGAAACCCTGAACGATGCCCTACCAACCTTGATGAATAAGGTCTCGGCAGCAGAATCCGGGACGTCGTGGTCCCCCACTGATGCCTTGGCGTCGTGCCTTGTTGCGCACTTCATGGGGTTCCAAGACGCTGCCGCCGGAACTTGGCGGTGCCCCGACGCACTTGCCAGGTTCGTGGCCCAGAATATCCACGACAAAGCTCCCCTGATAACCCAGCTGACGTTGACCTGTGGAAAGAAGTCGAGCACGATTTCGGCTCTGACCTTCACGGCTAGTGCCGGCGTACTGACTGTTAAGGGCCCGGCGATTAGCTCAGCCTCCAAAACGGTGGCCGCTGGCACGCCGGTGACGGTCTCAGGAGTCGGTATCTTCACAGGCCGCGACCAAGGGGGCGTGATAACTGCGGCCGGGATATGTGCTCCGTGAGGCCGTGACCTCCGTGGATCTTGACCCGCGTCTTGCCAGTCGGTCGAGTGGAGTCCTTCGAACGGACGGCCGCGGATCAGTTCGAACCGGTCCATACGTGAGCAGGTGGGTCAGTGGTCGAAGGCGAGGTACTCGTGAACAGAGCGCACGGAGGCCGATCCTTCACCTACCGCTGAGGCCACCCGCTTCATCGATCCGGAACGCACGTCTCCGACGGCGAACATTCCGGGATGGCTCGTCTCGAATGGAAGCGGTAGGCGGCCGAGATCCGCCCATCGCTCGCCAAGTTGCTCGGGAGCGAGCGAACGGTCGGTGAGAACGAATCCACTCCGATCGAGTGCTGCGCACCCGGACAACCATCCCGAGGCCGGGTCAGCGCCTATGAACGAGAAAAGGGCGGCGCATCCCAAGGTCTCCTCGCCGTCAGGGCTCGAGATCTGCAGCGCGCGAAGACTCTTGTCGCCCTCTAAGCCCGTGATCCGCGCGTTGGTTCTCACCTCGATGCGATCGTCCTCCTCGATGCGGTCGACCAGATAACGCGACATGCTCTTGCTCAAGTCGGGTCCTCTGATAACGAACGTGACCGAGCTTGCACGATCTGCCAGGAACAGTCCGGCTTGACCCGCCGAGTTGCCACCGCCCGCGATCACCACCGACGATCCTCCGCACAGCCGCGCCTCGACGTCGGTCGCGGCGTAGTACACGCCAACTCCCTCGAATTCCTCGATCCGGTCGACCCCGAGACGCCGGTACTTTGCACCGCTCGCCACGATCACGGCACGGCCGGCCACCTCGGAGCCGTCCACCAGCGTCACCACCAGATGCCCAGCCTCTTCGCGCAGAGCCGTTGCCGCGCACGGAGCCGTCAGACGGGCTCCGAACTTCTCCGCCTGAACGAAGGCCCGCTGTGTCAGATCGCCGCCCGAGATTCCAGTCGGGAATCCCAGGTAGTTCTCGATCCGCGAGCTCGAGCCCGCCTGCCCCCCGACAGCTGCCATCTCGAGCCCGAGAGTTCTGAGGCCCTCGGACGCTCCGTAGACCGCGGCTGCGAGACCTGATGGCCCGCCGCCCACGACCACGAGATCGAAACAGCGGCCGGGGAGGTTGTCGACAGTAAGACCGAGGTACGAGGCGAGCTCCCCTGGCGTCGTGTGCCGGAGAACCTTCCCCGAGGCGATCACGACCGGCAGATCCGAAGGGTCCACGTCCGCGTCTAGCAGAAGGCGTTCCACGGCGGGATCCCCGTCGGCGTCCAACCATTCATGGGGGATGCGGCCGCGCGCCAAGAACTCCCTCAACTCGAGAGACTCGGGTGAGAATCGAGACCCCATCACCCGGATCGACGCAGCCCCGGCACCGCTCATCAGCACGGATCGGCGTGCGATGAAAGCTGCGAGGATCTTGTCCCCAAGCCCCGGCCTGGTGGCGAGGAGGTGCCTGAGCGAGGCAGCAGGCACCACTATGACCTCGCCGGATTCGACGACCCGCGCCGACACGTACACCCTCATCCCTGTAAGGAGGTTCAGCTCGCCCAAGAACCGGCCCGGGCCGTGCTGCGCGATGACCTTGTCCTCGTCGCCATCCCTGACCGTGATCTCCGTCGAGCCCGAGCGGATCACGTAGAAGTCGTAACTCGCATCCCCCGCGCGGTAGAGGTACTCCCCGGATTGAACGGATCGCCGGGTCCCCAGCGAGTCGAGGACCTCCAGCTCTGATTCGTCGAGTGTCGGAAAGGCAACCGCGTCGTCAGCCATGTCAGTCATGAGCCCAGGGTATTTCGCCGTCCGGCAGATCAGGCCGGTTCCACGTCCCCCGGTTGACGATGCGCCAGGCTGCGAGCCGGGACGGTGCCGAGCCGCCCGGCCTGGTAGTCCTCGAGAGCTTGGACGATCTCTTCCTTGGTGTTCATGACGAAAGGCCCGTAGTGAACGACGGGCTCGCGGATCGGTTGGCCGCCGAGCAGCATCACCTCCAAATTGGGACTCACGTCGCGGGTCGTGCCGGCAGTCAGCGTGACGGTGTCTCCTGCACCGAAGACGACGAGTTGACCGTTCCTTATCGGCCTCTGCTCATCGCCGACGGTTCCGTTCCCTGCCAGGACGTAGCCGAGAGCGTTGAAGTCCTCGCGCCACGGCAGCTCGGCCTTGGCTCCGGGGCTCAGTGTGGCGTGCACCAAGGTGATCGGCGTGAACGTCGATCCGGGCCCTGTATGACCACCGATCTCTCCGGCGATCACGCGTAGTAGGGCACCTCCGTCCATCGTCGTCAGAAGCGTGGCTTCGCGGCCGCGGATGTCCTGGTAACGGGGCGGGTTCCACTTGTTCGCGCTGGGAAGGTTGACCCACAGCTGGATGCCGTGGAACAGACCGCCTGTAGCGACGAGCTCCTCTGGAGGGGCTTCGATGTGGAGGATTCCCGCGCCCGCGGTCATCCACTGGGTGTCGCCGTTCGTGATCCGTCCCCCTCCACCGTTGGAGTCCTGGTGGTCGAAGGTTCCGTCGATCATGTACGTGACGGTCTCAAAGCCGCGGTGGGGGTGCCAGGGGGTTCCTTTCGGTTCCCCGGGGGCATATTCCACCTCGCCCATCTGGTCCATGTGGACGAAGGGGTCGAGCTCCGTCGTGCTCACGCCTGCGAACGCCCGACGGACGGGAAAACCCTCCCCCTCGAGCCCTGCTGGCGCATTCGTCACCGACTTCACCACCCGCTGGCGTCTTGCCACCGGATCAGGTGGAGAGATCCTTGGCAGAGTCAGAATGTCGTCAACCGTTACTGCCGGCATCGTCGCCTCCTTTCATTCCCTTCTTCATTCCGCTCATCCGCTTCCGTTTCAATCGGTCCAACCCGTTCAATCGGTCCAACCCGTTCATTTCTTTGGTTCTGGTCTTTGGCTCTTGCGCTGTCTCCGAGCAGGGACCTGTCTCCGAAAGCACTGACTCGACCTTGGCCGAGATCTCGGCAAGCGTCTTGAGCTCTTCGGGCGTCAACAGGTCTATGAAGTAACGCCGAACCGCTGCTACGTGGCCGGGCGCTGCCGCACTGATCGCCTTCAAACCTCGGGGCGTGATCGCAACGAAGGCTCCGCGTTGGTCGGTCGGGCACGTCTCGCGCTTCACCAAGTCGCGTTCGATCATCCGTCTCATGTGATGGGAAAGTCGACTCTTTTCCCAAGCCAGCTCTCGCCCCAGCTCGAATGGCCGCATTCGGCCCTCTGGTATCTCGCTCAATGTGACCAGCACCGCGTAGTCCTGTATCGACAATCCCGAGTCCTGCAACAATTCGTGGCCGAGAACGGCCGACAACTGTTCGTATGTTCGGAGAAAGCCTCTCCACGCGATCTGCTCTTCGGGTTCGAGCCAATTCGGACTGCTCATGGTTCCACGCTAACAACGTTGGATTCGCATATCACCGGGCCGTGACCGGCGGACAGGGTGCCGTCGAGTGCGACGCCCTGTCCGCCTCGGGCCTGGGATTACGAGGGGTTCTTCACCGCCGCCACCTCGAACTCCAGGACGACCTTCTCACTTACCAGAACGCCGCCTGCCTCGAGCGCTGCGTTCCAGTTGATGCCCCAGTCCTTGCGGTTGACCGTCACCGTCCCCTCGAATCCGACGCGGTGGTTCTGGAACGGGTCGACGGCGGAACCGGTGTACTCGAAGTCGATCGAGACGGCCTTGGTGACGCCCTTGATCGTGAGGTCCCCGGTTACCCGGTAGGTCGTGGGATCTACTTCCTCGACCTTGGTGCTCACGAAGCGGATCTCCGGGTATTTCTCCATGTCGAAGAAATCGTTGCCACGCAGGTGCGCATCACGGTCGGCGTTGCGAGTGTCGATGCTCGCCGCCTTGATCGTGACCTCTACGTGGGACTTCTCGGGAGAGGAGGCGTCGAAGTAGCCGCTGCCCTCGAAGTCGTTGAACGATCCCCGGACCTTCGTCACCATCGCGTGTCGAGCCACGAAACCGATCCGGCTGTGGGCGACATCCAGGTCGTAGTCACCCGTGAGGTCCCCTGTGGGGGCGGGGGCTTGGGTTTCTATAGCTGTGCTCATCTCGTCTCCTGTCTGAAAGTGTCCTGACAGTTGATCTGTCAACTACCTTCTCAACACAGTTGACGTGACATCTATTCCGGTTCCGAGAGTTCTTCGGTTTCAGCCGACGCGGCGGCCGTTGGCCGTCAACTTGACGTCGATGTTGCCCCGCGTCGCGTTCGAGTACGGGCACACCTCGTGAGCGGCGAGCACGATGCGCTCCGCGTGCTCCTGGTCCGGGACGCTCGGCAACGTCACATCGAGCTCGGCGGAGATCTTGAAGCCACGGTCTTCGGTGGGAAGGAGACTCACCCGGCTCACGATCGAGACGTCGTCCACCTCGGAATGCTCGCGGCGGCCGACCACGCCAATGGCCCCCTCGAAGCACGCCGCGTAGCCCACCGCGAACAGTTGTTCGGGGTTGGTGCCGCCCCCCTCGCCTCCCATCTCCTTCGGGGTTCGCAGCTGCACATCGAGAGCCCCGTCAGTGGTGCGCCCGTGACCATTGGCGCGACCGCCTGTGACGTTCGCTTCGGCCGTATACAGGACCCGAGCCATCGTTACCTCCGGTGATCAGAAACGGATACGAGGTTGAAAGGTGCTTCCGGGGCCGGGCTCACCGACCCGATAGCTTCTACACCGCCTCGCCAGAGATGATTCCCAGGACTGCGACGCCCGGAGGGACCGAACATGAACGACGAAAGAGCGAGGGAGCTCCTCGATGCCGAACGTCGGCGCGTCGAGAGGCTTCTCCGCGAGGCGACCGACGCCTTCGATCAGGATCGGAGCGCCGCCAACGAGACCGGAGACATGTCCGATCCCGCAGAACGCCTCGTAGCCGAAGGCTTGGACGACGCTCTCATTTCAGGCCTGCGCGACAGGCTCGAGCAGATCGAAAGAGCGGAAGGTCGCCTGAACGACGGGACGTATGGGCGCTCGGTGGCAAGTGGCCTCCCGATCCCCGACGATCGGCTCGAGGCCGACCCCGCTGCAGAGCTGACGGTCGAGGAGGCCGCACAGAGATAGCACGCCGTGAATCTTGGCTATGCCTCCGGGACGACCACGATCTGGACGTCCTTGGTCTCGGGCGGAACCACCGCAATAGGCGTCGCCTTCTTCTCCTTCTTGGCATTGAGATACCAACCGCTCTCGTAGCCGCCGTTCGGTGCGAAGTAGTAGAGGTCGTAGCTTCCCGCCGCCAAGTTCGTCTCGGCGAACGAGCCGTCCGCTCCTGTCACCGCTTCCCATTCGATATCGGTTGTACCTGCAACGAACGCGTAGACGTCGATGCCTTGCACCGGGTCGTCCGAGCTGTCGGTGACGGTTCCTGCGATCGTCGCTGCCTGCTTCAGGTGGATCGCCACGTTCGTCACGTCAGGTACCGTCACGGCGACGGGCGTCGCCGAGGATTGGCTCGCTGCGTGCTTGTACCACTCGCTCAGCCAGCTTCCCGGCGAGCTCGTGTTGAAGTAGTAGAGGTCGTAGTCACCCGAGACCAGGTCCGGCTCGGAGAAGGTGCCGTCCGACGCTGTCGACGACTCCGAGACGATATGTGTGGTGCCGGCCACGTATGCGTAGACCTCTATCCCTCCGACGGGGTTGCCCGAGGGGTCGGTCACCTTGCCGTTTATCGACCCGGCCGGTCGAACTTTGATGTCGACCGTCGTCGCATCTGGCGACGTGACGCTCACCGCCGTGGCACCCGCCTCGCTCGTGGCGTGCTTGTACCAGGCGCTGAGCCAGCTCCCTGTCGAGCCCGACGGGAAGAAGTACAGGTCGTACTCGCCGGTGGCGAGGCCCGGTTCGGTATACGAGCCGTTGGCGGCGCTATTTGTCTCGCCGACGATCTGCGTGGTGCCGGCCACATAGGCGTAGACCTCTATCCCTGCGATCGGATGGCCGGCCTTGTCGGTGACGGTTCCGGTGATGGACCCCTTGGGCGCCGCGCTGGCAGGCGCGGCCGCCCACATCACTCCTGTCGTGACTATCGCCCCGGCCGCCAAGATCGCACGGATCGATCTGCTCTTTCTCGAGAGATCACCGACCCACGTCATGGGTCCCCCTTCCCGCCGCTCGACGGCTCCGCTCGCCGGGGCCGATCCACAAGGAAGGAAGGTATCCCAATGTGCCGGACAGGGCATCGCCTCGGCCGGACCCGCTGCTCGCCGGGTGCCGGCGTTCGCCCGGCCCGGCCGCTCGCCTGACCCCTCCGGTCGCCCGACTCGAGGCTCGCCGACCCCGCCAGGCGTGGTCGTTGTTGTTTTTGTGGCAAGGGATTGATACTTATTTGTTGGTTATGCTAATGTCTCCTCTACAAATCAATGCCAATGGCTAACCAAGGCCGGGCCGACGGGGCTCGTTCACGGGGATGCCGATCGGCCGGCGGCCGAATGGATCGGGGGGGATATGAAGGACCTAATCAGGATGGCTCGCGCCCGCGTGGACGATGCCGAGACCGAGGGCGTGGAGGCAGCTGAAGCGGGCTTCACCCTCATCGAGCTCATGGTTGTGCTGTTGATCATCGCCATCTTGCTCGCAATCGCGATCCCGACGTTCCTCGGGGTGACCAACACGGCGGGCGACCGGGCGGCGCAGTCGAACCTGTCGAACGCCCTGACCGAGTCGGCGGCCCTCTACCAGGTGACCACTTCGTACTCGACCACGTCAGGCACGTTCAACGCGGCTCTCGCCTCGCAGGCTCCGGAGTTCACGTGGACTACTGGTGCTTGCACGACCGGGAGCGGTAACTGCGTGAGTGAGGCGGTGTTCGGCGTCGGATCGACCACTGACAATCAGGGTCTCTCCCTGGCCGTCTTGAGCTCGAAGACGAGCACCTGCTGGTACGTCTTCGACCTGCAGTCCGCACCGGGTGCGGGTCTGACCGGTGGGGCGACTTTCCCGACTGCGGGTGTCTTCTATGGGAAGCAGTCGGTCACGACCGGTTCGTGCACGGCGCTCACACCTGACACCGACACCGGTATCAACTTCACCACAGGCGGCCAGAGCTACTCGACCGCGGATACTGTCAGCTGACGCACGACATCAGGTAGCGAGCGACGGGTTCGCCCGTTGCCCGCCAACACAATGGACTAGAGACAGGGCCCCGCTTCGGCGGGGCCCTGTGAATTACGAGGCGTTGGCGGCGGCCACGTCTTACGAGGTGTAGGCGGCGCCCTCGTCCCCGACCACCGCAACAAGGTTCCCGAGCACGATGTTGATGTCCACGAGGTGCAGTCCCCAGGTCGGCCCGAGGGTCTGCCTGACGATGCTCCTCTTGTCTGCCGGGTCCACCGGGGCGCTCACCTGAAGCCAACTTGCCCCCTCGCGGTACAGGCACTGGCCCGAGTAGAGGCCCGGCTCGGTGACCCACGGCGTAGGGACCTTCGGCGCGCCGGCAGACTGCGCTCCGAGGCCGGCGGCGATGGAGACGGAGGGGAAGTACGGATCGAGCGGAGCGCTGCCGCCCGACAGCGACGCCGGATCGACACACAGGACCTGGAGTTTCGAGGCTGGGAGGCCGGAGCCTGGAGCAAGAGAGCTAACACCCTGGCCGGGCCTTCCGAAGAGGCTGTCGGCCGGGGGCTGCTCGTCGAACGACGAGTAGGCGATCACACAACCGGTCTGCTTCTCGGAGCTGCACGCTGGGATGTTGTCGAAACTCCCGCCCACGCCCCTACCGATAGGGACGGTCACGTTCCCTCCGGCGATGATCGCCGAGACGAGGAGACGCCGCACAGGGGGATCGTCGTCGACCTGTCTGCGCAGCAGGGCGATGAGCATCGCGGAGCCTTGTGAGTGCCCGATCACCACTACTCCGCGGCCGTCGTTGTAATGCGCCAGGTAGTCGTCCCAAGCCCTGGCCACCCCGCTGTACGCCTTCAGCACGTCTGCCGCCGTGACCCGCCCGGTAGCGACGATGGCATGGAGAGTGAGCTGCGGGTACATGGGCGCATACACCCGGCAGACCTGGCTGAAGCGCGACGCCTGAGCCTCGGCTACCGAGATCTCCGCCGGGTCGATGTGCAGATTGGCCAAGATCCCAGGCTGCGCGGCTCACAGTGGGGTACACGTAGAAGCAGTCGATCTTCGGGTTCTTCGCATCGGCGAAGTGCTCGACGTACACCGGCCCTGATTGCGGCAAGACCGTGGTGGTCAGGCTCGTCGTGCACGGGTCGTCGGCCTGCCCGGGCCGGCAGAGCCACTCCACGCCCGAGCTGTCGGTGTCTGCCGGCGCGGCGCCGTCCGCCTCGGCCGCGAGCTGCGCGGGGGTCGGTGTCGGTGACGTGGTCGGTGTCGCCGCCGACGTGCTCGAGCTGCTCTGCGCGACGACGGACGATCCGGAACCTGTGCCGCACGCGCAAAGAGCGAGGCCGAGCAATACGGCAATTGGCAGCCCTACGAACTGACGATCAGTCAGATTCCTCCGCACCTCTTCGATCGTATTCGCCGACGGCGAGATCGCACAGGACGGGCGTCCGGGAGGCCTTTTGCCCGGGCGTAGTCTGTTCGGCTCTGTGCTCGCCCGTCTCCCCCTCCCCGATCCAGGTGACCCGGACCTCCGCTCGCCTGTCAGGTTCCTGTTCTGGCTCGCGCGCGAGCAGCGTCACACCGTCGCGGCAGGCGGTTTCTTCGGCGCGGTCTGGATGGGGGCTCAGGGGCTGATCCCTGCTGCGATCGGAGCGGCAGTGGACGCGGTGGTGGACCGCCATAGGGGCGGCCTCATCGCATGGTCCATGGTCGTGCTCGGCCTCGGAGTGATCCAGGCTGTGGCGGGAGTGCTCCGCCACCGCAGAGCGGTGACGAACTTCTTGACCGCTGCAGTGCGCGTCCAGCAACTCGTCACGCGCCAGGCGGTCCGGCTCGGAGCGGACCTTCCGAAGCACGTCGACGCGGGAGAGGTGGCGAGCATCGGCACGACCGACGTGCAGCGCATAGCGCGCATGCTCGACGTCACCGCTCGCGGCACCGGCGCCATCTTCTCCTACCTCGTGGTGGCGGTGATCCTGCTTCTTTCCTCACCTCCCATCGGAGTCATCCTGCTCGTGAGCGCGCCTGTCGCGACGCTCGCGGTGATGCCCGTAATGCGACCGCTCGAGCGCCGCCAGTCCGTAGAGAGAGAGCGCCGTTCCGAGGCTTCGTCGATCGCCGCCGACACCGTCGTCGGCCTTCGGGTGCTGCGCGGGCTCGGAGGCGAAGAGGAGTTCGCGAGCCGGTACACCGAGGCGTCACAGCAGGTCCGGCGCGCCACGGTGCGCACGGCTCTCGTCCAGTCGATCCTCGACTCCTTCCAAGTCCTTTTCCCCGGTGCGATCCTCGTGAGCGTCACCTATCTGGGTGCGCGGCTCGTCGTCGAAGGCCGCATCTCGGCCGGCCATCTCGTCGCCTACTACGCGTACGCGGCCTTCTTGCTGCTGCCGATACAGACCCTCATGGAAGCGGCCACCCGCTGGTCGGCGGCAACCGTCGCGGCGGGCCGCGTGCTTTCGGTGCTGCGCCGCGATCCGGATCTCCACAGCTCTGATTCGCAGTACGTCGAAGCCCCCTCGGGGCCCATGTCGGACTCGAGGACGGGCCTGCTGGTCCCCGCCGGGACGCTCACCGCCGTGGTCTCCCCCGACCCCGACGAGGCGAGCGAACTGGCAGCCCGCCTCGGGCGCCACGAAGATGCGCCCGCGGGTGACTGGGTCTCGATCGCCGGCGTCAGGGTCGACGAGCTGCCCATCGACGTGGTCCGCCGGCACGTCCTCGTGGTCGACCGTGAGCCGCAGCTGCTGGCGGGGACCCTGGCAGAGGCAGTGGACATGCCGAGCTTCGGGACCGACGATCTACACGTTCGTCCGACCGTCGAAGAAGCCCTCGAGGCGGCCGCCGCAAGCGACATCGTGGAGGGCCTCTCCGACGGCTTGGACACCGAGTTGCCCGAGCGGGCGCGAAGCCTGTCCGGCGGGCAACGCCAGCGGGTGGTGCTGGCGGCCGCGCTCAGAGCCGACCCCGAGGTCCTGGTCCTCGACGAGCCCACGAGCGCCGTCGATGCTCACACAGAAGCCCTGATCGCGCAGCGGTTGCGCTCGATCCGCCGCGGCCGGACCACGGTGGTGTTCACCACCAGCCCGCTGATGCTTGAGCAGGCCGACCGGGTGGTCTTCATCGACGGGCGTGTGCGCGCCGAAGGAGACCACGCTCGGTTGCTCGCGACCGACAAGAGCTATCGAACGGTGGTCATGAGGGGGGCAGCGTGACGGTCGTCGAGGTCGCGGCCGAACGCAACATCCTGCCCATCGCGTCGAGCGGTGCGACCTGGCGGCACGTCGTCGGCCTGTTCCGTCAAGAGCGGGCCTTCTTCAGCCTGGTGATCGGGCTCCAGATAGTCGCGAGCGCGGCAGGACTGGTCGGTCCGCGTCTGTTGGAGCTGGTGATCAACGAGGCAGGGCCTCACAGGGGGAACTCGACCATCGAGATCGCTGCGCTGCTTTTCGCAGCCGCGCTCGTCGTTCAAACCGTTCTGACGGGCGCCACCCGGGGTCTCGGCGCGGTCTTGGGCGAGCGCTTGCTCGCACGGCTCCGCGAGAGGCTCATCGAGTCGGTGCTCAACCTCCCCCTCGGCCTGGTCGAGCGCGCCGGCACGGGGGATCTGCTCACTCGGGCATCCACCGACGTCGACGACCTGTCACAGGCCGTCCGCGCAGGGCTGCCCCAACTGCTCGTCGCGGCGGTAACCGCCGTTCTTGCGATCATCGCCCTCGTCTTGACGGCACCGGTGCTTGCGCTCGCACTGGTGCCTTCGATCCCGATTATCGCCATAGGCACTCGCTGGTACCTGAAACAGGCCCGCCCGGCCTACCAGCACGAGGCGGCTTCGTTCGCCCGCGTGAACGCCGGGATCCAGGAGACGGTCGCGGCGGGACGGAGCATCGAGGCGTTCCGCCTCGGTCCAGCGCGTGTCGAACGGACCGACTCCGACATCAGGGACTGGGTGGGTTGGGAACGCAGGACCCTGTGGCTGAGGACCGTGTTCTTCGGTTCGAGCGAGGCGAGCTACGTGATGCCCCTCGTGCTCTGCCTGATCGTCGGCGGCTACCTCCACATCGACGGAAGCCTCAGCGCGGGCGCGGTCGCAGCGGCCGCCCTCTACGCCCAGCAGCTCGTGGTGCCGATCGACACGCTCCTCGCCTGGCAGGACGAGGTCCAGCTCGCGTCGGCATCGCTGTCGCGCGTCGTCGGGGTGAGCGAGGTGCCTCCGGCTCCGATCACCGACCTCCTTCCGGTCGACGATCGACTCGTCGCATCGGACGTCCGCTACGCCTACCGCGACGGTCACGACGTTCTGCGCGGGATCAGTCTCGTGCCGCCGCCCGGGACCAGGCTCGCCGTCGTCGGGCCGAGCGGTGCGGGAAAGAGCACCCTTGCATTGCTTCTCGCCGGTATCCACCCTCCGCGCGAAGGGCGGATCGAAGTCGGCGGCGTTGCACCGTCGCGCCTGCCGCCCGACAGGCTGCGACGCGAGATCGCTCTCGTGACACAGGAGCATCACCTCTTCGCATGCTCTCTCCGCGACAATCTGAGGCTCGCCGCGCCCGGAGCGAGCGACGAAGAGCTGATGCAAGTGCTCGCTACCGTCGACGCAGAGAACAGCTTCCGCACGCTGCCCGACGGGCTCGACACGAGGATCGGATCTGCCGGGGTCCGTCTGCCACCCGCTTTCGCCCAGCAGGTGGCCATAGCGCGGCTTCTGCTCGCGAATCCGCACACGCTGGTGCTCGACGAGGCCACGTCGCTTCTCGACTCGCGCTCTGCGAGGCACCTCGAACGGTCCATCTCGCGTCTGTTGACCGGCCGGACCGTGATCGCCGTCTCTCACCGTCTCCACGCGGCGCACGATGCACGGATCGTCGTCGTCGTGGAGGCCGGTCGCATCACCGAGCAGGGCTCGCACGCCGAGCTGCTGGCGAGCGACGGTGCATATGCTGCTCTCTGGCGGTCCTGGCAGGGCGAGGAGGCCGGATGAGCAAATCCACTGAGAAGGGTTCCGCTCGGCCCGGGCGCCTGCTTGCGGCTCTGACCGAGATCGAAGGCGTCGTCGAAGGAGAGTCTGCTTTTCGCGACGGCCCCGCCCTGTGGGTGAACGGCAAGGAGATCGCACACTTCGACGGAGATGACATCATCGACATCCGCCTCACTGCTTCGTTGATCCGCGGCCGGCGAGCAGAGCTCCGCGAGAACCCGTCGGTCACGCTGCGCCGGTCGAGCAGCTCCGACTGGCTCGAAGTCCGGGTCAGCGGAGCTCCCGACGAACAGGTCGTCCTCCAACTGGTCGCAGAGGCTGCGCATGCGCACGCGGCCCCGCCAGGGACGACTCCGGACCCGCCGGCCACCGGGGCTCGGCTGGCGAGGATGAAGCGCTTCCACTGACCCAGACGGATGCGGGGGCGATCCGAGCTCGTCGTATCCTTCATGCCATGTGCCGGAACATCACCACCTTCCGCGGCCTCGAGCCGCATGCGACGTCCGAGGAGATCGAGGCGGCGTCGCGCCAATACGTGCGGAAGGTCAGCGGGGTCCAGTCGAGCTCCCCGAAGACAGATGAGTCGTTCGAACGGGCGGTCCGCAAGATCGCACGAGCGACCGCCGAGCTCCTCGACGACCTGCCTCCGAGGCGCCAGCCTCCTCCGACGCTCCCCCCGCTGCGGCGCTTGGCGTCGCGACGTTCGTAGGGTCCTGAACCCTGGTGCCTACACGAAGCTCGCAGGCATGAGCCTCGAGACGACCGAGGCTTCCTGGCCGCTCGTGGAGCTCGTGGGTGAGCGCATCCGGGTTCCCTGTGCCGACGGGAGCGAACGCCGGTACGTCTCGTTCGACGCTGCTGCGTCGACGGCGTCGCTTCCCTCTGTGCTCAGTCGCGTCGAGGAGTTCCTCCCCTGGTACTCGAGCATCCACCGCGGTGCTGGGTTCAAGTCGCAGATCTCCACCGCTGCGTACGAGGACGCCCGGGACGCGATGCTCGGATTCGCCGGCCGTACCGGCAGGGACGACGTCGCTGTGTTCTGCCGGAACACCACCGAAGCCCTCAATCATCTGGCTTACCGGCTCCGGCTCGACCGGAACGACATCGTCGTCACAACGGTCGTGGAGCACCACGCCAACATGCTTCCCTGGTCGAGGCTGGCCACCTGTCGTTACGTGGAATGCGGGACCGACGGCACGTTCAGCCTCGAAGACGTGGTGGCGGCGCTCGACCGGCCGCCGCAAGCGACCGTCCTCACCGTCACGGGAGCATCCAACATCACAGGCTGGCAGCCTCCCGTAGACCAGATCGTCGCCGCCGCGCACGAGCGAAGAGTCCCCGTCGTCGTCGACGCGGCTCAGCTCGCACCGCACCGCCCGATGCCGCGCGACGCAGACTTCATCGCGTTCAGCGGCCACAAGATGTACGCCCCCTTCGGGTCCGGCGTGCTGATCGGACCGAGAACCGCGTTCACAGAAGGCGATCCCTTCCTCGCCGGTGGGGGGGCTGTGGACCTGGTCGATCTGGACGAGGTCGTCTGGACCGAGCCTCCTGACCGCGAGGAAGCGGGTTCCCCGAACGTCATAGGCGCGGTCGCGCTGCATGCCGCCGCGACGTTTCTCGAAGATCTCGGCTGGCCCACCCTCGTCGAACACGACCGGCGGATGGCCACCCTTCTCCGAAGCGGCCTCGGGTCGATCTCCGGAGTACGTCTGCTCGGCCCCGAGCTCGGCGACGACACCTTGCCGGTTGCCGCTTTCGTCGTCGAAGGAGTCCCGCACGCTCTCGTGGCGGCCAGGCTCGCCGCCGAAGACGCTATCGGTGTCCGCCACGGGTGTTTCTGCGCACACCCCTACCTGACGCGACTTCTCGGCCTGTCCCGTAAAGACGTAGCCGCCTATCGCGAGGACGTGCTTCGCGGGGACAGGAGCCGGATGCCGGGAGCGGTCCGGGCGAGCGCTGGTCTGAGCACGAGTCCCGAAGACGTCGAACGGCTCGTCGAAGCGGTGACACGCATCGCCGGTGGCGACGATCCACCGATCGGTTATCTCCAAGACCTCCATACAGGCGATTTCGCTCCTGATCCCGCCGACGTGCCGTGGCAGAGCGCATTTCGCGCTCACGGCTCGTCGTGCTCGCCGGGCTGACGCGCTTGCGCTGTCGGTCGAGCTGCCGCCGACCGTCTTGCGCGTCGGTCAATGCGGCACGTGGGGGCGCTTGGGCGTCGTTTCCTGGGTCGGCATCCTGTTCGAGTCGGGAAGAGGATAGGCGACACCGACGTCCTCGGTTCCTGCCAGAGCGTTGATCACCGCCTGCTCGGCGACGGTGGTGTCCCCGAGCGAGGTGGCAGGTAGGTTGGGCACCGACGTGTCCGGCGGCAACCCGAGCGCGAGGGCCGCGGTCATGTCTCCTGTCACCGATCTGCGCCACGAAGAAAGGTTCGGCACCTCGACCCCGAACCGGGTCTCCAAGAATCGCAGGGTCGAGGTGTGGTCGAAGGTGTGCGAGCACTTGTACCCGCCCCTGCTGAACGGGGAGATCACGAGGCACGGAACGCGGAAGCCAAGGCCGACAGGCCCGGCGATGCCCGATGCGTCCGACGGCAGAGGGTTCACTGTCAGGTACTCGCCGTCCGTCCCGGCAGGAGGTGTCGGAGGAGGTACATGGTCGAAGAACCCTCCGTTCTCGTCGTAGACGACGATGAACACGGTCTGGCTCCAGACGTCGGGGTTCGACACGAGCGTCTCGAGGATCTCCTGCACGAGGTACTCCCCGTACTCGGGCGGTGCGGCCGGGTGCTCGCACTCGGCGAGCGGAGGCATTATCCACGAGACCGAAGGCAACGTGCCGGCGGCCACGTCCGCGGCGAATTTCACTGGGTACGTGTAGGTGAGCGCCTGCGCGGCCATCTCGACCTGTGCCGGGGTCGACGGTTCGTAGAAGGTCTTGAAGTAAGGGAACGGGCTCAGCTCCAATAGCGCCGTGGGATCGTTGTAGACCTTCCAGCTGACTCCCGCCGCGCTCAGCTGCTCGGGCATCGTCGTCCACGTGAACGTCCCGTAGTCGGCCTGACGTTCGCTCGTCTGCGTGACGAGACAGGGCCCACCTGCGACGCCTGCGGGATCGATGGTGGCGGAGATGGACATGACCCGGTTCGGGTCGGTCGGACCGAGAACCGAGCAGTGGTACCCGTCGCAGATCGTGAACGCGTCAGCCAGCGCGTAGTAGAAGGCAAGATCCTTGCGGGTGAAGTACCCCATCGTCACCGGGCCGTTGGAATCGCCGTCCGCCGCCAGGTGAGCCGTTACGAAAGCGTCCATCGCGCCCGTCGTCCCAACTCTGGTGCTGCGGCCCCCAGTTGTGGCTGATGTCGTTGGTCGTCTGGCCGTCGTAGGTGGGCGGGTCGCTCTTCAGGTGGAAGGGTTGCAGGAACCCCGACGAGCTCACTCCGACGCCGGGCTCGTATCCGAATTGGTCGAAGATCGGATAGGTCATCCCCCCCACGGTCTGGGTGAGCACCGGCCCGACCGAGAAGCCACGGACACCTGACAGCATGCCGAAGTAATGGTCGAACGAGCGGTTCTCCTGCATGAGGATCACCACGTTCTGTATGTCGGCGACGCTCGTGGCGTCCGAGCTCTGCTTCAACGCGGTTTCGATGACCGAGCCGGCCCGCGAAGACAGGCCGATCCCTGCGGCTCCCGCGGCCATACCGGCCTGGAGGAATTGGCGGCGACCCAATCGGGCGACGCCCGTCCGGCCTCCTTCGCGCGCTTGCCTCTCTCCGCTTTGCACTCTTGCTCCCTCCTGGGCCCGTTGGGTCCCCGCCCGCCGTGGACCGCCGGCCGTGGTCAGGCGGCCGGGGTCAGCCGGCCGTGCCCACTTCACTCGGGTTGTCGACGAGCAGGTCCCTCGTTATCTCCATCTGGCCGAGATGCTGTGCGAGCTCTTCGTAGACGTGCATGAGCGCGCCACCCTGGCTCTTGGTCTGAGGATGGTCGCCGTGGCCGGGTCGGAGAGGTCCGCGAGGCTTCGCGTAGGGCTCCAGTTCGGCGATGTCCTCACGGATCTGTTCCTGCGCCCGGCGCACACGTTCGACGAGGCCGTCGACCGATCCTGACGCCGTGAACTCTGCGGCGCGGTTGCGCTCGATGTCGCGGCCGCCGACGACGTGTCCGGCCCAGAACTCCATCACCCCGAGGCAATGGGTGACGATCGCATACGGCGAGTTCGCTCCCGCGAGACGAGGACGTTGGTTGGCGAGCTCGTCACCGAGCCCGGTGAGGATCCCGACCATCTGATCGAGGGCGTCGTCGACATAGAAGAGGAAGTCCTGGGCAGAGATCATCCTGTTCTCTCAGCCCTCGCCGAGCGGGCCTGATTCGATCAGCTCCTCGAGCTGCTCGACCGAACCGTCCGGGCCGATCTCGTGGAGCATCCAGGTTGCACCCGCCTCCTCCCAGGACCGGACCGAGTGGCGGCCGGCCATCACTGCAACGTCCTTTCCCTCCCCGGTGCTCGCGAAAACCTCCGACAGAGCCTCGGGGCCCGGAAGTCCGAGCGGCACGACGCCCTGCCAGCGCGCCGCCCGCCTCAAAGGCTTGCGGTTGGGCCACACGGCCGCCACCCAAATCGGCAAGGGGCTCTGGAGCGGCGCCGGACGGAACCGAACCCCTTCGACCCTGTAGTGCCGCCCCTGATGGTGAACCTCTTCCCCGCTCCAGAGCACATCGATCAACTCGAGACCTTCGTCGAGCATCGAGCCGCGGGTCGCCGGGTCCTGGGCCTCACCGAACCCGCTGAACTCCGCGGTGCGGAGCGTTCCGATGCCGACTCCGAGCACGACCCGGCCGCCGCTCAAGTGGTCGAGGGTGGCGGCCTGCCTGGCGACGTTCCATGGCCGGCGGCGGGGCAACGGCGTGACCATCGGGCCGAGCCGGATTCTGCTGGTGCTCATTGCCACGGCGGCCAGGGTGATCCAGGGATCTGCCGCCGGCTCGTCGCGGTTGCGGTAGATCACGTGGTCCCACGAGAACCAACCGTCGAATCCTGCGGCCTCGGCACGACGGGCGAGATCGGCGACGAGGATCGGGTCACTGAACGCTCCGAAGTTCGGCACGAATATTGCGTGGCGCACTGAGATCGACCTCCTTGGCTCCAGGCTTCGCGAGATCCGAATACCCTGGCACTTCGAGTGACGCCGGCCACCAGAACTTATGCAGCGCTGATCAGAGGCATCAATGTCGGCGGCCGGAGCCCGGTGAAGATGGAAGACCTCCGGCGGGTCTTCACGGACCTCGGGTTGGACCGCGTCGCCAGCTACGTGCAGAGCGGGAACATCGTGTTCGCAAGCCCTCGATCCGACGGGACCCGCTTGTGCAAGGCGATCGAAGAGCGGATTAGCTCCGAGCTAGGTCTGGCCGTCACGGTCATTCTCAGATCGGGAGCAGAACTCCGCCTCGTCCTTCAGAGCAACCCGTTCCTCGGCAGGGCCGACAATCTCGCGACTCTCCACGTGACCTTCCTCGCCGACACCCCGCCTGCCGGTCGCGTCGACGAGTTGCCCGGTGGCGACGGAACCGAGGAGTTCAGCGTCGCGGGACGCGAGATCTACCTGTTTTGCCCCGACGGGTACGGCAGGTCGAAGCTAACGAACACCGTCTTCGAGAGGCGCCTCGCCACTCGTGCGACCACCCGGAACTGGAAGACCGTCTTGAAGCTCGCCGACATGACCTCGTGACGACCGGGCTCGCAACGAGAGCATCCCAGCCACTCCTGCGAGGAAGACGATCGTCGCGAGGAAGAAGAAGTTGCCTGCCACGAGCTGCCATCCGTGCTCGTGGAGCTCGGGTGGGTTCGACGACACCACGTACGAACGGGGAACCCACCATATGGGTGCGATGACGAACACGAAGGCCGTGACAGCTGCGATGAACGGGCCCTTCCGAGGTCTGTCTGAAGCGACTGCGAGCCATATGACGGCGGGCACGATCCAGACCATGTGATGCACCCAGGTGATCGGCGAGACGATCAGCTCCGTTGCCGCGCAGACGAGCAGTCCGAGCAGCACCGAAGACCTGCGGTGGGCCCAAGCAGCCAGCAGAAGCCCTGCGACCGATATGACGGCGATCGCCGGGGCGGTGACCGAGGCCGGGACCGACACGTGGTGGAAACGTTGGAGCACGCTCGTCAGGTTCTGGTCGCTCGTGTAGAGCAACGCCCCCGCACGCTTCGAGTCGAAGACGTCTTTGGTCCAGTAGATCCACGAGTCGTGGGGAGCGACCAGGTATGCGACCGCCTCGCACACCACGAAGGTCACCGCCGCGTTGAACGCTCCCGCGGATCCGGCGGGTGAGCAGAAGGTACGGGACGAAGATCAAAGGAGTGAGCTTGATGGCGGCCGCGATACCGGTCGCCACCCCGAGCGGCAGTTTGCGAGGCCCGGCGTTGCGCACGCCCGCCAGGTCCCACATGATCATCAGGGTCAGGACCAGGTTGATCTGGCCGAGCCCGATGTCTATGAAAACGGGATCGAGCAACAGCGCTGGCGTCAGGAGCAACAGCGCCCATTTGAAGGCCTTTTGCGGCTCGAGCCGCGGCCGGGTTATCCGGATCGAGACGTATACCAACCCCGTGAGCGCAACCATGTTCGCGAGCGCCCACAACACCTGTAGCCAGAGGGTGTCGAGTGCGAGCGAAGGGAGCGCGAACACGAGCGCCGCGAACGGTGTGTAAGTGAAATAGAGGGTTCCCAAACGAGCCGTGTACAGGTCGGGGTGAAAGATGTGGCGTCCGCCGAAACGGTAGACGTCGATATCCACCTGGTTCCCGTGCACCGCGACGAACAGCGACCAACCGAGTGCCGCCGAAACGGAGAGCGCCATGGGAAGCCACTTTCCGAGCGCTGCGCCGCGTTCGTGCAACTGGGCTCCCGGTGCGGAGCTCACCTGTCGTTCGAGGACCGGTGCGAGTGGTTCAAGGACTGGTACGAGCCAACCCGCCGGCTGACGCATGTTTGTGAGACGCGGTCGGACCGGCATCCTGCGTCCGGTCCGGATGAGCCGGCTCGGAGGCCGGCCTGACCAGCGCGAGCACCATGAGCTCGGAGTCCGTCTTGTCTGCTCCGTCCGCGTACGCGCGTTCGAATTCCGGCTCGCCCATACGACCACGTAGCTGAATCCTGTCGCGGTCGGCGAGATCGACCTCGAGAGGTTCGCGGCGAGATGCAGCTGTCTCGACAGCCGCTCTGATGCGCCGTGGAGCGTGGCTGCCCTGACATCGTCTCCGAGTGCGCTCGCCGCGACGGCGAGTCCCGTCACAGCCCTGGCGAATTGCGCCTGGTTGCCGGTGCGACGCGCGGTCATCAACGCGCGCCCGTACCATCTCGAAGCCGTCTCGACGTCGGGCGCGAGCAGCGCTGCAAGCCCGAGATCCACCTCCACCGCGCACTTGTGGACCTCGTCGCCGAGCTCTTCAGAGATCGCGAGAGCCCTGTTCAGCTGCGAGACGGCCGTCGCGTGCTCGCCTGAACGGAGGTCGGCGATGGCGAGATCGCAGAGAATCGCTGCCATGTCCCACCTGTCGCCGCTACCGGCCAGGGCGGCGAGGGACGCTGCGAGCCCGGTCTTCGCTTCGTGCTCGCGCCCGAGATCGCCGAGGATCTCCGCTCTCGCGGCCGCACAGCGCGCGAGCAGGGCCTTGTCGGAGGCCCGATCTGAGGCCCTATCTGAGGCCCTATCTGGGGCACCGTCGGTGTCCACGAATCCGGATGCCAAGCGCAGGGCCTCCTCGCACGATTCGATGGCACCCTCCGGATCACCGAGCGCGGCGAAGCCGAGCCGAGCCGGAGCAACGCATCTGCAACCGCGTGCCCGTCGCCTGCGGATCGGGCCATCTCGACCGCTTGCCGGGCAAGTTCCCGTGCCCGGTCGTAGGAGCCGTGGATCTCGAGCAGATATGCGGCCGTTTCGAGTGCTCGAGCCCGGAGCGCGTCCGGGATCGGATCGTGCTTGTCCAACAGGGAGTCCAGGACGTCGAGAGCCTCGACCCCGTATCCGCGGACCGACCAGAACAGTCGCAGGGCTGAGGCGAGGCGCAGACCGCTCTCCGTGCTCGATGCGTCCGCCAGGCAGAACGCCAACGCGGCGCGGAGGTTCGCCTGCTCGATCTCGAGGACGTCGAGCCATTGCGCCCCGCAGTGCTCCCTGAGCATCCGCCCGGCAGTCTCCGCAAGCTCCAGGTAGTGATCCCTGTGGGCTGCCCGCAGGGCGGCGGCCTCACCCTGTCCACGGTCACCGAGGCGCTCAGACGCGTACTCGCGGACCGTCTCGAGCATCCTGTAGCGCGTCCTGCCCTCGATCTCGTCGGCTTCCACGAGGCTCTTGTCGACCAGCCCGACCAGGCTCTGCAACGTGTCACACGTGTCGTCGGTCCCGTCGCGCCCGCAGACCGACTCGGCTGAAGGCAGCTCGAACCCGCCGACGAAGACCGACAGCCGGTCGAGCAGCAACCGTTCGGGTGGGTCGAGCAAGTCATAGGACCAGTCGATCGAGGCCTTCAGAGTCTGATGATGCGCGAGCCCAGTTCGCGACCCTCCCGTCAGGAGCCTGAAGCGCGCGTCGAGCCGGCGCTCGATCTCCTCGACAGACATCGTCCGCAAACGTGCTGCGGCCAGTTCGATTGCGAGGGGTATCCCGTCGAGCCGCCGGCAGATGTCGGCAACCGAGACCACGTTGCCGCGCCCGAGCACGAAGCCGGGCCTGTGGTCGGAGCGCGCGGAGCGCGAAGAGTTGAACCGCATCGTAAGTGGGCAGGTCGTTCGGATCGGTGTGTTCGGGCGCGCACTCCAGTGACGGGACCCGGTGGACGCGCTCACCTTCGACTCCGAGCGGTTCCCTGCTCGTCGCGAGGACACGGACGTCGCGGCACGACCGCAACACGGCATCCGCCACTTCGGCCGCAGCCGACACCAGGTGCTCGCAGTTGTCGAGCACGATGGTCAGGTCGCGCGCGGCAAGGGAGTCGATCAGCGAGTCGAGGACCGGTCGTCCCGGCTGCTCGCGCACCCCGAGCACGGACGCGATCTTGCGGGGCAGGTTCTCGGGCGTGGCCACGTGGCCGAGCTCGATGAGCCAGACCCCGCCCCCCGGGCCGTCCACGAGCTGAGCGGCCACTTCGAGGGCGAGGCGCGTCTTTCCGACACCTCCCGGCCCCGTCAGGGTGACGAGCCCCGTTCCCGCGTCGAGTAGCGCCGTGCGGATCTCCTCCAATTCCACCTGGCGACCGACGAACCTGGTCGTGCGCCTCGGCAGGTTGTGGTCGATCCTCGGGCCGTCGTAAGCCTCGAGCGGCCCGAAGCTGTCCTGCAGGTCCGGAGTACACAACTGGAAGATCCGTTCCGGCCGTCGCAGGTCTTTCAGCCTGTGCGATCCGAGGTCACGCAGAGTCGACTGCTGCGGCAGGTCGTCGCCGAGCATCGCGACAGTTGCGCCCGAGAGGATCACCTGGCCACCATGACCGAGGTCGAGGATTCTCGCAGCACGGTTGGCGGTGGGTCCGAAGTAGTCGCCGTCCCTCTCGTGGCAGACGCCCGAGTGAAGCGCCATCCGTACCCTGATGGTCGCACCGAGCGGCCAGGCTTGCTCACCGAGAAGCCTTTGAGCTGCCAACGCCGCTTCCGCGGCGGGAGCGGCTCTTCGAACGAAGAGCAGAAGGCGTCTCCGACGGTCTTGAAGACGTAGCCGCCGCGACGCTCGATCACATCTCTCACCAGGTCGTCGTGGCGTTCCAACGCCACTCGCATCTCGTCGGGGTGTTCCTCCCAGAGTCTGGTGCTCCCCTCGATGTCGCTGAAGAACAGGGTCACCGTCCCCGACGGCAGGCCCGGCGGGACGCCCGACGACCGGCCCGGCGGGATGCCCGACGACCGGCCCGGCGGCAGGTCCGACGGCATGTCCGACGGAAGGTTCACGGAAGGATTCTGCCTCCCTGCGCCATCGCGCCGCCACAGTCCGTCGCGGCCGATCCTGCGGTATCTTCTCTGAAGTTCAACCCGGCCGGTAACACAGGAACCAAGCCGAGCCGGTCGAGTCGAGTTTCCCGGAGCGTGCCATGGCCGTCGTGGAGCCCAAGCCGACGAAAGCGGACACCCGCCTGGTGATCCTGAAGCTCGTGATCGGCGTGACCGTCGGGGTGATCTCCGTCGGAGTGATCGGGCCGATCGTCGCTGCGATCATCGTCGGGGAGATCTGGGGCCACTGAGACAGGTCCCCCAGGGGCCGGCTGTTGCTCGGCTATTCGGCGCTCTCTTTCTTTTCTGAGCCCTCGATCGCGTTCTTTTCGGAGCCGCCGGTCGCGCGCATGCGCTTCAGGCCCGAGTTCACCGCTTTGGTGATCAGCTTGTCGTTGTCACGCGAGATGAACCGGTGCACCCTGCGCTCGAGCAACAGACGCATCACGGGATTGAAGGCGTGATAGCTCTCGCTGAAATGGATCCTGGTACGCCCGTCCCCGAGGTCCTCGAGCCTCGTCCTTCCCTCTGCCTTCGACCAGAGGGGCTTTCCCACCGCGTCGTACTTCCACGACTCGTGGGGCTTCACCTCCGTAAGCCATTCCCAGGAGTAGCCGACGCCGCCGGTCAGCAGGTACTTGGGCACCCTGAAAGTGCAGTGCCTGACGAGGCCCTCGCCGATCTCGTCGCCGGGATGCAGGATCTCTATCCCGACGCCGTCGGTGGGCGGGCGCGGGCCGCGGTACCAGAACAGCTTCCACACCTCGACAGGGTTTCCGTCAACGACGACCGAGTAATCGTGCTTCTGCAAGCTGCCGGCCTCCTTGAGCGCCGCTTGACCATCTCGAGCACCATCTCGAGCGAAATCTCGAGCTCACCAGGGGTTGCCGAACACCTCGCGGTGGGTCTTCTGTTCGATCGGCTCGCGTTTCGGCGGTCCGAGCGTACGCGACGGCCATCCGACAGGGACGACCGCCATCGGCACGATGTGGGCGGGGAGCTCCAGCAGGCGCGAGACGCCGCTCGCGTCTATCACGGCCAGGGTCGTGAGAGCGGAGCCGAGGCCGAGGGCGCCCGCTGCAAGGAGCACGTTCTGCACCGCGGGGAAGATCGACGATGCCAGAGCTCTCTCGTGGCTCTTTTCGGTGTCCCCGCACACGACTACGAGAACCGGCGCCGCGGCGACTCCTCCCATCGCTCCCTCGTCGACCTCTGCAAGCAGTCGCTCCCCGAGACGCCGGGCCGAGTGCTCCCTTCCTCCCGACTCCCATGCACGCCGGTAGATCTCGCCGAGCTTTTCTCGTAGATCGTCGCGTCGAACGACCACGAACACCCAGGGCTGGCGGTTCTCGGCGCTCGGCGCGTGCGTGGCCGCCTCGAGCATCCGGCCGATCATGTCGTCTCCTACCGGCTCGCCGCTGAATCCCCTTTGGGCGCGCTGGCGGCGCACCACGTCGAAGAAGCGGTCGCCGTTTTCGGGATCGGGCATCGTGACCTGCTCGGGTGGCTGGCGCCTTAGGTTGAAGGCCTGGTGTGGGGACTCTGAGAGTATGACTCGGTGCTAGCCGTTCAAGTCGAGAAGCTCGTGAAGCGCTTCGGCACCGATGTGCGCGCCGTCGACGGCGTCACCTTCGAGGTCGAGGCAGGAACCGTGTTCGGACTGCTCGGGCCGAACGGGGCGGGCAAGACCACGATCGTGAGGATCCTCGCAACGATCATCCCCCACGATGCCGGCGTGGCCCGTGTGCTCGGTCACGACGTCGGCTCGGAAGCGCAGGTGGTCCGCGGTCTCATCGGGCTCGCCGGCCAGTTCGCCACGGTGGACGAGAACCTGACCGGCAAGGAGAACCTCCAGATGATCGGCCGGCTCAACCACCTGCCGTGGCCGCTCGTTCGAGAGCGCACGGGCGAGCTTCTCGAGCGCTTCGATCTCCTCGGCGCCGCGGGCCGCCCGGCGAAGACCTACTCCGGGGGCATGCGCCGGAGGCTCGACGTAGCAGCGGCCCTCGTCGCAAGGCCGCGGGCTGTTCCTCGACGAGCCGACGACGGGGCTCGATCCCCAGAGCCGGATCGAGGTCTGGGGCATGATCGAACAGCTCGTCGAGGGCGGGACGACCGTGCTCCTCACCACTCAGTACCTGGAGGAGGCGGACCGCCTTGCGAACCATCTCGTCGTGATCGACCACGGGAAGCTGATCGCCGAAGGTACGCCGGCCTCGCTCAAGGCAGGCCTCGGGGCGACGGTCCTCGACATCGGAATGGCGGACGCGGACTCTGCCCGACGTGCCGCCGACGCCCTCAGAGACGCCCGCGGCTTGAACCCGACCGTCGAGGGGACAACCGTCGAGCTGAACGTCGACGACGGCCCCGGCGTCGTGTCCGAAGCTCTCCGGGTGCTTCAGGACTGCGACCTCGCGCCCGCGACGCTGGCGCTGCGCGAACCCAGCCTCGACGATGTCTTCATCGCCTTGACGGGCCATCGCACCGACTCGGACGATGCGCCTTCGGATGTGGCCGGCAGCGCAAAGGGGCGGCCCGGTGACGACCACGCTCTCGTCTGCCGGCTCGTCGCACGCGGAGACCTCGCCACCCTCAGGAGGGCATGCGGGCACGATCGGGCTGAGGTGGCTCGTCCTCGACACGCTGACGGTGACGAAGCGCAATCTCATCGCCTACACGAGGATCCCCGAAGCGGTGTTCTTCTCGAGCGTGCAGCCGATCATGTTCGTGCTTCTGTTCCGCTACGTCTTCGGCGGAGCGATCCGTACGCCCGGGTTCTCCTACGTCGACTTCATGATGCCGGGAATATTCGTGCAGACGGTCGCATTCGGCGCGATGAACACCGCCATCGGGATCTCGGAGGATCTGCAGAAAGGCCTGATAGAGCGGTTCAGGGCTCTGCCGATGGCGCGCTCGGCCGTTCTGGCGGGCCGGACCACCTCGGACCTCGTCCGCAACGTCGGGGTCGTCGTGTTGCTGACTGCGGTCGGATTCGCCGTGGGTTTCCGCGTCGGCACGAACGCCGCCGAGTATGTCGCGGGCGTTGTTTTGATTCTGGCGTTCGCGTACGCGCTCAGCTGGGGCGCCGCGGTCATCGGCCTTTCGGCACCTAACAGCGAGACGGCCCAGCTCATGGGCTTCCCGATCCTGCTCCCTCTCACATTCGCATCGTCGGCCTTCGTCCCGGTTTCGAGCATGCCCGGCTGGCTGCAGGCTTTCGCGTCGCACCAGCCGGTCACGATCGTCATCAACGCGGCCGCGCACTCATGGACGGAAGACCGACGTCAGCGGTCGCCTCGCACCTGTTCGCGGGAGGCTCGACGGCGACCGAGGTATGGCAGGCCCTCGCGTGGATCGGAGGCCTGTTGGTCGTGCTCGCCCCCTTGGCCGTGCGTAAGTACCGCGCGGCAGATTGAACACGAGGCCAGATTGAAGATGAGGCCAGATCGATGAGGGAGGAGAATCGACTGCATGTCACCGACACCGGTTAGAGGGTCCGACAGCTTCGCGTCCAGGGCAACGATCACGGTCGGTGCCCGCACACTCAAGGTGCACCGGCTCGACTCGCTCGCGGGCCGCTACGACATCGAGCACCTTCCGTTCTGCCTGAAGGTCCTTCTCGAGAATCTGCTCCGCCACGAGGACGGGGTCCACGTGCACGCCGCGGACGTCGAAGCGGTGGCGAGTGCCGCCGGCGTGCGCAAGCAGGCGGCGAGATCGGATTCAGTCCCGAGCGGGTGCTCATGCAGGACCTGACGGGTGTGCCCGCGATCGTGGACCTCGCGGCGATGCGCGACGCCATCGGAGCACTCGGAGGAAGCACGGAGCGCATCAATCCGCTGGTCCCTGTCGAGCTCGTGGTCGACCACTCGGTCATCGCCGAGTCGTCGGGCCTCGCGACGTCGTTCGCAACCAATGTCGACATCGAGTACCGCCGGAACGTCGAGCGCTACCAGTTGCTCAAGTGGGCGCAGCAGGCGTTCGACGGAGTCCGGGTGGTACCGCCCGGAACCGGGATCTGCCACCAGGTGAACCTCGAGTACCTGGCGCGGGTCGTGTTCGAGACGCCGGACGGTTGGGCGTTCCCCGACACGCTCGTCGGAACGGACTCCCACACCACGATGGTGAACGGGCTCGGCGTGCTCGGGTGGGGCGTCGGCGGCATCGAGGCGGAGGCCGCGATGCTCGGGCAGGCGATCTCGATGCTCGTGCCGCCGGTCGTGGGCTTCCGGCTCGTCGGCGAGCTTCCGAGCGGCACCACCGCGACGGATCTCGTGCTTACCGTCACGCGGATCTTGCGGCAGCACGGTGTGGTCGGGAAATTCGTCGAGTTCACGGGACCAGGTATGAGCAGCCTCCCCGTAGAGCACAGGGCCACCATCGCCAACATGTCGCCCGAGTACGGAGCGACGTGCGGCATATTCCCGATCGACGACGCCACGCTCGCCTATCTGAGGTTCACCGGCCGCTCCGACGACCACGTCGCGCTAGTCGAGACGTACGCCAAGGAGCAGGGCCTGTGGGCGTCGGAGATCGAGCCCGTATTCGCAGAGACGCTCGAGCTCGACTTGTCGACAGTGGTGCCGAGCCTCGCCGGTCCGGCAAGGCCCCAGGACCAGGTCCCGCTGACGGGTGCCAAGGCGGGTCTCCACGCAGCCCTCAGCTCGAGCCATGGCCCGGGCGACGGACACCCGGGCGAGCGCTCGGCTACCGCCACGCTCGAAGACGGCACGGAAGCCGAGCTGACCGACGGGAGCGTGGTCATCGCTGCGATCACGAGCTGCACCAATACGTCGAACCCTTACGTCCTCGTCGGCGCCGGCCTCGTGGCCAAGAAGGCGGTGGAGCTCGGGCTTCGCTCGAAGCCATGGGTGAAGACGTCGCTCGCACCCGGTTCTCGCGTCGTCATGGACTATCTCGAGCGCGCCGACCTGCTCGAGCCGCTCGAGACGCTCGGCTTCGATCTTGTCGGATTCGGTTGTACAACTTGCATCGGCAACTCTGGACCGCTGTTGCCAGGAGTGTCGGAGGCGGTGAAAGAGGGTTCCCTGTCGGTCGCCTCTGTGCTGTCCGGCAACCGCAACTTCGAAGGCCGGGTCCACAACGAGGTGCGCCTCAACTACCTCGCCTCGCCCCCGCTCGTGGTCGCTTACGCCCTCGCAGGGACCATGGACTTCGATCCGCTGACAGAACCGGTCGCGCAGACACCCGACGGTCGCGACGTGACCCTCGCCGACCTGTGGCCGACCGATGCCGACGTGATCGAAACGGTGCGCTCCTCGATCACGTCGGCCATGTACACCGACAGGTACGCGTCGGTCTTCTCGGGAGACGAACGCTGGGCCGCGATCGAGACGTCGACGGGCGGCACATTCGGTTGGGATCCCGACTCGACGTACGTGCTCCGACCTCCCTACTTCGATTCGATGGGAGCAGATCCCCGGCCCGTCGAGGAAATTCGCGGCGCGCGCGTGCTTGCGATCCTCGGCGACAGCGTCACCACGGACCACATCTCACCGGCAGGCTCCATCGCGGGGTCGACTCCTGCGGCTCGCTACCTCGAGGACCACGGCGTGAAGCGTTCCGACTTCAACTCCTACGGAGCCCGGCGCGGCAACCACGAGGTGATGACCAGGGGCACCTTTGCGAACCTGCGTTTGCGGAACCTGCTCGCGCCCGGCACGGAGGGCGGCGTAACGATTCACCTGCCTGACGGCGAGGCGATGTCGATCTTCGACGCCTCCGAACGCTATGCGAGCGAAGGCACCCCGCTCGTCGTGCTCGCCGGGCGCGAATACGGATCGGGTTCCTCGCGGGACTGGGCCGCGAAGGGACCTTCTCTGCTCGGCGTGCGAGCAGCGATCGCCCAGAGCTTCGAGCGCATCCACAGGTCGAACCTGATCGGAATGGGCGTCATTCCGTTGCAATTCCCAGAAGGTGCGTCGGTGGAAAGCCTCGGACTCACCGGGCACGAGGTCTTCGACATCACGGGGCTCGGCGCGCTGAACGACGGCGAGATCCCGAAAGAGGTCGCCGTCAAGCAGGAGACGTGACCTTCGCCGCGAGGGTGCGCATCGACACCCCGATGGAAGCTTCGTACTTCCGGCACGGCGGAATACTCCCCTACGTTCTGCGCCAGCTCGCCTCGGACTGATCCGGAGAGCAGGCGACGGGCGCTCAGCCGCCGGGCTATACCTGCTCGACCTCGGGTGAGTCACCGGGAACGATCACCACGGGCTCTTCGGTCAGCACGAAGAAGAGACGGTCGACGTCGAGGAACGACTCCACATCGGCCCATACCTTTGCAAAGTCGGGCTCTGCGATGTGCGCGCGGTACTCGTCCATGGACGCGAACCATTGTTCGGTAACCCCGTCATAGCCGGAATCGTCTTCTCGCGAGTAGTCGCCGAGCGAGCGGTGATGCTGCACGTAGCGGATCACGTGACTTCCGCTCGCGGTGGAAGCGACGAGCGGACCGTGATGATCACGCCAGTAGGTGTGGAACTCCTCGGGGCTCATGCCGGGACGCCTGCGAACGAGACAGGTGAGCTTCACCATCAGCCGGTCCCGACCACCCTGAAGCTCTCAGCCAGTCCTCCTTTTGGAAGGCCTGCCGCCTTGCCGGCCGGCTCCAACCACGAGCGGATGCGGTCGGCGAGCTGATCGCCGTCGCCCACTTGGCTCGTATGGCACTTGAGCGCTTCGATCTTGCGGTCGAACGTCGCAGTGACGTCGACCGCCCTGTTCGGCCCTTCGAAGGCGACGAGCCAGAGCTCGGGGACGGAGAACGGCTCGTAACCCTCTTCGAGAAGCTCCGGGTGAGCGAAGGGATTGCGCGCATCGGGGTAGACGGCACAAACGGTCGCTTCGCCCGCAGCGAGGTGGTCGGGATGGCTCGCGTATATGCGGTCCCACATGCGTTCGGGTGACTGGCACACAACACGGTCGGGACGCACACGGCGTATCTCGCGGCTTATGTCGCGGCGAAGCTCGATCGACGACGTCAGGCGGCCGTCCGGATAGCCGAGAAAGGTCAAGTCCTTCACGCCGACGACCGAAGCAGCCGCGGTCTGCTCTTCACGGCGCAGCGCGGCCATGTCGGAGCGGGACACCGAAAGGTCGGATCCCCCGGCGTCTCCGTCGGTGACGATGCAGTAGCTCACCTCGATCCCGCGGTCGGTCCAGGCGGCGACCGATCCAGCGATGCCGAAGTCCACGTCGTCGGGGTGGGCCATGACGGCCAAGATCCGCCCCACGGTGTCGCCCGGATCGTCGAGTTGCATAGTCGGGAAGGCGGTGGATGTCACGGGAACCCAGCCTATTCGGGGGGTGTCGAGCCCGGGCCGCTCGAGACCAGCCGCTCTATGGCTGCGATGGTCCGATCGGAAGCTCCGCCTGCAAATGACTCCCAGGCCTGGATGTCGTCACCGATGCCGTCGGCTTCGGCCCACAGGGTCGCCTCGAGGTCGTCGAGCCCGGCACGCACGCGGCAAGGGCGCCCGTAGTGTCCTCCACCTCCTGACGCAACGCAGAGAAGCGGGTCGCCGACATCTCGTCGGAAAGGACATGGGGCAGGGGAGCCGGGCCAGGGTACGACAGCGGAGGGACGACGAAGGGCACGTACACCGATGCGCACGGGCTTGCGAGAGCAGCCCAGACCCGGGCGGGACGCTCGGGGTCATCTGGCAGGTCGGCGACCATCGAAGAGGTGGTCGCCTGGAAGCCCCTGACGTGCATGCAGATCGTGACCCCCCTGCCGTCCAGGAAGGCGGTTTGCGGTAAGTCGCACATGGTCCCGGGACTCCCCGGGATCCCCCAAGGCCCCGACCCGTGGTCGCGGAGGTGGCCGACTGCGTGGGTCGGTCCGCCCCGGCAGGGGTCTGCGCGAACGGAATCCAGGAAATCACGACTTGCCTGAAGCCGCAGGTCCGTGTGACCCGTGGGCGCGTCCGGATTGCGCCAGCTGTCGAAGTCCGCGCCGCGAGCGACGTCGGGTGAAGCACGCGTCCAGTCGGTGCGTATGGTCAGACGGTTAGAGATCGCAGCGTCCGAGCCGACAGGCCGGGCCGCCCACGTCCGCCCGCAGGTCTCGAGAACCCACGCGGAGACCGGGTCTACGACGAGAAACGAGGACCAGTATGGCTCCGCGTCGTGGCGTCGGCTATGCCGCCCTGGCCGTGGCGCTCGAGCAGCGATGTCATGACGTCGATCGCCTCGTCCGCTCGTCGTCCCCGTTCGAGTCCGAGGCGCACCAGGTCCATTCCGATCAGTGCCGGGGCTGCGGCGTACGGATCGGCCGTCGCCCAGATCTTCTCGTTACCTATGGCCACGTGGCACGCGTTGACACCGTGCTCCGCCCCCCACAACCACGTCGGCTGTGACAGCACCACCGGGATGGCACCGGTGTCGTCGATAGTCAGGTATTGAGTCTCGACCGATCCACCTGCCGCACGCGCCGGGTAAGCGTTGAGCAGCTGACGCTCGGTTACCGGACGGTCGGAATTCTTTGCGAAGAGCGAGCCTTGATCACGAAGCAGGCAAAGCGTGTCGCACACGGTCGATCCGTCAGGCGCCGTAGGGGAAGGGCGGGAAGTATTCGAACTCGAACGCGACCAGGCCGCTTCGGGTGTTCAGGCGGCTCCCTCGCCGTGGTGCCACGAGGCGAGGTCCGCGAGGTGAGGGTCGTTCGAGAACACTTCGACGATCGGCAGGTCCAGACCGAGGCGCTTTTGGATCCGCTCGACCTCGGCAACCTGGTCCCAGAGCACGAGCGTCGCGACGACTCCGCTGTCTCCCGCACGCGCAGTACGCCCGGACCGGTGGACGTAGGACTTGTGATCCTCGGGCGGGTCGAAGTGAACGACGACGTCGACGTCTTCGATGTCGAGGCCTCGTGCGGCGACGTCTGTAGCGACGAGCACGGGCAGTCGGCCCTTCGAGAAGTCCTCGAGAGCCCGATCGCGGCTCGACTGGCGGAGATCGCCGTGGATCGCGGCCGCCGGCACTCCCTCCTTGCCGAGCTGCAGCACGAGCCTGTCGGCACCGCGTTTCGTGCGGACGAACACGAGACACTTCCCGGCGTTGGAGGCGATCGCTGCCGCAACCTTGACCTTGTCCATCTGATGGACGTTGAGGAATCGGTGCTCCATCGATTCGACGGTCGTAGTCGGCGAGGAGACCTGATGGAAGATCGGGTCCCGCAGGTGCTTCTTCACGAGCCGGTTGACGTCACCGTCGAGAGTCGCGGAGAAGAGCATCGTCTGGTGCTCCGACTCGATCCGCCGCAGAACCCAGTCGACCTGGGGCAGAAAGCCCATGTCGGCCATGCGGTCGGCCTCGTCGACGACCACCACCTCGACCTTGGCCACCGAGACCTCTTTACGGTCGATCAGGTCGATCAACCTTCCCGGGGTGGCGATGACGACGTCGGAGCCCTTCTTGAGACGCTTGGTCTGTGCCTCGATGTCGGCGCCCCCGTAGAGGGCCACCGCTCTGCGTCCGACGGCCTCAGCGAGAGGGCGGAGCACCTCGTGCACCTGCTGGGCGAGCTCGCGGGTCGGTACGAGCACTAGGCCGCCCGGGCGCGCCGGATGGCACTTGCCGAGGCGCATCAGCAATGGGATCCCGAAGGCGAGGGTCTTGCCGGACCCGGTCTTGGCCTTTCCACATACGTCGCGGCCTGCGATCCCGTCGGGGATGGTCAGTGCTTGTACGGGAAACGGGGCGAGAATGCCCTGGTCTGCGAGTTCCTTCGCCAACCTCGGGTCCACCCCGAGCCGCTCGAAGGTTGTTGCGGCATGCTTGGTCGTCATCTTCCTCCTGAAGCAATTGCATTCTACCAGGAGGGTCCCCTGACCAGGCACGACGGGCGAAGGAGCCTGCCCGTATGCCAGAGTTTCGCCATGACCAGGCTCGCTCCGGGCGACACTGCCCCCGACTTCTCACTGCCCGATCAAGACGGGAAGAAGGTCTCTTTGGCGTCGTTACGCCGCGCGGCCGGGAAGTCCGGATCGGTGGTCGTCTACTTCTACCCTGCCGACGACACTCCGGGATGTACCAAAGAGGCGTGCCAGTTCAACGAGAACCTCGAAGCCTTCTCCCAGATCGGAACGGTGATCGTAGGGATCTCACCCGACGGCGCAGAGAAACACCGGCGCTTCAGGGACAAGTACGGCCTCGACCTGACGCTTCTGTCAGACCCGGAGCACGTAGCCATGATCGCCTACGGCGCCTACGGGACGAAGACCCTCTACGGGAAGCAGACCGTGGGCGTGATCCGATCGACCTTCCTCATCGGCGCGAACGGAAAGATCCGCCATGCCTGGTACCAGGTCAGGACCGACGGTCACGCCGCAAAGGTTCTCGTCGAAGCCGCCACTTGATCGAGAGCATCAGGGACTGAACCGCTCAAGGGTGTTGTTCCCGTCGTCGACGAAGAGGATTCCCTTGTGGCTGGGCGAGAGGGTGAGCCCGAACAGGTCGCCTGCAGAGTCGAGCGGGTCCATCTGCACGTTCGCCACCTGCTCGCCTGAGGGGGTCACCTCGACCGCGTTCCCGTTGGCGGCGTTTGCAGCGATCACGTCTCCGTTCGGCGCGAGCATCAGCCCGAGCGGGCTCATCAACGCGCCTCCCGAAGTCACTGTGTAGCCGCCGTTGCCGACTGGCCGGAATCGGACCGGCGCAAACGGGATCGCGGCGATCCTGCTGTTCACGGTGTCGGCGACGTAGAGGGTCCCGTTCTGGCCGAGCGCCACACCGGTCGGCCCGAGGACGACGGCGCTCGAGTTCAACTGCTCGGAGAAACCGTCGCCGATCACCGTCTCTTGGAGAAGCTCGGGAGCAACGCCTCGGGGCAGTGCCACCGCGAGGCGTACCACCGTTCCGTGATCCACGACCTTCCCGGCCCCTGCGACTGTCCCGTTCAGAACGTTGGTCACGAACAGTTCAGCGAATCCCGGCACCTGGAGCGCCGTGAGATCCCACGGTCCGTTTATGAGCGAACCCGACCACGTCTCTACGGGCACGCCATCTGAGTTCAAGACGATCAGGCATCCGGCTTCGGGGGTCCCCGTGCCGGCGTCGGTCACCGGCAGGCTCCCGACCACCACGTACCCGCCCTGCAAGATCGTGAGCGCGGTTGTGAGCCCGACGCCACCGGGACAGGCTCCCGGAAGACTCCCGCGCAGCTTTGCGAAGACGCTGCGCTTCCCCGACCGCGAGATCTGCACGATCGTCGTGCCGGTCCCCTGCAGGTTCGACTTCGCATTGAAGTTGCTGATGAGGGTGCTGTTCTCCACGAGCTTCCCGACCGAGTACTGGACGGTCGCGATCCCGTATGGGTTGACGTCGCCGTTTCCCGGAACGGTGCTGGCGACATCGGTCATCGTGTGCAGCGTGTCGAGGAACGGCGTCGATCTCCCGGCTGGGCGCGCCGACGACGCGCCCGCCACCGACGGCAGAGCGAGAACTGCCGTGCTCACGAGGGCAACGGCCCCGAGACACGCTGCCACCACGTGACGACGCCTGCCGCTCGGCCGACGATGCTCGCCCGACTGCCTGTCCACTGAATCGTCCACCCCGCGACCTCCTCGATACGGCACGGCGAAGACCGCCGGCACCCTCTCTGGTTACGTCCGATTACCGCGGCAGGTCGCGCGATGTTCACTCCTTTCGGGTCCACTCTCTTCGGGCTCACTTGTTCAGCTCTCTGTTTCCGGCCGCGCTGGACCCCTGAACCGCCGTTCGGGACCCCTGAACTACTGTGGGCTCGTGCCCCCCGAGAAACTGCATTGGGCCCACCTGTACAAAGAGGTCGTCACCTCAGGACTTTGCACTGGTTGCGCCGGCTGCGTCATCGCCTGCCCGCACGACGTCTTGATGTACGACCACGAAAGCTCTTTCCGGCCTTGGAAGGTGGATGCCGACGGTGGGCCGGAGGACTGCACCCATGGCGTGAAGGGCTGCACCATGTGCACCCGGGCCTGCCCGCGTTTCAGGACATGGGAGACCGAGATCGACACCGCGATGTTCGGGCGCGAGCGCACCGAGGCCGAGGTTGCCGGCATCTCCTCCGACATCGTGCTCGCGCGGGCCACGGATCCCGAGCTTCTCGAGGCCGGACAGGATGGTGGTCTCGTCTCGGCGATACTCGTCTGGGCGCTCGAGCACGACGCCATCGACGCAGCTCTCGTCTCAGCTTTGGAGGGCGGGTCCACGTGGAAGGCGGTGCCGGCGGTCGTGCGCGACCGTGTCGGCGTACTAGCCACCGCAGGCAGCCGCTACACCTACTCGGCCAACACCCTCGCTTACCCCGAGGCGGTCGCCCAGGGCGCGGAACGCATCGCTCTCGTGGGTATGAGCTGTCAGGCCTCGGTCCCAGCGGTCATGTCGACGCGCAAGGCCGGAAAGGTGGCGCGCCGGCTCTCCTTGACGATTGGTCTTCTCTGCTCGAAGACCTTCGACGATGCCATCTTCTCGGAGCTCTTCGAGACCCGTTACGGGCTCGAGCGAGCGGAGATCGCCAAGATCAACATCAAGGGCGTCTTCCAGATCTGGCTGCGCGACGGCAGCTACCACGAGGTCCCGCTCAAAGAGGGACACGCGTGGACGCGCGAGGGATGCAAGGCGTGCCCGGATTTCGCGGCAGAGCATGCCGACATAGCGACGGGCGGCATCGGTGCGTTCAGCGACTGGACGCTCACGATCATCCGCACCGAACAGGGCCGGCAGATCATCGACGGGATGATCGCCGACGGCGCTATCGAGACGCGACCCGGAGACGATGATCCCGGTGCGATCGAATTGCTGCGCAAGCTTGCCCGGGTGAGCCGCCGACGGTGGCCGGAGACCGCGGTCGAAGCGCCGCGCCGCATGCCGGCAACAGCCTGATCCTCGATCAGCCCGCCAGGTTGCGGGCCTGTTCCATCACCGCGTCGAGCATCGGCTCTGTGAGCCTTCCGGTGAACGTGTTCTGTTGGCTGGGGTGGTACGAACAGACTACGTAGGTCCCGTCGGGCGCCTGAACCTCGACTCCGTGACCGAAGCGCGGCCGCGGCCTGATGTCGTAGAGGCCGCTCACGGTGCGGTAGGCAAGCTCACCGAGAGCCAGCACTACCCGCACGTTCCCGAGGAGCTCGATCTCGCGGCGCAAGAACCCGAGGCAGGCGCCGAATTCCTGCGGAGTCGGGCGGTTCTGAGGCGGCGCGCAGCGGACCGCCGCGGTCACATACGCTCCAGAGAGGTGCAGCCCGTCCGTGCGAGCCACGCTCTGGGGCTGATTGGCAAGCCCCGCACGCCACATGGCGGCATAGAGCCAATCTCCGGAACGATCGCCCGTGAAGACCCGCCCAGTGCGGTTGCCGCCGTGAGCGGCCGGTGCGAGCCCGACAACGCAGAGCCACGCATCGGGATCTCCGAACCCGGGGACAGGGCGTCCCCAGTACTCCTGACCTGCGTATGCGGCACGCGGGTTGGACGCGACCTCCTCGCGCCAACAGACGAGCCGCTCGCAACGCCGGCACGAGATGATTTCGTCACTCAGCGCCCCGAGCGCGTTCGCGGCAGGTCGGTCCGTCACCGTCGGCAGCGTACGATGCCATCGTGGCCCCGAAAAAGCAGCCGACTTCAGCCGTCGCGCTCCTGGTTCGCCATGGCAGCACACCCACCACGGGAAAGGTGCTGCCTGGAAGAGCGCCGGGACTTCACCTGTCGGATGTGGGCTGCGCACAGGCCCGAGCCACTGCCGAGAGGATCGCGGCCATCAAGCACCGACCGGTCGCGATCTACAGCTCACCGCTCGAGCGGGCGATGGAGACGGCCCAGCCGCTTTCTGACCTGCTCGGCCTGCCGGTGCAGGTCGACGAAGGGCTCGTTGAGTGCGACTTCGGCGAGTGGACGGGTGCCGAGCTCAAGAACCTGCGACGCCTTTCGGAGTGGCGGACGGTCCAGTCGCTCCCGAGCACGTTTCAGTTTCCCGGAGGCGAGTCGTTCTCGACGATGCAGCACCGAATGACATCCACACTCGACCGCCTCGCAAACGCGCACCTCGGCCAGACCTTCGTAGCGTTCTCGCACGCCGATCCGATCAAGGCGGCGACAGCCGCCGTCGCGGGCGTCCCCCTCGACCTGTTCCAGCGGTTCGTGGTCTCGCCGTGCAGTGTGACAGCACTCGTGAGAGGACCGGCCGTTTCGCACGTCCTGTGCGTCAACACGACTTCGAGCCTGTCGGAGCTAGTCGTATCGTGAGCGTGAGCCCCTTATGAACGAGACGTTCGACCTCGGTGACCTCGATCGCTTCACGGTCGGCACGGTCGGTCCGGTGGGGCGACGGATCTTTCTGCTCCAATGTTCGAGCGGTGCGGTCACCTTGACCGTGAAGGTCGAGAAGCAACAGGTTGCCGTGCTCGCCGAGTACCTCGTCCGGCTCCTCGGTGACCTGCCGCGGCCCGACGAGGTCCCCGATGACCTGGACCTCGAAGATGTCGGCGAGCCGCGTTGGGTCGTCGGGACCCTTGGGGTCTCCTATGACGAGGACAACGACCGAATCGTCCTGGTAGCAGAGGAGCTCGTCGCCGAAGGAGAAGACGGGGACGTCGCTAGATGCTCGGTCACACGAGCGCAGGCGGCCGCATTCGCTATCCGCGCGACGAGCCTCGTCGAAGCGGGCAGGCCTCCCTGCCCGATGTGCGGGCTGCCTCTCGACCCGGCTGGTCACGAGTGCCCACGGACAAACGGCCACAGGCCCCCGATCACCTGACGTTGCTCGGCTGCGGGGAAGTCGAGATTCTCGGCCGGATGCCGTGGAGCTCGAATCGGACCTATCTGGCGAGTTGCGCGATGGACGAGGCCGAGCTTCCCGCGATCTACAAGCCGGGGCGGGGCGAACGACCTCTCTGGGACTTCGGTGACAATCTCTGGCGGCGCGAGGTCGCGGCGTACGAGGTGTCGGCGACGACGGGATGGGACCTTGTCCCCGAGACGATCTCCCGTACTGACGGGCCTTTAGGGGAAGGCTCTCTACAGAGGTTCGTCGCGGCAGACTTCGAGCAGCACTACTTCACACTTGTGGCCGACGAAGCGCATCACGACCGGCTTCGTTCGATCTGCGCCTTCGACGTCGTCGTCAACAATGCCGACCGCAAGAGCGGACACTGCCTGCTGGACGAGGACGGCACGATCTGGGCGATCGACCACGGGCTTTGCTTCCATCGCGAGCCCAAGCTGAGAACCGTCATATGGGAGTTCGCCGGCGACCCGCTGCCCGATTCGGCAGTCGAGGCTCTCTCCAGGCTCACGGCGGACGGCGTCGGCCCGGCGCTCGAGCTGCTGCTCGATCACGCTGAGATCGATGCGGTGACAAAGCGTGCAAAGCGACTTCTCGGGCGCGGGAAGCTGCCTGAGGCGCCTTCGGGCGGACCGCGCTATCCGTGGCCCCTCGTGTAACCGCTGGCTCTGCCCGCCGCTGGCTCTGCCCCGCCACCCACCCTGCCCCGCCATCCGCTCAGCGCCGTCATCCGCTCAGCGCCGTCATCCGCTCAGCGCCGTCATCCGCTCAGCGCCGTCATCCGCTCAGCGCCGCAACCACCACGACGCCGGCATTTTTTTTCGGCGTTTAGTAAACCCAAGTGTTCATTAATTCTCGATTTTTTATGCCGAGGTCGGTCCTCCCGACGGGCCAACCGGCCAACCGGCCAACCGGCTCACCGGCGAACCCAGAAGATCTGCTCAGAAACCCGGCACGAAGCGATGGCCGATACCGGCGACACCGGGGCTCAGGGCCTTCCAGCTGCGCACGGCCGACGCGCCCGCCTCCGGCGGTGGTAGCGGCACGTCGAGCCTCACAAGTCCAGCGGTAGGCAGTCCCGCCGACTCGAGCTCCTCGCAATAGACGGGTTCCGCCAGCAGCAGGCAGATCTCGTGAAGTGTTGGATTGTGGCCGACGACCATCAGACGGGACTCGACGGGGTCGAGCTGCCTCAGCCACTCAACCACGCCGTCGGCATCCTCGTCATAGAGGACTTCTTCGAATTGCAGACGGGCCTCGGGCAGTGCCGGCATGACGATCTCGGCGGTCTCGCGTGCCCTCACGGCCGGGGAGCAGAGTACGAGCGTTGGCAGGAGCTCCCCGTCGTCGAGGACCTCACTCGTGCCCAGGTCGAAGGTCTGTAGATGCTCGCGGACCGAATCGGCTTGGCGCCTTCCCCTGCCGGTCAACGGGCGACTGACATCGCCGGAAGGCCCGTTGGACGCAGCCTTGGCGTGCCGGAGCACCCAGATGACGAGATTGCCGGAGCCCTCCATGACGCGTCGTCTACGTCAGGGGTGGAGGTGGAGGCGGTAAACGTTGTCCATGTCCGAGATGACGGCCTCCCCGAGCAACTGTGCGCCGGCGGCCTGCAGATGGATCCCGTCGTCGGTCCTTATCTCTTCGTAAGAGCCGTCGACCGTCTTGAAGGCCGTGTAACTGCCGTGAGGACCGCCCAGCGACGGCACCGACGACAGGTACCTCGCGCCCTTGTGCCGGCTGACCTGAGTCGCATACAGGGAGTCGAGATGCTGCATCTGCTCGTTCAGCTGCGAGCTCGCCATGGGAGGCATTCCGACCCACAAGACCCGAGAACCTGCAGACGTCGCCTCTGAGATGAATCCGGCGATTCTCGCGGAGTACATGTTGTCCCAAGCCTGCGTGCCGTAGACCAGAACCTGGCCGTTCACGATCGTGTTCTGTGCGTCGTTCGCGCCGATGCAGATGATCGTTAGCTGCGGGTGGAGATGGGCCAGGTCGTTCTCGAGCTCAGCCGGCCAGTTGAAATAGTCAGGCCTGGTGAGTCCCGTCGAGATGTGGCCGTCGAGCGTCGCTGACACGATGCCCGTACTGCCCAGCTGGTCGACCAGCGCGTACTGTCCCAGATCGGTCCCCACCGAGTCCCCGACTATCAGGACGCGCAACGGCGAAGCCGCGGTGAACTTCGGGAACGGCCCCCATCCATCGGCAAGGAGCACTGTCTTCGTCACGTGCTTACCGGTTTTCGTGGTGATTATCGTCGTCACCGTCGAGGTTGCAGGCGGCCCGCTCACCTTGACCGGAGGCCCCGACGAGACCTGTACAGCGCCAGCGCCGCCCCTGCCGAGGATGCGATCGGCCGCCCCGACGATGTGCGACAGGCCTGTCTCGCGGCTGAACCAGGCGATCGGCCGCAAGAAGTCCATCGCGATCGTCCTGCGGGCTCCGAGCGGTGAGCCCTCGGCGGAATTCATGAGTGTCGGCGCATCGAGGATCGTCCAGACGACGAAACAAAGGATGCCGGCCGTCAAGACCTTCTTCCACGACATCGAGGTCCGCTTAGGAGGCCCACCTCGCTCGTCGTCGGTCCGACCGGCCCCGGCAGCTCCCGTGCCGCCGGCGGAACCGGAGTGCTGAGTGTCGGGGCCGTGGCGAATAGGAAGCTCGGTTATGACGGTTACCCCGGCGCGAGCCGACTGACGATCAGGCGCCGGCCGACGCTCGACTCCTGATCTGCCCTCGGCCGCACCCCGTATGGCGGCTGCGTTCCCGCCCGCCGCACGCCCACCGCCCGCCGCACGCCCACCGCCGGCGGCACGCGTGGGGGTGGCGCCGTTTCGAGCAGGCGCGCGCTCGTCGGTCGGGGCCTGCGGTGCCCCGACCTTGCGACGACGGCGGGAAGAGAAAGAGTCTGTCAATGTCGATTCAGAATCGGAAGTAGATGAAGGGCTGTATGCCTTCAGGAGCAAGAGTCGTGATGCCGAGAAGGATCGCCCCAAGTATGGCGCCCTGTGCCACCGGAGTTAGGCGCGAGAAGCTTGCCTGCAGGTCGCGGACCATGTCCTGAGAGACGTATTGGCTCGCGATGGAGCCGACGATGGTGATCACCACCAGGGGGGTCACCAACGGAAACGCGCCCCAAGCCGTGAAGAGCCGGCCGATCATGGTGAACGCGATGCTCATGCTCGTCGCCCTGAAGAACACCCATCCGAGGCACACGAGGTGAAACGTGGCGACCCTTTCGAGGACCCTCCGAGCTCTGCTCGTGTTCGGCTCGAGACCCAGAGCCGTCTGCCGTTTACGCCGCCAGCGGCCCACCACCTGCCCCACCCCGTGGTAGCCGCCCCAGAAGACGAAGGTCCAGCCTGCCCCGTGCCACAGGCCGCCGAGAAGCATCGTGAGCATGATGTTCCTGGCGATCCGCCCCTCCGAGCCCTTGTTGCCACCGAGAGGGATGTACAGGTAGTCGCGCAGCCATCTGGAGAGAGTCATGTGCCATCGCCGCCAGAAGTCCTGGAGCGACACCGCCGTATAGGGGCCATCGAAGTTCAGGGGGAACCTGAATCCGAGCAACAGGGCTACCCCGATGGCGATGTCGGTGTACCCACTGAAGTCGGCATATATCTGGATCGCATATCCGTATATGGCGAAGAGGATCTCTACGTTCGAGTGCGTGTGGGGGGACCCGAAGACGGGGTCCACGATCGACGACGAGATGTAGGCCGATATGACCATCTTCTTGAACAGGCCAGCGGCGATGAGCCAGGCCGCGCGTCCGAAGTCGATGTGTCGCGGGTCGCGCTTGTGGCGGATCTGCGGAAGGAGCTCGGGCCCTCTAACGATGGGACCGGCGACCAGGTGGGGGAAGAACGAAAGGTAGACAGCCAGGTCCACAGGGCGAGCGGGAGGGAACTCCTTTCGGTAGACGTCGATGACATAGCTGAGCGCCATGAAGGTGTAAAAGGAGATCCCGACCGGTAGCAGGACCTCTTTGAGCGGCAGGACGTTCAGGTTGAAGAGATGGTGGGTCAGGTTGTCGAGGTTGACCGCCAGGAACGTGTAGTACTTGAACCAGCCGAGTAGTCCCAACAGGCCGGCCAGTGAGACTACGAGCGCGATCTTCCGGGCCTGATCCTCGAGTCTCGCGATCGTCAGGGCTCCGACGCATGCGATGGTCGTCGACGCGGCGAGCAGCAACACGTAGTGCCAGTCCCACCAGCTGTAGAAGACGAAGCTGGCGGCGATCATGAAGAGCTTCCACCAGCGCGGGAACGGATTCAGCAGCCAGTTCGCCGTGAAGACCACGGCGAAGAAAATGGCGAAGTCGGTGGTCGGGAATAACATGTGCCCTCGGCTCACCCGCGAACAGTGGCCGACCACCATCGTCAGGTGACGGGCGATGGTACCTCGCTGGGCGCGTGTTTTTACGGACCTGCGCTAGTTAATTCGTTCCGATTCTTGGTTCTGAATTGGCGAGTCGATCTGGCCAGTCGATCCGGCCGGTCTCGTTCTCGATCGGCCGGTCTCGTTCCGGTACGGCAGCGCGCACCCGGAACGACGGGATCAGCGGTTCTTCAGCAGCTCGATGAGCTTCGGGAGCACCTTGTGCACGTCGCCGACGATTCCGAGGTCGGCGATCGAGAAGATCGGGGCGTCCTGATCCTTGTTCACGGCGACGATGTTCTTGGATCCCTTCATCCCCACCATGTGCTGCGTGGCGCCCGAGATGCCGCAGGCCAGATAGACCGTCGGCTTCACGGTCTTGCCCGTTTGCCCGACCTGGTGGGAGTACGGGACCCATCCTGCGTCGACGATCGCTCGGCTCGCCCCCGCAGCTCCTCCGAGAAGCTTCGCAAGCTCCTCGATCATGGCGTAGCTCTCGGCAGACCCGAGCCCCCGGCCGCCGGACACGACGACCTCGGCCTCGTCCAGCTTCGGTCCTGTCCGCTCCTCAACGTGCCGACCGAGAACCTTCGCGCCTCCGGTCGCCCCCAGCTCCGGGGCGGCAGCGGCCACGACCTGCGGGGTGGTCCCCCCGCCCGGCTCCGCCGAGAAGGACTTGGCGCGCACGACGAAGATCCAGGGGTGACCGGATGTGAAGTGCGCCATCGCCACCTGCGAACCGCCGAAGATCGCGTGCTCGGAGATCATGTCGTCGCCGTCGGCCGCGAGGCCGACGACGTTCGTGATGACGGGCAGGTCCAGGCGAGCCGACAACCGCCCTGCGATGTCGCGCCCGTCGTATGTCGCAGGAACGAGGATCGCGTCCGGCCTGTTCCCGCCCTCGACGAGCGCTGCTATCGCGCCTGCGACGGCCGGACCGGGAAGAGCGTCGGCGAGGTCGCCCACGTCGTAAACCGTGCTGGCCCCGTATTCGCCGAGCGTCGGCGCAACGGTTGCACCGGCGGGGCCCCATGTCACGGCTTCTGTGACATTGCCGAGCGAGCGGGCCGCGGTCAGCAGCTCGAGGCTGGTGGTGACCGGACTGCCGTCGGCAACCTCCGCAAGCACCCAGACTTTTTCGATGGACATCGTGGAAGTCAGCTCCTGTCTAGAAAGGAAGCGAAATTCGAAGCGAAATACAAAAGCGGGTGATCAGACGACCTTTAGGCGCTCGAGGAACACGACGATTCGATCGGCGCCGTCGCCCTCGTCCACCACGATCTCGCCAGCCGACCGGGCCTCTGCGTCGGCGACGGAGATGACCTGTTGGCGCGAGCCTTCGGCTCCGACTTGAGACGCGTCGAGCCCGAGGTCTGCAACCGTCAGCTGGTCGATCGGCTTGGACTTGGCAGCCATGATCCCCTTGAACGACGGGTATCGAGGTTCGACCACCCCCGCGGTCACGGTCACGACGGCCGGCAGTGGGGCCTCGACCTCGTCGTAGCCCGCCTCCGTCTGGCGCTGGACCTTCACGGTCCCGTCGGCAACCTCGACGTGCTTCGCGAAGGTGATCGAAGGCATGCCGAGCAGCTCGGCGACCTGGACCGGCGTCGTCCCCGTGTAACCGTCGGTGGACTCGGTAGCGGCGAGAACCAGGTCCGGTTCGGCCCGTGCTATCGCCTTGGCGAGCACCTTCGCCGTGGAGAGGGCGTCCGAGCCCGCCAACGCCTCGTCACTCACGAGGATGGCCTTAGCCGCCCCCATGGCAAGGGCAGTACGGAGACCCGACGTCTCGCCGCCAGGGGCGACCGAGACGATCGTCACCTCGCCTCCGCCAGCGGCGTCGACGAGCTGCAAACCCATCTCGACGCCGTAGGCGTCCGAGTCGTCGAGTATCAGCTTCCCGGATCTGACGAGGTTGTTCGTGGTGGGATCGATCTGCTGCGGAGCCGCCGGGTCGGGGATCTGTTTCGTGCACACAACGACGTTCATGGCACTGATTGTCCCTGAAATAGCTGGCCGAGGACCAATCCGGCCGACGTCATCGCGAGCGGCCGACCGCTCCGAGGGTTGTGGCCACCTCGTCGGTGATCACGGCGTCCACCCCGGCGGTCACGACTGACCTGACGTCGTCAGGGCTGCTCACGGTCCAGGTCCCCACCTGCAGGCCGGCCTCGTGACACCGGTCGACGAGCGGCTGATTTACCGCCAGATGGAACGGGTGAAGGGCCGAGCACCCAAGGTTCGAGGCCACGGACACGGCTCTTGCGGCATCGTGAGCCGGGTGCACGAGAAGTCCGGTTGCGAACCCGGCGGCGACCTCGCTGAACGCGATGAGCGCGTCGGTGAAGAACGAGGACACGACTATCGACCCGTCGCTTCGACCGAGCGATTCGGCGAGCGCCGTCCCGATCGCCCTGATCTTTCCCGGGTCGAGTCGCTCGCCCTGCTCCGGTGGATCGAGCTTGATCTCGACGTCAACGAGCATGCCCTCGCATACCGCCAAGGCGGCAGTCAGGTCCGGGACCCAGTCCGGCAGCTCCCGTCGCGAGAGCTCTGCGATCTGGTCCCCGGTCTCGAGCGAGTCATCGTGGTGGACGACGAGCGTGCCGTCGCGCGCGAGTCGGATGTCGAGCTCGACACCGTCGGCCCCGTTGGAGCGCGCTCCTGCGAAGGCCTCGAGAGTGTTCTCCCGCCACTCTCCGGAACCTCCCCGGTGGGCGATGACCGAGACACCACCCTCCGTGGTTCGCAACCCTTGACGCATCTCACCCTCTTCCCGTGATTCTCAAGGTTTTCTAGCTCGAAGTACCACGTTTCGTGCTTGCGGGCCGCCACGCTTGCGACTAGGTTCACATGAGTCCGCTCCACCTGAAAGTGCATCGCGACCTGTGCTTGCGGGGCCTCATGTGAAACGGATCACAATGGCGCAGGAACGCGCCAACACGGTACCTGGAGGAGGCACACCGTGGCCTTGATGTGGAACCGCTCTGTGGAGTGGGACGAGGATGACTGGCGAAAGGTCGCCGCTTGCCGTAACACCGAGCCCGACCTCTTCTTCCCTATCGGGACCACAGGGCCCGCCATCGAGCAGATCGAAGCGGCCAAGCGTGTCTGCATGTCATGCGAAGCTCTCGAGCCCTGTCTGGAGTTCGCCCTGGCAACGAACCAGGAGTCGGGGATCTGGGGAGGGACCTCCGAAGAGGAGCGCCGCAAGCTCAGGAAGGCCTGGCTGGCAGCCAGACGACGCGCCAGCTGATCGCTGCGGGTTCGACCCGCCGACGCCTGTTGCACCCCGATTCAGCCTCACAGAACACCATCTCGAAGTTCTCGCTCGAAGTTCTCTCCCCCGTCCTCCGTGGGGTCCCTCCTCCAGCCCTCACTTGGGCCCTCACCGCAGCCCTCACGCCGGCTCTCCTCCGGTCCGATCCTCATCGTCTGCGGGCGGGCGCCTGACGTCGTAACGTGAGCCGTACCTCGTGCCCGCACCGGCACAATCAGTGTCTGGTGCAACGCTCCCGATCAAGGGTGGCCCGGGCGGTGCCGATACGGTCTGTTGTGGAAGTCAGTGCGGTCGCCACTCCGGCGGTGGCAGGGCACGAATGCGCGCCCACCGCCGAAGCGGAGGCCGTGCCCGCGCGGGCCGGAGATCCCGTTTCGTCGGCGCGCGCCAAGTCGTTTGGGGGGACGGCGCTTGAATCTCGATGAGGGATTGCTTCGTGGAGCGGAGGTGCTCGTCGTAGACGACGAGCCCGCGAACGTCGCGCTCATCGAATCGATCCTCGAACGAAACGGCTTCACAAAGGTGCGCTCGGTCACAGACCCTCGCCAATTCAGGCAGGTCTTCGTGGAGCAGCAGCCAGACATCATCCTGCTCGACCTCCACATGCCGCACGTCGACGGCATCGCTCTGCTGCAAATGATCCGCGAGCTGCGTCGAGAGGGCGAGTTCCTACCAGCTCTCGTCCTTTCCGCCGATGCGACTCCGAAAGCCCGCCACGACGCTCTCGGCGCCGGCGCGACGGACTTCCTAACGAAGCCTCTCGACACCACCGAGGTGGGCCTGCGGGTCCTCAACTACCTCGAAGCTCGCCGTCTGCACCTGCGCCTCGAGGAGCACACTGCCGAGCTCGACAGGCTCGTGACCTCGAGGACGACGGCTCTCGAGCGTGCCCAATCAGAGACGCTCCAGCGCCTGTACCTGGTGAGCGAGTTCCGCGACGACGAGACGCAGGAGCACACCAATCGCGTCGGGGTGAGCTCGGGGAGGCTCGCACTCCTGGCGGGCGAGCCGCCCGACCGCGCCGAGCTCATAGAGCATGCCGCACCGCTGCACGACCTCGGCAAGGTCGGCATCCCGGACCACGTCCTTCTAAAGCCGGGCAAGCTCACACCCGAAGAATTCGAGATAGTCAGAGAACATCCTGGGATCGGGGCACGCCTCATCGGTGAGACCGATTCGGAAATTCTGCGTGTGGCAAGGGTTATAGCGGAGACCCACCACGAGCGATGGAACGGAGGGGGATACCCGAACGGGCTGCGTGGCGACGCCATCCCGCTCGAGGGCCGTATCGTGACCGTGTGCGACGTCTTCGACGCCCTCACGCACGAACGACCTTACAAACCCGCCTGGACGATCGATCAGGCAATCGACGAGCTCCTCACGCAGCGCGGCAAATTCTTCGACGCGCGGCTTGTGGACCTCTTCGTCGAGCAGGTCGTTCCCAAGCTGCCTTGGGTGGCTGGGGATGAACAGGGACAGGAGCACACCGAGTGAGGTCACCTGATGGCAAGAGCACTGCAAACAAGATCACCCGAGGGAGGTGGTTCGAGTGACAATGGAGGGGAACGCCGTCCTGCTCGCTGAGGACGACGACATGAGCCGCTCGGCAACGAGCCAGTTCCTTCGCAGGTTCGGGTACAAGGTGGGAGAGGCCACCGACGGTCCGAGCGCGTTGCGCGAGGCGTCGATGGGTCACTACGACCTCGTCGTGCTGGACCTGGGCCTGCCGGGACTCGCGGGTGAGGATGTGCTCGCCCGGCTACGGAGAAACGGCGGTATGCCGGTCATCGTCCTCACGGGCCGTGGCGAGGAGCAAGAGCGCGTCCGCGTCCTTGATCTCGGAGCCGACGACTACGTGGTCAAGCCCTGCTCGCTTCACGAGTTGGAAGCGCGGCATCCGCGCGGTCCTCCGCCGCGGTCAGGTCTCGGCTGCCACCGGCCGGGTCGAGCTCGGGCGGCTCGTGGTCGACCGGACCATGCACCGCGTCGAGCTCGACGGCGAGCTGCTCGACCTGACACCCAAGGAATTCGACCTGCTGGCCTTCCTGGCCGCGTCGCCCGACCAGGTCTACAGCCGCGAGGAGCTGCTCGAGCACGTTTGGGGCTCGACTCAGGACTGGCAGGACCCGGCGACCGTCACAGAGCACGTCCGGCGCCTTCGCCTCAAGCTCGAGACTGATCCAGCTTCCCCTCGCTGGCTTCAGACCGTGCGCGGCGTCGGCTACCGGCTGTCACATGACGACGGCGCTGGACCGCACCCGAAGGAGGGCGCTCTGCGCGGGGCCGAAGCCTCGATCAGGTCGGGAGCGCTCACGGACCAAAACGAGATCGAGACACCGGCTGTCGTGAGAGTCATCGGAGACGGACAGAGCCAGAGCTACGGCTGACCTGCGGCGCACTCTCGTTGCGTTCTCCTCAGAGGCCGTGGGTCACCAGGCGTGATCGGGCGCGCCCGGATCGCCGAGAATGGTGATGTCAACGATTGTTCCGCCGCGGCTGGTCATCTGGATCGTCCCGCCCAGCTGACTCTCGACGAGGTCACGCACTATCGAGAGCCCGAGCGTGTTCGTCGCATGGACGTCGAAGCCCGTCGCCAGGCCGACGCCGTCGTCGCGCACCTGTATGTGAAGTGACGAGCCGTCGTTCTCGAGCACCAGGTCGACGTGGCCCGGCACTCCCGGCGCACCCGGCCGTCCATCCGCTCCATCCGCTTCACCGTCGCTGTCGTCGCGTCGAAAACCGTGCTCGAGCGCATTTTGGATCAGCTCGGCGATGACGACCGCCAGAGGGGTCGCTATCCCGGCGCCGACCTCACCGAGATCGCCCGTTACGCGGATCTCGATCTCGCCGGGGCCGACCACCGAATCCTCGGCCATCCGGACGAGCGCAACCACGATGTCGGAGAACGGGACCTCGTCACCGGGGTCGCGGGACAGCACTTCGTGCACGACGGCGATCGATCTCACGCGTCGCTCGGCCTCACTCAAGGCCTTTTGCGCCTCACCGGGTTCCAGACGGCGCGCCTGCAACCGTAGAAGCGACGAGATGGTCTGAAGATTGTTCTTGACCCTGTGGTGAACCTCGCGTATCGCCGTCGTCCTTGGTGAGAAGTAGGCGGTCCAGGCGCCGCAGGTCCGTCACGTCTCTAAGAAGAACCATCCCGCCGGTGACGTTCGTGCCGTCGAGCAACGGGATGCAGTGGACCAGGACTATGACGTCGGGCCTCCGCTCGATCTCCTCGATGACGGGCCGTCCGGTGGACAGAGCTCGAGCTACCGCACCCTCTTCCACGCCGAGCTCTGAAAGGGTGTGGTTGTCGACCGTTGAGTTGACTCCCATGCGGTGCAGCGCGCTCATCGCGTTCGGTGATGCGAACCGGATCGAACCGTCGGTCTCGACGACGACCAGCCCGTCACCGACGCGTGGCGCATCCTCGGTGGGCGTCTCCTCTCCGGAGAACGGATAAGAACCGTCGGCCACCATGGCTGCGAGCCGTTGGTAGAGCTGGTTGTAGGTCCGCTCGAGGCGTCCCGCACGCCGGCGCTGCTCGATCGTCGACACCCGGATCAACACCGCTGCCACGGTTTCGCCGCAGCGAACAGGAACGCACTCCAGCCGGGCTTCTTCAGAGACAGAAGGAACCTGCCCGGTCTCGTACTCGCTCAACGCCTGGTACGGCGCCGGGTTGAATGACGCCAGGCTCGCAAGTCCCCATTCGATCTCGCTGTTCGCGAGCGCGTGCGCGACCGCGGGCCATTCGCGCAGCCTGAGCGACTCGCCCACGAGGTCCGCGCGCGAACCAGCGTTGCGCTCGTGGCCGGCCTCACCTGCCCGATGACCTCGAGCACGGTCCCCCCGGCGACATCTTGGGGGGTCACGAGCAACAAGTCGGAGAACGACAGGTCCGACAGCACCGCCCACGTCCCGAGAAGACGAAGCACGTGGTCGCGGCAATCCGCCCCGACTTCCCCCGCCCCGACGTCGATATCGCGCGAGGCGCTCACAGGTCCGAACCTTCCGACAAGAGCGGGACGCTCGATGGCTGTCTCTTCGAGTAGGCCTGGAGCGATCCGACCCCTGCCGCGGACAACAACGCAGAGAGCTCCGACGACCGGTCGGCGACGTGCTCGCGGCGATGCGCGTCGGAAGCCGTGGTGAACGGAACTCCGGCTGCCGCGAAACGCTCCAACAGAGGTGGGGCCGGATAGACCTCGCCCACCGGCTTTCTCAGTCCCGCCGACGAGCATTCGGCCGCCATCTTCGACTTCGCCGCAGCTTCGGCGAGCCGGTCGAAGCACTCTTCGGGCGCCCCCGACCTGAAGCCGGCGACCTTGATGAGATCGGGGTGCGCGAGCACGTCGCAGGTAGCCGACGCGGCGAGCTCCTCCATCGCGAGCGTGTAGTCGTCCCATGCCCGGTCCACGTCGCGGACAGACCACTCGTCCATCGACACCTCGTCGCTCAGGTCGTCGAACCGCCACACGCCGATCCAGTGGACCGAACCGAGAAGCACGTCGAACGGGTACCCGGCGAGAAGCCGTTCGACATCTTGCATGCGGCCCCTGTAGTAGTCGACCTCGAGCCCGAGCACCACGGGCAGACCCTGCGCCTTTGCCTCGAGCACGCACTCCACGTACGCGTCGAGGTCGGCTCTCGCGTGCTCGTCCCAGTAGGCGACCATCGACGCCCGAAGCGCGGCGTCCGGTTCGTCGTCCCAGAAACCCCGCAGAAGGTGATCGGCCTGCACGAACCGGAAGAGGTGCTCGGTGAGGGCGATCTCCGACACGCCCGCGCGTTGCGCGAGGTCGCAGTACTCCGCCACGTGCTCGACCGTGGGGGCGGTGTCGCGCTCGGCCGTGGGGCCACAGATGGAGGTGGTAGTCGAGCACGGTCAGCTCCAGAGCTGCTCGCCGAGACGCAACAATCCCTCCATGTCGTACACGTCGGTGTCGAAGAAAGGCACGCTCACGAGCACGTCCGGCACGTTCGCCATCTCCGCCCGCTGCTCGGCCTCGCGCTGGGCGACCACGTTGTAGTCGAGATAGCTCGAGCCCAATTCGCCGAGCACCCTAGCTAGAGGCGCAACATCGACGCCGTTGAGGCTCGGGTCCGTGGCCAGCTTCTCAGCGATGGCCTCGGCACCGTCTTTCAGCCTCTCGGCGACCTGCCGGCCCGACGGGTCGCGGAGGTACTCGGGCAAGACCTTGTTGAGCACGACCGCGCCGACGTGGAGATCACGCCGTCCAAGCTCCCTCACGAACACCTGCGCCTCGCGTAAAGGTGCGGCCTCCAGCGTCGCGACGACGATGAAGGTGGTGCGGCGGTCGGCGAGAAGCCTGCCGACCGACTGGGCGCGTTCGATGAACCCGTCGTACATCGTCTGGAACAAGATGAAGAACTGCGAGATGTCACCCAGGAATTGCGTGCCGAGGATCCTGTCGGCGATCTGGTAGAAGGGCCGCGAAGCGACATTCACGAGACGCGAGCGATAGGGGACGATCAGCCACCTGAGAAGCCGGCTCGAGAAGAACTCGGCCATGCGCTCGGGGGCGTCGAGAAAGTCGAGGGCGTTGCGCGTAGGAGGAGTGTCCACGACGATCAGGTCGTAGTCGCCTTCTGCGTGTATCTCGTACAGCCGCTCCATTGCTATGTAGTCGTGGCTCTGGACGAAGCGTGACGAGATCTGCGAGTAGAGCGGGTTGGAGAGGATCTCGTCACGGGTGCGCTCGTCGGGCGCGTGCATGCGGATGAGCGCGTCCCACGATTCCTTCGTGTCGAGCATCGCAGCCCACAATTCGCCGCGCGGGCGCGCACCGGCGCGTACGAAGGCTTCGTCGGGTACACGGCTCTCGCGGTTGCCGATCCCCTCGAGCCCGAGCGCGTCCGCCAACCGGCGCGCCGGGTCAATCGTGAGCACGAGGACCTTTCCCCCGTGCCGCCACGCGGCCATGGCGGCCGCGGCCGCCGCGGTCGTGGTCTTGCCGACGCCTCCGGGCCCGCAGGCCACCACGATCTCGCGCGACGCGAGCAACCCGTCGAGCGAACCGCCCGCCATCGGCGAAGGGTCTCGACCTCGCTGGCGTCCCTGACTCTGTGCACTGCCGGATCGCGGTGCTCTGCCTGACCCAGCCCGAGTCTTGTGCTCCGGAACGTCGGCAATGCCATCGCGTGGGCCATCGCGTGGGCCATCGCGTGAGCCGTCGCGTGGGCTATCGCGTCGGCCAGCGCGTGCGCCGTTGCCTGGGCCGTCCGAGCGGGGCATCAGAATCCGAGCTCCTCCGACAGCGCGCGTGCGATCTGGCGGGTGGTCCGCATCCCGTAGCCGCGAGTGAACAGCATCGGCAGCAACAACATGGGGACAGCCGGGTCGATCCCCGCCCTCAAGCGGTCGAGATGCCAGGCCCGCGTGCGGCGCAGTCGAACGGCGAGCCGGGCTCCCTCGAGGACAGGCTCGGGGTCGTCGCCCACGAGGCGGCCGAGAGCCGCTTCGGGTTCGGGGGTACAGAGCGTCTCGAACACCTGCTCCTCGGAGCGGCCGAACAGCTCGGGCAGGACCCGGTTGACCACCACGGAAGCGAGCTCGACCGTGGTCTCCTCGCGCAGGCGTCCCGCGAGCTCGATCGTCTCGTTGACCGGCATCTCTTCGGGAGTCGTCACGATCACGAGGCCCGTTGAGGCCGGGTCCGACAGGATGTCGAGCATCCAGTCGGTCTGGAGCCGTATGAGCCCGACCCTCACAAGCTGGTTGATGGCCTGTGGCGCGGCGAGTTGGCCGATGATGTGCCCGGTCGAGGTCGCGTCCACGACGACGATGTCGTAGTGCTTCTCACGGACTTCGTAGCAGAGCTTTCCTACCGTCAGGATCTCGCGCACTCCAGGAGCAGCGGTCGCCACGAAGTCGAATGCGCGGCGCAAGCGGACCGATCCGGCCGACGATGGGAATCCGGAGCTGCAACTTCAGGTATTCGCGCAGCGACGCTTCTGTGTCCATCGACATGACGCGGAGCCCCGGGAACACGTCGTGTCCCGCGAACGTCGCAGGCCCCGTCTCGTAGAACGAGGCAAGGTCTCCCTTCGCGTCCAACTCGCACGCGAGCGTGCGCCTGCCGTGCTCGGCCGCCAGGAACGCGAGCGCGGCGGCCACCGTGGTCTTGCCGACCCCGCCCTTGCCGGTCACGAAGACGAGGCGCCGGTCCAGCAGAGCCGGCATCTGCGGGCTGACCGCTACAGAATCGGGCCCAACTGGGCCAATGGCTGTCAGGGTGCTCCGAAGCCCACCCTGCGATCGGCCTCAGGGGCCCCGACCTCCACGTACGCGACGCGGTCGACGCGAACGACCACCAGCCGCCCCCGCCGATCCGTGAGCCGGAGGACCCCGTCGGAATCGCCGAGGGTCGACTCGATCTCGCCGACGACCTGACTGCGGTCCGCGTCGTCGGGCATGACGACCTCGAGCTCCTTCATGGTCTGGACGATCCCTATCCGCACGTCCACTTCGTCGCTCCTTCGGTCGGCACTTGCCAGATCGCGGCCGTCGCCCGCACATCTGAGCGACGTTCCGAGGTGATGTTCCGATGACGATACAGCGGTGGGCCACACTTGAAGCTTGGGAAGCCCGTGATGCGGCTGCATGCCCGTCCCGCTCGATCCCACCAGGAGGTGACCCGTGGGGACCGTCGAACCCGTACCGGCCGAGGCCAGAGGAGGCTCGCGGCCCGAGTCCGAGGCGCTGACCGAGTCCGAACGCAGCAGGCAGTGGGCCGCGACCATGGCCGGGCACACCGCCGTCGGGGGGACTCGGACCGCTCACTCGGACTCGAAGGCGCAGGTCGGGTACACCACGGGCCAGGGCGACCGGTCCACGAGCGGCGGCACGGCTCCCGGGGCGTTCGTCCTCACCCGCAGCGGGCGCGAGGAGTTCGAGGAGTCCCTGCTCGCCCCCGGGGCCACCAGATCGCATGGTGGCGGTAGGCGCAAGATCGAAGAGGAGCCCGACGAGTGGCGGACGTGCTTCGAGCGCGACCGCGACCGGATCCTGCACTCGACGTCCTTCAGGCGCCTCGCCGGCAAGACCCAGGTGTTCATCTTTCCCGAGGACCATCAGCGGACACGGCTCACCCACGCTCTCGAGGTCGCTCAGGTGGCCACGTCGATCGCGAGCGCCCTTCGTCTGAACGTCACGCTCGCAGAAGCTGTCGCCCTCGGCCACGACTGCGGGCACGGACCTGCCGGCCACGCGAGCGAGGACGCACTCGCGTGCTTCCTGCCCGATGGCTTCGACCACGCGGTGTGGGGCGCAGACGTGTCGCTCGCAGGACTCAATCTGTGTGAGGAGACACTCGACGGGATCCGCAACCACTCGTGGTCGCGACCGGCCCCTGCGACGCCGGAGGGCGAGGTGGTCAGCTGGGCCGACCGGATCGCGTACGTATGTCACGACTGGGAGGACGCCTGCTCGACAGGGATCGTCACCCCGGACATGCTCCCTTTGGAAGTCGAGAAGCGCTGCGGGAGCGAACGTTCCAAGCAGCTGGGTGCATTCATCCACGGTGTCGTCGCCGCTACGGCGGCCACCGGTCGCGTGTCGATGGACGGGGACCTCGCCGAGGCGCTCGAGGCGTTCAGGCGCGTCGACTACGAACGGATCTACCTGCGCCCTGCCTCCGTCGCGCAGGGAGTCGCCGTGGTCGAGGTCCTCCGTGCGCTCGTCGAGCACTTCGCGGATCGGCCCAACTCCATCCCTGCGGTGCGCGAGGCGGGAGTGCTGGCCGGCAGCGAGGCCGCACGAAGGACCGCTGTCGCGTACGTGGCAGGTATGACGGACCGTTTCGCCATGGCGACCGCGATATCGGAGCTCGGATGGGATCCCGACCGGTTGCCGCGCGGCGTGGAGGACTGGCGGAGACGCTGACCTCGTTGCGAACGCAATGCGACGTGGGCCACATCGCCGACTCAGCTGCCGTAGGCGAGAAGCACGAACGAGGCTTGCGCTCCCGGCGATGGGCTCTGGATCGCCAAGGCGTAGCAATTCGTGCCGCTCGGACAGGTGATGTCCAGCACCGCTAGGACTCCCTCCGGCAATTGCGCGCTCTGCCACGTCTGACCGCCGTCTGCCGTCGACGCCACGACGCCCTCGGCATCAGGACCAAGCTTGATGGCGATCGGTCCCGAGCCGGCCGACCCGCCCGAAGCCCTATTCAACCCCCCGGCCCAGCACACCGAAGCCGTAGGGCACGAGACGCCGGTGACGAACGCAGCCGGCAGGCCCGATGCATTGGCCTCCGACCACGACTGACCTCCGTCGGTAGAGGCAAGGATCTCGGTCGAGGACCCGTCGTCACCGAAGAAGCTCGCGACGCAATCCGTAGGGTCTCCGCACGACACCGAGCTGAGCGGACCGGGCCCGGACGGCAGGGTCGCGGAAGCCCACGTTGCGCCGTCGTCCAGGGTGTAGACGATCGTGCCGGGAGGGATCCCGGAGCTTCCGTCGGGTGACTGGTAGAAGCCACTGACGACGCAATCTGTCGCCGAGACGCACTGGATCGCGCGTTGTCCGCCGGGGACGAAGTCCGTGGGGAGATCCGAGTTGGTCCACGAAGCGCCTCCGTCATCGGTCACGAAGGAAAGAGCCTCACCCGACTGACCGCCGGGGTCCGAGGCGACAGCGACGCAGGAGTCCGCGCTGGCGCAGGCCATCGCTGTGACGCCGATGGTCGAGGTGAGCTGGCTCGGTCCGGCGACCGTTGCCCATGTTTCCCCGCCGTCGGTCGTCTCGAGGAATGTCGAGTTGCCTGATGCGTCGATACCCAGAGCGGCGCACGTGTCGGCGTCCACACAGGCGAGTCCGGTGGCGTCGGACAAAGTGACCGGCAGATCGGACTGGTGCCAGGTCTCGCCGCCGTCATGGGTGATCGCGATCTGGTCGTACGTCCCTGGCGCGTCTTGTTGAAGTTGAAGGTTGACGACATAGCACGTGGTCGTGCTCGGGCAGGTCAGAAACAGACCCGGAACGAACCCGAGCGCCGGCACCGTCTGCCACGACGGATCGACGTCACTCACGAGCCGCCACTTGGGGGCGGCGACCGGACCCTTTGAGACCGCCGGGCCCGTGGTAGCTCTGCTCGAACCGGCACGCGTTGAGCGGCCGGGGGATTGCACTGCGACGACAGCCACGACCAACAGCGCGGCGGCGATTCCGGTCATCGCGGCAACGGACCGTCGGTGGCCGCGATGCCGACGCCGTCCGAGCTCGGCGGATTCGAGCCGTAGGACGACCGCATCGTCGTGCCCTGCGATTCCGGATGTCGCAGGCCCGGATGTCGCAGGCCCGGATGTCGCAGGCCCGGATGTTGCAGGCCTGGATGTTGCAGGCCTGGATGTTGCGGTCGCGGTTGCCGGGGCGTCCTGTGGGCTCGCCACGATGTCGTCGAGAAGCTCATCGAATACCGGATGAGACGACACGGCCTCGACCTCGGACAGACGAACCGGGTCCAAGGTGCGCAGCTGACGGTCGATCTTGTTCATCGCTTTCACGCCTCCTTCGGCGTCTCTGTCGGCACTGGTTCTCGAATTGGTGAATGTCGAGATGCGCGCTGTTGTTTCGTGACGAGTCCGAGCCGTTCCATTTCTCTCACGAGGCGCGCCCGGGCCCGGTGAAGCCGGATCCGCGCGGCGGTGGGTGAGCATCCGAGCAGACGCGCGAGTTGCGCTCCGCCGAGCCCCTCCCAACCGACGAGCATCAGGATCTCCCTGTCGTCTTCGCCGAGGTCCTGAAGAGCGCGGACTGCGAGCAGCTCGTCGGGCCCGGCGTCGAGAGGGTCGGAGACCACAGCACGGAGCTCGCTGCCCATTCGTCGTGTGAGCTCGGTGCGACGTGTCTCGCGGCGGCTGTGATTTGCGATCACCCGGCGGCACGTCGCGTAGAGCCACAACATGCCGCCCTCGCCTTCGGGGACATCGTCCAGTCGCCGCCAGGCGATCGCGAACGTCTCGGAGACCACGTCGGCCGCATCCTCCGGCGAGGCTGTCCGGCGGAGTGCGTACGCAAGCAGGCGCGGGCGCGCCCATCCGTAGAGAGCTCGAAAACGCCGCTCGGCCTCGCCCACAGACATTCAGCTCCGTTCCCGGGTTGGAGTCGCCGATCTGTCTATGTCGTCACCGAGGCACTTGTTTCAGCGTGATCCGCCGTGGTCACGCACCGACCCCCGCAGCCGCACGAGAAGGTCAGTCTCCGGCGTTTCAGTGGACAGCCAGCTCGCTTCTGTAGATCCGCGAGGGCCCGAGCGAATCCACCTTTTCGGCGAGCTCGCGAAACGAGCGAGCCGCCTCGCCGTCGGGGTCCGAGATCGCGACCGGCACGCCGACATCGCCGGCTTGGCGAAGCTCTGGGACCAAGGGGAGCTTGGCGAGCAGTGGGACACCGAGCGAACTGGCGAGTTCCTCGCCTCCGCCGGCACCGAACAGCTCGTAGCGCTTCGCGTCGTCGCCGGTGAACCACGACATGTTCTCGATGACTCCGCGCACCGGGAGCTTCAAGGTCCGCGCTGCGAGCGCGGAGCGCTGGGCGACCCTCTGCGCAGCGAGCTGAGGTGTGGTGACCACGACCACCTCCGTCCGCGGCAGGTACTGACCGAGCGACAAGGCGACGTCGCCTGTTCCAGGCGGCATGTCGATGAGCAGGTAGTCGGGCTCGCCCCAGTACGCGTCGACGAGGAACTGCTCGAGCGCCTTGTGGAGCATCGGGCCCCGCCAAATGACGGGCTGGTCGTCGGGAACGAAGAAACCCATCGACAGGACGCGCACCCCGTGGACCACCGGCGGCACGAGCAGGTCGTCGATCGCAGCCGGATCGCGGTCCACCCCGAGCATCCCGGGCACCGAGAAGCCGTAAACGTCGGCATCCAGCACCCCGACCTCGCGGCCCATGGCCGCGAGAGCGACCCCCAGATTGACCGTGACCGAGGACTTCCCCACGCCGCCTTTGCCCGAGGACACTCCGATCACCCGGGTACGCGACCCTGGGATCATGAAGCGGTTGGGCCGGCCCTCCTCGTGGCCGAGCGGCCCCGGCGCGCCTCCGTGCGCATGCGGCAGCTTCGCGCCGGCCGGCATGACCCCACGCGGCGGCTCACCTCCGCGTGGAGCAGCAAGGCGCCTGAGCAGCTCTGCGCGCTCGTCGTCGGTCATCAGTCGCAGATCCACGTGTGGATCGGGCCACGACCCCGCCATCGCGTGGCGCGCTCAGCTCGGCTCGTACCCGGTCGGCGAGCTCGCCTGCCCCGGACCAGCCCTGCACCGGCACGAGGACCTCCACGCTCGTCCGGCGACGGTTCGCTTCGACCCTCCCGACCATCCCGAGCTCACCGAGCCCGCGGCGAAGATCAGGGTCCTCTACGGTTCCAACAGCGAGCCGGACGTCGGCTTCGGACGGGCTCAAGGACTCCTCCAGCAGGCAGCTACGGGTCGCGAGCCGGACCGATATCCCTCACGACCAGGGCGTCCGGCCGCCTGCCGGTAGACTAGCGGTGTGCATGTGGTAGCCGGCGCGGGCTCCGCGAGGGGCAGCGCAGAAGAGGATCTTGTGTCCGATCCAGACGAGCCCGGAGCTTCTGGTACGGACGACCCGAACGCGCCGGGACCCTCCGATCGTCGATTCTCTGCCGCCGTCGCGGCCGTCACGGCGGCTTTCGGGGATCCCACACGCCGCGAGATCTATCTCCACGTCCGGTCGACTCCCGGTACGACGGCATCGGAGGTAGCCGCCGTCTTCTCGCTTCACCCGAACGTCGCAAGGCACCATCTCGACCGGCTGGCGGCGGGTGGATATCTCGAGGTCTCTCTCGAACGACCGCCTTCGGCAGGTGCGGGCAGGCCCTCGAAGCGTTACAGAGCTGCGGACGGCGGAGGTTCTGACCCGACCGTCGAGATGCTCGGCCGTCGCGACGACCTGCTCGTCTCGCTACTCGGCGAGGCTCTAACCCTGCTCGGGCCTGACGAGGCCGAGAGGATGGCTGAACGCGTCGGGGATAAGTACGGACGAGCTCTCGCCGAACGCATGGAGCCGGGCGAAGGCCAGCGCTCCCTGCGAGCGGCGATGCACACCGTGGCGGACGCACTGACCGCCCAGGGCTTCGCCGCCCACGCAGAGGACAGGGGGACGGCCACCGCAGTGATCGCGGAGCAATGCCCGTTCGGTGAGGCGGCTTCTGCTCACCCGGTCATCTGTGCGGTGGACCGCGGCATGGTCCGCGGGCTTCTCGCCGGGCTCTGCGGCGAGATGGTGCAGGGTGCCACACAGGTCGTGCTCTCGAGCAGGGCACGAGGCGACGACGCCTGCGCAGCCCTCGTCTGAGCCGGCCGCTGACTGCCGCCGGCACCGGCACGGCACCAGCATGACGGGGACGCGTGACGACGGATGCGGGCGCGTGTGACCCGTCACTACCTGGACCACGCGTCCACCTCCCCTCCTCGCCCCGAAGTGGTCACTGCGATGGTCTCGTGGCTCGAAGGCGCCGCTGCCGCGCGACCCCGGGCGCGTCCATGAGGAGGGCCGTGCCGCCCGATTCGCGCTCGAAGGCGCGCGAGACCAGGTGGCCGCCTTGTTCGGGACCAGACCCCGCCAGGTCGTGTTCACCTCCGGGCGCCACCGAGTCGGTGAATGCGGCCGTCTGGGCGGCGACGCGGGCGCATCCCGGCATGCCGGTCGCGTCGGCGGGAGTGGAGCACTCCAGCGTTCGCCAGGCATCCGAGCGCCTGGCACCCGTAGTCACCCTGCCCGTCGACGGTCTCGGCCGTATATCTCCGGAGGCAGTCGAAGAGGCCGTCGTGCTCGCGAGCGACGCCGGGATGCCGCTCGCTCTCGTGCACTGCCAGGCCGCCAACCACGAAGTCGGCACCCTTCAGCCCGTCCAAGAGGTCGTTGCGGTCTGCCGAAGCCACGGCGTGCTGGTGCACGTGGACGCCGCGGCCGCCGTAGGGCACATGAAGCTCGATCTCGACGAACTGGGCGCCGATCTGGTGTCCGTGAGCGCGCACAAGCTGGGGGGACCGCCCGGCATCGGCGCGCTCGTCGTGCGGAGGGGGTTGCGCTTCTCCCCATTCGTGATCGGAGGCGACCAGGAGCGTGCGCGACGGGCCGGACTCGAGAACCTGCCTGCCGCCATCGGGTTCGGCGCTGCCGCAGAGGCTCTTTGCGAACCCGGCCGCCTGGACGGCGAGTCGGAGCGGGCCCTGTCGCTCACCGAGAAGATGATCTGGTCCGCGACGGCCGTAGACGGCGTGAAGGTGCTCGGTGACGCTTCTCGTCGAGTCCCCCACATCGTCGCTCTCGGCATAGAAGGAGTCGAGGCGGAGCCGGTTCTGCTCGCGCTCGACCGTGCCGGCATCGCCGCTCACTCGGGATCGTCGTGCGCGTCCGAATCCCTCGCGCCGTCACCGGTGCTCGAGGCGATGGGAGCAGACGCCGATCGCTCGCTCCGTCTTTCGGTCGGATGGTCCTCCACCGACGACGACGCCAAAGCGTTCGGACCGGCTTTGCGCGAGCTGTCTCGGAGTTGAGGGCGTTACGGACCTGAACCTGCAGGGGTCAGGGACGAGTCCTGCGAGCTGTCCAAGACCTGATCTAGAGAATCTTTTCCCATTCCTAGTAGTTTGCTGATTTAGCAAACTAGGCTAGTATAAGAAATTTCTCCTAGGGAAGCGTGTTTACGATGCCAGCAAATCGTCCGTTAGAGGAAAGAGACCTGATCGAAGCGGCTGTTGCCTGGTTGCGGGCGAATTTACCCGGCTCGTGGAAGATCGACTCCACGAGCCAGACCTTCGCGTCTCAGGACCCCACGCGTCCCTCCAGGGTGATCGATGCCCTCGTCAGCCTCAACGCACCCCAGGGGCTGGGGACAAATCTTCTCGTCGAGGCAAAGTCCACCTTTACTCCCAGGGACGCCGAGCGCTTCCAGTTCGGCCTCGCCCGCCAGCTCCGCCTCCTCAATTCGGGCTATCCGATCCTCGTCGTAGCCCCATGGCTGAGCGAGCGCGCCCAGGAGGTTCTGGCCGCCGACGAGATCAACTACCTCGATCTGACCGGCAACGCCCGCATCGCGCTGAGCAATCCGCCTCTCTTCATCAGGAGCAAAGGTGCTAGCAGGAACCCATCACCCGCTCCCGCGGAGCAGCTCGCCTCAAGGGACCGAAGGCGGGGCGCCTTGTCCGCCTTGTCCTCGATGTCGATCCTCCATACGGAGTCAGTCAGATCGCCGTAGCCACCGGCTTGGCACCTGGCTATGTGTCACGCCTACTGGACTCTTTGGACGACGATGCACTGATCGAGCGCGGTCGGAGAGGCCAGGTCACGTCGGTCGACATCTCCGCATTATTGAATCGGTGGACCCAGACGTACACAGTCTTCAAATCGAACGAGGCCTCGTCATTCGTTGCAACGCAAGGACCCGATGAACTTCTGAATCGAATTCCCACAATTCCGCCCCCGACCACAGTAGTCGTTACCGGATCTTTCTCAGCCGTCCGCGTAGCACCGGTTGCTGCGCCAGCACTTCTGGTCCTGTACTGCGCCGATCCGAGCTCGTTTGTCTCGTCATGCGGACTACTTCCAGCTGATCAGGGGGGCAACGTCGTACTGCTTCAACCGTTCGATCCCGTGGTGTGGGATCGGACACGGAACGAAAGCGGTTTGACTTATGCCGCTATCTCCCAAACTGCGGCTGATTGCCTCACCGGAAATGGACGAATGCCCTCTGAGGGTCAGGCCCTGGTGTCTTGGATGGAAGAGAACGAAGCTCAGTGGCGCTCTCAATCGTTGTCAGTTCTCCGCGACGAAGCTACGCAAACCTGATGGCTGAAGTCGATCCCCGATACATGGCAGCACGAGGCGTTCTTCTTGATGCTTTGTTTGCCCTTGCACCGCACGGCAAGGCTGTCATCCTCGCTGGTGCCCAGGCCGTATATATGCGCACCGGCGAATCAGATCTCGCCATTGCTCCGTACACACACGACGCGGACCTGGCCATCAACCCCTCGTTGCTGGGTGAAGATCCCAAACTCGAAGACGCTATGCGCGATGCCAATTTCGAGTTGGAGTTGAGGCCCGAGGGCCATGAGGAGCCGGGGATCTGGGTCAAAGAGGTCGTCGTCGAAGGTCGGCGCGATCTCATTCCCGTTGATCTCATCGTTCCGCAGGCGGCCGCGTCTTTCGCGGGGCGACGAGGTGCACGCCTCGGTTCCCACGGCAGTCGAGCTGCACGCAAGCTGATTGGCTTGGAGGCCGCACTGGTAGACCATTCGCCGATGCAGATAAGCGCGTTGGACCCGAGCGATCGGCGCACAGCTGAAGTCGAGGTGGCAGGGTCAGCAGCACTACTGGTTGCCAAGGCCCACAAGATCCATGATCGCACAACTGACGAGCGCCAAGACCGAGTCATTGACAAGGATGCAGTCGACGTCTTCCGGATCATGCAGACGACGAACCCCAATGCAGTCGGCACGACGCTGTCGACGCTCATGTCCGACACCACGGCGGGTGCACCCACACGTCGCGCGATGACATACATGAACGAACTGTTTCGTCGTCGCGGCCAGGTCGGTATTCAGATGGCAGTTCGGGCGCTAGAGCGCGCCATGGACCCAGACACCGTCATGGTCATCTGCACGTCCTACATGACGACTCTTCGCGAAGTCGTGTCCGAAGGGTAGAACAGGCCCCATGAGACTCATCAAAACGGAGTCTCATGCATCAGTCTGAATCTGACCGACTACGAACGGAAAAGCTACGGGATGGAAACCTACTGAAGTGGACCCGGCTTGGACTGAACCGAACGGCGTCGCCCAGACAGCCGGGATGCGACTCACTTCTTCTTCGCCGGCTTCTGAGACCCCGACGTTCGAGAAGCCGAATTCTCGCCGGCGATAGCGGGCAGGGGCGTCGTCGTCTCCGAGAACGCCTTTTTGATGTCGGGAAGGAACGGGCTCATCTCCGCTGCCGTCGGCTTGTCCGCGAGGAACTCGCCGTATTGGACGACCGCCTGAGCCAATTCTCCTTCGATGAAATACATCGACCCCAGATAAGCGCGCGCGGAAGGGAGCCCCGGGTCGGCCGCTACTGCGCTCTGCTCGTTCGACTCGCCCTGCTCGAGACTCTTCTCGTTGCCGCCCAGAATCCCTGCTTCGAACTCGAGCCAGCCTGCTTCAGAGAGGGCTCCGGAATTGCCGGGGTCCTGAGAGAGGACCTCCTCGTAGAGCGCGAGAGCCTGGCTGTACTGGCCCTCTTGCTGGAGCACGCCCGCCTGTGACAGCTCGCGCTGCTCTTGCTGTCCGGGCGCCAACGTGACACCGCCCGACGCCGTGTTGCCCGGCAACCGCGCACTTGTGTCGGACACCACGAGAGCCACCGTCACGCCGGTGACGAGGCAGATGATCCCCCCGACGAGAAGCGGGCTCTTGCGTTTGGTCCTTCCAGCCTTCCTGGACGGTTCGGTGAGTGTCCGGCTGGACAGTGGATCTGCTGCAGCGGCCGTCGCCTTCGGTGAGCGACCGGCACCCCCGTCATCGGGGAGGCCCGGCCGGCCGTCTTCCCACCCGGTGTCTCGCTGTGCGCCGTCTCGCTGTGCGCCGTCTCGCTGCGCGATCGCGCGCAGCACCTCGGCGGCGCGAGCCGTGTACCGGTCGTGAAGTCGCTCGTAGTCGTCATCCGAGACGTCGCCCTTCTCGTGCTCCTCTTCGAGGTCCTGCAGCGACTTCAACAAGAAGTCGCGCTCGGTCTCGAGCTGGTCGTTGCGAGCCTCGACCCCCCTGCGCGCGTCGCGGAGACCTGAACGACTCACAGCCGCGCCCCGCTCTGAGAAGCCCTGAGCGCATCCGCCACGAGCTTGCGGTCGTCATCCGCCGGCACCGCGGGTGTCGCCGCGTGCTGCCTTCGCCAGAACACAGCGCCGATCACGCAGATCGCCAACGCGAAGGCCACCAAGGGGGCAAACCAGACGAGGCCCTCCAATCCGCTCGCAGGAGGCCGCAGCGCGATTCCCGGATACCGGCTCTGCAGGTAGGACACGATCGAGGAGTCGGACATGCCGGCTTCCGCGTCGGCGAGCACGAGCTGGCGGATCGCGACCGCAGACGCGGCAGACGAGTCCGCCGACCGAGAGGTCGTCGCAGCTCGGGCAGCGGAGCTCCGCGTCGAGAGCTCCCGCGCGCTGCGTCGGGGTCGAAGGCGCACTGCGTCCCGACGCTCCCACCACGAGAGCGCATACGAGCGCGATTCCGAGGACCGCCCACAAGGCGTTGCGCCATCCTCCGCTGCCCCGTCGTGTCGCGGCCTTGTTCGTCTCGGACTCCCCGTCTCCGGCCCGCATGTCTCCGGCCCACATGTCTCCGGCCCGTACGTCTCCGGCCCGCATGTCTCCGGCCCGCACGTCAGAGACCCGCCGCCGTGCCACTTGCGATCACCTGGTTCAACCACGATTCGGTGACAGGCCCGATGTAATGCGCTTCCACCATGCCGTCAGGTGCGACGACGAACGTCTCGGGCGGACCGGTGACCCCGTATGCGATCTTGAGGCCCCCAGGATCCACGACTGCCGTCCAGGTCGCTCCGGTCGAACGAAGGAACGACCCGGCGTTGCCCGCCGAATCGTCGTAGACGATTCCGAGCACCACCGGCTGTCCGGCCCCTCGATGGTCGTAGGCGAACGACACGAGCTCGGGCTCTTCGTCCTGGCAGGGCGGGCACCAGCTCGCGAAGAAATTGACCACGACCCAGCGACCTTTCAGGCTCGACAGCAGCAGGGTCTGGCCTCCGACCGTCGTCACCGCTGCTTCGGGACCTGCGGCTATGCCGGGAGCTGGTTTCCCGACGAGCGCAGAGCTCGCCTCGTCGGCCGCTTGAGGCCTCGTGGCGAGCACCGCCACCAGCGCGGCCGTCACGAGCAGGGCGGCTGCGGCGGCCCATCGCGCGGTGTGCCTGCGCGGCACGGCCGGCTCGAGGACTTCCCGGCGCTGTTCGTCACGCTGTATGACTTCGTCCGATCGGGTGGTCACCGGACCGGCACTCCTACCGGGTCTCCGATCCGGTCGTCATCGGCCCCATCGCCCTCGGCCCTGTCGTCTTCGGTGGCGGCCGGATGCTCGTAGACCTCGTCGCCTGGCGAACCTGAGCTGTCCCCAGCAACGACCGGCGGACGGGTGCCACGGCGCGGACGCCTACGAGCGACCGGGACAACCGCCAGCACGCAGCCCGAGATGAGGACGCCTCCCCCCACCCAAAGCCACATGACGAGCGGCTGGATCGTCACTCCGATCGTGACGGGACCGCCCCGCGATACGGGCAACGTGTCGAGTGTCAGGTAGACGTCGTCTTTCAGTCCTGAGTCGATCGCCGGAGTCCCTACCGCTTCGGAACTGCTGCCGAACGACGTCACCGCGGGGTGGAACACTCCCCCTCCGTCGACCTTAACCAGAGCCTGTGTCGCCTGAGATGCAGGCGTCGTCACGTTGCGCAATCCGAGGAATTCGAAGGTGTGGCCGTCTACGGTCGCGGTCTGACCCGGTCGCAGCACCGTCTCCGAGCGGTGCCCGAACGAGGTGGCTGCCGCGAGGGCCACCGCTACCATCACGACCCCGAGGTGGACCACCATCCCACCGTTGGCCCGGCCGACGAGACCGCGCCATGCTCCGTTCCCGTGACGTTGCGAGGCTCTCGCCGAGATCACTAGCTGTTGGATGTTCGCGGCGGCGGCCCACGAGCCCAAGCCGAAGGCGGCGAGCGGAGCGAGGCCGCGCAATCCGGCCGCGACACAGACGACGACCACCCCTACACCGGCGCATGCCGGGATGGTCAACCGGTCGCGAAGAGTCGTCACGGTCGTCTTGCGCCACGGAAGCACAGGCCCGACGGCCATCAAGGTGAGGAGCGCGAGCCCGAGCGGTACCGTCATCGTGTCGAAGTAAGGGGAACCGACGGTTACCTGCTGGCCTCTGAACGCCTCGTAGAGAAGCGGGAAGACCGTCCCTAAGAGCACGATGAACGCGAACGTGGTGAACAACAGGTTGTTGAGCACGAACGCGCCCTCGCGGCTGAATGGCGAGTCGATCCCCCCGGGCGTACGTAGCCGATCGCCCCGCCATGCGATCAGTCCCAGACCGACGGCAAGGACGACGCCGAAGAATCCGAGAAGCAGCGGTCCGATGTCCGAGTCGGAGAACGCGTGCACGGACTGGACGACACCTGAGCGCGTTCAGGAACGTCCCGAGGATGGTGAGGCAGAACGTCGCTATCACGAGCGACAGGTTCCAGACCCGCATCAACCCGCGCCGTTCCTGGACGATCGACGAGTGCAGGTATGCGGTGGCGCAGAGCCAGGGCAGCAACGAAGCGTTCTCGACCGGGTCCCACGCCCAGAACCCTCCCCAACCGAGCACCTGGTAGGACCACCAGGCACCGAGGACGATTCCGGCGGTCAGAAAGGCCCATGCGAGCAGGGTCCACCGCCTGGTCATCGCCTGCCAGGTCTCGCGGACCCTGCCGGTCGCCAGGGACGCCACCGCGAATGCGAACGGGACCGTGAACCCGACGAAACCGAGGTAGAGCAGCGGCGGGTGGAATGCCACGAGCGGGTTGTCCTGAAGCAGCACGTTCGGGCCGAGGCCATCTGTCGGGATGGTGCCCGTGATCGTCTTGAACGGGTCCGACGGACCGGCCATCAGAGCGAAGAAGAACGCCGCCACGCTGAAAAGGACGAGCATCGCCCAGCCCACCAGCGGGTCCGAGGCCGAACGTCTGAAGCGCACGGCCACCGCACCCACGTATCCCGACAGGATCAGGCCCCAGAGCAGTATCGAGCCGGCGAGGGCGGACCACATGCCGGTGATCGTGTAGAGGAGCGGCGTCTGGCGACTCGAGTTGGCCGCGACGTAGGCCACCGAGAAATCGTGCGTCACAAGGGCCCGCTCCATGGCGGCGGTCGCGAGCACCGCTCCCACGAACAAGAGCGCGGCGTAGATGCCGGCGGACCGGAGCAGATCGGCCCTGTGCCTGGCGATCCCTGTGACGCACACGATTGCGCCGACGACCGCGGCGCAGAGCGACAGCAGTACGCCTATATGGCCGAGTAGAGCGTTCACCTCACGGCGCCGATGGCCTGGTCGCCGATTGCTTCTTCGTCTGACCGACGATCGACCCGTTCGGGGCCGTCACTCTCGACGGGTATTCGGCTATGTACTGCGAGGTGTGGTCGACGAGGATCTGGTCCGACGCGAAGAACGGGCCCGCAAAGTGTCCTACGAGGACCACCGGGATGTCGGGCTGGAAGAGCTGGGGGGGCTGACCGGTCTCGACGACGGGCTCTTTGACGCCGCTCGACTCCACCGTGAAGTTCACGCCGGTGGAGGTCGGGTGGATCGTGCCCGGGACCACCAGGCCCTCGAGGCGGAAGGTCTGCGTGCCGAGCGTCGCGCGCATGGCGATCGCCTGGTTGACCGTCTCGAAGTAGTTGAGCGAATTGGTCAGTCCTTCCACGAGCAGGTAGCCGAACGCGCCGACGAGCACCGCACCGGCAACGAGAAGGCGCACCTTGCGCTTTCGCGTCCGCACGCTGCGAAGGGGCCGCTCAGCGTCGAGCGTGTCCGCGCCTGCGTCCGAACGCGCAGGCCCGTCTCCGGTCTGCTTGCTGCCCGTGTCGTTGCTCCCTGTTTGCTTGCTCCCTGTATTGCTCGGGGTGTCGAGAGCCGTCATCGGTTCTCTTCGGTGCTCTGCTCCGGAACTCTTGCTGCGAGCCGGCCGAGACGGCGCCTGCGCACCACGAGCGACATCCCGTACGCGAACAAGGTTCCGAGGGCCGCCGCGTACCCGGCGTCGATGTACCTCACGTGGGTGCCCGGACGCCCTGGCCGACAGCGGCCGGAGTCTCGCTCGAGCCTTCGGCCCACCGCTCTCCGAGCGCGATCTCGAGCGAAACACCCTCGAGCGCGTCGGACAGGGTTTCGATCCGCATACGGACGGCGAGCATCCAGACGAAAGCGAGCGTGAAGGCCACGAACCCGAGCAGCAGTGTCCAGGCCATCGACCCGTGGATCGTCGGCGACAGGTTGGCATTGAGCACGGTGGCCCCCTGGTGCAGGGTGTGCCACCAGACGACCGAGAAGTGCACGATGGGCACGTCCACCGCAGTGATCAGCACCGCTACGGCACAGCGTCGCGCGGACGTGCAGATCGCCCTGGACCCGGCGAATCGCCAGGTACCCGAGCTCCATCACGAGCAGCATCGCGGTAGAGGTGAGCCGGGCGTCCCACGCCCACCAGACCCCCCAGGTCGGCCGTCCCCAGATGGACCCCGTGAGCAAGGTGAGGGCGGTGAAGACCACGCTCACCTCCATGGCGGCCCCCGCGAGACGGTCCCAGTACGGGCTCCTCGTCCGCTTCCACAGCCAGAGCAGGCTCGCGACGAACGCTGTGCCGAAGGAGAGGTAGAGCGCCACCCATGCGATCGGGGGGTGGACGTAGACGAGGCGGACCAGGTTTCCCTGCACCTTGTCGGGCGGGGTGACCCATAGGCCCAGCCAGACCGTCGCGGCGATCGACACCAACGCGGCGGCGCCGATGGCGCGGACCGTCCACACGGTGCGCTTGCTCCACGGGGCAGGAAGGCGACGATTCGGCGCCGCCGAGCCGGCCGGCGCTTCGAGCAGTGCGGTCACTCGGCCTCCTCTTGCAGAACTCCGTAGAGCAGAACGCCGAGCACCACGTACACAACAGCGAAGACGAGTAGCAGCGGCATCCATCCGCCGGATGCTGGAGTCCCTGTCTGTGTCCGGAGCGCCGCCTGCCAGACCTTGGTCCCGGCGACGAGCACCGGTGCGACCACGGGGAGCACGAGAAGCGGCAGGAGCGTCTCGCGGACCCTGAGCCCCGCCGCCAACCCGCCGTAGAGCACGCCCGCGCCCGCGAGCCCGGCCGTGCCGGCGGCACAAGCCGCGACGAGAGACCACGCGTCGTGCACCCGCGCGCCGAACAGCAGCACCGCTCCGGCCCCGAGCAACAGCTCGAGTGCCACGAGCTGGGCGAAAACGGCGGCCGCCTTCCCGAGGAACACACCCGCCGGGTCGAGGCCCGCCAGGCGCAGGCCGTCGCGTGCGCCGTCGGAGCTCTCGATGGCGAATGCGCGCTGGATGGCGAGAAGGCCGGCGAAGAGCACCGCCACCCAGAACACGCCGGGCGCGGCCCTGACAAGGTCCTGGGAGTCCGGGCCGAGAGCGAACGCGAAGAGCACGAGCACCAGGACGCCGAACGGCGCGACCTGGTTCACGAGCACGCGCGAGCGCATCTCGATGCGAAGGTCCTTGCCCGCGACCAATGCGGCGTCACGCCACATTGGGCCCACCGCGAATCGGGACCACGACCGGGGCCATTCCAGAAGGCGCAAGGTCGGGTTCTGTGTCGGGCACTGACGCGGCGACAGAGTCGCGATGCCGGTTGTCGGCCACGACCCTGCCACCCGCCAATGCCACGATGCGATCGGCGATCTCCATCGACGCTTCGGGCTCGTGCGATGCCGAGATCACCGTGACGCCTTCTTCGACAGCTTCTGCGATCAGCCGTGCGAGCTCGCTGCGCGCAGCGGCGTCGAGAGCGGCGTGAGGTTCGTCGAGCAGCCACAGCCGTGCTCTTCGCGCCACCACCACGGCGAGAGCGACGCGCTTTCGCTGTCCCGCCGAAAGGCGTCCGACCGGGCTACGAGACAGCCGGCCGGCGAGCCCGAGACGGTCGAGTGCCGCGTCGACGCTGCTGGGGTCGCCACCCGCGGCGCGCACGGCGAACCGGACGTTCTCGGTCACAGACAGGTCGTCGTACAGCGCAGCGGCATGCCCGAGCATCGCGACCTCACGACGGGCGGCTCCAGGGTCGTCTGCGAGATCGTGACCGAGAACCTCCACCGTTCCGCTCGTGACCCGCAGCAGGCCCGCGCACACCCGCAGCAGCGAGGTCTTGCCTGCTCCGTTCGGACCCGTGAGGACCACGGCCTCCCCCTCGTCGACCCGGAGGTCGACGCCGGCAAGAGCCGGGAACCGCCCCGTCATCGCGACGGCGGTACGGAGAAGCACTGCAGGGGCCATGGCCACCGCACATGCTACGGGTGGCCCCCACTTCTATTCCAAGCGACCCCCGGCTCTATTCCAAGCGACCGCCCGGCGGAGATTGGTGCCTTCACGTCGAATCCCGGCCCGAGGCCTGTGTCAGCTCACCGTCAGCCGCCCCAGACCGATGTCACGAAGGGCGTCGGACACCAGGGAAGAGACCCAGTGGAGCTGGTCGGTCACGAGAAGGGCCCCGAAGACGATCAGCCCGACCCCGGCGACGATGTCCACCAGCCACAGCCGCCCGCGCACGCTGGACATAACCGCCGTGAGACGCCCGAACGCGAGGCCCGTCGCGATGAACGGGACCCCGAGGCCGAGCGAGTAGGCCACGAGAAGGACGACGCCGGACAACAGGGTCGCCCGTGCTGCCGAAAGGGTCAGGACCCCGCCGAGGACCGGTCCGATGCACGGGGTCCATCCGAAGGCGAATGCCATCCCCATGACCAGGGGCGCCCAGGGTCCGAGCTTCGAGGGAAGCGGGTGGAACCGGCGCTCGCGCTGGAACAGCGCCGGGGTTCCGATCCCGGCCAGCCACAACCCGAGGAGCCCCACGACGATCCCAGAACCGATCTCGAAGGCGCGCTCGTGCTCGGCGAGCACCTTGCCGAGCGCCGAGACGGTGGCGCCGAGGGCGGTGAACACGAGGGTGAAGCCGAGGACGAAGGCGGCGACGCCGACAAGCACCGGTCGCATGTCGCGACGCTCCGCGCTCTCGAGGTCGGCCGCAGACAGCCCCGACACCATCGACACATAGCCGGGGACGAGAGGAAGGACGCACGGCGAGAGGAACGACAGCATGCCGGCGCCGAAAGCGACCAGAAGGCCGAGCGGGTCCGCCGAGATCGTGGCCATTGCCGGCGCCAGGTACATCTGCGTACGGGGTCGGCCCTTCCGGGCCGGTCAGCTGGTCTGGCGGCGCACGAGCGCCAGATCTGCGTCCACCATCATCGTGATCAGATCCGCGAACGAGTGCGTCGGCTCCCAACCGAGCGTCTTTCTGGCTTTCGCCGGGTCGCCGATGAGCAGGTCCACCTCGGCAGGGCGAAGGAACCGGTTGTCGATCACGACGTGGTCCTGCCAGTTGAGCCCCGCACGATCGAAGGCGATCTCGCACAGCTCGCGGACCGAGTGCGTCGTCCCGGTCGACACGACGTAGTCGTCGGGCTCGTCCTGCTGGACCATCAGCCACATCGCGCGCACGTAGTCACCGGCGAAACCCCAGTCGCGCTGGGCGTCGAGATTGCCCATCGGCAACTTCTCGTCGAGCCCGCACGCGATTCGGGCCACGCCGTGGCTGACCTTGCGCTCCACGAACTCGAGGCCGCGCCGCGGGCTCCCGTGGTTGAAGAGCATCCCCGACGATGCGTGGAGCCCGTAGCTCTCGCGGTAGTTGATGGTGATCCAGTGCCCGTAGACCTTTGCGACTCCGTACGGGCTTCTCGGGTAGAACGGCGTCTTCTCGGTCTGCGGGACCTCGAGGACCTTTCCGAACATCTCGGAGGACGACGCCTGGTAGAAGCGGATCTCGGGGTCGACCATCCTTATGGCGTCGAGGATGCGCGTCACGCCGAGAGCCGTCGTCTCGCCGGTCAGCACGGGTTGACTCCACGACGTCGGGACGAACGACTGCGCCGCGAGGTTGTAGATCTCGGTCGGATGGTGCTCGCGGAGGATCCCGATGAGCGAGACCTCGTCGAGCAGGTCTCCGGGCACGAGCGTGAGGCGGTCCTGGATGGTGTCTATCCGTTCGAAGTTCACCGTCGAAGAGCGCCTCACCATCCCGAAGACCTCGTAGCCCTCGCTCAGTAGGAGCTCGGCCAGGTAGGAGCCGTCCTGCCCGGTTATCCCCGTGATAAGCGCTCGCTTCGCCCTCATCGATCAGTCGTCCTCTCGCAGAGTCGCCAACAATTTCCTGGGCCTACTGATTTCCCTGACTCGCCCCCCGGCCGAGCGTCGCGCCAGGCGTGGGTCATCGGCCATGCCACCTCGGTGGACGCTTCTCCAGGAACGCCGTTATGCCTTCTCGGGCGTCCTCGGTGAGGTTGGTGAGAGTGAGCATGGCATGAAGATGGGCGAGTGAGTCGCCAGTGGCCATGTCCCACACAGCGTAGAACGAGTCGCGCCCGAGCCTCACAGAGGCCGGCGACTTGCTCACGAGCGTTCCGGCGAGCTCGTCGACCGCCTGGTCCAGCTCGTCGTGGGGGACCACCCTCGTCACGAACCCGATGCGGTCCGCCTCGGATGCTCCAACCACCCGCCCGGTGAGCATGAGCTCGAGTGCCTTCTTGGGCGGCATCGAGCGGACGAGCGGGACCGTGATCATGAACGGCCACAACCCCACGTTCACCTCCGGCGCACCGAAGCGCGCCTTTTCCGAGCAGACGACCATGTCGCAGGCGAGCGCAAGACCGAACCCTCCGGCCATCGCCCAGCCCTGCACCCTCGCGATCGTGGGCTTCCCGAGCCCCCAGAGCTGCTCGAACAGCCCCGCGAGCTCCCCTCGTGCCTGGTGCTGCGCGAGAAACGAGGGCGTCTCCGAAGAGGAGTCCGGCGAAGAAGAGTCCGGCGTCCCGGTCCCGGTCGCGGTCCCGTGGGCCATCGAACCAAGATCGGCACCCGAGCAGAAGGCCTCGTCGCCAGCTCCCGTGAGCACGACCACGTGCACTTCGGGGTCGTCGCGCACGGACCGGACCGCCTGGCGGAGCGCCCGGATCACCTCCCAGCTCATGGCGTTGCGACGCTCGGGCCGGTTGATCGTCAGACGTGCGACGCCCCCACGGGTGTCCACGAGCAGCTCATCGGTCTTTGAAGCGCCCACGGTGACGACGGTAGCTCCCTGCAGGCTCTACAGCCGACCCGGAGCGTCGCGGATCTCGCCCCGTCGCGGATCTCGACCCGTCGCGCGCCTGTAGCCTCTGCGACGGTGCCGGGCCCCACCGCCGCCATCGTGTCGTTCCGGCTCGGTGGCACAGACGGCGTCGCCATCGAGGCCGCAAAGTGGGAGTGGGCGCTTCGGCGGCTCGGCTTCGATGTGGTGACCGTGGCGGGCGAAGGCCCGGTCGACCACCTGTTACCCGGCCTGGCGATGGGCTCTCGAGAACCGCCACCCGCCTCCGAGATCGAGAGCGCGCTCGCAGGAGCCGACCTGGTGGTCGTCGAGAACCTCTGCTCACTGCCGCTCAATCCGGCTGCAGCCTCGGTGCTGGCCGGGGTCCTCCACTCGAGGCGGGCGATCATGCACCACCACGACCTGCCGTGGCAGCGCGAAAACACGTCTGCGATGCCGCCTCCCGCAGACGATCCTGCGTGGGTCCACGTGACCGTGAACGAATTGTCGAGGCGCGAGCTCGCAGACCGCGCGATGACAGCGACAGCGATCCTCAACTGCTTCGACACCGATGCCGCGCCGGGCGAACGTGACGAGACGCGCCGGAAGCTCGCAGCCGGCTCTGACGAGCTCCTGGTGCTACAACCCACTCGCGGGATCGCCCGCAAGAACGTTCCGGGAGGGATCGAGCTCGCTCGTTCGATCGGCGCCACGTACTGGCTGCTCGGTCCCGCCGAGGACGGGTACGGCCCCGAGCTCGAGCGTGTGCTCGCGAGATCGCCCGTTCGCGTCCTGCGAGGGTTCCCGCCGGGCGCTCCATCGAGCATGGCCGACGCTTACGCCGCGTGCGACGTCGTCGTGATGCCGTCTTTCTGGGAGGGTTTCGGGAACCCCGCAGTCGAGTCGGCTGTCCACCGCCGCCCGCTTTCGGTAGGCCCCTATCCGGTCGCTACCGAGCTGGAGGCGTTCGGCTTCAGATGGTTCCGCATCGGCGACCCACGGCCGCTCGCGGATTGGCTGAGCCGACCTGACGTCGCTCTGTTGGAGGGGAACCTGAGTGTGGCCCGAAGGTGCTTCTCGCTGGCTGACCTCCCTGGCCGGCTGAGCCGTCTGATGGAGGGGGCCGGATGGGCGTGGTGAACCCGAGCCGGGCGCGAGCTTCTATGTCGCCCGGAGTGCCGGGTACGCTCGGCTCCGTGACCATGTCGCGCCATGCACAGGGCTCTGCGCCGGCAGACCCGGTATCGCGCCGCCTACCCGCCGAGGAGCGCCGCGAGCAGCTGTTCGAAGTGGCGCTCCGCCTGTTCGGAGGCCGCGGCTTCGCGGCAACCACGATGGACGACATCGCGTCAGCCGCCGGAGTCACCAAGCCCCTGCTCTACCAGCACTTCACCTCCAAAAGGGCGCTCTACCTCGAGCTCGTCGACTCGGTGGCGCACGACATGCTCGTGGCCATCGGCGATGCAACCTCGCGAGCGAGCGGTCCACGCCAGCAGGTGGAGGCAGGCTTTGCCGCCTACTTCGAGCTGGTGGTCACCCACCAGGACGCCTTCAGGCTGCTGTTCGGGAGCGACGTGCCTGACGACCCCGAGCTCTCGCGTGCCCTGCGACGAGTCGAGGACACCGTCGCCGAGGCTGTGGGCCCGCTCATCGACGCCGGTCTCGACCCGGAGCACCGTCGCCTCATCGCCTACGCCGTGGTCGGGATGGCGACGGGGGCGAGCCGCCACTGGCTCGCGAGCACGAACGGGAACATCGTCGAGGAGCTCAACCTCGCCGACGAGGACTTCGGGCGGGCCGGAGGGGACTCAGGGCCGGGGGAATCAGGGCCGGCGCAATCAGGTCTGGCCGAACCGGAAGCCGAGCGCCTTGCGAGACGGGTCGCCGACCTGGCCTGGGCCGGGCTCCGCTCGGTGCACCGGGACTGAACTGCGGCCTTCGAGCTGGCGCCTTCCGGCGATTCACAAAACCTGACTCAAAAGGTAAGCTTTCGGTCGAAGGGGCCGCCCGTGACCCCCTCCCGGAAACCCATGAGCGCCATGCACGCAACCACTTCCGAAACCCACAGACGCTCCGGAGCAGACACCGGGGACGAGCAGCGGCCGCCCGGCCCCATGGCCGCATTCCTCAGCTTCCCCAACCCGGTGAACGAGCTCGCAGCCCGGACGGTGGCTGCCGGCGTCGTCGCAATGTGCGTCGTCGCATTCGCCACGCGTCAGGGTTGGCCACTCATCGTGATCGCCTACGGATTCTGGGCGCGCGTGGCAACCGGGCCCAAGGCGAGCCCTCTAGGGCAGCTGGCGGTACGGCTGGTAGCCCCGCGGCTCGGCCCCGCACGCCCTGTGCCAGGACCTCCCAAGAGGTTCGCCCAGGCGATAGGGACCGGATTCAGCACCGCCGCCCTGGTGTGCTGGTTCGGGCCCGGCTGGCACCTGGCGACATGGGTGCTTCTCGGCATGTTGACGGCCGCGGCTGTCCTCGAGTCCGCCGCCGGCATCTGTCTCGGCTGCATCGCGTTCGCAGCACTGATGCGCGCCGGCGTCATTCCCGAGTCGGTTTGCGAGGAGTGCGCGGCAGGTATCTCTGCGCCACCCTGAGCTCGCGACCTAGCTGCCCCCCACGGCGTCTCCGGCGTCTCAGTTCGACAGGCTGGGAGCGAGGCCCTCCAAGAGCGCCGATATCTGCCTCGCGCATCTCACGTACTCGGGCTCCTCAGCCCCCGCGGGGTCTGCGACGTCTCCTTGGACCTCAGGCGAGACGTCCTCGAGCACGAGGGCTTCCACCCTCTGTCTGAGGAGTCCCTCCCCGGGGGCGAGCTCGTTCGCGAGGTAGCAGATGGTGGCGGTGCGGTCCGCGCCTGCGGGATGGCGGCGGCGCACATAGCGGACGTGCTCGGCTTCCATCGCGACGATCAGGTCGGCGCGGTCCACGTCGGCGGCAGTGAGCTGATGGCTCCTGTGATGGCCCGGGTCGATCCCGAGATCCTCGAGCGCTGCTCTGGTCCTCCGGCTCATCGGCTGGTTCTCCACGACGTGGGTACCTGCGGTCGTGACGGAGACCGGAAGTCCGAGGGCCTCTGTGACACGACCCGCCATCACCGAACGCGCGGCGTTGCCGGTGCACAAGAACACCAGGTGCGCGACCTTCGAGCTCGAAACCGCCGGATCCGTGCCGGACAAGCTATTGCCCGGACAACCTATTGGCCAGACAACCTATTGGCCAGACAACCTATTGGATGGTCACGACCGTGCCGACGGGTGTGTAGGGCCACACCGTCGCCGCCGCAGCCGTCGGCATCTCGACGCATCCGAGACTTTGCGGTGTGCCGTAGCCACCGCGGAAGAACGCGTGTAGGGCGTCGCCTTTGTAGAAGTAGCTGACCCACAGCACGCCCTTGTCGTCATAGGTGGTCCCGTCCGGGTTCTTGCCGGTCATCGTGGCGGTGGCCCAATGCAGGTAGACGGGATAGGAGCCGTCGGGAGTCGTGAACCCGGTCGCCCCGGTGTTGGCGTCGGTCTGGAAGACCATCTTCCCTCTGCTGTACACGTAGAGCGTCTCCGGTTCGGGCGTCTTCTGGACGTACACCCAGTCCCATGGGTTCGGGTCCACCTGGTGAGTGGCGGTCGCCCGGAGCAAGTCCCCCCACACGTCAGGCCCCGCTATGCCGTCGGTGGCGAGATTGTGGAGGCCCTCGAACATCATGACGGCCCCCTGGGTGAGCACGTCGTCCTCGCCTTGCACGAACAAGGAGGTGAGAGCTGGGGGCTGGTCGGGCCATCTCCAGTTGAAGGTCCCGAGTTGCGTCATGGCCTCCTGGGATGCCGGAAGGGCGGCCGCGCTCGCGGGCGTGAAAGAGACCGGCAGGTAGCCGAGCCCGGCGAGAAGCTGCTGGAGGCGGAGGAAGGAGCCCGCGGCGACCTTGAAGCCGAAGCGGACGGTCGAGCCGAGATGGTCACCCGACGAGCCCCGGATCCCTCCCGGCCCCCCTGGGACGGTCACTGTGTAGACCTCGAAGGGGATGAGGGAGACCGACGGCTCGAAAGTCAGCGTCGTCGACGAGGTGAGCGCCCAGGAACCCGGAACCGACGGCGAGATCGTCGGCATCGGGCTTCCCGCAGCGAGCGGTTGGGTCAGATTCACCTGGATCGGGCCGGCGGGCGAAACACCTGTCTCACCGGCCTTCGGGGAGGTCGAGGAAATCGCCTCCGCCACCGTCTGGGTGGTCGAGTCGGAGGTCGTCGTCTTGGAACCCGGGCCGTTCGCCGCTGTCGACGCCGGCTTGTGAAGCACCACGATCGCGACGATCCCGGCCATCACGATGGCGACCACCGCCACGATCGTGATCAGAAGCGCGTTGTTCGCCTTTCTCCGTGCCCTGTAGGTGCTCATGCGGTTGTGCTCACTTCGCTGTGCTCACTTTGCTGTGCTCACCTGGTACTGGTCTCGCGGTCGCTGCCAACGTCCGCACACCCTTTGCCACCCGATTCCCGGGCGGCTCCCCGCTTCGGCGGATCAGTATGCCCTCGGGCCGGCTCCATTCCTGGTCAGTGGCCCGCAGACCATCGTAAGCGCGGCAAGGCCCGACGCGGTCCACGACCGTGCGTGCGGGCCTGGCTCAACCTCAGCCGGCCCCAGGTCGATACTCCGAATCGTGGCCGCTCCACTTGCCGAGACGGTTACGCAACCTCCACGTCGCGCCACCTGCTCACCTGACCAGGTTCAGGACTCGACGCCTACCGGGACACGACGAGAGGCCGAGGGAAGCCAATTAGTGCCTACGGCACCAAGTTGGTTTGCCGAGCGAGCCGTACCAGTGGCCGGATCCGCCCTGTTCTTCGTCGTCGTCGCCAACTTCGTGTTGTGGTGGATCCCGGTGGTGCGGCACTTCAACGCCTGGTGGGTTCCCGGCGACTTCTGGCACACCTATTTCGCCACCGACGCATTCGTCAGTGGCCACTGGTCTTCTGTCTACGCCTCCAACAACGGTTTCTTGCCCTTTCCCGGCATCCTCGTCGCGCTCTCCCCCCTGGTGTCGCTCGCCCAGCACCTTCATCTCTCGATCGGTCTGCCATACACGGCAATCAGCACTCCGATCGCCTTCCTGGTGGTGATGCCTGCTTACATCGCCGCCGGCTGCGTGCTCCTCTTCGCCGTGGACTCTCTCGCCCGCGACATGTGCGTTCCGACGAATCGCAGGGTGATCCTCGTCGTGGGAGAGATGATCGCGCTCTGGGACGTGATCGTCTGGCTCGGGCATCCGGAAGACACCTTGGCGGTCGCATTCACGATCTGGGCCATCCGCGGTGCTTTCAAAAAACGTTGGAACCGGTGTGGTTGGATGCTCGGCTTGGCGATCGCATTCCAACCGTTGTCACTATTGGCGTTGGCTCCGATATTGGCCATGACTCCCACAGCTTCGAGGCTCGCCAACCTGTTCCGCTCGATTGTCCCTGCCCTCTTGCTGACCGCGGGTCCACTGTTGGCCAACCCTCGCGCCACTTTGCGAGCGATAGTCGATCAACCCAGCAGCACGACGCTCAATCACGCGACACCGTGGGTACGCTTTGCCCCCCATCTGGGAAGAGGACTGGTGGCCGCAGGACCAGTCCGCCTCGTTCCACTGATCGTCGCGTTCGGTGTGAGTTGGGTCATCTGTAGGAGAAGCCCGCGACCTGAAGTCGTCTTTTGGCTGGTTGCAGCGGCCTTCGTCGCGAGGAGTTTCTTCGAGGCGGTAATGGTCAGCTACTACGTTTGGCCCGCCCTCGCCGTGGGCCTTGTGCTGGCCGCACGATCTTCGTGGACGCGCTTGGTCGCGGTGTGCGCGATCTCGTCGTTTGCAACGGTGTTCGCGCTTTCCAGCTGGAAAAGCCAGTGGGGCTGGTGGTCGGTGTTGCTGGTCTGCATCGGAACGGTCCTCTTCGTCACGCGGCCTCGACTCGGGCTCCACGCCGGGACGGTTCCTGACACTGCGGCCACGACGCCCCGAGTGTGCCGTTGACGTCGGCCTACGACACCGTGGCCGGGCTCCCGGTCAACCGCTCTGGACCACCGACGACCTGGCGGCATACAGCGGGTTCGCCTCCGTCGATGAGCTCATTGCTCGAACCCTACGTTCCCGCCGCAGCTGGAGCTGAAGGTGCAGGCCGTACTGGAGTCAGATCCCAGACTCCAACTACCTCAGCAGAAAGATCTGTAGGTCGGCGGCGGATGCTCTTATTAGCCTGCGGCGCTCAAACATGACTGTACGTACCAGACGACGTTGCCTTCATTCTTGACAGCACGCTCGCCGATATCCTCGCCAACCTCATTCTTTGTGAAGAGCTGATGCTCCTGCCCTTGGGGGCGGACGAACGCTAGGGACCATGCGTCTTTATGGCGGTGTAATTCGACTTTATGGCGGTGTAATTCGACCGAATCTGCATGGGGATGAAATGTCGGCGACACCAAGACCACGACAACCAAGACCTTTCGCTCGGCTCATCACGAGGTCCACGAGTGACGACGCCTGGCTCTGGGATGGGCTCTCAAAGAACATTGTAGAGCTACAATGACTGTATGGGTACCGCTACCCGACCCGGGGTCCGATCGAAAGCGCAGTCCGACCAGCTGGCCGATGCCGTGCTCACCGCCAGCAGGGTTCTCGTGGCCGTGGCCGCCCGGTCTCTGGCCGAGCACGAGTCAGAGGTCTCTCTGCCTCAGTACCGGGCGCTGGTGGTCCTCGGGTCCCGGGGTGCGCAGCGACCCGTCGATCTGGCCCAGGCCCTCGGCGTCGACCCGTCGACCGCTACTCGCATGTGCGACCGTCTCGTGCGCAAGCGCCTCATCACCCGTCGGCGCGACGTCGTCGATCGGAGGGTGGTGCTGCTGGGCCTGAGCGCCTCGGGACGGCGCTTGGTCGACCGTGTCACCCAGAGACGGCGCAAGGACATCGGGCGGATCCTGGAGGCCGTGGATCCGGCCGAGCACGGAGCTCTGGTGCGGGCCTTCACCACCTTCGGTGCCGCCGCCGGTGAGGTCCCCGAGGACGGCTGGCAACGTAGCTGGGAGTTGTGACCACGTCTTCTTCGTGGCTCCTGTGGCCCAGTAGAGGGATGAGACACTCGGTGGCCAGGGTGGTGTCGACGTGGCTGCGGGGTGCACGACTCGGGCTGGTCGTGATGGCCCTGGTCGTTGGGGTGGGAGCGGGTTTCGGTGCCGTCGGGTTTCGGTGGCTGATATTTGCGTTCACGTGGCTGGCCACCGGACATGAGCAGTTCGGCCAACAGGGCCGGGTCGCCAGCCTGCATCTGCCGTGGCTGGGGATCGGGTTCTTTCTTCTGATACCGGTCATCGGCGGCCTTCTCTACGGGCCGTTGATTCAGCGCTTCGCTCGCGAGGCGCGGGGACACGGCGTGCCCGAGGTGATGCTGGCCGTGGCTGAGAACGGGGGGCGGATCCGTCCCCAGGTGAGCATCGTGAAGGCCCTGGCCTCGGCGCTGTGCATCGGCACCGGCGGATCAGTCGGCCGCGAGGGCCCCATCGTCCAAATCGGGTCGGCCTTCGCCTCATCGCTGGGACAGCTCGTCAAGATGTCCGAGTCCCGACTGCGCATCATCGTGGCCTGCGGAGCGGCGGGCGGGATCGCCGCCACCTTCAATGCGCCCCTCACCGGCGTCTTCTTCGCCTTCGAGATAATCCTGCGCGAGTTCTCGCTCGACGCCCTGTTCGCCACCATCCTCTCAGCCGTCACCGCCGACCTCGTCAGTCGCGCCTTCTTCGGTTCGGCGCCCTTCTTCTCGCAGATACCGCACAATCTCTCGATCACCCATGACGCCAGTTACCTGCTGATTGGTGTCCTCGGATTCCTGGCCGGACTCATCGGAGTCGGGTTCAAAACCTTCCTCTACGGATTCGAGGATGTCGCCGACAAGATCTGGAAGGGCCGTCCGGAGTGGGCCCGCCCGGCGGTCGGCGGCCTGGCACTCGGTGTGCTTCTCCTGGCTTTGCCCCAGATGTACGGCGTGGGCTACCCGGTGATGAACGAGATCATCGCCGGTCACGACGTCCTGTGGCTCGTCGTCGTTCTCATGGTGGGCAAAATCGTGGCCTCCAGCCTCACCCTCTCCATCGGAGGCTCCGGTGGGGTGTTCGCCCCGTCGCTGTTCACCGGGGCGGCCGGAGGCATGGCCTTCGGAGTGACCGTCCACCACATCTTCGGATCGGTCGTCGGACCGCCGGCTGTCTACGCCGTAGTGGCCATGGGCGGCGTCTTCGCCGCCGCCGCCCAGGCCCCGCTCACGGCCATCGCCAGCGTGGTGGAGATGACCGGCAACTTCAGTCTGATGCTTCCCGTCATGCTGGCTGCCGGCATCGCCGCCGCTGTCTCGAAGAGGTTCTCCTACGGCAGCATCTACACCGCCAAACTCCTACGGCGCGGCATCGATATCGAGCGGCCCAAAGCCACCGGCGTGCTGCAGGCGCTGACCGTGGCCGAAGTGATGCAGCCGCTCCCCCAGGGGGAACGCACTGATCTAGTGCGGGATGGGCACGCTCCACCACAACGCGGTGCGACAGACGAATCCCAGTGGGAGGCGCTGGTGGGTCCGGTGACCGTGACCCGTCGACCACAGACCCTGCTGTCCAACGAGACCTTGGAGCAAGCCCTTCGGCAGCTCGATCTCTACGGGCTCGTTGGCTTGCCGGTCCTTTCCCCCGACCGTGACCATCTCACGGGATGGATGACGCGCCGAGATGTCATTCGTGCCATTGCGCAGAATCTCAGCGCGTCGGCGAGTGAAGCGGAGAAAGGGACGCTGGCCGCCGAGTTCGCCGTCGACGAGCCTCCGTCGCATGTCCACGAAGCCCCAAACCCATTGGAGGGCTACGAGGTCATCGAGGTCACCATTGAGCCCGGATCCCCACAACTGGGCCGCCGCTTCGGTGATGTCCCCTGGCCTGCGGGATCCGTAGTGGTCGCCGTCACCGAAGGGAGCGAGATCATTGTTCCTCGAAGCGACAGCGAACTGAGCGCGGGCGAGCGAGTGATCTTGCTGGCCCCGACGACCGATGACACCTGGACACCTCAGAAGTCCGATATTCCCAACCACGACCAGTGAGTTCATGCTGAATCCACCCGGACCCGCCCTTCGCTCCGCGCTCCAGCCTCCGGGCTATCTCCAAATGGCAGCCGGGCCGGTGCTCGGCCATCGCGGCCAGAATTGCTCACCAAGGTCATGTGTTCGGTGGCGCCGACCCGGGAGGCCGCTCATCGAAGTATCTGTCGGACCGCCAACGGTCGCCATCACAAGAAGGCCGCGAAATCGCTCCTCCAGCGGGGGGTGGACCTCCTCGCCGATTACCAGATGCGGCTCGCCGCCCAGGACACCCACGGGGTTCTCGTCTGCCTCCCGGCGCTCGACGCCGCCGGTAACCCGCAGGTCAGCTACTTGATATGCACGCCTGACACCGCACGGGCGATCACCAGGCGCTGGATCTCAGAGGTTCCTTCGAAGATCGTGTAGATCTTCGAATCGCGGTGCCAACGCTCGACCGGGTGCTCGCGTATGTACCCGTACCCGCCCATGACCTGGATGGCCTGCTCGGTCACCCAGACGGCGGTCTCTCCGGCATAGAGCTTCGACATCGATCCCTCACCGGCGGTGAACGGCTTACGGGTCGCCCCCATCCAGCTCGCTCTCCATACGAGAAGCCGCGAGGCGTCAATACGCGTCCGCATGTCTGAGAACTTGAAGGCGATGCCCTGGTTCTCGATGATCGCCCGCCCGAACGCGCGCCTCTCCTTCGCGTAGTCGAGCGAGTACTCGTACGCGGCACGGGCAATGCCTATGGCCTGCGCTCCCACCGAAGGCCGCGTCGACTCGAAGGTGGCCATGGCGGCCTGAGAGCTCGTGCGCTTGCCTTCGCGAGCTCTGGCGAGCCGCTCGTCGAGCTTCTCCTTGCCTCCGAGCAGGCAACGGCCCGGAATCCGGCAGTTGTCGAGGACGACCTCACCCGTGTGCGAGGCGCGGATGCCCATCTTCAGGAATTTCCGGCCGGCCGATATGCCGGGCGAGCCCTCAGGGACGACGAAGCTCGCCTGACCACGCGATCCGAGCTCGGGCTCCACCGAGGCGACGACCACGTTCGTGTGCGCGATGCCCCCGTTCGTGATCCATGTCTTCGTGCCGTCGATGACCCACTCGTCTGTGGCCTCGTCGTACCTGGCGCGAGTCTTGAGAGAGCTCACGTCAGAGCCGGCGTCTGCTTCTGACACGCAGAACGCACCGATCTTCAAGTCCCCCGGTGTGCCGAAGCATTGCGGGGCCCACTCCATCAGCTGCTCGGGCGTGCCGTTGGCGGCAAGCCCCGCGACGGCGAGCGAGCTTCCCATGAGGGCGAGTGCGATGCCCGCGTCGCCCCAGCTCAATTCCTCGTAGATGACGGGCAGCGAGATCCCCGTCGGGTCGCTGAAGCCGTTCGCGAGGAACTCGAACGAGTAGAGCCCGATCCGCGCGGCCTCTTCGATGATCGGCCACGGCGTCTCTTCACGCTCGTCCCATTCGTGGCCGGCAGGGCGCATCACGTCCTCGGCGAAGTCGTGCACCCATTTCTGGAGTTGTAGTTGGTCCTCGTTGAGCTCGAGCGAGAAATCAGTCATGACCCGTACCTCCGTCCAAGTCCCTGTCCGCCCCCGCGGTCCACCCCCTATGTTACTCCACGGTAACTTACCCGGTTGCCGACGATTCCAAGCCGGGCGTTGCGCACCCCTGGCTCTGCAGGAGAGCGCTTGGGCCTGCTCTGATGTGGGCGGGAGATCGCGGGGCCGCGAGATGGCCCCGTCAGCTGCCGGCCGGCCTGACCTCCACCGCCTGAAGTCCCTTGGGGCCTTCCTTCAGCTCGAAATCCACCGCCTGGCCCTCCTCGAGCGTACGGTACCCCGTCATCTGAATAGCAGAATGATGGACGAACACATCGTCCCCGCCTTCAGGCTGCGCGATGAACCCGTAGCCCTTTTCGGAGTTGAACCACTTGACCGTTCCGGACGGCACTCTCCGCTCCCCTCGTTCGAGCCGCAGCCAAATGCCGCAGCACAAAGAGGATCCCGAGGAACCGGGCACCGTCCGGCGACGGCACGACGGGATGCCCCTCGGCCGGACACCGTAGTCCTGACGGTCTTGTCCGCGCCCGGGAGCCGCGTTTCATTCGCGTTCGAGTCCCGTGCCGTCCGCCCCGTCTTTGAGTACCCATCCGAGTCGTCGGATCTCGTCGCGAAGCGCGTCGGCACGCGCCCAGTCGCCGGCGCTTCGAGCCGCGTCGCGCTGCGCCACGAGAGCATGGATCTCTTCGTCAGGCTCCTCGTCGGTCCCGGCGCGCAAACCGAGGCCTAGAGCACCGCACAACAACGCCGCGGTCAGCGCGAGCCGGTGAGCAGCCTGCTGCTCCCCCTTGTCGGCACTCGCATTCGCGCGCTTGGCCAGGTCGAAGATGCACGCGACGGCTGCCGGCGTGTCGAGGTCGTCTTCCATGCGGTCCGCGAACACCGCGAGCACGTCAGGGTCCGCACCCTCTTCGACGGCACGCTCCGCGGTGACCACGCCGTCGCCGGGCCCGAGGTCGGCGCCGAGCCGGAATCTCCTCGCGAGATTGTCGAGCCGGGCGAGGGCGGCTTCTGCGTCTGCGACCGTGGACGGCGTGACCTCTATCGGCGACCGGTAGTGCGAGCGGAGGACGAGCAGGCGGTAGGCCCGCGAATCTGAGCGCTCCAACAGGTCCGTGAGCGACGTGAAGTTGCCGAGCGATTTCGACATCTTCTCCCCGTCGACCTCGACGAAGCCGTTGTGCGCCCAATGCCGGGCGAAGGCCCTCCCCAGGGCGACGGCCTGGGCGCGCTCGTTCTCGTGGTGCGGGAACGCAAGGTCGAGCCCACCGCCGTGCAGATCGAACCCGTCTCCGAGCAGGCCGAGCGACATGACGACGCATTCGGTATGCCAACCGGGCCGGCCGCGACCGAAAGGGGCCTGCCACGAAGGCTCGCCGGGCTTGGCGTTCTTCCAGACCGCGAAGTCGAGAGGCGAGCGCTTGTGCTCGTCCACCTCCACCCGGGCACCGGTGCGCAGCGACGACAGGCTCTGGCGGGCGAGCAGGCCGTACCCTTCGATCTGCTCGACCGACAGGTACACGCCGTCGTCCGACACATAGGCACTCCCCCGGTCGATCAGCTCGGAGACGAGCTCGACCATCTCGGCGACCCATGCTGTGGCGTGCGGCGACTCGTCGGGCCTCATGACCCCGAGAGCATCCATGGCGGTCCACCAAGTCGTCTCGAACTCGCGAGCCACATCCTCCTCGCCACGACCCTCGGACCTCGCGCGCTCGATGATGTTGTCGTCGATGTCGGTGATGTTCGACACGTAGCGGACCCGCAGCCCCGTGAATTCGAGGTACCGCCTCAGGACATCGAACACCAACGCGAAGCGACCGTGTCCCAGATGGGGAACGTCGTAGACGGTGGGCCCACAGACGTACATCGACACCTCCGACGCGTCGCGTTGATCGAGCGGGCGTACGGTGCCTGTGGCTGTGTCGTGTAGGTGGAGCACTCGGATACGGTAATCCGACTGTGACTGCGCTCGATCGAGAATCCCCAACCGAATCCCCACAGGGAGGTCCGGGCGCTCCCCTGACCCCTGACCGGCCGGCCCACCAGGCACCCAGAACTCCGGAGCTCCCCGAAAAGCCAGGGATCGAGGGACTCGAGCAGAAATGGTCCGAACGTTGGGAACGCGACGGGACCTACCGCTTCGACCGGCAGGCACAGCGGGCACAGGTGTACGCGATCGACACGCCGCCCCCGACCGTCTCGGGCGAGCTCCACATGGGCCACGCGTTCTCCTACACCCATCCCGACACCGTGGCGCGCTACCAGCGGATGAAGGGCTACAGCGTCTTCTATCCGATGGGGTGGGACGACAACGGGCTGCCCACCGAACGCAGGGTCCAGCAGTACTTCGGGGTCAGGTGTGATCCGAGCCTGGGAAAGGACCCCGCATTCGAACCACCAGGCCGGCGCCCGGACAAGGAGAGGAACGACCCGCTCGTCGCGGTCTCGCGCCCTGACTTCGTGACCCTGTGCCACAAGCTCACTGCAGAAGACGAGCAGGTCTTCGAGGAGGTGTGGAGGAGGCTCGGCCTGTCGGTCGACTGGAGCCTGCTCTATTCGACGATCTCCGACAGGTCGAGGAAGACGAGCCAGAAGGGGTTCCTCCAACTTCTCGCCCAGGGCCACGCCTACTCGCACGAGGCGCCGACCTTGTGGGACGTCGACTTCCAGACCGCTGTGTCGCAGGCTGAGCTCGAGGACAAGGAGATCCCTGGCGCGTACCACCGGTTGCGTTTCGCGAGAGTGGACGGAGCGGCTGGATCGGCTGGAGCGGGCGGATCGGGCGGATCGGGCGGAGCGGGGGGATCGGGCGCAGAAGCGGCGTGGGTCGAGATCGACACGACAAGGCCGGAGCTGCTCCCCGCCTGCGTCGCACTCGTCTGCCACCCCGACGACGCGAGGTACGCGGCTCTTGTCGGAACGCAGGTTAGGACTCCGCTCTTCCGTTCGAGGGTGCCGATCGTCGCTCATCCACTCGCAGACCCGGAGAAGGGCACTGGCGTCGCGATGATCTGCACCTTCGGCGACACCACAGACGTGACCTGGTGGAGGGAGCTCGGTCTGCCCACACGCACGGTCGTCGGGCGCGACGGCAGGCTTCGGGCCGTGCCGTGGGGTGAGCCCGGATGGGAGTCCGACGACCCCTACGCCGCTGCCCGCGCGTACGGCGAGCTACAGGGATCGACGACCGGGAAAGGCGCGTCGCCTGATCGTCGAGATGCTCAGGTCCTCGGGGGACATGGACGGCGAGCCGAGACCGATCACCCATCCCGTCAAGTTCTACGAGAAGGGGAGCAGCCCCCTCGAGATCGTCTCGAGCAGGCAGTGGTACGTCCACACCATGCGGTTGCGCCCGCGGTTGATCGAGCGCGGGCGCGAGCTCGCGTGGCTCCCGGCGCACATGGTGCACCGCTACGAGGCGTGGGTCGACGGACTGAACGGAGACTGGAACATAAGCCGCCAGCGCTTCTTCGGAGTGCCGTTCCCCGTGTGGTACCCGGTCGGCGCCGACGGCTCGGTCGACCACGACCATCCCATCCTCGCCACCGACGACCAGCTCCCTGTGGACCCGACGTCCGACGTCCCCGACGGCTACTCACCGGGTCAGACGCGGCGTCCCGGGAGGGTTCGTCGGCGATCCCGACGTGATGGACACATGGGCGACGTCTTCGCTCACACCGCAGATCTCGGGACACTGGGTGGACGATCCCGAGCTGTTCCGCAGGGTCTTCCCGATGGACCTCCGACCGCAGTCCCACGAGATCATCCGGACATGGCTCTTCTCCACGATCGTACGGTCCGAGCTCGAGCACGGCCTGCTCCCGTGGACCCACGTGCTGATCTCTGGCTGGGTCCTTGCACCCGAGGGCAAGAAGATGTCGAAGTCCACCGGGAGCGTCGTGACCCCGGTCGACTTGCTTGAGAGATTCGGTTCGGACGCGGTGCGGCACTGGGCGGCGTCCGCTCGTCCCGGCATCGACGCGACGATGGACGAGGCTCAACTGAAAGTGGGCCGCCGCCTGGCGATCAAGGTGCTGAACGCGTCGCGCTTCTGCCTGTCGGTGCTGGCCGACCGTGCCGTTCCCGGCATCGACGCGATCGACGCGCCGATCGACCTTGCTCTCGTCGCCCGCCTCCGCGTGCTGATCGGCGAGGCCACCGATGCGTTCGAGCAGCTCGACTACGCGCGCGCACTCGAGCGGACGGAGACGTTCTTCTGGTCGTTCTGCGACGACTACGTCGAGCTCGTGAAGAACCGCGCATACGCGGACGAGTCGGTCGAGACTTCGATGTCCGCGCGAGCGACCCTTGCGCTGGCGCTCTCGGTGCAGCTCCGGCTCTTGGCGCCGTTCCTCGCGTTCGTCACCGAGGAGGTCTGGTCGTGGTGGCACGACGCCTCGGTGCATCGAGCACCATGGCCCTCCACCGACGAACTGCCCGGATTTACCGGTGACCCTGGACTGCGGAGTGACTCAGGACTGCGGAGTGACTCAGGACTGCGGAGTGACTCTGGCGTCCTCGACGTCACCACAGAGGTGCTCGCTGCCATCCGCAAGTCCAAGACCACGGCCAAGCGCGGGATGCGAGCCCGGGTCAGCTGCTTGAGCGTCACCGCACCGCCCGAGCAGCTCGCGCTCCTCATCGAAGGAAAAGACGACCTGCTGAACGCGGGAAACGTCGCCGACCTGGTCACCGGTGCCGGCGATTGGGAAGTCCTCGTGGAGCTGGCGGACGAGGAGGACTAGCCGGCCAGTTGGCCTAGTTGGCCTAGTTGGCCTAGTTGGCCTCTTTGGCGCCGCCCGTCAGGTACGCCCCTATCGCCGCCTGGCGGAGCTCTTCAGGGGGTCCCGCGTGCTCGACACGTCCGTGGACGACAATGGCTCCGTGCGTCGCCAGCGTTAGGGCCGTGTGCACGAATTGCTCGGCGAGAACGATCGTGATGCCCTCGGCTGCGAGCTGATTCACGACTTCGAACAACTCGACCACCACGAGCGGCGCAAGTCCCATAGAGATCTCGTCGAGAAGCAGCAGGCGCGGCCTGCCGACAAGGGCTCTCGCCACCGCGAGCATCTGCTGCTCGCCTCCCGACAACGTCCCGGCCAGCTGCTTACGCCTCGCCGACAGCTTCGGGAAACGCTCGAAGGCCCGGCTCTCGGCCTCTTCGGGCTTGATGCCCCCTCGGTACGTCCACATGAGCAGGTTCTCGCGCACCGACAGGTTCGGGAATACGCCCCTGCCTTCGGGCACTGTGCAGATCCCGCTTCGTGCAAGAGAGTCGGCCGTCACCTTGCCGACGGCGTTCCCGTCTATGCGCACGGTGCCCTTCGTATGGCGCATTCGCCCGCCGGCGACCTTCAAGATGGTCGACTTGCCCGCACCGTTCGGTCCGAGCAGCACGAAGACAGATCCCTTGGGGACGGAAAGGTCGACGCCGTGGAGGACCTCGATCCGGCCGTACGCGGCGTGAACGGACTCGAGCTCGAGCGCGGGTGACTCGGTGGCCGCCGCCGTCAATTCCTTCTCCGGATCCTTCTCCGGGGCGGGGTCGCGGCTTGCGACCGCCGGCACACCGTCCCCGGCCGATGCGGCCGCGAGAGTCATTGAACGTGAACCGGCATCATGTCGCCGAGGTAAGCGCTCCGTACGGCCTCGTCCGAACGCACCTGGTCAGGTGTTCCGGACGCGATGACGTTTCCGGCGTCGAGCACCGTGACCGTGTCGCAGACCTTCATGAGCAGGGCCATGTCGTGCTCCACCAACAGCACCGCCATCCCGTTGCTCGAGAGCTCGACTAGCAGCTTGCCCAAAGAAGCGCTTTCCGCGTCGTCCAATCCCGAGCTCGGCTCGTCGAGCAGCAACACCTTGGGCCCCGTGGCGAGTGCCCGAGCGAGCTCCACGAGGCGCGCCTGGCCCGTCGGCAGCGAACCCACTTGCGCATCTCCCAACCCGCTCAGACCCACCTTGTCGAGCAGGGCCGAGACCTCTTCGCGCCGTGATGTCGCCGTCAGGTCCGCCACGCCTGGAAGGACAGAGGAATGTCCGTTGCCGCTCTTGCCCGAGCGCCACCACCTCAGGTCCGCTTCTGCGCCCACGAGCACGTTCTCCTCCACACTGAGGGACCAGAAGAGCTCGAGGCGCTGGAACGTCCGGGCCAGGCCGAGCTTCGCGCGCCTGTGGGTCCCCAGGCGTGTGATGTCGCGCCCCCCGAACACCACGCGACCGCTGTCGGGTCGGCGCAGCCCGGTCAGCACGTCGAAAAGCGTGGTCTTTCCTGCTCCGTTCGGGCCGATCAGGCCCGAGACGGCTCCCTCGTGAACGGGTATCGAGACTTCGAGCAGAGCCTGCACGCCGCCGAAGCGGACCGACACCTCCTTGGCCTCGAGCGCGCCTGGCGCGTTCTCCAGGCGGCATCGGCGCTCGTTCCGATTGCGGCGGGCGTGCGCCCTGCCCTGTTGGGATCGATGGCTCGGCGCATCGAGGATTCCCGGTTGAACCATCCGATACCGAGAATGCCGTTCGGGACCCACCCGATCAGGACGATGCCCGCTCCGGTGAGCAGGTAGGGGAGCTCGCCCGCGAGCCCGCTGTTGCTCGACAGGAGAGTCAGAGCTGCCAGGCTCAGGCCGGCGAACAGCGCGCCTGTGACGCTCCTCACCCCCCAGATGACGAGGAGGAGGAGCAGCTCGAGGCTGGTGAACAGCATGAAGTCGTTAGATGTGACGTACACCCCTCCGTTGAGGGCGCCGGCGAGGCCGGCCAAGCCGGCGGACGCAGCGAAGACTCCGAGGCGGGTCAGCTTCACGTCGAGCCCGACCGTCGCGCACGCGGCAGGCGAATCGGACAAGCCGACGAGCCTGCGACCCAACCTGCCCCTGCGGACTGCGAGCACAAGTATCGACGCGATCGCGAAGATGCAGCCGTATATCACCGTCTGGTCCGGTACCGACTGCAGCGACAACCCGAAGAAGTTCAAGTCGTTGATCTTCAGACCCTGGTGTGTGTCGACCTCGGGGATGAAGAAGATCGTGACCGCACCCTGGGCGAGCGCCAAAGTCGCAAGAGCCAGATAGAGACCCTGAAGCCTCAGTGTCGGGAGCGCGACGACCACCCCGGTGGCGGCACCGACCCCGGTGGCCGCGAGCAAGCCCAACCACGAGCCGCCCCCCGCGATGTGACCCATCGCGAACGATCCGAAGCCCACGAACGTGAGCTGGCACAGAGACACCTGGCCGGCGTAACCGGTCAAGAGCACGAGCGAAAGCGCGACGATGCCGAAGACGATGCCCGTACTGACGGTGATGAGCAGGGTGCCCGAGAGAAACAACGCAGACAGGACGGCGAGGAGGACGACGGCGCCGCCGCCCAACAGCGACTGACCGAACTTGACGACGTGAGGTGCGGCGTTGGCGACCGGGCGACCGATGGCCCGGAGCCTGTCCTGAGGGAGCAGGAGCAGCACCACGAACAGAAAGATCATCGGCACTGCGAGGTCGGCATTGCTGAGCCATGTCCAACTCGAGGGCGCATAACCAGTCACGTAGGTGTCGAAGAGGCCGAGCAGTACTGCGCCGAGGAACGTCAGCGGCAGCGAGCGCATGCGCCCCACCACAGCGGCAGCGAAGCTGTTGATGACAACGAGAGTGAGCGTGTTCGGGTCGAGGGTTCCCTGCAGGACAACCGGCACGATCAGCAAGCCGCCGACAGCGGCGAGCATCGAGCCGAGGATCCATCCCATGCGCGCGACGCGCACAGGGCGCGCGCCCGCCATCGCGAGCAGTTCAGGGTCGTCGACGACAGCTCTCATCGCGACGCCGATCCGCAACCGCCTGAAGAACGCCCACAGGCCTACCGCGACGACGATCGCGACCACCAACGTCAGGAGCTCCTCGCCCTGCAACGTCACGTCGGCGATCCGAACCGTCAATGTCGAGAAGTACGACGGAAGCTCCCGGGGGGTCTCTGCGGTCCACAACCCTTCTGCCACCCCGAGGAGAATCAGGAGAAGTCCCGAGCGTCACCATCAACGAGCGGGCGGTCGACGCTCCATGGAGGCGGCGCATGAATACGCGTTCGATCAAGATCCCGAGCAAAGGTGCCTCGACCAGGACGACGAGGATCAGGGCCAGCCACACAGGAGTTGTGCTGTGGCTGTCGTTGTATGCCAGCTCCCAGAACGTGAAGCAGCACACCATCCCCACCGCGCCGTGGGCGAAGTTGAACACCCCGGTGGTGGCATAGGTGACCACGAGGCCTGATGCCGAAACGAAGTACGTGGCGCCTGCGACCACCCCGACCGCAGTCAACGACAGGAAGTAGCTCATCGCACCTGGACCCGGCGGCATGCCTTTCTTGATGTCCCGATCCCCACGATGCGCGGGCCGCCATGTTCAGCCGATCATCCGATCCCCCTGGACCCGGACAGACCCTAGCTGGGCGGGTGGTAGTAGGCCGCCCCGCAGATGAAGCCGGACTTCGGCGACGGCGGGACCCTGACGAAGACACCGTTCACGATCCTGGCCATCACGAAGCAGGTCCCGGGCACCTTGCCCGCGGGATTGGAGGGTGCCATCAGCCCGCTCGCGTCGAAGCTCGTTATCTGCTTCAGCGTGTCAGTGACGGTCTGCGGGCTGAGCGGGGACGCTGCGGCCTTGATCGCCTGCACCAGCAGCTCAGCGGAAGCCCATCCGTAAAGGGTGTATAGGTCCGGCGTGAAACCGGGGTGAACCTTGTTCACCCATTCGAGGAAGGTGTCCACCGCGGGAACGGTCTTGGCATCGCCGCCGAGGTACAAGGCGGCTCCTTGCGGCAGCCAGATCCCGTTCGTGACCTGAGCGCCGCCGGACAGCTGCGTGAAGTTGTCGACGTAGATCGGCCCGGCGGACTCGATGACCTGGGGGTGGTAGCCCTGCTGGTACATCTCCTGAACGATGTGCTCGGCGTTGGTCGCATCGGTGCTCGACAGGTCGACGAACTGCACCCCTGCGTGCTCCATCGCAAGGATGTACGTGGTGAAGTTGGTGTCGAGCGGCCCGTAATCGGCCGAGTAGGAGATGTGGTACCCCAGATGGACCATCGCGGCCTGGAGCCCCGCCGCCTGCGCCTCTGCAGAGGACTCCTGAGCAATCAGCAGGCCGACGTGCTGGATGGCGCTCGGGAACATCTGTCTTGAAGAAGGTAAGCGCACCGAGACCCCACCCGTTCGAAAGCGGGTTGACCGAGAACGTGTTCGACAGCGCGTTCGTGAGCTCGAGAGCGAGACCGAGACGTTCGGGACGTTCGGATGGCTCTTCAGGATCAGACCCCCCGTCCTGGTCCTCGAGGGAGAAGGAGCCTGCGAAACCTATGACCTTGTCTATGAGCGCCTGCGTCTCGGCGCTGTTGTCGTTGCCGCTGAACTTGTCGTCCTCCGAGTAATACGCGATCTTGCGGCCGTCGACGCCCCCCTCCGTACTGTCGATGTAGGACAGGTAGGCGTCAGTGCCGACTGCCGCACCCTCGAACAGGCCGGGAACTATGCCCGAGATCGTGGACACGTTGCCGACTGCGAGACACGTCGAGGTGACGGCCGCGGGGCACGAAACCTTGGAGGCGTTCGACGAGCTTGACCGTCGGCGGCACCGTCGGAGTCGGTCCTCCCCCGCCGGAGTTCACCGCCTTGTGGCTCGTGCACGCGGCGCCCACGAGGGCGACGACGATCAGCAACGCTACGACACGGGATTTTCTCACTCCGCTGCTCTCCTTCGCCCGCCCGATGGATCTGGGCTGGCCGTCAATCCCCTGCCACTCGGACCTGTGACGTCCGGGTGGCCCTCGAAATTTTGAGAACACGTTCTAGCCGGGGTGTGATGGTACGTCAGGTCGCACGCTCTTGGGAAGGTCCAGCAACGCCGACCCAACTTCGGGACCGCCGGTTTCCCGGCCCACGCCGACCCGGCCCCTCCTCACCCCTTCGACGAACCTGACAATCCCTGCGACTGCATTTGCGGGGCGCACCGAAGGCAGCACGTCGAAGGCATGCTGCGTCGCGGGAGCTCGGCGTAGGCGACGACCGACTCGGAGGCGTCCCTCAGGGCCTTGACGAAACGGCGCGCTTCGGTCACGGGGACGAGCGTGTCGTTCATCCCGTGGAGCACGAAGAAAGGAGGAGCGCCGGGGTCGACCCGGTACAGGGGGGAGGCGGCCTCGAAGCGTTCCCTCGTCCTGGTCCAGACGGCACTTGAACACCCTGCGCTCCAGCAGGTGGAGCAGGCCCTTGTTGTAGACCACCACGTGGCGCCTCGAGCCGGGCTCGGAGGTGCACGTCATGTCGTATACGCCGTAGACAGGCACGCAGGCGTCGACGCTCGTGTCCTTGTCCTCGAACCCGGGTTGGAAGGACCTGTCGCCGGGCGTGAGGGCCAAAAGGGCGCTCAGGTGGCCTCCGGCGGAACCTCCGGACACGGCGATGAAGCCGGGATCCCCTCCGTATTCGGCGATGTGCTCTTTGACCCAGGCGATCGCCATCTTGCAGTCGACGATGTGGTCTGGCCAGGTCGCCTTCGGGCTCAACCGGTAATTGATGGTCACGCAGACCCATCCCCGCCTCGCGAACTCGAGCAGCATGGGGAATCCCTGCTCACGCTTGTCGCCGATGATCCAGGCGCCACCATGGATGTACACCATCACCGGAGCGGCCGACGGCTGGTCGGCTGCGCCTGCGGATGACATCGAGCCGATGCGCCTTCAGTCCGTCACCGGCGTAGTCGACGTTGCGGATCGTCTCGTAGGCTCGACCGCGCCGGGCGACAGGGATGACGAGCCGCCAGGCTCTCCACATGGTGTCGTCGTCCGGCGTCTCGAGGTCACCAGGCCCATCCTCGCCCGGCTCATCCTCACCGGGCACGCTTGTCGGACTACCGACGATCCCGATGAGCGCCTGCTCAACCACTGTGCGCGATCTGTGACTCTCGCGGTGCAAGCCGATGAGGCCGATCCACGCGAAGAAGGTGATGCCGAGCCCGACCCAGCCCGGCCAGAAACCGAACGCCCCGAGCAACCCGAATATCACGGTCGCGAGGGCCTGCCAGACAATATGGTGAAGCGGCAGCTCTCCGGTCAGCCATCCACTGAAGAAGCTCAGAACGGAGGTCGGTCCGGATCGCGACGGTATGTAGGCATTGACCACGAAGGCGGCGCCGACGAGGCTGACCGCCAGAAAACCCCAGGACCATCCCATAAGACAATCCTCCCCTAACCGTCGTAGGTTTGCGAGACGCCCGTATTGGCCAAGTTTCCCCTCGATCCCGTCCCGAGCTGACCAACCTGGCGGGTACTCCACCGGGTCGCTCCCCGGTCATCTGAGGAATAGCCGAGCGGAATAGCTGAATATTGGTCAGACTCTTTTCATCACGAGCGAGCGGAAGAGGCACAAATGGAACGTCTGAGCGGGCTGGATGCGAGCTTCCTGTACATGGAGACCCCGACTCTCCATATGCACGTGTCGATGGCCGCCGTGTTCGACCCTTCCACGATCCGCGGCGGCTACTCCTTCGAGCGGGTGCACGATCTGGTCAAGGGGCGCCTCGTCAAGGCACCGGTGTTCACGCGGCGTCTCGTCCAGGTCCCTTTCCACCTCGGACACCCGTACTGGGTCGACGATCCCCACTTCGACATCGACTTCCACCTCCGCCGCGCGGCGCTGCCGGCGCCCGGAGGGATGCCGGAGCTCGCCGAGTTCGTCGGCGACGTCTGCAGCCGTCAACTCGACCGCTCCAAGCCACTCTGGCAGATGTACATCGTCGAAGGCCTGGAGAACGGGAACATCGCCCTCGTCACCAAGATGCACCACTCCACGATCGACGGCGTGTCGGGAGCAGAGCTGCTCGCCCAGCTTTTCGACCTCGAGGCGGCTCCCAAGGCGGCTGCAAAGGCCGGCTCGAAGTCGGCTGCAAAGGCCAGTCTCAAGGGCGGCCAGGCCGAGGACACCGGCTCCTCACCGTTCGTGCCGGCGCGCATACCTTCAGACTTCGAGCTCGTCGCACAGGCCCTCGCGACCCGCATGGCCAAGCCTCCGCGCATGGCGAGGCTCGCATGGAAAACGGCATTCGCTCTGTTGGACGTGCGCAAGGTCCGCAAGGTGCGCTCCGGAGAATCGGCAGGCAAGGCAGCACTGCCTCTCACCGCACCCCGGACCTCGATCAACGCCGCGTTGACCGCGCACCGAAAGGTCGCTTTCTCCTCGATTTCACTGGACGACGTGAAACGGCTGAAGAACGCTAAGGGCACAACCGTCAATGACGTCGTGCTCGCCATTTGCACCGGCGCACTGCGGACCTACCTGATGTCGCGCAACGAGCTGCCCGATGCACCACTCGTCGCAACGGTGCCGGTATCGGTGCACGACGCAGAAGGAGTCCAGGGATCGAACCGCGTGTCGGCCATGTTCGTGAGCCTGCCGACACAGCTCGACGATCCCCTCGAACGCCTGGAGACGATCAACCTGGGCACGCGCGGCGCCAAAGAAGAGCACAACGCGCTCGGTGCTGACGTTCTGCTCAACTGGGTGGAGCATGCGACGCCCAACGTCTTCGCTGCTGCGGCACGCACATACAGCCGGCTGAAGCTGGCCGACCATCACCGCCCGATACACAATCTGATCATCTCGAACGTGCCGGGTCCCGACTTTCCTCTTTACTTCGCCGGCTCGGAGATGGTTGCCGGGTTCCCGCTCGGGCCGGTGCTGGAAGGCGCAGGCCTGAACATCACGGTGATGAGCTACAGAGGCGTTCTCAATTGGGGCCTTATGGCCTGCCGCGAGACCGTGGCCGGCGCCGACGAGATCGCGGAGGCTATCCCTGATGCGCTCGACGAACTTCTCGCTGCCGCTGGGCTACCTCGCGCTGCCGTCGTAGGCATCGCTCCCGGACGACGTGGCAAGACGCTCGGTCGGACCTCGAAGAGCGGGTCTTCGAAGGCAGAGCCGTCGGATCGCAAGGTGGCCGGTCGCAAGGTGGCCGGCGGCAAGGCGGCGAGCGTGGCCGGCGACAAGGCGGCGAGCGTGGCCGGCGACAAGGTGGCGAGCGTGCCCGACGGCAAAGCGGCGGGTCGCAAGGTCGATCGCGACGTCGAAGCGAACGAACCCGTGGAGGTCGGTATCCCCGTCTCGGGCATCGATCCTCAGGTGGAGGCGATTGGCGAGAACACCAAACCCGAGCGCATCACGACCGACGGAGACGGGTCGGATCAAGTCGGCGAAGCCGAAGCTGAAGTTGGCGGAGTCGAAGTCGAAGCGGAAGTCGTCCCTGCCGAGCCGAGAAGGGAGTGGTTCGGTGGCCCCCCTGTCACCGACACAGTGGCCGAACTGCTCGAGGAAACCGGACCCGGGCCTGTGCCCGCCGCATCGCAAGTCAACCCGGCCAACTGACCGCCTCGCCCTCTCTTTGTCATGTCCTTGGCCGGGCTTCTTGTCCTTGGCCGGGCCTTTTGTCCTTGGCCGGGCGTTGGGCTGAGTGGACACCGACCTCGGGTTTCCAGTTCGAAGATTAGGTAACACCCGCGTATATATCTTCTCGGATCTTGGACTCAACCGGTCACGGGAAAGTCGAAAATCGAGGTGGCTCCTAGGTCATCCGGTTCGCCCTCGATCTCGGTTCAGCTCAGTACGCGACCACCGATCCGACGAGTGCACGCGGGTCGGACGCTCCGCCGAGAAGGCGGGCGGTCCCGTCTTGCGGCTCGGGGCCGACGTCGATCATGTGTGCGTGGCCGAACGTCCCTGACACTCCGGTCACGACGTTCACCTCGTGGCCGCGTTCGGCCAGACCTTGAGGCCATGCCGGCGGCCCGTCGGCTTCGAGCTCGACGCGCGTCCCGTCGGGATCCGCCCACGTGTCGAAGCCCGATCGCGCTGACCCCGAAAGGCAAAACCGACCCGCCTCCATGGCCTGACCGGGGGATCTGCGGTGATGCAGCCATCGGGCGAGCAACTGGAGCAGTATCTGCGGCTGCGCATCGCCTCCCATTGTCCCGATCACTCCGCGGAGCGATCCGTCAGGGCGCGTCACGATCATCGGCGCGAGGGTGTGCGGGGGACGGCGCCGGGGCCGGTACTCCGCTGGATGGCCGTCGACGAGCGAGAAGCCGATTCCGCGGTTGTGAAGGCCTATCCCAGTGGAGGGCTCGAAGACGAGGCACCCATATCCGGAGGCGTTCGATTGGATGAGCGAGACGCCCATGGCGTCCGAGTCGACCGCGCACATGTACATCGTGTCGCCGCCGTCCGTCTCCGATACCAGCGCGGCGCGGTGGTCTGCGCGGATGAGATCTCGTCTTCGGACTACCTCCTCCGGCTCGAGGAGGGGTCGGACATCTGCATGCTCGTAGAGCATCGACGGACGGTCGAAGGCGGCTGCACGGGCGGACTCGACGAGGAAGTGCGCCCACAACGGGTCGTCGGGGTCGTCGGGAAGCGGTAGGCCCTCTGCTATCAGGCTCCCTAGCAGCGTCAGGTATCCCTGCGAGTTCGGGGGAATGGTCCAAAGATCGTGACTCCAGACCCTCGCAACGAGTGGATCGACCCAGTCGGCGAGAGGGTGCTCGAAATCCGACTGCACATACTCGCCGGCTCCCATGGACTGCAGTCCCCTCCCGAAGTCCCCGAGGTAGTGCCCTTCGCGCCCGTGCTCGATTACCGCGCGCATCGCCCGGGCCACGCCGGGCCTTCTGACGATCTGGCCGGTTCTCATCGGCTTGGAGTTCAGGTCAGGGCAACCGGCCACGCCGTCGAGAATTCTGACCGTGCCCGCAAGGAGAGGAGACGCCGGAAAGCCGTCGGACGCGTAAGAGATGGCCGGCTCCAGCACCTGAGCGAGTTGCAGACGACCGTGACGTTCGTGCAACGCCACCCAGCCGTCCACGCAACCTGGCACGGGCGCCGAACGGAGATCGTGACTGAACGGCATCAGGGAGTTGCCCTCGGCCCTGAGACGCTCCGGGTCGGCTCCGCTTCCGGCTTTTCCCGAGGCGTTCAAGGCCTCGGGGCTTCCGCCTCCCCGTGTGCTCACGAGTGCGAAGAGATCCCCGCCCATACCGCACATGTGGGGGGACGTGACCGCGAGCACAGCCGATGCGGCTACAGCGGCATCGGCCGCGGAACCACCCGACCTGAGACATGCGACCCCCGCCTCCGAGGCGAGGTGGTCGATGCTCGAGACCATGCCACCGGTTGCGTGGCGCGTCATGAGCGGAAGTTGGCTCATCGGCTTTGGCTCATCGGCACGTCACCTCTACTTCATGTTTCGCGGATCGCCGGAGGGTCGTTCGAGCACCGCGACCCTTGTCTGCGAGGAATCCTTCCAGCCGCGCGCCATCGCCCTCGTGCCGAACGAGCAGAGCATCTCGCCGGTGGAGGTGACCGCAATGGCTCCTCCCTCGCCTCCACGTCGCGCGACCGCCTCCATTGCCCGTGCGACCGAGTCGGCGAGGCTAGATCCTTCGCTCAATGCCCAATCGACCAAGTGCGCGAAACCTGCCATCACGAACGCCTCGCCATCACCGGTCGCGGAGACCGCCGCCGTCGCGTCGTCGGCCCAGGTCCCCGCGCCAGGGATCGGTGAGTCTCCGACCCTGCCGCGGCGTTGGCCCGCCCTTCCCCCCGTCGACGTGGCGGCGGCGAGATGGCCCGCGGCGTCGACTGCGACCGCTCCGACCGTCCCGTGCGCCGACGCGGGATCAGCGGCGGGCCCCTCGGTGCTCGCGGGCGTCCGGTCCATCCTCGGCAAGCCCGTCTCGGCTGCGAAGTGGTCGGCTCCTACGCCTGCCAACAGCACCGGACCACCGGCCGGTTCACCGAGCGATGCCACTGCAAGAGCGGCGCGGACCGGGTTCCGGGGCCATGACGTCGCGCAGACCCCACCCGCGACCCCGGTCCTGCCGTCCATCACGGACGCGTCGAGCTCGAGCGCTCCGTCGATCGTCGGGGACCCGCCTACCCCGGCATTGAACTTTCCTCCGTCCTCCATCGCCGCCACAGCCTCGACAACGGATTCGAGTGCGGGGCCACCTCCTTCGAGCACCGCCCAACCCGACTGCAACGCGCGCTCCAACTCTTCGGCCAACCCGGCCTGATCGTGCAGCGAACGGACGCGTTCGAAAGTGCCGGCTCCGCCGTGAATCACGATCGCGGGCACCGACAGCAAGGCGCGCTCGGCGAGGATGGTCAACGGCCCGCACCCGGCTGTGAGCCACGTTGCGCGACAGACGCCAACCGAGGCCCTGCATGGGCGACCCGGCTCGGAACCGGTCGACCGATCAGTGCCTCGACCTGCCTGCTCACCTCGATGAGCCTGGCGAGGTCTATGCCGGTCGAGACCCCCATGTCGTCCAACAGTGCGGCCACATCCTCGGTCGCCACGTTCCCACCCGCGCCGTGCGCGAACGGGGAGCCTCCGAGCCCGCCGACTGCCGTGTCGAAGCGAGTAACTCCGGCAACGAGAGCAACATAGAGGTTCAAAAGGGCCGTTCCCCGCGTGTCGTGAAGGTGCAGGCCGATGTCGGTGCCCGTCACCGACAGGACGTCGCCGAGGATCCGCGGAGTGGCCATGCCGGTCGTGTCCGCAAGGGTGACCGCCGCCGCCCCTGCGGATCGGAGCTTGTCGCAGAGCGCCTTCACCAAAATGGGTGGGACTTCGCCTTCGTACGGCGAGCCGAAGGAGCAGGAAAGCACTGCGTCGACCGGCACCCGCTCACCTGACGCGATCAGACAGACGGCCGACGCCTCCTTGATCGACTGCTCTGTCGTCATGCGCACGTTCCGCTCGCTGTACGTCTCGGACGCAGAGACCGTGACCGTGAGCTGCTTCACGCCCGACTCGATGGCGAGCTCTGCTCCGCGCACGTTCGGAACGAGAGCGGTGAGGGTCACCCCTGGAGGTAGGTCAAGACCCGCGAGCACCTCGTCGGCACCCGCCATCGCGGGAACGGCCTTGGGCGACACGAAGCTCACCGCTTCGATCTCGACGATCCCTGTCCCTGCCAGCGCTCTCACCAAGTCGGCACGCGACGCTGGAGCGACGGGTGCCTCTGCCTGGAGCCCGTCCCGAGGGCCAACCTCGCGGATGCGCACCGACCGAGGAAGCCCCTCTGTTCGTGTCGCGCCGGTCGCAGTCTCAGTCATGGTTCACATGCCACCACACAGGCAGAGTCTGGCCGTTTGCCGTGTCCGTAGCGAGTGACTCTTACAATCGCGACGTGGCGTCCCGAGCAAGGTCACCTCGATACGACGCGGTCGCCGCCGTCGAGCACCTACGCGCATCGGACGCGGTCCTGAAGAGACTCATCGACCGGACCGGCCCGCTCAGGCTGGAACTGCAGAGGACGCCCAGCACCTTCGGAGCGCTTGCAGAGGCAATCGTGTACCAGCAGCTCAGCCCCAAGGCGGCCGGGACGATATTCGGCCGCCTGTGCGCTCTGTTTCCCGGCGAGCGGACGTATCTGGAGCCGGACCAGATCCTGCACACCCCCGATGAGACCCTCCGGGCCGCCGGCCTGTCGGGCGCAAAACTGCTGGCGCTTCGCGATCTGGCTCGACGGACCGAGGAAGGAACGGTGCCGACACTTCGCCAGGCGATGCGAATCGAGGACGAAGAGCTGATCGAGCGTCTCATCTGCGTGCGCGGGATCGGACGCTGGACCGCGCAGATGTTCCTGATCTTCGGCCTCGGACGTCCCGACGTCCTCCCCGTCGACGACTACGGCCTCCGCAGGGGTTACGCGACGGCCTTCAGGATGGCCGAGCTCCCGGGCAAGGAGGAGGTAGCGACAAGAGGGGAACGATGGGGTCCCTACCGCTCCGCAGCGAGCTGGTACCTGTGGCGCGCGGCAGAACAAGCTCCTGCAGGCTGAGGCATCGTCAGACGCCGAGGACCACGAACAGCGAGCGCTCCGACCATCGAGCCTCAGATGCCCTTGCTGATCGTGGCAACTTCCTCGGCGGACAGTTCGATCCCGGCGGCCGCGACGTTGGACTCGAGATGTTCGACGGTCCCGGTCCCGGGAATCGGCAGGATCTGCGGGGATCGTGCGAGCATCCACGCGAGGACGATCTGGCGCTCGGTCGCACGGTGGGCCTTTGCCACCTCACGAACGACGGCATTGTTCGAATCCGAGATGGGCGCCCACGGGAGGAAGACCAGCTCCTCCTGCTCGCATAGATCCACGAGGCTCTCCGATGAGCGGTCGCTCACGTTGAACCGGTTCTGAATCGACACGACAGGTGTCAGGGACTGAGCCACGTGAAGCTCGGGCTCTGTGACGTTCGAGACTCCGATGTGGCGGATCTTCCCCTCGTCCTTCAGCTCGAGGAGTGCACCGATCGATTCGGTGATCGGGACCTTCGGATCGGGCCGGTGGAACTGGTACAGCGGAATCTGCTCGAGCTTCAGCCGGCGCAGGCTTCCCTCGCAGGTCTCCCGCAGGTGCTCGGGGCGCCCATCGGGCTCCCAACGCCCCGGCCCTGGCCTCACCAGCCCTCCTTTCGTGGCGATGACGAGGTCATCGGGATAGGGGTGCAAGGCGGCGGCGATCAGGGTCTCGCTCGTCTCGGGACCATACGAGTCGGCGGTGTCGATGAAGTTGACCTGCAGCTCGATCGCCCGACGCAGGACTTTCTTCGCCTCGTCCAGGTCCGGCGGGTCGCCCCAGACGCCGGAGCCCGTGATGCGCATGGCCCCGAACCCCAAGCGGTTCACCGTGAGGTCGCCCCCGACGTCGAGGGTCCCTGCCGCTTGCGCTGTGACCTGTGAGCTCGTCATCGCCATACCTCCGTCGAGATGTGCCCGGCTGATTCTCTGCCTAGTTGCATCGATCCTCACACCGTAAAGGGAACGGTGCTCGGCATCGGCACGCACCGCGGCAGAATCACGGGAGCTGGTGTTCAGGCTCGGGGACCTTCGGACGGAGGACGCACTGATGAGCGGCGAGGACGAGGGCGTCTTGCTGGCAGGAAGGCCGGTAAGCCGGATGGGCTTCGGCGCGATGCAGCTTCCCGGGCCCCGTGTGTTCGGCCCGCCGGCCGATCGCTCGGAGGCTCTTGCGCTTCTGCGCAGAGCCGTAGAAGCCGGAGTCGACCACATCGACACGGCTCAGTTCTATGGGCCCGACGTGGCCAACGATCTCATCCGCGAAGCTCTCCACCCCTATCCAGAGGATCTCGTCCTGGTCTCGAAAGTCGGGGCCTCTCGAGACGATCGAGGCAATTGGCTCGAAGCGCAGACGCCCGACGAGCTGCGCGCCGGCGTCGAGGCGAACCTGCAAAGTCTCGAGCTGGATCAGGTGCCGGTGGTGAACCTGCGGCGCCATCCCGAAACGACCGTGGCGTTCGACGAGCAGCTCGACGCAATGAAGGATCTACACGACGAAGGACTGATCGGTGCCTTCGGGCTGAGCAACGTGACACTCGATCAGTACCTCGCCGCGCGTGCGTCCACGGACATAGCCTGCGTGCAGAACGTGTACAACCTCGCGAACCGCAACGAACAGTCGCTGTTCGACACGTGCTCCCGAGACGGGGTGCCCTTCGTGCCGTTCTTCCCGCTCGGCTCTGCATTCTTCGCGGAGAACCCTGTCCTCGAGGCTCCCGCAGTACGGCAAGTGGCGATCCGGCTCGACGCCACACCGGCCCAGGTGGCTCTGGCCTGGCTCCTTGCGAAGGCGCCCACTGTCCTGCTCATTCCTGGAACCTCGACGATCGCCCACCTGGAGGAAAATTTGGCAGCGGGCAAGCTCGCCTTGGACGATCAGGCCTTGCGCGACCTGGAGGGCGTCAGCAGGCCGTAGCGTCACCAATGAGCAACGGGTCGCCCTGTCACGAGCGTACGAGTCCTTCCCAAGACCATCGGGGGACCGCTGCATCGCTCGGCACCGTGGATCCTCGCGAGGAGTACGCGAGCACGTCTCGAACGGCCCATTCCATGTACTCACGAAGGACGCGGCGGAACTCCGGGTCGTCAGGCAGCTGCGCATCATCGGCCGCCTGGACGAAACAAGCCACGAACCGCTCACCGAGGTCCGCCCTCGCACCTTGTCCCGCATGGATGTGGAGCATCGCCGGGTGGCCGCCGCACGATTCCGAGTACATCGGGGGCCCTCCGAAGACCTCTGCCCAGTAGCCGGCAAGTCTCTCGACGTGCTTCGGATGCCCTGGGTGTGAGAACGGGTGGTTCAACTCGGGATCCTGCAGGCACCGCTCGTGATGTGCCGCGGCAAGTGCCAAGAACGCGCTCTCCCCACCGGCGAACTCGAAAATGGATGGACGTTTCAAGGTCACCCCTTCTTCAGTATCGGCACGGAGTCGGTCAGGCCGGGCCGAGCACCTCGTCGAACAACCGGAGCATCGACTCCCATGACCGCTTGTCGGCACGCGGGTCGTAGGCCATGCCGGGCATCTTCAGAGCGTCGACATCCTCGTTGGTGAAGCTGTGCCCTACGCCGCCGTAGAGCTCCATCCTCCAGTCTGCGACGCCGGCCTCGCGCATCTCGCTCTCGAACGCCGCCCGCTGGTCTGGGGTCGCGAATGGGTCCTCTGTTCCCGACAGCATCAATACGCTCCCACGGATCTTCCTCGAGTCCTCGGTCCGGGGCGGTGTATATCCCGGATGGAACCCCACGACGGCTTTCACGTCGGCACCCGTTCGTGCGAGCTCGAGGGATACGACGCCGCCGAAGCAGAATCCGATCGCAGCTACCCTTCTCGGATCGGCCCTCGATTCGGAGAGAAGCACATCGAGCCCGGCAAGTGCGAGGCGTCCGGTCTGTAGAGGATCAGCCATAAGCTCGCTCAACCGATCCATCGCCTCCTGCATCGGGAGAAGCGCGCCCTCACCGTGGTAGTCCAGTGCAAGCGCCACGTAGCCGAGCCCGGCGAGCCGTTCCGCGACTTCCTTTGGGTGTCGTCCGATCCCAGGGCCCTCGTGAGAGACCAGGATCGCCGGTCTGTTGTCGGACCGCTCGTCGTCGAACGCGAGATGTCCCACCATGTTGCGGCCTTCAGCCCGGTATTGGACGTCTGATACGTGCACGGTCGACCTCCTGACGAGGGTCTGTGGTCACGGTTGGTGACAGAGCGATGAAATTAGCGAGGAGGCCCCGTCCACCCTGGTGATGGTTGCATCCCGATGGCGGTGCATGATCGACATCATCGGTGCCGACGGTACGGTCTGGGCCACCCGGGTCCTCACCGGAGCCGGGGACCCCGACCTGGCGGACGTGGAGGAGCTTGCGCTGCTGCAGGTGGCGGCGTCCCGACTGGGCGGACGCGTCGTCCTCGACGCCGTGTGTCCGCGACTCGTCGAGCTCATCGAGCTCGCCGGGCTACCCGTCGAGGTGCGAGGGCAGACCGAAGACCGGGAAGATCTCCGCGGTGCTCAAGAACGAATTGAGCCCGACGATCCGACCGCCTGAGACCTCGACGACCTGAAGCGCCCACGGAGCGAAGCCCCCTTCGGGATCCGGCCGGTACTGCCCGAACGCCGGACAACCGTTGGCAGACGTCGGTATCAGCCTTGAACCGCGGCAGGCGCTCGGGCTCGGTTGCACCATCCAGCGTCCGATGTTCTCTGCGCCTCGGATCCACATCGCGAACGGCGGCATCTGCTGTACGGCATCCTCGTGCAGGAGCGCCACAAGCCCTTCGACGTCGTAGCGTTCGAAGGCGTCGACGTACCGCTCGAGCAACTCTGAGTCTGCTTCGTCCAAGGCGCCGGCCTGAGGTTCTGACGGCAGCGTTGCGAGCGTCGCCCGCGCCCGTTGAAGGGCACTGTTGACCGCGGCGACCGAAGTGCCGAGCAGCTCCGCTACGTCGCTCACCGGCCAGCGAAGGACCTCGCAGAGGATCAGCGATGCACGCTGACGCGAAGGAAGGTGTTGTAGAGCCGTGACGAAAGCCAAGCGGATCGACTCGCGGTACTGGGCGATCTCCGCCGGATCGGCGTACTCGGGCGCCACACGAGCATCGGGGACCGGAGCGATCCAGGTACATTCAGGCAGCAACGGTCCGAGGTGGGTCTCGTCGGGCGGCGACGACGGTCCCATCTCCATCGGCCGCGCCCTGCGCTGAGAATGTCGCTGCATGTCGATGCAGACATTCGTAGCGATGCGGTACAACCAGGAGCGAAGGCTCGAGCGCCCCTCGAACCGATCCCGCGTTGCGCCATGCCGCGTAGAAGCGTGTCCTGCACCGCGTCCTCGGCTTCGGAGCCCGACCCGAGCATGCGGTAGCAGTAACCGGTCAGCTCACGCCTGTAGCGCTCCAGGTCGTCCTGGGCCACGGAGACTTCGCTCACTGCCATGGCCTGAGAGGTTAATGCGCTGCGATCCAAAACGGCTCTTGCCATCGTCATATAGGACGGGCCGCAGAGGGAGAATTCATCGGTGCCGAGCAGGGAGTCGTTCGCAGCGATGAAGTGTGACAGCCTCACTCGTCTGAATGACCGATCCGAACACTGGTGGCAACCATGCGCAAGGTCCTGATCAGCCTCTCCATGTCACTCGACGGTTACATCGCGGGCCCGAACGACGGCCCCGAGAACCCACTAGGCGACGGGGGGAGCCGGCTGTTCGACTGGTGGTCGTCCGGAACCGTGCGCGTCGGGCCCGACGATCGGTTCAAGCCAGCCGAGCGCAGCCGTGCCGTGGCCGAAGAGGCGTTCAGGATAGGGGCGGTGATCACCGGAAGGCGAACGTTCGACATCGCGAACGGATGGGGCGGACATCACCCTTTGGGCGCTCCGTTCTTCCTGCTCACCCACAACCCGCCTGAGCTGCATGTCGGCCCGGGGACGGGAGGAACCGTGGTCACCGACGGAATCGAAAGTGCCCTGGAGCAGGCTCGCGCCGTAGCAGGAGAGCTCGACATCGCTGTCTGCGCGGCCGACGTCGCCCGGCAGTACCTGTCGGCCGGGCTCGTCGACGAGATCCACGTCGATCTCGTTCCCGTCCTGCTGGGCGGCGGTGTCCGCCTCTTCGCCGATCTCGAGGGTCGTCAGATCAACCTGGAGTGCACCCGCGTCGTTGAATCGGATGCGGTCACCCACCTCCGCTACAGCGTCGTGGATTAGAGCCGACGCGGGATCTGGACTCAGCCTTCGTCGCCCGAGGTTGCTTTCCCGAACGCAGCCGGGCGTTTCTCCAGAAACGCCAGGATCGCCTCGCGCATGTCCCCGGTCATCGTCGACAGGACCTGAGTCCGGTTCTCGAGGTCGATGCCGGCCTGGAGTGATGCGACCTCGAGCTGCGACCACATCACCTGCTTCGTCATGCGTACCCCCCACGGGCTGTTCGCCGCGATCAGGCCGGCCGTCTCGAGTGCGGCATCCAGCACCTGTCCATCGGGTACCACCTTGAGGAGAAGGCCAATGCGCTCGGCTTCGTTTGCGTCGATGATCCGGCCCGTCAACATGAGCTCCCACGCCCTCGACGCCCCGACGAGCCGAGGGAGGAGCCAACTGACGCCGATGTCGCAGCCCGACAGTCCCAACCGGACGAAGGCGACGTTGAACCTTGCAGAAGCGGCTCCGATGCGCACGTCACACCCAAGAGCGAGAGCGAGCCCTCCCCCGGCGGCTGGCCCGTTGATCGCGGCGATGACAGGCTGGGGCACGGATCTCAGACGTGGGACGAGATCGGCTATCTGCGTCTGGGTTGCAAACCCGGCCTCGACCGTACCGAGGTTCTCCGAACCGGGCGCCGTCCCGTAGCCCTTCAGATCGAGCCCGGCACAGAACCCGCGTCCTGCACCGGTCAGGACGACGGCCCGGCAATCGCGGTCGGAGGAGACGCTTTTCAGCGCTTCGTGCAGTTCGGAGACGAGCTCCGCCGTCATGGCATTGAGCGAGGCGGGTCTGTTGAGCGTGATCAAGGTCACGCCCGGTCGGATCTGTTCGCTTAGGACGTCGGGCACCTCGACAGCATCGCTCCTCGTCGCCTGTGGTCGCCAGATCCACTCCACCGGCTCCGAAACACGATGCGCCCCGAGGCCGGCTTCAACGAGGTCCGGTACGCAACTTGAATTGTGCGCCCGACGGATCCGAGACCGAGGCGATGCGGCCGTACGGCGTGTCCGCAACCTCCGCCTGCACCGCGCCGCCGAGCGACTTTACGGCCTCGACAGACGATGTCACGTCGTCGACCTCCCAGTAGACGGCCCAGAACGGGGCCACGCCCTCGGGGAGGAAGCCTTTTGCATCCAGGATGCCCGCAAGCTCTCCTTCCCCATTCGGATTGCGCATCACCGAATAGCGGAACTCGTCGCTGTCACCGACGGTCTGGAGGTCCCAGCCGAAAACCGAACGGTAGAAGTCCAGGGCGGTCGCGTATTCCCGGGTATGCAGCTCGAACCAGCTAGGAGCGCCGTGCTCGTCGAGCACGATGAACCCGGGAAAGCTGCCGGGCTGCCAGGCGCCGAGCGCGGCTCCGGTCGGATCGGTCAACACCGCTTGAACGCCGAGGTCGGCCACTGCCATCGCGGGAGCCTCGATCTGAGCACCACCTGTTTCGGCTGCCTCGATGGACTTTGCGATGTCATCGGTAGCCAGGTACACCTTCCAGGCGTTGTTAGCCCGCATGTCCCCCATGTCACCCATGCCTCCGGCGACTGGCACTCCGTTTCGGGTGAACATGAAGTATCCCCCGAACTCTGCGCTCGGTTCTTGGGCCTCCCATCCGAAGAGCTCGCCGTAGAACTTCCCACTTCCCTCGACGTCGGAAGTCCACAGGTCCGCCCAACAGGGCGCTCCGTTCGGTGCGCTTTCACGAATGGTCATGGCTCGTCTCCTTGTTGTGTCGGGTGGTCATGCTCACGAGGTTCGACGGCAGCTGGGTAGAGGAATCATCGGTGCGTGCTTCGCATCCCCATCTGGGTCGGAAAGGTCGCCTCGAGGTGCCCGTGGGTGGACACAAGAGTGGCCCGGCGCGATGGTAGGCCGCGAATGACGATGACTTCGCGGCGCCGGCATGCCTGAGCCTCTTACGCCCGAAGGGCTCGCGCGATTCAGTGCGGTCGCCCGCTCGCATGTCGGAGACGACAAGGTGCCCGGCCTTGTTGCGCTCGTCGCTCGAGGAGACCAGGTGCACGTCGAGGCCCTGGGCTCGTTGACGATCGGCGGTGCGCCCGTGCGGCGTGATTCGCTGTTCCGGTTGTCTTCGACGACCAAGCCTGTGACCGCTGCGGTAACGCTTGCCTTGGTGAACGAAAGGCTGTTCGACGTGAACGAGCCCGTCGACCGCCTTTTGCCCGAGCTGGCGAACCGCCCCGTGCTGAAGCGAATGGACGGGCCGCTCGAAGACACCATCGAGGCGAATCGGGCCGTCACGGTCCGGGACCTGCTCACCTTCACGTTCGGGTTCGGCATGCTCATGGACATGTTCGCGGCATCCGAGCCTTGGCCCGTCGTGACAGCCGCCTCGAATCTTCGCCTGGCGACTCTCGGACCCCCGGACCCCGCCGAGCAACCCGATCCCGACACTTGGATCGCCGCACTCGGTTCGCTCCCACTTCTTGCGCAACCCGGAGAGCGGTGGCTCTACAATACGGGAGCATCCGTCCTCGGGGTGCTCATGGCACGCGCAACGGGCATTCCCGTCGCCGACGTCCTCAGAGCTCGCATCTTCGATCCGCTCGGTATGTCCGACACCGCTTTCTGGGCGAGCGACACCAGCCGTCTCGCGACTTCTTACCGCGCGACGCCCGGCGGGCTCCAGGTCTGGGACCCGCCAGACGGAAAGTGGAGCCGGCCCCCTGCATTCGGAGACGCTGCCGCAGGACTGGTCTCGACAGCCGACGACATGCTTGCCTTCGCTCGGATGCTCCTTCGTGGCGGCGATCCGGTGCTCACGGCGGACGCCGTCGCCGCGATGACCAGTGATCAATTGACCGAGGAGCAAAAGGCCCGGGACGGCAAGGGAGTTCTCGACGGACGAAGCTGGGGATACTGCCAGTCCGTCGTCACCGAAGGCCCGAACGCCGGTTCGTACGGTTGGGACGGCGGCTTCGGTTCATCGTGGCTCGTCGACCCCGTGCACGATCTGATCGTCATAGTCCTGACGCAGCGAATGTTCGAGTCGCCTCAGACACCGCTCGTCCACCGAGAGCTGCAGGCGGCCGCATATTCCGCTGTCGTCTAGGTGGTCCTCTGCCGAGCGACAAGAAATTTCAGGCCGACGAACCTTGTGCACTGGTCCTAGCGGCGATCCGAGCCCACTGGCGGCGCAGCCAGAGCGCGTGTCGACGTGTGAAGCCTTGGGATCAGGTAGCCGAAGACCGATAGCGCCCCGCCTGTCAACATCAAAGTCATGCCGAGAAATCTGACCAGAGACTGGTCTACGACCAGAAGTCCGCCGGCAGCGGCAAGCAGCAGGCCGGCGAACCCGAAACGTCCGGAGAGCCTGATGGCACGCGCGCAATCTCTTGTACGAACAAGGACGGCTGTTGCTCCGCAGACGAGCACCGCGCCGTAGATCGCGTGAACCAGATAGATCGCCTGACCCTTTGCCGGCAACCATCCGCTGGGTCGACCGAAAGGGACGAAGGCAAGTGTGACGAACCCGAGCACGAAGTCTGCACAAATGAGCCATGCGAGGATCCGGGCCGAGCGCATCGCCGCGGCATCGAGATCGGTGACAGCTGTCGATACGGGGCAGTCCAGGCCGTCGGCAGGATCGGCCGCATAGCCGTGTGTGCCGGGTCTGTCCGTCTCGTCAGCGTCGGGAGCGCGCACTCGACGCCTCCTGTACGCCTCGGGATCCTCGTGGATCAGGTGCCACCAGCCCCAGATCGCCAGCAGCGCGAAGAGCGGCCATTCGACCGAGTAAACCCAGCTCAGGTCGTTACCGGCCAGTGCCCGGGTTGCCTGCCACCAACCGGCTGCGACACATCCCGGGGCTACGACTGCTACCTCGACATGCAAGAGCAGCGCTCTTCGCGAAAGCCAGCGCCGTCGAAATACGCTGCCGCGCCTCCCGACCGGCGCTTGCGAACGGCCGGCAACGCCGCCGGATGTAGCGGTGGCGGCGTTGAAGCGTCTCGTCACCTTGCGTTCGGCTATGAACGCGGAGAATGGCACCGTACCGGCAAACAAGATGAGCGCGGTCTTCCATTTGGGAATCTTGAGCTTCCGCGTCAACCTGAACGCAACCACCAGATAGGCGAGATAGAGAAATCCGTGGAGCGTGCCTACGAAGTTCACTACTCCGGGTCGGTGGGCGGCGATCTGAAGGGGAATGCCGACGAAGACGAGGATGATCAGCAGAGTGGCGGTCGTGAACGCCAGTGCCCGGTACTGCACCAACAGGCCGTATCGGATCGAGTTGCCGGGCGACAACTCACCATCGGCCCTGTCAGAAGCAATATCGGAAGTTTCTCTTCTCATCGTGACGGCCTCGGTCCCCGTGCAAGAAGCCGTCAGACCTGAGGGGGAAGGGGCTCGCCGCGTCCACGATTTTGCTCCCACGCCTGTCGGCGGCGCTCCAGCTTTGCAAGGCTATGAAGCTCCTGGTCCGGGTCCTCCTCGCTCCGGAGCCAGACGATCAGGTTCCAGAAGATGACCGGGATGAACGCGCACGCCGAGATGGCCCAAAGCACACCTGTCGTCACCTGTTGATCTGCAGCGAGACTCAACCCTGCGGTGTGGTGATAGGAGCGGAACCAATCAGCGTGCGAGAGCCCCACCAGATAGGCGATGACCCAGATCGTCCACATCCCTGACGCCGCTATCACCATGCGAAAAGGTGGCGTCGAGCGCGGCGACAGAGGAGGAGACTCGACGAGCTCCAACCAGTATCCGACGCCGACCGGCACGAGGACAGCCGCCTCGACGAGGGGCCGCAAGGCGCCGCCTGCCAGCCAGTTGACCGCAGCAGGTGTCCGCCACGCAACCAACCCGCACAACTCGGCTATCGCGAACACCGCGCTGCGCGCAGGCTCTGGATGCCGCCTACGAGCTTCGGAGAACTTGTCGGCAACAGGTCCGAGGCAGAACGCGCCCCATGGCGCCGCGATTGCGAGCAGCGCGGGTACCGCGATGACCAACGCGGCGAACTGCAATGCTTGGACCCACTCGTAGCTACGCGCCCAATGCTCGAACGGAGGCACGAGCACGGCGACGAGGAGGATTCCGGCCGGTCCCAGCAGTACGAGCCGCCACGCCGCGCTGGGTGCAGAGCTCGAACCGGACGACGCCGCGACGGTCTTGCTGAGGGGCCACCCTCGAGCGGCCCCACCCGTCACCGGTCGGGTCGACGCTGGAAGAAAGCCAACAACAGCACGACGCAGAAGGTGCCAAGCGGTATGGCCAACGTCAGAACCTCGGGCCCGAGATAGATGTCGTTCGCGAACACCCTCAACCTCCCTCTGCCCACCTGCGTGCCACATCCGTCGCCCCGCAGGTCATGGGGCAAAGCCTCTCACGAATCCGTCAGATCACGTAGAACAGCAGCCAGAAAAACCCCGCAGCGACCGCGACGAATCCCCAGAAGAAGGCACATCCCTCCACATTGGCCCTGAACAGCCTTTCCGCCGGCAGCGGCGAAGCGAGGTTCCCACCCTCCTCGACGAGTGCTCGCCGGAGGCGCAGAGAGCGGGCGAGCAGCGTCTCCATCCAGTAGGTGGCTCCCACGAGCATGGCGATGTTCATCGACGCCCAGCCGATGAAGCACGAGGCATAGCCGCTCGAGCCAGGGTAGAACGACAGTTGCGTGAGCTCCCAGATCTGAAGCCCCATGGCGATGAGGCCGCCGAGGACGACGGTCCAACCTGCGACCTGCCAATCGATTCTCTGGCCTTTCTGCAATCGCCTCTTGCCGAAGATCGCGAGCACCCCCGAAGCGGCCGTGATAGCGAAGATCGCGGCACCGGTCCCGACAGGAGCCGTCACGTTCCCGGGTCTCCACAGATCTGCGTTGTTACTCGAACGTAGATAGAAGTAAGCGAACGCCAGCGAGGCGAGGGTGAAGACGGCGATTCCGACAAGCAGCCGACTGCCGGTCCACATGGACCCCTCCGCCGCCCGAAGCTCGTACGCGATCTCTTCTGGTGTCTCGGTGAGGACGTGCGGCGGCCATTCGAACGGCTCAATCGCCTCGCTCTCGCTGCCTGCCGGTTCTGCGCTCATGCGATCGGCGGTCTCGGGTCGACACTGGACTCGGTGACGACACCGCCGGCGGACACACCTGCGGTCTGCACACCGGCTCCGAGGTCGGCGACGGGCAGAGCCTCAGCTTCTCCGTAGTGATACGGGTCGTTCGTCACCACCGGAATCCTCTCGAAGTTGTAGTAAGGAACCGGGTTCGGAGTCTGCCACTCCAGGCCCTTCGAATCCCACGGATTGTCAGGGGCGCGCCTCGGGTCGACCATGATCGTCCACACGAAGTTCGCGATGAAGATGAGGAACGATGCCCCGAGGCAGAACGCGCTCACCGAGGAGAAGTCGTTCCAGACCTGAAGGTTCGACGCATACTCGAACACTCGCCGCGGCTGTCCGAGCAACCCGACGATGAACAGCGGGAAGAACGTCAGGTTGAAGAATATGAACATCGTCCAGAAGTGAATCTTGCCCAGCCGGGTGTCCAGCATGCGCCCCGTCAACTTCGGGGTCCAGTAGTAGACGCCGGCGAAGAAGGCGAAGATCAGGCCGCCCATGATCGTGTAGTGGAAGTGTGCGAGCACGAAGAAGCTCCCGTGCACCGTCACGTCCACGGGCACGTCCGACAGGAAGACCCCCGTCACTCCGCCTATCAGGAAATTGAACAGCATCCCCAGGCAGAAGAGCATCGGAACCGTAGGCCGGATCTTGGACTTCCACAGCGTCCCGAGGCTCACCAGGTACAGGAATCCGGTGGGAATCGAGATGAGCTCGGTCGTGAGCATGAACAGCGGCCGCATATCGGGGTTGATGCCGCTGTTGAACAGGTGGTGCTGCCAGACGAAGAACGACAGCAGCGCCACACCTATCATCCCTGCGGCGGCGACCCTGTACGCGAACAGAGGTTTTCGCGTGAAGACAGGCAGGAGCTCCATGACGATCCCGAACCCCGGCAGCGCCATTATGTAGACCTCGGGATGCCCGAAGAACCAGAAGAGGTTCTCCCACAGAAATGAGCTTCCCCCGTGCTCGTTAACGAAGAACGCGGTCTGGGCGGTACGGTCGAGCACTCCGAAAAGTCCGGCGGCGACGAGAGTGGGGGTCGCCAACGTGAGGAGAGCCGACGTTGCGAGGATTGAGATCACGAAGATCGGCACACGGCCCCAGGTCATCCCCGGGGCCCGGTAGTGGATGATGGTCACTGCAAGGTTAAACCCCGCCATGATCATGCCGGCCCCGATCACGGCGAAGCCAACTAGATACGAGTCCATTCCGCCTGTCGCCTGCGTCTGCAGGGGCGCGTAACCGGTCCACCCGGTGGGGAACCCACCGAGGGGAAGCGCTGTCAGGATCACGAAGTACCCGGCGAAGAACGTCCAGAAAGAAGCGGCCTCAAGCCGGGGAAACGCCGTTCTGCCGCGCCCCGATCATGAGTGGTACGAGGAAGTTGCCCAGCGGCCCCACCACGACGGAGGAGGCCATCATCATCATGATCGTCCCGTGCTCACCGACAACGGCTATGTACGTCCCAGGGCCGAACACGTGATTGGCAGGGGTCAGTAGCTCGGTGCGTATCGCCATTGCGAGCAGCCCGCCGGTGAAGAAGAAGAGGAGGACACCGAACAGGTACTGCAGACCCACGACCTTGTGATCGGTCGTGAACTTCAGGTAACGGACCCAGGACGTCTCAGGAACCGGGGGAAGAGGTTCGCGGCCCACCAGCTTCGCAAAGGGGTAGTTGAGCGAGCCGGACCCAAAAAGGAACCCGACGGTGCCGAGCGTCAGGCCGAGGACGATCGCTACGTCGTTCTCCCCGCTGCCCGCGGTGTTCGGGTAGCCGAACCCGATCGTGTTACCGATCCAGTGTCCGAGCACGTACCCCGCGACACCCCCGAGGATCGCCGTGATCACGTTCTGACCGAGCCACGACGACCGTCTCAGAGTGGCGGGGGGATGAGATATCGCAGGCTTCGCAGGCTCGATGTCTATAGCCATCCGATGGACCTCTCCGGCGTGTTGCTCAGATTGTTCGAGTCGTCCGTCCAAAAGACCACTACGGACTCACCTTCTGCGCCCCGTACGTCTCCACCCCGCTGTAAGGATCGACGTTGTCCGGGTAGTAACCCCCGTCCGCTCCGTTAGCGTCAGGTACGTATGTCCAAGCAAAGGCCGGAAGCAGCTTCGTGTTCGCCGCGAGTGCCGTTTCTGTCGACTGTGCCCACGACATGAACTGCGTCTTCGACACCACGTGCCCGTAGTTGAACATGGCTCCGTGCCACAGGCCGCAAAGCTCGTCGCAGCGCACGGTGAATTGTCCGACCTGGTTCGTGGTACTCGTGTACGCGATGTTGTCGGCGTCAGGATTGGCATCGGCCTTCACGCCGAGCTGGTACGCCCAGAAATCGTGGATGACGTCGAGGGACGTCACGTGGAACGCGATCGTCGTGTCGGCGGGGACCATCAGGTCCGGGGTCTCGAAACCGCCGAACGTCGGGTACCGGTACGTGAATTTCCACTGCTGGGCAATGACCTGGATCTGCAGAATGCTGTGGGAGGTCGGGGTCCAAAGTGGGTTCGCACCCTCACCACCACCTGCACCCGCGTTCGCCAGCTCGTACGTGCCGAACGCGAACAGACCCATGACGAGCGCCGTCGAGGTGGCGATCCAGCCGACCTGAATCCCGACATGGCCACGGCTGTACGGGCCTACCACCGGCTCGGGTCCACCCCTGCTCGCCCGCCACATCCAGATGGCGTAGGCCAGATAGACCCAAACACCGATCAGCACAGGAAGGGCGAGGATCAACAGGACGTTGAAGTCGAACTGTGCACCGTTCGCGGTGTTGGTCATCGTCCCGGGCGGGATGTGCGGTCCTGCCAGGTAATAGAAGAGCGGATCAGCGACCGCGGACAGAACCGCCCAGACCGCGATCATGCGCCAGCCGTGGCGAGCCTCGGTTCCCGGGGTGGAGGGCCCCGCAGTCTCCTCTGACGGCATCAGGCGACCACCTTCAAGAACCCGTCCATGTATCCCACGGTCTGCATGGGACCACCGTTGCCGTACAGGAAGCCGCCACCGCAAGGAACGAAGCACTGCCAGGGGTACTGGCCGGGTCCCGGTGTCGTGAACGAGAACTTGACGATGTTGTGCTCGGCGCTGAGCGGGCAGGGTGCTGCAACGCTGCAGAAGCTCGAGGCGCTCCCGTTGACGCCGTAGAGCGGGACGTTGATGCCGAGTGTCGGGATGGAGAACGTGTGGGCGACGCCCTGGCCGTTCGGGTCGTTCGAGTTGATGAGGTCCGTCGCCTTGCCGTTCACCGTCATGTCGTCACCGATGGTTCCCGTGACCATGCCGATCTGCTGGTTGCGTAGAGGGCTACCGGTATCGAATTCCTCGACTGTCACGTTGATGCGTGTGTTCGCCGGTAGGTCCCACAGCGTCGTGTGGACCCACTGGCCCTCAGGGTCCTCGGTCAGGTATGAGACCCACGCGGCGTGTGGGCCGTAACCGAGCGCGCCCACAGTTTGAAGGGTCATGTCGACCGGCTGGCCGCTCTGGTGACCCGCCGCGAAGTCAACGGTCGCCGGGCTAGAGCGGAGGAAGGCCATGACGGTGAAGACGACAAGGCCGACAGCTATGGCGAAGAGCACGCCGACGATGACGATCCTTCCGTTACGACCCACGGGCGGCTCACCTAGCGTTGGCGGCGCAACTGAACCCGGGGGCCAGATGCGCCTCATACTGGCCGGACACCTTCGCTACCGGGACTCTATGGATGGCTGAACGAAGCGTCAAGGGTATGCCCCGCCTTTCGTCATTGCAGAGGATGATCCGCCGACGTGGCGCCCGCGCCCGCCGTCAGCCTGCCGAGAGCGCGGTCGAGCAGGTCGCCGAAGTCGTCGTGCTCTTCGAGCGAGCGACGGATGACGAAGACCAGTGCAGGAACGGCCCAAAGGTCTCCGCACACCCACAGAATCGCCGCTCCTATCTGCTGATCGGCGAACGGCGACATTGTTACTCCCGTCACATGCGCGTAGACCGGATACCACGACGTGGCTGTGAAAAGGCTCAGAGCCATTGCAAGTACGAACATTGCAAAGTTCGTACCTATCAGCGCGGCGCACTGTCCGACCGCCGACAGACGCGGCACGATCGGGTGCGACGGGATGATCTGCAACCAGAAAAGCAGACCCGCGACGAAGAAGCTCCCGTGCATTAGCCAGATGCGCACGCTCGGGTTGGTCTCTGCCAGGTCGAGGAGCCGGGGGACGTGCCAGGCGACCATCACCACGTTCAGCACGATGAACCCGGTCCAGGCGCCGAGCGCGAGGTGGCCTAGACGGCGGAGTGGCAGGGACCAGCGCGCGAGAAGCACCGACCTCATGATCCGGCGCCGTGCGCCGACCGGGATCGCGAACACAAGAGGTAGCCAGGGAGCGCCGATGACGAAGAGGGCGGGAGCGATGAACATCAGCAGCACGTGCTGGATCATGTGGACGAAGAAGTAATCGTTGGCCCAGTAGTCGAGCGGGGAGGCAACCGAGATCGCTAGCACGGTGAGCCCCGCGTAGAACGCGAGCGAATGCAGGCGTCTCCGACGCGTGCGCTTGGGATCACTGCGACGTCTGAGACGTTCGAGCCCAGTCTCGTTGGCGACGAGGAGGACGAGGACGATCACGAGAAAGGGGTCGAACGACCAGTGGTCGACCAGATAGCTCACGCGTGCCCCACGGGAAGCCGCGCAGGATGTCGGGCCGGCCGGCCGCTGGTCACTGCTGGAGGACGCGTTCGAGCTGCGCGGCGAGAACGACCACGAACGACGACATCCCGGCGGACCCGGGAGTGGGATCGGAGTCGAGGACGACTCTCTCGACGCCGGTGCCGTCTATCACGTACGCCAATTCCGAGTGAGCCACCATGGCTCCTGCCGGCTCGACTTGTTCCTGAATGCCGTAGGCGTTCCAGACGCTCTCCAGCTGCTTGTAGGTTCCCGTCAGGTAGAGCCAATTGGGTACGTGATCGAGGCCCTCCTGGCGATCGAAGGCATCGACCGCGGCGACGGACCGGTAGAGCTCGTTGGTGACGATGGCTACGAGGTCTACCTTGCCAGCGTCGGCACCGAGACTTTCGTCGGCTTCGCGGAACTCCTGCGCGATGACCGGGCAGTCGCTCGTACAGACGGGGTCCAGGAACGTGAGAGCGAGAACGTGTCCCCTCAAGCTCGAGAGCGACACGGGACGTCCCGATTGATCGACGAGATCGAATCCGGGGGCGGGGATGTCGACCAGGTTCGGCGTCCCGTCCGTCGACTCGGAGACGATCGGGTCGGCTCTCTGACTTACCGAGGCGAACGCCATCGGGACCGCGCCGACGAGAACCACGGCGATGGCGCCGACCGCGGCGATGCCGCGTACGAGATCCTTTCCGGAGATTCGCGCCCACCAGGGGCAATGGCGGGAATCCGCGATCGCGGACCGTTGGACAACGGGCTCCGGAACCTGGACTCTCGAGATCGACAGGTAGCCGACCACGAGAAGGATGACTGTCGGGAGCATGCTGTTCGGGTCGGTGCCGGTGCCCCCGAACACTCCCACGTCCTGCACGAGAAGCCAGTCGGCCAGGCAGACGATCAACGCGGCGGCTACCGCGGCCCGGACGAGTCTCACACGTCGAGAGCACAGAAGTGCTCCGATCGCCGGCGAGGACGACGACCACGAAGAGGTTCACGGCCCAACCGTGGGCGAGGTCGAAGCTCTCGAACGCCGCGACGGTCGCCGAAACGGCGTGCGGCTGGGATGTCGTCGCCATCTGGGCGACCATCTGCGCGAGCGTCCCTGAACCGGACGGCTCGTGCCCCTGCCAGAAACCCCTCCCCGGCCAGGCCTGTAGCAGAGCCATGAGAAGAAGAACGAGCCGGTCCCGAAGACGAGGCGCCGACCCAGCCGGTCGTCGTGCCATGCGCGCTCGGGAAGCGCGACGAGCGCTCCGGCGACGACGTAGAGCAGCGCCGAGCCGGGAGCACCGAACAGCCACGACAGCACCCGGGTGCGAATATCCCTCCGAATGCCTCGCCGAACACCCAGACGACGAGCCCCCAGCCGACGGCGGCAAGACCCGCCAAGGCGCGACCAGCGCCCCCGCGACGCCACCAGCAACATCGCCCCGATCCCGAGCTGGATCCATACCGTCGCTGCCGCCGCCTGGACGGGATGCTTCTCCCAGATCACCACGCCGAAGTTGACGACGGCCTGGATCCATCCTCGTGACGATGCAGCTGCCGGCTGCAGAACGCCGCCGGGTATCCCGAGCGGCATCGCGGACTGCAGCTGCAGCAGGCCGTCGCAGATCCACAGGGCCCCGAAGCCGATGCGTAGAACCCGACGGGCCAAAGCCTCGGGCGGGATCGCTGCGCCTGTGCCCATTCGGCAGTGCTCAGCTCGGTAGGGCCCAGGGCGGTAGTGCGGAGGGACCTCCGATACTGAAGGGTCCTAGCGCGTTCCATGCGATAGCGAGGAATGCAAGACGAAGAGTATCAGAAGGCCCTGATGCGCGAGCGCCGAATGGAAAGCCGAGACGACCGTCGGGTCGTCGGTCTGGGGAGCTTGGCCCATTCCGGGCATCAAAGAACCGTCCTGAGCGCGGGTACCCTCTTCGCTTTATTACGTCGCTCGGAGGCTAACGGAACGGTCGACCGAGTACAACGGCACCCATCTCTCGAGCCATCCCACCTCGATGTATACGCAGGCGTTCAAGTGGCCGACGCTCCGACGCCGGCGGTCGAGAGCTCGAGCTCTGCCGCAGAGGCGAAGTCCCCCGTCGGAGAGATTCGCCCGCAGCCCTCTATGTTTACGCCGGTGGGGTCAGAACACGCCTTCGAGCTGGCCTCGGAAACACCCCGATGACCGACGCGAACGACGAGCACGGCACCCTTCAAGGGGTCCGTTCCGGTAAGCGCCGGAGCTCCGATCGGGTGTTCAGGGTCATCGCGGCGATCGCGACGCTCGGGCTCATCGCGTTCGTCGTCGTCGTGGTCACCTCCCGGGCCACCCAGCATCCGCCGCGGACACTTCTCCGACTTCCCCCTCCTCCTTCGCTCCGGCTCGGGACCATGGCACCAGACTTCTCGCTGACCGCGCTTCGCGGTGGAGCTGACGTCGAGCTGTCGCGGCTGCGGGGTACCCCGGTCGTCTTGAACTTCTTCGCCTCTTGGTGCCCGGATTGCCAGGCGGAGCTTTCGGCGTTCGCCACGTTCGCCCGCACCGAGGACGGTCGCGTCCAGGTGATGGGTGTGGACACGAACGACCTAAACGGTTCGGCCGCAGTACGACTGTTGGAGCGTGCTCACGCCGGCTATCCGGTAGGGGTCGATCCGCTCGCGAAAGTCGCCAGCCGATACCTGATCGAAGCATTGCCCGTTACCTACTTCATCGACTCCGAGGGGCGTGTGGCCGGGGTTGCGTTCGGCCAATTGACGGACGCCGACCTGAACTCGTGGTTGAAACGGCTCGAACCGGGTGGACAAAAGTGACGGGCTCGGACGGACCAGGATCGGATGGATCCAGCGAGCAGTCGAAAGAACCTGAGCCGTCCCTCGACGATCGGGCGGCGAAGTTCGCCCAAGGGGCTCCGCCCATTCCGCGCAGGGCGCTGATCGTCGCCGTCGTCGCTTTCGTGATCCTCGGCCTTGGCGGCGTCGTGTTCGACCACTTCTTCGGCGGTTCCACCGGCTCGCCCGCCGCGATCACGCCAGGTACCAACCCTCCGGCGCTACCCACCACTATCGCGCCCGCACCGAAGAGCACAGGACCGCAGTCACCCGGCGGTGGCCAGTTGTCAGCTTCGATCCCGGCCCTATTAGGCCTGACGAGACTGAAACCGACGCCCGCGCCGCCGTTCACCCTCACCTCTACAAGCGGTCGCTCGATCTCGCTCGAGAGTCTTCGCGGAAAGGTCGTCGTCCTGTCGTTCTTCGACTCCCGATGCAACGACATCTGCCCGGTCCTGGCGACGGAGCTCTATCTCGCCATCGACGATCTCCGAGGTGATGCGTCTAAGGTCGCGGTTCTCAGCGTGAACACCGACCCTGTGGCGACATCGCTCGATTCCGCTTCAGCAGCAGAAGCTGCAGCAGGTCTCAGGATGCTGAAACAGTGGCACTTTCTGACCGGGACGCTCGTGCAACTCGATTCGGTCTGGAGGGCCTACGGTGTGACGATCGAAGTTCAAAAGTCGACAGGCCTGGTCTCCCACAACAACGTTCTCTACTTCATCGACGGTAAAGGGATGTTCCGACTCCGAGCAACTCCGTTCGCCGACGAGAACGGTTCGGGGAACTTCAGCCTGCCACTCAGTACCGAGACCCGTTTTGCATCAGGTATCGCCACGTCGGTGAGGTCCCTGCTCGAGGCCGCATGAGCGCCGAGGAGACACCTTTCTTCAAGAGGCGAGGGGTGATCGTCTCGGCAGTCGTGGTGGTCGTGCTCGCCGTGACCGTCGTCACCGATTTGCCCGAGAACGCTTCACTGTCATCGCAGATCGCCGGAGACAAGGCGATCGTTCAAGAGGTGAACGCGGACGTCGGTCCGTGCGCCTACGCCGCAGGCGAGTCGTTCGAGATCTACGGCGATGAGCAAGCTCACTCCTTGAGCCAGTCGGACATCGCGCAGGTCCCGGGGCTTCTCAGAGACGACCTGCAGGCGTGCTCGTTCACCAACGACTCGATCGTCGAGCTGTCTTCGGACATCGAAGTGCCCGGCTCTGCTGCAGGCAAACCGCTCGGCGACATGGTGGGCACGATCACCCTCTGGGCCACCTCCGACGCGCTCAGCGCCATCGAGTCGATTCAGCAGCTCGCGAGCCACCCTGGCAGTAAGGCCGCATCGAGCCAGCTCCGCAGCGAGGAACGTCTTCTCGCTTCGGACAGGGCGATGGCAGAATCGCAACTGCAAGCAGCCGACAAGGTGCTCGGGACGAAGCTCCCAGGTCTCAACCTTCCCGCCCTACCAGATCCCGCTGCATCGCCGAGCTCGTAGTTTCCCTGGATCGACTTGCTCATCGGCCCGCGTCTGAAAAAGAGCCTTCGGACTCCAGCGACGTTGGTGTTCGCCGATCGCATGGAACGAAACCTCTCCGCGATGGCCGAGTTCGCGAGCCGATCGCGTATCGCCCTCAGACCGCACGCGAAGAGTCACAAGTGCATCGAGATCGCGCGCCGCCAGATGGCCCACGGAGCCAGGGGCCTGAGCGTCGCGACGGTCGGGGAGGCGGAGATTCTCACGAGCCCGACCAGTTCTCCTGGAGCCGGCGGACCTGCCGTGACCGATGTGTTCATCGCGTATCCAATATGGGCTGACGAGGACCTCGTTACCCGAGTGGGCCGGATCGCCGATCGGGCCCGCGTCACCGTCGGAGCCGATTCTCCAGAAGCCGTGAGCCGGTTCGCCCCGATAGCTCGGCATCTCCGATTCATGATCGAAATCGACTGTGGTCTCAGGCGGAGCGGCGTACGACCGGAGGGAGTCTCCGCGATCGCGCAGGCTGCGGACCGGATCGAGCTCGAATTGAGTGGGGTGTTCACATTCCCGGGCCACAGCTACTCACCCGGTGCCGGCGACAAGGCAGCCAGGGACGAGGCTGAGGCACTTGCCCGAGCCGCAGACGTCTTGGCGAATTCCGGATTCGTGTGCATGGAGCGAAGCGGTGGTTCGACTCCGAGTGCGCGCAACGTCCGCGAGGGCGATCTCACCGAGATGCGACCCGGTGTGTATGTGTTCAACGATGCTCAGCAGGTCGAGCTCGGTGTCGCATCCATGCAGGACGTGGCCCTCATGGTGGCGGCGACGGTCGTCAGCCGTCCCGCGCCTGATCGGATGGTGCTGGACGCCGGGTCCAAGGTGCTCGGAGCGGACCGCCCGTCGTGGTCGACAGGCCACGGAAGACTCCCGGACTGGCCGGACGCCCGCATCGTCGGTCTGTGGGAGCACCACGCCGTTGTCGAGATGGACGGACCTGGCCCAGGGCTCGGAGAGATGGTCGCCGTTGTGCCGAACCACGTCTGCACCGCCGTCAACCTGGTGCCCGAACTGTTCGTGGTCGACGGAGACGACGTCGTCGACAGGTGGCCCGTCGCTGCCAGGGCAGCCAACCGGTAATAACACCGCGGGGTTGTGCTTCGAAGCGACCGGGGGCGGGTGGGGTCATGATGTCGTCAATGAACGACGACGTCATCGTCTTCGAGTGGAGGGGCGAGTTCGCGAGCACCGAGGCGAATGCTCTGCACGCCGAGGCGTTCGGTACCAGGGTGTTCAGCGACGCCGAATGGGATTGGACGAAGCTCGCACATCGACACAGCCTGGGATGGGCGGTGGCCAGGCGAAACGGGAAGCTCGTCGGCTTCGTGAACGTCCTTTGGGACGGATTCGTTCACGCGTGGATCCAGGACACGATGGTCTCGACGGACGCACGGGGTCTCGGGATCGGAACCAAGCTCGTTGCCACGGCCCGGGAAGGAGCTACGGCGGCTGGATGCGAGTGGCTGCATGTCGACTTCGAAGACGACCTGAGGGCCTTCTACCTCGAAGCGTGCGGGTTCACGCCGACGAGCGCCGGCCTGATCCGCCTCTGACGCTGCCCTTGTCGCGCGGGCTGACCACCGTCGTGCGCAAGGTCCCTAGCTCAGCCGTTACCTCTGCGAGGCGGTCTCGAGCTCTTCGGAGATCCCGATCCGCGACATCTCGACGCTTCTTCGCTTCGCGCTCGGTGCGCTTTGCCACCCCGAGAGCGCTGCGGAGCGCGCTCAACTGCGTTTCTAGGTCCGAGATCTGATCTTCGAGCCGGGCTCGGTCCTGCTGCGCCTCATTCAGGTGGTCGTGTGCTTCTGCCACGACTTGCTCTACGACGCCAAGTGTTCCGGCAGCATCCGAAAGGAGGTCTTCGGCGTCTTGGATCCGCTTCTGCAAGTGACGGTCGACGACCGATGACTGTCCGGCGGAAGCCGGCTTCGTCCGGTTCGAACGTGGACCGGAGGCAGCGCGGCATGGGTGTCGCCACGGCACCGGTCAAGTCGACCGATCCGAAACCCGAGTACCGCAAGGCGACCGTCAGCCTCCCTGACAGCAGAGCGTCGCCGGCCGATGCGTCGGCGACCGCAGCTTCGAGGGTCTCCTCGAGCTCCTGAAGACTCGACGCATTGGTCGCGTGTCCATAAGCCCCGGCGATCGTCTTCGCCTCGACAACGAGGGCCGACAAGAGCTGCCGCCGAAGCTGAGACAATCGCTTGAGATCGCTGCCGGCGAGGTCCCGCTGTGCCCGGCGCATGTCATCGCCTAATCGGAGCAGCTCGGTCAGCTGGTCGCGACGCTCTCGAACGACCAGGTTCGCGAGCCAGGCCCCCGTAGTGGGTCGCCGGAGACTCTTGATCGCGGTCGCGAGCTCGCGATCGCCGGTTGCCCTGGCCTCCGACGCTCTGGCGTCGCGTGCGGACACGAACTCGCCCGGCGGCAGGCCGTAGAGCTCGTCGGCCACGCTACCGAGGTCCATAGCGCCACCTGTGAGCACCTGAATCAGCCGGAGTCGACTTCACCCGATCCCTTCGATTCGACGAGGTCGATGACTGACATACCGGTCATGGAGAACATCGCCTCGTCGTCTGACTGGCGCCAAAGCTCGAGGAACCCGATCGACAGTGGATCGCAGCCGTATCGCATAGGGCCCGAGTCGTCGAGTATGGCATCCACGACGAGCGAGGCGGCGTCCGCCGGTGAGGACACCATCGGATCCGCGTGCTCACGCCGTAGTTCCGCAGCGACTTCTGACATCCGCCGGTACAGGTCGTATCGAGAAGAGACCTGCTCCCCGGTGCTCAGCCTGAACATGTCGGTGTCGATCGGCCCAGGCAAAATCTCGACCACCCGGATGCCGAACGGAGCAAGTTCGACGCGGAGAGTGTCTCCCAATGCCGATACCGCAGCCTTCGTGGCACGGTAAGCAGCATAGAAAGGCACGCTCGCCAGAATTGACGACGACGTGATGTTGCAGACCACCGCCGGCTGGTTTGCCCGCAGCGCCGGGATGGCGGCCGCCGTGACGGACACTGTTCCGAGGACGTTGGTCTCGAACAGATGGCGCCAGTCTGCGATGTCGGAGTGCTCGACGGGAAGATATTCCGAGTCGACACCGGCGTTGTTGACGAGTACGCGCAGATCTCTCGGAATATCGATCGAACGTGGATCGGTGACATCCATGCGCGCCAGCGAAAGGCTGCCGGCGGTCGACTCACCTAGACCTGCTCCGTGTTCGGGATTGCGCATCGCTGCGACAGTGACGAAGCCACGGTTCGCGAGCTCGAGGGCGATCGCCCGTCCGATGCCGCGACTGGCTCCCGTGACCAGGGCACTACCTGCGACCTGCACGATCTGCTCCTTTCAACTGAGTTGGACCCTTCGATGCCCGGCCCGGCGGCACACGGCGATCTAACGAGCGGGTGGGGCGACGAGCTCAACGTGGATCCCGTCGGGATCGGTGAGCAGCAAGGAAGGCCTGCCTAGCTCATCGGAGAGCCCGGAATGTTCGATCCCCTGCTCGAGCAACTGCGATGCCCACGCTTCGAGAACCGTTCCATCCGGTACGGCGAATGCGATGTGGTCGAGGCGATCCCTGCGGGAGGCTCCCGAGGTGTCGGCGCCTCCGCTCAGCACCACGACCACCTTGCTCGGCCTGTGCCTGAGGGCTACATAGCTTCCGTCCTCGGCCGAGGCGAGCCTTTCGAGGCCCAGAACGAGCGAGTACCAGCGCTCGGACGCGGCTACATCCGAAACCAGAAGTTGAATGTGCGACAAACCGACTACGGGCGACCCTGGCGCAGTCATCGTGCGGGCCTTCCCGTCATTGCGACCCTGCCGCATCGTGGCTCGGCTCGAGGGGCGGAACCGGGACTGTGATGCTCGGGCTCTCGGTCCCGCCGTCCACCTCGAACACCTTGCCGGTCACCCACGACGAAGCGTCCGACACCAGGTATAGGACAGCGCAGGCAATGTCCTCGGGTTCACCCGGGCGTCGCATCGGGGTCCCGTCCAGGAACCGGCGTCGAAGTTCGTCGTCGGTGAGCACCACCTCGAGCGATCGGGTGGCCACGCCTCCGACATCGATCGCATTCAGCCGGACGCGTGGGGCGAGCTCCGGCGCCATGTTCCGAGTCAGGCGGTCGAGAGCAGCCTTTGCTGCGCCATAGGCGACGAAGCTCGTCTGTGTCATGCTCGCCGAGCGCGACGAGATGTTCACCACCGCCCCTCCTCCGCTGGAGTCGACCATCGCCTTCGCCGCCAGCTTGGTCAACGTGAACGCGGCGGTGACATTGAAAGAGAAGGCTTTCTCCAAGGACCGCTCCGAAGTCGACATCGCGGGGGCGGGCATGCTGCCACCGGCGTTGTTGACGAGGATGTCGATGCGACCGAACTCCTCTAAGGTCCGCGTCACCAGATTCTCGAGTGCATCCCGGTCGGTGACGTCCGTGGGAACGGGCAACGCCCTGCGACCAAGCGAGATGATCTGCTCCGCGACCAAGTCGAGATCCGAGCTGGTACGCGCGGCGAGGACCACGTTTGCGCCCGCCTCTGCGAGCCCGACGGCGATCCCTCGACCGATGCCCTGGCCGGCGCCCGTGACAATCGCTACACGATCGGCAACCGAGAAACGGTCGAGGATCACAGACGGCGCGCCTTGTGCAATCCCGGTGCAGCGCGTCCCGCGACGAGAGGTAGGTCGAGATAGGTAGCGAGACCGGGTTCGGCCTCACACACGTAAGGGACCGCATTGACGAGGTGCATGGCCGTAGCGACTATGCCGGGATTGCGTCGGAGCCCCGCCTCGATGCTCTCGGGGTGGAGCTTCTTGAATGTCACGAAAACCCCGGGATCCCCCGTCACCTCCACCTCGAATCGCTCGCCTTCTGGCCCGAACCGCCATGGAGGATCCAGGTTCTGCTCTCCCATAAACCAGTTGACGGCCGCCGTGACCACCGGCTCGCCGTCGACCAGCCCTTCCCACCGGAAGAGCTGTGCGGCGACCTTGCCTGGCCCGATCGGCCCGATCGGCGAGTCGATCGGAGACGTGGCCACAGCCATCTCGTGGGTGGTTCGCAGTTCGAGATCGAGTTCGAATCCGAGTTCGTCGGCGACCATCCACACCGACTGCCGGAACCCGGCCCCGAGCGCTTCCGCCATGATGCTCGAGCGCGCCTTCTCGGGCTCGGTTCCAAACAGCATCCAGTCGCGGATGACGTCCGGCGCGCCGTATGTTCGGATGTCAGAGAACTCCTCGGCTCTCACGCGCGTCACCGAGCCGACGAGTGCCGAAAGCATCAGCGGGAATCGCTCGGTGATGCCGCCGGGATGGATCCCTGTGCCATGCAGAGTCACTCCACCTCGCCGACCGGCCGATTCGAACCGATCGCGCTCGGCGTGTGGCGGGTAGAACCACCCGAGCGGCGTCACGACGTTCTTCCCCGACTCGAGCAGCCGCTCGATCGTGCCGGGGTCCGCCATGAGTGGGCTGTAGATCACGCAATCTGCATCGATGGCCAGAAGGCTGTCGATGTCTTCGCTAGCGACCACTCCGACCGGTTCGCGTCCAATGAGCGTCCCTACGTCGAGTCCAGCCTTCTCGCGGCTGTGCACCCAGCACCCCACAAGCTCGAGATCGGGGTGGTCGAGAACGCCTTCGATCGCAGCCCGGCCCACGCCGCCCGTGGCCCACTGGATCACCCGATAAGTCACTCTTCCGCCCCTCTCATTTCGCTCAAAGGTAAGCCAAATAATCTCTTCGCGTTTTTCGCCGCAGAGGGCGCGCACGAGACCGGCAAGTCGATCGAGGTCGTCCGGGGCCCGGCCGCTGTCGACCTCACGACCTATGGCATCGCAGAGTATGCGCCGGAACAGCTCGTGGCGGCTCATCGAGAGAACAGACCGTGAGTCGGTCACCATGCCCATGAAACCGGCCAGCATGCCGGCTTCCGACAGCACGTGGAGCTGGCTGCGCATCCCTCGCTCGTGGTCGTTGAACCACCAAACCGGCCCCCACTGAACAGGAGTGTCGACACCGGCTCGGGAGAATGCTCCAGCCAGCGTGGCGAAGAGCTCGTCGTCAGCGGGATTGGAGTTGTACAGGACGGTTCGCGGGAGCGTCTTCTCGGCCTCGAGCGCACCCAGAAACCCGACCAGTCCGGGCTCGAGTCTCTCGTCCCCCATGGCGTCACCGCCTGCGTCAGCGCCGAGCTTCGACAAGAGCCGGGGGGAGGCGTTCCTGCGCGCTCCGAGGTGCAATTGCAACACCGCGTCGTCCTTTACGGCGAGGTGGGCCGCGAGAGCCACCACCTCCAGAAGGACCGCTTCGCGTTCAGCAAGGTCGGGCACCTCTCCCCCGCGCACACGGATCACGGCCGCATCAGCCGAAACAGGGTCGCGTGGTCGGCCAGGCAAGCAGTCGAGCCCGTGATCACTTGCCCTGCCGCCCAGGGCGGCGAAACGGCTCCACGAAGCTCGGAGCGCTTCCAGCAGCGATTCCAGGTTCTCGACGTCGACGCCCGACGCGGCACCAAGCCTGTCGGCCCACTCGTTCCAAGCCATCGGCTCGGCGAGCATGCGGTGCGCCGCATCCGGACGGAAGGTCGGGATCACGGCGAGCGAGCCGTCGCTCGCATTTTCCCCGAGACGTTGGTGGTGGGAGAGGTCGTCGGCGGGATCGTCGGTCGTAGCGATGGTCCGGACTTGGAAATGCGAGAGAATTCGGCGAACCGACCAGCGTGGCAGCTGACGGATCGTCTCCTCCCAGATCTCGCGTGATGTCTCCGGGGTAAGCAGGAGATCGATGTCGAAGACGCGGTCTCAGCTCCAGATGTGTCCAGACGAACAAGGGACTGCCGACAAGGCGCGGGACGGTCGCGGCCCACGCAGCGAACCGCTCCCAGGGTTCGGCATCCCCGGTGATCAACCTCTCGTCGAAGCCCGCGACCCGCATCGCTCGCCATTTGTAATGGTCATCTTCGAGCCAGAGGTCGGCAAGCGTCTCGTACACCCGGTCAGAAGCGATGTCCTTCGCAGAAAGGTGGTTGTGCAGGTCGAAGATCGGAGCACGACGAGCGATCTCGTGGAACAACTTGTGAGCCGTCTCGCCGGACAGAAGGTAATCCTCGTCGAGGAAGCGGCGCGAGCGACCGGAATGCCTCTGCACGTTTCCCTCCTGCTCGTGCCCCCTGCCCTCGTATTCGTGCTCGTCGGGCATTCGGTAGCTTAGATGGACTGTCATCGTCAACACGGGTGTATCTTCGATCCATCGGGAGGAACATGACCGACCCGCTCGCTCCGACGTCGCCGATCGACGCCTTCCCCGGCCCTCCCGAAGAGGTGTTGACGGTGTGGCATCGTCACTCGCGTCTGCACGCGGCGATCGCGATCCACTCGACGATCCGTGGCCCGGCGCTCGGCGGCACACGCATTCGCACCTATCCGAGCCTCGACGATGCAATCGGAGAGGCCTGCAACCTCGCTCTGGCGATGACCCTCAAGAACGCAGTCGCAGGACTGCCGTTCGGAGGCGGGAAAGCCGTTCTGATCGGGGATCCCTCCGTCATGAAGACCGCGGAACTTCTCGTGGATTACGCAACTTTGCTCAATACCCTCGGCGGTCGCTACATCACGGCCGCCGACGTCGGCTCGACACAGGCAGACATGGATGCGCTGAGGGACCACACGGAATTCGTGGCGGGAACATCCGTGAGCCGCGGCGGCTCGGGCGACCCGAGCCCGATGACAGCCTTTGGCGTGCTCTGTGCCATGGAGGCGGGCAGCGCTCAGATCTGGGGGACACGCGACCTCGCTGGGAGACACGTCGCGGTCAGCGGACTTGGAAAAGTGGGGTCCGAGCTCGCACGCCTTCTCCTCGAACAACGATGCCGGATCAGTGCATCAGACGTGTCGAGACAGGCTCTGGACGTCGTTTCATCCTTCGGGGTGATCGACGTCGTAACTCCGGATCTGATCCACCAGGTTCCCTGCGACATCTTCGCTCCCTGCGCGCTCGGTGGCATCCTGAACGATCGCACCGTCGGCGAGCTCAAATGCAGTCTCGTCGTCGGGGCCGCCAACAATCAGCTCGTCACAACCTCGATCGCAGACGACCTGGCGGCACGCGACATCGTGTACATACCCGACTTCGTCGCAAATGCCGGAGGGGTCGTCAATATCGCGCACGAGTACCTGGGATACGACCAAGGCAAGGCTCGCGCACACGTGGAGCGGATCTTCGAGACTACCGAAACCATCCTCGCCCGAGCGAGCGAGCAGGCGATCACGCCTCTTGCTGCCGCGATGGCACTTGCCGAGGAGAGACTGGCACCAGGCAATTGATCGCCGAACCGATGTCGAGATCTCCGTCCGTATCGTCAGGCCCGGTGCTCAAGCACTCACGGGTACGGCTGCGGTCGGCTCTGCAAATCGATCGTCCACCACTTTCTCGTGGCTCACACGGGGTCGACGCGTAAACACCATGTCCTCGTTCACGTCGCCGAACCGCGTCGTAAAGGCGTCCAGCACGTAATTCTGGCGGAGGTTCCAGGGGTCCCTCGATCCCTGTCTTGGCAGCACTCCGGTGGCTCGCTGGATGTAGCCGGAGTTGAGACCGAGAAGTGGGCGAGCCTCGATCGTGGATTCGTCGACGGTTGGAACCGCCTTCACGTAGCCCTGGGAATCCATGTGGTTGAGAAGCTTGCAGACCGACCGCGAAGTCAGATCCGCCCGCAGGGTCCACGACGCGTTCGTATAACCCACGCAGAGCGCGAAATTAGGTATCCCGCTCAGCATGTACCCGCGATAGGTGTAGGTGTCCGAGGGGTTGATGCGTTTGCCGTCGACCGTGATGCTCATCTCTCCGACCGCTACCAGGGTGAGACCGGTCGCGGTGACAACGATGTCGGCGTCGAGCTCGGCACCGGATTCCAGGAGGATTCCTCCTTCAGTGAACCTCCGGATGCCATCGGTCACCACGTCGGCCTTGCCGGAGCGCAATGCCTTGAAGAAATCTCCATCGGGCACTAGGCACATCCGTTGGTCCCACGGATTGTAAGTGGGCACGAAATGGGGATCCACGTCGATGTTCGGAGGAAGGGCCTTTGCCGCGGCGTCCGTGATCACCTTCCGCATCATCTTCGGCGCTCTGCGAGACAGCTGGAAGAACAGCAGTGTCAAGAGCACGTTCTTCCATCGGATCACACGGTGGGCGACGTCGTCGGGCAGGAGCTCTCGGAGCTTGTCAGCGAGAACATCCTTTGAGGGCAGGGCCGTTATGTATGTCGGGGATCTCTGCAACATCGTCACGTGTGCCGCGTTCTGCGCGATCGCCGGAACGAGGGTCACGGCGGTTGCGCCGCTGCCGATGACGACGATGCGCTTCCCGCCGTAATCGAGATCATCCGGCCACTTCTGCGGGTGGACGATCTGACCGGTGAAGTCGTCGATCCCCTCGAAGTCAGGCGTGAAGCCGCCCTTGTAGCTGTAGTACCCGCAACAGGTGTAAAGGAAGTTGCACGTGTAGCTCACTGACTCGACTGCGCCGGCGTCCTGCGCGACGGCCTGTGCCTCGACGGTCCAGGTCGCTGATTCACTCGACCACGCGGCACTGACCACACGCTGGTTGAACTTGATGTGACGGTCGATACCGTAGACCTGCGCAGTCTCGGTCAAGTAGGTCAAGATCGACGGCCCGTCTGCAATCGATTTGGCACCGTTCCAGGGCCGAAACGGATAGCCGAGAGTGAACATGTCCGAGTCCGAGCGGATCCCGGGATAACGGAACAGATCCCAGGTTCCTCCGAGGGAGCCTCGGCCCTCGAGAATCGCGTACGACTTGTCCGGGCACTCGGTCTGAAGCCGGTAACCAGCTCCGATCCCCGACAGTCCGGCGCCGATCACGAGCACGTCGAAGTGTTCCATGGCCATTCGCGAAGTCTCCCTCGTAGGGCCGCGACAGTTCCCGGGCGGCCGGTTCTACAGATCCCGTCGACGGCACTTTATCAACACACTGTCGACTTTGTCCACAGATTGTCGAGACCATGCAGGACCAGGTACGATGCCCCGATGACTCAGGTCCCGGTCGCCTCTGGAAAGCCGACCGGCGACAGGGGTCGGCGGTCGCGGAGGGTCAGTGGCGACGACCGTGAGCGGGCGATACTCGTGACCGCCGAGCAACTTCTCGCGGAACGACCGTTCAGCGACATATCCGTGGACGACCTGGCGAGCGGCGCCGGGATCTCGCGACCCACCTTCTACTTCTACTTCCCGTCCAAGGAAGCCGTGCTGTTGACGCTGCTCGACAGGGTCGTCGAAGAGGCACGATCGAAACGCGGCGACGTCCTGGAGCGGCTTGTTGACGACCCCCAGAGAGCTTGGCGCGACGCACTCGGCGCCATCTATCAAACGTTCAAATCGCACAAGGCCGTCACGGTTGCGGCAGCCGAGCTCGCGGGGACGAGTCCTGCTGTTCGTGCCTTGTGGCAAGACGTCATGGAAACGTTCGTAACGGAGACGACCATCGCGATCGAGTCAGAAAGAGAACGGGGGGCGGCGCCCGACGGGCCGCCGCCGCGACAGGTGGCCATCGCTCTGAACTGGATGAACGAACGGACCATCCACTCTTCGATCGCCTCGCAGCAGCCCGCGCTGGATGACAGCGAGGTGCTCGACGTTCTGGCCGACATCTGGCTCAAAGTCGTTTACGGCCCGGAGCCGCAGAGAAGGCGCTGACGAGCGGCTCGCCGAGGCAACGGAACGTTAGTTTGAACAGCATGGTCCCGCCGTTCGTGGATGCGACATGGGTGAAGGAGCGTCGAACCGAGGTCGTTCTCGCCGACGTTCGCTGGTACCTCGACGGTCGCTCTGGGCGCGACGCATATCTGGAGGGTCACTTGCCCGGCGCTGTCTTCGTGGATCTGGATAAATGGCTCGCCGGCGACCCGACCTCCGGGCTCGGACGTCATCCCCTCCCGGCGCCGGAATCGTTCGCGCAAGGGATGTCCTCACTCGGGGTCGGTGACGACAGCGTCGTGGTTGCCTATGACGACCAGGGCGGCGTCATCGCGGCGCGGCTCGTCTGGATGCTTCGAGCGACCGTCCATGATTCCGCCGTACTGGACGGAGGACTTCTCGGTTACGGCCCGCCCCTCGAGACAGCAGAGCCTGTCGTCGAACCTCGAGGGTTCACCGTTCGGCAGTGGCCGGCGGAGCAGCTGGCGGACATCGAAGATGCCACCGATCTCTCGAAGGTCGTGATCGATGCGAGGGCACCGGAGCGCTACAGGGGCGAGAGTGAGCCCTTAGATGCAAGGGCCGGCCACATTCCCGGCGCTCGAAGCCTTCCGTGCAGAGGCAATCTGGACGAAAGTGGAATGCTCCTTCCCTTGGACGTCCTCCGGAAGCGTTTGAAGACGGTCGGAGCCTCGGCTGAGAGGCCCGTGGTCTCCTATTGCGGGTCGGGGGTCACCGCGTGTCACAACCTCTTGGTGCTCGAGCATTGCGGTCTGGGCCAGGGGCGGCTCTATCCCGGGTCCTGGTCGGAGTACAGCGCAATCCTCGACAGACCAGTGGAGACCGGGGACGGGCGCGCCTTCGTCGCATGACGGATTCCCCTGGTCGGTGGTTATTGGCCTAATCGTTGACCGTCAGTCTGAATGTCTTGCTTGCAGACGCGCGTGGATCGGACGAGTCTTTGACCTGAACCGTGAAGATGAATGTGCCGCTGACCGATGACTTGCCGGACAATTTGCCGTTCGATGTGAGGGTGATGCCTGAAGGGAGCGCGCCACTGATCAGCCTCCATTTGTATGGCGCGGTGCCACCGCTGGCCACGAGCTTGACCTTGTAGTGCACACCCCTGGTTCCATCGGGTAGCGGCGACGCCGTGACTATGGTCACGACACTCGTGACATCGACACACTCGTCGACACTGGTATCAGAGCTCGGCGAGTAGTTGGAGTCGCCCGAGTAGTAGGCGCCGTAACACCAGTACCCGGTGGAGCTCGGCGTGAACAATGCCGAGGCAGCCGTCGAGGTGTTGTCGGGTTCTGCGGTCACGTTCACAGCCGTGCCGACTTGGTTGGCAGTGGACGTGCACGGTGTGGCCACCGACGTCGGCCCGCACTCGTAGAAGCTGACCGTGCCTGTTGGGCTGCCAAGAGAGGCATTACCGGTCACCGTCGCATGATCAGTGTCGGACTGTCCGAGCTTGATCGTCGAGTTGGTGGGCGTGCTAGAGGTGGACGTACTGGCCGACGTGACGTCATAACACTCGTCGGTGCTCGTGTCGGAGCTCGAGGAGTAGTTGGAGTCACCCGAGTAGTAGCCGGCGAAGCACCACCAGCCTGTGGAGTCTGCGGTGAAATTCACCGAGGTGGCACGCGACGTGTTGCCCGCTTCTGCGGTGAGCCCGACCGGGCTGCCCACCTGGTTCGCCTGCGAAGTGCAGTTTGTGGGGCTAGCCGTCGGGCCGCACTCGTAGAAGGTGACGCTGCCAGTGGGGCTGCTGCCGGCAGCATTGCCGGTCACGATCGCGACGTCGCTATTGGGACCACCCAGCGCTCCGGCTGAGCTGGTCGGCGTCGTCGTCGTGGAAGTACCAGCCGACGTGACGTCGAAGCACTCGTCGGTGCTCGTGTCGGAGCTCGACGCGTAGTTGGAGTCACCCGAGTAGACGCCGGCGAAGCACCACCAGCCGGTAGAAGTCGGTGTGAATGCAACCGATCCCGCACTCGCCGTGTCGCCGGACCCGGCGGTCAAGCCCACCGCAGCACCTACGGGGTTCGCCTCCGAGGTGCACGGCGTCGGGTTCGCCGTCGGCCCGCACTCGTAGAAGCTGACGTCGCCGGTGGGAGCCCCACCTGCGGTGTTGCCGGTCACCACGACACCGTCGGTGTTGCTGTTGCCAAGCACGATGCTCGAGCTGGTCGGCGTCGTAGTCGTCGCAGACGAAGCTGCCGTGACGTCGAAGCACTCGTCGGTGCTCGTGTCGGAGCTCGACGAGTAGTTGGAGTCACCCGAGTAGACGCCGGCGAAACACCACCAGCCGGTAGAAGTCGGTGTGAATGCAACCGATCCAGCGCTCGAGGCGTCTCCGGCTCCGGCGGTCAAGCCCACCGGGAAGCCCACCTGGTCGGCCTCCGAGGTGCACGGCGTCGGGTTCGCCGTCGGCCCGCACTCGTAGAAGCTGACGTCGCCGGTGGGAGCCCCACCCGCGGTGTTGCCTGTCACCACGACACCGTCGGTGTTGCTGTTGCCAAGCACGATGCTCGAACTGGTCGGGGTTGTGACGGTGCCCGCGGACGCCGAGCCGACGTCGAAGCACTCACCGGTCGTGGAGTCCGAGCTCCCGGAGTAGTTGGAGTCGCCGGAGTAAACGCCGACGAAGCACCACCAGCCGGTGGACTTCGGGGTGAAGGACGCCGACGTGACGGTGTCGGGGTTCGCGGTCCCGCTCAGCGACTCGGTGTCGAACTGGGTCCAGGACCCCGAGGTACAAGGCGTCGGGCTCGCGGTGGGTCCGCACTCGTAGAAATCGACCGAGCCCGTCGGGTCCGCGCTCGCATCGCCGGTCACCGTCGCTGAATCTGTGTTGCCCTCTCCCAAGCTGATGTCCGAGCTTGCGGGTGTCGTCGTCGTCGAAGAGCCACCGGCCGTGACGTCGAAGCATTCGTCGGTCGCGGTGTTGTCGGAGCTCCCCGAGTAATTGGAGTCACCCGAATAAACGCCGGCGAAGCACCAGTAACCGGTGGACGTGGGAGTGAAGGACGCCGAGGTGACGGTGTCGGGGTTGGCGGTCCCGCTGAGCGACTCGGTGTCGAACTGGGTCCAGGACCCCGAGGTGCAAGGCGCCGGGCTCGCTGTCGGCCCACACTCGTAGAAGGTGACGGTACCGGTCGGGTCAGCGCTCGCATCGCCGGTCACCGTCGCTGAATCGGTGTTGCCCTCTCCGAACGCGATGCTCGAGGTGGCCGGCGAGGTCGCCGTGGACGAACCCGTGGCCGTCACGTCGAAGCATTCGTCCGTCGCGGTGTTGTCGGAGCTCCCCGAGTAATTGGAGTCACCCGAGTAGACGCCGGCGAAGCACCAGTAGCCGGTAGAGGTCGGAGTGAAGGACGCCGAGGTGACGGTGTCGGGGTTGGCGGTCCCGCTCAGCGACGCGGTGTCGAACTCGGCCCAGGACCCCGAGGTGCAAGGCGTCGGGCTCGCAGTCGGACCGCACTCGTAGAACTTCACCGAGCCCGTTGGATCTATCGAGCCCAGACTTCCGGTGACGGTGGCCGAATCCGAGTCGGAGTTACCGAATACGATGCTCGAGCTGGCAGGCGAAGTCGTGGTCGAAGAGGAATCGAGCGAGACATCGATGGTGCTCGTGGCGCAGATCTCCGTCGGTCCCGAATTACCTGAAACGTACCTGAGGCTTCCCGCCGGTGACATCCACTGGACCCCGAACTCCCAGTCGTTGCCGTTGTTGGGCGTGGTCACCTCGCACACGTCGACCGTCTGCGGTCCCGTCGGCGTGCCGTTAGGAATGGTGAAGCTGGCATTCAGTTGCGGATCGGCGAGGATCGCCGGATAGAACGTGAGGGTCTCGTTGCCGGGGGAAGCTGTCGCAGCGTTCGACAGAGTCAAGGTGGACGTCGAGTTGGATCCCGTAGCGTTCACCGATACCACCTGGGTACCGACGGGGATGTCGGTCCCACTGACGGCATCACCGGCGAGGCTGGCAGGAAAGCCTGTATCTCCTGAATCAGCCGTGCCCCCTGACGTGGCGGTGGTCGACACCGTGTCCGAACCGCCTGTCACGGCCGCGAGCGTGACCGTTCCGGGAGCACCGACGCTGTAGTCCCCCTCGCTCACGTCTGCGTCGTTGGTGAACGTGAGGGTCTCGCCCGGAGAGGTGGTTGTCGCATCGTTGGAGAGCGTTATCTCCACCGTCGCGTAGTCGCCCGTCGTTCCGTTTCCCTGCCCCGACACTCTGGTGCCCGACGGGATTCCGGCTCCCGTGACCAGGTCACCGGAGAGGTTCGTCGGGAATGCGGCGGGCACCGACGAAGCCGTGATCGTCGCAACCGGCGAGCCGCTCGTCACTGCCACGTTGGTGACGGTGGACGACGTGGCATTCGGGGTCACGGCGGCGGGTTTGCCGCCGACCGTCACGCTCACAGGGCTGGTGTCACCTGCGCGCGCGTACCAGCAATTATTCGTGCCGGAGAAGAGCCCGGAGACCGGTACAGGGTTACCTGAGCCCGCTCCCACGAACGCCGGGCACGCTCCGGTGGCGTCGGCCATCTCAATGTTCTGACCGATGGAACCGGCATTCGAGCTCAGGGCCACCGTGGGCGTTTGCGAGGTGGGAACGTTCTGGCCGGCGTACTCGAGGGCGACCTGAGTGGCGCTAGGCCCGGAACCGGTGGTCTCGAACTCCTCGAGACAGAACGGGAGACCGGCATCGATCAGAGCCTGCTGCGGCGGGCACGTGTTCGGCGGGGTCGCCGCTCGACTTGAAGGCCGCCTCCGTAGCGACGGTGCTCGCGCTCGCCATGAGGCCGCTCGGCGGTGCGGAGGCCGTGCTGGTCCACGTAAAGGTGAGGGTTTCAGCCCCGGAGGGGGTGCCACTCGCGTTGTTGGACAGCGTCAGGGTCGAAGTCCCGGCACCGCTCGACACCGTGGTGTTCGCAGGGATATCGGTGCCTGTGACGGTGATTCCCGGCGTGCCCAGGACAGATGGGAACGTAGCGGGCACGGACGAAGCGGTGGTCGAGACGGTGTTGGTGCCGCCTGTCACGGTGACGAGGGTGACCGTGGCGTCCCAGACTTGCTTGCTCAGCCCGGCTGTACCCGTGTCGACGTCGGCTTGGCCGCTACCGACCCCACTTGTCCAGTTGAAGCCCGGGCCCGTCATTATGGTGAGAGCCGTGCCGCCGGCAGCATCGATGGAGTTGGAACCCATGAAGATCGTCCCACCAGCGGAGCTCACGTTCGTGAGCAGTGCGCTCGCAGGCCCACTCGCGCCGTCGTAGCACGCTTCTGCGACGGCAGGACTGCCATAGGTGGTGTCGTCCGGCGCGATCTGGGCACCCGCGGTGCCCGCCACGCCCGTGAAGGGATTTACACCCGAGGCACCGCAGATCGGGGCGGGATAGATGATCATGGTCTGCACCGACGTCGTCGTGCCGGTGTTGTCTGTCTCTGCGAACGTGACCGTGTTCGAAGTCCCGGTGGCCCCGGTGACGCCGCTGTCGTCGCCGTCGGTCGGGCCGGGGGCGGCGGTGACGGTACAGGTCATGGTCGCGCCGGGGGCCGAGCAATTGGTAAGGCTGAAACCTATGCCGGGGGCGGAGGATTGGATGACCGGGGTAGTGGGTCCAGCGTTGCTGTCGGTGACTGTCAGCACCGACGTGTAGGACTGGTTGTACCCGGTGTCAAAGATGTCCTGGTTCGACAATTTGAACGTGACCCCGGCAGCAAGTGCAGGTGATTCCGGAACAACCGCTGCGAGCATGCCGACTGCCAGGCAGAAAACAGCACCGGCGGCCGCATAACGAGTGACGAATCGGCTCATCGAACCTACCCCCTTGTCCGCCAGATGCGTCCAGAGGGTACGCGAGCAGATGGTTTCCCTTCGATCTGCACTTTCCCTTTCGGGCTCCCCGCGTCCCCATGGGACTGAGCGGGAGTTTGTCACCTGGCGCGGAACACGTCAAAGGATCCGATACTCGCGTTTGCCTTTCGTGCGACATGAGAGGGCACAGGGGAGAATGTTGCGCTCGTGCTACCTCTTGCAAACGCTAAGGGGTTCGGCCGGATCAGACGGCTCCCCTGTCAGGAAGCTCGCAGGTGAGTGAGCTGGTCATGAGCTTGAGAGATCAACTGGCCTGCTTGATCTGACGCAGACGCGGCCATCTTGCGTGCCGCCCGTCGAGCCGACCGCTTAGCACCCGACGCCGCCTTCGCTCCAACTGTCGATGCCGCGGCGTTGGCATGCTTCGGCGACCGGGCCTCGAGACCAGGTCTGTCACGCCTCTTCGTGGTGCGCGTGTTCGAGGGCTCGCTTGCCTGGAGGATCAATCCGCCGAGGAGGCCTAGGTTCTTGAGGAACTGTGTGCGCTGCTGGGCGCGGTTCGCGCTCTTCTGTCTCTTCCCAGAACCGGTGGCCCGCGTAAGTGGTCGGGATGATGGACCCGATCAGTGCGAGCGAAGCAAGTCGCTTGAACTTGCCGGTAGCGAGAAGGGCGCCGGCCCCGACCTGTACGGCTCCGTTGAACCTGACGAACACCTCGGGGTCGCTGGGTAGCCATGGGGCGACACGAGCGAGCGGCCGCACCACGGCATCCGCAGCCTTCACCTTGCTCTCTGAGTTTCGGACGGCGTCCATTCCGCCCACGACGAACATCGAAGCCAGCATCGGCCTTGCCAGGCGTTGGGGAGTATCCATGACCCTGCCCATACCCAGATATGGCGATATCTCCCAAATGTCGACGACATTCCTGGATGCCTCCTCAGACGCACCTGGAGACTTGATCTGGGCATTGCGCCAAAAATGCGATCACAACTTTCTCAAGGCAGGCAGGAGCTCCTTCTCGCACTATTCCAGAAATGCCTCCTGGTTGTCGCCATCGATCTGTATCAGAGCGACATGCGTGAATCCGGCATCCGGAAACGCGCGAACCGCCTCCACGAACTCATCCACGTCGAAGCCGCGCGGGATCGATTCCGCGACGTCTTCCGGCTGGACGTACCTCGACGCGTCGGCAAATGCCTTGGTGCTCGCCAGCTCCGAGTTGACCTTCCAACCTCCGTCGAACCATCTGAACATCGAGTAGGCCCTGTGAACTGCCGCGGCGCGGTCTCGGTCGAAGCAGACCGGGATCTGGCCGACCCGCGGTTTCCCGCTTCCCCCACTTCGTTCGAACATCCTCCCGAGCTCGGCGTTCGGCTCCACCGCGATCATGACGTCCGCGTACCTGCCGGCAAGATCGCAGGACTGCTCGCCGGAGACTGCGATGCCGATCGGAGGCGGGGATTCCGGTAGGTCCCACAACTTCGCGGAGTCGACCTCGAAGTGTTTTCCCGGGAAGTTAACGTACCCTCCAGCGAAAAGGGTTCGGATGATAGGGACCGCCTCTTCGAGCATCGCATGGCGGGTATTGACCGGCGGCCATCCGCCACCCGTCACATGTTCGTTCAGGTTCTCTCCGGCGCCAACCCGAGGGTGAAGCGGCCTCCAGGCTCTCAGTCGCATGAGCGACCGCGCCGAGCACCGACCAGGCGTATGGCGAGTGTCCCATCGAGTCCAGCCACGGAAAGTAATGATCGGATATGACGGCAAAGTCGAAACCGACTTCCTCCGCGGCCACCGCGTCACCTTCACCGTCGGGACAGGACCGAAGCTACGGCCACCCGGTAGAGATCCGACCCTCGATCACGCCGACCGACCGGCTCGAAGTACCGGATCCCCGCTTCGGCGGTCGAGGTGTCTTCGACCAGATGGAATCCGCGATCCTCGAGGAATCGCGCCGTATCAGTGGGAGGGATGCCGAAGATCCAGGGCTCCCCGCGCCTTCTCACCCCTTTCAGCCACTTGGCGGCTTCGGGAAAGTTCTCGAGATCGCCGTGGATCACGGCACCGTCAACGTACGTGAACACCAGGTAGCTGCCTCTGCAGCTCAGTTCTCTTATGACCGACAGCGCTTCGTCCACGGCCTCCGAGCTCAGGTATTGAGTGACACCTTCCCAGAGGAACAGACCGGGCTTGTCCGTGTGGTAACCCGATTCCAACAGCGCCTTCGCGAGATCATCCGACTCGAAATCGACCGCTACGAACGTGAGGCGGCCGGACCCGGCCGCGACGGCGTCGCCCAACAGAGCCCGCTTCACTTCTTGAGTGTCGGGGTGATCCACCTCGAATACGGCACAACGTGCAAGGCAATCGAGCCGGTATGGACGACTGTCGTAACCGGCGCCGAGAATGACTACCTGAACCTGAGGCGCAGCAAGCTCTTCGATCCGGTCGTCGATGAGCTTCGTGCGAGCGATGGCCGAAGAACGTGGGCCTGGACCAGCCACGAGGTCGTAAGCACTCTCGATCGCCCAGCGCATTGCGCCAACGTGGGAGACCGCTAAAGCGACTCGCCAGGCTGGACCCACGAACGACGGAGCCAGCGGATCGGCAAAGAGCCGAAGCCGGGTAGGACGGGCCGACTCGAGCCCGCGCTGGACAGCCATCAACCGCGCCGTTCGACTGCCCTCGCGAGCGTCAAGAACTTGGCGGTCCGCGCCCGTGCTCAAGCGTCGCATCTCGCACCGGGGTCCGAACTCCCTGACCGGTAGAAATCCAGTGCGGCCTCGAGCCATCCGAGCGGATCTGGTCCGTACGTGGGGACCCCGTGGATGCGGTTGACGTGACGCGTGAAGCGGCAGAGACAAAGTGGATCTGACGCCATTGCTTCGAGATGGTGTTCGGCGGTCGCGAGACGGTTGGCGCACCGGCGTGCGGTCAACCCCGACCCGTCGGAAAGCAGGATCCGCATATGTATAGATGATATACTAACTCGGTGGGACGGCCGCCCAGAATCGACCGGGAACAGGTTCTCGCATCGGCGCTCGCCCTCGCCGACCAACACGGCCTGGAGGCGCTGACGATGGGCGCAGTCGCCGAACGTCTGGACGTAACACCGATGGCCCTCTACCGACACGTCGCCAACAAGGCCGACCTGCTCGACGGGATCGTGGAGCTGTTGCTCACCGAGTTCCCGTCCCCGCCGTCCGAGCTTCCTTGGCCCGACCGCCTTGCAGCCCTGGCAGGGAACATTCGAGCATCAGCCCGGCGCCATCCGAGCGTCTTTCCCCTGCTCCTTCAGCGTCCGGCCAACACGGACGAAGCTCGCCGCACACGCCAAGGGGTCTACGCGGCCTTGGAGAGCGCCGGCATTGCCCCGGACCGGGTCGCCCAGGTCGAGCGACTGGTCAGCACGGCCATCCTCGGCTTCGCCGTCAGTGAAGTGGGCGGGCGGTTCCGGAGCCACTCCCGGCGCCAGCTCGATGAAGACTTCGAGGCGCTTCAGAAGCTCCTTGGTCGATTCATCGAGTCGGAAACGTCGGTGACGGGGACAAGGGCTCGGTAGAACCCCTATCCGGCGATGGCGTCGCTCCGGTGCGGCAGCACCCAGCCGGGGCGCGGGAAGTGACAGGTGTACCCGTTCGGGTACTTCTCCAGGTAGTCCTGGTGTTCGGGCTCGGCCTCCCAGAAGGGTCCCGCCGGCGCCACCTCGGTGACGACCTTGCCAGGCCACAGTCCAGAGGCCTCCACGTCGGCGATGGTGTCCTCGGCGACGCGACGTTGCTCGTCGTCCACGTAGAAGATGGCCGACCGGTAGCTCTTCCCGACGTCGTTGCCCTGGCGGTCCAGCGTCGTCGGGTCATGGATCTGGAAGAAGAACTCGAGAAGGTCGCGGAAGGTCGTCTTGTCTGGGTCGAATGTGATCTCGATCGCCTCGGCGTGAGTCCCGTGGTGCCTGTAGGTCGCGTTCGCGACATCACCTCCGGTGTATCCGACTCGCGTCGAGAGCACACCTGGGCGCTTGCGAACGAGGTCCTGCATCCCCCAGAAGCACCCGCCAGCCAGGATCGCCTTCTCTCTGGTGCCGCTCATCAGGCCACCTCCTTGAATGTCGAAACTCCGTGGAAGGGCTTCGCTGCATTTACGATACCGCTCGGCCCTGTCGAAACGAGTCGCGAACCGACGCTCGAGCGCCTCGACCCCGCGTCTACCGTGACGGCTTGTCGCCGTATTCGTCGTGCCAGTTCCACCACGCGTACGGTGGGGTTTGGGGGTAGCCCTCGGGTGAGTCCTCCCAGTCTTCTTGGCGTCCGAGCGCCGTCAGGTCGAGGTAGCTCCAGGTGCTCCCCATTGCCTCGTCACCGCGGTTGTTCACGAAATATGTGCGAAACACGTTGTCGCCGTCGCGGATGAACGCGTTCGTCCCGTGCCATTCGTCGACGCCGAAATCGGCATCGAAGCTGTCGGTCATGGTGTACCAGGGGATCTCCCAGCCCATCGTTGCCTTGACGCGCGCGATGTCGTCCTGCGGCGCGCGCGATGCGAACACAAGAGTGGTGTCGCGTGCGTTCAGATGCGCGAGGTGGGCGACCTGATCGGCCACAAGGGAGCAGCCAGGGCAGGCATGGTCAGGCCAGCCTGATACGCCGGGTTCGAAGAATGCACGGTAGACGATGAGTTGACGGCGGCCCTCGAACAGATCGAGCAGGCTCGACTTGCCGCGCGGTCCGTCGAATTCGTAATCCTTCTCGACAGCGAGCCAGGGCATCCGCCGGCGCTCGGCGGCCAACGAGTCACGTGCGCGGGTCAAGTCCTTTTCCTTCACGAGGAGTTGCTTGCGCGCCGCCTCCCACTCCTGAAGCGACACGATCGGGGGGGTCTTCATTTCGCTATGTCCACCTTCCTTGTTCAGGTCCCAGCTCATCGGGCCGTGGTTTCCCGGGAACCCTCTGCGATCAAGACCTCGGGGTTGAGTGCGGCCGCCGTGGTCCGCGCTGTCGCTAGCGCCCATCTCGAGGTCGCCACCACGCCGAGGACGAATACCAGGACACCGCACCCCGCAAGGATCCACCAGCCGGGATGGCTGGCAGCCGCCAGGTCGGTATGTACCGATCCGTGGATGCCGGAGGTGACGACCGCGCCGACTACGGCCACGCCGAGTGTCTGACCGATTTGGCGCGAAGTGGACGCGATGCCGGCTGCAACGCCGGCCTGAGCACGTGGCATGCCGGACACCGCTGCATTTGTGATCGGGGCGTTGACCAGGCCGAATCCGAGGCCGAAGACCACGTACGCGCCGAAGAGCCACGTGAACGGAGTCACTGCGTCGATCTGAGTCAACATCAGGCAGCTGACGAGCAGGGCCACCCCCGCCACCACCAATGGCAGACGGGAGCCACGGTTACCGACTATGCGGCCCGAGATCGGGGAGAGCACCATTGTCATCACCGCCATCGGCAACGTGTCGAGGCCAGCGCCGAGAGGCGACAGGCCGCGCACCTCTTGGAGGTAGAGGGTGTTCATGAAGAGGAACCCGCCCAGGGTTGCGAAGGCTGCCACCGCTGTCACCGTTGCCGCTGCGAATGGGACCGACCGGAAGAATCGCAAGTCGATCAACGGCTCCTCGCGGCCGGGCTCATAGCGAAGCAGACCGAGAAGACAGATCAAGGCCAATGCGAAGGCACCCACGATCGGCGGTGAGCTGACGCCGCGCGTCGGCGCCTCGATGATCCCGTAGGTCAACGAGGCGAGCAGCAGGATGACGAGCACCTGGCCCACCGGATCGACGCGCCGGGCCCTGGGCGCCTTGGATTCCGGGATGTATCGCAACGCGAGGACGATGGCGACGATCCCGACCGGGATGTTGATCCAGAAGATGGAACGCCAGCCGGCCGAGGTGACCAAGGCTCCGCCGAACACAGGCCCCAGGGCCATCGAGATGCCGACCACCGCTCCCCAGACCCCGACGGCCTGGGCGCGCTCGCGAGGTTCAGTGAAGGTGTTGGTGATTATGGACATCGCCACGGGGTTCAGCATCGAACCGCCGACCGCCTGAAGCATGCGGAAGACCACGAGCAGCTCGAGATCGGGGGCGAGGCTGCACAGGAGCGATCCCGCTGAGAAGACCGTGAGCCCGATGACGAACGTCCTTCGCCTCCCGAGGCGATCAGCGGTCGATCCCGACAACATGAGAAAGCTGGCCAGCACCAGCGTGTAGGCATCGACCGTCCACTGGAGGCCGGGAACCGTGGCATGGAAGCTCTGGCCGATCGACGGCAGGGCGACGTTCACGATCGTGACGTCCAGGCCCACGATGAGCAAGCTCATCGAGCAGATCATGAGGATGCCGATGCGCCGATTCCGGCTCAGCTCGTCGATGGCGACCGGGCGGATGCCCGTCGGGCCCGAGCCAGCCGTCGCCTGCTCGTGCACCTTGTAACCGGGGGAGGTCGGGTAACCGGGGGAGATCGGCCCACGAGATCGTTGCGGAGGCATGACTGTTTCAAGGCTAAGGGCCGCAGCTGAATTTCGAGGCTAAGAGGCTCTGCCGCACCGTTTGCGGTTGAACGCTCTCGCCTCCCGCCGGTCAGGTGGTTATCCTGTGAGGTAGGCGGCTGGAGTCGAACGCGTGTTCGATCGAGCGCTGGGCCGAAGCTTTCTCGCTCGTCTTGCTCCCGGTCGTGCCTTCTCGTCCAGCCGCCCCCGATCGAACCGTGCATGCGGTTCTCCCGCACACGGCTCTCCGACACCGTTCATCGCTAGGCGTGCGCAGTCCCGTAGCGCACCGTTCCGGTAAGGGTGTAGACGCCGAGACGACGGAACCAGGCGCCGTTGTAATGGCTTGCCCAGTTCCGGCCGTATCGGCCGTGCTTGTCACTGGCCAGGATGGCGAGGCGTTCGTGGACGTAGGAGTCGATGCTTTTGAACTTCCTCGACGAGTTGCCATGTCGGATCGTAGAGCTGCGCGGTTGCAGGAACCAGCGGGTTGGGTCCCGACCAGGCCATCGTGGTGGCATGTTCCAGCACACCGGCCCGGGACCCGCAGATGGCCTGCTGGGCTACTCCGTCTCCAGCTCCCCCCATCAATCCGGACATGAGGTTCTCCCTCATCCGGCTTCCCGACGTCCTTCACTGGCGGCATGCACGGTTCTTCCGAAGTTGACGGTCCCGACCAGGTGTTCGAGTCCGAGGTAGTTCCCCGAGCCGATGATCAGCTTGAGCCCGTGTCCTCGACCTCGTCGGCCGTGTCGTTTGGAGAGCAGCAACGCCATACGCTCGACAACATAAGTGTCGAGGAGGGCGAAGCGGCGGGTCGAGTTCCCGAAGCGGTAGTACTGACGCCAGCCCCGCAGATAGTCGTTGAGATCTGCGACCGTCTTGTGGGTGGGGACGTGACGGCGGTTGCGTCCAGTCAGCTCCTTTATGTGAGAGCGGGCCTGGACCATCTTCTTGTCACTCGGCCAGCACGCCAAGTAGCGGCGGCGAGGGTCCCGACGTGTGGGAACCATCCGATGGTGGAACCCGAGAAAGTCGAATCCTTCGGTGCCGGCGGCCACGCAGACGATGCGGGTCTTTGACCTCGACAACGTGAGGCCAAGTCCTTCCAGGCTGTCGGCCAGAGCCGCCAAGGCGGCCTCGGCTCTCTGCTTGTCGGACAACAGATCACTTCGTCATCGGCGTAGCGCACGAGCACCCCGAGACGTTGGTGCCGCTCGTGCCCAGTCCCGGTCCAAACGGTGAAGCACCGCATTGGCGAGCAAGGGTGAGAGCGGACCGCCCTGAGGAGCTCCTTCCCCGGGATGTGACAGCGTCTCGCCGTCAAGCACCCCGGCATCCAAGATGCGCCTGATGAGGCTCAAAACCCGCCGGTCGCTGACTCGTCTCTCGGAGACAATCCAAGACCAGATCAAACCCCAGTCGGTCAAAGAAGCTCTCGATGTCGGCGTCGACCACCCACATCCTGCCCTGGTGCACCGCCTCCCTCATTGCCTGCAGGGCTTGGTGCGCCACTGCGCTTAGGCTCGAAACCCTATAGCTACAGGGCAGGAAGTCGGCCTCCAAGATCGGCTCAAGCACGATCCTGAGAGCTGCCTGAACCACCCGGTCGCCAACAGCGGCGACACCGAGAGGACGGAGTTCCGCCTTACCCGGCTTGGGTATCCAGACCCGCCGCACCGGCTGGGGACGATAGGAACCGTCAGCCAGTTGGGCCTCTATGTTGTCGAGGAACTCCTCGACGCCCGAGGCTTCGATGTCGGCGATAGTGACGGCGTCGACGCCAGGAGCACCCTGGTTGGCGCGCACTTCCAACCACGCTCGCCGGAGAACGTCCCTGCGGAGGACCCGGTCGTACAGAGCGTGGAACCTTCTATTCGGCGACCGCTTGGCCGCCCAGTACAGCTTGCGTTGCAGGTCCCGAGTCTTATCAAGGGTGTTGTTGGGCCTCACGGCCATGCACCGACTCCTCCCTGGTAGTTCAAGCACAGACGAAGCAGGGGCGCTTCGCATCGGGCCGGGTTGTGTTGTCCTCGACCCTCGATCGCTACTATCACCCCCTCCGACGCCCGCCCGGCTCGATGCGACTTCCCGTTCGACGGTTATACGCACCGGCTGCTCCCGAGCCGCAGGCCCGGGGCCGGGGAGGGCCTCTCCAGTTCCCGTCACCACCTTCCGCACGTTCCACGTCCCTTACGCCGGAGGGTTCCTCGGCGTTGCACTTCCAGGTTCTTCACGCCTTCCATGGCCTTCGCCTTGCTACTCCAGGCTCGGCTCCCTCTTGTCCCCTTGCGGGGTTGGGCTAACGACGCGGCAGACTTCGCTTCATGCTGCGGACCGCACGGTTGCTTCCTCCAACGAGGCTCTTGACGCTGGGCTCCGACACCGGGCGTTTCCCCCCGATGCCGCCAGCCTGCTACCGGGCTCCCTGACGATTACCCGGACGGGACTTGCACCCGCTGGCGGTGGCGAGCTTGCGGATGCACACGATCAAGTCATCAGAACCCACTCCTTCCGATTCAATCGTGCGCGTCCTCTGGACACGCAGTAGTTCCCCCACCCTCGTAACACCGGATTGAGGTGCTCCACGACGGTGGTCATATCGGCTCCGACGAACCGCCTAAGGGTCCCAGCTCTGACCTTGGCCCGGATGTTTGCCATGGCCCGGACCGACGGCCAACGCTGGAGATACCAGCGGCCTTTCAACTTCCAGGATTCCACCTTGTGTAGGTGAAAGCCGAGGAAGTCGAACCCCTCTTTGCCCCGGGTGAGCTCGGCGATGCGGGTCTTGTCTGGGTTCAGCTGAAGTCCCAGAGGACCGAGCACCGCCTTTGCTCGCCTTTGAGCCTTCTTCGGCCCTTTGGCGGGACCGGCAGACGACGACAAAGTCGTCGGCATACTCTGACCAGAACTCCCAGCTGCCGGCCTTTTGCTCGACCACACCTCGTCTAGCTGGTGCAGGGCGATGTTGGCGAGCAACGGGGAGATAGGTGAGCCCTGCGGAGTGCCCGAACTCGACATCGGATGTCACCCCGCCCTCGAACACCCCCGCTCTCAGCCAGCATCGCAGCAGCTTCAACATCGATCGGTCCGACGCAGCCTCGTGGGCTCGTACCCCGGCGCAACGGTCATCCAGCTGGAGAGGAATTTTCGATCTCGTCAGCCGATTCTCGACGCCGCGAACGTCATCCGGCCGAACAGCCGAGGACTGCATCCGACTTCGCAGTGATCGCGGTGCCGGGCCCAGACCGAAACTCTTGCGTTGTCACGACACGTCTTCGGAAGCCAGAGCCATCGCAGATCAGATCCTCGAAGCCCATGAAAACGGCGTCCCACTTCGCGATCAGGCGGTCCTCGTGCGAGCCGCCCACCACAGCGATCTCGTCGAGATCGAGCTTGCGGTTCGCAAGGTGCCTTACCGCAAGTACGGGGGCCTGAGATTTCTCGAGGCTGCACACGTGAAGGACTTTGTCGCCGCTGCCAGGCTCTTGGACAATTCGCACGACGAGGTCGCATGGTTCAGGTTCCTGCGCCTCCACCGCGGCATCGGGGCGACGCGGCTCGAGGTTTGATGGCAGTGGCGATTCCGACGGCTGGTGACTCCCTCCCGATGGCCCGAGATCGTCGCTGCTGCGCCTCCCACAACACGAACAGAGCTGTCCATGTCGCTCGGAGGTCTTCTCCAGGCTCGAGAGCAGACGTCGCCCACGGAGCGCGCCGAAGCGGTCCTCGAGGCATTGAAGCCCCTCGTTCGGGCACGGTATTCCGATGCCTCGGTCCGCCTCGGAGATCTCGAGCGCCTCGTGGACGGAGTCTCGGTCGTCGAAGACCTGTCGACTTGGCTTGCCGACCTGACTTTGGATCCCCCCGCCTCGACCAGCGATCTTGCTGGAGAACCCCATCTACGATGACTACGTCGTCATCTCGACGATCCACTCGGCCAAGGGCCTCGAATGGCCGATCGTCCATCTGCCACACGTCGTCGATGGAGCGATCCCGAGCGACATGGCGCTCAAGCACCTCGACGGTCTCGAGGAGGAACGCCGGCTTTTTTACGTTGCGGTCACGAGGGCTCGCGACGCGTTCACCTCTACGCTCCGCTCCGGATGCCTCATCACCGCCATGCGCGCGACGATCGGCACAGCTTCGCACCGTTGAGCCGCTTCATCGATGAGCGCGTCCGGTCCACGCTCGAGATCATCGAAGAACCCCCGCGGGGCCTCGAAGTGGCTACCTCGGCTTCTGAGAAAGTGATCGTGGATCTCGACCCCTTGTGGGCTTGAAACCTCGTCCGACTTCAGCTGCAAGTTCAGTCCGAAGATTCCAGGCCCAATTCCCGTTTCGCTTGGTCCGTGGTGTTCACGTGCGGAAACGGACGGTCGGGCTCGTCCATCCCCAGGGCCGAACAGATCGGGGCCCACCCGTCAGTTGGATGCCACTCGACGAGGCGGTCTCGAGGCGCAGTCGCTCGAACGTGTTCGTTGTAGGCGATGTATGCCTCTTTTGCCGCGGACTCATGCTGCCAACCGGGTGTGAATCTCGTCATCATCCCTCGGCCCATGCGCGTCCAGCCGTCGTCAGGAGCATCCGGGGCGAAGTACGTCGCCAGGGCGATGAAGATCGTGCTCGAGACGCTCTTCCACCACTCATCGGCGCCTCGGACGGACAGGATGATCGGTGCCTCAGGAAATACCTGGCTCAGCTCCCGCCAGAACGGAGCTGCCGGCCAATCCATGGTTGCTACGTATCCTTCGAAGAAGTCCTTCCATGGCGGGTTGCTCCCTTCATAGGCGCTTCCCCATACGTCGGCATCGTCTGGACGTTCGCGCACCTCGAGCATGTGATAGCACCGGCCTCCAAGAAGTTCTTCCAGTGCCAATTTGAGCGAAGTAGTGCCGGTGCGACCAAGCCCGGCCCCGATGATTTGCAATCCCACTGTCCTCCTCCCAAACGAATCTCTGATCAACAGACAGGTGCTCGATCGCTATGCAAGCTGTGCCTTCAGCTGGTCGCGAGGTGTGCCCTCCCGCGAGTACAGCGGGCTGCATAACACCTGCGAAAGCCACAGCGCCAGCTCCAATAGATCAATGTCATCATGCATCAACCGGTAGTTGTCAGCGAGGCGGGCGAACGTGTTCATGATGCCCAAGACACTTCGGCTCGAGGCCCTCCGCAGCGTCTGCTCGTTCATGGCAGTCAGCTCTCCACGGACGGCCGAATCGGACACACCGAGGTTTGCCGCGATTGCCGCGAACGTGGGTGGGAACCTTGCGAGCACCGAGGAGGCGGGTGCCAGGGGAACGAGGACTGGCAGGAGCGTGAGCTCGTTCACAAAGAGGACACCAAAACCTTCCGTTCGCATACCAGTCACCAAGCCGTCCATCCGACATCGGACCGACGTCTACTGGACGCCCGACCCGTTCCAGGAACTTCTTGGTTCCCCTGACAACAATCACCGACGGAAGTCTGTCTCGCCAACTATCCACCGGTCATCCGTAGTCGCCTGCGGCCTACGCAGGCTGCGGTGCCAAGCCTCCCGTGACTCGGGTAAGAGGCACCTCCCCGCCGACGTCTGGTAGAAGCTGAACGATGGCGCCGATCGAACCTGTCCTCCGCAGCTACCGACCATCGGACCGGGACTCGATCGTCGCTCTCTGGTCGAACTGCGGGCTACTCCGGCCTTGGAACGACCCGGACCTCGACATCGAGCGCAAGCTGACCCACGATCGCCACGGTTTCTTCGTGCTCGAGCTCGGCGACCGGGTCGTCGGGTCGGCGATGGCCGGCTACGAGGGCCATCGTGGGTGGGTGAACTACCTCGCCGTCGACCCGGCACATCAAGGAAAGGGGCTGGGTTCGATGCTCATGGCCGCGGCTGAGCGCCGGCTGGCGCTGCTTGGATGCCCGAAGGTCAACCTGCAGGTCCGAGCATCCAATGACCAGGTCATCAGCTTCTACCGAGGCCTCGGCTACGCGATCGACGAGGTGGTGAGTCTCGGCAAGGCCCTGACGGACGACTCGGCCCGGGCAGGTATGACGACCTGAAACGCTTGGAATGGATGGTAGATAGAGGAGGAGGCCGATGGACGTCCAGTTCGTAGCAAGCGTCGCACCAATCGTGCGAGATGCTGACGCAGCTCGATCCTTCTACCGGGACGCATTGGGGCTGTCGTTCGAAGGACAGGAGGGTGAGTACTTGTTCACCCAGAAACTCGAAGGGACGAAGCATTTCGGGCTCTGGCCCCTTTCGGAAGCTGCGAACGCTTGTTTCGGAACAACGGAATGGCCCGCCGACATCCCCGTCCCCCAGGCGAGCATCGAGTTCGAAGTCCCCGACGTCAGCGCCGCAGCCGCCGAACTCTCGGCCAAGGGCTATCGGCTCATCCACGAGGCACGCACCGAGCCATGGACCCAGATAACCGCCCGGCTGTTGAGCCCTGAAGGCTTGCTCGTGGCCGTCTGCTATACGCCCGGGTTCCACGGCTCGGGTGACAACTGAACGTCGTCGCCTATCGACCAGCTCGGGGGAGCTGAAGGCCACCGCTGGGGTCGCCATGAATCTCTGCCACCAGTCAGTTGGATGGAGCGCGGAAATAGTGACCTTGGTCGAGATCCTCGATGAGCCCCGGCTGCGTCGGTTGCCAACTCAGCAGTTCCTTGGTCAGCTCGCTCGAGGCAGGGCTGTCCGCAGCGATGAAGTCGGACATCCACGTGAAGTGCTGGGCGGCGTCTTCGGCGGCGACGGACACTACCGGCAGGTTCAGGTGGCGTCCGATTACCTCGGCGATCTCCCGGATCGGCACGCCCTCCTCGGCGGTGGCGTGGAGAGTTGAACCCGCGGAAGCCTTGTCCAAGGCGAGCTTGAAGAGGTGTGCGGAATCGAGCCGATGCACCGCGGGCCAGCGGTTGGTCCCATCGCCGATGTAGCCGGAAATCCCTTTGTCGCGGGCAATGCCAACCAGGGCCGCGATGAAGCCGTGGTCCCCGTCGCCGTGGTTTGTCGGAGGAAGGCGCACGACGGACGAACGAACGTTGCGAGAAGCGAACGAGAGCACGAGTTCCGAAGTGGCCCACCGGGTCCGCGGACCGCTGGCAAGATGGCCGCCAACTGCATCAGACCCGTGCCCGTCACGCTCGGTCGCCACCCGCCCGGGAGAAAGCCCTAGCGTCCCCGAAGCGACGAGCAGGGGTCGTTGCGAACCTTCGAGCGCCTCGCCGAACGTCTCTACCGCCCGCCGGTCGGCGTCAGCCGCGCCCTTGAAGTCCCCGGAGAACGCTCTCTCATGTTTGAAAGCGAGATGGATGACGCCATCGCACTCGGCGGCGCAACTCCGCAGGGTGTCGAGATCATCGAGAGTTCCCCGGATCACCTCCGCTCCGGCGGCGCTGAGCGCGGACGCCGAGGCATCCGATCTAGCTAGCCCGACCACCTGATGACCCGCACCGATGAGCTCGGGAACAACGGCGGAGCCGATCCAGCCGGAAGCGCCTGTGACGAATACACGCATGAGAAGTCCTCCAGATTTTGGACGACCGACCGGGCGGTGCGGACGGTGTCGGATGTCAGTTGCTGACATCACTGTATCAGACGATGTCAGTGGCTGCCATCACGTAGGATGCGGCCATGGGTCGTTGGGAGCCGGACGCGCGCGGACGACTCGAGAAGTCGGCTCTCGACCTCTACGACGAGCGTGGCTTCGAGAACACGACCGTCGCCGAGATCGCCGCACGAGCCGGGCTGACCGAGCGGACGTTCTTCCGCCACTTCGCCGACAAGCGCGAGGTCCTGTTCGCGGGCGCGAGCGCATTGCAGGACCTCCTCGTAGATACGGTCGCCCGTGCTCCCGGCTCCGCAACGCCGATCGATGCAGTCGCATCGGCGCTCGAGGCCGCTGCGGCCCTACTACAGGAACGCAGGGAGTTCTCCCTTCGACGCCAAGCTGTCATTGCCGCGAACCCCGAGCTGCAAGAGCGCGAACTGATCAAGCTCGCACGGTTGGCTGGGGCCCTCGCCGAAGCCTTGCGCAGGCGCGGCGTCAGAGACCCAGCGGCGAGTTTGGCCGCTGAAGCCGGTATCGCAGCTTTCAAGGTCGCATTCGAGTGGTGGATCAACGAGACCAACCGTCGAGACTTTCCACGGCTCATCCGAGACTCGATCAAACAGCTGAAGATGGTGACCACCGGGGCCTGATCACTTGCGCGGGCGTGGCGTTACGCCGCGCCGGTTTGTTCGTTCGTGCCATCGAGCACGAAGCGTATGGGTGGTACGACCTCGCTACCGGTCAGTCTTCGGGAAGAGAAGCAAAGTCACGTTTGGTTTTCTTGTACCAGCCCATTCCGGAAATGGGATGCTTCCACCTACCCTTCATGGCCTTCAGAGCACTTTCGTGCGCCTCATCCCCCTCTGCTACCACGGCTCTCAGATGTCTATCTTGCGCCTTTATGACCTCATCGGCGGTATCGCCACGTAGCACGAGATCACATGGTCCACCCAACTGCTTGCATGTCATTGTCTTCATCGGTGGCGCTTCCTTTGCGTATTGGACTCCCAAATTGGACCGTTACCGTATGACGCAGGTCGGCGGCGAAATGTGACCGGGAGCGAACGCCAGTGACCCGTTCCGCAGTTCAGCTGGGGCGGGAGGCTTGGAATCTGAAAGCAAACCCGCCCACAGACCGTCTAACGCGCACGGTGGTCAACCCAAGGCGACCGAGCTCATGTTCGAACGCGTCAGGATTGATGACGCGTTTGGCCCCGGCTTCGTCGCTTGGCGAAGCATGGCCGGCTTCGTCGCATGGCAAAGCATGGACAGCCTCGTGTTTGCGCCCAACGAGTTGGCGGTGGACGCGGTGGAGCAGGGCGGAATCTGCGACATGGAGGAGATCGAAACCGACGAGACTCCCTCCCGGCTTAAGTACCCTGGATACCTCCGACAGAGCCTTCTCCCAACTGACGACATGGTGCAGCATCGCGCAGGACAAGACGACGGAGAACCGACCGTCGTCGAAGGGCAGGTTGGTGGCATCGGCCCGCTCGACCTCGAACCGACCTGACCAAGGGCTGAGCGTGCGATCGGCGGTGGTCACCATTCTCGGATCGAAATCAGTGGCAACCACCATCAGGTCTGGGAACCTGCTCAGCAGCTCAGCCGCCATCGCGCCACTTCCGGAACCAATCTCCAAGACCTCGCCCGTGGGGCGAATCCCTTGGAGGGCCCAAGGAAGCAGCACCCGACGGGCTAGCCGGCGATATGGACCGCTGGTGCAAAACGTCCGGGCGGAAGCCGACATCTGAGGCACGGCGCAAGCTTGCCGTTTCGCCCTCGGAAAGGCGAGCCCAGTCGGTCGATCGTTCCTAGCGAAGTCGCGGTCACATCGACCCGCTGCGTCTCGTCATGTATATGACGATGGAACAACGAGAGGATGTGACCGTGAGCGACCGCGACCTGCTTGCCGAGCGCTTCGAAACCCACCGCGAGCACCTTCGGGCGGTCGCGCTCCGCATGCTCGGATCGAGCCTCGAGGCCGACGATGCCGTTCAAGAAGCGTGGCTGCGGCTCTGCCGAACCGACGCCGACGCCGTCGACAACCTCGCCGGCTGGCTGACCACCGTCGTAGCCCGGGTCTGCCTGGATATCTTGCGGACTCGAACGAGGCAGGAGGAGCTCCCGGACGCAGCGTCCGATCCAGTGGCAGCGAATTCCCCGGAGGACGAAGCAATGCTTGCCGACTCGGTCGGCCTGGCTTTGCTCGTTGTGTTGGACACCCTCGCACCAGCGGAGCGGCTCGCTTTCGTACTGCACGACCTCTTCGCTGTTTCCTTCGAGGAGATCGCCCCGATCGTGGGACGGACGCCGGTCGCCGCCCGGCAACTCGCAAGCCGCGCCCGTCGCCGGGTGCAGTCAGACCCTGTCTTCCCCGATGCGTCAGCGAACCCTCAGCGCGAGGTGGTCGCCGCGTTCCTCGCCGCCGCACGCGAAGGAGACTTCGCTGCGCTGCTTCGCCTGCTCGACCCCGATGTGGTCCTGCGGGCCGACGCTGTGGCGGTCGAAATGGCAGCAGCAAGAGTGAGCGCCGGGGCACCGGAGTTGAACAAGGAGATGCGCGGTGTCGACGCCGTCGCCCGGGTCTTTGCGGGCGGGGCGAAAGCCGCCAGGCTCGTCCTTGTAGACGGACTGGCAGGAGCCGTTGTATCGGTCGGCGGTCGCCCGATGGCGGTGTTCGACTTCACCGTGGGCCGGGGACGGGTAATCGGCATCGAGCTTCTCGCAGATCCGGAGATTCTCGACGTTCTCCACATTGAGCCAGTGCGATCGAAGGAAGAATGACGCGAGCGGCGACGGCGTCCGGATCAGTCTTCGGACCTCTTCGCCCGACTTGGTGCAACCCTCGGCGGCTCGTCCGGCATCTTGGGGTAAACAGGCGGCCAAGGCGCATCCATCAGACCTGCGGCGCGGTCTCTTTCGTGGAGTTCGATCAGCGAATCCAACAATTGAGGTTGTTCCGCCATCTGTGCCCATGCGTCACCCCGATCGCGAAGTCGCTCGGGCACTGTCGCGATGGTCAGCTCGTCGGGGACGATGTTCTGCAGGTCGTCCCAAGCGAAAGGGGTAGATACTTGCGCACCCGTTCGCGCTCGCACCGACCAAGCACCGAAGATCGTCTTGTGAGGTGCGTTCTGGTTGAAGTCGATGAAGACCCTCGATCCTCTCTCCTCTTTCCACCAAGCTGCGGTGATCAGGTCGGATCGCCGGCGCTCGAGCTCGCGTGCCACCGCCACGGCTGCCGCTCGGACTTCGTAAGACGTCCAGAGCGGTTGGAGCTGAGCGAAAACGTGGATTCCCCTGTTTCCCGTCGTCTTCGGTAGGGCGACGAAGCTCAGCTCTTCGAACAGCCGGTGCGTCTCTTCGGCAGCTTCTTGGATCATCGAAAAGGAAACACCCGGGCTTGGATCCAGGTCGATGCGCAATTGATCAGCGTGCTCCAGATCGTCGGCTTTGGACGGCCAGACGTGGAAGCCGAGACACGCAAGGTTCACGGCCCACAATACGTGTGCAAGGTCCCGAATGACCAAAGCCTGTGAGTCGGTGCCGTTTGGAGTAGAGACGATCGCGGTCTCGAGCCATTCGGGACGCTTTTCTGGAACACGCTTTTGGAAGAACGACGATCCGGTCGCCCCATGTGGAAAACGCTGGAGCATGACGGGACGGCCACCAACTGCCCGAAGATGAGCGTCCGAGACTGCTTCGTAATAATGGATGAGGTCCAACTTTGTTTCACCGCGCTCAGGAAAGAGGACCTTGTCCGGGTTGCTGACCGTCACCTCGTGCCCGGCGGTCTCAACGATGATGCTCTCCTCGTCGTCGCGTTTGGCCACGCCGGCGACTGTATCGAGAGCCGGCGCATCTGGTGCGGACTCGACTAGTTCCGGGCTTGGAGTGCGAGCCGAGCTCGAGTCCAACCCCCGTTCGGAAACGCCCTCTGCGCCGACGTCCACCGTCCCCGAGCTCGGCAAGGCTCGCCTAGGTCCTCGGAAGGTCACCTCGTGGCACCGAACACGGCTTCGGACCAGGACTTTCTCCGAAGTGGCCGGGTCCGACTTATGCGTTGACTACTGCCTAACCGGTGACCTCGGAGTTGCCGCAAGCCGGAGACTTCGTGGCGGAGAGGCTTTGAAAGCCACAAGGGCCAAACAATCGCTTCAGGTCACGGTTCAATAGTGCCGACTTCTGAGGTTGCCGCGTTCGGCGGGATATAGGGATAACAGAGGGACAGCGAGGCATTGCTCAGAAACGATCGATCGAACGGCTCGCGCTCGGCGCGGCTCCTCGTGCCGTTCAACGAGCTATCGACCCTAGCGGTGGTCGCCGCCATGACCTTCGCAGCTATGGTCGGGACCCAGCTGTCCGGCAACGCTACGGCAGGTGCGACAGCGCCGGTCAAGGCCAACAGTGTCACGTTCACCTCGACTCCGCCGACGATCTCGTCGTCGTCGTCGCAGGTTCTCGGAATCGTCGGCACGACGTACGTCCCGATTGCCACGGCCCGGTCCGGCAACGACGTGATCTTCACCATCGACGGTACTTCCAGCTCCGGCGCCTGCTCCCTCAGCGGTGGCGTTGTGTCCTTCGAGGTCCCGGGAGTGTGCATCATTGACGCCAACGACCCCGGTACGGGGTCTTACTTGGCTGCACCCCAAGAGCAGCAGTCGATCGACGTCAACTACGCCCCGACCTGTGCGACCCTTGCCTATCAAGAGCCCAGTGCGCCCAATGGCGACTACACCCTCGACGTCCAGGGCGTTTCGACCACCATCTATTGCGCGGATATGAGCACCTCCCCGTCGGAGTACCTGGACCTGCCTGCCGGGACCTCCACGAATTTCTCGCAGCTCGGATCCCACTGGGGGGGTGGTTCGACCGGGGCGATCTCGACCACATATACCAAAGTCCGCTTCTACCCGAGCACCCTGCAGATCGAGAACGCCGACACACAGTTCGCTTCGAGCAGTGGAAGCAACGGTGAGAACGGCGCTGACGCCGTCGCTTGGGGTATCGCCGCCGGGTGCGACGCGGGCGTTCCTGGGACCTATGCGTCGTTCGAGGTGGACCTGGAGGGAACCCCGTTCGACTTCACCTTCGGTATGAGCGGGTTCGGCGCCGCCGGATTCGACTACGACGGTGCCCCGATGGTGGCGGACGACACCACCAACCAAGCTTTCAGCGACACCAACGTCAACGGATTCTGTGGCCACGCCGGTTTCCACAGTCCCAATCCCGGTGGACCTGGCTTCGCCGGAGTGTGGGGCACACCGTCTAATGGAGCGGGAAGTTTCTTGGTCGACGTGAGCCAGATCAACTCCTCTGACCAGGTGATCGTCGGCCAGCCGCTCAGCTTCGTGCAGACTTCGGCCTCGCCGCTCGCCCAGAGAACAGTCCAGACGACCGTCGACGGCATCGCGCCCGGCGCGACTGCCAGCTATATCTCCTCCGGTGCGTGCTCGGTGAACCAGAGCGGGCTTTTAAGCCTCCACGAGGTTGGCACTTGCACCGTGGTCGTGTCGTCGTCGTCCTTTGGCGACGCAATTGCCGCCACTCCGGTGACAGAGAGCTTTCAGGTCCTGGGCGCGCAGTCCATCGACATCACTTCGTCCGACAGCCATCCAGTAGCCGGAAGCACCTACTCCTTGACCTCGACGGCGGGCGGATCAGGAAACCCGGTCATCTACAGCATCGACTCCCAGAGCACCGGTGATTGCCAACTCGAAGCGTCCGGCACGGTCGTACTTCTCGAGACCCCGGGCATTTGCATCGTCGACGCGCTCCAACAGGGTGACGCCGACTATCTCCCAGCATCCCAGCAGAAGCAGACGATCATCATCACAAAGGCCGCGACGTCCACCGCCGTGTCGAGCAATGGGGGGCCTTCCGCACCTGCAGCGTCTGTGATGTTCACGGCTGAGGTCATGGCCGTCAGTCCGGCGACCGGGACTCCGACCGGCACGGTCTCCTTCACGGATGGGAGCTCCGTCCTGTGCTCCCGCGTGACGATTTCCGACGGTTCGGCGACGTGCACTGCGCATCTGCTAGTCCGACCGACGAGCCAGACCGTGACTGCCACCTATAGCGGCAGCGCATCGATGCTCGGTTCGGCAGGAACCACGATGCAATCCCTTCTGTCCGGCTACTGGCTCGTGGGATCGGACGGCAGCGTTCGGCCCTACGGCGAGGCCAGAGGCAATGGGTCCATGGCAGGCAGAAGGCTGAACAAGCCCATGGTGGGCATGTCGGCGACGCCCGACGCCAAGGGTTACTGGCTAGCGGCTGCGGATGGCGGAGTATTCGCATTCGGGGACGCGACGTTCTTCGGCTCAGCGACGCGCTACAAGCTGCGTGGTCCAATCGTGGGTATCGTCCGCACATCGGACGGGGGCGGCTATTACCTGCTCGGATCTGACGGCGGCGTGTTCGCCTTCGGCGACGCGACCCTCTACGGGTCAGCGGCTCACTACAAGCTGGCCGGCGCGATCAAGGGGATGGTTCTGACACCAGACGGGAAGGGCTACTACCTGGTCGGATCTGACGGCGGCGTGTTCGCCTTCGGCGACGCCGTATTCCATGGATCCGCCTCGGGTTCGGTCGCGGCCGGAACACCGGTCGTCGGTCTTGCGCAGTCGGCGGACCTCGGAGGGTACTGGCTGGTTCTGTCGACAGGCAGGGTCCTGACCTTCGGAGTTGCGCCCTACTACGGCTCGACCACCTCTATCTCCGCTCAGGTCGTGGCAATCACCGCAACCGCCGACGAAGTCGGTTACTGGGTTGTCTCGGCCGACGGGAATGTCTATTCGTTCGGTGACGCGGGCTTCGACGGCCCGCAGACGCACCTTTCCGTTGGCGTCGACATCGTTGGGTTTGCGAACACCTAGACGCTCGTCCGAGCAGAACGAGATTCTCCGACCCGCGACTCTTGAGCTGCGGGCACCGCTTGTCGTCCGGCGATCAGGTCGATGCATTCAGCCACACCAACAACCTGGTTCCGACCGACTTCAATTTGTGAGGTTCAAAGACGGTCCACCGGGGGTAAGAAGTCGCGATGGTCAAATCCCGCGGCACCAAGACGAGGAACGGCTCTGGAGTACGACGCACGGCGCCAGCGGCTGCAATCTTGATCAGTGCTTTGCTTGCACTCGGGGTTCTTGCGGCGACCCCCGCCCCCACTTCGGCATCTACGCCCAGCTTCAGTGCAGCAGGGAGCGCGGAGCAGGTGTACGTCACCGGCCTGGCGCCCTCCGCTCAAGCATCGCTCGTCAACTCCAAGGGAAAGACCCTCTATACCCAGACAGCCGACTCGCTGGGCGGTCTCCTGTTTCAGAATGTTGCGCCCGGAAGCGGGTACCGGGTCCTGCTCAGTTCCGACGGGGAAAAGTCGAAACCGCTAACGGTGTACTCCGACGCAGCGGCACCATGGGATCCGAGTATCTACAACCAAGCGATCTCGGACAACGGTTATCAGTACCTCACGACCCGCGACGGGACGAAGCTCGCCATCGATGTGCACCCGCCGACGGACCCTGCCGGCGAGCCTGGATTGCCGCCTGGCACTCCCCTGCCGAAAGGCCCGACTGATTACCTCCCTCCGTATCCGACCCTCATCGAGTATTCCGGCTACGGGTATGCCGATCCTGCTGGACCGGAGAACGGAATTGCCATACTCGCGAATCTCATGGGCTTCGCTGTCGTCGACGTCAATATGCGTGGCACCGGTTGCTCGGGCGGGGCATTCAACTTCTTCGAGCTCCTGCAGAACCTCGATGGCTACGACGTCATAGAGACGATCGCCCACCAACCCTGGGTCCTTGACCACAAAGTCGGGATGATGGGTATCTCATACGGTGCGATCAGCCAGCTATTCGTTTCACAACTCGATCCGCCGGCCCTCGAGGCCATTTCGCCGCTCTCGACAATCGATGCGACAGCGTCGACGTTGTATCCCGGGGGCATCCTGAACACTGGATTCGCAGTCGCCTGGGCCGAACAGCGACAAGACGACGCCGAGCCGGCCGGACCCGATAGCGGACAGGCGTGGGCATACCAGCAGATCGAAGACGGTGACACTACGTGTGCGTCCAACCAAGTCCTCCACGGCGAGGCCAGCGACCTCATGTCCGAGATCTCCGCGAACTCGTACTACAACCCGTCAGTTGCCAACCCGTTGGACCCGGATACCTTCGTCAACAAGATCAACGTGCCGGTCTTCATGGCTTGTCAATGGGAAGACGAGCAGACGGGTGGACACTGCCCTGAACTGGTCTCGCATTTCACGGGGACGACCAAGAAGTGGTTTACGTTCACCAATGGAGCCCACGTCGACTCACTCGATCCGTCCACCTTCGACCGGTGGTACGACTTCCTCGAATTGTTCGTTGCTCACCAAGCACCCATCTTGAATTCAGCGATCATCCAAGCCGCAGCGCCGGTCATCTACGAGGATGCCATGGGTCTACCGGATACGGATCCGATCACGCTGCCCGTCGACTCGATCCAGCTCATCCCGACATACAAAGCGGCGCTCTCTGCTTTCGAACAATTGCCGGAGATTCGAGTTCTTTTCGACAATGGCGCCGGCGAATCGCCCACTGACACCTCGAGTGCAGGCGATCCCTATCCTGGTTTCGAACAGGACTTCTCCTCGTTCCCTATTCCAGGTACCGTAGCCACCACCTGGTACCTCGGGCCGAACGGAAGGCTTTCGAGCCAGCTACCGACGCAAGACGGCATCAACTGGTACACCTCGAACGCAAGCGCACTTCCACTTACCGACTTCGGGAGCAACACTGGTAGCGGTGGCTTGTGGGGCAACGCATCGCAGTGGGATTGGAACTGGGAGCAATACCCGTCGGGCTCCGCTATCTCGTTTGTTTCTGACCCGTTGACAAGCAACACCACCGTCATCGGTGGTGGCGCCGTTTACGTGTGGGTCGAGTCGTCCACCCCCGATGTCGACCTTCAGGCAACGATTAGCGAGGTCCGCCCGGACGGCAACGAGACCTTCGTCCAGAACGGCTGGATTCGAGCGAGCGAGCGCAAGCTTTCGACTGGTTCTGACAACGAATTCGATACGCCGAGCACAACGCTGGATCCGATCCCCAGTTTCGAGCAGTCCGACGTCAAGCCGATGCCGGCAGGCAAGTTCGTCGAAGTCGCCATTCCCCTCTACTACGAGGGCCATGTATACCGTGCCGGATCCCGCATCCGCGTGACGATCTCCGCGCCCAACGGAACCCAGCCCGTGTGGTCGTTCGGTCAGACGGTTCCCAATGGCACGGCGACAGTCTCGATCCGAATTCTCACCGTCCATGCCGTCGAACCTCGTTCTCCCGGTAGTTCCGGGCGTGCAGGTATCTACTTCTCTGCCGGCGTGTCCGAGCCTACGAAACGAGCCGTGCAGGCCGTACGAGCCGATCGCGAACAATGTGGCTACCCAGTGAGATTCGCACCGTCCGGCGTCTGCGACGCCAACGAAGCTCTCACCTCACACGAGCCGTCCGAGCCTATGTTGAGGCCGTGATTGGTCAGATTGTAGAAGTGCTCATCAGCTTCTTCTGGTGATACCGGGCACTCAATCACCTATGTATTCGAGTCAGGCGCCGCTTCGAGGATGTAGTCGATGTTGAAGTCGTGCTCCCACGTCTCACCTTCGTCGGCGGACTTCTCCCATCGCCCTCTGATCACCCCCTGCTCCCCGTCCAGGGAGGCAGTGAAGCGCTGACTGAACGTCACGGTGTCACGCCAGATCGACCACTCTGAGCCCTTGAAGGTCATCCGGTAGATGCGCGACACGCCACGGTCGTCGGCGTAGAGCATTGAATACTCGGGATCGCCTTCGTCACGTCCCACGATCCAGACCGCAGCTGGGGGATGAGCCGAGTCGCCTTGTCGGATCGCCAATGCTGACCCGCCCTCGATCCAGGCGACGTCGACCGACCCGGTAACCCGTGCATCAGGAACGGAAAGGAAGGACGCGTCGTGAAGCTCCATCCGCCAACGACCTAATAGCGGCAGGAGGTCGGCGAGCGAGGGGGTTGATCGTCATGTCTGCTCTCTTCGTGTTTGTCCGAAAGGGACCTGTGCGTAAGCCCGCAAGAACCTAGGGCCGGTCGCTGCCAGGGAAGTGCGCGCGAAACCAACCTCGGCGGAGCACCCTGAGACGCCCGATCCCTCGAATGAAACCGGTGCGCTCATTCAGCGGACTCCATGATTCGCTTGGAGGCGCTCGGCGCGCAGGGCGCTACGTCGGACCTTGCCGGCATCGTCTCGTAAGGAATGGTTCACGATCTCGACGGTACGGGGCACCTTGTAGCGGACGAGACGCTCCGCGACGAAGGTGAGCAACTCATCGACATGAAGCTCTTCGGGATCTGCTTCGACAATCGCGTGCACGATGTTGCCTAGGTCATCATCGGGCAGCCCGATCACCGCACACGATTGCACGGCCGGGTGCTCAGCGATGGCCGACTCGACTTCAGCCGGGTACACGTTGGAGCCTCCAGTGAGGATCATGTCGGTCGTGCGATCGCCGAGGTAAAGATAACCGTCCTCGTCGAGCCAGCCATTGTCACCGAGGGACTCCCAACCACCCTCGCGCGTGCGCGCCTCGGCGCCGATGTAGCGGTAAGTGGGGCTATCGAGGCCGGACTTCAGCCAGACTTCGCCCTCGACACCAGCGGGGACCTCGTTTCCTTCCTTGTCCGTGATGCTGACCAACCCACTGAACGGCCGACCAACCGAGCCGCGGTGCTCGAGCCATTCTTTGCCCGTGATCACGGTGGCCGCCTGCGCTTCCGTGCCCGCGTATAGCTCACAGATGCGGTCAGGCCCGAGCCATTCGATCCACGCTTCTTTGAGCCACGCTGGGCACGGCTCGGCGAGGTGCCAAATGACGCGAAGTGACGAGAGGTCATATCTCTCGCGCACATCCAGAGGTAACCGCCAGATGCGCTTCATCATCGTCGGCACGAGGTAGGCGACATCGGCGCTGTGCTCTTCGATGCCGGCAAGCGTGGATTCGGCGTCGAAGCGCGGTAGAAGCACGACGTGGTTGCCGGCGAGCAGTGCCGTGCAAGCCCACACGATCGGACCATTGTGATAGAGAGGCCCTGGCATCATCATGCAGCCGTCGGGCTGGATCAGGAACAATGGAGGCACCCCGTCATCGAGGCTTCCGGGCTGGCCGGCGACGATGAGCTTCGGCCGGCCGGTGGAGCCGCCAGACGTTGGAGCCTTCCACGCGGGCGAGATCGCATCGGGCAGCGGCTCCGCGTCGGGGGCGACCGCCGGAGCGACGTAGCCCACCTGTCGACAGATGCGACTGCCGAACACATCTGCGTCAGCGCCAAGCACCACTGGAGGATCGGCGAGTTCGACGATCGCCGTCAGCTCGCGCGCCGGGAGCCGTGACGACACCGGTTGGGGGATCGCGCCGATCTTCCAAGTGGCCACGACCGCAACGAACCAGTCGATGGAGTTGGGAAGAGCGATGGTGACCAAGTCCCCGAGCTCCACGCCATCCGCGAGCAGTTGCCGGGCTAGGGCGTCGGCGGCGACCTGTAGCTCTGCTCGGGTCACACTGCGATCGCCGCAAGTGACGGCAGGAGCAGCAGGAGCGGCCGCGGCGTGATCGGCCAAGCGCTGGGAGAAGGAGATTATGGCCATGGGTGACAACTCCGATAGGTCGACCAGCTGCTCGCACCGGTCACTGGCCGGCTCCCAGCCGCGTAAGGACGTTGCGGGTGATCTGTTCGATCTGAGGGTCTCGCTCTGCCAGCCCATGAGCCCAGTCGGTAGAACCCGACGTCATCACTGTCGCGCCCGCTTCGTTCGTGTACGCGCCAAGCACCGCGTGACCATGACGGATGCGCTCCATCGCCTCGGGGTCACGCGTCCCAAAGACTCGTGCCGCGATGTACTCCAGTTCGCTCGGCTCACCGGGCTTTGGCGGACGAGGCGCTGTCTCGCGAGTGAAGTGCTGCGTCGGGCAAGTGCCGAGGATCTCGAAAGTCGACGGCGTGCCGTCCTCGCAAGTCGGATACGGCAATCCGTCACGATATGTGAACACGCACCCGTCGCATTCGTAACCGACGACCGTCGCGCCGGAACCGAGGATGTCGCCGTAACCGAGCCCCGTGCCGTCGAAGATCCAGTGACCAGCGCGATGCACCGTGTAGCCACCGAGGCCGGAGGTCACATTGCGACCTATGCGGTGATAGCCGCCGCGGGTGAACGAGACGCCCGTCATGTAGTTCTCAGGGCGCGCGACGACGACGTCGGACCAGAATGTCGTGACCTCCCGTTCGCGGTCAGTGCCCATCAGCGGGTCGTTCTTGAAGAAGCTCTTGTAGCCGACCATCACGTCGTGATCCTCACCCTCGATGCGCACCTGCCACAACGATGTGTTGCCGGAGAAGAAGGCTGCATTGCCGCCTCTCGCGATAAAGGCTTCGACCGTATCGCGCATTCCTCGAGTCCAATACTCGTCATGTCCGACGGATAGATAGAGGGTCGTGCCGTCCAACACTTCGGGATGTTCTTCGAGATCGGCGTTCGTGCACACACCGATTTCGAACCCTTCACGTTCGGCCCACTCGATGAACGGCAGCTCCCAGTCGGGCCAACCAGCGGACCCGGCATAGCCCGACAGATGGTTGATCTGGATGTAGCCGACGTGCGCAGCGTTCTGCGGATCGGGCGCGCCCGTCCCCGTCACGCGACGGCCCTTGCCCAGTGGCTTGTGGAGGTAGCCGGCCGACATCGGTCGCTTCATGGCAACGTGGGTGCCGCCTGTGTACAGGTTAGGCCCGCCAAAGTCGTTGTATGCGTGCCACGTATTGGTAGCGAGCGCGACGACGATGCGCGCGCCAGAAGATGGTCGGACAACGAAGAACGCATAGTCGCGCCGCACCTTCTCGCCGACGTCGATTTCCATGACTACCTCGTAATAGCCCGATCGCCAAGTCGGGTCGACATCCAGCGTGAGAGCGACAGGCCACCGGCACCCCTTCGAGGAAGCATCATTCGGCGTCTCGTGCTCGTCGGCCGCGACCGCGCCAGAGCTGAACACAACCTCGCGCCCCGCTCCTACCCGCGCCACATGAACGCGCACTGGTCGTCCGCCCGAAGACGATATGTGCAGACCCACCTGCCCGCCAGCACATGCCGATTGCGGCCAGCAATAACCCGTCACCACGTCCCGCTCCATCTCTCGACCTTAACCGGGCCAAAGATCGTCGGCTGGGTCAGGTGAAGGTCGGACTAGGGAACCTCTGCTGTCAGAGCAGCGATATGCCCAGCCTTAACTGCATTGACAAGGACTTGGTAGTCGATACCGTTCTGGTCGCCGTAAGTTCCTGCGAATGCGGTGATGGCCTCGTCAAACTGCTCGCCGTTGCCCAGATATTCCGAGATGTCTTGAGCACCGCCAGACTGGGCGTGGGCCCTGGCAAGGGTCCGTCCACAGAGCTCGAGATACTCTTGAAGCGCAGACGGATTCAGGTCCGAGACATCCACCGAGCCCTTCATATCCTTGAACTGCCTGACGTAAAAGTCGCGTCCTTCTTCGTCGCTGGCCCAGCCTAGGAATACATCACTCGCCGCCTGCATGATTTGTTGGCCCTCGACCACTCTCTGTCCCTGGCTCTCAACTTTGGTTCCCTTCCAGTGCGGTTCCAAGACCGAGCGATCGGCCTCTTTGACCTGAAGGAACAGAGGGGAGTCGTTGCGGTCGAGCAGCAATGCGATATAAGACCTGGTCCCGACACTGCCAACCCCAACGACCTTGCGCGCTACATCGACAAGACGAAAATTCTGTAACAGAAGCCGCACGTCATTTCGGACCGTGGTGCGATAGGTCTCGAAGAACCGCCGTATCAACTCCTCGCTCTGCAGTTCTTGTGAGTGAGAGAGTATCGGGGGCTGGTCTATGATTCGCGGGACTCCCTCCGCGCTGGCGACGGTAAGCTTCCTGATCACTCGGGCCGAAGTGTTCGTCTTGACCCTGTCAAGTTGCTTTTTGGCACCTGGGCCAGCCGTCTTGGATAGCGACAAAGCCTTTTCCGCTTCGACGTGAGAGTAAAAGACATCGAGGGCGGTCATCCCAGCGAAGACCGCCATCCATTGGCGGTAAGAGCGCACGCCCGCGCGAGTTATTTCCGCTGTGGTCGGTTCATCGAACCCGTTCTGTCGTGCTGCCACCGTTGCGCTAGCTGCAAGTCGCTTGACATCCCACTCCCATGGAGCACGCAAGGTCTCATCGAAGTCATTAACGTCGAACAGCAGCGTTCGCTCGGGTGAGCCGAAGAGTCCGAAATTCAAGAGGTGCGCGTCCCCACAAGCATGCACCTCAATTCCTGTCACCGGTGTCGACGACAGGTCAGCGGCCATCACCGCCGCGGCACCTCGGTAGAAGGCGAACGGAGACTCGATCATTCGACCCATTCGCACCGGTACTAGGTCCGGAACGCGCCTCGCGTTCTGTTCCTGCAAGACAGAAATCGGGTCACGGCCCGGGCGAGGCGTCCACGACGCATGATCTCTACGCGCAACGGCTTGACGAAGTTCTTTGCCGCTCACACTTGCCTCTCGGCCGACTCGCTCAACACGGATTCCGTTCCCCCGGTCGGGCGTCGATCGGATCTCAGCCTCGCGACTCCCTGACTCCTGCATGGATCTGAAGGCCGATCCATGATCAAGTCTAACGAGGCAGTCGTTGACGTAGATGTGGCCTAGTCTCACGCCGAGGGACATGGGGACAAGTTCACCGCCGACACGCTCGTCGCCACCATTGCCGACACGACCAACCCACAGTCGCTCAGCATCGAAGTCCTAGGACCTGGCAATCTTGACTGCCCGGACGTATGCCGAGCGTCGCTACCCCAGCTTCTGATTGCATCTGACAAGAACCCCACTCGGGCATCACCGGTAGAGAGGAGACCCTGAACATGGGTGTTGCCTGAGCAATGCGACACAGCGATATCGAGAGGAGTTGCCACCATGTCTGATAGCCCCCTGAGCTTCGAGCGCGACGTCAAACCGCTATTCCGCGAGAGTGACCGCGCCGCCATGAGCAAGGCCTTCGATCTCTGGTCAGCCACGGACGTTGCCGCTCATGGCGACGCCATCGTCGCTCGACTGCGCGAGGGATCGATGCCATGCGACGGAGCTTGGCCAGCCGAGCGGGTCGATGTCGTGACCAAGTGGCTTGCCGGCGGCGCCCAACCGTGATGTCTGGTGCGGCGACCTCGCGCTGCGCGAGCTGACGCCTTCCGGCACGGCGCATCGCGCTATACACCTGATCCGTAGGCTCGCCCTACGATGGCCACTGCGACTTCCGCCGATCGAGAATTCCTCCGCGCTCGCGCGAACGCGCTGCTTCAACCGCTCGTCGGGCATGCTGCAGAGCTGCGGGACGACCAGTGGGAGGCGATCGAGGCTCTCGTCGTCGATCGTCGACCAGCTTTGGTGGTCCAGCGGACCGGCTGGGGCAAGTCGGCCGTCTATTTCTTGGCAACGGCGCTTTTGCGCGCCAACGGCGCCGGCGTCACGGTGATCGTCTCTCCGCTCCTCGCCCTCATGCGGAACCAGATCGGTGCAGCGGCGCGCGCTGGTATCCACGCGCGCACCGTGAACTCGACCAACGTGCAGGAGTGGTCTTCGATCTTCGAGGCGATCGAGCAAGGCGAGGTCGATGTGCTGCTTGTCTCCCCCGAACGCCTCAACAACCCCGAGTTCCGCGAGATCCTCCTTCCCCGGCTGATCGAGTCGTGCGGGCTGCTCGTCGTGGATGAGGCGCACTGCATCTCGGACTGGGGTCACGACTTCCGTCCCGACTATCGGCGTATCACGTCGTTCATCGAGTCCCTGCCACCCGACACGCCGGTTCTCGCGACAACGGCTACCGCACCGAAGCGAGTCGTCGACGATGTCGCGGACGTCCTCGGACTCGCGAACAACGCCAGCGAGGTGCTTGTCCAGCGCGGAACCCTCGACCGTGAGAGCCTCCGCCTCTCCGTCGTCCGCCTCGAGACGCAGATCCAACGTCTGGCGTGGCTCGCCAACCATCTCGGCGAGTTGCCTGGGTCCGGAATCATCTACACGCTCACCGTCGCGGCAACGAACGAAATCGCGAATTTCCTCCGCGGCCAAGGGTTCCGGGTGAACGCGTACTCCGGACAGTCCGACGAAGCCGAGCGCCTCGTCTCTGAACAGGCGCTCCTAAACAACGAGGTGAAGGCTCTCGTCGCGACGTCGGCCCTGGGGATGGGATACGACAAGCCGGATCTTGGCTTCGTCATCCACTTCGGCGCGCCGTCTGGCCCGGTTGCTTACTACCAACAGGTCGGTCGTGCCGGCCGAGGTGTCGACCGAGCAGAGGTGATCCTCCTTCCCACGTCGGAGGACAGGGAGATCTGGGCCTACTTCTCCTCGGTCTCATTCCCGAGTGAGGAGAACGCTGACCGCGGTCCTCACAGAGCTCGCCGCAGTCGATGGCCCACTCAGCACCCCCGCTCTCGAGACTCGAGTAAACCTTTCACGGACCAGACTCGAGCTCTTGCTGAAGGTCCTCGACGCGGACGGGGCGGTCCGGCGGGTGAAGGGCGGATGGACCTCGACCGGCGTCCCATGGATCTACGACATCGAGCGGTACTCGAAGGTCCTGGAAACCCGCAAGGCCGAGCAGGAGTCGATGCTCGAATACATCCGCACCGACCGGTGTCGGATGCGATTTCTCCGCGAGGTCCTTGACGACGCGGGGGCAGCCGACTGCGGTCGCTGCGACAATTGCACCGGCGAACACCAATCGATCGCTACCGACGACATCGCCGTGGAAGCGGCGCGCCTCCACATCTATCGGCCCGGGGTGTATCTCAACCCCCGCCGGCAGTGGCCGACGGGGATGAAGCAACTCGGTGTCGACGTCACCGGCAAGATCGCCGGTGAGGAGCGTCCGGAGGCAGGTCGAGCGATCGCCCGGTTTACCGACCTTGGCTACGGCGGGGTCCTTCGTCGCCTCGTCGCGCCGGACGTCACAGACCGAGAGATCTCGTCGGACCTGGTCGATGCCGCGCTCCGGGTGCTCTCGGCATGGAAGGGCGAGTGGCCGGAACGACCGGAGATCGTGGCGTCGATCGGCTCGAGGAGCCGTCCGCGCTTGGTAGAGAGCTTCGCGGAAGCGATCGCTGATGCAGGGAGACGTCCGTACGTTGGTGCCGTCACGCATGTCGGGGCATCAGGAATGGGCGAGTCGAACAGTGCTTTCCGGCTGCGCGCTGTCGTTGACGCGTTCGCGCTACCGACGGAGGTCTCGGACGGCATCGCGGGCGGGCGACCGCTGCTGCTCGTCGACGATTATTGGGACACCGGTTGGACGATGGCTGTCGTGGCCCGGATGCTCCGCCGGGCTGGTGCCGGCGCCGTCTACCCCCTGGTGCTCGGTTCCGCTGGACGCGATTAGCTGTCGAGGCCGCGACCGGGAGCACTGCCGATGGCAGACGACCCGACCGAGCTTCGTCTCAGCTCGCAAGACGGTCCCCGCTCCCGGCGAGGAGATCCCGAACCCTCGGAATCACCTCGCTCCCGTAGAGCTCGATGCCGCGCATCAGCTTTTCGTGGGGCATGCGTCCGGCGCTGTATTTGAGGTCGAAGCGGTCGATCCCAAGCGCAGATGCCGTCCTCGCTATCTTCCCCGCGACGGTCTCGGGAGATCCGACGTAAAGAGAGCCCCGAGCCGAGGCTTCCTGATCGAATTGGGATCGGGTCATGGGAGGCCACCCCCTCGACGCACCGACCCGGTCGCGCGCTTCTTTGAAGTACGGCCATAGCTCCTCGCGTGCCTGTTCATTTGTCTCGGCGATGTAGCCAGGCGAGTGAACACCGATCGGAAGCGCTTCGGCTCCGTATTCTTTCAGTGCACGCCGGTAGAGGTCGGCGTACGGCGCGAACCTCTCCGGATTGCCACCGATGATCGCGAGCATCAGAGGTAGCCGGTAGTGCGCAGCCCTTACAACCGACTCAGGGCTTCCTCCGACCCCTACCCACGTCTTCAAGGATCCCGATTCCGTGGTCGGGTATACGCGTTGACTCTCGAGAGACGACCTGGTGTTCCCTGACCAGGACACCTCACCCTCTTCGAGCAGCTTCACAAACAGCTCGAGCTTCTCTTCGAAAAGCTCGTCGTAATCGTTCAGGTCGAATCCGAACAGCGGAAACGATTCGGTGAACGATCCGCGGCCGAGGATAACCTCGGCGCGGCCGTTGGAGGCCGCATCGAGCGTGGCGAAACGTTGGAAGACCCGAACCGGGTCGTCTGAGCTCAAAACCGTTACGGCGGAACCAAGTTTGATCTGCTCGGTCTGCCCGGCGATGGCCGCCAGGACGGTCTCGGGTGAGGAGACTGCGAAATCGGCCCTGTGATGCTCGCCGACTCCGAAGAAATCCACCCCGACCCGGTCGGCCAGCACTCCTTCGTCGATCACGTTGCGGATCGCCTGAGCGTGGGAGACCAACTCCCCACTCCGGTCTTCGTTGACGTCGCCGAACGTGTCCAGGCCCAACTCCAGGACTTTGCCCATGGGAAGCCTCAACTCCTTCCAGAATTCCCGGTCCGAAACAATGGTTGACGTAACAACCAACGCTGGGCGGAACCCGATATTCCCGTATTCCCGTCTTGAGATTCAGTACCGATCTCCGCGAAGGTGGCCGTCCCGCGGGTGCGTACGCTGGCACACGCCACAGCGCGGTCTGGAACGACCGACTTCCGCCAGCTCGCGCACGGAGACAAGTAACCATTCCGGCATCCGATGATGTGGAGGCGCTAATGAATGAGAACCATCCGTGATGACGCCCTCAGGTCACACACCCGAAGGCGGAGTCCTCCTAGGCAAAGGCAATGTGAGCAAAAGCATGATTCTCTTCGAGGACCCACAGTGCCCTTATTGTCGAGAGTTCGAAGAGGTCAACGGACCCTTGATCACCGCTGCTTTGGACGCTGGCGAACTGACGGTCGAATATCGCATGCGCTGCTTCCTGGGTCCCGAGTCAGTAAGAGCCGATAACGCTCTCGCCCTCGCCGCAGAGGTTGGTCGGTTCGACGAGCTCCGCCACGCGGTCTTTTCCGCACAACCGGCGGAGGGTACTGGAGGTTTCACGACCGAGGACCTTCTGAGACTTGGTGCGCAAGTGGGACTGACGAGCTCGGACTTCGCATCGGGTGTGCGAAAGGCTCGATATCAGGAGTGGGTGCTGAGACGAGAGTCGGTCTACCAATCCGAGGATCCCCAGGGGACCCCGGCCGCGTGGCTGAATGGCATCCCTATCGACTCGAGGGTGCTCTTCGACAACCTGGAGTTCAAGAACCGACTTCGCATCTAGCAGCAAGTGGCCGACGACCTCGTCAGGGCGACACGTTGCGAGGAAAGCCACTCTCATCGTGCTCGCGAGCCGGCCCCTCCAGACCGCCCAGATCAGGCGAGGACACGGCTTCCTCACCTTGCCAGACACGATCGCCGCCCTCCCAGCCCGATCGCCGTCGTATCCCGGTGACCTCCCACGCTCGTCCCAGTGCACTTCCAAACAGCCCGACGATGACAAGCACCAAAGCGCGCTGCAATGCAGAGCTTCGAGCGTCAGCCAGGAGAGCAATGGCAAGGCCGAGTTGGATTGAATAGCCCCCGGCCGAAATGACTGCAAAAACGAGGTTCAGCCTCCGAGTTGGAAAGCCGCGGGAGAAGTTCCCCGCCCGCTTTGCTCGTGGTATCAAGCGGCTGGTGGCGAGCAAGCCGACCATCGCCATCACGAGGTTGGACGCCCCGAAGACCGTGGCGCCTCCGGTCAACGCGACAATCGAGACGAAAAAGGCATCGACCAAAGAGAGGAAGGCGCTTCCGGCCAGAACAGTCCGCCTCTCTCGAGTTTTCGCGTCCGCATCGTCGGCGTTGACGACCGACACGGCCACGACTAGCAGGCCGAGGATGGCAGCAGATGCGCCCGCGCTCGCAACGAAGAACATTTCGTAGTGGTCCGGCAACAGCGCCATCTTACGAGAATCTCCCGGTTATAGACGTCCACGACCAACTTGGCGGGAAGGAGACGAACGTTCTGCCTCCCCAGCTGTTGGCCAGTGATTTGTGAGGTCAGTCACCTCCAGATGACCCCTTATCAACTTGCGGGTCGAATCGGCGAAGGTCTTCCCGAAAGAGGACCGCAGCCCAACCCCCGCCTACCGGACCATCGACATCTACTTCTCCGACTACGCGACCGCGTGCGCCGCGCTCGAGTCACCCGAAGCAGGTGAGCTGGCTGGCGGACTGGCCCAGGCGGCCACGGGTGGGATCCGTTTTCTCGTCTCCGACATCGAGGACTGATCCTCTTCAATCACCGCGCGCGAGCCGAGCAAATCCCGAGCGCACGGTTTGCCCTGGTTCCGGGGGGTTCACCTTTGAAGACCCGGGTGAACACGAGCTCAAGGGAATCGCTGATAAGTGGAGGCTCTTCACTGTCAAGGGGTGAATCCTCACGGATCCGGCGATATGGAGTCTTCCCAAGCCGACGAATGGGCGCCGTGGGGCGGTGTCGCGGGCTCTAGGGTGAAGAACCATGCCCCTTCCCTGGGAGAGACAGCTGGCAGGGAGGATCGACCACCACGTCGTGACCTCTCGTGCCTTGGCAGGTAATCCCCTCGGGGATCCGAGTGACCGCCCATTGTGGGTCTACGTCCCGCCTGGTTATGACGACGATACCGCCAGGTCATACCCGAGCGTTTACGTGCTTCAGGGATACACCGGCCACCTCAGCATGTGGGCCAACCGCAGCGCCTATCGGCTCCCCTTCACCGAGGCCGCTGACGAGCTCTTCGCCCGAGGCTCTGCGCCACCGTGCATCGTCGTTTACGTGGACGCCTGGACCGCCTACGGAGGGTCGCAATTCGTCGACTCTCCCGGGACGGGGCGTTACCACACCTACTTGTGTGAGGACGTGGTGCCCTTCGTCGACTCTCACTACCGCACCTTTAAGGAAGCGTCGCATCGGGGGATCCAGGGGAAGTCAAGCGGAGGATTCGGGGCGATGATCACGCCGATGCTCCGCCCGGACCTGTTCGGTGGCCTGGCGACCCACGCCGGCGACGCCCTCTACGAATTCTGCTACATCCCGGAGTTCGCCAAGGCCGTACGAGCACTGCGCGAGTACGACGGCTCGATCGATAAGTGGTGGAAAGACTTTCAAGGACGAGTTGCATTCACCAAAGAGGCCGACGAGACACTGTTGATGATCCTCGGCGTTTCTGCGTGCTTCTCCGCAGACGAGGACGGTAAGCCGGTGCTTCCCTTCGACACCCATACCGGCAGGCTCCGATACGACATTTGGCAAAGGTGGCTGGACTGGGACCCGGTCCGCATGGTCCCGGATCACGCAGAAGCTCTTGGTGGTCTGCGAGCGATCTGGGTCGACGGTGGTAAGAACGACGAGTGGTTTCTGGAAATCGGCGCACAAGCGTTCCGTAGTGCGCTCGCCGAGATCGGCATCGATGATGTCCACTTCGAACTGTTCGAAGGTACTCACGGCCGCATCGAATACCGGTACCCGATGTCTCTTACCTATCTCGCCGAACGACTTTCGTAGCCCAGTTGAGTACCGTTCTCCCCACCCCTACAGCCAACCCGATCATGCGGCCGCTAGGTTCGGACATCCACGTATATTTGGTCGCTCTGCGGGCCGGTGGTCGCTAAAACGTGAAGTTGTGAACGCCGGGGCGGGCGAAGCGAGAGCTGTCATCACGGCCCTTGTGCATGCTTACGCGACTCGAATCGACGCCGGCGACCTCGACGGCGTTGCGGCCCTCTTCGAGAACGCCGAATGGAGGTCAGGCGAATCCGACGAGCCGGTGCTCCGCGGCGCCGGGGCCATACGGACGATCTTCGAACGGGTTCAGCTCTACGAAGGAACGCCCCGTACGACTCACCAGATCTCCAACCTCACTATCGACGTAGAACCCGATGGCCGTAGCGCCTCCTCGGTCTGCACGTTCGTGGTCCTGCAGGGCATAGATGTGGGCGCCCCGATCGAGGTCATCCTTACGGGCATCTATGAGGACCGATTCGAACTGGTCGAGTCCGCCTGGCGGTTCGCTGCGCGCCGGGTCAGGCCGCTTCTGTTTGGCGATCTGCGGCGACACTACCGCTGAAGTGCGAGACCTCGCGGCGATGAAGCGGTGAGATTCGGTGTGGCAATTCCGTCCTACGGCGCCTACGCGTTTGGACCGGCCGTCCGCGACATGCTCGTCGCAGCGGAGGAGTTGGGATTCGCATCGGCCTGGTTCCCCGACCACATCGTGGTGCCGAAGGAGATCGCTGGCCCGAGCCTTTCTCCTCCATTCTTCGAGCCCCTGACGAGCTGCGCCTTCGGGCTCGGCATCACGAGGCGGATCGTGCTCGGCACCGACATCCTGGTCGGCCCGTACCGCCACCCCTTGCTCGTCGCGTCGATGGCGGCCACGATGGTGCACTTAGCCGGCAATCGTCTCATCCTCGGGGTCGGGATCGGGTACCTGCGCGGTGAGTTCGACGCTCTCGGCGCCGGACCCTATGAGGAGCGTGCGGCGCTCACCGAGGCAGTTCTCCGCGACCTTCGCTCACCTCCCGAGGGCACCATCGTTCTGTCAGCACCGGACCCAGTGCCGGTCTGGGTCGGGGGCAATAGCACTGCAGCCGAGCGACGCGCAGCCCTGCTCGGTGACGGCTGGCATCCATTGTGGACGTCTGCCTCCAAGTACGCGGTCTCCCGGAAGCACATTCTCGCCCTTCGGGAAGAAGCTGGCCTGACTGGACCATTCACCTTTTCTTACAGCTGCATGACGACGGCCGTGCTTTACAACCGCCGTTCATGGCCACCCCCGCCGCCGCGTCCGCCGATGAATTCGGAGTTCCGCTATCAACCCGAGGCGTGGGTGGCCGGTGACAACCGACCGAGGTTTGTCGGGACGCCCGACGAGGTGGCGGACGACCTTCGCCTGCTGGAGGGGGTCGGGGTCGACCACGTGGTGCTGCGGTTTGGGTCGGCAGAGGTCGGGGCTCTCGAGCGTTTCTCGGAAGACGTCATGCCGATTTTCTCGGAGTGAGGGTCCCGATGATCGGTAGCGGATGTCCCTTATGAGCCTCGTTCAGGGGCCCGAGAAACCCCGATCTGCGACCTCGGCTCGAACGCGAACCGCTGGTCGAGCGCCCGTGTGATACGGATGTGGGTGACGGCTGGCGAACAAACGTGTTCGAGACAGCGGTAGTTACTGGTACTGGGGCCGAGATCGTCGAAGAGTCGTTCGCCGTTACCCAGCAAGACGGGCACAATCGCAACGTGCATTTCATCGATTAGCGAAGCACGAAGGTACTGCCTGATTGTGGCTGCGCCACCGCCGACAAGGACATCATGGTCACCGGCCGCGTCGAGGGCTGCAGTGAGAGCCGCTTCGATCCCACTGTCGACGAAATGGAAGGTAGTTCCTCCCTCCATTTCGATGGGAGCATGCGGTTGGTGAGTGAGCACGAAGACCGGGTGATGAAAGGGGGGATCCTCTCCCCACCAGCCCGTCCACTCGCTCTCGCCCCACGGGCCACGTATCGGGCCGAACATGTTCCGACCCATGATGGTGGCGCCCACATTAGATCCCCGCTCCGAGAAGAAGTCGTCGTCGACGCCGTCACTACCGCCTTCTCTGCCTATCATCCGACTGCCGCTGCGGGTGGCGAAGATCCATTCGTGGAGCTGAGTGCCCCCAACACCGAGCGGGTGGTCGAGATCCTGGTGGGGCCCGGCGGCGTAACCGTCGAGCGAGATCGAGAAGTTGCGCACGAGCACTCTTGACATTGACTCCTCCTGCAGTTCGTTCCCATCATGACTTGGCTCGCCACACTCCGCCTGACAAATCGTTGAGCTACGAACCGGCCGCCTTGCTGAGCTGAAGTCAGAACTTGAAGCGGGTCAACCCGCCCGGCTCAGTGCTCAGTACCACGGTCGCCGAGTGTGGCTTGATGCGATACACGTTCCACGGCGGTGGCCCCTGCGACGGCGCGTTGAACGGGGCGGTGATACCGGACCCGCTCTCATCGAGTTCGGCAGGCCACCCCTGGTTCGCCCAGGCATGGGCAAGGCGTGCCAGTGTGGCCGGGTCGGTCTCCCGCACTGCCTCACCTTCGACGACGACGTCTGCATCGCGGACCGACACCGCGATCGAGCAGCGCGGGTCGCGGGCGACGTTGCGGCCTTTCCGGGTACCGGATCCGGTCTGGAACCAGAAGCTTCCGTCTAGCCAGAGCGCTCCGACCGCAGTCACGTGGGGGCCGCCGTCCTCGTTCACCGTCGAGAGCCACGTCGTGCGCGCGTTGTGGGCGTCCGGAGCCGGCTGCGATCCGGCATCAAGCTTCTCGGCGACGCTCGCCCAATTCACCGGGGGCAGCCCGTCCGCCGCACCCAAGTTGATGATGTCCATTGCGTCTCCATTCTGGCCCGGCGACACCTCTCGGGGTCTTGTTGTCCATCTGACGTTTACCCGTCTACAGAGTCATCGCTCATGAGCGAGGTCGAAGTCATCCCAGTTCGGTAGTCGGAACCTGAATCCACGACTACGGCGCAAGGGATCGTCCTGAGCAAATGACCTTCAGGCGCCAACCGGAGGATTCGGCTCTCGGACGAAGGCTAATCTCTGGGGTCGAACTTGGCATCCTCCTTCAACGAGAGGGGATCGAGGAACGGGCTCGAAGCGACAAGGCGGTCAGCCATCCGAACCCGGATGCGATCGAGATCCGCTGGAAGATTCCACCCCTGCCAGCAAGCCCTGATGCGCTCCCGAACGCCCTGCCGAAGTTCAGAAAGCTGACCACCATCATGAGGCTCGATCCCACCGAGTAGCAGGCCCACCGGTATTCTCTGCCGCGTACCGCCGAGGCCGCGCTGGCGAATGCGGCGATGGGTATGCCGACAAAGATGGGAATCGCCCACAGGTTGTGCAGCAGGCCCTCACGCGTCGCCGCCGTCCGGGTGGTGTCAGCGTCATGCGGCCTCTCTTCGCCGTGAATACCTGCGAATAGCGGACCGGCAAAGGCTCCGCACGTGAGCCGACCACGTCCCTGGCGCTGCGCACGTTCGGCTGTGGGCATGTCACTCAGGCTACGTCGTCGCCTTTGCGCCCAACCCTCAATCCCCTCGTGGTCTTCGGTTCAGAGCCCCAGTGGGGGCAGCCGAGGGCCGCCGCCCACCTAGAGCAGGCTGACCTCGTCGATAAGCCAGCGACCGCCGGAGCGCAACAGGGTGATCTCGACGCGACTCTCGGTTGTAGGTTTGCTCTTCTGGAGCGTGTTGTAGACCGTCTGGTTGAGAAAAACCAGGACGACTGCACGGCTGGTGGTTGCTGAGACCAGTCCCGCAGCGACGACGCTCGCCGACGCCGAGGCGTCATAGCGGACGAGCGTGGTCCTCAGGGCTTCGGACGACTGGGTGAAGTTTTGCTTGAACGTGGGGGTGGATTCGGCCAGGACCTTGCCGAAGTCCTGGTCGAGGTGCTGGTAGTTATAGCTCGCCAGATCGACCGCGTAGCTCTGTGCGGCGGCGAGCGCGCTCGAGCGTGCGCTGTTGAGTGAGTCTGATCTGTTCAACGAGAGCTGCGTCAGGGTCAGAAACACGGCGACGACTACCAACGCGACAGCCAGGCTGGACAACAAAAGGTTGCGCCGGACCCAGCTCCGGGCGGCAACCGACCTCGCAGCACGGGGCCTTGTGGTCTCTTGTTCGGACGCTGCCTCAGGCGGGTTCGACGGAAGCTCTTCGTGGTCAGCTGACTGGATGACCGGAGGCTCCGCTGCGGGAAGCTCGGCCGCCGGAGGCTCGACCGTCACCCCCGGGCTGTCGGCGGCAGGGTCCTGCTACTTCTTGCGCGGCGAGGGCGAGTCCATTTTCCTTGGCTTTCTCCCTTACTGCGCCTGACGTAGTTCCGCGACTCCGAGAAGCCTTCGCTGACTTCGTTTCGGAAGTGCGACGAGGAGACTTAGAACCCTCAGTGGTGGACTTGGTCTTCACCGTCGCCTTGGAGCGCGACGTTCTGGCTGGGGAGGACTTGTCAGCCAGCTCGTCGACCGCGCTCTCCTCCGCGGGCGGATGTATCGGAGCTTCGAGGGTTCCCGTCATTTGTCGTCCTCCCGGTGACCGCGTCTGCCACGAGTGCCTGGGCCCCCAAAGTGGCCTCTCGGCAGCAGTACGGCAAGTCGTCCCATAAAACGCTCCGATGAATCCGGCACGGGATTCCGTCAGGTCACTTTGATGGTTGCAATGACCGCGGGCGTCCCGACAGGGGTGCAGTCCGCCGTGGTAGTGGTCACCGGGGTGCCCGAAGAGTTGTAGATCGTGACGGTGGCGTCATCGTCTCCAGCGCTGATCTGGTCCGTCCCGGCCGAACCGGCCGTGAAAGAGGGGGTGGTAAGAGGGGGGATCCCTTTTTGGGCGTATAGATCGGGAAACTGCTGGAGCTGCTGATCTTGCCCTGTTCCTTGACGCCGCTTCCGGCCACGTTGAGGGTGCTGGGTGTGGCATCAGTGCTCAGGTCGTCGTCGGTGGAGACAGTGCCTTTTTCCTTGCCACCAGGGGCTAGGGGTATGCAGCCGAAGCCAGGGCGCCCTCCACCGTGGTCACGCTCGACCACTGGATCGTAAACGTCGCCCCGGCCGCCACCTTTTTCGGGTAGGTCTGGGTTGTCGTGACCGACACATCACCGTTCGCGATACCGGTATTGCACGTACAACGTGTACGTCGTCGTCGTCGTCTTCGTCGCCGCCGGGGTACTCGCAAGCGCGGGCGAAGAATACGCCGCAAGGCTGGCAATGACACCAGCAAGCAACGTGACTGACAGAACTACTCGCCGCAGTGGTCCCCTCGTCGAGTGGATCATTTGACCTCCTTCGGGCCGACAGGATCCGAAGGTTGCGAACCCCCGGTCACAACCGGATTCGTATCCAAATTGCTCTCGTACCAAACCAAACAGCCTCCATATAAAAGTGACTAAACGGCGTGGCGGATCGATTTCGAGATAGTCCTTTCACTTCTGCCTCGAGCGCATCAGCCTCGACGAACGCCTGAAGCGTCATGTCCCCACCGTGGACGTGCGCGTCCAGCGCGCCTTCTCTAGCTACCGCAGGCACTCGGGGCGGTCGGGGTCGGACGGCAGACGGGGAGCCCACCGACGCTCGTGAGCAACACGTCGATTTCGACCTGCACCTCGCCCGATCCGGCGCCGGCGTCGACTGGGCCCGACTGCCCATAGGTCTTGCACTTAGGGCAGTTGTAGTACTTGCCGTCCGGCTCGACGCCGCCGATCTCCCAGTTGAAGAGCTCACCGAAGACGCCGCATGTCTGGGTATATCCGGGTGGGGGTTCCTCCGGGATCTTGAGTGAGAAGGAGTTGGATACCAGCCGAGCAGTTGCTCCGACGAGCGGACCCGAGATCGGTTCGCCCTGCACCGTCCACTGCGGCCCGGCGGAGTGGGCTGGATCGCCCGCCGGCGAGGCGGGCACCACCGTCGAGGAACCCGTCGTCACCTTCGTGGAGACCGGCGCACCGCACGCTAGCGACGGAGAGGTGCCGACAAGACGCCCGCCGCCGAGGCAGTGGCAGTCGAGTCGAGTGCACCGATTGGTGTGGCGCCGAACGCGTCGGGCCGGGCACCGACGACCGTGGCTGCGAGGGGTTGCGTCGCGGACACCTTGAGCGAGAACCCGCTAAGCACGAGCGGTGGTTCCTGGACGCCCGACGGGCCGACCGTCGCGAGGAGTTGCACCGCCTGGCCCGTCTCCCCAGAGATGCCCGTCACGGTCGAGGAGGTGTTGTTGGTGAGCGTGACTGTGCCGTTGAAGACAGAGCCCATCGCGACCTGGGGGCCGGGTGCGCTCAGAGCGGACTGACCGTTGATGGTCGCAGCTGAGATCGCAAGGCTCGACACGTTGAGGGAAGGGATAGTGAAGTAGGCGACCCCGGAGCCGTCCACCAGCCCGGAGGCTCCTTCCCCCGAGAAGGTCAGCGGGAGCGCCTGCTCGTCGGGAAGGTACCCATAGCTGCTGCCCTCGAATGTGAAGGTGTAGGTGCCGGTGTCACCGGGCGAGCCGTACGGTGCGAGCGTCGACGGGCCGGAGATGAAACCGGCGCTCTCCTCCCCCGTGATCGAGGTGACAGTCGAAGCGGTCGTGTTCGTGACGGTGACGGACCCCCCGTAAACGTCGGGGTTCAGGCTCGCCCCGGGACGCGACCCAGCCGGCAGGTTCACCTTCGTCACCTGACCAGTCTGGGGGTACGGGTACTCCTCGGTGAAGGTCGGGACACCGACCTCGAGGCCCGTCCCCGTCGTAGGGGTCGTCTGATAGTGAATCGTCGTTGCGCCCGCAGCGTTTATCCCGTCGCCCGCCAGGAAGAGAGGCATGCTCGTCTGCCCCGGGTCGGCAATACCGGTGAAGCTGAAGGTGGCCGAGGAATCGGGGGCGAGGTTGCACCCATTCTGCGAGCTCGAACAGTTGTCGGGCCCCTGCATGTACCCGTAGGTGTTGACGTGCAGGTTGGCAGGCTGAACCGCGAGTGATAGGCCCGGGAGCGGCACGCACCCGCTGACAGTGCCGCTGAGACCGGTTACGTGGAGCGTCCACGGAAACCAGGGCATGTTGGTGAGCGGCTTGGTGCCCGGCCCACCGTTGTCCTCGTTGTAGCCGACGTTAACGGTGCCGTCCAAAATGTCGGCGGTGAACGGTACCCCGTACTGCGTCTGGTCGGTCGGGCTGTCCGGGTAGGTGGGGTTCGGGGGGCAGGGTCCTCCGGTAGTTGCTGTCACGTGGTCGGCCACACTGGCGGCCGGCGAGTCACCCGCGGTGGACGAAGCGCGTGTCGCGACGAGTCGCGGCGTCAAGGGCGAAGCGGTCGGTCCCGACAAAGTGGCCGTTGACGCGGACACGACGACGAGGACACCGGCACCGATGCGCCACCGCGCCCGACCCCGACGGCGCTCGTGGCCGTTCATGCTTCTTTACCCGATCGGTGTGCGGGTGTCGCTAACACGGTCACCCAGTGCGCAGAGTCGTCACGTGGTTTCACGGATCCTCCAGTAGTACAGACAGCAGGCCATTTCACGGCTGGTACGCCAAACCGGTCCCGGTGATGGTGATCTCGTTCGCGGGTTGTGCGAGTGGAAGGCCGAGCAGCTTGTCGGCGACGAAGGTGAGGTCCGAGGGGCAGCTTGGCGAATGCCGAAGGGGTGGGATCACGAAGGGAAGGTTGGTGCCGGAGATGGTGAAACCGCTGAGCGGCCCGTAGATCTCTACCTTCACGGGGACCGTCGCCGCCAGCACACAGCTTGCGCCGAGGACCTGGGCGTCCGCCGGAAGCGATGCCGTCACGGTCTGCTTGATCGGGCCCGGGGCGGCGACGGCGCAGACGGTCGTGGTGATGGACGTGGGGATGACGGTGATGTGGGTTATCGGGATCGAAAGATTGGGAAGCATCGTGATGTTGACCGACGGGATGTCTATGTGCTCTCCATCGGCTGGCAAGTTCAGGTGGAGCGCCGTGTACTGGCCGGGCGGTGATGTGCACGCGTTGGGCGGCCGGTTGATCACGGTAGCTATCCCGCAGATGGAGCCCCTGAGCGTGGCGTCGGCAATCGGACCGTACGGGCTCTTGATCGTGACGGACCCGGTGAACGTCGCGTATGTGCCGATCTGCGGCTGGCTTCCAGTGCTCGAAGGGATGCAGTCAGATGGGAGTGGTGGGAGGTTGATGGCCGAAGCCAGGAGAAGCGACGAGATGAGCTCGCCGCTCGCGTTCTGCAACCTTGATGAGGGCCGCGAGGCGATGCTTGCCCGAACGGGTCCGCAGGCCGCGCATACGACCAGAATGGGGGCGAGAATCAAGAGCATGGCGTTCCGGCGCATCCGTTTCACCCGCCCGGCGAGTTGTATGCCCCGCGCTCGAGCATGTCGGGGTTCCTGGTCGAGCAGCCGTTGTCGAGCTCGGCGAGACCGGTCAGTTGCGTCGGGCCGTGGATGAAGGCCTCCGGTACGTACGCGCATACCGGCTGATCGATGTTGAAAGCCGCCTCGGCATGAGCCGCGCTGCCCGTGAGTGCCCCGGCGGCGCGGCTGGCAACCACCGGCAAGATCTGGAATAGGGCCTGCACGGCCGGCTGGTACACGTTCGCCGCCCGCGCGTCGGTGGCGAAGTTCGCTATCAAGGCGGCGATCGCCGGGTTGTTCTGAGCGAGGAATGGGCCGACCGTGCTTGCAGCCGCCGAGGCATTGTTGATCAGGTCATGCAGGTCACCGTTGGAGCTAACCAGCTGCCCAGTGAAGGACGCGAGGTTCTTGGCGAAGGTTTGAAAGTCGCCGGATGTGGCGTTGAGGGTGTGCAGATCGGTGTTTCCGTCCTGGATGAGATTGACCGTCTCCGGCTGAGCTGCAGCCAGGGAGTCGAAGAGCTGCTGGCCGGAGGTGATGATCTGGTGCAGTCCGGGACCCGTGCCGATGAAAGCGGACGCCAGCCAGCTCTCGAAGGTCTGCAGGTCGTTGCCGTTCACGCTGTTGAGCAGCAGGCTGAGGTTGTCCAGCGCAGTGCCGATGGGCGTCGGTTGGACGATGCGAGAAGCCGGTATGACGCTGCCGGCTTGCAGGTAGGGGCCGCCTGCATGGGAGGGCTGGAAGTCGAGGTACTGCTCGCCCAGGGCGGACAGCTGCTTTATCTCGGCCACCCCGTTGTCGGGGATGCGCGTGCCTGCGTTGACTCCGAGCTTGATCGTCACTCCGGTTGGCGACAGGTCGAGCGACGTCACCTGGCCCACAACGACGCCGCGGTAGTCGACGCTCGCTCCCGGATAGAGGCCCGAAGCTGCCGGAACCAAAACCGTCACCGTGAATGGCTGGGCGCCGAAGTGGTAGTTGAGGATGTCGACGCCGATGAAATAGAGGCCCACGATGAAGACCCCGAGGAACGCGATCAACCGCGCCGCAGGGCGTCTCACAGCAGGCCACCGTCGAGGAGCAGAGTGATCGCCCGTGCGCCAGAGCCGGTCACCGAATTACTGGGGTCGACGTTCGGAGCGAAGTCCCCTGACGGGAGTATGACGTTCGCGACGACGCCAACCTGCAGATAGTCACCTGGCGCGACCTTCGGCGTCTCGGCCTCGAAGCGCGATACGTCGGATAGCACCGGTGCCAGCTGCTGGGACACGCTGTTGAGCTGGTCGACCACGGGCAGGAGCGCTCTCACGTCGTCCACCCCGTTCTGTCCACTCTGCTGCGCTATCTGCGTGCCGACGGCGCCAAGGTTCGACAGGGCGCCGAGCAGGCGGTCAAGAGACGTGTTCTCACTCGCTAGGACGCCTATCGCCGGCGCGATCGACGCGATCCCGTTGCCAATCGTCTTGGCCCCAGCTCCGCCCGTGCCGTTGAGCTCCCGGGTCAGGTTGCCGGCCGACGCCAGGAAGTCGTCCAAATCCGTCCGGCCGTCTGCGAGGCTGGAGACCGCCGCGTTCACAGTTCCAAGGAATGATCGGATCTGCGGCTGGTTGCCGTTAAACGCGTCGTTGAGCTCGTGGATGATCGTCTGGAGCTGATTGATGCCGCCGCCGTTCAGCACTAACGAGAGGGCGCCGAGGGTGTCTTCAACACTCGGTGCGGTGCTGGTGTCGGACTCTGGGATCTGCGCTCCGGAACGCAGGCGCGGCGCTTGCGTGTCTGCAGGGGCAGTGAGCAAGACGTACTCGTCTCCCAAGGGGTTGTCGAAACGGACTTGGGCGGTGGTGCCCTGAAGGAGCGTCACCTTCTTCTCGATCCTCATCGTCACCGAGGCCTGGTAGCCGACAGCGGAGATGCTGGTCACCTCGCCCACGACCTGCGGCCCGACACGCACCTGGCCCTCGACGGGAAGGTTGAGGACGTTTGTGAAGGTGGCGTAGATCGGGTAGGTCGCGCCGGTGACCCCCCCGAGCGTGGGCAGCGACTGCAGGCTGAGTCCGTGGAACCCACAGCCTCCGAGGCAGACAGCGAGCGCCAGCACCAAAACGGGAGCCCACCGTCGCCTGATCACTGCTTCCTCCCGATTATGGCGCTCAGCGACATGTTGGGTCCGGTCGACGCGCCGGGCGGGATAGGAAGCGCGGTGAGCAGTCCCTGGAGCCCACATCCGAGATCAAGGGTGGCGTCCCTCTTGTCTTGCTGCGGAGCAAAGACGAGGGGCAATAGGTGGAGGAACGGGTCGCCGCACACCGACTGCACTAACGCGTCCGAATTGCTCTCCTCGTCGACACGCGCTCGCAGCGCGCCCGTCGCCGGGTCGATGGCGTTGTTGATGTTCTGCAACGCAACGGGCAGGATCCCCCATGCCTGCTCCATCTGAGCCTGCTCTCGCGCAACCGCGCCGGCGAAGACGTTCAGGTTGTCGACGCTGCCCCCGAACGCGCTCGCGTTCGTGTGGATGAAGCTCGCCAGCTGACCAAGGAACTGCTGCAGGTTGGAGAGCGCGCTGCCCAGGTCGCCCCCGTCTGACGACAGAATGGTGCTCACTCCGGCCAGGTCCTTGGCGAATGCTTCGTAGGTCCCGGTGTATTGGGATGCCACCTTGCTGAGGTTTCCGAGGTTGTCGAACAAGTCGGTCAGGTCGGGACCTTGTGATGACAGCGCGCCGAAAAGCTGCCCGAGGTCGAGGAGCGTCGAGTGCAACGGCGACCCGTTAGGTCCAAATGCCACGGCCGCGCTGTGCAGCAGGTTGGACAGCGCACCGTGCTGGTTGGCGCCGCTCGGGCCGAGAGCGAGAGCGAACTGATTGAGACTGTCGATGACCTCGTCGACCGAGACCGGCACGGCGGTGCGCGACTCGGGGATCAATCCGTGGTCGGGCATCGTCGGGCCGCCCGTGTACGGAGGGTTGAGCTGGACGAATCGGTCGTTGATGATATTCGGCGCCATGATGAACGCTTGAACGTCCGACGGGATCTTCGTCGACGAAGGGACCGCCATATCTACGGTGACGTATGTCGGTCCGGGTGTGACGCTCGACACACGGCCGACGCTCATCCCGAGGATCTTGACTTGGTTGCCCACAAAGAGCCCTGGCGCAGTGGCAAACCTCGCTGAGATCGTCATGGTCGACTCACCACCGCTCGTGAGCGCGAAGGCGATCCCGGAAACGACCAAAGCGGCGACGACACCGGCGGCCACCAGCCGAAGGCGCAACGAGATGCGCCTCATGGGTGGCAGCCCACCTGGGGATTGGCGCTCGGGAACGCGTTCCCGCGCCGAGCACTGCTCGAAGACGTTGTCCGGGATGAGGAGCGTCGGCACCACCGCGTCGACGAACGGTCCGGACCCCGTGGAATTGGCCGTGTACTTGGCCAGCGCAGCGAGCAGTGGTATTGCCTGGCCCACGTTTTCGGCGTTCTGGGCGAGCACCGCGGACACCGATTTGAGGTTGTCGAACAACGTCGTCAGCTGTGGGCTGTTGCTGGAAAGGAACTGGCTCAGCTTCTGGCTGAGTGCTGCGGTTCCGTCGAGAAGGGACTTGATCGTCGCTCGCCGCTGCTCCAGCACCTGAAGGACGATGTCGGATTGACCCACCAGGTCAAAGAGCTGACCGCTGCGCTGAGACAGCACCGAAGATATGCCGGCGCCCTGGCTGATGACCGAGGCGATGGCGCCTGACTGGCTCCCGAAGATCTGGGCCAGTTGCGCCAAACCCTTGAATGCCGCCTGCGTTTCGGCGCCGGAGGTGGCCGAGAGGTTATCGGCGATGACATCGAAGGATTTCTCGAGCGCCGCCTTGTTATATGCCTGGACCTCCTGGCTGAAGCCAGACAGAGCGTCAACCAACGTGAATGGCACCGACGTCCGCGACAGCGGGATGGTGCCCTCGAGGCTCCCGGATCCGGACGGGGTCAGCTTCAGCACCTCGGTGCCTATGGGGCTTTGGACCACGACAGCCGCCGATGTCGTCGATCCGAGGTGTACCCCCGGGCTGACCGTGAAGGTCACCTTGACCCTGGCGCCATCGAGCGTCATCCCTGTGACCGTGCCCACGTTGACGCCGTAGACCCAGACCTGGTCCGTGGCGACCAGGTTGGCGGCATCGCTGAGGTATGCCGAGTAGGTGGCTCGGTCGTTGACCAGCGGCAGCTTCGGGAACTCCAGCGCGCCAAACACCAGCACCACCGCCAGAACCAGGGTCGTCAGACCCAACACACGGAGGTTGCGCTCGCGGAAACGCTTCACGAACAAGCCGCCGTGTGCGCCGACTGATCGCCGATCGTGCCCGAGGGAAGGGTGATGTTCGAGGGGTACACACCCTTGGCTGGGAACGCGCCGGGAATGATCGAGATGTTCAGTGGAGGCGCAGGGCCGCCTCCCGAGCCGATCAGGTTGACGGTCAGATCGCAGACGTAGGCCTGGATCCAATTGCCACTGGTCTGGACCTTCGCCACGGTGTTCAAGAGACCTGGCAGGCCCTCGAAGAAGCTGTTGATCTTCGACTGATTTGCCACCAGTGACCTCGTTGCGGTCGCCAGGCCCTGGATGTCCTGATCCAACTGAGGCTGCGACTCCCCGAAGTAGTGGGCGGCAAGGTTTGTCAGCTTGTTCACGTTGCTGATGGCGCCTCCGATCTGAGTCTTCGAAGCAGCCAGACCCCGCGCGAGGGTGTCGAAGTTACCGATCAGACTGCCGAGGTCAGCGTCGTGGGAGCCGACGGTGCGTAGCAGGCTGGCCGAGCTCGTCAGCAGTCCGTTGATGACGTCCTGGCGCTCGACCAGGTTGTCGGTGATCGTCGACACCTCGGAGATGATGCTCGAGGTCGCTCCAGATTCCCCCTGGAAGATATCGATGATCGACCCGGCGAGCTGATTGACCTCCGCAGGCGAAAGTGCGGAGAAGAGAGGCTGGAAGCCATCGAACACCGCCGTGAGGTCCAGAGGCGGAGTCGTCTGGGACACCGGGATCACACCGCCTGGCTTCAGCGGCGTGCCCCCGGGTGAGCCGGGCAGGATGTCGAGGTAGAGCTCCCCCAACAGATTGGCGAAGTGGATGGCCGCCCGCGTAGTCGTCGTGACGTGCTGAGACGTCTCGAGACTGAACGACACTCTTGCGACGTTGCCATGCACCGACACACCGCCGATTTTGCCTACCTCGACTCCGGCGACTCGGACCGTATCGCCGGCTTGCAGACCAGAGACGTCGGTGAAGTCGGCGTAATACCCGGAGGTGGGGTGCACCTCGATGTCGAGAAGTGAGAATAGGACAATCGATGTGATGATGACCGACATTCCGGTGAACAACACCACTTTGACGATGGTCGAATTGAGGCCCGGGATGTGATGGTGCTTCCTTTGCTCGCGTCGGCGGTGCTGGACGTGCTCGACCGCCCAGTCCGTCGGCACCTCGCCCGGAATCTGGTCCGTCACGACTTGGTCACCATCCCCTCGAGCACAGGGGAAAGCAGGAGCGAGCTGACGGTTGCATTGGCCGGAGGCCGCCCGGCCACGGACTGATAGATCTGTCCGACAGCTTCGGTTTCCGCCGCGGCAGGCAGGACCTCGGAAACCAGTCCTGCAGTTTCTCCGCCGGTCGCGGCACCTCCACAGTTCGAGAGGGAGCCGAAGCGCGGGCAGTCGGCCGCCGTGTAGAGGGCGGGGTTGACGTACTGGGTACCCAACCCGGACGAGATGGCATCGATCAAGGTAGACGCGGAGCCGCCGAGGATAGCGATGCCGAGATCGGCGGGATTGGTCACCTTCACCGTTGCCGTAACCGACAAGTAGGGTCCGTCAGCCTCGGCCGCAAGGAAGGCGTTGGCGAACTTGTTCAGGCCGGACAGCAGGTCGGCGATTTCGTAAGGGTTCTGAGAAAGGTCTTGGAGGAACGGAGCCGCGTCGGCCGTCAATACTTTGAACGGCGATTGGATGGCGTCGAAGAGCTTGTAGGCCTCTTCCGTGAGCGTCGCTCCGCCCGAGATCGTGTTGCGGACGCTAGTGGCTGAATTGTCGATGGTCTTGCTCGTGACCGTCTGGTTGGCGAGGATCTGCAAAAGGTCGGGCGTCGCCGCGGAGAAAGTGTTCGCCACAGGATCGAAAGCCTCGAAGTCCGCAACGACCTTTGGCCAGAGCGGCAGCATCCCCTGGAGATACCGGTTGCCAGCAACGAGGTTCTTTCCGAGAGGGGTCCCCTGCCCGACGAGCGCGCTCGAAAGTGCCGTCAGGGCGGCATCGAGCTGACCCGGGTGGAGCTCGATCAGCAAGTGGTCGAGATTGCTCAAAAGAGCCTGCAGCGACGCCGTCTGGTCGGTCACTACTGGCTGGATCTGTTCGCGCGCGTGGAGGGTTGCGGTGTCCCGTTGGGCCGGGGGAACCAGGACCACGTACTCGTTGCCGAAGAACGACACCGGGGCGACCGTGGCCGTGACATTTGCAGGAATCGTGTGGACCATCGACGGATTGATGTGGAGGATGATCGAAACCAGACCGCCGGGAATGGATGTTCCCTGGCTGACGACCGTGCCGACCTGCACGTTCCTGTACTCCACGGGGCTGTTCAGGGCAACCGCTGTAGATGATGCCGGAAGCTCGGCCGTCACCTCGACGAAGTTGCTGAACTCCCCACCGAAGGAGGCAAAGACCAGCACGCCCGCAGCCAGTGTGATGGCCACTGCCAATGCCCCCCACCTCGCGTACCGTGGTGTCTTCCGTCGCGGCCGCTGTGGGACACGAAAGGCGGTGGCTGCCGCTGGAGCGGGAGGCGCGATGGTCATCCCGACACACGGAAGGGGGTCGACAGCCCCCAGAAAAGGAAGGTCATGAGCATGTCGAGAATCGCTATGCCGACCACGCTCGTCCGGATGGCCCGGCCGGCGGCCCGTCCGACGCCCTCGGGCCCACCCGTAGCGTTGTAGCCGTAGTAGCAGTGGACGATCGTGATCATGAAGCAGAACACGATGACCTTGACCCCGGACAGAAGTACGTCCTTGTGGCTCAGAAATAGATAGAAATAGTGGAGGTACGTGCCGGAGCCCTGCTTCGAAACGAACAGCACCGTTAACTGGGAGCCGAGAAAGGCGCCTGATAGGGCGAAGAGATACAGCGGGATCACCATGATGAGCGCTGCTATCAACCGGGTGGTGATCAGGTAAGGCAGCGAGGGGATCGACATCACCTCGAGGGCGTCGATTTCCTCGGACACTCGCATGGCCCCGAGTTGGGCGGTGAACCGGCAACCCATCTGGGCGGCAAGGCCGAAGGCGGTGAGCAGGGGCGCCAGTTCCCGCGTGTTGCCGAACGACGACAGAGCGCCAGCGAGCGGTCCGAGACCGAGGATGTTCAGGCCCTGCAGACCTGAGATCCCGAGGTTGACTCCGACGACCGCGGTGATGAGCGTCGCCACTACGACCGTGCTTGCGGCCACTGCGAGCATCCTGCTGCCGAATGTGACGTCCCCTAGCTGCCGCCAGATCTCCTTTCGGAAATGGCGCAGGGTGTACGGGATGTACCCAACGACCTCCACGACGAAGAAGAGGATCCGGCCGAACATCTCGAACTGGTCGTGGGTCCGGGATGCGACGTCATTCGTTCGCGCGACAATCGACTGCGACGCTGTGTGCAAAGGACGCACGGCCGAGGGGCGGGAAGCCATCAGAGGACCTTCGGTGGCGTGATCACGTAGAAGATCTGGGTGATGAGGACGTTGAGCACGAAGAGCGAAACGCCGGTGATGACCACTGAGCGGTTGACCGCCTCACCGATGCCCGCCGGGCCCCGCTTTGCTCTCAGACCTTGGTGCGAGGCAACGGCTGCTGCGAGCAAGCCGAAGATGCCGGCCTTCAGCTCTGACTGGATGAAGTCCGTCGGTTGGGCGAATATGCTGAACGAGCTGAGAAACCCGCCGGCGCTGGCGTGCAGGATGTACACCGCGCAGAAGTACCCGGCCATGATCCCGGCGAAGGCAACGATCCCGTTGAGCAGGAGTGCCACCAAGATCGTCGCCAGGACCCGCGGGGCCACGAGCCGCTCAATCGGATCGATGGCCATCACCCACATCGCGTCGATCTCGTCGCGGATGGTGCGGGCCCCGAGGTCAGAACAGATGGCAGAACCGCCGGCGCCGGCGAGCAGGATTGCAGTGATGACCGGCGCGGCTTGCGCCACGATCCCCAGGGAGTCCACAGCGCCGACGATGGACGTGGCCCCGATCTGCTGCGCCAGGCCACCGACCTCGAGGACGATCACCAGTCCGAACGGGATCGAGATCAGCAGCGTCGGCAGGAATGTGACCGAGATGAGGAACCACATCTGTACGAAGAACTCTGGCCATGGGAAGCGCCGACGGACCAACGCCTCGCCGGTGGCATAGGTCGCGTCGAGGACCATCGCCGCCAGATCGCCGATCTGGCCGAAGGCGGCGCCCAGCTTGCGCCCTGCCCTTTCGAATGGGTCGACGACCCGCTCCCCGATGTCTGTAGGTCGAACTACCACGGTTTCGCGAGCCCTCATGTGGGGTTCGTGGTGCGTAGGGGGCCGAGCGAGGTTCCCAGAGATGGGTGGCACCGGCATGAGCAGCAACTCCCAAGACGCACGTCAGACACGCGATTGCGAGGAGTTGGGCAATGACAAGGACGGCCCGCGCGAACCGTATGGGACATCGACAACTCCTCCCACCGCAACCTGCGCCCGCCCATACCCTCCTGCACCTTGTTGAAACACCCGCACCTAGCGGTTGCCGGGAAAATGAACCGAACGAGATGTGGCGGAGCTGCTGCGATCAGGCCGGCCATCCCATGGTTGGGCGCCGGGTCAGCACCCAGTAAGGGCTCAGTGCCGGGCGTCACCACGTAGTCGCCCGGGGGGCTACGTCGTCTCACCGATGCCCACTCCCCCGCCGTGGACTCAAACTGTGTTTGTCACGGAGTTCCAACCAAACCCGGAGGAGGACACATGACCAGGCTCACCACGAACACCACGATGCCGGCCGGCACCGGCGGGTACCTCCTGGCCAAGGCGGACGAGGGTCAGCTGGCCTTCGGCAGCCCCCACCTGTTCAAAGCGACCGCGTCCGACACAGCTGGACGGTTCGACTTCATGGCAGCGACGTTCGCGCCGATGACCGGCCCACCGTTGCACTTCCACGAAGAGCAGGACGACACCTTCTATGTCCTAGAAGGGTTCTTGACGGTCCAGGGCGGCGAAGAGATCTTCGACCTCGAACCGGGCGACTTCCTCAGCATCCCACCCGGAGTGGCGCACACCTTCGACAACCTGCACAACGGTGACGACCTCGTCCGGGCTATAAACATCATGACGCCGGGCGGACTCTTCCCCATGATCGAGGACATGGCTCGGGTCCCACCCGGACCCGAGCAGCCTGATGGCATCAAGGCAGCCACCAGACGGCACGGCACCACGATCGTCGGCCCGCCGTTGCGTGTCACGCTCGGACTCGACTGATATCAGTCCGATGTCTTCGATCTTGCGTGAGCCGTCGATGCAGGGCTCATCCGACGAGATACACGTCGTAGATCACACCACCGCTCTGCCGGCCGCCGACACTGACGAATACCCCCTTGTTCAACCAGTCGAGGCCGTCGGCAGCGGTCTCGATCTTTACTGAGGTACGAAAGGTGTATTCGGCGGCGTCGACGACCTCCCCACGGACGAGGCGCTCGAGAACTTCCGGGCTTCCGTGGCGCACACCTTGAGATCGGACATAGAGCAGATTTCCTCTCTCGGTTTCCAGCGTGTAGCGGACGTCGCCGAGCACGGTGCCGTCAGGAAGAACCGTCTGCCAATCGGCGCTGGCTCCGGGAAGCAATGTCCCGCGCAGGTCAGGTCCGCTGAACGTTCCGCCGCTCAATGGAACGATCCTCCGGTGTCCAACGGAGATCTGGCCAACGTCCTGGGGGTCGCCGACGGTCGCTTCCAAGCGGTAGATCAGGTCGAGACGTGGATCGGGAAGACGAATGTTCACGACATCACTTCTGACTCGGTCTCGTTTGCTGGTCCCGGCCACCTCGGAAGGCAATCAGGCCCCCTCGACGAGGGACCGCGCCTCTGCGGAGCCGACCACAAGATCGTGAAGATCGCCGCCCACCTCGAGTCGGCTCGACTGTTCGACCCCGCCGATCCTCATCGGCTCGAAGCCCGCCGTTCGGATCAAGTGCTCGACTTCGTCGCTCCCATGCTCGTCCTCGGACACGTAGAACAGCACCGCGGGCTCGGGCGACCGGTGGCTCGAGGACTCGAAGAGATCGGCCGACATGGTGCCGAACGCAATGGCAAAGCGTGTCCCGATCGGCAACCACCCGGCAACGGCCTGGCCCGATGACTGCCCTTCCGGTAGAAGTCGCACGACCTTGCCTTGTGCGTCGAGTCCGACCGGATTGCTCGGAACGACTACAGACGTGTCTCCGAGCGAGTCGGCGATCTCGTCAATGACGTTTTTCAACACGGAAAACCGCAGCGCAAGGACGACGGCATCGGCTCCCTGCAAAGCGCTCTGGTTGTCGAGCGCGACGACCGCCGCTCCGCCGATTGCAGCGGCCAGCTTTTGCGCCGACTCCTTGTCGGCGCTCGAGAGCTGGAGGGTCTCGCCACCGGCAGCAAGCTGACGCGCGATGGCCGATCCGATGCCTCCGGTACCGATGATCGCCGTGGTCATGATGGAGACCTCCTCCCCGTCAGGAGCTCACTCCGACTTGCTCGATGGCCATTGATCGGGGAACCAATCTCCCCCCGGGTCCGTCGTTTGTCCCACTTCGATCAGATGACCATCGGGATCGCGGATATAACAACGGATCTCGTACTGGTGCTGCTTCGGTGGCGTCAGGAACTCCGCACCGCGTGCGCTCCATTCCGTGTATGCAGCGTGCATGTCCGTCACTCGTATATTGAGGAAACTGCTGACCCGGTTGGGATCGGCGGGCGTCTCGAGGGTGACTTCCGGCTTGTCGTCGGTCGGCCCTCCGCCGACGTTGATGATGACCCAACTGTTCGACAGTTGGACATACGTGAGCCCTCCCGGTCCGGAGAACGCATCTGTTCCCCCGAGCACATCGGTGTAGAAGCGGCGAGATCGCTCGACATCGTCCGACACGATGAAGTGAGCCAGCACGATTCCGTCTGGGGGCGTTGGGAACCCGTCGGCGGGCGTGCTCGATGGCCAGTGATCGGGCACCCAGTCCCCCTGCGGGTCGGTGGTCTGACCCACTTCGATCAGGTGACCATCGGGATCACGGATGTAGCAACGGATCTCGTACTGGTGCTGCTTCGGGGGTGTCAGGAATTGAGCACCCCGCGCGCTCCATTCGGAGTACACCGTCTCCATGTTCTTGACGCGGATGTTGACGAAGCTGCTCACCCGATTTGGGTCGCTGGGCGTCTCCAGCGTGACCTCCGGCTTGTCGTCGGTCGGACCTCCACCGGAATTGACGACGATCCAACTATTGGACAGTGCGACGTTGGTCGGCCCTCCGGGGCTGGAGAAGGCGACCTGGCCCCCGAGGACTTCTGTGTAGAAGCGCCGAGAGCGCTCGATGTCGTCCGACACGATGAAGTGTGTCAGCAGGACCTCCTCTTGGGGAGGTGGGACCTCAGTCGGTGCGCTCTGTCCCTCTACGGTGCTCATTCGGCTCTCCCTGTCTTGTCCCGAAAGGATTGTCGCACCCAGGCGAACGCGCTGCACCTGAAACACCGTTCGCACTCGGGGTTCGACGTCGTTCCAGCGTACGGGGGTCGAATGGCGATGCACGAGTGCACGTCTCAACCTTCCCGCGCTGCCCAGCGGCACGACTTCCCATGGTCGAGAACCCGAGCGGATGACGGGCGCCGCGACCCCCCCAAGATCAGCGTTTGATACCGATGCTCTTGCCCTCGGTGTACCGGATCGGCTCCTCCAATGTGTCCACGAGGAACTGATCCCGGTCTCCTCGTTCCCACGCCTCCCTCAACCCCGGAGCCGCCAAGTCGAAGTCGGGCCGAATCTTCTTGAACACGCCCCTCAGATCTACGTGGAGCTCTGCCATCGTGGGCCGGCCCCAGTACCAGTATCCGTTGTAGATCTTGAAGATCTTGAGGCCGGGCTCGAGGACGAAGGTGTGGGGGATCATCGGATCGTGCGGCTCATCCGTGAACTCTTTGATGTCCAGATCCTTCTGGACGACCCGATCGGGGTCCGACAGGAACGGCCACGTGGCGCCCAGCGCGTCCCGGAACTCATTGATGTTCAGCTGATTGTCCGTCGAGATGAGGGCCAATCGCGTGTATGCATTTCTGAACTCGGGATATACGTCGACCAATTGCCCTACGAACTGATGCTCTTTGGGGTCGTAGCCGCCACGGGACAGATGGAGCACCATCGGGTTGGCCCCCTGGAGCTCCGACAAGGACCGCCGTCGGCCGGATTGATCGGCGAGCTCGTAGTCGGGAAACGTCTCGCCTTCACAGATGTCGCTACGCATGTCGCCTCCAAACTAGGAAGGGTCTGACCAAAGATCCCACGGGAACTGAACTTTATAGAGGGTTCAAATGAACGATCGATGACGACTCTCTCTCAAGTCTCTGATCGTCGCTGGCGGCAGGCCGGCTTGGTTCACAACCGCGAGATGAGCTCAGCCACGATCTCCGACGCTGGTCGTGGCTGCCTGGCGAGCGCGACGCTCTGTCCGGCCCACATGGAGAGCGCTTCAATGTCACCGGTGGTGCCAACCATGGGCGGCGCTGGCTCGTAGCGGACGATTGCTTCGCCCGAAGCAAAGTGCGCGATGACATCGCCCACTCCGGGCCGACTGTCCAGAGGCGGCCGGCCGGCTGCGTCCCACATCTCGGCCGTCGAGTTGCGGAGCGCGCGGTGAGGCGAGTCCGGCCAGTCGACGTCGTAGAGGTCGGGATACCACTCCGCGTCGGTCTCGACCGCGTTGATCAGGCGACTGCGGTACTCCTGGTGGATGGGCATCTCCTGGGCAAGCAGAAACTGGGTACCCACCCATGCCGCCTGCGCGCCCAGGGCGAGGACGGCCGCCACGCCGCGGGCGTCCCCGATCCCACCGGCCGCGATCACTGGCACGGGCGCCACCGCGTCCACGACGGCGGGCACCAAGGGGAGCGTCGCAATTTTACCCCCCACGTGCCCCCCAGCCTCCCAACCCTGCGCCACGATGACATCAACTCCGCTGGCGACCGCCCGCCGCGCCTCACCAGCGCTTCCGACTGTAAACAGAACGAGTCCGCCCGCATCGTGGACCCGCTCTATGTAGCCAGCGGGATCTCCCAGAAACAGTGACACGATCCGCAATCCGGCCTCGAGGGCTTCGTCGAGGCGACGGTGCTGATCGGAGGTGAGAACCAGGTTGCCGCAGAAGGGACGATCGGTGAGCGCCGCCGTCTCGCGAACCACGTCTGCCGGATCGGACCACGTCAGCGTCACCATGCCGAGCCCGCCGGCATTCGAGACCGCTGCCGCCAGTTCGGGCACCGCCACCATCGCCGCCAAGACGATCGGTTGTTCGATCCCGAGCAGTTCGCAGACCGGCGTGCGCACTCCTGCCATAGTCGCCTGCATGCCACGGCTCGCGCAATCCCGGGGTTCCTCAGATCCCAGTCTGGGCGGAAGTCGCTCGACGGAGCGCACAAGTTGGACTACAGGTCGTAGCACGACGGACGTCGCCACAACCAATAGCCGTTGTAAATGCTATGAATTGCCAGCCCCGGCTTGAGTACCCGTGTGTGGGAGATCGTCGGGTCGTGCTCGGGATCGGTGTATTCCGGGACGCCGGTGGCCTCTTGGATCGTCCGAGCTGGGTCCGAGAGAAAGAGTCCCTTGAGGAACTTCTGCCCGGTGCAGAGCCGCACCAGCTCAAGCTTCGATCGCGGCGGGGCCCGGCTGAACACAAAATACGCTGGTCGGACGTTTCTAGGCGCGCCGAGCAGCGAACGGAACCCGGCTAACAGGCCGTACCGAGCACGTTCGGTTTTGTGCTGATGTCTGCCGTATTGACTTCGACGATGCTCGAGGAGTGCTGCGTGCCCGTCTGCTCGTAGAACGAGGTTCCGATGTTCGCCGACGTCCCGGTCGGCGGAGGGACGCCGAGGAAATGCGCAAGCACCGCGCTCTGATAGTTGACGAACTCGCAGTAGGTCGAAGGCTCTCCTGCGAACGCGCCTCGCCACGAGGCGGCTTGGCGGGCGTCGGTCGGCAGGTTAGCCCGGACGTCGCTTTCGGCGACGGCCAGGTGAGTGCCCGAGGGAAGGTTGAGGCGCATGCTCACCACTCGCCCATCGTGCTGTTCGACGTCGGTGTATTGAGGAACAGAACCGTTCCCTGTGCTCACGGAGTTGCCGTATCCCGACACCCCGCCGACCTGGGTGGCCGGATGCGCATGCACCCAGACCGAGAAGGTCGCCCCGAGCACGGCCGTGCCCGGAGCCACCGTCGTGGTGGTGGCGGCCGTTCCCGCCGACGAGCAGGCTGCGGAGAGCACCGACACGCAGACGAGCCCTATCCACAGCGTGAACGAGCGCGGTCTCATGATCTGAAACCTAGTGGTGCCAACCGCAATACGGCTGGACTGGTCTGGCCGTCTACTACGGCTCAATCGTGAACTGGCTCGTGACCATCTCTGACAGCCCGCCGGCCGGGCTGAAAGTGAGGAACGCCGCGACCGCACTGCGCTCGCCCCCTTTTGCATGACGTCACACCCCCGGCGGCCTGGACCTTGGTGCAGTGGAGCGACCCGATCCTGGCCGCCAGAAGCCGTGACGTCCTCGTGCTGGTCAACTTGTTGGCGACGAGGGTGTCCTTCTCGCTCAACTTCCGATCACGAGCGTGAAGGTCTTCTTCGCCTTCTCCTTGGTCGGAGTGGTCGCGTCCTTGACCTTGACTGTGATGGTGAACGTGCCGGCCTTAGTGGGCGTGCCCGAGATGACTCCCGTCGACGTGTTGAGTGTCAGGCCCGCCGGCAGCGGGGTCGTGGACTTGATCTTCCATTTGTACGGCGCGGTGCCACCCGTCGCCTGCAGAGTGTACGAGTAGGCGACGTGCTTGGTCCCAGAGGGAAGTGACGTCGTCGTGATGGTCAAGGGCCCATTCACCGTGAGGGTGAAGTTCTGCGTAACCGGACCACCCACACCGTTGTTTGCGGTGAAGAGGATCGGGAAGCTACCCGCTTGGGTCGGCGTACCCGAGAGGACCCCGCTCGAGAAGGTCACCCCGTTCGGCAAATTACCGAATTCGGTGATCGTAGGTGTCGGGCGACCGCTTGCCGTCGGCGTGAACGAGCCTGGGCTGCCCTCGGTGAAGGTCGTCGAGGTCGCCGACGTGAACACCGGCGCTGCGTCGACCGTCAAGGTGAAGGTCTGCGTAGCGTTCGGGTGGATCCCGTTGGTGGCCTTGATGTTGAACGAGTACACCCCGTTGCTCCCCGTCGCAGGGGTCCCGGACAGGGTTGCCGTGCCGTCACCGTTGTCGACGAAGCTCACCCCACTCGGCAAGGTGCCGGTCTCCGACAGCGCTGCGATCGGGAAGCCCGTCGAGGTCACCGTGAACGTGCCGGCCGAGCCTTCGGTGAACGTCGTGCTGGCGGCAGACGTGATGGCCGGGGCGGACTGCACCGTCAAGGTGAAGGTCTGCGTGGCGTCGGGGCTGACCCCGTTGGTGGCTGTGATGCTGAACGAGTACACGCCGTCGCTCCCCGCGGCAGGAGTTCCGGCCAGGGTGGCGGTCCCGTCACCGTTGTCGACAAAGCTCACCCCGCTCGGAAGCGAGCCGAACTCGGACAGAGCGGCTGTCGGGAAGCCCGTCGAGGTCACCGTGAAGGTGCCCGCAGAGCCCTCGGTGAACGTCGTGCTGGCTGCGGACGTGATGGCCGGGGCCTCGTCGACGGTGAGTGTGAAGGACTGCGACGCGTCGGGGCTGACCCCGTTGGTGGCCGTGATGGTGATCGGATAGCTACCGCCGGTCCCGGCCGCAGGCGTGCCGGCCAGGGTGGCGGTCCCGTCACCGTTGTCGACAAACGTAACCCCGCTCGGAAGCGAGCCGACCTCCGACAAAGCGGCCGTCGGGAAGCCCGTCGAGCTCACCGTGAAGGTTCCGGCCGAGCCAGCGGTGAACGTCGTGCTGGCTGCAGACGTGATTGCCGGAGCGGACTGCACCGTCAAGGTGAAGGACTGGGATGCGTCGGGGCTGACCCCGTTGGTGGCCGTGATGGTGATCGGGTAGGTACCGCCGGTCCCGGCCGCAGGCGTGCCGGCCAGGGTGGCGGTCCCGTCACCGTTGTCGACGAAGGTCACCCCGCTCGGCAGCGAGCCGTCCTCGGAAAGAGCTGTCGTCGGGAAGCCCGTCGAGGTCACCGTGAAGGTCCCGGCCGAGCCCTCGGTGAACGTCGTGCTCGCGGCAGACGTGATGGCCGGGGCGGACTGCACCGTCAAGGTGAAGGACTGGGATGCGTCGGGGCTGACCCCGTTGGTGGCCGTGATGGTGATCGGATAGCTACCGCCGGTCCCTGCCGCCGGCGTGCCGGACAGGGTTGCCGTCCCGTCACCGTTGTCGACAAAGCTCACCCCGCTCGGAAGCGAGCCGACCTCCGACAGCGCGTCTGTCGGGAAGCCCGTCGAGGTCACCGTGAAGGTGCCGGCCGAGCCCTCTGTGAACGTCGTGCTGGCGGCAGACGTGATGGCCGGGGCGGACTGCACCGTCAAGGTGAAGGACTGGGATGCGTCGGGGCTGACCCCGTTCGTGGCCGTGATGCTGAACGAGTACACCCCGTTGGTCCCGGCCGCAGGCGTGCCGGCCAGGGTGGCGGTCCCGTCACCGTTGTCGACAAACGTAACCCCGCTCGGAAGCGAGCCGACCTCCGACAACGCGGTCGTCGGGAAGCCCGTCGAGGTCACCGTGAAGGTGCCCGCCGAGCCCTCGCTGAACGTCGTGCTGGCTGCAGACGTGATGGCCGGGGCCTCGTCGACCGTCAAGGTGAAGGTCTGCGATGCGTCGGGGCTGACCCCGTTCGTGGCCGTGATGGTGATCGGGTAGCTACCGCCGGTCCCGGCCGCAGGAGTACCGGCCAGGGTTGCCGTGCCGTCACCGTTGTCGACAAACGTAACCCCGCTCGGAAGCGAGCCGACCTCCGACAGAGCGGCCGTCGGGGAGCCCGTCGAGGTCACCGTGAATGTGCCGGCCGAGCCCTCGCTGAACGTCGTGCTGGCTGCAGACGTGATGGCCGGGGCCTCGTCGACCGTCAAGGTGAAGGTCTGCGTGGCGTCGGGGCTGACCCCGTTCGTGGCCGTGATCGTGATCGGATAGCTACCGCCGGTCCCGGCCGCAGGCGTCCCCGCCAGGGTGGCGGTCCCGTCACCATTGTCGACGAAGGTAACCCCGCTCGGAAGCGAGCCGGCCTCCGACAGACGCGGCTGTCGGGAAGCCCGTCGAGGTCACCGTGAATGTGCCGGCCGAGCCCTCGGTGAACGTCGTGCTGGCTGCGGACGTGATGGCCGGGGCCTCGTCGACGGTGAGTGTGAAGGACTGCGATGCGTCGGGGCTGACCCCGTTGGTGGCCGTGATGGTGATCGGGTAGCTACCGCCGGTCCCGGCCGCAGGCGTGCCGGCCAGGGTGGCGGTCCCGTCACCGTTGTCGACGAAGGTAACCCCGCTCGGAAGCGAGCCGACCTCCGAAAGAGCGGCTGTCGGGAAGCCCGTCGAGGTAACCGTGAAGGTGCCCCCCGAGCCCTCGGTGAACGTCGTGCTGGCGCCAGACGTGATGGCCGGAGCCTCGTCGACCGTCAATGTGAAGGTCTGCGATGCGTCGGGGCTGACCCCGTTCGTGGCCGTGATGGTGATCGGATAGCTACCGCCGGTCCCGGCCGCAGGTGTGCCGGCCAGGGTGGCGGTCCCGTCACCGTTGTCGACAAACGTAACCCCGCTCGGAAGCGAGCCGACCTCCGACAGAGCGGCCGTCGGGATGCCCGTTGAGGTCACCGTGAACGTCCCGGCCGAGCCGGCGGTGAAGGTCGTGCTGGCTGCAGACGTGATTGCCGGGGCGGACTGCACCGTCAAGGTGAAGGACTGCGATGCGTCGGGGCTGACCCCGTTCGTGGCCGTGACGCTGAACGAGTACACCCCGCCGCTCCCCGCCGCAGGAGTACCGGCCAGGGTTGCCGTGCCGTCACCGTTGTCGACAAAGCTCAACCCGCTCGGAAGCGAGCCGACCTCCGACAGCGCGGCTGTCGGGAAGCCCGTCGAGGTCACCGTGAATGTGCCGGCCGAGCCCTCGGTGAACGTCGTGCTGGCTGCGGACGTGATGGCCGGGGCCTCGTCGACGGTGAGTGTGAAGGACTGCGACGCCTCGGGGCTGACCCCGTTCGTGGCCGTGATGGTGATCGGGTAGCTACCGCCGGTCCCGGCCGCAGGCGTGCCGGCCAGGGTTGCGGTCCCGTCACCGTTGTCGACAAAGGTCACCCCGCTCGGAAGCGAGCCGACCTCCGACAAAGCGGCCGTCGGGAGGCCCGTCGAGGTCACCGAGAACGTCCCGGCCGAGCCGGCGGTGAAGGTCGTGCTGGCGGCAGACGTGATGGCCGGGGCGGACTGCACCGTCAACGTGAACGACTGCGTGGCGTTCGGGTTGACACCGTTGGTGGCCGTGATGCTGAACGAGTACACCCCGTTGCTACCCCCGGCAGGTGTCCCGGACAGGGTTGCCGTGCCGTTCCCGTTGTCGACAAAGCTCACCCCGCTCGGAAGCGCGCCGACCTCCGACAGAGCGTCCGTCGGGAAGCCCGTCGAGGTCACCGTGAAGGTGCCGGCCGAGCCCTCGGTGAAGGTCGTGCTGGCGGCAGACGTGATGGCCGGGGCCTGGTCGACCGTGAGGGTGAAGGACTGGGAGGCATTCGGGTTCACACCATTGTTGGCCGTGATGGTGATCGGGTAGTTACCGCCGGTCCCGGCCGCAGGCGTTCCGGCCAGGGTGGCTGTCCCATTGCCGTTGTCGACAAAGCTCACCCCACTCGGCAGCGAGCCGGCCTCCGACAGCGCAGCCGCGGGGAATCCCGTCGAGGTCACCGTGAAGGTGCCGGCCGAGCCAGCGGTGAACGTCGTGCTGGCGCCAGACGTGATAGCCGGGGCTTGATCGACGGTGAGCGTGAAGGACTGGGAGGCATTCGGGTTGATGCCGTTGTTGGCCGTGATGGTGATCGGGTAGCTACCGCCGGTCCCGGCCGCCGGCGTGCCGGACAGGGTTGCCGTTCCGTTCCCGTTGTCGACAAAGCTCACCCCGCTCGGCAGAGTGCCGGCCTCCGACAGTGCGGCCGTCGGGGAGCCCGTCGAGGTCACCGTGAAGGTGCCGGCCGAGCCCGCGGTGAACGTGGTGCTCGCGGCCGAAGTGATGGCCGGAGCAGTGCCCAGCGAGATCGGGTTGTTCGAGGCGTTGGCGGCGGGTCCCGTCCCAACGCTGGTGATGGCTGCAACTGAGAGGTCGTAGGAGGTGCCGTTGGTGAGGCCGGTCAGGGTCTCAGAGGTAGCTGTTGAGCTGAAAGTCTGGCTGACCGTTGTCCCGCTCGGCACCGGGACGGCCGTGAGCTTGTAGCTCGTGATCGATGCCGTTCCGGAGTCGGTGGGCGCGGTCCAGCTGCAGGAGGCCTGTGCGTTGCCGCCCGTGCAGCTGACGCCGCTCGGGGCGCCGGGGAGGGCTGTCCAGGTGAGGGTCACGTTGCCAGGGCAGCCGGCATAGCCGCCACCGGTGCCGCTGCTACTCGGGAATCCTTCACCACCGGCACCGGTAGTAGCCCCCGAGGTGCCATCGGCCTGGTGCTGGCCACAGGCCGCGCTGTTGACTGAGCTGCCTGCGGTGAACGTCGGGTTGGAGCCGTTGGTGAAGCTCGTGAGGTTGGAGGTCGACACCCACGACGAACCTGCGCCGCCGCCGCCTGCACCGAGGGACGGAGTGATGGTGCAGCTGTTGGAGGTACCGCTTCCGCCGCCGGAGTACCCGCCGCCGCCGCCACCACCACCTGGATGCTGGGTGTTGCTACTCGACGCATTGGGGCCCGTCGCGCCTGCGCCCGCTCCGGTCGGCGAGCTCGGGTTGGAGCCGGCGGAGCCGTTGACCACCCCACCAGCTCCGCTGTTGCCCCCGCCCGCGCCGCCCGTGCTGTTGGCTGCGCCCCCACTACCGGTCTTGGGTGAGGTCGACGACGTTTGACCCGTTGCGCCGACGCCGCCGCCGCCCCCTCCACCGTAGGCCTGGGACGCTCCGTCGGCTCCGCCACCGCCGCCGCCGAAGCCCTGTCCGTTGACTGTTCCGCCCTGAGGCGAGGTCGTGCTGTTCTCGGAGTTCGAGGCCGTGCCCGTCGTCGCACCGGCGTTGCCGTTCCCGCCTTGGCCGCCGTTGCCAGTACATCCGGCTCCGCCCCCACCACCACCGCCGTCGGTGATCGCGAGGAGCGTGGCACAGGGGCTCGAGGCGGTGCCGTAGGCGCAGACAACGGTCGCACCGCCACCGCCACCGCCGCCGGACTGCTGACCGTTGGTGTTCGTCGAGTTGCCGCCGGCGCCGCCGTTGGCATAGCCGGTACCGGCGGCGCCGCCGGTTGACGAGCTGCCGGACGAGTGCTCGATGCCGCCGCCGCCGCCACATCCGATGTAGGTAGCGATCGAGTGGCCGGCACTAACCGTGAACGTGCCCACAACCGTGCCGCCGGCTCCGCCGGTTCCGGTGTTGGCCTGGTTGCCGAGGCTGCCGGTGCTGCTGGCGCCGCCTCCGCCGCCTCCGCCCGTGATGGTGATCGCGCCTGACCCTCCACCCGTCTGGGCCCCCATCGTCGTGTAGTACCAGGTCCCACACGCCAGCGACGAGACCTGGGTGCCACCGGTCGTGAACCACGTCGGCGACGACGAGAAAGCCTCCGCCGGCGGTGTCGCTCCAGCGATAGCCAAGACGCCGCTGCACAGCGCGGCGACAACCGCCGCTCGCGCCCACAGTGCTGGCCGTCCGATCCTCATCCGCCGAATGCTCATCGTCATGCTCCCCTTGTTGTTGTCGCCCCTCTGGTCTGTGTCATTGCTCGAGGGGTTGTGCGTTGCCGGTGCTGACCTCATCTCAAATTCGAATCCTTGGTCCGGATAACTCCTATGCGTTGATCGTCAGGGTGAAGGTCGCCGAGGCCTTCTGCTTTTTCGGACTGCTCGAGTCCTTGACCTGGACCTTGAAGGTGTATGTCCCGGTGCGCGTGGGCGTTCCGGAGATGGTCCCCGTCGACGAGTTCAGTGTCAGACCCGCCGGCAACGTGCCGGTCTTGATTGCCCAGTGATAGGGGCTAACGCCGCCCGTGGCCTGGAGCGTCGACGAGTAGGCGACTCGCTTCGTGCCTGCCGGCACCGACCCGGTCGTGATCTGCAGACCGGTAACGGTCAACGTGAAGTACTGCACCGCCTGGGGGCTGATGCCATTGTTCGCGACGAAACCGATCTGGAAGGTCCCCGCCTGGGTCGGTGTTCCCGACAGCGTGTCGCCGGAGAAGGTGACCCCGCTCGGGAGGGTCCCGGATGCGGTGATGGTCGGCGTCGGGTTGCCGGTCGCCGTCACCGTGAACGAGCCGGGCGACCCCACTGTGAAGGTCGTCGACGATGGAGAGGTGATGGCCGGCGCCGTGCCTGCGGTCAAGCTGAAGGACTGGGAGGCGTTCGGGCTCACTCCGTTCGAAGCCTTGACCGTGATCGGGAACGCCCCGCCTTGCGTGGGATCTCCCGACAACGTGGCGGTCCCGTCACCGTTGTCGACGAAGCTCACACCGTTCGGCAAGGTGCCGGTCTCCGACAGCGCTGCGGTCGGGAAGGCCGAGGTCGTCACCGTGAAGCTGTTCGACGAGCCCTCGACGAAGGAGGCCGAACTGGCCGATGTGATGGATGGTGCCTGGTCGACGGTGAGAGTGAAGGACTGGGAGGCCTCGGGGTTGACTCCGTTGCTCGCCGTGATGGTGAGCGGGTAGCTACCTCCGGTCCCCGCCGCCGGGGTACCCGACAGGGTCGCCGTGCCGTTGGCGTGGGCCACGAAACTGACGCCGGCGGGCAAGGATCCCGTCTCGGCGATCGTCGACACCGGGTTGCCCATAGACGACACCGTGAAGCTCCCCGAGGATCCGACCGTGAAGGTCGTCGACGATGCCGAGGTGATGGCCGGGGCGGCGTCGACCGTCAAGGTGAAGGTCTGGGAGGCGTTCGGGCTCACTCCGTTGCTGGCCTTGAGGGTGGCGGTGTACGTGCCTTGGGTCCCCGCTGCAGGGGTCCCCGACAACGTGGCGGTCCCGTCACCGTTGTCGACGAAGCTCACACCGTTCGGCAAGGTGCCGGTCTCCGACAGTGCTGCGGTCGGGAAGGCCGAGGTCGTCACCGTGAAGCTGTTCGACGAGCCCTCGACGAAGGAGGCCGAACTGGCCGATGTGATGGATGGTGCCTGGTCGACGGTGAGAGTGAAGGACTGGGAGGCCTCGGGGTTGACTCCGTTGCTCGCCGTGATGGTGAGCGGGTAGCTACCTCCGGTCCCCGCCGCCGGGGTACCCGACAGGGTCGCCGTGCCGTTGGCGTGGGCCACGAAACTGACGCCGGCGGGCAAGGATCCCGTCTCGGCGATCGTCGACACCGGGTTGCCCATAGACGACACCGTGAAGCTCCCCGAGGATCCGACCGTGAAGGTCGTCGACGATGCCGAGGTGATGGCCGGGGCGGCGTCGACCGTCAAGGTGAAGGTCTGGGAGGCGTTCGGGCTCACTCCGTTGCTGGCCTTGAGGGTGGCGGTGTACGTGCCTTGGGTCCCCGCTGCAGGGGTCCCCGACAACGTGGCGGTCCCGTCACCGTTGTCGACGAAGCTCACACCGTTCGGCAAGGTGCCGGTCTCCGACAGTGCTGCGGTCGGGAAGGCCGAGGTCGTCACCGTGAAGCTGTTCGACGAGCCCTCGACGAAGGAGGCCGAACTGGCCGATGTGATGGATGGTGCCTGGTCGACGGTGAGAGTGAAGGACTGGGAGGCCTCGGGGTTGACTCCGTTGCTCGCCGTGATGGTGAGCGGGTAGCTACCTCCGGTCCCCGCCGCCGGGGTACCCGACAGGGTCGCCGTGCCGTTGGCGTGGGCCACGAAACTGACGCCGGCGGGCAAGGATCCCGTCTCGGCGATCGTCGACACCGGGTTGCCCATAGACGACACCGTGAAGCTCCCCGAGGATCCGACCGTGAAGGTCGTCGACGATGCCGAGGTGATGGCCGGGGCGGCGTCGACCGTCAAGGTGAAGGTCTGGGAGGCGTTCGGGCTCACTCCGTTCGAAGCCTTGACGGTGATCGGGAACGCCCCGCCTTGCGTGGGGTCTCCCGACAACGTGGCGGTCCCGTCACCGTTGTCGACGAAGCTCACACCGTTCGGCAAGGTGCCGGTCTCCGACAGTGCTGCGGTCGGGAAGGCCGAGGTCGTCACCGTGAAGCTGTTCGACGAGCCCTCGACGAAGGAGGCCGAACTGACCGATGTGATGGATGGTGCCTGGTCGACGGTGAGAGTGAAGGACTGGGAGGCCTCGGGGTTGACTCCGTTGCTGGCCGTGATGGTGAGGGGGTAGATGCCGTTCGACGTGGGAGTGCCGGAGAGAGACGCGGTACCGTCGCCGTTGTCTACGAACGTCACGCCCGACGGGAGCGTCCCGTTCTCACTAAGGCTCGGTGTCGGCGTGCCGGTCGACCCGACCGTGAACGAGTTCGCGGATCCGAACGTGAACGTCGTGGAGTTGGCCGAAGTGATCGACGGGGCCTGGGTCACGGTGGTGACCGTTAGGACGAAGGACTGGCTGGCGTCCGGAGCGACCCCGTTGCTCGCTGTGATCGTGATCGGGTAGGTCCCGCCCGAGGTAGGCGTACCGGAAAGGGTCGCTGTCCCGTTGCCGTTGTCGGTGAAACCGACACCGGAGGGGAGTACACCCACCTCGCTCAAGCTGGAGGTCGGTTTGCCGGTCGTAGTCACCTGAAAGCTGCTCGGGACTCCCGCGGCGAAGGTCGTGCCTGCAGGCGAGGTGATCGCCGGGGCCTGGTCGACGGTGAGGACGAAGGACTGAGATGCATTCGGATTGACACCATTGGTGGCCGTGATGGTGATCGGGTAGCTACCGCCGGTCCCTGCTCCCGGCGTACCGGCCAGGGTGGCTGTCCCGTTGCCGTTGTCGACGAAGGTCACTCCGCTCGGCAACGAGCCGACCTCGGAGAGAGCGGCGTTCGGGACTCCGGTGGTAGTGACCGAGAAAGACCCGGCCGAGCCGACCGTGAAAGTGGTGGCGTTGCCCGAAGTGATGGCCGGGGCTTGGTCGACGGTGAGAGTGAAGGACTGAGAGGCATTCGGGCTGATGCCGTTGTTGGCCGTGATGGTGATCGGGTAGCTGCCGCCGGTCCCTGCTGCCGGCGTACCGGCCAGGGTGGCTGTCCCGTTGCCGTTGTCGACGAAGGTCACTCCGCTCGGCAGCGTGCCGGTTTCCGACAGTGCCGCGCTCGGCGTGCCCGAGGTCGTCACGCTGAACGTTCCGGCCGACCCGGCGGTGAACGAGGCGTGGTTGGCGGAGGTGATCGCCGGGGCCTGGTCGACGGTGAGAGTGAAGGACTGAGATGCATTCGGATTGACACCATTGGTGGCCGTGATGGTGATCGGGTAGCTACCGCCGGTCCCTGCTCCCGGCGTACCGGCCAGGGTGGCTGTCCCGTTGCCGTTGTCGACGAAGGTCACTCCGCTCGGCAACGAGCCGACCTCGGAGAGAGCGGCGTTCGGGACTCCGGTGGTAGTGACCGAGAAAGACCCGGCCGAGCCGACCGTGAAAGTGGTGGCGTTGCCCGAAGTGATGGCCGGGGCTTGGTCGACGGTGAGAGTGAAGGACTGAGAGGCATTCGGGCTGATGCCGTTGTTGGCCGTGATGGTGATCGGGTAGCTACCGCCGGTCCCTGCTGCCGGCGTACCGGCCAGGGTGGCTGTCCCGTTGCCGTTGTCGACGAAGGTCACTCCGCTCGGCAGCGTGCCGGTTTCCGACAGTGCCGCGCTCGGCGTGCCCGAGGTCGTCACGCTGAACGTTCCGGCCGACCCGGCGGTGAACGAGGCGTGGTTGGCGGAGGTGATCGCCGGGGCCTGGTCGACGGTGAGAGTGAAGGACTGAGATGCATTCGGATTGACACCATTGGTGGCCGTGATGGTGATCGGGTAGCTACCGCCGGTCCCTGCTGCCGGCGTACCGGCCAGGGTGGCTGTCCCGTTGCCGTTGTCGACGAAGGTCACTCCGCTCGGCAACGAGCCGACCTCGGAGAGAGCGGCGTTCGGGACTCCGGTGGTAGTGACCGAGAAAGACCCGGCCGAGCCGACCGTGAAAGTGGTGGCGTTGCCCGAAGTGATGGCCGGGGCTTGGTCGACGGTGAGAGTGAAGGACTGAGAGGCATTCGGGCTGATGCCGTTGTTGGCCGTGATGGTGATCGGGTAGCTGCCGCCGGTCCCTGCTGCCGGCGTACCGGCCAGGGTGGCTGTCCCGTTGCCGTTGTCGACGAAGGTCACTCCGCTCGGCAGCGTGCCGGTTTCCGACAGTGCCGCGCTCGGCGTGCCCGAGGTCGTCACGCTGAACGTTCCGGCCGACCCGGCGGTGAACGAGGCGTGGTTGGCGGAGGTGATCGCCGGGGCCTGGTCGACTGCGAGAGTGAAGGACTGAGTGGCATTCGGGCTGATGCCGTTGTTGGCCGTGATGGTGATCGGGTAGCTACCGCCGGTCCCGACCGCCGGCGTGCCCGACAGGGTGGCGGTCCCGTTGCCGTTGTCGACGAAGGTCACCCCGCTCGGCAGCGAGCCGACCTCCGAGAGAGCGGCATTCGGGGTTCCGGTGGTAGTGACCGAGAAAGACCCGGCCGAACCGACCGTGAAAGTGGTGGCGTTGGCCGAAGTGATCGAGGGCGCGGTGCCGACTGAGATCGCTGTGGTGGACTCGACCGTGCCCAAGGTGTGCCCGGTGGTGGTCTGGTACGCGTCGTTGGGTCCGTTGCCGTGCAGCGGCGTCGTGTTCGACTCGTCGATATAGATGTTGTAGTTACCGGGCGAGAGGCCGGACGGCAGCTGGAAGCTCCCCGTCGGCTGACCCGGCGTCATGGTGCAGGGGTTCGGCCCGACCGTGTTTGACTCCGCACCGGTACAAACGTAGGTGTTCGCGGGAATGGTCACGGTCGAGTTCACCACCGGCACAGCTGTGGCGCGGGAAGTCCCCACATATACGCCGGGCGCGGTCACCTGGTAGAAGTTGCCGGACTGGGAGTCACCGTACGGGCCGGAGTTCGGCGCTCCTCCAGAGGAACCCCACCAGTTGGTGCCGCCGGTGACGCTCAGAGTGCCTCCGACTCCAGCGCTGGAACTCGACAAGGTGGCGGTGGGCGTCTGCGGGACGGGTTGACCGTTGAAGAACAGGTCCAGCGACGAGTAGTTGACGGACGCGTTGGAGTCGTTGCCCGACGAGATTACGACGGAGCACCCGACGTACCCCTCGTTCACGTCGGCCTGAGACGGCGGACAGGTCGCGTTGGCGGTGTCCGTGTTGCCACCGGCCGAGTTCGAGCCAAGGCCTCCGTACGAACACGAGCCGCCATTGACCCACGGGCTCGGGACGGTGAGCACGTAGCTCGAGCCGAGCGCCGAGTAGTGGTACGAGCCGAAAATCTCGGTCGAGCCGTAGCAGCCGCTGTTGAGCTCGAGGTTCGACGATGAGAGGTCGCCTTGCGAAGCCGACGGGTTGGTATCCGTCGGCGTCGGCAGTGGGTTGGCCGTGTTGTCTGTGAAGGCGCCGCCGAGGTCGCCGCTGTTGGCGTTGTCCTCCATGACGTCGGCACTGCAGGTCGGGTAGTTGGTCGAGGTCCCGGCCGTCTCACCACCGGTGATGGGTTGGCCGAAGGCTGACTGCGAGCCGGCCTGCTCCAGGTCCTGATTGGTGTCGAACATGCTGACCGTGCCGCCTGTGGCCACCCAGGTGCACTCGGGCTGCGATCCGATCGCGATGCTGGCGGTCGCGCTGCCACTGCTGTTGGTAGCCACCGGGGCCAACGCCGGCGGTGTACCACTGCTGGCCGGCGCGTTCGTGTCTGTGCCGCACTCCTGCCCGGTACCCGCCGCAAGGTTCACGTTCTTCATCGTCAGGCCCGTGATGCCCGAGGGCGTTGCGCCCGCCGTCAGGCTAGTCAAAGGCAAGGTTGTCGAGCTGGCGACCGCGACGTCGTCACAGAACGGGACGTTCTGGATCGCGCTGAAGTACTGCCCGGCCGCCCAACTCGGAGCGGTCGCCGCCCAAGCCGGTGATACAGCGATTCCCAGGAAAGCCGATCCGACGATGGCTGACGATGTGATGGTGATCGCGGCTGCGAAACCGGCGAACAGGCGGCCCAGACGCGCCCAACTACGCCGCCGGGGCGACAACGAGCTATCGAACTGATCGTTCATATGGCGTCAGTAGCCGCATGCAGCGGGCAGACCTAGGGCCCGTTGACTTGCCTCGGCCGCTCCCCCTTCCCCCCTTGATGACCGGTCCCCGCCGACCGAGCCAACTGTTGTTAGATAATAGTGAATCGAACTCCTCTCTGCCAAGGGGTTTTCTTAGCCAGGGCCCATTTGTTCTACGAACCCGAAGGACTGACCGATTGCCAGTCCGCGTGAGACAGGCGACGTTCCCCAGGCGGCCCCGCCCGAACAGTCGCAGAACATCTGCGGTCAGTTTGCGCATCACCGACGCGGGCCTCTATGCCCATGAGCATCTCGGGCCAGCCGAGCCACTCAGGCGGGCGACCAGACTCCGCTCGAGTCTCGTGAAGGGGCGTTCGAAAGTGGTCGGCCGCATCGGACACACTGTTTGAGATCATGGGGTTGAGATCATGGGGCCGCGGTGGCGTGAGGCTTTCGATGGCGACCTCGACCGCATCACTCCCCTTCGCTTTCTTGCTGCTGGATCCGTGATGCGTCATCGGGCTGTCCTGCGGCCAGCGCGGTTCGGCCCTGTGAGGAGAGCGCCTCGAAGAAGGCCACGTCCGTCTCGACCTCGGGGGCCAGGGGGTATCCCGAGTGCCGGTGATGATCACCATTCCCGAGTCGGCCAATGTCTTTCGCAGCCGGGATATGAGCACTCGGCTGATAGCACCCCGATTGGGCCCATCAGGCCCACCACAGCGTCACGCCGCGACTCGAGGGCCGCGTCGGCGATGTGACCATCGCAACCTTTTTGCAACTCGGCGCGCAACAAGGGCAGTCCAAAGTGACCATACCGCCGCAAAGGTCGGCGGAACGGAACCCGCACCGAGAGAAGAAAAGGGAGTATTCCGATGTTCAAGACAACGAAGGTCCGGCCAACCGCATGGAGGACGAGGATCGACAGCCCTCGTAAGGGCACGGTCAGTCGATCCATGTTGCTCGGCTCTCTCATCGTGATGGAGGTAATTGGAGCGACACTCGTCGCCCCGGGGCTTGCGTCCGCAGCACCGATTGGTGCCCCGAAATTGAGCGGATACACCCTGGTCGAGGCTGACGGGACAGTGCCTGCAGACGGCCAGGGCCATATAACCGCGTCCTGCCCATCAGGTGACGACGTCTTGGGCGGAGGTGGCTACCAGTCCACCCAGAACACGCAGGAAAGCCTCAACAGCTCGTATCCGATCAGTGACACCGCTTGGAGCGTCTACTTCAACAACGCTTCGTCGGGGTCCGTAACCGGAGTGACCATTGCCTATTGCGCCTCGAGCAGCAGCCTGAAGAAGTTTTCCGTATCCACGGGCAGCTCCGAGACAGTTCCCGCCAACTCGGACCTGCAGGTGACGGCTACGTGTCCGGCCAAGACCGTTTCCCTCGGCGGCGGCTGGTTCAACGACTCAACCGAGGTCACCGCGGGTGCCACCATGTCGGCCCCGTTGGGCACCAACGGCTGGCGAGCCTTTGTGGCAGCCGGCTCTGAGAGCGTACCGGGAAGGGCTCTCGCCGTCTGCGCCAAGGAGCCTGCCGGCTGGGCGCAGGTTTCGAGCGCCTACAGCAGCGTCCCGGCGGGCTCGCAAGCCACTGTTGGCGTCGCCTGCCCGTCAGGTTCCAAGGTGGTTGGCGGCGGGTCTTTCGACAGCAGCGACGACTCGCTGGTCCTGATCGGCCTGACCGACTCCTTCTCCAGCAAGAAGGGATGGCAGAGCGCTGTAAACAACAACACCGGTTCCGCTGTGTCTGCCGACGCGTGGGGAGTCTGCGTCGACAAGTAGGACTTGATCCGACTTCGGATCAGCGATCGGGCTCCGGGATGGGTGGCAACCATCCCGGAGCCTCATCGGCGTCTGGGAGACATTCGGCAGGGGAAACCCGCCGTCAGGCGGTGCGGCCCTCGTAAGACCGGGGCGGCCATGGGATGAGGGCCGACAAACGATCGGCATACTCAGAGAAGCCCGGCCTCCGCCGGTACTACAACGAGGAACGTCCCCATTCCGCCCGTGGCATGGTGCCACCCCGGCAGGCCTTCGAAGCTCTCGACAAAGCAGCTCCGGATCCTGACAAGTTCCCAATGACTCCCCACACCCGGGTACGCCATGACAAGGTCGACAAAACCGGCGTCTTCACCCTGCGCCACGGCACCAAGCTCCATCACATCGGTGTCGGACGGCCGCACACGGGACGACGGATCATCGTGTTGGTTCTCGACCTCGACATCCGGTCCTGAGCGAGGAGGGAGAGCTTCTCCGTCACCTCACACTCGATCCGACACGCGACTACCAGCCCATCAACGTCCGGGCCTGATCAGCTACGGTCTGTAGGTTCGTGTGTCCGCGATGTCGTGGGACATCACACACTGGCCGAGGGAGGATTTGAACCTCCGACCTTCGGGTTATGAGGGCGTTGACCGTTGTCTATCTGGTGGTGAGCCGTCGTCATGGCCTGCCTGAGTTCGATCTCTCGTCTGCACAGTGCCTGCCCGTGACGCTAGCTTCGTCGGAGTTGTAGTAACGCCTGTAGTAACGAGAAAACCTGGCTTTCGAAATCGGGACCCGCCCTTCCCGACAAGTAAGAAGGGTGCCTACTCAGGTGGTCTCTTTTCCCCCACTTCCGGGGTGACAGGTCGTTCGACTTCTGCACTTCGTTGGCGCATGCCCAGAACTCTCAGAAAACCCCGTCCGATCAATCCGGGCCTGCCGTACTCCTTGCCATCTGAGCCATGACCGAACCGACTCGACGACTGGCCAAACCCGCTTTCGCCGGTCAGACCTGGGAACGGAAGCGTATTTGGTTCCTCATACTTGGGCACCTTGCGGAGAGGATGTCTGCGCTTGCGCGGTTTGTCGTCTGCGGAGCCCACGTCATCATCATGCCCCACGAATGCCGACGAGATATGACCGCCTTTATTGTTACGACGCCCGAACGAGTGAATCCCGAAAAATCTCCCAGGTGGGAGGAAATTGAGATAGGCGTCGTAGTCGATCGGGGTGCACTCCTCTGCAGCATGCAGGGGAGGAGGCGCATCACGAAGCAAATCGGGTCGACGCCTGGTCGCTTTGCTCGATCGTGGCCGGACCTGAATCTCGGTCGCCGATGCGGCGCCCGGGTCACTGATACTCCATAGTCGTGACGCCACACCACCGGTCACCCAGAGAGCTCGCTGATCTCGGCGTCGGTCATCGAGGAGATCAAAGTTCGGTCGCCGCCTAGATAGAGGCCGTCATGCAACTCGCTGCTGGATGCGCTCGGAACGGGGGTTCCACTATCGCCACCAGTTCGACATGCTCTGTCATGGGGAAGATATCGAAAGCTCGCAGCGAAGTGATGGTCCACTGCGAGTTCAGGAGGACGCGGATGTCCCGGCTGAACGACGAGGGGTCACAAGACACATAGGCCAGTCGACGGATAGTCGAAGCGTGATGCTCGATCGCTGCCATAACGGGCTTGCCAGCACCTTCTCGGGGAGGATCGAGCACCAGCAGCTCCGGGGACCCGATGTCGTTTTCGACCAGCTTTGGTGAGACGTTGGCGTTTCGGATGTCGATCTGCCGATAGTCGCGGGCGTTGAAGACGGCGTCGTCGCAGGCGTGACGATCCCTCTCGACAGCGAATACAGAACCTTTCATTCCCACTTGACCGGCCAGCAGTACGGAGAAGAGACCGGCTCCTGAATAGAGATCGACTACTCGGTCGCCGGGCTTGGCCTGGAGACCCGATCGCACGGCGTCGGACAGGGCGGTCCCAGCACCCGGGTGCACCTGCCAGAACACGCCGGCCGAGACCCGAAACGAGATGCCATCCACGATATTCCAAGTGCGGCCCGGCTTCTTATGCACCTTGCCGTTCACAACGAGGCCAGCGAGCAGGTCGGGAAAGCTTGGCCTTCTACCGCGGCCCGTGCAGGTGGTGATCACCGGGTCAGAGCCGTCGGTGGCGACAATGGCTTCGAGTTCGGTTACCTCCGGCCAGCCGGCGTGAAAGATCCCGATGGACTCGATACCGGGGTGGGCGATGGGGCAGTGATCGACCACCTCTATCTCGTGGGATCGATGGCGGCGGAATCCCGGCTGTCCCTCTTCGCCGACGGCCAAGCGGATCCGAGTCCTCCAGGCCAGACCTTCATGATCGCCGGGAACCGACTCGACCTCAACGGCTCGCTCGATCCCGGCCACCCGGCGGAGCTGATCTGCAATTCGGTCGGACTTGAGTCTGCGCTGAGCCTTCAAGCTGACGTGCTGAAAGTCGCAGCCGCCACACTTACTTGGACCCGCATGCGTACAAGGTGGCTCGACCCGATCCGGCGAGGGATTGACGACCTCGATTGCGTCGGCCCGAAGGAACGAGGTCGTTGATTCGGTGACTTCGGCCAGCACGGTTTCGCCGGGTAGGGCGTGCCTCACGAAGACGACCCGGCCATCAGGAGCCCGGGCCACGCAGCCGCCACCTCCGGCGATGGCGCCGGTCACCAATGTGAGCACCTCTGCGTCCACGGACGAACCTTATGTGAGCGCTCCGTGGAGGAATGTGGGTCTTCCGGTCTTTGCGGTGCAAACCACGCCGGCGGTCATGTCACGACGACGAGTCGAGGACTCTGAAGTTGGGCTTGCCAAAATACAGCCGGGACTATGATCCTGAAGTGCTGGAACATTGGTGAAGCCGAATGCGACGCGCTTGATGCGTTTTCAGGAGATTGGTCATGGCTTCTGTCGGCCCGTTCGACGCCTTCGCATCGGGTCCACGATCCGGAGCCAGGTACATCCCAGAAGACCAAAACTGCCACGCCACTGCCGGATTCCCTCCCGGACCAGCCGATAGAGCGTCCTTCGGTATCGCGACGTACGCCTCGCGATGTGCGGGTCCGGTCCGCAAGCTCAACTCCGGGTAATGCGACGCAAGCACCTTCGCGTCCGACTCTGGGATCGGCTTGCACGATTCAACGGGGCCGATCATGCCTCCGCCCGCACGGTACGGCTGGGTGTCCGCTGTCACTCCGCTAGTTACGGATCAGCTGCCTCGCTAAGGTTGGGTCGGGTGGGTAACCGGACGTCGATACTTGAGCAGGCGACGCAGCACTTTCACGAGCACGGTTACGCCCTCCTTCCCGGATACCTGAGGGAGGACGATCTCGCGCCGGCGCAAGCCGAACTCGCGCTGATGTTCCCGACCGCCGAGGAATACCATGCCGGGGCGGATCCGTCCCGCAATGCCCGCTTCACCGGCGGTGCGTTCGCAGGCATAGACCTGTTCCCGTACTCAAGTGTCGAGTGGTCTCTCCTCGGTCTGAGTCCACCGATCGCCGCCCTCGCCGAAGCGCTCCTGGGCACGGCTTCCATCCGCTTGTACGAGGCGCACAACTGGGCGAAGTACAGCGGTGCCGCGGACTATGACCAGCAGCTGCACTGCGATTACGGGAACCATACGCCCGTAGTGCCATCGAATGATCCGAGCTTGGCCGAGGTCGAGATGTTCATTTATATCCACGGAGTCCCCGAAGAACTCGGACCCACTCACCTGGTATCGCAACACCACACCAGAGACCTCCCTACGTGGCCGCCGCGCATTACCCGCGAGGAGCACCCTGAGATCTATGCCTATGAGGTCAGCAGCGCCGGTCCGGCCGGAACCGTGCTGGCCTACAAGACGAGCACCTACCACCGTGGGACGGCCATGAGCGCGTCCGGCGGTGCTCGCTTTGCGCTCAAGGCCAGCTATCGCGTCGTGAGTGGCATCTCGTTCGACAAGATGAGCCTGACCGAGCGGCTGGGCGAACCTTGGTATCGATTCGTCGAGCAAGCCACACCTCGGCAGCTGGAGTTGGTGGGTTTTCCACCCCGCGGCCATCTCTACTGGACGTCCCGCACCTGGAGCGACGTGTGCGATCGATACCCTGACGCCGACTTGTCGGCCTTCCGGCCTCAGTAGCGGTAGTTGTCCGATCACCCGCTCACGATGACGCACACACGGACCGCACAGGATGTCCGGACAAAACGGGTGAAGTAACGGATCCCGAGTAGAGGCTCCGACAGGCTCACCTCTCAGGGCTTCTACCTGGTCCTTTAGTGGCGGGGGGAGGATTTGAACCTCCGACCTTCGGGTTATGAGGACGGTTCCCGTGTCCGGGACCGTGTCGCCTAACCCGAGAATTCCTGGCCACGTCCCTCAGGCTGAGACGGGATCAGACGCAGTGAGTTCTTGTCCGGAGTGGCACGTTTGACACATGTTTGAAACGCCGGACCTTCCGAGCCATGGACGCCCGACAACACTCGCCGGCCGAGAGACCTCACGTTGGCGCTATCACCGCGACGCCGTACAAGGAGGCAGCAGCCGCCATGCGGTCGTCGTAGGTCACGATGCCGTCGAGCTCGTCACCCAGTTCCAGAGCTGCAGCGAGATGGAGAGCGTCCAGACTTCGCAACTCCTCGGGGTCAAGGGTGGCTGCCCGTTCGAACGTAGCGGAGGTGAGGTTGAACAAGGTAAGAGCGTCGAGCACGGCTCGAGCGCGCTGCATCCGATCCGGAGCGACGCGCCGGGTCGCTCGAAGGAGCTCGGTGCGCAATAAATCGCTGGCGACCACATGGGTTTCGTGGATGGCCGCCCACGACGCGAAGGCTTCTGAGGCCGGTTCGGCGACGACAAGCTTGGCCGCCGCTGACGTGTCTAGGTAGAAGGCCATCAGTAGCGCTCTTCATCACGCATGGCCGCTAGCACCTTCGACAGCACGGGCTGCTCGACGCCCCCATCGCAAGGCGCGCCAAGAGCTGCGAGCGAGCCCTTTGCCACCCGAGCCCGACCTGACGCGATGAAAGCAGCGACTCGCCCCCCCGGGACCGGAACGAGCTGGGCGACAGGTCTTCCTCTATCAGTGATGGTCACTACTTCGCCCGCTGCGGCTCTGGCCACCACCTGCGAGGCGTTCTGCTTCAGGGCGCGGATGCCTACGGTACTCATGTTCTACATTGTAGCACTACGATTAATAGTCCGCTCACGAAACGATGGTGCTTCGCGATCCATTCGAAACACAAGCATCCGCTACGGCGCGCGATGAGGTCACGGACTCACCCTGTGTGGAATGCGACTGACGGTCAGATAGTCCTGCCGGGTGAGTTCTTGCCGGCGGCGGAAAAATATGGGCTGATCGCTGAGATCGACCGCTGGGTCGTCGGCCGGAGCGTAGAGCTGGCTGCTCAAGGGCGGACCGTCGAATGCAACCTTTCGGCCGCCTCCTTGGAGTCGCCGAGCATGTTGTCCTTCATCGAGGACGAAATTCGCAGGACCGGGGCTGACCCGGCTGATCTCGTCTTCGAGATGACCGAGACGGCCCTGATGGTCGACCTCAGAGCAGGAGCGGAATTCGCCCAGCGTCTCGCTGCACTTGCATGTGGGTTGGCCATCGACGGCTTCGGCACTGGCTTCGACAGCCTCGTCTACCTCAAGAATTTGCCGATCACCCAACTCAAGATCGACATCGAGTTCATCCTGGACCTGCCCAACAATAGGGCCAATCGTCACGTAGTGGAGGCGATCGTCAGCCTTGCTCGGTCGTTCAATGTACGCACCGTGGCCGAAGGAATTGAAGATGAGGCCACCCTTGAGTGCGTGCGGGCTGGCGGCGTCGACTTGGCTCAGGGGTCCTACTTCGGGCGCCCCGCCCCAATACGGTCCAATCCCGGGGCCCGGTACCGACTCGTCACTGCGACCAAGGTCCGATTCAGCACCGAACGGATTGAGACCGACGAGCAAAGAGTATGCCTGACTTGGTGAACGGTGTCGCGACCCGCCCCAGTTACTCGTCGACCTCAAGACAGCGCCTGCTCGTAATCCCGGGGTTCGGATTTCGGTGGGCCCACTATGTGGTCGAGTTCGAGGAGGTTGAGTTCGTGGTGGCCCCCGCGACAGAGAGCCCATTCGCAACTAATGAGATGAGCTCGCTTTCCGTGAGCCCGAACGAACTGACTCCGAGATCTTGCATTTGACCGCCGGCCAGCGGGATCTCGACGTAGAGCGCCGCCTCCTGGCTGTCGGCGCCGGTTGGCTTGTAAACCGCCGTCCAGGTGCCGGCACGTGACGAGGTGATGGTCGAGGCTGTCCTGAAGTCGTTGACGGATCCGGTGAATGCGGGACCTAACGGTGCCAATAGGGATATCGAGTGTCGCGGCGATCTGCGCGTAGGTCAGTTGTTCCCAAGCGAACAGCAGCAGGGTCTCGACCTCTTCAATCGGCTGGCGTCGTAAGGCGGTGACCAAAGAGGAGAAGTTGTCCTGTGCATCTACATTCGCCGCAGCCAACGATGCAATCTCGATCTCGTCATCCGTTTCCATGCCCTGCCACCGGTCGTATGCGACCTGCTGGCGGCCCGCGCTCCTCAAGGACTCGCGTACGAGGTTGCTGGCGATACCGAAGAGCCAGGGCCGCGCGTCCCGCGTTCGGGATCGAATCGTTGGCGATGTTCGAACGCCCACCGGAAGACGTCACCAGCAACGTCTTCTCCACGAGCGACTCCGATCCTACGAATGCAAAACACCGCGATCGCATCGAAGTGACGATCGAAGATCGCGCCGAACGCCTCTGGCTCGCGCACTGACCGTGCGATCATCTCCGAGTCATTCAAGGCCATCAGTTGTACTTGGCCGGAGCTCAAAGATCAGTTCGCGAGAGAGGCGATCTGGCTCAGAAATGGCCGCTTCACACTGATCGCGAGTTGACGCTTCGGTTTCGGCTTCCGCAAATTCGACAACTACCTGATCAGGTCCTGCACTACGCCGGCAAACCGGACTAACGGGTCCTTGGATCGATCGTGGTCTGATCAGGGTAGGTTCTCCCCATCAGAATCCGAAGAGCTCCTAAAGACCGACCCTGACCTGCAATTTCAATGGTGGCGGGAGCCCGAGACTCGCGTTAGCTCCAACCGACTCTGCAACCGTGCCAGTCCGTGCCGTGCTCTGGCTCGTTGACTGAAATGCATCTGGCCCGGTACTTCGCCGTTCGTCGGTGAGAGCAGCAACGATGTGGTCGAGGCGACGATTCGCGCGGAGTGGCATAGTGCAGACGTGAGTAGTGCCCGAGAAAAGCCCCGAGGGGTGGGATGGGAGATACCTCAAACCCCGGATCATTGCTCCGATGGGAACAGCACCTCGGACTGGTCCATTGCTCGATCATGAAGACGATGTTGCCAGTGCTGGCTCAGAGCGACAGAGGCGATACCCATGACCACGCCGACGAGCGCAGCAGCCGCGGTAGGCAGGCCGAGCGCGTCCACACCGAAGGCCACGGCACTCCCGCCGACGACTCCATTGAGAACCTCCACCATGCCCGCCAGAATGAGGTACAGCTGCAGGCGACTCGGACGGGTGATGCCCATGTTCGCCGCCACGCCGCCGACGTCATCATGGGCGCCCAGGGCGAAGTAGCGAGATTGATTGCCAGCCGTCTCCCGGTAGTAGTTGCGGATCCGGTTGATCGCCCGCCCATAGACGATGTCTTCAACAGAGCACTGCGCGACGCGGACAAAGGTGAACGTTCCCAGCACATAGAGCGTCGGCAACACGATCAGCACGAAGATGCCGAAACTGTGGCTGCGCTGCTCGCCTTGCCCAAGAAGGCCGAGGGCGACCAGGCTGGCTGAGAGCGAGCCTACGTATAAGGCGGCCCTGGCGGTTGACTCGCTGACCGTGTTTGCCCGTGCCCCTTGCGGGGTGAAATGTTCGGTGGTCAACATCGTCAGCAATACCGGGCGCTCCGGTCCATCGAATCGCGAGGGGTGCTGCTCCTCGGCGTCGAGGTCGTGGCGGTCGGGTGAGAAGTCGGTCATCTCTCGGTCCTCTAGCACAGGTCCCGGACCGGTACTTGTCCGGGTAACGGAACGTCTCACGTACGTCTGTCTGCGTAATTCGATCGATGGCAACGAGATCTCGGCTGCCGCTACGGCATGAGCAACCTCAGGACCCGGCCCCGACGTGCGGTCAGCGGGGCGAATAGGTCAGGATCACAGACCCATTCTCCAGGCTCCTCTCGTCGGTGAGCCTCAGGCTGAGTGCTGAAGTGTCCACGCCCTCAAACAACCGTTGACCTGCACCGGCGACGACGGGCCTGACCCAGAAACGGAACTCATCGACCAAGCGGTCTCGCACGAGCGTGTCGTCGAAGCGGCTAGTGCCGAACTTGATGAGGTCCTTTCCGGGCTGCTCCTTCAGGCGAGCGATCGCGCCTGATGGGTCAGGCCCGAGAAGAGTGGCATTCCATGAGGTCTCGGTCAGCGATCGAGATGCGACGTACTTGGGCATGGCGTTGATGTGGTCGATGTAGGGGTTGCCGGTGACGTCGCCCCAGAAGGCGAACAACTGCTCGTAGGTCACCCGACCCATCACGAACGCGTCGTAGTTGGCCAACGTCTCCATGGATAATGCAGCGTCCTCGTCGTCGAAGTTGGCCCACCGTTCGGGCGCCTCGATAACTCCGTCGAGCGAGACGAGAACCGATTCGATTAGTTTGCGCACGGTCCTACCCTTTCTGCAGAGATTGTTATGGGGCTGTCTGTGAGAGTCCCGGAGGCGACATCAGCGGATCGTGATCTCACCCATGTCGATGACAATCATCAAAAGCTCGGGGACGTGGTTGTCGCCTTGCCAAGCGCGCCGCGTGGTCGGGATGATGATGCCGTCGACGTCGCGATAACCGGTGGCATAGAGCTGACCGGGTGCTCCAGCGAGGATGTCGATGGTGAAGTCGTGCCGTCGCAGGAGCCCGTCGGGGCCGAAGCACGAAGCCTGCTCGCGGGTATGGGTCTTGATGTGCTCAGGGAACGTGACTTTGAGCCGCCGCCACGTCTCACCATCAACGTCGATCGGGCTTATCTCTTCGGTGCTGAACCCAGGCGTCGTGTAGAGGAACGGAGTGTTCAGATACGTCCACAGGGCTTCGCCGGTGAAATAGGCGAGGTGGATGTCGTCCCACGGCGTCTCGAACTCATGACCGTCAAAGGACCTCTCAGGGTCGTCACGCGCCTCGACGAGCTCCCCGCTGCGCCGTATCTCGACCCGATCGGAATCGAAAACCGAGCGCTTGTCCTGACCGATGAAGTCCATCGTCAGCCGTTGCCGCTTCGTCTCTACTTCGAAGCGGATCTGCTTGAGCGCGTCGTTCTGGTTCTTAAAGGACCAGAAGGCGCCACCAATCGAGGCGTCGACGGTGATCGTGGCGATCTGGTCCCATCGGTCCAAGCCACCATGAGCGGTGATCGCTGTTTCGAGTAGATCGTCCATCTCTTTGCTCCTTGCTGTTTAATTCTGTGGTGGTCGGTGGGGCCGGGGGCCGCGGCAGCTCAGTCGAGGGGACGTAGCTCGGTTGCCGTCAGCAGATAAGCGTCGGCGGAGTAGCTGTCATCGCAGGCGACGTCGGTGATCGTCTTGGCGAAGTGCTCGGGAGTGAGCACCGGTCCGAGCTGGTCTTCGAATGCCTCGACGCTGATCCCGGCACGTTGGGCATAGGCGGACACCCCTCCTGCACCGAGGTCTGTCGCCGGAGTGAGCACCGGCAGGACGGCCACGAACCGTAGTCCGAGATTTCGCAGCGCGGCCTCGGCACCCCCATACGCGCTGATGAAACGTACCGTGGCCTTGGCGCCGGCGTAGCCGCCGCTCAGCGGTGAGCCTCGCAGGGCCGCGGCGCTCGAGACGCTGACCACGACAGACCCCGGCTCGATTGGCTCCGTGAGAGCTTCACGAACAAAGTGGAAGACCTGGTATGCGTCGGTATTCCAGTTCGTGGAGAACGTTTCCCAGGTCTGTTCTTGGAGCGGGCCGATGACCGGCTGCGCCCCGGCGTTCAGCACGATCGTCTGGGGCCGATAGTGCGAAAGGAGTCGTTGCGCAACTCCCGCATCGCTCACGTCGGCGACCTCTGGGATCAAGCGGTGACCCAATTCGCTCTTGAGCTCGTTCAACTGGCGCTCACTGCGAGCCACGCCGACCACATCGGCTCCGAGTGCGGCCAGCGCCACGGCGGTCGCCCTCCCGAAGCCTCGACTTGCCCCGGTAACCAGAGCGGTTGTCCCTGAGAGTTGGCGTCCTGTCATGGTATTCCTCCTTGTTGAGTTCGAAAGTTGGTGAAGCGAAGGTCTCTGTGTTCTCGATTCGGCTATGTCGCTCGGACGTCTGCTACGCGGCCGCCGGCGCCACTTCCCGGCTCTGGCTCTGGCTCTGGGCGACCGCCTTGGCCATCTCGGAACGCCGGATGAGCACGAATGTCACAGGTACAGCAGCCAGGCCGGTCAGACCGCAGAGCCACAGGGCCCACTGGAAGCCTCCGGTGAGCGCGGCAGCCGACGAGTAGCTGTGATGGACGAGGGTGTGGAAGCGAGATGCGGCGATCGATGAGGCGATGGCGACTCCAATGGCACCACCGAGTTGTTGCGAGGTGTTCAGGAGGCCCGATGCCACTCCGGCGTCGCGTTCTTTCACTCCCGCTAGGGCGCCGATGGAGACCGGGATGAAGGCGAAGGCGGTTCCCATGCCCGACAGAAAGAATGGCCCGGCCAGGTTGTGCCAGAAGTTCCCGTCGCTGGGGATCTGGGTCGCCCAGATGATTCCGGCGCCGATCAGGGCCATCCCGAAGGCCATCACCATCTTGGCCGACGTCTTGGTGACCAACATCTGGGAGAGTCCGGCAAAAGCCACCGAGGTGACCGAAGCAGCCAACCAGGCGAGGCCCGTCTTGAGCGCCGAGTAGCCAAGCACCTGCTGCATGTAGAGAGTTCCCACGAAGATGAAGGCGAAGAAGCTCGCCCCCAAGAGGAAGCCGACCACGTTGGAACCAGCCACCGTGCTTAAACGGAACAGCCGCATCGGCAACAGCGGTGCCACCGCTCGGGACTCGATGACGAAGAACGTGACCAGCAGGGCCGCGGCAGACAAGAGCATGGCCACCGTGCGCGTCGCTCCCCAACCGATCTGGGGCGCCTCTGAGACGGCATAGACCAAGAGGACCAAGGCACTGGTGATTGAAGTCGCTCCTGCCACGTCGAAGCGGCGACTTGCGACACGGAGGCGGCTCTCGGGTACCACTCTGCGGGCGAGGCCGAGCGCCACCACGCCAATGGGGACGTTGAGGAAGAAGATGGACTCCCAGCCGACGTAACGGGTGAGCAGGCCGCCAGCGAGGCATCCCACCGTGGCCCCCATGGCACCCATCGCCCCCCAAATGCCAAGGGCCTTGTTGCGCTCGGCCCCCTCGGGGAACATGTTCATCACGATGGACAGAGCAGCAGGCAATACCACGGCGGCCCCGAAACCCTGGATTCCTCGCATGATGATAAGGAACGTGTCGGACGCGGCCAGCCCGCAGGCGAGCGACGCTGCGGTGAAGATGGCCAGCCCAATCATGAGAAGACGTCGCCTGCCGAGAAGATCGGCGGCACGGCCTCCTAGGAGCAAGAAACCTCCGAAGCTCAGGCCGTATGCGGTGACTACCCACTGAAGGTCTGCCTCGGGAAAGTGGAGTTTGACCCCGATCGTGGGCAGGGCGACGTTGGTAATCGTGAGATCGACGATGGTCATGAAGTAGGCGGCCACCAACAGGGGGAAGGCGCGCCAGCGCCGAACCTCATTTGGGCTGGTCCGACCATCTGACGAGAGCACGCTTGTCGACACGGGTCCCGCGGTGGAACCGAGCGGTTGCCGATCGGAAGTTGCCTCTATTGACTTGGACTGGGCCATCGGGTCCTCCCTGGGTCTGACGCCGGGAAACGGCGAGTTTGCTTCTCCGACAGTTCAAACACCGACCGACCCAGAACTTCACCGATGAATTCGTCAGGTCATTGGTGTTAGGCATGCCCGTGATGAGCGAGAACCCCGGCTTCTCGCGACGAATCGACTTTGGAAAATGATCAACCAGAGCGGCTGACTCTTGTCTCCCCGGTCCCCGCCGCCGGCCACACACGGCGACGTGTTCTGGTCGAGTGACGACACACCCTCCAAGCAAATTACGTGCGCCGGTGTGCGGGTTTCGCCCTGACGAGCCATGACAGCGCCTCCTCACCAGACCCGCGAGGCGGAAGACATTGGGCAATGGCACTGAGAGCGATGAATCTGGCGCTCTGACGGTGTTGGATTGTGTAGAGAAGGTGTCTACGGAGAAGAAGGGATGAATCGATGACCGATTCGGTGCTCGCCCGGGCCCAGTCCGGCGACAGCGGCGCCTTCGCCGAGCTCACCGACCCATACCGCCGGGAGCTCCATGTCCACTGTTATCGCATCCTCGGATCGTTCCAAGACGCCGAGGATCTACTCCAGGAGACCCTGTTGTCAGCTTGGCAAGCACTCGATCGTTTCGACGGCCGCTCGCTTCGGGCGTGGCTGTACCGCATCGCCACCAACCGCTGCCTCAACTACCTACGTGACACCTCGCGCCGCCCGACGGCCTCCAGCGCTATCACTCCGGACTCACCGTTCGCCAACGCGTCCACCTCGGATGAGCCGTGGTGGCTCGAGCCGTACCCCGACGCTCTGATCGGCGATGTCGAGTCGAGTCCCGAGGCCCGCTACGAGGCAAGAGAGTCGATTGCTCTCTCGTTCGTGGCCGGGCTCCAGCGTCTTCCGACCAACCAACGTGCCGCTCTCGTCCTGCGCGACGTCCTGGGGTTCTCCGCGGCTGAGGTCGCGGACATACTCGACTCGACGCCAGCGTCGGTGAACAGCGCCCTTCAGCGGGCCCGAGCTGGCTTCGAGCCCTCCCGAGATCCCGACCACGTGACTCTCCCCCGGTCCCGCCACGAGGCCGAGACCGTCGAGCGCTTCGTCGACGCGCTTCAGCGTGGCGACCTCGAGCGGGTCGTCGCGCTGCTCACCGACGACGCGCTGATGACGATGCCACCGGAACCGTTCGAATTCCGGGGGCCCCGCGCCATCGCGGAGTTCCTCGGTCGGGTCTGGGGCAACGATGTCAAGGTGGTCCCGACGCGAGCCAACAACGCTCCCGCCTTTGGCTACTACCGTCCGGACCCACACGCCGACGTCCATCGAGCGGGTGGGATCTTCGTTGTCTCAGTTGCGGGTGCTCGCGTGTCCTCGATCACGAGGTTTGGCGACAAGAGTCTGTTCGCCACATTCGGTCTCCCGCGAACCATCACGCATCCGTAACAGCATTTGAATGGAAAGAAGCATTCATGACGAACGAGATCCTGACGTCGACCACCACCATCAACGCCTCTGCTGAGGTCATCTTCGCCGTCCTCGCTGATCCGGCTAGGCACGCCGCAATCGACGGGACCGGTTGGGTCCGAGAACCGCTCGAGCAGGCATCGATCGCAGCGCCAGGGCAGCTCTTTCGGATGGCGATGTACCACGCCAACCATCCGAATGGGGACTACGAGATGGTCAATCGGGTGGAGGTGTTCGATCCGCCACGCGCCATCTCGTGGGAACCAGGTTACGACCCGGGCGACGGCAACGTCCGATTCGGCGGATGGATCTGGCGCTACGACCTGGCTGCGCTGGGGCCGTCGATCAGCGAGGTCAGGCTCTCTTACGATTGGTCGGCTGTACCCGAAGAGGCGCGCCGAGGTGGCAAGTTCCCTCCCTTCTCGCCTGATCACCTTGACGGCTCACTGGCCCACCTCGCTGAACTGGTGATGTCGTGATCTCTAACCGCAACAGACGCCCATCGTGCACTCGCGACGCAAGTCGAGAGATCCTCGGCATTGATCGATGAATCTGATGTTCGTGCGGTGTTTTAACTGGTGGGAGCAGATCCCGTAAGTAGCTGAGGCTTAAGGAGATCGAACGATGAAATTTATGTGCTTGGCATATTTGGACCGCGGCCTCACCCCAGGCCCTGACGCCGCCGCCCAATACCCGCTGCTAGGGCGGGCGATGGGAGAGGCCGGCGTGTTCGTCGATATGGGCCAGTTCGCTGCCCCAAGCGACTCCAAGACGGTACGAGTAACTGCCGGCGCGTCGACGGTAGTTGGCGGGCCGCCCTCAAGCGATGGGGATGACACCTCCAGCCCAATCGCCTACTTCCTCATCGATTGCACCAGCCTCGATGACGCCCTGGCGTGGGCCGCCCGCATTCCGGCAGCCACATACGGATCCATTGAGGTCCGTCCCACCCTCGGTGGCGGTTAACGCCTGCCTTCGGGACGACGACCACATCCGACACGCGGGTTTGATTGTGAGTTTCATGCACGGTGGTGATTCATTGGCTGAGGGTCAATCAACAGATACTTCCCAAACAGCCCGCAGTGGATGAGGCCCTCTCGGCTCGGCTTTAAAGGGTCCATGCTTTCCATCATCTCGGCACCATCGAACCTTGGCCTTCGCCCTCCAGAACCAGGCAGCGTGCCGGGAACGGCGAAGGCCCCGGATGCGCTTCGCGAAGCGGGGCTCTACCGGCGTCTCGTGGCGTCCGGAGCTCGAGACAGTGGCGTCGTGCTAGCCGGAAGGTATCGAGATGACCTCGATCCTCAACGATCGCGCCTTCGGAACCAGGAGGCGATCGTGGACCACGCCCGACGCCTATCCGAACGGGTTGGGGCATGCATCGATCGCGACGAAAAGGTACTCACCCTCGGCGGTGACTGCAGCCTGCTGGTCGGAATCGGGCTCGCCCTTTTCGCAGCGTGGCCGGTTCGGGCTGATCCACCTGGACGGCCATACAGACTTCCGCCATCCCGGAAACAGTCACGAGTGCGGCAGCCTCGGCGGAGAGGACCTTGCTGCGGTCGTCGGTCGTCACTGGGACTCAGTCGCCGACATCGATGAACACCGACCGTACTTCCGAACGGAAGACACCGCGCATCTCGGTAGTAGGAGCGACGACGAGCATCTGGAGGAAGTCGGCGACGCGTTGGCCTTCGTGATGCCGGCCGAAGCCATCCGATCCAGTGGGCCTCCTCGGGTCGCCGCCCAGGTGCTCGCTGCGCTCCCGCTGGATCTGCTGGATGGATACTGGATCCACCTCGACGTCGACATTCTCGATCCATCCATCATGCCCGCAGTGGACAGCCCCGCCGACAATGGCCTCTCGGCCGAGGACCTTCTCGCACTTCTCGCTCCTCTCGTTCCTGGAGCGGTCGGACTGGACATCACGATTTACGACCCTGATCTAGACCCGGAGGGGACTTACGCGCGACTCCTCACCGAACTGGTGACAGAGGCATTGTCACCCTTTGCTCACAACGATTGCGCTAGGCAGTGACAGGGTTTTGAAAAACAAGCGCTATCCGCCACGTCAAAGGGCCTCTGGCAATCGTGACTGACGACGAATTCGTAGCCGCCTACCTCGGTCGGTTGGGCGAAGTCAGCATCGAATTACGCTGGGTGTGGCGGAGGCGTGAGACACAGTTCAGAGGGCAATCCGCCGGAGGCGGTGCGCCAAGACCTACTACCGATACACCACCACCCGGCCCGACTACGCCACGACATCAGTTCCCGGACACCCACCCACCTACGCTGTACGCGAAGAGCGCATCCACGCAGTCGTCGACCACTGGCTCGAACTTTTGCCGATCCCGCCCACATCGACGCCACCGTCCAATCCATGCTCGAAGCCGACTACAGAGCCGAAGCAGAGCCGGCCGAAGTGACCCAGGCCCGCCAAAGTCGGCGTCGATTGGAAATCGAACTGGACCGCCTCATCGCTGCGATCCGGGCAGGCATGGACCCCAAACTTGCCGCCCCACAGACCCGCGAGGTCCAAGCTCGCATCGAGGTTGCCAACGCCGCTCGGCCCGGAGGCCCGCTACGAAGAGACTGAAGCGATCTCCCTAACTTTCGTGACGGCACTCCAAGCATTGCCCCCTCGCCAGCTGGCCGTGCTCATCCTGCGCGACGTGCTCGGGTTCCACGCCGACGAGGTGGGCGACATGCTTGACTCGACCGTCGATTCGGTCAACAGTGCCCTGAAGCGGGCAAGGACCAGCCTTCAGCATCTAATGCCTCCGACGGGTGAGGGTCAGTCGCCAGGCCCCGACTCCCCCAGGGAGCGAGCGCTCGTGGAAAGGTTCGTCGCCTCGTATGAGTCCGGCGATGTCGCGGCGTTGGTCGCATTGCTCACCGATGATGTCTTGATCTCGATGCCACCAGTTCCCCTCGAATTCCAAGGTCGCGACATCGTGGCTCAATTCTTCGCCCGCATCTTCGGCGAGGGCCGCTACGCATATGACCTGGTGCCAGCGACGCGTGCAAACGGTCAACTGGCATTCGGTGCTTTCCTTCGCACCTCGACCGACATGAGCCAAGGCACGAGCCTCCTCGTCCTCACCCTCACCGGCGACCGGATCTGCGCAATTACGGGCTTCGACAAGGAAGTGTTTCCGTTTGTTCGGGCTCCCGCCATCGCTCCCTCGCTGATGGTCGGTCCCGAGTGCGCTCCACGTCGGGGACAGTACGATACTCGTCTGGGTGAAATGAGCCCACATTTGAAAGTAAGGACTACCTCGTGTCCAAGATCACCCTTCTCCGATCAGACGTCACGACTGAAGAGGTGAGCGCGGTGCTCCGGAGGGAGCTGGGTTCGCGCTATACCGTTACGCCCTCCATGAGGGCAACAGGGTTCGGCACGAAATTCCAAGGGGGCCCAAATACGGTCCTTGTGGCGGGGAACTGGCTCGAACGTGCAAATGTTGAGCTCACTCCTAAGACGAACGGTACGGCGATCGATGTCAGCCCGGGTGCCACCTACTTTGGACTGATCCGTCTCATTCACCGAGCCGGTCTTGCGCGCAAAGTGCACCTGGCGCTGGAGCACGCGCCTGACTTTGCCGGGCCGGGCTGAGAAGCGGAATTCGTCCGGGAAATCTTGGGGTTCTGAGAAACTCAGACCACATCATCATGTCAACCATAAAGGTGTCTAACGTGCGGTGTTCGATCGGCGATGACAGCGCAGTTGCGACCGTCGTTGTCAGCCGGAGCCAACCGACGTTCCCGGTTCTGCGTCCTTCATGGCGCCGCCTCGCCTTCTTTGTGCCCGTCCCGGTCGACGACGGCCCGGATTCGGCGTACCCCCGAGCTCGAGGACTCTTCCTTCAGGATGCGGAAGCGCCCGAGCACCCCCGTGTGCTTTACATGGGGTCCGCCGCAGATTTCCTTCGAGTACCAGTCGCCGTCGGGATCGCCGACCGTATACACCTTCACGATGTCGCCGTACTTATCGCCGAAGGCGCCGAGTGCGCTTTCGGCGAAGGCCTGGGCGGTCGGCAGCTCTCGGAAGCTCATCGGCCAGTCCCGAGCGATCGCCTCGTTGACGATCCTCTCGGCCTCGGAGAGCTCCTCAGGGGTCATCTTCGCCGGATGCGAGAAGTCGAAACGCAGCCTCTCCCCCGTCACATTGCTTCCGCGCTGCACGACGTGATCGCCAAGCACCAGCCTGAGCGCCTTGTAGAGGAGGTGGGTGGCGGTGTGAAGGCCCGTGGTGGCCTCGGACTGGTCGGCCAAGCCCCCCTTGAAGAGGCCCTTTGCGCTCGTCTTGGATCGATCGCGCTGCTCCTTCATGCGATCGTCGTAGCGCTCCTGCCATGACGGGTCGACGGGAACGCCCGAGGTGGTGGCCTCCTCGACGCTGAGCTCCGGGGGGAAGCCGTAAGTGTCGAACAACGTGAAGACTGCATCCCCCGTCAGCCTCGTGCCGGCCAGCTTGTTGAACTCCCGTACGCCGCGAGAAAGGGTGCGGCTAAACAGCGTCTCTTCACGCTCGAGGATTTCCGTGATGGCGATTTCGCGCTCGCCGAGCTCGGGGTAGGCCTCCCCGTAGGCGGCGACGACAGCGGCCACGAGCGGTCCGAACACATCCTCGGTGATGCCGAGCGCGTGACCCTGGCGAAGCGCTCGCCGTGCGAAGCGCCGCATCACGTAGCCCTGGGCCGTGTTCGAGGGCACAACCCCGTCGGCGGCCAGGAACACGAGGGAGCGGGCATGATCGGCGATGATCCGAAGCGGGGTCTCCCTCTCCTCGTAGGAGACTCCGGCTAGTCCCCCGACCTTCTCGACGAGCGGCGAGAGAAGGTCGATGCAGAAGATGTCAGGGGAGTCGAGGGCGGCCATCGCCAGGCGCTCGAGTCCGCCACCGAAGTCGACATTGCGCTGGGGGAGTTCCTCGAACCCGTCCTCGGTTCGGCGGTACTGCATGAACACGGAGTTCCCGAGCTCGATGTAACGACCACAGTCGCAGTGCGGGTGACAATTGGCGCCGAAGGCGGGATCGTGCGTCACCTGCTCGAACAGAAAGAACACCTCAGAGTCCGGGCCGCCCGGCTCGCCGACCGGCATGGCCTCAGGCGAGGGTGAGCGGCTCCACCAGCATGCCGACTCGTCGTAGAAGCTAATCCGGGCGCCACCTCCACCGATCTCTGCCGCCCGTTCTGAAGTGAGCAGCTCGACCCTCGTGGCCTCGATGCCCGCCCCCGAGAATAGATCGGACCAGATCCGGCCGGACTCGTCGTCACTGGGGATGCCCCAACGTTCGGCACCGGAGAAGACCGTGACGTAGAGGCGGGCCGCGTCCAGGCCAAGCGTACTGGTTAAGAACTGGAAGAGGTTCGACAGCTGCTCTGCCCTGAAGTAAGAGCCGAGGCTCCAGTTCCCGAGCATCTCGAAGAAGGTCGTGTGACGGGTGTCACCCACCTCGTCGATGTCCTCGGCACGAAAGCAGGGCTGTGAGTTGACCAACCTGTCGCCAGCCGGATGGGGAGCACCGAGCAAGTAGGGGATCAGCGGCTGCATCCCCGATCCCGTGAACAGTGTCGTCGGGTCCTCGCGGTGGACGAGACCGGCGCGAGGCATCAGCACGTGGTCGCGTGCGATCAAGTGATCGAAGAAAGCTCGCCGGATGCCTGCCGTCTGCTTAACAACTATGCCTCTCAAGCTACCTGGCTCGAAGAAGGGCCTCCTCAACGTGGGCGAGTGCCGTCGGGTCGACGGGGTAGCAGATGGGGAGCGAAACTTCCCGGTAACGCTGCCACCCAATGACTACAGCGCGTATCCCAGATCGGGTTAGTGAGGCACGTTCCGGTCCACCAGGCGTCGAACGCTAACTCTCGCGAACGGCGCACCTGGCTGAAATCCGGCTCTTCCGGTATTTGCGGGGAGAGCCGTCTCTCCTGAGGGGTCATGTAACCACAATCGAGTCGAGGACCCTGAAGTTGGGCTTGCCGGCGTAGAGCAGAGCCCTCATCCGGAAGTTCTTGAAGTTGGTGAACCCGAATGCGACGCGCTTGATGCGTTTCAACAGGTTGTTCATGCCTTCTGTCGGGCCGTTCGACACCTTCGCTTCGTGCCAGGCGAGGATCTGGTCGAACCAGTTCTGAAGCGTCCTTGCGAGGGTTCTCACCTCGTAGGGCGCAGATCGTTTCAGGCCGTGGTCGATGATGTCTCTCAACAGGTCTTCGGCCTGGGCAGGATCCGCGGTCTCGTAGAACTGAGCGACGGCCTCTTTGACGCCGTAGGCGAAGGCCACCTCGCCGTCGGGGTCGCCCAATGCCAGAAGAGCCTCGAGGCGTTCAGAAAGCTCGGGGTCGGTGCCGGTCTGTTTGATCACGAGCAGCCTTCTCGCCCGGTAGAGCGGATCGTCTTTTCTTCCTCGGTGACCGAGGCTCTGCTGCTGGACTCTGCGACGGACCTGGTCGACCGCGTAGATGGCGTGGCGCATCACGTGGAAGCGGTCGATGACCCTTGTCACCTTCGGGGTGACGACTCTGAACACGGCGTTGTAGGTCCGAGACATGTCCAAACAGCCGTACTCGAGGTTCTCTCTCACGTGGTGGGGCCTGCGGCGCAACCAGCCTGCGACCTGTGTGAAGTCCCTGGTGGGGAGCACATCTATGAGCTGGTGATTGGCGACGTCACAGACCGTCGTCGACCACGACTTTTTCTTGAAGGGGCCTTCTCGGACAATCAGCGTCTCGTCTAGGCCGATGGCCGTCGTCTCTTTTGAGCGCTTGGTGTCGGCGTTTAAAAGCGCAGTGCCGTAGATGAGCATCGCGGTGTTTATGACGTCCCAGCAGCAGCCGAGCTCGCGCGCTAGGTGGCTCACGGTCTGGCCAGCTCCGATCTGCTTCACCACCCACTTGGCCGCCCTGGTCGTGAGCATGCAGCCGACAGCGGCGATGCGGTGGTCACCGAGCGTGTAGGACTTCTCCGGACATGTCGTTGACGGACAAAAGAGCCGGTGCTTCTTCCAAAGCACCGTCATCTGAACCCCGCCGAAGGGCAGGTCGAAATACGACACGACCGGGCGGTCCTTCACCCAGGCTCGGCCGCCGCACACCCGACAGCACGGATCTGAGATCTCCTGTTCGATCGTGATCTCGCCTGCCGGACCCCGCCGTGCGTAGGAGATGACACGAACGTCTTTCAGCCCCACGAGATGCTTAACGATCTCGGTAGGATCGACGTACACAGAGGCGTGGATGATTCTCTTTTTCGTCACACAAAAAGACTGAAGCGCCTCTGTGTCTATGCGGTGGATCCCGCCGGATTACTCGAAGTCCCCGGTCGGGAGCCTGCTAGACCCCGCAAATACCGGAAGACCCTGAAATCCGAAGAGCCTCAAGAG